>NZ_MSCW01000009.1 GCF_001981305.1 Marinobacter lutaoensis | reverse complement strand
CTCCGTTCTTCTTCGTATACTTTGGCTTGGCGTCCGCCCAGGTGCCGGAACCACACCATTCGACATGCTGATATACTGGGATAGTCCTTCATGGGCCTCTTTTATCTGACTGTTCAGTGAGGACGCCCAGGGAAATGTTTTCGCTAACGACGTATTCAAGTAATCAACGCCGGCGCCATTCGCCTTGAGGCTGATCGACAACCGGAAGGGTAGCCGCATTGATGATGCCTGAATGATCATCCGGTCAAATGTTTCTGGTTCCATCGGACCCATGCTAACCGCCAGCCCATAGTGGATACGGTTACCCATAACGGCAAATTTCATGCTCGGCGTTTCGATGTTTTGGGAGAACAGCTGATCCGCAATCGGTGGCGGCATCATATGATCTGCGTTCCTGAAATCACGCCGCTTGGGTTTTGTGGGAACCCGAATTTCTTTAAGAAAGTCGTCGCTAATCCGGGGTGTCCATTTCTCGCTTGTACCCGGCTCAATGACCTGCTTAGCGATTTTTAGCCACGAACGGACATCGATTACCTCAGTCATCAGACGGACATCTTTATTTGAATTCAGGTGCTCCATAGTAGAAATAAACGAGGAGACCATGTTTTGATGCCGGATTCTCAACTGCGGGAACGCAGTATCTTTGAGCATGGCTTCGGCTGTTTCTGGCCATGTTTTCAGTGCCTCGGCTCGCTCTTTAACTTGGTCGTTGATTTCGTTCTTGGCAATGGCGGTAACATAGGTGTACAGCGCAATATAAGTGTTCTCGACTTGGCAAAACTCCGCCATCTTCCGGCTTTTCTCTTCAACGATCTCGTCGATGAAGCTGCTCATGCCGAACTTGCGCGCCGTTAACTGGGTCATCCTCAAGGCGTCTTTGGCATATTGGTACGCCTGATCCGGATCAAACTCGAAACTGACGGATAGCGAGTGATTTCCGTTCTGTAACAGGTCTCGTCCGATGATTTCTGCAAGTTCAAGAATCAGGTCTTTCAGCCCTTGGCCGTGGAGGGTATTGGTCACTCCTTTGATACGGAGCACCGTCATAAGGGTTCCGTCTTTCAGGACAAACGTAGTGGCATCGTCTGTCGAAGCCAGATCAATGAACTCTTTCGGATTTGTGCGCCAGATGCTTTGGGCGCACAGCATCAAAACAGCGTCCAAGTTATCTACTATCCGGTCCACAAACCGCATTCACGATACTCCTGTGTTCAAATTTAATTCGCAGAATCTCTATTGCCTGATGGCTGCTTCGAGTCGTGCAACAACGTCACCAATCTCCGAAAGGCACACCGCAACCTCATGGGCAAAATCGTCACATTGCTCGCCCGGGTTAAACCGGAGATTTTTGAAAGCGCCATCAAAATTAATGAGAAAGCTCATTCCTGGGCTGGATAGCTCAAGAAACAAAACAGACCTGCTTGCGGCAACGGCCTGCAGTTCTTCATCTGTCAGCTCTTCGTTTGAAATGGTTACTGTAGACTTTGGTTCAATCGGGTCCGCCAGCTTTGCCTTTTCCCCTAGCAACATGGATTCAGGCAATGGTTCTTGATTGAGAAGCCATCGATGCAGCCAAAATGGGAGATTGCCACCATCGCACCAGAGTTCCGTTACAAGGGGCAGGCCCGCGTTCCTAAGCAACATGAAGACACCCTCGGCGAGCTTGTCCGATGTCGCGCCAACCCAAATGCGCTTATCGTGCTGGTCAATCACCAGAGGAATCACCGTCTCTAGCTGGGGCATCTTCGGCAACAACTCTTGCATCACCTCATCCTTAATGGTTGCCCTCAGTTTTTTGGTGACAACCTCGCCACTTTCGACCAGCTTTTTGATGCGCTTTCGAACTTCACGATCGCGAACGACGGTTGGCACGGATCGCCGAAAACGGAGAAGTTCTGCGTAAAGAAACTTTGAGCCCTCCACCTGAATAACGATCTCGCCCCCCGTGCCGGGCAGCTCTCGGAAACCCAACGTTGATTGCTCAAGGAACTTGCACTCCCTGGCAGGGTAGGCTTTTGCAATCGCTTCAAGCTCAGCCTTTTCGGGAAGATCTGATTTGATATTAAGGACTCGAAACTCTTTCATGGCGCCCCCCCAAAAATTACCCTCAAATTATCGCATGGGGTGAGGTGAGCTATGGGGAAACGCCTCCAAACTCGATATGGGTCTATTAACCAAGGATATTCAGGGCAGGTCGTGACTCGTCATCTGCATACCTTGGTGTCGGCGACTGGGCGGCGCCGGTCGTTTTTTTTTGGTCGGACTGATAGCTTAAGGGCTGTTCAGTATCCAAGGCATTGCTGATAATCGCGGCTTGCTGAGGGCTGAGCTCCAGTCCCATCTCTTCCAGGTATGGTGACGGTTCCACAACGACAGGCTCACCGCCAGGGAAGTGATATAGACTGGCATGATGAAGCGACAGCGATTGCGCGGCTCTGGTGATAGCCACGTAGGCCAGGCGCCGCTCTTCTTCTGGCCGACCGCCATCATCTTCGTCATCCTGCTCGAATTTGTTTTTATTCTCGCCCGTATTGGCTGCTGGCCGGCCATTCATCCGCCCGGTATCCAATGGCATCAGGCCGTTTGAAAATCCCGCAACCATGACGTGAGGCCACTCCAGTCCTTTTGATCGATGAATCGTCGAGAGGGTCAAGTAATCACCCTGATCATGGCTGTCCTGATAATCTGAAATAGGGCCTTCCATCAGGTACTGGAAATAGTCATCAGGCTTTGCAAGACGCACTTCATGCAACAGAAGGTCTAGATTTTCGGAGCGCTTCACTCGGATTGCATCATCCTTCTCTCGGTCAAGTAGTTTCATTGGGCCGTCTTTTGCCCATTGCACAATCCGTTCTAATATTTTGTATTGCGGTAAACCCTCTGTGTCAGAGTAGGCCGCTTCAAACAGGCTGATAAGGAAAGTCTGTAACACGATCCCGCCTTTGCCATATTGTTGGGGCGCCTTGTGAACCGCAAAGCCAAGTAGATTCTCATCATACTCATCCAGCTTTTGGATCAGGTCATTCATCCCTTTTTTACCCAGTCCGTCAATATAGGGTTGCAACGCTTTTATGGCTTGCCAGTCTTTCCACCGGTGCGCCACACGGACAACCGCGGTGATCGCCTGGATTTCCTTTCTCTCATAGAAGCTCATCCCCCCAACGACTGTATACGGAATTCCGGCCTGCTTTAATGCCGGTTCCAGGATCATGGTCATGCGGTTGGTGCGATACAGCACCGCCATATCCGACAGCGGCACCCCTTGGGCCTGTCTAGCCTTTACCTCTCGCACTATGTTTTCCGCCATTTCACGGTCTCGTTGCGCTACACAGAACTGGGGAAAGTCTCCTCCGTGATCCTCAGAATACGCTGTTTTCGGCAGGCGAGATTTATTGTGTCTGATGAGCTTCGAAGCGCACTCAACGATCCTTGAATGGCTTCGGAAATTGCGTTCCAGCTTTGCAATGGGGGCGTTGAAGTCTTTGATGAATCGCTTAAGATTGGCGACCCTGGCACCTCGCCAGGTATAGATGCCCTGATCGTCATCACCAACCATCACCAGGTTTTTGTGATGCTGTGCGATCTCTTTAACCATCCAGTATTGAACTGCATTCGTATCCTGAGATTCGTCCACCATGATGTATTGGTGCTGAAAAGATAACGCTCTAGCTATATCTGGATACCGTTTCAATGCCTTCGTGGGAAGTATCAAAAGGTCATCGAAATCCAAATATCCGGATTTGCGCTTGTCCCTTTCATACTGCACCAGAGTTTCAGCAACCAAGCGATCAACCAGCTGGACCCGTTCATGATTCGGTGTATCGCCTGTCCGTGAGCAACGCGCTTTTTCCAATCCAATCAACGCATCACTGACATTTCCCGGACAAATCCCGTTCTGCTTCATCAGCGACCACAGCGCGAAACCTTGCTTGAGAGCCTTACGGAGCAGCTTTACATCAAAGTTCGATTTTTCAGCAAATTCAGCGCCAATTTCGTTTAGCAAGCGCTTCTGATCATTCTCGTTGAGGATGACCCATTCCATGTCTTCCCCAAGCCCGAAGAGATCTTTGTGCTGCCGGAGAAACCGATAGCCGAAACCATGGAACGTATCGACGACGACATCACTACCATCAAGCCCGAACTGCCTTTCGACTCGTGCCGATATTTCACGCGCCGCTTTCCTTGAAAAGGTAATCATCAGAATCTGACGGGGCGACACGCCTTTATCAATCAGCCTACCTACCCGCTGAACCAAGGTTGCTGTTTTGCCCGAGCCGGCCCCGGCCAAGACAATCAAAGAACCATCTTTGTGCTCACCAATTCGGGTTTGCTGTTCCGTAAGTTTGACTTCAGCCATGACCAATAAACCACGTCTGCGTTGCGGTCTTATCCTATGGGGTATTATACGAAGTTGATGTAATCAAATGTGGTGCAACACACGTTGCCGGCCTGCTGGGAGAAGAGATGTCGCTTTTTTGCAACTTCCAAGACGCACCGAAACTGATTAAAGACAAGCTGCTTCTTTCGAGCGTCGTAGAAGAGTATGGCGTTACTCTAAAACGGCAGGGGAAGGAGTGGGTTGGCTTGTGTCCATTCCATGAGGAAAAAACCCCATCTTTCTCGGTCAACGATTCCAAAGGGGTCTATCTATGCCGGGGGTGCTCCGCGCACGGCGATGTCATTACCTTTGTATCGGAAATGACGGGACAATCACCGGGCCAGGTTATCCGGTCCCTGGTTAAACGCCTGGGGTACCAGATCACTCCATCGGAAGAATGGAAAAGCGGCCGGGTATCAAACAAGCGCCCCATCCTCCGGGCGGATGATCGCGATCTCCTTACAGGCTTTCACAACTATGTCGCCCAAATGGCGCACAGAAATTTGGTAGCCCTATTGCGTCATGAACCCGACTCTCCAGTTGTCAGGTATCTGCAGCAGGAGCGTAGCTATTCAGAAAGTGTCATTCTGCAATATGGTCTTGGGTACCTGCCATCACAGGCAGAGCTGTACGACCTTGCGCGCGCACCGCACCCACTCAATCCAGAGCCCACAGAGCTGACCCGCCAGCATTGGGAAGCCTTGGCCGTCGAGACCGGTTTGCTGAAAAATGGGCACTCCCGAAGCATGTTCCAGGGCCGCCTGTTGTTCCCAATTACGAACTCATCAGGTCAATGCGTCGCATTTTCTGCTCGGGTCATCCCCGGCGCCGAAGGAGACGCCATCCTTCCAGATAGAAAGTACCTGAACTCCCCAAACACGCGGATTTTTGACAAATCCAATGCCTTATTCGGGATGGTGCCGTGGTCAGAGGTACTAGATGATTCGGCGTTACGCGAGGCTTGGCGCACACGTTTGAACACTTCAGTTGTCCTTATCGTGGAAGGGCTGACAGATGCTATACGGCTCGCTGAGCGGGGTATTCATGCAGTCGCTGCGATGGGTACCGGTATCACGAAGAGTCATCTGCGTACCATTTTCCGACAGTTTAAGTATGTTCAGGTTGTTACCGATGGTGACGACGCCGGTATCTCTGCCGCCAAAAGAACACTGGTTGAGGGTATTCCGTTTCTCAAGCCGGGAACTCGTTTTTATGCCATTGCTCTACCAGAAGGCGAAGACCCCGATACATTTTTCGAGGTGGCAAGCAATGCAGACACAGTTCAAAGCATGCTTGCGATCCTTCCTAAGCTACATGTCGAGGATGTTTGGTATCAGCAATTCATTGCACCAGTGTGTGAACCGCTGACACTCGCAGATCAGGTCACAATTGAACGAGCACTTTCCGGTACTCATGATGCACCGATGCCAGAAGATCCAGACTGGCGCCTGGCTTTTCATCGTTTCGTTGCAGATAAAACGGGGTATGTGACTCGACCCTATTGCCACAAACGGGGAATCGGATTACCAAGCCCATTGCATCACTCCTTAATTCAAGGGGATGCTGCTGTATTCTGGCTATACAGGGTATCTCGGTACCCCGCATTGCTGGCTTGTCTATCACCCTGGGATAACCGATGGTGGGTACGGGACGCCCTCAATGGACTTCTGGCTAATCCGATCGAGGTACCCCCAACACTGCGGGTGCTTTTTCACACCCGGGCATCCCTCTCTGAAAACACTATTGATCCGAACGAACTAGAAAGCTGGTCGGATCTTGCGCACCACCTCATCGAAGCTGGTTTCCCGTCATCCTTGTTGGTTCATTGGTCCGAAATCGCTAGGGACACCGATCGTTCACTGGAGAAACTAGGATACACGCAAGAAGTATTTGCTCCGGACCTGTGGGAATACGAACTGACAAGCTGGGTTGAAGATCTCGACAAGCGCCTAACTTCGCGGCTGCATCAATCTGTTTCTGCAACCTGACGTTCTGACTTCTCTGCCTTGCGGCCCTGTAAGTCATACAAGGTACGAAGGCGCGCCAGCATGGCCCGAGCGCCATTCTCAATCGCGATGATTCTGACTGGAGGTTCGGCGCTCATCCAGCTACGTTCCGCCCATAATGCGACATCGGCAAAGGGCAGCACAATCACATTGCCGAAGGTGGGACCAATATACTGGACATTTACTCCGTTATTGCGAATCGTCTCAATGGCCTTGAAGATTACTGCTGAATCAGGGTGCTCCAAAAGATACTCGTAATTCACAAGCCAGGTGACAGACATACCACTCCGCTTCGCCCGGATCATGGCATTTCCGATCTTCTTGAGTCCTTCCCGCTCAAGATCGCTCGTCACCAAGATAACTTCCCCCAATTCGGGTTCGCCCAGGGCCAGGAGTGCCACGTTATCTTCGGTACTGATCTTGTACTGCGTGTCTTTGCCAAAGGCTACCTGCAAGGCTGAACGCCATGACTCAAGGGCACCACCGGACTCAGGTGGTTCTGGCCACTCAAGACGCTCACCGACCGTGCGGAGATGCTTGCCAAGCAACCGGCCAGGTAGCTCCGAATGATTAAGGGTGTCCAGGTCACCCACCACGACGATCGAATCCTGTGCCCGGGACACAGCGACATTCAACATTGACGTGTTGTGATCCCAGAAATAATGACGACCGCAAGGGATCGCCGTATAGGTCAGGCTCAAGAGAACGACCGGTCGCTCCGCGCCCTGAAGCGAATGCACGGTGCCTACCGTTATCCCATGATGTTTACCGAGCATTTGCCGCAGGGCTCCGTCTATTTTTTCCGCCTGCGCCCGAAATGGCGTCACGATGGCGACAATCTCCCCAAGCGGCCGGTCGTAGGCGCTTTGAAGCACCGCTTTGTGCTTACTGACAAACCTTGCGACCAGAACCGCCTCGAACTCATTGACCCTCGAACCAAAGAACTGTTGGTCATTGCCAGGCACATCAAGGTATCCCACTACCGGCAAAGGGCAAATGGACGTATCTTGCTCGCGCACGCTTTCAAGACGCCCTTGATAGGCGAGCTGATTGCAAAACTCGAATATCTGAGGCAAGCACCGGCGATGTTTTGTTAACCAGACTCCCACATGCTCTCTATCGCTGCTTGTGAAGCGGGAGGATGACTGGCAAAGATGCAGTAACGAACCACTGCTGGTGTCTCCACCACTACGACTCAGCCGTTCCGATTCTAGGCCGTCCAGGTTGGCAGGCTCGATCAACTCCGCAGCAACCCGGTTCCCCAAGTCTTCCCGTTGCTCCAACGACCAAACCGGCTCAAGCTGAGCGCGATCCCCAACAGCTACCAGACATTTGGTAAGGCTGACCGACGCTGCCGCAACATCCGGCGCACACTGGCCGGCTTCGTCCACAATCAACAGGTCGGCCTGTTCGAACAAAGGCATTTCAGCCTGACGCTGAATGTCCCAAAAACTCAGTATCTTTGGCAGGCGGTGTAACGTGCTGACCATAACTGGCGCCAGAAGGTAACGCCGATCAAGCATCGCTCGAACTTTTTCGAGTGTTCTGCCGTCCTTTTGCCCAGCCCGGAGCGTGGTTGCCATGCAATTCAGCCATTCCCCCTCGCGCACATGAATTGCCAGCCAAAACCACCGATGCCTCGCCTTGGCGTGCAACACCGCCTCATTGCTCTTGAACCACTCATCCGCCAGCGTCTTACTGCACAACACCTCAGCTTGTGCTCGGGCTATCGCCTTCGCTTCGCGGAGCAGGTTGTTCACACGCCGCAACTCCAATTCGGCATAGACAGGCACATCACCATCTGATGGCATCTGAACTTTGGCGAGCCGTCTACCAACGGTGTTCGGTAGCATTTTCTGCGCTCGCATCCTTGCCACCGCCTTCAACACCCAGTCTTCTGACCATGCCTGATTGAGTCGGCGCGAAATCTCCACAACTTTGCTCTTGAGCTGACGGACTGACTTCTGTGCCTCGACCAAGCGCTCCAGACCTTGACGCACTTTGTCCCATACCGCGCACTCTGCGGGTGATTTCAACCAGCCTTTTCGCCGCCAGAGCTTCTCATGTTCTTTGAACGCGGCAAGCAGCTGTCGTGCATTGCCGTCTCTTGCAGCCTTCCGGAGCTGTGCGGGCAGGCTCCGCGCCCAGTTTTGTTCTCGTGCTTCCGCCTTGAGGTGCGCCCTCAAGGCGTCAGTAGCAGACGCAATCGACGCGATTGCGCCTGTTCGGGTGATTGCCCGTGTGTTCTGTACGAATGCCATGGAAAGCGTCTGAATGTCGGCGTTCCGCTCAATTCGCTCCATGTCCTCCAGCGTCATCAGGCCGCGCTCTTTTGCATCCGCCTCTGCTGCTCGTGATGCGTTATAAAACCCCAAGGTGGGCCAGTCGTCGATCCATCGCCGGGTCAACAGCGCTTCCTCATGGCTCAGCGGATGGTGGGATCTTTGTTGCAGGCGAAACGCATCTAAGGCGTTTCGAAGCGCCTGATTGTTGGTGCTCGCGATTACGATTTTCGGAGCAGGGCGCCCTTGCAACACAGACAGCACCACCTCGGATGCCACTAACTCCGTCAACATGGCCGTCTTCCCGGTTCCCGGCGGGCCGTGAATCGCCAAACGGTCACCCCGAGCCAACATCAATGCCGCCCCGATTGCCTGAACCTGATCCTCACTTAGCTCGCGCGTCGGCGCCAGCGTTCCCCACCGGACCATCGGTTTCAACCGCTTAGCTATTGGCTCAGGTTCAACTTTCTGCGGGGCAAGCATCGGTTCTACGAGCCCTTCAAAGCACGGCAACTTTGGCTGCAGTGTCTCGATCGCGTCATAGGTTCGCAGCAACGATTCAATCGCACCAATGCCCTGACGAGCCGGCAGTACGACGCCGTAGCTGCGACGGGTGAACCGGACCCCGGGGATGGGTTGTTCCGGGTCGGCTTGGCACACCGCATCAAATAGTCGCTGCGCGTAATCAAAGGCTTCAGAAAGCGATACTTCCTGATCTGGGTGCCCCGTGTGATTGCTGTCCAGCTCGTCCGCCTCTGGATGTATTGGTGGCAGGCAATCATCAAATGGGTTCGCATCGTAGAACTGATCGGCTTCCAAAACCGATCCGAGAATCAATGAGCCTTGCGCAGCCGGCTCCAAACACTCCCGGCTAAACCGGGGCCTGCCGACCACCATCAGTCGCCCAGTTCGATGCGCATAGAGCAGGATTGATAGAGGCGCCAGGAAATCGGGCGCCCATTGATAGGTTTGAATTCCGTGGCGAACCGCCGATGTGCGCTCAAAAAGGAAGGGGTGCCAGACCAGCGGAACCCAGTCATGACCTGGGTCACACCAGGCTTCAATGTCATCCCTGCTTAAAGACGCCAGCCCGTCTTGTTGTGCGGATTGCTGAGTACGTTCAACCCGGTCACCGTCGAACGCTGTATGACTCAAACGTCGATAGGGGAGGCGGGTCCAGGCCGACTTGGTGATCGCCGCCCGTCCCGCCTGCGCGTCCGTCAGGCAAAACGAATAGTAACGAGCAATTTTGTCTGACAGGCGCTGAGACACGTCAATCCAACCACCTTACACAGTTGATTTCCGCGCTTCGATAGGCTTTTTTGGCGTCCTTGCCATAGCCCATGCGGTCGAATACTTGCTTTACCTCGTCACCGGTGTTCGCGAAATCCTCTACCAGATGCTCATCGATGTGCAGCACAATTCGACCGCCCCGGGTCGTGTACAGTTTCGCCCGTTGGCCCCGTGACTTGTCCGCCAGCTCGGCCTCGCCATGCTCCAGTCCGAAAAACGCAACATCGAACCCTTCGGAATGGAACAGTTCGATTTCACGAACCGCGCGTTTTTTCTTCTCGTCACCCGATTCGTCGTGGCCACGCGATCCTGCGTTTCCGGTCACCGGGGCCGGCGTCGTTTTGGGCTGTTCGCCGGCAACCGTATCGGTTGCGTTGATCACCGCCTGCATCCGGCTTTGTTCTGGATTCACTGTTTGCGGCTCTTTAGCCTCAGTCACCCGGTCATCCGCCAGCCTGTGCTCCTGATCGCGCCCAGTCTCGTGTTCTTCACCCGCGGTGGATGTCTCAACAGGCTCCGGCAGGAACTCTTCGTTGGCCTGTTCTGAAACAGCCTTCCGGCCGATTGATGTAATCGCTTGGAGAAACCCGCGCCGCTTGGGTTTCTCTACTTGCGCATTGGCATCCAATGCCTCGCCCGACGCTGCAAAGTCTTCTGATTTCCCAGAATCGGAAGTACGACTTTCCAGCTGCAAATCCTCGTCTTCCCACTCATCGATCAACGATGCCAAGTCTTCATCGTCTTCATCGAGGTCGGCCAGGGTCAAATCACCATCGGTCGTCTCGGTGATTGTATTCGCCATGGATTCCACTGTGCCGTTCTGATCCAGTTCGGTTGCAATCTCTTCGAGATCCCGTTCGTCAACGTGAAACTCATCCTCGTTGTCATCCAGGGGCGCCGGCGCAGCCGTTTCCATTTCACCGTTGGACGCTGGTGAGCTGCCATTCTCTGAAGCACCAGATGATGCGGCGACTTCCGTCAGTTCCACTGGTGGCACCACAAGCCCCAGCTCCTCCCGAATCAACTCGGAAGTAATCGGTGGGACATGGGTGCAGATATGTTCCCGCCAGCCATTGTCATCATTGAGCTGTTGAGCAATCAGTTGGCTCAGTTCAAGGGGTGTGATTGGTTTGCCAGACTCCGAGCACAGATTGCGCGGATAACCCAGCAAGCGAATCGCTGGAATGTCGCCATTGTGCTTGCGCGGTGCGTAACAATCCGAAGGCTGCCAACCACGAGGATTCGAAATCTCCAGAGTCGCACGAAGATAACCGGTCACGCTGACTTCCACTCGGCCACCTTGGTGCGTATTCATCACCGCAACGGCAGTAAACAGTTGCCCTGCGGTTACGAACTTGCCCACAGGCTGATCCATCGCTTTAACCCTCGGAGGTAGCACTTCCAATTTCGTGATGTGCACCGGGGTTCCGTGATTCCAGAAGTCTTTGTTCATATCGAGTGCATGATTCATGGTAGCAACCTTCTTTGACGGGCTGGCGGCCAACCAGCACAAACAGACTGTTCGTAAACTTCGCAGAGGGTATCTTAAACCATTCTTCGATATAGTAGGGCGCTCAGCTCCAAACGCGCAATCCTCAAATAGTGCGGAGCCCGGCGCGCAAACGATGCTTGGGTGAGGATGTGTTACCCGGTCACAATTGTCAGCCGGGCCATGTGAAGCCATTCCTGGCAGGCGGCACGAGCACCTTTGACCCGATAGGACCCGATAGCCCTGCCAGATGCCTGATGACGATTGCCATGGATATACGCCTCAGTGCATTAAGGTGCACCGTGCAATATAATGCACAATGAAATGAAAGTGGGCACCAGGAGGACAACCCACAATGCTGGCAATTGACACACCAATGACCCATAGACCATCACAAGAACCTCGGGCACCCATCGGCCTCGCCATTCGTTACGCGAGGAAGGCTGCAGGACTGTCTGGCGAAAAACTTGCAGAAGCAACCGGGCTATCACTCCGCACGATTATCAAAATTGAGCAAGGCGACGGAGCGGTAGCCTTTGGCAGATACAAAACCGTTGCTTGCGAGCTAGGCCTCGAATGGATGTTCGATGTTTTTGGTCGTGATACCAGCGATGAAGCCCTTGGGACACCGAAATACTATTTGTCTGGCATGACAGCACTATGCCTACCACCGGCTGATGGCCGACCGCCAGCACTCTGGTACACAAGCGGCTTGAGCAACCCTTCAAGCTGGCGGATTGCCGGGAAGCACACAGCACATACAGGCGCACTACTCGGTGTGGCGGGCCTATGGAATGCCACCGCAACCATTGCACAGTATGGCGTGATTGCGCCGTGTATCTGGGCGGCCAATCCAGAACGCGCGGTATTCGACCTGCTGATAGACAGCTGCGAGATCCGCCGGTGCAGAGTGCCTAATGTGCAGGTTACCGATATTGATGATGTGGTTAACCTGGGACAAGTGAGGGAATGGCTAGCGCAATGTGAGCCCTTCCTATCAGACGCAGCCCGAGAAGGCATTGAGGACTGGCTGAATGGAGGTCACCAGTGAACCTAACAAAACAACAACAAACTCATCGACAAATCATGGAGGCGATCTGCGAGGTCATCCATGACGAAGGCAAGCCCCTAGTCTTGAAAGGGGGGACTGCACTGCTTCTAGGATACGATTTGCAACGGTTCAGCGAAGATCTGGATTTCGATCTTACAACTGAATTGCAGGGGCACCTAAACATAGAGAGGATCTGCAACAGCGCCATCAAAAAGCTGGCCGGAAAGGGAATTAAGGTTAGCCTCTCAGACTTCAACGAGCCCAAGAAAACTGGAACAACCCACCGCTGCCGGCCGATGTTCGCAACCGGCGAGGGTGAACCACTGATCCCCATCAAAATTGAGATTTCTTCGCGGACCACGCCTGACCCAGCCAGCATATGCGTGATCAACGGCATACAGATGTACTCCATCAGCCAAATCGCGCACCTGAAGCTATTGGCGGCACGAGAAGACCCAACCATGCCTTACCGAACAGCGGCTCGCGATCTGCATGACCTGGCATTCATTGCGAGTCGGTATTCAGCAGATCTCCCCCCGGAACTGATAGCGCAGCTTGAAGAGTTCTTTAGCGATCCAACCCACCTAATGGAACGCTATGCCAGCGCGTATGATGGCGACCCCATACTTAACGGCCGGCTATTTGATGATCTCAGTATCATCGAGGGCTGGTTAGATGATCAGAATGATGAAGACACACTTTCTATGTTTGGGCCATGTTAAATGAGTGAGTCATCCTTAAAGTCTGTCAGCCATTTCTTCAAATAGAGCTTCGCCATTGGCGACATACAGGTGAATTTCCATTTCAGGTTGGTGACCCATCTCCAATACCGCCAGGCAATCTACCAGCAACGCGCGATCCAACCTCCGCAGCTCGGTCATATCTATCGGGAAACACTTGCCGTTATAAAGACCGGGTATTCGTATTATGTGAGTGATTCCCGTCTATAATTGGCTGCGTTCCAATCCAAATTAAATCGTAATACATGGTTGATATGGGTTGCTGTTGCGGCTATGGTAAGTCGCATTTGATGATTGATGAGATCGTAGGGATGATAGAAGCTGCAGCACTAGCCCAATCCAGTTACTTAAGCAATAAGCCTGAAATCGAGCGCAAAAGTTTGGGGCAATATTTCACTGGTGCCCCTGTGGCCGATTACATGGCTTCCATGATCAGGCCGATTGATGCGCCGGTAGTCCGCATCCTAGATGCCGGGGCTGGAGCCGGGATTCTCACAATCTCGGCAGCGCTTCGCTGCCTGAAAATTGGCAACAACCAGGTGCATGCGGTTCTCTATGAGATCGACGGCGATGCCATCAAGCATCTGGAAGTGAACATGAAGCAGGTCACCCAGCAGTTCCGAAAACAGGGCGGCCAGTTCACCTTTGAGATCCGCAACGAGGATTTTGTGCTGTCCAGGCCGGACAGGACCGAGGCCCCATTTCATGTGTCCTCGATCAATCCGCCTTACTTCAAGTACAACTCAAAAACCTCACCCTACGCTGGAGCAACTGCAGACCTGTTCAAGGGCAACCCCAATATCTACGCCTCATTCATGGCCGTGGTGACCGCCTGTCTAGCCCCAAAGGGCCAGATGGTGGCTATCGTACCGCGCAGCTTTACCAATGGCCTCTACTTTAAGGGCTTTCGCCACTACCTGAACCAGACCATGAGCCTGGACAAGCTACATACCTTTCGCTCGCGGGATAAGCTCTTCAAAGAGCTGTCGGTACTGCAGGAAAACGTCATTTGCAGCTACACCAAGCGCCGCCAGACGGCGCGCATCGAGGTATGCACCTCCACCGGCTACGAGGATCTGAACCAGGTGGAAACCCAATGCTACCCGGCCAAGCTGCTGATCGATACCACCAACGAGCATGAAATTATCCGCATTCCTGAATCCGCCGAAGATGCCGCCATTCTGCAGACTGTAGAAGAATGGCCCTCCAGCTTCCAGGAAAACGGTTACTTCATCTCTACCGGCCCGGTGGTCGAGCATCGCACCAGGGAATACATCACCACACCGAACCACAAGGCAGATAGTGTGCCCCTTCTCCGCATGCACAACGTCAAAGCCTTCAAGACCGTGTGGACCGGAAGCAACAAGAAAGACGCCCGTTTCAAGTTACTCGACGGCCACGACAAGCACACCTCGGACAATCAGCCCTATGTGCTTCTGAAGCGGTTTAGCTCGAAAGATGAAAAACGCCGCTTGGTGGCTGGGGTTCACGATCCGCGGGCCATCAAAGGCAAGCTGATAGCCTTGGAAAACCACCTGAACTACATAGGCATGGCAGATGGTGAATTAGACCTAGTGGAGGCCTACGGCCTAGCCGCCTTGTTCAATTCCACGCTTATGGATAAGTACTTCCGCTGCATTTCTGGAAACACGCAGGTCAACGCAACGGAAATCAGGCTGTTAAAGCTTCCGACTAGGGAAGTGATTCGCCAAATAGGGGCTGCCTTCAAGGAAGGAGCGGAAACAGGTCAACAGCATACTGACAACATTGTCAATTTTTATTTGAAAGTGAAGGAAACAGCTGTCGCATGAGCAAAGAACAAAAACTGAAAGAAGCACAAGAGTTGCTTAAGGCATTGGGAATGCCGAAAAAGCAATACAATCAGCGTTCGGGCTGGGTTTTCCTGGCACTCGCCAATATCCGGCCACAAGACGAGTGGAAGGACGCACAGGCACCTATGCTGCCAACCGTGGAAATTATGCAGTTCATTCGAGAACACTATGGCCAGGACTACAAGCCCAATTCTAGGGAAACCATACGACGCCAGACGCTACACCAGTTCGAGCAGGCCCGAATTGTCGATCGTAACCGGGACGATCCGTCCCGGCCCACTAACAGCAAGGACAATAACTATTCTCTTAATCAGCCTATCATTGATGTTCTAAGAGAATACCCGAACGGAGCCTGGCAACAGAAGATCGAAGAATACAAGGAGGACTTGCACAACCTCCAGGAACTCTACCAGCGAAAGCTCGATATGGAAAAAATCCCCGTTCGCCTGCCAGGAGGCCAAGAAATCAAGCTGTCACCCGGCAAGCACAACCAGCTACACGCCGACATAGTGCATGAGTTCTGTCCACGCTTCATTGGGAAATCCGGCGTCGTGCTGTATATCGGTGACACAGCCAGCAGCCGGAACGAGGGCGGCAAGCTCTTGGTACTAGAGGCAGCTCAACTGGAAGCCCTAGGCGTCCCGCCTATGTCCCATGACAAGCTGCCTGATGTGGTGGTGTACGACGAAAAGCGGGAATGGCTATTCCTGATAGAAGCGGTCACCAGTCACGGCCCAGTATCTCCTAAGCGCTGGATCGAACTGGAACAAGCATTGAAAACCTGTAAGGTTGGCCGGGTCTATGTGACCGCCTTTCCGAACACTGCAGAATTCCGTAGGCATGCAGCGGATATTGCCTGGGAAACAGAGGTCTGGATCGCGGAAAACCCCGATCACATGATCCACTTCAATGGTGATCGTTTCTTAGGTCCTCACGAGAGAAAAGAGTAGCTGGATGCCTGCAAACATTCTGAATCTCTCGACGTATGAAGTAACTCATATCGATGAAAATGAACATGACTACCATGTTACTGCTGCCGTAAAGGCTCTACCCATCGCGTGTGTCCACTGTCACTCTACCAATATTCGTGGTTTTGGTCGCAGAGAACAATTAATCCGCGACCTTCCCATGCACGGCAAGCGCGTGGGTGTCTATGTTGATACTCGCCGCTACCAGTGCCAGAGCTGCAATAAGACGTTTTACGCGCCACTGCCGGACATAGACGAAAAGCGCAAAATGACCAAGCGCTTGGTTGAGTGGATCGGCAAGCAGGCTATTACTCGCACTTTCACAAGCATTGCAGATGAAGTTGGCATTGTTGAAGGTACGGTCCGCTCGATCTTCCGTGACTACATCAATGCGCTGGAAAAGACCGTCCGATTTGAAATCCCCCAGTGGATGGGCATTGATGAGATCCACCTGATCAAGCCTCGCTGTGTAATCAGCAACATCCAGAACAACACCATTGTTGAGATTCTGAAAGACAGAAATAAGCCTACGGTCACACGCTACCTGAGCCAGCTCAAGGGGCTTGACCAAGTGCATTATGTGGCGATGGATATGTGGAAGCCCTGGGAGCATTCAAAACCGAAATGAAGCGCCCCAAGTTCAAGAGAAGACGGCCCGAACCAGAACTGGAAGGAGCGGTGTACTACAAGATGTTCACCCGAGCGCCTGCTGATACTGCGGAGGAATCAACACAGGAGGTGAAAAACTATGGGGTAGATATATCAACCCTGACGGACATGATCGAGCGGGGTCTGATTTAAACCCTGATCAACCATCAAATACGAATACCCTAAAGACCAAGCAGGAAGCGAGCGACCACGGAAGACTGACCCGTATCATTGAGGGCTACCGGCGGCAGGCGAAATAGGGCGGCCTGGCCCCGCTGGCGGATCACTGGAAGCTCGGTTTCTATAAACATCCTCTGAGCTGCGAGCTTGGCTGCCATTCGGTCCCGCATCAATGGTCACTTGTGCCGGGCATCCATGCCACCTTGAGCCAAATCATGTCCGGCATTCGTGTTTACCAAACCCCGATGTCGTTTCCATGTTCGTCCCGGCGTCGGCCGGTATTGACATGTCGATGCCAGCCGTCCGGCTCGCCGTTGCCATCCCAGTCGTTGAGAGCAGCCAGCGCATCTGTCAATGAATGGTAGCACCAGCGTTCTTTGTATCCCGATGGCGTGAAATCAGCGATGATCGCCCAGGTGAACAAAAATGGTTTTACACCAGCAGTTCGTCCATTCTCATAATGAGTGACTTTGACGCATTCGCTGATAGTGGGGAATTGTTCAGTATCTCCGGAGATAGTCTGATTTTCAGGCATAGCGTTCCTCATAATGCCATGGTGAGTGAAAGTTTCCTCAAATGTCATTAAACTCAGCCCACTATCACATGTCAAATACTTAGCAGTATTTGACATTGGGCGAGTTCGGAGGCATCATCTGTCATGGGAGGTGTGGCCCGTAGTTATTGCCCCACTGGCCCCACTTTTTGCCTTCTTTGTCTCACCACTTTGAATGACTTTATGGGAAATCGGATATGAGTCACAGATTGTATGAGGGGTTGTATGAGGGGCTCGCTGAGTGCGGTGTCCACCCCAACCACGAAAACGCAGTCGAGTTTGCCTATAAGGATGTTGAGCACTCAGTTCACGATAAGGAGCGCATGCCAGCGGACTCAGATCTGGTCTGCTTCTGGGTCAAAAACGCGCATAAAAAGGGAATACTGTTCAAGTTGGATGTCGATGTGAACAAGCGTCGTTTGATGTGGTTTCTGGGGTCTATTGGGGTCCCTTTTGAGGACGCTGACACCTTCGTTTCAAAAACCATTTTTGAGTCCAGCGTTCAATAGAGTTCCATGGGAAATCGACATGTACGACGCAGATGAGAAGCAATATTCGAGTGAGGATGGGAGATCGGAATGAAGAAGCTCACAGACCGCCAAAAACAGGTTCTTGCGTTCCTGAAGGGAAAAGGCTGGACCAGTCCAACCGAAATTGGACGCTCGGTCTGGGGTAACGGGCATCACTCGTCCAGCGCGTCTCCCGTGTGTAAGCGCCTGGTTCAACTTGGTGCTCTTGAACGGAATGACGTTGGTCATTATCGGCGGAAAGAACCGTTCATCGAACAATGAAACCTTCCAGTAACAGTATGGAATTCGGGAGAAATAGAGATGCTTGACAGTCGTGTTCGTCGTTTGGCTTGCCTGGGACGCCCTCACCGGAACCGCTCAGCGATTCAAAAACTAAATGGGAATTCGGAGTCAGATGAATATTCAACTCAGCCCTGGGCAAAGAGTCTTCTTTGCCCTACTCGCAGGAACACTGACTGGAGCGTTGTTATACTCAATTGGCGCACCCCAAATTTGGGCAGTAACAATCCCCGGGGCTGTGTCTGCCAGCGTGATGGTTGCTCTTAAATGATGGCGGAAAACCAGCCATTCATGTAAATGGTCTCTTGCTCTGCCTTCTGCTCCTAGTCGCCAACCCTACATCTGATTAGAAATCAGAAGCTCAGTAACACATATGGCAAATCGCACATTTCCAGGATTTCCGCTGATCGATACTGCGAGTACGCTCGACGAACAAATTGCAAATGATGGATACCCGGCTGTACGAAGCAAGATCCAAACCCTGTCTGTTGATTCAGCGCTTGCACTTCGAGATCTGACCGCCAGCCTCAATTTTGTCGCTGATTATTCCGGTGTCCCGGGATCGTACAACCGTTTCCGAAGCGAGGTTCAGCGGTTTCTGAACTATCTCTGGGTCGTGGCCGGCCGGACGCTCGATCAGGTGGACGCCGAGGTGGTATCCGGTTACTTCAAGTTTCTCAAGAACCCGCCAGCCGCCTGGGTGGCTCCCAATATTCATTCGGGGTTCCTTGACGAACAAGGACAGCGGGTTATCAATCCCCGATGGCGCCCCTTCACCAGTCAACGCTCCAAGGGCAAGCGGTACACCGCCAGCCCAGCCAGCCTGAAATCATCTCGGACTGTCCTCTCCTCGTATTTTCGGTTTCTCCGTCAGCGGCGGATTATGGCTGAAGACCCTTTCTTAGAGGTTCGTCGTCGAGACATGAAGGCGAAATCCAATGCCTTGCTGGAACGCCAAGAAGTCTCGGTGCGTAGATACACAGACTGGCAATGGTCGTTTATAAGGGAGACTATCGAGCAGGCGGCGGACCAGGACCCAAAATACGAGCGGCACCTGTTTGTCATCGTTACCATGAAAACCCTATTTTTGCGGATCAGCGAACTTTCCGTTCGGAAGATAGACGGCGAGCTTCGGATACCGGCATTCTCTGATTTTCAAAAACAGGTCATTGGCAGCGAAGCCTTCTGGACTTATTACGTGTTCGGCAAGGGAGATAAAGGTCGCACCATCACCTGTCCTGATGCCTACCTACCCTATCTCAAACGTTGGCGGGCCTATTTGGGGTGCGACTCTCCCCTTCCCTTGCCCAATGAACCCAGGGCCATCCTTCCGTCCGCCCGTGGTGGTGGTCTGGGTGCTCGTCAGATTCAACGGATTTGCGAAGAAGGTATTATGCTGGCAGTCCAGAAGATGAAGGATGACGGTTTTTCAGATGAGGCCGCCCAATTGGAGGCGATTGCCTCGGAAACCCATTATCTTCGACACACTGGGGCCAGTCAGGCGATTGAAGCCGGTGCGGATATCCGACATATTTCCGAAGAGCTTGGCCATGCCAGTGCAGCCTTCACGGAACAAATTTACATCAACGCGGACCAGGTTCGGCGTCGGTCAGCTGGTCGCAATCGTAGTGTTTAACCATGGTGCGCTTACCAGGAACTCCCAGGCATATAATTGGATCAACAGCATGAGTAAAACTAAGTCCAGCTTTTACCGTCGCCTCTACATTGCGTACCTCATCGAATCGGGAGTCAATACAGTTCCTGCAATCGTGAGAGCGACTGGTATGCCGCGTCGCACCGCCCAAGAGACAATTTTGGCGCTCAGTGAACTTGGTATCCGTTGTGAATTTGTGGGGCCAAAGAAAACAGGAAAATACAAGATCCTGAACTGGGGTCCGATTAATAAAAAGTGGATTAAAGACAATTTGCAGCACATCCGGGACGTACTACAATGTCTTTAAATCAGCCATCCCTTTACTGCTCTCCCCTGCGGCCCTGGCAACATTGGGACAACCCAGCAGTTCTGGATCATCACCAGACCAGTTGGACGAACCACGCTGCACTCAATCACTGAAGACTAGGATGGGAATCCGGAGATCGGCGGCATTTAAACAGTGAAAATATGCTCTACGTGGCCCAGTCAGCGGTTTTCATGTACACTGAACCCCATGAGGAATCCCGTAAGGAGGATTAACATGACACCTATCGAGTATGTTGCGATAATCGGCACGACGATTGGTGTAACCACGCTGGCCTTGTTTTGGTGGTCAACAACAGAAAAGGCTGACAGGTTTTTCAGGATGCTGGATGAAAAATTCTTGCCCAGCAAGCATAAATCGGACAAAACCGCCCACTGAGGGCGGTTTTTTTTGTGCCTGCCTGAAAATCTTGTTTGTAATTGTAATGGTGGGCCTGGGTTTCGCAATGGCAGCGATTCTCAGTCTTAAATTCGGATGGAATTGGGGTGTTGAATCAGTGCCATTTGAATCCTTCTATGCAGCGCATGTTGATGGGGCTATAATTGGTCTAACAGTGGGATACATTGCAGCGCTGTTACACATGACCTTACGCCTGAAACCCGGCAGCGAAGCCATTAATTAGATCAACAGCATGGGTAAAACGACGAGGCGCCAACTGAATATCTTGTGAGACGCTTGGTGAGATATGGGGAGCGGTGCGCATGGAACACAATCTAGTCGTCCCAGAGCATTATCCCGAGCTACGCCTCATTTGCTGGCATAGCAATCCATCCGTTGCCATTACCGAGCAAGAAGCATTTGCACTGTACGAACGAAACTGGCGGTACATCGACACGAGCCGACTTACTGAGCAAGAAGCGCGGCTCATTGAGCGTCTGAAAAATCAGTTTGGCTCAGGAGTAATCAATGGATAGCAAGCGTCAGCACCACCAACGTATTGCTCGCGTACTTGAGTCAATGAACAGCCGTCTTCTTCAAGATACTCAATGTCTGTTTGGGGGAGGCACCGCGATAGCCCTGCAGCTTGATGAGTTTCGGCTGAGTACAGACATAGGTTTTATTTGCTCAAGTCATGAAGGTTACCGGAAGCTGCGCAGCGTAGTAGGTCAGTTTTCGACAACAGGCCTGTCGCCCCTATTCAACAAATCAGTCCCCCAGCTTCGGGAAGTTCGGGCCGACCGTTACGGCATCCGCAGCGTCCTGGACGTTGATGGCGTTCCGATCAAATTTGAAATTGTCCGCGAAGACCGGATTTCACTGGATGCGTCGATAGATCTGCTCCACGGTGTGCCAACAATATCCCGGATTGACGCATATGCTGAGAAGCTGCTAGCCAACTCGGATCGCTGGGCTGATCGGTCTGTTCTGAGCCGCGATATACTCGACTTGTGCCGAATGATTGGGGCCTGGGGCGAAATACCGATAGAGTCCGCAAGGAAAGCGTGTTCCGCTTACGGCGAGGTCGTTATTCAGGATCTTGCTTCCGCTGCTCGGCAACTTCTGCAGGATGATTCATATCGCCAGAAATGCTTCTGCAATCTTCATATCGACTCCGATGTGCAAGTTCAGCTTCTTACCACCCTGCAACGTTTATCAACGGGAAATTGTGCACCAGGTTTAATCGACGCCCTTCATAATGATCCTGAACCTGGCCCTGGGCTTGCCTGATGCACACCTCGTCAATGAACTGCGCTGCGGGAACGCTCTATGCGATCCGCAGCACTTCACTATCACTATCAGCCTGAGTTAGATCATCATCATCAAGCTCCGCCCCTAAAACATCTGCCTCACACTCTGTCTCATCGTGGTTTTCCCCGAGTACACGAGCTAAAGCATTTCTCCGCTCTTCCTGCTCACGCTGTTTTATTTGGGCGATCGCTTTATTGCGAGCCGATCTGAATGCCGGCACCCACTCCCGATCTTGGAAACCCAAACTGCTAAGATCGCTGTCTCCCCAATCTGCGGTAAGTTCAGGCCATTTTTCAAGCCCGGTTGTTATTAACTCGTCATCGCCAAGGGTAACCCAATAGTCAAACGCGCAGCAGTTATCACAAGTGCTTCGGAAGCTCGGGTCCGCGCCGCGGCGCAACAGTTCTCGGATAATATCGCCAAAGTCCCCATATCGCTCATGCAGTGCGCTGGCTTCATGCAGAAGCGTTTCATTGTGATGGTCCCGCGCATTTACGTCCTCAATCTTTTTCAGCTTTTTCACGAACGCGGCAACGTCCATGTTAGGGTGCATTGTCTTGTGGAGTTTTAGATCCGGACAACTTACTCTCGTCAAAACGGTTTCTTTTTCCCCGTCCCGGGTTCTATGCTCCTTCACGCGACCCGCAATCGTGTATGTAAGGCCTTCTTTGAACTTCTCGGAGCCGGAATTAAACCATGTGAGTTTTGAGCCTGTTTCGTTATCTTCAAAAATGTGAAGAACAGAGAAACCGAACTGCCCATCAATGGGCACCTTCCGAATTAACGTAACGCTTCGCTCTATTCGCTCATCCTTTTGACCAATGAACATTGGCGCTTTAGGCGATCGTATTTTCGCTTTGGCCTTGCATGTGGCTTGACTGAGTTCCCGTTGAAATGCGGCAACCGCGCTTGCCGCCAGGCCAATATACTTGCGGGGTATGTATCCTCTTTTTGCAAGCTGTGACAGATTCGCTCGGTATTCCTCGCCTCGATGATCGAACTTTTCATGGGTCAACCAGGCCATAATCAATTCGGCGTTCTCAAAATCCTCGTCCGAAATCCTCACTCGATCGCCTAAAGTGGGTCTCTTGAGAGCATCATAGACGCTAAAGATTGTCGCATTGGGATTGGGAATGCCTTGTCTGTTATCTTTTGGTATCCAGCCTCCGGTAACCCTCACAATCGCTGATGTCAGCCTCAAAATGAACTCCATTGGAACCAAATCATAATTCTTAGCGTCCGCATAAAAGGCATCATCAGGATTAATAACTCCTTCGATGAAGGAGTTAATCGCGTCGTTCATCGCAAGCACTGTCTCCGGGTTCTCGTGCCCAGTGAAATCCTGCAGGCACGAGCTACCCACTTGCTGTACTTTTTGGGCTTCACGATTTTCCAGCAAAAACGTCGTTTTCCGCTGTCGGTTATAATTGCAGTGCTCACATTTGGGCGCACAGATCGAAAGCTCCGACAATAAGTCCTTCGTACTCGCAACCTGATAATTACCCTGGCCATACAGGTGAACCAGATTTCCCGCCTCATCGTGCTCAATTCGTGCAACCACTCGCCAGCCGTTTAACTTCGGCTGTCCAGCAATCAGCTTGACCGACACTACTTCAAGCCATAAAGACTCACCGTGATCACCACCAATGGCAACGCGCTTATTTACTCTCTTCCCAAATTGCAGGGTGAACGGTGGCATACCAATCTTCTGGGCCTTTGCTGAAAGCTCTTTGGCTTTTTCCGATACCCGCTTGCACTGAAATGCAGGAATCTGCGCTTCAATAGTTTGGTAGCCGGCTTGCTGTTGTTCAGGAGTCATTGCCCACCTTCGAAAACTCGCGCTTTATAAGGGGTATTGTGTGAAACCAATCTGGTCGGTTCAATGAGCGGAGCTTTTTGTGATTCTTTTTGGAAACTCGGATGCTATCCGTTGCACTGGATATTGCTCGTGTCATTCAAGCCTCTCAGAAAAAGCACTCCGAGACCGACATACCCTCGTCCTTTGCGCATCACGACCTGCACCAGATTCGAGGCCTTGTTTTAACACTGCACAACGCCATCCTCTTCACTCAACACGTACCCGCGCACCGCATTAGCCGCCTCTGGAAATTCAAGAAAAGCCAGGTGGATGCGCGGGTTGAATTGGGCAGCGCGGCGGAGCCCGGCAACACCAGCCCCGGCGGCAAACAATAAGGAATGGAGCATTCATTAATCTGACCGCACTTCTCACCACGCTCGAAGCGTCCATCATGGTGCGCCCCCCGGCGCATGACCCAGGGCGAGTTGGAAAGTTATCTCGACAAGGCCGCCGACATCCTGCGTGGCAATGCCGACCACTCCGAGTTCCGCGGCTATGTGTTTGCCCTGCTGTTCTACAAGCGCATCAACGACTTCTATTAGGAACAGGTTCGGACCCAGGCCGATATCCTCATCAAGGCGGGCGTGGAGCAGGAGCAGACGCTGCAACTGGCCCGTGATGAAAAGCTGCACCATTTCGTGGTGCCGGAGCCCGCCGTCTGGAACAAGGTCGCCCGCAACGCCAAAGGCCAACTCGGTCAGGCACTGAACGACGCCATGCTCGCCATCGAGCGGGCCAATGCCCACCGGCAGAACAATTTCGACGGCATCGTCACCAACAAGATCGATTTCAACAAGCAGGACGAACTTCCCCACGACAAGTCGGTCAACCTGATCAACCATTTCGGCAACCAGACCTTCGACCACGCCCACGTCTCCGACGACCTGTTCGGCAACGCCTACGAATACCTGATTCGCAACTTTGCCAGCAAGGCGGGCAAGTCGAACGGCGAACTCTACACCCGGCCGAGGTAGGCTTTCTCATGTCCAAGACGCTGTGGAGCCGAAAGAGGGTATGAGCATCTGCGACTGGGCCAGCTGCTCTGGCGGCCTGTTGCTCCACGGCGGCGACGTGCGCCAGCTGTTCCTGCACGGGCAGGAGTCCAACGTCGCCACCTACAACATCTCACGCATCAACATGATCCTGCCAGCCTGTGGGAGGACCCGAAGCTCAACCAGCCCACGGTGATCCTGCTGGTAGACCGGGAACAGCTCGGCGACCAGATAGACCGCGAACTGATGGCCACCGGCACTGAAAATGTGCATCTGGCGGCCAGCAAAAAGGATCTGGAAGCGAAGCTCGCTGGCGATTATCACGGGGTGATCTTCACCACCGAGCACCTGTTCGAGGGGATGCCCAAGCACATCACCAAACAGCGCCCAAACGTCATCGTCATGGCCGACGAGGCGCACCACACCCAGGAGCGGAAGCTGGGCACCTATATACGGGTGGCGGTGGACGGGGCCTCGCTGTTTGGCTTTGCCGGGTGGTGCAGAAAGCCCCGCCGTTCAGGGCGGGGATGGATAGCGCGGACGGCATGGCCGTCCTTGCTCTTGCCGGCACCCTTATCGAGAAGGACCACGGCACCGTCAAGCCGATCCAATGGCAGCCACGGGTGACCGACTGGCAACTGTACGGTAAGAAACTGGATCTCGCCTTCAAGCGGGAATTCGGCCGCCTGGACGACGCGGAACAGAACAAGCTGGTGAGCCAGTCCCCACCCTGGATGTACTGCTGAAACTGCCCAAGCACATCGAGCAGATCGCCGACGATGTGGTAGCCCACTTCAACGAGCACGTGCGACCCAACGGCTTCAAGGCGATACTGGTCTGCAAGGACAAGGAGACGGTGCAGCTCTACACCGAGGCCCTGCGAGCGCGGCAGGGGGACGAGACCGTGATGGCGGTGATCTCCGAAGCGCCCAAGGACGACCGACCTGGACGCGGTGAAGGCGCTCTACTTCGGCGAGGCAAAGCACAAAAAGCTGCTCAACGAGTTTCTGATCCCGGTCCAGTCCGAACTACCGGAACATCAGGACAAGGCGCTGCGCAAGGTGGAGCTGCTAGTGGTCTTCGACATGCTACTGATCGGCTTCAACGCCCCATCCTGCAGGCGTTCCGTTCTATCCCGACAAGAGCCTGCGCGACCACACCCCGCTGCAGACCATCGCCCCGCCCGGGTGAAGCGCCCCTATAACGAGCTGAAGGCGTATCGTCTGGTGCTCGACTACTACGGCATCTTCTCTGGCACCCTCGATCCGTTGAATGCAGCAAACTGGGAACAAGCCCTGGGCGACATGATTGATTCGGCTCGACCAATACTTGCCGGACACACACATTCTGAAGGCGGGCAGATAGAACGCACACTTGACGCACTTTTTCAGTGATAGGCGCCTTATCGTTGCACTACTGACGCACCTGCCGACTCGGCATATTTTCGATACCGGCGGACATCCATCGACATCAAGAAGCTCTCTTTCAAGGTTGTCCCGGTTCTTTCATGGCGTTGATCCAAATCATGCTGGAAGACCAGTTCTGGTTTTCGGTTCTTTGCCGAAGCGTTCTTTCTCGGCTTGGGCTTCGGGATGTACATCGCCAAAGCTGGTGCCAGATAAAACACCGGAACACGGCCCTTAAAACTAAGATTCTTGATGTCCCATTTTTCGTCGTTATCCGCTACCGCAGAGCGGCAGTACACTGCTATCCGACAGTCTTCATTCTCCCCTTTCTTCCATTGAAATTCAGGGTCAGCGCATCCGGCAACCGTTTCAAGGTCAAATCGCGCCTGAATGTCCGTGTTTTGACGCGATTCGAGGACTTCGATAAGAGCGTGACGGCTGATTCTCAGCGTCGAAGGCACAATCGTATGCTTCCAGCGAATCCGGTCGGGGCATACAGGTACCACCGGCACTGCTCGTTCGAGCTGCCGGATATTTAATCTCCGGTGTATGCAGTTGCGAACCATAGCCCCCGCCTCTTTTCGCGAAACATTGACTGGAGCCTCTGGCAACAAAGCGCTATAGATCTTCTCCATCTCTGTCCGAGCCTGATGATCCGTCAACAACACTCGAAGGCGCTTCATTCCCTTTTTAAAGCAGTCCTTCCGGCGATTCAGTTCGAGCAAGGCGCCGAGCGTTTCTCGGGAGCAGGCAATTGCACCGGTGTATACCGTCGTTTCCTTTACGTCCTGACCGTCATGGAAGAAGAAATCCTGTAACGCCGCCGTCGCTATCGCTCTGGCGGAGTTTTCATCGTCCGCAAGCGGCCGAGCCATGATGGCCGGATAGCCTTTCAGGCCATCGGCCATAACGCGCTCGCGTACCCGCGTCGCTTGTTCACAGATTTCCCGGAACGTGCGCCTGAGATCCCCAAGCACACCCTGGCATAGCTGCTCCCGGTCAGCCTCAGTAAGGTCGGGCGTATCCGCTTCGGTATCCAGAAGCGCAAGCTGACTGGCCGCACCAATGGTTTCCCAGCTTTTCGGGATAATGATTTCTTCGAGTTCATCGTCGATATTCAGGTGCTGGATCATCAGCTGTCCTCCATCTCCTGCTCATCCTGATCAGCGTTTTCGTTCCATGATCCATTTTTCCAGAGCTGATCCAACTTAATGTTCCGGGACTTGGCCTCACGTTCGACCGCATCTCGGATGTCCCAGTAGATCTGGTCGGACTCTTTTCGATAGCGAACAATCAGTGATGCTGCCCTCCGGGCGAAATTCGGCACATGCGCGTCCGGCCGGCTCATGTTGTATCCGGCGATCGTGCCGCACCCGAAAAACACCCCCAGGTGTTTTCGCTCAAGTGTCGGGTCAATTTCAGTCATAATCTGGTACAACTCGTCGCCCTTTGGGATCGATGGAACAAACAGTTCCAGGTCTTCCGGGTTCAGGTAAAAGTGGCGCACCAGGATGCTCACAGATGGGTCAATATGCGTATCGTGCTGCTTGCGAAATCTGAAATAGGTTTTCGGTGAAATCCCGAGAACCCACACCATCTCCGAGCTGGACAGCCCTGTCAGCGCTCGAAAATTCGCAAGCAGGCCGCCCGGCGCCCCGGTGATTGGAACCGCCTGCTGCGATTGTGGCGGGCTTGCCGGCCCTTTTGCCGCCCAATTGCCGGCATTCATGACCTCCTGTAGCGTGGTACTTCGGGAGATCGCTTCCAGTTCTAGAGTTTGCATGAATTTGTAATCCCACCACGCCAACCAGCGCTCATAAAGCTCTGTAACAAACTGGATATAGAGTTTCTGGTTCATCCATGACGTGAGGCTGTCTCGCTCAAGCAACACATCCCATGACCACGCCTGAGGGCGGTACATCGACCGGTTTCTTTTGCTATCCGGAATGTGGGTCTGCCAATAATGCTCGTACAATTCCCGGAACTCTTTGGCAAACCGTAAAGCGATCAATGTTTGAATCTGAACCACCGGCCGACTGTTTTCTCTCTGGCTGGCCATGGATTTCGACCTGAGCATTTTGTACGACGTGGCTACTGAGCGACCAAAGTACAACGCAAACCAGCGAGCCGTGTCCTTTTCTGGCGGATTCAGCGGGTGTTCCGGCATTCGCATAAAAGGTTGAATCAACTCATAAATTTCCTGATCCGCGGGACGCGGCGGAATAATTGAGGCGTATTCAGGATGCCTGAGAAACAAACGGATCAAGATGGCATGGTATGGGCGAATGCACTTGAGGCTTTGTCCCTGCTTCCGGTCCGCTTTCTCTGCTGGCACCTTGCGGTTAATGCGTCGGTCGGTAACATGCAGCGACGAAGGCGCATTGCGCAGGCCTGGCAGTTGTTGGGCCTGGATGTTGAGCAGAAAAGCTACATCCATATTGGTCAGCGCCATGGCCCGGGCTTCTGCATTGCTCAGCGGAGACTGTGCGGCCAAAAACTCTTGGAGTACCCCAATCGATGTCCCGTCAATCGGCGTCTTGGGGTCTTTCACATCGCCATTGAAGCGACGTTTTTTTACTGCTACTTTCCTGCCCTTCCGAGTCATATTCTGATACCTATGCAAACTTTTCTCGCCAATATGAGCGTATTGACCCAACACCTTTGTGCCACTGGCTGGTCACAAAATTTCTCTCTGTCACTATAGTTTATATCTCTATACCCGATGAGGAAAGTTTGACGCCTCGCTCCTGAATCCAGTTTCGTGCGGGGTAATACTTTCGTTTCTCTGGACCGTTGTTTGTGGTTCAATATGGGAAGTCCATTAAATGCAGGCGCTCGCGCAAGGAGAGCTATCAACGAACGCGCTGGTTCTGCCTTATAATTTAGGCAACCCTGTTTTGAGCCTATACAAAAGCGGAGTACCGTGATTCTGTGTCTACGCCTACAAACGATCTCCATAGCAGTCAGATTGGCGCTATAAGCGTTCACCGTTTTCGGGGGAAGGTCCCTGATCCTCTTGTCCTTGGCGACCCGGATTTCTGTCAAAAACCCGATTTGAAGCTGCCGGAAAAAGGCATAACGGTTATGTATGGTCACCGTGGTTCTGCAAACGTGCTCCGGGCGACCATGCAGAGCATGACGAAGCAAGATTCGCTTGCCATCGTTTCCTTTAAAGTCGGCATCGGGAAGTGGAATCCCAATAAATTGAAATTGGCGGACCTCAAGGAGAGTCGCTTTCTCAACCTTCCCGCCCGGGCATCAGCTGAGCTCATGGACGACGTGAACAAACACTGGAACCGATGGCTAGCTGAGGATGGCCTTCCGCCGGAGAAGTTTCCTCGCCAACCATCTGACAACATGCACTATCTCGACAAGCTGGTTGAGCTGGAACCCTATAAGGATGTCGTAGCCATCGCATATGACGTGTCCACGACGGTTGGCGCGGCCAAATTCATGACCGTATTCAACCTGGATGCGATCGACCTGGATTCCGTTACGGTAGGCCCAGGTCTTGATGTGGAAGTGCAAATCTGAGTCTCACACAGCCGGAACATCCGGCTGTGTTCTTGAGCGTGATCCGTTTGGTTAGCCTTCCAGCCAACCCTGAACCACCTCTTTCCCGTATTGCTTGCGCCATTCATTCAGCGTCTTATGGTTACCCCCCCGGGTTTTCACGACTTCACCGGTATGGGGGTTGCGATAGGTTTTCATTGGGCGCTTAGGGCGCCCGGAACCCGCTCCATGCTGTACGCCAATTGACGGATCGATGGCCGCTAGGATCTGTACGACATCGCCGGCCTCTTTGTCATACTCTTTCATCAGATCGAGAACTTTGTTCTCGAATTCAAGGTCTTGTTTGAGTGCCTGGTCCTGTTCGAGCTTCTCCAACTCGGCAGCCAACTGCTCCATCAGCTGTTTCTTCTGATAATAATCGTTGATCTTTGCCATCTTTGCATTCCCTCTTTGCGGAAAACGGGTATATCGAATGCTATCACAACGTATCTGTAAATCCACAAAAAAAGCCAACCGTCAGGTTGGCTTTTCGTTTTCTGTGCTTTGAATTCTAGCTAAGATCAACGATTTCTCATGCAGACTTCATACTCCCGTGTATATTCTTTCCATGTTGAGCCGCCAGACCAGGATTCCTTTGTCACTACATCCTCTTTCATTTTTCGGCCCAAATAGAACTCTTTACGGCCCCCATCCCAAATAAATGGCAGGTCACCTACCAATACAACATTGGTATCTACCATATTGCTGCTACCACTACCACTTCCATTTCGAGCTGTTCTTAACGGAAGAATGTTCTCCGGATCAGGCTGGCCGGAAATCCCCTTATCCGTCGCGCCATACCAGGTTTTCATTGGGTTTAACTCCTCAATCGAATATAGGCATACGATACTGCAGCCGCTGTCTTCTGGCGTTTCATGGATAGGGACTCCATCAAAATAGAAGTCCGTAATGATGTGGTTATTGCCAGAGCTGTTATTCGTTGAGTAAAAAGTTTTCGCTACAAATCTAGGATTATCTTTTACAATCGTTTCAATGTATTCGGCCCCAAAGCCTCTACTTTTCGCCCATACTTTATAGGTGTTTTTACCTAATTCTGGGTCATAATAGCATCCATTACCAGGCAGAGGTTTTGTGCCTGTTAGGCGAACTGATTCGTATAATTCTTTGACCTGCGATTGAGTTGCTGTCTCAATAAATTGATAATCGCCATCAGGAACATCTTTATAAATAAATTTGTACGCTTCCTCCTTTACTTTGTAAGGCTGAATTTGATTGAATGGCATTCCAGACCATATATCGGATCTCTTTGGTAAAAGCTCTTTATAATCATAAGGTTCGCCAATCATTTCCCAGTTTGTCCAGCCGTTTGAATCAATAGGCTGTTCTGGATTATCAGGGTTTATACCGGCCGTAATACTTCTGCGATCAAACTCATACTGAGTGGCTGACTGGACATAACTTTCAACCAATCGCTTCTCACCTGTCTTCTTGTTCTTTTCGTATATCTCGACCATTCGCTCTTTGGTTGCCGTACCGTCCTTGGTCTGCACGGTTATTTTGTTGGGTAGTGCAACTGATGAGGGTGGCGACCACTCTGCGCTCCCGGAGGTTGATGTTACCACCCATTCACCAAAAACCGGCTCCATCAATTCCCAAACGCTCGAATTTTCGAGAGTGGTGACCAGATTATCCAATGAGGACAGTCCCTGGCTGGTTGTTCCAACCTGGCTCTCAAACGCCTGGAACTCGGGAGCCTCCCGGAGCCGCTCGACGAACGCTTCCAAAGAGGTCCCTTCCAGCGCCAATCCTACGGAGCCTTGGTCTTTCTCCAGCCCTTGGATTGACCGAACAGTATCGCTTTGAACTCTAGGCGAGTTCCAGATTTTGATACGCTGTCCCAGCTCTTCAACTCGCTTATCATAACTGGTCAAAAATCGATCATCTTCTGGCAATGCCAATGTGGGCATACTCAGCAACAACAGGAATGCCCCTGAAATACTTAGTGCCCTTTTATTCGTTTTCATGTCCAATGCCAACTGATTTATAATCCAATAAACAATTTTTAAAGCTTATTATTTCTGGCGACAAACTTCGTAGTACACCGTAGTCGCAGCTCCGCAATACTGGGTACCATTAGGCGGTCCATTACATTCGACACGCTCCCATATGACAGGATCACCTTTCGCCCAGTAACGAGTACCATCTGCTGCTATATGCGGGTTTTCTTTAGTTGGAACAGGCCCTGGTGACGTCGTAAAATACTGATAGCCACCAACTATGTCATATTTTTTTCCAAAGTAATCTTGCGAACGTACCGTGTAATCATAATTTGCTGTATCCGGATAATACGTATCATAATGCGCTTGCCACTTGATTACGCTATGCCACCTCGCTGGGTTGATTCCCATAATAATATCCGGCTGGTATGGCTGGAATTCAATGGCCCATATCGCTGTGTCTTTCCCGTAGCTCAATCTACATTCAGGCTCAAGAGATCTTGTTCCCTGTACGTATGCCGACGCAGTCTTTTTCTGCCAGACTGTGCTCTCTTTTCTGCCGATTTCAACCCATGGGTTGATACATATTCCAAGGGGGCTGGTACACTCTTCGGTATAATCTTTATCTTCCGCCTTGGCAATAACTGTTACTTTTGTCAAATAATCACAGGTTTCTTGCGCCACGTAGAACTTATCTTCATCCACAGTAGATCGCGGAGGGTCGTAAGTGCAGTTTTCTTTAACTGGCACATCTGTCGTATATGTGCCTAAATATGTAGTGACTTCCTTCTGCTCAGTTACTTCCTCTTCTTGTACTTGTACTGACACATCTCGTACCACAGTGTATTCAACAACTTTTTCTTCCGTGTACGAATCCTTCAGGCGCCGCTCGCCAGTCAGTGTGTTGTATTCATAAATCTCAACCGGATTGGAACGTGATTCAGTAATAAGTGCAGTTTGGGTAAAATCACTGGTTTGATCCGTAAACGGAGGCTCCCAGATAGTCCTTTCCATATTTGATGATGTTCCCCCCCCAGTAATCGTAGGAGGCTCTTCGACCCAGACTTCCGTATTTCTCGGGGGCTGGTTCTCAAGCGCAGAAATCCGGCTCTCCATGGTCATCAGGATCTGCTCATTGTTCTCAACCAACGCCTTGATGTTCTGATATTGGGGACTTCCTTTAATCCCCTCCCAGGTTGATTGAAGGGAACCACCATCGATTGTGCCGACGCTCTGTTCCTTGAGGAGGCCGGTTCCGCCGACTGAGCCCTGGGAAAGGTCAACAACTTCCCAGGGTTTCGTTCGCGTTGCCGTTGTTTGATCTTCGGCTTTCGTTGCCGGGCTCAGCACTGACGCAATCCCAACGACCGCCAGGCAAGCAATAACGAGGTTCCCGTATTTCATGGCTTCTTCCTGTTCACTGTTCCGAAATCAACAACAATTCAAGCTGTGCAGCTCGTTCTTGCAGATCCTTCAGATGCCCCTTGTGCCCATAGTCCACATCCCCAAGGGCGCCTTCATTCTGCACGCGCTCAAGCAATTCGCGGAATTCGGCTTCTTCCTTTAACCGCTCCATTACTGTTTTGAGACCGCTTGCGGCTACAATATTTGCCCCCCCGATTTCGGTGTGGCTCACCTCAATCGGCATGGCTCCTGTCACCTGTTCGGCGATACCTGCCCCGACCATATCCTCATCGTTCCAAAGCGGCTGCCGGCTCACATTAACAACTGGCCCATTGACAGATTGTCCCCTTTCATACTGAGTAATGAACTTCTGAGCCGCTTCTTCATCGGCAACTGCCGAATTCGAACAGAGCGCCGCCATTAAAGCCGCTGCCGCTATCTTGCGAAGTTTGCAGGTCATCTCTGGCCTCCGACTTGTCTCATCTGCACATTTCTCAAACCAAATGTGCCCAGCCCCAATCAAGGGTCTGAGCACTTGATCGTCACGTTTACCAACCCCATGTTGCTGGCCGGGTCCGGAGGGGCTGGTACGGTTTGGAAGTCGGATTCGCCGTCATATAGCAAGTCCAGGAAAATCGAGTAGGTCGCCCCGTTATCAACAACTCGTGTTCTTGCGCCGGCAATGTATCTCGGATCATTTGGCGCAGGCCCGCCTACGAACCCGGCAGGAACCGCAGACACTCGTTCCACCAGAGGGGACGGACAAGTCGGTTTGCTAATGGTCGTGCCCGAACGCACATTGGAGACAAACAGCGGTGCCCGAATCGCCACCCGGTACGCTTCTTCCGCCAGCTCGTGGGTTTCCGAAGCCCAGGCGTCCACTGATCGGATATAGGTATCGTTGACGTTTAGTGATGCCGTGGGCTCCACCGGTTCAGCGTTCTCCACGCCGTTTTCATCCCTGGTAATCATCGCCCAGCTGTCGTTTTCACTAATCAGGGCGCCGCGCATAATGCTGTTGCCATCAATGCGAACGAACGTCGTGCTCTCAATGGCAAGATCGACAAAAGCGCGCAGGTTGGCTTGTTGAAGTTCGGCGGCCACAGCGGCGCCATTGACCACTGCCGGATCAACGATGAACGCTTCCGCAAACTGATACCCGTCCAGATTCAGTCGGGCATTGATCTCCTGCGCCAATACCGACGCAGTATATGGGTCTGGGTTGCCATCATCAGAGAGGACCACTCCGAATGATATGGCTGCTTCCGGCACTCTCGGTTCAGACCAGTCAAACACCACTTGGGGCTGACCAAGACCATAGATACCGTTGAAGTCATTGGGAATTTCACAAGGAAGGAAGTAATTGTCTGCAGGTTGCAACCCACCACAATCAACAGACTTGAGCCAATCGGTTCCGTTTCGGGTCAGATTTGCTGGTGCGACAGCGCCCTGCGCTGCCATAAATGCAGCCACACCGTTAATGTACTGGGCCAGCCATGCGCCTCTTTTCGACTGCTCTCGGGCATCGCTCGCCTCCTGCATAACGGTGGTCAGTGCAACAATTACGCCTAACGCAATAACCGACGCAAAAATGGCCTCGACGAGAGTGAAACCACTCTGGTGCCGTAAGCCTCTGATTCTTCCCTTTGCGTGTCTCATGCTTATTGCCGTCTCGATGTCAATCGGATTGCCGGCCTGAGAAACGGCCGGCACCTCCTGCACCGGCGTCAGTTCTTACCGAAAATAAATGAAACCGTTACGCCGTCTTCGCAATTCGCGGCGATCGCGCCAATATCAACATCGCTTACCCCACGGTTGTAGACTTCCACCCCATCGACATCGACACCAATCGCGCCAAGGGGGTCGCTCGCAAGTTCCGAACACACATCTGCCGTAACGCCAGGCCAGTCGATCTGAAATTGACGCGCACCGTTTGCCGTCGGAGTCTTGGGATTGTCAGGTGGAGTCTGTACGGCTACTTGCGCGCCAAAGGAGTTGACTGCCGGATCACCCATGCTTTCGGGGAATACATTGAGCTGGTTAGCGCGCGTAGTAGTGAGCCCTGCATAGGATGCAGGTCGATCATAGATTGACTGGATCTTCTTACCGATCGCTGCGATGATCTGACCTTCGCTCTTGGCACGCTGAGACGCACTTTCACTGATTGCAATCGGCGCAAGAAACGCGATGGCCACTGCGAAGATCCCGAGCACAAGCAGGGCTTCGATCAAGGTAAAACCTTTTACCCGGCCACCATAGATTGTGTGTTTCATTTTCAGTATTTCTCCTCGTGAATACCTATTCCTGAGCATACGCCTTCATCAGTCATCGAATCTGGTCGATAAAGGCTGCTTTATTACTCCCCCTGTGACGCAGAGGAAGGTATTCACATGATACCGTTCTACACTACCTAATGTGGGAAACTGCCTCCATACGTTTGCCCGCAATTCATGTTCGATTGTCGCGTTTTTGCAACGCTAACCGAGGCCCGAGCGAATTGATCCAATAACACCAAAGAGCGTGACAACGGTCACCATGACCGTACCGGCAATCACAGCCAGACACAGGATGTTCAACGCACGGCTGAGTTTTTGCAGCGACTCTACCGCTTCGTTCTGGGCATCTTCCGCAATTTCATCCATGTGCCGCGTAAACTCTTCGGTTGTGCCGCGGGAATAGATGTCCAGTTTGACCATGATCCACGGGGTGAATAACTTAGAGGCAATCGCTTTACCTGCACCTTCTGATGCCAGGCCGGATTTCATGCGCCGAATCGCTTCGTCCAGGTAATATCTGAGATATTCGCTTCTGGTATACCGGCGCATCAAAGTCAGGCCATTCTGGAACGTCGTTCCGGCCAATACGAGGGATGACAGTGTGCTTAGGAAGGTAGTCGCCGTTAAACGCCGAAAAATGTTGAGCGGGGGGATGCCCGCAATCGCCTCACGCCCAGGCCCAATGAACTTCATGTGAATTAAGCCCGACACCCCGACAAGCACAAGCAGGCACACAAGCGCCAACGGTGCCCACGTCGCGACGTTTGTCGTTACCCAATACACCGCCGCTTCCATACCGGTCCACTGCGATAGGGGTTTTAGCAGCGTCAGTGTTTGCATCAGGTTGCTGCCAATCCAGTCCATTGCCGCGACCACGCCAAGACTCAGGAACGCCGGATAGGAAATAGCCTTTGCAATGGCCTTCTTGATTTCGTTGCTACGACGCGCTGCAACCTGCGCGGACTTCAGCCCCTTGGTGATGTCCCCTTCCGCGCCGGCCAAGAGCATCATGACCTCCGTATCAGGTACCCGGCCTGCCAATGAGACATGGAGCGCATTACCCAGCTTTTGTTCCGCCTCAATATATCGATAGAGCTGTGCCGCTCGCTTTAGCTGGCCTGCACCCAATAAGGTCTCGCTGGCCTGACGCTCTAAGGAGCGCGCTACATCTCCGCAGGCACCTTGGATGTCTTTTCCGTTTTCAACCAGTGCGCGCAGGAATCCATAGAAATCGATCCGTTCCTGTGCACCGAGTTTTCTTCCATCTCCATTAACCCGGTTAATCAGCCGCCCAAGCACATTCAAATCATCGACACCCTGCATTTAGGCAGCCTCCATGTTGGTGTTTGTTTCCCAATTCCCGACTTCTTCCCGCTTTTGTGCAAGGCGATCCAGGTGACCGAAATAGGCTTCAAGGTCTCGTGGATCAATCATCCCTGCTTCCACTTTCGAAATTGCATGATCTGCCGCCGTAAAACCGTTAAGGCGTTTCTGCAGGTCGTTTGGTTCGGCGACCCCCTTGGCTCGCCAATATCTGAGCGCAGCCGTCAGATCCTTTGCTCGGAAGTGCTCTCGCATCGTATCGTCCGGAATGACCACTTCTGCACAGAGCGTCATTCCAGCGAGTCCTTCTGGGTGCTCTTCCGAGCTTCCCGCTACGCAAATCCTCTTGTGCTCATAATCGGGGAACAACTTCAAGAACCGTGCTTTCTGCTTCTGATCCATGAACTGGTCAATATTTTCAGGGGTCAGGCGAATCTTGGATTTGTCATCCAGGACCGGCAGGAGCATCTGGAACACCAAAGCGTTCAAGAACGATGGTGAGCTGACCGTTTCGACAGGAATTTTCATAGCAGGGCTGGTCAGGCGCTCCACGATCTCAATGGCGGATTGAGCGTGAACGGTGGTCAGAAGTGTGTGCCCGGTTTGAACACCCGACGCAGCGGCAGCAGCTGACATTTCGTCACGAATTTCCCCTACCATGCACACATCAGGATCGCGGCGCAGCATCGATTTGATGGCGCTGGCAAACTCATTCCGGTTACCGTCTTCATCATCTGACACACTGGTCTGAAACGCAGGGAGCTCCCGTTCAATTGGCGATTCGACCGTAAGGACGTTGACATCGTTGTTCCGGTTGATGTACTTGACCAAAGCCGCAAGTGTGGTGGATTTACCTGATCCTGTCGGGCCAGACAGGATCACCATGCCCGATGGCTCGGAGACTGCCGCTTCCAGGGCATCCGCTTGTGCTTGCGTCAAACCGCATTCGGTCAGGTCAATAAGCTGCCGGACTTCACGTTTGTCATTTGCCTGAATCCGGATACAGGCATGAAAAGCGCCGTCGTCGCCCGGTGCGTGCTCATACCGGCAGGTCAGAGTGATGTGCTGGTTGAACTTGATTTTGATCCGCACCCGTTGACGAATCTTCTTATCCCATCCGGCGTACTTTGATCCACTGCCTTCGGTCTGAAACCCAACCTGAAGCACTTTATCTGCTTTCTCTCCATTCCATTCGGCATACGTTCGCATCGCGCCATGAACACGCAGACGTACCGTGCAAACGTCAGGCTCCCGGAAGAAATGCAGGTCACTGGCTCCAGCCTTGTAGGCTTCTTTGATCAGGTGTTCGAACTCTTTTTCGTACTCAGTCTGCGGGCCTGAGCTTTTCTTAGAATCATCAGGTGCCCGATACAGTTCCAACAAATCCGGTGTCACCTGGATGAGTTTTGGTGCAATGGGCTTTCCTGTATCGGTGGTGTAGGCTTTCAGTACCCGGGCTCGAACATCCATCACCACGTTTTTGTAGTTTGCACCGAATTCTTCGGTGACCAGAATAAATGGATGCCCTTTCCCATTTTGGGCTACCGCAATCTGACTCTGATAGCCTTCATCGACAAAATAGGGCTGATTGGGACCGCTGGACTTTTGAACGATCAGTTGACCATACAGCTCTTCCACATCTGAACGACTCTGGAGAACATAAGCCCGGATTCTTTTCTGATCGTTCAGAGCGTCTTCGATGTCCTGCTCGGTTACTTTTCTGGCCATCACAAGCAACTTTCCGAGCTGGACAGGCTTACCTTCAGCCGCCAGATCCTTCTGTTTTTTCAGCGCCTGTTCAAGCGTCTTTCGGCTGATCAGTCCTTTTTCAACGAGTACGGCGCCCAGAGGTTTACGGTTGGTGATTGCCATAATCCTTCCTCACACCGTTTAACGAGCCCGATAAATTGTCTTGGTTTCACCAATATCGGAGTGACTAAATTCCACTCGGTCGAGCGCGACGTTGGTCACTACCCAGCCACCAATTTGATTTCCCTTGCGGACTTCAACAACCCGATCGCTGAGTTCCACAATTGCTACCAATCCGTCTTCACCTTTAACGGGAAACGCTTCCCGCACTGATGCCATTTCCAATACTTCCAGCGCCTTTTCTCGCTGAATCTGCTCAGGTGTTTTGATCTCTTCGGCAAGTGTTCCGTCAGGATTCAGCTGTCGGCGCTGAATGCCACCTGCGTTCTCCATAGGCTGTTGCCCAAAATACTGAACCTGAACATTGCCATTGCGCCCTGGTGCATTCGGTGCCCAATTGCCCTCGGTGTTACTTGCCTGTGCTGGTTTACGCTCTTCTTGTCTCAGCGCGCGAAATTCGCTTTCTTGCTTCTTGATTTCCAGCAATCGTTCGTTGACATTAATGGTGTGATCCAGCTCCGCCAGCCGCTTTTGACGCTGTATTTCTTCACCAATAGTGTCCGCCAGCACGGCGCTACTGGACATCACGAACACCATTGCCACACCAGCCCAGTACGTTCCAAAGCGCCCGGCGTTTATCATTACTTGCTTACCCTTCATTGCTGATTTCCTCACCTGTCACGTAGATGCCACGAAGTTCCACCATTCGCGAATTCCAATTCAGTGATAGCGTCGATACGGCAACTCCGCGGAATTGATCAAACAGAATGCCGATGGAATCAATGTATTTAACCGGGACAACCAGCGACCACTCCCCCTGACGAAACACCCGTGCATCCGGCAACCAACGACTGCCTCGAAATGGATACTCGACCGCCGAATTGATGGCATACGCACTGCCCTGAGCCATCCGCGCTAAGGTCATAAATCCCGCTAGAAGGCGATCCAGATCAGCCTTCGTCAGTAGCACGTCAATAATTTGTTCATCGGTGACAATAGGGAGTTCGCCGAGATGTGCGATCGGTGTATCCTCATATCCTTTGGCGCAAATTCCAACGATGCCTTCCGCATCGATCGTCAGCGAATCGCAGAATCCATCCAAACGTGTTTGGAGCTTTTCAGGCAGAGTCAGATCAGTGTTTTTGTACTGAATCTGGCAGTCCTTCTCAGCACATTCGATAGCCTCCAACTCCCATCCGCCAATTCGGGTTTCTGTCGGAAACAGCACCGATTTCCACATTGTCCGGATCGTCGGTCCTGCCTGCGCCATTCCGCCCAGGTCATTGAGAATGTTTTGATACTCTTCGCGTGCCCGCTCGATTTGATTTTCACGATTTCGTTGCTGCTGACTCTCAATGTTTTTGGCATCCAGATAAGCATTCATCCCGTACCAGCCAACGCTGCCAACGACCAACACAATCAAACCGAAAAACGCAACCCTATTTCTGGCTCCACTATTTTCACCGCCTCGAAATCGCGCTTTTCGAAAGGCAGCCCGATCCAGGACATCCGCAAGATTCGGGTGCTCCGCCTCCGCACTTACAAAGCTCAACCGATTGGCGGCATTTCCCACATAACCGAGCTGCTCATCGCCAAGTGCCTCAACGCTGCCCAGTGCAAACTCTTCAACGGTATCCCAGTCATCCTCAAGAATGTCGGTACCCGCCAGCACCTGACCGTCGTTTATCAGGCACATCCAATATTTGGAAAGGCCTTCCTGCTTGTCCTCAACCTCTTCAACCGCCAATATGGCGCCTTGCCGAAACGACAAGGCAAGCCAGGCCGCCAGCGATACGCAGCTACCTTGTGGCAGCGCACCTCGGTCCACTACACCGTAATTCAGCATTTCCTTGGTGCTGGGATTGCTACTGGCAAGCGTCAACCACTCTTTGTTTTGGGAGCCCAGCGCCTTTCGGATGTTCTTAAACTCTTTGGTGTTGGTCGTCATCCATTCCAGGCCAACAGCCACGTTCTTCGCAAAACCCGGTTGATCCTCGAATTGAATCAGCCTCATTAGAACACTCCGTCCTGAATGTGCGGGGTGATCATTACCAACAGCACTTGCTTGGACTTACTCTTGCTAGTTCCACCACCAAGACCCCACAACTTCGCAGAACCCGTACCGCTTTCCTGGTTGGATTGCTTCTCACTGGAGAACGCAGCGATCACCCAGGTTTCGCCATTTCTCAGCCATGCCCTCTGAACCACCGAATTTCGATCTCGGGTCGGCGTCTGCACGATAGTTGAGTCGAAGTTCACCAAAGTGAGATTGCTGGACAGCTCTAAGGCCACCTGAAGCTGCAACCGGGAGTCCGAAACCACACGGGGAACCAGCGTTGCATCGAAGCCGATGTTCACCGTATCCGTCTGTACATCTGACACCACGTTATCCGAGCTGGTAGTAGAATCCTGCTGCGAAATACCGCTGATATATCCGGTTTCTGTCAGGACTTTCAGGCTGGTAGGCTGATTGCTCAGCGTAGTCACCGCCTGCTCGTTAATCTCAGTGCTTTCAAATTCTGTGGCGAGCAGTTCCAGTGCAAGATTGGCCCCTGTGCTTGTGCGGATGACATTAAATACATTTGGCAACGCTTGAGTAGCCACTTCGGCACTGTTTGTTCCAATCTGGAATTGGCCGTTGTTGACCGTGTTCAATATGTTGTTCCAGGTGATATTGAAATCGTTGGTGCTCTCAACCGTGGCACTGGCGGTTCGGATCTGCAGATAGACCTGCCGACCATAGATGTCGTTGATGCTCTTTACATATTCCGAGACGGATTCCAGGATTTCCGGTGTATCGATCACCACGAGGCTTCCCGTTCCTTTCACGAGGGTTGCCTTGCCCAGCGGTGACAACAACGCTTGTACTCCTTCAGCAATTTCATCCCAGGAGCCGCTTTCGTTCTCGAAAGATGCTTGCTGGCGAATGACCGCATCACGATCCCCACTACGCCCCAATTCGACTGCGGCGTCCGCAACGCCCGGGAAAAAGACCTGGAAAGTCTCTTGGGCCAGCCGGTAGAACGTCACCTGATTTCGGGTTTCATCGTAGCGCCAACTGATCCCAAGCTGGGCCGCAATGTTATCCAGCAATGCCGAGGCACTACCGCCTTGACTGACCACGCTGATTCGCGTCTTCAACGGGTTGCCAAAGCGCTCACCATCACCACCGAAAGCCCCGCCGAACAGCGTCATTACACTGGCGGTATCCACGATTTTCGGCTGCTCAATGGAAGCTGGCTGACCTGTTCTACTACTACGATTGTCCATTCGTTCCGCGTCACTGCGTCGGCTGTCTTCACCTTTATCCATATAGAGATCGGCCGCCAAATGGATATTGACGTTCAGCTGTTCCGCCAACCGTCCAACCATTTCAGGTAGTGTTTTCCCAAACTGGCTGATCGTAATCTGCTGGTCATCAAGGTACGGATACCGCGGATATTCCTTCACCTCCTGTTTGACCAACCAAGGCTGATCGGATTTGAAACTCGCCTCCCTGGCAGCTTGTTGCTCAAGGGCGACGAGCCGACTTTGAAGGTCAGCCACCGTAGGGTAATGGGGTTCCCGATCTGCCTTGGTTTCTGGAAACCAGGCGGCACAACCGGCCAGAAAAACGCTTGTTGCAGTTGCTAGGAGTAGTTTCTTCATGGAGGTTCACCACCTACTATTTCTTGGCATTCGCAACGAAGACGCGCAACACCTTATTACTGTGGAGTTTTCCATCGAACTTGGTCTGTGTGCGGACAATTTCGAAGAATGCATCTGCTGCCTTCTCAAAGCTGTCCGTGAAACTCATGCTGGCTGCGAACACGATATCCCCGTCCTCGGGGCCGGGCTGCCAGACCAGTTCGTATCCCGCTTTCTTCGTCCAGCGAGTCATGGCTTCACGGAGCTTTTCGCCCTTTTTGATTTCGTACCTCATCGGCTCATCGAACCGCGCCATAGGTGCTTCTTCAAACAGGTTCCCGGCACTGGTGAACTCAACTGGAAACGGGGCCTCGATCTTCTCCACCGCCGGCTTATCCAGTGAATCCGCATGAATACCGGTTCCCGGAACACACGCCATCAAGCCAACGGCAATTGCCATAAAGCGCTTACTTTTGCTCATCAGTGGGACACTCCATATTCTTCGGGAAAACAGCGGCCACTTTGTCCACTTCGTACAAGCACAGGCGGCCATAGAACTGAGTGACAACCTGACCCATAATTTGGGTGGCATCACCAACAAATGTGCGGGTCTGGTCAACTTCCTGATCGTCGATCAACCAATAGAAGTCCTCATATCCAAAAATCAGAGCCAGGTCTTCCATAACTTTTCGGGCGCTTTCCCCTTTTTTCAGGGTGAAAACGCTCTCATCCGGGTTGTCATCATTGAGGTCAACAAAACTCTTGGCGGATACGATTTCGCGATTATCAACCTCGGCAAGATTCACATCCTTGTCGAACACACGCCCGGCGGTTGCAGATGGATAGGTTTCCTCAATACCCAGCTGAACCGGGCGATCGAAGATCAGCTTCCGGCCGTTCTTAACGAAAATCTCTTTCCGGTTGAAATCAATGTGAAACTGGAAGCCATGCCGCTCACCCAGATTCGCCAACGCATCGACCCAGGTTGCCTCTTTTAGATCCCAGCTGACTACCGATTTGCCTTCCAGATCCAGATCCCGAGCTCGAAATACTTTCCAGTTATCCGGAGCAAGGATTTTCAGCGCATCCGAAAGGGGCATCACATCCCCATAGGTAGGGCTTTTTTGCAGGTTGGGGACTACCCCATAAGTGACGACGCTTTTGTAGGTGTTATCGACCCAGGTCGAAAACTCGGACGTGTCGAAGACCGCCTCTTGCTTTGCCGGGTCCGGCCCTTTGCTCTTCTTGATTTCGAGCGCTGCATGAGTGGGCGCGATTGCCATCATGAGCGATGCCGCTGATGCACTGATTAATCCCAGTCGTTTTACCGCTTTCATACATGAAGCTCACTTTGCTCAGTTAAACTGACCCCAATGGTTTGGGTCATTCTACACTAGCCCCTGTGCTGTTTTGGGGAACCGCGTTTATTCGGAGGTTGCTGATATGGGTCAGACTTTGGTAATCGTTGAATCACCTGCAAAAGCAAAGAAAATTCAGGAAATTCTCGGCCCGTCGTATCGGGTGGCGGCCAGTGTTGGCCATATGCGGGATCTTCCGGTCAAGGAGCTTGGCGTTGACCTGGTGACCTTGCGGCCGTCGTATGAGATTTCGCCAGGCAAACAGGATGTTGTGACGAACCTCAAGCGTCTTGCCAAGCAATCGGATGAAGTGGTACTTGCTACGGACCCGGATCGTGAGGGAGAGGCTATTGCATGGCATTTGCAGAAAACGCTGAATCTTCCGGATACCGTAAAGCGGGTGAGTTATCACGAAATTACAGCCCCGGCAATCAAAAAAGCTCTTGCCAATCCAGGGAGAATTAATCTGCATCTGGTCGCAGCCCAAGAGGCTCGCCGGGTGCTTGATCGCCTGATTGGTTATCAGGTATCCCCGGCGCTATCTCAAAAAGCAAACGTCAATCTTAGTGCCGGGCGGGTGCAATCCGTAGCCGTTCGATTCGTTGTCGATCGCGAGCGTGAGATTAAAAACTTTACGCCGCGTGATTACTTCGTGTGCAATCTTAGGCTCGCCGGACACCCGCAATTCACCGCAACCCTTGACCAAAGACCGTTTCTCAAAGAGGGAGAACGCCTGTGGCTGGCCTCCGATGCAAAGCCTTTCCTTGGCCCTCAAAAAGTGAAACTCGTCAAAGCTGAGGTCAAACCATCAGCGGTTAAACCAAAACCTCCGTTCACGACCGTCGAGCTTCAAAATGCCGCGGGCAAGATTTTCGGTTTTTCTGCCAAAGAGGTCATGTCCCTGGCGCAATCTCTGTTTGAACAAGGCGCCATTACATACCATCGAACCGATTCCCCAAACCTGTCCGAAGAAGGCATTCAAAAGATTCAGGCATACCTCCGGCAGAACCAACTGCCGGTAGCGGACAAAGTGGCGACCTTCAAAGGTAAGTCGGATGCCCAAGAAGCCCATGAGGCGATTCGCCCCACTCATATTGAGCAGGAAGCGCTGGGCCAAACCGACGCAGAGAAGTCGCTTTATCGGCTGATACGGGAAAGGGCTATGCTCTCTGTCATGCCTAATGGCGTGGATTCCGTCACCGAGTATGTGTTCGTCTCCGAGCGCACCATCCCGGATGTAGAGAGCAAACCGCGCCATCCTCAATACCACACAAAAGGCAAAGTCGTTCAGGAAGAAGGCTGGCGGGCGTATGCAACGCTGGAAAAGCCATCGACCAAAGACAACCCGCTACCGAAATTGGACAAAGGAGCGATATTCGATGGGTCAGTAACCGAGTCGCAAAAAACTACCGAGCCACCCCCCAGATACAACGAGCAATCCTTGATAAAAGCGATGGAGGCGAAAGGTATTGGCCGGCCTTCCACATACGCCACCATCATGGAGAACATCAAAGGCCGGGGCTACATCCAGCCGCTCGCTGAAAGTCGCGCCAAGTCTCCTAATTTTGTTCCAGGGAAACACGGGTATTACATTGTGGACGCACTGCGCGAGTTCAGCTTTTTATCCTATACCTATACGCGCGCCATCGAAGCCTCGCTTGACAAGATTTCCCAAGGAAAGATGTCGTATATGAATCTTGTCAAACCGGTTCAGGATCAGTTGCTGGACGACATTGAGAACCGCCTTGTTGCCGAATCACTTGCGCTCACAGGTCGATGCCCAGGTTGTCAAAAGCCCGTGATACAGAAGTTTCGTGCATCAAAGGGCAAAGGCTCAAAGTCACCCTCCGCCTATTGGGTGCATCGCGACCCGCATGATGCCGACGGTTGTGTACAGTACCTGAACGATGACAAGGATGCGCCCGTTCTTCCGCCACCGGAAGTGACTTCGCCCTGCCCCAACTGCAACGAGCTACTGGTACGTCGTTACTCCCGCTCCAAAGACAAAGGCCCGTACTGGGCTCACAAAAATCGCGAACATGCGACGAGCTGTGGCATTACTTTTTTCCCCGACAATGATGGCTCCCCCGGAATGCCCGAGCCGAAAGTGACTGCTAAATGCGAAGGTTGTGGTGGCACCGTCAAGCTGGTGAAAAACCGCAAGACGGGGCAGCCACTATGGGTGCATGAGGCGCGTTCGCCGAAGTGTGGTTCGAAGTTTCTCGATGACCTTGATGGCAAGCCTGCCCCTCCTTCGCCGAAGAGGACCGCTCGCAAGCGTGCAAGCTAACGAGCGCGGTGCTTTTAGGCGCCTGCGCGTTGCGCCGGCGTGATGGGAGCAATGCTCTCGATGCCCCGCCTGCGAGGCAGGCTGGGCATGGGTGCGCTCCGTTCGGTCGCGCACCATCAGGATGTCGAATCTCCTCTGCCTGATAGCTTTGGTGCCAGTTTGGCACCAAAATTGACACGCCCATAGCCAGGTGCCAGAATGGCACCACGGATAGGGAATGCTGCAATCCGGATGTCCGATAGAAGAATCAAGATGAGGTCAGCGCCGGTACTCCGGAAAACTCTGGCCATCCAATGTTTCTCAAGTTAGGAGGGTGCCTGGATTTCTACCCTGTTCGATCCAGACCCGCAGGAGATTATGAAAACTACATCAGTAAAAACAGCAAAAGACCCTCGCCTGGTTGTCAGGCCCGACGAGGATTCCCATAAACTTATTGCGCGAGCTGCAGAGCTGTCAGGGCGAAGTGTCAACCAGTTTCTGCTGTATGCTGCGACCAAAGAGGCGCGCAAGGTGGAAAAGCGGGCGGCGCAAGTGGTAGTAAGCCAAGAGGCGGCCAACCGCATGTTGGACATGCTGGACAATCCTCAGCCATTGAGCCCTTCGCTTCGAGCGGCCGCGCTTCAATATCGGAGTTTTGCTAATGGATTTGGAGATTCAAGAACTAGAAAAACGCCATAATCGCCGCAAGTTCGATTGCGGCGATCCCGCTTTGAATACATTTCTTACCAGCGTCGCCCGGCAAAAGCATCAAAGATTGACCGCCCGCACCTATGTCCTTGTTGATCGCGAGAACAATCCCTCCGAGATTTTGGGGTTCTACACCCTAGTCCCCTGCAGCATGGAGTTTCCGCAAGGCCATTCGATCGGTAAGCGCCTGGGGGAGTGTCCGCCAGCAATCAGGCTGGCAAGGCTTGGCGTGTCTTTGTCGGTCCAGGGGCAAGGTGTTGGCAAGTTCCTTGTCATAAGTGCGCTCTGTCAGATTGTAGCTGCTTCCCTGTCGGTAGGAGGTGTGGGATGTGTTGTTGACGCAAAGAACGACAACGCAAAACGTTTCTACGAAAAGATGGGGTTTGTTCCGCTCGACGCTGACAGTAACGACTCCCTCACTCTTTGGTTGCCCATGGCCCAGTGCATCGAGGTCGTCGATCTGGTTGAGCGCGCCGAAAGCGATCAAGAGGCCGCAGAATGATTTAACCGCTCTTTAGGGCCGGGAAGATGCCAAAGATGTTGTCTCTCTACCCTTGGACCCGCTCTTGTGGGGTCGTAAAAATCTACCCGCCTGCCTTGATGACGTAGACACCAATGCCTGCCAAGGTCATCCCCAGGCCAGGGCACGCCAACAAGAGGGCTTCAAAATTTCCGTAATGCTCGCTCGCCCCGCTGTATCCGGCGTAAGCCAGTAGGAGGCCGAGAATCGCAAAACCTATCGCTAGAACTCTCGGATTAGACATAAAAGTCGGATTCCCATCACTCAGTGGCTGACTTTGGGCGCAGTCGGGCCTTCCAGCCACTCACCAAGCAATTCACCGAATCCCTAAAGAAAGAAAAGCTCCAGAGTCGTTTCTCAGTGTAATAGTCAGTGCCAATTCCCATCAGGAATAGCAATACAGTGCTCGCTGCAAGCGTTTCCCAGTTGCCGGTCAGACCTTGGCCGATCAGTGAAAGGAGAGCGACATTCAAAGCCCAGAACATGCGGGCGCGGGCGGTAGTTGACTTATTTTCAAGCTCGGCTGCCTGGGAGCGCAGTTGCTCAATCTCTCCGGAATCGTCATTCTCTAAATCTCCGCGGAATTTATCTGTCATAGTTACCTCGGTCGGATTCCCATGTTGTTACTGATGAGCCTTCGCCCTGATCGCAGCGGCCCAGCCCTTCAAAAGTGCTTTTCGCAGCTCCCGATTGACACGCGCCAGGAAGACACCCATATCGAAAAGCTCGCCCTCCGGAACGGTCACTGCCGGTGCACCAGGGAACCCTGCAACGAAATGCCTGAAACCTTCTTCAAAAGCTTCTGCTTCCCGACCCATTCGCACAAACGAAAGATCATCCAGCTCTGCCGCTTTCTCTAAACAGTCGGCATAGCGCTCCATGAACGGACTGGAGTCGTTGCTGCTTCGCATCAGCCCTACCAATCGGGAGGCGATTTGTTCGCCTGATAACTCGCAAGAAGGTTTCATAGTCGATTTCCAATCATTTGATGAACGGTTCTTTCCGGCGAAGCGCAGCTACCATCCAGACACACGACGCTGCCAGAGCCAGCGGGGATAACAGCAACGGAATAAAACTGGCCTCGCTATCACCCACGAAATAATTCATACCTGAAGCGAGCAGATCCAGAGCCTGCGCGGCCAAAAGAACTGCGATGATGATCCAGAGACCACGTTTAGTAATTCTTTCCAACATAAACCGGTTTCCAATATTCAGTAATGGTTGGTCGATGGCTCAGCCAAAGGCTTGAATCGAAGCTCCAGCGAATACAGCAATGTTTCCACCTCTTCTCTCAAGTGAAGAGGATTTTCAACCAGATTTAAATCACTGCTGAACAGCTTGTCGTTACTCGCGCACTGACGCTGCGAAACCTCAGAATTACGACCGCGCCCAATGGCTTCGAGCTCGTTGCTTCGAATCGTAATTTCGATGCGATTTTCCACCGACTGTCGGGCCTGCCAAGGCATCACCAGCAACACAAAGCTCCCCGTCCCCGAAACGATGACCAGCCCAGCGCCAGCCAGAACAAGAAGTGCCACAACTCTCAGCCCCGGTCGCCAAGCAGCGTAAAGATCCGGGTTGATTGTTCCAGTAATCGAAGTCATTGATTCACCCATCGTCTGTCCACGCCCCGATTCCCAATATTAGGCTGCTCTGTGATGAGCGCGGACTATTGCTGTTCGTGATGCCGGTACCTATGCCATGCGAAGGCCAGGCCCTCAACGGCAAGGGCAGCGAGTACCAGCGCTAATGTGTGAACTGGCAGTGCAGCAATATCATGGCCCATCTGTTCAAACGCATCAGCGACAGTGTTTGGTGCGGGCTCTAAAAGCCGCTCAAATCCAAGCATCAAGGCACCCCCAATAAGCATTGCACCGAAAGAGGCGGCGCCGGGGTTGTAGCGCTTAACGCTAACCCAGAGGGCGCTAAACCCAAGCAATAGGGCCGAGATCGAAACGCCGAGGATTGTTCCCAGGATAAAACCATGCACTATCCTCGCCACTAGGATTCCGTAACCGATATCGAGCATCAGGTCTTCGGTGGTCAAAGGTGCTACCACTCCGCCACCAAAGCCAAAACATGCAAGACCAATAAGCCACCAAGTGACTACGCGGTATATCTGTTGATCGTTACCCTGATTCTTTAGTTGATCCATTATTAAGCCTCCCCGTTTTCCCATGTTCTCGCTACTTCACCGATGATAGATGGGGGTTAGACTGGTCCTCACGCACTTTCATCGCCGGACTCATTCTCATGATCGTGAAGCCCATATTCTCGAACCACCAATGGTCCAGGTCGGGTAGATCGATAAAACCATTATCCTCTGACCAAAATCTGCGACTGACCGGATGAACAAGGTCGACATCACACAGGCCATCGGGGTAAACACAGACAACCCACTGCCACGAGCTATCGGGGGGCGATGGCCACGAGAAATCGTCAGGAACCAACCGTCCGCGTTGCCCGTTATCGTCTCTGCTTAGACGAATTCGGCTGTTGGTCTTGAAACAGGGTTTCGAAAACCGCGAGGCAATCTCGACTTGCCAGGCATACGTCTCAAACGCATCACGTAAGATTTTCGCCAGTTGCCACAAACATTCGGTGAGGTCTCAACAGGCCCTTGAGCCACATCGTTAAGCTGACGCCGCTGCATGTGTTTCAAATCAATCGTCCTGCTCATAATCTCGGGTTTCCGGTTTCCAATGTTTGTTAATCATCCTGGTGATATGCATGACCATTAAATGCCATGGCAATCAGCATTAGGACAAGGCTGGCCCCGAACACCTGGTCCACAATCTCAGCATCGAAAAAGGTCCACTCAAATATTTGGTGAAGCCCTGACAAGCAGGCGACCACAACAGATATAAGAGATAGTGCTTTCGCAACCACCAAAGATCCGGGATTGGTAACCTGCTTTTCTTGCATCTTTTCCTCCATAGCGGATTCCCATCTTAATCTTCAGTGATTGGGTGCAGTGTGGTTCGTCCAAATGGTCTGGTGATGATCCAGAACTGCTGGGTTGTCCCGCTGTCCATGTGCTGTAGGGTTGCCAACTGCCTCACTTGAGGCAGTCCATATTGGAACGGGAAGAATCGTGGCTTTGTCATTGAACAGTCAGACAACGGATATTTGTGCTTCCCCAGGTCAATACTCTCTCCCTCAACCTCAGCTTCATGACGTGATAGCAGTCTCGGTTTTTCAATTTTGAGCGCCCACCATCCCAAACAGCAGGGTGCCAGGATCAATATCGGTCCCCAGATAAAACTCAACGGGATTGCCAGCATTCCCACGAAAAACAGAGGATGTGGTGGCGGTGTGTTCGTGTCAGATCTAACTGTCATATCGGCCTCCAGCTATTTCCGTTCATCCTCGATGGCACGCTCCAGGTGCTCGCTATCGTATTCTTCAGCGACTGATCGCAGTAAGTCGAACCCTCCGGCCTGAAGCACAATTGCACGGTATTCAGTAGAGCGAGGATCTATTTGCGACAGAGCAAACAACACACCCTTTAGAAAGGCAGCTTCATCATTGCTTAGTTCGGCCATACCGAATTCCCATTACGTTTGTCAGGCCATTGCCTGTTCTTTCGGGATTTCATTGTCGATTTCCCATGTTAGGTGTTGTCGTGATGCTCGAAGTTTGCCGAATTCCAATTCTTTGTTAGTTTTTCCCTTGGCCACTAAGTGACCGAAAAAACGCAACTGTCCCGGCCGTCACAATACAAAGGCCGATCCCAACTGTTGGTAAGTGGCGTGTTGCCATTACTGCTTTATCCATCCTCCAGCCACCATACAATGCGACTGCAATGCCAGTGATAACAAGCAATAAGGCGATCAGCAGTTTTTTGGTAGCTTGGTTAACGCGCATCAGTTCGAATTCCAATGCTGTTAATAACCAGAAACAGACTTCTTCCAGAAGACGATGCCGGTTCCGCAAATGGTACAACCCGTCAGCCAGATCATGCCGATCCAGGGTTCAGGTGCGACTGGTGATCCATTTTGCAGCTCGAAAAGAGAGGGCATCATCACCAGGCCGCCACCGAAGACCAGTAATTTGCCATAGTGGGCAAGCGCGATTTCGTTCAATTTGTCCATAATCCGAATTCCAATCAGATGTAAAGTTCAGTTTTTACGTGCTTACCCGGATTCGAGTGCAGAAATTCAGCGACCGCAGCCCCCATCTCGGCAGGATCGTCAAACCGCCGCCCCATTGATTCACCTTCAAAAAAGCAGATATACATAGCTATGCTGTTCTCACAAGTTGTTCCTGAGCGTGCGTGAGTGAGTGACACCCGATTGGCACTGATTTCATTAATGCTCTGGCTCCGGGCCTCGCCTATGTGGCACCTAACTCAGCAAAAGAGTCCCGAATGCGGCTGTCTCACCGATTCTGAGCCCCGCAAAGGCTTTCTTGAGCGTAATTTCAGCAACCCTAACGCCGTGGGCAGAGTTGCGCTGTGGAGCCCATTTGAACCGTCTTCCGATCGTGCCAGATCCAGCCCCATCGTTCGATCAGTGCTTTATCGGCCATCTTCGATATCTCCATTGTTTAGCTGAAGACTTTGCCAGCCGCGCTCATACCCAACTGGGAGCGAGACTTCCACAGATCCCATCGCGATCTGAACTCCGCCTCGAATGGCATTGCCTTCTTTATCCCCGATTCAACACGATCTTTGTAGCTTTTCTGATGACCAGCGTACTCGCTCCAGCGCGCATGCAACTGTGCGATCATCTGATTCGCGTCTAAATCCTTGCTGACACCTTTTTCCAATTCATGAAGTGCGATGCAGACTGCATCACCAGCGCCAGGCACCATGTTGCACTCAAGTGCGTTCGAATATTCGGCGCCTTTGTCCTGAGCGCTCTGCATGTTGTCGTAGTTTAGTATGATCGCTAGAGCGACCATCAGTGTCTGGCCGGGATATTCACAGGAGAGCTGCACCTGATTTTCGAGGTCAGAAACACGATCTGTTAAAAACATTGTCGATCCCCCGGAGTCCCATTACGTTGGCTCGTATTCGTAAAGAAAGTAGTGCTGCTCTTTTCGAGTCTCACGGCCACTACCGTGGCGTAACGTAACCCGAGCATATTTCGAGTCGGGAGTCTCCAGGACAAAAACTTCTTTGCCTGTTTTCTTGTGTCGCCAGGTCGTGCCGCCCTGGATTGAACTCTTCAAAGAGTGATGCATCGTTCGACCTCTCGGTTTCCAATCAAGCAAATTTGTCTTTGGATCGTTTTTCAGCAGCCGTTTCATAAATTCGATGGCCAGCCTCGTCTTCAACCCATCCTCTCCAGCCGCTCTGTTCTATGCCTGAAATATTGTCAAGTGCGAAAGAGCGAATCATTGGGCTGCGCTCACTGGTGACGACCTTAGTGGATTCACGGGTACCACCAGGGATAAACCTGACATACCACTTTTTTTTTAGAGCCATCGGTTGGTCCTTATTTAAATGCTGTACCTTACGCCCAAAGCCAAATATTTGTCTGGCGGATTCCCATTAGTCTTCAGATGCAGCTTCGAGCAAACCGTTAAGATGTTCTTTCCATCGCTTGTAATCCCTTCCTGCTACTGATTTCGCGTAACCAAAAGGAATCAGAAGTGTGGGTTTAAAAACGCAGGATTCGCTAGGTTTGTCGTATTGAGGTTTGTCGCACCAAACCAGATAGCCGTTAGTGCGATCAGCAACCTGCATCAGTATTCGTCCAACCTCACGATTGATGCGTTCTGCCCGATCTTTTTCGTGTTGGTCGTTCGCTTGAAACTCAATAGTTGATATCAAATTCCATGGTCTTCTCCTTTCTTTTTAGTTGGTAGCACCAGCATTTTTAGGTAACTCCGTGAATGGGCAATCATCGAATCGCTGTTCGTAGCGTTAATTGCATCATGGAGAAACGAGTCGATTCGACTGTCTCCATTGACAAACCCTTTAACTAGCACTCCTACCAATTGAAGAGAATGCTCCAGAAATACGGCATTCGATGGGAACCCATGCCCAAGAACATCCTCCAGACTGGAGAGTCCTAGCCGTTCGAAAGCTTCCGCTGCTCCCGTTTTAAAGTCCTGATTTTGAAGTACCTCATCTATGTTGCTTTGTAGTTCTTCGCTATGTGGCATACCACTCATCTCCGCTCTCAATCTGAGTAAGGAAAATACGGTTTATTGGGATCATGGGCGTTCCTCATAGAATCAGCGCTACCTTTTGTCGTCATGCATACCTTCCCTCCCGTTTTCCCATATCAGTCTGATTTGATCAAAGGCTGAAGTCGCCTTTCGTTTACATCGTGCTGATGCCGCTCGGCTGCCCCTGTTTCTGGCGAGGTATAACCTGGTAGTTCCCAAAGCCATTTATGCATTAGCGGAGAGCTATCCTCATTGTGCATATCCGGGGTGAGCTTTCCGAAGGACTGCATCAACGCTGCGCCATACAAACCGGCTCTTTGGAGCCAGAAGTGTTCGGGCGTGTTGACCATTTCGCACGCTGCATCGACATCAATATGGAACGCCTCAAGAACTGATGTGAGCTTTGATACCTGTTGACGCAATTCGATCACCTCTCGCCAGGGTTGCATCACGTCATCGACAACCTTGAGACCTGAGTCGATCAGCTTTACCCAGTTCCGACAGGAAGAGAGGATGACAAGCTGTTCTGCCTCGAAGCGCTTGAGCGCCTTTCCTACCACTTTGGTTGAGAATCCAACAGTCTCTGCGACATCTGGTATAGGCGAATAACCCTGCTTGTCCCCGCGCTCACGTTTACGATGTTTGGCCACTGCAAGTAGCACTTGAATGTCGTGAGCTGCAAGTGGCGAGTACAGTGCTGAAGCTGAAGAGAGCGCCTTTCCTTGTTGGTCATAGAAATCCGAGTAAGGATCTGCCGGCAAATTGCCCGATTGGAGTTCGGCAAGCTCTGCTCCAATGGAACTTTGGAGGTCCGCAAGGGTGTTCTGAAGCTCTTCTCTCGGATTCGACTTATCGCTCATCATTTACCTCTGGCTTGAGTCTTTCCTGCATCCTGACTTATCCTCTCGCAATAATTGGCTACGGTCTTTGGTTTGAGCAACGTGGCTAATGATCTTGTCTGACACCGCCGCGTCACATTTTCCCATCCTATTTCCGGTTGGCCTTAGCCTTCGCAGCAGCCTCAAACTGTTTGCGGCGACCATCGCGGCCGAGCCGAGCAAAGTCCAAGGCATCCTTGTTATCTGTCTGCCTGGCCATCCCGGCCCACGAAATGTCGTCGATCTGAACGAGTGTCTCCATGAACGCAGTGGCTCGATCTTTCCAGACCGAATCACTGGTCTCCATTTCTGCAACGGCCTTCACTGGATTGGGTCTGGAATCATTGCAGCTTTCATTCTGTTTGGTCATGCGTTTTCCAACTATGCCGCGCTGTCATCGTACGGACGGATTTTGATTCCGGCTTCTTCAAGCTGGCACCAGGCCTCATTACGTTCATTGATAGCCTGTTGCAGCTGGGCTTCCAGCTTTTCAATTTCGCGTGCCGCCTGATTCGTCAAAGCTGAAGCTGCATCGCTTTCCCAGAGCTGTTCGATCAGTGCTTTATCGGCCATCTACAATCTCTCCATTCATCTGTTTCAACGTGCTTTCCAGCTTCTCACGGGTTGGAAAATCCGCAACCCTGACCGAATTCCCATTGTCATGTTGCGGAGCCTTCGGTTGCGTCAGGCCTGCTATGCCCAGCAGCCACAAGCGCTTTATTTACACTAACTACCAAATCCTTCGGCTCAGGGGATTTTCTCTTTTCCATCGCATGACTTTTGATGTCGTGCTTCATTTGAAGCAGACAGCGCTTGGTTTTTTCGAGCCGTCTGGCGGTATGTATCGCCAGCACCACTCCAGTGAGAGCGACGAAGGCCAGCATCATCAATAGAAACTGCTCGTTGGTCATAAAATCGGTTTCCAATCTTAGTTTTCTGAAATGTGCGCGGTTATGAACGTCGAAAATTCACCATCGTAAATCGCGATGCACTTACCTTGCTGAAGTGCCTCAAGGTGAACGGGGGTCAGCTCCACCTTTGTGTTGCCGTGTGTATCAAGATCCCTTGTAAACGCTTTTACTGCCTCAGTAGAGTGCTCAATGATCTCAACTTTATCGGCTGCCCCTGCAACAAGATCATCAATCGCCATTTGTATTTTCCTTAATGATTCGATTTCCCATCACTCATTGATTCCCAGCAATGGCTCACCACGCCGCTTGCGGAGATTATTTTCTAGGGTCAGCTTTCCTTCCCGCTCGAATTTATCGATCTCCGGAGAGACATCCCCGTGCCGAGGGCACGTGTGGCCATCAGCGAGATGGAAATAACACCGTCCGACTACAGAGCCGTCCGCTGTTTGCTCGTTGATAGGGCAGTTTGCCATGACAGAAACTCCCGGTTTCCAGTTAAGCCATCAACACGAGATAGAGAATCACACCAAACGGTATGGCAACGAGAAGACCGGCAAAAAAGCGCTTCTCCTTTGCCTTCATCTGTTCAACACGCTCCATGAGATCTTCTGTTGTTGCCTGCAAGTCTTCGTTCATATCCACTCTCCAACCGTTTTCCTATGTGTTCTTTGCGGGAAGCCCCCGCACTGCATCGAGATCTTTCTGACTTGGGTTGTTTGCAACTCGGCTCATCTGCCGTTCGCTTACTCCCCATCGCTGTCCTATTTCAACGAGCGTCCAGCCTTTCTCGCGTGCAATCTGATGAAAAGCTGTCATCTTTCGACCAGTCATATATGTCTAGTTGCCCTCACTCTATCATACTAGACATATATGTCTAGTCGTAAGCAGTTATATTTTGTGAAACCGTCATGCAGAAGGCTTAACACCAGCCCAAATGTTCTGAAACGCTGCCTTGATTCTCGGTAGATCTGGGTCGATGTACTCCAGTGTCATGTCAGGATTCCGGTGGCCCAATATCAATTGGATGAGCTCAAGGTCATATCCTTTGCGATCAAGCCAGGTGGCGAGAGTCCTTCGACCTGAATGGCTCGAACCGTAGTTCAATCCAGCGCCTTTAAGCAGCTCTCTCACGAGATTTTCAAGCGAGCCACAGACTTTGGTGCTCACTACCTCTCCACGACTGGTCTTGTACTTTTTATCGTTGAAAGCTAGCCTCCTCCAGGTCTTACCTCTGCGACCAAGGATAAGGTCGGAATCGGGATCGAGACCACCATAGGAGCCATCCGACGAAGTGAATCCACCCTCTGCCACTCTTTGATCCCGCCACGCTATAAGAGCCTCCCTGTGCTGCTTTGCGAGGATAAAGCCGGGACGGTACTGATCAGTCTTAGTCGTGGCCCCTCGTATTATAAATACCTCTTTCAGCCCGCCATCGCGGTAGAACACATCGGACACCTTCAGGTGCGCCGCCTCGTTTACGCGGTTTCCCATCAAAAGTTGGTTAGATCTGAATAAAACCGAGGTTGATCTTCCAGCGCTGCTTTACCGCTTGTGGATCTTCGCCCTGTTCGATCAGACCCTTTACGATAAGGTTCCGGGTAAAAAGGGGATAGGTGACCAAAAAGGTTCCACCGCATGCCAGCAGTAACAGGAACCATAAGGGGGCGGCATCATCTATCCGAACCCAAGCAAGAGCTGCTATAAACAGCAGGCTTCCACAAATTATCGATACTCCACTATCGTCTGGCTTAATCACCGCGATTTCCTCCGCATTCCAATGTCAGTCACGGTCGCCCAGAGCAGACAGCTCTGGTGTTGGCGTTGGTCGCAAGTTCGCGATCACTGCCTTTGCTTCATCTTTCCCGAACCCAATTTCCCCCAGCTTCCGGGCGAACTCATCACGATCAAATCCAGCCTGGTCCTGGTATAAATAAATTCCATAGGCGCGACCTTGAGCCATCAATGCAATGAACTGCTCTTTGGCTGGCCGCTGATCGTTGCTCAGCAGCTCTTCAATCTGATCCAGAGTCAGCCCTTGGACTATCAGGCCAGACTGTTGCAGGCTTCCGATGATCGTTCTCATTTCACTCATGTATCAAGCTCCGTTAATCGAATTCCAACTTAGTTGATCGTCTGCTTTTCGCGTCTATAGTGCGCCAGCACTCCCAGAGGGGCACAAACGAGGAAGATCACAGACAGCCACCACATTTGCCTGAACATCTGCGCAAACCCTTCCGCGCCAGAGGCGAAAGGCCACCAGAGCAAAGCCGCAACGCTAATAGCGATCACCGTCAACGCGAGAACGCGGATTCCAGATCCCTTGCGCCACGCAACCCAAGGCAGGGCCATGAAGAAAATAGTACCCATGGCCTTAATAAGCCCTGTCATCACAAAAAAGAGTAAATCCACCATTTCCCCGGAACCCCCGATTTGCCATTACCTGTATTCAGTCTTCGGCTTTGATTTCTTGAGGCGGAAACCGCGGGGTAATGTAAAGCTGCCCGGTTTGCGGCGAAGTTGCATAACCCATGATTTTCGCCAGTTGCCGCAGATTTTCGGGGAGGTCTCGACCATCCCTTGAGTGACATCGTTCAAATGGGTTACCTGAAGCCCGTTCAGCGTTATCTCATCGTTCATGATTTCGATTTCCCATCACTAAGCAGGCGGCATGTTGATTGCGACCAGGTGTCCGAAATTTCTACGCCGGATGACCTTTGAACGCGGTAACTGCGAACCGGGGTGACTGGTAATCAATTTGCGGTAGTATTCGTATCGAGCTGGCGAGCTGTTTCGCACAGGCTGAATCTTCAGCAGCGGGAGCGTGATCCGAACGCTTTCGATATGAACGGTATGTCCGGTGTCTTCAATCAACGAGGCGCTGGCGGGACGCTGCAAAGCACCACCGATAACCACAGAGTCTACATCCCGTCTGAGGGTTGCCTCGATTTCCTTGTCAAAATCGGCTGATGTTTTCGGGTTTGAAATCATTTATTTCTCCTTAATCGGATTCCAATTAGTCGCCTTACTCATCATCCATCCAGTTGTCGGGCATTTCCTTATAGTTGTACCGGCGAATCAGTGAGTTTTCGCTCAGTGGGATTGGGCGAACCGTATCGCACATAACGTGTCCATCAAGAACCTTCGTCATTGCAATAAACACGTCCTCGATACCGAAACCATCGCCAAGCACTAATTCAATTTCTGGCTCCCCCATATCTGCGTCCTGAGCCGCCACAGTGTAATTAATACTGGCTGCATCCAATTCATTCTGGAGGTCCAGCCAGTCCTTCTCACACTCAGCTCGAAAGGAAATAACCGAAGGGTCTTTCACGTCGCTCTCCCTTACCTCAACCAGTCTATTGGCGTTCTGCCGGTTTCCAATAATTCAGTTTCGGTGTTTGCCGGCGTCATTGTTGAGAAATTCCTGCACCCAGATAAGCGGCTGAAGCGCTATAGCGACCACGAACTTTATCGCCACCAAAACCAGGCTGGCCAAGTGCCATCCCCAGTGGCCAGGAAGGAGCGCGAACTGGTCAGGTGCCCCCCCAAGTGCCAGCTGAGATCCAATGAAACCAATCTGCCACCCCCAGAACGCAAGGAGAGGGGCTACGGCCAGAAGCAGAATGATTTTGAAGTCACGAGACATAGAACTTCTCCGTTTTCCCATTTCCCGTCGTCAGGACAAACCTAGCCGTGTGTCTGCGGAAACCTTCTCGGTCCACCCAGGGTGCTTCTGGTTAAGAACTTGACAGAGGTTTCTACGCTCGGACTCAGAAAGTTCCGGGTAGTGTTCAGCCATTTTAAGAAGATCGGCTTTCGGTAGCTGCTGCAAAGCATTCCTGTATTCCCGCTGCGGACCATGCAACACGCCATACACGCCGTTGCTGCCAATCCAAACCAACGCTACGAGGTCACCCGTAACGCTCAAAATCACCGCCAGCCAAATGGGTGAGGTTAACGAGAAGGGTGGCAGGACATTATGCTCAGCGAGAATGGGGATTAGCATCAAATACCCGAATAGGCCCAGCCACAATATCTGTCTGCTAATACGGATGGGTTTCATGTAACTATTTAATCTCGGGAAGAGTTCTTTTTTAGTTGCGGTTGTCACGTCAATTCCTCTAGGTACGGATTCCATTCAATTAGTTTGGTGAAGGGCCAGGCTCCGACCCCTCGCGCAATTCGTTAAGTAGGTCTTCGGCCTGCTGGTTCAGCGCAGGTATTGCGCTGACCACGGTCTGCCAGACGATATCCAGGTCGATATCGAAGTAACCGTGAGCAATCCTGTTCCTCATGCCCCGCATTTGCGACCAGGGCAAGCCATCATTCTGGGCAACAAAATCCGGATCACTTGCCGCGATCTTCGTAGCCGCTTCGCCAATCTCGATGATGCTCATTACAACGGCTTTCTGGGTCCGCAGATCGGCCTTGAATGCCTCCAGGGTGAATCCATTGGTGAAGCTCAAAATATCCCCGGAGGAATCCACTATGTGCTCAAGGTAATCTTCGGTCCTTAGCTCTTTCATACTGGCCTGGCCTCGCTGATCACAGTGTCTCTGAATCGCCCTGGGAGGTCACCGGGAGTCAGAAGGTCGACCTTCACGCCTAGCAGGGTTTCCAGCTCATCCTGGAGCCCACCAAGGTCGAAAAGGGTGGCTTCTGGCAGCGCGTCTACCAGCAAATCAATATCGCTGGCGTCGTTATCATCCCCATGAACAACTGATCCGAACACCCGAATGTTTGCCACTGGATAACGACTGGCAATCGCTTTTATTTCGGCTTTGTGCAGGTTGTAGATTTCAGTTGCTTTGCCCATGCTCCTTTCTCCCTCACCACACTATTCTGTCACGCGAACGCGGCTGAAAACCGCCCGGAACACCTTTTCCAAATCTTGGACCGCCGGGCGCGTCTTCCGGTCGATGGTCTCTTTCTGTTTTATGCCAGACACCCTCATTAGGTCTTTGTGGTGGCAGCCTGCGTCGTACATGGCTTTAATCCACGAATCACGGTATGTGGCGACAGTTGCGCCCTCAATCCCCGCTTTCTCTATAAATGATTTTAGCTTGGCGGACATTGCCCTTGGTTGATAATCAGTCGATCCCTTCTTGCGCGGCGAGAGCTTGTAAGGCTCACCACGATCATTCAGGAAGAAGGCGCTTTTGGGGTCTGATCCCCGGTACCAGGCCTGATTGCTCAAGCATAGTTCCTCACCCAACCTCCAGTTCATATAGCGCTCAAAAAAGGGCAATACGTGATCTTCAGTATGCAGTTCTCTGGCTTCGCCGTTGTAGGCAGTGCTGGCTGGTAGGGTCCAGATCCGGAAAAATTCACCAGACTGGTCCATTACATCTTCCAGCCGTAGCAAGCTGGCCTCCGAGGGCGTCAATCCCCAGTACAGTGCCCCCATTATCAATGCGGCATTGCGCTTGCCGAAAGGTGGCGCTGTATTCATGTCGATGAGGCGCTGCACATCGCTCTCGTTAAACAATCTCTCTATGGGCATTGTTCGCTCAAATCAGGTTATAACCGAATATGTGACACACAATAGCACTCCCACCCTCTGTGTGGAACACAAGCTATACGATGATTTGTGACATTTCGAGCGAGTGCTTTACAAGGGATTGAGCAGGCAGAGCATGCCGGCACTCAACTCATGGGAATCTTGGGGGTGGGTAGCTATGTTGCGCGTGCGGATAAGCCTAGCGGGAAGAGTTACCAACTCTATTAGTAAGTTACCAACGTTATTATGTTGTTACCGACTTAATTACGACCCCACAGCTCTGCTTCCTTCTCTCGCCTCCGCTTGTACCCATCCTATCTAGTGGACAGTAACCACACTTAACTATGTACTTTTTGATACCCACGCTTTATTATGTGGACAGCAACACCACGTTTTGATGCCATTAACGACTTCTTGGAGCGCGCATGAAACAAAGCGAAGCCATCAAGCGTCTGGCAATGTTCGACCAAGCCGGACGCTATGTGTTTGCCGCCCGGGATATGGCGAAGGTTTTTCCGGAAGACACTGCCAGAAGCCGTGACGCCACGCTGAAGCGGTTGGTTGACGGAGGTATCCTGGAGCGCCCGACCAAGGGTGTCTACCTGTACGCTCTGTCCAGGAACAAGGGCCAGGATACCCTTGAATTGATCGCTAAGACCCTGCGTCGCGGAGAGTACAACTACGTGAGCCTGGAGTCCGCGCTGTCCGAATATGGGGTTATTTCCCAGATCCCCGTCGGTCACCTCACGGTTATGACAACCGGTCGCAAAGGCACGTATCAAACCCCGTATGGCGTCATTGAGTTCACCCATACCAAACGGCCGGTGCCGGAGATCCTCAATTCGATGAAAGACCGGGGCCGCCCCTTGCGGGTGGCCACCAAACTTGCCGCCATCCGCGATCTCAAGCGCGTTGGCCGCAACACTCACTTAATGATGGAAGATGCCGCTCATGAAGATTGACACCGCTGATTTCAACGCACTGGTTGATCGCGCCATGCAGGACGACTCGCTCCAACACATGCGTCCCGTAATTGAGAAAGAGTTGATCCACTACGACCTGCTGTATGCACTGGATCGGGAGGGCTTGCTGGACGACCTGGTGTTTCAGGGAGGCACGTCCCTTCGGCTGTGCTACGGCGCAAATCGATTCAGCGAGGATTTGGATTTTGCCGGCGGCGCCGATTTCTCTGCTCGCCAACTGACGGAGATGAAGCAGTGCGTGGAAGACTATCTCTCCGCTCGATACGGCTTAGAGGTAAGCGTTAAGGAGCCGTCATCACTCAGGAAAGAACTGGAGTATGCAGAGCTCAAGATCGACAAATGGCAAATCAAGATCGTGACTGCCCCGGGTCGTCCTGACCTGCCCTCGCAAAAGATCAAGCTCGAAGTCGCCAACATCCCCGCTCACACAAAAACTGCACGGCCGCTGATGCGCAACTACGACTTCCTGCCCGATGGCTACGAAGATCTGTTGATTATGGTTGAGACCCCTAGCGAGATTATGGCGGATAAGCTGATCTCCCTTCCGGCGACCGAGCGCTATGTACGCAACCGGGATATTTGGGATCTGGCCTGGCTGTCCAATCAACGAGGTTGCGAGCTAGATGCGGATCTGGTCGAGCGCAAGATCATGGATTATCGGATTGACGACTACCCGGGCAAACTCGATGCCATGATTTCACGGCTGCCAGAGATCATCGCCGGCAAACCGTTTCATGACGAAATGGGGAGATTCTTGCCTGCCAATGTCCACCAGCGCACGTTGGCGCAGCCAAAGTTCCATTCGTACCTGGTGAGCAGAGTCACAGATCTATTAACGGAGGTGGAAGACCATCTGTTCCCGGGCGATTCCCAGGAACCCGCATTCCGAATGTGATTCGTGTCTGAACGCCAGGGGCGCGAACGCACCCCTGGCATTGTGCAATCGGGTTTACGCGATCAGAAGTGACCAATGAAGCCGAGCGTGATCAGGTTGCTGTTCCCTTCAAGCTCCGCATCGAGAGTGCCATCTGCCGTGGCCACCTCAAATTCTTCACTGTCATACAGGGTATGCTTCCACTCCAGGCGTGCACTGACGCTACTGGTAATGGCAGTTTCCAGGCCAATGCCAACACGTACCCCGCCAAAGGTGTCGCTGTTGGAATCGGTTGTTACCTGGCCTGTGCCCAGGTCACGAGAGGCAATCTTGGACTCGACATCGGTCAGTTGGTAGCCCACGATGCCATAGAGCTGGCTGTGTGCATTCAGATTGAACGCAAGGATACCGGAAACGCCATAGCTCAGATCGCTCGAAATGGTCTGATCAAGCGTTTTGGTGCCGTTGACATGCTCGGATGCCTCGTACTCTGCCCCGCTATCTGAGATGTTCACTTCCATGCCCAGGTAGCCCGTGGATATAGGGAATTTCACACCCACTACGCCACTGTATGCCGCACCAGAACCACTGACCGTCTCCTTGGTCACGACGCCGTTTCCGCCGATTGTTCCCTCGTACATGGCTTCAAACTCTGTTGCATTCCAGCCAGCATTCAGTCCGGTATAAAAGACCGGTTCAGCTGCCACGGCGTTCGAGGACGCCAATGCTCCAGCGATAATGATGGATGTGGTGATTGCTCCCTTTTTCAGCATGATCTGCACCTCGTTTCGTTTGCTTCGTGATTACTGTTCAGTCAACTCCAGGTACTCAACATTCGTTGTTGAGCCCAGCACCAATCGCAAGGTGGACGGAAGTCCAGGCACGACATCGCCAACACCGTTATAGGTTCCGTTCCGTTCAGCACCGGTCTTTATCGTGCTGGCGGAGCAGTTACTGACGGTCAACCGCATTTCCACAATGCCGGTTCTGCCATCATTGATGTTTGTGTTCCCGACGAAGGCGCAGCCTGTGGTGTCCGAGCCGGTAACCTCGCCGGTCGTGGAGATGGTAATCGTCGTGGTGATTGCGCCAGGGTTCCGGGTGCCGCTGTAGGTGCCCGCGATCCCGGCAACGGTCAAAGGCGAGCTGTTGTAGGTCGCATCGTTGGTTGTATCACGTTCCGCACGGTACCGGTTTTCCAGTTTTTCCTCGGCATTCAACAAAGAACCGGCAATCGTGAAGTTGCTGCTCGAACCATTGTTATTTGGCGTGCCAAAAATCGTGGCCGCTTCCGAGGGCGACTCTGTGCTTTCTGGATTCCGGCTCTGAATCAGATCATCCGTAAACGTATCCACATCGTTGACCCGAATCCGGGCAACCGCCAGGCGGGTGTTCGTAACCAACGCCAGTCGGCCCGTGTCACTGACGAACAGCAAACCGCTTTCAAGTACGGCCGGAGCAGTATCAAGGGGAACGTCCTCGTAGCTATACACCCCCGATTCCAGCTTGGCTGCGATTGTCGGCTCCACATCGAAATCATCAGCCGTATAAGGCGGAACCTCTTCATCAACAACCTGATCCTCGCTGGCGGTACTGTTGCCAGTGAACCTCAGCGCTACGCTTCCGTTGGTGGCAAACAGGGTGATGCTTCTCGTCGCATTGTTCAGCCGTCCCAGCGCGAAGTAAGCCCCATCACGGGAGGCGCCAGGAATGGAGTCGGTCGGCCCACAATTGCTGGCTACGAAGGATGCCTCAAACACATCCCGGCCGGCGTCCGGAATCCGAATCTGTCCGGCGTAATCGCATCCCGCAGTCCCAGAGCCGATCAGGCTGCCATCAGAGCCGATGCTGAAGACCGTTCCAATTCCGGTTTTGTCGGTTCCTGAGAATGTGCCTGCCAGCGTATCCAGATCCAAAATATCGGAATCCGGCTCCTGCAGATCGAGTTTATAATTGCGGCTGATTGTCTGTGAATCGTTGTTCACAAACGTGCCGGAAATACGAGGATTCTGGCCTTCCGGGACACCATTATCGCGGCGCCCGCTGATTGTCAGTCCACTCTCGGCAATTGCCGTGTCCGTATCTTCCAGCGGGGACTCGAACCGATTGGACTCATCCAGTGCAATCCGGGCGAACGATAAGCGATTGGTGAGGGCCAAAGCCATCCGGCCGGAATCGCTAACCAGCGCAATGCCAATGGTTTCATCGCCACCATCAGGGTTGATCGAGGTGTACTGGTAAGTCCCAACCGGGATTTCACTTCCCAGTGTGGGTTCGACAGCCAGTTGACCATTGCTGAATAACCGTGGTTCCGGCACGGGTTCCGGCACAGGCGCTTCCGTCGAAGAACCAAGATCCGGCTCCTTGCTATCACCACTGCCACACCCGACAAGGATGGCAAACATGGCCATAATCATGGCCACCCGTTTCACACCCATCAAAGTCCTCCGGTTGTTTTTCAGTTTAGAGATGCCAATGCGACAATATCTAAGACAATGATAACCGGGTGATGTGTAGTTTGTGGGGATGTACGTTGATCGAGCGGCACCCTGGGGCCGCATCTTGCTGAAGGCCTTCCAGACTGGCCGGGCGCACGAAAGTCCGCCGTTCCGGGCGGAGATTTTTCAATGATGGTTGGGTGCCTTTCCCTTCGGTTGTTCCAGGCTGTTTTGAAGAATTGGGTAATACCGACGCACCCAGCGACCCGTCGGCTGATTGTCACGGGAGTCTGGATCTGTTGACGCTTCCGGAGCATGGGCATTGTTTGCCCAATATCCAGCGAGTTCCGAGAAGGTCTGCTTGTTTGGCCACAAGCGCAAATGCCGGGCGAAACGCTCAACATAGAGGCGCCGCTCCCGACTGGGCAATTGACGAACCGCGTTAAGCCAAGCGTCTGCATCCCAATTAGTGTCATCAGGTAACGCCAGAACCTCCGTAAGGACGCCATGGTTCCCCATCTGAGTTCGAACGGCATCAAGAAGCTCTGACGCTTGTTCATAGACCGGATGATCGGGCTCGTGCTCAGCCTGGACACTTGCAATCATCAGTGTCCGAAATACAGTGATGGTCTCGCCCTGGGTCATCCAGGGAGCGAAAATCAATTCTCCGCGCCCATACTTGATTGCCAGGTCTACATGCCTCGACCAGAATACAAGCGGACATAGCACCCGCACCGTCGTGGGAGTCACGCCTTCTTCAGTCAGTCGGGCTCGGATCTCTTTTGGTGACAACGGGCGACCACGAGCATCCGAATCCCGTGGCTCCATCATGAGCGGTGTCACAGGTTCTGGCTGCCCTGGCCGGGGTGGAATGGGGGGGTAGGGATAACCGGTCACCTCACATCGGTGACCGGCTTTACGAGCCAGTTTGAACGCCATCCTCTGGTAGCGTCGCCCCAGCACTTCCGGCAACAGCGATTCAACCAAACGGTTAGAAAATAGCGCCGGAGTTTTCATTATCCCAGTACCGATTTCATTGCCGCTTCGGCGCTTTGTCCGGAGAACGATTCGGCAATTGCGATAACAAATGGCACGAAGATCAACAATACAGCGCCGCCGCCAACACCCCACCACTGCCACTCAACGGGACGGTTGTTCTTTTTCGCGAGGATGATACTGAGCCAGCTTCCACCACCAATAAGCACACCAGCTGTTGAAAGTATAAGAACAAGGATTGGGGCGGAAGTCGCGATTTCTTCACCCACACTTTTAACCCAGTCCGACAGCTTTGCGTGAGCGGTTGCCGGGACAACCAGCGTGCACATGACCGCCGCATAGAGCTGCAGACACCGCATTGAAATGCGCTCTTTCAGGCCGTGATTGCGTTTTACCGACATTTTCCGTTTCATACTCCACCTGCAAATTTTCGTTGGTTTTACCATCACTTTGGAGTTACAGATTCAGCTGACTTGAAAATGCGCCCTTTGTCCCGGTAGCACTTTCAAGCAGGTCATCCATAACATGTTGAAATGAACAAAGAATGATTGCTGCAAATAGCCGGCTGAATCCGCTTTTAGTAAGCGCATAGCCGTCTTGCCCGGGGTCGCTCGATCGAGCGAACGCGGCCATTGCTCGCCCGGCAGCAATCCATCCAACCAGGACGAGGAAGGCTACAATGGCTAGAAGGAGCCCGGCCATTGGATCGCCACCCGATTGAATCTGTGCGGAATAGGTCATCGCTTTGGGTATCGCATTTGTGCTGTAGTTATCACCAAAAACCGATTCCGAAAAATCCAGCATCAATCCTTCGATCAGGATCGTAATTGGCCCTACAGCAAGCCGTTTGACTGCACTTTCCGCTGTGTATTTCTGTGAATACTCAGGTTTTTTCATCTTGATCAAGTGCATGATTCCGGTGATCGAAATCACAAAGCCCATGATCTGGATGAAAAAGATGACGAACTGGTTAATGATGCCAAATTCAAGCGCGAGGCTTTGAAAGATCCCGATAAAGGTTCCTGCAAACGCCTCGATTGCATTGACTACCGTATTTTCGCCCACAGCAGTGCCTCAGCTATCCGTTATCGGCGCGTAATCACGCCTTTTGCTGTCACCACATGCACTTTTTCAGTGTCGAGCTTGGTGACCTGCCCCATACCCGGGATTTCGGACCCCACTTTGACCGCAAACGACAACCCGTCGGGGCGATACACCACTGCTTTGGTTGGCGTTACGCCTCGCACAAACCAGGTAGTCTTAGTAGCCGCCTTGCTGCTGTTTTCGGTTTCTTTGGGGTAAGTGCCGCTATAGTCTTTGGGGCTTTCCAGTGCAGCCAGCGTTTTCGGGTTGAGCCACCCGTTTACAGGCAATCCGTGTTCTTTCTGCAAACGCTTGATAGCCGCTCGGGTCTGCTTGCCCAGCAACCCGTCCACCGGACCGGCACGGTACCCGTGCTTGTTGAGCGTTCTTTGAAGTGTCTTGATCTCATCGGGAGATTTGGGCACCGACGCAAATACACCTTGCGTTTCTGAGCTGTTTGTTTCGCCTTTCTTTGTCACGGCAGGCCCTTGCTTAATCATTTCCTCTAGTTTCTTCACCCGGCGATCAAGATTTTCCACGTCACGCCGAGTTTCAGATTGGTAGGCATCCAACTTGTTCTGCATTTCTTCGATCTGGCGCCCGTTCCCTTTGGTCGCCTCCATCAGCAGCGCGAAGGCCCGGCGCTGGTCCTCAATCAGGGCTGCGTATCGAGCTTCCTGCTCTTTCGCGTGCTTGATTGGAGCCTGGATGACGGCTCCCGCATCTTCAGAGTCATCAAGCACAAAGGGGGGCACTTCAATAGACCCATTTCCCTTTCCGCCCTCGCCATACTGACCGATACCTGAATCACCTGAACCACCGGCGATTCCAACCGGATGAATTTCAGGATTCTGTGGCGCCTGCGCATTGTTCGGGTTTGATGACGTATTCACAGAGATGGATTCGGCGCCCTGCCCGACCACACCTGTTTGATTTTGCTGATCAGCGTTATCGCCAACTCCTGGAAATGCGGTTACGGGCACCGGTGCATTCGCCGCCGACTGGCCATTGAATCCCATATCACCGGGCGCCTGATTTTGCACAGGAGGCCGCTCAACCCGAGTTGCCGTCATATCCACCATGTTTGCGCTAGCTGTTTGACCCGATGCTTGCCCGCCGGGCATAAGGTTAAATGCGTAGTACGAGGCACCCCCAATGATCGAAACCGCTACAGCAGCGGCTGCCGCGTATACTTTCCAGCCAAGACCTTCGTTGCTATCAGTATCGCCAACATCGTCATCGTCATAATGTTCGGCGACTTCGCTCTCATGCTCTTCATGCACAGAGTCTGAAGCTTCGATCGCACCGCCCGTTTCCAGCGAAAGGTCTTCAACCTCAAACGATTCATCCACCACGTCATCTTCACTCAGAATAAAATCCTGGTCGTCGTGACTAACGCTCAGAAAATCATCCGAATCTTCGGGGATAGAAAACTCATCGGATTCAGCGTTGAATTCCTCACCGCCATGATCGAGAAAATCGTCGTCTCTATCGGCCATAACTCATCTACCCTTAACTAACTCGGTATAGGATACTCTGTACGCCATTCAGTTTGGGGAACTGGCTTCATTCATCCATCATTACTGGAAACGTGAAGAGGAAATCGGGTCACCAATGCCTTTTGAGTACCTGAAATCCCGAGCTTCGAGCCGTTTTTTGGCAGCACTTTCAAGCTCACAAACAGTGTCCTCAAACAGGACCGCCACTTCTTCATTGGGGTCCAGCGTCACAGTAATCGGCCGATTGATGTTGTCCCGAAACGCCTCTTCAAAGAGTTCCGAGAACTCGCCAATCATTGTCCAGGTAATCTGTTTGCCATCTGGATCGCGGTTTTGAGTCACCGTACCGCCGTCGGGGTTGGTGACCTCGGTCACGGTTGCGCGGTTTTCTGCAAGCACCTGGAATGCACTCATAATGGTGCCAAGGCCAAAGCCTCCGTAGCGATAAATGATGTGGTAATCCACATCGCTTGCCAGCGCCCAAAGGGTTGTCTCTGGATCAAGCACGTAGCCGCTGACGTTGTATGAATTCCCATCAAGGTCGAAGATCCGTTCAATCTTGAGTTTCATGCGTGCCCCAAGCTCGTTGAGTTCAAAGCTCCCGAGCCCGATATACTGGGCGAGGTTTCCATCAAGAAAGGTGACACGCACCGGTCCCTGAAAGTCAGTGTTCAAAGCAATGTCGGACACTGCGTACCGGATTTCGCCGCCTTTCACGAGGGGATATGTGCAAACACCGCCATGGGAACCCGACTTTTCGCTTTCAACAAATCTGGTATCCCCGTTTCCTGTGTTTCCGCCAACGCGCTCGACACGGGCAGGTTCGGGTAGCCGTCCCTCACCTTTATCCCGTGCAAAAGACAAACTCGCTATCGCCGGCGGCTGCCCCATCGTGTCGATAAGTTGCACCGCTGCATCCATCCGGCGCGTCCGATATTCTTTATGCTCCGCCAAGGCCAATTTGAGGCGATCAGGGGTCATGTTCAGACGTTGTTCTTGTTGCTCTCTGGTCAACCCGTCCATCCGGGTATCGATGCCGTTTTCACCCACGGTTCGGCGAACACCGGGGTCTGGCCTGCCAATGGTGAGTGCGCTCGCACTATCATTACCAGGAAGATCCGGCATGGTGTTTTCGCTCTCCGGATTCTGTTCAGGAGCCACGTCTGACGCTTGTGACTCTTTTTGACGATCAACAGGCAATCCGTTCTCATCCACATCGATGTATACAACATCGTCTGGCGTAGGCTGTCCCATGCGCCCTTCTTCATACGCCTTGCGGTTGTATTCTTCCAAGGCGGCACGGGCTTCTGGCGTCAAATCTGGCGAAGTCAGCTTGCCTTCCGCTTTTTTTCCTGTCGCATTTACCGCCGATGATCCTGCCGCCTGGCGCTGTTCCTCTGTTACTTCGCGTGGTTGAGCATCATCACCATAGAGATATTCGAAGGCATAAAAGAAAATAACTGGCACCAAAACGGCGCTGATCAAAACACCAATGAACGCCGGCCGACCTTCCTTTGAACGGAGATACTGAAACGCCGATTGCTTTGTTTCCGACATGCGCTACTCCTTGAACGTCAGGTACACCCGGCTGCCATCACTATCAAGCACCATCACCGGATTTATTCGGGGAATGATGTAAATTCGAACTCCATCCTGCAGAGGGAGTACACTGCGACCGCCAGCCCTCGGTGCCGGAGCGACCAATCGATAATCCGTCATCACATAGAGGTATTCAGGATTGCTGTCCTCAATCCAGGCATCCACCGACGGATCGGAGGCTTTTAGTTTGGTAAAACCATCAGGCGTGACCTTGTAAGCCAGCTTATTCAATACTTCGTCCAGGCTATCACCGCTGTTTTCCTCATCATTCCCAAAAGGATTAAGTTGTGGTGCGGATTGAGAGCTGGCCGCCAACAGCAATTCTTCATTCGGTGAATTGGGACCCCGTTCATTGATGCGAATATGTTTCAGCGCATGATATTCGGACGACTGACCAGACACGGTAAGCGTAATTGGCAAGGTTATGCCTTCCAGGTAAACACTGATCGATTTTTGCCCTGCAGGATTCTTTGCATACAAAACAAGGGCGTTCTCAATACCTTCAGGTCTCTCAACATCTGCTAGAGAGCCCGTTTGACCCACGTATGCAATGGGCCATGGCGCACCGGTTATATCGGTAAACACCACGCTTGACGGGTAATCCGGAGTTACTTTTATTTCGGGCATTTGGTCAGCATTGCGGCTAATCTGTAAAAAATCCCTAATAGGCTTAACTGACCGCAACGGCTGATACGTTGCCTCTTGTTTCTCAAGTTCGGCTTCTCGAATGGTTCTTATTTCATCCGGCTTTAGCGGAAATAGGTAATCCATATCCGATGGCAATTTTCGGAGATCAATATTGGGATCAAGATTTGGCTCCGAGTTCTGGTATAGGTTCACTTCTGATACGACAGCGGGATTCTCGCCTTTCGTAACCCCAGCAGTCTGCTGGGATGCACTTATGCCCCGACTCAGAACTAACAATGACATTACCGCAGCAATCTGCGCGCTCCAGCATTTACCAGTAGCCCACTGCTTCATAACTTCCTCTGCTTCACATCGGTTTGACCGAATACTTGGCAAGCATAAGGCCAGCGTCATATTCCAAGATTGATGCCCTGACAATCCAGGCCGTAAACAGGATGTCCTGATTGATCTGTCGGCGCTTGCCGGCGCTCACATCACCGGAGTCGTAAACAAGCCTCATCGGGATCTCAACGACATACACGCGACGACCATTGATAACGGTTTCGTTCACAATCAGAGGCTCGTTGGTGATAGACGCCCGGAGAATCAAAAACTCACTTTGAACTTTGGAGAGAATGCCGCTAGCTTCCAGATCATCCGCAAACTCTTCCAGAGTGATTTGCTGGACGTAATCACGCATCTTGTTCAACTCAGCGCCAAAATTGGCGTAATTCCAGTCGTACAGATCCGGAATGTTTCGGCGAACCCAATCCATGAGAACTTGCCGCGATTCCAGCGGCTCATCGAGCAAAGGAAGTGGTTGGTACCGCCCGTCCTTTGTTACGGCAAGCAAGCGAGGCTCTGGCTTAGTGGCGTGTAATGTGACATTCCAAAAGAGTAACCCCAATGCAAAGATGACAAGGATCAGGATGACCCGGCCTTGGAACCGGGATAGCTTGGATTCCGCCACCGTCAACGCCGCCAGCGCTTCAGCCCCGTAGATCATGGATGTCTGCTCAGGCGCCTTCCCTGCCGTCTTAGGCGTTGGTTTCTTTACGTTAGCCTTGGAGGCCGCTTTTTGCTGCCCTGCTGTTGCAGTAGGCTTTGTTCCAGCTCGTTTCAGACTGGTCGCATTCTTCTGCCTGGAAGCCGAAGTGGAACTTATTCTTGCGGCCGCCCCTTTGGATGATGAATTACGCTTCACAGTGTTCTCTGCCATAGCAATCCGATAACACGTTGTCGATGCGGCCTATCATACCCCATGCGCAATTACGCTTTGGGGTCTCGCGTTCATTCATAGCCGAGGGTTACCACTACCTGTTTTCCACCACGAATGTGCGCCCTTCCCCACATGGGGTTGCCGCAATGCTATTCTGGCCGGGTTTTCAGGTATTCCTTCGAGACCTTGGAGTTGGTTATGTGCATCTCGATTTGCCCATCATCCCGCCTGGTACGGGCGCTCAAAGCTGGTTTGCTTGTCAGTGCAATGAGTGCTGTTGTATTGCCCGTATCCGCCGCCGAAGAGCCAGAACTGTCATCACCAGCCCCGGAGGTGGCTATCCGTGCGGTGCAAGCAACGCTTCCATCGGTAGCCATACTGGGTCAAAAGGAGGGGCCAGCAGGGACGACTGAGGTATTTATCCAAGTGCCCGGCGTGCTGAACATGCAGTCCGTATACGTATTGAGCGATGGCAAAACCGTCATTTCAGGGGTGATCGTGCCGCCGATCAAACACGGATTTCCGGGATCTCAGCTTACGTTGCCAACTGGTCAGCCTTCCGTTGACCCTCGTGCGCCGCGGGACAGTGTAGAGCGTTTGAATGAGGTGCTCGGCGTGGCTGGCCCTGACGTTGGTGCCCGGGCCGGTACCAACGATGACTTCTCTGTACCTGCGCTACCGCGCAGCGGAGCGAAGGATGGGAATATATCTGCAGGTGGTGATCTTGTTCCTGCGCCGGAGGTGGGCGCGGCGTCACAAGCTCAGACTTCCGGCCGCGCAGATAGCGCGCCGGAAGTGCCCGGCTCGGCAGTGGCCTCGCCAGGACCGGTCAGTGAGAAGAAAGCCTCTGGGACATCTGCACCTTCCGGCGATGAAGAGGACCTTGTGATCGAGTCTCTTGATGATGTCGCAGAAACCGGCTCCTTTAGTCGGGCTGTTCGCACTATGCTCAAGAATGACTCAGACATCGCCGCTTTGCGCAATCTCGCCGGCCAAAAAGAGCAGGCCGATGAATACCTGAAACTGGTCAAGACGCTGCCGTCGATCAAACAGGGCAACGCACCGAAAGCCATCTACGTGATGTTCGATCCGAATTGCGAGTTTTGTCACCGCTACTACCAGGATCTCCAGCCCAGCATTCGCAGTGGTGTGCTAGAGGTTCACTGGATTCCGGCTATCGTGAAGAGCGACAACCGCTCCAGCCTCACCGCCTCCGCCGCACTCCTGGCCGAAACTCAACGAGACAACGGCAAGCCACTGGAGATGCTTCATGCGGTCATGACGGATAAGGAATATACCTCGCGGATTGACAATGCGCCCAATGTTGATCGCCTGGTTCCATTCCTTGAACCGGTGGTAAAAAATACCGCCATTATGGCGATGGTTCGCGCAACCACACCATTGGTCATTTTCGAGAATGTTGATGGTGAGTTGGCGATCAATGCCGGCATCCCGGACCCGGGCTATGAAAGCCTGATTCGGTCCGAAGCGAGTTAAATCCTCGCAATTAATGGCTGGCTCATTTTTTTGATGCGGGCTTCTGCGACTTCTCAGAAGCCCGGTTACGTTTCAGACTCATGGAAAGACGTTACAGGAGCCGCAATAAGCCGGAGGGAAAGCTATGGATTCAAACCTGTGCACCGTGGTGCGAGAGCAGGATTACAAAGACTGGGAAGCCTGTGGGTACGACACCCCCAAGCATACGCGGCGTAAGCTGAAGCTCATTAAGCGGTCGGTTCAAAACCGAAAAGACATTCCCCGTGAGGAATACGTAAAGCTGCTGGTTGATCGGAAGCGGCGCCTGGAGCGCATACGTGCCTTGCGTCCCATACTGTTGAGCCGGAAATTCTTGAACCGGCTGGGTGTTACGGATGACGAGTATCAAGAGTGCTTTTCATACCTCCCGGACGAAAAGTCGCTCAATGAGCTTCTTTACGACTCGCTGGAGATGATAGCAACTATCGAGGAGTTGCTTTTCGACAAAGGTTTGAGCCGTCAGGAAATTCGCTCGCATTTGAACACGGTAGGCATGGGCGCAGGCAAAATCCTCGATCAGTCCGAGGTGGCTTTTGATTTCGTGATCTGGCACATGGAGCCCTATGTCGAACTCATTGCCCGAACCATGGGGCGTGAGCTGGACGAGTTCACAATTGAGCACGCCCAGCTGACAAACGAAATTGTGGCTGCCGAGGTGGTTGAGTTAACAAAGGTCGGCGATGGCCTCTGGCTCCCCTGCTGGCATCTTCGTGAACCCACTCTCAGTCAAGCCCGCAAGGCATTTCCGGTAGTTTCAGATCAGTTCCGGCGGCTGAGCTGACCACCGAACACGGCGGCCCGTTTATACGGGCCGCGGTGTCAATCCTTCTCCAAAGAACCTGTCGCCATATCTGGCATTGTTTTGTTCTGTCCCTTGATTCTGTTGCATCTGTTGCAACAGAGTCTGTTCGAGCACCTCAGCACTGGCTTCTTGCATTTTTGCAGCAACACTTTCCTGCGCTGGTTTCATATCCTGCGCCAGAGCTTCCTGAAGTGGTCCTGCGTCCTGGTTGTTGGGGTCAACAGCATGTTTTAGGGCAGACTCTTCAAGAGCGTTACTCTTGGGGCGTTCGGTCATTCTTGCGCTTATTGTTTGGAGAAGTTCTTGTCGCCGCTCGGCCGTCAACAAATCCAACCTGTCATCCGTGGTGAGGGCAACGACTCCCCGGGAAAGCACCTTTGTGGCCTGCTTTATTCCCCGTATGCCACTCTCTACGTTCATTTTGTCAGTATCGCTCCGTGACTCATACCGTTCCAGGAAGTCACTGTTTGACTGAATTAATGAGGCACCAGCCTCGTTGGTTCCCAGGCCTTCGTGAAGGATGCGTGTGCTTCGTTGATAGGCGTCACCAAACTCTTGAAAAATCAGATCCGTCTCTTGTGCCAATGCTTGGTTTGCATGCTGAATCCGGTGTTTGAGTTTTTCGGCCACACCGTCCACGCCGGATGCGTCAACAGAGGCTTTAGACTTGGCTTCGATTGATTCATAAGCGCCTGCTAACAGTTTCTTTCGTCCCATCATCGGATTGCGGAATACCGTCTTCCGCTTATTGCTTAGATCTTTCAGTTGATCCTTGAGGTTCGAGACGACTTTTGTCCCCAGGTTGAACAACCGTTTTATCAGATCGACGATGCCTTTTAGCAGGGAGCTGACCATGTTCATTGCCGAACCTACAAGAAGGGTACCCGGCGTGTACTGGCTTGGGTCATGCGCCTGCTGTTTCTTGTTTTCGGCGGAGGGAGACACCGACGGATCTTGATTGCGATTCGACTCTTCGATTTTTGAGGCAAGTTCGCTTTCCACTTCCGGTGACAAGCTGAACTTCTGCATGGGTGTCGTCGTCGGCGAAAGCCGAAATCGATCCGGCTCTGGGAGCTCGGTCAGTGGCTGATACTTTTGCGGCTTCTCATCGTGATTGGGTTCAATTCGGATTTCACCGGTCTTGGGGTCTTGTCCGAATTTAACCGGCAACCATTGTGCCTGTCCTGGGTATAACACATTGATGTTTACCGTGCTGCCCTTCTTCAACAGCTCCACTGCTGCCTCTTTGTTGGCCGGCACCAACCTTTTTTGCGCCGCATCATATTTCACCAGGCCTGCATCCCAACCGCGAATCAAGGGCGCTTTTGCTGCAGCCGCACGAAAAGCCGCTGCCTTCTCTGCGACTTCCGCCTTTACCCGGCTTTTCGGTTGAGAGTTCTGTGTAACTTTCGGTTGTTCTGCTGAGGCTTTCGTATCTGCCAGGCCGGTTCCCGCCCCCTTCCCGGGCTTGGTGAACTTCACTACATTGTCGCTGTTTTGGGGCTTGGTCGCCGAATCGGAGCTTGCGCTCGCGCCAGTGGCTTTTGTGTCGTTTGCGCGCTGCGCCGGCGCCTCAACACTCTTGCCACTGGCTTCGGTCTGTTTTTCCTCCGCGACAGGTTCTTCGCCGGACGCCCCACCGAACACCACGTCATCTGGTAGTTCTGTGAGCTCCAGGAATTCGTCGTTGTTGTCCTCGGCACCTTTGATAATCGCTGAAAAAAGGTCTACCTGATCTTTTTCGTTCCCGGAGTTTTTCTGTTTTTCGTCAGCCATACCTTACCTAGCCTCTTTTGTCGTTCATTGCTTTGGTGGCCCGGTTTTCGTCGCAGCAGAACAGCGATCGAGCATCGATGACCTCATGATCGCTGTTTCTGGCCCCTATCTGATTTGCCAAGAGCAGCAAGGTCCGAAGCTGTAAGCCTTCCGGCTCCCCGGCAATCACATTATCAACGAATACGGTACCACTTCGTTTCGCCGTCTCGATTGCTTCCTCTGAGAACGAAGCATCCAATGTGACTGGCACACTCTCAGGTTCTGAGCTTGTTCTTGCAATTGCGGCTTGAATGGCATCATGAAGCCTTGAATGCTGGTGCTCGTCACTGAATTCGTACCCGACAAATGGCAGACAGGCGTGAAAACCATGCGGCCGAAACAACTCCGGCTTTGCAAAGTGCGCCATAAACGTAATCCCAAACTGCGCATTGAGCTCAGGCATCCATTGCGCCAGGCGTTTCACATTTGCCGGGCTGAGTTGATCATGTAAAGAATCCAAGGACTTGATAACCAGGACCAGCCGCTGCGTGAATCGACGTGAGTAACTGCGGAGAACCTTCTCAAGGTCTTGTCTGAAATACGACCAGTTCAGGAGAGAGTCAAAAGACACGGGTACCCGTACCGGGATGACAAATCCATTCGTTGTCGGCCCGATGCCTCGCTCAGCGTGCTTGAGCTCATGAAGAGCCTGGTGTATCAGTGCAACATCCATTTCCCACGCCATATCCAGCTGCCGGCAGATTGTAGGAAAGTCCTCGTTACAACTACGGTCATAGGCATCAAAAAACGCTTCTGATGTCACACCTTTGACGCAAACGCTAACCCACTCTTGAGTGATCGGGTTGATGGTGGGAATAACTCGCAGACTCAATTTCAAGTCCCGGAAAACCCGACGTAACGCTTGTTTTGCTGCTTCACCATAATTTGGCAATACACCGTCCTGCTGGCCACCTACGTTCATTCCAGTGTTTATAGCGCTTACGGGAACCCATTGCTCGGATGGCTTGCCATATGCAAAGTTATGCGAGAGTCGCCAGGTTTTCACTTTTTCCATTTGCAGCTTGTTCAGCAAGATCTTCGACATCTCGGTTACCGGGAGCAACCGCGGTCTGGTAACGCTGACATAATTGATCTTGATACGTGAAATGCTGCAATCTTCACATCGCTGACTCCGGTCCCCAGGGAATGTTCGGGACCTGCCAAGGAGCTCCGCAAGCCGACGTATCCGGTTGGCGAACTCATGCTGCACCATCAGGTTCGTAAACCCTATCAGCAGCATGTTTGTGGTAACCCATGCCGATTTCGCAACAATCAATTCAGTAGTGGCCCAGGCCGACACCTCTTTGGAAATGTCGGCTTCAACCTGCCCGCGATACTCCTGCAGCAGTGTCGGCGAAAGCTGATCCGCTATTTCGATCAGTCGCTCAAACTCCATCAGCACTATGTGCCCGGAATGACAATCCAAGTAGATTTCCGGGTATTCGACATTACTATCTAGGATTCCGGCAGAGAGACGCTTACTCTGTTTCACGTACTTTTCATTCCTCATGTCATTCTTCCCTCAGTGCAGCTGAGCGGACGAATGTGGCCAATCAAGTTCTCGATTAGAGGAAAGTGCGTCTATGTCTTCACATGAATTGAGTACCGTGTGTTGGGTCGCGTCTATCCATTGCTGCTTGTTGCTGTCCGATTGATTATGCTTCGCCGCAAGCTCCTCTTCGCGCTCCCTGAGCATTCCTGAATAGAATGCTTTGAAAAGCTGCTCTGGGGTCCGGAACCCGGTTTTCCTGCATAGGTTCACTGTACGAGTGAAGATGCTGTTGATACGGCCAAAAACGCCAACCGGCGGCTCCTCAATTCGGACATCAAGATTTCCTTTCACCCACTCTTCGTAAGCATACGCCTGAGCTTCACGCGGATCGCATTGAACAATAGCTACTGCATCATTGCGCCCCTGCTCTGCCAGGACGTTTATAAGCCGATGTGTTAGCTCCGCATCGCGCGCGAAGAACCGGTCCAGCATCGTTTGTTCTTCACGAAGCAAAAGGTGATCCTGCGCAAAGTGGAATGCCTCGTGGTGTGCGGTATGCAAGCCCGCACTCAATGAAATCTCAATAACGCCTTTAACCGTATCTGCCGCCTTCGTTTGCGAAATGTAGCGCCCGGCCGCCAAGGCGCCTACTTCGTCACGGATTTCATCACGCCAACGGACACGCACCTTTTCACCGCACATTCGCGCTACTTCCTGAAACACGCACGCGGCCAATATCTGGTGGTCTTTCTCGTCAATTCGTTCAACAAGGCCACTGGCAGAACTGTACATGACTGGCATATCTTGCCGGCCGAGATGTTCGTGATGCACCTCAATGTCTTTGAGCTTCAATGTTTCGAAGAGCCGATCGAACGCTTTTTTCATGTTTTCTCGTTCGAAGCCACTTGGGTAAAGCTGTCTTCTGCGTTTCGCGCTATGCGCTGCTTCCCGCTCTTTCAGAATCTCGCTAACCCTGTCATCTACCGCCGATGATTCTCCGAGCTCTTCGGACACTTTCTGGCGAATATCGCTGAGCATATAACCGTACTTTTCATACGATTCTTTGAGCTGCTTTTCGGCCTTCTCTTTGGCCAGATAAGGCTGATCGCCCCAATGGTTCAGTTTGTCGCTACGAACAAGAAAGTCGTTCCGGAACCCTGGGAACTTCTCTTCCAAAGCAATCTGGACATAGGTTTCAAATGCCCGGGCGAACATTTCTTCAATGGAAGACCAATAAGGATTATCCAGCTTTCGGCCGTCCTTCAGGTCTGCTTGCACCGCACCTTGTGCGAACCATGAATCCGGCAGTTCTTTTATGTCGTCTGGTTCGCGGTATTTGAGACTCTTGAGCACTTCAACAACAGCCTGTGCGACTGGCTCTCTGAGTTGTCCCGCAGACACGGCTTCTGTCGCCAATTGGCTATCCAACAATTTCGTGATGTCGCCAGGTGCCCGGGAACCCTGCACTCCACGAGAGATCCGATAGAAATAGTTGGCCAAAGCGTGCCCATACTCATGTGCCATGGAGCCGGCACCCTTCATCCTGGTCAGGTTGATCGCATTGTTAGCGGGTTCAAAGTGAGCAACTGCGGCCCGTTTTCCACCGCGCCCCCTGGAACCGAATGCCAATCCCAATGTTCCACCCAAACTGAGAGCTTTGGGCGGGACATTCAGTAGTTTGCTCAGATCGAGGAAAGAGTCGTAAGCATGGTTCAGGTACGCCGTGCGATCCGCCTGATTCATGCTCTTGCCATATTCAATGCCAGAGAAGCCAAATGTTTGGATCACATCTTCCTCTGACACATCAAACCCACCCCTGTAATCTTCAGCATTCTCCCGAACCAACCGGGATAGCATCGGCATGGCTCCAGTCTTGCGAGAATCATCTTCGAGGGCTTCGTTTTCGTCCTCGTCAGCATTGCTGACTGGGCCGCGCCCAGTTCTCGGAATGGCTTCTTTGATTGTCCATTCCGTGTTTTGTTTGGTGTCACGGAACGCCTTATCAAATTCGTATCGGAATACCATGTTGGCGGCATCTGCCGAATCTTGAGACAGACGCCAAAGACTCTCACCAAAAATCAGATTAACCCGCCAGCCTTGCGCATGACATTCCTGCTTTATTGAGCTGACCAGCTCATAGATCTCACCGCCTTTTTTCAAAGAAGCTACCAGCTCATCTTGCTTTCGGATTTCATTGAACGTATCACGGAGCCCGAGCACTAACCGGGCATAAAGCTGATTGATCTCAGGGATATTGGCCGGCGGCTTGGGTGAAATGGCTTTCCGAAGATCATTGAAAAAGCTGGCAACCACTGGGTCCATGGGTCGCTCGCCATTGTTGCGATCTTCTTCCGATGGCGCTCGGAGAAACTGCCAGTCAGGAGCTTCCCATAACTTGGTTTTCGAAATGAATCGGGCTTGTTCCTCAGCGGTTGCGTCTAACAGCCTTTTCAATACCTTTTCGCGGTTTCCACGAAGATCCTTAATGGCAAGTCCCGCAACCGTGCCGCGGTCCTGGCGAGCACCACGGGATTTGGTGCCCTTTGTCTTGTTGGCAGCACTCTCAAGGTTTCGGTCCCTGGAGGCCAACTCATTAAGATAACGAATGGCTTCGGGCCGAAGCACATTTGCCAAATCCAGCGTGGCGTGATACTTCCAGGTCTTATTAACTGAAGGGTTTTTCGACTTTATTTTCAGCAACCCGTATTCCGCTGCGATCCGACGATCAAAGTTAACCTTCTCCAGCTCGTCTTTTGTGACCACATGGTTGATCCACTTGATCTTTTTTGGGGTCGCCTTGATTGCCAGCACTAAGATTTCGGGGTTTAGAGCGGACTTCAGTTCTTCAAGCACTGACTGAACCAAGCGATCTTTATTTGCCAGCTTCGATAGAGGCTTTGAGTCCTCGGCCATCAGTGCAATCGCTGAGCGAACTTGATCAACGAGACGTTGATCCAGCTCCCAAGCAGGGACACCGGTTAGCAATATCGTTTTGTTCCGCTCAAGCGTGTCCTGAAGCGCTTCTTTTGGGGTGTTGCCGATTCCCTTCACTTCTGCAACGGGCTGCAAGATGTTGTATGCAGAAAATCCGGCCCCTATAGAGCGGAAAGCATCAACCGAGTTCGGCTCAATGTCGGTGAAGCCGTATACAGTGGGCTCGATCTTTGCGATCGATTCCGGTCGAATCAGCTGCCCCTCCTGTTCCAGAGCGGGGCCAAACTCAATCTTTACGGTATTGTTGAGGTCTGCCAATCGACCAAGGCTGCTCGATTGGAGCCTGGACTTCGTTGAAAGCAGCGGAGAATGGTTGTTTGAAAGCACCTGAATGGCTTCAGGGCTTAACGCATTGTCGCGTTGATCCAGCAGTGCAATCTGAAAAGGTAGACGCTCACCTTGTCGCCGAATAATGCCGCTAAACGCTTCCATCCGAACAGCCTGCATAGGCGCATTCATCTGTTCGTGATCTCGCCGAATCTGTTCCTCTTCGCTGCTGATCCGCTCCAAATGTTGAGAACGGTGAACCATGTCCAGCGAAACGCCTTGCATTGCAATCAGCTCGCCGAGGATCTCAATGTTCCGGGAAAGATCAAGTCCAATCCGAGCCATAGTTTCCGCTCGATCACAATTGCTGATGCCGTTTTGCTCTACGATTTTGAGGATGATGTTTAGTGGATGATCGCAACTCTCAAGAACCGCCCTATCAACCCCCGCAAGATCGGCAGCAGACATCAACAGGCGCCGATTCTTCTCGGCCAGGGAGGCGATCTGTTCCTGAGCTTGTGGGTGCCCGGTGATGACGTGTCCAGCGGCTTCGTAGCTTGCAAAGATCCCATAATGCGCTCTACCGAAAGCGGTGTTCCAGCCTTCCGGTGAACGAATGAAATCTACCCAAGCCCTGGCTTCTTCAAGGACACTTTCAGAAAAATTCCGCCCCCTTGAGTTGAGCAGCTTGTGAAAATCGAGGTAGGCGTTTTGCACTCGCTGCCGAATTCGATGGCTTGATACGTCGGTGGACTTCAGCGCTAATTCGTTAAATGACCGGGTGTCTTCATCCAATAGCGTGAACGCCAGTTTATCCAGGCTGTCCGCAATGGTAGGTGCCTGTTTGCGGATAGCTGGGAGACTATGCTCTCGCCAATGACCAAGAGCTGCCTCTATTTCAGGTAATAAACGAGGGTGTATGCCAACTCTGCAGAACTCGATGCGATTGATCGTTTCGAAGAATTCCGGGTCATCCGAAAACAATGCCGGCATTTGGTGCCCGTATGGCAGAACTGCAAGAGGCCATGCTTGCCCTCCTGGGGTTTTTGGTTGCGCCCGGTTGAACTGTTCGATGAGTTCGTCGCGAAGGACGACTGCCGCGTCAGAATAAACATCTTTACTCAACCCACCTTCAGCGGCCATCGCCATTATCATTTCTGCCTGGCCCCAGTGGATAACGAATGGTTTGGAGGAATGCTCTCCCATAACCAGTGGATGACGAAAATACAAACCGCGCTCACCGCCAGCCCGGGCAATATGTTGAAGTCTACGGACAAGTTTTGTGTCGAGTGCGCCCGCAGGTTGTTCTTTTGCCAGGGCCTTGTTGCGCAAATCGCCAGAACGGATTTTGGGCTGATCGTACAGATCGGTTTCTGTTTGCTCGGGTGCGCGGTCGGAAGCCGTGGTGGCCAGGGAATCAGAATCCTCTTTCTGGGCTTTCTGCTGACTCTCCTGCAATGCGTGTTTCCCAGTCAATGCACTGACCGGAACTCGGATCTTCTGAGGAACGTAAAACGGTATCCCTTTCCGTTGCTTCTGAAAAAACTCGGCGCTCTCGCCCGTTGGCACTACCCAACAAATATCCAGGTCTTCCGGCAAACCAACGATCACGCCACTGTGAGTTCGGCCATCCTGTTGCCATTGAATCTCGGAACGAATTGCTGGGCGTTGGTCCACCGGAGCAGGGGCTACCTCCCCAACGTGAACAAGCGCATCGGGGTCAATGCCGCGGTGTTCTAATAGCTCGCGCCGCAGCGCCTGCAATTCTTCCGGCCATTCGCTGGGATCTACGCCATACTCTCGTGATGCACGGGCCAACCCCAGTGCAAGAACAGGCTCTGTAGTCGGGCTAATATCTCCCGACAATGCCTGTGACACCCACACCTGCAATCGCATTGGGTGGCGCATCCAGAACGGCGGAATTGGATCGTCGCGATCAAGGTGCCTTGCAATCTCATCCGGGAGATCCTGGGCCTCTTTCAATGAATCGAAAATTTCACCGATAAGAGTGTCTTTTTCGTACATCCAAAGCCGACGAATAGCGGCTTGCACTTCCAGGGGAACCTTTGGCTGGAACTGCTCACTGGTATGAAGGCTAACCACCTGCTCCTGTCTCAGCGGCTCAAGATCACAACCGAGAACTCGGCTGACCACTGTTACCAGCTCCGTCGTAGGGTAAGCAGGATGTATTAATCGTCCGTTCTGGCCCTGACGGAATCCAATTGTCCTGAGAGCGACAAACTGAGCTTGCGACAATGCATCAGAATCAAGCAACTTGATTAAGCTCAGCCAGGTGGTTCCGTTGTGGATGGCTATAATCCTCAGGTTCTCAAGACTTTCATCATTCGGCCAAAGTCCTGGGGGCAGCGAAGTATCAAACGTCACCGGCTGCTCGCCGTTGAACGAGGGCATTTGGCCCCAGTCGTTTGACCACACATCGCGCAATGTTGGATTACGAGTCATTGTCACACCACTACGTCACATGGGATGCTTTATTCTGAATTTCTATCTTGCATTGTACGTCACCTGCTGGGCAATTTGCGCTCAGATGCGATGCACTTTTGACCCGTTTTTCCGACGCGCCTAATACCGAAATGACGTCCCAAGGTTTTCCTGTGCCCAATGCTTCCAACGATCCGCCCGCCTTGAATCTGGAGATAGATTCGGGGTACTGAATGCCAATACATCCGGGCGCGCTTCTCGCTCGCTAACCAGTTTCATCACAATGGATTTTGGTACTAATTCCTCCGCCAGCCTCATCACGCCTTCGTAAGCATCCGCTATAACCTGACGCTGAATATGCTCAGGCAGCCCCTTTAACCATGGCACAAGCCAGGTCATATAACGGGCATCAGGTTGTCGGATGGACATGGCCAGTCGGAAGCGATCCCAGGGATGCGTAACCGCATTTTCAGAACTGCAATAGCCCTCATTGGCGATCTTGCGTCGTTGAATTTGGAACTTTGCCCAAGAATCGGCGAGCGTTTCTGTAAACAGGCGAAAACGTAAAATTTGATCCTTACCCACCGCGCTATCGAAACCTCCAGCAGCTTGTACAGCATCCAGAGCGAGCATTGGATTATCCGGGTTCTCCACCAGGGTCATTTCAAGCACAGATAGGAGCGATTCACCCACAACCGGATCGCACTCCTGGGCCTCTTGTGCCCATCGCTCTGAGTATCGCTGAATTTCGTGGGCAGCCTGCTCCCCAATGAGGCTTAGATCGTTAAAGGCGTTTTCAGAGTTACAGTGGGCGATTTCATGCCAGAATTCGATCGCGTTCCCCCACCGCTTCAGGTATTCCTGCTCAATAGTTCCCAGCAAAGACCACGCATACGGCATCTCTTGCATTAGGTCGCCGGCCAGGTCATCCGTATCAAGAGCCACAAGGCATACCCCAGGCCCCTTTACCGAGAATGACCGATCACTTGCATCGCCATACAGCACAGCTCGATTGCTATGCACCGCAGTCCTTTCCGGGCTCGAAGGTTGGTACGGATAATCCAGCATCAGGTTGATGCCCAATGATGCAAGTCGTTCTGCCATCTGCTCACGAACATAGTGATCAGAAAGCCGGTTGATGGCTGAGATCGGCAAACGATTTGTAGCCTCCGGCAACCGTTTCTCCAGGACAAGAATGGGTGATCTGATTGCCGCCGATCCAACAATAGACAGACAGGCTTCTAGCTGACCCAAACGACTGATTGCCGGAAGCAGCCCAACTTGACTCAACATCCTCATCCCGGATTCCATCTCAGATAGGCTGATCGCTCCAGCCCGACTCACGACAGCTGAGCTGCTCTGACATAAGGCTCCCCATTGGGGCAATGATGAGCCAAACGAAACCTGCGGCAAAAATGCACAGACGATCAGAAGAGTGTTCGCAAAAATCCCGCGCAGTGAGGAATTCAAAAACGGACGTAGAAGCAGCATGATTGGCACCCCATTTTTCGCACAGACTACCATAACCTGCACCTTGCTCTGGGAAACTCCGTTGCTTTGCCGCTTGTTGGTCGTATGAGCGAAATTCCCCTATTGGGGGGGGGCTAGGTATAATTGAGGCAAATGGTCAAACGTCAGCGGAAACGACTTATGCTTAAACGCATTGAAATCACCTATGAGTTCTGTGTCGATGCCCAAACCGACGATGAAGCACTTGACTTGTTTCGCCAACAACACACAATTGCTATCGCCGATGAACGTTGTGGCATCGTCCACGGGCCTATTATCAGTGATGTAACCAGCTCACTGAATTTTGAGGAATCCACACTGAATGAGGTGCCTCTTGGCGCAATGGACTTAACCCTTAAAGAGCGTCTTGAGAGAGGCGAACTAAATTGAGTATGCGGCCGTCACCTCAGCGACGGCCCTTGGTCAACTCTCTCGTCCGGATCAAAAAGTGCGCTTGCTTTCTGGTTTATCTTCTCCACCAATTCCCGTATGTCCTTCACGGCATAACGGGTAACCGAGTACCCAAGGTGAGCCTCAAGAGACAATAGGTTCCGACTCAGCTGCTGAAGCATTGGCATCAGTTCTTGTATCTCGTCCGCAGTCGCAACCTGCGATCCAAGATCGTCAGCCTGACTTGTTACAGCAATGCTTTGACGCCGGCGTGCCTGTTCCTGATACACCGAGTCCACGACCCGGCGGACAACATCGGTTGACGAATACTCCAGGCTTTGAAGCCTACTGCTACAAGCACTCATCATGAGAGCCCCCACCGCAATCTCCAAGGCGCGCTCATCCATCGCTGGTATTTGCTTTGCCCACTCGCTAGCCAACTCTGCTTTGACGGCGCCATCCAAATGATGGTACTTCTCAATGTGATCCAATGCCTTGTGAATGATTCCAGGATCTTCAGGCAGTGCGTCTTGAACAGCCATAGAGAGCATCCAGGATCGCAAAACTGCTTCGTTCACAAACTCGACATTCAGCTTTGGTACACTGATTTCTTTGCCATTTCGGTTTTCCAATTCCTTCAGCGTGTCAACAGCATCCAGTGCTGCCCCGATCGCCCTTAGATCATGCTCCAAGAGCAGTTTCTCGCGAGGGCTCAAGTGGTTTACGTCGTACCGACAAACCTCATCTCTCAGTGCGCGCATTCTGGCTGGCACATCTTCCAATGTGATGTTCAGATCGTCACTCGGCTCAATCTTGTCCAGGTTCTGTGCCGCGACCAACAATTGATCCACCATGGGCGTAATGGAATCCAGGACAGAATCGTTGAGCATGACCGACCAGGCATTCCGTGCAACCTTAACCGTGTCCTCAGCAATTTCCCGGTAGCTCTCAAATGAAAGGGGTATGCTGCGTGGTTGACCGGCCAGTGCCAGTGCCTGGTCCCCTCGCTCTTTGATCTGAGCGATTGTGTCTCGTCTCCACTTTAGATTCATTCCGAACTGTTCAAGAAGACGCAGCGCAATATGAAGCCCCCCAATTATCTTGTAGTGCGCTGCCTGAATAGAGTGAACCGTGACCCGACTCATAAGATTCTCCTTTGCACTGCTATCACACAGGGGTCACTATACCGCGTCTTCAGGACGCTTTGCCCGCAACGTCCGCTTGGTCCAGCTTCCGCTCCCTATTTTTGACGCTTTTTTGCCACGCCTTGTTTCGTTTTCTTGACATTCCTGACAATTTTGTTAGATTCTGGCGCGCCTATGACATCGCATAGGGTACTGGAATACAAAATTGGAGCTAAGGTGCACGCCACTGACTGAGGAGCGAGGTTAGTCATGCAAGGGCAGTCGATTTGTAATCTCGAACGGTTTGAATGCTCGCAGCAGCACGCCTTCCAGTTTGATCAACCTGATGATCGGGTACTAAGACGTGGCGCGAGAAACCATTCGCCCTATGTGTTGAACAACGACTCCGATTTACAGCGCCTTTTAATTCCGGCCGAAGTTCAGCTGTCAGAGCAAGCCCAACAGCACCTCGCATCACTATCGAATTGCAACCGGGCCACGTATCAATCAACCCGCCAACAATTCATACAAGGGATAACGCGCGCCTTTTCAGAAGAGTTTTCGCGATTCTGGATGTCCCGCTATCACCAGTACACCAACATGGACCGATTCGTATCGAGGGTTGCCCGATTCTTTTCTATGGACGTTAACCACGTATATCTGGTCGCCAACTATCTGTCGCTACCCTCATGCCCCAAGACAGCGGAGCACGCACAGGATATTGGCTCATTTCAGAGCGTTATGTTCATCGACGGTACAGAAAACCTTATTGACCCTCTTGATCGGTTTTACCGGCGCTCTGTCTACCGCACCTCCAATTCCGAAGCATGGAACGGTTACTTGGCCGCCTATGGCTGGCTTCCCCCAGATGCCCTGAATCCGTCGGATATTCGGTACCTATGTCGCGAATACCCCATGCCTCGGTACCGACTTGCCATGTTGTTACAGGTCAAAGAATCCGAGCTGAACGAATATGTTGATTCCATGCGCTGGCCGTCACGATATTCACTATCTGCGGCTCCGATCCGAGACTTGCTGCCATGCAAGCGCCATCGGCGTCTGGCACAGATCGTCATACGTTCCGCGCAAGCGCTTTATACACACCAGGCAATACCGCTTCAGGTCATAGCTGAACGGATTGGCGTTGACCGTTGTACTCTTTTCTCTCTTGGCGAGCGCTTTGGCGAGGAATGGCGAATCCCGGCACCCTCCACTATCCACCACGTTATCGAGCACGTGAATCTTGCGCATATAGCGAATGGGGGCGTGATTCGTAGGACTGCGGGCCTATAGCTATGGTCTGCGTCTCGACATCGGAGCGCGCCTATTTCTTTGCATCATGCTCGTCGGCGCACGGCGCCGGCATCGCTCACACCCTCGGCTTACACCTCGGGTGTGCAACAGTTACACACATGAAACAATACTATGCGACGAGTTGATTACAGCATCCGCGAACGCATTCGAGACCTTAAAGATGAGTTTCTCACTCAATGCCCGGTGAAAGAGCCGAGCGGTGTCATTGTGCATCCGGGCCACATCCTTGATCGATTCATGTCACGGATGTCCACATCGATAGCGGATTTGAGTCGGCATACCGGAATGAGTCGGGCAACCATTCACCGGATTGTCCGAGAGAAGGGGCGTATCACCCGCGATATTGCGATACGCCTAGAGGTCTGTTTCGGGCTTCCAGCGAGTTTTTTCCTTGTTCAACAGGCCCACTGGGATTGCCAGGAAGGCAAAAAAGATTCCTATTCGGATGTTAAACCTATGGCTGACTCGGTAATAAGTCAGTATGCTCTAGGGTTAATTCTTGCGGACCTGAAAGGTGATGAATTCGTATCACCACTTTTCGACGACACTGCAAACGAGGATGACTGGGATGACACCGATCCTGCGACAGAGGTAGGAGGTTTGATGAGCGGATAGAAACTGCTCGGAACGAAAATGAGAAAACCCCGAGGTGGCCGCCCCGAGGTTTTCAAAAACGCGCTTTTGGTTGCCAGACCCTTAGCATTAACTGCTTTAGCGCATGACTGGTTCAGAAAATGGAAGGTGTCTTCCAAATTTCTCCACCCAGTCTAGCGCTAGTTGGATTTTTATGCAAATAAAAATGTGCTTGACTGGAGATCGTGCTGATTTTTTTAACCCGATCCTCCGCAGCTGTTTGCTCGCGGGGGTGCCGTGACTGGGTTACACGCCACAGCACTGTCATACCAAACTCCTGATGAACCGGCACCACCTGCACGGGCTCTGAATGCAACTGAGTCCTGGGCATGGGATCGGCTTGTCCAGTGGTTACCCTATTTCCCGCGCTGCTCCTCACAAAGCAATGCGGCCCTCACCCGTCCGCGCAACATCGCCTGCCGATACCCTTACATCACGGTATGTCGGAACGATTACCGTGCGTGGCTGATCTTCGATCTGGACCACCAGGCACCCTTCGGGCACTGGGACGACTGCGGTCTACCACCTCCCAACCTGATCGTCCGAGACCCAGAGAAAGGGAGCGCCCATTGGTACTACGCCATTTCACCGGTGTACCTGAAAGGCCGGCAACACCCAATCAGCTACGCGAAAGCCATCTATCGGGCCATGGTCGAAAAACTTGGCTCCGATCCTGATTATGCTGGCGGACCGGTCAGCAAGACCCCCTTCCATTCCCGGTGGGAAACTCTGTGTCTGCATACCGAACAATATGACCTATCGGATCTCCAGGAATACATCGAACCAGCCGCACCAAGTTACAGTGCAGATGCTCCGGACGATCTGCTTAATCAACACACGCACTCCCGCCACCTCTGGTTGTTCCATGCTACCCGCTTTATCGCATATCGGATGGTTGGTGACTTCTATTCCGCATCAGGTCAGGGCTATCAAGCATTCTTCGAGCGCTTCCACGAAATCGTCAAACGACATAACCGGTTCGTCGGCCGATCTGAATTCGCCGGAAAAGGCAACCTGCGCCCCTCTCAGGTTCGAGCCGTTGCGTCGAGTATTGCTCGGTTTGCCTGGGAACTGGCTGGCGATCCTGAACGCTCGAAGCGTTATCAGAAGAATCGAGGGATTATGGGGTTGGATTCGGACCTCCCCCTCAAGGCGCGCCAGGCGCTCTCTGCGCAACGAACGCACCATCATCGCCGCAGGAGCACACAAGAGCGCATAGAGGCTGCTGTACGCAATCTGAAGGCCGAAGGTGCATCGATCACCTTTGTCGCCGTCGCTCAAGCGTCCGGCCTTTCACGTCAAACCGTTGCCAAATACCGCGACGTGATTGAGCGCGTTGAAGAGCAGCTTGCAAGAAAATCCCCTGCCCCGAAGCTGGCGTCTTCCTCTTCCTCCCCCACTCCCCGATTGAGACTTGTGCATTCCGCGTTACCTGAAACTTCGAATGTTAATTTTGGTGGCCATAAGATAACTACCGACAGGTACTCGCCGGAACAAGCAGCAACGAGCCGGCTTTATGAACCGTCAATTCCGCCGCCAGATTCATAGTGATCGGTTGACGATGGAGAAATGACTTCGACTTGCGTACTCTCACTGTTAACCAACAACGGGTTTAGGTTTTCATATGACTGGTGATAGCCCCAAAGCAAGAAAAGCGGCTCGAACGAAATCCAGGAGCAGCGTGGTAAAGGATGTGGCGGTTCACTCCGCACTTGAACATCTCCACGAAGATTTGTCGGTATTGAGTGAACAAGATCTGCAGTATTCGCTTGATCTGCTTACTGATCGCGATCGATCTCACAACGGTATTTCTGGGGTTTTGGTGTATGACCTGGCTCCAAAGTGGGTGAACTATCGCCGGGTGAAAGAAGTGACTGCTGAAGCCCAGTTCACTCGCAAATTCCGGGTCTTGGGGCACCCGTTTTCAGTTACCGTAAAGGCGGCTCGGATCAAGCGACCAAGCGGCGAAGACGTATTGATGTTCCCTGGAGATCGGGAGCAGGTTGTTGAAGATACGCTTCGATGGATGAGCACGCATGGCCATGGTCAGCTGTTTGCCTCACGGCTTGGCTCCAGGTTTTCAATTTACTCACTGCGGAAGCTACTCAAAGAAGCGAACCATTCCATGAGTCATGCCGACATATCCGAGGCCCTGGACGTGCTGCATGGAAGCCATCTCATCATTACCGATGAAGTCACGGGGCAACAATGGTCCGAGCTGTTCTTGCCTCAGTACGGCCGGAATGGCGAAGAAACTGCCAGTGATGGCCGGACCTATTACCGAGAGTGGTTCGTCACATTTCACACATTGGTGAACCAAGCGATGCTGGCTGCGGATACCCGTTTGGTGTCCTGGCATACCTTGATGGCGCTAACCAACAATCTCGCAAAATACGTGTACAGACGAATGTCTTTGGTGTATTCGCAGGCCAGTTCTATTGACCCCTACACCATTAGCCTTTCAGAAATCATGAGCGGTTACGGTAAACCGCTGGTCGAAGGTAAGCCCATCAGTAACCACATGCGTGATATGAAGCGCGCGCTGGAAGTTCTCGGGCGAGATGATGTCATTGACCTGGAACGCCTTGAGATTCGGAAGAAGAAGGAAGGCAATCGGGATGTGGATGCCATTTTCACCTTCTTCCCAGGTGCCAAGTTCATCGACCAAGCCATTACCGCCAATCAAGCCAGTAAAGAGCTGGAATTGGCTTTGGAGAGGCGCGCGGGCCAGCAAAAGATCAAGCGCATCATTAAAGACATTGGGTAGAAATTTGGAAGAGTAGCTTCATTCCAGTGCGGGATCGAGGACATTCTGTGGATAAACAGGTAGAAATTTGGAAGGGACTTCGGGAGATATTTGGAAGAGGCTGAGTATCCAGTACCCTATTCAGTAGAAATTTTGAAGACTTATTGGATTTCGACGCTGCTGTGGGTAGATATTTGGAAGGGGTGACCAAAATAACATCACTTTGACAGCCACTGCATTACTATTTCACTGTTTTTCCTATGATTGTGGCGCATCTTCCAAATTTCACCCGGTAGAATATTGGACGTGGTTTCGGGAGAAATTTGGAAGACTTCTGGAGAGGTTTTGACTACTAACTTGTTCATTTCGCGATCTTTTTGGTCTTTTTCTCTACGCTTCAACCCTTTCTTTAACCTTTTTTACCCTTAAATTAATCCCTATGGGGTTGGTGCCTGACTATAATCTGTTCAACATGCTCATAATTCATCCCAATGTGTATGCTATTAGCAGTCACTTTGTAAGTCTTCCAAATTCCTTTCTCAGATGTGATCCTGGGCGTTCCTTCGGCAGATCACCACTATTTATCTGGATATAGTGCTTTTGGGTCCGACTCACAACTACATGGTGTGGAACCAGCACTCGTACAACTCAATAGTGACGAGCTTTTTTATAAAAAAGCACATGAGCTGAACACAAGTCTTCCAAATTTCGTCATGGCTAATCATCGATGGCTACTGATCTTACCTGCACCCTTCCAAATTTCTACGCACCGCAATCGGTCGTTTGTCCAAAAGCTCAGCTCACCACAACACGCGGACTGATAGTGTTGAATTAACGGCGCCACAAGAGGTCTTAGGCAAGCTCCCCACCGGCATCTGTCCATAGCGATTTCATTGTTCGCGCTGAAAGCGCTGGGCCACCGGCATGACGAATTGATGGTGGACGATGCTTGTTGCCATTGAATCTAATTGGTGGGCTGGCGGGCTCGGAAACTCGGAAATGAGGATGCCTGGCGGGTTTGTTGCTACGATGTTCTGAGAAAGTACAGACTGTACCTTTTTTATAAAAAAGGCCAACGGTAGTCGATAATGCAGGAGGGGCTTTTTTATAAAAAAGCCCCTGCCCTGCCCTGCCCTGCCTTATTCAGTGTTATGCCATCAATCTGAAATTGGGACACCCTTGCTCTTCAGATGCTTCAGCAGCATATCCCGAATTTCATTGAGATCGGCGAACTCCATGCCGATCTGATGCAGATCGATAGTCGCGCCGTTTTTCTTGCGTTTGATGCTGAATACTTTACCGCCCTTTTTTGTCGTGACGACTTCAGCAGCATTCGCCGGCTTCGCCCCAGACTTCTCTTTCTGAAAGTCAGCAGCAATACCGCGGATAATCGATTCGGCCTTCTCCGGTCTGGCATCAAACCTATCAGAGTTCTCAATAATCCGGTCGATACGTTCCTGCCGCTTAGTGTTGTCATCGTCTTGATCGATAAACTGCAGTAGTGCGATCAATGCATTGTATCCGAAGGTGTACAACCGCAGGGACTTCACAATCTCTTCCGGCATACGGCGAACCAATCGAAGTGCCGTAGAAAACTGTGATTCTGATGCCCCGGCAATCTTTGCACGCTCGCGCTGCGTGGCCCCAAAAGACTCATCCAGCTGCGACCATGAAATCGCCCTACTCCAAAATGACGGCTCAGTGCGCTCGGTGTTCTCAGATTTTTGAAGCCTGAACGCTTCAGCATCCGTCAGTTTGCGGATCTCAGCAGGAATTGGCAGGTTCAGCTTCTTTGCAACATAGTGACGCTTAAAGCCGGCAATTTCCTCGTACAAGAACTCATCGTTTTCGGACGCACCCTCGATCGGTCGGACAACGATCGGTGTTGTAAACCCGGCTTCTTCAACGTCCGCTATAAACTCTTCGAGGGATTCTTTGTCCCACTCAAGTTCAGCAAGCGTCCGATCCTTGTACGCCCATGTCTTGATCCGGTTGGGATCAAGGTACGAATATCCAATAACGGTTCCGAGCGTCTTCTCGCCTTGCTCCACACTAAACACTGAACCAGTGTTCGCTTTCGAGGGAGTATTGATCTCTTTCTTCTGGGCTTGAAGATTCTTATTCAGGTCCACTTGCTCGGGCTCAGCTGGAGCCGTTGACTTATTTCGACGGCTGCCAAAGGCCTTCTCGCCTTCCTTGGTTTCCACTTCGTTTTTCAGATCCAGATGTGCCCTAGCCCTTGTCTTAGCCATTGTCTTCCGCCTCCATTTCCCACAGAGCTTTAATGTCAGTCAAGATCTCATCAAAGGTACGACTCATGGAATCTACTGCTCGCCGGTTCGCGTTACTGCTTTTGACCGGCTTCTCCAAATCAAAGAGCGTGCTCATCAGGCTTGGCGCTCCTTTGATTTCCGAGCTTTCAACAACAGTGTTCTTCAACACGTAACTGCCATAGATTTCCCGAATCGTGTTTTCCTCAAGTTCGGAAGCCCTGCTCCGATCCATTTGGTTAATAAGAATTCGATAATAGCGCAGCGGTTTAGGTACCGATTCGTACAGGGATGCCAAGCTACTGTTGAACACCGCAAAACTGGTGCGATCCAACGGATTCGGGCGGACTGTGTTGATCATCGCATCGGCGGCGGTAAGTGCGTTGATGGTGATCGTTCCCAGTGCTGGCGGGCAATCCAGGAGGATAATGTCAAACTCGTTCTCAATAGTCTTCAACCCAACGCTGAGTCGGTTGTAAACGGAAATCGGTTTCCCATCTTCATCCTTTGGCCACTCGGAGCGATCCTTCTGAATCTGCTCAACCAGTTCGAACTCCAGGTTTTGCATTACCGAGTTACACGGTGCCAAAAGAACATTCTCGAAATACGTGTAACGAACGATGGAGGGGAAATCCATTGGTGCGTCTCGGAGAATTTCGTAAACGGTGTCTTCTTTGTCGAAATCGACATCCGGGTTTACACCGGCAGCGAGTCCACTCGCACTGGCTTGCAGATCCAGGTCCACGATCAACACTTTAAGCCCTTGTGTTGCAAGGTAATGCGCAAGATGAACGCAAATCGTACTGTTGCCAACGCCGCCCTTGAGCTTAGCCAGTGCTATAGTGAGAGGCTTAACATTCTCAGGCTTTCGGTAGCGAGTACCTGTTTTATCTCGAAGCTCGTTGATGCGCTTCAATGTATAGCGAGGAAGTCCGGAATCACTCCACGCATCATTGAGCCCTTTGCCTTTGAGGAATGATTCACTGCGACCGATCAGTTGGGTGGCTTGTACCTGGGTGTAGGTCCTGGGTTTCCGTTTTGCGAGTTCGTTTTCACGGGATTCCCTGCGCTTGGCTTCGATGATTTCGTAGCCAGCGTCAGACCAAAGATCAAAAGACTCAGATGGTTCGTCCAGGCCGAGGCTCAGGGTAGGGGGGGTGGCTTTATCCAGCATCCGGCTCTCCTTATCTTACCGTTGGATTTTTGCTGTACCAAAATCCGGTATACGACCCTAAAAACGGTATACCGACGTTTTTTGTGTATACTACACCACAAATTGGGCTGTGCAACAAAATCTGCTGGAACAATGAGTTCTTTCGGGAATCTTTTTTATAAAAAAGTTCTCTGAATGCTCTGAACACGCGGCGGGTCACGGTATGCAATTCAAAGAATACTACAACTCCTATCTCAGGGTTCTTGAAGCGCACAGAATGGGGGGGGTTTACATTGAGGTTTCTAAAGGTACGTTTGCAGAGTGGTTGGGGGCGATAGATCGTTCCATTGCGAGAACGCTCCCTAGCGCGCGCCAAATCCCTTTGGATTTTGCTGGATGGCGATTCAGCGAGTTAGATTCCTGGACTTGGCTAAAGGGAGATGTACGCATCGTTGGCTGCTATACAGACATTGGTGTGTGTGCTGTACTGGACTTCAACAAACCGCTTATCAAGCGTATCTCCGATAGCATTACTGGGAAGGCGTGAAGGGAAATGGTCGGGTTGATTACGACAGACAACCGCCGCTGCTAACTCAGATCACGTTGATACCAGTTCTAGTGCGCATTGCTCCAGCGCTGCTTCAACCGACGGATCGTGTTGGCTTGAGTGCCCAGCAGTGCGGCGGCTGGTGCCTCAATGCTCTGCACCCGCTTCAGAAGCGGGCACCAAAGCCGTTACAGTCCCGCACCTTCAGGACCTTGATTTCAACATCGCCAATGTCCGCCTGGACTCTAGCTCTGGCAAATAGCCGCTACGCACAACAGATTGACTCCCACCCGGTTGTCTGAATGGCTTTTTTATAAAAAAGTCTGGCAAGGTCCCAGTCCTGGCGCTCGTTGACTATGTATCTGATTCATCTGTTGCGCTTTCCAGTTTTCCCCACTCCCAATAAACAAGGGGGTTATATACTTTACTCCCTAACCTGAATAGACTAGTATCTTAACCATGGAGAGGCAAAAACCTTCCCCGCCCCGGCGGCACCGGGAATCCTGATAGGAGAAACATCATGCAAAAGACAGTCACAATTAACGGCAAACGCTATACCGGGAAGCAGCTGGTTGAATCAATGGATTTTGATCCGGCGAGCTATACCTACTGGGTCGATGGCACGTATGTTGTCCCCAGGACGACAGCCTCTGATGTTGACATGGCGCCCGGTGCGCTGTGCGATCCAGCCGATGCGGTGTATGTCGAGGTCGGATTGTTCTTCGCCGGCAAAACCAAAATGGTGAAAGTGTGAGCAACGCCTATATTCACCTGCGCGTCCCGGCGGCCACCAAAGGCCACTGGGTCGCCCATAGCCGGGCCGCAGGAATGCGGCTCACAGACTGGATAGTTAATGCAGTGGAGACACACATGCAACGACAGATCGCAAAAATCCGAATTCCTGTCGGCCTAGATTTTTCCGATCTAAAACTCGCCCGTGGCGCTGATGGATCGGTGAGTTTTGATTGGTCTCCCATTGAGCAAATTTGTCGTGAGAACGGGCTGCCTATTGAGATATTTCGGGACGGGCCAGAGGATAATGTAGCGGGGCTTGTATCTGCATGGTACGCACATCACCGCGCCAATGGCGGCGAGATAGACCCAGTGCAGGAGGATTTGATTGCTGAGGTAATCGCAGAGGATAGTGCTGGACAGCGCTATAGCCACAAACCGGGCTCTGCGTGAGGTGCGACATGGCAAACGACAAGATCACAATCAGCACCTACGAGTTTCCAGACGAAAAGGCCGCACGAGAATATCTTGAGGAGCTGCGCTGGCACGGCGAACCGTTCTGCCCGCACTGCGGTGCAGTCGAACGCATCCAGAAGCGTAAACTGGATGGCTATTTTCGCTGCCTATCCTGCAAATCAGATTTCACCGTCCGCACCGGAACGATCTTCCAGCGGTCGCATGTACCGCTGGATAAATGGCTGTATGCCATGTACCTCGTCACCACGGCGAGGAAGGGGATTTCTTCACTCCAGCTATCGAAAGAGCTTGGTGTGACGCAAAAAACCGCCTGGTTCATGCTCAAGCGTATCCGCGAGGCGTGCGGCAACGATAATGACGATGACGACGATCACAACGGGTTCCTGCGCGGGATTGTTGAATGTGACGAGACCTACATTGGAGGCAAGGAGGCGAACAAACTCGCGGGAGATCGTCGGTCACATCCTGGCAACGGTTGAGTCAGGTTCGATGCTCTGCACCGACGAACATGCTGCCTATCAGGCGGTTCCCGCTGCCGGTTTGCCGCTGGAAATACCCGCCTATGATCACCGTTAAATATCCCTGGCTACCTCAATTTGTCTCACGAACTTTTTTATAAAAAAGCCATTCCGTCTCCGTCATTGCCGTGAGCTCCAGTAAAATAGCTTGCTAATAATCGGAATCGGTGGGGCTGGATTGTTCGCTCCCAGAAAAGTGGGCACCAAAGAACTCTTGGAGCTCATAAACAGAGGTTGTTGCATAAACGCCGGTCGTGTTCAGGTTCTCATGCCGAGCCAATCGCTGAGCCATTGTAATGTCCTTAGTTTCCAGAACGACCCGCTTGATCGCGGTGTGTCGCAACCAGTGCGTTGATGCTTGCTCAATGATGATTGCTTCGCTATTTCGAGATAGTGAGCGCAGATATATGGCGAATTTCCCCAAAGCATCTGACACCAGGGTATAGAGCGACGATCTGTGAATCGGTTTTAGCTTGTCTAGGCAAGGCATCCGGTTATGCGGTATCTCGCGCGCGCCAACGATAATAGGGCAGGGCGCTTCCGCCTTCGCGACATCTGGCATCAAGCCCAGGGCAAGTCGAGCCTCACGAATCACACGCATTATCTTCTCGTGGACTGGAAGAAGCCCCGATTTGCGACCTTTCCCATCGGGTATATACCAAACGTGGAAAACCTGATCACCATGTTGGCGGGGGTGAATGTCGGTGAAATGCGCGTTGATAATGTCCGCGCTCCGAGCGCCAAGATAACCCGCTAACATAAGCACAACCCGTAATCTCACATTACGGTATCTTTCCCGCACGCTATCGCTGTTAGTGTGCAGGTTGTCCTTACACCACTCTAGCAGTTCTTCAAATAGCCTTTGGGGGATCTGCCTTGTTTCCACCATATCGGCTCGGCTCGACGTGGTGACCGGAGCAAGGTGGTTCGGCGCCGGCATTGGATTAAATTGAATCCACCCACTATTGTGCATCCAAGTGAGCATAGAATGGATGACCTGCAAAGAATACAGCTTGCTCTTCTCTGACAGGGGTTTGCGAAACGGCCGCCACCGAGGGTCGGTCAACCGGTATCGCTTTGTGCAGATCCATTTTTTTCCAGGATTACCTAAAAATGAGGCATACCGGTGAAAGTCCTCGCGGGTGACATCCGTGATCGTCTTCCCAGCGTCCGCTAGCCACAATACGAACCGTCGAACTTCCCGTTCATACGCTTCAGCCGTCAATTCACTCCTCGATCCGACTTCGCGAAGCCATAGATCTACTGCCTGAAGATCATGCGTCGCTTCCCAACCGATGCGGCCGCTGGCTGCGAGGGGTCCTTGATGCGTTGGAATTACCTGAGCCTGCCAGGCGGTTAACCTCATCTGCCTTTCGCCAACAGCTTCAATCAGGGTTCCTTTTTCTATAGTCATACCATTTCAACTTAGGGTGTTAGCAAGCCATTACGAATCCAGAAGGCCCAACAAGGACTGTTCCGCTCACCTAGAGGCTGTCGAAGACGCCACGCCTGAAGACCGGCCGCAATGTTCCACGGGTCAACAGGGATTTTATCCGTGCTCTCCTTTCCTTCCCCTTTGAAGCTTGATTTCTGCGGTTTTGCGTGGGGTAGGGGCGCTGGTTGGCTTCGGCGCCCGGTTAATCTCATTACCGATGTTCCACGCGCTTGGGCCTCAACATCTCGCAATCTGTCTAGGATACAACATAAGGGACATTATGTTTATATCAGTCTTATTGAGTGATAATTCATTACGTTATACTATGCCGTAACGGTATGAAATAAAACTCCGAGCGTGCCTGTTGAGTGCGGTCGTCAAGGTGGGTGAGGGCTGCAGCGCAGTTCGTTCTATGAACCTCTCAGGCGCGCGCGCGACAGAACCCAATGAAAACAAGCACTGAGAGGTGACTGTATGGCCTTTCCGCTGGGCAGAATTGAGGAAATCCAGAAAAAACCCGACAACTTCCGGCTGCTTGAAAGGGTGCCCTGGACACAGGAAGGGGTTTCCTTCCCTTATGATGTGTCAGCGCCGGTCGGCGACGAAGTGCCGGTGCTGTTCCTGGACCACGAAACAACAGGTTTCGACCATGAAAACGATGCCATTATCGAGCTTGGCATGGTCAAAGCCCTGGTAAGTCCCTCAACGGGTCAGGTAGCAACGCTGATTTCAGTCACAAGCCTCTATAACGATCCCGGCTTTCCGATCCCAGAAGTAATCACTGACATCACCGGCATCACAGACGCAATGGTGTCCGGGCAGACGATTGAGACGGACGACATTTTGGACTGGTTTAGTGATGACCCCATCGTCGTCGCTCACAATGCTTCCTTTGACCGGCCCTTTTTCGACGAACAGTTTCCTGCATTGGATCGGTTGCGTTGGGCCTGCTCCCAACAAGATGTGCCGTGGCGAGAAATGGGCTTCGAAAGCGCCAAACTCGAATATCTGCTACTCAAGCGTGGCTACTTTTATGACGGGCACCGTGCAGCGACAGACTGCCTGGCGCTGGCGTTTCTGTTGACCAATGTGAATAAGGCGTCTCGTGCTTTGTTCGCAAACGAAAGCAAAGTCCAATATCAGGTGAAGGCATGGGGTAGCCCGTTCAATTGCAAGGATGCCTTGAAATCAAGAGGGTATCGCTGGGCTCCAGAAGAAAAGGTATGGCATACAATGGTAAAGGAGGATGACCTGAGAGACGAATTGGAAGCGCTCTCTTTGCTGTACTCTTCCGGCGGCGAACGTGCGGAGATCATAAAATTAACCAGTCGTGACCGGTATCGCTAATGATGGTGCGTAGGTCCATCATTCAAACCGTTTGCCTTTTGTTGATCGTATGTCTTGCGCCGGCTGCCAATGGACTAGATGTGCGCAAGACAAAAAGTGGGTTGTGCCATCCGCCTGAAAGCCCGTACTACGAGCGGCTGACCACGTTTGAGGTGTTCCTGGATCTCAAAAGTTGTCTGGAGTCAGGTGGTAGGCTTCCAGCGTCTCTGGACCGTCTAGCTTTACTCGACGGCCGCGCAGCAAACGATGACCAATACGATCGGGAAGACTTCGGCCATGGATGGCTTGAGGATGATGATCCGGATTGCATGGACACTCGGGCCGAGCTTCTTCTTGAGCGATCACTCGAACCTGTTACTTTTGCCAGTGAGGAGCGTTGCCGGGTCGTATCCGGTCGTTGGGTGGGCTTCTTCACGAATCAAATCTACACCAATGCGACCGACCTGGATCTCGATCATATCGTCCCTTTGGCTGCGGCTTATCAAATGGGGGCAGACCAATGGTCCTGGGAGCGTCGTATCGCCTTTGCGAATGATCCGCTAAATCTGCAATTCGTCTCTTCACGACTAAACCGATCAAAAGGAGCGCGGACCCCGGCCGAATGGATGCCTCCTGCCAACCAATGCCAATACACAGCTCTATGGTTGGCCGTCATTAACAAATACAACTTGGTGCCCGACCCCTCTACTCAGAAGGCTCTTACCGAGCACCAGTCGAACTGCAATACAACGCGAACCGAGGTGAATAATGGCTAGGCCGCCAGCTATCACATACGAAGACGTAGCGCGAGCCTGTGTTCGTATTATCAGCAATCGCAAGTACGCCAGCGTAGACGCCATATACGAAGAAGTTGGGCGCCGAGGTTCAAAAAGCACGATCCTCAAGCATCAAAAGCGTTTCTTCGATGATTTCAAAAACAAGGGATTGACGACGCTGCCCTCATCGATCCCAGAGGAAATCGTGCCCATTATTGAAGATTTCTGGAACCAGGCTCTGCAGAAGGCCGGGGAAAGGTTCAATGAGCTGGAAAAAGGCTGGGAAAAAGAGGTTGCTGAAGCCACGCAAACCATCGCACAACAGAGTGATCGAATCGCCCAACTCGAACGCGAACTGGATGATCGGAAAAAAGCGTTAGCGGAACAGTATCAAAAACGAGCAACGACGGAAGACGCTCTTGACGCCGCTACACGCACCATCAGCAAGCATGAGCTGACTATTCATGCACAGCAACAGGAAATCCAGTCTCTGAACCAGCGAATTAACGCTCTTCAGGACGATCATGCAATCCGACTCGACGCTATGCGAAAAGAACACGCTGAGCAGCTCAAGGCATTGAAGGATGCCCTTGACGAAGTAACAGAGCGGAGCAAGCGGGATGAGGAAAAACAGGTGCGCATGGTGGACTACTGGATGCTTCAGGTGGATCACGCCCGAACACAAATGAGTGAACTGAAAAGCCAGATGCGAGAGGAAAAAGAGCGTTACGCCGCGGATCTCAAAATCGAACGCACCAAAGTAATTCGCTTATCTCAGGACCTTGATGATGCCACTACGGCCAATCAGAACCTCAAAACCAAAATTGCAGCGCTGGAACAACGAGTTGACGAACTGGAAACCCTGTTGGATTCCCGAGAACAGTAATGGGCTATGCCGCACGCATTAGTATGGTTTATAGATGCCCCTGCGATACTCTCCGAGATTGTGATATTTTCCTCACTTCCTATTTGTTATGTGAGGTGCTTTACCGATGGGTTTTTCCCCTGACATCAGCATTGTTGATACGCGCTTCAGCGATCTCTCGTGTGTGTGGTACAACGTCGATGAACGCGGCATTCTGACGTACACCGAAGTTGGCGATAACGTCTATCGTCCTCTATTCAAAAGCGTCGGGATTGACATCGCCAACATTCGCAGTATCAACGACCATCGTGATGCGGTTCAGCTTGTTGTTGCCGATCGTCGAACAAACCGGCGTGCGTAGAGTCCTGTTCTTGTATTTTTCCTTTAGGGCAGGCGCGGTGCGCCTGCGATGAGAGTCTTCTTTTGGCTACCGGCCTTTGCCGGCCGGTAGCTGTCGCGCTCACTCATGGTTCGCGCTCGTGCGTTGCAATCAGAAGTAACTTTTCCGTGAGGGAAGGTTGCTGCCGTCGGGTTTCGTGGGTTTGGTCTGTTCAGGAGCCAGTTGATTAATCATTTCGCGGCTACGGGAAACGGCTTCGCCTACCTGATGGGACTTCAGGCGCACGCACTCGTCTACGAATCCATTCAGGGCTCGTTTGAAATCATCCAATCGGCCTGACCGGAAATATGCCTGATTCGCGTATTCCAGCCGTTGTCGTAATACCGGGTTTTGTTCAGCGGATGCGGTTTGTTCCAGGATCTGCCGAACAAGTTGTCTGCGTTGGTTGTCGCCGATTCTGGCTTCGCCGCGCTCTTTGATGGCCTCTGGCGATACGCCAGACTCCATCTGCTCCACCATGGCGATGATGCTGTTCTTGTGAGTAGCGCAGGCCGTCTCCGTGAGTTGGTGGAAGTCCTCGATGTTCTGCTGGGCAGTTGCTGTGCCGCTCACAATGAATGCCAGGACAGCTAGGCTTGTTCTAAATGGGATCATGATGGGAACCTCTTATTTGACGATTGGTGAAATGATAAGCCCCGGATGTTTGCCGGGGCTTGTTGCTGGTCAAAGGCAAATCGCGGGTGATTGGATTTGGGTGTGATCCAGGCCACGAACCGTATCAACTACCGAACAGTTGTCGCCGGTGTTTACATTGCACCGGGCAATGCCAATCTGATTTCCCTGTGATACCTCATATTCCACATAGTCCTTACGAACAAGGAGTCGGTCGCCACCAGTTTGCGCTAGCACGTTCTCTGGCGTTGTGGGATCAAGGGGCGCCCCGGCACGCGCACTGAACACCATCAGCGTGTCATTTTCGGTGGCATTGCTGGCGAAAGAACCATCCACTTCCAGGAAATCGCAGGCCGTCGCACCGTGTGAAGCGTTCTGGATGAACTGAGTGGCACGCGGATGCGTGAGCGCTTCCAGATACTGTTCCCGCTCGCCGGTCAATACGTGCTGGGCAGTCATTACCTCGCGAACAACGCCCGCACCATCTAGGAACAGCATGGAGTCAATAATGCCGGCTCCAATGTCTTCGGTGATGTTTCTGCCCGGCTTGCCGGACTCGGCAACGATCCGGTCGATGTCAGCGGGCGTCAGCTCCGGCCGGTCGCTCAGTGTGGCGGCAATGAGTCCGGTCACAATCGGGGTGGCAAATGAAGTACCGTACACGTACCGAGTTGTCCCGTCAGAGTGAAGTACGGGGATATTGCTACCCTGTGCGGCGATGGTGGTGCCGGCACCATAGTTGGAGAAGCTCGACCGTGTGCCATACTCCGTCGTTGAGGCTACAGCAATGACGCCCTCGCAGTTGGCAGGGGCTTCGATTGTCTCGATATTGTCGTTGCCGGTTGCGACAACGACCGCAATACCCGCAGCACGAGCATTGTCAATGGCATCCTGCATGTACGTTGGGCATTCGGTGGGCGCCCCCAAGGACAGGTTAATCACATCGACAGGCTCGCTCAGTGGCGGTACGTCATGGGGGCCATTGCCGGCCATCCAGTTCACGGCTTCTGCAACAGAGAAGAGGGTGCCAAAACCGTCACAGTCGAACACCCGTCCCGCTACAACCTCAGCACCAGGAACGACCCCTGTGGTGCCAATCGCATTGTTAGCAATAGCGGCCGCAACCTGCGCGACGTAATTGCCGTGCAGATACTCGTTCTCACCGGTGCAGCCTACGTTCGGATCTGAATTGTAGAAGCCCGCACCGCGACCATGGTCAAAGCTGTAGCCGTCAACGTAGTTCACTTCGTCCGAGCGGATAAACCCAACATCGGCAATGCCAATTCGAACCGGGTTGGTGAATTTCAGGCGGCCATGAGCCTCCTGAATGCGGCTGTTGTACTGCTCCCCGGGAGCAAAATACCGAAGTTCGTTGTAAAGCGGATCGTTATAGGGAACGTCGCCGACGCTGTACGATTGCACCGTAACCGGCGGAACTTCAACCGGACGAGGGTTGGGGATAGAGACGAACACATCCCGCTCCACGTTGATTACATCCGGTTGCCGCAGCAGTTCGGCCTTGACGTTTTCCCAATCTGAAACGGGCACCATCTGAGTATCGTAATAAGTGCCCCCGGCGCTGTTTTCACGCTTGATGATCAGTCGGATCATCTGTGCGTCCAGCTGCTCCTCAATGCTTTTGAAGCGCATGGCGTCGCCCGCATGCGCCACAGTGGCGCCTGTCATCACAACGGTGCTGATTGCGGCGGTAGCCACGCAGGCGGTCAAAATCCGTGATTTCATGGTCATGGCTTGGCTCCTGATACTTACTGTGCACTGGCGCTGCTGGCGAACGCAAAAACGGAATTCAGAAAGTCGTATTCGGTCGAGAAGCTATAGCTCCCATCCGGGGACAGGGTGCCCAGGTCTGTCGTCATATATCGGCTGTAGCGATCCGCTTCGGCCACGTAGGTGATCGGGTAAGTCGCTTCCAGATCGGCGGGCAAGGGCACGTCAATCAGGGCGTTCACAGTGTCCAGAACCGCCTCAACTGCAGTGGCAGATGCTTGATCCAGTGTGCTCATGTGAGCCTTGGCCACATCAAGCGACTGGCTCAGCTGTGTCTCGGAAATATCGCCGTTCCGGAAATCCGCCAGCGACTGTTCCAACGTTTCGATGCTGGTCATCAGGGCGCTGGCTGCGCTATCAACTGCGGCGGTATTTGCCGCACGAGCGGCTTCCTTATCTTCAAAGCTGATCTGGGACGCGAGGTATTCCAACTCCAGGGCAACATTCGCCAGTCTCAGATCATCGGCGGCCAGCGCGGCACCAGAACTGATTTCAGAGAGTGTCTCGGCTTCGGTCATGATCGGGGCGGCACTGGTGTTCTCAGCGACCACATCCACGATGTACCGGATATTTGCGGTCGTGGTGATTTCCACTCGGGCGTTACCCTGTACCTGCTCAACCTCTCCTACGGTGATCGTCAGTTCGTTGGTTTCCTCGTCAACCGCAAAGGCGATGGCCGGGAATGAGCGTGTTACGTCCATTGTTTTTGTCTGCCCTTCGAGGGCCACACGATGAGTGCTGTTTTCGGCGGCATCCACTGACACGACTTCGTTGGTGATTGTCGGTGCGGGTGTCTCATCGCCACCACCGCCACCACCGCAGGCGGTCAATGCCAAAGATGCAAGAGTGGCAAGAAGATAGGTTTTTGCCGATTGCCGGGCTTTAGATTTAGAGGTTGGGTACATCGGTTTTGCTCCATATTCATGACCTTATGGTTGTATTTTCTCAATCGTTGCTCCGCCAGTCAATTCGTAATGGGTATTCTAATATAAAATTTGCGTTACTTTTTGTGAGTTTGCGGGTCACATGGGCAAACGAAGTTTTCAAGATGATGAAAACCTGCGACGATAGGCCAATACTTTGAAACCTAGACCTGTTGCCTATGGAGTTGGATTCGATGCCTACTCGCGATACCAGCGTATTGACACAATACCTTGATAAGCAACGCGAGATTCGTCAGCTTGCCAAAAACGCTGCCGCAGAATTGACTGGCTCGTTAAAAAATGATGTTCAGAGTGTTTTAACCAAGTACGGCCTCGGCCCGGAACAGCTTATCGAGGCAATCTGCCTGATCTTCGATGTCGATAACCCTCTTTCAAGTCCGTCGAATAGCCTGGTTGCAGCCCAGAATCATGTTGATGGGAATCAGGGTGAGCCATCAAAAGACCATGATCTTCTATCGCAACTCCAGTCCTACCAGGATTCAGAAAGATCTGATAGTGACATGAGCGGACAGATTGATCGGCAATCCAGTCATGCAGGGGGGGGTACGGGCATGTCTCGACCCCGAAAGGTGTCAATTCGGCCTCGAACACCTACATCTAGCCCTGCTGACGGCGAGTCCGTCGGTGACACGAAAAATGCTGGTCCTGGAGCTGATGCTTTCAGCTCTCAAGGCAAGCTGGCGACTGACCCCCGTAAATCTTCGATAGTATTTCGTAACCCGTACACCGAAGAGGTTCTTCGGGTTGTTTCAGAGGATGATGCAACTCTACAGAAATGGATTGAGGAATATGGCGAAGATGCAGTGGAAAGCTGGCGCCTTGTCTCTCCACTGGTTTCCCGGGTATTGCACCCGACGCTGGAATTTGTGAATCCTCACACTGGGGCGATTTTGAAAACGCGCTCCAGGAATCATCGGCAGTATCGCGAGTGGGTGAAGAAATACGGGGAAGACGAAGTTGAGACTTGGCTTCAACACGAAGGCTCGTAGGCAATATGGTGTTAACGGGCGCGCGCAGCAGCCAGGTATCCTTCGTGATCAAAAGGGTGCGTGCCGTATTTCGTCCAGTAGGTTGAGTGCCCGTTTTTAATCATTACCTTCCCCCAATCGCCATCGGGGGTCCGAACAGAGCAAATAGGGCGGCCATAATATCCGATGTCCCAGCACTCGAAATATGCGTGGTCGCCCTGAAAAACAGACTTGGCAAACTGCGATGCGATAATACCGGCTTTTGTGATTCGGTCCTTGTCAGGGTGAACGCTCTCCGGTGTCTGGATCATGCCGATTCGGACCTTCATTTCCGGATAGCCATTCACCACTGAAAAGTTGCGGTTGATGTTGAGCTTGCGACCGGTAAACCGTTGCCGATCAAGCGCCAGGTCTCTCAGCTTTTTCCAGGTTGTCGCATCAGATACCCGAAGAATGGCGGTGTCGCCATCAATGACGTAGTGAACGGTAGCCTTCCCCCGGACATGGAAGTCGGTGGACGTGTCTGCTATGGCCAAACTGGACGTGGCAAACATAACGAAACATGCAATGCCAGCGATCCACCGAATACTACGGGGCTTCACGATTCTTTTCCTCCCACCCTGTTTGCTTGGCATATCTGCCACCTTCATTTGGATATGATATTTTATAGTGCAACATCCCATGTGATGCAATGACGCGCTGTTATCGTTACCAATATAAGGTGCTATGAGTGAGGATCAAAAGCAAAGCCGACTTTGAAAAGTTGACTGAGAAATCGAAAACGCTCGCCGGTGGTTCGTGCATGGCAGGCTGGGCCGCCCGTCAGATCAAGCAAGCGTTAGATGACCTCGAAGTTCGAAAAACATCCGCTACTCGAAAGCCTTCCGGGAAGCCGGTTATTGGGGAAAGCCCTGGCGAGCAATCGATTCGCCTTGTATTAACGCAGGCCTTCGGTCTTTGGGAAAAGGGCGGTGAGGTGGTCCCTGAATTGATCCCATTCAAAGAGAGAAGGTTCCGGTGCGACTTTGCTCTGCCTCGATGGCGCATTTACGTTGAGGTCGATGGTTGGGGCGGTCACGGACAGTTTCTTGAAGATCATCATCGCGATCGGGAGCGCGGGTTGTTCTTTTCAGCGCATGACTGGTTGCCGTTTCGTGTAAGCCACGACCAGTCCATTAATAGCCCGGGTAGTTTGGTGGATTCCATAACTTCGGCCATGGAACGCCGACTCCCGGCACCCAGGGAATCAATAGACATTGAGCCTGTAACGCATAAGCACGGCCTCTGGTATCGGTTGAACTATGTCGAATAGCCGGAAAAGGTATCATCTTTCGGTACAGGCAATACCTCAAATGCAATTTTCAATGAGTTGCCAAATGTCCATTTTGTGAAGACGAGGGAAGTAATGAAAAACACGTTTATTTACACACTTGGAGGGCTGAGCATCGTTTTGTTTGCCGGGTGTGCCGGGTCACCATCCATAAGTGATGGTGCTCTCGGTGCCACGGCACCAGGTAGCGCAGCTAGTATTTCAATGGTTGAAACGGAAAAACATGAACTGTCGATCCCGCTTTACGCTGAGCTAGCACGAGGTGAGGGCGGTCAGTATCAGTTTGTCCGGTTCGCTACAGGCCGTCCGACTGGTGAAGCGGGCAGTGGTCATTGGGTTAGGTTGCAGGCACCGGAATTCCTTTCGGACGAGGTTCTTCAGGCCGCCAGTGAAATTCCCGACTTCTCCGCACGTCTTCTGGCCATCGATGCTGTTTACGTGAAATCGCTAAAGACCCTGGATCGTCTGCGCAGCGCGTACCACAACAGTCCACTGCCAATCGTTCGCTGGAACATTGACTATCCAGATGGGGAACAAGGCGAATCTATCCAGGCAATTCTCGATGAAAAAGCGGAATCTGTATTGCCTCGGGCACAGATCGCATTCAATAAATTGCCGGCACCTTTTGAGCACCAGATTTCTCTTGACCAGGCCGGTTACCGCTCTTTCGATCAGCTGGAGCAATCCGCTATCCGGCGAATCTCTCAGGACCTGGAGACTGCGGCGAAGCTGACGGAAACCGTTCGCCTGCAATGCAGTGATCCGGAAGTAAAAGAGATTTCCTTCAGTTACAAGTGTCCAAAAACCATCCCGACCGGGCTTGAGCGTGTGGTCGTTGATTTATTGGTCGAGAGCTGATTTAGCTACGAGCCCAGAGGCAGGACACCGCTTCCAGGCTTAAAGCGCGTTGAGTCCGCCAGAGGCAAGCCTAGTTCGAGTGTGTGGCGCGGTAGTTCCGCCAGCAGCAGGAACCTACCGAAGCGACTCAGGGGCTGCTCAATGCTGCCCCTGAGCGCCGTAGGCATCTCTAGCCTTCAGGCTGGGGAGCATATCAACATTGTGCTAATGTCCGCTAATGGCATACCCTTGCTGGTGTCGAATTGAGAATCTCAAGGAGGGCTATTTGGATCAAAACGCGAAGAATCAAACCTACTGTGAGTCCATGCTTCGGCTTCAGGACTGGTATCCTCAGTTTGAAATCGCGCGTTGGTTTGCTCTGGGGGAATCCAGCACATCGGCCAAGCGCATCATCCGAAGCTCGATGCTTCGAAAGCTGTATCCCGAAGACCACCCAGACAAGCGTGGTGCCAATAACAGCGATGTCTTGGCGATCGGCCTGCTCGATCTTCTTCACAGGGAAGGCTATGACGTGAGCACGTTGCAGTTTGACACTAAGGGTAAGGTGCTCGGGGTCCGCAAGCGCCCGTTGCTTCGATCGATCACAAGCAAGGCGGCAGGTGAGGAGCCGGAAAAAGGCTGAGAAATTGGAAGCCTCGCCCGCTCAGGGCGAGGTGCCGTTATGGCGTATCCCGGTGGACAAGATCGGTCCACCGTTCAATATCACCAGGGTCGAGGTCTGGCCAGATCTCCGTTGCAACATAGCGGCACAGTTGGCTGAACAGACGCTCGAACTGGGGGCCAGTCAAGCTGCTCGGAGATAACGACCAGGGCTGAAAAACCGTAACTAGCGCGTTCGGGTCACCTTGGCATTCCATACCCGCCAGCGCCGCCAGAGTGCCTGCAGGCACGCTTATTACATCACATCCTGCACCCGATAGTGATTGAAGGACTTTGATGGCCTGATGGGCATCCAGATGAGCAAACATAGGAACCTGCTCAACCAGTAGTTGGCCGAGCCGATGTATTCGCTTCAGGCTGCCAGGCTTCTGAGCGAAGTCGATAGTGGCGAAGATCGTCTGGTTCAAGGATAGATCTAGTGTTTTCAGCTGCTGGTAATCCTCTTCCGTTGCCGGCACCAGGGCGCCTTTTACTACTCTCAGGCCGACGGCCGGGGCCTGGCTTCCGGAATCGCGAATCTGCTTGACGGGAGGATAGGACAACTCGCTCATGATGCTATTCAAAGGTTGATAGTCTGCCTTGAGCATACCAATTTAGCGTCTGCCGAATATAAGAAGGCTCCGAAGCCTCACGGCCCGGAGCCTAGTTTTTTGAGGTCTGTGTAGCCTCAGTGAAGGCCGTTGGCAGCATCAGCCAATGGATTACCGGTCGATGCCGTTCGGGTGTTGCTCTTGTAGGCTTTAATCAGCCAACCATATGGGTTCTCCCTGTTATTCCGTCTGACCGCCACTGCCGCCAGGTGAATTGATGTTGTCGATTTGTTCCTGTGTTTGCTGAATGGCTGCTTCTACGTCTTCAATAAGCTGGCGGGTGTAGTAGGGATGTTCGGTCAACAAACCAAGGCGATTGAGCTCAGTGATAATCTGATTGAAGGCCTCCTGGTTGAAGGCGTACCTCACCTGCTTGCGGTTGAACAGGCTATCGACGTTTACCGTTTCCGGGACAACCCAGCCATGGCGCAGGTAGCCGTCTCGTTCGAACAAGTAGGCGTGTCCCAGCTCAAAGCCCAGCTTGGCATCGGAGTAATGGAAGCCCGCCGGCAGATGCAGGTCGATCCGTTCGAACGACGCTTCCTGCGAACGCTCCCAGCGACCGGTGAGCTGCAATGTTTCCCAGTCACCTAGCTCGCTTTGTCGGTACAGCTTAATGATCCCGTCATCGTTGCTCGCTGAGCCAAAAAGCCGGGCGACAAAAACATCATCTGTGGGGCCACTGATGGCCAGGGCATCAACCGGTTTTCCATTCTCCAGTAAGCTCGTGTAATCGCTGTTTTGTTGGGCGACAGGATACAGGGCGTCTGCAAATGTTTGGGCGGGTTGACCGGTCGTGGTTCCAATCCGGCCGTAAACCAAGTTACAGGACCCGGTAACAGACGCATCTGGAAGACCTGGAGCATCGCACAGGTTGCCAGTACCGCCAGCCGGCCAGGTGCTCAGCACGATTTCGGCAACAAGAGCTTCAGAGAACGTATAGGCCTTGGCCTCCGAGCCAAAGGTAAAGCTGTTCGTGCCCGGTACCGACTCACCGCCGACAAGCTCCTCGATCACATCACGGGCATCCAAACCATCAAGGCTGAATTCGCGAAAGTTCATCTCAGACGAAAATTGAGTGCTTTGCGAATTTGCAACGATGTCCCCCAGCTCGAACAGAGGTAAATACCGCTGCTGCCCAGCGTGACCCGTTTGGATGGTTTGTTCCCGGAAGGAGAAGCCTGACCAAACCAAAGCACGCACGCGCCCAGGCTTGCTCATCAACTCATCGCACTGAAAATCACCGTCGGTGCAGATGGTCTCACTGATGATCTGGAAGCTCGTTGCATCACTGCGGAAATCGTTATTTCTGGGTACTGCAATTTGAATGTCTACGATGGCGGCATCGAGCTCCGTGTCGACGGCAATGCGCCGTCGTGCTTCGTAGTAGATCTGGTTTGTGTCCCGCATCGACGGGGCTGGCGGTTCAGGGGTGTTCTGCAGATTCGCCAGCTCTACTTCAAGGTCATGCAGCTGTGCCCGACGTGCATTGAGCGTCGAAATCAGGGGGTTTCGGAAAAAATGAAGATCGATGGTTTGTGCGCCATTGACTGGGTAGGTTTCGAACCCACTTTTTTCGAAGAATGGTGAGTTGTTCTGAGCGTTCGCAATCCGTGTCTCCAGTTCCGTCAGAGTAGGTGAAGGAGCCGATATTTCAGGAGCGGCCTTGAGTTCGTCGTACACCGTTTGCTGGATGACAGTCTCGCCGTCGAAATCACGGTTATCGGGGGTTTCGATCAGCGAGCGGTTAACGTCTTCGACAACTTGTTCGAGACCATCATTTATTTGATCAAAAATGAGGTTACCCAGCTCATCCGGGGTCAGACTGGCCCGATCCTCATCAGGTATATTTCGGTCGATCTCTATGGCAAGTTCGTTGACCACCTCGGCAATACGTTCCAGCCGTTGATACTCATCCTGTTCGGTCGGTGTTAACCCTGCAGGTGGGTTCAGGTAGTTCTCCAAGATATTAACGGTTGTGCCGAGCTTGCTTGCAACATTGCGAATAGCTTCATCCCGGTCCCCGGAGGGGAGGCGGTTGATTTCGTTCTCTACCAGGGTTGAGATCGGAGAAACAAAAACGCCGCTGACCGTATCGGTGCCATTGGGTATAGCCCAACCGAATAGAGGAAAGTTCCAGGTTGCAATTTCTCCTGAATCCGCCAGCCGCGTTTCATCAGTGGTAGTAACGATAACCCGGGTGCTTGTCGTCAGGCGCCCATCAGGCAACCGGATAATCCACTCACCACGGCTGTCCGTTGTGGTCGAAGGTTCACCTTCATCGCACTGGGCGTTGTCATTTATGTCCAGACAGACATTTGCATTTTCGAGCGGTTCAGATGTGGCCGCGACACCGGATACAACCGGATCAGTATTGTCGATCGGGGTTCCACTACCATCATTGGAGGTCTCATCACCGGTTTCGATACTGTCTTCGGTTCCTGTCTGTTCGCTGCGAATTTGATAGTCTTCAGAGTTGTCCCATTTGCACCCTGTCAACACCATGACGCCAACAAGGAGTAAGGGAGCCGCGGCAAAACGCTTGTGCGTTAGTTCTGTGATCATTGCAGGCCTCTTCCATTGCTTCTGTGGTCAACGCACTCTATTGCATCGCACAGTATATCGTAGAGTGAAACCAATCGGCCTAGAGGCGCACATACACAGGGGCGGCCAGCTGTGGAAGTCACGATACCAGCCATTGGCTTTGCCGGGCCACGGCGTCGTAAGATATGAGGAAGAGAGGGCAAACACGCAGGTTTGGGCAAAGAATCTCGCTGCTAACGACTCGGAGGTCGCCAGGTAGCACCGGAAGAGGTTGGTCTGTCTGACTTTCAGGTTTCGATCAATCCCAGGGCTCGGAAAAAGGAGTCCAGGCGATCCAGGTTCGTTTCTATTTGGCTGCGTTTCATGGTTTGAGTCATTTCAAGCCGGAATTGCACGCCAAGACTGATGGCATCACCAGATGGGGTGGTGTGACGAACCTCCGCACCAATCCTGAACGGCTCCATGGCCGTGGCCTTCCAATCCGGCGTGATTCTTACCCAAATCAGATCACCCTCTTTCAGATCCATGTCTGTTTCGAGCTTCATCCCACCACGCGAATAATTGATGGCTCTGCAACTTCTCCAGGATAGGGACTCATCGGAGGTCAGGCAGATGGCGATGCTACAACCATGCGCTGGAACTCGCTCATTCATCCGACGCTCTCCCTGGTAAAGCAATTTCGTCGCCTCGACCAGACGATCGGTTACATCTTCTAACTTAAAGTCAGAACGGCAGTAAATGACGCCTACATCAGATTGAAATGAAGCGGAATCGGACATGCTGAACCCTGCAAATAATCCTCTGGGAAGCACTATTTTAAGGGTTCAGCAATATCAAAGGTGGGATTGCTTCGATACGTTAACTGACCGCCAGACGCGGTGTTTCAGCCACCAACGAAACGTCATCAAGTACAGTCAGATAATCCTGGTACGCATCTTCCAGAGCCGAAGACCGGATTCTCTGTACGCAGTTCGCTTTATCGTAATAGTTGAGGTCAGACAGAATGATCTGCGCGCACAAGTGCCGACGAATTTCCTTCAAAGGCTGTGTTTCCAGCACTTCGCGAGAGACATCGACAAGCACGGTGTGACCGTCTTTGGCTTGGATCGGCAACTGCCCCTGCGTATTCCATTGATAGCCTGCTTCGATCATCAAATCGTTGCGCGAATCCAACGGGTCTTGGGTGTTTGGCTGGTACACCATCGCCAACAGGGCCTCCTGAAGCTGTATAATTTCGGCAGAAGTCCGTTTATCGGCTTTGTCAGGAGCAAGTGCTTTTTCTACATCCGCCAAAGGCAGTTCGAGAAGCTTGGTGCGCTCATCCGGTGCGAGCCAGTGACCAATATCAACAAACTGACCGTTTTCGCTCAGTTTAGCGATTTTCATACCAAAGCCAGACGGATGCCTTTCCCCAACCGTCGTGGCCCCCATTTTCAACGCCGCTTCCAAGGCTTTCTGAGTCAGGTTACCGTTTGCCGTTACCAGCACACTGTCTTTACGGGCCCCCTCGCTATCCAGTTTGTATACCCGCGCAGTCTCATGGTCTTCCAGCACGATTTCCGCTTTCGGGGAGGCACTACCGTGCACTGTGCCAAACTTTCGAGGAAGGCCAAATGAGACGTACACATCGGGCTGCAATGTCAGGCCACATCGCTGCGCCAAGAACAACCACTGATGCAGTTTCTCTTGCTGACTTTCCCTGTCGATCGCAAAACTATGCAGAGCCGGTGCAATCAGATGCTCCGCAGCTTGAGCGACCCGTTTCTGAAAACGTTTAATGGCGCTGTCTGTCACGAGAAAATTGTTCTTGAACATGGCGAGCCATTCTTCTTCGAGGCTCTGCAGGGTTGCAACGTCAGCACCACTCTCTGTCATTCTTGTTGTCTGCGCTACCGCACTAAAGACCGAAGATTCAAGGCATTTTGTCCGTGTCGATCTGTCCAGGGAGTCGGTATCAGAATAGAAAATGGTGGTCACCATTTCTTGGAACCCAGGCTTCACGACTCGGATCGTGTTTTGAAGACCGTGGCCGGCATTTTGAACCAACAATGGGTCTCCGTTTAACTGATCCTCCATAACCAGCACACGGTTTTGAGTGCCTTCACTGAACGATATAATTTCCTGGATATCATTCGCATTTCCGTTGAGATGATAGAGTTCCACTTCTTCGGGAGCCATTTTCCAGGCGCCCTGTTCCATCAGGGTCATCACGATTTCAGAAGAGGTAATACGATCTTGCACAATAAACGGGAGAAGGTGATCGTAGTTGGGTGCCCGATCAGTATCAGAAAAGCGATTGCGAATCACATCTGCCCAATATGACGGCTTACGGATGCCTGGCTCCTCCGGCAACTTAAAACAGTTGTTCTGCTCGGCGTTCTGGAAGATCTTTGACAAAATCTCGCCAGCTTCATGAGGCTTTGTGTCGGCAATGCTTTCATGCAAATCTGAGGCAATCATCAGGGCTGTCCGTAGGTTGATCTCTGGAACATCCTCTTTTCGGGTTACCGATGGGAAGCAGTGAAGCAGATATTCTGGAATCAGATGTTGGTATACCCGTCGGACCTGGCGTTTGTATTCATCCAGAGATACCTTTCCAGCGCTGTTGAGGCGCCGAATATCATCAAACTTGTTTCGTCCGTAACCAGACTCTCGGAGTCGAGTATAGCTCACCGGGTCAACGTCATGCTCTGCCATGCGCCCAATGTCATCGATCATGCCCAGAAGTCGATCAAATGTCTTTGTCCGCATGCGAGCGTCTAAATTTCGCTGGCCCCGCGATGCCGCCATTGCCAGGCCGGCAATCTCTGTCATCTGGGTATAGTGACGATACCGGAGTTGTCGCAACGTGGGAGAATGCCCAGACGCAAGAGGGTTCCGGTCCTGAAAAGGGTTCCGAATCACCGATACCGGGTTGTCGTGAGGCAGGGCGATGGTTGCCAGAAAATCTCTCCACTTTGTGGCGACGGCTCCTATTTCACTCCAGCTTGGTTGCTCCGGGAGCAACTGTGTTTGAATGCGAAGGTGCACAAAGTCTTTGATATTGGCGGGCATCGTTTAATCTCTCCTTGGCTGAAAAGTGGTTCAACGGGCAACACAAGATGCCACTTGGCCTACCTCTTCGTGTGTGGCTGGCGTGTCAAAGGCGTCCAAAGTGGGAATAGCGCTGGATCGATGATCCAATGCGTACTTCAACTCAGCGACTTCGAGCGCAGCCATGCTGGACCGGAAGAGGGAATCGTTGCTGTGCTTTTGCGACCGACAAATAGTCGTTTCCAGTGCTCGCCGTATGGCTTCCGGCTCATATTCTTCAACTCGGGCCAACCAACTGCTATTTCGGCACTCCTTACGGAAAAGCTCACGATTCACCGGCCGGTTCTGCAAGGGGGCAAGACAGATTTCAGATAGCTCAATGACGGCCGGGATGTCACAGATTCGACCATGCTTTTCAAGAATCTCTAATCGAGCCCTGGCCAGCGGTCTCGGCAAGTCAGGTTCGATCCGATCAAATACCGGATCGCTGATCTCTTCGTCTTCGTAGCAGCGAATGTTCTGGTATAGGCGCAAGAGCGCTTTGCTGATTACCGCCCACGTATCATCTTTGTGGTCGATAATGTCTACGGGCGAACGCCCTTCCAGCAGCTGGGCTGCAACCATAGCGTTGTGATCCCAGAATACCGATGTCCCAGCCGTGCCGGCGTAACCGGCAATGGCTTCTTTTCGGCGGGACACAAACAGGAGACTGTCGTTTTGCATGACGATGTTGACGGTTTCCCTCATGATGGGTTGTTTCAGCCTACGGTGTAGATCTTTCATTGGTGCTGTCCGATATGTTTACGGCTACGATGCATCATCGCACAGGGTACACTAAACCTATTTTACGTCGTTGGCTTTGTCTTCTTTCGATCCGTTTTTGTCGCTTTTGCGACTCGCTGCGCGAGTGGCGTTGAGTGTGGGGGCTGATGCGCGTTGAGGTGTCAATGGTGAGGTGTGTGCAGGGTTTCAACGCTGCCGCTCCGAACTGGCCGGCACCTGCGGTGCGGCCAGGGGCGCGCTCGCTTCCGCTTCGCGCTTGTTTGGCAGGCTTGTTTGGCAGGCAAAAAAAACCCAGGCCGTCAGGCCTGGGCAACAGGTTCCTTCCGTCTTGGAACCTTCGGTGAATGAAGTTGCGTAAACGGTTGGATCGTCTCAAGATATAACGCATGAAACGCAACGGCACTATAGGTAGTGTAGGATGAAGTGTCAATATCCGTTCCAAACTTTTATTGCCGGTTAGGGTGCTACTAAACTGTTCCGCCAGGCTGGATGTTGCCGTTGGGTCTGGAACCAGGTTTAGCGAATAAACCATCTGGCTCAAGCTGCTGGAAGCAGTCCGACGTGAAGCCCATTCACAGCCGCCCTAAATGCGGCGAAGAATATCCGCGCCCGGGGGCACCGAGTGCTGGCCTGTGGAGGATGGGTGCAGTCAGACCCACCTATGAAGCAGTAACCTGCAGTCACTTGTGGGAAACCGTGAGGGAGTACCACCTGCCGTCGCATCGGAGGCGGTTGGAATCCCCGCCCTTTAGGGCGGGGAGGATGTCAAGCGACCTTAGCGCCTGGTTTTTCATTCCAGGGCACCCGAGTCAACATCTCAGCGAGACTCGGTGCATACCGGTCAATTACCAGGGGGGCTTCGTCATTGCTCTGGGTGGACTGGGTGCTGGCGTTCGCCGGTTCGACTTTTCGCGGCTCCTCGTCACGCAAACACAGTTCATCCTTAGAAACGATGATGAGTGTTGCACCCAGGACCTCCAGCAGTTGAATCAGCGTTGAAACCTTAGCAGGCTTTCCCGCCTCAATGGTCTGGATGGTGGTCCTTGAAATCCCGGTGGCATCACTCAGGTCTCGCTGCGTAAGGTGTGCATTGCAATTTCGAACAGCAACAAACGCCTTGCCCAGCGAGAGGTAACCCTGACTTTGATCAACCGCCGGATGCTTTATCGCCAATGTCAAACCAAAGGCATTTAGCAGCTTCAGGGTGGGTTTTACCCCGCATTTATGAGGTACGGTTTCCAGCTTTTGAAGCGTTTGCTCAGTCATGCCAAGCAGGTTCGCCAGTTTGTAACGGGGTGTTTTACCCAGTCCCTGGCGCAACTCCTTCAAGGCTTCACCAAAAACAGTGGCTTGGTCTTTTGTGGCCCCCTTGGCAAACGAGATGAGCCCCTCGTTGAGTCTACCCTTCAGCTCTTTGCCAAGACGAATTCGCTTGAGTGGTGGGGTGGTTTGTTTTTTCATATCGTTGCTCTCCCATGATTCCGGGCGCCACAGCCATACATAGCCATAACCGATACAACTATCGCATCGGTGGCGGCATAGCCCCTCCTTGGTTGTTGATTTGATACACCCGATCACTGCTCCCAGAGTTCAGATGCTTTCGGATAAATGCCGGAGTCGATGTCAGACCCGCATCAACAATTTCTCGGGCGAGATCCGGGATGTCTCTTGAGCACTTTTCAAGCTCGTTCCGAATTTTTTCCTCAAGCTTTTCCCGGTAATCCTCGGGGTCCGCAATACTTTGAACGCAATAGGCTTCGATCTGCACATCACTCAACGGATGACTCTCTTGGCCTGCCAGCCATTGGTAAGCGTTGACACTGACATACTGCGCCAGCGCCCTGGAATCCAATCTCTCCCCGCGGTAGAAGACTTCCATTCCCAAACTGATATTGATGATCGAATGATCCGTTGAGCGTTCGCTATTCATGTCGTCAAAAGTCCTGCCTGAAAGTCATTTATGTCTGAGCCAGAGATCGCTTGGGTTCAAGTGCGTTGGTTAATCAATCAGATCCAAAAAATCGTTCTCATGACCGGTTTCTTTGGCCAGTAGGAGTCCATAATCGCGCAGCCTGTAGTAATGCATCCGGAGTTCCCTGAACTGCTTGTCGGTCAGTTTAAGTTTCGTTGCGTGTTCGAGCATCGCCAGCACAGCGAGCATCATGGTATGGATGCCCGCCAAGACGGGGGGGAGGTGCTTAGCATTGCTCCCCGCTAAATTGAACACTTCAAAATCGTTGTGGCTCTCTCCATCAGCGACTGGGTATACAAACAGACCTCCTTTCTCTGCCGAAGAATATGCGTACTCCCAGCCAGAAATATCCCCCTGATAGCCATTAACTGTGTGCATTGCCATGTGGTGCAGGTAATGCAGGATCAGGTTGGGGCTGACTTCAAAGTACATACGAAACGATGCCCGCCAGAGTTTCTGGTCGATTACGGTCCAGTCTTGCGGGTGACTGGCAAGATCGGGGAAGCTGCGGGGCATCTGTTTCTGCGCATCCATGAATTCATCTCCAGGGAGTGTCTCGTTTATATCTAAGTGTATGCTAATAGCATACACTACCGTGGCATAAGTTCAATTTCTTAAGCAGTGCTTGCGCATTACCATTCGTTAGGAATCGTGTGTTGGTTGAAGAGCACCTACGGTCGCCTATGCTGGCGGATAAACCGTTCGATTCGAGCCTTTTGGGCAACTTTGCGGAACGCATTGGACTCTGGTATTTGATCGCTGGCAAGGTGATCCTCCGGCTCAAGATGCTGACCGAACAGAGATTGGAGTTCATGGAATGTTGTTTTGATGCGGTTGGGCAGTTCGAGCCCCAATTCTGCCCTGGTGATCGCAACGTACAGCAGGTGTAGGGCTTCACGTTCTGTTGCTGTCAGTGTTTCTCGCGTTCGGAGCTTCATCATCACGGTTTCCGGCGGTGCCAGGTCCTCGTCGAGAACCACCAAAGGAAACTCGCGGCCCTTGGACTTGTGAGCCGTAATGAACTGAATGGCGTTTAGTGATGAGCGTTTTGACCGCTGTAAGGCCCCCCTAACTAAGGCCAGGAAAATGTGGATATGGGTAGCGTATCGCTCTATCAACCGGATCAAGGACCAGGCGTCGCCGGCACGGTCTCCCAGGGCGTGCACTTGTTGAACCAGTGCATCCCAGCTACCGGCGATACGCATGGCATCAATACGAACGTCCTCAAGGCGCCCTTCATAGAGGGCAAGCGCCGACTCCACGCGCGTGAATGTGCGTTCAGGAATCCCGCCTTCAATGCGGACCTCACGCTGCCGCAACAATGCCTCTCCCGCTCGGGCAAGGATCGTCAGGTTGCTTCGACAAATGACCGTATGGCTTTCGTGTTCGTTAACCGGGAGCAATGGACGATGCTGACCTCGAACCAGGTTTCGCTCACCCAAAGCCCTGAGTATCAGCGAAGCCAGGCCTGCAATCTGGTAGTTGTACCGAAAGGAGTCCGTCAGATAATGAGATTGCACGCCCCGCTCAATGGGATCGTGAAGGGCATTAATTGCTCGCCTGAACCCGTAAATCTGTTGATATGGGTCGCCAATATAGAGTTTTTGCCCGGGCTGATTGCGAATGATGTCCGCCACAACAGGCGCGGTATCCTGGTACTCATCGAGTATCCAAAGCTCACCCGGAACGGTGTACCCACGCAGGTGAAAGACCTTCAAATAGGTGTCATGGGAAATCGGGAAACCGTTGTACTCATTGATCATCCGACGCCAGAGTTCGTGAGCCCACTCGACGATTTGCTCCCGTATCTGATCCGCCAGATCTTTTTGATCCGGGTGTCGTAAGTGCAATGGCAGCGCGTCATCGGGGATATGGTCTCGACAGATCACCAGATCCGCACTCGTCTGAAATACTTCTACGGTTCTTAATGTTGCCAATGCCAGCTGCTCGGCCGAAGGGTAACCCTCACCTATCCGGCCCGAGATGTTGATCGATCGGGCAATCAATACAGGGGTAAGGGTTGGACCGGTGGATGGGTCAAGCGCTCCAGCCAGTTTCTGAGCATAGCCGTTGCTGTTTCCAATGACCTGGGCATACGCCAAGCTATGGCTTGTGACCGCGTTGATCAAATTCGGAGCCCTTAATCGCATTTCATGTTGGTTGGCCCGATTGAACAGAAGGGCGTGACCTGGTTTGCGCAGTCGATGCGCAACCTCAATACCTGTGCCTGTTTTGCCGGACCCGGCAAACGCAATGCAAATCTGGTCAGCTCCGGTTTCCATCGCTTGGATAACCCGTTTTTGCTGATCCGTTGGCTTGAAGCGACGATCGGTCACCGTCAGAAGGTTCTGCAGCTCTTTCATCGTACCGCCCAAAAACAGCGCTGCCGAGCAGCGGTATACGTGCCGCTTTCATCCTGAATTTCCGTTTGGATCAGCGGACAAACAAGCTCGTGCGAGGGTTCAATCTTCGCTTCGGGGAAATCGAATTCCATCGCTGCGCCGATGAAGAGAACAACCGCAATAATGTTTAGAACCACACGCGGTTGATCGGTGCGAGGGTTGCGTACTGTGCGGATCATGGTCATCACTCTCTCCTTTTCCACAGTAAACGTGGATGCTTACGATGACAGCATAGTATGCTTAAAGCATACTGTAAAGATCCGAAGTGAAACCCGCGTTTTTTTTCTGTTCAGTGTATGAGCTCTAACTCGACGCTTTGTACTCGATCCGTTGACGTAAAAGCCCATACCAAACGGAAGTTGTAATGGCCGCTTGTTGTCGCAGGTACAGGGCCTCTCAGCAGATCAATGCCAAGAAGGCCAAGATGTTGATTCAGGTCTGGAGTCGCGAAATGTCCTTGCTTGACTCTGCTCGCCAAGTAGTCACGGCTTCGCTGATGCCACTGTATGATCGGTTCCCGGGGAATCGGTGCGTCCAATTGCAACCACTCGCAGGCCTCCCTTACGGCTTGTGCTGCATTTGTGTGCTGAAACTGAATGTCCTGGTGCATATCCAGGGTGGCACTATCTGAACAACGAATGATGGAGCGCAGAATCCCGTGAACTCCGGGTGCTGATGCCGCGGCATTGCGATCTTTCGTGAAGTAAAAAGCACGTCCAAAAACACCGTCGCATTGCTCAAAGCGAGACGACGGTTCATCGGTGGGCGTTTGGTAGATCGGCTGGTATAGGGTAACGGGGAGAGAATCTTGGGTGGCCATAGCTCTGCTGCGCTGGGAATCTGTGAAATGCCCATCATCCCGCAAATTGAGAGTCGCCGGCATTTCCGCTTTCGCTATAGCAAGGGCGATTTGCATTTATAAAAACTTGCCGAATTGGGTTGACTCCAACTCGGCAATCGATTTTTCGGGCGAGCGAATCAGAGAATGCTACCCGGGCCTTAAAACTGCGCTTCCCCAACGATACCCTCAAGAGATTCGGGATCGTGTACGAGCTCTGCAGCGTTGATGAGGTCTTTGGCTGTAATAGGCGTCCTGAACCAACGAATTCGATGAGACTCTGCCGGCCAGGCAAAATTGGTCACAATGCGTTGTCCCGGGGTCAGCCATCGATAAAGGGCTTCGGCATCCCGGAACTGTTGCTCAATCCGGTATCCCAATCGCTCACTGAGGGTGATATTTCGGATGTTTAGTCGCTGGGACAGGGTGATTTGCGAGAGAAAGTTAATCAGCGGCGATTCCGGAATCAGAATTGGAGGAGACAATTCCTCCTGAGTGGCCGTGTTTTCAATTTTCTCTGGCCAGGAAGGTTCAATTCGGCGGTGAGTCGAGTCATAGGTTGCAGGGAGTCCCAAGAACCGATCAATGACTTCCAGTGCCCGATGTTTAGCGACATTCAGCATTTCGAGACTCCCGCATATCAAAGTAACCTATGTGACGTCGAGATTATAGGTTTGAGAAAAGATCCTTCAATCACATGAATCCCGGGTGTCGCTTTTACGCAACATTCTCGGCGCCCAAAAAAAACACCTGGCCGCCAACGCCGCCAGGTGTCTGCTTTGAGAGCTCTATTTCCGCCGAGGTTACTGGGATGTAGCAACCGCATTGCTGCCCGGGCAAATGGGCGTCACGGTGTACGTTGTGGGTGTGATTTCCCAGGCAGCACCGGAAATCAGGTCCACGGGAATGGTAATCAGGCCCCAGTCGATCAAAATTCCGAGCAGGGTAGTGGGGTCAAACGACTCGCCGGTTTGAGTGGTCGCGGGTTCGCAGCCTTCTTTCCGGGCAGTAATGGTATGGACCTTGCCTTTTTCCAGGTTCACGAATGCGGAATCTTTGCCGCGAGCGGCGCCATTAACATAGATCGTCGTACCATCTTCCAGGGAATTGACGGTGATTGACTCGCTGGTGCCTTTGATGACAGTGGAACAGCCACTCAGCAGGGTCATGGCAAGTGCGCCCGCTACAAAGCCTTTAAACTTCATACTGCAATACTCCATGTGATGTTAGGCGGATGAATAATATTCCCAGCACTTTGATTGATGCAAGTCCGTCGGCCAAAAAACGATGCAATGTCGTGCACACGATCCAAGGTGATCGTCTTGTCGAAATGTCGAGATGTTTGGCCTCGATGGCGTACAGATGGCACATGTTGTCGCGTTGCGACGTGATAACGCTTTCCTTGCACCGACGGTATTTTTTTGAGCCTTTTCGGAAATCCGATAGCGTTCAGAGTTTTATTTCAACTCATCGTTGATTACACTGCCAGTATGCTTTCGGCGTACTTTGCCGGGTAGGTTTTTTCTTCACAGAGCGATATACCATGGCCTTAAAACCGGAAACCAAATCCGCAATGTTTGTTCGTGCAATGCGCCGCTTGCGTGAGCAATACAACAGCTTTGAAATTGCCCGCTGGTTTGCGATGGGCGATGAAGATAAACGGGGTATCCGACAAATCTCTGTCGCCTTTAACCGGAAGCTCTATGACCAGGATCACCCCGACCATCGGAATCCCACCAATTCAGACTGTCTCGCCACTGCATGTCTGGACTTCCTGGACAGGCTCGGCTATGACTTGGCGACACTCCGGTATAACGAGCACGGGGAGATCGTGGAATTGAAGAAAAAATCATCCGATTAAATTTGCGAGGTATGACGCTCAGACGCCGGCATTTGCCGGCGTTTTTGTATCTGGGCTCTGTGCCTTGGCTTATTGCAGTGCGCTGTCCCGCAGCTTGGGCTGCATCATGGCGTGTTGTTTTTGCATTTAATGGGGAGGTGGTTCTGGCGCTCAGGGTGAGCTTGAGTTCCGCGCTGCCTATTGGGTGTGGAGTCTGTCGATTTGTGGCCTTCGGCCAGCGCTTAACCTCACCTCCGCGCTGGCGTCGGTGAGGATGGCCGGGTCGGGCGATGCCCTCGCCGGCCGGAGGGAGGGAGGCTGGGTGCGGTGCGCCACCGGGCTGGTTGCGGTGTTCAATCAGCGTTGTTAGGGCGCGAACGGAAGGAAACTCATGCCTTGGGAGTGCCCGCTGGATAAGTCGATGACTACGCCGTTGAATGAGATTTGTCCTTCACGCATCACTTTCCAGAGCATGTTGATGGCGGCATTGGCGACCGCTCCGTTAATCATCAAGTCTTGTCTGGCCAGGGACTCAGCGGCGGAACAAGATGGGTTATTTTCTGCATCCTCTCGGGTGGCCAGGTCGGGGTAGTGGGCCATGACGCTAGGCCATTCGTCGGTCAATTTGTTGTCCCCAAAACGCCCAAATACGACCTGTGCTTTGTCTTTATCACACCCCATGTCCAGCCAAAAAACATTGAGCTTTCTGGAAAACATGCGGTTCACCATTCGTCTGGATTCCAGGTTGTCTACCGCTGTAATGACCAGATTTGGATTGTGGGTAAATTGCTGTTTGTCTGTGAGTCGATAGGGCAGGCCGACCCAGTTGGTGCCCAGCATCAAATTGGCGCGGTGTGTAAGTGCGATGGCTTTATTGGTGCCGATTTCATGCGGCCAAAAGCGCTGGCGGACGATATTGCTGGGGGATACCTCGTCATCGTCCATGACCGTGACGCTGAGTCCTTTCCCGCCGAGTGCGAGCAAGGCTGTGTGAAGTCTCAGCAGACCATCGAAGCATTCTGAGCCATTCCCACCAGCGCCAACCAGCAGCACTCTGAGTGGATAGTCGTGGTTTTCAAAGACACGCGGTCGAGTGCGAATGGCTTTTGGAATCATGGCAGTCATTGGTCGTCCCTCCTGCGCGTGCCTCAATCAGTGCCCGGTGATGGCATCAAACCAACTCTTGAGCGTTACTCCACGCTCGTCGAAGTTCCGGCGGAAGTGGGTTGATTGGCCCTCAAGCCGAGCCAATTTGCTTACTGGGAATGTCCTCTTGGAAGCCAGCAGATCGAAATACGACAGCATGTACTCCTTCGTAGTGCTATCTTCGGCGCCTGGTAGATCAAACTCTGCATCCGCGCCGTTAAAGTGTGTGAACGGACTCAGAAAGAAAACGCGCTCGACTTCCTCGATGTGGGATTGCCTTGGGTGACTCGGAAGCGAGTTGCCGCCAGAACACCAGAGTCCATCAATTCCGCCGACATTGGGCAGACCCGCTTTGAGCAGTCGGGTATCCTTCGTGGGGCGCTTGTCACCAGCATAAGCGGCTACGAACAGCTCTTTTTGGTGCAGCAGGAATACCAGTGATGGCAGAGGTACGTTGTAGTCTTTTCCGAGAACGTCCACTTGAGTTCTTTGACGGGGCCGATACCACATGAGGGTTTCTTTGCCCTGGGCCAGACAACGAGCTTCCAGAAATTCCATTTCCGGGCTGGTATCCTGGCTGAGAATGTCCAGCATGTGTTTTTTCTCGGTATGCCCAAATGGGCGACCGGCCCCAAGAATTGATTGCCCGTTTTCTTGATGAAAAACGTCGTGAGCCATGATGGCAATGGCCGGTTCGTTGGTCGCGGATTGCTCGACTTGGTGAATCAGTAGAGCGATGGACTGAACTTTAGCGGTTGATTGATACATAGGTTTCCTCCCATCTACTCCCCCATGGTATGCCTAAAGCATACTATAGTCAAGTGTCCTTGCCAGCGTTTACGGCCTCATCAAGCGCGTCGAGCAGTCGCCATCCGACATTGATCGTGTCGGCCAGCCGAACCAGTTGTGCCGGAGGCGTGGCATAGTCAAACTCCATTCTCACTTCTTCGCCGCCTTCCATCATCGAACGGTGAATGCTGTCCGCAACCTCAAGCGTTTCCTGGTCGTCTTTCAACATAATGAGAAGGTTGGCATCGAATTCATAGCTTGCGCATGGCTGGTGCGATGCGTCGATACACTCAGTCCAGAAGGTGGGGATGTCACGTAACGTCTGATATGCCTGGCGGCACCATTCAATCAGCTTTGTTTCCTGTTCGTTTGCCGGGGCTGGAAGCTGTTGCAATAACTGATGCAGGCTGTCCAGGTTATGTTGGGTGGTGGGAGGCAGTTGCCAGCGCTTTTTTTCTTGGTTCAGGCGCCGCGCTCTCTCCCGGTAATATTGCAGTTCCTCAGATGTGGTAATCACCCACGTCTCAATACGGTCAAGAAAGGCGTCCACGCTATCATCATCGTCAACGTCTACCCCGGCCGCTTCCAGGGCTTGTTCAATCTCCGCGAGTTCTTCGCAAACTTCATCCAGAAGGCATTCGTGGTATTCCAGAGCGTCCGCCGATGTCATGCCTGGGCAGGCGATGGTGGTGATGAGTTGCAAGGCCAGATTGGTGGTTTGCCAAATTTCTTCCTGACACTGGGCCAAATCGATGTTGTAGACGAACCCTGAAACACCGCCAAAGCTGAGTGCGATGGGGTGGTTGTCGGTGGTTTTATGCAAATCAAAACCAAGTTCGATCCAGCCAACTTGCTTCTTCATCCGGTTGTTGAGAAAGGTTGTTACGTCCCATAGTACAGCGGCAGTGGCGTTTCGCAGTTTGTCGAATTTCTTTTGTGGGGGTTGTGCATTCCCTTTGTGCTCTGTACCGATAACGGCCCGGTTCAGATTTCGGATGGTTGCGTCTTTGATGGAGGCTGGATAAGCCCGCTTCCATTCCACAGCGAACCTGACAATCTTCTGTAGCGGAAATGTCGTGCGAACGAGGGTGTCCACAGAGCTTGAAATGTGGCGCTCCGAGTCAGTGAAGCAGTCTTTCGACAAGGAGCCCACAGCATTCCAGAGGACGGCATCTTGCTCTTTATGTTCGGCCAGGTAGCGGGCCTGATCGGCGGTTAGATGACCGGTTTTTGCAAGCACGTTGATGTGCTCGAAAAGTGTGGATCGGTCGGGTTGGCCTTTCAGCTTTGTAGTGCTGAACGCCTTTGCCAGGGTGTACTCGTTTTGAGTGTGGCTGCCAAATTCTGGAACCCGCAGCACAGGGAGCAGGGGGTGTCCCTGTGCCTGGCAGGTTAGCGAGGGATAGGCGGCATTAGCGACTCCGGCAAAGGGCAGGCCCGGATGTTCCTGGCCAGATCGAGCAGGCATCTGATCTGATGGGGTGACAAACATGATTCTTCTTCTCCGTATTCACCATGATGGCCGCCGGTTGTTGTCAGACTTGCCGAATTGGCGTCATGGTCGGCCCACTGCTCCAATTCGGCTAACGCCCGTTCCAAGTCAGCCATTGGGGTGCAGCTCGGCAGGCACGAGTTGATATACAAGGGTGTCCGCTTCGATCCCGACTTCCTGAACTTTGCCGTAGCGAAGTGAAGGATATTGTTCCTTGTAGGCTTCCAAAACCTGCTCCGGCGTCAGATCGGGATCAGGGTCAGGCAAATCGGTAGCTCCCAGGCGGAATACTCGGGTTAGCGTGGTGATGGTTGCCATAGTGTTTCTCCTGTGTGGCAAAAGCGATTGATCGTGTTCGCGGGGTTAGTCGGATGCGAGGCAATCGATCCGAGATAGTCATATAGTATGCGTTACGCATACTTCTGTCAACACAACACAAGAAGTGCTCACTATCGTGAATGCCAGGACTCGTTTCGCCTGTCTGGGCACAAAAAAGGGCGAACCGAAAGGTTCGCCCAAAACCGGGTATTCCCGGCGCACGGAGGTTTCTGCGGATCAAAGATCGAGATCGAAGGACGGCGCCTCGTTTTCATTCGGTGAATCCTCGGTGTCGGTTTCCACCAGTGCACCAGAGGTTTCGGTTTTCTTCGTGCTGGTTGTAGAGGTCGTTTTCTTGCTGCCATTGGCGTCTTTGGCGGCTGCGGCGGCGATAGCGGCGTCGAGTTGGGCTGCCCGGTTCGCCCATTGGTGGCGCTTGCCCGCTTGTTCGTTCACGCGCTCGGCCAGGAGTCGTTCAATGTCGCCCGGCTCGCCCGTTACCTTGATGTGCTGTCCAAGCGCGGCGCACAGGACTTTCAATTCTTCCGGTGCCTTGTCTGAAACCGGGCCAATGACGGGTTTTACGACCACTTGGAGTTCGTCATCCGTAGGGCCAGCGGAAATATCCATGGTTACTTTTGCGGTCTTGCTGTTCAGAATCGGAGTCACCAGTTCCAGCAGGGTAGAGTTCATCTTTGTTACCTCAATCAATATTCGTTTCGACCGTTTTCAGTTCTCCGGGGGGACAGTTTGTCCCCGCCGGTTGCCATTACTTGCTCAGTGCCAACCCTTCGGGAATAAAGCCGCTGAAATTGAAATCAGACTCTTTGACGGCTTTGAGGATGTCGCCTTTATTGCCTTTCATCAGTGCATCGAACGCCTTGTCACCATGCGTTTGGTCGTAGTGCTTGTCGAAACCCGCTGCTTTAAGGCGCGACTCGATCATCGGTTTGGTAAACGCAGACAGATACTCTGCGCTCATAGTGAAGTACGCCGACAGATCAGACTGACGAGACTCTGCGATCCAGTGAGCAAAACCACCAAATACATCACCCTCGTTTTCGCCACCGAAATTGCCTTGCGCTTTCAACACCATCTGGCTGACCAGCTTCGTTTGCAGTTTTTCCAGCGCTTCTACGGGCTGGGTATCAAGAAGCTCGGCTGCTTTCCGGGCGGACTTGCCATCGCTGATTGACACCGGCCAGTCTTTCGGCGTTTTTGGCAGCGTCACCTTGGCATCACGAATCAGGCACAGGATGCTGCCAATGAGAGCAAGTTTTCGTTCGTTTTGTGCGGTTTCAGCGGCTGCCTTCCGGTGAATCTGATGGTGTTGTTCCAGAATCTTCTTAGGGATGGCGGTCTTAGCTGGTGACTTGGTTTGCTTGGCTTTGCCGTTTTCCGATGCGCTTTGCTTATTGGAGCCTTTAGCGCCAGCGGGCATGGCACCAGAGTCATTGTTTGTCTCACCCTTGCTTGTGGTCTGATCCTGTTGTGCATCCGTTGCAATGATGTTTTTGTGGGCCGCCACCTTCTCATTGTGGCATTTCAGGTTGAAGCACACATGCTCTGTCACGGCAGCTTTGGAGCCGAGTGCGTTGTCAATCAAAGCTCCGAAGTGCTGGCACTCGGTGCAGGCTTGCGCCTGTTGTTCGCCTACCCCGTGAGGGCCACCCGCAACCACAACGGTTGTTGCACCCGTTGGCACTTCGCTAGTGAACGCAATTTTGTGATAGGACTCCGCCAGCTCTGCTTTTACCGAGGTTAGATGCTCTTGGGTTTTTTTCTCAAAGCAGGCTTTATTCAGGCACCGCGCCTTAGCCAACGATGTCGTATCAGCAAAAAGGCTGGTCTGGGTCGATGAATTGTGGGGGCAGGTTGCACAATCTGTCAGATCAAACGCAGCGGCTTTGAGTCGCAATGAAAGCTGGTCGATCTTCTCTCGTAATTGGTCAACAGTCAGATTGTGTTGCACGATCACTGCCAGGGCGTTCTTTTGAGACTCGGGGCGAAGGCCAGATAGCAGTTGCGCGTGACCGATGTTGATTTGTTTGTCGCACAAGGCTTGTGCTACTTCATCGATGCAGTGCGTCAACTGGATGCGCCCCTTGAGAAAGGTTGGGTTCCATCCCAGCAGTTTACAAATCTCATCCGCATCTTTGCCTTCAGACATGAGGTTTCGAGCGGCCATGCCTTCATCCATCGGAGTCATGTCTGACCGCACGATGTTTTCAATCGCGGCAAATTCAAGAATCTGGTCGTCTGAAACCTGACGCACCAGGGCCGGTACTTTCTCAATTCCTAGCTCCAGGGCAAGCGCCATCCTGGTATATCCGGCGATCAGCTCATACGGCTTGTCGGTGTCAGGATTCGGGTTTGGGCGAACCATGACGGACTGCATTACGCCGCGCCGGCGAATGGACTCGCGCATTTCGTCCACTTCAGTTTTTGAGCGGGTTCGACGCGGGTTGCGTTCCGGGATGATCTCAATTTCGTTTGGGCTGACAAAGCGCACTTCTTCTGCTTCCGCGTGGGTGTCGCTGTTCGGTGTGGACGCTTGCTCTGCGATTTCTGTTGTGCTTTGGCTGAGGGTTGCATCGAATGTCATGGTTTTCTCTCCGTGCTTGGGCGTGTGACCTCTTACGCTTTATATGGTATGCTTTACGCATACTATTTTCAACTCTTTTGCCCTCAGAATTCGTTGGAGAAGGCTGTTTCGTTTGGGCGGAATGGCCGGAGTGCATGTAGCCCCAGTGTTAAAATCCAGTAGGTCAACACAGGAAAACGGGGGTGACATGGCGCAAGGGCGATTACCGGAAGATGGGGAATCCATCGCGCAGTTAGAGAAAGTCGGGGCAACGCAAGAAGCAAAGCGAACTCCCCGGCTGGGTTCCCTGGCTGCGACGCTGATCGATTTGGTGGGCTGGGCCTTGATTCTACTCTGGGTGACGGTGTTCTTTGCTGGCGGTGCAGATTGGCAGAGCCGGGTGGCTCATGTGGCCCAGGACATCTCGTCTCTCGTCCTGCCTGCTTTGGGTGTTTTGATAATTGGGGTGGCTCGGATTATCACCGAGTTATACTTGCTTCGTCAGAAGCTCTAACGGGCGACATCCAAATTGGGTACGAATGGCCAAACCAGCATAGAACCAATGGTGTTCGACGCTCAGATAGATCACTGATCAGTTATTGGAATTCGATAATGCCACACGATAAACCATATAGCTTAACGCCGGAACAAGTTGCGTCCATTACTGATGTAGAGCTGGCGTTCTCAACTGAGCGCCTGCTGCCAACCTGGGAGGAAATTCCGGAGGATTTTAAGCGGGGGAACCTTTACACCTCGTTAGCGGAAGCCATCTTTTACGGCACCGAGCTGCCAGCTTGCAAGGTCGAGCTCAATGATGGAGTAAAACCAGAGCATTTAAACAGGTGTGTTCGCGCTCACCTTCAATCATTCGGCCCTAAACACGAACACAAGATCGCAGGGGTTGGCTACATGATTTCCCAGGCTTGCAGACTTCATCCAGAAAAAACTTAGCACAACCCCGCGTAAACCCCCGCCCAATCGGGCGGGGATACAAGCGGGAACCGCGCAGCGGTTCTAATCCGGTGTAGCCTGACTCTGCACGTACTCCCGCAAAGTCTCAATGGTCGCCCCCCCGGCGCTACACGCGAAGTAGGAGCGTGACCACAGCGCCCCACTTTTGCTTTGCCGTGGTATGTGCGTATTGAGTATTCGTATACGGCGTGACGATACAGATTTCAGGTTGTTCACCAACACGCTGACGGATAGCTTGGGCGGGTAACTTACGAGCAGGTGAACGTGGTCGGCCTCGCCATCCATTTCCATCAGCTCGCACTCCAATTTCTCGCAGGCCGACTCAAACGCTTCACGCAGTTGTTCAACCATGTAGCCGTCAAACAGCTTACGGCGGTACTTGGTGGTGAAGACCAGATGCACGACTAGCCTCGTGACGCTGTGCCGTTTTCTCAGGTAGTCCTTGAGGGGCGTGTGATCCTGTACACTCATTTGAAAATGACTCTATAAATACTATAATTACTCTATTCTAGCTGTGAGCACTGAAATGTTAAAGGCAATCAAGGTACGCATCTATCCGACACCTGAGCAGGCGGAGTTCCTTAACCGCCAGTTTGGTGCTACGCGGTTTGTGTACAACAAGGCATTGCATATCATCAGCTCTCAGTACCGGCGGCATGGTAGGAAACTTCGTGCCAAGCAAGACCTCAAGCCCCTGCTGGCGGTGGCGAAGAAGTCCCGCAAGTATCACTGGCTCAGAGACTTCGACTCCATCGCACTCCAGCAAGCGTGCATCAACCTCGATAAAGCCTTCCAGAATTTCTTTGATCCGAAGCACCCGGCGCATTACCCGAAGTTCAAGCGCAAGCACGGGAAGCAGTCCAGTTACCACTGCACGAGCGTCAGTGCAGGTGAGAACTGGATCAAGGTGCCGAAGATGGAGCCGATCAAAGCAAGGATTCACCGCGAACTGACGGGTAACCTCAAGAGCATCACTCTGTCGCGGACAGTGACGGGGAAGTATTACGCATCTCTGTTGTTTGAGGATGGTGTAGAAGCCCCTTCACCCCTGAAAACTGTCGATGCGGTACTGGGCGTTGATATGGGACTCACCCATCTCCTTATCGACTCAGAAGGCAACAAGATAGCGAACCCACGCTTCCTGAAACGTGCTGCTGCAAACCTTCGACGCAAGCAAAAAGCCCTGTCTCGCTGCCAGAAAGGCAGCAAAGGTCGTGCGCAAGCGCGGCTGAAACTGGCCAAGGCGTATGAGCGCCTTGCAAATGCCCGTGCTGATTTTCAGCACAAGCTGTCTCGACAACTCATCGACGAAAACCAAGCGGTGGTAGTCGAGACACTGAAAGTGAAAAACCTGTTGAAGAACAAGAAATTGGCGAAGAATATCGCTGATGCCAGTTGGTTCAGCTTGATCCAGAAGCTGGAGTACAAGGCCAAGGCACAAGGTAAATATCTGGTCAAGATCGACCAGTGGTTTGCCAGCTCCAAGACCTGCTCCTGCTGCGCCCACAAGGTAGACTCCTTGCCCCTAAAAGTGCGTAACTGGTCTTGCCCAGTCTGCCATACGGAGCATGACCGCGACATTAATGCCGCGATCAACATCCGCCAGCAGGGGGTTATTAAACTACGAGCCGAAGGACTGTCGGTTCCTGCCAATGGAGGCTTGCGTAAGCCCGGTCACGCACCGGCAGCGGCCTGAGAAGTTGGAAGCCTCGCCCGTCAGGGCGGGGAGCAGTCACCTGGCGGCGCGTAAAACCCCGCCCTTTGAGGGCGGGGATATAAGCGCCATCGCCCGACAGGGCGATTAGTGAGGTGTTTTCTGCTGCTCGATGTATTGCTTCAGGACAGATAGTGGCGCACCGCCAACGGAACCGGCAAAGTAGGATGGCGACCAGAGCGCGTTTTTCAGGTATGCGGGCTTGATGAGTTCCGGGTGATACAGCTTCAGTTTTCTGCTAGACACACCCTTTAATGAATTCACCAACCGGGAGAGCTGCACCTTCGGAGGATAATTCACCAGCAGATGCACATGGTCGGACTCGCCGTTGAACTCGATCAGTTCCACCTCGAAGTCCTCACACACCTTGCGGAACAAGTTCTATGCTGATCCGCAAAGCCTATAGGTTTCGACTAAAGACCAACCCGGTCTTGGAGCAAAAGCTGTTCCGCCACGCCGGGTGTTGCCGTTGGATCTGGAACCAGATCTGGAGGATGAATCAGAGACGGCTTGATGCGAAGCAACCACTGATCTGGTATCAGGAGGCTGCTTACTGGCTCACACTCTGGAAGCAGTCCGAGGAATACGGTTTCCTGCGTAAAGTCCATTCACAGCCGCTTCAGCAAGTGCTCAAGGATTTGGACCGGGCTTACCGGGACGCCTTCGATAAAGACCAGCCCCTCAAGCGCCTACCTCGAAAAAAGCGCAAGCACCAGCACGCATCCTTTCGCTACCCACAGGGTGTGAAATTGGATAATCGGCGTATCTACCTGCCCAAGATCGGTTGGGTCGGTTTCTTCAAGAGCCGCGAGGTCGAGGGTAAGGTAAAAAACGCCACGGTGTCTTGGCGGGCTGGGCACTGGTATGTGTCGGTGCAGGTGGAGCAGGAATTGCCAGAGTCGGTGCATCCGTCCACCTTGGACGTGGGCATTGATCTAGGGGTGGCGAACTTCGCCTCTTTGTCCAACGGCATCACCTACGATCCGATCAGCCCCTATCGCAAGTATCAGAACCAACTGGCTCGGGCGCAACGAGCCCTGAACCGCAAGGTGAAGTTTTCGGAGAACTGGAAGCGGCAGAAACGCCGCATCCAGCGGCTTCACCACAAGATCGCCTGCTGCCGGCAGGATTTCCTGCACAAGATCTCGACGACCATCAGCGAGAACCAAGCGGTGGTCTTCGTCGAGGATCTGAAAGTGCGGAACATGAGCCGGTCGGCGGCAGGCACCCTCGACGAGCCCGGCAGGAACGTCCGGGCCAAGGCCGGGCTGAACCGATCCATACTGGATCAGGGCTGGAGTGAGTTCGTGCGGCAGCTCGACTACAAGCTGCAATGGAAAGGGGGCTGGCTGGTGAAGGTGCCCGCACATCACACCAGCCAGGAATGTGCCGCTTGCGGGCACACCAGCCCGGACAACCGGCCAAGCCAAGCAGTGTTCCACTGTAGGGCCTGTGGACACAAAGAACACGCGGACATCAACGCGGCGAAGAATATCAGAGCCCGGGGGCACCGGGTGCTGGCCTGTGGAGGGAATGGGATTGCCCGCCTTTTGAAGCAGGAACCTGTGGGAAACCGCGAGGGAGTACCACCCGTCGTCTCGCCAGAGGCGGCTGGAATCCCCCCGCTTTAGCTGGGGGAGGATGTCAATGGGACGGAGCCCTTGATAGGGATATACCGTTGCCATATCCAGCCACTGGCGCTACACTGGATATACCAATGGGATATACTTAATGAGGGACAACGAATGGAAAGAGCAAGCATCTTCAAAAGCAACAAAAGTCAGGCGTTACGGCTTCCAAAGCCTGTAGCGTACCCTGACACCGTTAAGCAGGTGGATATTGTTATCCAAGGTCGAGCCAGGATCATCACTCCTGCAGGCGAATCATGGGACACCTGGTTCGACGGTGAAGGCGTTTCAGACGACTTCATGGCAAGTCGTGAGCAGTCAGGCCATCAAAAGCGTGAGACCTTGTAATGCTGAAGTACATGCTCGATACCAACATCGCTATATACGCCATCAAAAACCGGCCACAAGAGGTCCGGGAAGCGTTCAAGGCGCATGATGGCCAGATGTGCATTTCGGCGGTCACGTTGATGGAGTTGATCTACGGCGCCGAGGCTTCCGCCGCAGTCGAGCGCAATCTGCGAGTTATCGAAGGCTTCGCCGCCCGCCTAAACGTCTTGCCCTACGACAACGAGGCGGCTGCGCATACTGGGCAACTGCGAGCCGAACTCAAAAAGAAGGGGCGACCGATTGGCCCTTACGATGAAATGATTGCGGGCCATGCCCGGTCACGGGGCCTGGTCGTCGTCACGAATAACACGAAGCAGTTCGAAAACGTGCCTGGGCTACGCCTGGCAAACTGGGTAAATAACACTGCTGAATAATGGGAATCCGAGAGTTGACATCCTCCCCGGCCTGAAGGCCGGAGATTCCTACGGCGCTCAGGGGTGGCATTGAGCCGCCCCTGAGTCGCTTCGGTGGGTTCCTGCTGCTGGCGACCCTACTGCATCGCTCACTTCACAGGCGAACCGGGCGTGTCCCGCCCTTAGCACATTGATCGCGCCGACCACATCGGCGTTTTCCTCGAAGCCACATTCCACACATGCAAATCGGGCTTGCGTCTGCCGGTTGTCGGCAGACACATGGCCGCAGCACGGACAGGAACGGCTCGTGTTCTGTGGCGGCACTGCAACCAGCCAGCCGCCTTGCCACGCCAGCTTGTAATCCAGTTGGCGGCGGAACTCGAACCAGCCTTGATCGAGGATGGACTTGTTCAGGCCGGACTTGGCCCGAACGTTTCGTCCCGGTTGTTCGGTAGTACCTGCCGCTGACCTTGATATGTTCCGTACCTGCAAATCCTCGATACACACCATCGCGTGGTTTTGGCTGATCGCGGTCGAGGTCTTGTGCAGGAAGTCGCGGCGGGCGTTGCCGATACGGGAGTGAATGCGCTGGACTCGGGCTTTCGCCTTCTTCCAGTTGTTGCTGAATTTGGTTTTGCGGCTCATGGCCTGCTGCGCTTTGCGCAGGGCCGTTTCATGCCGCTTGAAGCTGTTGAGCGGCGCGTAGAACGTGCCGTCCGAGAGTGTGGCGAAGCGGATCACGCCCATGTCGATACCCACTGCTGTGGTGGCCTGCGGCACGGGCTGCTCAACTTCGCGCTCGGTCTGGATGCTTACGAACCACTTGCCGCAAGACTGGCTCACGGTGACATTTCTGACTGTACCCAGCACCTCGCGACTATTGCGGTAGCGCAGCCATCCCAGCTTGGGCAGGAAGATGCGACTGTTGCCCTGATCGAGCTTGATCTGCTTCGGGTCGGGGTAGCGGAAGCTGTCGCGCTGGCCTTTCTTCTTGAAACGTGGAAAGTCGGCCCGCTTGGCGAAGAAGTTGCTGTAGGCCCGCTCCAAATCCTTGAGCGCCTGTTGCAAGGGATGGACCGGCGCATCGGCCAGCCAAGCCGTTTCCGCGCTGTTGCGCCACTCGGTGAGCAGCTTGCACAGCCCGGCGTAGCCCAGCTTCTTCTCTCCGCGCTCGTAGCGCTCTTTCTGCAACGCCAGCCCCTTGTTGTAGACGAACCGGCACGAACCGGCGAAGCGGCGCATTTGCCGCTCTTGCTGGCCGTCTGGTCGCAGTTCGTATTTGAAGGCTTGGAGGCGTTGCATGCGGATATTATAATTTGGCCTATGAGCGACGACAACGATATTAGGCATGGACGACACTGCGTTTTTAAGATGCATGTCCATTTGGTCTTTGTAGCGAAATATCGCCGCAGGGTATTCGATGGTGACGCTATCAACCGGCTGCGCACGATCTTCGCCAAGGTCTGCGCCGACTTCGAGGCGCAACTGATCGAGATGGACGGCGAGGACGATCACGTTCACCTGCTTGTGGAATACCCGCCCAAGGTGGCTGTCTCCAAGCTCGTGAACAGCCTCAAAGGCGTCTCCAGTCGCCTGCTGCGGAAGGAACGGCCCGACATCCAGAAGCGCTACTGGAAAGGCGTGCTGTGGTCGCCGTCCTATTTCGCTTCAAGCTGCGGCGGCGCGCCGATTTCCATCGTGCGCCAGTACATCGAGCAGCAGCAAACCCCACACTGAAACCCAAAGACAAGGACGGCTGCGCCGTCCGCGCTATCCTTCCCCGCCCTGAACGGCGGGGCTTGTCGCGCACCGGGTCAGCGACCAGCGCGTCCTCGCCACTGAGTTTCTCGACCGGTTGGGTGTGCCGAAACTCTCGTGAAACCTCAACGTCTCGAACCGCCCGGTGCGGACCCGCATGCCGGGTGGTGGGGGAGGGGCGGAGCCTCATGGCTCCCCACTATCCCGATTGTGCGCCCGTGCCGGGCACACAAAAAAAAGCCGGCATAAAGCCGGGAAGTTGGTGATTGGTGAGCCGTGCGAAAAATAACCAACCTATAGTTGCAATCCGTCGGCCAGCACAAAGTCTGCCCGGCGGCGTACCGATATTGTAGGTCAAATTGAAACGCTGGCGAGAGAAAAGCGTTGATCCTGATTTATTCGGATTGCAGCGATGTTCACCGGCTACCCTCTCTCGTCGGTTTTGGGTTTGTGTAGTCCAACACATCAAGAAACGTGAGTCTTTGGCGAACAAGATTCACATACTTTTCTTTCATCTCGTCAGGCATATAGGAATCATGGATCGCAGCGGGGGCGAGCCTGGCCACTTTTCTCAGCAGCTGAGAAATGCGTTTGCGAACAGCGGCCTCCAACAGACCTGCTCTGACGCCCAGTTCAATAAAATCCGACCCCGCATAGAAACCATTTCCCATGTTCCCGTAATAGCTCGGTAGCGCCTCTCGATCTTCAAAGAAGGGCAGAGCCATTGGGTTCTCGGACGCCGAGCTATACAGGCTGGAGGCCAGCACATCGTAGCACGGTGTCAGCCTGAACATGGGGTCATGGTAGAAGCTGATATTCTTCAGATGATGATCATCATTGCCCACCGCATAGCTGAACACCAGCCGGAGCAGTAACTCCATGGCCACGGCCATACCGGCTTCCTTGATGACCATTTTCAGGACTTCCTCATAGCTGGCAGAGGTGTACTTATTCGAGGCGTCTTCGTTGGTGATCCCTAGGGCCTGCATGGCATCTTCCTGATGCGCTTTCATGCCCGTTTCAAAATCCCGGTCATAGCGTCGGATAATGAACACCAGGTGGTCGTCCTGCAGCCTCAGAAGTCCACATGGAGGGACATCAAACCCAATGCGATCCATCAGGGTAAGGGTGGCGTGCTCATTCTCCGCGACGTTCGCATACTCTTCAGGAGAGGGCTTCATGATGAACTGCCCGTTGTGGTCCACGAGCTTGAGTTTTTTGTCCTCAATCGCCATCTGGCACTTCATTTGAACGCCGCTGATGGAGAATCCTTTGGTCTGTTTGGGCATCTTAGATACGAGATCTTTCCGGTTCTCAGGCAGATCCAGGTCAACCTCCTTGTCTCCGAAAAGGCGCTCAAGGCATTTCCCGTGGTAGCCAGACGTTCCCTTCTCAGGCAGCGTTTTAAGACAGATCAAGCAGTTCAATGGTTATGGCTCCGGGTAGGTCGTCTCCGTTGTGGACAAGCAAGGCGAAGTCGTCGTCAGGGTCGATGCGTTGCTCTCTGGATTGAACTCGTTTAAGCCAGCCTTCGCTCACCAAACCGCTGAAATAGGCGGGTAAGCCTTCAGATTCATAGGGCTCAGTCCGTAACGGTAGGCTTTTGCTCAAAGCAGGCTGTCCGAGTGTCAGATAGCCCTTATCATACTCAAACATCACTTTTGAACCCTGTCTGCTCAAGGTTCCGGCGACAATTCCATTCATTTTGACAAGCGCTTTCATTTGAGCTCCAGCCACACATCAAAGTTCAGGACTTTACCAATCCCCGTCAGTGTCGTGATCGTTGGGTTGCCAGCGCCCGTTTCTAGTACCCGGTAGGTATTTGGGGAGAGCCCGGCTAAATCGGAAACGTCCGTGACGCTGAGTCTCAGGCTCTCGCGGCGATCCCGCAACACCGTTGCCAGGTCAGAGATGGGGTGAAGGTCCGGTTCTTCCGATGCTTCAATCTTGTCAGCAAGGAGTTGAAGCCTTTTGATTTCGTCGTGTAGCGCGTTGAGTAAGCCAGCCTTGGTTTTCATTGCACACCGTTTCAGTGTCAGTTTAATGCGTAAATAGCCTTAAATAGTGATCTATTGTCTCTATACTGACTTGGGAGACCAGTTTCGTCAATGAAATCTTTTTCTGGCTTATTTTTTCTTTTGGATATTAGTTTATTGCACTTTTCGCAAGTCGGCGGTGGCGTATCGGCGGCAGAGTCTTCAGCAGAGGGAATCGGGGAAGGCGATGGTTGCCGACCCCGGATTGTTGCTAGGGCTCAGAGGCGGTGTGATGCTGCAGCAAACAAACTTGGAATATTCCGAGCATTTGGAAACGCTCTGGGCCAGCTTCTTGCTCTCAATCGCAGCTTCGTATTTCCGTTCGATCGATTGAAGATTCTCATTCAGGAGTGTTATCAGGTCATCCAGTGCCTGGTCGTCCAGTTCCAGGCACAGAATTTCACCGGAGTTCAGGTGGTCAGAAGTCAAGATTCTCTCCGTCCTTTCTTTGAGTCGGGTTCACTGCCACCAATACCGCTTTGGCGGTTCTTTTTGCCGTTCCAGAGCGGCCTGAATCCGGTTTCGGGTGGCCAGATCCGCATAGGTCACATACACCTTGTCGCTGCCCTTTGGCGCCGTCAGAGAGACGATGGTGTTCGCTCGATCCCCGGTTTGATACCAGGCTGACCGCAGTCGGTCTTTTACGCCCGGCCGGTTGTTGTGGTGAATCAGTTTGTAGCGAGTGCCCAGAATCAGATTGATGTGATCAAACAGTTGACGATCGAACACCCCAGTCATGGCAACCGGGACGCCGTTGCGATTAAAGATGAACCGGGCTTCGTGCATTCCTTCGGCGCCGGCATCCTCACCGGTTATCCGATAGATCGGCCCTCCGAATTCGTCCGTGTATCCGGCAATCATTTCGGCATCCTCATACATGGCTCTCAGTTCGCCAACTGTGGTGATCTGCGCTTCGATACCAATCAGGGCGGGGGTGGCCAAAACCGAACTGGTCCAGACGCAGCTGAGGGTCACCAGTGCCAAGCACCAAAGGTGTTTCAGATAGGAAATGGAAAATCGTTTTGCCATAGGGAAACCTTGTCGTACCAAAATGGAATCGATACCGAATAGTGTACCTATGTTGACTGAGCGCCCGGGCTATCGCGCCCATTCACGAGTGACCAATTTGAGCATCCATGCTCGTGCATCAGCAGGCGGCGAATTGCTGCCGTTCTTTTTCAAACCAGGTCGCCATTTCGGCTTCCAAGGTATCCGCCCTTTGGCGATCGCTATCTTGTGGCGCGAAATGGTCGGCCAGAGCTGGCTTGCGAGTCGTCGGTTTGAGAATGCGCGTGGCTTTGAGTTGATCCCTTTGCTCCCGAAAAACATCGGATAGCGCAGATGCTGGGATGTCATGGCCTTCAACCTCATTCATGTGCCGTCGCAGATCTTTGAACTGGGTTGGGTTGGGAGGATTGTTCAGTACGCGCTGCCTGTCACCTTCGAGCACGCCATATTCGGTAGCCCATAACTCGACACATTGAGCCCAAATAGCGCTGAAATACCCTTTTTTGAACGTCTTGCGCACGCTCGGGCGTCCAGGACGTGAAACGGCAATATGAGGCGTCCATTTACTCGTTCCACTCGGTCTGTGGAACCCTAGAGTGATTCCATGAACTCCGACGCCCCGGAAGGGTTTTGTGTTCGACGAGTTTTCCGTAACAAAGCGCCGGTATTGATAAAGGGCACTTTCGGCCGCCCATTCTGCATCCTGAAGTTCCGCCCTTAAACGCTGTCGCTTGAAATAGAGGCAGCGGTCGTCCTGGTATTTGGCTCTTACGGTAGAAAAATACGCTTGCCGATACTCACCATCAAAGCAAAACGTCACCCGAAAACCGATAAATCCGGCATCATGATCGCCCGGGCCGTACTCTTTGATTCCCATACTTCTGACTTCCGTTGTTGGTTATCGTTACTTGTTCTCTAAATTATGATACGCGCGCTTGGCTTATGCTTCAAATACAGTTGATAAATATAATGAGGCCTGTATCAGGGGCGCATTTTTTGATCAGTCTCAATTCAGCGCTCTCTATTCAAACTATGTTTGTACATTTGCGAACAGGTGGGCCAGGAATGACATCATTCCCACCGCTCCAGCTACGTATACAGAACAGTAAAAAGCGGCTTGTCTCGTATTGCTCGGTGGATTTTTAAGGGCCATGACAAACGGGATCACGCCGATCAAAGCTAAAATAAAACCTATGGCGGCCGGGATTGCTGTTAAGTATGAAATTAATGTTTCCATGGGTATCACCTGCATTTAGAACCAGAAGCTGCGTCCTCTTTCAATGATTCTAATTTACTCGATAATTCAGATATTCGATGTCCCAAAGTGCTGCGATTATTATCTGCATTCAGGGCTAGAATCGCATTTTTTATCAATTATCTTGTTGCACATCCTCCCAACCATCAAGCCAAATCTCATATTCCAATGTTCCCAAGCGATAGGGATTGCTGTGCTCCGGCTCGTCCATCTCGAACGCCTCGTGCCCCTCGGCCCAGATGTCTTCGCGCTCGGCTTCTGACATTTGAGTCATAATCACAGTCTCCGAATTCCTGGTCGATTACCTCGCAATGCCCGCCCCCTATTCCGATGGGTGAGGGCGGGCCGGGTCAGGCTAACCTATGATGCCACGGGTTAGCTTTCCAAGGGGCGCCACGGAATACCGGCGAAAAAATCCTTCAGCTCCTTCGCATTCGACAGATGCGCCTGCAAAACATCGACATCGGTGCTGAAAGCGATCTGCTTCAAGCTCTCCAGTTTGCGCTGGAAATCTTGTTCCGTTTCCTCCGCCGCATGTTTGAACGCCTTTTCGGTATCGTCCCAAAATGCGCCCACATTGCGCACCAGGGTGTCTTTCGCCCCTGCTTTTTTCAGCTCCTTTTCGATCTTCCGGGCGAGCTTGCGTTGCCACGAGTCACCGAAGATGGCTGCTGCAATGACGCCAATCGCGACGGAAATACCAACACCCACTGCGAACGGCCCACCCAAAGTACGAATCAGCGTCATGATCGTTCCTGTGCCTCCCGTGGGGATGCCAATCGCGGCAAGGGCGGATGTGATCTTGGCCGCCAGAATGTAGCCGCCCAGGTTGCTGCCACCCGCTACCACACTCGCCCATGAAGCGAGTGCGCCGAATGTGCCCAGGCTCGCCAGCGAGCCAATAAATGCTCCTTTCGCGTTGAACTCCCAGCTGCTGTGCAGGGTGCTGTTTGCCTCAATGCCGATATCGTATTCGTTCAGGTACTCGTCGATTACCGTGGAAAGCCGTTTCGCTTTTGCTTTCAGCACTTGGTCCGTATTGAACTGAATCTTCTCGATAATGTGGCCTGGGGCCAGTTCGCGGGCTTGCTTCTTTTTGTCATAGCGGTTGCGAATAACACTTTCGATTCGGTCGGCATCGATCCATTCATCGCAGATCTGTTCAATCTCGGATACGGATTCGGTCTTGAGCTGCCGAATCAGGTTCAGTACCTGTTGCTCGTATTCGGTTTTCTTCTGGATGCGCTGAGGCTCTTCGCTCAAGATGGTTTCCATGTCCTCGCGAGCGCGCTCCTGGTGATCCAGGGTTTCTTGAAGAATGTTGATGAGAGCCACAAGTGACTGGGTACCGGAGGCCTTGGCCTGCTGAATCGCCTTCTCCATGTCGCGCAGAATGTGCTTGGGGCAGGCATCAGAAAGAAGATTGCCCAGTTCCCGTTCGAAGTTGCTGCGCAGTCCGACGTTCTCTGCGGAGTAGGTGAAAAAGCGCCGCCGGAACGCAGCCTCATCGATTGGGACGCCGACTTGCTCGCCACGATCCTGCAGCGTATCGCTGATGCCATCGAAACTGTAGGACGCGGCCTTGTCGAGAATGCCATCAATGGCGTCGCCGACAATATCGGCTCGGGTGGCGACAACAAACAGGTTGCACAGCGGGTCGAGCCCGTTTTCAGGCGTTTCGTAAGCCGGTAGATTTCGGATCAGCTGCGACAGGTAGCTGCGGTCATACTCGTTCATGAACCCCTGGGCCGTGGATACATACACGATAATGTCCGCCAGCTGGCGGGCCATTTCTGCCCGCTGGTCGTCTCCTTCCTGGTGCTGGTAGCCTGGGAGGTCGATAATGTCGCACCCGCGCAGGAATGGCGAATCGACGTAAACAACGGCCGCTACCGCTTCATGGCGCCCGCTCATGCTGCCAGAGTGCGTGCCATACTCCCGGAGCATCTCGAAGCCGCCGCCGATGATTCGGTGCGCCTTGCAGTGATCTTCGTCGTCCGGGCGATCCAGATCAAAACCCTTGCCGAAAATCCAAACAGGTTCCGGTTGCCATGCCGGCTGGTCGTCAATATGTCGCACCAGGCAAGCAATGCTCGTGGCCGGTTGGTACGACGCCGGCAGGCTGTCACCGCCCATAAGCATATTCGCCAGCCGTGACTTGCCCATGTCGAACCGCCCGAACAAGCCCATCCGGGGTTTGCGCGCAATGCGCCGAATACCCTGTACCAAGCTCTCGGTTGACGCTGTTTCCTCACCGTTTTCCAGTTGCTCAACAGGGAAACCATCAACCAGCTTCGGTGCAGCATCGCAATAATTGGCAATCAACTCGATCCGCTGACGGATCTCCTTTAGCGGATCACCAACATCCAATGGCCGGCTGTTGGCCACTTTGCCGCAATAGGCTTCCCATTGCCGATAGATCTTCATGCTGACCTCATCCGGGTCTTGCTCAAAACGCGATACCTGGCCCTGGGAAACCTGCAAGTAAGCCGCCATTTCGGCTTGCGAAATCCCGGCATCCAGGCGCATCTTTTTGAGGATAGATTCGTTGCTGCTCATGCCTCACCTCCGTTATTGTGCATAGCGTTAGTCATAATATGCACAAACTGCATAATTTACCAATAAAAATGTTAATTCATGGTGGGCGAGCCAGTTTCTACCCGCCCTAGTGAAGCGGCAAGAGAGGGTCGAGAGGAGGTAAATAGGTTAGGTGGAGTGGTATCTCCTTGATGCTTTAGACCGTGGCATCTCAGCTTTCCCGGAGATTGTCCGTGCGGGCAGTTGCATCAAGCATCTCAAGGCGCATCTCGTCCGTCTCGGTGGCCTCAATGCGCGCCAGAATGACCCCGAAATCCGGCATCTCCATACGTCGATGTTCCTTAACCAGGTCCCACTTCGCAGTGCTCACCCGGTCGGCAAATTCCTCAACCGGAAGTTCGATCGTCGGTGGTTCTTCGGTATGCAGGTCTTCCGCATTCGGCGTGCCTTCCAGCCAGTCCTCAAGACTCGTCCAGACGTGATCGTCCTCGGTCACGCCCGATAATTCGCCTTGCCGGATCGACTCTTCCAGAGGGGAGGGCAGACCCACTTGCGCCGGGATAAAGCAGGTATCCATCGTCAACGAATCGGAAATGGTGTTCACCTGTTGTTGCGTGATGGCCCCCGGCAAAATTACGGTCAGCCATTCTTTCGCCGACGCGCTTCTGTACAGCAATTCAATCCGTGTGTTCATGACCGACCCTTTCGTTTTTCCAAAAAGCACATGGATGCCACCAGTATAAATCGGCAGACCGGCTGCGAGGTGGGGCGTTTTGGATGCGCTAAAGTAACACCGGACACCGAATCAGTTTTTGGTGTGCTGTTTCCTCAGATACGTCAGAGCGTCGTATTGAAAATCCCAGTCTGTCACCGGTAACATCCGATACGCCCGCCGGGGAACCGGGATCGTCCAGGTAACACCCATCAAACGAAACGCCTGGCGCTGCCAGGTCCATGTCCGGGTGCTGTGCAACTGAACCTTCGGGGTGTCCGATGCTGGGCGATGGCCTCGAATGAGGGACCGGAGCTGTGCCAACTCCCGGTGCAGGGCATGGCGTAAGGTGTTCAGGCCGCAGACCATGATGCCGGCTACCAGCGCGGTCAATACCAACCCTTCCGGTGACATAAGATCCGTGCCCGGGCGGCTGACCGGGTGTGCACTGAGAATGGTGACGTTGAACGTAATGACGGCCAGCAGCATACACGTCAGCGTGGCCACCGCCCAGCGTATGCTCCAGGACATGCGCAGCCTGGCCCGGGTAGTGAGTGAATAAATCCGGTTTTGCTCCTGCGCCAGCCATTGCGCCCGGCGATCCCGCGCATCCGCTTCCGACCGATTCGGTACCGCGGAGTCCAGTGCGCGCTGTTGCTGGCGGATTGTGTCATGCAGGCGCGGCGCCAGCAGCGTTTGTATGTCGGCGCTATATCTGGCCGGGTCGCGTGCATAGCTGCCGTTGTATAGCACCGCATCATATAGGTCATCGTGGCGACTGCCGGCATCTAAATCGTCGTCTAACCGACTCTCCGGTTCGTGGGTTTTGGTCAAAACGCTGCCCCATTTTCGTTTGAATTCTTTGGCCTATCTTAATCAATTTGCCCTGGCTGAATCGTTTTTCGCGCCATCGACCAGTAAGAAATGCTGCGTTTGCGCTGTCGATCCTTCCTGTCGTGATTTCCGCTCCGAGCATCACCACAATAAGCTTTATGCTAATGGCATTTCACCTATGGGAACTGCTCATGTGGGCGCATCTCTGTTGCTTGGGGAAAACGCTGTACAGACGCGATTTGGACGAGCTGCGCCTATTTATGGAAGACGAAGGATCGGGTGCATGAAAAAGCCCCGCAGGAGCGGGGCAAGAGTCTTCGTGTTGGCTAGACACGATGTGTTGGCTAGACACGATTACCAGCGTGTAGAGATGCGTCGCTCGATGACGAACGGTTCTCTTTTGAGCTACGCCGTGCCAGGTGTTTTGCCGGACGAAGCCGTCGGCCAAACAGCGTGATGGGCTTTCCGTCCAGGAAGGCCAGCAGCGTCGATACCCCGCTGAGCATGTCCAGAGTAGGTGACCGACGAATGTACTCCTGTATGGGGCGCGACGTGCGCCCGGTATGCACAAAAAGCCCACGGTCGAGTTTGGGGTTCCGGGTGGCCAGAAACTCCAGGGCATGTACGTGCGCCGGCGCAATCGAACCTCGATACCGCTTGGCTTGAACCACCACCTGCAGCCCGTCGAGATCGACATAACCGTCGGCGCCACCATCGCGCGTCGCCGGTGTCCGCCGTACCTTGTAACCCCGCTCCTCAAACGCCGTCATCAAGATGTCTTCGAACAGAAATGGATCGGTTTTGCGGATGTACTCGAAGCGCTGATAATCCGTGTAGCGATGAGCCCGGCGGCGAAATCGCGCCAACCATCGGCGCGAGGCGGCCACACGCCACGAGCGACGTGGCCCCGGCATCCGGTGGATAAGAAACGCAAAGCCCGCGGTCACCGCCAGCAATAGCCACCCATACAGTGGCAGCGTCAGGCCCGCCAGCGTCAAGGATTCCATGAAATGACTCAACTCAAGCTCCGGTCTGAGCATTTCCTCTCTATACCTCGTCTCGAACCATAAACACACGATTCCGGCTGGCGGCATAACGCTTTGCCGCGTGTAACCCCAGACGGCTGACTTCATGTGCCAGACGCAAGTAACTGGCTTCGTCGCCCAGTCGTTCCTCTGGCGTGAATCGGATGCGCACCTCTCCCGACGGCGCCACAGTCATGCTCATCGCCCGATGGTCCGGATAGACCGCGCCATACTCAAACCGGTCGTCTCCGAGGGTCACCGACATCATGTAGTGGTCCGGATGCCCCTTGGTCGCGCTCACCTCAATCTCGGTGACGCCCAGCCGGGCCAACTCCTTCCCGAATGCCTTTGACACCGCCGCATCAACATCGCGGAAGCGCAAATGGTTGTCCTTTACGTACACCGCCTTCACCTCTTCGCCTGGGGCCGACGTACTCGGTACCAAAGCCATGGTGGCAATCGCGCTGCCGGTGCCCGCCAGCAAGGCGGACACGACACACCAGACTGCCAGCCTCCGGCACGAGCCTGCCGAATGCGTGTGTTCATCACGATTCATCGTCGTGCGTTTCATCGTCTCCTTCCCAGTGATTGATTAATTCGGTACTGCCGATAGGGCAGGCCGGGACCGACCCGCCAGGCCCGGGGACTCATCCAGTGTCCCGCCCAGCTCGTCCGCGCCGACAATGCCCGCTGCATCGCTCGCAGACTGCGCAATCGAAAATACCCAGTCCATAAATCGGTCTTCCGCGTCTTCTGTAGCCGGGCGATTTAACCGGTCAGACGGTACGGAAGGGCCATCCAACGTTTGGTCAATGACCTCCTGCTTCTCGATCAGGCGACGGATCATTCGGGCTTCCAGAGAGTGTTCGATGGCCGTGTGATACACCAACACATGATCTTTCTGGCCGATCCGGTGCGCCCGGTCTTCCGCCTGACTCATGTTGCCGGGCACCCAATCCAGTTCGGCAAACAACACCGTGGAGGCCTCCGTCAACGTCAGACCGGTACCGGCAGAGCCAATTGTGCCAATGAATACCCGACATCGGTCATCTTCCTGGAACCGGTCAGCCTGTACCTGACGCTCGTCGTTCGCCGTTTGCCCGGTAACAACGGCAACCGTGTTCGGTGTACCCTGCCGGCCAGCCTCGCGTTTGAAATGTTGATTCAGGGCATCGACATACGCTTCTACGACCTCATGGTGATGGCAAAACAGGATCAGCTTGCCATTGCTCAACGTGGTTTTGATTAACTCGACAACCTGGGGAACCTTTGCCAGCGCGGTTTCCTTGCGGGCCTGGCTCATCTGATGAAAGGCGATCCGAGCCGCCTCGGACAACCGGTGGGCCTGCTGCTGGTAACTCTCATGCGCTATCTCGCCCCGGTGCGCCCGAGCATCTAACTCCTGACGTTCGTCATACAGCGCCCTCAGCGTCTTCTGCGCCTCAGACAGTTTCCGGAAACTGCCGGTGTAGGCGGACACAGCCGGATGATCGAGCTCGATCAGTTGCCGGGTTTTGGGTGGCAAGTCCTTCAAGACCTGATCTTTCTTCCGGCGAACCATGACCCGGGCACGCAGCTGGCGGTGCAATTCCGACAGATTCGAGGCGCCCCTGGCATCCCAACCGTATTTCGTCTGATGGCCGTTGCAGTAGCGAACCTCAAACGCCCGCCTATCGCTGAAAAAGTCCGGGTCCAGAGAATGCACCAGAGGCCATAGCTCGCGTGGCCGATTCAGTGTCGGTGTCCCGGTCAGGTACAGCCGCCGTTGTGCCGGAATGCCCGGAACATGATTACGACCCTGACCATGACCCAAGATCAGCTTGGTTCGCTTCGCATCCGGGTTCTTCAGCGCGTGAGCCTCGTCCACAATCAACAGATCCCAGGGCTTTTCCGTCAGCCGTTCATAATGCTGTTCCACCAAATCAAAATTCAGAACAACCACATCCGCATCGGGTGACCAGCTTTCCGGTCGACCGTCCGGAACTCGGTGAACCGATAACTCTTTCACGCTCCATTTGCGCCATTCGCGTTGCCAGTTGATCTTCAAGGACGCCGGCGTAATCACCAAAATGCGCCGGGTATCCGGCAAAGCATTGGATACCCCAATCGCCTGTATGGTTTTCCCAAGGCCCGGCTCATCTGCAATCAGCGCATTACCCAGGGTAAGGGCATATCGGATGCCCGCTTCCTGGTAGGGCAGGTAATTCAACCCCTTCGGTCTCGGCAAATTCGGGCGCCCGATCGTCGTTTCCAGAGAGTCCAGAAACGAAAGCTGGTAGCAGTTGCGCAGGTGGTGCAAGCGCTCCTTGATCGCAGCAACGAAGGGCTTGTTGCCCAAAACCGGAACCCTTGCCTCGGGGCGCAGACCATAACGGTTCATCAGAACCTTGAGCAGGTTTGCCGTGGTTTCACTGACCGGTACCCGGAAATACCCGCTGCGCGTTTTTGTGCCCTTCACGTACCGGGCGCCCGGGTGGCTTAGGATCAGCTCGTAAAGCCCGGCGTTGGAATATCCATTCCGCAACCGCTCCGGATCATTAGGATCGCGGAGGGCGTAGATCTTCAAAGCCGTTGCTTGCAACCGAGTGGCCGGGGTTCGCCCGGTAACCACGGTAATGTCCGGGCTGTCCGATTTTCCTTGCGGAGTGTCTGCTATTAGCACCCGCTTTTCCGGCTGACCGGCCATGCCCGCCGAAGCGGCAAGCGCGGCCCGAAGCGCCGAACCATCCTCTTGCCTGCGAATGCGTGTCTCAGTGTGCTGTTGCAACAGGCGAGCGCGCTGGCTATCAAAATACTGTCGGCTTCGACGGTCAGTTATTTGTATGCGCTCAGTTCCCGTTTGCGTGATCCGTTTTGCCAGTGCCAAGGTTGCCCGAGCATTGGCGTCGGTCGCCGGATATTGAAAGGTCAACCAGGTGCGGGTTTCCATTCGCCCCGAAAGCCGAGAACGGTCAACCAGATGTTCCGTGTCTGATCGGATCAGGGTGAGGTCAGACAGGGTACGGTTGAGTTGGGCAACGTATTCAGCGCGTTGGAGAATCGTCAAAAGCAGGGAGCCGTCGCCGCTTGCGGATGGCGTGTAACGTACCTGGGCAACCAATGAACGGTTTTCCGCGACTGGCGCCGATAACCCCTTTTTCGGTTGCCCGCGTTGAGTAAGGGTTTGCCGGATCAAAGCCTGGTGATCACGCCACATAGCGATAACCGCAATCAGCGAACCAATTTCAGAGTCGGGCGGCTGCGGTCGTCCGAAAACGAATCGGTATCACTGGAACGATCAGGCCGACCGTTAATGCCAACCATCCGACTCCGGCGAAACGCTGCTTCCAGTTCGCTCTTGGGTACCGGGTTCTTAACAATCTGCCCAATATACCGGTCGTCCAAACCAATGATCTGGCCATTCCGATCTAGGCACAGGTAACCGTACCGACGCAGTGTGCGTACCGCCTCCTGCAACGGCGTTACATGCCCCGGTAACTTCATGCCCGGATCGTGATAGATCACCTCCACGCCGAATACCGACGCGATCAACTTCGCTTTCTCAATCTCACGGGCTTCCCGGGCGCTTTCCATGTTCCGGCGCTTTCGTTCCTGTGCTGCCCGCCACAACCGGCGAGCCCGTCTGTTGAACCAGAATTTCAGTGGCGTGGTCCGAATCAGTTCCCAGCTCATTGCGTCCTTGTCGCATGTCTCTAATGAGTGTTCGTCCAGATTATCGCATGTGGCTTTGTAGGATAAACGTATCGTTAGTGATCGCGATGGGTGTGGGGCGTTTTTGAAACAGCCCGTCAAGGTCAGGGGAAAAGCGCTTTGAGGCCCGGCGTTGCCGGGGGGCGGCCGGTGGCCGCTGGCGGGCTGACGCCCTTGCTGGCGGCCTTCGGCCTTTCTTCGCGATGAGGCTTCGCCTGCCCGCTCAGGCACGGCTCAGCCAAAGATTTCACCTGTGTACATCGAACGCAAGGGGCGGCGTTTGATCCGCGCATCCATGGCATCGATCCATTTGAATCCTATTCGGTCGCCGTGCCAGTACAAATACCCGCGGGCATCGCGATCCGTCCGGCGAGGAAGCGCACCGGTTTCCGACACCGGATGAACTGCAACCGTGCACCGGTAAGGGTTAAACGCTCGCTTCCAGGGGCCTTCAAACGCGCCGCAACCATATTCGTCTACCTCTACACTGCGCCATCGACGTGCCGGCGCCAGAACGGCACGCGACGTTCGTTGTCCGCATCCACATGGCTGAGGCTGCCGCAAATCCATGGGTCCGGCCCGGCAATGCGCTCAAACCGCCAGCGGGCTTGATCGACCAGCCAACTGTTGAGGCCTGTGCCTTCCAGATCTCCGGAATTCGTCAGATCAACCGTACGCGCCAGATTGGAGTGCTCGGAGTCCTGTTCCATGTGAAAGATAGACGTGCAATATCCGCCGGAATCGCGTGGGTCGTGAGAGAAACCGGGTGTCTGGGTGTGGCACGTCACATCGAATGCCCATCGACCTTCCCGGATTGTCGTCTTCAGGCGTAGCCGGGCCAGGCATTCGAGGGCGTCGCGATCTGCCATGATCGCTTCGTGAATAGCGCTGGCGGATTGGCTGCCCAGGCTTGTCACGAAAGCATCGTATTCTGAACGGTCGAAAACCAAGTAGTCGGCGGTGTGCATGGCGGTCGGATTCTCGCTGAGGTTGATGGCGGTAAGAGGAGGGAGGCTGCGGGCCCCGGGCCTGCAACCTGAACTTTATCGCTTCGCCGGCGTCTGAACTAACCGCAATCAGATGTTCGGTTTGTACTCGAATACAGCACTGGCCTGACTGTCGGTAAAGGTGTCGATCTCCTTCTCTTTGTTCAACACTGCGTTGACCAGGTTGTTCGGAAAATTCTGAATGCCGCCAGGGGCAAGACGGAGAGCAATCGCGGGAAGGCGGTGGCGATGAAGAAGGGTTGAGCGGGAAAGCAAATCCAGGTCCGAGGCGCCCGCTCGCGAACTCGCCTCAGACCCATACTGGAAAGTCCCTTATCGCATCCCCGGGCTTTCCTCGCTCTCCGCCGGGATCTCTACCGGCTCTCCGGTGTACTTCGTTTCACCAAGGAATTCGTTCAGGATTCTCTCGTCCTCGATAGCCCGGAGATTCCGTTGTACCGTCTCTTTCGCTGCAGACCCAAGGTTGTTGATTGCGTCGAGAATTTCCGGGCCGCTAAGTTGCGCTTCCCGTTTGATCATCCCGGCATCAACCGCCGCTTTCAGAATGGATTGCGCCAATACGTCCCGCTGATGTATGCGCTGGCGGACAATCTCGCCAAGATCGCGAACCACGTCCAGCAAATCGTCCGGGGTGATCTCATCTTTCTCGTTAAGCCTCTGAACCACCTCATTCATACCGCCTTTCAAAGCGGCATCCAGAATTGTCTGGGTGAGTTTGTCGTTCATGTTCGTCACTGTTGCCGTTGGGGTTGTCATGCTGGCTAACTCCTCCATCCTGCTGCCTCTCAAGGGAACGCATGTGTGTTACCTCAACAAAATACGAAATAGATACACCCATGCGATTCGATAGGCTTATCGTAGCGCATTATCCTGGGCAGAGTAGGCGTGAAAGGGCAGGCGGGGCTTTTTGGAAACACCCATGCCCGCCCAGTTCATCCGGTCGTCGCTAGGTCGCCGTGGCAGGCGATTGGGTGCCGAAGGAGCGTCTGATCTCCCGTTCGCACTCGTCAGCCAGTGCATCAATTGCCTTATCGGCCATGCCCTATATATTGAACATCCCGGGCAATACCCTGAAGCTCATCCTTTCCCCGAAAACGATTGATCGTCAGCGTATAGGTCAGCTCAATAGCTACTCCCGGCTGCACCGGATTGGGATTGCTCTCATCCCGTGAGAAAAACCAAAGCACTGGGAATGCCTTGGCGCCATGGCTTACCGGATACACCGGGGTTCCATCTTCACCAAATTCCCCGGTCAGCGGTTCATCATCCAAGTCCATAACCAGGAGCTTCTGGTGTTCCTTCCCGATGCCCAGTGAGCGAATCACCTTGAACTTCTGGCTGAACAAAGGTTCCGGGAACATCTGACCCCACGGCTGGCCCTCGATCCATTCCGCCAGCTCTCGACAACGGTGTGCCGGCAACAAAGAACCATCCTGGAACACAGGATTCGTAAGAGGGGATACCTCACGCAGATACGCTACCGCTTCCCGGAACAAACGGCGGAACCGGTTCAGCTCCGATCGGTGTAATGACAAACCGGCGGCCCGGGCATGGCCACCAAACTGCATCATCATGTCCGGGGCACGGGACGCCACATAGGCCAGCGCATCACGAAGGTGCACGTTATCTGATCGACCAGACCCCTTCAGCCAGTCCGGATCTCCGCTCACAGCATCCGGCGAACCTGGCTCCGCATTTGGGTCGGCCTCCGGCGAAAAGCAAATTACCGCCCCCTTCGTCCGCTCTTTTATGCGACTGGCTACCAGGCCCACTATGCCCGGGTGCCAATGATCCGCATGGAGAACAACCGCAGATTGATCTTCCGACTCCGACAGGCTGTCCGACTCCCCAAACAGGCGACTCAGCTCATCATTGGCCTCCCGCTCCATGTCCTTCTGAACCGCCTTCCGTTCCTTGTTCAGCGCGTCGCAGCGCTTCGCCTCAATCTCAGCAATGATCTGTGAGTCCGCCAGCAAGCACTCTATCCCAGATACCGGCTTCTCCATCCTGCCAACCGCATTGATCCTAGGGACAACCTGGAATGCGAGGTCGGTCGATGTAACCGGCCCCTGGACACCCGCAAGGCTCAACAGGGCTCTCACCCCATAGCACAGGTAACCGCGGTCATGAGATTCTTTCGGACTCATGCTCAGCCCGCGATTGATCCTGTCCAGGCCAACCTTGACCAATAACCGGTTGTTCGCGTCCATCGGTACAACGTCACCAATCGTCCCAATCGCCAAAACGTCCGCTACATGGTTCACCTGAATCGACGCGATCGCCTGGGCCGCTTCAGGCTTGCCCGCCTTCTTCAACCGAGAAATCAAAGCCTGGCGAACCAGAATCATCAGATAAAACGCCACCCCGCAACCCGACAGCGCTTTCGACGGGAACGAGCAATCTTTGCGATTTGGGTTGACCACTGCATACGCCGCCGGCAGATCCTCCCCTGGCGCATGGTGATCCGTGATAATTACATGAGGTGTTCCATCGCGGTTGTAATCACTAACCGCCGTCCAACTGTTGATACGGTACACCGCATCGTGAGACGAAATACCATTGTCAATCGTGACAACCACATCCGGACGCAATGGCCTGATCTTGTCTTCGGCCAACGGGATCTTGAGCCCATACCCGTACTTGAATCTATCCGGAATCACGTACTCAAACGATGCCCTCGGATACCGGAACGAACTGAGCACCGCCGAAAAACGATTCATGCAGCGGATGAAAATCGCCGCCCCGGTCGCACCATCACAATCAAAGTCCGCCACCGCAACCACTCGGTGACCACGTATCAGGGCTTCCGAAAGACGAACGGCCGCACGAATACCATCCGTCAATTTCGTCGGACAGATCAGGTTCGCCGGGTCGTAAACCTCCGGATAGTGCGCTCCACGGTTGCCCAGTATCCGCTCCTTGAGACCGGTCAGTTCGGCTTCCAGGTCGCTTGCCACACCGCCCTGATACATCGCGTTATTCAGCATGTCCCGCATGTCTCCCTATCTCAGTTCTCGAAGTGCCATCTATCCCAAGGTGTCACAGCTTGTCCAAAAAGCTGCGGCCAAGGCGGTTTGCATCACTTTCCATCTGTTCATCAGGTCGATCCTTCTGACCCGACAACCGTCTGAGTGATGGACGCTCCGTAGGCTTAACAGCATCGTCATCCTCATAACCGCGTAGGGGCCCCTGACCCTTTCTTCGGCGGGCCGCATTCAACTCGGCCAATGTGTCTTTCACCTGGGCAATCGCTCCCTTCGGCGGACGCGCCAAAGGCAATTCGGTGGTCCGATCAATCGAAATATCGCCGTGTGAGTAGTACCGAACATTGTTTATGCTCGTGTGCCCAAGCGCAGCTGCGGCCTCCTTCATCGATGCGCCTCCCCGGAGAAACTCAACGGTGTACAGCTTGCGAGCCGTCCGGAAATCCAACTCCGACAACAGCTCCAGCGCCTCCGGATCATCCGCGTATAAATGCTGGAGAACACGACGCGCCTGAATAACCAGATTCGACCGGGTACCCTTGTTGATCGATCGCGCATACTGAATCGTGTCTGCCAGATTCTCTATCTGGGCATCCGTAAACTCATCCAGTATCAGGTAGCGCGTCCGCTCCGGATTACCACCCCGGGTCTTGGCTGTCCGAACTTCAAGGTATGGAAGCTCTTTACTCTCACCAGGCAATACTCGGCAGGGTGGGGTGACCAGCTCCGCACTGTCCCATTCGATCGTCCGCAAACCCGTCTGGCACGTCATCACGAACAAACGGATCGCCTGGTATTGAGTTTCGGTATGCCGGCTCGTCTCGAAATAACCCAAGATCCGCTCAAGGGTGTCCTGTGTGAACAAATGGGAAATCGCAAAGTTCCGACGCTTGTTCGGGACGTTGTTCCGGTTCTCCAGTAACAGACCCTCTGCCCGGGTTCGCAAATAGTGCATCTTGTTCCGCTCGGCAAACCGGCGAATGTCCTTCAGATCGTTCCGCTTCGTCTTCTTGGTCGCCCCGCTCCGCTCAAGGTGGCCCTCAACCCAGTCGGCAAACGCCTTCTGCGTGTCGGTGTCCTGAATCAGAAATTCCGTCAGCTTCTCCCTGACAAAACGGGTAAACAAACTCCGAGTCCGGTCTGGAATGCCTCCGGTTTCCCGAAAGCATTCAGGGTTTTCCGTGTCGAATCCGATGTTGATCTTGCCAATCACGTTCTCTTTCCGTTCTGGGTGGTCTTTTGCTTTGTGGCCGTTCCAGCGTCGATGCGGTTTGCACGGCTGTTTCGGGCTATTCTCCCAATGAAAGCGTTAGAAAAAATTACCCCATAACTCTATATACTCACATACCCTCCTAGTAACTATACACGTCCTTTTGCCTCGCATGGAATATTCTAAAACATTACTAGATAGAGATTTTCTAACGCTGTCGTGTTGTTTGACGGCGTTTTAATCAATTCGCTGGGGGTATCGACATCGAGGAGGGGGGGGCAATTTAATCGCGAATTTTTGATCGAATCCGTGAAGACATTGATTAAGGAGCAGGATGTTTGTGCCCGGCAAGCCAATTTTTGATCGGTTTTCGTTGAAGGTGGCCCAGGCAAATAGGACTGCCTAGAAGGAGAATGGGATGGCGTCGCTTCCGAAATGGTCGCTCAGCCAGTTAGAGGCCAATTTGACGCCTTTTAGAGATCGTTTTATGGCCGTTTAGTGTTCTTTCTGAGTTCACTTATCCGATTTCCTTGCCCTCTATCTGCAATTGGATTTTGTACGGCCTTTTCATGGCCGTTCCTCAGCCCTTGCACAGCTCGTATCTGGTTTTTTTGCAGCCTTGCTGCAGCCACCGCGTGGCGCTTGTATGGCGACTCTGCGGATCATTTTTCGCGTTTGGTGGTGCTTACCCGAACCGGTGAGTCTGATGTGTTACGATTAGTGCATAAGGTATTCGAGTATGAAGCACCGCTTAGGTGCGAATCATTGCAATAGGAGAGAGGACAAGAATGGCCTTCAAGAAGACGTTTGCTTCCTTACTGGTCCCGGTGTTCCTTGCTGGGTGTGCAGCATCACCCCAGGATGTCACCTTGCAGGTAGACCCAGCTGTTGTTCAGCTTTCCAAAGCTGCAGATGAGATCGCCGAGTCTTATCGCATGTTGAGCTATGCCGAATCCGCACGAGTGAGTTCAACCGGTATTGGGGAAACCCTGGACTATCAAGCCTCGGATTTTCCAGAGCAGTGGCGCCGTGAAGTTGTACTGAAGGAAGACTACTACGGTGAGCTGGAATCGTTCTTGAGGGGGTTGTCCAAGCTGGTGGGCTATCAAGAGCCTCAGATCATCGGAAAATCACCGATTGTCCCGATCACTATTGCTATCAACCGTTCACGCAAGCCGCTGGCGGAGTTCCTCATTGATGCCTCTTATCAGGCAGGTGGAAGGGCGCTCGTCACGCTCGATCCCGATATTGATCGCCTGCAGATTACCTACCCGGAGCGCTGATCAAGGAGGGCTCTATGGAAGTTCCAAGCCTCGACGTATGGATTGAATCTCAACAGCCGCCCATCTATGAGGAAATCCGGCAATATGAGGCAGGCTTCGGTTTGGGCAGCTACAGCGACGGTGATCCGGCGCTGACCAATGAGCTGAGGCATCGGGCGATCAGAGAGGCGGCATTCACGTTTGCCGCCCAGACCGGACTGGCTTGGCGATATGAAAAGCTCCTGGCGTTCACCAAGTCACAAGAGGGAACCCTGGATCGCATTGCCAGTTTCTCTCCGTTCGTGGTCGATAAGCACATGCTGCTGCCGTCAATTACAGAGATCCGCGATCGGTATGAGATTTCACCGGACGACCAGAAGCTCAGGGAGGTAAAGATCCAATACAGGGTGGACGAGCCGCCGCGGGCAATTACCACGCCACCGACGTGGCGTGACTATTTGTGGCGTGAGTTTCCGTATCCGGAAGATCCCCACCCGAAACTATTGCCCCGCACGCCGGAAGAAAAAGCTGTTTGGCAACAGGCCATCGACGAAGGCTGGAAGGCCGGGCTTGAACAAGCGCAACTCTCATGGACCAATTCATTGAATGAGCTGGTTCAAGACATCCGAGGCCGTATTACCTACCGCATCCTGGAGTCCAGGCAAATCGTTCAGCGACCAATAATGGTTGGTTCTGAGCCTGAAATGACCACGGCTGATGGTGGAAAGGTAATCAACGCCGGAGACACGGTGTACTCGGTAGCAGTGCCGCTCACCTTCAACAGTCTGAATCACTGGGATGCGTTGTGGGTTTCCCTCGAAGAGCACCAGGCCCAGCCCGTGTTTGCCTCAAGCGACTACTTGGGACCGGGAAACTCTGGAACTGGCAGTTCTCAAATGCCGGTTTTTGGTGAATAGATTAGGGCAGCTATACCGGTATGTCGGATCAAGAACAAATTCCCAAAATCAATGACGATCACCCGTTGACGCTTGAAAAACTCGATCAGGCTTTGATTCAGCTATACGAGTGGGGTGTTGACGACATTCTTCTTCAGGATGGAGAGATGCTTGCGGTCAAGCGCCACGGGCGAATTGTAACCGTCGGCAGAAGGCCGCTGGATGTCGAATCGATCGAACTCATCCTCAACCGCATGTACAAACAATCTGCTGCGGCGACATTGCAAAAAGCGGACGATCACAATTTCACTTATACCGTCCGAAAAGATCGGTATACCACCTATCGGTTCCGGGTAAACGCAACCGCCTCAATGGGGCTGCATGGCTCACCTGTAGGTATCGACATTACGATGCGAACGATTGCCCAGGTTCCACCAAGCCTGGAAGACCTTAAAGTGCCCTCAGACCTTATTGAGCGGCTGTTTCCGAGAACAGGAATTGTGATCGTTGGCGGCGCAACCGGATCAGGTAAATCGACATTGATAGGGGCAGTCGTTAAACGGATTCTCACGGCGCCCGAAGGACGCCGCGTTCTGACCTATGAAAGTCCCATCGAATTCGATTACAGAGCTATTCCCGGGCGCACGGGGCGCATTGCTCAATCTGATGTTTACGTCATGTTGAAGGACTACGCACACGCTACTGCGAACTCGTTGCGCCGACATCCTGACGACATCATTTTGGGGGAGGCCCGTGATGCAGAAACCATCGCGGGAGCCATTCACAACGCAGAAACCGGGCACCGGGTATACACAACTGTGCATGTCAACTCGGTGGCTGAGATGCTGTCCCGAATGGTGGGTGTATTCCCGTTCCAGGAGCAGGCCCGGGCGACGGCCGGACTTATCGGAGCCGCTCAGGTATTGATCTACCAGGAGTTGATTCCGACAGTTGATGGTAAGCGGGCTGCGATTCGGGAATACCTTGCTCTGAACAATGATATGCGCCGGCAGTTGTATGAAACAAAAGGCGAACATATCACGGCGGTAATGAGCGACTTCGTGCAGCAATACGGTCGTCCATTAATGCGTGATGTGGACGATCTGTACGAGGCAGGGCGTATCGATCAAGGGCTTTATGACCGATATAAAGCTGAGTTCGAAAACTCAAACTCTTCACCATCTAAAGCAGATAGCCCGTCCCGCATAAGTCTCGACGACCACAGTCTCGACGACCACTACAAGGTCGTATTTGAAGAGGGTGCAGATTCATGAAATTGCATCTTGTAAAAAAAGGAAATGGAGACCCCATTATTTGGGCGCACAAATCTCAGCGTGCGTCAGTTGGCAATTTTTTCAGCATAATGGGTGTTCTTCCTTTCCTATTTCTTACTGTTTTCCCTTACGGCACAGTTCTAAATCTGTGTTTGCTCAACTTTGCTTTGGATATTTATCGAATGCGGAAGCGGGCGTATCGGTGGGCCGATATTACGCGCCGATTCCGATTCTTTTTCAATGGCGGCTATTGGCGCCTTCACTCAAAACATCAGGTCCGGCTTCGCAAATGGAGCTGGGATCATTTCAAAGGACGCAGATATTGAGGTTTGTATGAAGCCGATTCGACGCGCTGTAGATAATGGGTACAACTACCACAAGGTTGCCTGGGTGGAAAAAGGAGAAATCCGGACGCTGAAATACCCGGCAATTCTCGGCAGCTCCAGTGAGGCGATCACCGACATGCAAGGTGGCTACGCCAACATGTACGAGACAAATGGCGAGCGGTTTGTTGTTGATGAGCACGTAAGTCAGCCGATTCCTTTGAGAACAGGCGACTACGGCCTTACGGATGCAAACCGGGTTTTGGTGAATCATGGTTTGCGGGAAAGTGGTGTTACACCAGATCAGCAAGTCATTCTGGTTACCAGTCTACCGGTTCGGGACTTTTTTAATACTGATGGCTCGAAAAATGAAGATCTGATTCTCGGCCAGAAAGAGTCCATGCTGAAGCCGGTGAAAATGGTTGTGAATAACAGGGATGAGCCTCAGCAGGTAGCCAATGTGATTCGCTCGGATGTGATTTCGGAAGCAGTTGCAGCTGCGTTCGACTTCCTTGTTCCGAATGTTGGTGAGGGTTTGAGTGACGTGTTTGCGCCTATCGGAGTGCTCGACTTTGGCGGATCTACCTTTGATGTGGTGACGCTCACCAAGGATATGCGCATTCGGCAAGCGTCCAGTGGCACGCTCAAGAGGGGGACCATGGACATCGTTGAACCACTGAAGCGCAAGCTGGCGGCTTACTTGGAGTCCAAGGGCATTCCTGTAGGCGGTATTCCTGAGTGGAAAATCAACCAGGTCATGGCTTCGGGTACCTACCCACACTATGACAAAGACGATCAGGGGCGCAGCTTCCAACGCCAGATTCCCGTTCAACATATTATCGATGAGGCAGCTTCCGAAACGGTCAGTGAAATCAAGGCCTTCGTGAAACAGCGGATTCCAAATTTCTCCGAGTATCAGGCCATTCTGCTCGTAGGTGGAGGTTCGCTGCTATGCCGAAATCTGTTCAAAGACTGGGAGCAATTGCCTAACTTTATCGTGATGGATGAGTTCGCGAATGCTCGCGGAATGTTGAAATTGAGCGCGCTCTGATGCGTTTGCGGAGGTGATTGTGTCCGATGAACTGAAGCCTGTTCGAGTCATGATCGGCGGTCCGTCGGGGTGCGTTGGGTACTCGCAAGATGAGTTGCGAGTTCTCAAGAGCATTCTGGCAAAAGGGCGAACTGAGCGAACCATGATCGTGCACAGAGCAATGCGGATCATGTGCCAGGCAATGCTGCTATCACCGAATGGTGGTTATCCTGGTTCGCTGTCGGAACTGGGGCTCGGACACCCGGGAGGTGTTTTCCAGCGCGGTCACGGAAACGCAAGTGCGCCAAAACTGGATGATTCTGAATCAGATTCCGACAACTGGTTGCTGGAATCATCTTCGGACCCTCAAGTAAAAGCTCAGGTTGTTGTGGACGATTCAGCAACGGCAACTACTGATCTGGAATCGACCGGTCCAAATGATGCTCTGCCAGGCGATCCTGAGCGAGAAAGGTATCGAAGCATAGCTTCTCAGTTTATGGGCTGATACAAAAAAGCCGGCACCATGGGTGTCGGCTTTTTGCTTGCTGCGATCCTCAAATCGCATCGTATTTTTTGTCCGGCTTGTCGGATGTTGACCGGCTCATTTCCCGAAGCTGTTCAGATGATTGCCCAGGCTCTCCGGTACAGTACATATCAACCGGGCCATGACGCTCGATCATCGGGGACAGCCAGCGTTTGTATCCTTCACCGAACCACTGATCTCGTGGAATTTCCACACCGATTGGAGTGAGCAGGCCGCTGTAGGCCAGGCGCAGATACTCCATCGCAGCAGCAACGCCTTTCTCGTGGTATACCTTGGCATACTGGCGACGAACCTTGTCGTAGTATTTGCCTTGATCGCCACGGTACGATGCTTTTTTCCCGATCAGGTTGAGGCCAATAACACGAAGAACCTCAAGACATGATCCGAGCATCCAAAAGGGCAGCATGATCAGTAGAGCGATCACTTTGACTGGTATGACAAAGAGAAGCTCGGTCATTGGGTGCCCGGTCAGCATCTGGCCGGCATGGATGTTCGGTTCATCCACCGGAATGCAGCGTGCCCGAAATCGAATCGGAACATAGCTGGTCATCTGCATGGCGGTCGCAAAGCCCACGGCGAATAAAAAGAATGGGCCAGCAATCACCAAAATCAGGCCAAAGATGCCTGCAACCGACGAATCCTTAAACGTATAGATGACGCCTGCAATCAGAGCGCATACGAACAAGAATCCCATCAGCATGTTATGGGTGTTGCGTACTTGATCCCAACCATTACCCCGTTCGAGCATGGCTGCTAAACGCACAGAGCTGTCGGGGGCGGTGCGCCCCAATGTGCGCCCAATATCGGTCATGCTGGATGATGCAGTGAGCCCGGCCGCGAGGCTGTCATTTGATGCGTAGGCTTGTTTTTTTGCAGGCATAGCAGACTCCTGATTCAATTACTATGCGTTGTAACTCTTCTTAATACCAAGAATACAAGTGAAAAAAAATGGCGCCAGTAAGGAAACCTACGGGCGCCATGAATTCAGGCTCACTTTTTTAAAGAATCCTAGGCTCTATCAACGCCCGGAGCTTTATTGGTTCCAGGCCGATCCCGTCTCTGACCGTTCTTTTGGGCAATGCCTTCGGTGCGCTGAATAATACCAACGACACCAGAGCGAACGGCTTGCTCAACGCTGTTCTCACCGAAGGTCTGACGCTGACCAATCCAGTTGATCGCCCGATCATTCAGCTCCAACATTCCGCTGAAAATGCGCATGATAACTTGGTACACAATAATCGCAAGAATCGTCAATCCCGCTACGGTCGAAACTGGCCCAAAAGTGTAACCAGACGTGATGCCAAAGAAGCCAATGAGTATATAGTCAATGAGAAATATCCCGGCAAGATCCAACACCTTAATCCCGATAGTAAAACCGATAATCATCAATGTTGGATAAAAAAGGATGGACAGCAGGTGAATCAAACCTTGTTGTGCGGTTTGAGGAGCAAATGCTTTTTGTCCCATATCACTTGCAAACAGAACTGACCACAAAGGGATCACCACGACAGCCTCAATCACATAGATCAACCACTGGATCAGGCCAATCAACCACTGAATCATAATGACTGCCGGCAAATAAAAGGCTAGGAACAATCCCAGCAGGAATAGATACAGAAACACCGGTTTGATGTCATTCAGGAGCTCAACAAGAAAGAAGCCGATCCAGGATGTAGCAAACGGTGAAATTGCTTCTCCGGCAGCGCTATCTATCGGATTAAGGAAAAACGACGTTACTTTATTAAAAAAGCCTTGGCTGGCTTTATTTTCGGCCCATTTGCTGGTTGATCGTGCCATCAGTTCGATGGAGTAAAACGTACCTGCAATAGCGATCAGGTTGTGTCCGGTATTGACCAGAGATGTCATCAGGTTTTTATCAATCATCGTGCCGACGACACTCGGAAAGATCCAATCCCGGAAAAGCGTTGATGTAACTACGTCAGGGCCAAAGCTATCACCATCTCCCAGAACCGCGCCCTGATTTTGAGCGCCGCTATCAAGAAGCGATTCCAGGTACGTGGGCAATTCTTCACGCATTTGACTGGCACGAATTTTCTCGTCTAGCGCAATGGTGTTGCTCGTTGCGCTATAGCCAGACGCCGCATATTGCAGAGGGTTTGGGTCCAGACGGGTGTTCATGATTTTGCGGTTTACGGCCCGGCGATATTCGGTGAGGCGGTTCGCCATGCGGTTTGCAAACTCAGCATCACCCGTCGCTGCTTCAAGGCTGCGGATAATCTCACCAACCCCAATTCTTGCGGTCGCATTAAAGTTGACCGAATCGAGCACAGCGGAGTTGTACACATTTTGCTGGAACCAATAAAGACCGAGCACCGTCCAACCAGTTCTCATTACAGCATCCTGAAAGCTGTCACCAGTGCTCTGATTGCGTGACCGAAGTTGGTCAATCGCCGTCATGTAAGCTCGTACAACATCCGATTGAAGGCGATCAATTTCCTGTTTTATGGCCAACGCAGCACGTTCGATTTGCTGTTCTTCCAGATATTGAGATTGGTGATATGCCTCCATCTTATCTGGATCGGTGAGTGCTTCGAAATACAGATCCACATCCCAAGTCAGGTAATCGACGGCTGCGCCAATTCGACCTGATCCGTTCACAGCACGGTCAACGAACAGACTTTCCAATTGTTCGTGTGCTCCCTGGAACGCCTGAGCTACAACACGCTTGTCCTCGTTTCGGGTAACATCCTCTTCACCACATAGGATGCCGCCAGCGCACTGACCGCCCGATCCATCAGGCGCTGGTTGTGGAGGGCGCTGCCAGACTTGTGTATCACCAAAGTATGCGTCGTACTCGACGACGACGCTGCCGCAAAAGTCCAGAGCATCACGTTCACTGTTTACAAAGTTGCCCGCAGTACCAGTCCGGGTGATAGAGAACGTCACCCCGTTTCGCTTGGGCTCTCCATTCCCAGAGAATCCTTTTGATGCCGGCCCCACAAGCCGGGTTAACGTGTCAGAATCTGAAACGACAACCGGTTCAACCTGTACACCTGATCCACCCTGGCTTTCCATATACTGCCCAAGGGCATTGAACATTGCCTTGCACACATGTGCATCCACAATCCCTTGAACCGTTGTCCGAACACCGGGCAGCGGAATTTCGGTGATAAGGCCATACTCACTGGAATCGACCGACCGCTCAGCCGTCAGGTTTCCAAGAAGATTCGACTGTTCGGCCACCCAAATACCGACGTACTGCCCCATAGAGTAGCCGGACCAGGGTAGGGGAACTGCAAGTGCGACCGCAAAAACCATGTGAATGGGTGCCCACGTCATACTGATTGGGCTTTGTTCAATATCCCTTGCCTGAGCTGCGATCAGGACGTGCTGCACGCCTTTGATCATCATCACCAAAACAACGACCATCGCGCAAACCAGGGAAAACGGTGTGATGACAGCCCCGACAATGCCTTTGTCGGCTGGCATATCATTCAGTGACCCGCTTTCAAACAGGGATGACAACATCCATGCTCCGTAACCGCCGGTCACTGACGCCCGTTCATCCATCGGAACGTCTGCAAGGGCATGACCAGTCGATGCGGCCAGAATGACGAAAAGGGCTAACGCCCATTTCGTGTATTTGAACGATGCCTTGTGGTGTTTATCCATCATCTTGCTTACCCGCGTGAATTTTTCGCTGGCTTTTCATCGCCGCGCTGAATGGTCAGGCTCTGGGGGGCTGACGATCTGCTTTTTCGTTTGAGGATGTGAGACACCTTCCAATAACAAGCGGCCTGAAACGCACCTCCGATACAGATGGCTCCAGTGGCGATAAGTGCTGCGAGGTCAACATTTCGGCCATGAATATAACCAACCAGCAGGAGTGCGAAGTACCCAGTCATCAACACGGTGATAATGGTGACAGATAGTGCCACCGCGACGCTCTTGCCGGCGGTAATCGGGCCAGTGGGCTCGGCGGATCGAAGTGTTCGTCGCAGCCCCCACAGATCACGCCACAATTTGGGGTAGCGCGGCTTGATCCGTTTTGCATCCCGGACCAGCACATCCCACGCTCCGAGCTTGACGGCAGCGCGCACTACATTGCGCAGGCCGGAACCCAGCAGACTGCTACCCTTTCCCGGCTTCTCTTGCGCGGTCGCACCTTCATCCCAGCGTGCTTCCTTCTCGCTCCACTTAACCTGTTTTGAAGATTGCTCCATGGCTACAGTCTCACATTTATAAAATCACATGGGGTATATTATGCAGCAATTGGTTACCAGATCGGAGTCTGTGAACGATTCCTGCAACCACAATTTCCAATACGCAACATAGGTAGTCGCTTTTTGTGGACTGTTTGACGAACCCTGAACTCCAAAGCACGCCAACACACACCGTTGGTCAACACACATATTGGCGACGAATTGATGGGGTCGCCGAAAAGGTCGTGAAGCTCATTGATGAGAAGGAATCATGGGTCATCGAAGGGCATCCGGACTTCATGGATGTTCTGGATGAATTGATTTCGTTGGTCAGGCAGCACCCCTGTGTGACGGAGTACATGCGGGAGAATCCCGAGGATACGCTAAAGCTGATGGCATATTTACATGGCTCAACCGCCATGATGCTGCTGCACGTTAACGCCGAGCTTCGACCGCAGTTTATCTCGTCGTTTCTCGACCTTGTTTCCAATCTTGTAGCCACCTCGCCAGGGGGCGAGGTGAAGGTGTCGGCGCAGTTGGCGCTTGAGCGTTTTCTGGCCTTCGAACGGGCCGGGCTAATCGCTCGTATTTTTTCGCATGAGCGTGTCGAAGGCGTCCTTGACGCCATCGAACGCGCAAGTGCGTCCGCGAAGGCGCGTCGCACTTGATAACAGGAGGCTTTCACTATGATTCGGTTGTTCCATAAAGCGGGCCACTCCGCAGCAGGGGTCTCCATGATTCTGGTTGTGAGCATGGCAGCATCGGCGCTTTCCGTCGCCCCTTCCAGCGCCGCAGCTGGACCCCTGCCTTCTGGGGCCGGGTGTGAAATTCTCAGCAAGCTGCGTGAGGCTAATCGTGAGACGAATTCCGCCATCGCCAGCGGTAAGGCTCAGAAGGTGGTTGAAAACCTGCCGGACTTCGATGCAGAAGAAGCCGGCTGTATCAGCGATTATGGTGCGAATCTTGGGTTTGGTGCGGTGACCGCGCTGGCTAAAGGATTGTTGAGCAGTTTGGAAAAAGCCGCGTGCCAGGCTGTGGACAATTACATCAACGACAGTATCTCTAAAATCGGAGTGTCCATTTCGGCGCCGATGGACCTCGGGGAGTTGTCGGTTAGCCTTGGGCGCAGCAATTCGCTGATCACAGTAGATGACAGTGGCCGAGAACTGGGTATCAACTTCGACAAAGTGATGGGGGACCTGACTGAAAATCTGCCCACGTACAGTGGCGATAAGATACAGGTCGATGGCGATATGTACGTTGATCGCCTGCCCGGATCGCAATACACGACCCAATCCCGTGGCCAGTCGATTCCGACTCCAAATTACAACCCCGGCCTGCGCCGCTGATCTGGAGATGCTGCTATGGCGAAACAACGGTTTGGTGTAAAAATCTGTGTGCTGGCGGCTGCTGTGAGTGCGTTTTCTGTCCTCCCGACATCGGCGAACGCCTGCACTTGTATCGGGACGATTTCTAGTGGGGCATCCAATGTGACTATGTTGGTGGCAGGTGGTTCGGCAGCCATCGTCTCAGCCCTTCAGCTTGGCTTTGATAAAACGTCGGCCCAGGTCATGGCCTCCGAAGCAAAGATGGCGAAGGAAGTGGTGTCGGCCATTACCGCGATGGAGAAAGCGCTAACTAGCCAGATTCTGATGCAACCGGCAATTGAAGAGTCTATCCGTCAAGATCTGAATGCTACGTCTCCCTCACGCCATGCAACCAACGAATGTGAGTACGTGCAACGCACAGGCGACACCCAGGCTGCTGATATGTTGCTCGGCGCGCAGCAGGAAGAGCTTACACGAGCAGTCATTACCTACAACGAAACGCCCAGCCAATACCCGGAGACCACTAACGCAGAGGTAGCCTTTGGTGCTCTCGTAGGCAAGCTCATCCGGGACAACCCAGAAATCAAAACGGCGCCAATGAATGTTCTGGCCGGGCCAGATGACATCGGTGCCATGTCGCCAGAGGAATTTCAAACCGCATCCCGGGCGTTGAACCTCACTTTGAATCCTCAGCCGGCCCGTAAGATCAAGAGCCCTTCCACGCCCTCTGAAATCAAGAAGAACGTGGACGCCGATTTGTTCAACATGCGACTGTCCATTGCCCAGGGCATCTCTCAAAACCTGCTTGCTTACGAAGCGCCGGTCCTGGATCTTCCTGAAGATTCCTGGTTCGCATCAATACTTGAGCGTATGTCGCCTGAAGAATACGACACCTTTGTGGCTGAAAACCGCAAAGTGGCGTATTCGGATTTGATCAGGCACATGGCCACCCATCGCATGAACGATCCTGCCACGGTCGCGAGTGCGGCCACCAAAGAGCCGGAAGGTCTGCAAAAAGACCTGGCGATGGTAAAGGCCGATCATCTGGTGATGGATTACGAACTTTGGAAGCTAGAACGCTACGAGACGCTGTTGATGTCGCAGATACTTGCTTCACAGGTACGACAGGAGCGTAAGTGATGTCAGGCCGAAGATTCCCAGTCCGTTCACTCGCTGTGGGCATCGCAATAGCCCTTGCGCCGCTATCTGGACAAGCTACCCCTGGTTTTGCTGCAGGTTTCGCCGCCGGTTGTGGCGTTTGCGCTGGAGCTGCTGGCGGTGCTTTCGGTGTGATTCAGTCTGCATTGACAATCAGTGAGCAAGCCATTGGCCGGGCAATCAACGAAGGTATCTACACGAGCCCAATTCCGGTGGGGTTCCCCATGCTTCAAGCCCAGATTCAGACCAGTGTGGGAAAATCGTCAAGCCTGATCGTTGGACAGATTGAGCGTACAACCAAGAATCTTGTCGCCAGCATGGTTGGCTCTGCATCTACCAACGTCGGGGTTGAACAAACGGTAAGCACGGAAAAAGCAACCAATGCTACTGCGGATGCTCATGGCGGATGCCAATCACTGGCCTATGGCACGGTAAGCAGTCTGAAGCCCAGGTCTTCGCTGGGTTGGGGCTATCAATACGTTACTACAGGGCGATTCGTCTCGGATAGCGGGGAATTGATCGGTGACGCTATTTCGCCGCCAGACTCTGTACCAACAGATGCCGATGGGATGCAGGCTCAGATGATGGGTACTGCGTCCCGGGCAGCACAGGTTGCTAACCAAGACTTCCTCCAACTTCGAAAACTTGCTGCCCAAAACGGTAGCCCGGACGCGACTATTCCGGAAATCCTAAACCCGTCCATACTCATCAGCGATGAAAAACTCACGCTATCAATTCAGCCGGATGAATATGGTCTTTCCGACGATCAAAGGGCTGACTATCTGATTCAGTACCTCATGGTGGATGCACCGACTCATGGAGACGCGCTTGCTAGAGCGGCAACAACGCCGGAGGAGCTCAGACAGGCTACCCAGGCCCAGCTCGATGATATGGAATTTGGGATGGCCATGAAGGCACTCGACGATCACATCAAGTTTCGTCGTGCAAGGTCTCAGGCGACCGACGTGGATCAGTTTCTTGCCGAATCGATGGGCGAGCCGGTACCCGAGGTCACATCGAACGAAAATTTCTGGTACAACCTGGCTCACTACCGTCAACGGGACGCCATCTGGTTATCGCAAGTTGCCGTTGACGATGCCTATGCGTTGGCTCAGCTGGTTCAGATGGAGGCCGAGCATTTGGCAATGAAGTTCGAAAAGTGGAAGACCAAACGAACCAAGGTTCTTCTGCTCGCGCAGGTCGCAGCAAACATTATGGAGAAGGAACGAGATGGCTTCTGAGCACTATTCACTGGCCGCAGAACCCGTAGGTTTGCCAGACCCCTTCGACGAATCATCCCGGGTTGATGAATTGCTGAATCGCGCTCGTGTGTTGGCGGGATATGCCCCCAGGCCCGCCTCAAATCATGCCCTCAATGACTTAATCAATCGCTCCGGCAATCTTTCAGATCTGGCAGGCTCACTCCGCGTAACGCTGAGAATGATGTGGGTGGAAGCAGAAGCAACTGAAGGCGTAGCACCGACATATAATGGCCAGACTTCGGCACCCCCACGCACAGAATAGGGGATGGTAGTTCTGACGGGTTACATAGTAACCCGCTCGTTCTCACTTTCCGGTTCTGATAGACCTGGATCGTCACTACCGTCACCGGTATATCGCACAAAGTTGTCGCGCTCTGGATCAAACGATACACGCTCAATCAACCCAGTTTTCTCTGCAGCGTCAAGTTCCGACTGATACTTCAACCGAAACGCCCGCTTGGCTTGCTGCTGAACTTCGTTGTCAGTGTCGTCGCCAACAAAATGTCTGAGCACGGCGATCAGATTGTCATGACTTGCGGAAAGCTCACGCATGCGTGCATCGCTTTCGCTGAGGCTGGCTTCCAATTTCTGACTCGCCTTGGCTTGCATTTCGATCACGTTCCGCTGTTCTTCGACGAGTTTCCGCAGTTCTTCAAGCTCAGACGTGGTCTGATCCATGCGCGCTACGATCCGGGCGTCGTTCTCCTGATTTTCAAGGTCCTCGGCCGCATCTTTCAGATCTCTAACGTGGTCCCAGAGTGCTTTGAATAACCTTGTTGTCGCAACAGCAACCACCATAGTTGTTGATGCCCCGGGAACTTCAAGTGCAGTGGCGCCGATTGCCAGGCCTCCCACGAGCATCGATGCGTAGTACAGTTTTCCAACCACGCCGGAAGATCGAGCACAAAACTCTTTTGCAAAGCGCTTAGTTTTGGCCATCTGTTTCTTACACCTGGTCCACCAGTGCGCTTTAGGGGGGGGAGCGTCTTGTTGTGGTGTGTTCATTTGCTCTCCTTACTGCCCAAGTCTAACAGGAAGACCGGGTAGGGCAGGTTAATCTATGAGGGGCGAAGGGTGGCAATACACAGGGACGACGTGTGACGTGTGTCGTCCCCGTGCTGTGCTTAATGCAAACGGGGGGCTTCGGGGCGCTCTTCTTCACCATGGTACTGCTCAGCGGCGCCCTGTGTGACAGCAGAAACTTGCCGGGCCTTATCGGCCTCCTCAATTTGCCGTTGCGCATTCAGAAGAGCTTTGCGAGCCTGCTTCGAGTTTTGCAACATCTCTACGACGCTGGCTCGGGTTTCAGGATCATTCTGCAGATCCCGAAATGTGGCCACCAGTGCCCGCTTGAACCGCGGGTCTTGCAGAATGGGATCGTCTTGCAAAGTTGCGCCGGAGCCTTTTTGAGAAGCTGTTGTATCTTTGGCTGCGGCGCCTTCAAAAAGCGAGTCAATGCCATTTAAATGCAGCTTGGCCACGTGTTCGGCAATGCTCATGGCGCCAATTTTCAGGACGCCACCGAGAATCATAGCCGAGCTCGCAGATCTGGCTGCCTCGACGGCTTCCGGCGTGGTCGCTGTAGCCGCACTGAGCAGTGTGGCTCCGCCGGCCATGACCAGGAGTGTGCCGCCTGCAAGCCCGGTTTTGGTGCCGTACTCAGCAAAGTATTTTGCCATTCCATGATGAGCGGCTTTGATTCTCTCCGACCACGGCTTCGATGATTTTTCCTTTTGGCTAACCGATACACCGGTCGTCATTGCATACGTCTTGTCGTACATCGCACTACTCCTAGCGTTATTTGCTGCCCCTGTTTATTCAGGTAGCAATTCGGCTCGGGCCTCATTGACAATATCTGCAAAGTCCAGAACAAGAATTTGCAGATTCTCCAGCATCGCGAGATCTTTCGTTGTCAGTTTCTGAACCGAGCCGCTATCGAATTTCGAAGCGGCACCTTGAGTTGCTGTTACGAGCATCGAATACTGAATATGAATGTCGAAAACACCGGGGTGTGCGCATTCTTTCAGTTCTTCAATTTTTGGCCCAAGCTGAGCCATTTCGTTCTTGATGAATTTGTACCGATCCGTTGCGTTGAACAGTGTGATCGGTGGCCGCTTATCTCCTGAACTCTTATTGAGATTGGTCATCTGCTCACTCCAACCGTGTTTTATCCACATTTTCGGTGGGTATTTCTGTGGAAAACATTCATAAGTGACGGACAACCAAGCTCTCACCGGTTTGATTAAAAACTGATCAAGCTGGCGTCATCCGCACGTCTGAATTCTGACCAAATTGTAAATCAGATGACGCTATCCCATGTGCAACTCTACTCAAACGCTCGTTTTCACCAGCAAATCGATGGAATGTGGCTTCGGCTGGTGTGCCTTTCACGATCTTTTCGATCAGTGATCGCCGTTCCCGGGTGCTCATAAGTCTTATAATCTCAGTGCTGGCGTCACCACTGTGCATTTCGTCGTTCCAGACGGCATTCTGACGTTCTTTGATGTCCAGCTTTTCCATTAACTGTTCACACCAGGCGCCGATGGCGATGAGTGGGCCGCTTGTAGCCATACCGGTTGCACCAAGAACAACCGCCATAGCTTTAAGTTCCTCTGCAACCAATGGATGCTCGGAACTGTGTCCCATAACCCCAGCGGTAACCGCGCAAACGCCCATTACGCCCAATGTGGTGCAGCCCAGCGGATAGCCAAACTCCGCGATAAACCGCGCGGTATCCCGAAGCCCTGTCTTCAGGCGATCGGACCAATGCTTGATTGACTGAATCATGTCCCGTTTTCTCGACTGACTGTTTTGGCTGGTCATGCCAGTTTCAAATGGCTTGCGGCTTCCGGCTCATCGATATTCTCAATATCGGGCTCCGCTTGCAGATTCGTTGTGTCCGTCGCCAGCGGATCAAAACTCTCGATATGGTTTGCCATCTTTTTCGACAGGGTGGCGATTACCGGCTGATCCGCACTTTTTTGTGACAGACCTATCCGGACGTTCTGGGTCTTGTAGTCCTCCATTCTCAAGCCATGCTCTTTGAGCGCAGCTTGCACCGCCCGGGTGTCCCAATCCGTTTGAAAATGCGCATCTGTCAACAAGCCGTGACTTTCCAGCGTCTGAATCATTCGCTCAACGTCGGCCCGGCCCCGCGTCTTGGTGATGGTTTGGGGGTCAACTCCTTTCATCAACAGATCTTTCGCCGCCTGTTCCGTGTTAAACCGCCGGCTAATGCCACTGCTCACCCCGGAAACGCTAAACGGCCAATCTGTCAGCGCATACTTCTCGGCCACAGAGATCAGTGTCTTTCGTGCTCGTTCGGCATTCTCTTTAGCAACCGTTTCTGCCAGCTTGTGGGTCAGGAACTCGTTGTGCGCATTTTCCACGACCTTCCGATCTTCATTGGTGAACGTGTCGGGCAGCTTGGGCTTCGGCTTTCTGTACGGTGTGCCTGTCAGCACATACGTTTCCCAGAAGTGCTTCGTCAGGTTGATTAAGTTATTTCCCAGACCCTGGTTATGTTTGAAATATCTGGTTCTCATGCCAAAGCCCGGACGGTTGATTCGGGCAATGTCCTTTGCCAAAGCCGTCCAGTCTTTGGGTGGATTTTTCATGAGGTCGTCCATCATTTCTGGCGGCAGATCAAGTTCCGCCAGGCAATATCCATCGACGGCTGTGCCAGTATTCGCCAAATGGATTAGGCCATACCAGTGAAGCTGGGCACCGTTAATCACGGAGAGGCCCTGGTTCTCGTCTAACCGATTCCGAACCTTGAAATCGGTGATAACTCGCAGGCCGTTGGCTACGGCAACTTCATCCGGATTCCCGCCAATATGGGCATATTCTTTGTGAGGTTTGGAGAACGCGGCCTGCACATCCGGCGCATCCAGAATGCTCCGGTGGCCTGTCATTTGAAGATATACTGCGCGGGCCAGGGGCTCCAATGCCGTGCCGCGCTTCATGTAGATGTTCGGGTAATCAGGCAAATCCAGGAGCATCTTCTGGCGCCAGATGCCCTCCAAATCCTTGTATGCCGGCCGCTCTCCGAGCGCAGCCAGCACAAATTCTCCCGCTTCGGAACCACCGATAACGCCTGCTCGGCGAGCGTGCCAAACAGCGCGCTCGGGTTCAAACCGGATGATCTCTTTCGCCCATCGAACAGCTACATCATCCGGGATCACCGCGCGCTGAGGTAGTGCGTCTACTGCCGCCATGACCTCTTTAATTTGCTTCTCAAACGCGCTCACGGGTCTCTCCTGGAACATTTCATCTTCCAATAGTCTAAGTGAACAATGTTGAAACGAAAGAGGGACCCGAGTGAATGTATCCTTTGTGCTACACTGCCCTCGGTTGATTGTTTTCTGATCGCCGGCCAATGGCAGGGGAGGGGTTATGGCGACAATGAAAAGCTATGTCGGATTCGTCGCGAGCCTCCTTGTGCAACGAGACGATTTCCAGGTATTCCGGTTTCAAGCCGCAGAGGATTCCCTAAACCGGAGTAAGGACTCTCCGAATTCGTTCTCATGTGTTCTCACATCCGGCAATATTCACGAGAACGAGGCTCTTCTCATCAAGGGCTACTGGCGAAAACATGACGCCTATGGGTGGCAGTTCTGGGTCGTTGACTATGCGCCCACCATGCCGACAACAGCGGAGGATATTCGTCGCTACCTTTCCGCCGGACACATTGAGGGCATCGGGCCTGAACTTGCATCTCGCCTGGTCAAGCGATTCGGTGACAGGACCATGCACATGATGCTGAATAACCCCGTTGCCTTAACCACTGTTGAAGGGATAGGGGTAGGTAAAGCCGACATCATTCATTCGCATACCCGCAGGCTGGCGCAACTTCAAGCGATTCACAAGATGCTGGCGGATTGGGCGGTTCCGGCCGCGATGGCATCCAAGGTCGTCGAAGACCATCAAGAAAACGCACCCGAGTACGTCGCGGAAAATCCATGGCGGCTAATGATTGATTATCAGGCGCCACTTAAAGTAGCTGACCGGGTTGCAGAACATTCCGGCTGCAAACAGATGGATCTGCGATACGCCGCTATAGCTGAGGATCTTCTTCGTCGATGCCAGGATCACCATGGTTCGCAGGTCGCTTACCTGAAAAGCCAGGTTTGTACGATCTTTGAGGCTGAATATCAGGGCGAAGACTTCAACAAGGTGATAAAAACCCCGGTCATTACCATCGTTTCAACCGGGGTCGATGATTACGTTGTTGCGACCAACAACATGGACATATTGGTTAAGCTCCTGACAGCAAATCCCTCCCGGCTGTCAGGAGCCCTTTAGCCACGCTCTCATGTTCCGAACGGTTCGGCTGCTATCCTGAATCACGACCCGCTGTTCTTCCTGAGATTCTAACTTGGCCGGTACACTGTCGATATGCTTCGGGTACCCAATGCTTTTTGCGATTGCGACCGCGGTTTCTTCGCTGACCCGGCGACTCTCTTCCAGTGATGTGCCCAATGCTCGTTCAATGCGGCCGGCATAATCGCCGCCCCGGGCTGCAATCTCAATTTCCGCAGGGTGTATTGGCCGCTGAACTCGCTCCGCCAGCCGATTGGGATCAAGCACCCATTCTTTTCCACTGAGCAACGACGACGCTTTTGTAGGTTCGCCTACAAGGGTAGGAGGTTCTTTTGGAATCTCTGCATCTGGTGATTCGGATTCGGGAGGGTGATAACCTGCCAAAGCGTCCAGTGTTTCCTGGACGGATGGAGCTTCCTCTGTCTCAACTGGCTTTTCCAGACCATCAGTCGCCGAACTATCTTCCTTGCCTGCCATGGCAGATTTCACCACCTCAGCACGTCGTGAGTGGCTGCTGTCACCTTGTTCGGCACGAACATTCCGTCGCGGTGAGTTGAGAATGTCGAGGCTGTCGCTGACATCATTAAGGGATGCGCTCAGGCCATCGAGCTCCATAGACGAATCCGGCCATTGAGTATCGTCAAGCGTGGACACTGTATCGAACAAGCTGGTGGCATCTAAATTGGCTTGCTCTTCGTCCCGATCCTGTGTGGTTGGCATCAGATCCAGCGAATCCTCCGAATCCCGTAGATCTTCCACTGCGGTTTGGTCATGCTGAATGCTTAGCGCAGCAATAAACAAACCTTCGCTGGCAACAAGATGGTTATCCGGCAATTCGGCAGGCTTTTCCTTGGCGCGCTTTAGGTGCCTCAGAACTTGCCGCCACTGACTCATTGCCAGGTCAAACTTTGCTTCTCCAAGAGGGTGACTGCCGTCAAGGCTAAATTGCGGGATCACATTGCTGTTTTCCAAGCCAAGATCATGGCCTTTGGAAACAGCGTCCTTGATGGCGGTCACCAGCGGGGAGTCGTTGAGTAGCAGCTTGAAGCCCGGCCCCCGGGTAGGCTCACCAACATCTGGTAATCTGAGAATCTGGAAATCACTGATGATCGACTCTTCATCAAGCCCATGGTAAAAGCTCTGCCACGGGATCACTTTGTCACGCCAGAACACAAAACCTTCACCAACCAGGGCAGACCGCGTGTCCTGAGAGCTGACCCGTTCACGCTTCTCAAAGCTCGCGCTTCGATTGTCGATATAATTTCCAAGCAGGCCACCTTCATCCATCTGGTAGCCAGCCGTAACGGCCGTGATGCCTTCGCCCGCAATTTCTTCAATCAACTTCCGCGTTTCGCCAAGCCCCTCGCTTGCCATTATGGTCTTGGTCTTTGTGTTCTCAAAAATCTGCTCTGCTTCGTTCGCATTTTCCTTCTTCATGCCGGCCACGTCCTGGCCGGCCACTGTGCAGGCAACCCCGAGGCTCCGCGCCTGCGCAAAGAGGGCGCCAATACCTTCGATCAGCACAAAGGCTGCCTCATCAATATATAGCCCGAATGGAATTGGTGCATTAGTCGGCAGTGCGTCCAAAACCTCAGCTTTCGTACCTTCAATGTAAGGCGGGAGCCCGGTCGATACAGCGTTTTTCTGGCCCGCCAGCACCAACTTACCAAGGTTCTTCATTTCTTCCGGGGCTTTTTCAAGCGCGGGAATCAGAACAACCAGAATTCGGCGTCTCAGAATGAGATCCAGGAAGTTGACCTCGCCACGGCCAACCATGTAAATATCAGCGTAGCTATCGGACAGGGTGCTCAGTGCGCGGGTGAAATATGCCTGTGCAAATCCGTGTTGCCGATATACTTCGCTGTCTTGTTTGTCCGTTGGGTTGCCCTGACGATCAACCGGGTTTTCCTGGTAACCTGACAGTGATGAGAGATACGCCCGAATTGCTTCACGACTTTCAGGTGAAATCGGTTTTGCCCGTTTGAGCTTTTCCAGCTCCTTGAACTCCATTGCCTTTCGCAGTACCCCTGGATTGATCTTCAATCCGGCGTTATCGCGCAGGTCAACAAGCGCAGGCATGGTTGCCGATACCAGGCTGATTGCTCGCTCAGAAAACAGTTTGTTCTCTGATCCACCGGGTGGCATAAGAGACACCAAAAGCTGCGTAATAGATTCAGATGAACCAAATGCGAATAGGTTGGCGCAGTGGCCTCGCCTCATCGCTCGATCCAGTTTTTTATTCGTATTGCCCTTGATGTAGTTCAGTGTTCGGAAGTCATCTTCCCGACCGAAAAAACGTGCCAAAGTGAAAATTTGCCATCCCAGCTTTGGGCCAGCTTTCGGGTCGATCAGGCTGGCGGAACTACCGCTGGCGATGAAATTGGCAATCTGCGACACAATCGTTTCTGATTTACCCGAACCCGTTGTCCCGATAATCAGCTGGTGCATACATAGATAATTGAAGGTCAGCCAGATCTCATAGGCACGCTTAGCCAGTCGCAAGTTGCCCATCAAGAACTCGCCGCTTGCTTTGTTAAAGCCTCTCCGGCCTGGCTTGGGATCGTTCAAATCTTTGATATTTGCTTCTGTCGGAAGGTAGATCGGAAGCGTTTGCTCTTTACTCTTCACGCAGCCGACGACCCAAAACAAAATGGGAGTAATGACAACTACAAAAAACGTGGTACTGACCGCAGCCAAGGGCAGAAGCATCAATACTATCGCGGAGGCAAGACCAGGGGAGTCTGCCAACGTATCGCGCACCTTTTCCATCGGGCGGCGGGTGTCGCGATAGAGCTGCTCATGTGGAATTTCCTTATCAGATGTCAGGCTTCTCAGTTTCTGATTCTGTGCTGAACCCATTTCACATCCCATCAACGTTGATCTAATCGGTAAGAAACTCAGGCAATGGGTAGCTGTTGCGACCAATATGATCACGCTCACGCGCATCATCGTCTTCAGCTTTCTCGGATACCGAAGCGCTGAACAGCGCCTTGCCAATTGAATTGCGCACAAGCAAATCGGTATTCAAATCCAGTGATTCCCACATTGCTGCAGCCGGGTTTTCGCACCCCTGGCCGGCCGCGCGCTTTACCGGCTCAATCACTTTTACCGCCGGCAGTTCGACTGGCGATGCGGCAACCGGGGCCGATACCAAGACGTTGCTCAGTGCCGCCATGAGCAGGCACTTTCTAAGCCCCTTTTTTCGTGCTCGGTGGATCATAAAGGTCAATACCTTTGGTTGGACTGAATCGATCGTCATCGGGATTTTCGATAGCTTTGCGTGCAACAACTTCATCGATCGTGCCTTCATCAGATCCAATCCACATTTCTTCGAATAGGGTGTTTTCCAAGCCATCAGTAGCTGCTTCGATACATGGAGTTTCAATCGCTCGACCCACTTTTTTTTCCACGTAGTAGTGAGCCCAAGGCCCCATCGCTTCCGTAATTGGCCGGTCACCACCCAATTGCAGGAGGGAAAAAAATAGGGTTCTGTGAACCGATTTAAGCCAGAGGAATTCCGGGGCAATAAATACGCCTTTATCCCATGATGCTTCGAGCAACCCCATAAAAACGGTGGTCTTGTAAGCGTGCCGTTTAGTGACCCTCACATTGATAGGGTGGCCCCGATATTTGGCAATGATTTTCCCAGCGCTTTTGCCGTCAATCGTTGGGTTATGCTTACCTTTTGCATCGAGTCGGCGAAAACTCTTGGCGTACTTCAAGGCAAGCGCACGGGCTTCGCTCAGGCCGGCAGCGTTTGCGGTGTACAGGATCGCCAGGACACATCGCTCAAACTCATCCAGCAAGCTCTCATTAAACAGCCCCCCAAGTTGACTTCGCATTACCTCATCGGTTTTTGCAATATCAAGGCGGCATTGGGCTGGATTCGGCATAACCCGTCGGCGTTTTGCGACGTTCCACTTAATCTTTTGTTCGCTCCAGCCTTTAATCGGTGTGGACTTGTCGATGCTGTCACTATTCATGCCAATCATGCTCAACGCTCTTACCGCGATTCTCTTCTTCCTTACGACCACCAACTCGTTCAACAGTGCGTAGTCAATGGGCTGCCGGGCCATTGCCCATGGGCCTTCATACAAAGGGAGGGAGAGCATATCTTCGTGTTGCACGCTGGCCACGGGTGCGTATTTTTCGGCATTCCGTTCCTTGAGCATTTTCAGGGTGAAATTCCGGGTAAACCGATTGATGACATGGACTTTCCGGAACACGATAAGTTGCGCCAAGAAGTACGGCACCAGGAACAACGTAAGAGTGTGAGTTATGGTTTGGATCATCAGTTTCGCGGCAGGCCATCCATATTGAGAGGGATCGGCCGAAAACAACGTCCGTGACCAGTTTAAGAATCTGCTGCCGATCTCTTCCGGGTAGAGCCAGGGTACATATTGGGCACCATGCGAGAGGCCGCCCACCAGATAGAATAGGACTTGCAATATCACGTCACTGTGACTGCGCCAGATCATGTAGAGCCCAGCAAACCCGACAGCAATGCAAACAGAAATGCCAAGCAGATTATCCATCCACCGGTCATTGCCGGCATTCGTTGCTGTTGCCATCACTCACCCCCTGTACTCATTGCTTTTGACACGTTTTCCCACTCGGCCATCAGTTTGTCCGCGTAGACGGTCCGATGAGGCTCGTTTTTCGAGTGATACCGCGCGATTGCGCGGAGGTACTCATAAGCGTTCGCGGCCGTTTGATTCGTCGTGACTTTCCGGACGTAGTAAGCAGCAAAGCCAAGATTGATGCAGTCGTTATTGCGAAGCATCTCTTCAGTGATCCCGTAGTTCTTCAAGAATTCGAGGTGAATCGTGTTGATCTGCATCAGGCCCAAATCGTAGGTGCCATCTTTGTTTGCGATCTTTGCACCCGTCCAGCCGCCTTCAACCCGCGCTATCAACGAGAGAATGACTGGGTGTACCTCGTAAGTGCGCGATACCCGCTCAAGGCATTCCCGACTTAGCGGTGTCGGTTGCTCAAGTCGCTGAATCATCTCCGGCGGCGCATCGGCGGGCACCATTGGGGGTGGTGGTAAGTCAAACACGGTGTTCTTGCTCGATTACACTTACTTGTCAGAAATTCGTTTACCATTTCACATGGAATATCAAAGTATAACGACGAGGATCTGACTGTAGTGCATAGTCGCTCAAACGCCGTGCAGCCAAATTCAGAGTCGGTGATCGGTAGCAGGGAAAATCAATCATGCATCCAACCGGACAGCACACGTTGTGCATAAGCAGCATCGCATTGGGCGTTCTGGCCTTGGTGTTCTTTGCGGGCTCCGTTGTGATATGGCTGGAACCTTTTTTGGGCGCTGCCTTGTGCTTTCTCTCCCCGGAACCTGCGGCGTATTGTGTTGATGCTCTCTCGCGACATCCACGATGGCGGGAGCTATCCGTCGTGGCTTTGTGGTGGGCGCTGGCCGGAACCTATGTCTCCTTGCGCTTGATGCTCGATGCTATCCAAATGTATGGGCTTACCAAGCGCGTCCCTTTTCCATCCATGTTTCTGCGTGATCACTCTGTGCGACGTACCGCGTTCACAATAGCCGCCTTTCATCTGCTCCATTTTGCGCTGCTCGCCCATTTGCCTAGTCTCGTCTCGGCGTTGTATCAGGTGGTTGTAAGAGACACCAAGCCATTTCTGTTCTTTCCTGTTGTCAATGCTCCTATGTCGTACCTTGTCCTCGCCGTGCTATCTCTGCCGGTGTTGTGGCGCTTGAATGCTTGCCGGCAACGGTTGTACCTCTAACGATCGAGTCGAGCAGGATTACGTGGCCTCAATGGGCCTTTAACATGTGGATGTCGGTGTGGCTGACGGAAGTGAGCGTTGTCTTGTTGGGGGCCGCTTCATGCGGAGTTGAAGTCGCGTTCATTCGCCGCCAATGGCGCTTACGCTTATTGGACGACAGCCCCGGTCGCGCTTTGCGCTCCCGAGGCAAGCGGTTCGTGATTTAACGCGGTACGTCGCGGCGGTCAGGCCGGGGAGGGGGAAGGGTTTTCGTCCGCGTCGGGCAGCACATACTGGCTGCTCAGCGTGGTATCCAGAGACTGTTCCAGCATAAGGTAAGCACTCTCAAATTCTTCCACCACCGAATCAATTGGGTATCCATTCGCTTTGTACGCCCGGCGCTCATCGGTCGTGCATTCGGCTATGTGTGCTTTTGCTATTTCCGCTTGGTTGTCCCAGGCCGCCGCCAACAGCTCACCACTGCGCAACAAGAGGTTTCGCCTGAGCATTTCCACTTCGGGTTCCGCCATTTGCGCAACGACCGGATGAGACTGCAATGACTTGTCAACAGTCGTCCAGAGCATGTTTTGAAGGTCAGACAGGACTTGCTGGCGGTTATTGTGCTGATAGAAGTCGAATCGCTGGTAAGCTGCCATCAACGGGCTCATGGACTGCATCATCGCGATGGTACGCCGGAACGGTAGCGACCCCAGATCATCGCCAACCTGCTCATCCTTCCAAATGCCTGGCAGTTTTGCCCCCTCTGCCAACAGGGAAGCGACATCAACGTCCAGAGCCGCTTCACCGTTACTTCGATATAGGCTCTGCAGAACCGTGGTCACAGACCCCGTGATAGAGGGCAGAATGCGTTTATCATTCACACTGCCGAGCTTCTCATAAAGCGCAAGCGATTGTTCTCCGATGGTGTCCAGCAAGGCCTTGGCCCGCTGTTCCGTCCCCTTGGGGTCTTTGATTGTTTCACCGTTCAAAGACGCTGCCAGCACTTTTGAAATGGTTCGTATGACTGGCAAGGCGGCCAGGGCAGCGGTCTTGGCCGCTTGCTTGTTCAGCTCCTGCTGGCGCATTTGTTCGTTCTGTTGCTGAACGGCATCGAAAACATTAAATGTCATCGCATCACTCCATCCCGTTGCTGGCGCCGGGCGGCACGATATTATGGTCTTGGTGACTCAAGGTCGCGTCCAGCGCGTCGTAGGTATTCTCTGTGGGCTCCGCGGTTTCGGAACGGAGTACCCGGTCGATTTCCCGCTGTAGCCGTTCGGGGATACTTACAAGGCGTTCTGCGACTGGCAGCGCCGAGAGAAGCTCGCACACAGGGGTCAGATCAAGCACGTCCGGTTCGGCGATGCCCAGAGAGGACTGCTGGTGGCGCATTGAGAGCGTATGTGCAGATTCCAGCGCGGTATCCAGTATGAGCAAAGTGACGGAAAGGGGAGTGCTGGCATAGGTTCGGAGCCGTGTCTCCACGCCCAGTCCGCCAGCCTCGCTTTCGGCATTATACAAAGGCGTCTTTGTCAGGTGCTCGGACACCATCTCGCTGGCGGCCAGAACATCCTTAACTTCGGGTTCCCGGCGCTGTTCGGCAGCCATGCCTGCAGCGACCCGTGCCGTTACCTCGTCGTTCATCGCCGACTCAAACTTCAACTCCGAGTGCGGGAGGATCACTGCGTTCATGTAATCGACCATGACCGGCATCAAGGTATCGTGCCGGAAGGCTCCGGCAATAGGCACGTTTGCATCTTTTATGGCTACTTCCCGGATACCACGATTGGCGGCGCGAATACGGAGCATCTGCTCGGCGGTCGCAATAAACGCATCCGGGCTCACATGGATCGGATATCCCCGCTCAAGCCCATTCTCAAAAGTCTCTTCCGGCATTGTCATCATTCCTGTCTGCGGCTGTCAGAAGGTCCAGATCATTGTAACGTCCGCCAACAAGGGCGGACGCAACTGTGCTCATCCGGTTCTCATGATCTGTTCGTGATCGTCTTTTTCGTCATCAATAAAGCCCAGCAAATCCTCGTCATCGTTCGTCGGTAGACCATTCGCATCAACAATCAACGCCCCACTTTTCGGCATAGTTTCTTGGGCTATGTCTAGCAGGTAGTGGTAGTTTCCGGTTTGACGCACAATTTCTTTCGCAAAGGCAACCAACGGTGCAGGATCGAGCTGGCCCTTTTCGCTGAGCGCGTCACCGACTTGGGCGGATAGATTCTCAAAGCGCTTTTTGCAGCTCTCCAATTCCGCTTCATAGGCAAACGGGCGCCCATAGTCTTCTCGGATTTTTTGAAGATTCAATTTTGCTATTGCGAGGGCTTCTTCGGTCTTCTCTACGCCGTTGGATTGGCCAATTTTGCGGACATAACGGACCAGAGTTTTAGCGGCCTCAGCAAAGTGATCTTCGGGTTCGTCATGGACGCCTTTTCCATATAGATCATCCTCAAACACGATGCGGTACAGGTGCTCCTTGGTGTCATCGTGACGCTTGATAAGCAAGGTTACCTTGTTGGATTGGCGATTCATCAGGACGGGCAATCCGCCAAAGGTTCCCACGATGGTATCCTGATACATGGGGGCGGATTTACACAGTTTCTCCAAGGCATCAGCAAGTGGTCTAATGCCTCCCACCACAATCATCGGCCCCTCACAAAGTCCGGCTATCGGCTGGCTCACATGGAGACCCAACGGTGTGTTAGCGCGCACCACATCACGTTCGTGGATCTTGCCCTGCAAGTATTTTTCAATACTTTCAATCCGTTTCTCTTGTTCGATTAGCCGGTTCCCCAGATCCGCTTGAGCATCAATGTGTGAATTCTTCATGCGCTTGAGTTTATCCAGTTCCAAGCGTACTGAGATGAATTCGCGAATCGCCGGATTCCCGGTAGTGACGGCGAGAATGTCTTCATAGCCAGGTTCCGTATCTTCCTCCAGTTCCCGAACACAATCTTCCGGCCGGCGCATGGCCTGATTGATCATTTTCAGTTTCCGGTCATTGGTTTCCCACATAAACAGATCGAACGAATCCTGGGTGGTGTACACAAAGTTGTGCGCCTTATCGAACATATTGCCCTGGCGTTCAATCCGGCCCAGACGCTGCTCAATGGAGCTGGGCTTCCATGGCGGGTCCATTTGGTGGATGGCAACCAAACGCTCCTGCACATTGGTGCCGACACCCATTTTGTCGGTACTTCCCAGCAGGAATCGGACATCGCCGCGGCGACAAGCTGCGAACAGGTCTTCTTTCGCTTTGTCGGTTTTCGCATCATGGATAAATGCGATTTCATCCTCCGGGATGCCGGCGGCAATGAGTTTGTCCTTTACGTCCTGGTAAACATTGAATATCCCTTTGCCAGTCGGGCTGGAGAAATCGCAGAACACAAGCTGTAAGGCCTTGTCTGCATCGTACTTTCGATACATCTCTAGCAGGTTGCTAATGAGTTTGTTCACCTTTGAGGACGGGTGATCCTCAAATTTCGGGTGAATCAGTCGAGGGTCGAGTGCAGCTTTTCGACCATCGGTTGCAATGGTCAACAGGATGTCTTGCGACACCTGATCCTCGCTGATGGTCTCAACATCATCCTCAGAGTTAATCGAGGCGGTCTTGTCATTTGCACGATGTAAGGCCGTCCGAATTTCTCTGGCAAGAATCTGGGCGGGGGCTGGGCCCTCATCCCGCGAACGGACGGTTTTTGCGCGCGCCTCAATGTACTTCATGAACAGACGCATAAATTCTGTCTGTTCACAGACAGCCTGATGATGTTCGATCTCCGGTGTTGGGAGATTGAGGTCTTCTGCGGTCTTCACATCAATGAATGTGCGAACCATCTTGACCAGCTCCGGAAGGTTCTTGAACCGGCTCAGACGTGATTTCATCTGATAACCGCCACCTTCGGGTTTGATCTCCAGGCCATGCTTGACCTCGGCAAACAGGCCCATCCAGTCATTGAAATTATGGATGCCGCTTTCCAGGAGCAGGTCTGGGCGCAGCATTCGGGTGAACGTATACAGCTCAGCAATAGAGTTGCTGATTGGGGTTCCGGTGGCCATCACCACACCGAATGGGCCGTCATGGAGTTTGTTCAAATACTGACACTTGATCAGCATGTTGACGGCGCGTTTGGATTCGGATCGCGAGAGCCCTGGAATTTCCTGAGCAGTGTCGGGCGCCAGATTCTTGTAGTAGTGGGCTTCATCGACACCGATCCAGTCAATGCCGATTTCCTTCATATTCAGGACGTTTTCACTGCCTTTCTTGATCTGGTCAAGCGTGCGTTGCAATCGTTCTTCCAGGCGGGCTTTGGCCTTCTCAATTTCCTTGGGTCGTGCGCCTCTTTTCTGATTGTCATCCTGGCTGGCCATCATGGCCATTTCGAGTCGGTGAATTTCCTCTGCAATGATTTCAGCTTCGAATTGCTGGGGAACGCTGATTTTCTCGAAAACAGAATGTGTGCAGACCACCAGATCCCAGTCGCCCATGGCGATTTTGGTTGCAAAGCTGGCTCGGTTGTCCGCCCGGGCGTCCGCCGCTGACATCATCAGCACTTTGGCGCTGGGATAGATGCCCTGAGCGTCATTGCAGAACTGCTCAAGCATGTGGTTTGGAACAACCACCATCGGCTTGTTCCACCGACCGAGCTGTTTGCCACGAATCGCCGTTGAGATGAGCTGCAAGGTTTTACCTGCGCCCACACGGTGAGCCGTCATTGCATTCGGGCCAGACACCGCACGCCAGATAAAGTCCGCCTGATGCTTACGCGGTACCCAGCTTTCGGCCATGCCCGGGAATGTCATGTGCGAGCCATCGGGCTCATACAGCACTGTGGTATTAAAGCGGTGGTTATAAATATCAACCAGTCGTTGGGTGCGCTCAGGGTCTTTGAAAACCCAGTTCCTAAACGTGTCGGCAATCTCTTCCGCTTTACTTTGTGCCTTTAGGGATTCCTCGACATTTATCTCGTACCTGGTCGGATCTGTACCCGGAATGGGGTCCATCACTTTCGGGATGGTTTGCGTGAACAGATTGTCCAACAAATCCAACCCATGCCGGCGCTTAGTACCCCATCGACTTTTGAGAACTTGCTCCTGGTTGCGGGCGATAGCCGCCAAACTCGGCGCACCACTGGACGCTGACGGTCGCAAGCGCCAGTGTCGTTTATGCTCATCGAAATAGGGCTCAACGCCCCAGTTGCCGGTCGTCACTATCCCCATTTCCTCGCGCATAAACTGCTCAAGAACATCCTGGGGCAACCAAAAAGCGTCAATACCGACTTTAATTTGACTTGCAGTCAGCGGTTCGGGGAGTGCGGCATTGAGTGCGTCCAGGTTGACCTGGAATTCCGGTGCCGTTTTGACGACCGCTTCGCACGCATCGATTTTTGGTCGGAGGTTTCCGGACAGGTAAACGGCGCGCTCCACCAGATTACCGGTTACCGGGTCAACAAAGGCGAGACCCTTTTCGACCAGTTTCTTACGAACATCATCTGCAGAAACCTCGCGATCCTCCCGGGAGAGCAGTTCCGCAATATAGGTTTCCGATACCTTCGCGGTGTACGCAAGCGACAAGCTGAGCGCTTCTTCCAAAGATTCAGCCGAATGAGGAATTTCATTGACCGGTCGGACGGTACGCTGAAACAGGATGTCCGGCCGTTCAATCTGACGGTTCTGTTCGTCATAGACTTCCCCAAACCGCATTCGCTGTGCCCGCGGATCGTTGAGAATGACCCGCCAGGCTTTCTTCGAAAATGCCGATTTCGCCTTCTGTTCTTCGGCTTCCCACCGGTCAAATGCGGCCCGGGCTTCTGCCCGTCGATCATCCAAGATGGCGTCGTCAAATTCGCCAGACACTTCCATGTCCAACAGCTCCGACAAGGCGCCCATTGCCAGGATCGCGGCCGCTGCCCGGTTACGCATGGACTTCGGAATACTGGTTTCTTCCACCAGCACCGTGTCACCGTCTGCGAGTTCGCGCACCATGATCTTGCCGTCAACACTGATGGACAACGTGCCCGGGAGTTTCTCAAGATCCACCATCGATTTGGCACGCTGCTCAACTTTCTTCTGAAGGTCGTTCGCTGTCACGGTGGTTCGTGGCGCATCAACGATGTTCCGGGGCAGCGACGAGAAGGCTTCGGCGTACCGCGCTTTCTGACTGGCAATGTCATCCTCAGTATCGCCAATGACACTCAGGGTAGGGCCGGTAGGGCCAGACACGGCACACAGCTTACCGATAATCCGTTCGGGCTCCCGAACAAACACGCTGTTCACATTGCCGGCGTGCGGCATGATGTCGCCGGCCTTGTACACCGAATCGTCCTCGCCCACCAAAGTCGATCCATGAACTTCCGCGCTCACGCTTTCGGTGGACGAGATGTCCAAGGGTTCATAGTTCGGCTGAAAATCACCTTTCTTTTGAAGGAACACGACATCCGTCACCACCTGTGTGCCGGTGGATTTGTCGAAGGTCTGGCTTGGCAACCGATACACGCCCATGACATGGGCGCGATCCATGATTTCCCGGCGCACCGACGCATCACGGCTATCCAGGACATAGCGGGAAGTGACAAATGCAACCACGCCGCCGGGCCGCACCTTGTCCAACGCTTTGAGGAAGAACTGATGGTGGATGGTCTGCTTGCGTTCCGGGTGCGAGGGATCGTAAATCCGGTATTCACCAAACGGAATGTTGGAAATTACCGTGTCAAAGAAGTCGTCCGGGAACGTCGTTTTCTCGAAACCGCTGTGGATGATGTGGGCGTCTTTATGAACCAGGCGGGCCAGATCCGCCGTCAGGGCGTCCAATTCCACGCCGGTGAAACTGCGCACTTTGCGCCGAACGCTTTCCGGCATGTACGTCCGGAAGTTGCCAATACCACAGGAGGGTTCCAGAACCCGGCCAAGATCAACACCCATGCGATCAAGGGCTTCCCACATCGGCTCAATGACGCCGGAATGTGTGTAATGGGCGTTCAGGATCGTGCGTTTAATCTGCTGAAATTCTTCGTCGGTCAGAATCTTGTCGCGAACGAAATCCTGAAATTGCAGGTTGGCATCTTTTACGTAGTTGGGAACACCGTAGGTTCCGCCGAACAGTTGTGCGTGGATGCCGCCGAAGCCGGAGTAGCGGGCCAGAATGGCGCGATCCTCATCGCTGGGCTGGTCTTGGCCGCTGTTGCGCAATTCTGCGCGCAGGCGCAACGCGGCCAGATTGTCTTTCAGGCGTTGAGCGGGAGTACGCTGTTCAAGTTCAGCGTCTCGGCTAATGGATTCAAGGACTTCATCTCGAACAACGGGTTCGTCGCGTTCACGATCCCCCCGATCTGCTCGCCCAGCATGTGTGCCGCCTCGGTTTCCAGTTGCGTCTGCAGGCGAATCCGCTCCTTCACCGGCCGGTACCGAAGATCCTGAATCTTGCTGAGCAGCTCGTGTCGAATCTGCATTTGCCGGCTGTCCAGCAACGCTTCGATCAGTCCCACCAGTACCAGGAACGGCGCCAGATACAGCTGCTCGGTCTTCTCCGGATGCTCCATCAGCTTCATCAGATAGGCCGGCCGCCGATCCGCCAGATCCGCCAGCGCTCCGTTGAGCAACGGATTCTTGAGCCAATGCTGTTTCAGATGCGCCAGCAGGCTGTCCAAAAATACCTGCTGAATCTCCGTCTCGGTCTGCGACGCCGGAATGTGCAGCGGTGTCAGATCCCGCTCGGTCGGCGCCTCCGATCCGTGCAGCAGTCCCATTTCCTCCGCCGCCAGTTGTCCCTTGTGCAGCCAGTCCAGCATGTAGGCTCGGGCCTTGCTGATCCCCGGTTGCTCTTTGGCCATCTTCAGTGTCGCTGCGCTGACCCGGTTCGCGATCGCTCCGTCCATCAGATTCCCCGGATTCGTTCCGGTCAGCCACTGGAGTTGAAACGTCAACGCCGTCTCCTCCAGCCACGTCTCCGCCGCGCTCAGGCACCCCTCGACTTCCTCCGCCAGCGGACACGCCGTCGGCATGTTCTTCGGCGTCTGCGGCAAGGCCTGAACCGCTGTCATTACCCGCTCGATCAGCGTCTTCACGTCCATTTCGCCGGCCATACTGTGTCTCCTCAAGTTCTTCATAGTCCAGTTCGGACTGAATGCTTTCAAACAGAGTTATAGAGTCTTCCGGGGCGTCTGTCGGTAGCGACAGACCGAGGGAGGCCCAAATTTTTAGGGTGGCGCGGTCGGCTTTGCGCCCGGGCTGATCCACCAGTACCTGGTCATCACCTGTTTCTGTAATCCGTAACAGATTGCTGAACAGGGCAGGCGAGCCTGAACTGCTGGCGGGCTTGTGGACATAAAGCGTCACCATATGCAGATGCCCTTTCTCCTTCGCCGGACGAACCGCAACCTGGTGTGTCTGACCGTCGTGCCGAATGGTCAAACCCTTCCAGCTCCGCTGCTCGTCATGGAGATCGCCGTAACGCAGGTTGTAAACCGCCCGGACCCGGTGGGCCAGCAACAGCTCGTCGCGGTCGTCATCCATGGCTTCATCAAAGGTCAGCCATTCCCAGTTCCGGTTAGCTGGCTCAACCTTTGTGCCAGATGCACTCGGAATAAGCCGCACGGTCTCCATCAGACGGACGCCACCCCGCTGCTTGAAACGAACCCCACGCTCATCCTCAAACAAGGGTTCCCCGTCAACGGTGTAACCGATCGCCCCCAAATCCGACAAATCATCGTCATGTTGTACGTTGTCCCAACCCAGGGACACGCCATCGCCGGAGGCAGCCGCATCCTGGGTGTCCGCTTCCAACTCCGCGATGGCCTGATCGACCTGTTTGATACGGGAAACTAAACGATCGTCCAAAACTTGACCTTGGGCATCCAGTTTTGCCTGCAAGGTTTTCCGAAGGGAAATCAGGTCGTCCAGGCTATAGGTCGCGTCTTCGGTCGGATCTTGGTCGTCCAATGACGACTTGGATAACCAGTTTTTAAGAAACTGGTTTTCCAGGGAGAGAATTTCGGATTCCCAGAAGGTGAGGGGGCGGCTATCCTGAATTTTCTGGATTGCCTGTTGGCGCAGGGCAATCTGTTCTCGATCTGAGGTTTCCCGATCTTGAAAATACTGGCTAACCGCTTCTTTTATATGATTAGTCCATAGCTTTTCATTGGTAAGGCTATCCAGCCCGGTGTCCAGCATGACGATGGCCAACGGGGTCATTACATTCTCCACCTTAATCACCAGGGAGCCCCGTTTTTGGTCGGTTTCCCGGTAATTGACCAACAACCCGTCAGGCAACGCGCTATTTAGGGCATCCAGGTTCACCGGGGCATCCGCAGAAACCCGTTCGGCCTCAGCCAATTTCATGGCCTTTTTCCGGATAAAATCGAACTGACGGATCTGGTCCACCGTCATTTCGACCGGTGTGGCTTTCGGGAAGACCTTTTTCAGGAACACCGACATTTTTGCCGGTGTATTCACCATGGAGCCCACTATCGCATTGATAGAGCCCTGTAGAATCCGGGTAGACAGACGTTGGCGACCAACCTGATCTGTGATTTTGGTCAACCGATCGTTCAATAATTCGGCTCGCCGTGTTGATACGGTGGCCTGTTCTTGGGGGTTGATCGGTCGAAGCAAGAGAATCGAATTTCCATTTTTGTCTTGGGCAACCTGAGCAACCAGGTTGTAAGACGAAAGGTTCATCCAGGTTAGGGTTGGGATCGCCATAATCTTGCCTTTGATGCTTCCAATACAGAGAAACCCTCCCTGAAAGGGAGGGTATAGCGTTCCAGGTTGTTAGAGTTGCTGAGCGGACAATTGTTGCTCGATGTCATCCATATCGATGTTATCGAACGCCGGATCGTCAAAATCATCGATACCGAAATCAGCCGCCTCTTCAGGCTCGGCAACCTCTTCTTCAATGAGCTGGGTCTTCTCTGAAACCGGTTGGCTTTGTGCCGTTGTTTGGGCACTTGGTGCAGGTTGGGGCGCCTGTTGCACAGGTGCGGATACCGCTGGTTTTACTTGGGGCTCTGTTTTCGGTGCTTGGTTTACCGATTGCTGAGTCGATACAGCCGGTGCATACGGATTCGGTTTAACATCCAAACCGGCATTCGGAGACACAATGATTTCGGCACCCCGATCCCGACCAAAGGTGTCCAGGTCCGCATTGGCATATTCACCAGGTTCGACTTGCTTGATGCGATAGCTCAGAACTCCGAACGCATACTGAGGAGCACCATCATCAATTACATAGCGAACCTTATCTGAACCAGGCTCGGGAGGTAGTTGATGCCGTTGCGCGGTTTCACTGATGAACTCTTCAATCAGGCTGCGCTCGGTGTAGCGCGGTTCTTCGAGTCCGGTTTCCGGATTCTTTTGCATCGATTTGCCATCCCATTTCAGGCCGATAGCCTGCATGGAAAATCCCGGAACGAACTGAACCTGGGCAACCTGACCGCCCTGTTTGGCCGCTTCATGAACAGGGAAGTAATTGTTCGCGAGCTTTCCATTTTTCATGGCCAGCGCGATCATTTCTTCTTTCGGAAGAAGGGTAATTGACTTGTCCGCCTCAACCTTCAAATTGGGAATTCGGATCTCATCAGCTTCCAATTTGCCGGGCATCCGAACCATCAGGATGGGCTGAGTGCCCTTGGGCGCATTGTCAATAGCTCGATTGAGTGCCTGTTTGACTTCCTGCTCGAAATTATCACCACCGAAGTTGACCAAGGTTTCCTGAGCATCTTCAGGGATGACCATTGCGTCAGCACGATGGAACAGACGCCCCCGGCGTTCAAAGATGGTCAGTTTTCCATCCGGTTCCCGTTTCGGATAAATTTTGACCCATCCCTTCATGTAGCCAATGTCATATTTGTCCTGGCTTGCCGAGATTTTGGGTCCTTCATCACGGCGAATCCGTTGCATGTGGCTAGTCAGATAGGTGCCATCCCCGGCGACCCGGTATTGGGAAAGGCGGATCAGGCCACCCGGAGCGGTGTGCATCATCGCACCAGGATTCGCGAAATCGGTAATACCCTGGGTTTTTTCATTGATGTGTTTGACTTCAACCCGTTTGGGGACGCCATTCTCATCCTTGGCGTACATGTCGTAGCCGATCATCCGGGACTCGCCGGGGTTATCTTTGTTGATGATGTACTTCTCCAACTTGAAGACGGTCGTCCGAACTTTGTTGCGTTCGCGACCTTTCTCTTTTGCCTGGCCGATGATGTCAAGCATGGCTTACCTCTCCTATCCACAGGTGTTTCACTCGTTTTCGTATTAACTACAGTATCCTATGTGATAATTAGCAACAACGAAGAGAAACCAATTGAGAATAGGGCGGCGGGTCGTTTCAGACCCGACCGACAATGCCGGTTATCATTTATGTAATTGTTTTTCATTACTTTTTTCTGGTTTCAATCTAAACGAACCGGGATGTCTGCAATACAACAAGTGGTTCCTTTTTGACTCGATCATCGTTGGTGATCCGGGCAATAAGTGCATAAAGGGCATCATGAGAACATGGACAATCTGACAATTGGGGTGACCAAGCGTGTACCCGTGTGTCCGATTGCTTTTGAATAACCGTTTACAGTGCTGGAAAAACCCTTGCCGAAGCAGGGTGATAGCACCGTGACAAGAGGGCTGGCGGATGGATCATCTCCGTCGGGACAACGTACAACATTTGATCACTTATGGCGGACAGCTCCGCCAATTAGGTGTCCGATCTGCGCGTATTGGCGCTGCGGGCAGTGTTTGGCAACGTACTGCAACGAAGTGGAAATGACCTATGGATGACCATGTATACTCGAATGGCCGAGAGGATGCGTCTCAAACGCATTCATCAGACGAAAACTCTATGGCGAACCTGGGTGATGCCAGTGTCACGAAGGTATCACCGCTGGCGGCTCGGCTGGATTTCGCGATGCGGTATGCCAGGATGAACCGATCAATGTTGCGCAAGGCCATGATGCGTGACCATGGCATCAATCTGACCCGATCCACCCTCTCCAAGATCCTAAATGGCACCATTAAATCCAGCCGGTACACCATGGAGATTGCCGAATGCCTTGGGGTGAATCCGAAGTGGTTGCAGACCGGCAGGGAAACCATGACCGATGTAACCGGGCGGCTTTCCACCAAAGACCGAGGGTTGTCGGATGTGAAACGAATCGCCCGGCAATACCTGATACCGCCCAAGCGCACTGATATTGTCCGCCTTCACGACCGGTTAATTACTGCGGCCGCCCGCAATCAGCTATCTTACGAGGACGTGGAAATGCTGTCCTTCATGCTGGACAAGATGCTCAACGAAGGTGGCCGCGCCTCATGATTCTGCTTTTAGAGGCGCATACGCGCCTGCATGGTGTCGCTGCGCGCCGGCCGGAATCGGCGCCGCTGGTGCGACGCTCGATGGCCACGGCTCGGCGCTGGCCTCGCCATGGGGCAAGCATCCGAGCACGCTCTCGCCTGAATGGTGCAGAGTGGGGTGGCGGATTCAGCGCGAAAAAAAGCCCGCCGAGCTATGGGCGGGCTTTGATAAAGGGATGCTGTGACTGGTTACCGCTGGGTCAACTCAGACCAGGACTAGCACCTTCGCGGCTGTCGAGATCCATGCTCAATTCGTCGTTCGCTGCGGTAGTCATGGCCGCCTGCAATGCTGGCTGGAACGGTTGATTCGCCATTTCGTTCAGTAGCCCCAAGGTTTGTTCGGCAGACACTCGCGCATCGACCACACGATCGGCCCCAAACCTTTTGAGTGCGGCAATGAAGTTCTCGCTCAGGCTCCGGTCATCGCGGATTGTGAAGCGCTGCTCATCCTTGTTCAGATCGATCGATCCCCGTGTACTTCCTGCCAGAAAAATCGTCGTATTGGTGTCGTCACCGATCCACTCCTTATAGGTATTGAGCACTGCCTTTTCTTGAGGGGTCAGTCCACTGTCCGAAGTCCCAGTCAGTCCCGTCATACAATTCACTCCTCTTGCTCCCGAAAGGTTGGCTTAACTTGCCAATGCTTCCGGGTTTGCCAATGCAACAATTGCTTCCGCGGTGCTTGGATACACGCGCGCCGGAACCACGAAGTTCCGGATTTTTCGCCGGCCCTCGGGCTCGGCAATCTCGTCATAAATACTGGGCAGCCTCACCAGCTTGATCTGTCCTGCACGACTAATATGCTGACGCGCGAACTCACGAATTTCCCGGCTCGCCTTAAACGCAACCTCGAACATGGACTCACCATCGTTCATCAGTGCGATCAGGTACATTGGATCATCGTCGCCGCCACGCAAACCGCGTTCAACCAACAACACCTGCGCTGGTTCCAGTTCAGCGTAGGGCCATTCGATGATGCCGAACTCCAAGCTAGCTATCCGGCCATCCTCGCCATGCGTAGCGCGTACCAGCGCTTCGACCATCACCGTCATACTAACTCCACCTCACGTATCTGGGTATATGGTAATTTTACTATTTAGAACAGTATACCCTATGGGACTTGTCAACCAGTTCTGACCGAACCGAACTCATTCAAGAAGTCGAAATAGGTCGCATAATAGCGAACCAGCACCGGCACCGTTCGGGGTTCCCAGCCGGCGAATTGGTTAATGACCTTGGCCGGGTCAACGATGTGTTCGACAACCTCCACTCGACCGGCAGCTCGAATGAACGTGGCAATCTCTTGCATCAAGGTTTGACCACTCGCATTCACTGCATTGGCAACCCGCTCATCCATGCGGAGCTTGATCGTGACTTCATCTCCGTCGATATTTAGCGACAGACATTGGCCATGCCAAAAAGGAGCGTTTTCTTCGATGATGACTGCATCGAGCTCTTGGCAAGAGGTACCCACGCGAGAGAGCGAGGGAGCGAACAATGGACTGGACAACAAGTATCGAATCGCGGTTATCCGCCCCTTGTCATCTCTAACAACAGCTAAATCTGCTTCTCGGATAAGAGCCATTTTTCAATTCCACAGCGCAACAAAACCAAACGATAGTGCGAAACGGCCAGCGTTAAGGTTTCGCACCGGTTACTGTGATCCCTCATTGACACCAATGCGCTTCCTGCGAACCCCTCTAACTAAGAGGCTGTTTTCAGGTTCTTGTTCTGAGCGCTGCTTATGATATTCGAATCGTCATCAATAAGGTCATCCACATATATGATTTTACGATTTTTTATAATTCCTCGATCAGAGCCTCCAGAATGTTCTGCTCTTTGTTCTCCGCCACGTCGAATTCATCCTGGCTGGCCAGGCGATTCTCGATTTCCTTCTTGATTGATCCTCCCGGATATTTTTTCGCCAGCCGGCGCAATGCTTCGTTGATCGGATACCGTTCATACGCCATTTTCCGGAATGTGCGATCCACCAACTCGGTTGCAATGAGCCAGAGATACATCGGACCATCTGTCAGATAGACATGGTGCGCCTGAGTCCCGTCTTTGGTTCTGAATACCACAAAAGCCTCGGCACCTTTGGCAGAAGGCGGCCGAATCCGCCGGATGAGTTGCATCTGAGCATCCGTAAGATCAAATCGGGTTTTAATCTCTTCTGCCTCTTCCTTGGTCATATTGCCTGCACCCAGAATAATGATCGTGGTCGCCAATCGAATCGATTGATCGGTATGATGCTCAAACAACTGGGATGCCACTTGAATATCCACTTTGTTTTTCCGGCCTTCTGCAATAAGTCCATCGACTTGCGCTTGGGCCGTCGGAATCTTGGCAAACCGTTGCCGCTCGTCCATCGAAAAGCGTTTATCCTGGGTGGACAGGTCTCGCATCCGTTTTTGGTGGTAGGGTTGGTATCTCCGAGGGATCAGCGGCAGGTAATCTTCATGGAAGAAGAAATCCCTGGTGAGAATGTCATAGCCGATGAAGAAGGCAATCGACGCCTTCCACATGGCTCTGTCTGTCTGCTCTCTGGGTACCAGATCTTCCATATCCAGAGAGATTACTCGGCTTTCGCCAAGCTCGAACCGAGTTTCGCCATTAATCATCGGAAACAGATCGACCGCCTCCTGAATTGAGCGGCTGAACATATCCAGGATGGGCACACCACCGATCGTGTCAGGGTAATCAGATCGCATACGCTCGGAGGCGATTACACCGATCAAATCCTGCAAGACCGGCATGGCCTTACGATGGGCAATCAGTGCTGCGCGAATTTCGCCGCAATCAAACAGCGCGTCTCGAATTTCATGCCAGGTACTACGCTCATCTACCTCGATGCCATGTTCGCGCACTTTCTCGGTAACATAACTGTTGTCAAGTTCGTTGAACGTGCGAGCACGGTCACCGCCATTTTTCGGCGAGGAAAACCGCTCATATAATTGGTTGATCGCCGCGTTGACCATCCCGGGCATCTGCTTCTCCAGCACCGGGTTACCCTGCATGGAGTAGCATACTGTGCCAATCAGGTTGCCCAGATATTCGAGGTGATTGGGCATTGGAAACTCACAACCCAGTGGGGTATCGAACGGATTGAAGCGATACCGCTCACTGTTTTGTATCCGTATGTATTTGGCTATATTGGGGTTTTTATGCCCAAGCGTTTGGTCTACCAAGTCCACGATTGATCGTGAAGATGGGCCAATGTCCAAGCATCTCAAGAACGGCAACTCATCATTGACCGATGGGTTCAAAAGGTAAAAAAGGTTTAGCGTGTTCAATGCCGTGGACTTACCAAAACCCATCGGCCCCACAAGCATCGTTACCCAGGCGGATTGTCGAGGCGAGCCCTGTTGATAATGGACGAAACGCCCGTCCGCTGTGCGCAAGAGCACGTTTCCGTCGTCTTTTGTCCAACTGGTTGTTGGCCGAAACAGTGGACACAAGCCGATTGCATCCGGCGTGGTCGGAGCCATAACGGTGCCCAAAGGATGATCCCAAAGCCCGGCTTGTGACGAAATAACTGCCTCAATCGGGGCTGCAAAGGCATCAGTTGTTTGCATGCCGCCCCATGCCTGGAACGCCCGATTCAGTTTGGTGGCCCGATCATTGATCTCTCTCAGATCGTACACAACTCCGTTCTTCTTCGTATA
>NZ_MSCW01000008.1 GCF_001981305.1 Marinobacter lutaoensis | reverse complement strand
GAACTGCAATCCAGTGGCCTGGGGCATGGCTTCAATCCTTGAAGAGGGGGTCCATCCATTGTTCGCGGGGCGGCCTCGTCGATTCCATGACGGCAGGCGGACCCGGCAGCGTGAAAATTACCAGCCCGGGCGCTGAAAATCCAGTGCCCGGGCTGAGCAGCTCACGCCCCCGCGTCGGGGTGGTACAGCCGCTGGATGCTGGAAAAATCCAGGTCCTCGTTCCCCTGCCCGGCGTGCAGCTGGAACAGGTTACGGGCCAAGCTGCCCATGGGGATAGCGGCCTGGTTTCTGACTGCGTTGTCGAACGCCAGCCCCAGATCCTTGGCCATCAGCTTGACCAGGAAACCGCCTTCATACCCGCGCGATGCCGGCACGCCATCCATCACCCCGGGCCAGGGATTGTAGACGTTCAGCGCCCAGTTACCCCCGGAGCTCTGCTTCATGATTTCCGAGAGCACCGCCGGATCCAGGCCATTCCTGACCCCCAGAGCCAGGGCCTCGCTGGTCCCCGTCATCAGGATCGCCAGCAGCATGTTGTTGCAGATTTTTGCCACCTGGCCGGAGCCGTGGGGGCCAGCGTGGAAAATGTTCTTGCCCATGCCTTCGAGGATCGGACGGACCCGCTCGAAGGTGTCGGCCTCGCCGCCGCAGATGAAGGTGAGTGTGCCCGCCCGCGCGCCCCCCACGCCACCGGAGACCGGCGCATCCATGAACGCCAGCCCCCGGGCCCTGGCGGCCTCGGCCACATCACGGGCGGTTTCCGGCGCAATGGTGGAGGAGTCGATGACCAGGGTACCCTGGGGCAACGCCGCCAGCAGCCCGTCCTCCCCCAGATACACCGCTTCCACGTGCTGCCCCGCCGGCAGCATGGTGATGACACACTCGGCGCCCACGGCGGCGTCCCGGGCGGAGCCGGCGGTACGGGCCCCGTCGGCCACCAGGGCCTCGACGGCGGCCTGGGACAGATCGAATACAGTGACCTGATGGCCGGCCTTGAGCAGATTGGCCGCCATGGGCCCCCCCATGTTGCCAAGGCCGATAAACGTTATCTTCGCCATGTCGATTCTCCTACCTCTTGTTGTTGTCGTGTTCCCGGAAGAAATCCTCGATCCAGTCGGTGTCCAGATCGACCAGGGAGGGGTATCGCCAACGCGGCTGCAGGTCCTTGTCGATCAGCAGCGCCCGGACTCCCTCCGCGAATTCGCCCTTGTGCAAGCAGTTGACCGACAGCACCCGTTCCTTATCCAGCACCGCCCGCAAGCCCTCCAGCCGGCAGGAGCGCAGGTGCCGCCAGGTCAGCGCCAACGAGGTGGGCGAAGCGTTGGTCAGACCGCGCACGCTCTTGCCGAGCCAGTCGTCACGGCCCGCCAGCTCCTGCAGCTGGGCTACCGTGTCCACCAGCGTATCGGCGTCTGTGGCCCTCTGGATGTCGTCGTAATGCCGGCGCAGCGGCGACTCCGGCAGTGCTTCTCGGCTACGAGCCTCGAACTGACGCAGCACGCTGCCGATCACCCCGTGGGCGTCCCGTCCCTGCCAGCGCTCGCCCCGCAGGGTGTCGATCACCTGGCTCTTGAAGGCATGCTGGATGAAGCGGTCGGCCATGCCCGTGTATAACGCATCGGCGGCGTTCATGCGGGCCCCGGTCAGGCCCAGAAACAGCCCCAGCCGGCCCGGCATCCGGTTCAGGAACCAGCCGGCCCCCACGTCCGGGTAGAGGCCGATGTTCACCTCCGGCATGGCCAGGCGAGAGGCTTCCGTTACCACCCGGTGCGAGGCGCCTACCATCAGGCCGATGCCGCCGCCCATGACGATGCCGTGCCCCCAGCAGATCACCGGCTTGGGAAATTCGTGAATCTGGTGGTCGAGCTGGTATTCCTCCCGGAAGAAGGCCTCGCCCAGGTCGGAGCCGCCGGGCTCAGTCATGCTCCGGTACAGGGACACAATGTCGCCGCCGGCGCAGAATGCCTTGTCGCCTTCCGCCTCCAGCCAGACCGCAACCACCCGTTCATCCTCGGCCCACGCCTCCAGGCGGGGCCGCAGCAGTCGGATCATGTCCAGTGACAGGGAGTTGAGATTACGCGGGGAATGGATCCGGACCGCGGCAATGACCGACGCATCACCCGCCGGCCACTCTTCGAACACCAGAGGTTGGTCGCTCATCACACCCTCTCCCCCGCCTCAGCGGTTTTTCCACTGTGGGCTGCGTTTTTCCAGAAAGGCGTTCACACCCTCTTTCTGGTCCTCGGTGGAGAACAGCTCCACGAACAGCTCCCGCTCCATGCGCCAGCCGTCGCTGTGGCTGCGGCCGTCCCGCGCACTCATCACCAGGGTCTTGCACCGGGCTACGGCGGACGGGCTCTGGCGACAAGCGCCCTCGGCCAGGGCCAGGGCCTTGGCCAGCCCCTCGCCGCTGGGTACAACCTCCTCGACCAGACCAATGCGCAAGGCGGTCTCGGCATCGACCCGCTCACCGCACAGGATCATGCGCTTGGCCCAGCCCTCGCCGACCAGCCAGGGCAGGTTCTGGGTGCCGCCGGCACAGGGCAGCAGTCCCACGGAAGCCTCCGGCAGGGCCATCTGGGCATGGGCCTCGGCGATCCGGATATCACAGGCCATGGCGCACTCCAGGCCCCCGCCCATGGCATATCCGTTGATGGCGGCAATGGACACGCCCCGGAAGGCCGTCAGGGTGGCGAAGGCGTCACCAAACAGGCGCGCCATCTCGTTGGCGCGGGCCTTGTCCCCGTCGGCAAACGTTTTCAGATCGGCGCCGGCGGAGAAGAACTTTTCACCCTGCCCGGTCACCACCAGGGCAAAGATGTTGTCGTCAGCGTCAAGGGTTTCCACGGTCCGGATCAGCGCCGCCAGCGACTCCGCCGTCCAGGTGTTCGCCGGCGGGTTATTGATGGTCAGTACCGCAATGTGTCCGCGTTTTTCGAGCTGAATCGGTTCGCTCATGGGGGTCTCCTGTCTCTTGCGGTTAATTCATGGCCTCGGCCACACCGGCCTCCAGCACACGACGCGCCACGATCAGGCGCATGATTTCGTTGGTTCCTTCAAGGATCTGGTGTACCCGCAGGTCCCGTAGGTAACGCTCGAGCGGGTACTCTCGGATGTAGCCGTAGCCACCGTGCAGCTGCAGCGCCTCGTTCGCTACCTCGAAGCAGGCGTCGGTGGCGAAACGCTTGGCCATGGCGCAAAACAGCGTCGCCTCGGGGTCGCCGCTGTCGAGCTTGAAAGCCCCCAGGCGCACCATCTGACGTGCCGCCACCAGGTTGGTGGCCATGTCCGCCAGCTTGAACTGCAGCGCCTGAAAGGCCGCCAGTGGCTTGCCAAACTGCTGCCGTTCGTGCAGGTAGTTGCGGGCCCTCAGCAGGGCCGAGCGGGCACCGCCCAACGAGCAGGTAGCGATGTTGAGCCGGCCGCCATCCAGTCCTTTCATGGCGATGGCAAACCCCTGGCCCTCCTCGCCCACCCGGTTGCTGGCGGGAATGCGCACGTCCTCCAGGGTAACCAGCCGGGTCGGCTGGCTGTGCCAGCCCATTTTGTCCTCGTTCTTGCCGTAGGAAATCCCTTCGGCGTCGGCCGGGATCACGAAGGTGGAAATGCCCCGGGCCCCGCTGTCGGCATCGCCGGTGCGGGCCATCAGCACCAGAATGTCGGTGCTGCCGGCACCGGAGATGAACATCTTGCTGCCATTGATGACGTAGCGGTCGCCGTCCCGGACCGCTCGGGTCCGCAGGCTGGCGGCGTCGGAACCGGCACCGGGCTCGGTCAAGCAGTAGGAGGCCAGCCATTGTCCGGAGGCCAGTTTCGGGACGATTTCCTGGCGCAGGTCGTCGGAGGCGAAACTGGCCACCATCCAGGTCGCCATGTTGTGGATGGTGATGAAAGCGGCGGTCGAGGGACAGGCGGCGGCCAGTTCCTCGACGATCACCGAGGTGTCGAGTCGGGACAGCCCCATGCCGCCCAGGGCTTCCGGGGTGTACATGCCCATGAATCCCATCTCGCCGGCCTCACGCAGCACGTCCACCGGAAAGATGTGCTCCTCGTCCCAGCGGGCGGCGTGCGGCGCTATGGATTTCTCGGCGAAGGCACGGGCCGCCTCGCGGAACGCGAGCTGATCGTCAGTGAGATTGAAGTCCATTGCCTGGCTCCTGTGTTTCGAGGGTGCGTGCAAGCACGGAGACAGGGGGCCGGTCGCTCCCGGCCCCAGATTTCACCCTCAACGCGGTCAACGAAGCTGGATGGAGAAGTTGGCTTCCGTGGATATGGCCTCGCTGGAGAACCAACGGGACGTCACGGTTTTGGTCTCGGTGTAGAAGCGCACCGCCTGCTTGCCGTAGGCGTGCTGGTCGCCGTAGAACGACCCCTTCCAGCCGGTGAAGGAGAAGAACGGCAGCGGCACCGGGATGGGAATGTTGACGCCCACCTGGCCCACGTCGATCTCGTGCTGGAAACGCCGGGCCGCGCCACCGGAATTGGTGAAGATGGAGGTACCGTTGCCGTAGGGGCTCCGGTTGATCAGATCGATGGCCTCGCCTAGGGAGTCCACGTGCATGCAGGACAGGACCGGGCCGAAGATCTCCTCCTTGTAAATGTCCATGTCCGGAGTGACTTCCGAGAACAGGGTCGGCCCTACCCAGTTGCCGTCCGGGAATCCATCCACGGTGCAACCCCGGCCATCGAGCAGCAGCTTGGCCCCCTGGGCCTCACCACGGGCGATCAGGGTCTCGATGCGCTCTTTCGCCTTGGCGCTGATCACCGGGCCGTAGCTGGCGCCCGGGTCGTTCCAGGCTCCCGGACGCACTTTGGCCATGGCTTCCTTCAGTTCCGGAATCCACTGCTGGGCCTCGCCCACGAACACCGCCACGGAAATCGCCATGCAGCGCTGGCCGGCGGCGCCGACGGAAGCGCCCACCAGGGCATTGATGACCTGCTGCTTGTCGGCGTCCGGCATGATCACCATGTGGTTCTTGGCCCCGGCAAAGCTCTGGACGCGCTTCATGTGGCGGGTGCCGGTTTCATAGATGTAACGGCCGACCGGCACCGAACCGACGAAGGAGATCGCCTTGATGGCCGGGTCGGTCAACAACGTATCCACCTGGGCCTTGGCTCCGTGCACCACCTGCAGCACGCCCTTGGGCGCGCCGGCCTGTTCGAACAGCTCGGCCAGGCGCATCGGGGTCAGCGGATCCTGTTCGGAGGGCTTGAGCACGAAGGTGTTGCCGCAGGCGATGGCCATGGGGAACATCCACAGCGGGATCATCGCCGGGAAGTTGAACGGGGTGATGCCGGCGCACACGCCCAGCGGCTGGATCCAGGAGTGGGTATCCACCTCCCGGGCCACGTTCTCGACGGTTTCGCCCATCATCAGTGACGCCACATTGGCCGCGTGCTCAACCACCTCGATCCCCCGCCAGACGTCGCCCTTGGCGTCATCAAACGTTTTACCGGTTTCTTGGGACAGGATTTCGGCGATCTCATCGTGGTGCTCTTTGAGCAGAGCCTGGTAACGCAGCATCACCCGAGCCCGCTCGGAGACCGGCACTTCCTTCCAGGTCCGGAACACCTCACCGGCATGGTCGATGGCGCGGCGCATCTCCGCCTCGGTGGCACAGGGCACGCGTGCGATCACTTCGTTGGTGGCGGGATTGGTGACGTCGATCCAGTCGCGGGTCTCGCTCTGAACGAAGTCACCACCGATGTACTGGGGAACGTGTTTCATGTGGGTATCCCTGTTTGTTGTTATGCGGGAAAACGACCCGGACAGCGGGTCCGGGTCACGATGTGCACCAGAGACTAGCATGGCCCCGGCCCGGGTGTGATTGACTAAATTTCGGTCATGATGGATTATTTTTCGATGACCCTGACCGCTCCCCCCAAAAAAGCCGCGCAAACCTCACAGTGGCCGGTGCCCCCGGACAGCGTCCGCTATGTGGTACCGGAGCCCATTGTTCGCTTGCTGTCCAGTCACCCGTTGACCCGGGAACTGTATCCCCTGGCCTTTGGCCATTACCGGAAAGCAGCCGGGCACCACATGCACCGAGAGCATCACCACGACAATCTTTTGATCTACTGCACCGACGGCCGGGCGTTCCTCAATGTCGCCGGTACGCCCCATACCGTGGAGGCCGGCGACCTGGTGCTGTTGCCCGCCGGCGCCAGCCACCGCTACACCGCCGACCCGGACAACCCCTGGACCATCCACTGGGTCCACTACACCGGTCCCCTGGCTCCGGAATTTCATGCCTATCTCGGCTTCGACGAACAGACCCGCATCCGCTCCGTGGGCCGGCAGCCACGGCTACTGGTGGATTTCAACGGCCTGCTGTCGGTGCGCCAGACCGGATTTCGCATGCGCGGACTGGTTCACGCCGCCAACCGGTTACGCCAGCTGCTGGCCGCCATTCCCCTGAGTCCGGAGGAGGTACGGCCGGATCGCACCCTGGACCTGGACACGATCCACGGCTATATGCGCGAACATCTGGACGAGCGCCTGGCCCTGGAGCAGCTGGCAGACCTGGCGGGGCTGTCGCCGGCCCACTTCGCCACCCGCTACCGGGAGCAGACCGGCACCGCACCGATCCAGCACTTCCTGCACCTGAAAGTGGAGCGGGCCTGCCAAATGCTGGACACCACCGAACTGAGCTTCGCCGAAATCAGCCGCCGCCTGGGCTATGACGATGCCTACTATTTTTCCCGGCTGTTCAAGAAGATCATGGGGCAGTCCCCCCGGGACTACCGGCACACCGCGCGGCATTGAAGGCCAGGCCGACCTGACGCGCCTCCGGCCACTTTTGTTGACCGCCCGAAGTCGCTAATCTTGAGCGCAACAACCAACAACAAGAGATAACTCCATGGCTCGACATACCATTGAGATCCAGGAAACCTTCGACGTTCCCCGCAGCCGGGTGTTTGCCCTGTTTGCCGACCATCAACGTTTCGGGCGCCTGCTGGGCGCGCCGGTCCGGCGCATCCGCGACAGCGTGCAGGCGGACCCCAACGGCATCGGCTCGGTACGCAAGATCGGCCTGGGCCCGATCGGGCTGGAAGAAACCGTGCTCAATTTCGAACCGGACACCCTGATCGAATACAGCATCAGCAGCCTGAGCCCGATCCGCAATCACCATGGCCGCATCCGTTTCGCCGACACCCCCGATGGCCGGACCCACCTGCACTACACCATCACCTTCGAGGACCGCATCCCGGGGACCGGCAAACTGCTGGCGCGGGCGCTGGAGCAGGGCATCCGCCGGGGTATCCGGAAGGTGCCGGAGATGGCCTGAAACCGGTCCCGGCAACAAACCGTTACGTTGGGACGCCCGGGAAATTGATTTGGCGCAAGAGCCGATTTTGGCCAATTCTGTAACCTCCCGCTGGTTTGCAATATCCGGCTAGCGTGCCGAAGACCAACCCAGCGGGAGACAAAGATGGCCGCCGAACCCATCGTCCTGTTCGATAACGGACACCACAAATGCCTGATGTTCGATTCCCTGGTCACTGGCGAGGGCGTCCAGTCCAACCAGTTCCTGATCGTGGACGGCAAGCACGAAGCGCTGATCGACCCCGGCGGTGACCTCACCTACACCCCCCTTTCGGTCGCCGCCTCCCGCTACATGAACCTCCAGAACATGAGCTACGTGTTCGCGTCGCATCAGGATCCGGACATCATCGGCGCCATCGACCGCTGGATCGTCCATACCCGCGCCAAGGTCGTCACCTCCCGCCTCTGGGCCCGGTTTCTGCCCCACCTGGTCTCCAACTATGTCACCAGCCAGCTCACCGGCAGCGTGTACGACCGGATCATCAGCATCCCCGACGCCGGTGCCCACGTGAAGCTGGGCGACAGTTACATCATGTGCCTGCCGGCCCACTTCATGCACTCGGTGGGCAACCTTCAGTTCTACGATCCGGTCGCCCGGATTCTCTTCTCCGGTGACCTCGGCGCCTCCCTCGGCGGCGAGGACGACCACCTGCCGGTGCAGGATTTCGACCGCCACGTCCCGAGCATGATCGGCTTCCACCGTCGCTACATCGCCTCGCGGAAGGTCTGCCAGTTCTGGGCCAACATGGTGCGGGAACTGGAGGTGGACATGATCGTGCCCCAGCATGGCAAGCGCTTCGAGGGCCCGGAAATGATCGAGCGGTTCCTGAACTGGGTATCCGAACTGCCCTGCGGTATCGACCTGCTGACTCAGGAAAACTACACCCGCCCCGTCGAATACATCTGAGCCCGGGCACCGGGCCTATGCGCCCCGGTGCTCCGAAAACCTGTCCCCGAACCCGTTTGTTGAGTAAAATCCGGCCTTTCCCAGAACCGCAAGCAGAGGCAGGTCAGATGGGCAGAGCCTACCAGAACCGCAAAGAATCCATGGCCAAGACGGCCGCTCAGAAAACCAAGGTCTACAGCAAGTACGGCCGTGAAATCTACATGTGCGCCAAATCGGGCGGTGTCGACCCGCACGCCAACCTGTCTCTTCGGGGGCTGATCGAGCGGGCCAAGAAAGACCAAGTACCGTCCCACGTCATCGAAAAGGCCCTGGAAAAGGCCCGGGGTGGCGCCGGCGAGGACTACTCCCCCGCCCGCTACGAGGGCTACGGTCCCGGGAACTGCATGGTGATCGTCGACTGCCTGACCGACAACCCGAACCGTACCTTTGGCGATGTACGCCTGGCCTTCACCAAGACCAAGTGCAAGATCGGCACACCGGGCGCGGTCGCCCATATGTTCGATCATTGCGCCATCTTCGCCTTCAAGGGTGACGACGAGGATGCCGTGCTGGAAGCGTTGATGGAGGCAGACGTGGACGTCACCGACATCGAGAATGAGGACGGCCGCATCACCGTGTTCACCCCCAACACCGAATACGCCAAGGCCAAGCAGGCTCTGGAAGACGCCTTCGCAGGCATTGAGTTCGACGTCGACGAGATCCAGTTTCTGCCCAAGACCACCACCCAGGTGCAGGGCGACGACGTGGCGTTGTTCGAGAAATTCCTCGATATGCTGAACGACCTGGACGACGTCCAGAACGTCTACCACAACGCCGAACTGCCCCAGGCATCCTGAGCCCCACGGAGATTGGCCATGACCAGCCGCCAGCGCCACCCCCGGGTCGTGATCCTCAAGACCGGCACCACCTACCCGAGCATCCGGGAACGTTTCGGTGATTTCGACGACTGGTTCTTGCGGGGGCTGTCGCCGGCGCTGGACACCACGGTGACGGACGTAACCGCAAACGACCTGCCGGGCGAACCCGCGGATTGGGACGGCGTGGTGGTTACCGGCTCGCCGGCCATGGTCAGCGACCGGGAATCCTGGAGCGAGGCCGCGGCCCGCTGGTTGGCCCGGGCCGTGGACGCCCGTGTTCCGGTCCTCGGCGTGTGCTATGGCCACCAGCTGCTGGCCCACGCCCTCGGGGGCGAGGTGGGCTACCATCCGCAGGGCCGGGAAACCGGCACCCGGGAAGTGGAGCTGACCGCCGCAGCCGCGGAAGACCCGCTGTTTGGCGCCTTGCCCCGGCGGTTCCCCGCCCAGCTCACCCACCGGCAGTCGGTGCTGCGGCTGCCACCGGAGGCGATCCTGCTCGGGCGCTCGGCGTTCGAGCCGCATCAGGCCTTCCGGGTCGGGCCCTGCGCCTGGGGTGTTCAGTTCCACCCGGAATTCACCGACGCCGTGATGCGCGCCTACCTGGAGGTCCAGGCACCGGAACTGGTCCGCGAGGGACTGGCACCGGACCGGCTCCTGGCCGACGTTCGCCCCGCTCCCCAGGCCAGCCAGCTGCTGCCCCGTTTTTCCGACTACCTGCTGACACACCAGCGCTGATCCGACACGGCCGCCCGCCGGCACCGCCCGGGCCGCATGACAGATTGTTATGTTGATCCGCCGGGCGTGCCGGCCTACCCTTTTGGGGACGCCAAAAAGACAGAAAACAAGGAGTCAGGAATGTCCGAGATTCGCAGCTACCGGAAACCCGTTGCCACAATCATGGCCATGCTGCTGGCCATCGCAACCCTGTTCTCGGCAACGGCTCAGGCGGGCATGGTGGGTACCGCCGAAATGCTCCAGCAACAGCAGACCGAACTGGATCGTCAGCAACTGCTGGAGATGCTCGACCAGCAGGCCGTCCAGGACAAGCTGGCCGACCTGGGGGTGAGTCAGGCCCAGGTAGCCGAACGCATCCAGAACCTGACGCCACAGGAACTGGCGGACTTCCAGCAACAGCTGGCGGAAGCCCCGGCGGGGCAGGATGTGGTCGGCATTATCGTGCTGTTCCTGCTGGTGTTCATCGTCACTGACATGCTCTGCGCCACGGACCTGTTCTCGTTCGTCCACTGCCTGCGCTGATCGGCCCCGTGCCCCAGACACTGCTTCGGGCCGGCCGGCGGCTCGCCCTCCTCGGGGTGCTGTTGCTGGCCGGCTGCGCCACCGCGCCGCCCTGGCCGGACCGGCCGGCATCCGCCCCGTCCGGCCGGGTGCTGCTGGACCAGGTTCCCTTCTACCCCCAGGAACGCTACCAGTGTGGCCCGGCATCCCTGGCGATGATGCTCAACAGCCAGGGACTGCGCACCGATCCGGACCGGCTCAAGGCGCTGGTGTACCTGCCCGGACGCCAGGGTTCACTGCAGGTGGAAATGGTGGCCGCGGCTCGGGCCCACGACATGGTGGTGTACCCGCTGGCGGCGCGCTTCGATGCCATCCTTGCGGAACTGGACGCCGGCCACCCGGTGCTGGTGCTGCAGAACCTGATGTTCGACTGGTGGCCCCAGTGGCACTTCGCGGTCGTGGTGGGCTACGACGCCGCACAGGAAACCGTGATTCTCAACACCGACACCCGTGAGCACTATGCCATGCCCTACCCGGCCTTCCTGGCCACCTGGGGCCGGGCCGAACGCTGGGCGGTGGTGGTGCTGCCACCGGGACAGTTGCCAGCCACCGCCCGCCCCCTTGATTACCTGCGTGCCGCCCACGATCTGGAAAGCACCGGCCACCCGCAAGCGGCCCGTCGCGCCTACCAGGGTGCGGCCGAACGCTGGCCGGAACGGCCGGAGCCGGGCCTGGCCCTGGCCAACCTAGCCTTTGCCCAAGCGCAATGGCGGGACGCCGCCAGGCAGCTGATCGACCTGGCCCGGCGCTTCCCGGACTACGCCAGCGGCTGGAACAACCTGGGCTTCACTCTCGAACGCCTGGGCTGCCGGACGGCGGCAAGCGCCGCGCTGGCCTGCGCCGCCCGGCTTGATCCGGAACGGTTCGGATCGGCCCGCCTGGAAGGCGGCTCGCCGGCCACGCCCACGCTCCCCTGCCCGACGGTACCGGCCTGCCCGGCTACCTCACCCTAGGCCCGGCCCGGGCTTGCGCATCAACGCCACATCCTTGCGGGGCACCTCCAGGGCCCAGCCAAAACGCCGAGCCAGCCAGGCAAAGGTGGCTTCCCGGTAGAACACCACGTGGGTCGGATCCCGGCGATAGTGCCAGTGGTCGAAGCGGTCATCATCGGTCTGGAAACAGGTCATGACGCCAAGCCAGCCGCCCGGCTTCAGCAACCGGTCAAGTCGGGCGAACACCTGGGCCGGCTGATGCAGGTGCTCCACCACCTCGGTGCAGGTGATAAAATCGTAGGTCTGGGCCAGGGCATCGGCATCCGGATGAAAGAACGGGTCGTACAGGCGCATGGTGAACCCCGCCGCCTCCAGCATGCGGGCCAGGGCGGGGCCCGGCCCGCATCCGAAATCCAGGCCCTGGCTGCCGGGGGCCAGGCGTGCCGTCAGCGGTTCCGCCAGACGTGCCAGGAAGCGCCGGTAGCCGGGATCCTCCGGGTCGTTGTTGTGCAGTTCGTACACCTGCCGCTCCGCGGCCGCGTCCAGCCGGCTCTCGGGCGCCATGACCGTGGCTTCGCACACCGGGCAGCGGAGGTATCTCTGCGGGCCCAGCTCACGGAACCGGTGCAGACGCCCCGCCAGGCAAACCGGGCAGGCCCCGGCTGAACACTCTGTTTGAGTCATGGCCGGGCTGCCTCCAACCGGTCCAGACGCAAGCGTTCGCGCTCGTCAAACAGGCGCCGGCTACCCCAGGACACCGCCAGCACGGTGCCAAAACCGGTGCCCACGGTGAAGGTCAGCATGACCAGGATCTGATACTTCACCGCCACCGTCGGCGGGCTGCCCGCCAGGATCTGTCCGGTCATCATGCCGGGCAGGCTGACGATACCCGCCGCCGCCATGGCATTGATCGACGGCATCATGCCGCTGCGCATCGCCTCCCGCCGAATGTCCTCCACCGCCTCGCGCCAGGGCTGTCCCAGCATCAGGCGGTTCTCGATCACCGTGCGCTGACGCCACACGGTGTCGTTCAGCCGGTCCAGGCTCAGGGCGATGCCGGTCATGGTGTTGCCCAGCATCATGCCCAGCAGGGGAATGGCATACTGGGGTTCGTACCAGGGCGAGGGGCCGATGATCACAAGGAGCGTCAATGCCGTGACCGAGAAAGAGGAGACGAACATGGCGCCGGTACCGATGCCAAAGGCCCAGGGCCCGCGCAACCGTCGCGGCTGTCGCGCCACCACTTCCCTGCCGGCCACCAGCAGCATCACCAGGGCCAGCAGGACAATCCAGTACAGGTGGGCCGACGCGAACAGGGCTTCCAGCACCAGGCCGATCAGCGCCAGCTGGACGCAGGTACGGACACTGGCCAGCAGCAGGCTGTGGGCAATCCCGAGCCGCTGCCACAGGCTCGCCGCGGCCAGGGCCAGCACCAGCAGTGCCGCCACCCCGAGTTTCCACCAGGCCAGGTCAATCACGGTCATCGGCACGCTCCAGCTCCGCCCCCCGGATCCGGTAGTGGGCATCCGCCACCCGTCGAATCTGCTCCGGGTCATGGGCCACCCACAGCACCGCCAGCGACCGGCGCCGGATTTCCGCCAGCAACCACTGCTCCACCGCGCGGGTGCTGTCGCCATCGAGATTGGCGGTCGGCTCGTCCAGCAGCAGGGCCTGGGGCTCCCGGACCAGGGCACGGTACAGCGCCAGACGCTGGCGTTCTCCCGAGGACAGGCGGCTGATCGGCCAGGCCATCACCTCCGGGGGCAGGCCAAGCGCCGACGGCACGGGCCCCCGAGCCCGGTCCGGAAAGTGAGCGGCCACCGCCTCGAACCACCACTGGCTGTCCGCCGGCACCAGCATCACCCGCTGACGCCACTGATGCGCCGGGCAGGACGCCTGGGCCTCGTCGCCGAGGTGTACCTGCCCTCCGTGCGGTTCCAGATCCGCCACCGCCCGCAACAATCGGCTCTTGCCACTGCCGGAGGGGCCGGACAGGCACACCACCGCCCCCGGCGGTACCGTCAGGGAAACGGCGCTCAGGCCCCCCACCGACACATGATCCAGATACAGGCCAAGGTGCTCCATGAATCTTCCGCTCAAGCCATCAGGGGAAAGCGGCGCCGCACGGTGTACACCGACCCCCCGGCGCCGGGGGTGCTGTCGAACAGCACGAATTCGGAAACCGGCCAGCGTCCGAAACCGGTGTCGGCCCGGGCCGCCAGCAGCGGCACCACGGAGCCGGCCGGCCTGGCAAAGCGGGCCAGGGTGATGTGTGGCCGGAACCGGCGCGACTCGGTGGCAACGCCGGCCGCGCCCATCGCCGTGACCAGCCGGTGGTGCAACTCCGCCACCGGCGTCTCGGGCACCACGCCGGCCCAGAGGTTGCGCGGCTGTTCCGGCGGACCAAAAGTGCCCAGCCCCCGGACCTCCAGCTCGAACGGCGCCCCCCGCACCCCGGCGGCGGCAGCCAGCAGCGCGGGCAGTGCCGGCGCCGGCACCTGGCCCAAAAACACCAGGGTCAGGTGCAGCTGATGCCGGCTCTGCCAGCGGGCGCCGGTCACGGGGACCCGCAGCCGCAACAGTTGCTGCTTGAGATTGGCCGGAAGCTCCAGCCCGAAGAACAGCCGTGGCACCGGTCACTCCTGATAAATCATCTTGCGGGTCATGCCGCCGTCGACCACACAATTCTGGCCGGTGATGAATCCCGCCTCGGGGGAAATCAGGAAGGCGGCCAGGCTGGCGATATCCCGGGGCTGGCCGACCCGGCCGACCGGATGCTGGGCGTGGTCATGGGGCGGCAGCGGCGGCACCTCGGTGTCGTCGCCCTGCCAGGCGCGGGTATCGATCCAGCCGGGGCTGATGCAGTTGACCCGGATGTCCGGTCCCAGGCTGATGGCAAGGGCGTGAGTCAAGGCCACCAACCCGCCCTTGGTGGCGGCGTAAGCTTCGGAGTTCGGCTCTGACTGCAGGGCCCGGGTGGACGCGATGTTGACGATGGCCCCACCGCTCCGGCGCAGATGGGGCACGGCATGCTTGGTCACGAGGAAGGGGCCGGTCAGGTTCACGTCCAGCCGCCGTTGCCAAGTGGCCAGATCCAGTGCCTCCACCGGGCCGGTGTGGGGGCCGGCCAGGCCGGCATTGTTGATCACCGCGTCCAGCCGGCCAAAGGCTGCGATCGCCTCGGCGACCAGATTGCGGACTTCCAGCTCCCGGGACACATCCGCTTGGACATAACGGACCGTGTCACCCAACCGCTGCTGCAGCCGTTGCCCCGGGTCCTGATCGAGGTCGCAGAACACCACGCGCCAGCCGGCACCGGCCAGATGCTCCACCAGACCACGACCAATCCCCCGGGCACCACCGGTCACCAGAACCACGCGTGATTCGGGCATGCTTCCTCCGTGTCTGAAAATCGTTCAGGATGAGTCAGTTGAACTGGATCAGGAGCCACACTGTAACCACCAGCGCCAGCAGAAACCAGCGGGCGTAGCGATCCGGCGTGTCGTCCCGCGCCGGTTCGGAGTCATGGGCATGGCTGGACTCATACTCCCGCACCAGCACCCGGGCCCGGGCATAGTCCCCATCCTCGACGTGCACATTGCTGAACCCGGCCACGCCGATTTCCCCCAGGGCGCCCTGCAGGTAGTGGCCACCGACGTAGGCGTCGATGCCGTTGGCCTCCAGAAGTCCGGCCACGATATAAGCCTCGGTAATGTCACGGGCCCGATAGGCGATTTGCAAAGCTCGGCTCCTTCTGTGACATTCAACGACGGGGCGCCGGCGCGCCCCGGACCTGTCTTCAGCATAGACCGCCCCGACTGCGGGGGCCATTCAAGGATACGCCGTGGAAGCTGTCTGGATTCTGCTCGCCTTCGTACTGCTGGTGGTCGCCGCCACCGTTCTGGTGTTTCGCATCGAGGACCTGTCCCGGCTGGACCAGGGCGACTACCCGGTGCGCCCGGCCGTGCCCGGGGACGGTCAGCAACGGGTACTGGGCCGGCTCCGGGAACTGGGGGAATCCGCCCGTGGCCTGAAGGGCAAGGCGCGGTTGCTGGCCCTGCGCCGGCACATGGACGGCCTGAGCGAGGGTCTGACGCTTGCCTCCGAGTTCCGGCACAACGACGCGCCCCGGGGCGAGTGGGTCCTGGCGCCCGGTGTCGACCACCGCCGCCGGGTGCTCTACATCCATGGCGGTGCCTGGGTGGCGGGCAGCCCCAGAAGTCACCGCGCCATCACCGACCGCTTCTCCCGCATCGCCAACGCGGCGGTCTTCGCCGTGGACTACCGACTGATGCCGGAACACCGGTTCATGGATGGCGTGCGCGATTGTCGCCGCGCCTACACCTGGCTGCTGGAGCATGGCCCGGACGGCCCGGCCCGGGCGGAGTTCATGGTGGTGGCAGGGGACTCTGCGGGCGGCAGCCATACCCTGGCCCTGCTGGCCTGGGCCCGGGACACCGGTCTCCGCCAGGCGGACGCCGCCGTCGCCCTGTCTCCCTCCACCGACCTGACCCTGACCGCCCCCAGCAACCGGGACAACATCGCCACCGATCCATTGCTTGGTCCGGTGTTCGGTGGCCTGGCCAAGATTCCGCTGCCGGTGCTCTGGTGGGGAACCTGGGCGGCCTTCCGGGTGCCCCCCACCAGCCCCGTGGCCTCCCCCCTGCGCGGCAGCCTGGCTCACCTGCCCCCCACTCTGATCCATGCCAGCAGCACGGAGATGCTACTGGACAATGCCCGGCGGTACGCCGCCAAGGCACGGGAGGAAGGCTCACCGGTGGAACTGCACACCTGGGCGGGCATGGTGCATGTCTGGCACATTTTCGTCGACCTGCTGCCGGAGGCGGAAGCCGCCTTCGAGGACATCCGGGATTTTCTGGCGCGGGTGGAGGCGACCACCGGAGCCCGGGGGCGCCGAAACTAGGCCGCGCGTTACCCCGTTTCCAGGATCGCTGCTACTTTGATAGGGAACCTCAAAGGATCACACCAACAAGGGAGGAAGCCCGCATGAGCGGCAAACGCATTCTGATGATTACCGGTGATTTCACGGAAGATTACGAAACCATGGTCCCGTTCCAGGCACTGCAGGCGGTGGGCCACAGCGTCGACGCCGTGTGTCCGGACAAAAAAGCCGGCGATACCGTGGCCACCGCCATCCATGATTTCGAGGGCGACCAGACCTACAGCGAAAAACCCGGGCACCGGTTCAGCCTGAACGCCGATTTCGACAAGGTGAACCCGGAAGACTATGACGCCCTGGTGGTCCCCGGCGGCCGCGCGCCGGAATACCTGCGCCTGAACAAAGCCGTGCAGGGGCTGGTCCGCCATTTCTTCAACACCGGCAAGCCGGTCGCCGCCATTTGCCACGGAGCCCAGCTGCTGGCCGCCGCCGGTGTACTGAAGGGGCGCAGGTGCTCTGCCTACCCGGCGTGCCAGCCGGAAGTGGAACTGGCCGGTGGAGAATACGCCAGCATCGCCGTCGATCAGGCGGTTACCGACGGCAACCTGGTCACCGCGCCGGCCTGGCCCGCCCACCCGGCCTGGCTTGCCCAGTTCTTCCGGCTGCTGGAGCGCTAGTTGCCTGCCGCCAGCTGCAGCGCGATGACGGCCATCATGGTGCCAATCACCCCGTCGATGATTCGCCAAGCCCCGGGCCGGGACAGCACCGGGGCCAGCGCGGAGCCGGCCCAGGCCAGAGAACCGAACCAGAGGATTGAGGCGCTGCCGGCCCCCACCACGAAGCTGGTCACATCGTCCTGCTGCGCGCCGACAGAGGGCACCAGCACCAGCGTATCCAGATACACGTGGGGGTTGAGCAGGGTCACCGCCAGGGTGGTCAGCACCACACCCCGGAGACTGCGGGGCTTGGCGTCCCCCGCTGCCAGGGCGGCCCGCCCCCGCACCGCCCGCACCCAGGCGTGAACCGCCAGCCAGGCCAGGAAGGCCACACCCAGCCAGCGCAGAAGCACCAGCGCCTGGGGCATCGCCATCAGCGCCGCGCTGACCCCGAACATGCCCAGCGTAAACAGCACCACGTCGGCGGTCATGCAGATGCCCGCCACCCACCCGTGGTGCTCCCGCCGGATGGCCTGACTGAGCACATAGGCATTCTGGGCCCCGATGGCAACGATAATGCCGCCACCCACCGCCAACCCCGTCAGGTAACTTTCGATCACACCTCTCTCCTGAAAACCGGCGCGCCGGACATGACCGCACGCTATACTTGAACGCCGCAACCGCCCCGACCACCGGCAGCTTCCCGCGACCATGAAACACCAAGTGATCGTTTACGGCACCCTGAAACGGGGCCACGACAACCACCACCTGCTGGCCCGCGCCCGGTTTCTCGGCGAAGACCGCCTGACCGGCCTGACTCTGTACAATCTCGGCCCCTACCCCGGCGCCCGCCTCGAACCTTCCTCCGGCGTCAGCGTCGAGGCCTACGCGGTCGACGACCGGACCCTGCGTGCTCTGGACGAGCTGGAGGACTGTTTCCCCGACCGGCCGGAGCAGAGTCTGTACCTGCGCCAGCGGGTGGCGACGCGCTTCGGGCCGTGCTGGGTCTACCTGTACAATCGCCCGGTTCGGGCCAGCCAGAGAATCGACTCCGGCACCTGGTAACCCGAGGACGTGACGTCAGCGGCGATGGACTCCGAACACATGGGGAAAACGCAGCAGGCAGTACAGGGCGAGCAGATCGTACAGGGCGTGCCAGGCCATCACCAGGCCAAGGCTTCCGGACCAGAGGTAGGCCGTGCCCAGCACCACGCCGAGGCCGGTCGCCACCACGCAGTAGGCCAGGGATACAAAATGCACCAGCCCGAACAGCAGTGACGCCAGCAGCAGCGCCGGCCCGGGGCCGAGATGCAGGCTCAGCCAGCCCTGCACCGCGCCCCGGAACAGCAGCTCCTCCCCCACCCCGGCCAGCAGTGACAACGCCACCAGAACCCAGCGCGGGTAACCCGAGGCGAAGTCATAGAGGCCCTGCATCTGGCGCTCCAAACTGTCCGGAAACACGCCCGGTACCAGCGTGAGCGCCAGCAAGGCCAGGTAGGTGACGCCGGCACCCAGGGCACCCAGCACCAGCTGTGCTGGCAGTCCCAGGCCGTGCCAGGCAACCGGGATACCGGCCAGCCAGATGACCAGTACGCCAAGTCCGCCGATGCCCGCCTGGAACGCCAGCGCAGCACCGGAAGACAACCCGGGACGGCCTCGTCTCGCCATGGTTTACTGTTCGAACAGACCCTTCACCGGGAACAGGTCATCGTATTCGGGCGCCTTGTTCTGCCCCTTGGCCTGGAAGGTCTTCATCATGTCATTGGGCCGGAACATGCCGGCCTGCCAGGTGGCCATGTACTTCAGGCTGTCAGCCACCGAATGGTCCCGACTGTAGTTGAGCATTTCCTTGCAGCCGGTCACCGCCAGTGGCGAGTTGCCGGCAATGGTCGCGGCGATGGCCATGACGCCCTCGATCAGGGCTTCGTGGCTGTCATAGACGTTGTTCACGAAGCCCAACCGGTGTGCCTCCTCGGCACCGAACTTGCGGCCGGTGTACGCCAGCTCGCGGACCACCCCTGCCGGCATCAGCTTGGGCAGGCGCTGGAGCGTGCCCACGTCGGCGGTCATACCCAGTTCAGTTTCCTTGATGGTGAAGTAGGCGTCCCGAGTGCAGTACCGGCTGTCGGCGGCGCAGACCAGGTCCAGGGCGCCACCGATGCAGCCGCCCTGGATCGCCGCCAGGACCGGCAGGCGCACGTGCTCCAAGGACGTGACGGTATCCTGCAACTGCATGACCACCCGGCGCAGGTTTTCCGCCATGCGCCCCGGGTCCCCCGACATGGGCACCGACTTGGGATCGGTGAACACCCCCAGGTCCATACCGGCCGAGAAATGCTTGCCGGTGGACGAGATCACGATGACCCGGGCATCCGTCTGCGTCTCGATCGCCTGCATGCAGCGGGGCAGCTCCAGCCAGAAGGCTTTGTTCATGGTATTGAGGGCATCCGGCCGCTTGAACTGGACGTGGGCGATGTGATGGTTCACATCCACGGCAAAACTCTGATAGGAAAAGGGGTCCGTCACGATTTGACTCCATCCGGTGACTCGGGCAATGGGAAATACGCGGCAACTTGGCGCTGTTTTCTTATGATTTTCCGTGAAACACTGGGAATATACCGATCTACCGCCCAGGACGGAACCCATGGACCTGACCTTTCTCGGCACCTCCGGCGGCACGCCGACCAAAACCCGCAACGTGACCGGCCTGGCCCTGGCCCATGGCCGCCCCCGGCAGTGGTACCTGATCGACTGCGGCGAAGGCACACAGCACCGTTTGCTGCACACGCCCCTGTCGGTGATGCAACTGCGGGCCATTTTCATCACCCATGTGCACGGCGACCATACCTTCGGTCTGCCGGGGCTGCTCACCAGCGCCTCCATGCTGGGGCGCACCGAGCCCCTGCACCTGGTGGCACCGCGGCCGGTTCAGGCGTTCGTGGCGGCGGCCCTGGCCAATTCCGACTCCACCCTGGGCTATGACCTGGTGCACCAGGATTCGGAGGCGCCCGGGTTCCAGTGGCAGGACGACGCTGTGTCGGTCACCGCCGTGCCGCTGTCGCACCGGGTGCCCTGTCACGCCTTCGTATTCACCGAAAGAAACCCGGAGCGCCGGCTGTGCCAGGCACGGCTGATCGCCGACGGCATCGAGCCCGGTCCGGCCTGGGGCGAGCTGCAGCGGGGACGGGACCTGGTGCTGGACGACGGCCGGGTGCTGTACAGCGACGACTACACAGAGATCGCCCGTCCTGCCAGGAAAATCGTGGTGGGCGGCGACAACGACTCGCCGGAACGGCTCGCCGCCGCCTGCACAGGCGCGCAGGTGCTGGTGCACGAAGCCACCTACACCCAGGCGGTGGCGGACCGGGTCGGTTCCTGGCCGCAGCACAGTTCGGCGGCACAGGTGGCCCGGTTCGCTCAGTCGGCTGCGCTGCCCAACCTGGTGCTGACCCACTTCAGCTCCCGCTACCAGGACCGGCCGGGGGCCCGGCCGCACATCGGCGAACTCGAGGCGGAAGCCCGCCAGTGGTACCGGGGCAACCTGGTGCTGGCCCGGGACTTGGCCACCTTCCGCCTGGAGAAAGACCTGACCCTCCGCGATGTCACGCCGCCAGCGGGCCGGGGCAGAACCCGCCCCGATGCCGGAATCCAGCCCCCGCCGTAGCCGGATAGGGCTCAGACACCCGGTGGGATCTTCGCCGCCATCCGCGCGCGCAGGTCCAGGGTTTCCCCGTCCACCACGAACCGGCCGTCACCGACGGCGTGCAGGGTGCGGCGCTCACTCCGGCCCGGGTCGTGCCAAGCCTGTACGCCGTCCAGAATGAACAGGTCATGCCGGGCAATGTGCTCCACCACCCGGCATTCGATATTGCCTAGACACTCCGCCACCAGGGGCGCGGTCACCTGTTCCGCCGCCCGCGGTGTCAGCCCGAAACGCTCGAATTTGTCGGTCTCCTGGCCGCTGCACATGCCCACGTCGACAACGGTATGCGCCAGGTCGACGGTCGGTATCGCCAGCACGCACTCACGGGTTTCCAGCAGGGCCTGGCAGGAATAGTTCCAGGGCCCGGTCAGCAACGCGAAGCGGGGCGCCTCGCCAAACGCCATCACCATGTGCCAGGTCGCCGTCATCAGGTTGTTACGCCCATCGGCGCCGCGGGTGGTGACCCAGAGCACGGGCCCGGGCTCAATCAGCAGGAATGCCTTGGCCAACGGCAGTTTTTCCACAACAGTCTCCTTGCCGCCCTCGCGGCGTGCATCCGACACCGGCGGACGCCGGTATCTTTCCTGACTCTAGCCCCCCCGTGCCGGCGCTGTCGCCATCGCGGTATCATGTGCCATCCAGCCACAGACAAAAGAAGACTTCGCGTGTCACCGCCCCTGCTGTTTGCCCTTTTCGCCATTGCCCTGATCGCGGGCTCGGTGTTCTACCTGTTCTGCTACCGTGACTGGCGCCGCCGCCGGACGCTGCGCAAGCCCTTCCCGGACGCCTGGCGGCGCCTGCTGTGGCATCAGGTGCCGCTCTATCGTCGGCTCTCCAAAGCGCGGCAGCGGCGCCTGGAGCAGCGGGTGCAACTGTTCCTCTCGGAGAAGGCGTTCTACGGCTGCGACGGTTTCGAGGTGGACGACCGGGTCCGGCTGACCATCGCCGGTCATGCCTGCCTGCTGCTTCTTGGGCGGCATTTCTCGGATTACGACGATATCCGCAGCATCCTGGTGTATCCGGAGGTGTTCCGGGTGCAGCACGCCTGGGAACATGACTTGGTGGTGCACGAAGGCGAGGAAATCCGGGCCGGGGAGGCTTCAGGCTACGGCCAAGTGGTGCTGGCCTGGAGCGAATGCGAGGAGGCCGCCACCGATCCCCACTGCCCGCACAATGTGATCCTGCACGAGTTCGCCCATCAGCTGGACTATCTGGACGGCGCCGCCGACGGGGCACCTCCGCTGCCGGGATCGCAAGCCGAAGCCTGGCACCGGATCATGACCGACGCCTGGGACGACCTGCACCAGGCCCTGGCCCACCATCACCGGCCCTGGCTCGATCCTTACGGTGCCACCGAGCCCGCCGAGTTCTTCGCGGTTCTTACGGAAGCCTTTTTCCAGGAGCCCGCGCACCTGCGGCAGGCGCAGCCGGACGTTTATCAGGCCCTGCTCGGCTTCTACCGGTTCGACCCGCTGCACCCAGGCGGGTGACCCATCGCCCCCAGCCGTGTCAGATACATCTGCAACTCCGCCTCGCTGAGGTTGACGTATTCCAGCACCCGGCCGTACAGCATGGCGGTGGGCACGTCCCGCCCGCCCAGCTCCCGCCGGGTCTCGTTCAGGACGTGGAGGATAACGCGCTCGATCCGGGTCAGGCCGTCGCGCGCGTCGGGGAGCGTGTCCCGCATCAGTGATCCATCGAGTGCATGTCGTGATTCATGCCCTCGTGCGCCTCGTCGCCACCGTCATCCAGCGGCTGCACCGCCAGCTCCACCTCGAGCGGCGCCATGCCCCGGAACTGCAGGGTCAGAGGAATGCGCTCGCCCTCCCGCAGGGGCTCCTGGAGCTGTTCCAGCATCAGGTGGTAACCGTGGGGCTTGAGTTCCACCGTCTGGCCGGCGGGAATCACCAGTCCGCCGTCGACCGACTGCATCCGCATCACGCCGTCGTGCATCACCGTTTCGTGAATGGAGACGTGTCCGGCCCGGGGGGTGTGTGCGCTCACCAGGACCGCATCCCCGGTGCCGTCGTTGGTAATGCGCATGTAGCCGACCCCCATCGGCGTGCCGGGCGGCGTCGGCCGGCTCCAGGGGTGGTCGATGGTGAGGTCGCCGTGGCGGTAATGATGGGCATGGGCCACGGGCACCATGGCAGCGAACAGCAGGCACAGGGCCATCAGTCTTGTTTTCATCGACAGGATTCCTCTGATCGTTGATACCGTGCCCGCAGCATAGTGAGGGTACCGGTGCCATGCCAAGCGGACAGCTGCGGCTAATGGTCGCAGCCGTCCGGCTGCAACAGCCGCTCACGGAACTCGGCCATGCTCATCGGCCGCCCGAAGTAGTAGCCCTGGAAGCGCCGGCAGCCCAGCCGCACCAGGGTTTCGGCCTGCCCCTTCTGCTCCACCCCCTCGGCCACCAGCTCCATGTGGTGGCTGGTGGCGATGGCGACGATGCTCTCGATCATGTTGTGGGCCTTCTCGTCGTCCAGAATGTTATCGACGAAGCTTTTGTCGATTTTCAGCTCGTCGATGGGCAGCTTGCGCAGCAGGCTGAGAGAGGAGTAGCCGGTGCCGAAGTCGTCCATGGAAATGCGGATACCCTCCGCCCGCAGTTGAGTCAGTTTCTCCACCACCTGGGCAAAGGAGGACATGAACAGGGTCTCGGTGATTTCCAGCACCAGCTCCTGGGGAGCCACTCCGTACCGCGCCAGCGTCGCCATGACCCGGGCCACGAAGTCCGGCTGCCGGAACTGGATGACGGAGATATTGATGGCCAAGCCTAAGGCCGCGCCCAGGGCACGGCGGAGTTCGCTGTACTCACGCATGCTGGTCTCCAGCACCCAGTCCCCCAGCGGCACCATTAGCCCGCTTTTTTCCGCCACCTCCACGAACTCGGACGGCGCAACATCCCCCAGTTCTTCGTCGTGCCAGCGCACCAGGGCCTCCAAGCCCACCGGGGTGCCCTCGGCATCCACCTGCGGCTGATACACCATGTGCAGGGCCCCCGCCGCCAAGCCGTAACGCAGGCGCTGTTCCACCTGGAGCCGGCGCAGGTACTCAAGATCCATGTCCTGCCGGTACACACACACCGCGTTCCGGCTCTGCTTGGCCTCGTACAGGGCCACGTGGGCGCTTCGGATCAGCTTGTTCGGGGAGTCCGCGTGGCCGGGGTAGATCGCCACGCCGATGCTGGCGGTCAGCTGCAGACGCAGGCGGCCGGCCTGGAAGGTTTCCGCCAGCTCCCGGGCCAGGTCACGACAGGCGTGCTCGACGGCACTCGGCTCGGCACTCGGTGTCAGCACGGCAAATTCGTCGCTGCCCAGGCGTGCAAGGTCATCGGTCTTGGCAACCAGGGAGCGCAGGCGCCGGCCAAAGGCCGCCAGGACCTCATCGCCGGATTCCTGACCGAAGCGGTCGTTGATGCCCTTGAAGTTGTCGATGTTGACCACCACCAGACTGAACGCCGTGCCCTGGGCCATCAGCTCGTCCAGGCGGTCCAGCAGGCCGGGCCGGTTACGCAGGCCGGTGAGCTCGTCGTGCCGTGACAGGTGCAACAGCTCGGCACGCCGGTAGCGCTCGGCCCCGTCGATGATGCGGAACAGCCAGAACAGCACCGTCGCCAGCACCACGAACACCAGCAGATAGCCGGAGAGATAGGCGCCAAACTGGCGGTACAGGGGCGCCATGCTGGTTTCCGATATGGCCCAGAGTCCGTAGCGGCCGATAAACTGTGCCGCGGTCACGAAGGACTGCCCCTGGCGCTGGGTGCTCAGAACCACCGCACGTCCCCGGGCCTTGACCTCTTCCACCGGGATACCCAGCTGTTCCTCCAGAAGCCGCCGGTCCTGCTGACGCACCGACTCGGGCCGGAACACCTGGGAATACTGTTCCGGGCCCACCCCTTCCCGAGACATGAACTGCACGTAGCCGTCGTTTTCCCGATAGAGAATCACGCCATCGCTGTCGCCGTCGTGCAGGACTTGATCGAACACCGTGGCACCGGAGCCCAGTCTGAGGCCGGCGGTCATGACAGCCTTCACCTCGTCCGTTTCCGTGCGCAGCGCTTTGCGGATGGGAATGGCCCAGGCATCCATGGCTTCGACGTAGTAGGTCCGCCCCACCACCATGGCCGGCGAGTCGAGCGCCTGGAGGAAGCTTTGCCGGGTGGCCGGATGCGTCAGCAGGTTGGGCAGGCGGTCCAGGTCCAGATTGGTGCTGACCCGGACCAGCTGGCCGTCGGGACGAGCCAGCCCGAACCCCCGCAGAATGGGGTCCACCTCGAGAATGCTGTCGAGCAGAGGGATCTGACGGCTGGCATCGAGCAGGCCCTCCTCCCGACGAAGCAGCTCCCGGCCGATCACGTCCAGCACCAGCTCCTGGGTGCGTAGCAGACTTTCCACCGCCTGCCCCACCAGCTCGGCCCGGGCCGCCTGATAGGCCTGCTCGTCGGACAGGATCGTTTGCCAGCGGGCGGCCAGCGATACGGACAGGACCGCCGCGCCGCCCAGCAAGACCAGCACGAACAAGGCCCAAATGTTGCGTTTTATAATGGCCAAACCGGGTTTCCGGAGTTTGTTGAAACAGCGATCACACAAACGGCTCCGTATTATAGGTAGCGTTCCAACACATCACGCCCCGGACCCGGCTTGCATCCGTCAATAATTGTCGTTTCCTTGACGGAGCTCAAGTCTCCCTCAAGAACTGCACCATGGCACCCAGGAATCGCGCCGCCTCGCCACCGGTGGCGGCCCGGTGATCGAACGTCAGCGACAAGGGCAGGACCCGCCGGACCGCGGGTTCGCCGTTCACCGGAAGCACCTTGTCCCGGATACGCCCGGCCCCGACGATGGCCACCTGGGGTGGCGTAACCACCGGGTTGGCGTATTGCCCGGCGAGGGTGCCGAAATTGGACAGGGTGATGGTGGCGCCCTGCATTTCCCCGGGCGGAATCGTGCGGGTGGCCACCGCCTCGCGCAGGTTTTCCAGCCCCTGGCGCAGATCCTTCAGGCTGCGATGGGTGATGTCCCTCAACACCGGCACGAACAACCCCTCGGGCGTATCCACGGCAATGCCCACATGCACCTCCCGGAGCAACCGGCGGCTGAGGTTGTCGCCGTCGAACCAGCAGTTCAGGGCCGGCGACACCTCGCAGGCCACACCGATGGCCTGGACCAGGCGCATGGTGATGTCGGTGCCCGGCGGCCAGTCGCTGATGTCCGCATCCTCGAAAATGGACACCGGCACCACCTGGGCATGGGACAGGGCCATGTTCTTGGCCATGGTGCGCCGGGTACCCCGCAGGGGCTCGGCGTCCACCAGCTGTTTCTGGTGGCTGGCGTGCCGGTGCACGTCGTCGTTGGTGATCAGGCCGCCGGGACCACTGCCCTTGATCTGCTCCAGACTCACCCCGAGCCGCTCGGCCAGCGCCCGCACCCCCGGGGTTGCCCGGTTGGCCCGGGCGCGCCGGCTGGAGGCGGCGGCGCCGATGATGAACGTGTCCGCGGACGGACCGCCGGCGGACGGCTCCCCGGACTTGAGTTCTCCCACCACCGTACCGCGGTCACCGCCCTCTCCCTCGAACGCCACCAGCGGCTCGCCGGTGTGGATGATGTCACCCGGCTCGCCGTAGAGCTTGGCGATGGTGCCCGCCTCGGGCGATGGCACCTCGACAATGGCCTTGGCGGTTTCAACGCTGACCAGCACCTGATCCACCGATACGGTGTCCCCGACCTTGACGTGCCACTCGACGATTTCGGCCTCGGGCAACCCTTCCCCGAGATCCGGCAGCTTGAAGTGTTTCATAGCGCAATCACCTGTTCGACGGCCTCCACGATATCCCCGACCTGGGGCAGGTAGGCCTGTTCATTGCGGTAGTACGGCATCACGGTGTCGTACCCGGTCACCCGGACCACCGGAGCCTGGAGATCCAGAAACGCCCCTTCGGCAATGGAGGCGGCCACCTCGGCGCCGACGCCGCCGTTCCGGCAGGCCTCGTGCACAATCACCGCTCGCCCGGTCTTGGCCACCGAGCACAGCAGCGTATCCCGGTCCAGCGGCGACACCGTGGCCACATCGATCACCTCGCAGGTGATGCCCTGCGCCGCCAGCCGGTCCGCCGCCTGCAAGGTTTCCAGCACGCAGGCGCCCCAGGTAATCAAGGTGACGTCCTCACCCTCGCGCAGGGTGAAGCAGGTATCCAGCGGCAGGGCCTCGCCATTGTTGTCCACCTGCTGGGTCACCGCCCGGTAGATGCGCTTGGGTTCCAGGAACAGCACCGGGTCCGGGTTGCGGATGGCCGCCAGCAGCAAGCCGTAGGCCCGCTGCGGCGAGCTGGGGATCACCACCCGCAGGCCCGGAATATGGGCGAACAGGGCCTCGGTGCTTTCAGAGTGGTGCTCGGGGGCGTGGATGCCGCCACCAAACGGCGCCCGATACACCAGCGGGCAGTGCAGCCGGCCCCGGGTACGGTTGCGCATGCGCGCGGCGTGACTGACGATCTGCTCCATGCCGGCGTAGATGAAGCCCATAAACTGGAATTCAGCCACCGGCCGCAGGCCCTGGGTGGCCATGCCAATGGCGGTACCGGCGATCAGATTTTCCGCCAGCGGCGTGTCCATCACCCGCTTGTAGCCGAACGCCTCCTTCAGTCCCACGGTGGCACGGAACACACCGCCATTGGTGGCAATGTCCTCGCCCAACACCACCACATTCTCGTCATGGGCCATTTCCCAGTGCAGGGCCAGGTTGACGGCCTCCACCAGGGTCACGGCGCGAAGGTCGGGTCCGCTCATGACTCACCTCCCCCCGACCGGGACGCCAGCCGTTCCCGTTGGCCGGCCAGGGCCGCCGGCAGGGTCTCGAACAGAGAGTCCAGCATGGCGGTGGCCGGCTCCGGCTCGGTGGCGAGATAGGCGTTCACCGCCTGTTCTACCCGTTCCTTGCACTCGGCCTGCCATTGCTGCTCCAGATCCGCGTTCCAGAGCCCCTGATCATGCAGCCAGAGCCGCAGGCGCTTGACCCCATCCCGGTCCCAGGCCCGCCGGAGTTCCTCGGCGTCCCGGTACCGGGTGGCGTCATCGGCGGTGGTGTGGTCCCCCAGCCGATAGGTGACCGCCTCGATCAGGGTCGCGCCCTTGCCGGCGTGGGCCCGCGCCAGGGCGGCATCCAGCACGTCCACCGAGGCGAAATAGTCATTGCCGTCGACCACGTGGCCGGGAAGGCCCGCCCCGATCGCTTTTTGGGCAATGGTTTCAGCCCCGGTCTGCAACCGCCGGGGGGTGGAGATGGCCCACTGGTTGTTGATGGCGACGAACACCACCGGCAGGTGCCAGGCACCGGCAAGGTTCAGGCTTTCCAGAAAGTCGCCTTTGGAGGTGCCGCCATCGCCGACGCAACAGAGCACCGCCCGCGCCTCGCCGCGGATGCGAAACGCGGACGCCACGCCCACGGCGTGGCAGCACTGGGTGGCGATGGGCACCGCCACCGGCAGATCCTGGGGACAGGCCTGCCAGGCGCTGCCGCGCTCGTCGCCCCCCCAGTACAGCAGCATTTCCTGAAGCGTGACACCGCGCAAAAGGTGGGTGGCCTGATCCCGGTAGTAGGGCACGAACACGTCGCTGGCCGCCAGGGCCTGGCCAATGGCGGTGCCGATCACCTCGTGGCCCAGGGCCGACGGATAGGTCCCGCACTTGCCGGTGCGTTGCAGAGCGATGGCTTTGGCGTCGAACGTGCGGGTCAGCACCATGTTGCGGTAGGCGGCCAGCACCCGTTCGGTATCGCTGGCCTGGGACGGCAGGTCGTCCAGGGGGTGGCCGTGTTCATCCAGATAGCGGACGCTATCCACATGGAACTCATGGCGTTGTCTCATCCCATCCTCCTTACCCCCGGCTTCGGGTGGAAGCCCGCGGCACCGGGCCGGCTTGTGACTGGCACGGGCAGCTCTGGGGAACGTCTTGTTGTTGTCGTGGGTTACACGAGCCTGGGACTGTCGGGCGCCCGGAGGCGCCCTGTGATTAAGTTTTAGACGACGGAGGGGGATTTCTCAATTCAGGCTTTCTTGACGAACTCGGACTTGAGCTTCATGGCGCCGAAGCCATCGATCCGGCAATCGATGTCGTGGTCGCCGTCCACCAGGCGGATGTTCTTGACCTTGGTGCCCACTTTCACCACCGAGCTGGAGCCCTTGACCTTGAGGTCCTTGATCACGGTGACGGTGTCGCCGTCCTGGAGCGGATTCCCGTTGGCATCGCGCACCACCTTGCCGGTCTCGGCGGCCGCCTGCTCGGCCTCGGACCATTCATGCCCGCACTCGGGACACACCAGTTGCACGCCATCCTCGTAGGTGTACCCGGATTGGCACTGCGGGCAGGGAGGGAGTTGTGACATTATCATTTCCTGTTAATCCAATGGGAATTGAATGATACCACCGACACCCCGGCCGCGACACGGGTTACACTGGCCGCTGCATACGCCAACACGGGAGCACACCATGGCCATCTGGGTCGACGCCGACGCCTGTCCCGTCCCGGTACGGGACATCCTCTGCCGAGCCGCCAGCCGCTGGCGGGTCGAGACCACGTTCATCGCCAATCACCCCATCGCCCTGCCGCCCAGCCCCTACATCAGACGGCGCCAGGTCGCCCAGGGCTTCGATGTCGCCGACAACGAGATCATCGGTGAGATTCATCCCGGCGATCTGGTCATCACCCAGGACATTCCTCTGGCCGCGGAAGCCATCGCCCGGGGTGCCGACGCGTTCAATCCGCGCGGCCAGGCCTTTACCCGGGACAACATCCGCCAGCGCCTGGCCATGCGCAATTTCCTGGAGGAGCTGCGCAATGCCGGACAGGTCACCGGCGGTCCGCCGCCGTTTGGCCAGGCCGACCGGAAAACCTTCGCCGACCAGCTCGACCGTTGGCTGCAGCGGCACCATGAGCGGCCCCAGCCGTCCGATCAGGGGCGAGAATGATTCTGTTTCTTTCCCGGGCGTTTGCCGCTACCCTTGGCGCTTTTCTCTAGGCACGGGAGATTGCATGTCCATTTCACACCCACGCGCCGAAAGCAGCGTCGCCGCGCTGATCCGTCTGCTCCGTTATGCCCGGGGTTATCGGCGACAGATCATCGCGGCAACCACCTGCTCGATCATCAACAAGCTGTTCGACATCGCCCCGGAAATCCTCATCGGGATTGCCATCGATGTCGTGGTCAATAAGGAAGCAAGTTTCGTCGCCGGTCTCGGTTTCGAGACGGCGCAGCAGCAGATCACCATCCTGGCCGTGCTGACCTTCGTGGTCTGGGCCGGCGAGTCGCTGTTCGAGTACCTGTTCCAGATACTCTGGCGCAACCTGGCCCAGCGCCTGCAGTCGGACCTGCGCCAGGACGCCTACGAGCATGCCCAGCGTCTGGACATGAGCTTCTTCGAGTCCCGCAGCTCCGGCCAGCTGGTGGCCACCATGAACGACGATGTGAACCAGCTCGAGCGTTTCCTGGACGGCGGAGCCAACGCCATGATCCAGGTGCTGGTCACGGTGGTCGCCGTGGGCGCGGTGTTCTTCATCCTGTCGCCCCTGGTGGCCCTGCTGGCGTTCACCCCGATTCCGCTGATCATCTGGGGCGCCTTCTACTTCCAGCGCAAGGCTGGCCCCCTGTACGCGGATGTCCGGGAAAAAGTCGGTGACCTGGCCAGCCGGCTGGCCAACAACCTGGCCGGCATCGCCACCATCAAGAGCTTCACCGCCGAGCAGCGGGAGGCGGCGCGGCTGCGGGAAAGCAGCGAAGCCTACGTGGACGCCAACCGCAAGGCGATCCGCATCAGCTCGGCGTTCATTCCGGTGATCCGCATGGCCATCCTCGCCGGTTTCCTGGCCACCTTCACCGTCGGCGGTATGATGGCCCTGAACGGCACCCTGAATGTGGGGGCCTACGGGGTCCTGGTGTTCTTGACCCAGCGCCTGCTCTGGCCCCTGACCGCGCTGGCGGAGGTGATCGACCAGTTCGAGCGGGCCATGGCCAGCACCCGCCGCATTCTCAACCTGCTGGCGGAGCCGGTGCGGGTTCACGACCAGGGTGGCAAGGCCCTGGCACAGCCGGTGCGGGGCGAGGTGGAGTTCCGTCACGTGACCTTCCGGTACCCAGGCAGCGGCGGCGGCATTCAGGACATCAGCCTGTCGGTGCCGGCGGGGCATACCCTGGCCCTCGTGGGAGCCACCGGCTCCGGCAAGTCCACCCTGATCAAGCTGCTGCTGCGCTTCTACGATCCGGTGTCCGGGGAGATCCGCATCGACGGCCAGCCGATCCGGGAACTGAGCCTGTCGTCCCTGCGCCAGGCCATTGGTCTGGTCAGCCAGGATGTCTACCTGTTTGACGGGACGATCCGGGAAAACCTCGCCTACGGCAAACCGGACGCCACCGACGAGGAAATCATCGAGGCCGCCCGGACCGCCGAGGCCTGGTCGTTCATCGAAACCCTGCCCGAGGGCCTGGACACCCCGGTGGGCGAACGGGGCGCGCGCCTGTCCGGCGGCCAGCGCCAGCGCCTGTCCTTGGCCCGGGCCCTGCTCAAGAATCCACCTATCTTGGTGCTGGATGAGGCCACCAGCGCCGTGGATAACGAAACGGAAGCGGCCATTCAGCGTTCGCTGCGGCGGATCGGGCACAACCGCACGGTCATCATGATTGCGCACCGGCTGTCCACCATCGTGGACGCGGACACCATTGCCGTCATCGAGCACGGCCAGGTTGTCGAGCAGGGAACCCACGCCGAGCTGCTGGCGCGGCAGGGCGCCTACAGTGCCCAGTGGCGGGTACAGACCGGCCAGGCCTGAGCCTGGCCCTTCCGACAAATCCATTGATAGTTATTCGCATTTAGATTACCCTGCGGGCTCTCAGCCCAGGGGGAGTCCGAATGTCGGCATTTTTCGAAGTCAGCAACCTGAGTGTCCGGATCGGCGACACCACCATTTTGCGCGATATCAATCTCAGTTTCCGGGAGGGCGAAGTCACCGCCCTGCTCGGCCACAACGGTTCCGGCAAGTCCACCCTGCTCAAGATTCTGGCGCGGCAGCACAAGCCCAGCACCGGCAACGTCAGCCTCCAGGGCACGTCCTTCCGGCACACTGGGGCCCGGGAGTTCGCCCGCACCGTGGGCTACCTCCCCCAACACCCCCCGGGCACCGACGGCCTGACGGTTCGCGAGCTGGTGGCCCTGGGACGCTATCCCTGGCGCGGGCCGCTGGGGCGCTACACCACCGAGGACCAGACACTGATTGATCAGGCCATCGCCGACACTGGCCTGGGGGGATTTCAGCACCGGGCCGTGGACACCCTGTCCGGGGGCGAACGCCAGCGGGCCTGGATCGCCATGCTGCTGGCCCAGCAAACCCGCTGCCTGCTGCTGGATGAGCCCATTTCAGCGCTGGACGTCAAGCACCAGGTGGAAACCTTGCGCCTGGTACACCGCCTGGCGGAGCAGCGTGAACTGACGGTGATCGTGGTCCTCCATGACGTCGACTTGGCGGCCCGCTTCTGCGACCGGTTGGTGGCCTTGAAAGGCGGTCAGCTGATCGCCGACGGCAGCCCCAGGGAGATCATGGACACCAGCACACTGGAAGCCATCTACGGCGTGCCCATGGGGGTGATGGAGCGGGCCCCCGGGCAGTGGGTGTCCTATGTCCATTGACCGAGCCCGACGCGGCCTGGTCGCGGCCCTGGCCCTGCTGATGGCGGTGCCGGCCCTGGCCGGAACCTGGCGCCACGAACTGGGAACCCTCACCCTCGACGGCACGCCACGGCGCATTGTCACCCTGAACTGGGCGGCCACCGAGGCCGTCCTGCTGCTGGGCGTCACCCCGGTCGGGGTCGCCAACATGGACGGCTACGGCTACTGGGTGAAGGAGCCCCCGCTGCCCGAGTCGGGCGTCTTCAACGTGGGTCTGCGGATGGCACCCAGCCTGGAGGCCATCGCCGAGCTGAAACCGGACCTGATCGTGACCAGCACCGAGCTGGCCCCTGCCGCCGAACTGCTGGAACGGATCGCCCCCACCTATGTCATCAGCGTCTACCGGGACGGTTCGCAGCCTTACGAAACCGCGCGCACGCAGTTGCTGACCCTGGGGCAGATCCTGGATCGCGAGGACCGGGCCCAAGCGGTGCTGGACGATATCGAGCAGACCCTGGCCAGCCAGCGAGCCCGCCTGGAGCGTGCGGGCCTGACCGATCGCCCGGTGCTTCTGGTCAGCTTCATGGATGACCGGCATGTCCGCCTCTACACCCCGAACGGCCTGTTTCAGAAGGCCCTGGACGGCCTGGGCCTGAGCAATGCCTGGCCGACCCCGGGCAGTTTCTGGGGCTTTTCGCTGGTGGGGCTGGAGGCCATTGCCGAATATCCGGACGCTCGCCTGATCGTACTCTCCCCGACACCGCCGGGGCTGGCGGAGCGCCTGGCCGACAGCCCGTTCTGGACCCATCTTCCGGCGGTGCGTCGGCAGCAGGTCTACCAGATCGACACGGTCTGGCCATTTGGCGGCGTCTACCCGATCAAACGGTTGGCCACGCTAATCACCGACAACCTGCTGGCGGGGGGATCCGACCGTGTACGCTGAATCCACCGCGCCATCCCGGGCTCGCCCGGCTCTGCCGGCGCGCCTTGCCACCGCCACCGTGGTGCTCTGGCTGACAGCGCTGCTGGCCACGACCCTGCCCTGGGCCGGGGAACTGCCGCTGACACATTTGCTTTCCGCGTTCTGGACCTACGACCCGGAGATCTACGCCTCGGTGCTCGCCCACTTCAGCTGGGCCCCCCGGGTTGCCATGGCGGTACTGATCGGCGCGGCCTTTGGCGTGGCCGGTGCGGTCACCCAGCAGATTCTGGGCAACCCCCTGGCCTCCCCCACCACCCTCGGGGTCGCGGCTGGTAGCCAGTTTGGCATTACCCTCGCGTCCCTGTTCCTGCCGGGGCTGCTGGCACTGAGCCCGGACCTGCCCGCCATCGCCGGCGGTCTTCTGGCCATCGGCCTGGTGGCATTGCTGACCTGGCGCCTGGGCTTTTCCCCGGTCACGGTCATCCTGGCGGGCCTGGTGATCAGCTTCTTCCTGGGCGCGGTCAACATGGCCTTTCTGCTGCTCAAGGGGGAGTGGCTGGGCAACCTCTACATCTGGGGCGCCGGCTCGCTGGTACAAAGCAACTGGCAGCCGTTCTCGGAACTCTGGCCTCGGGTGCTGGTACTGAGCCTGCTGATGGTGGCGTTGATCCGGCCACTGCAGCTGTTGCAACTGGGCGATGCCTCCGCCAGTGCCCTCGGCGCCCGGGTCACTTGGCTGCGGGGCGCGGCTTTGCTGCTGGTGGTCCTGCTGTGTGCCAACGTGGTCAGCCGCGTCGGTGTGATCGGCTTCACCGGCCTCGCGGCGCCGGTGCTCGCTCGCCTCCTGGGCGCCCGGACCCTGCGCCAGCGGCTGATCTGGAGCACACTGATCGGCAGCGGTCTGCTGCTGCTTGCCGATGCCCTGGCCGCCTGGGTATCCGACCTGGGTGACGGCTCCCTGGTGCCCACCGGAACCACCACCGCCCTGATCGGCGGTCCGGTGATCCTGCTGGCGCTGCAGCGCATCCGCAACACTCACCACATGCCGGGCCAGGACTCCGGTCCGTCCGGCTTCCTGCCCGCGCGCCGGTCACTGACCGGGACCGCGGTTGGACTGGGCGCGTTGCTGATCGCGCTGCTGGCCCTGGCCATGGGCTGGTCACCGGGCCTGTCGGGCTGGCACTGGACACCGGTGGCGCAGTGGGGCGAGGCCTGGGTCTGGCGGGGGCCGAGACTGCTGGCGGCCTGCCTGGCGGGGGTCGCCCTCGGCCTTGCCGGCACCCTGGTCCAGAGAATGACCCGCAACCCCATGGGCAGCCCGGAAATGCTGGGGGTCAGCGGCGGCGCCGCCCTGGCCATGGTGGTGGTGACCCTGGCCGGGCTGGACGTCGGCCGTGGCGGCCAGCTGGCTGCGGCCACCCTCGGGGCCGCGGTAGCGCTGGGCCTGCTGATCCTGCTGGCCCGCCGGCACCGGTTCGCGGGCAATCAGCTGCTGCTGGGCGGTCTGGCACTGTATGTATTCATGGATGCCGGCCTGCGCCTGGTCGTGGCCTCCGGCGGCACCCAGGCAACCAAGCTACTGACCTGGATGTACGGCGCCACCTGGCTGGTGTCCGAAACCGAGGCGGTGGCCCTGTTGCTGGTGCTGCTGGCGGTCGGCCTGGCGCTGCTGGCCATTCTTCGGCCACTGACGATTTTGCCGCTGGGCGAAACCGCCGCCTCCGCGCTCGGTCTGGCGGTGGCGCCGGCGCGGCTTGCCCTGCTGCTGCTGGCCGCCCTGCTGACAGCGGCGGCCACCGTGGTGATCGGCCCCCTGAGCTTCATCGGCCTGGTGGCTCCGCACCTGGCCCGGGTGCTCGGTCAGCAGACCGTGGGGCGGCAGCTGCTGGTCGCGGCGATGGTCGGGGCGGCACTGCTGGCGGTGGCGGACTACCTGGCCCGCATCGTGATCTATCCGAGCCAGCTGCCCGCCGGACTCCTGGCGGCCTTGGTCGGAGGCGTGTATTTCCTCTGGGGGCTGAGCCGTCATGGCCGGGACTGACGGGCCCGAGCGCTACCACCAGCTGCTCCGGTCCACCGGACTGGATGCCCGGCAGGTGCTGTCCGGAGCCCTGGCGCCCTTCGAGGCGCCTCGCCCCGCCCTGCGATCGCTGGCACAGTACCTGGCGCAACCGGAGCAGTTGCACCAGCAGCTTCGGGAAGAGCAGCCCGATGCCACCACCCCCAGACTGCAGCGGGCCTATCTCTCGGTACTGCAGCAGGACTTGGCCCTGCAGGTCATCGCACCACTGACACTGAGGCTGTTTCGGGACGGCCAGGCGCCGCTGCCGGAGCCGGACCGGATCTTCCTGGCGCCCCCACGGCCGGAAGCCGGCACCCCACCGATGCAAGCCCGCTGGTTTCTGGCTCCGGATCAGCCCACGGTGACAGTGGCCACCTTCGTTCAGGAAACGGGGAAACGGTTGGAGGAGTGGTACGCCGTCTTTCGGCACCGGTTGGGCATCAGCCCGGGTGCCTACTGGAGCAGCATGGGCCTGGGGCTGGGCGCCCCCTTTTCGGCGGTATGGAATCTGGCTGAGCCGGCCCCGCTATGCGAGCAGGCCAATGCCTGGCTGGCCGGTTTCGGGAACGAGGTCGGCCGCCACCTCGACTGGATACCGCTCACCTTCAACGGACAGTCCTGCGCCATCCCCCAGCGCCGGGGCTGTTGCCTGAAATACCTGCTGCCCGAGGGCGGTTACTGCGGCACCTGCGGCATTTACCGTAAGGATCGGCTGGCTGCACTCAGCCGCCAAACGCGGAGCCGAGCACCAGGGCAATGGCAACCAGGCCAATAAACGCCCCTGCGCCCGCCGCCAGCTTCAACCCCTCGATCATTTCCTGTTCCGGTGTCATGATTCTGTGCCTCCCCGATGTCGTTAATGGCGTCTCCATTTATACTAATGCAAATCATTATCATTTAAAACAGGAATTTCAACGGCGAACCTTCCGGTCACCTGCTACCCTAGAGAACGGAGGATTCCCCGATGAACCATCACCATTTCCGGATAGGACTGACTTTCTGGCTGCTTGCCTTGGCCATACCGCTGGCCGCCAGTCCGGTCCATACATCCCGTCTGGCCCGATTCCAGCTGGTGACGGTGGCCGAGGACCTTGAACACCCCTGGAGCCTGGCCTTTCTGCCAAACGGTGAGCAACTGGTGACGGAACGGGCGGGCCGGTTGCGCCTGATCCGGGATGGACGGTTGCTGCCAGCTCCCATTCCGGGCGTACCCGAGCTGACGGTATCGGGCCAGGGCGGACTGCTGGACGTGGTGCTGCACCCGGATTTTGAACGTAACCGGCAGCTGTTCCTGAGCTACGCTCACGGTAACGCGCACGGATTGACCACCCGGGTCGCCCGGGCCCACTTCGATGGCGAACGGCTGCGCGACGTGGCGGTCATTTTCGAGGCTCTGCCCCGTTCCGACACCCACCGCCACTTCGCGGGGCGCATGGCGTTCGACCGGGAGGGTTATCTGTACGTGGCCGTGGGCGACCGGGGTGACATGGCGCGCGCCCAGGACCTGAGCGACGATGCCGGCGGCGTGCATCGCATCACCGTCAACGGCGACCCGGCGCCCGGTAACCCGTTCCTGGCCGACACCGGAGCCCGCGAGACGTTCTTTACCTACGGCAACCGCAACATCCAAGGCATGACCCGGCACCCCGACACCGGTGAGATCTGGAGCCACGAACACGGCCCCCGGGGCGGCGACGAAATCAACATCCTCCGCGCCGGCACCAATTACGGCTGGCCGGAGATCACTTACGGCATCGACTACTCCGGCCTGCCCATTTCCCTGGTCACGGAAAAGGAAGGCATGGCCCAACCCTTGCATTACTGGGACCCATCCATCGCGCCGTCCGGCATGGCCTTTTACAGCAGCGACGCCTTCCCGTTGTGGCGGGGCCAGTTGTTCGTCGGTGCTCTGAAAATGCGCAAACTGGTGCGCCTGGACATCCGCGACGGCCGGGTGCTTGAGCAGGAGGATCTGCTGACCGGGTTGGGAGCGCGCATCCGGGATGTCCGCATGGGGCCGGACGGCGCGCTCTGGCTGCTCACCGACGCGCCCCGGGGCAAGGTCTACCGACTACAGCCGGTTCAGTGAGGGTCGTGGGTCCGCTCGGTTTTGTCGAACCGGGGCAGATCGTCGGTAATCTCGTACCAATCCGCCTTGGAAGCCACATGGATGTGCTGCGCGGGCCCCTTATCCAGCGGCTCGCGAATCAGGCTTACCCGCAGCCTCAGGATGCCCGGAATGGCATCGGAGCGGTTGTAGAGGGGGCTGCCGCAATGACTGCAAAAGGCCCGGTGCCTGCCGGGGCTGGTCTGGTACTCGCTGACCTTGTCCTCGCCGGTAAGGAACCGGAACCGGACACGCTGCACCGGCGCACTGGCCGAGAAAGCGCTGCCGTGCCCGAGCCGACACTGGCTGCAATGACACAGGGCAATGGGGCCGAGCGGGCCGTCGTACTGGAAGGTGATGTCGCCGCAAAGGCACTGACCGGTATACATGAACTGTCTCACATTCACTGATGGGCACATTCAACACGTGGGGACGGGCACGGGGCGATAATACCGACGCCCCTCTTGAAGAACCAGTGCCCGGGGACTACCGTCCCCCTACACCCTGATTCACAGGAGGAGCTTATGTCGTTTACCACATTGCCACGCATCGGGATGGGAACGTTTCGCCTCAGGGGAGACGATGCCCGAGACGCCGTCAAAAGCGCCCTGTCGCTGGGCTATCGCCACATCGATACCGCCCAGATGTACAACAATGAGGCGGAAGTGGGCGATGGCATCACCTCCAGCGGTATCCCCCGCCGGGAAATCTTCCTGACCACCAAGATCTGGCACGATCGGCTGCGGGCGGATGATCTGATCCACAGCCTGCACGACAGTCTGGCGCGGCTCAAAACCGACCACGTGAACCTGGCTCTGATCCACTGGCCGTCGCCCGGCGACGAGGTGCCCATGGAAGAATACCTGGGGGCCCTCCGGGACGCCCAGCGGGAAGGGCTCACCGAACACATCGGCCTATCCAACTTCACCTGCGCCCAGATGGAGCGGGCAAAGGCGATCCTCGGTGACGCGCCGATCCTCACGAACCAGGTGGAAGTCCACCCGTTCCTGGCCAACCGCCAGGTGGTGGCCCACGCCCAACGGCTGGGCATGACGGTCACCGGCTACATGCCCCTGGCGGTCGGCAAAGTGATGGACGACCCGACTCTCCAGCGTATTGCCCTCGAGCACAACGCTACGCCGGCCCAGATCGCCATTGCCTGGTCAGTGGCCCGAGGGGTGGTGCCGATTCCCTCCTCAACCCGTCCCTCGCACCAGAAGGCCAATCTGGAAGCGTTGAACCTCACCCTGTCGGAAGAGGACATCCGGGCCATCGACGCCCTCGACCGGGGCGAACGGCTGGCCAACCCGGGGTTCGCCCCGGATTGGGACTGACTCAGCCGGCGTAGCGGGATTCCAGGTACGCTACGATCGCGGCGGACTCGAACAGGGCAGTACCGGTGTTCGGGTCCTCCAGATAGGGGACCTGGACCCGCCCATGCTTGAGGAAGAACGCCTCCCGTTTGCCGCCCGGCCGGGGTCGGTACGGCCCGGGTTTGAGCCGTTGCCGGGCAGGCCCGATCTCGCTCCAGTGTTCCTTGCCGAGGTTATGCAGGGTATAGGGAAGCTCCAGCTCGCACAGGGTTTCCCGCACCAGGCGCGAGAAGGGGCTGCCTTCGAAACTCCAGAGATGCAACGGCTGCTCCGGGCGCCGGGACGGCCGCGCTGTCATGCCCCGCATGCCACTGGCACCGGTCGCCAGCACGCCCATGGGTATCTGCCAGGCCCGGGCGCGGTAGGAGGCAGGCACCGGCTGGCCGGCATAATGCCGGAACAGATGTTCGACAATGGCCGCCGACTCGTACAGGGTCTGATTGGTATTCGGGTCCACCAGCAGCGGGAACTGGGCTTTGCCTCCCAGGGCTTCGGCCTCCGGACGAAAGACCCGCCCGCCCTTGGGGCAGGGCCGGATCTCCACATCCAGGTGCAAGGCCGTAAGTGCCTCCCGCACCCGTCGGCAATAGGGGCAGGCCTCGAATTCGTAGAGCACCAGCGGCTTGGCCGGGGGCGTCGCCACCGCAACCACGAGACAGCCCCGCCAGGCAGCGAGCGAGGAGGTGGCAACCGATTCCAGCACGTGGACGTTGTGCTTCAGGGCTTTGAACATGGCATATCCTTTGTTGACGAAGGAGCCTGGCGGGACGATCCGGACAACGTGCGGTCGGCCATGGCCTCCCGCGTGCCCATGATGTGGTCGAACCAGGGGCGGGTCACGCACCAGTTGGCGTTGGGATTCGCGCCCATGTGGTGGTCATAGTGCCATGGCAGGTGCGTCCGGGCCCACTCCGGATCCAGATGCGCACGCTTGTGTACGCGATAGTAGTTCCAGGCACTGTAATAGAGGGTACCGACGAAAAACGGCGCCACCGGCAGCAACGGGGTCACCACCGCCGCGCCGGCCACCAGCGCCAGCACTTCCTTGGACTGGGCGTTCCACGCCAGCAACGCGTTGCGGTAGTCCTCGTCGAGAAAGCCGTTCCTGCGAACATTCCGGTGATGGTCATGCCAGTGGAACGCCCAAAAGCTGTCGCGGTTGCGCCCCAGCCCGTGCAGGATCTGCTTGTGAAACACCCATTCCACGGCGTTGGCGGTGATGAGCCCCAGCGGAATACCGATCATGGCGACCTCCTGTTGTTGTTGTCCGTCAGCTCACCTTTCTAGGAGACGCCGATTTGCCCGCCGATGCCATGACCGAAATGCCGGCACGGTCCCGCAAAAAAAGTGTCTGGAGTCATTGACAGCCCCGGCCCGGCCCTGCCCCGATAACCAGCTGATTCCAAAGGGCACTTACATCGCGTCACAAAAAGTCAAGAGAAACCAGGAAACTACTGGCTTTTTTTAACGTCATGTAGAGCTATTCTGCATAGTACATCCGGCGCAGATAGGCTATGTTTTATCCCATGGACTCACAGGGGCGGGCATCATGACTTTCGGGGCGACACACGACCGCAATCGACACCGGACCTTCGGCCAGCTGGCCCGTGCCCTTGGCACGACGATGCTGGCGTGCCTGCTCGCCCCCGGCGCGCTGGCGGCCGACAACCCGGGCCGTCCTTGGAGCCATGAGATGCGCGACTACGCCGCCCGGTCCCTCAAGGACGACCATGCCCTGAGCGTGGCGGCCGTTCCCCTGAACGGACCAGGGATCGAACAGTACGTCAACGCCGACCAGCCCATGAGCCCCGGCTCCATCATGAAACTGGTCACCACCTACGCCGCCCTGGAGATTCTCGGCCCGACCCACCGCTGGGACACCGACGTCCTGACCGACGGCCAGATTCTCGGCGACACCCTCAAGGGCAACCTTTACGTACGCTTTGGCGGCGATCCCAAGCTGACCCTGGAACGACTCTGGTCCACCCTGCGGGAACTGCGCGGCATGGGCATTACCCGGGTCGACGGTCACCTGGTTCTGGATGGCCGCTATTTTCAGCTGGAGGGCTTTCCGCCGTTCGAGGACAACGGCGACAATCCCTACGCCCCCTTTCTGGTGGAGCCCTCCGCCTACCTGACCAATCTGAACCTGTTGCACTTCCAGGTGCGGGCCGATGAGCGGGGCACCCAGGCCTGGGTCACCCCGGCGCTGCCGGAGATCCGGATCGACAACCGGGTCACCGCCCTGCCCGAAGGTCCCTGCCCTGGCCGCAGCCGGTTTGAATGGACCCCGCTGTTCCATGGCGATCAGAATGTCACGGTGCGGGTGACCGGAGAGCTGCCCCAAGGCTGTCGTACCACCACCTACCTGTCCTTGCTGCCCCATGAACAGTACAGCACCTCGCTGATCCGCTCGGTGCTGTCGGAGATCGGCATCACCCTGACCGGAGCCGGCATGACCGGTCCGACCCCCGAGGATGCTCGGCTGCTGACCCGGACCACCTCGCCGGACCTGGTGACCATGGTGCGTGACATCAACAAGTGGAGCAGCAATGTGATGGCCCGGCAGCTGCTGCTGACCCTGGGCGCGGAACATCGCGAGGAGGGGGAACACGATGACCGGGTCACCGGCATCCGGGTCATCTACCAGTGGCTGGAACGGAAGGGGATCAACACCGCCGGCATGGTCATCGACAACGGTGCCGGTCTGAGCCGCCACGGCCGTCTGACCGCGCGCCAGGGCATCCAGATCCTGCAGCACGCCTGGAACAGTCCCTACGCGGCGGACCTGATGGCCTCCATGCCGATCATCGCCATGGACGGCACCATGGCTCGCCGGTTGAGGAATACCGGCCTGGACGGCCTGGGGCGTATCAAGACCGGCTACCTGGAGAACGTCCGTTCCATCGCCGGTTTCACCCGGGACGAGAACGACACCACCTGGGCCGTGGTGGGCATGGTCAACAATGACCCGGCCTGGAATGGCCAGGCGGTACTTGACCGGGTCCTGTACTCCCTGCACTTCCGGCCGCCCACCGGCACCGCCATATCCAAGGCGAGCCCGGAGTCCGGCCCGGACCGCGCTATCCAGTGACGGCGCCGGGGCCGTCTAGCCGTCACCCAGCAGACGGGCCAGGGTCTTTTCCGTAAGCCGGCCCGCCAGGGGCGCCACGAAGATCACCAGCGGAAAGGCCACGCCCCAAGCCACCAGAAAAGCGGACCCCCAACGCGCGAAAAAACCGGCGGCCAGGCCGGTGTTGATCACCGTGATCACCCCCGACATCATCATCGACATGATGCCCGACATGTAAAACGCAAAAATGAACTGGCGCACACGCGCCCGACGCTGCTTGGACATACCGTCTCCCGGTCATCACACCGTGAGGTAGCCGCCGTCGGCGTTGATGCAGGCACCGGTGGTGTAGCTGGAGGCATCGGACACCAGGTACAGCACGGTACCGGCCATTTCATCCGGGTCCGCCACCCGTTTCATCGGAATGTGCGCGAGCGCCTGCTTTTTGATGGACTCGTTGGTGGTCAGTGCACTGGCAAACTTGGTGTCAGTCAATCCCGGCAGCAGTGCGTTGACCCGGATGTTCCGGGGCCCCAGCTCCATGGCAAAGGACTTGGTCATGGCAATGACCGCAGCCTTGGTCACCGAATAGATGCCCTGGAAATGACCCGGGTTCACGCCGTTGACCGAGGCCACGTTGACGATGGCACCGCCTCCGGTCGGCTTCATACGCCGCGCCGCCTGGGCGGACATGAAGAAGTACCCCCGGATATTCACATCGACGGTCTTCTGGAAAGCGCCGGGGTCCGTGTCCTCCACCGGCCCGAAGTAGGGGTTGGCGGCGGCGTTGTTGACCAGGATGTCGATCCGGCCGTGCACCCGGTCGATGTGAGCCCAGAGCGCGTCGATCTGGTCCATCTCGCCAATGTGGCAGGCCACGGCCTCGGCACGGCCGCCGGCGTCGCGGATGCTGGCGGCAACCCGCTCGCAGCCGTCGATCTTGCGGCTGCTGACGATGACATGAGCCCCGTACTGGGCCAGCAGGCGGGCGATGCTCTCGCCGATGCCCCGGCTGGCCCCGGTGATCAGGGCCACCTTACCGGACAGGTCGAACAGGTTTTTGTTGCTCATAGATCCCTCGCTGCTTATCGGTAGGTCACCAGGGCGGGGTCTTCCGCTTCCAGGTGACTGTAGTTGTTGAACACCGCCAGGGTACGCCGGGGGCCGGAGTAAAGCACCCGCGAGACGCTGGTGTTGGCGATGACGTTGTTCACCTCCAGGGTCTTGGCATCGGACAGGGCCAGCAGGTGCTGGGCGATCACCGCGATGGGTCCACCGGAGGTGGACACCAGCACATCGGCGCCATCCGCCCGCTCGATCAGGGTATCCAGCGCCGCCAACACCCGGGCCCGGAAGGCTGGCCAGGTTTCCCGGTACTCGTGGTCGTGGTCACCGCCCAGCCAGCGCGCCATGGCCTGCTCGAAGGTCTGCTGGAACGCCCGGGCCGGCTTCGGGAAACTGGCCAGGTCGCGGGCCATGACGGCCCGGTCCGCCCACGCCGGGCGCAGCCGTTCCACGACTTCCAGATGATCGAACTCGTCCAGCCCGGCCAGCACCTGCATATCCGGCAGGGCCTGACCGTAACCGGTGGCGATGGCTTCCACCGTTTCCCGGTGACGCCGTAGGCCGCCCCCCACCACCAGCCCCGGCCGCACCCGGTCTGCCAGCCAGCGCCCCAGAATCCGGCCCTGCTTCCAACCAAGGGGCGACAGCTGATCATAGTTGTGCTGGCCGAAGCTGGCCTGGCCGTGACGGATCAGATACAACGTGGCCATTACAGCCGGCTCTCCCGGATCCGCCGCTGACAGCGCTGCTCCAGATAGTTCGCGGCCTGACCAAAGATGGCGAACCGTTTGTCCCGGGTCTGGCCATGGTAGTAGCGGTAGTAAATCTGTTGAATGATCACCGCCAACCGGAACAGGCCGTAGATTTCGTAGAAATCGAAATTGTCGGCGTGAAAACCGGAGCGCTCCATGTAGTAGTCCACCACCTGCTGTCGGGTGAGCATGCCCGGGCGATGGGTGGGCTGGCGCCGGAGCATCTGGAACGGCGGCTCGTCATCGGCCTGGACCCAGTACGCCAGGCTGTTGCCCAAGTCCATCAGCGGGTCGCCGATGGTGGCCATTTCCCAGTCCAGCACGCCGATCACCTCAAGCGGGTTGTCCGGATTCAGCACCACGTTGTCGAAACGGTAGTCGTTGTGGATGATCACTTGGGCCCTGTCCTCGGGCATTTTGTCCGCCAGCCAGCCCATCACCGCGTCGAAATCTCCCACATCCTCGGTACGGGCACGACGGAAGCGGTCGCTCCAGCCACGGATCTGGCGCTGCACGTAGCCGGGCCCCTTGCCCAGGGTGTCCAGGCCGGCGGCTCGGGCATCCACGGTGTGCAGGTCCACCAGCTTGTCGATCACGTTCAGGCACAGCGTGCGGGTGCCCGCCTCGTCCAGGTTGAAGCCCTCGGGAAAGTCCTGACGCAGGATGATGCCCTCGAGCCGTTCCATGACATAGAAGTCGCAGCCCAGCACCGCCGGATCATCGCAGGTGGCGACGATGGTGGGCACGTAGGGATAAACCGGCTTGAGGGCCTGCATCACCCGAGCCTCCCGCAGCATGTCATGGGCGGACCGGGCAATCTGTCCGAACGGCGGCCGGCGCAGCACGAACGAGCGCTCACCGTAGTCCACCTGGTAGGTGAGGTTAGAAGCACCCCCGGGGTACTGGCGCAGGGTGGGCTGACCCTTCAGGCCAGGAACGGCCTGTTTCATGAACCGGTCAACCGCCGCCAAGTCCAGCGCCTCGCCATCGCGGATGTCGGTGGCCTGATCGATGTGCGTCATGGTCTGTCTCCTGTGGTCAGTCCGGTGCTCAGGCCCGCGCCTTGCCCATTTTGCTCATCCAGCGTTTGCTTTCCTGGTGCATCAACCAGTCAAATGCCCGGGGCGCGTGGCGCTTGAGTCGCCACAGGCGCCGCTCCCGGGCGTGGGGCAGCACCCAGAAAGCCCGATCCCGCACGGCCCGATAAATGTCCTCGGCGACGTCGTCGGCGGTGATGCTGGAGCGCTTCATCAGTTTGTTGACGTTCTGCTGGACACCGGGGATGTCCGAGCGCATGGAGCGGGTCAGGTTGGTCTGGAAAAACGCCGGGCAGACGCAGCAGACGTGGATGCCGTTATCCCGAAGCTCCTGGCTCAGGGTCTCGGACAGAGCGATCACACCGGCCTTGGACACGTTATAGCTGGCCATCAGCGGGGCCAACATCAGGCCGGCCATGGAGGCGATGTTCACGAAACTGCCTGCCCCCTGGGCCTTAAACAAGGGGGTAAAGGCTTTGCAGCCCCGGACGACCCCCAGAACGTTGATGTCCAGAATCCACTCCCAGTCGGCCATGGTGGTGTCTTCAATGGCACCGGCGGAGGCAACGCCGGCGTTGTTGACCACGACATCCACGCCGCCCCATTTCTGAACGAGGTCGTCCCTCACCCGTTCAAAGTCGGTCAGGCGGCGAACGTCGCATTCGACAAAATAGCCTTCACCACCGGCGTTGCCGATTTCCTGCGCGACCGCTGCGCCCTGCTCCGGGTTAATGTCGCCGATGCAGACCTTCGCGCCGTCTTTGGCGTAGCGCAGCGCCAGGGCACGTCCGAGCCCTGAGGCGCCGCCCGTGATAAAGATTCGTTGTGTCATCGTGTGGTCACCGTTTCGTGTCACGTCATTTTTGTGCAAGAGCGGACGCCGGAAGCGCCATCCACTTCCACTCAATTTTGGTACTTACGAAGCTCCAGCCGCGCCACCATCGCCCGGTGCACTTCATCCGGGCCATCCGCCAGCCGCAATACCCGAGCATAGGCAAACAAGGCTGTCAGCGGGAAATCGTCGTCGCTGACACCGCCCCCGCCGTGGATCTGGATGGCTTGATCGACAATGGTTTGCAGCATCTGCGGGATCACCGCCTTGATCATGGAAACCTCCTGCAGCGCGCCCATGATGCCTTGGGTGTCCAACAGCCAGGCGCACTTGAGGGTCAGCAGGCGCGCCTGCTCGATGCTCATCCGGGCGTTGGCGATGATGTCGGGATTGCCGCCCAGTTTGGCGATCGGACGGCCAAACGCCTCGCGGCTGTTGCCGCGTTTGATCATCAGTTCCAAGGCGCGCTCCGCCGCGCCGATCGCCCGCATGCAATGGTGCACCCGCCCCGGGCCGAGGCGGCCCTGGGCGATTTCGAACCCGCGGCCGGGGCCGGCAATGATGGCGCTCTTGGGCAGACGGACGTCTTCGAACGACACCACGCCGTGGCCGTAAGGTTCATCGTAGGCACCAAACACCGGCAACATGCGTTCAATCCTGACGCCCGGGGTGTCCAGCGGTACCAGAACCATGGAATGGCGGCGATGCTTGGGGGCGTCAGGGTCGGTCAGGCCCATGAAGATCGCCACCTTGCAGTCCGGATGGCCGATACCGGTACTCCACCACTTGCGGCCGTTGAGGACGACCTCGTCGCCGTCGATGAGAGCGGTGGCTTTCATGTTGGTGGCGTCGGAGGACGCCACCTCCGGTTCAGTCATGCAAAAGGCGGATCGAATCTCGCCGGCCAGCAGCGGTTTGAGCCACTGTTCTTTCTGCTGCTCGGAGCCGTAGTGGATCAGCACTTCCATGTTGCCGGTGTCCGGCGCGTTGCAGTTGAAGATTTCCGGGGCGATGAAGCTGCGTCCGGTTTCCTCGGCAATCAGGGCGTAATCGGAATTGAGCAGACCGCAGCCGTAGGTGTCGTCCGGGAAGAACAGGTTCCAAAGGCCCTGGGCCTTGGCTTTTGCCTTGAGTTCGCGAATAACCGGAAGCACCACCCAGCGGTTCTCGAGGGACGCCAGTTCCCGGTGATACGCCTCCTCCACCGGAAGGATTTCCTCCTTCATGAACCGTTTGACCCGTCCCAGGTAGTCCTGCCCCCTGTCAGACATGTTGAAATCCATACCGAACCTCGCTGATCGTGAACCGCCACAAGAATGGTCCCAGTCTAGGGGGGACACAGTTATTACGCGACTGAATTATTCTTATCGTTTATCATAAGCTGTACTTATCCATAGAGGTGCAATGCCATGGCTACGAACCGCCTGGACCTGAACCTGCTGCACGTATTCGACACCATTTACCGGGAAGGCAGCCTGACCCGGGCCGCCAAGGCACTGCACCTGACCCAGCCGGCAGTCAGCCACTCGCTGGCCCGGCTGCGCGAGCATTTCAACGACCCACTGTTCACCCGCCAGGGCAACCGCATGGTTCCGACACCGCTGGCGCGGCGGTTTCTGGAGTCCATGCGCCCGGGACTGACCCAGATCCAGAGCGCGGTGAACCAGTTTCATGCCTTCGATCCGGCCACCCAGCGCAAGACCTATTCGCTGGGGCTGCGTGACATTCTGGAATCCACGTTCCTGCCCCAGCTGATGAAGCGGCTGGCGCCCTACCCGGAACTGGACATCGTTTCCCAGCGCGTTGCCCGTCGCGAGATGGAAACCCAACTGGCGGCCGGCAAGTTGGATTTCGCGGTGGATGTGCTGTTGCCGGTCAGCAGCCAGACCGGTCATGAACGGCTGCGCCGGGACCGGCTGGTGGTGCTGGCGCGACAGGATCACCCCCTGGCCAGGCAGGGGCTGGATATGGAAGGGTATCTGGCCGCCCGCCACGTGCTGGTGTCGTCACGTACCGAAGGGCCGGGCCTTGAGGACTTCGAGCTGTCACGGCTCGGAGTACACCGTGACATCCGGCTGCGCTGCCAGCACTATTTCGCCGCCTGTCGGGTCATCGAGGAAACCGACCTGCTGCTGACCATGCCGGAAACCTACGCCCGCCTGCTGTCGGAACACGCCCGGATCGCCATCATGGCGCCCCCGGCGGAACTGCCGGCCATCGACGTTCATCTCTACTGGCACATGGCCTATGAGCGGGAACCGGCGCTGGTCTGGTTCCGGGACCAGCTCAAGGCCATCAGTCAGTAAGCACCCACCAGCTTCAGGAATCCCAGGAAACCGGCGGCCGTGAGTCCCAGGGCGGCGGCGACAATGCCGAAGCCCCACCAGATCGCCGCGCCATCGGATACGTCCACGTCATGCCCTCGCAGGGTCCGGTAGAACGCCCAAGGGCCGAGCACGAAGGCCCCCACCACTGCGAACACCAAACCGACACTGACGCCGGCGAACGTCCAGGTTGCCAGCACCGTGGCCCGGTCGGACACCTGGTCGGTGACGCCGTGATGCTCCAGGAATTTTCGGCAGAAGAACCAGATCAGCGCAAACAGCGCAATGACGAAAACCAGGGCACCGATAACGGTGATGATGCGGTACAGCAAGGCAATGTCCTGTGCAGGTCAAATGGAGGGTTGGTCGGGGATGACCGGTTCCGGCAGCGACTCAAAGCCCGGCTTGGCGAACAGGTATCCCTGGAACAGGTGGATCCCCCGGGCACGCAGCCAAGCATACTCTTCCCGGGTTTCCACGCCTTCGGCGATGATATCACCCCCCAGCGCCGTCATCATCGTGATCATGCCCGCAACCACCGCTTGCTTATTCGGGTCACGGTCGATGTTACGAATCAGCGCCATGTCCAGCTTCACTAGGTCCGGGGGCCGGGCAACCAGAAGGTTGAAACGGGAGTATCCCGCGCCAAAATCGTCGATCGCCGTCAGGAACCCCATGTTCTGGTAGGTTTCTACGATGTCCACCAAATGGTCAACGGACGACAGCTCCTCGCTCTCGACGATTTCGAAAATAATCTGCCGGGTATCAAAGTGGTAGGTTCTGGCTGCGGCCAGTGTGGTACGAATGCAGTACTCGGCCCGGTACACCGCGTTCGGCATGAAGTTGATGCTGAGTTTCGCTGACATTCCCAGCCGAGCGGCCAGTTTGACGGCCTTGACCCGGCAAACCTGATCGAAGGCATAGCGGTTGCCATCGTCGACCCGGGCCAGAACCGTCGACGCCGGCTCCCCCGCCGGCCCCCGAACCAGGGCTTCATAGGCATACACCGAAGCGGTGGAGACATCGACGATCGGCTGGAACGCAAAGCTGAAGGAAAAATCGAGCCCGTCACCACAGGCGCAGCTGTCGCAGTGGGACTCATCGAACAGTGCGGTGGGTCGACTCACGCGTTCCTCCAACAGGTCGTCAACACATACGGGCCCCCGGGCAAGGCCGGCCGTCTGCCCCTGACTATAGCTGCCCGGGAGGCGCCGGTAAAATACCCGGCACGGGGCACCGGCCCGGCTGGCAACTCACGGACACGCAACTACACTGGGTGTGTTGTTGACCGGCTGTTTCACTGAAAGAGGAGTCCCCGCCATGGCGCACCCCACCCGCATCGCGGTTACCCCAGGCGACGGCATCGGCCCGGAAGTGATGGCCGAAGCCATCCGTTGCCTCGAAGTCCTGCGGGCAAAGCATCGGCTGAATCTGGAATGGACCCGCTTTCCCTGGCCGTCCCATGCCTGGCATCAGGAACACGGAGTCTGCTGGCCCCAGGATGCCCTCGACCAGCTCCGTGAGTTCGACGCCATCCTGCTCGGCGCCCTCGGTGACCCCGGACCGGCGGATGATCCGGAACGTTATCTGTTGCCGGACAGTGAGTCCCTGGCGCCGCTGCTGGCGCTGCGTAAGGGCTTCGACCAGTGGGTGTGCGAACGCCCGGCCCGGCTGCTCAAGGGCGCTCGCCAGTACTTGGCCGATGACCGGGCCCGGGACGTCGACATGCTGGTGATTCGCGAGAACAGCGAGGGCGAGTACGTCGGCCAGGGTGGCCGCCTGCGCAAGGGGACGCCCGATGAAGTGGCGACCCAGGTGGAAGTGTTCACCTACCGGGCCACCGAGCGGATCATTCGCTATGGCTTCGAGCAGGCTCGCCTGCGCGCCGAGGACCGGGTTCGGCAGTCGCGGACCCGGACCTTCCAGACCCACGACGGCCGGGTGTGTGAAAGCCAGGTCTGCCTGATCACCAAACGCAATGCCCTGGGCCACTGGGGCGACCTGTACACCGAGGTGTTCGAAACGGTGGCCCGGGAGTATCCGGACGTCGCCACGCACCATGAGCTGGTGGATGCCGCCTGCATGAAATTCGTTCAGAGTCCGTGGCGTTTCGACGTGGTGGTGGCCAGCAATCTTCAGGGCGATATCCTGACCGACCTGGCGGCGGTGTTGTCCGGCGGCATGGGCGTCGCGCCGTCCTGCAATCTCAATCCCACCGATCCGACCGTCCCCTCCATGTTCGAACCCACGCACGGCAGCGCGCCGGACATTGCCGGACAGGGCATCGCCGATCCCACCGCCATGCTGCTGACCACCGCCCGCATGCTGGAATGGCTTGCCCGCAAGGACCCGGCCCTCGCCAGTGCCGGCCGAGAGCTGTTCGATGCCGTAGCGGCCGATCTGGAACAACACGGCGGCACCCCCCGGGGCACCCACGACATCGGCGAGGCCATTTGTAAACGCCTGCAGCCATGACTAGGCTGGGGAGGAGCCATTCACTCACCTCGGGAGGTGCATCGTGACCGACCACAAGGGAAAACTGTCCCCCCTGCTCAAGCAGGCCACCGGCATTACCGCCGCCAAAGGCGAAGGTGCCTACATTCTCGACCCCCAGGGCAACCGTTATCTGGATTTCACCTCCGGCATCGGCGTGACCAGTACTGGCCATTGTCATCCGAAAGTGGTGGCCGCCGCCCAGAAACAGGTGGCCACCATGATCCATGCCCAGGCCACCACGGTGATGAACCCGCGCCTGCCGGAGCTGGCCGAAAAACTGGGAGAACTGACCCCTGACCCGCTGGACGCCTTCTTTTTCTCCAATGCCGGCACCGAGGTGGCGGAAGCCGCCATCCGGCTGGTGCGTCAAGCCACCGGGCGGCCCAATCTGATCGTGTTCCACGGCGGCTTCCACGGCCGTACCATGGGCTCGCTGTCCCTGACCACCTCCAGTGTCGGCCTGCGCGCCGGTGTCAGCCCGATGATGGGCGGGGTGGTGGTGGCCCCCTTTCCCAATGCATTCCATTACGGCTGGAGCGAGGACGAGGCGACCGATTTCTGCCTGAAGGAACTGGACCGGATTTTCGTAACCTACTCCGCGCCCAAGGAAACCGCCGCCATGCTGATCGAACCGATCCAAGGCGAAGGCGGCTATGTGCCCGCGAACACCCGGTTCATGCAGGGGCTGCGGGAGCGCTGCGACGCCCATGGCATTCTTCTGGTGTTCGATGAGGTCCAGGCGGGCTTCGGCCGCTCTGGCAAATTCTGGGCCCACCAGCATTTCGGCGTGACCCCGGACGCCATCATGATCGCCAAGGGGCTCGCCAGCGGCTTCCCGATCTCAGCCCTGGCCGCCGCCGAAGAGACCATGGCGAAAGGCTGGCCCGGCTCCCAGGGTGGCACCTACGGTGGCAACGCAGTGGCGGCGGCCGCGGCCATCGCCACCATCGAGGTGATCCGGGAGGAAGGCCTGGTGGCAAACGCCGAGACCATGGGCCGGCGGCTGCGGGATAACCTGCATGCCCTGAAGAAAGACTACCCGGAAATGGCGGACGTTCGGGGCAAGGGACTGATGCAGGGGGTGGTCATGCACCGGGATGGCCATCCCGATGGCGACCGGGCCGGCAGGATCCTCAAGGCATGCGAACAACGGGGACTGCTGATGCTGCGCTGCGGTGCCTACCAGGAAATCATCCGCTGGCTGCCGCCGCTGATCGTCAACCAGCAACAGATCGACGAGGCCACCGGCATTTTCGAAGAGGCGCTGAAAGCCACCGCCTGATGAGGCCCCGGGGCAGGCCCCACCGGGCCTGCCGTCATTGGTCGTCCATCACCAGCTCCAGGCGACCGGGCGCCACCCGGACCGCCACCGGAGCCATGCCCAGCATCCGCTGCGCCAGACTGCTGTCATCCAGCCGGTACACGGGCATGGTCTCCAGCATCTGCGCCACCAGTCGCATGACATTGTCGGTGACCGGCGCCAAGTCACCGGAGAACAGCGGCGAATCGACGCGGCTGTTGAGCAACCGCAGGCGGCGGATGTAAATGGCTTTCTGCTCCCGGTCGTACACCGGAGCCCCCTCCACTTTCAGCTCGATATCCACCGGCAACCGGGTCATCAGGGCGTTGAGCGCCACCTGACCGCGGACCTCGATCACCGCCACCTCACGACCATCGGGGCCCAGGGTGATGTCGGCATCGTCCAGGCTGACGCTAAGGGGCGAGCCGCTTTGCAGCTGCTGCCGGTCGAAATCCGCCACCACATCCTGCAGATGGCGCTCCAGTTCGCGTTCGGAAATGCTGTAGGGGGAGAAGCTGGCACAGCCGCCGGCCAGCGCGGACAGGCACGCCAGCAGCAGCCACAGGCCAAGGGGCTGAAGTCGTTTCATAGTCGGTCGATTCCTTCTGGGGACACCCCTATCCTGCGCCAGCCGGCGCCGGCGAACAAGCCTGCCCGGGGTTACGGAATGGACAGGATTCGCCGTCAGAAGGGCTGCTTGGCCATCCAGGGAATGATGCGGTCAAACGCGTCTTCCAGCCGCTCGCAGGTGGTTGAAAAACTGATCCGCAGGGCGTTGGTACAGGCTTCCCCGAAGGCATCGCCGGGCACCACACACACGCCCGTTTCCTTGAGCATGCGCAGGGCCAGGTCGGAGCCGTCCACGTTCGGCGGCAGATCCGGAAACGCGAAGAAGGCGCCCCCGGGTTTGTAGCCGGTCAGGTACGGTGTCTGGTCAATCAGCTCCACCACCTTGTCCCGCCGCTCCCGATACACATTCACCATGTCCCGCACGCACTGCTGATCGCCGGTGAGCGCGGCGACGCCGGCATACTGGGCCGGGGTATTGGCCACCGATGTGGTAAACATGTGATAGCGGCGCAGTGACTTGATCGCCGCCTGGCTGGAGATGACCCAGCCCACCCGCAGCCCGGCCATGCTGTAGGTCTTGGAGAAGCTGCTGATACACATGATGTTGTCCAGGTCGACCGAGCAGTTCAGGACACTGGCAAAATCGTCGTCATCGAAAATAAGGTGGTCGTAAACCTCGTCCGCGTACACCTGGATGCCACGGTAGGCGCATTCCTCCAGAATGGTTTCCACCGTGCTGCGGGGGTACACGGCGCCGGTGGGGTTGTTGGGGTTGTTCAGCACCAGCGCGAACGTGCGTGGCCCCATGGCCCGGATCACCTCGTCCGGGTCCAACTGATGCTGATTCTCGGCCCGGGTGGGCACATACTTCACCTCGCCGCCGTTCATGCGGATCAGGGGCGCATACAGCAGGAACGACGGGTCGGTGACAATGAACTGCCGGCCCGGCGCCGAGGTCGCCGACAGCGCCAGGTACATGGCTTCGGTGGCGCCGCTGGTGATCAGAATATTGTCCCGGGTGAGCTTGCGGTTGTAACGGCGCCCGTAGTAGTCGCGCAGGGCCACCAGCAGCTCCGGCAGCCCGGCGTCCATGGTATAGCCGGTCTGGCCGGCGTTGAGGGCATCGATGTAGGCGTCGACGATGTGCCTGGGGGTCGGCTGATCCGGCTGGCCAATGGACAGATGGATCACATCCTTCATGGTGGCCGCCATATTCACCAGCCGGCGAATTCCCGAGACCGGAACCGCCTGCATCGCCGGATTCCAGCTCGCCTTGGCCTTGCGGTACTTCACCTTGCGGGGCTTTTCAGGCGTGCTGTCGCGGTTGGGAACATCGGCCATAAATCCCTCCTTCGGGTCTGGATGACAAGGACCTCCCTTGCAGGGTAGACACGAAAAACCGGGGCTACAAGGTAAACCCCTCCGGGTTGACCCGGTCATCGCCGCCCACCAGACTGTAACAAGCGCCAACCGGCCGGGGCCGGTTGTCAGTCACCACCCAGCGGAGGAGCCATGACCGAGAACACCCAGCCCGTCGTCACGGTACTGACCGCGCCGGGGGAGCCCGAGCCGCCCGGCATTGACAGCCTGAGGGCCCGCGCCCAGGTGCGCTTTGCCTGCGACGAGCAGACCCTGCGCGCCACCCTGCCCGGCACCGACGTTTTGATGGTGACCGATTTCCGGACCGAAGCCCTGGCAGCGGCCTGGCCGGCGGCGGATCGGCTGCAGTGGATTCACGCCACCAGTGCCGGCGTGGACGCCCTGATGTTTCCCGCCCTCATCGAAAGCGACGTGGTGGTCACCAATGCCAAGGGCATCTTCGATCGTGCCATTGCCGAATACGTGCTCTGCACGCTGCTGATGTTTGCCAAGGATTTTCCGACATCGATCCGCCTGCAGCAGCGCCACGAGTGGCGCCACCGGGAGACCGAGCGCGTCGAGGGCCGACAGGTTCTGGTGGTGGGCGCCGGCTCCATTGGCCGGGAAATCGCCCGTCTGGTCCGGGCCATCGGCATGGAGCCCCACGGCGTGGCCCGGACCCCGCGCCGGGACGATCCGGACTTCGTCGCGGTTCATGGCAACGATCAGTTACTGGACCTGCTTGGTCACTTCGACTATGTGGTGATCGCCGCGCCCCTTACCCCCCAGACCCGGGGCCTGTTCAACGCCGATGCCTTCCGGGCCATGCGCCGGAGCGCGCGTTTGATCAACATTGGCCGGGGCCCCATCGTCGATACCCAGGCCCTGGTGGCCGCCTTGGAAGCCGGCGAGATCGCCGGAGCCGCCCTGGATGTATTCGAGGAGGAACCCCTGCCGGCGGATCACCCCCTGTGGGACCTGGACACCGTCATCATGACCGCACACATGGCCGGCGATGTCATTGGCTGGCGACGGGCACTGACCGATCAGTTCCTGGACAACTTCGACCACTGGCACCGGGGTCGCCCCCTGTTTAACGTCGTGGACAAACGGCTCGGATATGCAGGCGAGCGTTGAGGCCGGTCACGGATACGAACAGGGGCAGCCCGAGAGCTGCCCCTGTTCGTTCAATCCATGCCGCACCGGCCTTTTCAGCCACCGGACAGCGACTGCCCCGACGGGTCGATTTCCATTTGCTTGATGGCGATGACGGCCTGGGTCCGGTTGCGGACCCCCAGTTTCCGGAACACCGCGGTGATGTGCGCCTTGATGGTCGCCTCGGAGACATCCAGGTCGTAAGCGATCTGCTTGTTCAGCAGTCCCTCCGCCAGCATGCCCAACACCCGGAACTGCTGGGGCGTCAGCGACGCCAGCCGTTCGGAGAAGTCGGTGGCCTCAGACTGCATGCGCTCGATTTTTTCGGCCACGCCCTCCGGCAGCCAGACATCCCCTTCCAGGACCGCCTGGATCGCTTCGGTAATGGTCGGCAGGGGAGCCGACTTCGGAATGAAGCCGGATGCCCCGTAATCGATCGAACGCCGCATCACCTGCAAGTCCTCGGAGCCCGACACAACCACCACGGGCAGACCGGGGTACTGTCCACGCATGAACACCAGCCCCGAAAAACCGTGGGCCCCCGGCATGTTCAGATCCAGCAGGATCAGGTCCGCATCGGGGTGCGACTCCACCGCCGCCTGCAGTGACTTGATGCTGTCGACCTCCACGGTCTCCGCACCCGGCACTGCCTGATTGACCGCCTGCTTGAGTGCTGCGCGAAACAGGGGGTGATCATCAGCGACGATAATTGTTTGTGCCATTCAACAGAGTCCTCACAGGTTGTTGGCAACAGCCGGCGTTACTTGAACGCCCGGCTGTTGATCAGATCATCCACGACGCTCGGGTCCGCCAGGGTGGACGTATCGCCCAGCTGATCGTGTTCGTTGGCGGCAATCTTACGCAAAATCCGGCGCATAATCTTGCCAGAGCGGGTCTTGGGCAGTCCAGGCGCCCACTGGATCACATCCGGAGAGGCAATCGGACCGATTTCCTGACGAACCCACTGCACCAGCTCTTTCTTCAGGGCATCGGTCGGCTCCTCGCCCTGCACCAGGGTGACGTAAACGTAGATGCCCTGCCCCTTGATCTCGTGCGGATACCCCACCACGGCCGCTTCGGCCACCTTCTCGTGGGCCACCAGGGCACTCTCGATTTCGGCGGTGCCGAGTCGGTGGCCGGAGACGTTCAGCACGTCGTCCACCCGGCCGGTGATCCAGTAGTAGCCATCCTCGTCCCGACGGGCACCGTCACCGGTGAAATACATACCCTTGTAGGTGCTGAAGTAGGTCTGCACGAAGCGTTCGTGATCACCGTAGATGGTCCGCATCTGGCCGGGCCAGCTGTCCAGGATCACCAGGTTGCCCTCGGTCGCGCCCTCCAGGATGTTGCCCTCGCTGTCCACCAGCGCCGGCTGGACTCCGAAGAAAGGCACCGTGGCGGACCCCGGCTTAAGGTCGATGGCGCCAGGCAGGGGCGCGATCAGAATGCCGCCGGTCTCGGTCTGCCACCAGGTATCCACGATCGGGCACTTGCCGTTGCCGATCACCCGGTGGTACCACTCCCAGGCCTCGGGGTTGATGGGCTCACCCACGGAACCGAGCAGTTTCAGGCTCTCACGGGAGGTCCCCGCCATGCAGGACTCACCCTCGGCCATCAGGGCACGGATCGCCGTCGGCGCGGTGTACAGGATGTTGACTTGGTGCTTGTCCACGATCTTGCCGATCCGGGAGCTGTCCGGATAGTTGGGCACGCCCTCGAACAACAGGGTGATGGCACCGTTGGCCAGGGGGCCGTACAGGATGTAGCTGTGGCCGGTTACCCAGCCGAAGTCAGCGGTGCACCAGTAGACGTCACCGTCGTGGTAGTCAAACACATACTGGTGGGTCATGGAGGCGTACACCATGTAACCCCCGGTGGTGTGCAACACGCCCTTGGGCGCACCGGTGGAGCCGGAGGTGTAGAGCATGAACAGCGGGTCTTCCGCGTTCATCGGCTCCGGATCGCACTCCGGCGACGCGGCCTTCATCAAGTCCTCATAACGGAAGTCACGACCTTCGGTCCAGGGCACCGCCTGATTGCCGGTGCGGGTCACCACGATGACCGTCTCGACGTTGGCCGCTTCCTCGTGACGCAGAGCGGCGTCCACGTTTTTCTTGAGCGGGATGGTTCGGCCACCACGCAGCCCTTCATCAGCAGTGATCACATAGCGTGACTTGCCGTTGACGATCCGGGCCGCCAGAGCTTCCGGCGAGAAGCCGCCAAAGACCACCGAGTGGATGGCACCGATGCGGGCACAGGCGAGCATGGCCACGGCGGTTTCGATGATCATCGGCATGTAGATGGTGACGACGTCGCCCTTCTTCACACCCCGGCTCTTGAGCACATTGGCGAACCGGCAAGTGGCCTCGTGCAACTCGCGATAGGTCACGTGACGGGATTCGGACGGGTCATCGCCCTCGAAGATGATGGCGGTCTGGTCACCCCGCGTTTCCAGGTGGCGATCCAGGCAGTTGGCGGAGGCGTTCAGTACGCCGTCCTCGAACCATTTGATGGACAGGTTGTTGTAGTCGTACGTGGTGTTCTTGACCTTGGTGTATGGCTTGATCCAGTCGATCCGCTTGCCATGCTCGCCCCAGAAGGTGTCCGGATCCTCGATGGACTGACGGTACATGGCCTCATACTGTTCGCGGTTCAGCAGCGCGCGCTGGGCCACCTCGGGACTGACCGGGTATACGTGCTTGTCTGTCATTGTGCTCCCCCTTGATTCAGAGTCTGTTGTCATTGTCGGTTTTGAAATAGAGCGGCGGGCCTGCCGGGCCCGGAAGACGGATAGTGCTAGTTCTACCTGTGTGCCACCACACAATGAATTAGACTAACGTCCTAATGCGCCTGCACTTTTAGACAGAAACACACGGAAAAGTGCAGGAAACGGACAGAAAATCGCTCAAAAAGGAAGCTGTCTCAAGAATAGACGGGAACGGGGGAAGCGCAAGGTCCGGCCCCCGGCGGGCCGGACCTTGATTCAGACTCAGGCGGCCTGTTTCTTTCTCGCTTTGGCGGAGCGCAGGCTGTACAGCTTGCGCTCCTTCAGGGCGTAGCGGTTCAGCCCCGCCAGGTGGATCTTGCGCAGGTAGACGGACCAGTCGATGCGACGGGCATCCACCGGGAACAGGGCCTGATCCACGGCCCCCATCCGGGCCGACAGGGCCAGCAACTCGTCGTTGCGGAAGATGTAATCGGGCGCCGTGTAAAAACCGAAGATGGTGGCCAGCGAGCGGGTGGTATCCAGATTGCGCAGCATCTTCAGCTCCCGGCTCTGCCCCAGCAGCCTGAAGACCCGGTCGGCCAGGCTCAGGGGCAGACGCACGCCCCCCATGATGGCATCGAACAGGCGTCGGTTGACGGCCACGAACGGCTTGGTGGGCTGCCGGTAGAACAGCGAGTCATAGGCGGCATAGTTGGCTTTCGACTCCGCCATCAGGTGGTCGATGAACTGCCCCAGGGAAATGGGGTTGGAGCTGCCGCTGCAGCACTGGTACACACGCGGGCCGGCGGGAGCCGACAACGCCTCGGCCAAGGCCAGGACAATGGCGTTGGCGACCAGGTCCACCGGGATCACGTCGATCACGCCGGAGCGCTTGCCGGGGAACAGGGTCACCTTCTCCCGGGCATAGGCCAGGATGATGGCGTCCGCCACCTTAACGCCCTCGATCCAGCCCGGCACCGGTTCTTCCAGAGCGCTCTCAATGATGGAGGGCCGGACAATGGTCAGAGTCCGGCCGGCAAGTGCCTTCATCAACAGTTGTTCGCCCAACCACTTGGTGAAGGTGTAGGTGTCGCTCCAGCCGTAGCGGTTGGCCTCGCGGATGCCCAGCTCCACCAGTTTCTTTTCCAGAGTTTTGCCGGAGTATCGGGAGCGGACGTCGGCGATCTTGTCCTGCAGCAGACGCACCAACTCGGAGATTTCGTAGTAGCCGTGTGCGGTCCGGGGTATGGCTTCCCCCGCCGGCTTGATGACGGATTCCGTCACTTGCCCCGAGTTCATGCCATTGACGTAGCAGGTGGAGACCTGAATAACCGCCAGGTCAGGATTGCGCGCAGCCAGATCGGCGATGTTGTGCAGGCACAGAGTGTTGATGGCCAGTGCCTTGTCGAGTTCCTCGCGGAAGTTGACACTCGCCGCGGAGTTGATGACGGCGTCCAAGCGGCCGGCCAGGGCCCTGAACTCGGCATCGGCCAGACCAAACCGGGCTTCGGTGACTTCCCCGGTAACGCAATGGACCCGCTCCTCCAGAAACGCCTCGAACCCGTCGTTGTCCTCCGCCCTCAGGCGTTCAAATACGGACGAGGTCGCCACTTCATTCAGAAACCGGCTGCGGGCATCCGGATGCCGCTTGTTCCCACGGATCAGCAGGTGAATGCCGCCGATGTCCGGCACCGCACGGATCAGTTTTTCCAGAACCACCTTGCCCAGGAACCCAGTGGTGCCGGTGATCAGAACGTGCTTGCCCCGAAGCGTTTCCAGGACGTTCGAGGACGACTCGGTGGATACATGCGGTGTTGCCATGGGAGAACTCCTTCTCAAGTATCGGATCTTCACCGAAAGACATTGCATATTGCGGGCCACGATCGCGGGCACCTGCTCAATCGTTGCACAGTTTCCATGGCAACATGGTGACACACTGCAAAGTTGCGATACAAAAAAATACCCCGGGCGGCCGCGCCCGACCGCTTCAGGACCGGGGTTTTCGAGCCTTTCCGGCCAGCGAGCGCAGCAGCTCGTCCAGGGCGATGTCCGCCGGCTGCTCCCGCAACACCTGGAGCAGGCGTTCCTGATCACCAAAGCTGACCCGGTCATACACCGGCTCCGCCCCGGTCTCGTGGTCCTCGCCGACAGGATCGGCCGCGGTTTCCGGCGCAGCCAGCTGGTCTGCCAGATCCCGAAGATGACGGGCCATCCGCTGTCGCAGGTCCGCCGGCACCCGCTCCCACGGCAGCGCCGCCAGACCGGTCTGGACGATCTCGATGGCGTCGCCGTCGAGCGTGCGCCCTAGTAGTGCAAAAAGCCGGTTGAATGCTTCATAGCGCAGCATGACATCGGCGTCATCCCGGGCCAACACGGTGTCCAGCTGCTCGATGGCCCGCTGGCAGGTCTGACGGGCACTTTCGGCAGGAGCCACCGGTGCCGATACCGGGCTTCGCGCCTGCCTGCGGGCCGCCGAATACCAGTAAGCGGCAATGCCCGCCTTGCGGGGAGGCAACTGGGACAGACGGACCTCCAGCATGTCCACCAGGGTATGAAACTGCCGACAGGAGGGGTCGGAAGCCGGCAGCAACGCCACCGGCCGCTGAGTCAGCACCGACTGGCGCAGGGTCTCGTCGCGCCAGATGGCCCCCAGATAATGCAGGGAGTCGCCCAGGTGCCGGCGCGCGGCGGCGTCCAGGCGCTGAAACACCGAGCGTGCCTGGCTGGCCCCCTGGGCCATGTTGACCAGAATACTCGGCCGCCGCCGGTAACCGCGTCGCCTCAAGACCTTGATCAGGGAAAAGGCATCGGTCAGGGACGCCGGGTCCGGAGTTACCACCACGCAGGCCAGCTCGGCGGCGGCGATCATGTGCAGCGTGGTCGCCTGCAGGCCGGCGGCGGTGTCGATGAGGATATAGTCATAGCGGCGCTCCAGGCGCGCCAGCGCGCCCAGCACCCGGGCACTGTCCTCCGGCCCCAGGTCCATGCACGCCTGGACGCCGGAAGCCCCCGGCACGATGTGCAGACCGTAGTCGGCGTGCAACAGCACATCCTCGATCCGGCAGTCTCCGCTGATAACGTCGGCCAGGGTTTTCTTGGGGTAAAGTCCGACCAGGATACTGACGTTGGCCAAGTCGGTATCACCGTCCAGCAACAGCACCCGATGCCCGAGCCGCGACAGGGTCAGGGCCAGGTTCAGGGCCACCGAGGTTTTCCCCACGCCGCCCTTGCCTCCGGCGATGGCAAGGGTTCTGGGCAGGTCCGGATTGTGCTTGGAGGTGGAGGAGCTGGAGGTCATCGGCGTGCGTTTTCATCCATGGCAATTCAAAGCCCGTCGGGCTAACCTGTAAAAATTCTACACATATCACAGATCAGATCATATATTGCTTAAAAAAAGAGCAATAACTATTTAATATGTACAATTTATTGTCTAATCTCACTGGACAATAAAAAGAAAGACTGATGTCCCTATTGGTCACTTGATATTGGGCGCTCGTTCCGGGCGGCAAGCGAGTTTTATGCACATGGCGCCAGACATTCAGCTACCGAGCCTTCCGGAGGTCACCCTACGGGCGCTTGAGGCATGCCACCAGGACGCGAACTATCGGACCATCACCGACATCGTTTCCAACGATACCGCACTGGTCACCCGAATCCTCGCGCTGGCCAACTCGGCACTTTATGGCCCCGCCACCCGCATACGCTCCATCGACCAGGCTCTGCTGCGGCTGGGCACCCGCCGCTTTCATACCCTGGTCCTGACCGCCGCGCTCCGCCAGCTCCTGTTCGAGCTCGGTGGTGACGAGTGGCAGCAGCTGCGAGACTTCTGGCGCCATTCCCTGACCACCGCCCTTACCGCCCGCGCCTTGGCGACGCTGACCAGCTACCCCGAACCCGATGAAGCCTTCATGCTGGGCATGGTTCACAACATCGGCGAACTGATCGCCATCAAGACCCGGGAACCGGAAACCAAGCAGTACTACTTCACCCATCAGGCCGACCTGGCCGCCAACCTGGTCACAGCCTGGGGTCTCGGCCCCATGGCCGCCGACGCCCTGCGCTACCAGCAGGCATTGCCCAATGAACTGCGGGACGCCGGTCACTTGGTCAAGGTCATCAGCCTGGCCACCCGCCTGGCCCTGAACGATGCCTCCGGTATCGCCGCGGCGGGCACCGTGTTCGGTCTGAGCGAGGAACTGACCCGGGAAATCCGCCGCCGCATTGACCACGAAGTCGCCGGCACCGCAGCCTCCCTGGGCATCCCTCTGGACGAGACCTACGATGGCGAGGACGCCACCCGCAAACTGCGTCAGGCCATCCTGAGCCAAGCCATGGCCAGCCAGGCCATCGGTCTGGCGGACCTCGCCGGTGGCCGCCAGGACATTCTTGCCGAAACCGTTGCCAGTCTGACCCTTGTGACCGGCTACCCGGCCCTGTGCTTCGGCCCCGTCGAGCAGTCGCTGGTGCTGCTGTCCGGCAGCTGCGGACCGATGCCGGAACTCAGCGTGACCTCAACCCGGGGCGGCAGTGTGCTGACCGAGGCGTTCCACACCCACCAGCCGCTCGCCCTGGGCGAGCGCAGCCCCACCGTGCTGGACCGGCAGCTGCTGTCGTTGCTGCACACGCCCTCGCTGCTGGCAATACCGGTGGTGATCGGCACCGATTGTCCCGGAGTCTTTGTGCTGGGCACGGAAACCTCGCCCGGGCCGGCGACGCTGGAACGGGCCACCCTGTTTGCCCAGCAACTGGGCCGGGTCCTGGCCCCCCGGCAGAACGATTGCGAAGCGATGCCGGACTCCGACCGGCTGCGACAGGAACTGGAACGGGAGCAGCTGCGCCGGCAGGTGCACGAAATCAGCAACCCCCTGACCATCATCCGTCAGTACATTTACCAGCTCAGGGGCCGGCTGGAGGACACGGACCTCCAGCGGGAACTGGACGTGATCCGGGACGAACTGGACCGGGCCGGCAACCTGCTGCTGCAAATGAGTCACAGCGACACCCCCGCCCGCACCGACCAGGGCGTGGAACTTAACGAGGAGCTGCGAAGCCTGGCAAGGATCCTGGAGGACACCCTGTTCAGCCGCGATAACCGGCAACTGCGTCTGGCCCTGTGTCCGGCACCGACGACCATTCGCGGCAAGGCCTCGTCGATACGGCAGGTAGCGCTCAACCTACTGCGCAACGCCGCGGAAGCGTTGCCACCGGACGGGGGCCAAGTGACCATACGAACCTCCGCCCCGATCTGGCAAAATCACCGGACCTGGGTGGAACTGGAAATCAGCGATACCGGCCCGGGCATCCCCGAGCACCTCAGGGAACGTCTGTTCATGCCGGTCAGCAGCACAAAGGGAGAAGGCCACAGCGGTTTGGGCCTGAGTATTGTGAAGCAACTCATTGATGACATGGAGGGCATCGTTGCCTGCCGGACCAGCCAGGAAGGCACCACCTTCCGGATCCTGTTCCCGGCGGCGACCAGGAACGACAACGAGACAGATTGACGATACAGGTACCGACCGATGACACCGGAACATACGGAGCAGCCACGCAGTCAAGCGGTCTCGGCGCGCATTCTGGTTGTAGATGACGAGCCCCGCCTCCTGAACACCCTGGCCTCCCTGCTGCGTCAGCAGGGTTACGACGTCACCGCCGCTACCGGTGGCCGACGGGCCTGTGAGCTCATCGACCAGCACCCCTTCGACCTGGCGTTGCTGGATCTGCGCATGGCCGACGTGGACGGCTTCGATGTCATGGCCCACCTGGCCAAGTGCCAGCCCGATTGCGGTGCCGTCGTGGTCAGCGGGGAAAGCGCCTTTACCGCGGTCAGTCGTGCCCTGCGCCGGGGCGCCCTCGACTACATCCGCAAACCGTTCGACCCGGAAGAACTGCTGGCCACGGTGGAAAGCGTACTGAGCCAGCAGTCGCTGGTGCGCGCCCACGAGCACATCCAGATGCGCCTGGAGAAGTCCGAGGCGCTGCATCGCTACATCGTCAACAGCTCGCCGGACATCGTGTTCATGCTCGATGAGGACGGGCATTTCTGCTTCGTCAACCACAAGGTGGAAAGCCTGCTGGGCTACACACCTGCGGAACTGTGCGGCAAGCACTTCCGCCATGTACTGGACGACCGCGACGTGGCCCGGGGCATGTACGCCCTGCAGGGCCCGGGCATTTCAGCGGACAACCCCAGGACTTTGGAGGTGCGTCTGAAAACCCGGGGCAGCCGGCGCGCCACCCGCCACTTTGAGATCACCGCTTTCCCGGTGGACCCACAAACCTGGCCGCCCAGCAGCAACCTCGCCGGCGAAGCCAGCGGCAAGACCGCCCGCTACTACGGCATTGCCCGGGATGTGACCGACCGCAAGGAAGCCGAGGCGTTCATCAATTTCCAGGCCTATCATGACCTCTTGACCCGACTGCCCAACCGGGCGTTGTTCAAGGACCGGCTGGAGCTGGCCATCACCCAGGCCCGCCGCAATCAGCAGAAGCTGGCGGTGATGTTTCTGGATCTTGACCGTTTCAAGATCGTCAACGATACCCTCGGCCACGCCATGGGGGACCGCCTGCTGCAGGCTGTCACCCACCGGTTGACCCAGTTCCTGCGCAAAGGCGACACCCTGTCCCGTTTCGGCGGCGACGAATTCACGCTGCTCCTGCCGTCCATCCACAGCCACGACGATGCGAAGCACATCGCAAAGAAGCTGATCCGGGCGCTGCGGGCGCCCTTCCAGCTCGGCGAGCATGAAGTGTTTGTCGGTGTCAGCATCGGCATCGCCGTCTTTCCGGAAGCCGGCAGCACCATGGACCAGCTGATCCAGAGCGCGGACATTGCCATGTATCACGTCAAGGCCCGGGGCAAGGACGGCTATCGCTTCTACTCGGAAAGCATGAGCGTCGACACCGCCAGCCGCCTCAGCCTGGAGCGGGACCTTCGGCTGGCCCTGGAGCGGGATGAGCTCAAGGTCTACTACCAGCCGCAGGTGTGCTCCCAGAGCAACCGCATCGTCGGCCTGGAGGCCCTGGTGCGCTGGCAACACCCCGAAAGGGGCCTGCTCTACCCCGGCGACTTCCTGCCGCTGGCGGAGGAAACCCGGCTGATCAGCCAGGTCAGCGAGCGGGTCCTGGACCGGGCCTGCAAGGACGTGGGGCGCTGGATCCGTTCCGGCCATCCGGATCTTCGACTGGCCGTCAACCTGTCTCCGGTCCAGGTGGAACACCCCCGTTTCGTGGAGACCCTGATGCAGCGGGTCCAAGCCCATCAGTTCCCGCCTGAAAACCTGGAAATCGAGATCACCGAGAACGTGATCATGAGCGACCTGGAACAGATCAGTCAGAAACTCCGGGAGCTGGCCGCCTTCGGCGTACGCATCGCCATCGACGATTTCGGGACCGGTTACTCCTCGCTCAACTACCTGCACCGCCTGCCCATCCACACCCTCAAGGTGGATCAGTCCTTCGTCAAAGCCATTCGCAGCGGCGAGGACGGCGCCTGCATCGTCAACGCCATCGTGGCCATGGCCCACGGCCTGAAGCTCGAAATTGTGGCCGAGGGCGTGGAAACGGATGAGCAGCTGGATTACCTACGCAGCCTGGGCTGCCACCAGGTACAGGGCTTTTTCTACGGCCCGGCCCGCCCGCCCGAGGACATCAACCGCCTGCTGGGCAGCTGGCCGGCCCGGGTAGCCTCCTTCTAGCCACTAAGATTGTCCAACACTCCAAAACCAAACCATGACCCGGTTTGCAAAGTGTTTCTTTGCGTTACCGCATGTATCCGAAAATGCGGAGTGCGCCACACAATTGCCCAAGCCTGTTCTCTAATCTCAAGTCTCACGTCGCTGATACCGACACACCCCGCTCTACGGACCGGAGTGAAAACAACAACAAGGTGTCAGCATCCGAGGAACAAGAACAACAGGCAGCCGTCATCATGCGCGACAAGTACAAGTACATTGGTCCTGTCTACGACTTTCTGAGCAACCTCTACAGCGGCCGCAACATTCACCGCTGCAAGACCGCCATGCTGGATGTGGAAACCGTCCGCCCCGGCGACCGCGTCCTGTTCGCGGGTGTCGGCCACGGCCGGGACGCCCTGCGCGCCGCCGAGCTGGGCGCCGAGGTCACCGTGGTGGACCTGTCCGAAACCATGCTGCGCAAGTTCGCCGAGGCCCAGCGCAAGGAGGCGCCACAGCTGAACATCCGCCGCATTCACAGCGACATCATGCAGGTGGAGGAATTCGAGCAGTACGACATGGTGGTCGCCAACTTTTTCCTGAACGTGTTCGACGAGGACACCATGGTGAAAGTGCTGGAGCACCTCATCCGTCTGGGCAAGGCGGACGCCAAGGTGGTGGTGGGCGATTTCTGTTACCCCACCGGGAACCTCCTGTCACGCCTGTTCAAGAAGGCGTACTGGTACATGGCGGTATTCGTCTTCTGGCTGTTCGCCAACAACGCCTTCCACAAAATCTACAACTACCCGGAGCACATGCGGCGCCTGGGCCTGGAAGTCACGGCCAAGAAGCATTTCAAGCTGCTCAACATGGACTGCTACTGGTCCATTCTCGGGCAAAAACAGGCCTGATGTCCTGAGCCGACCCACAACAACAAGAAACCGGGAGTCGAGACATGACCGACCAACTGCTGGCCCTGGACAGTCTCCAGGGCGTCGCATCCGGCCACTTCACCTTTAGCGAACGGGTCGGGTACCTGAAAAAGTACGGAACCCATTCCCAATCTTTTTCCACCCTGCAGCCGGGCATGCAGTTCTTCGACCTGCCCGACATCGGCTATGTCGCCTACATGCGCAAATGGGGCGGGACCTTCGTGCTGTCCGACCCAGTGTGCGCACCGGAGCATTTTCCCGTGATTCTGGAACACTTCCACCGGCGTTTTCCCAACGCCAGCTACATCCAGGTATCCCGGCCGGTGGTGGACTTCCTGCACCTGAGGTTTGGTCTCTACGGCACCCAGTTCGGCAGCGAGTCCCGCATCGACCTGAAACGCTGGAACCTGACCGGGAAGAAAAAGCAGATCCTGCGCACAGCGCTCAACCAGGCGGAGAAGAAAGGCATCGTGGTGAAAGAACGGTTCAGTGACGACCACACCCGCGAGATTTCCGAAGCCTGGATCCGCACCCGCAAGTGCAAGAGCAACGAAATCCGCTTCCTGATCCGTCCCATGGAGATGGACTACCGGGAGAATGAACGCCACTTCTACGCCTACGAGAATGGCAAAGCGGTCGGATTCATATACTTCGATCCCATCTACCGGAACAACGAGATCATCAGCTACGTGCCCAACATTTCCCGGGCCAACGCCGACTTTCGCCAGGGTATTTTCTATACGCTGATGGCACACGCGATGGCCGTGTTCAAGGCCGAGGGCGTACCCTACCTCGACCTCGGCCTGATCCCGCTGTCACTCGCGTCGCAGACCGAGGCACAGGAGAGCCGGTTGCTCAAGCGGTTACTGCACCTAGTTTACGAAAAAGGCAACTTTCTATACAACTTCAAGGGACTGGAGTTCACCAAGTCCCGTTTCCGGGGAGAAACCGTCAAAACCTACTGTTGCCACCGGCGCGCGATCCCGGCGCTGGAGTTCCTGGCGATGTTCAAACTGACCCGGCTGCTCTGACCGGCGCCAGGCCACCCCAGCGGCTTTCGACCCGGCCGGTGGCCAGGTCAAGCTCCACCATGAATTCGGGCAGCCGCTCCCGGGCTTCGCCCGACAACAGGACGGCCTCCACCGGCGGGTACGCCCGTTGATCCCGGAGCGGAGCCATGGGCCAGGCCCCTTGCGCCAGCAGATACGATACCCTGCGAGCGATGGCCTCGCCGGAATCGACCCAATGCACCACCTCCGGCAGCGCCTGGCGCAACGACGCCAGCAGCAAGGGGTAATGGGTGCAGCCGAGCACCACCGTATCGACACCGGCCTCCCTGAGCGGCCGGAGCACCCCGGCCAGCTCGGAAACCGGCACCGGGTCCCCCCGGACCAGCCCCTCGGCCCAGGCCACCAGGGCCGGGTGCCCGACCCGCTCAACCAGGCAGTGGTTCGCGAACTCGTCGATCAGCCGGTTCAGGTAGGGGCGGCGGATCGTCGCCGGCGTTGCCAGCACCCCCAGGCGGCCATTTCGGGTCAGTCCGGCCGCCGGTTTGATCGCCGGCACCACCCCAACCACCGGCACCGACACCCGGGCTCGCAAGTGCGGCAGGACCACCGTGCTGGCGGTGTTGCAGGCCACCACGACCAGATCACAGCGGAATTCGACCAGGGCCTGTTCGACCAACGCGACACAACGCTCGACAACCACGCCATCCGACTGATCGCCGTAGGGAAAACCGGCGCTGTCGGCAAGGTAGACGAAATGGACACCCGGCAGCACGGCCCGGATACAGCGGGTGACACTGAGGCCGCCGATGCCGGAGTCGAAGACCAGGATGCGTGGGCGGGCGTCCCGTGTCACCGGCCACCCCCCGTGGCCCGGATATCCGCTTCCATGGCCTGGATCAGACGCCCGGCGATGGTGGTCAAGGGGGGCACCGGCGGTGTGTCGCCGGGCCGGAACCAACCGGCGTCGGCCAGCTCGTCCTCCTGCAGCACCAGCTCCCCGCCGGCGTAGTCCGCGAAGAACCCGACCATCAGCTGGTGCGGGAACGGCCAGGGCTGAGACGCGGCATAGCGGATGTTGTCCACCCGCAACCCGGTTTCCTCGAGAACCTCCCGGGCTACCGCCTGTTCCAGGCTTTCACCCGGTTCAACAAATCCGGCGATGAGGCTGTAGAAGGGGCGGTGGACCCGAGCGTTCCGGGCCAGCAGGAAGCGGTCACCCCGGCGGATCACCACGATGACACAGGGCGCAATGCGTGGATACCAGGGCAGCTGGCAGGGCTCGCACCACTTGGCCCGTTCTCTCGGGTGAACCCCGGTTTCCCGGCCACATCGCCCGCAATAGCGGTGATCACGCCACCAATGCCAGACCTGCACGCCGGTATTCAGCAAGTCCACCGGCGCATCCTCCCGGGCCAGCAGAGCCTCCCGCAGAGACACGGTTTCAAGAGCCGGATCCGGCTCCGACCGTTCGGTGACATACACCCGCTCACCGGCCATTTCCCCAACCATCACCGCTGTCGCCGGTGCATCCGCCAGGGGGCCCCGGCCCCAAGGCAGGAGCCAGCCCTGGGCCGGTTTCAGGATATGGTGACCGGAAACCACCAGGGTGGGGGCTCCGGGAACGGGGGGATCAGGGCTCCAGCCGGCGTTCCAGGCGGTGTCTGCGTTCATCGTGTTCTGGCTCCTCGCAATGACCGAAGTCGATGCCAGAATGTACCACATCGCGGTTCCGGCCCAGAACGCCGGCGCGGCTTTGCGCACCGCCATCAAGCAAGTAAACTTAGCGCCTGTCTCGAGTCACCGGAGCCATTCGATATGCGACTTTACCAGGGCATTCGCAGCCTGATCCTGACCATGTTCCGCAAGATCCTGTTCCTCTGGGTGCGGACCGATGTCAGCGGCAACAGTGCCGAAGCCCTGGGGCTCGATCCCGACAAACCCGTCTGCTACGTGCTGCAGTACAGCTCCCTGTCCGCCCGCTTGGTGCTGGAACAGGAGGTTATCCGGGCCGGCCTGCCCGGTGCCACCGAGGCCCTGCCGGTGAAAAACGGGCCGGCACACTCCTTCTTCTTTCTGTATCGCCGTACCGGCGGCCTGTTCAAGGGCCGGCGGCAGACCCCGGTGCCCACCCATGAATTCAAGGCGCTGGTTCACTACGGCATCGAGCACCCGGAACAGGATGTCCAGATCGTCCCCGTCTCTCTGTTCTGGGGCCGCTCGCCGGACAAGGAGAAATCGCTGGTCAAACTGCTGCTGTCGGACACTTGGTCCGTGGCCGGGCGGCTGCAGAAGTTCCTCATTATTCTGGTACATGGGCGCAACACCTACGTTCAGTTCAACCGGCCCCTGTCACTCAGGCAGGTGATCGACGAGTACCGTCACAACGAAGGCCGGGCCAACCGCAAGCTGGCCCGGATCCTGCGCACACATTTCCGCCGCGTGCGCCAGGCGGTGCTGGGGCCGGACCTGTCGCACCGTCGCACCCTGGTGGAAGGGCTGGTGCGCACCCAGGCCGTCAAGGAGGCCATCCGGGAAACCGCCGCCCGCGACGACATCCCCCCGGAAAAGGTCCGGGCCAAGGCTTACAAGTACGCGGACGAAATCGCCGCCAACATGTCGATTGTCACCATCCGGTTTCTGGAGGTGGTACTTTCCTGGTTGTGGAACCGGATCTACAAGGGCATCGCGGTGAACAACATCGAAGTGGCCAAGGAAGTGGCCCAGGACAACGCCGTGGTGTACGTGCCCTGCCACCGCTCCCACATCGACTATCCGCTGTTGTCCTACGTGCTGTACAAGAACGGCCTGATGCCGCCGCACATCGCCGCCGGCATCAACCTGAACATGCCGGTGGTGGGCCCGATCCTGCGCCGGGGCGGCGCCTTCTTCATGCGCCGGTCGTTCCGGGACAACCCCCTCTACGCCACCGTGTTCAACGAGTACATGCACGTGATGTTCTCCCGGGGCTATTCGGTGGAATACTTTGTGGAAGGTGGGCGCAGCCGGACCGGCCGCATGTTGCAGCCCCGGCCGGGCATGCTGTCGATGACGGTCCGCAGCTTCCTCCGGGATCACCGCAAGCCGATCGTGTTCGTGCCAGTGTATATCGGTTACGAAAAGGTGATGGAAGGCCGCTCTTACCTGGGCGAACTGCGCGGCAAGAAAAAACAGAAGGAGAGCATCTTCGGGCTGGCCAAGGCCATGCGCAAACTGACCCACTCCTTTGGCCGGGTGTCGGTGAACTTTGGTGACGCCATCCCGCTGGCGCAGGTACTGGACGAGGTGCATGACAGCTGGCGTCAGGAAGCCTACGACGCGGACTATCGCCCGGCTTGGCTGCCCCAGGTGGTGAACGAGCTGGCGTTCCGGGTGGCCTCGCATATCAACGCTTCGGTGGCGGTGAACCCGATCGGCCTAACCGCCACCGTCCTGCTGGGCACCGAACGGCTGGCCATGGACGAGGGCCAGCTGATCCGGCTGCTGGACCAGTTCGCCTCGCTGCTCAGGGCGTACCCCTACGCCGAGACCGTCACCCTGCCGGAAGGGTCCGGTCGTGACTGGGTGAGCTACTGCGAGGCCATGGGGCTGGTCGCCCGCCAGCCCCAGAAACTGGGCGACATCATTGCCCTGGAAGGCAGCAACGCCATCCTGATGACGTACTACCGCAACAACATCCAGCACCTGTTTGCCCTGCCCTCGCTGGTGGCCAGCCTGTTCGAGAACAAGGAATCGCTCCGGCGCGAGAAGATCGTGTTCCTGTCGTCCGTGGCCTACCCTTATCTCCAGTCGGAGCTGTTCCTCAGGTATGACAAGGACCAGGTGGAGGATGTCATCCACCGCTGGATCGACGTTCTGGTGGCCCAGGGCCTGCTGAAAGCGCTGGATGACGGCCGCATCGGCCGACCGGAAGAAGGCACCGAAGCCACCCTGAGGCTGCGAATACTGTCGCGGTTCATCATCCAGACCCTGGAGCGCTACCATATCGCGCTGGGTATTCTGCGAAAATACGGTTCCGGTAAGATCAGCGCCGCCGAGCTGGAAGAGCAGAGCGCCCTCCTGGCCGAGCGGATGTCCATCCTGTTCGGGCTGAACGCGCCGGAATTCTTCGACAAGAGCCTGTTCCGGAATTTCATCGCCAACCTGCAGGAAAACGGCGTCATCGACACCGACGAGAACGGGCTGATCACTTATGGCGAGGGACTGGAGGAAGTGGCGGACGACGCTCGCCTGGTTCTGAGCGTAGAGAAGCGTCAGGCCATCCAGCAGGTCACCATGCTGGGGGCCTGACGCTAGCCGGAGGGCAGTGCCTTCAGCGCGTATATGTCATAACGGCTGCTTTTGCCCTCGATCCGGGTGCTGGGCTCCGGTCCGGCAATGGCTGGCGCCTTGCGCGGGCGCTTGACCACCACCCGATAGGCGGCGGCCTTGAGCGCCGCCGCCAGCAAGGCTCCGGCATCCGGGTCGTCCCCCACCACCGTGCGGAACACCGCCATCTCCTTCTTTACCCGTGCCGACTTGTCCCGGTGCGGAAACATCGGATCCAGATACACCACGTCCGCCACGGGGTGTCCGGCGTGCCTCAGCGCCTCGATGCTGTTGCCCTCCGCCAGCGTCATGCGTGCCACCACAGGCGCGCAGTCCGGGTTCAGTGCGGCCCGGTCCAGGCCATCGGCCAGCAGGGCGTGGATCACCGGGTTGCGCTCATACAGCGTCACCGAACATCCCAGGCTGGCCAGCACGAAGGCATCCTGCCCCAGCCCCGCAGTGGCATCCAGCACCCGCAGGGGCTGCCGGGTTTTCCGCAACCCCACCGCCCGGGCCACCAGCTGGCCGGCACCCCCGCCATGTGCCCGCCGGTAGCCCATCCTGCCCGACACGAACTCGGCCCGGATCGGCCCCGGCGCGCCCCGGCCGGTCACCTGCAGGCACAGCCCGGCCTCGTCCAGAAACAACAGCCGTTCGGCCTGCCACACCTCCCTTGGCATCGCCACCCCCAGATACGGAAGTGCCAAACGCTCGGCCAGTGCCCGGGCACGGGCACTCTCCGCCAGTGGGCTGCAGGCAACCGCCAGTGGCAGGGGCGAGGGAGAATTCGGGGAACCAGGGTTGCGGGACATCACACCGTAATATCAATACCCGCCAGGCCGGAGGCGGTCTCCGAGTCATCGCCGACGGCGGCGACACTGGCAAAGGCCGACAAGGCCCGGGCGGCCGGCAGGGGCAGATCATCCGCCCGGAAACGTTCGAGGCGGGCATCCTCGGCGGCCCGCCGGGCCTCAACCCGGCGTGCATAGCCGTCACTCTCCCGGACGGGAGACGCGGCGGCCGGCGGCGCTTCCGGGGCACCGGCGTTGGCGGGACCGGGGTCCCCCTTGCGGGTGGCGGTGCCGCTGGTCTGAGCAGGAGCGATGCCACCGGTGGTGGAACCAATCAACATGGCAGGTTACCGGCTGGAAACGGACAGAAACAGGCTGAGTATGAAAGAAAGGCAGCGGCCTTGTAAACCGGCCAGGGGCCCGATCAGCCCCGGCCCGGCAGTTTTTTCCAGGCCACCTCATCCCGCAGGTAGACGGGCTGGGCCTGGGCCGCGGGGACGGTTCGGCCCGCCTGGGCGGCCCCCTGTGCCAGCCGGGCCACCCAGGCGGCACGTACGGTCATGCCGGTATCGACCGAGACCACACGTTCGCGTACACCGCCCGGCATACGGTCTTGGTAGTGCCAGCCGGCCCCCACCCCGATCCAGGACTTGACCGTTTCCGGCAAGGCAACCTGCGAAGGCGGGCACACCCGCTCCTCCGCCACCGCCTCCGGCAGGCCCTGGTGGCACCGGAAACAGCCCCAGTAGACTTCGTCCATGCGTGCGTCGAAGGCGACGGCCACACCGTCCCCTTCCGCCACGGCCGCTTCCTGAATGGCACCATAGGCCACCGCCGCCAGCGAGGAAACCGGCACCACCGGCCGTTCCAGCCCCCAGGCCAAGCCCTGAACCACCCCGGTGGCGATGCGCAGGCCGGTAAAGGAACCCGGACCGCAGGCAAACGCCAACGCGTCGAGATCCGAGGGGGTCAGCGCCTGCGCCGACAGCAGCTCCCGGACCATGGGCATCAGCAGGCGGGTGTGTCCCCGGGGCGCCCGCTCAAAGCGTTCGGTCAGCTCATCGTCGATGAGAAGGGCCGCGGAGCAGCCCTCGGAGGATGTGTCCAGTGCCAGCAGTTTCACGGAGTGGGAAATCCGGTATTGGGAAGATTACTTCAACTGGGACAGGATCTGATCGCGGATGCTGTCCAGACTGCCGACCCCTTCGACGCGAACGTACGTTGGCGCGGCTTCCGGCTCCCGCGACGCCCAGTCGCGATAGAAGTCGATCAACGGCGCGGTCTGCTCGTGATACACCTGCAGACGCTTGCGCACCGTTTCCTCCTTGTCGTCCTCCCGCTGCACCAGAGGCTCGCCGGTTTCATCGTCCTTGCCAGCCACCTTGGGGGGATCGTACTTGACGTGGTAGATACGGCCACTGCCCTCGTGCACGCGACGACCGGACAGGCGGTTGACAATTTCCTCGTCGTCCACGGCGATTTCCACCACATAATCAATAGCAATACCTTGATCTTTAAGGGCTTCGGCCTGAGGAATGGTGCGCGGGAAACCGTCCAGCAGGAAACCGTTCCGGCAGTCCGGTTGCTGAATGCGTTCTTCGATCAAGGCGATGATGATGTCATCGGAAACCAGGCCCCCGGAGGCCATGACTTCCTTCACCTGGTTGCCGAGCTCGGAGCCCGACTTGACCGCCGCCCGCAGCATGTCGCCGGTGGAGATCTGAGGGATGCCAAACCGCTCGGTGATGAACTGGGCCTGGGTTCCCTTGCCTGCGCCAGGTGCGCCTAACATGATGATTCGCATAACGCTGTGCTCCCGATTTCGTCATTATCGTTTGAAAAGTTGCGGCAAAGATCCCTGCCTTTGCGACAACCTCTCGCACCGCTGTCGGAGGTCCGTGCGGATCGGCGAAGGCGCATTATACGAAGTCCGCCCCGTCATAGAAAGTCGACCTCCGTCTCATGCACCAGGACAGGGCAAATGGCGCGAAAGCCGGGAGCCCGCCGTCGCTCACGAGGAGAGCGAGGCGGCCAGGGCGTCCAGGTCGTCGGCGACACGTTCCATTTCCCGCTCCAGGTCAGCGATGTCGGAAGGTGCCATGCCCAGGGAACGCAGCAGCGGTTCGGGGTCGTCCTCGTTGAACTCGTCGCCGATGCCCCGGGTTTTCAGCAGGGCATTGGCGAGCTGCACCATCAGCACGTACCGCTCGTGATCCCCCTGGTAGCCGCAGTGCTGGTGCATGCCCGCCGCTTTCACCACCGGATCCGGCAGTTGCCACAGGCGATGCAGAATGCCGCCAATGGCACCGTGCCCGACGGACAGGATGTCCTGGTTGTCGCCATGGCCGAACACCTGCTGCTCCAGAGAGTGCATGCTGGCTTCCGGATTGGCTTCCCGCAGCTGGCTCAGCTCCTCGTATTCGGCGGGAAACAGGTGCCCGACCAGCAGCAGTCCGAAGTTGTGCAGCAGCCCACACAGGTAAGCCAGTCCCTTGTCGGCGTCACAACGGGGCGCCAAGATCTGGCACAGGAAGGCGCAGTAGAGGGAGTGGCGCCAGAATGCATCCATGCCGAGCATGCCCCTGCGGGGCACGTCGAATGCCCGCACCGAGGCAATGCCTAGGGCAATGTGCGCCACCCGGTCGAACCCCAAGACCCGGGTGACGGCTTCCTGGACGGTGTTGATCTGGCCGGGATAGTTGAACAGCGCCGAGCGGGCGTAACGCATCACCTGAGCGGTCAGGCTGGGATCAAACTCGATCAGTTCCGCCAATTCCCGCGCGGTGGCCTCGGTATTGCTGGTCAGGCGAAGGATACGGATCGCCAACGCCGGCATCGGCGGCAGGCGGTACAGCCTCTGCAGCTTGTCCGCCACTTCCTCCAGCGTCAGCGCCTTGCGCACGGATGCGCCCTGCCCCCGGATCACCAGGCGGCCGGTGCGGGCGCCCGCCAGGGCCTGCCGCAGGGCCCCCGCGTCCAGTTCCACGAGTGCATGGTCAGTGCCGCCGGAACACAGGACCGGACCGTCGCCGGCCACATCCTCATCCATCAGCACCGGCAAACCATAGGCCGCGCCCACGGGCGGCACGAAGCCTGGGTCACAGTCCCCGAACAGGCGCATGGCCTGGCGGGCGGTGAGCGGTTGCAGGCGCCGACCGGTCAGCTGCTGGACGGCGTCCAGGTCCAGGCTGCTGTCGAACCGGTGCACCACCATCAGCGCCCCCTGGATATCGATCAGCAGGCTGGCCCTGAGAAAGTCGTGCTGGGGCCGGCCGGAGGCGATGACGGCCGCGTCCAGGTTCACCACCTGATCGATCGGCCACTCCCGGTAGGCAATGCCCATGCGGTTAAAGAACTGTTCCAGTCTCGCGGCAAGCGCCACGGCAAGTCTCCTTTTTCCTGGCCGGCGGGACACGCCGGCCCATGCCGTCCGTCACTAGCCGGTGTTGCGCATACCCGCGGCAATACCGGCCATGGTCACCTTCAACGCGCGCTCGACCATCTCCGGCACCTCGCCCTTGCCCTCACTCTCCCGGTCGCGGCGCAACAGCTCCGCCTGCAGGTAATGCAATGGATCGGTGTAGGGATTTCGGACCCGCATCGAGTGGGCGAATACCGGCTCCTGCTCCAGCAGCCGCTCCTGTTCCTTGAGCTCCAGCAGGCGCTTGATGCAGCCCTGTAGCCGTGACCTCAGGCTTTCGCCGAGGGCTCGCAAGCTCGGGTCCCGGACCAGGATCTGCTCGTAATAGCTGGCGATGCGTAGGTCGGCCTTCGCCAGCACCATCTCCAGCATGTCCACATAGGTTCTGAAGAACGGCCAGCCCTGCATCATCTCGCGCAACACCGGCATGCGGCCGTGCCGAGCCGCTTCCTCCAGGGCCACATCGCTGCCAAGCCAGCTGGGAAGCATCAGCCGCATCTGTGTCCAGGCGAAAATCCAGGGAATCGCCCTCAGACTTTCCACGCCACCACTGGGTTTACGGCGCGCCGGACGACTGCCCAGGGCCAGTTTGCCCAGGGCCTGCTCGGGGGTGACCTGCCGGAAATAGGGAACGAAATCCGGGTTCTCCCTAACCACTTCACGATAGGCGCTCAGGGATCGTTCCGTCAGCCAGTCCATGGTTTTTCGCCACTCGGGCTCCGGCCCGGGGGGCGGCGCCAGGGTTGCCTCGATGACCGCCGTACTGTACAGGGTCAGGCTCTGGACCGCGAGCCTCGGCAGACCGAATTTGAAGCGGATCATCTCACCCTGCTCGGTGATCCGGAAGCTGCCGTTCACTGAGCCGGGGGGTTGCGACAGGATGGCCCGGTTGGCAGGGCCGCCGCCCCGGCCGACGGTGCCGCCCCGACCGTGGAACAGGGTCAGATGCACGCCGTGGCGCCGGGCGACCTCGGTCAGCTGTTCCTGGGCTTGGTACTGGGCCCAGGCCGCCATCAGCTGGCCCGCGTCCTTGGAGGAGTCGGAATAGCCGATCATGACTTCCTGGCGGCCCTGGCAGTAGTCACGGTACCAGTCCACCTGATACAGCGCCGCCATCGCCTCGGGCGCGCCCCGCAGATCCTCCAGGGTTTCGAACAGGGGCACCACGCGCATCGGGAACTTCATCCCGGCTTCCCGCAGCAGCAGGATCACACTGAGCACGTCCGAGGGTTTGCTGGCCATGGAAATGACATAGGAGCCCAGGGCTTCCGGGGTCTGCCGGGCCACCACCTCGCAGGTCGCCAACACCTCGCGCACCGGTTCCGACGGCTGCCAGTGCCGAGGCACCAGAGGCCGACGGCCGCTCAGCTCCCGTACCAGGAACGCCTGTCGTTCCACCTCGGACCATTGCCGGTAGTCCCCCAGTCCCAGGTAATCCACCATTTCCGCCACCGCCTCGGCATGGCGGGAGGCCTCCTGACGGATGTCGAGCCGGATCAGCGGCAAACCGAAGGTGTGGGCCCGCCGGATGGTGTCCAGCAGCGGGCCCTGGGCGATGGTGTCCAGGCCGCATTCGACCAGGGAGCGGTAACACAGCTCCAGAGGGCCGGTCAGGTCTTCGTTCTCGAACAGGATGCCGCTGGCATCCGCCGGTTCACCGTTGACCAGCGCCTCGGCCCAGTCCCGGGTTTTCAGCAGGCGGTCGCGCAGATCCGCCAGCACTTGCCGGTAGGGCTCGCGGGCATCGCCCACCTGGGCTTTCAGCTCGTCACTGGCCTGCCACATGGACAGCTCGGCACGCAGGGCCCGGACGTCCCGCAGGAACAGGTCGGCGGCCATCCAGCGGCCAAGCAGAAAGACTTTGCGCGTCACCTCATGGGTCACGTTCGGGTTGCCGTCGCGGTCGCCGCCCATCCAGGAGGCGATACGGATCGGCGTGGCGTGCAGCGGCAGCCCCTGGCCCGTGGCCTCGGTCAGGGACACGTCAAGGCTGCGGAGAAAATCCGGCAGGGCCTGCCAGAGGCTGTTCTCGATGACCGCAAACCCCCACTTGGCCTCATCCACCGCAGTCGGGCGTTCATGGCGGATCTCATCGGTGTGCCAAGCCTCGGCGATCAGCCGGGCCAGCCGCGCCACGATCGCCTCCCGCTCGGCCGGCATCAGGTCGTCATGGTCCAGCTGGGCCAGGCAATCGGACATTTCGTCGTATTTCTTGATCAGGGTGCGGCGCGCAACTTCCGTGGGATGGGCAGTGAGCACAAACTCAATCCGCAGGTCGGACACCCGCTGGTGCAGGGTTTCGGCGTCCACGCCCGCCGTCTTCAGGCGGGCAAACACCTCGCCGAGGGACTCCACCATCAGATCGGAGTGGTGCCCGCGCTTGCGCCGGATGCCGTGATATTGCTCCGCCAGATTGGCCAGGTTCAGAAACTGGTTGAAGGCCCGGGTCACCGGCAGCAGCTCGTCGTCGCTGAGCTTGCCCAACAGGCTGACCAGACGCTGCCCGGAGCCACTCTCCTGGCGTCGGTCCGCCTTGGCCGCGGCCCGGATCTGCTCGATCAGGTCGTAGCAGTCCTGCCCGGGGTAACGGCGTATGCTCTGGCCCAACAACTCGCCCAGCATCCGCACGTTTTCTCGCAAATCGGGGTGTAGCTCTGTCACGTTGGCATCCTTTTGAATTGACGGCGGCGAAGTAAACTTACGATACTAAGAACCAGTCGACGAAGTCTATCGACGCTACTGGAAGTGGCCGCTAGGAGTACCCATGAAAGTCACCGATTTGCCCAAGCACTGGGAACAGAAGAAAGAGCCCGTGGAGCGGACCCACGATTACAACCTGCGCCTGCCGCTGGAAGATGCCGCGCGGATTGCCGCCCTGGCCGAACTCTATCCGGACCGGAGCGAATCCGACATTCTCAATGACATGATCGCAGCCGCCCTGGACGATTTGGTGCGCCAGACGCCGATCAGGGACCGGTTGGAAGGAAAGGAATCAAAGGGGAAATGAAATCCTTGCCGGAGTGGCTTCGCCGCCACCCCGGCCCGCGCCTGCAGGTACTCAGGCCACGGATTCCAGCTGGCGGGCTTTCAGGCGCTGGATGTGCTTTTGGCTGAGGCTGACAAACTTCGGCGTCAACCCCTGATCCTCGTAGATCTCGAAACCGTCTTCGTCGTACGCCACCACCTTGGTGCCCTGCACGTAGGGGAAACTGGTTTCCAGCTCATCCAGAGCGGCGGAAATCAGGTCCCGCATCAGGTCCTGGGGAGACTTCAACGGGTACAGCGCGGCCAGTTTCTCAAGCCGCTTGTGATGCTGGTCGGACAACGCCACGAAGTAGGCGTCCCGGGTCAGCCGACCCCGGGCATGCTTGTCCCAGTAATTGACCAGATCTTTGATTTTCATGGTGCCTTCACTCCTGCCTCTTCTTGGGTCGCCAACGGCGCATCGAAACAGTGCATCCGTTCCGGGGAAGTGTAGACGAAGCCCGGCGTTCCGGGGCCGCAAAGTTGGTAACGGATTGTACCTACCAACCGCCGCCCTTAGCCTTCCTGGTCCTGCCTTTCCACCCCTTTGACCGCTTGCCAGATGGCGTCCAGCGCTTCCAGCGACTCGTCGTCCATGTCACGCCCCTCGCGGGCGAGCACCCGCTCGATGGCTCGGAACCGGCTCTCGAACTTGTGATTGGTCCGTTTGAGCGCCTGTTCCGGATTGACCTTCATGAATCGTGCCAGGTTGACGCAGACGAACAGCAGGTCACCCAGCTCGTCCTCCACCGCGTCCCGATCCCCCTGGCCGGATTCGGCGGCCCGCCAAGCCTCCTTGAGCTCGTCGATTTCCTCGTGCAGCTTGTCGAAGACCGGGGCGATCCCAGGCCAATCGAAACCATGCCGTGCCGCCCGGCGCTGGAGCTTTTCCGCCCGAGCCATGGCCGGCAGCGCCCGCGCAATGCCATCCAGGCGGCTGACCGGCCGGTCGTCCGCCCCCTTTTCGGCGCGCTCCTCGGCCTTGATGCGCTCCCAGCTTTCCTTGATCCAGGCATCGTCCGGACGGTGCTCCGGATCCACCCGGCTGTCCAGGGTACCCTCCGGAAACACATGGGGATGCCGTCGCAGCAGCTTGCGCACCAGGTGATCGACAATCGCATCGAAGTCGAAGTGGCCATCTTCCCGCCCCAGCTGCGCATAGAAGATCACCTGGAACAGCAAATCCCCCAGCTCGTCCTTGAGATGCGGGAAGTCGCCGCGCTCGATGGCGTCCGCCACCTCGTAGGCTTCCTCGATGGTATGCGGCACGATCGTGTCGTAACTCTGCCGGGTGTCCCAGGGGCATCCGGTCTCGGGGTCGCGCAGCCGGGCCATCAGCGTCTTGAGATCTTCGATGGTGTAACTCATCCGCGCCGGCGCCTCACGTCGATGATGTTGGGCAGGTTGCGGATCTGAGCCAGCAGCCTCGCCAGTTGTTCCAGACTGGAGATTTCCACCGTCACGGTCATGGTGGCGGTGTTGTCGTCCTTGTTGGTCTGGGTGTTCAGGGCCAGCACGTTGCTGCGGGAGGCCGACAGCACTTGAGTGATGTCCCGCAGCAGGCCGGCGCGGTCGTAGGCCTCGATCTCAATGTCCACCGGATAGACCGCCGCCGGCTTGCCGCCCCAGCTCACCTCGATGATCCGGTTCGGCTCGAACTCCCTCAGGTTCAGGAACGTGAGGCAGTCCTGACGATGCACGGTGACGCCCCGGCCGACGGTGATGTAGCCGCCAATCGGGTCCCCCGGCAACGGCTTGCAGCACTTGGCGACCTGGGTCTTGAGCTTGCCCACCCCGAGGATCTGGATATCGGACTCGGTGTCGTAGGATTTCCGCTGCCCCGTCAGCTTCAGGTCCAGCTGCTCGGTGCGCGGCTCCAGCATCTGCTGGGCGACGTTGGCGACGTGGGTCGGGCGCAGGTCGCCCGCGCCGATGGCCGCGAACATGTCCTCGGCACTCTGGTAGTTCACCTTCCTGGCCAGCTGTTCCAGGCTGACGTCATACAGCGACAACCGTTTGAATTCGTCCTCCAGAATGGCCCGGCCATCGGCGATGTTACGCCCCCGGTCCTGCTGCTTGAACCAATGGGTCACCTTGGCCCGGGCCCGGGACGTCTGAATGTAGCCCAGGCTGGGGTTCAGCCAGTCCCGGCTCGGCGCCGGGTTGTTGGAAGTGAGGATGAAGACTTGGTCCCCGGTTTTGAGCGGATAGGTCAGCGGCACGATGCGGCTGTTCACCCGCGCCCCGCGGCAAGCGTGGCCAATCTCCGTGTGCACCCGGTAGGCGAAGTCCACTGGCGTGGCTCCCTGAGGCAGGTCCACCACATGGCCCTCCGGCGTGAACACATACACCCGGTCGGAGGCCACATCGGACTTCAGGTGGTCCGCCAGACCGGACAGGTCGCCCAGCTCCTCCTGCCACTCCAGCACCTGACGCAGCCAGTTGATCTTGGCGTCGTAGCCGGTGGACTTGTTGTTCCTGTCGGTGCCCTTGTACAGCCAGTGGGCACAGACCCCCAGCTCGGCTTCTTGATGCATCTTGTGGGTCCGGATCTGCACTTCCATGACCTTGCCCTCAGGGCCGATCACCGCCGTGTGCAGGGACTGGTAGCCGTTTTCCTTGGGGTTGGCGATATAGTCGTCGAATTCGTTGGGAATGTGCCGCCACAGGTTGTGGACAATACCCAGCGCGGCGTAGCAGTCCCGGACCTCCGGCACCAGAATCCGCACCGCCCGCACGTCGTAGACCTGGGAGAAGTCGATGCCCTTGCGGCGCATCTTGCGCCAGATGCTGTAGATGTGCTTCGCCCGCCCGGACAGCTCGCCCTCGATGCCGGCCGCCTTCAGCTCCTTCTGCAGGGTTTCGATGACCCGGCGAATGTAACCTTCCCGGTCCAGCCGTTTCTCATCCAGCAACTTGGCGATTTTCTTGTAGGCGGACTCGTGCAGGTAGCGGAACGACAGGTCTTCCAGCTCCCATTTGATGTGACCAATGCCCAGCCGGTGCGCCAGCGGCGCGTAGATGTCGAACACCTCCCGGGCCACCCGCATGCGTTTTTCTTCCGACGCGTACTTAACCGCACGAATGGCGCAGGTGCGTTCGGCGAGCTTGATCAGGGCGACCCGGACATCGTCGATCATGGTCACCAGCATCTTGCGCACGTTATCGAGCTGGCCCTCGCTCTGACCGAGGACATTGCCCTTGAGCGGATGATGGATCGAGGAAATGGCGGCCATCTGTAGGACGCCGCTGATCAGACCCGCCACCTCGTCACCGAATTCCGAGCGGATCTCTTCCAACGGCACCCGCTCTTCCCGGACCGCCCGGTACAGGACCGCTGCCACCAAGCTGGCCTGATCCAGATGCAGCTCGGCCAGCACCTGGGCCATCTCCAGGCCGATCTCGAAGCTGCTGGTCCCGGGCGCCCAGAGGCGATCCTCCCGGGATGCCTGCCGGTCGATCTCGGCGGCTTTCTCACAGGCACGCCGGAACTGATCCAGGTCCTCAAGGTGGGTTTGCGAGGCGATGTGGGCGACCCATTTTTCGAGGTCGACCTCGCCGTCACCGGTTACCGCGTAGTTTTCGCGAACTTTGACCATAACGCACTGCCATTCCCGCTTGTCATCGCCGCCCTCCATGGCGGCACCGAACCCATCAGTGATTCGCCCGTTCGAACAGGGCAATGGATTCCACATGGGTGGTGTGGGGGAACATGTCCATCACACCGGCACGCACCAGGCGATAGCCATTGCGTACCATGACGCCCGCGTCCCGGGCCAGGGTGGCCGGGTTACAGGACACATAGACGATCCGCCGGGCACCGAAGGCCGTCAGGTACCGACACACGTCCTCCGCACCGGACCGGGGCGGATCGATCAGAATCTTGTCGAACCCCTCCCGGGCCCAAGGCTCACGGGTAAAGTCGCCCTGCAGGTCGGCACCGTAGAAGGTGACATTGTCCAGACCATTGAGCCTGGCGTTCTCGCGGCCGCGCCGCACCATGGCTTCATCGCCCTCCACGCCCACCACCTGGCCGCCACGGCGTGCCAGCGGCAGGGTGAAGTTACCCAGACCGCAGAACAGGTCCAGCACCCGCTCACCAGGCTGCACGTCGAGCCAGTCCACGGCACGATTTATCATCGCCCGGTTGATGTCTGCATTGACCTGGGTAAAGTCCATGGGATGAAAACGCAGGGTCAGGTCGAACGCTTCCAGACGATAGTCCAGGCGCTCCTCCGAGGCATCCCCGGACGCCGGCCAGATCCGGTGCACCGTATCCGGCCCCTTCGGTTGCAGGTAGATATGCAAGTCGTGGGCCTGGCCAAAGTCGATCAACCGGTTCCGGTCGCGCTCGCTCAAGGCCTCCATGTTGCGGAATACCAGCGCTGCGGCGTCATCACCGCAGGCCACCTCCACTTGGGCAATCCGGTCGTAGGCGTCCAGCCCCTGCAACAACTCGCGCAAGGGGGTGATACGCTCACCAATGCGCGGATCCAGTACCACGCAACGGTCGATGTCCGTCAGAAAATTGTTCCGCTTTTCCCGGAAACCAACCAGCACCGACGCCCGGGCCCGGACGTAACGCACACCAAGGCGGGCCTTACGGCGGTAGCCGGTGGTGCGTTCCGAGCGCATCGGGGCTTCCCAGTGTTCCGGCTCGATGCCCCCAAAGTGGGCAAAATGCTCGCGCAGGGTGTCTTCCTTGAACCGGATCTGGGCATCGCCGCTCATGTGTTGGAGGCTGCAACCGCCGCACAGGTCGGCATACTCACAGGGAGGCGCCTGCCGCTCCGGCACCGGCTCCAGAACCTCCAGCGTGCGCAGTTCATCGAACTTGCGACGGCTGGACACCATTTTCGCCATCACGGTTTCCCCCGGCAGGGCACCGTCCACGAATTGCGTCTTGCCTTCCTGGCGCGCGATGCCCCGGCCGTCATGGCTGAGGGTTTCGATAGCACATCGGACCGGCTCCTGGGGCAGAACCTTCCGGCGTCTCTTGCTCATAGTGGGTTCTCTACTGCTGACGGATTCAGGCGCCGGGAAAGACGCCTGTGGACAGGTAACGGTCACCACGGTCACAGATAATGGCCACGATCACGGCGTTTTCAACCTGCTCAGACAATTTCAGGGCCGCGGCAATGGCGCCACCGGAGGAGACGCCGCAGAAGATACCTTCTCGGGCGGCCAACGCCCGCATGGTCTGTTCCGCCTCGTCCTGGCCGATGTCGAGCACCCGGTCGACCCGACGGGCGTCGTAGATCTTGGGCAGGTAGGCCTCCGGCCAACGACGGATACCGGGAATCGACGCGCCTTCCCTCGGCTGCAGGCCAATCACCTGAATCCCTGGATTGCGCTCCTTGAGGTACCGGGACACGCCCATGATGGTACCGGTGGTGCCCATGGCGCTGACAAAGTGAGTGATCCGGCCACCGGTCTGTTCCCAGATCTCCGGTCCGGTGGTCCGGTAGTGCGCGAGCGGGTTGTCGGGGTTGCTGAACTGGTCCAGCACCTTGCCCCGCCCGTCCGCCGCCATGGCCAGCGCTAGGTCGCGGGCCCCTTCCATGCCCTCCTGCTGGCTCACGGTAACGATCTCGGCACCATAGGCACGCATGGCGGCCCGCCGCTCCTCGCTCATGTTCTCGGGCATGATCAGCACCATCCGGTAGCCCTTGATGGCCGCTGCCATGGCCAGAGCGATGCCGGTGTTGCCACTGGTGGCCTCGATCAGTGTATCGCCGGGCTGAATCTCACCCCGGCGCTCAGCCTCCTGAATCATGCTCAGGGCCGGCCGGTCCTTGACCGAGCCGGCAGGGTTGTTGCCTTCGAGCTTGGCCAGGATGATATTACTGGTTTCGCCAGGCAGGCGTTGCAGCCGCACCAGGGGCGTGTGGCCAACATAATCTTCGATGGTGGGGAAAGTCATAATCCAACCCTGTGGTACACTTTTGGCTCCGAATAATACGCGTTATGGCCGCGTCATCCCAATACAGCTTGTCGCTATATCCATGACCACCGGCTATATCCGTCCGATTCGGAGGGGCTGGGACCGCCTCGGTGGGGACCGGCCGGACCGTCTATTCTGACAGGGAAGTGATGCCCGGCCCACGAGCCGGCGCGAACAAGATTCAGGACTACCGTATGCGACGTTGGGGTATTCGCAAGAAAGTTCTGGTGGTGACGCTTGTCCCCACCCTGCTGACGACGTTGATGCTGGGGTTGTTCTTCACCTACAGCTGGGTCAACAACATCGAGAGCCTGCTCCGGGACCGGGGAGAGTCGCTGTCACGCCAGCTCGCCGCCGGTGCCGAATACGGTCTGTTCACCGGCAACCGCAGCCTGCTCAGCAGCCTGTCCAACGCCTTTCTGGAGGAGCAGGACGTCCGCTCCATCACCTTCTATGACAGCGACGGCCGCCGCCTGCTGCACACCGGGCCCGGCAGCTCCGAGCGACTCGCCGCCGAACACCTGCCCGCCAGCGGCGCCACCCGGGTGGTCGACCTGGAAAGCACCCGTTTCGTGACCCCGGTACAGCTGCAAAACCTGATGATCGAGTCCATGCTCGATCTGGGTATCCGCCAGTCCACGTCCGAGCTGAGCAAGCCGCTGGGCTGGGTGTCGGTGGAAATGTCCCACGTGCGCACGGACAAGGAAACCTACAAGGCCATGCTGATTTCCCTGCTGCTCGTACTGGGCGGCGTGATTGTCAGCCTCGCCATCGCCCTGCGCCTGAGCCGCGCCTTCACCGATCCGATCTTCGAACTGAACGCGGCGGTCGCCAAGCTCAAGGAAGGCAAGCTGGATACCCGGGTCTATACCGGCGCCGGCCCGGAGTTCGAGCAGCTGGAATCGGGGCTCAACGCCATGGCCGAGGAACTCAGCCGGGCACAGGCGGAAATGCAGCAGAACATCGACCAGGCCACCGAGGACCTGCGGGAAACTCTTGAGACCATCGAGATCCAGAACATCGAGTTGGACTTCGCCCGCAAGGAGGCTCTGGAAGCGAGCCGTATCAAGTCCGAATTCCTGGCCAACATGTCCCACGAGATCCGGACGCCGCTGAACGGCATCATCGGTTTCACCGAGCTGCTGCTCAAGAGCCCTCTGCCGCGACCCCAGAGAGATCACCTCAACACCATCCGCAAATCCTCGGAGATCCTGCTGACCATCATCAACGACATCCTGGACTTTTCCAAGATCGAAGCCGGCAAGCTGATCCTCGATCGGGTGCCGTTCCACCTCAGAGACACCATCGAGGAAGTGATGGTCATGCTGGCGCCGGCGGCCCATGCCAAGAACCTGGATCTGGTGCCCCTGGTCTACCACGATGTACCGGACAACATCATGGGCGATCCCCTGCGGGTCAAGCAGATCATCACCAACCTGGTCAACAACGCCATCAAGTTCACACAAACCGGCGAGGTGGTGCTGCGCGCCAGCCTGGAAGAGGAAGACAAGGAACGCAACCGCGTCACCCTGCGTATCAGCATCACCGACTCCGGCGTCGGCCTCTCCCGGGCGCAGCAACAGTCCCTGTTCAATGCGTTCAGCCAGGCCGACGCCTCCACCGCCCGGCAGTATGGCGGCACCGGGCTCGGTCTGGCCATCTCCAAGCGCCTGGTGGAAGAAATGGGCGGCAAAATCGGGCTGGAAAGCGAACTGGGCAAGGGCTCTACCTTCTGGTTCACGCTGAATTCGGACCTGGCGGCCAGCGGTGATACCGTCAGTCCGAAGGATGCGCTGCAGGGTGAGCGGGTCCTCTATCTGGAGCACCAGAAAACCACCGGCCTGGCAGTCGAACACATGCTGAGGGACTGGGGCATGACGGTGGACCGGGTGGCCTCACCCGGCGCCATGCAGGAACAGATCGAGGAGGCCCAGAAAAACCAGGCGGGCTACGCCGTGGCCGTCATCGGCATCACCCGCCACCTGCTGAACTCCAGCCAGTACATCAACCTGGTCCGGACCCTGGAGATCGAGCGCGACTGTCGCACGCTGCTGCTGACCCCGACGCTGGAGACCCACGACAACGGCCTGACCCACCTCGCCAGCGGCCATCTCACCAAGCCGGTCTGCCGCGATGCCCTGTACGAGGAGCTGCTGCTCCTGGTGCATGGCATCCACACCCGCGAGCCGGTGATGGCGGAGTTTCCTGCGGTGCCCCCACCGCCCCGCCCCACCCCACAAGCCCCCCGGGTGCTGGCGGTGGACGACAACGAAGCCAACCTGAAACTGGTCCTGACCCTGCTGCGAGACTTCCAGATCGAGGCCGAAGGTGCCGCCAGCGGCTTCGAGGCCCTGAGCAAGGCCCGACAGCAGCCGTTTGATCTGGTGTTCATGGATCTGCAGATGCCGGGCATGGACGGCGTCGAGACCACCGCCCGCATCCGCGAGCTGGACGACAACCATCACCGCACCCCGATCATTGCCCTGACCGCCCACGCGCTGTCCGAGGAGCAGCACCAGCTGACCCAGCAGGGGTTCGACGGCTACATGGCGAAACCCATCAGCAGCCGCCAGCTGGCCGCGCTCATACGGGACTTCACCGGCTACGACTGCGGCGTCACCGGCGAGACCGTCGCCACCCCAGACATCCGGGATACCCGCCGCGCCACCCTGCGTCCGTCCAGCCGGAAGCTGCAGCAGGAATGCGTGAGCATCGAGGAAAGTATTCAGCTGGCTGCGGGTAAGGCCGACTTGGCGGAGGAGCTGTTCAGCATGCTACTGGAACAGCTGATCACGGACCGGGACAAACTGAGCCGGCTGTGGGCGGCCGGCAACACCGAGGCACTGATTGACTGCGTGCACAAGCTGCACGGCGCCACTCGCTACTGCGGGGTACCCGAACTGAGGACGGCGGCGAACCGCCTGGAAACCGGGCTGAAACGTACCGAGCCGGACCTGGAGGGATTGCTGGAACAGCTGCTGGCGGCCATCGACCGGCTGCTGGCCTGGAGTGAGCAGATGGACTGGCAGCAGCTGTTCCGGGAACATCGGGGCGAGGCGGAAACCGCGTCCTAGGCGCGTCCTCGGGCACGGTCGAGAATCGCCCGCATGTCGGCGACCGCCTGCTTGAGTCCGACAAACACCGCCCGGGCAATGATCGCGTGGCCGATGTTCAGCTCATGAATCCCGGGGATGGCCGCGACCCGCTCGGTGTTGTGATAGTGCAGACCGTGCCCGGCGTTGACCACCAATCCCTTCTTGCGGGCATAGGCCACTGCCTCCACCAGCGCCGAAAACGCCGCCTCCGTTTCCTCCGGCGTTCTGGCTTCGGCGTATTCACCGGTATGCAGTTCCACCACCGGGGCACCGCAGCGCACCGCCGCGTCGATCTGGACCGGATCCGGGTCGATGAACAGCGACACTTCCGCACCGATGCGGGACAGGCGCTCGCAGGCACTGGCCACGCGGTCTTCCTGGCCGTCGACATCCAGACCGCCCTCGGTGGTCAACTCCTCCCGCTTTTCCGGAACCAGGCAGACGCACTCGGGGCGCACCTGCTCGGCAAACGCCAGCATGGCCTCGGTCACTGCCATTTCCAGGTTCATCTTGGTTTGCAGTGTTTCCCGCAGCAGCAGGACGTCGCGGTCCTGGATGTGGCGGCGGTCTTCCCGGGGATGCAGGGTAATGCCGTCGGCACCGGCCTCCTCGGCGATCATGGCGGCCTGCACTGGATCCGGATAGCGGGTGCCCCGCGCCTGGCGCAGGGTTGCCACGTGATCGATGTTGACTCCAAGCAAAACTCTAGGGTTCATGGTGTTCTCCACGAAGCTGGGTGAATAGCCGGCGACTGTTCAGGGGACGCCCCTGGAGCAGGTAGTCCACCAGCGCCCGCATGACCTGTTTGGCCACCCGGCGGCATTCGGCGGAAACCAGATCGTCCTCCGCCAGGGCCAGCAAGGCCCGCCCCGGCAGGTGCCACAACCGGACGCCGGGGGCCGGCGTAGCCACGATGCCCTGTTCCGGGTCGTAGCCATAGGACCGGTCCGGTTCGACCGGAGCGCCGGTGTCGGTCGCCCGGTCCCAGGCGAAATCATAGCCAAGAGCGGCCGCGAAGCGCCTCTCGAAGCGGCGCAGGATGGGCTCGATGTCCACGGCCTCGGCCAGGTGTGCCACCGTGTCGATGTACGCGGCGAACAGATCCGGATGGGGATCCGCCACCGGCAGGATGCGCTGTAACAGCTCGTTCAGGTACAAGCCGCTGTACAGTGCAATCGGGCGTGACAGGGCCGGCCCGGAACGGACCTCCACCTGGGTCAGGGTTTTGAGATCGCCCCGGCCGGCCCAGTCCAGCAACAGCGGCAGGAACGGCTGCAACTGGGCCTTCAGCGGACTTCGGGCGCGAGTGGCACCACGGGCAATGACCGTCACGCGGCCGTGGTTGAGGGTGAACAGGTCGACCAGCAGGCTGTGTTCACGCCAGGGCCGGCGATGCAGCACATACGCGGGCTCCTGGTGTTCCGCGCCTTTCATGGCGGTCTCAGTGGCTGTCCATGCCCAGGCTTCTCAGCGCCCGCTCACTGTCGGCCCAGCCACGCTTGACCTTGACCCACAGGCGCAGCATGACCTTGCTGCCGAACAGGCGCTCCATGTCCAAGCGCGCCTCCTGACCGATTCGGCGCAGGCGGGCCCCCTTGTCGCCGATGATGATCTTCTTCTGGCCCTCCCGCTCCACCAGGATCAAGGCCGCGATGTGCAAGGTCTTACCCTCGTGCTTGAACTGCTCGATCTCCACCGCCACCGAGTAGGGAACCTCCGCCCCGAGCTGACGGGTGATCTTTTCCCGGACGATCTCCGAGGCCAAGAAGCGTTCGCTCCGGTCCGTGATCTGATCATCCGGATAAAAGTGCACGCTCTTGGGCAGAAAACGCCCAACCGCAGCCTCCAGCGGCGCCAGGTTGGTTTCCTTCAAGGCGGACAGCGGGATGATCTCGGCAAACTCCCGCTTTTTCGAGAGCATTTCGATATGGGGCAGCAGCTGTTCCCGATTGGCCAGCTTGTCCACCTTGTTAACGGCCAGGATGACCGGGCAACGGACCCTGGACAGCTTGTCCAGCACCAGCTCATCCGCCGGCGTCCAGGCCAGCTGGTCCACCACGAACACCACCACATCCACATCCACCAGGGCCGAGGACGCGGCCCGGTTCATGTAGCGGTTGAGGGCCCGGGGCTCCTCCTCGTGCATGCCCGGCGTGTCCACGTAGATGGCCTGCACCGGGCCGTCGGTCTTGATGCCGAGCACCTGGTGACGGGTGGTCTGGGGCTTGCGTGAGGTGATGCTGAGTTTCTGCCCCAGGATATGGTTCAGCAAGGTGGACTTGCCAACATTGGGGCGGCCGACAATGGCGACAAAGCCGCAACGACTGTCTGGGTCGTCGGGGCGCGTGATCTCGTTCATCAGGAATTCTCCACGCCGAGTTCTTTCAGGGCGTTGCGAGCGGCCTGCTGCTCCGCCACCCGGCGGCTGCTGCCGCTTCCGGTGGTGCGCCGATCCAGGGACGGCAGGGCGCAGGCGACGTGGAACGTCTGGTTGTGGGCCTCGCCCTCGACGGAAATAACGTCGTAGCGGGGCAATGGAAACTGCCGGGACTGCAGGTACTCCTGCAGCCGGGTTTTGGGGTCCTTCTGGGTGTCCTGGAGGTCCAGGTTGTTCAGTCGCTGCTCGAACCAGCGCAGCACCTGCGCCCGGCAAGTCAGGAAGTCGCTGTCCAGGTAGATGGCACCGATGATCGACTCCACCGCGTCTGCCAGGATGGAGTCGCGCCGGTAGCCACCGCTCTTGAGCTCACCGGACCCCAGACGCAGGTATTTACCCAGCTCGAACTCCCGGCCAATCTCCGCCAGGGTCGTGCCCTTGACCATCCGGGCCCGAAGCCGGCTGAGCTGCCCTTCCCGGGCCTTCTCGAAATGCAGGTACAGGTATTCGGCGATCACCATGTTGACGATGGAGTCACCAAGAAACTCCAGGCGCTCGTTGTTCTGATTGCCGTAGCTGCGGTGGGTCAGTGCAAGCAGCAGCCGCTCAGGCGAGCGGAACTGATAGCCGATGCGTCGTTGTAACTGGTCCAGATCCGGTTGCGAACTCACTTGCCCTTCAACTCGTACTCGTGCTGGAAGTGGATGACCGCATCCACGTTGCTGATGATGTTGTTTCGAACCTCGTAATCCACGTTGAGGTGGACGATGTCACCGTCTTTCTCAATCTGAATCTGCTTGAGGTCGAAGCCGCGGATGTTGTTCACGCTCAGGCGCTTGTTGATCAGGCTCAGGACCTGGGCCGGCCCCATGCCGGAGAGCCCCTCCGTGCCCTCGAGGCTTTCCAACGCCTCCTGGATGGTGAGGTCGTCAATGTAGACGGGCCCCAGTTTGATCACCAGCGTCAGCAGGCTGCCGAAGAACAGCACCATCACCAGCGTGGTGAGCACCGACGCGCCGCGCTGGCGCCCCATGGAGGAAAGCTTGTCCGTTTTCATTGTTACCGCGCTCCGAATCGCCCGAATTATTCGATACTGCCCACACGATCAAAGGATGGCAGGCTGCCCAACGACTTCCAGTGCATCCAGATGGCAAAGGCCTTGCCGACCACCATGTCCTCGGGGACCATGCCCCAGTATCGGCTGTCGTTGCTGTTGTCCCGATTGTCACCCATGACAAAGTAGTGCCCTTCCGGCACCACCCACTCGCCTTCACCGGAGGTGCCCGGACGGCCCAGGGTCAGGAAGATATCGTGTTCCACCTCGCCCAGGATCTCCCGGCGCAACTCCACCGGCGGCAGGCGGGCCACGAACTGGCTTTCGATCCGCTTGCCATTGATGAACAGCTGCTTGTCACGGTAGCGGATGTGATCCCCCGGCAACCCGATCACCCGCTTGATGTAGTTGGTCTCGCCATCCTCAGGGTAGCGGAAAACCATGACATCGCCACGCTGGGGCTCGCCCACGTCGACAATCTTGGTACCGAGCACCGGTAGCCGGAGACCGTAGGCGTACTTGTTCACCAAGATGAAGTCTCCCACTTCGAGTATCGGCAACATGGAGCCGGAGGGGATCTGAAACGGTTCCACCAGAAACGAGCGCAGGATCAGGACGATGGCGAGCACGGGAAAGAACGAGCGGCTCAGGTCGACCAGGTAGGGTTCTTTCGGCTCGGCCTGCTCGGACGGGAGACCATCGGTCCCGGTCGGCTGCCCGGCTCCCTGGGCCCTCGCGGCCGATAGCCGGCGCTCGCGCAGGAACAGGATATCCGCCAGCCAGATCAGTCCGGTTGCCAGGGTGAGGACCACCAATACCAGGGGAAAATCAATATCCATCCGGGGGCCTTCTGCTATTTGTCGACTTTCAATACGGCAAGAAATGCTTCCTGGGGCACCTCGACGTTACCGAGTTGCTTCATGCGTTTCTTACCTTCCTTCTGCTTCTGCAACAGTTTCTTCTTGCGGCTCACGTCGCCACCGTAGCACTTGGCGGTCACGTTCTTGCGCAGCGCCTTGACCGTCACCCTGGCCACCACCTGATTGCCGATAGCCGCCTGAATGGCAATATCGAACATCTGCCGGGGAATCAGCTCCTTCATCTTCTCGATCAGCTGCCGGCCCTTGTAGTGCGCCTGTTCCTTATGCACGATCAGCGCCAGGGCATCGACCCGGTCACCGTTGATCAGGACATCGAGCCGGACCAAGTTGGCGGTCTGGAAGCGCACGAAATGATAGTCCAGGGAGGCGAAACCACGACTGGCCGACTTGACCCGATCGAAGAAATCCATGACCACTTCCGCCATGGGCAGTTCGTAGGTGAGCTGCACCTGGGTGGACATGAAGTGCATGTTCTTCTGAATGCCCCGTTTCTCTTCACATAGGGCAATCACGTTGCCCAGATGTTCCTGGGGCACCAGGATGTTGGCCTCGACAATCGGCTCGCGCATCTCTTCGATGGAACCAATATCCGGAAGCCGCGAGGGGTTGTCCACCAACAGCGTCTCACCCTGGCGCGTCACCACCTCGTATACCACCGTCGGCGCCGTGGTGATGAGGTCCAGGTCGTACTCCCGCTCCAGACGCTCCTGGATGATCTCCATGTGCAGCATGCCCAGGAACCCGCAGCGGAAACCGAACCCCAAAGCATCCGAGTTCTCTGGCTCGAAGAACAGGGACGCGTCGTTGAGGGTGAGCTTTTCCAGGGCATCCCGAAAATCGTCGTAATCATCGGCACTGACCGGGAACAGACCGGCGTACACCTGCGGCTTGACCTTCTTGAAGCCCGGCAGCGCCGGCGTTTCCTCGGCAAACTTCTGGTGCACGATGGTGTCGCCCACCGGCGCGCCATGGATGTCCTTGATACCGGCCACCACGAAGCCGACATCGCCGGCTTCGAGGATGTCGGTGTCGGTGGGTTTCGGATTGAAGATGCCCACCTTGTCGGCAAGCCAGGCCTTGCCGGTGGACTTGATCACAATCCGGTCGCCCTTGCGCAGGGTTCCTTCCACCACTCGCACGAGCGACACCACCCCGAGATAGTTGTCGAACCAGGAGTCGATGATCAGGGCCTGCAGAGGCGCGCCACGATCGCCCTTGGGGGGCGGAATTTTGCGGATCAGGTCCTCCAGCACATCCTCCACGCCCAGGCCTGTCTTGGCGCTGCAACGTACCGCATCCTGCGCCTCGATGCCGATGATGTCCTCGATTTCCGCGGCGACCCGCTCCGGCTCCGCCTGCGGCAGGTCCATCTTGTTGAGGACCGGCACCACCTCGAGCCCTTGCTCGATCGCGGTGTAGCAGTTGGCCACGGACTGGGCTTCCACGCCCTGGCCGGCATCAACCACCAGCAGGGCCCCTTCGCAGGCGTACAGGGAGCGCGACACCTCGTAGGAAAAGTCCACGTGTCCCGGGGTATCGATGAAGTTCAGCTTGTAGGTTTCACCGTCCCGGGCCTTGTAGTTAAGCGTGACACTCTGGGCCTTGATGGTAATCCCGCGCTCCCGCTCCAGGTCCATGGAGTCGAGGACCTGTTCGGCCATTTCACGGTCGCTCAGGCCGCCGCAGATCTGGATAAAACGATCCGCCAGGGTGGACTTGCCGTGATCAATGTGGGCGATGATGGAAAAGTTACGGATTCGGCTCAGTTCGGTCACAGACAATGAACACTCGCAATGTGGACGAAGAATTGCGCCCGGAGAGGCCGGGCGACTGGCTGCCAGGGTCCGGGGACGGCGTGATTTTACCGGTTACCGCAGGTCATTGCCATGATCAGGAAATCAGCGGTTTCTCATACTGGCGGATCAGGAAGCCGATCAGGGCGTCCTCGTCGAGGGGATAGCTGAACAGATTACCCTGGCATTGGGCGCAGCCGGCCGATTTCAGGAAGCTCAGCTGTTGCAGGGTCTCCACGCCTTCGGCCACCACGGTCAGATGCAGCTTGCGGGCCAGCGCGATGACCGCCGAGGCCACGTCCGTGGCACTGACGTTGTAGGGGATGTCCCGGATGAAACGGTGGTCGATCTTGATCACGTCCAGGGGCAGCTGCTGCAGCGACACCAGCGAACAGGAACCGGCCCCAAAGTCGTCCAGAATCAGACACACCCCCAGATCATTCAGGGACACCAGCAGCTCCCTGAGCATGCGCGGATCTTCGTTGAGCAGCTCGACGGGCATCTCCAGCTCGAGGCAGTCCGGGGACACGCCGGTCTCGGTGATCACCTTGCGGATCATGTCCAGGAAACCGGGATCGGTCAGCTGCCGGACGGAAAAGTTGACGGCCATTTTCAGGGACTCGAAACCGGCCCGTTCCAGCGCCTGGATCTGAATACAGGCCTGGCGCAACGCCAGCTCGCCCAGCCGGACAATCAGCCCGGTCTCTTCCGCCAGCCCGATGAACTGCTGGGCCGACACCAGCCCCTTCTCCGGATGGTGCCAGCGCAGAAAGGCCTCAACACCGATCACCCGCTCCGTCGCCAGGTCGATCTTGGGCTGGTAGTGCAGTTCGAAGCGGTCGCCCTCCAGCGCCGTCGCCAGTTCCTCTTGCTGCAGCAGGCGCCGGGCCGCCTTGATGTTCATCGCCGGCGTGAAGAACTGGTAGGTGTTGCGACCCAATTCCTTGGCCCGGTACATGGCCAGGTCGGCGTACTTCATCAGCGTGCCTGGGTCCTCGCTGTCGTGTGGGATCATGGTAATGCCGATACTGACGGTGATGCCGACCTCGTGGTCATTCAGGCGCAGGCGCTGACACAGTCGGCGGAGGATGGTCTCCGCCACCTTGCCGGCGGCGTCGGGGCCGCTGATCCGAGACAGCAGGACCACGAACTCGTCACCACCGAGGCGGGCCACGGAGTCCTCCTCCCGCACACAGCCCACCAGCCACTGGGCCACCTGCACCAGCAGCTCATCACCGGCATCGTGCCCAAGCGTGTCATTGATGCGCTTGAAACCGTCGAGATCCAGAAACATCAGGGCGGCCGGCTCGGAGCTGCGGCGCGACCGCCGCACCACATGGCTCAGGCGGTCACGGAACAGCTGCCGGTTCGCCAGCCCGGTCAGCGGGTCGTAGAACGCCAGCCGATGCAACTCGGATTGGGCGGCCTTCAATTGGGTCAGATCCCGCAAGCTGAGCACCACGCCATTGACCCCAGGCACCTTGAGCATGGCGGTGTAGGTTCCTTCCATGTCCCGCCAACGGCCCGCGGCATCCCGGATCCGGGCCCGGATGATCGGCATCTGTTTGCCCGGGGACTTCATGGAATCCTCGAACCCTCGCTGCAGCTGGCCCCAGTCGTCGGCGTGCACGAGGCTCTCGAAATCAAGTTCGGCCACGGTATCCGGCTCGAACCCCAGAATATCGAGGCTGGAGGGGCTGGCATACAGGGGCTCCCCCTGCGGATTCATCACCAGGGTGACATTGGCGGCGCCCTCGGTGATGGCCCGGTAGCGTCCGGCAGAGATCTGGGCCATCAGCCGGGATCTCACCATCGCCAGCACGAACAGGAACAGCAGCAGGCTGATGAGCAGGCCGCTCCCTAGGACAATGGGGGGCCGGGGATCGGACGCCAGATAGTCGAACGCCGGCGTGGACCGGGTCTGGAGCAACCAGTTGCGCCCGCCCTGGGTCAGCGTCTGACTCATCTCGAAGCTGAACTCGTTGTCCAGGGACCCCAGGTTGGAGCTGTACATGACGTTGTCCCGGCTGACCACGCCATTGTCGTAAATGCGGACATCCAGGAACGGCGCGATCAGGCCGACAATGCCGTCCAGGAGGTTATTGGTGCGAAAGGCGCTGAACACGTATCCCGCCAGCATCATACGGCGCTCGGCGCGGATCTCGGGAATCTCGCCCCCCTGGTAGACCGGGTAGTACATCAGGAAACTGGCCTGGTCTTCCGCCAGTTCCTCCTGCACCAGTACCACCTTGGCGGTCACCGTGGGCACCGCCTCGTCCCGGGCCCGCTCCATGGCCTCCCGGTGGATCGGATCGCTGAAGGCATCGTAGCCGAGCGCACGACGGTTACGGTCGGTGCTGGGCTCCAGGTACACCATGGGGTAGTAGAAGGGCCCGGCCCCCAGCGGGGTCACCAGGTAGTCGTGGACGCCCTCGGCCCGCACCGAGGCAATGTGGTCCGCCATCTGGCGCACATCGACACGCTTGACGTAGCCGATACCCTGGATACCGGGGTAGTAACGGTTGATATCCAGCTTTTCCACGTATTCCCGCCACGCCTCCCGGGACACCTCGCCCGCCACCGCAAACAGGCCCGCGCTGCCGGCCAGGACCTGCTCATAATTGAGCAGACGTTCCTCGATGGCGGTTTTCAGTTGCAGGGATTGCGTGCGGAAACGTGCCTCGGTGCGATCCTCGACCAGGCGGATCGACAGCTGCCAAAGCCCCACCGTGGCGGCCACGGCCACGGCGAGCACCAGCCACGCGGCCCAGGCATGGCGCAGTTGCAGCAGTTTACGGAGGGGAAGATCCTTCTTATTCATCATCTAAGCAAGCCCAGTCCCTGGCCCGTCGGCCCGTCACAGTCCGCAGAGTATAGCAAAAGCCCCCGTGGCTGTCTTTTGCACAACCACGGGGGCTCGAGTTCCGCCGAGACCCGTCCCGGCGGCGTTAACCCGTGCTCAGGTCAGGGCTTGAGCACCAGATACAGGGCCCGACCCTGGCGGATGACCCGAACCGAGACCGCCCGACCCTCCGGCAGGGATGCGACCACCTGACGGAAGTCAGCCACGGAGCGGACCTGCTGGCGATTGATCTCAGTGATCACATCCCGGGGCCGAATACCGGCATCGAACGCCGGACCCCGGGCAATACCGGTCACCAGGACGCCACCCGGGATACCCAGGGAGTCGGCGGCTTCCGCGGGCAGGTCCTCCACCGACATGCCCAGTGGCGCGCTGGCGGAGCCGCTGTCACCGGACGGGCCCTGCGCCACCTCTGCGCCCTCGTCCGGCAACTGACCGATTTTCACATCGACATCCATTTCCCGGCCACCACGCAGGATGGTGAGGCGGGCCGTTTCTCCGGCCTGAGTGCGGCCCACCAGTGGCGGCAGGTCGGACGAAAAGCGGATTTCCTCGCCGTCGTATTCCAGCACGATGTCGCCGGAATGCAGCCCGGCTTCCTCCGCCGGAGAACCTTCCATCACTTCCGCAATCAGGGCGCCACGGGGTCGCTTCAGCCCGAACGACTCGGCCAGATCACGGTTGACCTCCTGAATCAGCACACCCAGCCAGCCGCGGGACACGGAGCCCTTGTCACGAATCTGCCGGAACACATTCATGGCATCATCGATGGGAATCGCGAAGGAGACCCCCATGAAACCGCCGGAGCGGGTATAGATCTGGGAATTGATGCCAACGACCTCGCCATCCATGTTGAACAGCGGCCCCCCCGAGTTACCGGGGTTGATGGCAACGTCGGTCTGAATGAAGGGCACGTAGTTTTCGCTTGGCAGGGAACGCCCGACGGCACTGACAACGCCCGCCGTAACGGTGTGATCAAAGCCGAAGGGGGAGCCGATGGCGAACACCCATTCCCCCACTTTCAGTTCCTTGGACTTGCCGATCTTGACCACCGGCAGCTTGTTGTCACCCTTGATTTTCAGCACGGCCACGTCGGAACGCGGGTCGGTCCCCACCAGGGTGGCCGGCAGTTCGCGCCGGTCGCTCAGACGCACCACGATTTCATCCGCACCCTCGACCACGTGGTTGTTGGTCAGGACGTAACCGTCCGAGGATACGATGAAACCGGAGCCAATCGAGTGTCGGGGCTGGACGGTGTCGGGATCTGCGAACGGAGACTGCGGACCGCGAAAGAAGTGCCGGAAAAACTCGGGCATCTGGTCCAGCTGGCGCTCGTCGAACGGCAGGCCATAGCCGGTGTTGCCGGCTTTAGGCTCGGTCGTGGTGCTGATGTTCACCACCGCCCCGGAATTCTCCTCCACCAGATCGGTGAAGTCGGGCAGGCTACGGGCGCTGACGGTCTGGCTCCAGAGAACCACCAGCATCACCGACAATACCAGCAGGGCGTGGAGCGCCCGATCCATCCGAAGTGCTGGTCGTGGTTGTACTGCAACTGCTCTGACTCTCGGCATGTCTCCCCCTCCACTCGGAAAATCCAAAAGTAGTGTTGAGGCCGCACGACCCGTTTTCAACTTACAAAACCGTAGGAATTATTGACAGGCGGCGGAAGCGGCACGTTGCACCCGCACCAGGCGAGGCTCGCAGGCGGAACCGAGTCGCCGCTGCCAAAGCGCCGCCAAGCCCAGGCCCGAGGCCAGACCGCCGGCACCGCCAATCATCGCGGGCAGGTCCCCGCTCGGGGCCAGCTGATGGCCGACCACGCTGCCCAGCACCAGGGTCAGCAGGGGCAAGGCGTACACCAGCAGCGACGCTCCCAGCAGGGCCTGTTCCGGAATACCAATGACCACCTCATCCCCCACCCGGGCGTCCACCGTGTTGGCCACCAGCACCTGATTCGCCCGACCGCCGGTCACGGTGGCCAGTGCCTTTTGGCCACAGCCGTGGCGGGCGGCGCAGCTTTGGCAAGCGCTGGCCCGGATCGTCTGCACCCACGCCTGGTCACCCTTCAGAGCAATCACTTTGCCGGTTTCGGTGATCATGGCCGCCGGTCTCCAAACACCTGGGCGGCGTCCACCCGAACCGATTCCGCCACCTTTCTGGCGGTCACCGGCGGCACCTCGCCCACCACCGTCACCAGAAACGGCTGCCCCGCCACATCCAGCTCGTGGGTAAACACCGTGGTGGCACCGATGCGAGAAACCCCCATCGGCATCTTCAGCCGGCCCAGCGGTTCCACGAACACCGAGAATGCCGCCAGCCCATCGGAGAACGCCACGGCCCGCAGCCGGCCGCTGCGGGGGGCGGCCGCCGGCATGAAGCCATCCGGGCGCCAGCCCAGCTCCCAGCCGTTCATGCGGCTGGCAGGGGTATGCGCCGGAACCGGCGCCGCACCCGGCAAGGTACGGGCAATCTCCCGGCCGGTGGTCTTAACCTGAAACTCATCGTCGGAAATATCATCGGTGATTTCGAGACTGGTGAACTGGAAGTGTTCCATCACCTTGCCGGACGCATCCTGGACACTGCTTTTGACCAGCAGGCCGGTACTCTGCTCCAGCCACAGCTTGTGGCTGTACCGGTGTGCGTCCCGAGCCTCCAGAACGATCTTGACGGTGTCATAGCCGGCCACCCGGTCTTCCCCCACCAGCTTGGCGCGATACCAGCGGTTGACCGGCATCAGCTGTCGGGTAAACGCTTCCGCGAACGGCCCGGATGGAATCACCTGATCCAGTCGTATCCGCCCCTGGTCGGGCAACACACAGACCACGTCGGCTCCGCGGCGAACGATCTCACCGCTGCCGCCATCCTGGAGCACCAATCGCTCCTCCACCATACCGTCGTGATAGCGATGGGCAATCCGCATGGAATGCACCTGATCTCCCCGGGCGTAAACAAACACGCCCCGGTAGGACGTCATGTTCAGAGCGGGCGCCAAACGCTCGAGCCACTGGTTGACCGGCGCCTCTTCGGCCAGGGCCGGCCGCAGCGGCATCCACGCGCCCAGCAGCACCAGAAGCAGCAGCCCCACCGGGTACCAAGGAACGCGTCGGATGGTCGTATCAAGCGTCACTCGGGGCTCTCCGTCATCAGTAACCGTGGCCGGCACTGACCACCCGGGCGTATCCCACGGCGCCACGTCCAGCCCCCACGCTGTTGTGCTGGGCGTGTTCCAGCAGATAGCGGCTCATCAGCTCCCATTGCTCCTCGTCCAGCCCCTGCAACGCCACTTCCTGATCGGGAACCGCCGGCTCAGGCAGCGCCGCTACCGGCGACGGCAGAGCGCCCGGACCCGGAGCCGCCACCCGGGGGCCGTCGACACCACCGGACTCCCAACCCGCGCCAGCGCCAAAGCCAATCACCAATGCCAGGGTCACCATCGCCACCACCGGCCAGTGCCAGGACGCGCCACCGGCACGCCGGGCCGGCGCGGACTCCGGTCCGGCGCCGGAACGCCCGTCCAGCACCGCCCGCACCGAGGCGGACACATCCATCCCCTCGGCCGGCCCGTGGCCACCGTGCATCAAGTCCCGGATTTGCTGCCAGCGTCGCCACTGTTCCCGCACCTGGTTTTGTTCCGGGTAAGACAGCAGCCGGCGAACCGACAGTTCATCCGCCTCATCATCCATCATTGCCGACAAGGTTTCTCTGAGACGATCATCCATCGGATGCAACCTCAAACTGTCTCTGAAGGGTTGAGTAAAGGGCCGAGATAACGGTCCACCGCGTCCCTGGCCCGGAATATCCGAGATCGGACCGTGCCGATGGGGCAATCGAGAATTCGGGCGATGTCTTCGTAGCTGAGACCGTCGTACTCCCGGAGCAGGAAGGCCGAGCGCAAGTCCTCTGGCAGCTGGGCAATGGCCCGGGACAGGGCTTCCTGCAGCTGTTCCCGTTGCAGCAGGCGTTCCGGAGACGCCGGATCCCGCAGCCGGCGGCCGTCGTCGAAGTTCTCCGCCTCGGCCACATCGGCACTTGGCTGGGGGCGACGCCCGCGGGACTCCAGAAAGTTCTTGGCGGTGTTGACGGCGATCCGGTAAAGCCAAGTGTAAAAGGCGCTGTCGCCCCGGAACCGGTCAATGGCCCGGTACGCCTTAACAAAGGTCTCCTGGGCCAGGTCCATGACTTCCTGGGGGTCGTAGACATAGCGGCTGATGATCGAGGCCACCCGGGACTGGTACTTGACCACCAGCAGGTCGAAGGCGGCGCGGTCACCGTTCCGGACCTTGCGCACCAGCTGCAGGTCTGTCTGGCTGTCGGGATGGTCACCCTGGCTTTGATTCTGGTCGGGCGTCATGGAGGGTTTGCCGGTAGTCCCCGTTTTCCTGGCCAGCTGACCGGCCGTTACGACAAGTGTCTGTGTCATCCACCACCGCCTGATGTTCGGTCCCGAGAAACGCGCCTGGCATGGGCGCCCCATCCGGCCAAATAGACAGCGGGCGTAAAGTTTAGTTCAATACACCTCCACATTATGGCCTGCGTTATCGATCCAATGCCACAGTCCTACGAATACGATGTTCTCATTATCGGCAGTGGTGCCGCCGGCCTGACCGTGGCCCTCAATTTGCCGCCCCACCTGCAGGTGTGCGTCATCAGCAAGGCCGACATCAGCAGTGGCGCCACCCTGTGGGCCCAGGGCGGCATCGCCGCCGTACTGGACGACCAGGATTCGGTCGAGAACCACATTCAGGACACCCTGACCGCGGGCGCCGGACTGTGCCACGAGGACGCCGTCCGCTTCACCGTCGAACACAGCAAGGAAAGTATCGACTGGCTGATCGAGTCCGGCGTGAACTTCACCCGCGAGGACGACAACGAACACTACCACCTGACCCGGGAAGGCGGCCACAGTCATCGGCGGATCATCCACGCGGCCGACGCCACCGGTTTTGCCGTATCCACCACCCTGGCGGCCCAGGCCCAGGCCCGCGCCAACATCCACCTGCTCACCCGACGGGTGGCGGTGGACCTGATCACCAACCGCAAGCTGTCACTGCCAGGCAACCGTTGCGTGGGCGCCTACGTTCTCAACCTGGAGAACAATCACGTGGAGCTGTTCCGCGCCCGGTTCACGGTGATCGCCACCGGCGGCGCCTCCAAGGCCTACCGTTACACCACCAACCCCGACGGCGCCTCCGGAGACGGCATTGCCATGGCCTGGCGGGCCGGCTGCCGGGTCGCCAATATGGAGTTCAATCAGTTCCATCCGACCTGCCTGTACCACCCCCACGCCAAATCCTTCCTGATCACCGAGGCGGTGCGGGGCGAAGGCGGGGTGCTGACGCTGCCGGACGGCAGCCGTTTCATGGACCGTTTCGATCCACGGGCGGAACTGGCCCCCCGCGACATCGTCGCCCGGGCCATCGACCATGAGATGAAGCGCCTGGGGGTGGATCACGTTTTTCTGGACATCAGTCATAAGCCGGCCGACTTCATCAAGCACCACTTCCCGACCATCCACGAGAAGTGTCTGAGTCTGGGCATCGACATCACCCGGGAACCGATCCCGGTGGTTCCCGCCGCTCACTATACCTGTGGCGGCATCATCACTGACGCCCGCGCGCGCACCGACATCAACCAGCTCTACGCTGTTGGCGAGGCCGCCTTCACCGGCCTGCACGGCGCCAACCGGATGGCCAGCAACTCGCTGCTGGAATGCCTGGTCTATGGGCGCTCGGCAGCGGCAGACATCGCCCGCCGGGAAGCGGATATTCCGGCCCCGCCCGAGGCTCCGGAATGGGACGAAAGCCAGGTGCGCGACTCCGACGAGGACGTGGTGATCTCCCATAACTGGGACGAGCTGCGGCATTTCATGTGGGACTACGTGGGTATCGTGCGCACCACCAAGCGTCTGCAGCGGGCGAAGCACCGGGTCGACCTGCTGAGCCGGGAAATCAGCGAGTTCTACAGCAATTACCGGGTTTCCAACGACCTGCTGGAGCTGCGTAACCTGGTGACCGTCGCCGACCTGATCATCTGCTCCGCCTTGCAACGCAAGGAAAGCCGCGGCCTGCACTACACCCTGGATTACCCAGGACTGCTCCACGAGGCCCGGGACACGGTCCTGGTCCCGACCACCTACCGTACCCTGGCTCCCTGAACCAACGAACCGCGAGGCAACCGAACCCCTATGGCCAATACCCCTCCCGCATCCGACAATCCCGAATTCAAGCGCCTCTGGTGGCACAGCCGCCGGGGCATGCTGGAGCTGGACGTATTGCTGATTCCCTTCCTGGAGGAGGTCTACCGGGACCTCGACCCAGAGGATCAGGCCCGTTACCGGAAACTGCTCGACTGTGAGGACACGGACCTGTTCGCCTGGTTCATGCAACGTGGCCGGCCAGAGGATCCGGACCTGCGGCGCATGGTGGACATGATCCTCGATCGTGTGCAACCGGATTGACCTGTCGCTGTCGCCGTCCTGGGCGGCGGGCCTCGTGGCCTTGCTGCCCTGGGCGGTTCTCGCCGCCTTTCTCCTGACAGCCGCCGGCCTGGGCCACATTTGGCTCCTGGTCTGCCTGCCCCTGGCCGCCGCTGGCGCCATCATTCACTATCGCCGCCTGGGCCGGCTGCGGGGCTCACGAGCCATCACCGCCCTGAGCGTCGACGGCAACCGGCTGACCGCCCATACCGCCGGGGGCCCGATTCAGGTGATACCAACCGCCAGCAGCCACCTGGGGGCTCGCTTCGCGCTCTTGAAACTCCGTCCGCCCGGCACCAAATTCAGAGTATATTCCGTGATTCTCCTGGCTCCCGGCCACCGCTACCCAGGCAATGTCTGCCCGGATCGTTTCCGAAAGTTCCGCCAATGGCTGCGGCTGGGGTTGCCGGGACCCATTCCGACTGCTGACCCGGAGCACCCATGACTGATACGGACACCGTCATCGCCACCCCTTCCGATAGCGACGAACCGGCCCGACTGCCGATACCGGACACCGGCCACGCCAGATTGTCGGACCGGACCCTGGTCCGGGTTTCCGGGCCAGGCACCCGTGCCTTCCTTCAGGGCCAGTTCAGTCAGCATCTGGATGAGGTAACCCCAAACCACGCACCCCGGGCCGCCGCCGCCAACCCCAAGGGCCGAGCCTATGCCCTGACCCGGTTGGCCCGGGACGGCGAGGATGTCTTGATGGTGCTGCCCAAGGCATTGCTTGAAGCCACCCAGGCTCAGCTCGACAAGTACCTGAGACTGTTCCGGGGCACCACCATGACGCCCCTGGCCAACGCCCAGGTATGGGGTCTGGTCGGCATGGACGCTGCGGCGCAGATCGCCGGCGCCACGCCCGCCGCTCTGGGAATGCCGGCCGATGCCCAGCCCCTGGACTCGGGCCTGCTGATCCGCGTCGAGGACGACGACCGGGGCATCGTCCGTTTCGAGTTCTGGCAAACTGGCGACACGGCACCGGACCTGACGGGCACGCCCGAGCTGTCCGTGGCCGACTGGCAGGCCCGGGACATCGCCGCCGGCGTGCCCCAGCTGGACACCCACAGTTGGGAAGCCTATGTGCCCCAGATGCTCAACTGGCATCACCTGGGCGGCGTCCACTTCAAGAAAGGCTGCTACACCGGCCAGGAAGTCATCGCCCGCATGCACTTTCTCGGGCAACTGAAGAAAAGCCTGTACCGGTTTTCCTGCCCGGGCGGAGTGCGCACCGGCAGCCGCGTCCTGGCCGGCAATCAGGCGGTTGGCGAGGTTGTCACGGCGGTGACCTATACCGACGGCTCCTCCGAACTGCTGGCCGTGGTTCGCCACGACGCTGCCGGACAGCCGCTGACCGTTGAGGGGCAACCGCTGATGCCCCGCCCCCTGCCCTACCCGGTTCCGGAACGGGAAGGCCCCGCCAACGCCGATACATAAGTTGACAGGCAAGCTCGGGGAAATTTGCTATAAAGGGAGCCAAGGACCCTCTTAACGTGCCTGGCCGCGAGCGGCGGCTCGGCGTGCGTGCTCACCAGCGGATTCCAACGCCCATGTCGAATATCGTTGAAACCATTAAGAACGACCTGATCAACGCCATCGAGGCGGACAAACTGATCCTGCCGACGCTGCCGGAAGTGGCGCTGCAGGTACGCGAAATCGCCGAATCGGAAAACTCGGCCATCGCCGATCTGGTGAAGGTGATCAGCAACGACACCGCCCTGTCGGCCCGGATCATCCGGGTCTGCAACAGCCCGCTGTTCCGCGGCAGCCGGGCCATCGAGAACCTGAATATGGCGGTCAGCCGCCTGGGCATGGCCTATACCAGCAGCCTCGCCATGGGGCTGGCGATGGAGCAGATGTTCCAGGCTACGTCCGACATGATCGACAAGCGCCTGCGCGCAACCTGGCAGACCAGCACGGAAGTGGCCGGTGTCTGCCATGTGCTGGCGCAGCACTACACCCGTCTCAAACCCGAGCAGGCCACCCTCGCCGGCCTGGTGCACCTGATCGGCGTGCTGCCAATTCTGCGCTATGTGGAAGACCGGGACATACAGATCAGCAGCATTATGCTCGACAACGTCATCGACGAATTGCACCCGCGCATCGGTGCGCTGATCCTCAAGAAATGGGATTTCCCGAAAGAATTGCAGAACGTGCCGCTGGAGTACACCGACTTCCAGCGCCAAGTGCCGACCGCCGATTACGCCGACTTGGTGATGGTGGCAAACCTGCAACTGGTGGCGGGCACCGAGCATCCCTGGACGGACATGGACTGGAACCGGATCTCCGCCTTCGACCGTCTGAGCTTGGACCCGAACATCGACATGGGCGAGGAAGAAGACCTGAGTGCCCAGATGGAAGCGGCCATGGCCCTTCTGAAGTAATCCGGGCAGCGGCGAGACCGGCTACTTGCGGTAACGGGCCAACAGCTCGTTGCGGGAGGGCAGAGCCCAGTCGATGGGGTTCTGCCCTTTTTGTTGCAGCCAGGTATTGGCTTTTGAGAAATGACGGCAGCCGAAAAAGCCCCGATAGGCACTCAAGGGCGACGGGTGCGGGCCTTCCAGCACCAAGTGGCGCCGGCGATCGATGTGCTGGCCCTTCTTCCGGGCATGGCTTCCCCACAACAGGAACACCACTCCCTCCCGATGCCGGTTGACGGTTTCCACCACTTTGTCGGTAAAGCGTTCCCAGCCCTTGCCCTGATGGGCACCGGCCTGGCCCTGGACCACCGTCAATACGCTGTTGAGCAGCAACACTCCCTGCTCGGCCCAGGGCTGGAGGCAGCCGTGGTCCGGCGGCGCGATCCCCAGGTCGTCCTCGATTTCCTTGAAGATGTTCACCAGGGACGGCGGCGGCGGCACATTGGGCCGCACGGAAAAACAAAGGCCATGGGCCTGCCCCGGACCGTGGTAGGGGTCCTGCCCCAGAATCACCACCTTCACCTGTTCCAGCGGCGTGCTGTTGAGGGCATTGAAGCAGTGACTGCTGGGCGGGAACAGGACCTTGCCGGCCTGTTCCTCGGCGGCCAGGAACTCCGCCAGCGCCCGCATGTACGGCTGATGAAATTCCGGAGCCAGATACTCGTCCCAACCCCGCCCCGGCTTCAGCTGGTGGGCCAGGCCCTCTACCGGATGCATCGGCTCACGCCTCGGACTCGCCCGCCGCCGGCTCGGACCGCTGTTCAGGCCGCATGTGCGGGAACAGGATGACGTCCCGGATCGACGGCGAGTCGGTCAGCAGCATGACCAGCCGGTCGATCCCGATGCCCTCGCCGGCCGTCGGCGGCAGACCATACTCCAGAGCCATCACGTAGTCGGCATCATAGAACATGGCTTCGTCGTCCCCGGCCGCCTTTTCCTCGGCCTGGGCCCGGAAGCGCTCGGCCTGATCCTCGGCGTCGTTCAACTCGGAGAAGCCGTTGGCCAGCTCCCGGCCGCCCACGAAGAACTCGAAGCGCTCGGTCACGAACGGGTCGTCGTCCCGGCAACGGGCCAACGGCGACACTTCCTTCGGATAGTCGGTGATGAAGGTGGGCTGGATCAGCTTGTGCTCGACCGTGGCCTCGAAGATCTCGATCAGCACCTTACCCAGACCCCAGCTGTCCTTCAGCGGAATGCCCAGTCCTTCGGCCACGCGACGAGCGCTGGCCTCGTCCCCCAGCTGGCCGGCCTGGATGTCGGGGTTGTGCTCCAGAATGGCCTCAACCACGGTCATGCGTCTGAACGGCTTGCCGAAGTCGTACGCCACCGTTTCCGTCTCGCCGTTGGCCAGTTCCCGGGTATTAACCACCACGGTGGTGCCCAGCACCTCCTGGGTGATCTGGCGCAGCATGTCCTCGGTCAGGTCCATCAGATCGTTGTAGTCTGCGTAGGCCTGGTAGAACTCGACCATGGTGAACTCGGGGTTGTGCCGGGTGGACAACCCCTCGTTACGGAAGTTGCGGTTGATTTCAAACACACGCTCGAAGCCGCCCACCACCAGCCGCTTCAGGTACAGCTCCGGCGCAATGCGCAGGTACATGTCAATGTCCAGGGCGTTATGATGGGTGACGAAGGGCCGCGCCGTGGCGCCACCGGGAATCACCTGCAGCATGGGCGTTTCCACTTCCATGAAGCCGCGGGCATTGAAATAGTTGCGCATGCTGTTGATGATCCGGGTGCGGATCTGGAAGGTGCGCCGGGTTTCCTCATTGACCATCAGGTCGACGTAGCGGTGCCGGTAGCGGGCCTCCATGTCGGTCAGCCCCTTATGCTTCTCGGGCAGCGGCCGGAGCGACTTGGTCAGCAGCACATACTCGTCCATGGTGACATACAGATCCCCCTTGCCGGATTTGGCCAGGGTGCCCCGAACCCCCACGATATCCCCCAGGTCCCAGTGCTTGGTGTCCTTCTGGACTTCCTTGGTGGCGTAGATCTGAATACGGCCACTCATATCCTGAAGCACCTTGAACGCCTTACGGTCCAGCATCATGCGGCCGGCCACCGCCACCTTGACCGCCAGTGCCTCCAGTTCCTCCTTGCTCTTGTCGCCGTACATTTCCTGAAGTTCGGCAGCCGTCGCGGTACGACGGAAATCGTTGGGGAACGGGTGGCCCTGACGACGCAGCTCCGCCAGTTTGGCGCGGCGTTCGGCAATCAGCTTGTTGTCTTCGTGCTGTGCGGCGTGTTGAGTGTGTTCGGTCATGTTGGCTCGCTCGGATTCGGGTTGTCCGGGTTAAGAGGAAGTCGACGGCGCCGGATTACAGCGCCATCTTCAGGCTGGCTTCGATGAACTTGTCGATATCGCCGTCCAGGACCGCCTGGGTGTTGCTGGTTTCAACCTTGGTACGCAGATCCTTGACGCGGCTGTCGTCCAGCACGTAGGAACGGATCTGACTGCCCCAGCCGATATCGGCCTTGGCATCTTCCTGTTTCTGCTTCTCGGCGTTGCGCTTCTGCATTTCCAGTTCAAAGAGCTTGGCCTTCAGCTGTTTCATGGCCTGGTCCTTGTTCTGGTGCTGACTGCGCCCGGCCTGACAGGCCACTACGATCCCGGTCGGTTTGTGCGTCAGACGCACCGCCGATTCGGTCCGGTTGACGTGCTGACCGCCGGCGCCGGAGGCCCGGTAGACGTCCACGCGCAGATCCGCCGGATTGATCTCGATTTCGAAGCTGTCATCCACTTCCGGCGACACGAACACCGAAGAGAAGGAAGTGTGGCGACGGTTGCCGGAATCGAACGGCGACTTGCGCACCAGGCGGTGTACGCCGGTCTCGGTACGCAGCCAGCCGTAGGCGTAGTCCCCCTGGACATGGATGGTGGCACTCTTGATGCCTGCTACCTCGCCTTCCTGCAGCTCCACGATTTCGGTCTTGAAGCCCCGGCGCTCCGCCCAGCGCAGGTACATGCGCAGCAGCATGTTGGCCCAGTCCTGAGCCTCGGTGCCGCCAGAACCGGCTTGGATATCCAGATAGGCGTTGTTGGCGTCCATCTCACCAGAGAACATGCGGCGGAACTCAAGTTTCTGCAGCTCGCCGTCGAGCGCCTCCAGATCGGCCTGGATCTCGGCGACGGTGGCCTCGTCCTCTTCCTCCACCGCCAGCTCCAACAGGCTTTCGGCATCCGCCAGACCGTTGGTCAGCCGGTCGATGGTGTGAACGATCAGCTCCAGATCCGACCGCTCCTTACCCAGGGCCTGGGCCCGATCGGGATCGTCCCAAACCGTCGGCAGTTCCAGTTCGCGCTCTACTTCGATCAGGCGCTCGCTGCGCTGATCGTAGTCAAAGATACCCCCTCAGCGCTTCAGTGCGCTCGCGAAGCTCTTTGATCTTCGTCACTATGGGATTGATTTCCATGAAACCCTTTCTCGCTTTGGCAAATGGGGTAGAAACAGGGGCGGAATTCTACCGGAAATTCCGAGGCAATTCAGCTGGAACGGGGCCGCCCTAGCCGGCGAGCGGCTCCAGGTAGTCCACCAGCAACTGCAGGCTGGTGCGCCCACGGAAGGTGTTGGCATCCGGCTTGTAGACCACCCGGGCACCGGTACGGGTAAAGTCCGGCACCTCCGGTCCGGTATTGAAGGCAATGGCGTCCACCGGCTCCCGCCCGGCCAGCGGCTGGAGCACCAGCTTGAGGTGGTGCCCCCCCACCACCCGCTGGCTCACCACCCGGAATTCACCGTCAAACAACGGCTCCGGAAAGTGCTGCCCCCAGGGACCGGCATGCTTGAGCAAATGGGCCGTCTCCAGACACAACTCGGCGGGCTCCAGCGGGCCGTCGGTGACAATGGCGGCTTCCAGGTCCGCAGGCGTCAGCAGCTGCCGTACGGTGGCGTCGAACGCAGCACAGAAGGCATCGAAGTCCGACCGGGCGATGGTCATGCCCGCCGCCATGGCATGGCCGCCGTATTTCTTCAGCAAACCCGGGTGGCGGGCATCCAGCGTCGCCAGCGCGTCGCGGATGTGCAGACCAGGGATTGACCGGGCCGAGCCTTTCAGGTGCTGGCCGTCATCGGGGGCGAAGGCGATCGTGGGCCGATGCGTCTGCTCCCGGATGCGCGCCGCCAGAATTCCAATCACCCCCTGGTGCCAGTCCGGATCGAACAACGCCAACCCCCAGGGCAGGCCCGACACATCCAGCGACATAGACGCCAGCAACTCCTGGGCCTGGCTCTTCATCTCCTGCTCGATGGTACGCCGCTCCCGGTTGAAGGCATCCAGCTCGCGCGCCAGGCGCCGGGCCTCCTCGGGGTCGTCTGCCAACAGGCAGGCAATGCCGATGCTCATGTCGTCGAGCCGGCCGGCGGCGTTGAGACGGGGCCCGACCACGAAACCCAGATCGGTGGCACTCACCTGCCGGTGGTCCCGACCGGCCACGTCCAGCAACGCCAGGATGCCCGGACGGGCCAACCCCTGGCGAATGCGCCGCAACCCCTGCTCCACGAAGATCCGGTTGTTGTGATCCAGTGGCACCACATCGGCGACGGTGCCCAGGGCCACCAGGTCCAGCAGGCTGCCGAGATTCGGCTCCGGGGCCGGCAGCCGCCCGGTCTCCCGCAGGTGACGGCGCAGCGCGGTCAAGACATAGAACATCACGCCCACGCCTGCGGCGTGTTTACTCAGGAACGGGCAGCCCGGCTGGTTTGGATTGACGATGGCATCCGCTTCGGGCAGCGACTCGCCGGCCAAGTGGTGGTCGGTCACCAGCACCCGGACACCCAGCGCCCGGGCCGCCCGCACGCCCTCGATGGCGGAGATGCCATTATCGACGGTGACCAGCAGGTCCGGCAGCGCACCCTCCGAGTGCAGACGCTCGACAATACCCGGCGTCAGCCCATAACCGTCGGAAAAGCGGCTGGGTACCCGGAAATCGATGTCCTGGAGCCCCAGCATCGACAACCCCAGCAAGGCCACCGCCGTGCTGGTAGCGCCATCGGCGTCGAAATCCCCCAGGACCAGCACTCGCTGCCGCTGCTCGATAGCTTCGGCCAGCAACGCCACGGCACGGTCGATGCCCCGCATGTCGAGGGGCGAGGCCAGGTGTTTCAGAGTGTAGGCGAGTTCAGCATCGGACCGGACGCCACGGGCGGCATACAGGCGCCGCAGCAGCGGCGGGAGGTGTTGCCCCCAGGCCGGAACACCATCCGGCTGGGGGCGGCGCAGGATCTTCTTCGGCGTCATTCCGAATCAGGCATCGTGCCAGTGAGAGGCGATGAACGCCTGCACCTGGGCCAGATCGTTGTCAATCACCGTGTAGCGCTCTTCACGCTCGAACAGGTCGGCCATGTGCGTCGGCAGCGCCGGCTTCACCGCCAGACCGGAACGCTCAATGGCCTCGGGGAACTTGGCCGGATGGGCCGTCCCCAGCGTGACCATCGGCACCGCCGGATCACGCCGACAGGCCCGCGCGGCCCTCACACCGATGGCGGTGTGGGGGTCCAGCAGGTATTCATTGCGCTGGTATACCTCACGAATGGTCGCGCAGGTGGTTTCGTCGTCCACCGACTCACTGTCGAACAGCTTGCGGGCGTGTCGCCAGCGGTAATCCGCGATGCTCACCGGCCCCTTCGCGGCATCTTCCAGCAGCTGTTTGACCGCGGCGCCGTCACGACCATGCAGGTCGAACAGCAGGCGCTCGAAATTGCTGGACACCATGATGTCCATGCTCGGCGACAGGGTGTGCTCCAGTTGCCGCTGCTCGTACCTGTTGCCGCTCATAAAACGGTGCAGGATGTCGTTGCGGTTGGTGGCGATCACCAGTTGGGACACCGGCAGGCCCATTTTTTTCGCCAGGTAACCGGCGAAGATATCGCCAAAGTTGCCCGTGGGCACGGAGAAGGCCACGCTCCGGTCCGGGCCTCCGAGCGCCAGCGCGGCCTGGAAGTAGTAGACGATCTGGGCCATGATCCGGGCCCAGTTGATGGAGTTCACCGCGGCCAGCTGGGTCTTGCCTCCGAGGAAGGACTGATCGCCAAAACTGGCCTTGACCATGCGCTGGCAGTCGTCGAAATTGCCCTTTACCGCGATGTTGTGGATGTTGTCACCCAGCACCGTGGTCATCTGCCGGCGCTGGACCTCGGACACCCGCTGATACGGGTGCAGGATGAAAATGTCGACGTGCTTGCAGCGGCGGCAGCCTTCGATTGCCGCCGAACCGGTATCGCCGGAGGTGGCGCCCATGATCACCACATGCTGGTTGCGTTTTTCCAGCACGTAGTCAAGCAGGCGGCCAAGCAGCTGCAGGGCGAAGTCCTTGAACGCCAGGGTCGGACCACGGAACAGCTCCAGCACCCATTCGTTGCTGTCGAGCTGCACCAGCGGCGCCACCGCCTGGTGGGCGAAGACGGCATAGGTTTCCTCCAGCATGTCGCGGAAGTCGTCCGCCGGGATGGCGTCTTCCACGAACGGATGCATCACGTTGAAGGCCAGCTCGCTGTAGGACAGCCCGCGCCAGCTCCGGATCTCCTCCAGGCTGAAGTGCGGCAGGGACTCGGGAACATAGAGGCCGCCATCGCTGGCCAGGCCGGTAAGGAGGACGTCTTCAAAGCCCAGTGCGGGCGCCTCGCCCCGCGTACTGATGTATCTCACGTGCGTACCTGTCAGTTGAAGTTTTCCGCGCGAATGCGCACCACCTTGCCATCGATTTCCGACAGCGACTCCAGCGCCTCGATCGCCAGGTTCATCTGACGTTCCAGGACCGTGTGGGTCAGAATGATCACCGGAATCCGTCCATCCCGGAATTCGGATTCCTTCTGCATGATGGATTCGATGTTGATGCCATGCTCACTCAGGACGGACGCGATCTTAGCCAGCACGCCCGGATGGTCGAACGCCTGGATGCGCAGGTAGTAGGCGGACTGGACGTCTTCCATCGGCAGCACCCCCAGGTCCGCCATGGCTTCCGGCCGGAAGCCCAGATACGGGACCCGGGGAGAGCCGCCCGAGGCCACCAAGCGCGCCACGTCCACGATATCCGCGATCACCGCGGAGGCGGTAGCCTCGGCGCCGGCCCCCGGGCCGTAGTACATGGTCTGGCCGACGGCGTCGCCGTCCACCAGAACGGCGTTCAGGACACCGTCCACCTGGGCAATCAGATGACTCTGGGGAACCAATGTCGGGTGCACGCGAAGCTCGATGCCGTCCTCGCGCCGGCGGGCAATCCCCAGATGCTTGATGCGATAGCCCAGCAGTTCGGCGTGGGCGATGTCGTAGGGGGTGATTCCGGCGATGCCCTCGGTATACGCCTTGTCGAACTGCAGCGGCACGCCAAAGCCCGAGGCGGCCAGGATGGTCAGCTTGTGCGCCGCGTCGATACCTTCCACGTCGAACGTAGGATCGGCCTCCGCGTAGCCCAGCGCCTGTGCTTCCTTGAGCACGTCCGAGAATTCCCGGCCGGCCCGCATTTCCGTCAGGATATAGTTACCGGTGCCGTTGATGATGCCGGCGATCCAGTCAATCCGGTTGGCCGCCATGCCTTCCCGGACCGCCTTGATCACCGGGATGCCTCCGGCGACGCCAGCCTCGTAGGCCACAACCACGCCGGCATTCTCGGCAGCCTCGAAGATCTCGTTGCCGTGCACCGCGATCAGGGCCTTATTGGCGGTCACCACATGCTTGCCATTGGCGATCGCCGCCAGGACCAGCTCCCGCGCCACATCGTAACCGCCGATCAGCTCCACCACCACGTCCACCGACGGGTCGTTGACGACGTCGAAAATGTCGGTGCTGAACGGAACGCCCCCCAGATCCAGGTCATCCCGGCCACGGCGGCTGGCAACCCGGGCAATCCGGATGTTGCACCCGGCCCGCCCCGCGATGAGCGCGGCGTTCCGGGTCAAAACGTTGAATGTACCGCCGCCAACGGTTCCCAGTCCGCAGATTCCGACACTGACGTCTTTCAAACTCTCACCTCTGATCCCAAGGGGCACTGAATGGATTCAAATCAAGGTCGCATAGTATACCGATTCAGGGGCGGCGGAATAACCCCGCCCAGCGGATCAGAGCAGGCCCAGCCCCTTGGCCAGGGTATCGGCCGGCACATACCCCCGGATCATGTTGCCGTCCTCGAGTACGATGGCGGGCGTGCCGGTGACGCCGATCCGCCCACCCAGCTCATACTGTTCCAGAACCGGGTTGTCGCACTGGGCCGACTCCACCGGTTGGCCGGATTTGGCCGCAGTCATCGCCGCCTGGGGATTGTCGGCACACCACACCGACTCGTATTTGCGGAAGGACGGTGTATCCGGGCCGGACCGGGGGAAGGCATAGTAATTGACGGTAATGCCGTAACGGTTCAGCTGAGGCACCTCGTCATGCAGCTTGCGGCAATACGGGCAGTCGATGTCGGTGAACACGTTGATGACCGCCTTTTCCTCTTTGGCAGGGAAGCGGATCAGCCCGTCCGAACCGTAGGCCTCGAGGGCGGCCTTGCGCTGGCGTGCACGGGCCTGCTCCGAAACATTGGCAATGCCGGTGTCGGTGATCTTCAGCAGATCCCCCGTCAGCAGGTACTGGCCGTCCTCGGTGGTGTAGATGGTCTGGCCGTTGTTGCTTTCGACCTCATAGAGACCGGGGGCCTCCGATTTCATCACCGAGGACACCTCTAGGCCGGGCACGGCGGCCTCAAGCCGCTTGGCAATCCCGTCCTCGAGATCCCCGGCCGAGGCTACCGTCGCGGACAGCAGGCCGGCAACGGCAAGAGACGCCAGCGGCAACCGTTTGCAAATCATCTGTTTCAACATATCAACTTCCCATGAGCGAATCGTCGGCCGACACGGCCACTTGGCCCTGCTTGCGACCAGAGCGGGGCGGAAAAGTTCAGCGAGGATATCACATTGCCGGAGGACCCGGCGCTATCCGCGCGGGTGGTGCTGCTGATGCAGCGCCTGGAGCCGCTGGCGGGCGACATGGGTATAGATCTGGGTGGTGGACAGGTCGGCATGCCCCAGCAACATCTGCACAACCCGAAGATCGGCTCCGTGGTTCAGAAGATGGGTGGCGAAGGCGTGACGCAGGGTGTGGGGCGACAGAGGCTTGTCGATACCCGCGCGCACGGCGTAATGCCGGAGCCGATACCAGAATGCCTGGCGCGTCATGGCAGTCCCCCGGCTGCCGGGAAACAGAGCGTCGCTGGCGCGCCCCTGCAGGAGTTCAGGTCGCCCCTCCTTCATGTATCGGAGCAACCAGTCCACCGCTTCCTCGCCCAGCGGCACCAGCCGCTCCTTGTCGCCCTTGCCGGTGATTCTCACCACGCCCTGTCGCACGTTCACCTGATCAACCCGCAGCGAGGTCAGTTCGGACACCCTCAGACCGCAACCGTACAGGATTTCCAGCATTGCCTTGTCGCGCAGTTCAAGGGCGGTCTCGGGGTCCGGCGCATCCAGCAGGGACTCTACGTCCTCTTCCGTCAGGGTATCCGGGAGACGCCTTGGCAATCGGGGACTGTCGATCTGCAAGGTAGGGTCCTCGTCGATCACCCCTTCCCGCAATAGATAGCGGTAGAAACGCCGGAGCCCGGACAGGCGCCGGGCCGCCGTGGAGGTCTTGACCCCCTCGGCCAGGCCGGCCGACAGCCAAGCCAGCAGGTCGGAACGGCGCACCGCCGTCAGCAGGGGGGCTCCCGGGCGCTGCGCCAGCCATCGGGATAAGCGCTTCAAGTCGCTCCGATAAGCCTCCCGGGTACGCTCGCCAAGCCCCTCCTCCAGCCACAGGGCGTCGGTAAACCGGCGCACCACGGCTTCATCCTGCGTTCTCACGCTTCTCCTCCAAAAAGAAAAAGGCAGCCTTCAGAGGCTGCCTTTTTACCAGTTGACCGATCCGCGGATCAATCAGCCCAGCTTCTCCTTGATGCGCGCCGCCTTGCCGGACAGATCGCGCAGGTAGTACAGCTTGGCCTGACGCACGTCACCGCGACGCTTGACGGTGATGCTGTCGATCAGCTTGGAGTAAGTCTGGAACGTGCGCTCCACGCCCACACCGTAGGAAATCTTACGAACGGTGAAGGAGGAGTTCATGCCACGGTTACGCTTGCCGATGACCACACCTTCGAACGCCTGCAGACGCTCACGGTTGCCCTCGGTGACACGAACCTGAACGACCACGGTATCACCCGGCGCGAACGCGGGAATGTCCTTGGTCATCTGTTCTGCTTCAATTTGACTGATGATGTTGTTCTTGCCGCTCATCGTAATGCTCCTGATACCCAATCTCTCAATGCCCTGATCACTCAGAGACACCCGGTTCATTCAAAATTTCTTCCAGCAGCTCACGCTCTTCGTCCGTCAGCACCCGTTTTGCCAACAGGTCGGGGCGCCGCTCCCGCGTTCGCCTCAGCGACTCCTTCAGCCGCCAACGCCGGATCTGCTCATGGTGCCCGCCCAACAAGACTTCCGGCACCGCCAAACCCTCGTAGACCTCGGGCCGGGTGTAATGCGGGCAATCCAGCAAGCCATCGGCGAAGGAGTCCTGCTCCGCCGACTGCGCGTGGCCCAGCGCGCCGGGAATGAGGCGAGTCACCGCATCAATGACGGCCATGGCCGCCAGCTCGCCACCGGAAAGAACAAAATCACCCAGTGACACTTCCCGATCGACTTCCGTCGAGATCAGGCGCTCATCAACACCCTCGTACCGCCCCGAGACCAGAATCAGCTGTCGCGCCTCCGCGAGGGATTCGACAACAGACTGCGTCAGGGTTTCTCCCTGGGGCGACAGATAAACCACGCAGGGCTTACCGGGTGCCGCCTCCCGAGCCGCATGAATAGCATCCCGCAGCGGCTGTATCTTCATCAGCATGCCGGGACCGCCACCATAGGGCCGGTCGTCCACCGTGCGATGCCGGTCGTGGGTAAAGTCCCTGGGATTCCAGCTCCGGAACGTCAGCAGACCGTCCCGAACCGCTCTCCCGGTAATCCCGTAATCCGTGACCGCACGAAACATTTCCGGGAACAGACTGACCGCGCCAATCCACACCCGTCAGAACTCCGGATCCCAATCCACGATCATGCGCCCACCCGCCAGGTCCACGTCCTGAACCACCTGCTCCGGCAGGTAGGGAATCAGCCGCTCACGCTGGTCGACGGAGCCCGGGCCACCTTGCACAACCAGGACATCGTTGGACCCGGTTTCCATCAGGTGACTGACCGTGCCCAGGCAGTCACCCGAGACCGTCACCACCTCCAGCCCCTCCAGCTGATACCAGTAGTATTCGCCACTGGGCAACTCCGGCAGTTCGGCGGTGGCAACCCGCACTTCGGCCCCACAATAACTCCGGGCCAGGTCGCGGTCATCGATACCTTTCAGCTTGACCACGATCCCCTGCCCCTGGCGGCGACCGTCCTCAAGCCGGGCCGAAATCCGCTGACCGTCCTGAACCAGGGTCCAGTTCCGGTAGCTCAGGATTCCTTCCCTGGGGTCGGTGTAAGAGTAGACCTTGAGCCACCCCTTAACCCCAAACACCGAGGTAATCCGGCCAAGCACAGTTTCCTGCGAAGTCTGTGTCATGCCCGCAACCCCGGAAATTTCACGCAACCGAAACGATTACCCGGCAGCCTTCAGCAACTGGGCGACGCGCTCGGAAGTCTGGGCGCCACGCTCCAGCCAGTAGTTCACGCGCTCTTGGTTCACACGCAGACGTTCTTCCTGGCCACGGGCGACCGGGTTGTAGAAACCAACGCGCTCAATGAACCGACCGTCACGCGGGCTGCGGCTGTCAGTGACTGTCAGATGGTAGAACGGGCGCTTCTTGGAGCCGCCACGAGCCAAACGGATTGTTACCATTTCGACCAATATCCTGTTCTGTTGTACGAACTTTGTACGATTCGCGCCACGCCACTCGGGTTGGCGCGAAGACCCATACTCGAAAGGGCCGCTATTCTATGCCAAAAAAGCAGCAAAGAAAACAGGGAAAAGCGACCGTTTCCCGTTTTCGGCATACGGCTTTTTACATACGTCCGAACGGCGGCATGCCACCCCCGGGGGGCATCATCCCACCCAGGCCGCGCATCATGTTGGCAACACCGCCTTTCTTGCCGAACTTCTTCATCATCTTTTGCATCTGCTTGTGCTGCTTGAGCAGCCGATTGACATCCTGAATCTGAGTTCCAGAGCCGGCGGCAATGCGGCGCTTGCGCGAGTTGTTGATGACATCCGGATAACGGCGCTCCTTGGGCGTCATGGAGTTGATGATGGCCTCCATCCGCCCCAGGGACTTGTCGTTCACCTGCTGCTGAGCCACCTGGGCCATCTGCCCCATGCCCGGCAGCTTGTCCAGCAGACCGGCAACCCCCCCCATGTTTTTCATCTGCTGCAGCTGATCGCGAAAATCTTCCAGATCAAAGCCCTTGCCTTTCTTGATCTTCTTGGTGAGTTTCTCCGCTTTTTGACGGTCCAGCTTGCGCTCGGCCTCCTCGATCAGAGACAGCACGTCTCCCATCCCCAGAATCCGGGAGGCCACCCGATCCGGATGGAAGGGTTCGAGCGCATCCGTCTTCTCGCCCACCCCGAGGAATTTGATGGGCTTGCCGGTGATGTGGCGAACCGACAATGCGGCCCCGCCCCGGGCATCGCCGTCCGTCTTGGTCAGCACCACGCCGGTCAGCGGCAACGCATCATTGAAGGCCTTGGCGGTATTGGCGGCGTCCTGGCCGGTCATGGCATCAACCACGAACAGCGTTTCCACCGGGTTGACGGCGCGATGCAGGCGGCCGATTTCCGCCATCATCTGCTCATCGACGTGCAAACGCCCCGCCGTATCCAGAATCACCACATCCACATGCTTCCTGCGGGCTGCGGCGATCGCCCCCTCGGCAATGGCCACGGGGTCCTGGTCGGCGCTGCTGGGATGGAATTCAACGCCAACTTCCGCCGCCAGGGTCTCCAGCTGCTTGATGGCCGCCGGACGGTATACGTCGGCACTGACCACCATCACCGTCTTCTTCTGGCGCTCCTTGAGGAAACGGGACAGTTTGGCCACCGTTGTGGTCTTACCGGCGCCCTGCAGACCCGCCATCATGATCACCGCCGGTGGCTGTACCGACAGATTCAAGGGTTCGCTGCCCGACCCCATCACCCGCTCCAGCTCCTGCTGGACGACCTTCACGAACACCTGGCCCGGCGTCAGGCTGCGCTGGACTTCTTGGCCAATCGCCCGCTTGCGCACACTCTCCACGAACGCTTTGACCACCGGAAGGGCAACATCCGCCTCCAGCAGCGCCTTGCGCACCTCGCGCAGCGTGTCCTTGATGTTGTCGTCGGTCAGCCGTGCCTGACCGGTAATCTTGCGCAAACTACCGGAAAGCCGGTCCTGAAGATTTTCAAACATGCGTCTCTTCCGTATCCGGGAGAAAAAGTGAATGCCGAATCGGGCCACCGGCGGCGCGGCGCCTTGATTCCTGTTGCATAATCGCGACATTATAACCAGACTATCGCCCCGAAACGACCAGCCCGGTCAAATCGGATGGGACTTGTATCCGCTTTCCAGCCAAGAGTGCGATTAAGGACGTCATGGGAACGCTGATTCTCGCGGTAACCTCGCTTTTCCTGTACAGCATCGGTACCGCGTTGCAGGCACTCCAGTTTCGGGGCCGCATCCAGGCCAACCTGGCCATCACCACGCTGATCGGCCTGCTGGCCCTCACCAGCCACGGCCTGCTGATTTCCCAGACCGTCTACCATGACGGCGCCCTCGACACCAGTTTCTTCAAGAGCTCGTTGCTGATCTCCTGGCTGATCGTGCTGCTTCTGCTGGGGCTCAATCTGAAAAAGCCGGTGCAAAGCTTGTTCCTGGTGGTGTACCCACTGGCCACCTTGACCATCATCGCCGTGCTGGTGACCCATACGCCATCGAAACTGGTATCGGACGAGAGCTACGGCATGCTGTCCCACGTGGCGCTGTCGGTGACCGCCTACAGCCTGTTCACCCTGGCCGCCATCCAGGCCATTCTGCTGTACTTCCAGAACCGACAACTCAAGCGCAACTACAACAGCATCCTGGTGCGCAACCTGCCGCCGCTGCAAACCATGGAATCCCTGCTGTTCGAAATGGTCTGGGCCGGGGTAGTGCTGCTGGTGCTGGCCATCATCACCGGCGCCCTGTTCATCAAGGATCTGTTCGCCCAGGATCTGGCCCACAAGACCCTGTTCTCCCTGTTGTCCCTGGCGGTGTTCGTGGCGCTGCTGATCGGCCGCTACACCCAGGGCTGGCGCGGCATGACGGCCAGCCGCTGGACCCTGGCCGGCTGCCTGCTGCTGATGATCGCTTTTTATGGCAGCAAGTTCGTTCTGGAGCTGGTCTTCCACCGGGGCGGCTGATCCGCCACCGGGGCCTTGACACCCCGCCGGGCCACACCCTATGTTCCCAACTTGTCGGCAATATAAGGACGTCCCCCTTTGAACGAAACATCGCTCACCGCGCTGTTTATCCTTCTCGTCGCCCTCATTCTCCTGTCGGGATTCTTCTCCAGCTCGGAAACGGGAATGATGTCCCTGAACCGGTACCGCCTGAAGCACATGGCGAAAACCGGGCACAAGGGAGCCCGACGCGCTCAGGCCCTGCTGCAGCGGACCGACCAGCTGATCGGCGTCATTCTTATTGGCAATAACTTTGTCAACATTCTGGCCTCATCGATCGCCACGGTCATCGCCATGCGCCTCTGGGGCGACGCTGGTATTGCCATCGCCACCCTGCTGCTGACCATCGTCATTCTGATTTTCGCGGAGGTCACTCCAAAGACCCTGGCGGCGCTATTTCCAGAGAAGATTGCCTTCCCCGCCAGCCATGTGCTTGGCCCGCTGCTCAAGGCACTGTATCCGATTGTCTGGGCCGTCAACCTTTTCACCGGCCTGATTCTCAAGCTGTTGAAGGTGTCGCCGGAGGAGGCGTCCAGCGAGCACCTCAGCCGCGAGGAACTGCGCACCCTGGTCAATGAGGCGGGGGCACTGATCCCCGCCAAGCACAAGGATATGCTGGTCAGCATCCTGGACCTGGAAAAGGTGACCGTCAACGACATCATGGTGCCGCGCAACGAGGTCATCGGCATCGATCTGGATGACGACACCGACACCATCCTGCGCCAGTTGCGAAGCAGCCAGCACACCCGGTTGCCGGTGTACAGGGGCGACATCAACAACATCCTCGGCATCCTGCATCTGCGCAGCGTTTCCAAACTGCTGCAACAGGAGGAGGTCAACAAGGCCATGATCATGCAGCTGTGCCAGGAGCCCTATTTCATCCCCGAGAGCACTCCCCTGAATACCCAGCTGCTCAACTTCCAGAAAGAAAAGCGCCGGTTCGGTATGGTGGTGGATGAGTACGGCGACGTGCTCGGCCTGGCAACGCTGGAGGATATCCTGGAAGAAATCGTGGGCGAATTCACCACCGACTACGCCGCCACCAGCCCGGACATCATTCCCCAGGAGGACGGGACCTTCATCATCGATGGCGGCACCCCAGTGCGGACCATCAATAAGACCCTGGGCTGGAAGCTGCCGACCGACGGTCCGAAAACCCTGAACGGCCTGATCACGGAAACCCTGGAAAACATTCCCGAGACCAACGTCTGCCTGAAGGTGGACGGCCACCGGGTCGAGGTACTGCAGATCAAGGACAATGTGGTGAAAGCCGCCATCGTGCATCCGAAGAAGCGGAAAAAACGCCCGGCAACCACACAATCCTGATCCCAGGTTGACAAGTCCCCCGGGTTAGCATTTAGTCATGTTAATGTTCGGCGGAATGCGGTAAATTTAACCAATAACCAAAACGCAGGCAGTCAGAGCTCGGTCATGTATCCGGTTGAGGCGTAGACAGGAGACGGCCATGAACAAGCAGTCCGGGATACATTACCTCCGAGAACACAGGAAGGCCGGCAGCACCAGGCCAGTGCCCCCGGAGGTGGCCCGCATACGGGATACAGTCATCGCCGGACTGGGCGATTTGCTGCAGGGGGCTTTTGACGCCGTCGATGACTCCCTGTTCGAGCTCGCCAACAACGCCCGCAGCAATAACGAACAGAACCGTTATTTCGAAGCGATGCGGGAAATCCGCATCAAGCGCAAGGGCGTCGAACGCCACTTCCAGAACGCCATTGCCCAGTTCTTTGCCGATCCGCCCGGCAGCGCCCAGCCCGAGCCGGAACCCTCCGCCCCACCGGTGAGCGCGGAAACCCTCTCCCTGGTCGGTAACGACGACTTGGAGGAACAGGTCGCGCTCAACGCCATGATCACCAAGGCAAAGGCCCACTTTCAAGGGCCCCTGCTGCAACTCCAGGCCCGGTTCAGCCAAGTTTACCCGGGCGCCAGCGATGAGTCGCCGGTCAACCCACTGGCGCCGGAACACCTGTGCAGTGCCTTCACCGAGGCGATACAGGTACTGGAAATCCAGATTCGTGAACGCCTGATCCTGCTCAAGCAGTTCGATCGCTACGTGGTTTCCAATCTGGGCATGCTGCTGGACGAGGCCAACCGGATATTGATCCAGGCCGGCATCATTCCCAATTTCCGGTACCACGGTAAAACCGGCAAGCAAGCCCCGCCGCCGGGAGCGAAGGCCGATTCGAGCGAAACCTCCGAGGCCAGCACCGGCCCGGCCGAGACCGCCGCCGACAGCACCGCGGTATTCGAACAGATACGCCAGATGCTGGCCCTGCAGCGGGCCAATGCCGGCATCCCGGCCCGCGCCACGGACCCCAGGTTCCATGTTATCGGTGACCGGGAGCTGATCACCCTGCTCAGCGCACTGCCGACGCCGGTTCCGGCCGAGCCAGGCGTCAACCTGAGCGAGGGCGAGCCCGTTACCATCGATCTTCGCGGTCTGATCCAGCAGGCGCTGACCCAGGTGGACACCGGTGACGGCAAGCAGCCGGCCCTGAAAGAGGTGGACGAGGACCTGATCAACCTGGTCTCCATGCTGTTCGAGTTCATCCTGGACGACTACAACCTGTCCCCCCCGGTACAGGTTCTGATCAGCCGCCTGCAAATCCCCATCCTGAAAGTGGTCATCAAGGACAAGACGTTCTTCAGCAAGGCGACCCATCCGGCCCGGAAACTGCTGAATGCACTGGCACGGGCCGGCATCGGCTGGAGCAAGAGCGACGAGAAGACCAAGGACCAGCTGTACGACAAAATCCACGGCATCGTTCAGCGCATCCTCAATGAATTCGACGGCGACCTGGCCCTGTTCGAAACGCTCAACGAGGAGTTTGAACAGTACCTGGCCCGGGAAAATCGCCGGGCCTCCCTGGTGGAACAACGGACGCGGGAGTCCGAACGAGGAAGGATCAAGTCCCAGAAGGCCCAGGAAACGGTGGACCGCATTCTGCAGGAGAAAATTCGCCGCTACCCGCTGCCGGAGCCCATCCATTCCATCCTCGTCAACGGCTGGAGCCGGGTCATGTTTCTGGCCTATCTGCGTGATGACGTCGAACACCGCTGGCAAGAAACCGTCAAGGTTGTGGACGACCTGATCTGGTGCCTGCACCCCCATCAGGAAGATGCCGAACGCGACCAGTGGGTCCGGGTGGTTCCCGGGCTGCTGAAATCGCTGCGGGCCGGTCTGGAGGAAGTGTCCTACAACGCCTCCCGGCTGGACGAAATGATGGGCGAACTCAAGCATGAATTGGCGAAAGCCTTCCGCACCCGGCCACTCAGCGAGGTGCGCGAGGACGAAGCCACCACCGCTGAAGCCTCGGAACAACCGGCGGCCAGCAGCCCGGCCGGCCAGCCGGAGGATGCCGCCATCGCCGAGTTCGTCACCCAGATCGACGCCATCGAAATCGGCGACTGGGTGGAATTCCGCCTAGTCAACGGTGCCAGTTTCCGCTGCAAGCTGTCCGCCATCATCGAGGAAGCCGATTCCTTCGTGTTCGTCAACCGGATGGGGCTCAAGGTGATTGAGAAAACGCGGCTGGAGCTGGCCCACGAAATGCGCCGCGGGCGCCTGACTCTGCTGGAGCAGGGCTCACTCATCGACCGCGCTCTGGATGCAGTGGTGGGCAGTCTCCGCAGCAAGACCGCCTGACGATTCTGGATGCCTGGGACGACGCTACCGGCTAACCTGCGCCTGATACTGGCCCTGTCCCTGGCACTGTGCCTCCACACCCTGTTGCTGTTGGGCCTGCCCGGGCCGGACCACCCCCCACAACCACCGCAACACCCTCTCAACCTGACCCTCCTGGCGACAGGCACCCCCGCGCCCCTTCCCGCCGCCCCGGCTTCGACACCGCCCGGCCGTCGGTCGTCCGACATGCCGACGGCGTCGCGCCCCGACCGCCGGCACACCACCAGCCCACACCCGGCGACCGGACAGGCGACCGACGTCCCCACGCCGGCAGCGCATCCCAAACCACAGCCGCTCCAGCGCCCGGCGGTGTCCGGCGCCGCCCGCCGAACACCGCAAGAGGCGACGCCTCCCTCGCCCACGCAGACGGTGGCCCAACTGACGCAGCGGCCCTCAGAACACATGTCGTACCACGACCAACTGGCGCTGCGTATTGCCGAAGTCATGGCTCGGCAGCCTTTGCCCGGCGTTCGTCAGCTGAAGGAGGTCCGGCGTATCCGCCTGGAGTTGTATCTGATGGCCAATGGCACCCTGACTCGGGCCCGAGTCATGACATCCAGCGGGATCGAAAGTATGGACAGCGCCGCCTATCGCGCGGCCCTGGCGGCCAGCCCCTATCCGGAGCCGCCCGGGGGGAAAAAAGGAAAAGGAGGGGAAGAACGCTTCGAGGTGGACGTGGAGGTCACACCCCGAAGCGCAACCGGGGTCAGGGGCTGATCAGGCCTCTGCCTGCTTGGCCGCAGCCTTGACCATTTTTTCCAGCTCACCGCTTTCGGCCAGCTCCAGGACGATGTCGCAACCGCCCACCAGTTCACCGTTGATGTACAACTGCGGGTAGGTCGGCCAGCTGGAGTAAACCTTCAGCGCCTCACGAAGCTCCTGGTTTTCCAGGATGTTGACGAACGCGAAACGCTCGCCGCAGGCCATCAACGCCTGCACGGTCCTGGCCGAGAAACCGCATTGGGGAGCCTGCGGCGTACCCTTCATGTACAGGATGATGGGGTTCTCTTCCAGCTGGCTCTTGATGGTTTCGTTGATGTCCATGAACATTCACCTCTGACTTGAAAACGGAATTGCCTGACTGGCAACCGGCTGCCCATATTGTACACGCCCCCCGCGGCGCCCACCAAACCTCCCCACCAGCCCCGGCGTTGTCATCCCTGGCCCGAAGGGCTAGACTTGATCCCCCGTTTTTTCATTCCCATTCCCACGAACAGACATCAGGGGACCGGCGCCCCGGCGCGGTTTCATTGAGGTAAGGGCCAGTCCATGGCGGCAAGACATTTTCTGACACTGAACGACATGAGCACCGGCGAGCTTGAGCAGCTGCTGGATCACGCCTCCCGACTCCGTAACGAGTGGCATCAGGGCAAGGTACGCGACTCCCTGAAAAACCGGGTTCTGGCCATGATCTTCGAGAAATCCTCCACCCGGACCCGGGTGTCGTTCGAAGCCGGCATGACGCAGCTGGGCGGTTCCGCCATGTTTCTTTCCCCCCGGGACACCCAACTGGGTCGCGGCGAGCCGATTGAAGATTCCGCCATCGTCATTTCCAGCATGGTCGACGCGGTCATGATCCGCACCTTCGCCCACGCCACGGTCGAGCGTTTTGCCCGGGCCTCCCGGGCACCGGTGATCAATGCCCTGACCGATGACTTCCACCCCTGTCAGCTGCTGGCCGACATGCAAACCTACCGTGAGCACCGGGGCAGCATCCGCGGCGCCACCGTCGCCTGGATTGGCGATGGCAACAACATGTGTCAGTCGTACATCAACGCCGCCGCCAAATTCGATTTTAGGCTGAACATCGCCTGCCCGGAGGGTTACGAGCCAAGCCCGGAGTTGCTTGCAAAGCACGCCGACCGAGTCACCGTCATGCGCGAGCCGGAGCAGGCTGCTCGGGGTGCGCAGCTGCTGGTCACCGATGTTTGGGCTTCGATGGGCCAGGAAGACGAGCAGGCGGACCGGGAGCGGGTCTTCCGCCGTTACCAGGTCAACCCGGAGCTGATGACTCTCGCGGACCGGGATGCCCTGTTCATGCACTGCTTGCCGGCGCATCGGGGCGAGGAGGTTTCCGAGGACATGATGGCGCATCCGTCGTCCGTGGTCTGGCACGAAGCGGAAAACCGTCTGCACGCCCAAAAGGCGCTGCTGGAGTTCCTTATCCTGAACCGTCTGGACTGAGACCATGGGCATTCCGGCTTCTCCCGCCAGCGACTGGCTGCTGGAGGTCAACAACCTGTCTTGCGGCTATGGCGGCGAGTCCGTCGTCAAAGACGTCAGCTTCGCCCTGAGTCAGGGGGACATTGGCTGCCTGCTCGGCCCCAGCGGCTGTGGCAAGAGCACCATTTTGAGGGCGCTCGCCGGATTTCTCCCCCTGGACGCCGGCGAGATCCGTCTGGCGTCCCGCGCCATCAGCCTGCCAGGCCGCACGCTGGCGCCCGAAAAACGCCGCATTGGCATGGTCTTCCAGGACTATGCCCTGTTCCCGCACCTGAACATCGCCGACAACGTGGGTTTCGGGCTCAAGGACATGAGCAAGGTGGAACGCCGCCACAAGGTTCTGGAGCTGCTCGACCTGGTGCACCTGAAGGACCTTGCCGACAGCTATCCCCATGAGCTCTCGGGCGGACAGCAGCAACGCGTTGCCCTGGCCCGGGCGCTGGCCCCGGAGCCGACGCTGATCCTGCTGGACGAGCCCTTCTCCAACCTGGACGCGGACCTGCGCCGCCGGCTCAGCCTGGATGTCCGGGACATCCTCAAAACCCTGGGCATCAGTGCCCTTCTGGTCACCCACGATCAGCAAGAAGCGTTCGCCATGTGCGATCAGGTCGCGGTACTCAGGGACGGCCGGCTCCTGCAGTGGGACGTGCCCTACAATCTCTACCACGAGCCCGCCAACCGGTTCGTGGCCAGTTTCGTTGGCCAGGGCGGCTTCATTCCCGGCAAGGCCCTGGGGCCGGACACGATCGAGTCGGAATTGGGCATCATTCGTGGCAACCGGGCCTACAAGTGGCCTCCGGGCACATTGGTAGACGTGCTGATCCGGCCGGACGACATCGTCTATGCCCCCGACTCCGAGCTGCGCCCCCGGGTGATCGAGAAAACCTTTGCCGGCACGTCCACCCTCTACCGGTTCCGCTGCTCCGAGGAAACGGAGTTCGAGGCCCTGTTCCGGAGCCATCTGGACTTTCACTTGGGCGAGCACGTACCGGTGCGGGTCGAGGCCGACCACCTGATTGCCTTCGAGCGATCGGCCTGACCCCGTCAGTGGTTGCAGATCCGGTCGACCGCATCGAGCCAGCCGGCATACAGAGATTCCCGGAGCGCCGGGCGCATGTCCGGCTGGAAACGGCGCTCGCAGCTCCATAGCCGGGCAATGTCATCCAGCCCCGAAAACACGCCCGTTTGCAGGCCGGCGAGGTACGCTGCCCCCAGCGCCGTGGTTTCGGTGACCGCGGGACGGTCCACCGTCACATTCAGGATGTCGGCCAAAAACTGCATCACCCAGTCATTCACCGCCATGCCACCATCTACCCGCAACGTCTCCAGCCGGGCGCCGTCATTCTGGATCGCCCGCACCAAATCCTTGGTCTGGTAGCAGACCGACTGCAGACCGGCGGTGACGATCTCGGCGATGCCCGTGTCCCGGGTCAGGCCCAGAATCGCGCCGCGGGCGTCGGGGTCCCAGTGAGGGGCGCCCAGGCCGGTGAACGCCGGCACCAGATAAACCGGGTTCTCGACGCCCACCTGCTCGGCGTGGGCCAGGGATTCGCTGGCATGCCGGATCAGTCCCAGGCCGTCCCGCAGCCACTGCATCGCCGCCCCGGCCACGAAAATGCTGCCTTCCACCGCATATACCGGGCGCCCCTGCAGGCGGTAAGCCAGGGTGGTGAGCAGCCGGTTTTCCGATCGCAACGCCCGTTCGCCGGTATTGAGCATGAGAAAGCAGCCCGTACCGTAGGTGCTCTTGGCCATGCCCGGCTCAAAGCAGGCCTGCCCAACCAGGGCGGCGTGCTGATCACCGGCAACCCCGGCGATTGGTACCTCCGCTCCCAGCCACTGGCGGTCAGTCCGGCCGTAATCGGCAGCACAGTCCCGGACCTCGGGCAGCAGCGCCCGAGGCACCCGGAACAGCGCCAGCAGCCGATCGTCCCAGTCCTGGGTATGGATGTTGAACAACGCGGTGCGGGAGGCGTTGGTGGCGTCGGTGCAATGAGTACGCCCTCCGGTCAGATTCCAGAGCAGCCAGCTGTCGACGGTGCCGAACGCCAGCTCGCCCCGCTCAGCACGGACCCGGGCGCCATCGACATGGTCGAGAATCCAGGCCACCTTGGTCGCCGAGAAGTAGGGGTCAATCAGCAGCCCGGTACGCTCCACCACCAGATCTTCATGGCCATCGGCGCGGAGTTTGACGCAGGTGGAGGTGGTGCGCCGGTCCTGCCAAACGATTGCGGGGTGGATGGGTTCGCCCGAGGCCCGATCCCAGAGGATGGTGGTCTCCCGCTGGTTGGTAATGCCAACACCAACCAGCTGCCGGGCTTCGATCTTCGCCCGCGCCAGGGCCTGACGACACACGCTCAGGGTGGTGTCCCAGATTTCCCGGGCATCGTGCTCCACCCAACCGTCCCTCGGGAAGTACTGGCGAAACTCCTGCTGGGCCACGCCAATCCGGGTGCCGGTGGCGTCGAACACGATGGCGCGGGAACTGGTGGTGCCCTGATCGATGGCGAGCAGGTAGCGGCTCATGACATGCCTCCTTGTTGTTTCCGGGAAGTCTACCACGAGGCCATAAACGCAAGACCGGGCCGTGCGAGGGCCGGTGCACAAAAACGAACAAAAAAAGGGCCGGAAAACCGGCCCTTGAAATGACGAATGAAACAAGGAAAGTTCGTAAGAACTACAACCTCAAAAGTCATCCCTTACCCGAACGATTATCGGCCATGGCCCCGGCCCCGTCCGTTGCGGTTGTGTAGCGGCTTTGTTACATCAGGTGAGGTCCTGAGGCCTGGTTCACAAAACCGCGTCCTCGGGCTTACGGCGTGGCCAGACCAGACTGAAGCGGGCGCCCCCAAGAGTATCACTGCGGCACACGAATGCCTGCCCGCCATGCCAGTACAGGATTCGGCGCACGATGGACAGACCCAGGCCGTAGCCGCCGGATGTCCGGGTACGGCTGTCGTCAAGACGGGCAAACGCGGTGAAGACCCTCTCCCAATCCTGCTCCGGGATGCCCGGACCGTCGTCCTCCACGTCCACCCGGCAGTTGTCGTCGTCGATCCGGCACCGGACCCGGACCCGGTGCCGGGCGTAGCGGCCGGCATTGCCCACCAGGTTCTGGATGGCGCGGTGGATGTAGCGGGGTTCTATGTCGGACAGGGCGTGCCGCTCGGTGTCCTCGTCGATATCCGCCTCGATCTCCAGCTGGGGCCGGAGCACTTGCTGCTCCGAAACCACCTGCCGGACGATGTCCGTGACCGAGTGCTCCCGTAACGAGAACACCGGGCCGCCCTGCTCCAGACGGGCGTAAGTGAGGATTTCGTCAATCAGTTCATCCAGCTCCTGGATGTCGCCGTCGATTCCGTCCAGCTGCTTCTTCAGGGCCACCTCGTCCCGGCAATCCTCGATCATCTGAACACCAAACCGGATGCGCGCCACCGGCGTTCTCAGCTCATGGGAAACGGCGTGGATCATTTCCCGCTGGACCTGGACCAGCCGCTGGATATGCTCGGCCATGCCGTTAAACGCCGAGGCCAGACGCTCCACCAGGGTGCCGTGACCGGCGTCCACCCGCGCGCCCATTTCCCCCCGGGCGATGCGCATGGCAACGGATTCCACCTTGCGCAGGTTGCTGTCCAGCTCGCGTACCCCCAGAAACAGGGCCAGCCACAGCACCGCGCCAACCACCAGCAACAGCAGCAGGACCATGGGCCAGGCCCAGGGCGAAAACGGTGCCGGCAGCGCCACGCCCACCAGTGCCCCGTCGTCCAGCTGCAGCAGGGCGTTCAGCGGCCCTTCCGGGGACTCCCGATACAACGCCAGTCCCTGCTCGGATACCCGCTGCAAGACCGCGCCCCCGGGCAGCGCGTGGCCGTCATCCGGCCAGAGGATGCGGACCCCGAGGTGGTGCTCCAGCTGCCGGGCCAGGGACTCGCGCTGGTCCGCCTCCGCCGGCCCCAGATACCAGCTGACCAACTCCGACAGGACATTGGCAACATCCCGGTAGGGTTCGTCGAACGACAACCGCAGGACATCGCCAGCGGGTGTCTGCACCATCAGCCATACCCCAACCGGCGTTTCGGTCGCCACCACCTGGCCGTAGGCCAGCCGCTCCTGGAGCACCGGGGGCAACGCCAGGTCCTCGGGGCTGGCCACCGTCAACCCGTACCAAGCCGAGAGCCACTGGTACGGTTCTTCCGCCAGTGGCACCGATGCCAACCAGCGCATCAACGGGTCCGGCATGCGCTCCAGCCAGAACTGGTGACGAACGGCATTGAGGCCGTTGAACAAAACAACACACAGCAGGACGACGGCAGCGGCGATGGCCAGCAGGCGGGCGTAAAGCTTCAGGAGGTAGGTTAAGGGCATGGTGACGACCCTGGCTGGGGAACAGCGCGGCCCCCCGGACATGGGTGCCGCGCCCACGGAAACCGCTGGATCAGGCTTCCTTCACAAACAGATAGCCTTTGCTGCGAACGGTCTTGATGCGCCGTGGATGTATCGGATCGTCACCGATCTTGGGACGGATCCGGGACACCCGTACATCTATGGAGCGATCCTGGCCATCGTATTCGATGCCCCGCAGCGCCGTGAAGATTTCCTCCCGGCTGAGCACCCGTCCGGCGTTGCTCGCCAGCAGCCACAACAGGTCGAATTCGGCACTGGTCAGGTCGATGCTCTGGTCGTTGAGCCAGGCTTCGCGCATGGAACGATCGACCACCAAGTCATTGAACTGAAGACGAACCGGCTCCTCGCCCCCCTCGTCGTCGCCGCCGGCCTGGGCTGCCTCGGAGACCCGACGCAGCATCGCCCGGATGCGGGCCAGCAGAACCCGCGGCTTGACCGGCTTGCTGATGTAGTCATCGGCCCCCATTTCCAGGCCCAATACCTGATCCAGGTCGTCGGTGCGGGCCGTGAGCATAACGATCGGGCCGTTGTAGAACGGGCGGACCTTGCGACAGATCGACAGACCGTCCTCGCCCGGCAGCACCAGGTCCAGCACCACCAAGTCCGGTTGCTCATTACGGATGCGCTCCACCGCCGCCGCGCCATTGGCTTCGAGGGATACGGTCAGGCCGTTGCTTTCGAGGTACTCCCGGGTCAGTTCCGCGAGTCGTTCGTCATCCTCAACGATGAGAATTCGCCAACTTTCGTTCGTCTGTTCCACGCCGTCCATCTCTGGTGTTGTTATTCCGGTTTCTGGCTGCCACCTCGCCGGATAAGCAGGCAACCTGCTGTTACAGCAATTATACATGCTGTTCGGAAATATACATGGAACCGCCGCTCCGTAACACCCCGTCACACAAGCCTCTTCCCCCGCGCACCCGCCTCCGGGCTGTCACGAACTCGTCACCGGTCAGTCACCGGGGTGTCACAGCCGGTTCATAACCTTGCCCGGAAATGGACACAAAGAGAACGAGCCATGACTGCACAAACCGCGAGCGTCCGGCAAACCGCCCGATCCCTGGTCACCGGGATCACCCGTGATCCCGCCTTGGTCGAGCAGGCACAGAGGCTGCGCTACCAAGTGTTCTCCGCCGAGTACGACAGTGACCTCGGGGCCAGTACCCCGGGCCTGGACGCGGACGCCTTCGACGCGCTCTGCGACCACCTCATCGTGACCGACCAGCGGACCGGCACCCTGGTGGCCACCACCCGGATTCTGCCGGCCGAGCGTGTCCCGTCGGTTCATCAATTGTATTCCGCGGGCGAATTCGACCTGTCTGCGCTGGCCGGCCTGCCAGGATCTCTGGCGGAACTCGGCCGCACCTGCGTCCACCCGGAACACCGTAACGGCGCCACCATCGCCCTGCTGTGGTCCACCCTGGCGGAGTACCTGGTGCAACACCGGATCGACTATCTGATCGGCTGCGCCAGCATTGGCATGTCCGACGGTGGCCACCGGGCTTGGCGCATCGCCAACCACCTTCAGGAAACCTATCTTGCCGGCGAATCCTTCCGGGTGACGCCACGGCGCGAGCTGCCGCACCTCACCCAGACGACGCCAGCGGACCGGCCCGTGGAGGTTCCTCCGCTGATCCGCGCCTACATGCGCCTGGGTGCCCGGGTGTGCGGCGCTCCCTGCTGGGATCCGGAGTTCCGCTGTGCCGATCTGCTGGTGCTGCTGGAGGTGGAAAAACTCTCCGCCCGCTACAGCCGCCACTTCATGGGCAAAGCGTCCTGACACCGGGAGGCCGCTATGGGCTGGATTCGATTACTGGTACGGTTGTCCGCCTTTGTGCTGTTCCTGGTCGGCACGGCCGGGCTCGCCCTAATCCTGCGACTGGCGGATGTCGTCTGTCGCCGCCGTATCGACCGCACCCCCTGGGCGGGGCGCTGCTTTCGCGGTGCCTGCCGTTGTCTGGGACTGAGCCTGCGATACCACGGCACACCGGCGACGGAGCCGGCCCTGTATGTCAGTAACCACATCAGCTGGTGCGACATTCCCGTACTCGGCAGCCTCGCTCCGGCCCGCTTCTTGTCCAAGGCGGAAGTGGCCCGCTGGCCACTGATCGGCTGGCTGGCACGCCAGGCCGGAACGCTGTTCATCCAGCGGGGAGGCGGTCAGGCCCGGCGTGTGAAAGGCACCATGGCACGGACGCTGCAGCAGGGGGAATCGGTATTGTTCTTTCCGGAAGGCACCACCAGTGCCGGCCTGACCGTGTTGCCGTTCCATGGCCTGCTGTTGCAGGCGGCCCGGGATGCGGACGTGCCCATTCAGCCGGTGACCATCAGCTACCGCCGGGACGGCCACCCCGACCACATCCTGCCGTTCATTGGCGACGACGCCTTTCACCATCACCTGCTCGGCATGCTGAAGCAGCCTCCGTCCCGGGTGGATGTACTCTTTCATCCCCCGGTCCGGGCCACCGGCGAGCTGACCACCGGCGAGCTGGCGGAGCGGCTCCACGGCACCGTCCGGGAGGGACTGAGGCAGATACAGGCCGGCCGCTACGACACCCAGGCCCCGGACCTCAGAACAGAGGACGCCCCTGGGCTATCTCCTCTTCCGTCGCTGGCCGCCGGCCAACAATCTCCAGATCAAAATAAAGCGTGAAACCCGCCAGGGGGTGGTTGGCATCGACGGTCACCAGGTTACCGTCGATGCCAACCACCTTGACCACCTGGGCCTCCCGGCCGGTGTTGGTCTGAAACTTCATGCCCACCTGGAGCTCCTCCACGCCCTCGAACAGGGAGCGCGGCACCTTCCGGACCAGATCCGCCCGGTGTTCGCCGTAGGCCATCTCCGGCGGGATGGTCACCTCCAGACAGTCGCCCACGTGACGATCTTTCACCGCCTCCTGGATCCCCTGGATGATGTTGGGGCTGCCATAGAGAAAGTGCAGCGGCTCGCTGCCCTCGGAGGTGTCGACCAGCTCTCCCAGTCTGTTTTTCAGGACATAGTGGACGGTAAAAACGTCCGGTCGTGTGTCGGTATCGTGCATCAGGCTTCCGAGTTGTCTGTATCCGGTTGAATGTCGAGCTGCCGCAGCCCGTGAATGACCAGCCGCCGATCGAGGGCTTCCCGCGGTGTCCGGGCGGACGCCAGCCCCATCCGGGCCAGCAGGCGCCGGTAACGGCCATCATCCCGGGCCCGGGCCGCCAGCCAGAGGGTGCGCAGTTTACCACGCCAGGTCGCGGTCGAGGCCTGCAATCCCTTAAGGGCTTTCCCCAACACCAGCTCGTCGTCGGTGAAATCACGGCCGAACGGGAAGGCCGGGAACAGGTCCTCCGCGCCGCCGGCCGCCAGCGCCGCGCGCACGGCCTCCGGGGTGTTCCGGCGCCAGGATTCCGGCAGCCGGAACGCACGGCTGACCTTGCCCGCGGCCTGGGCTTGGCGCAGCAACGCTTCCTGGAAGCGGGCATCGGCAATGCGGATCAGGCGCAGGTACACCTGCTCGTCCGGCTGCCCGCGCAAATCGGCAATGCCGTATTCGGTGATAACAATGTCCCGAAGGTGACGGGGAATGGTGCAGTGGCCGTAGTTGAACACGATGTTCGAGAGGGTCTGCCCCCGGGACGTCCGGGTCGCCCGCAGTGTCAGGATGGAGCGGGCGCCTGGCAGTTCGTGCGCCATGGCGACAAAGTTGTACTGCCCACCCACCCCGCTGACCACCCGGCCGTCCTCCAAGCCATCCGAGACCGCCGCGCCACTCAGGGTATACATCATGGCGGAGTTGATGAATCGGCCGTGCTGGCGCTGCGCGACCTTCAGCCGCTGGTCGCCGAAGCGGTGGTCGTAAAGCTGGTTGATGAAGTTGACGCTGGTCATGCAAATGCGCTGGCGTTGCTCTTCGGGCAGATCCCTGAGCGCCTGGTAAAAGCGCTCCGGCCCGACGTAGAAGCCGCCATGCATAACGGTGCCTCCGGCCAGACGCTCCCCCAGCACCCAGTCCGCCAGTTGCCGCCGGCTGTCCGCGTCGTCCAGATCGGCCGCCAGCGACCGCTCCCCCACCTGCAGGCGACCACCCCGGAACCGGGTCTCCGGGCGGAAGAAGCCGCAATCCACCAGCCAGTGGACATCCCGCGCACGCAGGGGAGAATCGATCCGCCCCGCCTGGCGTAGGGCATCCAGAGCCTCCAGGGTGGGCCGCAGGCCAACCTGGCCGTCGTTGATCAGCGTCTGCAGGTCGGCGTCGTCAAACACTTCCCGGGTAAGGACACCCGCCTCCATCAGGTACAGAAATCCGTCCACCATCATCTCACTGCAGCCATACAGGCCCGCCTCGAACGGCCCGCAGCCGCCGATTTCGGCCACCACCGGGAAATGCCGGTCCACCTCCAGGTGGTTGAACACCGCCTGCCACGGCTCATTCCGGCGGTGCCGCAGGATGGTGCTGTGAACCAGGGCCGCACCCAGGGAACCGATGCCCACCTGCAGCGTGCCGCCATCCCGCAACAAACAGCTGGCATAAAACCCAATCAGGTGATCCTCGGGGCTGATCGCCATCTGCGGCGCGGAAAACAACGGGTAGTCCGTCGACGGCTGATCCAGAATCACGTCGAAGGTGGTTTCAGGCACCGCCGCGTGCCGGCCCAGGAACGGCAGCTGGGCGTTGTGCTCGCCCACCACCGCCACCGGCTGTCCGCGCGCTTCCCGCTCCCGCAGCAGGGGGATCAGGTCGAGGGACAAATCGGGGTTGCAGCTGAGGCTGACCTGCCCCTGGGCCCCGTGCGCCTCGCCCGGAGCCACCATCTGGGCCACCACGTTCACGCCCTGGGCCAGCAGGTCCCGGACCGCATGGGTGTAGTTGGAGCAGATGTAGTGACGCTGCTGGGTGTCATTGTTCAGATAGGAACCGGCCTTGAAGAAAAACTCCGAAACCCTGACGTTGTCTGGCAGGGCACCGCGGGCCACGTCCCGGGCATAGGCGAGTTCCGGGATGTCGCCATACAGCCGTTGCACGAACGGCGTCAGGAATCGGCGCTCCAGGGAGGAACGGCCGCCGGGCGGCCGCAGGGACAGCGCCGTCACGATATGGAGCTGCAGTTCCGGGTCCTGCCGGGCACGCTCGTACAGGGCATTGACGAAACGGATGGGTTTGCCCAGTCCCAGCGGCAAGCCCAGGGTGATCTGCTGACCGACCCTCTGGATCACGGCCTCCACACAGGCCTCGGCGTCACGCAGGCGCTGACAGGCTTCCGACATGGCCAAGCTCCTTCTTGTTTGTTGTTGCGTCGGTGATCAAACGATGGGGCGATGATCCCATGCCGGGCGACCCCAGACAATGCGCTAGGTCAGCTTATGGCATGGTACCGGAGCCGGCAGGGGAAAAAGGAAGGGGAAACCGGGCAGCGACGGGTCAGAACTTCCACTTCAGGTTGAGGCAGGCCCCTTCGTTGAGCAGGGCGATCCCGTGGTCCGGCTGGGCCGGGTCGGAAGCGTAGTGACGCTCGTTCTGGCGAGCGCGTACCAGCGTCAGGCTCAGCAGACGCGAGCCAATTTCGGAGAAGGCTTCGGAACTGTCCTGCTCATATTGACCAGAAACCCGCTCCTGGATCTCGTTGACCTCCTGGGCCGCGCTCAGGGCGATGTCGGCATGGTCGAATTCGTGCTCGGCGGCGTCCGCCCGCACCACGAAGGCAACCAGGTTCAGTGCGAGCAGTGCGGCGAAGATGCGAATAATCATGTTCCGGACCAAAGCGTGTTTCAGGTGGCAAGTGTAAGGACTCGTAAGGCTAAAGTCTAATGGATGCGGGCCAGAAAGATGTGAAATTGCACACAATGACGCCGTTTTTTTGTCACACGTTGGGCAGATTTTCGTCAAGAAAAGATTCCCGATGTTTCCGTCTGTAAACCGGAACCATCGGGAACCGGGCCAGCCCGCCGTGGCCGGCCCTTACGGTCCGCTCAGGGACAGGGGTAGGTGAACTCCTGGTGGATCGACTCAATCGCCTCCAGCACCTGCGGACTGAGGGTCACCTGGGCCGAGCCGACGTTTTCCTTCAGTTGTTCCATGGTGGTCGCGCCGATGATATTGCTGGTCACGAAGCCGCGGCTGTTGACATAGGCCAGGGCCATCTGGGCCGGCGACAGGCCATGCTGGCGCGCCAGCTCGACGTAGGCGCGGGTGGCGTCCAGCGCGCGCTCACTGGAATAACGACTGAAACGCTCATACAGGGTCAGACGCCCCTTCTCCGGCCACTTGCCCCCGAGATACTTGCCGGTCAGCATGCCGAAGGCCAGCGGCGAATAGGCCAGCAGCCCCACCTGTTCGCGATGGGCGAACTCCGCCAGCCCCACCTCGAACGACCGGTTCAGCAGGTTGTACGGGTTCTGGATACTCGCCACCCGGGGCCACCCCTTCTCCCGGGACAGGCGAAGGTATTCGGCCAGCCCCCACGGCGTTTCGTTGGACAGACCGATGTGGCGTACCTTGCCCTCGCGCACCAGTTCGTCGAGGGCCGCGAGGGTTTCCTCGATCGGCGTGGCGTCCTCATCCTCGCGGTGCACATAGCCGAGCTTGCCGAAAAAGTTGGTGTTCCGGTCCGGCCAGTGCACCTGATACAGGTCGATGTAGTCCGTGCGCAGGCGCCGGAGGCTGTCCTCACAGGCCTGGCGGATGTGTTCCCGGGTCAGCCTCGGGCCCTGGCGCAGGTACCCCAGGCCATTGCCCGGCCCGGCCACCTTGGAGGCGATCACCAGGTCGTCCCGGCGGCCCCGGCGCGCCAGCCAGTTGCCGAGAATCTCCTCGGTCCGGCCCTGAGTTTCCTGCCTCGGTGGCACCGGATACATCTCGGCGGCGTCAATGAAGTTGATGCCCTCGGCGATGGCATAGTCCAGCTGCTCGAAGGCATCCTGCTCGGTGTTCTGTTCCCCCCAGGTCATGGTGCCCAGGCAGATGAGCGTCACGTCGATGTCGGTATTGCCTAGCTTTCGCGTTTGCATGTCGTCTCCGTCAGGTTGATGGCACGGGTAAGAGAAGTGTCACGGGAGTGTCTCGGAACTGTCATGCCGGATTTCCATAGTTGAAGCCATGTTCGAGGAACCACAGGAAGCACCGTGACCGAGCTCACCACAGCCAGTCGGCGTCATCAGCACATTACCATTGTTTCCGAGACTTTTCCCCCGGAAATCAATGGAGTGGCCAACACCCTCCGGCATTTGTGCCAGGGGCTGATGCAGCGCCAGCACCGGGTGACGGTGATTCGGCCACGACAGCGCCACGAGATCAAGGGGTATGTGGCGGCGGCCGGCGAGTCTCTGTTCAGCCATGAGCACGTAGTCACCGGCCTACCCCTGCCAGGCTACGCCGACCTGCGCTTCGGCCTGACCACCACCACCCGCCTGGTCCGTCTGTGGCGCCGGGAACGGCCGGACGCGGTGTACGTGGCCACCCAAGGCCCCCTGGGAGTGGCGGCGGTGAATGCGGCGCGGCGCCTGGGCATCCCGGTCAGCTCGGGTTTCCACACCAACTTTCATCGCTACAGCCGCTACTACGGCGTGGGCATGCTGGAAAAACTGTTGTGCGCCTATGGCCGCTGGTTCCACAACCGCACCGACATCACACTGGTACCCACGCCGAAGATGCAGCAGGTAACCCGGGCCATGGGCATCACACCAACCGGGCTGTGGAGCCGGGGGGTCGACTGTCACCGTTTTTCTCCCCACAAGCGGGACAACGCGCTGCGGGCCAGCTGGGGACTGACCGGCAATGACCGGGCCGTGCTCTACGTCGGCCGGCTGGCGGCGGAGAAAAACCTGCGCATGGCGGTGGCCTGCTACGAGCGCATTCGCGGACTGCATCCCAACGCCCGGTTCGTGCTGGTGGGCGACGGCCCGCTCAAGCGCGAGCTCAGGGAACGGCACAGGGACTACATTTTCTGCGGCATCCAGCGGGGCGAGGATCTGGCCCGGCACTACGCCTCCGGCGACCTGTTCCTGTTCCCCAGCAAGACCGACACCTTCGGCAACGTGGTACTGGAAGCCATGGCCAGCGGCCTGGCGGTGGTCGCCTTCGACGACGCCGCCGCCAGCGAGCACATCCGCCATGAGGAAAACGGCATGAAGGTGCCCCTGGACGACGACGAGGGCTTCGTTGACTGCGCTCTCCGGCTGGCGGACCAGCCGTCCCTGCTCAACCGACTCCGGGCCCAGGCCCGCCTGGACGCGCTGGACCTGGACTGGCCCAGCCAGATCGAACAGTTCGAACATCTGGCGCTCAAACCGAACACTCCGGGGAAGTACCATGTCCTCAATAAGCAAAGCCTCTCGACTTTTTGACCGGATCGACCAGCGGGAGTACCTGTTCTGCCAGGCACTGAACCGCACGGTCCGGTTCCGGCCGGTGCTGGCCTACTTCCGGACGGTGTCCCGGTTGGGCGATGGCTGGTTCTGGTACGTCCTGATCCTGTCGATCCCGGTGCTGGCACCGGGCAACGGCGCCGCCCTGGCCCTGCTGATGGCGCTGACCGGGCTCACCTGTACCCTGACCTACAAGGGGCTCAAGCGCTGGCTGATCCGCGAGCGCCCGTTCATTTCCTTCCCTGCGATCAACTGCGGCACGCCGCCTCTTGACCGCTACAGTTTCCCATCCGGCCACACCCTGCACGCAGTCTGTTTTCAGGTGATGCTGGCCTGTACCCTGCCGGCACTGGCCTGGTGGGTGCTGCCCTTTACTCTGTCGGTGGCGGCCTCGCGGGTCGTGCTCGGTCTGCATTACCCCAGCGATGTGGTCGCCGGGGCGCTGATCGGTGGCAGCCTTGGTCTGCTGTCGGTGCGCATGCTGGCACCCGCACTGACCGTGGCCGCCTGAACCGGATCAGTCAAACAGACGCAGCTGGGTCACCGGGGCATCGGTGTTGCGAAACCGCACGCCCACCCCGAGCAGGCGCACCGAACGCCCCTCACGGGTAACCAGCTGGTCCAGCAGCGGCCGGAAATCCTCCACCTCCGGCGCCGTCACCGACTCCCGTACCCGCTCCAGGGTGTGGGTCGAGAAATCGCCGTAGCGCACCTTCATGAACAGCTTGTGGATCGCCTGTCCCCGGGCCCGCCGGCTCAGCCGCACCCCCAGGTCCGCGACCAGGGATGGCAGCACCGCCGCGCAGGCGTTTTTGTCCGGCAGATCCTGGGAGAAGGTGCGCTCGACGCTGACCGACTTGGCCACCCGGGACACCACCACCGGCCGGTCATCCCGACCGTGGGCCATTTCATACAGGCGGTAGCCCTGTTTGCCGAATCGTTCGAGCAGCACCTCCACCCCCAGATCCTGCAGGTCGCCGCAGGTCTCTACACCGAGCGCCCCCAGCTTGGCGGCGGTGACCCGACCCACCCCATGGATCTTGTTCACCGGCAGGGTCCGTACGAAATCCGGCACCTGCTCTGGTGTGATCACGAACAGCCCATCCGGCTTGCGCCAGTCACTGGCGATCTTGGCCAGGAACTTGTTGGGCGCCACCCCGGCGGACACGGTGATCCCCACCTCCCGACGGATCCGTTCGCGCAGGTGTCGGGCCATCAGGGTGGCGCTGCCGTGGTGCTCGGTGACGTCGGTGACATCGAGAAAGGCTTCGTCGAGGGACAAAGGCTCCACCAGGTCGGTGAGCTGGCGCAGAATGTCCATGACCTGCCGGGAAACGGCCCGATACTTGGCCATGTCCGGCGGCACCATGACCAGGCCCGGACACAGCCGGCGGGCCTCTCCGCCGGGCATGGCCGAGCGCACGCCGAAGGCGCGGGCCGTGTAGTTGCAGGTGGTCACAACGCCCCGGGGCCCCTGCCCGCCCACCGCCAGGGGTACCTCACGCAGACTCGGGTCGTCGCGCATCTCTACCGCCGCGTAGAAACAGTCGCAATCGACATGGATGATCTTGCGCTGGGCCATGGTCCGGGTTTACATCCGACATCTGTACATTTATACAGACTTGTATCTTACGCTGACATCCCGAGAATGTCAGGGACGTCAGCGATCACAACGACCATCGTCCCGAGGGGCCCATGAGCAATCCCATTCCGGAATCCGAACGCATCGCCATTGAAGCCGCGGCGTTCCGCCGCCTGGTCCAGCACCTGCGCGAGCACACCGAAGTCCAGAACATCGACCTGATGAACCTGGCCGGCTTTTGTCGCAACTGCCTGTCCAAGTGGTACCGGGCGGAGGCCGAGGCGCGGGGGCTGGAGATCTCCGACCCGCAGGCGCGGGAAGCGATCTACGGCATGCCCTACGAGGAATGGAAGGCGCGCTATCAACACGGCCCGAAACAGGATCCCCAGAGCCCGCCCCCCACGGCAGAAGAGAACCATTCATGACCGAAACCGCCAGCACGGGAACTCGACACAGTTTCCAGCTCAAGAGTGCCAGCCTGTCCCTGACCACTCTGGAACTCTACTATTTTGACAGCCACGACTTCGAGGCCACGCTTCGGGAAAAAATCAGCCAGGCGCCGGGTTTCTTCAAGGACATCCCCCTGATCATCAGCCTGGAAAAATACGAGGGGCTCGACAGCGAGCTGGATTTCTTCAAGATCATCGGCACCTGCCGCCGTCACCACATCCACGTCATGGGTGTGCGCGGCGGCAACGATGACCAGCGCCGGCTCGCCCGGGGCGCCTCTCTGCCCTTGCTGCCCGCCAGCAGCCATCGGGAGCGTGCGGCCGAAGCCGAGCCCATCCGCGCCGAACCGGAGGCCGAAACCGCGCCGTCCCCGGCCCCCGCCCGGGTCATCAGTCAGCCGGTCCGGTCCGGCCAGCAAGTGCATGCTCCGGAGGGCGACGTGGTGGTACTCGGCCCGGTCCAGGCGGGCGCCGAAATCCTGGCTGGCGGCAATATCCACGTCTATGGTCCCCTGCGGGGTCGCGCGCTGGCCGGCATCCACGGCAACGAGGACGCCCGGATCTTCTGCCAGTCGCTGGAAGCGGAGCTTGTCTCCATTGCGGGACACTATAAAATCTCCGAAGATCTTCAGGACAATGGCTGGAAAAGCGCTGTGCACATCCAGCTCAAGGACGACCTGCTGGTGGTCTCGCCACTGGACAAGGCCTGATAACGACACACAACAACGACCGTGAACCGACGACGAACTCATCCCGACAAAGGAACTGAACCTTGGCTAGAATTATTGTCGTAACTTCAGGAAAAGGCGGCGTTGGCAAGACCACGACCAGCGCCTCGATCAGTACCGGCCTTGCCAAGCGCGGTCACAAGACCGTGGTCATCGACTTCGATGTGGGTCTGCGCAATCTGGACCTGATCATGAACTGCGAACGCCGGGTGGTGTACGACTTCGTCAACGTCATCCAGGGCGAAGCCACTCTGAACCAGGCGCTGATCCGGGACAAGCGGGTGGAGGACCTGTACATCCTGCCCGCCTCCCAGACCCGGGAGAAGGAAGCCCTGACCAAGGACGGCGTGGAACGGGTCATCAACGAACTGTCTGAAACCTTCGAGTACATCGTCTGCGATTCGCCCGCGGGCATCGAGCATGGCGCGCTGATGGCGCTCTACTACGCCGACGAAGCCATCGTGGTCACCAACCCCGAGGTGTCCTCGGTGCGCGACTCCGACCGGATTCTGGGCATTCTCCAGAGCAAGTCCCGGCGGGCGGAAATGGGCCAGGAGCCGGTCAAGGAGCACTTGCTGCTGACCCGCTACAACCCGGCCCGGGTACAGCGGGGCGAAATGCTGTCGGTGGCGGACGTGGAGGAAATCCTGGCCATTCCCCTGCTCGGGGTCATCCCCGAGAGTCAGGTGGTGCTCAACGCCTCCAACCGTGGCGTGCCGGTGATCCTGGAAGAAGACAGCGACGCCGGTCAGGCGTACGACGACGCCGTGGCCCGGCTGCTCGGCGAGGAGCGGGAGCACCGGTTCATGACAGCCCAGAAGAAGGGGTTCTTCTCACGGATGTTCAAGGGGGGTTAAGGGATGCGTTTCCTCGACTATTTCCGGAGCAAGAAAACCTCCAGCGCCAGTGTCGCCAAGGAGCGGCTGCAGATCATCGTCGCCCACGAACGGGGCCGTCGGGACCAGCCGGATTACCTGCCTCAGCTGCAGCAGGAGCTGCTGGCGGTGATCCGCAAATACGTGCAGATCTCCGACGACATGGTCCAGGTGGAAGTGGACCGCAACGACAACTGCTCCATCCTGGAGCTCAACGTCACCCTGCCTGAATAGGCGGGGCCTTACCAGCGGGCGAAGTGGTCCTCCATCAGTCCCCGTAGCCCGGACACGGGGATTGCGGTGCCCGTGTCATCAATCACCTGGCCTTCAAAGGTACCGATGTACTGGCGGAAGTTGGATGCCAGCAAGCCGGCGTTCAGCTTCTCCCGGCGCACGCCGGCCGGTGTAAACCGCAGCTCGACGCGACCGTCTTCGGTACAGACCCGCCAAGCACTGTCCGGCCGGTAACGGTCGAACTCGAACCGGGCCGCGCCCAGCCTCAGGCGACGCTCGCCCAGCCACAGCGCATTCTCCGTCATCCCCGTTTCGTTGACCCCCGCCGCCAAGTTCAGGCCCAGCGTACGGCCATCCGCCAGTACCCCGGCCAGAGACGCCCAGTTCCATGCCGTTTCCCGGCGCATGAAGCCGCAGCTCCAGTCGACGGCGCCCCGGGTGGCGTCATCGCAACGCCAGATCCGGTCGCCCCAGCGAATCTGGCCCTCCACCGGCAGCCCCGCCGACTTGCGGGTGAACACCCAGCCGTTGTAGCCGGCCGGACACACCAGGCGCAACGGCTCGACCGGTTCCCGCAATTCCAGGTCCACCCGGACACCGCCGGGGGCGACAACGGAGACATGCCGACCCGCCGTCACCGGCGTCACCTGGATCCGCACATCGCCCTTGTGAAAACGCGCCACCCCCCGTTCGGGCCGGGGCTCCAGATACGTCCCCAAAGCCAGAGGCCGCAGCAGGGACTGCTGCTGCAGCTCCCCGGTTTCGAAATCATAGAGGTAGAAAAAGGCGTTGCCGACCAGCTTCAGATCCACCACCGCCAGCCCGAATACCCAGCCCGGTGCCATGGCGCTGACGAACTGGAACTGGTTGAACCGCCAGCGCCGGACCAGGCGTCCCCGGGGACGGTCCATCACCGAACGCAGGTCATAGTCCAGATAGTTGATTTCATCCACCGGTTGCGACAATACACCGGGACGAATCCGGCCTTGGGCATCGATCAGTTTGTTCAAGGTTTCAGGCACCGTCAGATCAGGCCAATTGACGGGATTGCCGGTTCCACCAGCTACCTGGTTCACAATCCCCGCGACCGTGGCTTTGCCGTTCCAGGCACCGTGCTAGACTCGGCATCACCACATTCCCTGGAGTGTACCCCATGCGAAATCCCCGAGCCCATGGCTTTACGGGCTGGGCTGCACCGGCCTTTGGCCTGATCTGCGCGCTGCTGGTGCTGGCTCTGGCCAGCGCCACCGCACAGGCCGAGGCCCTGCCCGACGAGCAGGCCGCCGACTGGCACCTGCGCAAGGAGACCGACGGCATCCGCGTCTATACCACCGAACAGCCGGGCTCCCGGTTCGAGGCCTTCAAGGCGGTCGCCACCCTGGACGTGCCGATCGAGAACCTGATGGCGGTCATGATCGATCCCACGTCCTGCGTTGCCTGGGTCCACAACTGCGTGGAGTCCCAGGCCTTCGGACCGGGCGATTTCCACGACCGCTTCGCTTACTCGGTCAACGACATGCCCTGGCCGGTCGCGGACCGGGACTACGTCCTGCACATTCGCACCCGGGGCGAGCGGGACACGGGGGTCATCGTGATGGATCTGAATGCCACCCCCGACCAGCGCCCCAACACCCAGGGCCGGACCCGGGTGGACCGGTCCGACACGCGCTACCGCTTCACCCCCGAGGGCGACCGGACCCGGATGGTATGGATCCAGCACACCGACCCCAACGGCACCCTGCCCGGCTGGCTGGTGAACGCTCTGGTCATCGACATTCCCGTACGCTCCATGCAGTCGCTGGAACGGGTGGCCCGCCAGCCCCGTTACCAGGGCTTTCGCCTGGTCTGGGATGACCACGGCCGCCTGGTGGATGTCGCCGGCCCCGGCTCCTGACCTGATAGGTGACGGGCTGGCAAAGTCACGCTAAGCTTTGGAGTAACCGACGACCACCACAGGCAGGCAAGGCTCCATGACCGTTCTCGCCCGAGAGATCATGACCCCTCAGATCAAGGCGGTTCCCCAAAGCTGGACCATGAACCAGCTCGCCCGCTTCCTCACCGACAACGAAATCACCGGCAGTCCCGTCACCGACGAGCACGGCGACGTGGTGGGCATCGTCACCCTCAAGGACATCACCGAATTCCGCTGGAACGCCACCAGCCCGGACACCGAAGCCGAGCTCACCCCGGAAGAACTGGCCGAGGCCCGGCGGCTGCGCTTGGCCATTTTCGAGGAGATGGGCAAAGTGCCGGTGGAGGTCCGGGATATCATGACCCCCAGCGTGCTGTCGGTCGATGAGCAGACCCCGGTCCGGGACATCGCCAATATCATGATGCGGGAGCACCTGCACCGAATCTTCGTCACCAAGGAGTCCAAAATCACCGGTATCATCACCACCTATGACATGCTGAAACTGATTTCCGACCGGGAACTGACGCAGCGCTGCGCCGAGAACGACTGAGCCACCAGAGAGGTAGCCCCACCTATGCCCAGAGCACCGCAAGCTCGCAAGAAGATGTACGTCCTCGACACCAACGTCCTGATCCACGACCCCAACGCCCTCCTGAATTTTGAAGAACACGATGTCATCATCCCCATGACCGTGCTGGAAGAGCTCGACAAGCTCAAATCCGGCAAGCAAACGGTGGCGGCGGACTGCCGCCAGGCCATCCGCAACATCGACAAGGTCCTGGGTGACGCCACCCCCAAGGAAATCGAGAAGGGCGTGCCGATCGTGCGCGGCGAGAAGGCCGAACCGATGGGCCGGCTGCTGATCCTGATGAGCACTGAGCGGGCCGGCGCCCACGCCCTGCCCGAGCACCTCAATGACAACAAGATCATCAACACCCTGGCGGCCCTGCAGGAACGGCACAAGTCACGGGACATCATCCTGGTCAGCAAGGACATCAACATGCGCCTGAAGGCGCGCGGCTTTGGTGTCGAGGCCCAGGACTACCATAACGACCAGCTACTGGACGACATCGACCTGCTGCCCAAGGGGTACCACGAGTTCGAGAACTCGTTCTGGGACAACATCGAGAAGGTGGAGACGGTTCAGCGGGAAGGCGCCACCGAGCACATCCTGCGCCGGGAAGGCGTGCTGGCGAAGGTCAACATCAACGAGTTCCTGATCGACGAGCGGGGCTTCGTCGGCAAGGTGGTGGACGTGGACAGCGAGCAGGTCATCATCCGCGACCTGCACCAGCACGATTTGATGAACGAAGAGGTGTGGGGCCTGGTGCCCCGGGACATCTACCAGGCCATGGCCCTGCATCTGCTGCTGGACCCGGACATCCATCTGGTGAACCTGACCGGCTCAGCCGGCTCCGGCAAGACCATTCTGGCACTGGCCGCCTGCATCGAGATGACCGTGGCCAGCAAAATGTACAAGCGCATCATCGCCACCCGCTCCACCCAGGGTCTGGACGAGGACATCGGATTCCTGCCCGGCACCGAGGCGGAGAAGATGGAGCCCTGGCTCGGCGCCATCGTCGATAACCTGGAGGCACTGCACGAGGACGACGAGAACATGACCGCATCGGTCGACTACATCCTCAGCAAAGTGCCGCTGCACTTCAAGTCGATGAACTACATCCGCGGCCGCAGTTTCCAGCACAGCCTGATCATCATCGACGAGTCCCAGAACCTGACCCCACACCAGATCAAGACCATCATCACCCGCGCCGGCAACGGCTCCAAGGTGATCTGCCTGGGCAACCTGGCGCAGATCGATACCCCCTATCTGAGCGCCCTCAGCTCAGGTCTGACCTACATGACCGAACGCTTCAAGGGGTTCCGCCACGGCGCCCACATCCATCTGCAGGGGGTTCCCCGCTCGGCCCTGGCCGAATACGCGGAAGCCAACCTGTAACCGGAGCCGGCGACGCCGGGGCCCCAGGGCCCGGCTTCGCCGGCCGTTGATCAGACCCGGTAACGCGCCACCTGATCCGCGAGTTCCGAGGCCAGTGCCCGCAACCGCTTGGTGGTCTCCCCAGCCCGGCGGGTGCCCTGGGCACTCTGTTCAATCACCGCGACGATACTGTGCACATTCTGATTGATCGCCTCCGACACCTGAGTCTGCTCCTCGGCAGCGCTGGCGATCTGGGTATTCATGTCGGTGATGGTCGCCACCGCCTCGCTGATACGCTGCAGCGCCTCGATGACCTGGCGGGTTTCCTGCACCGTTGCCTCGCTGCGTTCGCTGATCGCGCCGATCAGGGCCACCGCGTCATCCACGCCCCGCTGTAACCGTTCGATGGTGCCCTGAATCTCCTGAGTGCTTTCCTGGGTGCGGCTGGCCAGGGTTCTCACCTCATCCGCCACCACCGCGAAACCACGGCCGGCCTCCCCGGCCCGGGCCGCCTCGATGGCCGCGTTCAGGGCCAGCAGGTTGGTCTGGTCGGCGATGTCCCGGATCACCTCCAGAACACGGTCGATCTTGCGGGAGTCCGCCCCCAACCGTTCAATCACCTGAACGCCCTGGGCCACCTGGTCCGACAGCCCGCCAATCACCTCGGCGGCCTGCTGGATCATGCCCCGGGCCTCGCCGACCTGAGCACTGGCACTCTCCGCCGCAGTCGAGGCCTCGCTGGCATTCCCCGCCACCTGCTGCGCCGCCGCGGTCATCTCGTTCATCGCCGTGGCCACCTGATCGCTCTCCGAGGTCTGGCGTTCCACGCCCTTCTCGGTCTCGTCCATCACCCGGGCCAGATCGGTGGCCGACTCATTCAGGGTGTGGGCGGTGGCCAGCAGATGGCGCACCAAACCGTGCACCTGATCGGCAAACTGATTGAACGCCTTGGCCAGCTGGCCAAGCTCATCGGACCCGTCAACCTCCAGGCGCCGGGTCAGGTCACCGTCGCCGCCGGCGATGTCGTCCATGGCGGCCACCACACGCCTCAGCGGCCGGACAATACCCCGCACCACCAGCAACGCCAGCAGTACGATCAGCGCCAACGCCACCAGGGAAGTGGTCACCGAGGCAAACACCGCGTCGGACAAGTCATCCGCCACTTCGCCCTCCATCGCCGCCACCTGATTCTCCAGCCCGGTGACCCAGAAGCCGGTGCCAAGCATGAGTCCCCACTTGGGCAGCATCTCCGCATAACCGAGTTTGGGCTCCACCTGGCCGGTGTCCGCATTCTTCCAGCCATAGGACACATAACCGCCACCGCCGCGGGCCGCCTGCACCAGCTCCCGGATCAGGTACACCCCGTTGGGATCCTGAAAATCCCACAGGTTCTTGCCCTCCAGCGCAGGATTGACCCCATGCATGACGTTGACACCCTGGGTGTCGTAGGCGAACAGGTAACCGGTGCCGCCGGAATCGTTGAACCGCATCTGTCGCAGGATGGCCATGGCCTCCTCGCGGACCGCAGGATCCGTCGCCGCGTCCGGCCGTTCGTACAGATGGGCGATGGCCGAGCGGGCCAACTGCAGGTAATTCTTCAGTTCCTGACGCTTGCTCGCCTCCATGTCGGTGGCGAAACCGGCGACGGCGTTCTCTCCGATCGCGCGCGCCTGGCTCAGGTTATAGACAGTCAGAAAGGCCGTCAGGCCAATGACGGGCAACAGCGCCAGCAGCAGTACCCGCGTTTGAATGGTCAGTCTGTTCATGGCGATCCGTTGTCTACCGGTCCGTGGACGCCGACAAGGCGGCGGGGAAACGGCCTGGAATGATAACGGAGCCGGCCGACCGGATCACCGGGAGAACTGCATCGTTTGTATACGGACTGTAACTCGCTCCTGAGTTGGAACCGTCAGCCCCGAGCCTGCCGACGCCAACGGGCCGGTGGCAGGCCGGTCCAGCGCCGGAACGCGCGATAGAAGGTGCTGACCTCGGCAAAGCCCAGGAACTGGGCAATGTCCGCCAGCGGGCGCCGGCTTTGCGCCACCGCCTGCAACGCCAGGGCTCGCCGGGTCTCGTCCACCAGGCCCTGAAAGGTCTGCCCCCGGGCCGCCAGCCGGCGAGCCAGCGTGCGCTCACTGATGCCCAGGGCCCGGGCCGCCTCGGCCCGGCGAGGCACCCCCTGGCCCATGCGCTCGGACAGCCAGCGACCCAGATTCTGGAGCTCGGCACCGTCGCGCTCCAGTGCCGCCAGGCGGCCGGCGCTGAACCGTTCATGGAGCACCGCCAGCCTGGGGTCGGCCTGGGGCAGCGGGCGGTCCAGTACATCGTTGGCCAGCAGCAGGCCACTGAAGGCCTGCTCAAACTCCACCGGGCAGGCAAACACCGCCCGGTAGCCCGTCAGCGGCCCCAGCCGCCCCTGGCTGAACTGCACCCGCAGCGGTCGCACGCCGCAGCCGGTGATCCAGTCCGAAAACCGGACCACCGCTGCCAGCACGGCTTCGATCTGGTGGGGGCTGAACGCCAGCCGCCCCTGGCGCGGGTGATACACCAGCCAGGTGCTTCGACCTCCCGGCAGCAGCTGGAAGCGGCCACCGTCGGAGATCAACCGCTGGTATTTCTGCACCAGGGCAATGGCTTCCCGCAGTGTCGCGGCGGACTGCATGGCGAAGGCCACCACGTCCATGCTGGCCGGGCGCACCCCTGCCCCCACCTTCAGTCCGAAGCCGGGATCGCCGGTACCGCGCTCGGCGGCGTGCCAGAGCCGGGTGATGAAATCGATGGGCCAGCGCGGCCACGACAAGGACTCCGCCGGCAACTCTGCCATCCGCAGCAGGGAATCGGGCTCAACACCCAGCCTCTGGGCCGTGTCGATCACCGTATTGACCCAACCGATGGACACCGTGGCCTCTAATGTCAATTTTCTTGGCCTCCAAGGTCAATTCCGTCCTCATCATAGCGGGTTAAGGTCTGGAAAAACACAACAAGAACCGATCCAGGATACACACCATGAGCCAGGTCATTTCCTCAGATCTCGTCGTCGCCGGGGGCGGACTTGCCGGCATCGTCACGGCACTGGAGGCCCTGCGCGCCGGCCGCTCGGTCACCCTCGTGGACCGCGATCGCCCGGAGCGTTTCGGCGGGCTGGCACGCTGGGCCTTCGGCGGCATGGCACTGGTTGGCACACCGCTGCAGCAGCGTCTGAAGATTCCCGACACCCCCGAGCGCGCCCTGCGCGACTGGCTGCGCTTTGGCGAGCTCGATCCAACCGACCCATGGCCGATGCAGTGGGCCCGCCACTACGTCGAACGTTCCCGCCCAGAGGTTTACGACTGGCTTCGCGCCGAAGGCCTGAAATTCCTGCCGGCAGTCAACTGGGTCGAACGGGGCCGGTTCGGCGATGGCAACAGCCTGCCCCGCTATCACATTGTCTGGGGCACCGGCCTGGCGCTGGTCCGTTGCCTGGTGACGGCATTGCACCGGGCCGACCCGGGCGGGCGCCTGACCCTGCTGCACCAGCACCGGGTGACCGCCCTGGAGCACCAGGCGGGCCAGGTTCACGGCGCCCTGGCCGTGCACGAACCCAGCGGCCGCGAGGTGCGCATCAAAGCGCCGGTGGTGGTATTGGCCATGGGGGGCCTCAACGGCAACCACCGGGAATGCCGCGCCAACTGGCCCAAGGACCGGCCCCAACCGGCCACCCTGCTGAACGGGGCCCACCCCCTGGCCGACGGTGCCTTGCACCACTGGGCCGAAGACCACCTGGAAGCCCGCATCCGCCATGCCGGTGAAATGTGGAACTACGCCGCCGGTTTCCCCCATCCCTTTCCCCATTTTGAAGGCCACGGCCTGTCCACCATTCCCTGCAAGTCGGCGCTCTGGCTGAATCACCGGGGCGAGCGGATTGGCCCCGAGCCACTGGTCACGGGCTTTGATACCCACTGGTTGTGCCAGCGGGTCGCCGCCCAAGAGCAGCCCTGGACCTGGCATCTGCTGAACCGGCGCATCGCCTTGAAAGAGTTCGCCATTTCCGGGGCCGAACACAACGCCCGGATCCGGGACCGGCAGTTCCTGCGTTTTCTCAGGGAACTGCTGCTGGGCAACGCGCCGCTGGTGCGCCAGATGAGTGAGGAAAGTCCCCATTTCCTGGTGGACGACACCCTAGCGGGTCTGGCCCGGAAGATGAACGCGCTCACCTGCACCCTGGACATCGACCCGGCCGTTCTCCAGGCCACGGTGGATGACTTCGACGCCAACTTCAGCAAAGGCCGGCAACTGCACAACGACGCCCAGATCCGGATGATCCAGCACGCCCGCCAGTGGGGCCCGGACCGGCTGCGCACCTGCAAGCCGGCACCGCTGCAGAAACCGGGCGCTGGACCCTTCATCGCCATCCACATGCAGCTGACCACCCGCAAGAGCCTCGGCGGCCTGCACACCGACTTGCAAAGCCGGGTGCTGAACCCGGCCGGCGAGGCCATCGGCGGGCTCTACTGCGTCGGCGAGGCGGCCGGGTTCGGCGGTGGCGGCGCCAACGGCAAGCGCTCGCTGGAAGGCACCTTCCTGCCAGGCTGCATCCTGACCGCCCGGGCGGCCGCCCGCTCCATTCTGACCGGACGCTAACCACCGACTCACCTTTTCAACCGTGGGAGAGAGCCATGAGCAACGGCGCACATGCCCTGATGAACACGCTGGTCGAGGCTGGCATCGATGTCTGCTTCACCAACCCCGGCACCAGTGAAATGCACTTTGTCGCAGCCCTGGACAGCGAGCCGAGGATGCGGGCCGTCCTGACCCTGTTCGAGGGTGTCGCCACCGGTGCCGCCGACGGCTACGCCAGGATGGCAGACAAACCCGCCGCCACCCTGCTGCACCTCGGCTGCGGCCTCGGCAACGGCCTCGCCAACCTGCACAATGCCCGCAAGGGCAAGGTGCCGGTGCTGAACATCGTCGGCGACCACGCCACCGACCATGTTCCATACGACGCCCAGCTGCAGTCAGACATCGAAACCGTGGCCCGCAACGTATCCCCGGGGTTCGTGCGTACCGCCCGCAGCCCGGAAACCCTGTGCCGGGACGCCGCGGAAGCGATTGCCGCAGCCCGTGGCCTGCCCGGCCAGGTGGCAACCCTGATCCTGCCGGCGGATGTGTCCTGGAGCGAGGGCGCGACCCCCTGCCCGCCCTTGCCCCAACCCCAGCCACCGGCGGCGGACAGCGCCACCGTCGAGACCGTGGCCGAGGCCATCCGTACCGGCGCCAAGACCGCCCTGTTGTTGGGTGGCCGGGCCCTGCGGGCGCCGGCGTTGGAAGCGGCCGGACGCCTTGCCGCCCACTGTGGCGTGACCCTGCTCGCCGAGACCTTCCCCACCCGTCTGGAGCGGGGCGCGGGCCTGCCGCCGGTGGAACGGATCGCCTACCTGGCGGAACTGGCGACCCTGCAGCTGTCCGCGTTCGATCAGCTGATACTGGTGGACGCCAAGGCTCCGGTGTCGTTCTTTGCCTACCCCGGCAAGCCCAGTTACCTGGTCCCCGACACCTGCACCCTGCACACCCTGGCTACGCCCGAACAGGACAGCCTGGCGAGCTTGGAAGCCCTGGTTCAGGCGCTGGGGGCCGGCACGGCGGAACCCCCGCGGCAACCCGCCGCCCGCCCGGCACGCCCCCGTGGCAAGCTGACCGCCGAGAAGGTATGCAAAGCGATTGGCTACCGGATGCCGGAACACTGCATTCTGGTGGATGAAGCCATCACTTCCGGGTTGATGCTCAATGCCCTCACCGCCGGCGCGCCCCGGCACGACCTGCTGACCCTGACCGGCGGCGCCATCGGTCAGGGCCTGCCCAATGCCGTGGGCGCCGCCATTGCCTGCCCGGACCGGCCGGTGCTGGCCCTGGTCGGCGACGGCAGTGCCATGTACACCATCCAGGCACTGTGGACCATGGCCCGGGAAAACCTGAACGTGACCACGGTGATCTTCAACAACGCCGCCTACTCCATCCTCAACGTGGAACTGGAGCGGGTGGGAGCCGAAGGCGCCGGCGACAAGGCCCGGGCCCAGCTCGACATCAGCCGACCGGTCACCCACTACGCCCAACTCGCCCGGAGTCTGGGCGTGCATGGCACCCGGGTGAGCACCACCGACGCCCTGCTGAAAGCGCTGGACTATGCCTGGTCGATGCCCGGTCCGCACCTGATCGAGGTGATGATTCCGGAGTCACTGACCGGGCTGAAGCGCAAGATGCTGCCCTGGCTGCTGCGCTCGCTGCCCAGCCTGCCGCGTCCGCTGACCCGGGCCCTGAAACGGAAGATCGCGCCCTGAGGCGCGATCAGTCCTTGAACTGGGCCTTGTCCAGGCCGTGCTTCTTCATCTTGTCGTACAGGGTCTTGCGGGCAATGCCCAGCTGCACCATGGTGTCCTTGATGCTGCCGTGGCACGCGTTGAGGGCACTGATGATGGCCGAGCGCTCGAAGCTGTCCATCATTTCCGCCAGGGTCTGGCGCCCCGAGATGTTGCCGGCGCCGGCCCGCTCGTTCTCGTCCAGGGCCGCCGGGCCCAGCAGCACGTAGCGTTCGGCCAGGTTGCGCAGCTCCCGCACGTTGCCCGGCCATGAACGCTGCATCAACCGCGCCGTCTGGCTGGCGTCCAGGGGAATGCTTTCCCGGTCGTAGCGGGCGGCGGCGATCAGCGCGAAGTGGTGAAACAGCAGCGGGATATCTTCCTTGCGCTCACGCAGCGGCGGGATGTCCACCTTCACCACGTTCAAGCGGTAGTAGAGATCCTGGCGGAAGCGGCCCTCGTCGCTGAGCTGCTTCAGGTCGGCCTTGGTGGCGGCAATGATGCGCACATCCACCGGCCGGACCTGATTGCTACCCAGCCGTTCCACCATCCGTTCTTCCAGTACCCGCAGCAGCTTCACCTGCAACGGCATCGGCATGCTTTCCACCTCATCCAGAAACAGCGTGCCCTGGTGAGCATACTCGATCTTGCCAATGCGCAGCTTGTCGGCGCCGGTGAAGGCTCCGGGTTCGTGGCCAAACAGCTCGCTCTCAATCAGGTTTTCCGGCACCGCGCCACAATTGATGGCCACGAAGTTATGGGCGCTGCGGGGGCTGTTTTCGTGAATGTAACGGGCCAGGGCATCCTTGCCGGAGCCGGTCTCGCCGTGCAACAGGATGTTGGCGGAGGTTTCCAGGATCGGATGGATGGTGGCCAGCACACGCTGCATCGCCGGCGAGTTGCCGAGAATCCGGGGGCCGGGCTTGGCCATCTGCCGCAACTGGGCCTTCAGACGGCGGTTCTCCAGTGCCAGATGGCGTTTTTCCAGGGCGTGCCGGAGCAGCTCGATCAGCTCGTCGTGGTCAAAAGGCTTTTCGATGAAGTCATAGGCCCCCTGCTGCATCGCCGTCACCGCCGTGCTGATGTCCCCCTGCCCGGTCAGGATGATCACTGGGATGGCGTCGTCCACCGCCCGGACCTGCTGGAGCATGTCCAGCCCGTCCATGCCGGGCATGTTGTAATCGCACAGCACCACGCCCTCGAACTCCGGGCCGAGAGTACGCAGGGCACTGGCGGCGTCCTCGAAACAAGCCACCGGCAGGTCCTCCAGCGTGAGGCTCTGGGCCATCGCCTGGAGGATGTGGGGGTCGTCGTCCACAAAGATGACCGAAGGTTTGTTCATTCCGCTGTCTCACGCTTCTGTAGGATCAATACAAATTCCGCACCCGGGCCGTCGGTGCGGTTATGACCGGTCAGCCGTCCCCCCAGGGCATCCACGATCTGGCGGGAAATGGACAGACCGAGTCCCAGGCCCCGCTTCATCGACTTGGTGGTGAAGAACGGCTCGAAAATCTGTTCGGTGTTCGCCGGCAGCCCGGAACCGTTGTCCCGCACCCGACACCGCCAGTGTCCCGACTCCTCGCCGATGTCGATGGTGATCTCCGGCTGCGCCCGTCCCTCCACCGCCTGCACGGCGTTGGCCAGCAGGTTGACCATCACCTGCTCGATGCGGATCAGGTCGCCATGGCAGAGCACCGGCCGCTCGGGCCGCTGCCAACGGATATCGATGCCTTCGCTGTCCTTTTGAGCCATGATGATTTTTAGGGCCGCGTCCACCGGCATGCGCAGATCCACCACCGCCGGGCGCCCTTCGGACTTGCGGGCAAAGACCTTGAACTGACGGGTCAGCTCCGCCATCTTGCCGCACAGGGTGACGATTTCCGCCAGGTTGGCATCAACCATGTCCAGGGCGCCTTTCTCCAGAAAACGTCGGCTGTTGCGGGCATACGCCTGAATCGCGGTGATCGGTTGGTTCATCTCATGGTTCAGGCCGGCGGACATCTGGCCGAGCACCGCCAGCTTGGCCGCCTGAATCAGCTCCTGCTGGGTTTCCCTCAGCTCGCTCTGGGCCCGTTCCCGCTCACGGATTTCCGCCAGCAGCTGCCGGTTTGAACGTTCCAGGTCAGCGGTGCGTTCCGCCACCCGCCGTTCCAGTTGCTCGCCCCGTAGGGCCAGTTCGGCCTCCCGTCGGTAGCGCTCGCGCAGGTACAGCCAGGCCAGGAAAGCACCGACATAAATCACCCCGCCGGCCAGCACGAAACCCAGGCGGGTCCAGAGCACCGACCGGGTGGATACCATCACCTGCAAGGTCCAGTCCAGCCTGGGCAGGGGCGTGCGCACCGCCAGGTACTCCCGCCACGCCCCCGCGTCTTCCAGACGAATCTTGCCGGAGGGCTCAGACACCCCCCAGGGGCGCGGCAACAGCCGCAGGTTCATCGGCGTCAGGTCCCGGTCCGGATAACGCTGCCGGACCTCCGGCGACAGCGGCGGCGAATCGGGGCCGGAGAAATCCCGGTACAGCCACTGGGGCCGGCTGGCCAGGAAACTCACGCCGTCCCGGTCCAGCACCACCATCTCCGCCTCCCGCAGCGCGGCCGGCCGATGCCACTGGGACTCCAGCTCGTGCACCAGCACTTTCACTGCCACCACGCCGAGCACCTCGCCGGCGTCGTCACGAACCGGGTGGGAGAAGTACAGACCACGAACTCCGGACATCAACCCCAGGGCAAAGTAGATGGCCGAGTCCCCGGCGGCCAGGGCTTCATAGAAATACGGCCGGAAACTGAAGTTGCGGCCAACGAAACTGTCTTCCTGACGGTAGTTGTTGGCGGCGATGGTCAGGCCGGTGCGGTCCATAAGGTAGACATCGGAGCTGCCGACGATGGTGGCCATGCGCTGCATTTCCTCGTTGGCCCGCAGCAGCACCTCCGGATTGTCCGGAAAGCGCAACGCCTCGGCCAGCAACGGATGCTCCGCCATCAGCTCCGGAATGGGCAGGTACCGGTTCAGTTCATTCGCCACCAGCTGCCGGTAGCGGAAGGACTCCTCCAGGCTCTGCTGTTCCACCTGGCGGTAGCCGAACCAGCCTCCGAGCACCCAGGCCGCGGCGACCGTCAGCAGCAACAGAACACTCGCACCGATCCGGTAGGTCATGACACCCCTTACCCGCCCAAAAACGCCAGATTAGACGCCGGCGCCCGGCACGGCAACCGCACCCACGCGGTCGCCGGCCGGGCCGGCGGCGGCCACCGTCTCAGGCCGCCGCCAGGGTCGCCCCCCGTTGGCGCTGGATGAGATACGCCAGCACCGTCAGGCCAAGACCGGCCAGGTCGGTCCAGAGGCCACCCTCGATCATCAACAGCGCGGCGGCCACCAGCATCAGGCGGATCAGCCAGGGCGCGCGGGCACGGGCGAACCAGCCGATCACCCCACCGGACAGCAGGTAGACCCCAAAGGTGGCGGTGACCAGGGCACGGGCGATCTCGAACCAGCCAGCCTCCATCAGCAACGCGCTGTTGTAGAAGAACATGAAGGGCACGATAAAGGCCGCAATCCCGATCCGGAACGACGCCACCGAGGTTTCCATGGCATTGGCACCGGAGATGCCGGCCGCCGCGTAACTGGCCAGCGCCACCGGCGGCGTGATGGCCGACACCACGGCAAAATAGAATACGAAGAAGTGGGCGGTAAGCGGCTCGATGCCCAGCTGCACCAGGCCCGGCGCGACCACCGAGGCGGCGACCGCGTAAGCTGCGGTGGTCGGCATGCCCATGCCCAGCAGAATGGAAATGAACATGGCGAATATCAGCGCCAGCAGGTGGCTGGCGGCGGCCACGTCCAGCAGCAGGGAGGAGAACCGGGCACCGACCCCGGTCAGGGAAATCACCCCCACGATGACACCGGCGGCGGCACACACCACGATGATCTGGATCGACATGTAGGAGGCTTGCTCCAGCGCCTTGAGAATGGACTTCAAGCCCATCTTATTGGGCGAGATCCAGCTCACCACAGCGGCGGACACGGTCGCCAGGGTACCGGCGCGGATCACCGAATAGCCCAGGAACAGGGCCACCACCAGAATGATGATCGGCACGAACAGGTAAACCTGACGCATCAGGCGTCCCAAGTGCGGCAGCTCGTCCGAGCGCATGCCACGCATGCCCAGCTTCTTGGCCTCGAAGTCGACCATGAAGTAGACCGAGGCGAAGTAGAGGATGGCCGGAATCAGGGCCGCGATGGCGATCTCGGTGTAGGGAATGCCGGTGATCTCCGCCATGATGAAGGCACCCGCGCCCATGATCGGCGGCATGATCTGACCACCGGTGGAGGCCGCCGCCTCCACCGCGCCGGCGGACTGCTTGCTGTAGCCCACCCGTTTCATCAGCGGAATGGTCAGGGAACCGGTGGACACCACGTTGCCGGCGCTGGTGCCGTTGATCATGCCCATCAGGCCGGACGCGAAGATGGACACCTTGGCCGGTCCCCCACGGGAACGGCCCGCCGCCGCGAACGCGAAATTCACGAAATAGTCCCCCACCTTCGAGGACTGCAGGAAAGCAGCGAAGATGATGAACAGAATGATGTAGGTGGACGACACCGCCGTGGTCGGCCCCAGAATACCGGCATCGGTATAGACCTGGCTGAAGAACCGCTGCACCGACAGGCCCGGGTAACCCAGGAAGCCCGGCAGGTAGGGGCCGGCGAAGACATACGCCAGGAACACCAAGCCAATCACCACCAGCGCCAGCCCGGCCACGCGCCGGGTCAGCTCCATGATCAGGGCGGTGCCGGCGATGGCGGCGAAGGAGATGCCAACCGGGGCAAAGGACGTCCCTGTCGACATACGCATGGGGGTGTTGTACACCACCAGGAAATACACCGCGACCGCCAGCGAGGTCACCACCAGCACCAGGTCCGGCACGCTGAAACGGGCACGGTCACGGCGGTGGAACCAGGACATGACGATGCCGGTACCGGTCGCCGCCAGCAGCGGCCAGCCGAAGTGCCAGGTTTCCAGATCCGGCGCGATCCGCATCGCGCCTCCGCGAATCGCCTGATAGAAGGCGAAGCCCTGGTACAGGGCGTACAGCGCCGGCAGCAGGGCCACGGCGCTGATCCAGGTGGTCCAGCGGCGCCGGGCCTCGCCCTCGTCCGCGGACACGAACCGGGCCCCGGCAAACAGAATGAACCCCAGCACCAGCGCCCCAGCGATGTGCACGATACGGAACGACCAGGTTTCCAGCGGGGCGATGTTCAGGGTGTACAGGTGAAACGCCGAATAGGCGATGGCCAGCAGGACGACAAATTTCAGCAAACCGCCCTGAAACAGCCGGCGGTTGGCCTCGACCGGCTCCTCGTCCACGTTGTGGGCGAGCATGTGGTCGTCGTCGGTAATGAGGGTTCCCGGTGTTTGCCCGAGGCGGTCTTGGGATGGGTGTTCAGTGGTCATGTTTAGCCCTGTTTACAGAAAAACCGTGTCGGCCCCTGGCCGACGGCACGGCGGAGGGCCGCCCTCGGCGGCCCTCCGGCTCGGGTCGGTTACTGCTTGATCATGCTCGCGTCGATGGTGTAACCGTGTTCGTTGAACCAGCGCGCAGCGCCCGGATGCCAAGGCAGGACGTTGTTCTTGCTGTAGTTCTCGGGCACCGAGTTACGAGCAGCCTTGTGGATGGAGACCATTTTGTCGTTGTTCTCCATGGTCAGCTTGGTCACTTCGTACACGAAGCTCTCGGGAACGTCACAGTTGACCATGGCGAAGTTCCACATGGACACCACCCGGGACGGCGCGTCCAGAGACTGATAGGTCGATGCCGGAATGGTGAACTCAGAGACCGGGAAGGCCTCGGTGATCTTCTTCACTTCCTCGTCGGTCATGCCGATGATGTTGACCTTGGTCTGCACCTCCAGCTGGCTGACCGCCGGGATGGGGATGCCGGCGGCAAAGGCCACCACGTCGATCAGGCCATCCTGCAGCTGTCCGCCCAGATCCGACCAGCTGCCGTTGCGGCGCTCGAATTTCACGCCCAGGGTTTCCATCATGCGCGGGAAGTAGGTGTCGGACGTGGAGCCGGCCGGGCCGAAACCGATGGTGGCGCCGTCGGGAATGTCGCTGATGGAAGTAATACCGGAGCTGGCCAGGGCGGTGATGGAGAACGGCGTCTCATACATCGGGAACATGGCGCAGACGTTGTCCATTTTCATGCCCGGAGCCAGCGGGCTGTTGCCTTCCAGGGATTCCCGTGCCGGGCCCAGGGTCGTCAGGCCGAACATCAGATCCCCGGTGTGCACCAGCGCCATGTTCTGCATCGGCCCGCCGGTGATCTCGGCGCCGCCGGACACGCCCAGATTCTCCGCCACGAAGTTGGCCCAGCCGGAGCCGTACGCGAAGTAGGTTCCGCCCTGGCTGGCGGTGCCTACGGTGAAGCTCTCGGGCCAGCCGGAACGGTCCTGGGCCTGGGTTGCGGTCGACATTACGAGCGTGGAGGCAATGGCCGCCGCCATCACAGCTTGGGTTTTCATAGGAAAGGCTCCCTTGTCATTCTGGTTGTCGGGTGCTTGACGTGACCGTCAGGGTCACGGTGGCCCTGAGAGGGAGCAAGGAGCGGACCAGTTTCGGAAATTACTTACAATCCAGCGAGTTAGATGAAAATTCCGGCGCTGCCCGATGGGCAAATGGGTGGGGATTCACACACGCCGGCCCAGCAAATGGGTGGAGTTCCACACACGGGCACCGCAGGCGCCCACCTCTGACGTTTACGTCAAGGAAGCACGCGTGCTACCAGCGCCCCTGCAGCGTCGCCACAATCTTGCGGCCATCCGCCCGGTCCCGGTGCTCACACAGATAGATGCCCTGCCAGGTCCCCAGGGCCAGATGGCCATGACTGACGGGCAAGGTCAGGAAGGGGCCGATCAGCACGCTCTTGATGTGCGCCGGCATGTCGTCCGGCCCTTCCATCACGTGCGCGTAGTGGGGCGCCTGCTCCGGGACCAGCACGTTGAAGTGGCGCTCGAGGTCGCCCCGGACATCCGGATCGGCGTTCTCGTTCACCGCCAGCGACGCCGAGGTATGCTGGATGAACAGGTGCAGCAGCCCCACTTCGCAGTTGGCCAGGCTGGGCGCCTGGGCCAGCACCTCGTTGGTCACCAGGTGGAAGCCCCGGGGCAGGGGCGGCAGTTCGATCAGCGTCTGATCCCAGATCATGGCATCTCCTATCGGTGTTCCGTCATTTTTGCAGTTCGTCCCAGGGATGGACCGGCACCACCGCCTCGCTGACTTCCGTTTCCACTTCGCTGAGGAAGTAGTCCATCACCTTTTCCGCCTCGCTCAGCTCATCGAACCGGGCAATGTGGTAGATGGCTTCGCCCTCATTCACCAGCGGCAGGTTGTTGACGCAGATGACAATCCCGGAACAGGGTGCGATCACCGCCACCTCGGTCTCGCCGAAGGGGTCGGCGATCATCGCCAGCTTCTGGCCCTTACGGACCTTGTGTCCCAGCTTAGCCACCGGGCGCATGATGCCGTCCATGTCCGCCCGCACCCACTGGGAATTGGCGGCGGTTTCGGAACGCTTCTTGGGGGCCCGCGGGCCTTTCTTGGCCGGGATCATATCCAGCGCCCGCATCACCCGGATCACGCCCTTGGTCCCGCTGGCGATCACCACCTCGTCAAAGCGCAACGCCTCGCCGCCCTCGAAGGTGATGACCGGAATGTCCTGGGAGTCGGCGTAGGCCCGCAGGCTACCCTCGCGGAGGCTGGCGTTGAGGATGATCGGGGCACCGAAGGCCTCGGCCATGCGGATGGTCTCCGGGTTGGTCAGCTCAGCACGGATCTGGGGCAGATTGAAGCGGTGAATGGCCCCGGTGTGCAGGTCGATCAGGTGTGTCACCTTTTCCATGATCTGGGTGCGCAGCAGGTAGGCGATCCGGCCCCCGAGGGAACCGGATTCACTGCCGGGGAAACAGCGGTTCAGGTCCCGCCGGTCCGGCAAGTAGCGGGTCCGCTGAACGAAACCGAAAACATTGACGATGGGCACCGCCAGCAGGGTACCGCGCAGGTAGCGCAGGGCCGAGTTGGTCAGTACCCGGCGCACGATCTCGACACCGTTGATCTCGTCGCCGTGGATGGCGCCGCACACCATCAGCACCGGGCCATCCCGGCGCCCGTGCACCACCTCCACCGGGATGTGCAGAGGCGTGTGGGTGTAGAGCCGGGCCACCGGCACCTCCACCAGTCGGCGGGTACCGGGGGGCACCTGCACCCCGGCAATTTCAAACGGCGCGCGGGCCATGCGTTACCCCTTGCCCTTGGTTCTGGTTTTCCAGGGCTTGTGGTTTTTTTCGGTCCAGTTGATGATCATGCCAGCCACGTTCTTGCCGGTGGCATTCTCGATGCCTTCGAGGCCCGGCGAAGAATTCACCTCCATCACCAGCGGCCCCCGGCTGGAGCGCAGCAGATCCACCCCGGCCACGTTCAGGCCCATAGCCTTGGCGGCGGCGATGGCGGTACGCCGCTCCTCCGGCGTGATCCGAACCAGCGAGGCCGAACCGCCCCGGTGCAAGTTGGAGCGGAACTCCCCTTCCGGGGCCTGCCTCTTCATGGCGGCAATGACCTTGTCGCCGATCACGAAGCAGCGAATGTCGGAACCGCCGGCCTCCTTGATGAACTCCTGCACCAGGATATCCGCCTTCAGTCCCATGAAGGCCTCGATCACACTCTCCGCCGCTTTACGGGTTTCCGCCAGCACCACACCGATGCCCTGGGTGCCCTGCAGCAGTTTGATCACCACCGGCGCGCCGCCGACCATGCGCAGCAGTTCCGGCACGTTGTCCGGCTTGTTGGCGAAGCCGGTCACCGGCATCCCCAACCCTTTGCGGGCCAGCAGCTGCAGCGAGCGCAGCTTGTCCCGGGCCCGGGTGATGGCCACCGACTCGTTCACCGGGAACACCCCCATCATCTCGAACTGGCGCAGCACGGCGGTGCCGTAGAAGGTCACCGAGGCCCCGATCCGGGGAATCACCACGTCGAAGTCCTCCAGCACTTCCTCGTGGTAGTGGATCTGGGGTTTGGCGGAGGTAATGTTCATGGAACAGTGCAGGCAGTCGATCACCCGCACCTCGTGGCCGCGGTTGATCCCCTCTTCCACCAGGCGACGGGTGGAGTACAGGTTCTTGTTCCGCGACAGTACAGCAATTTTCATGATTCAGTCCTTAGCACCGGCTGGCCGGCAAGATAGGAAGCTTCAGGGTAGATCACCGAGCGTCCGGCCATGGCCGTGCGCCCGAGCAGCATCCGGAACCGCATGGAGTCCCGGTTGGTCAGCGTCATTTCGATGGGCCAAGCCTGGTCGCCCACCACCACCGTGGTTTCGATCACCAGGCGCAACTCCCGGTGGCCACCGGAGTCCGAGACGGTGCGCTCGTCCAGCACCCGGGCATCGCACTCGGCCACCTCATGCAAGTTGTTCTGGACCGGATGCACCCAGAACCGGACCCGCCGCTCCCCGTCCCGGGTGTAGGGTTCGGTCCGGAACGCGTGCAGGCACGAGGTGCGGGCGCCGGTGTCCACCTTGGCCTTGATTCTGGGGATGCCGAGATCCGGCAGCGCCACCCACTCCCGCCAGCCCAGGGCGACCTTGCGGTCAGCCGGCGTCGGCGGGGTCGTTTTGCTGGTGTCATTGGTGTTTTTCTGCATCCGGTACATCCTTTTCTCTGTGCATCGGCGACAGCAGTTCGACCCGGAACGGCGCCGAGTGCGTGCCGGCATACACACTGGTATGGGGAAATGGAATCTCAATGCCCTCTTGGTCCAGCGCTTTCTTTATCGCCACCATCATGGCGCTGCGCCCTTCCAGCACCTTGTCCTTGGGAACCCAGTAGGAAAACTGCAGATCCACGGACGAAGGCCCAAAGTCGGTGACCAGGACAAACGGACGGGGTTCTTCCAGGCATATGGCGTCCCGCTCGGCCAGCTGCAGCAGCAGGGCCTCGACCCGCTCCACATCCTCAGCGTAGGCAATGCCCACCGTCAGGTCGAGCCGACGGATCGGGAACCGGGAGCGGTTCACCACCTGGGTTTTGATCAGGGTTTCGTTGGGGATCCGCACATACAGGTTGTCCGGCGTGCGCAGTTTGACGCTCAGCAGGTCGATCCCCACCACCTCGCCGATGGTGGCGTCCACCTCGATGAAGTCCCCAATCTGGAACGGCTTTTCCATCAGCAGGAACAACCCGCTGATCATGTTCGACGCCGAGGTCTGGGACGCAAACCCCACCGCCACCGTCAGGATCCCGGCGGCGCCCAGCACCACGTCCAGGGAGAACCCCGCTTCCCGCAGCGCGGCCATCGCGAACAGCAGGAACACCAGGTAGAACACCAGCCGGCGGATCATCGCAGACTGATGACGGGAGGCCCGGTCGGCCAGCAGCGAGCCGGCGCTGCGTCCCGCCAGGGACGCCAGCAGCAGTCCCAGCAGCAGCAGGAACAGGGAACTGAGCCACTGGCCCCAGGGAATGTCGGTCAGTGCCTGGGACAGGCCAGCCTGGATATCCTCAATCATGCCTCATGCTCCGCGGGTCATCAGCCAAACATCCGGTCGAACGCCCGCACCAGCCGGCCCCGGGAAATCTTTTCTCGCGCCTCGCCAACGGCGACACAGGCGCCGGCGGCCTGGTGCAGGCCCCGCTCCACCCGCAGGCTCGCCGAGTTCATGTCAGTCTCGCACTCCACCGTCACCCCCGGCGTCCACAGCTGCCCCTTGTCATTCAGGTACAGCGGCAGCAACGGCGTCGGCAGGCTGAACCGTTCCAACAGCAACGGCTCGGTCCGGCGGTTGACGATGGTGACCGGGGTCAGTGCCCGCCAGGGGCGCTTGGGCACCGCCTCCAGAACCAGCCGGGCAAAGCTGGAGGAGGTGTAGCACAGTTCCCCCTCCATGGTGTTGCGACCCACCCAGGTCATCAGCGGCGTGGACAGCGGGATCTCCGTCAACACCGTCCGGGCCGGACCGGCGCAGACCTTCATCCAGACCATGGTACCCACGTAGATCACGCACCGGTGGCCGGCCGGAATGGTCAGCGGCTGAAACGGCCGGATCACCGTCGGCCGATCCGCCAGAGCCGGCACGAAGGTTACCGTGCCGGTACCACGGTCCGACCGGATGAAGCGTTGCAACGGTACATCCTGCGCCGGCAGCACATGGCCGACCCGTTCGGTCCAGTCGAAGGGATCACCTTCCGCCTGGATCGACCGGACCCGGATCTGCCATTCCAGGTCCAGCAACGTCACCCAGAGCTGGACATGGCCCAATTCGTGATACTGGGTTTCACCGGAAGCCAGCGTGTAGGGCTGCGCCCAGACACCGTTGCGCCGGCCTTCGGACTCCTGCTCCATTCGGTACCGATCCTCTGCTGCGTGGAAGGCAAATATCGGTTAACTATAATCCAAAGGCGCGGCGCCAGCGAATATCCAAGTTAGTGATTTTATTGGTGCAGCCACGGTAATTACCCGTATTCCCCAACCCCGAACACGGATACGCCCATGACAGAACTGGTCTGGTTTCGCAACGACCTCCGCTTGGCGGACAACCCCGCCCTCACCGCCGCCTGTGCCGGCAACGCACCGGTACGTGCCTGCTTCATCCTGACCCCGGGCCAGTGGCAGGCCCATGACTGGTCACCGGCTCGGGTGCGCTTCGTGGTGGATCATGCCAACGATCTGGCCCGACAACTGGCCCGCCTCGGCATCCCGATGCATTTCCTGTGGGCGGACCGGTTTGACGATGCCCTGGACCGGCTGATCGAGCACGCCCGGCAGCACCGGGTTCGTCGGATTCATTTCAACGAGGAGTACGGTATCAATGAACGACGCCGCGACAAGGCGCTGAAACAGCGGGCGGAGCGCGACGGCGTGGCGGTAAACAAGTACCGGGACCAGAGCGTTGCCCCGGTGGGCAAGATCCTCACCGCCCAGGGCACCCCTTACACGGTGTTCACGCCCTTCTCGCGACGCTGGCGGCAATGGCTCGACCACCAGCCTCCGCAGGTCCTGCCGACACCGCGGCCCCGGGCCGAGGCACTGGAACCGAAGCCCATCGCTGCCGTGCCGGACGGTTTCGACCCGGCGCCCCCGGCCCTGGTGGCCACCGGCGAAGCCGCCGCCCACGCCCGGCTGGCCCGGTTCCTCGACGCTGCGGCCGGGCACTACAAGACGCGGCGGGACGTCCCGGCCCTCGACGGCACCAGCGGGCTGTCCCCCTACCTGGCCAGCGGCGTGCTCTCTGGCCGCCAGTGCCTGGTGGCGGCCCAGGCGGCGCGCACAGCCGGCAACCGGGAAGGCGTGGACAGCTGGATCAACGAAATCGCCTGGCGCGACTTCTACATCCACATTCTCTACCACTACCCCCAGGTCAGCATGCACCGGGCGTTCAAGCCGGAAACGGAAGCCCTGGACTGGAACGGTACCGGGCCGGCATTCGAGGCCTGGAAAGCCGGGCAGACCGGCGTCCCCATCGTCGACGCGGCGATGCGCCAGCTCGCCGCCACCGGCTGGATGCATAACCGGCTGCGGATGATCACGGCGATGTTCCTGAGCAAGAACCTGTTCATCGACTGGCGTCTCGGCGAGGCCTGGTTCATGTCACGGCTGGTGGACGGGTTCCTGGCCTCGAACAACGGCGGCTGGCAATGGAGCGCCTCCACCGGTACCGACGCTGCCCCCTACTTCCGGATCTTCAACCCGGTCAGCCAGAGTGCGCGTTTCGATCCGGACGGTGAATTCATCCGCCGCTGGGTGCCGGAACTGGCGGCGCTGGACAGCAAGCGCATTCACCAGCCGTGGCAGGACGGCCCGACGGTGAAGGGCTACCCCGGACCGATCGTGGATCTGAAGGCAAGCCGGCAGGCGGCGATTGCGAGGTTCCGGGCCCTGAAGGACGGAGCCGAGGGCGGCTAGCGTCTGGCGCAGACCGGACAGCCCGGATCGGGCGTCAGGGCCATTTCCCGCCACTGCATCCGCCAGGCATCGAGCAGCAGCAGACGCCCCACCAGCGGCTCACCGACACCGCTGATCACCTTGATCGCCTCCATCGCCTGGGCGGAACCGACCAGGCCCACCACCGGGGCGATGACACCGGCTTCGGAACAGGTCAGGTCCTCGTTGCCCTGCTCGGGATACAGGCAGTGGTAACAGGGGCTGTGGGCAAGGCGGACATCGAACACCGACAGCTGCCCCTCACCCCGTATCGCGGCGCCGGACACCAGCGGCACCCGAGCGCCGACACAGGCCCGGTTCAGAGCAAAACGGGTGGCGAAATTGTCGGAACAGTCCACCACCAGATCCGCCGCCGCCACCGCCTCGGTCAGGGCCGGGCCATCCAGTCGGACCGGGTGAGCCCGGACCTCGATGCCCGGATTGATGCGTCGCACCCGCGCCGCCAGCACCTCGGCTTTGGACTGCCCCAGGTCGTCCTGGATGAAGGCGACCTGGCGTTGCAGGTTGGCCAGCTCCACCACGTCATCATCCACCAGAGTGAGCCGACCGATACCGGCTGCGCCCAGATACAGGGCCACCGGGCAGCCCAGGCCGCCGGCCCCCACCACCAACACATGCGCGGCCTTCAGGCGCCGCTGGCCGGCGACATCGAACGCCGGCATCAGGATCTGCCGACTGTAGCGCAGCAATTCCTCGTCGCTGAGCATGTCCGCCTCCTCAGTCCTTCTCCGCCCCCGGCCAGCAACCGAGGGTCAGGCGCTCCCGCGCCCCATAGTCCTGCCGGCTCTCCACCCGGGCAAAGCCGCGGGCCTGAAACAATGCCCGCACCGGCGCGCCCTGGTCGTAGCCATGCTCGACCAGCAGCCAGCCCCCCGGTACCAGCCAGTCCGGCGCCCGCTGCACGATCTCGCGCAGGTCATTCAGGCCATCCGGCCCGGACACCAGCGCCGATGGCGGCTCGAAACGCACGTCGCCCTCACCCAGATGACGGTCGCCTTCCTTTATATAGGGAGGATTGGAAACGATCAGGTCAAACCGGGCCGGAGGCAAGCCGTCGAACCAGCGGCTTTGCCACACCTGCAGTGGCAGCCCCAACGCCTCGGCATTGCACCGCGCCAGCGCAACCGCCTCGGCGATCCGGTCGCAGGCGCCCACCCGCCAGCCCGGCCGTTCCGAGGCCAGCGCCAGGGCTATGGCGCCGGTGCCAGTTCCCAGGTCCAGCACCCGGGCCTGCTCGGCCAGCGGCAGGGTCAGTGCCACCTCCACCAGACATTCGGTGTCCGGGCGGGGAATCAGCGTGGCCGGGCTGACCTTCAGCGGCAGCGACCAGAATTCCTGATGCCCGAGCAGGTAGGCGACCGGCTGGCCCGCCACTCGCCCGGCCACCAGCCGCTCGAACGCCTCGACCTGGTCCGCCGGCACCGGCTGTTCCGGCCAGGCCCGGAACCGGGTCCGGCTCAGACCGGTGACGTGACTGAGCAGCAGCTCCGCATCCAGGCGCGGGGACGCTCCGCCAATGCGGGCCACGGCATCGCGAATCAGCTGCTCACAGGTCCGGGAGGGCTTACTGGTCATCGGCCATGGAGGCCAGCAGTTCGGCCTGGTGTTCCTGCTGCAACGGCAGGATGACGGCGTCCAGGTCGCCGGCCAGAACCTCGTCCAGCTTGTACAGCGTCAGGTTGATGCGGTGATCGGTAACCCGGCCCTGGGGGAAGTTGTAAGTACGAATGCGCTCGGAGCGGTCACCGCTGCCCACCAGACTCTTGCGGGTTTCCGCCATCGCCTTCTGCTGCCGCTCCTGTTCGGCGTTGCGCAGCCGGGATGCCAGCAGACTCATGGCCTTGGCCCGGTTCTTGTGCTGCGAGCGCTCCTCCTGGCATTCCACCACCAGTCCGGTGGGCAGGTGGGTGATGCGAATGGCGGAGTCGGTCTTGTTGACGTGCTGGCCACCGGCACCGGAGGCCCGGAAGGTGTCGATGCGCAGGTCGGCCTTGTTGATTTCCACCGCCTCGGCCTCGTCCGCCTCCGGAATGACGGCAACGGTACAGGCGGAGGTGTGAATACGCCCCTGGGACTCGGTTTCCGGAACCCGCTGCACCCGATGTGCACCGGATTCGAACTTGAGGGCACCGTACACGCCGTCTCCGGACACCCGGGCAATCACTTCCTTGTAACCGCCGTGTTCCCCTTCGCTTTCGCTCAGCACCTCCACCTGCCAGCGGCGGCGTTCTGCGTAGCGGGAGTACATGCGGAACAGGTCTCCGGCGAACAGCGCGGCTTCATCGCCACCGGTGCCGGCACGGATTTCCAGGAACACGTTCTTGCCGTCATCCGGATCCCGCGGCAGCATCAGCCGCTGCAGTTCCTCCTCCAGCGCCTCGTTTCGCTCGCGGGCGGCCTTCAGCTCCTCCTCGGCCATGGCCCGCATCTCAGCGTCGCCGTCGCTGGCCAGTTCCCGGGCGGTGGCCATATCGTCCAGCGATGCCCGCCAGGCCCGGAAGCACTTCACCACCGGCTCGATCTCGGCAAATTCCTGGGACAACTCGCGAAACTTGGTCTGGTCGGCGATGACCGACGCGTCGCTCAACAACGCGCTGACCTCCTCGAAACGGTCGGCCAACTGCTCGAGGCGGGACTGAATGGATGGTTTCATAGTTTTTCCGGTGTGGTGGCCGCGTCCGGCTCCAGGGCGTCGAGCTGATGCAGCTCACGTAGCCACTCGGTGACTTCGGTGCGGCCTTCCGTAGTGGCCTTGCGGACCTGGACGGACGGTTCATGCAGCAGTTTGTTGGTGAGCCCCCGGGCCAGGCTGCGCACCACGGTCTCCGGGTCCGCGCCGTTGCGCAGGGCCCGCAGGGCCTTTTCCGTCTCCGCGTCCCGCATCATCTCCGCCCGGCGGCGAAACTGCTTGAGGGTGGAGACGGCGTCGAGCGCCCGCAACTGGTTGAGAAACTCCTGGACCCCGTCGGCGATCAGGTTTTCCGCCTCCCGGGCGGCCCCTTCGCGGGAACGGATGTTCTCTTCGATCACCTGGCGCAGGTCATCCACGGTGTAGAGGTAGACGTCATCCAGCGACGCCACCTCCGGCTCGATGTCCCGGGGCACGGCGATGTCCACCATGAAATACGGACGGTGCTTGCGCCGCTTCAGGGCCCGCTCCACCGCGCCCTTGCCCAGAATCGGCAGGGGACTGGCGGTGGAGGAAATGATGATGTCCACGTCGGCCAGGTGATCGGGGATCTCCGACAGCACGATGCCCCGGCCTCCGTGGGACTCCGCCAGGATCTGGGCCCGCTCCAGGGTCCGGTTGGCAACGACGAAATCCCGGACCCCCGCCTCCGACAGATGCTGAGCCACCAGCTCGATGGTCTTGCCGGCACCGATCAACAGTGCCCGGTTGCGGGACATGTCGGCAAAGATGTGGTGTGCCATGCTCACCGCGGCGTAAGCCACCGACACCGGGTTCTCGCCAATGGCGGTCTGGGTACGCACCCGCTTGGCCACCGAGAAGGAGTGCTCGAACATGCGGGAGAGGAAGGAGCCGCAGGCGTTGTGCTGGCGCGCCAGCGCGTAGGCATCCTTCAGCTGGCCAAAGATCTGAGGCTCGCCGAGCACCATGGAGTCCAGGCCCGCCGCCACCCGCATGACGTGACGCACCGCGTCGGCGTCCCGGTGTACGTACACCGCGGCTTCCAGATCGGCGACGTCCAGGTTGTGAAACCCGGCCAGCCAGCGCAGCACCGCCGGCGCGCAATCATCGTCGCCGGCCAGGTACAACTCGGTGCGGTTGCAGGTGGACAGGATCGCGGCCTCGCTGGCACCGGAGGCCACCCGAAGTTCGGCAAAGGCTTCCGGCATCCGTTCCGGCGTGAACGCAATACGCTCCCGAAGCTCCACGGGGGCCGTGCGGTGATTGATTCCCAGCGTTACCAGTGCCATGTCGAGCCCGAAAAACCCTGTGCTTCAAAAGGAAAAGATGGCGTCATTTTAACGACCCGCCGCCCGCCCCGCCACCCGCGGACAGCGGTCCTTCGGCAAACTCGGACGGGTTGGGCAAGCTCAGATGCTTGTGCCATTATAGTGGTTCGCTCTGGACAGGGACCCGACCTACCTCAATTTCGTGGCAATCCGGGTCTTTCTGAAGTGTCTCGAACCGTCACGGGAAGCTGCATGCACATATCCGCTCCACTCATGGCCCGTTGTCTGGCCGGCGCCGTTTTCACCCTCGCCGCCGGTTGCGCCAGCGTATCCTCACCCACGTCACAGTCTCAGCCAGACGCGGCCCAAACCGCCCAGACCGAGCCCGCTCCGCCGGCCCCGGCCTACGCCGATTTCGAACCGGATGTCCTGTACCTGCTCCTGAGCGCCGAGATCGCCGCCCAGCGCGGACGCTATGACGTCACCCTGGTGAACTACCTCAAGGCGGCGCAGCAATCCCGCGACCTGGGCGTCATCGAACGGGCCATGCAGATCGCCCAGTCGCTGCACGGCGACAACGCCCAAACCCGGCTGGCCGAACTCTGGCTCGAGGAACAGCCGGACAGCCTTCCGGCACACCGGATCGCCGCCATCCAGGCGGTGAAGCGTGGCGACCTGGCCACGGCGCTGGCCCACATGGAAGCCATCATGAATCTGGGCGAAGACGCCGATTTCGACAGCCTGGCGGTGATGGCGGGCAGCCTGGCGCCGGCCCAGCAGCAAGAGCTGCTGACGCTGTACAAGCAACTGGCGGAACGCCACCCCGACACGCCGGAACTGGAGTATGGCATCGCCCTGCTGCTGAAGGTCACCGGCCAACCGAAACAGGCCCTGGCACGACTGGAACCGCTGCTGGACGCCCATGACAACTTTCAGCCCGCCATTGTCCTCAAGGGGGACCTGCTGTACGAGACCGGCCGCAAGCATGAGGCCCTCGACTACATGATGAGCAATACCCGGCGGTTTCCGGACAGCCGGCAGATGGGCACCCTCTATGGCCGCATGCTGATCAGCGAGGGTGAGCTGCAGGCCGCCCAGGACGAGTTCGCCCGCTTGGTGCAACAGTTCCCGGACGTGCCCGGACTGCGCCTCTCCCATGCCCTGGTCGCCATGGAAAATGACCAAGAGGAACTGGCACGGGAAGAACTGTCGCAACTGGTGGAGCAGGGCCAGCATGCCAACGAGGCGCAATACTACCTCGGCCGCATCGCCGACGAGGCCGGTGATGTCGACACGGCAATCGACCATTACCAGGCGGTGGAACAGGGCAGCTATTACTTCCCGGCACTGTCCCGGGCCAGCGCGCTGATGGCCGCCCGTGGCCAGCTCCAGGACGCGCTTGCCCGCATCCAGTCACTGAGGGACAGCCACCCGGCCCAGGCCGAGACTTACTGGCTGCTGGAGGTCAACCTGTTGCTGGACGAAGGCCAGCGGCAGCAGGCGCTGGCATCCGCCAATCAAGCCCTGGAACAGTACCCGGACAACACCCAGATCCGTTACGCCCGGGCCATGCTGCAGGACGCCCTCGGCCAGCCGGCGGAAGCCGAGCAGGACCTGACCCGGATTGTCCAGGCCGAACCGAACAACGCGGTGGCCCTGAACGCCCTGGGCTACATTCTCACCACCCGCACCGACCGTCTGAACGAAGCCCGCGACTACATCGAACGGGCCCTGCAGCTGGACCCGGACAACCCGGCGATCCTCGACAGCATGGGCTGGGTCCTGTTCCGGGAAGGCCAGCTCATGCCCGCCCTCCGCTACTTGAAGCAGGCCTGGGAGGCCTTCCCTGATCCGGAGGTGGCCGCCCACTACGGTGAAGCCCTGTGGATGGCCGGCGAGGAAGAGCAGGCCCAGATCATCTGGCAGCAGGGCCTGGAGCAGGACCCGGACCATGAAATTCTGCGGCAAACCATCCAGCGCCTGACTGGGAGCGGACGCACGCCATGACCCGGTGGTTCCGCTGGTTGCTGCTCCCCCTGCTGGCGACCCTGCTGCAGGCCTGTACATCCATCGCCCTGGCGCCGCTGCCCGAGGGCATGACCGACCAGCCCCCGGCGGACTGGTCACGCCGGGCCCGGACCCTGGGCGGGTTCGACCACTGGCAGCTGTCAGGCAAGCTGGCGGTGCGCCAGCCCAGCGACAGTGGCACCGCCCTGATCAACCAGTGGCGCCAGGAAGGCGAGCATTACCGTCTGGCGTTGTCGTCCTCGTTCCTGGGCGTGGGCAGCACCTCGCTTGAGGGTACCCCCGGTTTCATCGAGCTGACCCTGCCCAACGGCGACCGCTACCAGTCCGGCGACCCGGAAGCCCTGGTGGCGGCCGCCACCGGCTGGCAGCTGCCGCTGACCAGCCTGACTTGGTGGATTCGCGGCCTGCCAGCTCCGGAGGGTGACTTCCAGCTGCTGTTCGATGACCGCGGCCAGCTGACCCTCCTGCGCCAGTCGGGCTGGGAGATCCGCTACGACCGCTGGCAAGCGTTCGTCCCCGGACTGCCGCCGCTGCCGGCCCGCATCACCGCCCTGAAAGAGGACAAACGGGTACGCCTGGTGGTGGCTGACTGGCAAGCCCTGGAGGCGACCCCGTGACCCTCACCCTGCCCGCCCCGGCCAAGCTGAACCTGTTTCTGCACATCGTCGGTCGACGCCCGGACGGCTACCATGAACTGCAGACCCTGTTTCAGTTCCTGGACTACGGCGACGAGCTGACCTTCACCCTGACGCCGGGACATGCCGGCGTACGCCTGGCCACACCCATGCCCGGGGTGCCGGACGACGACAACCTGATCCTGCGCGCCGCCCGGGCCCTCGAAACCCGGGCCGGCCGCCGTCTGCCGGGGGTCACCATCGCCATCGACAAGCGCCTGCCCATGGGCGGCGGCCTTGGCGGCGGCAGCTCCGATGCCGCCACCACCCTACTGGCACTCAATCACCTGTGGCATCTGGGCCTGGACCTCGACACCCTGGCCGGGATCGGCCTCGGCCTGGGCGCGGACGTGCCGGTGTTCGTCCACGGTCAGGCCGCCTTCGGCGAGGGCGTCGGCGAGCGGCTGACCCCGGCCCACCCGCCGGAAGACTGGTTCGTGGTGCTGAAGCCAGACTGCCACATCAACACCGGAAAGATTTTTTCCGAAGAGGGGTTGACAAGGGACACCCCAAAAATCAAAATAGCGCCCGCTTTTGAGGGAGACGCCTCGAGGTACCGAAACGACTGTGAGGATGTAGTTCGCAAACTGTATCCGGAGGTTAACCAAAGCCTGGAATGGCTTTCACAATTCGGACCTGCAAGATTAACCGGAACCGGGGCTTGCATTTTTGGACGTTTCCCGACAGAATCCGCAGCCCGGATCATCTGGGAAAGCAAACCCTCCGGCATCACGGGGTTCGTAGCTAAAGGGGTGAACCTGTCACCTCTTCACAAAAAGCTGACAGAGCTGGAATGATGCCAAAAAAGCACGATACTGGGGTGTCGCCAAGTGGTAAGGCAACGGGTTTTGATCCCGTCATGCGTAGGTTCGAATCCTACCACCCCAGCCACCTTTCTCCCGCTTCGTCTGAATCAAACGCCGATACTGAGAAGGATGCTGTCGTGTCCAAACTGATGATTTTCGCCGGCAATGCCCACCCAGAGCTGGCACACGCCATCGCCAAGAAACTCCACATTCCCATGGGCCAGGCCACCGTCGGCCGGTTCAGCGATGGCGAAACCACCGTCGAGATCAACGAAAATGTGCGGGGCCACGATGTTTTCATCATCCAGCCCACCTGCTACCCCACCAACGACAACCTGATGGAACTGATCGTGATGGCCGACGCCCTGCGCCGCGCTTCCGCCACACGCATCACCGCCGTTATCCCCTATTACGGCTATGCCCGTCAGGACCGTCGTGTGCGCTCCACCCGGGTCGCCATCAGCGCCAAGGTCGTCGCCGACATGATCTCCAGCATCGGCGTGGACCGAGTGCTGACCGTCGACCTGCACGCGGACCAGATCCAGGGCTTCTTCGACATTCCGGTGGACAATATTTACGCCACCCCGATCATGCTCGAAGACATCGAGAAGCAGCGCTTCGAGAACTTCATCGTGGTCTCCCCGGACGTGGGCGGCGTGGTGCGTGCCCGGGCCGTGGCGAAGCGGCTGGACGACGCCGACCTGGCAATCATCGACAAGCGGCGGCCCAAGGCCAACGTCTCTCAGGTCATGCACATCATCGGTGACGTCAAGGACAAAACCTGCATCCTGGTGGACGACATCGTCGACACCGCCGGCACCCTGTGCAAGGCCGCCAATGCCTTGAAGGAACACGGCGCCTCCCGGGTCGTCGCCTACATCACCCACCCCGTGTTGTCGGGCCCGGCCATCGAGAACATCAACGCCTCCGAGCTGGATGAACTGGTGGTCTGCGACACCATTCCGCTGGGTGACAAGGCGAAGAATTGTGATAAAATCCGCCCCCTCAGCATGGCCGGCCTGCTCGCGGAGTCCATCCGCCGGGTGAGCAACGAAGAATCCATCAGCGCCATGTTCGAGAACGTCTGAGCGCCGCGCGCCTCGGACCTTTCACGAGATACGGCAGTTTTCGGGTCGGGAGCCTTTGGGCTCCCGACCCTTTTCGTCAGCCGGAGGCCAACTCCGGCTTTTCTGGAACTTCATCCGGGCCAAGCCTGGTCGCGGGCCGTTCGGATGACATATGAGGTAAAGAGCATGTCTCAGGAATTTGTGATCCAAGCATTTCCTCGTGACGACAAGGGGAAAGGTGCGAGCCGCCGCCTGCGTCGCGAGGAGCGGAAAATCCCGGCCATCATTTACGGTGGCGGTCAGGACGCGACTCCGGTTGCCATCTGGCACAACGAGCTGAAAAAGGCTCTGGAAAACGAAGCCTTCTTCTCCCACATCCTGACCATCGATCTGGAAGGCAAGAAGGAAAGCGTGATCCTGAAGGATCTGCAGCGTCACCCGTACAAGCCGATCCTGACCCACGCCGACTTCCAGCGTGTCGACAAGGACCACGAGATCCACGTCAACGTGCCGCTGCACTTCCTGAACGAGGAAAGCGCGCCGGCTGTCAAGCTTCAAGGTGGCGTGGTTTCCCACCAGATGACCGAAGTCGAGATCATCTGTCTGCCGCAGGATCTGCCCGAGTACATCGAGGTTGATCTGACCGACGTGGCCATGGACCAGGTGGTTCACCTGAGCGACCTGAAACTGCCCAAGGGCGTTCGCATCGCGGCCCTGCAGCAGGGTCCGGAACACGACCTGCCGGTACTCGCCATTCACAAGCCGAAGGGTGCCAAGGCTGACGAAGCTGAAGGCGAAGGCGAGGAAGGCGGCGAGGCGTAATCCCGCCGGGGGCGACGGCAGATGGCACAGGATATTGTTATGGTGGTCGGCCTGGGCAACCCGGGCGCCGACTACGAACATACCCGCCACAACGCCGGCGCCCTGTTCGTCGAAGCGCTGGCCCGCGACGCGGGCCAGACGCTCCGCCCCGAACGCAAGTACCATGGGCTCTATGCCCGCATCCACTGGCAGGGCCTGGACCTGCACCTTCTGAATCCCACCACCTTCATGAACCGCAGCGGGCTGGCGATCAAGGCCCTGGCGGACTTTTTCCGGATTCCCCCACAGCAGATCCTGGTCGCCCACGACGAACTGGACCTGCCAGCCGGCACCGCCAAATTCAAGAAAGGCGGCGGCCACGGCGGCCACAACGGCCTGCGCGACACCATCGCTCATCTCGGCAGCAACGACTTCCAGCGCCTGCGCCTGGGCATCGGCCATCCCGGCGACAGCCGCAAAGTGACCGGCTATGTCCTGGGCCGGCTCGGCAAGCAGGAAAGCGAACAGCTCGACGCCGTGTTCGGCGAGGTCATGCGGGTTCTGCCGGAGGCGGCCACCGGCAAGCTGGGCGCGGCCATGAACCGGCTGCACAGCTTCCGGGCAACGGCCTGAGTCCCAGGCGCCCCACTCGCACCCATACCCGTACCCCGGTATAATCCGGCCAACTTTTTCAGCACCAGCAGAGGCACTCCATGGGATTCAACTGCGGCATTGTCGGCCTTCCCAACGTCGGCAAATCCACCCTGTTCAATGCACTGACCAAAGCCGGTATCGGCGCGGAAAACTTCCCTTTCTGCACCATCGAACCGAACGCGGGCGTGGTGCCCATGCCGGACCCCCGCCTGAACACCCTGGCCAATATCGTCAAACCCGAGCGCGTGGTCCCCACCACCATGGAATTCGTGGACATTGCCGGGCTGGTGGCCGGTGCTTCCAAGGGTGAAGGCCTGGGCAACCAGTTCCTGGCCAACATCCGCCAGACCGACGCCATTGCCCACGTGGTGCGCTGCTTCGAAGACGGCAACGTCATCCACGTCGCCAACAAGGTAGACCCGGCGGCCGATATCGAGGTGATCAACACCGAGCTGGCCCTGGCTGACCTGGAAACCGTCGAGAAGGCGATCAAGCGGGTACAGCGGGTCGCCAAGAGCGGCGACAAGGAAGCCAAAGCCCAGCTGGCTATGTTCGAACAGCTGCTGCCGGTGTTGAACGAGGGCCGGCCGGTGCGCAGCATGAATCTGGACAAGGACCAGATGGCACTGATCCGGGAGCTGTGCCTGCTGACGGTCAAGCCCACCATGTACATCGCCAACGTCAACGAGGACGGCTTTGAGAACAACCCGCACCTGGACAAGGTCCGGGAAATCGCCGCCGCCGAAAATGCCGTGGTGGTCCCCATCTGCAACAAGCTCGAGGCCGAAATCTCGGAGCTGGACGACGACGAAAAAACCATGTTCCTGGAGGAGATGGGCATGGAAGAGCCCGGCCTGGACCGGGTAATCCGCGCCGGTTACACGCTGCTGGGCCTGCAGACCTACTTCACCGCCGGCGTCAAGGAAGTGCGGGCCTGGACCGTCAAGATCGGTGCCACCGCGCCCCAGGCGGCGGGGGTCATTCATACCGACTTCGAGCGCGGCTTCATCCGTGCCGAGGTGATCAGTTACGACGATTTCGTCCAGTACAATGGCGAGCAGGGTGCCAAGGATGCCGGCAAGTGGCGCCTGGAAGGCAAGGACTACATCGTCCAGGACGGTGACGTCATCCACTTCCGCTTCAACGTCTGAGCCCCTGGCATGTCGTCCCTGCCCGTCTGCTGCGGCGCACCGGAGGAATACTGGCCCTGGGCCCGGCGACTGCCGGGTCTGACCTTCGTCGCCCTGAACTTCACACCGGTGGTGGTGACCGAGGCCCAGTTTCGGGACTGCGGCATCGAGCCGCCGCCCTCGGTGCGACGGGCGGTGGCCAAGCGGCAGAGCGAGTACCTGGCTGGCCGGCTGTGCGCCCGGACGGCGCTGCAACGGGTCACCGGGCAGGCTCGAGTACCGGGCTGTGGCGAGGACCGGGCACCCTGCTGGCCTGACGGCTGCGTGGGCTCCATCAGCCACGGCGAGGGGCGCGCGGCGGCGGTGGTGGGCCGGCGTTCGGACTATGCCGGCGTGGGCCTGGACCTGGAGCCGGTGATTCCGGCGCCTCGGGCCCGGACACTGGTGCCCCAGATCTTGACCGATGGCGAACAGCGCCGTTTCGCCCGGGACCTGGACGCCCATCCGGGCCCGACCCTGACCCGGGTATTCTCCCTCAAGGAAAGCCTGTTCAAGGCCCTCTATCCACTGACCCTCACCCGCTTCTACTTCGAGCACGCCGAGGTCTTGGAGTGGCAGCCGGACGGCGGTGCCCGGCTCCGTCTGCTCACCGACCTGTCCGAGGACTGGAGGTACGGCCGGGAGCTGGAGGCGTGGGTGGCGCCCGAGCAGGACCGGCTGCTCACCCTGGTGGCGGTCCCGGTCCAATCCGCGTCGGTGCACGTCTAGGCGTTCTCGGCGAGCGCCCTGGTCACGCCCCTGGGAGGGTCATCAATGTGCGGACAGTTCTCGCACAGCCCCAACCCGGGCAACAGGTAGCGGATGCAGCACTGGCGACGCTGCCGGAACGGTGACGGCATGCCCTCCCGGGCCACGTACCGCACCGGCTCATGCAATGGGTTACGACGGCCATCCGGCCGCTGCTCGGCGGCGATCAGGGCGCGGCCATCCGCCAGTCTCCGTTCCGGGACCGACCGCCCCGCCATGGCCGAAACCAGCCACTCGATGTAATTGGCCGCGTTGCTCCACAACACCGTGCGGGACACCTTCACCTGACGGTTCATGGCCTCGATAAACGGGGCGAAGTTATCGTCCAGCAGCACCCGGAAACGCTGAAACGGGCCATCGGGCGGTGTCCGCCAGCGCACACCGGCGTCAGGAATCTTGAACGCCGCCGGCAGTCCCTCCGGGTCCAGCACGATCTCCAGGGTGTCCAGGGCCACCGGCAGCTCCCGGTCCAGCAGCAGATTGGCGGTCAGCGTGGGCACCGTCAGGCGCAGGAAATAGCTGCGGGACCACTGCGACACCAGGGCCCGCAGGTCGGCATCGGGCCGATCCGGGGCGTACCGTCGCAGCAGCCACGTCAGCCCCTCGGGGTGGACCAGTTCACGGGCCGGGAACGCCGGACGCGGATCCGTGGCGGCAACCAGCACCTCCCGATAATGAGCGAAATCCCCCGTGAACAGGGCCGCCAACTCCGGAATCAGAGCCGAGGCATCCGCCATGCTTCACCTCCCGCCGGAATCAGCACAAGGGACACCGGTCGAAAAAGCACTCTCGGGTCAGGGCCATCAGCGACGCCCGCTTGTGGGGAAAGTCGAAATCCTTCTGCCGATGAAAGCCGACCCGCTGCAGGTGCGAGATCATGCGCTCGTTGTCCCAGCGCGGTTCAGACACCAGGGTCTGGGTCCGGGGATCGTCCAGGAACAGGTAGTGCACCAGCGCCGGCAGCCAGCTCGCCACCCGGTGCGGCCCACGGTAGCGTTCCTCGCCCACCAGCATGTGGATTCCCCGATCGTAAGGACCGGCATCGTAGTAGGGGCCGATCCGGTCTTCCCGGGCCCAGTACACGTCGAAGAAGCCAAACGGGTCGTCGTCGAAGCAGCCAATCAGCTGCAGGCAATGGGGATCACCGGCCAGGGCCTGCAAGTGCTCACGATGCTGCTCAAGGCTGCCCTCCTCTTCCCAGAAGGCAGCGACCCGGGGACTGTTCTGCCAGCGGTGGTAGCGCTCAAGATCCTGTTCGATGTCCAGGGTTCGCAGGGAAATCCAGCCCCCCAAGCGGACATCGTAGCGACGGTAGACCTCCCCCTCCGGTTTCGGTGGCCGTTGCGGGAAACGCACGCCATTGGCCATCACCGGGCGCTGCGGGTAACCGGCACTGGTCTGGCCCCGAAGCCAGGGCCGGGGCTGTTGCCAGAACTGGCTGCGCCAGCTCTCCAGCCCCTCGGATGACGGCACCACCAGCCCCGTCGCCCGCGACTCCGGCGCGGCTTCCAGACCGGACCAGAGCAGACGCTGACACTCCGGGTGGCGGGCGAACAGCCAGTAGCCAGCCGCCCAGAGCGCCTCGTCGATGTCGTCGTATTCCAGCACCGAAACCGCCAGCCCCGGCTGCGCCGGAGACAGCCTCAGCTGCATCCGGGGCTGCCCGTCCAGCGCCAGTGTCAGGCGCTCGCCGGCGCGGCTGACCCGCAACACCCCGCCATCGGGCAGGGGCAGGCAATCAACGTTCAGGGTGTCAGACATGAGCCCTCCTTCAGGGGTTTCGGGTGTCCTCGCCCGGCAGGTCCCCGAGCCGGCAGCCATGCCCCTCGGCCATGGCGACCACGACTTTTCTGGGGCCCTGGAACGGCTCCCGGGCGTGGGCACAGAGCATGTTGTCGAGCATCAGTACGTCCCCGGTCCGCCACGGGAAGCAGATCCGGCATTCGTCGAGCACGCCCCGGATGTCCTCCAGCGCGGAGCTTTCCAGGGGGGTACCGTCACCGTAATAGACATTGCGGGGCAGGTTGTCTTCGCCCACGGTTTCCAGCAGCACCTCCTGCATATCCGGCTCCAGGGCGGAGACGTGGAACAGGTGGGCTTGGTTGAACCACACCCAGTCCCCGGTCCGGGGGTGCCGGGCTACCGCTTGGCAGCGCTGACTGGTGCGCAGTCCGCCATCGTCTTTCCAGTGCAGATCGATGCCCTTGCTGCGGCAGAACGCCTCGACCTGGCGCGGATCGTCGGTGTTGAAGACCTGGGGCCAGTCCACGTCCAGGCCGTTGCCGTAGTTGCGCACGTACCGCAGGCCCCGTTCCGCGAAACGGCGCCTCAGGGCCGGGTCGATCCGCTGATAAATCCGCCGGCTGTCGGCGATCGGCGTCTCTCCACCCACGGCCGCCGCCTGGGCGCAGTAGAACCAGATGCGCATCGGCCATTCGGTGGTGTAGGCCTGTTCGTTGTGCAGGGGAATCGAACGATGGGCGGGATACTCGGTGGAGGTGTACACCTCGCCGGCCACCCGGCTACGGGGGGTAGAACCAAACTCATAACTCAGCAGCGGGTGGCCGAAAGACGCGGCAAAGGCCTGGAAGCCCGCCACGCCCGGGTCGGTGAAGCCGGAGAACAGGAGGGCACCGTCCTGCTCCAGGCGCCGCGCGACCAGCGCCCGGAGACTGTCGCCGGCCCGCGCCAGCGACAGGGGCGCTGCCGCCGGAGAGACCCGGACCGGGAAGCCCTCCTCGATCGCCAAGGCCGTGTCCTGCCGCTCGCTGACCGTCGTCATGGGACTCATGCCTCGGCCAGGGCGTCGCGCAGACTCTTGGGCCGCATGTCGGTCCAGACCTCTTCGATGTGCGCCAGGCAGGTGGCCTTGTCCCCCTTCACGCCCACCGCCTTCCAGCCTTCGGGAATCGCCTTGTAGTCCGGCCAGATGGAATACTGTTCCTCATCGTTGATGACCACCTGGAATACCGTCTTGTCGCTGTCAAAGCTCATGGTTGTACCTCGCCTGACCATGGGAGTGGTTGCCATGCCGGCCCCGGGGCCGGCGCCTGTCAACGGTAAAGACGGATGGGCCCGGCGAAAATTTAAGGAATCTCAGCCGCCTTGGCGTGGCCCCATCGCCCGCAGGGCGTCCGCCATCTGCCGGACGATGACCGTGGCCGACCAGGGCCCTCCGTAGGACCAGTAGGGGCTTGTCAGGAACCCGTACCGATGCCGACGCGCCACCGGCAGGGCCCGCCACAGCGGGCTGTCAAAGAACGGTGCTTGGTCGAAGCCCCCGATGAACAGCAGGTTCAGGTCCGGCTTCCGGGCCAGGTCCCGCAGCTCGATGCGCCGATGCAGGGCATGGGCTTCCGTCAGCGGCCAAGGGTTTCGCCCGGCTAGGCGATTGGCCAGACTGACCACCAGAGTCTGCTCGTTGGACACGATGAACAGCCCCTGATGAACCAGCGGATACAGCACCGCCAGGGGTTCCCGGGCGATCCCCTGTTGTTCGGCCACGGCCCGGGCGTCAGCCAGGGCGTGGCGCAGTGCCGCCAGAACCCGCCCGGCCTGCCGCTGCCGCCCCGTCAACCCGGCCAGATGTGTCAGCATCCGCTCGCCAGCGCTCACCGCGTCCTGAGTTGAGGGCGCCAGCGAGACCCGGTACAGCAGGGTCGGCGCGATGGCATCCAGGCGCTCGAACAGCGGAGCGTGCAGGCTGGACACGCCAACGATCAGGTCCGGCTTCAGGGCCACTAAGCGTTCCAGGTTGGGCTGCTGGGCCGACCCCAGGGACTGACTGCGCGTCAGGTGCTCGCGCCCCAGCCCGACCCAGCGCCGGTACCCCTCCAGATTGCCCACCCCGACCGGCTCAATGGCCAGCGAGACCAGCAACTCCGTGGACAGGTCGTCCAGACTGACCACCCGCCGGGGCGACTCAGGCAACGTGACCGAGCGGTACGCCACCACCGGCTCGGCGGCCTGCAGCCAGCCGGTCAGACACAGCATCGGAAACAGCCACCAACCACGCGTCATAGCGTCACCTCACCCCTTGCGCAGATAGGTCCGGGTCAACAGCAGCAGAAACAGCGGCGCACCGAGGGCCGCCGTCATAATGCCCAGGGGCACGTCGAGAGGTGCCAGCAGGCGCTGCCCCAGCAGGTCCGCCGACACCAGCAGCAAGGCACCCAGCCAAGGGGTCACCCGCAACCGGTCGCGGTACCCGCGAAACCCCATCAGCCTCACCGCGTGCGGCACCAGCAGGCCGACGAAGGCCACCGGCCCGAGCACACTGACGGCGGCCGCGATCATCAGGCTCGCCAGAATCAGCAGCCACAGACGCTTGCGGGCAGCCGCCAGGCCCAGGCTGTCGGCCACGCCGTCGCCCAGGGCCAGCAGATCCAGCCAGCGCCGGCCAAGCCAGGCCAGCAGCAGCCCCAGACCGACCCAGGGCAGCAGGCTCCAGACCTCGGTCCAGGTACTGGCATAGCTGCTGCCCGACATCCACACCAGCGCCAGTGTCACGTTCTGGCTGTAGTAGGCAATCAGCAGGCTGGTCAGGGCCATGGCCAGGCCGGTCAGGGCAAAGCCGGTCAGGATCAGGCGCAAGGGCTCCAGGCCATGGCGCAGATTGAGCCCGAGGATCAGGCCCAAGCCCAGGACCGCCCCGGCCCAGGCAATGGGCAGGCGCCAGGGTACCGGCAGATCGGGAGCCATCACCAGGCCTGCCAGGACCGCAAGCGCCGCCATCTGGCTCACCCCCAGCACGCTGGGACTGGCCAGCGGATTGCGGGTGACGGCCTGTAGAATCAGGCCGCTCAGGGCAAACAGGATGCCACCGAAGGCATCCACCAGCAGGCGTGGCAGACGCAGGTCAAGCAGAGTCCAGGCCCAGCCGTCCCCCCGCACCAGCGCCGCCAGGGAAATGGGGAGGTCCCCGCCCAAGACACCCGACCACAGGGCCCAGACCAGAGCCAGGGCCAATAACAGGACCGTCGGCCGCAGCGGCAGGCGCCGGCCGACCGGCTCCGGCACGCCCCCGTCCGCCGGGCCCGGCAGGCTCCGGCCCCGGCTCAGGCGCAACAGCCACAGCACCGCCAGGGCACCGAGCATCGCGGACAGCGTCCCCAACGGCAGCTCCAGCCAGTGCGGCAGCGACGCCACCAGAACATCCGCCGCCAGGGTCAGGACCGCGCCCCAGAGCGCTGCCAGTGGCAGCAGCCGGGACGGCCAGCGCACGCCCAGCCCGTAGCGCACGAGATTGGGAGCCACCAGGCCGATGAACCCCAGGGGCCCGGCCAGGTGGATCGCCAGCGCCGTCAGCAGTGTGCCGATCAGGATCACCACCACCTTGAGCCGACGTGGCGATACCCCGAGCATCCGCATCTGGGTATCGCCCAGCAGGGTCATGTTGAGCGGACGGTGCATCAGGAACACCAGCAACAGCAGGGGCGGAACCAGCCAGACCGCCGGTTTCAAACCCGCCCACCCCATCTGGTTCAGGGAGCCGGTGTCCCACAGCGATACCACCATGGCCGCCTGCTGGTTCAGTGTCAGGAACAGGGTGATCAGGGCGTAGAACGCCTGGGCCATGGCCACGCCGGCCAGCACCAGACGCAGAGGTGTGGTGCGGCCTCCGCCGGCCAGGGCAAAGGTCAGCAGGGCCGCCGTCACACCGCCGAAGAAAATCACCGGCAGGCCCAGGGTTGCCGGCAACAGCAACGACAGAATCACCCCCAGCTGAGCACCGGCGGTGATGCCGAGCAGGTCCGGAGACACCAGTGGATTACGGGTGATCAGTTGCATCAGGGCCCCGGCCAAGCCCAGGCAGAGTCCCACCACCACGCCGGCCACCAGGCGCGGCAGCTGGGCGTCCCACAGCAGCAGTCCGTTCAGGTCGGGGTGCGCCTGCCAGGGGGCGGTCAGGGCCCGCCAGTCCAGCGCCGGGTCGCGCAGCAGGCCCTGCCAGGCCGCCAGAGCCAGCAGCAACAGCAGCCCCAGCCAGGTCGCCCGGAGCTCCGGGCGATGTGCTCCCCGCGCCACCTCCAGAGTCCGCTCCATGTCCGACGTCCCTCCCGAAAACAGCAAGGCCCCGGCGTGCCGGGGCCTGATTTTCTCAAAACCCGAAAAAGGGGGGCGGCGAACCGCCCCCGACGCAACCGGGTTGACGCTACGCGATTACCAACGGTAGGAGACGGTGCCGATCACCGTCCGGCCGGAACCGTAGTAGCAACGGCCGGCGTTGTTGCACTCGGCGATGTACTCTTCGTCCAGCAGGTTCTTGACGTTGACCCGGGCACTCCAGTTGTGGCTCAGGTCGTAGCCCAGGGCCGCATCCAGCAAGGTCTCGCCGTCGGTCTCGAGGGTACCGTAGGCAAGGGAGTCCGGCGGATAGGCATAACGGCTGCCCAGGTAGCGGACGCCCAGACCGGCCTCCAGCCCATGCAGGGCGCCGTCCAGGAACCGGTAGTTCGCCCAGACCGAGGCCTGGTGCCGGGGCACGCCGGTCACCTGCTCGTCCTCCAGGCGCGAGCCCGCGTCCTCGGTCACCTTGGCATCGGTGTAGGCATAGGCCGCCGTCATGCTGAGGTTCTCGCTGAGATCACTGCGGACCTCCAGCTCCACCCCCCGGGACTCGGTCTTACCGACCTGGCGATAGTTGCCGGCGGTGTTGTCATACACCACGTCGTCTTCCTTGGTCAGGTCAAAGGCGGACACGGTGATCGAGGTGTCCAGGCCCACCGGCTCGTACTTGACCCCCACTTCGAACTGATCGCCGGTGATCGGTTCGAAGCTGTCGCCAAGCTGCTGCACCGGCACGAAGGTGGTGGCGTAGCTGAGATAAGGCGACAGGCCGTTGGCGAACTGGTACATCAGACCGGTCTGCCAAGTGAACTCACGGTCCGTCCGTTTCATGTCGTTGCTGCCGATCCGGTCGTCGTACTCACTCCTGGCCCAGTCGTGGCGGCCGCCCAGCAGGGCAATCAGGCCACCGGCCTTCCCTTGCCACTGAGCATAGACCCCGGCCAGGTTCTGCTTGATTTCGTCATCCGAAGCCTTGAGGCTGGTCGCGGGCTCGCTGAGGTATTGCGGATCGAAAATATTGATCAGCTGATACTCGCCCGCCCCGGTATTGCCAACATACTGGATCTGGTCAAATGACGCCCGGTCAAAGCCGGCGCCCACCAGGACGGTATGCTCGACCCGGCCCGTGTTCAGGTGCCCCACCAACTGGTTATCGATGGCGTAGACCCGGGACTCATTGTCCCGGTCGCGGCCGTAGGCGACGACGTAGTCGTCATAGCCATCGCCCGCCAGTCCGCCCATGGCCGGCGGGAACGACCACCAGGTTTCCTGGCGATCCACCAACGACCGGACGTAACGCGCGTTCTGGCGAAACGCCCAGTCGTCGTTGAAGCGGTGCTCATATTCGTAGCCCAGGGTCCAGAACTCCCGGTCAAACCCGTCCCAGTCCGGATGCCCCAGATTGGTGTCGGTATCCAGCTCGCCGTTCGGGTGCTCCAGCAGGGTACCGGCCGCCGGCAGTCCCAGCTGAATCTCGGTGTTGTCCTTCTGGTACTGGGTAAGGATCGTCAGGGTGTCCTTGTCAGTCAGGTCGATGGCCAGGGACGGCGCAATGTAGAAGCGATCGTCCGGCACACTGTCGGTTTGGGTTCCGGACGAGCGCTTGAGGAACACCAGGCGTCCCCGGACCCGGCCATCGTCGACCAGCGCCCCGGACAGGTCGGCGGAAACCTGCTTGCGGTCGTGACTGCCATAGCTGAGGTTCACCTCCCCCTGGGCTTCCGCCGTCGGCCGCTTGCTGACCAGATTCACCAGGCCGCCCGGCACGTTCTCGCCGTACAGCACGGACGTCGGCCCCTTGAACACCTCCACCCGTTCCAGGCCGAACGGCTCGGCCGAGGTGCTGTAGGCGTTGGGCTGAACCCGCAGGCCGTCACGGTAGGTGCCATAACCGTAGTCGCGCTGGTTCATGCCACGGATATAGAAAATGTCACCGGCCAGTGCATCCCCGGCCGGGTAGCCCGCCGAGGAGATGCCGGGCACGTACTCCAGAATGTCATTCAGGGTCTGAGCGCCCTGATCCCGGATCTGTTCCCGGGTAACCACCGACACCGAGCGGGGGGTTTCCGACAACGGGGTGTCCGTTTTGGTGGCGGTGAGACTGCGTTCCGCCTTGTAGCCCTCGTCCGGGCCCTGGGGATTCCCCTTGTCGGCGGTTACCACGATTTCATCCAGCTTCGTCGCCTCGTCGTCCATACCCTGGGCCACCGCCCCGGTGGAGGCGGTGGCGACCAGCGCCGCCAGGAGACTGACGCGGAAGGTCCGATGGCGCATATCCTTTTGTTTCATGAGTGAGTCCCGTGTGTTGTCCAAAAATCCGGCATCGGGCACCCGCGGTGCCCCAAAAAAGGGCCTTCATATTAAAGAAAATCAATTTTAATGTAAATGATATATCTTCTCATTCGCATGAAGGCTCGGGGACCGGCGGCGCCAGACGCTCCAGGCAGGCGGCAACCTGGTCCAGGAACCGGGCCTCGCGCACGATGCCCAGATGGTCCGTATCCAGCCAGGTCGAGGACGCCAGCGGACCGCCGATGGCCTGCGCCAGCAACGCCTCCGCGTTGTCATTACTCTCGGGGGAGCGGCTCGCCCACCAGGCATGAACCGGCGCCTTCAGCGGCCGGGGCGGATGGTGCTCCCGGGCCAGCTGCCGCAGGTGCTGCTCCAGCGCCAGCAGCTGCTGCCACTGGTCTTCCCCAACGCCCTCGGGCGCGGGCCCCGGGCCCTCCCCAGCCCGGGGCTGACCGGCGCCCGGCACATAGCCGTCGGCCAGCCCGACAAAGGCCACGGTGCGACCGAGCCGCTCCAGCAACGTTGCCATTTCCAGTGCCAGGGCACCGCCCATGGACCAGCCCAGCAGGTGGTAGGGTCCCTGGGGCTGCTGCTTCAGCAGGGCCCGGACGTAATCCCGGGCCATGGCCGCAAGAGAACGGTCGCGCCAGCGTGAATCCACGATCTGCCGGTTCTGCATTCCCCAGACCTGCCAGTGCCCGGACAGGCGACGGGCCAGGGGGTAGTAGCCCACCACGGTGCCGCTGACCGGATGCGGACAGAACAGCACCGGTCCGGACGCCGGCCCCCGGGCCAGTCGCACCAGCGGATCGGGCTCGCCGGCAGGCGCCACCGACCGTGTCCCGGAAACCGGTTCGACACGGGCCGGAGTGGCGTCGATCAGGGCATCGAGCGCGCGGCCGACCGCGTCCAGCAGGCGCTGGACCGTACGCCGGCGGTAACGCTGGCTGCTGTAGCGGCAGCTCAGCGTCAGGCGCCCCTGATGGATCTGGCCGTTGATCTCAAACTCCCGTGCCAGCGGCGTCCAGGGGTTGACCGGCTCGCCCGGGGACTCCTCGGCCAGTTCGAACCGATCCCCAGCCAGGGCCTCGTCGAACTGACCGAGGTAGTTGAACGCCAGCAGCGGTTCCGGCACCCGGGCCAGACGTGCCCGTACTTCCGGCTCGGCCAGGTAGCGCAGGGCACCGTACCCCAGCCCCTTACCCGGAACCCCGGAGCGAATCTGGCGAACGGCATCGAAGGTGGTTTCGGGATCCCCGGTGGCCCTCAGCCGCAGCGGGTAGAGGCTGGTAAACCAGCCTAGGGTCCGGCTGACATCCAGGGTTTCATCCACCGGCTCGCGGCCGTGACCTTCCACCGCCACCAGCGGCTGAGTCAGGCCGGCCCAGCGGTGCAGTCCCTCGGCCAGGGCCGCCAGCAACAGGTCGTCAATCCCGGCGGAGCGGGCCGCCAGGGTCTCCCGCAGCAGCCGGCGGGTCCGCTCCGCCGACAGTTGCCACTGGCAGTGACTGGCGTCGATGGTGGCATTGCGGCCGTCCGGGTTATCCACCGGCCAGGCTTCCAGGCCCTCGGCCAGCGCCGCCCAGTGATCCAGTTCGGCGTGCCAATGGCCGGACCGGATGGCCTTGTGCAGGTGCAGGGCCCAGTCTTGATAGCGGGCACCGGGGCTCCCGAGCTCCGGCACCTGGCCCGCTTCCGCCTGCGAATAGGCCCGGGCCAAGTCCTCCAGCAGGATGCGCCAGGACACCCCATCGACGATCAGGTGGTGCGCACTCAGCAGCAGGCGCTGGCCGCCATCCGGCAGGTTCACCGGAACCACCGCGGCAAGCGGCCCCTCGGCCAGGTCGAAGCCCCGCTGGGCGGCGGCGCAGGTGTCCTCAAGGTCCTCCCGACGCTCCAAGTTCACCACCCGAAGCAGCCGGTCGGCGGACTCCCGCTCCCGGTAAAACGCGCACCAGCCGTCCGGCTGCCGCCGGAAGCCGAGCCTCAGGGCGTCGTGCCGGTCGATCAATGCCTGGACCGCCGCCCGCAGGGGGCGGCTCGCCAGCGGCCGCCGGATCCGGAACAGCAGCGTCTGGTTCCAGTGCGAGGGATCACGCATCGGTTGTCCGAAGAAATGGGCCTGGATCGGCGTCGGCGGCAGCTCGCCACGGGCCACCGTGGCGGTGACGGCAGCCGCCTCTTCCAGCGGTTCCAGGACGGCGGCCATCGCCGACAGCTGCGGGTTCAGGAACACCGCCTTCGGCGTCAGGCGCCAGCCGGCCTGGCGCAGCCGGGTGATCAGGCCCAGCGACTGAATCGAGTCGCCGCCCAGCTCGAAGAAGCTGTCCTCCCGGCTGATCTGCTCGACACCGAGCACCGCCTGCCACTGTTCGGCCAGCAGGCACTCCCGGTCGCCCCGGGGCGCCTCCCGCGTCCGCGGGGCAGCGGCCGGCTCCGGCAGGGCGTTGCGGTCCAGCTTGCCGTTGGGCAGCTGCGGCAGCCGCTCCAGTACCATCAGGTGCGACGGCACCATGTACTCCGGCAGCCGCTCTCGCAGCCACGCCTTCAGGGACCGTTCCTCCAGACCGTCTCCAGACACGTACCCCACCAGACGCGGACCCGCCCCGGTCTCCTTCACCGCCGCCAGGGCGTCCTTGACCCCTGAACATGACTTCAGCGCCGCTTCCACTTCACCAATCTCGATCCGGAAGCCCCGCAGTTTCACCTGCTGGTCCATCCGACCCAGATACTCCAGCTGGCCCTCGCGGTTCAGGCGTACCCGGTCGCCGGTGCGGTACAGCCGCTCTCCGGGACGGAACGGGTTCGGCACGAACCGTTCCGCCGTGGCCCCCGGACGGTCCAGGTAACCCCGCGCCAAGGCGCCGCCCAGGTACAGCTCGCCCGCCACGCCCGGCGGCAGCAGGTTCAGGTCCGGGTCCAGAACGTAGCCCTGGCGGGCGCCCACCAAGTCGCCGATCGGCGCGTAGGCGCTGTCGAAGTCCGCCGTCTCCGCCGGCACCCGCCACAGGGTCGGGGTGACCACGGTTTCGGTCGGGCCGTAACCGTTGATGATCCACTCCGGTCGCAGGTGCTCGATGGCGTGCCGGAGCATCTGACGGCTGAACGCTTCACCCGCGAAGCAGTAGGTGCGAACCCCCGGCGGTTGGCCTTTCAGTTCCGCCCATTCGGCCAGCTGACGCAGGTAGCTCGGCGGGAAGGCCGCCACGGTGATGCCCTCGCGCATCAGGCAGTCGTAGGTCTCCTGGACGCTCCACAGCGCCTGGTCCCGCAGGACCAGGCGGGTGCCGTGGCTCAGGGCGGTCAGCCAGCGCTCGTGGGCACCGTCGAAGCTGATGGACAGGAAGTGCAGCTCCCGGTCCTCCGGGGTCAGGCCGTAGCGGGCACCAATGGCCTGGCAGTGCATCGCCAGCGGACCGTGGGGCACCGCCACGCCCTTGGGACGGCCGGTGGAGCCGGAGGTGTAGATCAGGTAGGCCAGCTGCTCCGGGTGCAGGCGCACCGCCGGCGCCGTCGCCGGCTGGGCGGCCAGGGACAGCGATTCCAAGTCCACCGTCTCGACCCCCGGCACCGACGGCAGGCGGGCCAGGGCCGGGCCGTGGCTCAGCAGCAGCCGCGCGCCAGCGTCTTCGAGCATGTAGCGCAGGCGTTCTCCCGGGTAGTCCGGGTCCAGGGGCAGGTAGGCCGCGCCCGCCTTGTGAACGGCGTACAGCGCCACCAGCATCGGTATGCCCCGCTCCAGCGCCACACCCACCCGGTGTTCGGCGCCCACGCCCCGGGCTCTCAGCCAGTGCGCCAAACGGTTGGCCCGGGCCTCGAACTCGCCGAAGCTGATGCGCTCCGCTCCGTGCACCACCGCCACCGCCTCCGGCCGCTGCCGGGCCTGCTCGGCGATCCGTTCGGGCACCGGCCGGTCGTCCGGCAGCGGCTGCGGCGGGCGGTTCCAGGCCGCCCATGTCCGGCGCTCCGCCTCCGTCAGCAGGGGCAGGTCCGACAGGCACGGATTATCGCCATCCACCAGGGCGGCCAGCAGAGCCTGAAGATGGCCGGCCAACGCCTCGGCCCGAGCCGGGGATACCTGGTCGTTGCGGTAATGCAAATGCAGCCGCAGCCCCCGGGGGCCGTTCTCGACCGCCAGGCTCAGGGGGTAGTGGGTCTGCTCACTGATCTTCAGGTTTCCAACCCGGGGCGTCGCTTCCCCGTTGCGCAGCGCCTCGTCCACCGGGAAGTTCTCGAACACCAGCAGGGTGTCGAACAGTTCCCGGCCGGACAGGCCCGCGTATTGCTGGATCTGATACAAGGGCGTGTGTTCATTCTCGCGCAGCGCCAGGTTGTGGGCCTGCAGTTGTTGCAACCAGTCCCCCAGCCGCTGTTCCGGTGCCGGTGCCTGGCGCACCGGCAGCGTATTGATGAACAGTCCGAGCTGATGCTCCATCCCCGTCACGGCCGCCGGCCGGCCGGACACCGTGGCTCCGAACGTCACCTGACGCGAGCCGGTATAGCGTTGCAGAATCAGGGTCCAGGCGGCCTGTACCAGGGTATTGAGCGTGACCTGACGCTGCCGCGCGAACGTCTGCAGCGGCGCCGGGTCCGGTGCCAGGGTCACGGTCGCCAGGCCAGCGTTTTGCGTCGGTACGGTGTCGGGACCGGCCAACAGTGGCGCCAACCGGGTCGGTTCGGACAGATCCTTCAGCTGGTCGCGCCAGAACCGTTCACTGGCGGCGGCATCACGGTTGGCCAGCCACTGGAAGTAGTCCCGGTAGGGGGCCGGCCGGGTCGGATGTCCGCCCTGGGTTTCGGTCAGCACCTCGGCCAGCAGCGCGGCGCTGCTCCAGCCATCCAGCAGAATGTGGTGCAGGGTCCAGACCATCTGCCAGCGGTACTTGCCCAGCCGCACCAGCGTCAGCCTCATCAGGGGCGGGCTCGCCAGGTCAAAAGGCTGCTCCCGCTCCTGCTGGCACAGGGCGTCCAGGGTCATCGGGGCCTGTCTCCGCCAGTCCAGTTCCCGGATCGGCAAGGTCAGGTCGCGCCGGATCAACTGTACCGGGGCCGGGGCACCGGGCAATGACAGGAAGGCGGCACGGAGTACCGGATGGCGCGCCACCGCCGCCTGCCAGGCCGCCTTGAATTCGGCCAACGGCAGGTCGTCCAGGGTCACCGACACCTGATTGACGTAGGCAGCGGAGGTCCGCTCCAGCGCACTGTGGAACAACAGCCCCTGCTGCATCGGTGTCAGCGGCAAGACGTCCTCGATGGCGTCGGGAGAGACCGGCAGGGCCTCCAGGGTCGCCGGATCGAGCGAAACCAGGGGGAAGTCCGACGGCGTCACGCCCGCGCTTTCCCGGCAGGTGGCCACGACCGCCTCCAGAGCCTCGCGCAGGTGGGCCATCAGCCGAGCGATGGCCGTTTCGTCGTAGCGCGCGCGACTGTAACTGCAGCTGAATGACAGGACGCCCTCGCGGACCTGGCCATCCAGGGACAGTTCAAACCCCAGGGGTGCGTCCGGCGCCCTCATGGCGCCGGGTGCTTCCGGGGCCGGCTCCAGTTCGGTGGCACCGTCGCCGTCCACCTGGCCGAGGTAGTTGAACAGTACGGCACCGTCGAGTCCGGGCAGGTCATCACGCCCCTTGAGGTACTTCAGCACGCCATAACCCAGGCCGCCCCTGGGAATCCGGCGCAGGCTTTCCTTGGTTGTCTTGAGGTTGGTCAGCAGATCGCCACCGCCGATCAGGCGCACCGGATACAGGCTGGTGAACCAGCCCAGGGTCCGGCTCAGGTCCTGCGACGCCGTCAGGGGCTCGCGGCCGTGGCCTTCCAGGGCCACGACGTGCTCCGGCTGACCGGTCCAGCGATGCAGGGCTTCGCCCAGTGCGGTCAGCAGCAGATCGCTGATCTGGGTGCGCCAGGCTCTGGGGGCGTCGGTCAGCAGCTCCCGGGTCAGGGCCTTGGGCAACGTCCAGTTGACCCGGGCCAGGTGAGCCACCGTGTTGGCACCCTCCGGGCGTACGCCGGGCAAGGGCACTGGCGCCGGCAGTGACGACCAAGTGTCGGCCTCGGCCGCGAGCAGGTCCGCGTCCCAAGCGGTCGGTAACTGTTCCGCCCAGGCCTGGAACGGCAGGCCCTTCGGGCCGAGGTCGATCGTTTCGCCCTGAACCGCCTGGCGATAGGCCTGCATCAGGTCATCCAGCAGAATGCGCCAGGACACGCCGTCGATCGCCAAGTGATGCACCACCAGCAGCAACCGTTCGGAGCCGTCCGTCAGGCGCGCGTGCAGCGCCCGGAGCAAGGGCCCCCGAGCCAGGTCCAGGCTGGCCTGGGCCTGATCGCATGCTGCCGTCAGTTCCGCTGCGTCCGTGTCCCGGCGCCAGAGCAGGTCATGCCCATCCGCCGCGGCCGCGTAGTACTGATGCCATTGCCCCTGCTCCCGGACAAACCGGAGCCGCAGGGCATCGTGGTGCCGATACACCGCCACCAGGGCCCGGGCCAGGGCATCGCCGTCCAGGGGCTGCCGGGGCCTGAGCAGCAGTGCCTGATTCCAATGATCCGGCTGCGGCATGGCCTGTTCGAAGAACCAGTGCTGGATCGGCGTGAGCGGGAAACGCTGTTCCACCACCACGTGGTGAGAGCGAGTGTCGGCCTGGGACGCCACCCGGGCCAGGTCGGCGATGGTCTGGTGCTCAAACACCTGTCTCGGGGTCAGTCCGATGCCCAGGCGCTTGGCCCGGGCCACCACCCGCAGGCTCTGGATCGAATCGCCCCCGAGCGCAAAGAAATTGTCCTGTCGGCCAACCCGCGCCACCCCCAGCAACTCCTGCCACAGCAACGCCAGGGCCTGTTCGGTCTCCCCCACCGGCGCCTCGTACGCCACCGTCTCCCGCTCCGGCTCCGGCAACGCCTTGCGGTCCAGCTTGCCATTGGCCGACAGCGGGAACTGCGCCAGGACCATCAGCTGCGACGGCACCATGTACTCCGGCAACCGTTCTTTCAGGCCCGCCCGCAAGGCCTCCGGCGACACGGTCTGGGCCGGACTCTGCACGTACCCCACCAGGCGCCCGTCCCGGGCCACCACCACGGCGTCGGTCACGCCCGCCGCCTCCCGCAGTACCGATTCGATTTCCCCCAGTTCGATCCGCAGGCCCCGAAGCTTGATCTGATGGTCCAGGCGTCCCAGGTACTCCACGCTGCCGTCGGCGCACCAGCGCGCCAAGTCACCGCTGCGGTACAGCCGCTCTCCGGGCCGGAACGGGTTCGGCACGAACCGCTCCGCCGTCAGCTCCGGTCGGCCATGGTACCCCTGCGCCAAACCGGCCCCGCCAATGTACAGTTCGCCCGCCACGCCGATGGGCTGCGGGTTCAGGCGCTCGTCCAGGATGTGGATCTGCAGGTTGCCGATGGGCCGGCCGATCGGCACGCTGGCGCGTCCATCCGGCTGGCACCGCCAGTGACTTACGTCGATGGCGGCCTCGGTGGGGCCATACAGGTTGTTCAGTTCCACCTGCGGCAGCCGCCGCAGGGTCTGGTCCTGCAGTTCCCTGGGCAGGGCCTCGCCACTGCACACGATCCGGCGCAGGCTGGCACACCCGGACAGGTCGTCCTGGTGCAGGAAGGCCGACAGCATGGACGGCACGAAGTGCACGGTGGTGATCCCCTCCCGCTCGATCCGCGCCATCAGGGCCGCCGGGTCCCGGTGTTCGCCGGGCGCCGCCAGGACCAGCCGCGCCCCGGTCATCAGGGGCCAGAAGAACTCCCACACCGATACGTCGAAGCTGTACGGGGTCTTCTGCAACACCGCGTCGTCCGCGCTCAAACCGTACGCCGCCTGCATCCACTGCAGGCGGTTGTACAGCGCCGCGTGGCTGTTGGCCACGCCCTTGGGCCGGCCGGTGGAGCCGGAGGTGTAGATGACGTAGGCCCGCTGCTGCGGGTGGATGCGCACCGCCGGCGCCGTCTCCGGCTGCGACGACAGGTCCCACCGGTCCAGGTTGTACACGGTCACGCCCGCCACCGCCGGCAGCTGCGACTGCACCGGGTCGTGGCTCAGCACCAAGCGCACGCCGGCGTCGGTCAGGACCTGGCGCTGGCGCGCCGGCGGATGCTCCGGGTCGATCGGGACGTAGGCCGCCCCGGCCTTGTGGATGGCGTACAGCGCCACCACCAGGGCCACCGACCGCTGCGCCGCCACGCCCACCAGCTGGTCCGGGCCCACGCCCTGTTCGATCAGGGCATGGGCCAGGCGGTTCGCCGCCCGGTCCAGCTCGCCATAGCTCAGGCGCTGCTCGCCAAACACCAGCGCCTCCCGCTCCGGGTGTGCCGCGGCCTGCCGCTCGAACTGCCGGTGCACCGGCTCCGGCGTCCCGTAGTCCACAGCGGTGGCGTTCCAGCTCCGCAGCCGCTGACGGTCTTCCGGCGTGCACAGGTCGTAGTCGCCGATGGCCCGCTCCGGCTCGGCCACTATCTGGCGCAGCAGCTGCTCGAATCCCCGGTGCAGGCGGGCCACCGTCTCCGCCTCGAACAGGTCGAGGGCGTAGTTCCAGTTGCCGCCCACCTGGCCGTTCGCCAGGGTCCAGGTGTGCAGGGCCAGGTCGAACTGAGCGGCGCCGGTATCCAGGGACAGCAACTCGGCCCGCAGGCCCGGCGCCAGTTCCAGGCTTTCAGTGTCCCGCTGCTGGTGGTTGTACAGCACCTGGAACAACGGGTTGTGGCTGAGGCTTCGATCCGGCCGCAGGTGGTCCAGCAGCTGCTCAAAGGGCACCGCCTGATGCGCCTGGGCTTCCCTGGCCAGGGTCCGTTCACGGGCGAGCACCGACTCGAAACGATCGTCGGCCGCCAGCTCGCTGCGCAGTACCAAGGTGTTGACGAAGAATCCGATCAGCCCTTCCAGCTCCGGCCGTTCCCGTCCGGCCACCGGTACCCCAACGCTCAGGTCGGTCTGGCCACTGAGCCGGTGCAGCAGCACCTTGTAGGCCGCCAGCATGACGGTGAAGAAAGTGGTGCCCTGGGCCCGGGCCAGGGCATTCAGCCCCTGCACCAGGGTATCGTTCAGGACGAAATGATGGCGGCCGCCCCGGAAGGACTGACGGGCCGGCCGGGGGTGATCGGCGGGCAGCTCCAGCACCGGCGGCTCGTCCGCCAGCCGCTCCTGCCAGTAGGCCAGGTCCGCCTCGCCGGCACCGGCTTCCAACGCCCGCCGCTGCCACAGCGCCACGTCCGGATACTGCAGCGGCAACGGCGGCAGCTCCGGCGCCTGGCCGGCCACAGCGGCCCGGTAGCCCTGGGCGAACTCGGACAGCAACACCTGGATCGACCAGCCGTCGGCGATGAGGTGGTGCAGGCACAACACCAGCCGGTGGTCCTGCTCGCCCATCCGGACCAGGGCCACCCGCCACAGCGGTGCTTCGGTCAGATCAAAGGGGCGCCGTGCGAGCTCCCGGACCTGGGCCTCGAACTCGGCATCGGTCCGCGCGCTCAGGGATTCGATGTTCACTTCGATCCCGGGCTCAACCACCTGCACCGGGTCGCCCCCCTCGTCCGCCTGGAACCGGGTACGCAGACTGTGGTGACGCCGGGCCAGGGTATCGAATGCCTGTTGCAAGGCCGACCGGTCCAGCGGCCCCCGCAGTCGCAGGACGCCGGGCAGATGGTAGGCGGGGTTGCCCGGCTCCAGCTGTTCGATGAACCAGAGCCGCTGCTGGGCGTAGGAAGCGGGGCTAACGGCTCCCGCCACGTCGGAAGGAATCGGCAGCGCCGACAGATCCAGCCCCTGGCGTTGCAACTGGCCCAGGAACAGCCGCCGCTTATCGACGCTCAGGCCCAGGAAGCGGCGCGACAGCGCCATGGCGTTGTCCGACATTATTCGATCTCCTCCAGTTCGGTCATCAAGGCATCCAGGCTGTCCAGTCGTCCGTCGTCCAGACTCTGGCGTTGCAGGCGCTCCACCACCTCGGCCATGGCCGCCACGGTGGTGGCCTCGAAAGCCTGGGCCAGAGGTACGGTCACGCCCAGGGCGTCACGGATGCGGGACAGCAGGCGGGTCGCCAGCAGCGAGTGCCCACCCAGTTCGAAAAAGTGATCGTGGCGGCCGACGCGCGGCACCTGCAGCAGCTCCTGCCAAAGCTCGGCGAGCCGCACCTCCAGCGGGCCGGACGGCGCCTCATAGGGGCGGTCGTCCAGTGCCGGCCGGGGCAGCGCCTTGCGGTCCAGCTTGCCGTTGGCATTCAACGGCAGGCGGTCGAGCACCACCCAGTGGCTGGGCACCATGGCGGCCGGCAGTTCGGCGGCAAGCCGCTCGCGTAACCCTTCGCCCGCCAGGTGGGCCTGCTCCCGGGGCACCACGTAGGCCACCAGTTGCGTGCCCTGGGGGGTGTCCAGGGCCGTGACCACGGCCTGGCGCACGCCGTCGCAGGCAAGCAGGCAGGACTCGATTTCACCCAGCTCGATCCGCTGACCGCGGATCTTCACCTGGAAATCGGCCCGGCCGACGTATTCCAGCACCCCGGCATCGGTCCAGCGCGCCAGGTCGCCGGTGCGGTAAAGGCGCTCGCCCGGTGTGCCGAACGGATCCGGCAGGAAGCGCTCGGCGGTCAGGCCGGGCCGGCCGGCGTAGCCCCGGCCCACGCCGGTGCCGCCAACGTACAGCTCGCCCACCACGCCCCTGGGCACCGGCTCCAGGTGGGCGTCGAGAACGTACACACGGTTGTTGTCGGTGGACCGGCCGATGGGGATGCCGGTGGCGGTGTCCGCCTGGCTTCGCAGGGTGTGCAGGGCCACGTCGTCGGAACACTCGGCGGGGCCGTAAGCGTTCACCAGCGGGATGCGCGGATAGCGCTCGAACCAGCGCTGGGCCAGCTCGCGCCCCAGCGCCTCGCCGGTGGGCAACATCCAGCGCAGGTGCGGCAGCGCCACGGGGTCCGCCGACAGGATGCCGTCGATCACCGCCGGTACGGTTTCCAGTACGGTCACACCGGTCTCCGCCACGGTGGCCGCCAGCCGCTGCGGGTCGTGGGTGATGTCATCCGGGATGATTTCCACCCGGCCGCCGAACAGCGGCGCGGTGAGGAACTGCCAGACCGAAATGTCAAAACCGGTGGCGGCGGTCTGGGCGATGACGTCGCCCTCGCCCAGTGCCAGATAGGGCACCTTGGACAACTGGTTGTTGAGCATGCCCCGGTGGCTCACCATGACGCCCTTGGGCTCGCCGGTGGAACCGGAGGTGTAGATGACGTACGCCCGCTGATCCAGCGCCGGGTAGCGGGCCGGGTTGTGGTCGCGGCCCCGCGCCAGCAGGGATTCCAGGGTGAGCACCCGCGGCCGCGCCCCGGTTTCCGCCAGAATGGCCTCCACCTGCGGCAGGCAGTCCTCCGGGGTCACCAGCACCGGTGCAGCGCAGCTGGCCAGCATACGGCCACTGCGCGCTGGCGGATGCCGCTCGTCCAGCGCCAGGTAGGCGGCACCGGCCTTGAAAGTGGCGACCATGAGGGTCAGCAACGCCAGGTTGCGGGGTGAGTAGAGGGCCACCACCTGATCCGGCCCGACCCCGGCGTCGATCAGGCCGTGCCCGATGCGGTTGGCCTTGAGGTTCAGCTCGCCGTAACTCAGGCGCTCGCCCTGGCAGATCGCCACGGTGCGCTCGGGGTCCGCCAGAGCCCAAGCCTCGAAACGCGCCAGCCAGCTCAGCTCCAGCCACTCCGGCACCGGCTCGCCCCGGCCCAGGGCAAGCAGCTGCCCGCGCTCGGCCTCGGTCAGCAGGCGGACCCGGTCCAGGGGCTGGCCGGGATCCTCCGCCAGCTGGGCCAGCACCCAACGGAACTGCTGCAACAGCGTGGCCATGTCGTCCGGGCGGAACCGGCTTCGGTCAAAGCTGAACTGGAGCTGGTAGTGTTCGCCCGGCAGGATCACCACGGTCAGCGGGTAGTTGGTATGGGTGCGGTTGGCCAGCGGCCGGATTCCATATTGTTCAGCGGCCTGCAGGACCTCCGCCCCCATGGGCACGTTCTCGAACACGAACAGGCTGTCGAACAGGGCTTCGCCACGGGGGGTATCCGCCAGTTGCTGAATCTCCGCCAGTGACAGGTGCTCGTGCTGGCGCATGGCCGCGTTCGCCGATTGCAGCGTCTGCAGCAGTTCCAGGGCGCGGCCGCCGTGGCCGGCCAGACGGATACGCAGCGGCAGGGTGTTGATGAACAGCCCCAGGGTTTCCTCGATGCCCTCCAGCTCGGTGGGACGGCCCGCCACGGTCACCCCGAACAGCACATCGTCCTGGCCGCTGTGGCGCATCAGCACCAGCGCCCAGGCCGCCTGCATGAAGGTGTTGACGGTCAGCCGGTGAGCCCGGGCCTGGGCCGCCAGGCGCGCCGATTCTTCCGGCGTCAGGGCAACACTGACATCCTCGATGACGGCATCCCCGCCCTGCCCGCCGCGCGGATACGGAAGGGGGGTAACCTCGGTGAAACCGCTCAGGTTATCGCGCCAGAAGCGCCGTGCGCCGTCGACGTCCTGGCGTTGCAGCCAGGCGATGAAGTCAGCATAGGGGCGAGCCGGCGTCAGCCGGGGCGTCCGCCCCGCCAGCAGATTGCGATAGTGGTCGAAGAACTCCGCCAGCATCAGGCCACGGCACCAGGCATCGATCAGTACGTGGTGGTGACTCTGCACGATGCGGTAGTCCCGGTCGCCCAAACGCACCAGCCGCAGCCGCAGCAGGGGCGGCCGGGTGAAATCGAACCCTTCCTCCCGCTCCCGGGCCAGCAGCGCTTCCAGCTCCGCCTCCGCCTCGGCGCGCTCAAGCAGGCTCAGGTCCAGCCACTGGGCCGGGCATGGCACCTCCCGGTAAACCACCTGGTGCGGGTTACCGCCGTCCAGGCCGAGGAAGGCGGTGCGCAGCATCGGGTGGCGCCGGACCACCGCCTGCCAGGCCGAGCGGAATGCCTCAAACTCCATCTCGCCGCGGACCTCGTATTGGTCCTGCATGAGATAGATGCCGGTGCCGGGCTGCAGCAGGCTGTGCAGCAGGATGCCCTCCTGCATTGGCGCCAGCGGCAGGATGTCCTCGATGTTTTCCGGTTGTTCCAGGGCATCCAGCTGGGCCTGATCCAGGCTCGCCAGGGGCACGTCAGCGGGGGTCAGCCGGCTGGCCTGCCGACGCGGGATGGCCACCAGCGCCTCCAGGGACTGCCGGTACGCCGCCGCCAGGGCCTCGATCCGGGCACGGTCGAAACGGGCCTGGCTGTAGCTCCAGCGCAGATGCAGGCGACCTCCGCGCACCAGCCCGTCCAGCACTAGGGCATTGGCCATGGGCCCGTCCCCATGGCGCGGCGCGCCCAGCGGACCGTCGTCCAGCGCAAAACCAGCGTCTCCGGCGCCGTCCAGCTGGCCCAGGTAGTTGAACGTCAGTCCCCGGCCGGTCAGGGTCGGCAGCGGCGCCTGCCGAAGCTCCTTGAGCAGGCCGTAGCCCAGGCCGTCGCCCGGCACCGCGCGCAACCGCGACTTGGTGCGCGCCAGGGTATCCAGCAGGTCGTCGCCGGCTTCCAGGGTGACCGGGTGGATCGCGGTCAGCCAGCCCAGGGTCCGGCTTACGTCCGGGGCCCCCTCCCGCGCGTGCCGGCCGTGGCTTTCCAGCATGATCAGGTTGCGGGCCCGACCGGTCCAACCGGCCAGGGCGTCGGCCAGGGCCGCCAGCAGGATGTCGTTGATACGGGCGCGGCAGGCCGCGGGCACCGCCTGCAACAGCGCTCGGGTGGTGTCCGGATCCAGACTCTGGTCCAGATAGCCGGCGTCCGCGATGCGGGTACCGCCCTCCGGCCGCTCGCAGGGCAGTTCGGCATCCTCCGGGCGCTGTGCCTGCCAGTACGGCAGTTCCTGCGCCAGGCAGCGGTCCGCCGATCGCTGATGCAGATGGTTCGCCCAGTCCTGCAGGCCGGCACTCTCAGCGGCCAGGCGAACCGGCCGGCCCGCGCGCAGCTGCTGGTAGGCGGTGTGCAGGTCGTCCAGAAGTATGCGCCAGGAGACTCCGTCCACGACCAGATGGTGGGCGGTGATCAACAGCACCTGAGCACCGTCCGGCCGCGTGGCCAGCACCGCCCGCAACACCGGTCCGTGATTCAGGTTCAGGCTTCGGTGCGCGTCGTCGAACGCCGCCAGCAGCGCGGTCTCGTCCGCCACCTCAACCGACCACAGCAAGTCGTCCGGCACCCGGTCGGTCGGGGTTTGGGTGCCCGCCTCCAGGTCGAACCGGAAACGCAGCGCCGAATGGGTGCGGACCACCGCCGCCAGGGCTTGGCGCAGGGCCTGGACATCCAGCGGTGCCGGTGCCGGCACCCGCAGGCGCAGGGCCTGGTTCCAGTGATGGGGCTGGCTGCCGGGGTTCGCCGCGAACCGGCGCTGGATCGGGGTCAGGGGGAATGCGCTGCCGGGATGCGCCGGTGCCGCCGGGGCGGCCGCTCCGGCCCCGACCTCGGCCACCCGGGCTAGCTCGGCGATGGTCTGGTTCTCGAACAGCTGTTTGGGGGTCAGGCGAATGCCCTGCTTGCGGGCACGGGCGATCACCTGGAGACTGATGATGGAGTCTCCGCCCAGACTGAAGAAATTGTCGTGGCGACCGACCCGCTCCACCGGCAGCAGCGCCGTCCAGAGCGCTGCCAGAGCACGCTCCACCTCGGTTTCGGGCGCCTCGTAGCTTACCGCCGCCCGCTCCGGCCGGGGCAGTGCGGCACGATCCAGCTTGCCGTTGGCCGTCAGGGGGAATTCCGTCAGCGGCACGATGTGGGCCGGTACCATGTAATCCGGCAGCTGCTGTCCCAGGGCGGCCCGCAGGGCCTCCGGATCCAGCGACGGGGCCACGGGATAGGCCACCAGCTGCCCGTCGTCGTCCACGTGGACATGGGCATCGACCACCCCGGGGAAGGCGCGCACCTGCTGGGCAATCTCACCCAGGGACACGCGATAGCCCCGGATCTTGACCTGGTCGTCCTGGCGGCCGAGGAACGCCAGCCGGCCATCGGCCCGCAGGCAGGCCCGGTCACCGGTGGCATACAGCCGCTGACCCGGCGCGTCCGGGTCGGCGAAGAAGACCCGGGCCGTGGCCTCGGGCTGCCCCAGATAGCCGCGCGCCAAGCCGGCGCCCGCCAGCACCAGTTCGCCCTCGGCGCCCTGGGGCAACAGCAGTCGCTCCTCGCTCACGATCCGCGCCTGGACATTGGCCAGGGGCGTGCCCAGTGGCACCACCTCGTCCGCCTCCTCGCCCCGGGTTTCGGTCATCAGTACGCCCACGGTGGACTCGGACGGTCCGTAGTGGTTGTACACCCGGCAGTCGGGATTGAGTTCACGGACCTGCCGCACCAGTCGCGACGGCAGGGCCTCCCCGCCCAGCACCAGGGCGGTGCGTGGCAGCACCCGGCCCGGATTGTCGGCCTGCAGCAGGCCGGCCAGGTGGGTTGGCACGATTTTCAGCACGTCCACCCGGTGACGGGCCATGTATTGGGCAAAGGCCTCTGCATCCATTACCCGGTCGGCACTGAGCAGGTGCAGAGTGCGACCGGTGCACAGGGCGCCGAACAAGGCGGTGTGACCCAGGTCGGCGGCGACGGTGGAGACCATGGCCAGGCTGGCCGAAGCCGGCAGGTTCAGGGCCCGCATCACCCCCTGCACGTAGTTGGCGATGGCGCCGTGGCTGATCACCACCCCCTTCGGGGTGCCGGAGGTACCGGAGGTGTAGATCAGGTAAGCCGCCTGCTCCGCCCGGATCCGGACCGCCAGCGGTTCGCCGGCCCCCTGGCGCCAGTCGGCGCCGGCCGCGACATCCAGCCAGTGCCCCTGGAAGCCGGGCACCGGGGCCTCCGACAGCAGAACCCGGGCGCCGCTGTCCCGCAACACATAGACCTGACGCTGCGCCGGCCACTTCGGGTCGAGGGGGACGAAGGCACCACCGGCCTTGAGCACCGCCAGCACCGCCACCACGAACGCCGGCGACCGCTCCAGGCAGAGCCCGACCGGCGTCTCGGCCGTCACGCCGTTCTGGCGCAAGGCCCGGGCCAGCCGGTTGGACTCTTGCTCCAGCCACCGGTAGCCGTAGGCTTCGTCCTCGTATTGCAGGGCCTGGCGGTCATGGCTGTACCGCAGATGACTGTGCCACAGCGATACCAGGTCCTGGTGTTCGAACGTCACCGCATCCCCGGCCAGCACCGACGGCACCGCCCGCAGCTCCAGCGCTCCCAGCGCCCGGTCCGGGTCCGCCACCACCTGCTCCGCCAGATTGACCAGCTCTTCGGCGAAGCGGGTGATCCTGGGCGCGTCGAACAGGTCGCAGGCGTAGGTCAGCACGCCATCGATTCCCTCGGCGCGGTCGGTGATGTCCAGCCCCAGGTCGAAGTGGGCGGTGTCGTCGTCCCGTTGCCGCATGGTCAGGGTCAGGCCGGGCAACTCGACGCCCTCGGGCAACGGCAGCTGCTGGGTGAATTTGACCTGGCACAGGGGGTTGTAGCGCAGGTCACGTTCCGGCTGCAGGGCCTCGACCAGCTGCTCGAACGGCAGGTCGGCGTGGGCCTGGGCGCCCTGCACCATGGCGCTCACCCCGGCCAGGAAAGTCCGGAACGGCTGGTCGGCCCCGGGCTGACTGCGCATGACCAGGGTGTTGACGAACAGCCCCACCAGATCCTCGGTTTCCGGTCGGCCCCGGCCAGCGACGGGCACCCCCACGCGCAGGTCGCGCTGGCCGGAGTAGCGGTACAGCTGGGTCTTGTACAACGCCAGCATCAGGGTGAACAGGGACACCCCCTCGGCCCGGGCCAGCTCGCGCAGGCGCCGGCTGAGCGTCTCCGGGAAGCGGAACCGGACCCGCGCCCCCCGGTGGCTCTGGGCCGGCGGCCGGGGCCGGTCGGCGGGCAAGGTCAGCACCGGGTGCTCCTGCCCCAGCTGCTCGGTCCACCAGGCCAACTGTCGAGCCTGTTCCCCCTCGGCCAGCCGGGTCCGGTGCCAGTGCGCGTAATCGGCGTACTGCACCGGCAGCGCCGGCAACACCGGTTCCCGGTTGTCACTGAAGGCGGCGTAGTATTCCGCGAAATCCCGCACCAGCACCTGGGCGGACCAGCCGTCGGCGATGATGTGATGAATCACCAGCACCAGTCGGTGGTCATCCTCGGCCAGGCGTACCAGGTGTGCCTGCCACAACGGGCCGTGCTCCAGGTTCATGGGTTCGGCCACCCAGCCCCGGTTCAGTTCCGCCAGCGCCGATTCCGGCGCATCGCTGGCCGAGAGATCATGTCGGTGCAGAGGCACCGGCCGGGCCGGCAGAACCCGCGGCACGACCTGGTGAGTCTCGTCCTCCGTGAACACGGTCCTCAGGCTGTCGTGGCGCTCCGCCAGGGCATCCAGGCTGCGTTGCAGCGCATCGTCGTCCAGTCGCCCCTGCAGTTGCCACTCGCCGGACAGGTGGTAGGCCGTGGAGCCGCCCTCCAGGCGGTCCAGGAACCACAGTCGCTGCTGGGCGTGGGAGGCAACCATGGGCGCGTCCACGGGCCGCCGGGACAGGCCCGGGCCTGTGCCCCGGGCGCGCTGCTCCGCCACCCAGGCGGAAAAGTCGGACAGCCTCGGCCGCTCGAACAGAGCCCCCGGGTCCAGGTCCACGCCCAGCTCCCGGTTGAGCCGGGCCACCACCTGCATCAGGCCGACCGAATCGCCGCCAAGGGCGAAGAAATGGTCCTCCGGCGCCAGCGACGGCCGGTTCAGGATGTCCCGCCAGGCGGCCACGACTTCCGGCACCAACGGGGGCCGAGCGGCGCTCTCGCCGGCACCGGCACCCTCCAGCATCCGGCCCTGACGCCAAGCCGCGAACACCGCCAGCTGGCCGCGCTCCCAGCCCACCCGGCAGGCCGAACGCTGCAGTTTGCCACTGGTGGTACGCGGCAGGCGGCCGGGCTCCAGCAGCAGGATCAGCTGCGGCGCCACCTGCAGAGCGTCGGTGAGGGTTTCGACCAGGGTGTCGCAGATCATCCGCGGCTGCACCAGCTTACGGACGCCCCGGCCGATCTCGAGCGCCAGACCAATGCCCTCGGCTCCGGCGTCGTCCTGCACCGGGAAGGCGGCAACCCGCCCCTGACGCAGCAGTTCCACCTCGCGCTCCAGAATGCCCTCGATATCCTGGGGGTAAAGGTTTTGGCCATTGAGGATGATCATGTCCTTCTGCCGGCCGGCAATGTACAGATCCCGGCCCTGGGCGATGCCCAGGTCACCGGTACGCAGCCAGCGCCGGCCATCGGCTTCCACGAAGGTGGCGGCGGTGGCCTCCGGGTTGCGCCAGTAGCCCTGGGCGACGCTGGGGCCGGCGACCCAGATCTCGCCAACCTCGCCCTCCCCGAGTTCGCCCCCGGTTTCCGGGTCCACCAGACGGAGGGCGTGGTCGTCATCGGTCCAGCCGCACCCCACCAGCGTGGTCTCGCGAACGGCCTCGCGGGCCGGACCCGCTGCCATCTGGGCGGTGTCGAAGCGGCGCTCCCGGCGCTCACCGTTGAAGGCATGGGACGAGACAAACAGGGTGGCTTCGGCCAGGCCGTAGCTGGGCGCCAGCGCCTGGTCCCGGAAGCCGGCGGGCGCGAATCGCTCAGAGAAGCGCCGCAGGGTCTCCGGCCGGATCGGCTCGGAGCCGGTAAAGGCCAGCCGCCAGTGGGACAGATCCAGCCGGGCAATGTCCTCGTCCCGCACCCGCTCCGCGCACAGCCGGTAGGCAAAGTCCGGACCACCGGAGAAGGTACCCCGGTTGCGGCTGATCGCTTCAAGCCAGCGTACCGGTCGGGCCAGGAAGAATTTGGGCGTCATCAGGTTGACGCTGTGCCCGTGCAGGATCGGCAGCAACAGACCGGCCATCAGGCCCATGTCGTGGAACAGGGGCAACCAGCTGACCCAGACATCGTCGTCGCCGGCGCCAAAGCCCCGGGCCATGGCCCGCTCGTTGGCCATCAGGTTGGCATGGGAAACCATCACGCCCTTGGGCGCGGAGGTTGAGCCGGAGGTGTACTGGAGAAACGCCAGGTCATCGTCGTCGATCCGGTGCGGCCGCAGGGCGTCGGCGCAGTCGTCGGGCACCTGATCCACCCGGATCAGCCGGCAGTCGTCGGCCAAGCCGGGTTGCAGCTGCGACTGGCAGCGGTCCAGGTCCGCCGTCAGCCCGAGCACAGCCCTGGGCCGGGCGTCCCGAATGATCCCGGCCAGACGCTCCAGGTAAGCCTGGCGGTGACTGTCCGGAGGGAACGCCGGCACCGCGATCATGCCGGCGTAGAAGCAGCCAAAAAAGGCCGCCGCGAAGTCCGCCCCGCTGGGCAGCATGAGCACGCACCGCTCCCCCACCACGGCGCCGAGCTCCGACTGCAGATAGGCCGCCAGGGCCCTGGCCCGACGGTCCAGGTCACCGTAGCGGGTAATCTCGGGGGGGGCGTCGTCCCGCACGAGGTGCCGGATCGCTTCGGCGTCGGGGCGTTCCCCGGCGTGGAAGGACAAGACATCGGCGAAATTCCGGAAGGATTGCGTTTCAAAACTCATGGTGTCACCTGCCAGCAAGGGTCAATGCACGATCGGCGCCGGCACCGGCGCCTCCGTCAGGTTTGGGAATGCGGTTGAAGGTCGTTACAGCGCAGTGGTCAGTTGCGACTCGCGCTCACCCTGGCTCCGGGTCCCGGCGGATCGGCCCAGAAAGATGGACTCGACGATTTCCTGGGAACGGATCGCCAGTACCGACAACAGTGTGTCGCTCAGGCCGTGGCTGGCCTCGCAGCACCCCTGCAGGTATACGCAGGCATCGCTGTTGCGCAGGCGGAGCCGGTAGTTGCGGTCCGGCTCGAGCCCGTCCAGGTGTGCGTCCAGCCCACCCAGCAGCTGCCGGTGTTGATCACGCCGGTAACCGGTGGCAAGCACCACCACATCGAATCCCAGCTCGCTCTGGTTGCCGGCCACCAGGTCGCGCACGGTGAGCCGAAGCCCCCCCTCGTCGGCCGCCACGGCCGCGATTTCCCGGTGCGCCAGCATCTGGTGACGCGGCTCCCGGCGCAGCTTCTGCAGGTAGAAGGTCTGGTAGATCCGCTCGATCAGCTCCAGGTCCACCACCGCGTAGTTGGTGTTGCGGAATTCGGTGAGCAGCTCATGCCGCCGGGCATCGCTCTGCTGGAAGATCCGGTCAATGAAGGACGGGTTGAAGATTTCATTGACGAAGGGGCTGTCGTCGGACGGTTTGAGAGCCGTGCCCCGCAGGATCATGGCCACATCGGCGTGGGGAAAGCGCTGGGTCAGGTCCTCGAAGATCTCCGCCGCACTCTGACCGCCCCCCACCACGGCCACCCGCACCCGACGCCCAGCCCCGGCCAGCAGCGGCTCAATGCGGCCACGGTACTGTGACGAATGCAGAACCCGCGGGTCCCGCACGCCTTCGAACGCGTCGGGCACCTGCGGCGCGCCCCCCAGCCCCAAGACCAGATGACGGGCACGGCGACGCTGCGATTCACCGTTTTGGCTGCGGGAAATCACCTCCACGCCCAGCAGCCGTCCGTTCTCCAGCCAGGGCTCGACCGCCTGCACTTCCTGGCCGTAGTGCACCTGATCCTCAAACTGGGCGGCGGCCCAGCCCAGGTAGTCGTTGTACTCCTCCCGGGTCGGGAAAAAGGTCTGGATGTTGATGAAATCCTCCAGCCGCCCCTGCTCCTTGAGATAGTTGATAAAAGTAAAGCGGCTTTGCGGATTACGCAGGGTGGCCAGATCTTTCAGGAAGGAAATCTGCATGGTGGAGCCGTCGATCAGCATCCCCTCGTGCCAGTTGAAGGCGGGCTTGCGCTCGAGGAAACAGACGTTGGCCGACCGCCCCCCCTGGGAAAATTCCCGGGTGGCGATCGCCAGGGCCAGGTTCGACGGGCCGAACCCGACACCAAGATAGTCATGGATGTGCTGCATCACCTTTCTCCCGTAATCGTCGTATGTGTGAGAACGTCAGCCCCGCGACCGGTGGCGGGCACCGGGCAAACAGAGCAAATGATTCTCATTTCTAGACGATTGGCCGGGCTCGCCGTTTAACGGTTTCTGGCCATTCGGAGGGAAACGGGGCGGTCGCCGGGCTAGGGGGCCTGGCTGACCACCCGAAGGGCATCGCGGCTGGCCTGCTGCCGCTCCTCGCCGGTCAGTTCGGTCAGCTGGCCGCCGTCCATCTTGAGCAGGCGATCGGCCTGATCGAAGTAGTGGTCATCGTGGGTGATGGCGAACACGGTCTTGCCCCCGGCCTTCAGCAACGGCAGCAGCTCCCGATAGAACAGGCGCCGGAACAGCGGATCCTGATCCGCCGCCCACTCGTCCAGCAACAGGATGTCCCGCTGCTCCAGCAACGCCAGCAACAGAGCGAGCCGCTTGCGCTGCCCCTGGGACAGCCGGGTGTCGCGTATCCGGCCCTGTTCAATCCGGACCTTCTCCAGCATGTGCAGCCGCGCCAGCCAGGCGTCCACCGCTTCCCGGGGAGCGTCGACCCCGTCCTCGGCGAGCAACTGATCGAACAGGTAAAAATCGGTGAACACCGAGGCGAACAGGCGCCGGTACCGGGCCCACCCCTCCCCTTCGACCGGTTCACCATCCAGCAGTATCCGGCCGGACTGAGGCAGATACAGCCCGGAGAGCAGGCGCGCCAGGGTGGACTTGCCACTGCCGTTGCCGCCCACCAGAAACACCACCTCGCCACGCGTCAGGGTCAACTGCACCGGTCCCACGTCGAAGCCCCGCTCCTCGTCATCCTGACCGGGGTAGCGGTAGCTCACCGAATCCAGCGTCAGGGTCCGCCAAGCGCCGTTGGGGTTGCCGGCGGGCTGCTCGAAACCGGGGCGGTAGTCCGCCAGAGCCAGGCGATCGAGCTTGTCCAGCGACACCCGGGCCGACATCAGCGCCGGCAGGGACGCAACGGCGGACACCAGGGGCGTACGCAGAAACAGAATGGTCAGGGCATAGGTGGAGGCGACTGCCGCGCCGGCCCAGCCCAAGCCATTGGCCAGGTAAAACACCAGCCCGATGGTGCCGAGCACCATGATGTTGGCCCAGTTGCTGGCAATGCTGTGGTAACGATCCGCCAGGGTGACATGATGGCGATAGGTTTCCGCGCTCTGGTCGAACGCCTCGTCGTAGTAGCGCCGCGCCCGGTCACGGTTCAGCGTCAGCTCCTTGCGCCCTTCGATGGCCGCCTCGTATTCCTGGTAGATGCGGTCCTCCGACTCCCGCAACAGGTGCAGATGGAAGCTCAGCCGGTTGACCAGCAGCCAGCCCACGCCGACGGTCACCCCCATCCAGGCCAGAGTCATGGCGAACAGGGGCAGCGACAGCAGCGCCAGGTAGGCGAAAGCGGCCACGCTGAGCCCGAGGCCATAGATCAGCTGCGGCAGGTTCACGAAAGCCAGGGTGATGTTGCGAATATCGCTGGACAGGCTGGCCAGGATATTCGCCCCACCGATCGCCTCCAGGCGCTCGATGCCGGTATCCAGAACCCGCTTGACCAGCTTCCGGCGCAGGCTGTAGACAAACCGGTGCCCCAGCGCGGTCAGCGCCACCTGCGCCCAGGAGGCGAGCACCAGCAGCAGAACCAGCAAGCCGACGAACGGCCAAAGCACGCCGTCGGCCAGCTCGGCCGCCGAGACCATTCGCTGGTTGATGAAGGCGATCACCCCCACGCTCAGCAGCGCGCTGACCAGGCTGACCGCCAGGGCCAGCGACAGGGCGCCGGGATTATGACTAAAAATCAAACGGATCAGTCGCATACGGTTTGTCCTTGCCCGAACATCAGGCCGCCTGGCCAGAATTGAGTTTGGCTTGGCAGTGTGCCAGCGCGTCGCGCAGCATGAAGTTGACCAGCGTCGGCGAAACGCCCAGCTGGCGTGCCACGCCCCGTTGGGTCTGCCCCTCGATGCGGTGCAGTTCCAGGGCCCGCTGCATACGCCCGGGCAACTCGGACACTGCCGCCATCACGTGCTGCAGAGTGTCCGAGACCAGCACCCGCTGCTCCGGCGATGACGACGCCGGCGCCGGTTCCTGCTCCACCAGGGTATCGCAGCCCCCGTGGCGTCGTTCAAGGGCCAGGCGCCGCAGCCGGTCAATGGCCAGGTTGCGGACCACCCGGAACAAGAACTTGCCCTCGTCCCGGACGCCCCGGCCCGTGCCGTGCTCCCATAACTTGAGAAACGCATCCTGAACCACATCCTCCGCCCGTGAACGGCACCCCATCAACGCCTGGGCGGAATCCACGAGGGGGCGCTGGTGACGGCAATAGGCCTCCAGCAGGCGACGCCGCTGCGTCTGAAGATCCGGTGTATCCGGCGCCCGGAGCCTGACCGGACGCGCCATCTGGTATGCGACATGTTGTTGGCAGGAACCCATTGTCCACTATCCTTGCGTGGGTTACGGGCCGCTCAGACAGGGAGTCCGGGTGACGACGCCCCTCCAGCCGACCCTTGGATTGATCGAATTAATGATAATTATTATCAATTGAGAAATTATTACAACATGTCGCCGAAAGCAGCGTGCAGGCCGAAGACGGAACGCGGCAACGGGGAGTGAAAAGAGGGGTTGACAACCCCAATCAAAATACACAGAATACGCGCCTCGTTGAGAGCGCTATGCCTCTCAGGCGACACGGCAAGGTAGCTCAGTTGGTTAGAGCACAGCACTCATAATGCTGGGGTCGGCGGTTCGACTCCGCCCCTTGCTACCAGAATTCAGAGGGTTACGATTTCGGTCGTAGCCCTTTTTTCATTGGGTATACGGATTTAATGGTTGATGGGGCACCTTCACCCCATCAATCTGATACCACCCTCAGATGGTTGACAGATCGACTCCGTAGTTGAGTTCCTCTGCGAAGTCCGGCAGTCCGTAACCGATGGTTTTCTTGTAGAAAGGAGAGACCTTCGCAGTCGGTGCCTTCTTCTTGTGCTTCGTGGTGTAGAGCATTCGTGCCCGCATCACCTCGAAGGAGTAACCGCGCCCTTCACGGTTCTTGTCCTTGGCCAGTCGGTTGATGGACTCCGTGTAAGCGTTGGTGACGGGCATGTCCGTCTCGAAGTAGGTCATGGTCTCTTCGCGCCAGTTTCCCACTGCCCTGACCAGATCGCTCCAGACTTCCTTTTGGCCCTTCGGGATGGTGGCTATCCACTCGTCCAGGGCGGCTTCTGCCTGGAGCCGTGTGGTGGCGTCCCAGATGCCGTAGAAGCGCTCCTTGTGCTCGTAGGCGGCCAGCAGTTGCGGGAACGCGCCTGTCCAGGTCTCCATGATGAGGCGCTCCCGGTCTGAGACTTCGTGAGCGCGTTTCAGCAGGATTTTCCGGTCTCCCTTGAGAGTCCGGCTCTGGGACGGTTTCAGCTCCTTTCTGAGGCCCTTGCGCACTCTCTCTAGGGCATCGTTGGCCATGCGCACCACATGGAACTTATCGACCACGATACGGGCCTGGGGCAGCACAGCCTTGACCGCTGCCCGGTAGGGGTTCCACATGTCCATGCTGACGATCTCGACCTTCTGCCGGTCTTTCAGCTTCATCAGGTAGTTGGTCACCACGTCCTGGCGGCGGGTGGCCAGCAGGTCGAGCAGGGTTCGCTCCTCAATGTTGGTCAGAATGCAGCGGTAGCGCTTGTTCAGGTATAGCTCGTCAATGCCCAGGATGCGGGGCGTCTCGAAGCGGTGCCAGCGCCCCAGGAACTCGGCGCGGGCGTTGAAGATGTCGCGCACCGTCTTCTCGTCCAGGCCGGTCTGTGCCGCCACAAAGGTGTAGGGGTGGTTGAAGGATTCCTTCTCCACGTACTCATGCAGCCGCAGTGTCATACGGAATCCGTCCACCATCTCCGGTAGCTGGGGCCTGAATGTTGTCTTGCAGGCCCGGCAGGTGTATCGGCGGCGGACCACCCAGAGAGTGACCCGCTTGCCGTGGATGGGCAGATCACGATAGGGAACGTCACGCTTGCCGAACCGTACGAACTCACCCTGCACGCCGCATTCCTCGCAGGCGATGGGATCGGGCACGTCCACCTGGAAGTGCATTTCGTCGTCGGTTGATTTGCAGCCCAGTACTTGGTATTGCGGCAGGTGAAGGATGTTGTCGGGAAGTTCGGTCATGGTGTTGTATAGGCGTAGGTGTCAGTCAGATCCATCCGGCTCGGCATTGGTGTTTGCTTTTTTACCCAACAAGCTGCTGGAAACGAAAAGTAAGGCACCGAGGACAATTGCAATATCAGCCAGGTTGAAGGCCGGCCAATGCCAGTCTCGCCAATAGAAATCAAAGGAATCCACAACATAGCCGCGAAAGACCCGGTCAATCAGGTTGCCCATGGCGCCACCGAGGATAAGACTGTAAGCGATGGCTTCTCCTTTATGACGATTTTCAAGGATCAGCTTGATCAGAAAAATCGAGACCACTACCGCGATTCCGATAAAAAAGTAGCGCTGCCAGCCTCCACCATTCGCAAAAAGACTGAATGCGGCACCGGTGTTCCATAGGTGCACCCAGTTAAAGAACGGGGTCACCGAAACATACTCGCCATAGGCCATTGATTGCTGCACCAGCCACTTTACAGCCTGATCAGACGCTGCCAGCAGGCCCGATATGGACAATAGGGCATACGGCGAGAGCTTTTTGCCAATAATGAGCATTATTTAACCCTTCAACGCCAAAATGCGTCTGGCACCGTTAAGTACAATGCCCCCCGCGATGGTGCCGATAATCAGATCCGGATAATTGGAACCGGTCCACGCGACCAGGGCGCCGGCGGTGATGACCCCCAGGTTGATCACCACGTCGTTGGCCGAGAATATCCAGCTTGCCTTCATGTGCGCCCCGCCTTCCCGATGTTTGGATATGAGCAGCAGACAACTGGTATTGGCAATCAATGCGACGAATGCGATAGCCATCATCACCAGCGATTCAGGCTCACTACCGAATACAAAGCGTCTCACCACCTCTACGAGCACGCCCACAGCCAAGATCAGTTGTAGTACACCAGCAAGATGCGCGGCACGTACCTGCATTTTCACGCTATGTCCAACCGCATAAAGGGCAAGCCCGTACACCGCCGCATCGGCAAAATTGTCCAGGGATTCTCCAATCAGGCCGGTGGACTGGGCGATCAGACCGGCAGTCATTTCCACCACGAACAGAAGTGCATTGATGCCGAGCAACCAGCGCAGGGTCCCGGATTCTTGCTTAGCAGAAGCTGCCGAAAACTCGGCGGCCTTGATGGTCTCCGGATTTGCAGCGACGGTTTCCTGAAGCGAGGCGCCTAGCCCCAAGGTCTTCAGTTTCGAGGTGACGGGCTCGACCTCGCCGTCATGCACGACCTTCAGCCGGCGGTTCGACAAGTCGAAGGACAGCGCCCGAATCTCCTCAAAGCCGTTCAGGGCTAGGCGAATCATTCGTTCTTCTGATGGACAGTCCATCTTCGGCACGGCATAAACACTGACCCATCTCCCTGGCGCCTCGGAGGAGGCCTGTATATCGGTATCCGCTGCGGACGTTGCATCACCGCCACAGGCGCCACCACAGGATTTGCTCATGATACGACTCCACTTGAACAATGTTGTGGTACCATTTAAAACTATAAAGCTACTATAAGGTCAATAGAGTAAAGAATCCGTTGGGGAGGAGGCTGATGCGCATTGGTCAGTTGGCGCAGTTGGTAGGGGTCGAAACACAGACGATCCGCTTCTATGAACAGCAGGGCTTGTTGCCGCCGCCTGATCGGCAGGACAACGGTTACCGTGTCTATACCGAGAAGCATGGTGAGGGGCTGGCCTTCATCCGTCGCTGCAGAATCCTGGGCCTGTCACTGGCTGAGATTCACGAACTACAGAGCTATCAGGACGACCCTCATCAGCCTTGTACCGCCGTCAACGCCTTGCTCGATGATCACATCTCTCATGTGCGGTCGCAGATAACCGCTCTGCAAGCGCTTGAGAAACAACTCGTTTCACTGAGAGCGAGTTGCAACGATGACCGGGAAGTTGAGGCGTGTGGGGTTCTTGCTGGAATTAGCGAAGGAAACATGCACCAGCAGTAGGTGAAGCATCAACCAGATAATCCGATGAGATGCCGGTCTGTCTCACTCTCATGCAAAGGTAAGATCAACCATTTAATCCGCTTACCCTTTTCATTCTGGCCCCCTTGTTCATTTTCCCCTCCCCTGGTGTCGCCATTCCCGCTGTACGAGCCCCACAGATCCACCACAGGGGACAACCTTATGCAGCTTCTGCTACATGCAGGGCAACGGATCCTGGTTCTACACGTATGCGCCCCAAAGGGTCAGAAGACAACCGGGCACCCGCTGGATCTCGGCCGCCCTGCCCGCTCAGAACCCCAGGTAGCGATGCCCCAGCAGGTCCTGGAACGGACGGATGTAGCGCTCATTGATTTCCTCGATCAACCCCACGGAATAGGCCTCGTCGAAACAGCGGTCGAAGGCTTTGGCCAGCGACTGCTGGCGGAACACCATTTTGTAGGGCGTCGGCTGGAAAATGGGGGAGAACTCAAACCGGGGATGGCCCACGTAGCGCACCACCAGATCGGCGGACTCCAGGAGCTGGCGATTGACGTTGGCAACGATCAGGCCATCGGCAAGAACGGCATCGACCCGCCCCAGCAACAGGAGGTGGGAGTGAATTTTCTGGTTGGTCACCTCGAACAGCGACCCGAAGCGGGACTGCAGATCTTCCAGTTCGAGAATGGAAATACCGTTCTTGAAGGTCACCACGTCGTGCCCGAACAGGCTTTCGATGCCATCCACCCGATCCAGGCGGTTGACGTCGTACACGGCACCGTTCTGGTACCAGATGTACGCCGAGGTGGAGTAACCGGGCAGGTCCTGCCCCAGAGGCACCGTCATCACCGCGTCGGCGGTGTCGGACGACTGATACGTCAGGATATGGCGGCCAAACGGCTGAACAATGAACTGGGCCTCATAGCCACACAACCGGAGGGCCGAGCGAACGCTCTCCGCGTCGCGGCCGACACCGCCCTCGGCGACCGCTCCCGGCAGGTCCGGCGCCAGAATGGTCAGTGTTCGCGCCTGGCCGTGGCCCGCCGCGGCCAGCAATAGCATGAGGCATCCCAGCAACGGGCGTCGCAGTGGCAAGGTTACGGTCATGTCGGATCGATCAGGGGCCGGTGAGTCGGGGTACAGGCCCTAGTATACGCATTCATGTGACAACGGATGAATACCCGGGTGCCCTTCTCGCCGGGCCAGGAATGCATTACCCTCCGAGCTTTGACTACGGCGAGGAACTCTGTCATGGCCTCATCCGACGTTGTCGCCGGCGTATCTCTGGCACGCCTTGAACGCATCCGCCAGCACCTGGAAGACAACTATCTGCGCCCGGGCAAGCTGCCCGGCACCCTCACCCTGGTTGCCCGTCACGGCCAGGTGGTGTGGGTCCGGGCCCAAGGCCTGATGGACGTGGAGCGGGCCCGGCCGATGCGCCGGGACACGGTGTTTCGCATTTACTCCATGACCAAGCCCGTCACGTCCGTGGCCATGATGCAGCTGTACGAGCAGGGACGCTTCCTGCTGGACGACCCGGTGCACCGGTACATTCCGTCCTGGCGCTCGCTTCGGGTCTACAAGGGTGGCGAGTACCCCAACTTCGAGACCGAACCGGCCGCCACGCCCATGACCATCCGGGACCTGCTCACGCACACCTCCGGCCTGACCTACGGTTTCATGGAACGCACCCCGGTGGATGCGGCCTACCGCAGACTGAAACTGGACGGCAGTGCCATCCTGACCCTCGACAAGCTGGTGACACGGTTGGCGGAGCTGCCGCTGGAGTTCTCGCCCGGCACCGCCTGGAACTACTCGGTGTCCACCGACGTGCTGGGCTACCTGATCCAGCAGCTCTCGGACATGCCCCTGGATGAGTACTTCCGCCGGTACATCTTTGCCCCCCTGGGCATGGACGACACCGGCTTCCAGGTCCGGGAGGACCAGAAATCCCGCTTTGCCGCCTGCTACCTGCACCAGCCTGGCGACGCCATGAAACTGCAAGACGACCCGGAGCGGTCGCGCTATCTGCGCACCCCGAACTTCCTGTCCGGAGGCGGCGGCCTGGTTTCCACCATCGACGACTACCACCGCTTCGCCCAGGCCCTGTGCCAGGGCGGCGCCTACGCCGGCAACCGAATCATCGGTCGCAAGACACTGGAATTCATGTGCCGCAACCACCTGCCCGGCAACCGGATGCTGCCGGCGCTGGCCACCGGCGGTTTCGCCGAGTCACCCTATCAGGGCACCGGTTTCGGGCTTGGATTCTCGGTCAAACTGGATGTCGCCCAGTCCCAGGTGAACGGCTCCGAAGGGGAATTTGGCTGGGGCGGCCTGGCCAGCACCCACTTCCTGGTGGACCCGAAAGAAGCCTTGGTGCTGATCTTCATGACCCAGCTGATGCCGTCCTCCGCCTACCCTCTACGCCAGGCATTACGGGCCATGGTGTACGGAGCCCTGGTCTAGCCGGCCGGGCGCTGTTCCCGGGCCCGCGCTGTGGCATACTCGGAGCCCATAACCCACAACAACCCCACAACTGCAAGGAATCCTGCCATGAAACCGGAAACCCTCGCGCTGCACGCGGGCTTCAAGAGCGACCCCACCACCAAGGCCGCCACCACCCCCATCTACCAGACCACCTCCTACACCTTTGATGACACTCAGCATGGCGCGGACCTGTTCGACCTGAAGGTCCAGGGCAACATCTACACCCGGATCATGAATCCGACCAACGCCGTGCTCGAAGAGCGCATGGCCGCGCTGGAAGGGGGCATCGGCGCCCTGGCCGTGGCCTCCGGCATGGCCGCGATCACCTACGCCATCCAAACCATCTGCCGGGTCGGTCACAACATCGTCAGCACCAGCCAGCTGTATGGCGGCACCTACAATCTGTTCGCCCACTCCCTGCCCAACCAGGGCATCGAGTGTCGCATGGTGCCCCACGACGACTACGAGGCCCTGGAAAAGGCCATCGACGACCAGACCCGGGCACTGTTCTGCGAATCGATCGGCAACCCGGCCGGCAATGTCGTAGACCTACAGCGCTGGGCCGAGATCGCCCACCGGCATGGCATCCCGCTGATCGTGGACAACACCGTCGCCACGCCCTTCCTGTGCCGACCGTTCGAACACGGCGCAGATATCGTGGTGCACTCCCTGACCAAGTACATCGGCGGTCACGGCACCACCGTCGCAGGTATCGTCGTGGACTCCGGCCGGTTCGATTGGAAAGCCAGCGCCGACAAGTTCCCGATGCTCAACGAACCGGACCCGTCCTACCACGGCGTGGTCTACACCGAGGCCCTGGGGCCGGCGGCGTTCATCGGCCGCTGCCGGGTAGTACCGTTGCGCAATACCGGATCGGCACTGTCACCGTTCAACGCCTTCCTGATTATGCAGGGGCTGGAAACCCTGGCTCTGCGAATGGAGCGCCATTGCCAGAACGCCGAGGCTGTCGCCCGCTTCCTGCGGCAGCATCCGGTGGTCACCTGGGTCAACTACGCGGCCCTGCCCGACAGCCCGTACAAGGCCACCTGCGACAAGATCTGCGGCGGCCGGGCGTCCGGCATCCTGAGCTTCGGTATCCAGGGCGGTCGGGACGCCGGCGCCAAGTTCATCGACGCCCTGGAAATGATCTACCGCCTGGTGAACATCGGCGACGCCAAGTCCCTGGCCTGTCATCCGGCCACCACCACCCACCGCCAGCTCAATCCCGAGGAGCTGCGCAGCGCCGGGGTGAGCGAAGACCTGGTGCGCCTGTCCATCGGCATCGAGCACGTGGACGACATCATCGCCGACATTCGTCAGGCGCTGGATAAATCCCAGGCCTGATGCAGTCGCCGGGTACGACCAATGTCGTGCCCGGCCACCCCGTGAAACCCCCTACTTGCCTTGTATCGGCGCCCACCGCGCATTAACCTTAACGGTCCTCCATGCCTCAAAATGAGAGTTCCCGGTTCATGAGCGAAAACGCCAAGCCACGCATCGCCAGTGGCACCAAGTTCCGCAGTGAGCACGGATTCACCGCCATCAAGGACGGCGTTAAGCGTTCCTCGACCGTTGTTCAGGAACAGCCGCCGGTGCAGCGCAAGCCCAAGTGGCTGAGAGCCCGGATGCCGGGCGGCGAACGCTACGAGGCGGTCCGCCGCAACGTGTCCGAACACCGTCTCAGCACCGTTTGCCAGGAATCCCACTGCCCGAACATCGGTGAGTGCTGGGCCAACGGCACCGCCACCATCATGGTGATGGGGTCGGTCTGTACCCGCGCCTGCAAGTTCTGCGCGGTGGACACCGGCAACCCCAGGGGCTGGCTCGACCCGGAAGAACCCGAGAACACCGCCAAGTCCGTGCAGCTGATGGGCCTGCGTTACATCGTGCTCACCTCCGTGGACCGGGACGACCTGCCCGACGGTGGCGCCGGCCACTACGCAGCCTGTGTTCAGGCCATCAAGCGGCGCACGCCGGAGGTCACGGTGGAAGCCCTGACCCCGGATTTCGACGGCGTGCTGGAACACGTGGAAACGGTGGTCGATTCCGGGCTCGAGGTGTTTGCCCAGAACGTGGAAACGGTACGGCGCCTGACCCGCCGGGTACGCGACCCCCGCGCGGGTTACGACAAAACCCTGAAGGTGCTGGCTCACGCCAAACGCTACCGGCCGGATATCCTCACCAAGACCAGCCTGATGCTTGGCCTCGGCGAAACCGACGAGGAAGTGCTGGAGACCATGGACGACCTGCGCGCCATTGGCGTGGACATCCTCACCCTGGGTCAGTACCTGCGCCCCACCCCGAATCACCTGCCGGTGGAACGTTACGTCACCCCCGACGAATTCAAGCGATTCCGGGACATCGGGTTGGAAAAAGGATTTCTGGAAGTACCGTCCGGCCCGATGGTGCGGTCGAGCTACCGGGCCGACAAAGTGTTCGACAGGAACAACCTGGGGCTGACTCTGCCGGAAGTGCCGGCCAGCCAGTCCGCCATGCGCATTCCCGTGAAAACAGTGGAATAACCCATCCCCCGCCGGCTCTCGGCCGGCCCCGGGGGACGGGGTGGCCGCCTTACTGGGCCGGCTGGCGCTGCTGCTGCATCTGCTGTTGCATCTGGCGCATGCGCTTGTCCAGCTCGTCGCGCTGCTCCTGGGTAAACACACCGTCGACCTTAGCCTGCATGAGGGTCGAGAGCGCGGCAATCTCACCGGTGAGATCCCCCAGTTTTTCGGCGCTCTCGCGAATCGCGTCCTCGTCGTAATCGGCCTTGATTTCCGCCTGCATCTGGAGCTGAATCTGGCGGGCTTCCTGGCGCAGTTCCCCGATCTTGCCCTGCATGTCATCCAGGATCGCACGGATTTCGCTCTGCTGATCCTCCGTCAGTCCCACCATTTCCGCCAACTGGTCCACCTGGTCCGGCTGCCGTTGCGTGGCCTGCTGGGCCAGAGCCGATACCGAAAGCACCAGTGCCACGAACGCGGCGCCCAGAATACTTGTACGCTTCATTGAACCTCTCCGTCGTTTCACGCTTGATTCCGGACCACACCCTAAAACATTCCGGGCCGGCATTTCATCCCGGACATCCGCAATGGCCGGCCAGCAACGCACCCAGCTTGCCTCCAGACCGCCCCGCGCGCGGCCTGCGGGAAATGTGAAACTTTATCCATTCCCCTGCATAATGGCGGATTTGGACGCATCGGGAGTACGCACAATGGCCATCAACTGGTTTCCGGGGCACATGCACAAGGCCCGCAAGGAGATCAAGAACGTCATGCCCCAGATGGATCTCATCATTGAGGTCCTGGATGCCCGCATTCCGTTCAGCAGCGAGAATCCCCTGGTGCCGGGGCTGCGGGGCGACACACCGCTGATCAAGGTCCTGAACAAACGGGATCTGGCGGATCCCGCCATCACCGAGCGCTGGCTGGCGTGGCTGCAACGGGAACGGGGCGTCACCGCCATCACACTGTGCCACAACCAGCGCCAGGAAGCGCTGGACATCCTCAGACTGGCCCAGACATTGACCGCCGGCCCGCACCCACGGACACGCGCCCTTAGGGTGATGATTCTCGGCATCCCGAACGTCGGCAAGTCCACCCTGATCAACACCCTGGCCGGACGCTCCGTGGCCAAGACCGGCAACGAACCGGCGGTGACCCGCGCCCAGCAGGCGATCAAACTGCCGGACAACATCCTGCTGTACGACACCCCGGGATTTCTCTGGCCAAAACTGTCGCCGGAGGCCTGCGGCTACCGTCTCGCAGTCACCGGCGCCATCCGCAGCGCCGTCCTGGACTTCGAGGATGTTGCCCTGTTCGAGGCCGAGTATCTGCTGCAGGCCTACCCGGACCGACTGCGGGCCCGCTACGGCCTGGATCCGCTACCGGACACCGGCCTTGGCGTGATGGACGCCATCGCCGCAAAACGCCGGTTTTTCAGCCGGGGCGGGGTGCCGGATCTGCACAAGGTGTCCGAGGTCCTGCTCAACGAGTTCCGGGCCGGCACCCTGGGGCGCATCTCTCTGGAAACCCCGGAGATGGTGGAACGGGAGCTACGGGAAGCGGCGGAGGAGGAAGCCCGCAAGGCCGCCGAGCAGGCAGCCCGTAAACAGGCCCGCCCCGGCACCTAGCGGCACGGGCCCCTTACCAAGGTCACATACCACCGTGACGGCAAAGCTCCTACACTGTCCGCTCCTGGTATCAACACCCGGCTCCGGTTTCCCGGGCCAGCAAAGGAGGACAACATGAGACGCGTCGTCGTCACGGGCATGGGCATCGTGTCCTGCCTCGGCAATTCCATCGACGAAGTCCTGGACAGCCTGCAGCAGGGCAAGTCCGGCATCCGCTTCAACGAAACCTATCGGGACAAGGGCTTTCGCAGCCAAGTGTCCGGAACCCCGGATGTGGACACTTCCGTGATCGATCGCAAGATCCGGCGTTTCATGGGGCCGGCGGCGATGTACGCCTATCTGGCCATGGAGCAGGCCATCGCCCAGGCCGGGCTGACCGAATCCGATGTCTCCAACGACCGCACCGGCTTGATCGCGGGTTCCGGCGGCGCCTCCTGCTCCAGCCAGGTCGAAGCCACCGACACCATGCGTGAACGGGGCGTCAAGCGCATCGGTCCGTACATGGTTCCGCGCATCATGACCAGCACCGTGTCCGCCTGCCTGGCCACCGCATTCAAGATCCGCGGCGTCAACTACTCCATGTCCTCGGCCTGCGCCACCAGCGCCCATTGCATCGGCCACGCCATGGAGCAGATCCAGTCCGGCAAGCAGGACATCGTATTCGCCGGCGGCGGCGAGGAGGAAGACTGGAGCCTGACCATGATGTTCGATGCCATGGGCGCTCTCTCCACCAAGTACAACGACGCCCCGGAAACCGCCTCCCGGCCCTTCGACAGCGACCGTGACGGCTTCGTGATCGCCGGTGGCGGCGGCATGGTGGTGCTGGAGGAGTTGGAGCACGCCCGCAAGCGCGGCGCCAACATCATCGCCGAGATCACCGGCTACGGCGCCACTTCGGACGGCTACGACATGGTCGCGCCCTCCGGCGAGGGTGCCCAGCGCTGCATGCGCCAGGCCCTGGCCACCGTCCGGGGCACGGTCGGCTACATCAATGCCCATGGCACCAGCACACCGGTCGGTGACGTGGCCGAGATGAAGGCGGTTCGCAGCACCTTTGGCGCCGAGATCCCCCTGATTTCCTCCACCAAGTCGCTGTCCGGCCACTCTCTCGGTGCCGCCGGCGTGCACGAGGCCATCTACTCGTTGCTGATGCTGCAACACGGTTTTGTGGCGGGCACGGCCAACTTGGTCAACATCGACGAGGCACTGCAGGATCTGCCCCTGGTCGGCCCCGAGAGCCGCGAGGTCGAGCTGGACTGCGTCATGTCCAACAGCTTCGGCTTCGGCGGCACCAACGCCTCCCTGGTGTTCGAGAAACTCTGAACCATGGGCGCGGCGAGCGACCGCCGCCGCGCCCTGCCTTTCGGGCGGCCGCCGGCAATTGCTCATTGGCAAACAGGACGAGACGTATTAAGATACGGCTTTGATATGAATCAAGTTGGACGGTTCATCGCCATGGCGCAAGCAATCCCCCTCCGCAAGCATTCCCCCCTGAAGGCCTCCTGTCACCAATGCAGCCTGAGCAACCTCTGCCTGCCGCTGGCGATCGAGGAAAATGACCTGGACCGTCTGGAGGACATCGTTCAGCAGGGGCGGATCTTCAACCGTGGCGAGCACATCTTCGATCAGAGCACGCCCTTCCGTTCCTGCTTTGCAGTCAAGAGCGGCTCCATCAAGACCTCAATCATTACCGAAGGCGGCGAGGAACAGGTGACCGGCTTCTTCATGCCGGGCGAACTGGTGGGACTGGATAGCATGGGCAGCAAGACCTATGCCCGCACCGCCAAGGCCCTGGAGCGTACCAGCGTGTGCGAGTTTCCGGTGGACAAGCTGGAAGAGCTGACCGGCAAGCTGCCGGAACTCCAGCACCACATGTACCACATGATGAGCCAGGAGATTCAGAACAGCCACCAGCTGGCCATGCTGCTGAGCAAGAACACCGCCGAGGAACGCATCGCCGCCCTGCTGCTGTCCCTGTCCAGCCGCTTCCAACGGCGCCGGCTGTCACCGACCAATTTCAGCCTGCCAATGGCCCGCAACGACATCGCCAACTTCCTCGGACTGGCGGTCGAAACCGTCAGCCGGGTGTTCACCCGCTTCCAGAACCAGGGCCTGATCCGTGCCCGAGGTCGCGAGGTGGAACTGCTGGACGTCGAAGCCCTGCAGGCCGTGACCCGGGAGTTTTCCCGACAGGGCTGCTGACCGGCGGGTCAGCGCACCAGGACCGCCGCCTCCTCCCCTTCCGCCTGCTTCAGCATATCCAGCTCCTCCACCAGCCAGGAGCGCCATGGCAGCGGCTTGATGCCAAAGGTGTTCCGGATCTTGGTGCAGATCATGGTGGTGTTCATCGGCTCCAGATTGGCCCATGCCGGCACTTGGTCCACCACCCGCATTCCTTCCGGAATCCCGGGCAGGCCGGCAATCGCCAGCCCCAGTTCGTACAAACTGATCTCCTCCGCGCCGGCGTATTGATAGGTACCCCAAACCTCCGCGCCGCAGTCCAGCTGCAGCATCACCGCGGTCATGACCCGGGCCAGGTCCCGAACAGCCACCGGCTGTCCCACCCAGCGCCCCGGCAGGGCCAGCACCTCGCCGGCACGGGTGCTTTCGTGCACCTTGCGGATAAAGCGCCCCAGACTCCAGCCGGTCCGCAGAATGATGTGCCGCGGCAGCAGGCCTCGCAGCGCCTGTTCACATTCCCACTGCCAGTTGCCCAGTTCGTTCACCGGCTGGCCGGGGTTGGAGGTGATGTAGCCGCTTTGCTTGCGGCCATCGAAAACGTAGCAGGAGGACAGCTGGAACAGCGCCATGCCGTGCTCGCGTGCATACTCGGCCATGGCCACCGGCAGAGAGAACACCGCCGTTTTGGTCCCGTCCGGGTCACCTTCTGCCAGCTCCGGATCGGCCTGCCAGAGAGCGTTGACGATCAGGTCCGTATCCTCGGGAATCCAATGGTCCAGGCCGCTGAGATCGGCGCTGGCGGGATCGCTGACCAGCAGGTGGGTTTCCCGCAGGCGCTCCAGCAACACCTTCCCCAGGGGGCCGTAGTCATGGACAACCAGTATGTGCACGAAAAAGCTCTGCCTCCAGCTTGTTACATTTATGACGGCGGGCCGGATACCGTCAGGCCAATGGTTTGCATGCCGGCGCTTCTAGAATATCACCCGGCCCGGCAGGCTGCTGTCAGAAATACCTGCTACCCCGCCCCGAGCATACAACAACAGGACATCACATGCTGAAACAACAAAGCCACATCGTTGCACCGATCCCGGACGAACTGCGCACCCGTGCCCTGTATACCGTGGGCGAACTCAGGGAACGGGGGAAAGCCGACCGGGAGGCCATCGATACCCTCTACGGCCTGATCGTGGAGCTGACCGAACAGGGCCTGGATTTCTTCTTTCTGGAACCCCTGCGCCGGCTGCGGGCCAGCAGCATGGTCATGGGCATGGCCCGGATGGGCATCGGCAGCATGCTCAAGGGCAGCAAGATGGTGGTCCACAAGGTCCTGAAGAAACTGGATGACCGCAGCCTGGCCGCGATCCTGGACTTCATCGAGGAAATCATCCACGAGCCGGAGCCCGGTTAATCCACCCCGCCGTCCCGTCGCAGGTACTGCCGGGGGACCCTCGCAGTGAGTCCGGTCATCAGCTCGTAGGCAATGGTGCCGGCGCAGGCGGCAACCTCATCAACCCCGACGGTCGGCCCCCAGAGCTCCACCCGGTCACCGGGCCTGGCCTCGGGCACGCCGGTCAGGTCCACCGCCAGCATGTCCATGGAAACCCGCCCGATCAGGCGAATCCGCCGCCCGCCAATGGCCGCTGGCGTATCGGTACCGGCGTGCCTGGGGTAACCGTCACCATAACCGATCGCCACCATCCCCATTCGGCCGTCCTGACTGGCCACCCAGCCGGCCCCATAGCCAACCGACTCGCCCGCGCGGACCACCCGGGTATTGAGCAGCGGCGCCTCCAGGGTCATCACCGGTTTCAGACCAAGCGCCGGGCCGGTGGCGTCGATCAGGGGCGAGCCCCCATACAGCATGATGCCGGGGCGGCTCCAGTCGAACAACGGCTGATCCGGAAGAAAATGCGCGGCGGAGTTGCCAAGGCTGCGCGCCAGCCGAGGCCAAGGCGCGGTCGCGCGCACAAAGGTGTCCGTCTGGCGGGCGGTCATCGGGCTGTCCGGATCGTCGGCACAGGCCAGATGGGTGACGAACCCCAACAGCCCAGGCAAAACGCCGGCGTCGGCCAGCCGGGCCATCACGCCGTCCAGCTCACCGGGGCGAAAGCCCAGTCGGTTCATACCGGTGTTCACCTTCAGCCAGAACCGGGGCCGGTGACGACTCTCGGTCAGCCAGGCCAGCTGCGTGTCGCTGTGCAGCACGGGCTCCAGTGTCAACGCCTGGCATTCGGCCAGATCCCCGGCTTGATGCACCCCCTGCAACAACACCACCGGCTGGTTCAGGCCCGCATCCCGGATGGCCAGGGCTTCTTCCAGGCAGGCCACGGCGTACTTGGGCGCCAGATCGGCCAGGGCCCGGGCCACCTCTCGGATGCCATGGCCATAGCCGTCCGCCTTCACCACCGCCATCGCCCGGGCAGTGCCGGCACGCTGGCACGCCAGTGTGTAGTTGTGGCGGAGGGCGTCCAGGTCAACCCGGGCAATGGTGGTACGAGGCATCAGTAATCGTCACCGTAGTCGCTGTAGTCACCGTGGGCGAGGTCCTCGAACTTGGTGTACTTGCCGATGAACGCTAGGCGCACCGTGCCGATCGGACCGTTCCGCTGCTTGCCGATAATGATCTCGGCAATGCCCTTGTCCGGGGTATCCTCGTTATACACCTCGTCCCGGTACACGAACATGATCACGTCGGCGTCCTGCTCGATCGCGCCGGATTCCCGCAGGTCAGAGTTCACCGGCCGTTTGTTGGGACGCTGCTCGAGGCTCCGGTTGAGCTGGGACAGCGCCACCACCGGGCAGTTCAACTCCTTGGCGATGCCCTTGAGGGAACGGGAGATTTCGGAGATTTCCGCGGTCCGGCCCTCGGTGTTGCCCGGCACCCGCATCAACTGCAGGTAGTCCACCATAATCAGGCCCAGCTTGCCCCCGTTCTCGCGAGCCACCCGGCGGGCGCGGGAACGCATTTCGGTGGGGCTCAGCCCCGGGGTGTCGTCGATATACAGAGGCTTGTCCTTGAGCAGACTGACCGCAGAGGTCAGCCGGGGCCAGTCATCTTCCTCCAGCTTGCCGCTACGGACCTTGGTCTGGTCGATACGCCCGAGCGAGGAAATCATCCGCATTGCCAGTGCGTCGGCGGGCATTTCCATACTGAACACCAGCACCGGCGTACCGGTGCTGATCAGCGCGTTCTCCACCAGGTTCATGGCAAAGGTGGTCTTACCCATGGACGGACGGCCGGCGACAATGATCAGATCCGACGGCTGCATCCCGGAGGTTTTCTCGTCCAGATCCCGGAAGCCGGTGGTCAGGCCCGTGGTCTGCTCGCCGGACTCGAACAGTTCCTCGATCCGGCTCAGGGTCTGGGCCAGGATCGGGTTGATATTCTTGGGACCGGAACCCTCCTTGGTACGGGACTCGGCGATCTGGAAAACGCTGCGCTCGGCCTCGTCCAGGATTTCGTTGCTGGTACGCCCCTGGGGATTGAAGGCGGAATCGGCGATCTTGCCGGACACCTCCACCAGCTGCCGCAGGATCGAGCGCTCACGAACGATTTCCGCATAGGCCCGGATGTTGGCGGCGCCAGGCGTCTTCTCGGCCAGTTCAGCGAGATAGGACAGACCACCCGCATCCTCGATGTCTCCGGTCCGCTCCAGAAACTCGGCCAGCGTCACCACATCCAGGGGTTCACTCTCGCTGGCCAGGCGTTCCACCGCGGCGAAGATCAGGCGATGCTCCTGGCGGTAAAAATCGGCGGCGGAGATGATCTCCGAGATTTCGTCAAAACGTCGGTTATCCAGCATCAAACCGCCGAGAACGGCCTGCTCGGCCTCGACCGAGTGGGGAGGGACCTTGATCCGGCTGGTTTCGAGGTCCGCACTGGCGGATTTGAAATTCGGCTTGGCCATAGACAAGGTTTCGCTCATGGAAGAGAGGCGGATGAAGAGCTAAGAATACCAGAAAGAAACGGGCCCGAAACCGTCAACGGCTCGGGCCCGTTCAAGCCAGGGGCGCCGGACGGGCCGGCGCCACCTGAGTCTGGCGGCGGCGGATTACTCCGCGACCACCGCCAGTTTGATGGCGACTTCAACGTCGGAGTGCAGCTGCAGGTCGATCTCGTACTCGCCGATGGCGCGGATCGGACCCTCCGGCAGACGCACTTCGCTTTTCTCGACGTCGGTACCGGCAGCGGTAATGGCTTCGGCGATGTCGCGAACACCGATGGAGCCGAACAGCTTGCCTTCCTCACCCGCCTTGGCGGTGATGGTGAAAGACGCACCCTCCAGGGCCTCGGCGCGAGCCTGAGCGGCGGCCAGTTTCTCGGCAGCGGCTTTCTCCAGCTCGGCGCGACGCTCTTCGAACGCCTTCAGGTTTTCTTCCGTGGCCGGCACAGCCTTGCCGTACGGAAGCAGATAGTTCCGGCCATAGCCGGCCTTGACCTTCACCTTGTCACCCAGGGAGCCAAGGTTTGCAACTTTCTCGAGCAGAATAACTTCCATCTCGTTAACCTCTTCGTGCTTTATTCAGCCGGACCGGCAGGTTTGATTCGCCCCCGGAAATCCAGCCAGCTATCCACAAAAGCCAGAACCACCAACAAAAACATCAGGGTTGGACCCAGCACAACCAGGGCGATATAGAACATCACCAGCCAGTTGCTGCTCAGCTGTTTACGCCCAACAACGCCATGCACCAATCCCAGGCTCGCCAGGAACAGGGGCGTGCCCGCCGCCCAGGCCAGCAGCATGGAGTTCAGCCCCAGCACCGGCCCGATCACCATGGTCACCGTGCACAGCACGGCCACGGTGGGCGACAGCCGCAGGGCATGGAACTCCCGACGAAAACCGCCCGGGTTGTACAGCCCCGCCTGCCAGGCGCGGGCCAGCATGGTCATGGCCACCGCGGTGGCCAGATAGGAGCCCGCCATGCTGGCGTTCATGGTGTCCCGGATCATGGTGTCGAGGTCATCCCCGAGCGCCCGGGCCACATCGGCGTTGTATTGTTCGTAAAAGCTCACCCCGGCCCGGACCAGATCGTCCAGCAACCCGGGATACAGCACGGGCAGCATCAGGCCCGTCACGATTGCCAGAAAGCTCCCTCCGAGAAGGGCTCTCTCCCAGGACAGCGTGGTTCTCAGGATAGCCGCCATCAGCATGGTCTGGAGCAACACCGCCAAGGCGGTGGGGTCCTGCCCCAGCCAGCTCCAGCCCAAGGCTGGAAGCAACGCCCAGAGGCCGATGTTCAGCCCCTGCTGGATGCCAAGCCTGAGTGTCACCAGGCCGACAACCGCCGCGCCTATCCAGAACAGCAGAGGCACCGCAGTGGTAACTGCCGCAACCCCGCCAGCCTGCAGGGGACCGCGCATTACGTACCGTGCCAGTGCACGCATGGTCCCAAACCCTGTGTCTAGTGCTTAGTGGTCGTGGCTGTCCGTATACGGCAGCAGTGCCAGGTAGCGGGCACGCTTGATCGCGGTAGCCAGCTGACGCTGATAACGTGCTTTGGTGCCGGTGATGCGGCTGGGCACGATTTTGCCGGTTTCAGTGATGTAGCCTTTCAGGGTATCCAGATCCTTGTAATCGATCTCTTTGACACCTTCCGCCGTGAAGCGGCAGAACTTGCGACGTCTGAAAAAACGAGCCATTGCGTAACTCCTCAACTCCGGTTAATTACTCTTCTTCGTCCTGGGCATCTGCCTTCTGAGCGGACTCAGTTTCAGCAGCACGACGCGGACGATCCTCACCACCGGAACGACGTTCCTCGCGGGACTCGGCGGCCTTCATCGGAGACATCTCGGTCACGGCCTCGTCGCGACGCAGGATCAGGTCACGAATGATGGCGTCGTTGAACCGGAAGTTGTGGGTCAGCTCGTCGAGAACGGCCTGGGAACACTCGATGTTCATCAGGACGTAGTGAGCCTTGTGGATCTTGTTGATCGGGTACGCCAGGTGGCGACGGCCCCAATCCTCCAGGCGATGTACCTTGCCGCCATCTTCGGTGATGAGGCTGGTATAACGCTCGATCATCGCGGGCACCTGCTCGCTCTGATCCGGGTGGACCATGAATACGATTTCGTAGTGACGCATGAGTTCTCCCTACGGTTTAAGCAGCTTCCTTCCCGCACGGGCAGGCATGGAAGCAAGGAGTTGACAGCCTGGGCTGCCGGTTTCGGTTCTGCTTTCTCAATAAGACTTTACAAAGAAAGGCTTGATCAAAAGCGCGGTTTCTTCGCCCGGGTTCAGGCAATAAAAAACCACCCCTTAAAAAAGGGGTGACGTATTCTAGGCGGCCGGGGCCGGTTGCGCAAGTACTAACCAAGGCGCTGGCGGACGGCCTCGTACAGGCAGACGCCGGTGGCCACGGACACATTGAGACTGTCGACGTGGCCATGCATGGGAATGGTCACCAGCAGGTCGCAATGCTCCCGGGTCAGCCGCCGCATACCCTTGCCCTCGGCCCCCATAACCAGCGCCAGTGGCCCTTTCAGGTCGGCCTGATACAGCGACGTGGTCGCTTCGCCAGCCGTACCGACCAGCCAGACGCCCAGCTCCTGCAGCCCCCGCAGGCAGCGGGCCAGATTGGTCACTCGCACCAGGGGCACCGTTTCCGCGGCCCCGCAGGCCACTTTTCGGGCCACCGGAGTCAGCGAGGCCGATTTGTCTTTCGGCACAATCACGGCGTGAACGCCGGCGGCATCGGCGGTGCGCAGGCAGGCCCCCAGGTTATGGGGGTCGGTCACGCCGTCCAGCACCAGCAGGAACGGCGGCCGGTCCAGACCCTCGATCAACGCCGCGAGATCGCCTTCCGACCACTCCCGACTTTCCGAAACCGCCGCGACGACGCCCTGGTGCACCCCGGCCACCCGGTCGTCCAGCTCCCGGCGATGCACCACCTGCCAACGCACACCGAGGCCATCCAGCGCATCGGTGATGACGCGAACGCGCCGATCCTGGCGCCCGCTTTGAATCCAGACCTGCTGCAACCGTTCCGGCTCGCGCTTGAGAATTGCCTCGACCGCGTGCCAGCCAAACACATATTCCTGGGACACTGGCTACCCTGACCTGTCAGAATCTATCGTTTTACCTTACGCTTCTTCTTGCCACCGGCGCCTGCCGAGCTGCGGCCGCCATCGCGTCCCTTCGCCGCCCGGGCCGCTTCGGCCACCAGCCGTTCCTTGGCACTGCCGGAACGGCCCCCACCGGACTTGCCCCCGGCCGAAGACCGGCCCTGCCGGCCCCGGGAGCCCCCCCGGCCCTTGTCGCCGGTTTCCCGGCGGGCCTCAGCCAGGGCCTCGCGATCCGCTTTACGGCGACGGGGCTGACTGACCAGTTCCAGGTCGATTTTGCGATCCTCCAGACCAACCCGGACCACCCGGACCCGAACATCGTCGCCCAGCCGGAAACTGACGGCTGTGCGTTCACCGATCAGACGATGCTTGACCGGGTCATGATGGAAATAGTCGCCATTGAGGGTGGACACATGCACCAGCCCCTCGATGTAAATGCCCGACAACGCCACAAAAAAGCCGAAAGGCACAACCGCCGAAATCACACCTTCGAACTCTTCGCCGACGCGATCCTGCAGGAACTCGCACTTCAGCCAAGCCATAACATCACGGGTCGCGTCGTCGGCCCGGCGCTCGGTCATGGAGGCGTGCTCGCCCAGCTGTTCGAGCTGAGGCAGGTCATAGGGGTAGTTGGCCAGCTCCGGATCGGTCACTTTCGGGGTGACCACGTCCCGTTTCAGGATCTTGAATCTGGGACTGTGAATCTGGGACTTGATGGCCCGGTGCACAATGAGATCCGGATACCGCCGGATCGGCGAGGTGAAGTGGGTGTAACTGGAATACCCGAGCCCGAAATGGCCGCTCTCCTCGGGGCTGTACACCGCCTGGCTCAGGGACCGCAGCATCACGGTCTGGATCACGTCGGCGTCCGGCCTGTCGGCGATCTGGGCCAGCAGCTTCTGGTAATCGGCGGAATCGGGCCGATCACCGCCGCCCAACTGCAACCCCAACTCACCCAGGAACAGCCGCAGCGCCGCCAGCCGTTCCTCGGAGGGCCCCTCGTGGACCCGATACAGCGCCGGGATCTTGTGCTTTTTCAGGAACCGCGCCGTCGCCACGTTAGCACACAGCATGCACTCCTCGACGATCTTGTGGGCGTCGTTGCGGTGAACCGGCACGATTTCCTGAATCTTGCGATGGGCATCGAAGATGATACGGGTTTCGGTCGTCTCGAAATCGATCGCGCCCCGCTCGGTACGGGCCTGACGCAGCACCTTGTAGAGGGCGTACAGGTTGTGCAGGTGCGGCAACAGCTCGGCGTACTGCCGGCACAGACGGATGCCCGGCTCGGAATCCGGACGCTCCAGCATGTCGCTCACCTTGGTGTAGGTAAGCCGCGCATGACTGTGCATCACCGCCTGATAGAAGGTATAGCCGCTGATCCGGCCGTTGGCGCTGATGGTGATGTCCGCCACCATGCACAGGCGATCGACGCCGGGGTTCAGCGAACACAGACCGTTGGAAAGCTTCTCCGGCAGCATCGGCACCACGTGGTCCGGGAAATAGACCGAGTTGCCGCGCTTGCGGGCTTCCTCGTCCAGGGGTGTCCCGGGGCGCACGTAATGGGAAACGTCGGCGATGGCCACCACCAGGCGATAGCCACCGCGCTTGCGGGGCTCGCAGTACAGCGCATCATCGAAGTCCCGGGCATCCTCGCCATCGATGGTCACCAGCGGCAGGTGCCGGATGTCGACACGGTGCTGTTTGTCCTGGTCCGGGACCTCGTCGGGAATCGCCGCCACCTGGCGCCCCACCTCGGACGGCCAGGTATGGGGGATCTCGTAGGAACGGATGGCGACATCGATTTCCATGCCCGGCGCCATATGCTCGCCCAGCACCTCGATCACCCGCCCCATGGGCTGAGTCCGACTGGCAGGCTGCCGCAGGATTTCCACCACCACGTACTGGCCATGGCGGGCCGGGCCGGTGTGCTCCTCCGGCACCAGGATCTCGTGACTGATCCGGGCGTTTTCCGGGACCACGAAACCGATGCCACTCTCGCGGAAAAAGCGACCGACGACCTGGTCGGTGTTGCGTTCGAGCACTTCCACGATCTTACCTTCCCGGCGCCCCCGGTCGTCGATGCGATCAACCCGCACCGCCACACGGTCACCGTGAAACACCTGGCGCATCTGCCGCGCGGTGAGGAACAGGTCGGCACTGCCATCGTCCGGAATCAGGAAGCCGAAGCCATCCTTATGGCCGACCACCCGGCCCGTCACCAGGTCCGCTTCCTCTATAGGCAGGTAAGCCCCCCGCCGGTTGCAGATCAGCTGGCCGTCACGGCACATGGCAATCAGACGCCGCCGCAACGCCTCGACGTCATCGGCGGAGGTCAGCGCCAGCTCCCCACACAGGGTATCGTGAGTCGCCGGAGCGCCCCGGTCCTTGAGATGCTGGAGGATGAATTCCCGACTCGGGATGGGATTGTCGTACTTCCGGGCCTCACGGTCAGCGTGAGGGTCTTGGACGTTTTTCTTCCTGGAAACCATTCGGATCCTTGTTCTTGAGCCGCACCACGCGGCGAAAATGATGTGTTGTTGGCAGTATAACGTTGGGATGCCAAGTCTGCCTAACAAGGCCTACCCGCATACGCGAAAATACCACCGAAATTTTTTTGAAAAAAATGTTTGACAGCCCCGAAGGGAATCATTAAAGTACGCGCCATCGGTTGAGGGGCACACCTCAACAAGCAGTGAAAAGTCGCGAGAAAGACTTGATATTCGGAAAGAATTCAGTAAGATAGCGAAACACTGCAAGTCATCTGCCGAGGTGGCGAAATTGGTAGACGCGCTAGCTTCAGGTGCTAGTGGGGGCAACCCCGTGGAGGTTCAAGTCCTCTCCTCGGCACCACTTCCTCCCCCAGGAAGTGGTCGAAAACCAAAGCCGACGATGCAATATCCCCTACCACGATCAGGTAAGATCGCTGTTTCCGTTTCCTATTCCAATCGTTCCACCAGATATTCCGACAGCCGCTGATAGCCGTATTCCAGCTTCGCGTAGGCACCGATCGGTGCGTTCTCGAAGGCCCGACCGCAGGCGCGCGCGCCCGTGTAGCGCTGCAGGTAGGCTTCGCGGATCAGGTTGGGGTTATCCGGGTCGGCCAGGGCCTCCGCACCGGGGTAGTACATCAGCCACTCGAAACTGCCGTCGCCACTGACGTTGTCCAGCTCCGACAGGGCCGGATCCAGGAAGCCGTAGCGCAACAGCCGGTGTAGCGGCCGCGCGGTGGCTGCCAGGCCCGACAGCGGGCGATCATCGTACTCCAACGCCAGACCGGAAAAGGACGTCGGCTGAGGATCGTACCCCGTCACATCGTAACCGTACTGGGTGGTTACCACCAGAGGCCGGCTGGCGATGTCCGCGTCCAGGGGCTGACACTGGCGACCCTCCCCCGTGAAGACAACGGTTGCCAGGTCGATGCCGTCCTGGCTCAGGGTAAAACCGTCCGCATCGGCGGGCGGGTCAGCCGGATGGGCCACATACGTCACCGTCCCGCCGGGCAGGCTGGCCTGCAACGACACGTCGCCGGCCTCGGTTACCTGCCACTGGTAACGGGCCTCCGGCTCTCCACCAAGTTCAGAGCTGCCCGCCGGTATGCCCTGATGATCATGGCAGGCGGTACGGGTCTCGAAATAGGCCCTCCCCGCGTCCCAGTCGAACAGCAACCGTTCATCCACCCCCTCGGTGTCGTAGGCGACACGGCTTTGCCGGGACAACACCGCCGAGGGCCGCCACTGGCTGTCCAGACGCGCCATGTAACCGTCCACCCGGATCAGTCGCGCCATCTCGGCCATATCCGGTGCCAGGCAACCATGGGCGGAAATGGCCAGCAGCCGGCCATCTTCCGTGTAATCGAAGGTGAGCTCTGCGGATACCAGCAAATCGGAGCGGTTCACGGGCAGATCATGGCCATGTTCGGATTCCGCTCGGACCGTCAGGTGCGTCAGCAGGACAGGATTGTCGAGCGCCACCGGCACGTCCGGCAACACCAGGTTCTCAGTGTCGACATTGGCGTAGTTGCCCTGGGCCGCATCATCCACCCGCGCCAGTACCTCCGGGGCATTCTGTACCAGCGATACCCCCAGCAGATACGCAGCCTCGTCACTCAGGTAGCGCTCCCGACCATCACTGTCCGGTTGCGCCAGCAGCGCGTTGTAGCCTTCGGGGACCTGGCTGGCCATGAAGCGTGCCAGAGCCCGGGCGTAGGCATGGGCCCGCTCGTCTCCCGCCAGCACATAATCCCGCAACAGGTTGACCGCCCCCAGGTTCGCGGACAGGTTATCGGCAACGCCGAAATAGGGGCCCAGCCCGGCCAGGGCTCGATACCGGGCCAGGGTGGTCAGCGGTGTGACATTGCGCACACCCGGACCGGCGGACATTAGGAAGGCGCGACTGACCGGGGCCAGGCCGGCGTGGGTCTGCATCCATGTCTTGCCGGGCATGGCCAAGGCGTAGAGGGGGTAGTCCCGCGGATCCAGATCCGGCCCGAGACGGGACGGCAACGCCAGTTCCGAGACGTCCAGCTCGAACACTCCGTCGGGCCCGGACAGAGCGGTGGGCTCACCGGACGGCAGCGTCGCCAGATTGCCGTTGTCGAGGGTCAGGGTCAAGGGACCGCCGGTGTACTGGCTATCGCCGTCCAAATCGAGCCAGACCCGGGCCTGCTCCAGGTAGCCGTCAATCACACGACCGCCATAGGGCGCGGAGAGGCTGTAGGAGACACCGTCAAAATCCCGGCCGTCCACCGGCGGGGTGTCCGATTCCCCGCCACAACCGGCCAGGGCGAGCATCAACAGGCTCAGAGAGAGGGAGCGCAGGCGTCTCATCACGGCAACCGTCTTATCCTTGTTGGAGGTTGTGCCGCTACTGTAGGGGATGTCGCCTCGGGAGACCTTGATAGGTTTGGCAATTTGTAAAGTTTGGTAACCACCCCGCCGCCGGATCCGGCGGGGCGGATGCGCCTCAGAACGAACGGGCCACGATTTCCTTCATGATCTCGTTGGTGCCGGCGTAGATGCGCTGCACCCGAGAATCGGCCCAGGCCCGGGCAATCGGGTATTCCCACATGTAGCCGTAGCCCCCGTGCAGCTGCACGCACTCGTCCATGACCTTGCACTGCAGATCGGTGGTCCACTGTTTGAGCATGGCGGCGGTCGGCACATCGAGCTTGTTCTCCAGGTGCAGTTCCAGGCAGCGGTCGCAGAACACCCGGGCCGCGGTGATATCGGCTTTGAGTTCCGCCAGCTTGAAACGGGTATTCTGGAACGCCAGCACCGGCTTGCCGAACGCCTTACGCTCGCGCACGTAGTCCAGGGTCCATTGCCAGGCGGCCTCCGAGGCCGCCACGGCGGCCAGCGCCACTTGCAGGCGCTCCGCCGGCAACTCCTGCATCAGCTGCACGAAGCCCTGCCCTTCCCGCTCGCCCAGCAGCCGGTCCGCCGGTACGTTCACATCCTGGAAGAACAGTTCCGAGGTATCCTGCGCCTTCATGCCCACCTTGTTCAGATTCTTGCCCTTTTCGAAGCCGTCCCAGGCGGACTCCACCAGCATCAGACTGATCCCCTTGGCGCCCTCCCGGGGATCGGTCTTGGCCACAACGATCACCAAGTCCGCCAGCTGGCCGTTGGTGATGAAGGTCTTGGAGCCGTTCAGCAGGTAGTGGTCGCCCTGTCGCACAGCGGTGGTCTTGACACCCTGCAGGTCCGAACCGGCACCGGGCTCGGTCATGGCAATGGCGCCGATCATCTCGCCGGACACCAGCTTGGGCAGGTACTCAGCCTTCTGTGCCTCTGAACCGTAATGAAGAATGTACGGGGCCACAATGTCGGAGTGCAGGCCCCAGCCGATGCCGGACAACCCGGCCCGGGAGATTTCCTCGATGACCACCGCGCTGTACCGGAAGTCGGCACCGGCACCGCCATAGGCCTCGGGTATGGTGGGACACAAAAAGCCCAGCTCTCCGGCCTTGCGCCAAAGCTCCCGGCTGACCTGACCGTCTTTTTCCCACTGATCATGGTAAGGCGCGGCTTCCTGCTCCAGGAACTTGCGCACGGCGTCGCGGAAGCCTTCCAGGTCGGCATCGAACAGGGTACGTGGAATCATGGTGAACCTCGGTGAATGACGTTGTGGGTATGGAGGTTCAGCCAGTCTCGGCCGGAGGCGCCCGACGCTCAATGATGAAAACCATCAATCGGGCTGGCCAAAAGCACCGGTTCAGGTGCCGGCGGGGTCGTCGTCCCGGTTGCGCCCCCAACGGGGCACCAGGGTCTGGGGCAGGTTGAGATGATCGAGAATACGGGCCACCACGAAGTCCACCAGGTCCGACACCGACACCGGCCGGTGATAGAAGCCCGGGCTGGCGGGCATCACCACCGCCCCCATCCGGGTCAGGCGCAGCATGTTGTCCAGGTGTACCTCGGAGAGCGGCATCTCCCGGGTCACCAGAATCAATGGCCGGCGTTCCTTCAGGGCTACGTCGCCGGCCCGTTCGATCAGGTTGTTGCTGGCGCCGGTGGCCAGTGCCGACAGCGTGCCGGTGCTGCAGGGACAGATCACCAGAGGGGCCTTTTCACCGGAACCCGACGCCGGTGGCGCGAACCAGTCCTCCCGGCCGAACACCCGGACCTGCCCCGGCTTGGCGGCGGCGTAGCGGCCCAGGACCTCCTGCATACCGGACACCGAGCCCGGCAGGGACAGCTCGGTTTCGGTGGCGATCACCACCTGGGCGGCCCGGCTCACCATGACGTTCACCGAACAACCTGCGGCCACCAGGCATTGCAGCAGACGCAGCCCGTACTGGGCACCCGAGGCGCCGGTGATCGCCAGGTTGACGGTGGTTGGTACCGGTTGCGCAGACGTCATGTCAAGGCTCCAGAGGACCGGGTTCTTGACCCGACCGGCGTTGCAGCTCGGCCACCAGCTGACCGTGGATACCGGCAAAGCCGCCGTTGCTCATGATAACAATATGGCAGGGCCGACTCAGGTTGTCCCGGACCAGCCCGATCAGCTCGTCCACCGACCGGCCGATCCAGTGCCGCCCGTTGGCGCCCGCCCCGGCCACCAGGGTGTCGAGCCAGTCCATGCCATTGAGGTTGGCCCAGAACACCCGGTCCGCCCGTTCGGCGCTGGCCAGCAAGCGGTCCCGGTGCACCCCCTGTTTCATGGTGTTCGAGCGAGGCTCGATCAGAGCCAGGATAGGCTCGTCGCCAACCCGGCGGCGCAGCCCCTCCAGAGTGGTGGCGATGGCGGTCGGGTGGTGGGCGAAGTCATCATAGACCCGGACCCCGTCGATGTCCGCCAGCAGTTCCATCCGGCGTTTGACCCCGGAGAACCGGCACAGGGCGGCAACGGCGTGGTCGGGCGTGACACCGACGTGGCGGGCGGCGGCAATGGCTGCCAGGGCGTTGCGGACATTGTGCTGGCCGGTCAGGGACCAGCTCAGGGTGGCCACCGGCTGCTCGTGGTGAATCACCATGAAGCGGCTGCCGTCCTCTGCCAGCAACTCCGCCCGCCAGTCGGCGGTCCGTGAAATCTCGCTGCCGACCGCCGTGTCCTGAATCGGAGTCCAGCGGCCCAGGGCCAAGGCATTGTCCAGGTGGGGATCCAGCGCCGGGCGTATGATCAGCCCCTGGGACGGTACCGTGCGGACCAGGTGGTGAACCTGCCGCTCGATCGCTTCCACGCTGTCGAAAATGTCGGCGTGGTCAAACTCCAGGTTGTTCAGAATCAGCGTACGCGGACGGTAATGGATGAACTTGGAGCGCTTGTCGAAGAACGCGCTGTCATATTCGTCGGCCTCGATCACGAAAAAGTCGCTGCGGCCAAGACGGGCGGACACCGGAAAATCCCGGGGTACGCCGCCCACCAGGTAGCCGGCGTCGAACCCGGCCTGCTCCAGAATCCACAGCAGCATCGCGGTGGTGGTGGTTTTGCCATGGGTTCCGGCCACCGCCATCACCCAGCGATCCTTCAGGACTTCCCGGGCCAGCCATTCCGGGCCGGACATATAGTCAATGTTGCGGTTGAGCACCGCTTCCACCTCCGGGTTGCCCCGGGACAGGGCGTTGCCTATCAGCACCAGGTCCGGTTTCGGTTCCAGATTCTCGGGCCGGTACCCCTCCAGCAGGGCGATTCCCTGGTTCTCCAGCTGGGTACTCATCGGCGGGTACACACCCTGGTCCGAGCCTGTCACCGTATGACCCAGCTCCCGGGCCAGCACCGCCAGGCTCCCCATGAAGGTGCCGCAGATTCCAAGGATGTGTATGTGCATCAGGAAAAACCTCTCCAAGAAAACCTGCCAAGCCTCCCTCATCGCTCCGGGTGCGTCAAGGGGGCGGGAATCCGCAATGGTGCCCATGAAAAAGCAGGGCGATTCACGTATCATCTGCGCCATTGTCGAACCACAGGAGGCTTCAGCCCGAGATGGCCATCAAAAACGCATTCTATGCCCAGTCCGGCGGGGTGACCGCCGTCATCAACGCCAGCGCCTGCGGCGTGATCCAGACCGCCCGCAAGCACCCGGACAAAATCGGCAAGGTGTTCGCCGGTCGCAACGGCATCATCGGCGCGCTGCGCGAAGAGCTGATCGACACCAGCCTGGAGAGTGACGAGGCCATCCAGGCGCTGATTCACACCCCCGGCGGCGCCTTCGGTTCCTGCCGTCACAAGCTGAAGAACATTTCCGAGAACCCGCGCGAGTACGAGCGTCTGATCGAGGTCTTCCGCGCCCACGACATCGGCTATTTCTTCTACAACGGCGGCGGCGATTCCCAGGACACCGCCTACAAGGTGTCCCAGCTCGCTGACCGGATGGGCTATCCGATCACCTGCATCGGCATTCCCAAGACGGTGGACAACGACCTGCCCTTCACCGACTGCTGTCCGGGCTTCGGCTCGGTGGCTAAGTACATTGCCACCTCCACCTTGGAAGCCAGCCTGGACATCCGTTCCATGTGCGAAAGCTCCACCAAGGTCTTCATTCTCGAGGTGATGGGCCGCCACGCGGGTTGGATCGCCGCCGCCGGTGGGCTGGCCGGTCAGGGCGAGGGCGAACCACCGCACATCATTCTGTTCCCGGAAGTGCCGTTCAACCGTGATGCCTTCCTGGCCCGGGTCGATCGGTGCGTCAAGGACTACGGCTACTGTGTGGTGGTCGCCTCCGAGGGCGCCCAGTACGAGGACGGCCGTTTCCTGGCCGACGCCGGCGTCAAGGATGCCTTTGGCCATACCCAGCTCGGTGGCGTGGCCCCGGCCCTGGCCAACATGGTCAAGCAGGCGCTGGGCTACAAGTATCACTGGGCGGTCGCCGACTATCTGCAACGGGCGGCCCGCCACATCGCTTCGGCTACGGACGTGGAACAAGCCTACGCGGTGGGCCAGGCCGCGGTGGAAATGGCCATTGCCGGCAAGCAGGCGAAGATGCCGACCATCGTGCGCGAGCAGTCCAGCCCCTACCGCTGGAGCATCGGCGAGGCCAACCTCAGCGAGGTGGCCAACCAGGAGAAGAAGATGCCGATTCACTTCATCCGCGACGATGGCTTCGGTATCACCAGCGAATGCCGCGAGTACCTGCAACCGCTGATCGCCGGCGAGAGTTTCCCGCCGTTCGAAAACGGCCTGCCCAAGGTCGCGAAACTGCTGAACCAGCTGGTGCCGAAGAAGCTCAAGACCGAATTCGAGATCTGAGCTTCCAGCCACCACAAAAAAACCGCCCGGATGGGGCGGTTTTTTTGTGCCAGCAAGTCGGGCTACCGGGCGGCCTCCGACAGGTTCTCGCGAACAAACGCCGAGAAGTCGTCGTAACCGCCGATGTGGCGGCTCCCCACGAAAATCTGGGGTACGGTATAGACCGGCTTGCCGATTTGGGCGGCGAGATCGGCCTTGGATATGCCCCGTTCCACCATGTCGACCCAGGTGTAGGGCAATTGCAGGCGCTCGCACAACTGCTTGGCCATGATGCAAAAGCCGCAGCTTGAACGACCGTAGATGGTGACCTGCTCCATAAAACCTCCTGCTGGCGTGCGCCAATGTGGAAAACTGGCGCCATCATGACACGTCCCGGCGAAATTCAAAAATTGACTGTTTGGATAACGCCCATAGCCAGCCCCGATCCCCCGGCTGTCGACCGGCTCAGCTCCTGAGCCGGCCCAGCTCCCGCTCCAACACCTGGACCTGCTCGTCCAGAGTCTCGCCACTGGCCTTGACCCGGCGGGCCAGTTCCAGCAGATCGTGAGCGGCATCGCCAATCTGCGTCAGGTTGCGGTTGATTTCCTCACTCACCGAGCTCTGCTCCTCGGCGGCGGTGGCCACCTGGGTCACGTGCTCAACGATGGTGCCGATGCGTTCCACCACGGTGGCCAGGGAGTGATCGGCCTCGCGGGTGCCGTCGACCGCGGTCGTCGCCCGTTCCACGCCGCTCTCGATTACCGTCACGGCGCTGCCCACGTCCTGCTTGAGACCGTCGATCATCTCGCTGATCTCGTCGGTGGAGCTCCGGGTCCGAGACGCCAGCTGGCGCACCTCATCCGCCACCACAGCGAAGCCGCGGCCCTGCTCGCCCGCGCGGGCCGCCTCAATGGCGGCGTTCAGTGCCAGCAGGTTGGTCTGCTCAGCAATGCCCCGGATCACCTCCAGGATACGGTTGATGTCCTCGCTGCGGCTGGATACCTGGCCAATCGCGGTGCTGGCCTGGCCCATGTCCTCGGCCAGGGCGCTGACACCGTCCACGGCGGCACGCAGGGTGTCCTGGGTAAAGCGGATACCGTCTTGGGCCATGCGGGCGTTTTCCGCCGCCTCGCCGGCGAATCCCGCCACCTCGCTGGCAGCTGCGGACATCTCGTTCATGGCGGTCACCACGCTGTCGATGTCCTGCTGCTGGCGCGCGGTCTGCTCGTCGGTCTCCCGGGCAATGCCGCCCACGTCCGCCGCCTGTTCACGGACCCGGGCATTGACCCCTTTGAGGTCATTGATCATCTCCCGCAGCCGGCGCAGGAAGGCATTGAAGCCGCCCGCCAGCTCAATCAGTTCGGCGTGGGTATCGATGGCCAGTTCGCGGGTCAGGTCCCCTTCGGCACTGGCCAGGTTCTTCATCCGGTCGCGGATCAGGTCCAGCGGACGAGTCACCGAACGGACCAGAACAATCAGGGCCAGCAGCGCCACGGCGATGACGATCACACCGACCAGGGCCTGCCAACTGGCGGTCGCGGCAATTTCCTCGGACACCAGCCCGGTGATCTCGCCAACACTGGCCAGGGCGGCCTCCCTCGGCAGTTCGATCAGCAGCGACCACTGGGTATTGGCCTGCCCGATCTCCACCGGATAGGACACCGCCAGGGTTTTTCCATCGTCGTAACGGCCCCCGTTGCGATGCAGTTCGACCAGCTCGGAGGCCAGCTCCGGCAGTGCTTCGGCCAGCGGCCGCCCAAGCTTGTCACTGTACTGGCTGGAAGCCGCGATGAGTCCCTTGGCACTGAGTAGGGTGACCCGCGACTGGCCGTCGAACAGGTCCCGGCTGACCCTGGCGATGGTGTCCTGCAGGGTGGACAGATTGATGTCCACGCCGGCGACACCGGCGAACTCGCCGTCTTTCAGAAGCGGCACCACCAGGCTGGTCATCAGCTCGGAATACCCCTCCTCGATCTCGTATTCATAAGGCTCCATGATGCAGGGCGCCAGGGTGTCCCGTGAACACAGGTACCACTCCGCCTCGCGGATGCCGAACTCGTTGCGGGTCTCCACGTACTTGGTCGCGGGGTCCGGGGTCCGGCTGAAGTGCACCGTTCCGTCCGGCGCCCGGTAGTAATAGATTTCCAGCGTGCCCTCGTCACTGCTGTGTTCCTCGACGCCACCGGTGAAGTAGCGGTCCTGGCCATCGTAGGCATCGGGCTCGAACTGGGCGTAGATGGAGCTGAGGTTCGGCTGTTCCCTGAGGATGCCGCCGATGGTTTCCTGAAGGGCGGTACGGCTGATGCGGCCGGAGCTGTCCGCCTGGATGTTGCGATGAATGACGTTGCGCACCACCTCCGGCACCCTGAACGCGGCGGCGAACTGGCCACTGACCACCTCGCCGTATTTGCCCGCGGTGGCGCTGAGCTGCCGCATGACCACATCCTGAACGGTGGCACGGGCTTCCTTGGTCAACTTCTCTTCCATGCTGTCGAGCGACAACTGTGCCGTCAGTACAATGCTGATTCCCAGAACCAGCAGCAACGAAATCACCAGTGCGTAAAGCTTGAAACGGAGAGAAAGCTGTTTCATCGTGTGGGGCAACCTATTCGCTGGGAGTTCAAGGCCCACTATAACCCGACAACCCGAGGCATGGAGACTCAAGTGGCTTACCTGACGCTGTTCCTGACGGCTTTTGCCGCCGCCACCCTGCTCCCCGCCTATTCGGAGGTTCTGCTCGGAGGCATGGTCACCCAGGGGTACGCCTACGGCTGGCTGTGGTTCTGGGCGACCCTTGGCAATACGTTGGGGTCAGTGGTCAATGGGGTTATCGGCCGGCAGGTGGATCGCTTTAAGCACAAACGCTGGTTTCCGATCAGCGAGATGCAGCTGCACCGGGCACGCAACCGCTTCAACCGCTATGGCCAGTGGTCCCTGCTGCTGTCGTGGCTGCCGCTTGGCGGCGATGCGCTGACCCTGGTCGGCGGCATCATGCGCGTGCCCTGGCTCAACTTCATTGTGCTGGTGGCAATCGGCAAGGGTCTGCGCTACGCCTTCGTGCTCTGGGTGGTGCTGGCGATGTCCGGGGCCTGACTCTCGCTATAGAGGTAGCGGCGCAGCAGGTCCTCGCCGTTAAATTCCGCCTGCAGCACCGCGATGAAGGTGTAGACCCCGATCAGCTTGCGGTTGAGAAACACGAATTCCTTGGGTGGCACCCGGAAGTACCGACTGATGGCGGACCGGGCGGCGTCCCGGGCCACCCGGGAGGGCAGATCGCTCTGCTTCCATCGGTACTCACCCCGGGCATTGACGGCATGCGCCGGCCACTGGCCGCGGTCCCGCGCCAGGGGCTCGAGCACCGACATGCAGACCCGGCCAAACGTTTCCAGTACCTCCCGGGGCCACTCCGGGCTCATGAAGCGCAGCTTCACGCCGCCGTCGATCACCGCCTCCAGGTCCTGCTCGTAGGACGCCCGGATCATCTGGATCACTGGGGCCAGGAAAGCATCCGAGTAGGACTGGACGGCGCCGAAATCCAGCAGCACGATGCGGTCGTGGCCGGGGTCCTCGCCCGCCTCGCCGGCGATGCGGATGCGATAGTTGCCGAAGTTCGGATCGGTCTGGATTTCCCCCCAGACAAACAGCTCGCGGAAGAACAGCTCCAGGGCCGCACGCCCCAAGGCGCTGCGCCGGTGCAGCGGCAGCGCCCGCACCTCCGGAGACGCCACCGAGTGGCCGTGCTCGTAGGTGGAAGCGATCACCTGCCGGGACGAGTACTCCGGCAGCACCCGGGGAACGATGAAACGGGGATCCGACGCCAGCATGGCCCGAAACTTCTCGGTGGTACGGGCCTCGAGACGATAGTCCACCTCGCGGTGCATCATGTCCCGAACTTCTTCCAGCCAGTCGTCAAATTCCGGGCCGAAGTTCACCAGACGGGCCACTTTCAGCAGCTGGGCCACGGCGTTGAGGTCGCTGTCCACGGCATCCGCCACGCCCGGGTATTGAACCTTCAGCACCAGCTCCAGGCCGTCGCGGCGCCGCACTGCCCGGTGCACCTGGCCCAGGGAGGCGGCCCCAATGGGCTCCGGATCAATTTCCAGTTCCGCCAAGCGGCCGGCGCCCAGTTCTTCCGTCAACACCCGCTCGATGGAGGGCCAGGCCAGCGAGGTGGTCTGGTCTTCCAGGGTGTGCAGTGCCTCGGTCACCTCTTCCGGTAGGAAATGCTCGCCGTACAGGGCCATGACCTGGCCGATCTTGACGACGCTGCCCTTCAGCCGCCCCAGCTCCTCCACCAGAAAGCGGGCCTGGTTAGACAGCATGGCCCGCCGGCGCGCCTCGCGCCGGTCCTTGCTGCCCCACCAGTTGGTGGCCATGTGCGAAGCCATACGGGTGCCGGCAAACAGGCCGGCCCGGGTCAGGCTGAGCTTGCGCTCGAAGCTGCCGGTCTTGATGCGGGATACGGTTGTTCCGGAACGTCTTGAGGACATGGGCAACCCGTGGTTGTCAGGGAATGGATGTCGGGCAAATGTCGGCCGGCGCGCGGCCCCTCCCATCATTATACGGTTACTGTACCGGGGCATCGTCACCGTTTCGACCCCCAAATGCCGGCCTGACGGCCAATGCCTGGGCGCTGCGCCCGGGGTATAGCTGCGTTTACGTTTTGACACCGTCCGGTGACGCATTCCCGTCTACCCTTTGGATTCGGGCCGATTCCCAATAATCACAACAATACGCCAACCCCATGAACGAAACCGCACGCCGGCCCCAGCCGGCGACCCTGTCCAGATTCCGGATCCGGGGCGAGCTCCCGGTGCCCACACTGATCAACGGGCTGACCCTGACCGCGGTGCCGCTGCTGCTGTTCTTCGCACTCCGCGCCGCCCGGGCCGGCGCCGATCCGATTACCGCACCCCTACTCCTGGCATTCGCGGTGGTGCTGGCACTCAACAGTCTGGTGTACCTCCTGCTGGGGTACCCGACCCTGCATCGGCGCACCTTCATCACGCTGATCACCGGTTTGTTCGTCTACCTGGCGGTGCAGGCGGTTGAGGACGGTTCCGCGATCATCTGGCTGTTCGCCTACCCCCCGGTCATTTTCTACATCAGCGAGGCCCGCACCGGCATCACTGCCTGTGCGGGCGGGCTGGCCGGATTGATTCTGCTGTTCAGTCCGGTCGGCGATCTGCTGTTCCAGCCCCCGCACAGCGCCAGCTTCCGGCTGTCGATGGTGCTGGCGCTGGCCTTCGAGATGGCAACCTGTTACGTCTTGGATCAGAGCCGTCGGCGCAGCAAGCTGAGCCTCCTGAGGTTGGCCGCCGACCTGGACCACGCCGCCAAGCACGACAGCCTGACGCAACTGGCCAACCGGCGCGAGGCCCTGGCGCAGCTGGATGGCGAGTACCAACGTTTCCTACGCAACCGGCGGCCGTTCTCGGTGCTGCTGATCGACATCGACCTGTTCAAGGCCATCAACGACCGCTACGGCCATCACGCCGGCGACCAGGTCATCCGGCAGGTGGCCCGGACCCTGCAGCAGGCGTGCCGGAAGGTGGACACCCCGGCCCGCTGGGGCGGAGAAGAGTACTTGGTGCTATTGCCGGAAACCAACGCCGGCGAAGCCTGGCAAACCGGCAACCGTGTCCGGGCGGCCATCGAGGCCGCGACGGTCGAGGAGGGAGGTCAGGTGCTGAGGGTCACTGTCAGCATCGGCGTGGCAACCCTCCTTGAGGGGGAGTCCGTGGACCGCCTGCTGCAACGGGCGGACGAAGCCCTGTATCTGGCCAAGCATGCCGGGCGCAACCAAGTCCATGAATCGACCCCGGTGGCGAATGATGTCACCAGCCGTTCAGGAACCGGGGATTGACGTAGCCGAGGCCTTCGCCCAGATGCCGGACCAAGCGGGCTTCCAGATCCGCCACCGTCGCTCCAGGCACGAAGTCCCGCACTTGGCACATGGGCATGCCCGCATGACCACAGGGGTTGATCCGGCTGAACGGCTCCAGGTCCATGTCGACGTTCAGGGCCAAGCCGTGAAAGGAACAGCCCCGCCGCACCCGCAGCCCCAGCGAGGCAATCTTGGCGCCGTCGACGTAGACCCCCGGAGCATCCGCCCGGGGCGCCGCCGACACCCCGAGGTCAGCCAGGGTGCGGACGATGGCCTGTTCGATCTGGTCCACCAGAGCCCGAACCCCCAGGCCTTTGCGGGGCAGATCCAGCAACAGGTACACCACCAGCTGGCCAGGACCGTGGTAGGTCACCTGGCCGCCCCGGTCCACCTGGATCACCGGAATATCGCCCGGCATCAGGACATGCTCCGCCTTGCCCGCCTGGCCCTGGGTAAACACCCGGGGATGCTCCAGACACCAGAGTTCGTCCGCGCTCTGCTCGTCCCGGGTCGCGGTGAAGCGTTTCATGGCTTCCCAGGTATCCAGGTATGGCTGTTCGCCGAGGGAGCGAACCACCAGTTCAGGTTCGGCCATCACAGCACCATGCGCACCCGGCCACTGGCCTTAAGTTCGGCGAACAGGGCCTTGAGCTGCGCCTCGCCGGTCGCGACGATCCGCAACTGAACCGACGAAAATCGCCCCCGGCTGCTTTCGGTCACGGAGATGTCGGTTTCCCGGAGACCCGGAGCGTGAGTCTCGACCACCGTCACCACGAAATCACGGAAATCCGGGGCCGAGTCCCCTATCACCTTGATGACGTACTCACAGGGAAATTCGATTTTTGGCGCGTTCGGTTCGCCCATGTGTCTTCACTCCCGGAGGCCGGCCCCCGTTATTGGAACAACTGCACGAAAAAGAGCTTGATGGCATCCCAGATCCGCTTGAAGAAGCCACCTTCCGGGACATCGTCCAGGGCCAGCACCGGCCGGTCCACCAGTACCGTGCCGTTCAGGCTCACCTTGACCCGGCCCAGCTCGTCCCCCGCTTGTATGGGGGCTTTGATGACGGAATCAAGATCCACCACAGACTCCAGCTGATTGCGGGTACCCCGGGGGATGGTCACGAAGACGTCCTCGGGCAGGCCAACGGACAGCTGGTCGCTCTGGCCACCCCAGACCCGGGCTTCCATCAGCTCCTGGCCGGCACCGAACAGGCGTTCGCTTTCGTAGTAGCGGAAACCATAGTTGAGCATTTTCTGCACCTCCTGTGCCCGGGCTTCGGAGCTGCTGGTGCCCATCACCACGGCGATGAACCGGGTGTTCTCCCGCTTCGCCGACGCCACCAGGCAGTATCCGGCCTCCTCGGTGTGTCCGGTCTTGAGACCGTCGACGCTGGGGTCACGCCACAGCAGGCTGTTCCGGTTCGGCTGACGGATGTTGTTGTAGGTGAAATGTTTCTGGGCGTAGATCGAGTAGTTTTCCGGATAGTCGTTGATGATCGCGCGCGCCAGCAGAGCCAGGTCGTAGGCCGTGGAGTAGTGCTCCGGCGCCGGCAGCCCGGTGGCATTCTCGAAATGGGTGTCTTTCATACCCAGCAGCTGGGCCTGCTGGTTCATGATGTCGACGAAGGCCCCCTCGCTACCGGCAATGTACTCGGCGAGCGCCACCGTGGCGTCGTTGCCGGACTGGATGATCACACCCTTGAGCAGGTTCTCCACCGACACCGTGGTGCCCTCCCGCACGAAGGTCCGGGACCCTTCCGTCTTCCAGGCCTTGACGCTGATAGGAACCATGTCGGTCAGGGTGATCCGGCCCTCGGCCAGCTCACGCTCGACGATATAGGCCGTCATCATTTTCGTCAGGCTCGCCGGCGGCAGCCGTTCGTGACTGTTCTCCTCCATGATCACCTGGCCGCTCTTGGGATCCATCAGCACGTAGGAGCTGCCGGCGATCTGGGGCGGCGAGGGAATCAGGACGGACTGGGCAAAGGCCTTGCCCGCCAGGGCCAGGGCAAAAACGAGAAAGACAGAGAGGAAACGCAGCTTGGTTTGTATGGCCATGGGTCCATTCATTCGTCAGGTTTGTTTCGGGTTATGGTCGTCAGTGCGAATCGGTCAACAGAATCGTCTGGGAAAAACCGTGCGACTCCAGCAACGCCTGGGTCTGCCGGGCATCTTCTTCGGTTTCGAACGGGCCCACCTGAACCCGGTGGAACAGGCCCGAGCCCGTCTGGAACGCCCGGATACGCGCGGGATTGTCCAACAGCGCCCGAACCCGGCTCACCAGAGCTTCCGCCGGATCCCGGCTGCTGAACGAGCCCAGCTGCACGAACAGCGCCTGTTCCGCCCCCCCGGTCGAGGCTTCAGCGACCACCGGAGCGGACGCCGCCGGGGAATGGGACTCGCCGGGCTGGAACGGCTCACCGGCCAGGAACATGGAACCGTCCGGTCGCACCGTGATGGCGGCAACTTCCACCGGTGCCGTTCCCCGCCCCTGGAACCCCAGCTTCTTGGCGGCCGCGTACGACAGGTCGATCAGCCGGTCACTGTGAAACGGTCCCCGGTCGTTCACCCGAACGATCACGGAGCGTCCGTTCTCCAGATTGGTTACCCGCGCGTAACTGGGAATCCGCAGCGACTTGTGCGCCGCGGACATCTGGTACATGTCAAAGATCTCGCCATTGGAGGTCTTGTGACCATGGAACTTCTCGCCATACCAGCTCGCCGTACCCCGGGCAACATAGCCGTCATTGCTGGCCAGCACCCGGTAGGTCTTGCCCCACACGGTGTAGGGCGACTTGTTCCCGGCCTGGCGCGGCTCCTCGTACCGCGGCTGGGCATCGGACAGGGATGACACGTCGAAGTTCCCGGCCGGCGCCCGGTCCTGGGCCAGGGCATAGCGGGAGGAGACACCGGTCTCCGGGGACGAAGCACATCCCGCCAGCATCAGGGCCGCCAGCGCGGCCAGCAGCCAGGAAAACGGCACGTTCATGTTCACGCTTCGGACACCTCGCGCATTGCTCCTTCCCGCCCAGAGCAGACGGCCCCGCAACATTGTAACGGTATCACACCGGCCTTCACCATTACCCACCGGCCATGGTTGATCACGCCGTGATCATTCTCCGGTGGGTATGGATCGACATCAGCACCCCGAACGCCGCCATCAGGGTGACGCTGGAGGTACCACCATAGCTGACCAGTGGCAGCGGCACCCCCACCACCGGCAGCAGACCGCTGACCATGCCGATGTTGACGAAAACGTAGATGAAGAAGGTCATGGTCAGGGCACCGGCCACCAGCCGGCTGAACGAGTCCTGGGCCGTCACCGCGATGTACAGGCAACGCAGGATGATCAGCAGATACAGGGTCAGCAACAGCATCATGCCGACAAAGCCAAACTCCTCGGCCAGGACGGCCACGATGAAGTCGGTATGACTCTCCGGGAGGAATTCCAGGTGCGACTGGGTCCCCAGCAGCCAGCCTTTGCCCTCGAGCCCCCCCGAGCCAATGGCGGTTTTGGACTGGATGATGTTCCAGCCGGCGCCCAGCGGGTCACTTTGCGGATCCAGCAGTGTCAGCACCCGCTGTTTCTGGTAATCCCGCATGACGAAAAACCACATCAGCGGCGCCGACACCGACACCATCGCCAGACAGGCGGAAATCAGTTTCCAGCTGATACCGGCGAAAAACACCACGAAGATCCCGGCCATGCCCACCAGCAGGGACGTTCCCAGGTCCGGCTGCTCTATGATCATCACCATGGGCACCAGCACAATGGCCAGCCCCACCGCCACCTGCGGCAGACGGGGTGGGATGTAGTGCCGGGACAGATACCAGGCGGCCATCATCGGCACCACCAGTTTCATCAGCTCGGACGGCTGGAAACGGGGCAGCCCCGGCAGCGCCAGCCAGCGCTGCGCACCCTTGGCACCGACCCCCACCACCAGCACCGCCGCCAGGGCCACGATGCCGACACCGTACAGCCAGGGCGCCCAGCGGCGAAACACCGCCGGGTCCAGCTGGGCGAACACCAGCATGACCACGAAGGCCACCGCCAGGCGCACGCCCTGGGCCTTGACCACGTCGATGTTGCGGTCCGCGCCGCTGTACAGGACAAACAGGCCTGCACACACCAGCACCAGGATCAGGACCATCAGCACCGGGTCCAGGTGCAGCATCGACCACAGGTTGCGGGGCCGGCCCAGGGAGCCGGAGGATGGCGTATCCAGCAGATCTTTCAGTGCCATTAGTGGGCTGCCTCCGTCTGGCTCACCAGGTTCTGTCCGTCCTCGTCCTTCGAGAACTCCAGCAGCCAGGCGTCAAACAGCGCCCGGGCCACCGGCGCGGCGGTGCCACTGCCGCTGCCGCCGTTCTCGACGATCACCGACACCACGATCTTGGGATCGTCCACGGGCGCGAAGCCGACAAACAAGGCGTGGTCCCGAAGGCGCTCCCGCACCTCGTCGGCATCGTATTCCTCATCTTCCTCCAGGCTGAACACCTGGGCCGTACCGGTCTTGCCCGCCATCCGGTAGGGCGCGCCCCGGCCGGCCCCCCGGGCGGTCCCCTTCCGGCCGTGCATGACTTCGGCCATGCTCTCCACCACGTATTCCCAGTCGTCCGGATTCTTCAGTTTCAGCGGTTCGTGGGTTTCCGGGGGCAGGACCTCCTCCAGGGGCTCGTCACCGACGACGTCCTGCAGCAGGCGGGGCTCCACCCAGCGGCCACGGTTGGCGATCAGAGCGGTGGCGGTAGCCAGCTGCAACGGCGTCGCCAGCATGAAGCCCTGGCCGATACCCAGGTTAACCGAGTCGCCCGGATACCAGGGCTCGTTGCGAACCGCCTGCTTCCATTCCCGGGACGGCAGCAGACCACTGAGAGCCCCGGCCACGTCCAGGGTGGCGTCTTCTCCGAAACCGAAACTCGACAGGTAGTTGGACATAGTGTCCACCCCCATCTTCACCGCCACCTCATAGAAATAGACGTCACAGGATTCGGCCACCGCGTCCTTGAGATCGACCCAGCCATGGCCGCCCCGCTTCCAGTCCCGGTAGCGGCGACCGCCTTCCTTGAGCTGGAAGTAGCCCGGGTCCCAGATGGTGTAATCCCGGGTGGTGGCGCCGCTGTCCAGGGCCGCCACCGCCAGCATCGGCTTAAGCGTCGAGCCCGGTGGGTACTGGCCACGCAGGGCCCGGTTGAACAGGGGCTTGTCCTTGCTTTCGCTCAGCGCCCGATAGTCATCGACACTGATGCCGGTCACGAATTTGTTGGTGTCGAACCCCGGCACGCTGGCCAGCGCCAGGATTCCCCCGGTCTTGGGCTCGATTGCCACCACCGCCCCCCGGCGACCGTCCAGCAGTTCGTAGGCCCGCTTCTGCAGGCGCAGGTCCAAGTGCAACTGCAGGTCCTCTCCCGGCACCGGGTTCTTCCGCTCCAGGACCCTCAGGGTGCGACCGCGCGCGTTGGTTTCGACGTGCTGGTAACCCACCTTGCCGTGCAGCACGTTCTCGTAGAAGCGTTCGATCCCAGACTTGCCAATGTAGTTGGTGCCCGCGTAGTTGACCGGGTCAATGCGCTTGAGCTCGTCCCGGTTGATACGCCCAACGTAGCCCAGGACATGGGATGTCAGCTCGCTGTGGGGGTAGTAGCGCACCAGCTCCGCCTTGACCTCGACGCCGGGCAGTTCGTGGCGATGCACCGCCAGGCGGGCGATTTCCTCTTCCGTCAGGTCGTAGCGCAGGGGAATTTCCTGAAACGGTCGCCGGGGCTCGCGCAACCGGCGTTGAAAGCGGGTCAGGTCCTGCTCGGAGATTTCCAGAAGGCTCTCAAGGCGCGTCAGCGTTTCCTCCATGCCCTCGACCCGCTCAGGCACCAGGGTGACGCTGAACACCGGCCGGTTCTCCGCCAGCAGTTCGTGATTGCGGTCGTAGATCAGGCCCCGGGGAGGCGGCACCGACTGAACCTGGACCCGGTTCTTGTCGGACAGGGTGGTGTAGATGTCATGCTCGACGATCTGGAGCTGGTACATGCGCGCCACCAGCACGCCCAGCATGACGATGATGAAGATCACCATCACCAGCGCGCGACGCTGGAACAGCCTGCGCTCGGCCGCGACGTCTTTCAGTTCACCCCACGGCACAGCCGTCTCCTACGCCCGGTGATATGGATGGTTGCGGGTGATGGACCAAGCCCGGTACAGCTGCTCCGCCAGGATGATGCGCACCAGGGGATGGGGCAGCGTCAGGGGGGACAATGACCACTGCTGGTCCGCCCGCTGCCGGCAGGCATCCCCCAGCCCGTCCGGGCCGCCGACCAGGAAGCACACATCCCGGCCATCCATCTGCCAGCTTTCCAGCTGGCGGGCCAGCGTTTCGGTAGACCAGGCCCGACCACCCACCTCCAGCGCCACCACCCGGTCGCCCGGCGCGGTGGCGGCGAGGATGGCATCGCTTTCCTTCTGTACCAGCCTGGGGATGTCCGGGTTCTTGCCCCGGTGTGCCATGGGGATTTCAACCAGTTCGAGGGGGAGTTCCGGAGGCATGCGTCGGGCGTAGTCACTGAACCCGGCGCTGACCCAGTCGGGCATTTTCTGCCCCACGCAGATCAGACGCAACCGCATGTTTATTCGCTGCCCGCAACACCAAGATCCGGGGCGTCTCGCCAGAAACGCTCCAGATCATAAAATTCACGGGTGGCGGGCATCATGACATGCACCACGACGTCACCAAGGTCGACCAGGATCCAGTCACTGGCATTGGCGCCCTCGACGTTGGCGGCGCGCACCCCTTTCTCCTTGGCTTCCTCCACCACCGAGTCGGCCAGGGATTTGACGTGACGATTGGACGTGCCGGACGCCAAGACCATGAAGTCGGTGACACTGGTACGTTCCCGGACATCGATCACGCTGACGTCCTCCGCCTTGACGTCCTCCAACGCCCTCACAACGATATCTCTAAGCTCTTCTGCCTGCATAGTGCCCCTGTTGACCGGGCCCTGGCCCGATGGCCGCCCGATGAGTGATAACAAGACGCGATTGTACCTTAAAAGTTCCCCTCGGGGCAGGCACCGTACAATCCCAGTTGACGAATTTCCGACCAGACTGCGTCCGGCAGCAGGTAGCGGGGTGAGCGGCCCGCGGCGATCCGCTCCCGGATACCGGTCGCCGAGATGTCCAGCCAGGGTGGGTTCAGTTCCAGAATGCGGCCCGCAGGCACCTCGTGCAACGCCTGCGGGCTGCCGACCCGGCGTTCGGCCAGCAGGCGAGCCGGAGCCGAATCCGGCGTCAGCCCGGGGCCGGGCCGACGCACCACCACAATGTGCGCCAGCGCCGGAATCTCGACCCACTCCCGCCAGCGGTAGAAACCGGCGAAAGCGTCGGTTCCCACCACCATGGCCAGCGGCGTCTCGGGCCCCAGTTCCCGACGCAGATGCCGCAGCGTGTCGGCGGTGTAGGAGGCGCCACCACGCCGCAGCTCGCGGTCGTCGACCACCAACCGGGGCTCTCCCGCCACCGCCAGCGACAGCAGCCGCAACCGCTGCGCGGCGCTGGCGCCGGTGTCCCCCCGATGCGGCGGGATGTGGCAGGGCAGCAAATGGACCCGATCCACACCGAGGCGGTCACACAGCTCGATGGCCAGCCGCAGATGGCCATGGTGCACCGGGTCGAAGGTACCGCCGTAAATCACATGCATGGTGGTCAGGTACGGATGTGGCCGTCACCAAACACCACGTACTTCTGGGAGGTGAGCCCTTCCAGGCCCACCGGCCCCCGTGCGTGGATCTTGTCGGTGGAAATACCGATCTCGGCCCCGAGGCCGTACTCGAAGCCGTCCGCGAACCGGGTGGAGGCGTTGACCATCACCGAACTGGAATCCACCTCGGTCAGGAAACGCCGGGCCCGGGTGTAGTTCTCCGTGATGATGCTGTCGGTATGCCGGGAGCTGTAGCGGTTGATGTGCTCGATGGCACCGTCCAGTCCATCCACCACCCGCACCGCCAGGATCGGCGCCAGGTACTCGGCGTGCCAGTCCGCCTCGGTCGCTTCCAGAGCCGAGGGCACGATGGCCCGGGTGGCGGGGCAGCCGCGCAGCTCCACGCCTTTTTCCTCGAACGCGGACGCCAGCAGCGGCAGGATATCCTCGGCGATGTCCCGGTCCACCAGCAGGGTCTCCATGGTGTTACAGGTACCGTAGCGCTGGGTCTTGGCGTTGACCGCCACCTTCAGTGCTTTTTCCGGGTCGGCGTGACTGTCGATGTAGACGTGGCAGACACCGTCCAGATGTTTGATCACCGGCACCCGCGCCTCCCGGCTGATGCGCTCGATCAACCCCTTGCCACCCCGGGGCACGATGACGTCCACATACTCCGGCATGGCGATCAGAGCCCCCACGGCGGCACGATCGGTGGTTTTCACCACCTGCACCGCGGTCTCGGGCAGGCCCGCCTCGGCCAGCCCCTGCACCAAGCAACGGGCAATCGCCTGGTTCGAGTGGATGGCCTCCGAACCGCCCCTCAGGATGGTGGCATTCCCCGCCTTCAGACACAGGCTGGCCGCCTCCACGGTCACGTTCGGGCGGGACTCGTAAATGATGCCGATGACCCCCAGCGGTACCCGCATCTTACCGACCTGAATGCCGGAGGGGCGGTAGGTCATGTCGGTGATCTCGCCGATCGGGTCCGGCAGGGCGGCCACCTGGCGCAACCCCTCGATCATGGTGTCGATGCGGGCGGGGGTCAGTTCCAGGCGGTCCAGCATGGCTGCGTCCAGGCCATTCTCGCGTCCTTTTTCCAGGTCCTTGGCGTTGGCCATCGCCAGCTCCTTGCGACTGGCATCCAGGACCTCCGCCGTCGCCAGCAGCGCCCGGTTGCGCGTGGCGGTGGTCGAGCGCGCCACCTGGGCCGCGGCCCGGCGGGCCTGTTGGCCGACGTCGGCCATGTAAGCTGCTATATCGTCCATCCGGTTACCTTGTTCATGCTGATGTCGTCACGTGCAGGGTGCTCACTTTACCCTTCCCGTTTCAAGTACGCACCCCAAACGATTATTATACCGCTGCGCGATAGGTCATACTCAAACGGATGCGCCGGGAAAGGAAGGACACGCCATGGCCCAGACGGCCGAGAAGTTCCTGTTGAACAAACTGTCACGCGTCGGTTTCCTGGCGCTGCTTGCCATCACCGTGCTCAGCGCCCTGTTCGGTCAGCCCATGGCTTCGGCCGCGGCCGCCGCGGGCGCGGGCCTGATTCTCTGTGACCCGGCCTTCCACCAGCGCCGGCAACAGCCGCCGTGGCCCCTGGTCCAGAGGTTGTTCTTCTTGGTCCTGGCGTTGCTGGTGATTGCCAGCCTCCGGCTCGGCCCCTGGGCCTTGGGACACTGGCTGTACGCGCTGCCGCTGGTGGCCTTTGCCCTGTTCCCCCTCGCCGTCGCATCACTGTTGTCCCTGGCTCTCTGTGTCCTGGCGCTGACCGGTATCCAGTGGTCCGGACCGCTGCCGGAACGGCACCAGATCACCAGTGCCTTCCTGCTGACCCTGCTGCTGTCCGGGCTGCTGGTGTTCCTGCGGGAATACAAAAGCCGGCAACTGGCCCCCCTGCGTCGCACCGACGAGCTGACCCAGGCCGCCAGCCGCGAGTACCTGTCCGCCGACCTGCACAAGGAAATCCAGCGCAGCGAGCGGGAAGGTACGGACATGTCGGTCCTGATGATCGGCCTGGACGCCCACCTCAGCGACCAGGAGCCGGACGAGGACATCCGCTCCATTCTGCCCCGGGTGGGCCGCTACCTGCATTCTCAGCTCCGGGACTTCGACACCTATTACCGGGTGGCGGACCTCCAGTTTCTGGTGATTCTCCCCGGCATCGCCACCAGTGAGGCCGTGGTCCGGGCGGAAGGCATCCGGACCGGGCTGATGACCCTGCTGGCCTCCCATGACCTCAAGCTGACGGTCAGCGCCGGAGTCGCCGGGCTCAACATCGGCGACGACGCCAACAGCCTCCAGCAAAGCGCGGCGCACGCCCTGCGCCGGGCCCAGCAACAGGGAGGCAACCGTACCCAGTCCTACAGCGCCTGGACTCATCCCACCAAAACGCCGCCGCAGCCGGAGACACCCTCGCCATGACTGAAACGCGCCTGCGAACCTGGACCCATGGCATCGGCTACCTGCTGGCGACCCTGTTCATTGCCGCTCTGGCGGTGCAGAACCTGAGATACGGCTTCTACGACCTGTTCTATCTGGCGGCCGGCATGGCGGTCCTGACCCTGGCCGGCATTGCCTACACGGTGGCGTGCCGCCGGCACCAGCTGTCCGCCCCGGGGCATCTGGTGATCCTCACCGGACTCAGCAGCGGCCTGCTGACCGCCCAGATCACCATGCATGGCCCCGGCATCAGCCACTGGACCATGCCCCTGCTGGTGCTGAACCTGCTGATCCTGCCCCTGCGCCAGGGGCTCGCCCTCTCCTGCCTGCTGCTGGCCGCCCTCGCCGTCACCCTGTTTCTGCAGCTCGACAGCACCGACGCCCTGATCACCCTGTCCGGCCTGATTGCGCTGCTGGCAGTTACCGCGCTCTACACGTGGCATTATGACCACATGGCCCAGTCCGCCGAGGACCTGGCGATCACCGACCCGGTCACGGGCGCCCACAATGCCCGGTTTTTGGACGAAACCCTGCAGAAGGAAATCAGCCGCTCCATCGCCACCGGCCATCCGCTGTCGGTGATTCACCTGGGCATCGACTACGTGGAAGAAGTCAAGGGCCTGCACGGCGAACCCGGCCTGCAGGGATTGGTGCAAGCCATGACCCGGCACCTGTTCGGCGTGATCCGTGCCGGCGATACCCTCTATGCGCTGGGGGGCTCGGAGTTCTTTCTCATCCTGCCCTTTACCCCGGAGGAAGGGGTCCGGGTCATTGCCGAACGCATCCGCCGGACCATCGCCGAACATGACTGGCCGGTGGTTAACAAGGTCAGTGTCAGCCTCGGCTGCACCACCCGGGGCAACGGCGACACCCGAACCGATACCCTGCGCAAGCGCGCGCTCCAGGCCATGCTCGAGGCCCGCAAACACGGCGGCAACTCGGTCTGGTTCAGCCCGGGAGCATCCGTCGAGGCATGACTGGCAGTCCCTGGCTGACAAACCTTATTGCCTGGCTGTCCGGCGCCCCTGGATGGCTGGCGGCCGCGCTGTTCGCCACGGCCTTCGTCGAGTCCCTGGCGATCGCCGGCATCCTGGTGCCGGGCGTGGCGATCCTGTTCGCGGTGGCGGCCCTGGCGGGCAAAACCGGCATGCCGTTGTCCGAGGCTTTGGTCTGGGCCGGCCTGGGTGCAGTGGCCGGCGACACCCTCAGTTTTGCCCTCGGCCGCCTGCTGCAGGGCCGGCTGACCTCGGTCTGGCCCCTGAGCCGATACCCCACCCTAATCGCCAAGGGTGAACGCTTTTTCCATCGCCACGGTGGCAAGAGCGTGGTTATCGGCCGTTTCGTCGGTCCGGTGCGACCGGTGATCCCTCTGGTGGCCGGAGCCCTGTGGATGCCCTGGCGCCGATTCCTGGCTTTCAACATCAGTTCGGCCGTGGCCTGGGCACCGGTCTACGTTGTGCCGGGATTCATGGTGGGCAGTGCCCTGGACAGCGGGCTTAGGCCACCGGCGCACTTTTACGCAGTCATAGGCATCAGCCTGGCGGGCCTGGGTGTCGTCTATTTCATCTTGTCCCGCATCCAGCTGGGGCTGGGCGAAGGCAGCCGGGTCTACCGCTGGTTCGAGCAGCGGATGGCACGCTACGGGGCCGGGCACCGGTTCTGGCGACTGTACACCAACGACCGGCCGGCACGGGCGGGGGAGTTCCCGTTGGCCTCGCTGCTGCTGGCGGCAACCGCGTCCGGTCTGTTCCTGATTTGGGGGCAGCTGGCCGTCAACGGCATTCTGGACGAATTCAACCAGGCGGTGCTGTCCTGGTTCCAGCAACTCCGCCAACCGCTGCTGGACGGTCCGGCGATCGCCTTCACCCTGCTGGGTGACCCGCCCGTTCTGGTCTGTGCCGCCGGGCTGGCCATCCTGGTGCTGGCGTTCCGGGGGTACTACGCGGCCGCCGTTCACATCCTGCTGGCGACCCTGCTTACCCTGGGCCTGGTGTCACTGCTGAAATCGACCCTCGGGGTTGCCCGCCCCGACCTTGTATTCCAGCCTCCCGCCTCCGGCGCCTTTCCCAGCGGCCATGCCGCCGGCATCACCGTCTTCACCACCCTGCTGGCCGCGTTCATCGCCGCCGAAACCCGGCACCGGCGGCGGTGGCAAACCTATGTCGCGCTGTCGCTGCCCCTGGTGCCGGTGGCCGTCAGCCGTCTGTACCTCGGGGTGCACTGGTTCACCGATGTCGCGGGAGGCGTCCTGCTCGGACTCGCCATCACGGGTTTGGTACGCGCCAGCTTCAGCCGCTACGACCGGGTGCCGCTCTCGGTCGACAGCCTGACCTGGCTGGCCTTCCTGCTGTGGCTGACGTTCACCACGGCCTACCTCCACCAGCAGTGGCCGGATGCCCGGGCGGCTTATTCGCTGACGCCGGCGGGCAAGGTCATCCCCCTTCCAGAGTCGTGATCAGCGCCTGCAGGCGACCGAGACGCTCCAGCGGATCCTGCAGAGCCATCAACCTCAGTTTTTCCTGTTTATCCAGGGGCAGCAGCTCCACCAGCCGCCATCCCACCTCCCGGGCATCGTCGTAGTCCACATCCATATCCAGTTCGCGCACCACCGGGTGCCGGCACAGGGAATGCAACACCGACGGCAGCTCGCCGAACTGTTCCGGCACCTCGCTGCGGGTTTCCTCCGCCAACCGTTGCAGGTCACCGACATAGAGTCCATCCGGCTGCTGCCAGTGGCGAATCACCTGGACCTTAGCCTCGCCTTCCACGGTAATGCCTAGCAGGCCGGTGTTCAGTTGCTGGAAATCGACGATGTGGACATACGTGCCCAGGTCGTGGAAATGAACGTGACGTCCGGTTTCCTCACCTTCCCGCAACAACACCACCACGAACCCGTGGCACGCCTTGAGACAACGGGACAGCATGTCAATGTAACGGGGCTCGAACAGCTGCAGCGGAATCCGGCCCCGGGGAAGGATGACGGAATTGAGGGGGAACAGGGGAATGCCGTGGTCGGGAATGGAGATCATCGTATCGACAGCAATTGTTGGACTTCATCCACTTTGGCGCGAGCTTCCGTGAGTATCTGAAGACTGCGCGAGGCGCTCAGCTCCAGCTCGCCCAGCCGGCGGTAGGCGGGGACCTGGTCGAACGGCGGCAGGTCGCCGTTCTGGCCCGAGCCGATCATGGCGTGCATCTGCGCCAGAATGACAAGATCCACCAGGCCAGGCTCGGTATCGCCGCTGTCGTAATGCCAGTCCTCGGCATGACGGACGGCATCCACGAAGGCGTCGGGGAAGGCCCAGTTCTGCAGGACGGCGGTTCCCACATCCGCCCGCAGCTCACGAATGGCGTGCTGGAGATTGGCCTCGTTGGCAAACAGGGCACCGTGGTACTCCGCCTGAACCAGCACCGGCACCACGCCAATGTCGTGCAGCAGGCCGGCCAGCAGCGCCTCCTCCGGATTGATGCGGGTGGCCTGGTCCGCCAACACCCAGCACAGCGCCGCGACCTCACGGGAGTGACGCCACAACCGCTCCATTTCCGACTGCAGCAGCGCCTGGCGGGTCTTGAAAATCTCCCGCATGGCAAACACCGCGACCAGCTGCCGGGTGGTGCGCATGCCCAGACGAACCACCGCCTCCTGCACGTTCCGGACATCGCTGAAGCCCCGGTACAGGGGGCTGTTGCAGGCGCGGACCAGTTTCGCGGCCATCGCCGGATCGGCGGAGACCACCGTCGCCACCTGCTCCGCGGTGGAGTCCTCCCGGTCGACGGCGCGCCGCACCTTCCAGGCCACGTCGGGGATGCTTGGCAGCTTGACCTGATTGGAACGCAGCTCCGCGTAGAACTCCATCAGCAGCTGGTGCTCCTCGTCACCCGCCGGACCGTCAGCCGAATGCACGTCCTCCTGAGTTACCGGCGCAGCCCGCAGCAGCTGGTTCAGCACATCCTGCTCCACCACGAGAAACTCCGAGGGCCGGATCGCCACCACATCGTACATTCTGGGTTGCAGCCGGGCGATGGGGTTCAGGGCCTTGTCGCTGTCGGCCTCGATCACGGATTTGCGACCGTCCGGGGCCTGCAGCTCGACGGCGCCACTGACCAGAAAGAAGTCCAGACCGTCCCGCACCCCTTTCTCCACCACCCGCTGGCCGGGCCCATGGGTCCGGCGCTCGGCGCGACTGGCCAGGACCACCAGCTGCTCGTCCGTCAACCGATTGAGTGGCTGGAACTGTCGCAACCGACGGAGGGACAGACTTTCCTGGCCAGACATGGGCACACTCCTTCACACGTGGGCAGGTCGGCAACACACGGGATGCCTCTGTTAGTCATTGTAACGGCCGACCGCGAAAACACCATGCGCCGGCAGTCGAATCTGGTATGCTCTTCCCTGCATCCGATGTCAGGAAACCCCCAAGCAGCAAGAGAGAGAACCGAAGACCATGCCTCAGTATCGCTCGCGGACTTCGACTGCCGGCCGGAATATGGCTGGTGCCCGCGCCCTCTGGCGCGCTACCGGTATGAAGAACGAGGATTTCGGCAAGCCCATTATCGCGGTGGCCAACTCCTTTACCCAGTTCGTACCCGGTCATGTCCATCTAAAGGACCTGGGGCAACTGGTCTGCCGCGAAATCGAGGCCGCCGGCGGCGTGGCCAAGGAATTCAACACCATTGCCGTGGACGACGGCATCGCCATGGGACACGACGGCATGCTGTACTCCCTGCCGTCCCGCGAGATCATCGCCGACTCGGTGGAGTACATGGTGAATGCCCACTGTGCCGACGCCCTGGTGTGCATCTCCAACTGCGACAAGATCACGCCGGGCATGCTAATGGCGGCTCTGCGCCTGAACATTCCAACGGTATTCGTATCCGGCGGTCCGATGGAAGCGGGCAAGACCAAGCTGTCCGAGCACAAGCTCGACCTGGTGGACGCCATGGTGATTGCCGCTGACCCGAACGCCAGCGACGAGCAGGTGGCGGAATATGAACGCAGTGCCTGCCCCACCTGCGGCTCCTGCTCCGGGATGTTCACTGCCAACTCGATGAACTGCCTGACCGAGGCCATCGGCCTGTCGCTGCCCGGCAACGGCTCGCTGCTGGCCACCCACGCCGACCGGGAACAGCTGTTCCTCCGGGCCGGCCGCCAGATCGTGGAAAACGCGCGGCGCTACTACGAACAAGACGACACCCGCGTCCTGCCCCGCAGCATTGCCTCGATACGGGCCTTCGAGAACGCCATGACGCTGGACATCGCCATGGGCGGCTCCACCAACACCATCCTGCACCTGCTGGCCGCGGCCCAGGAGGCCGGCGTCGACTTCACCCTGGCCGACATCGACCATCTGTCGCGCCGGGTACCCCAGCTCTGCAAGGTGGCACCCAACTCCCCCAAATATCATATGGAAGACGTGCACCGGGCAGGCGGCATCATGGGCATCCTCGGCGAGCTGGATCGCGCCGGCCTGCTGCACACCGACGTCCCCACGGTTCACAGCAGCACCCTGAAGGAGGCACTGGACGCCTGGGACATCATGCGTTCGCCGGCACCGGAGGTGGTGGAGTTCTACAAGGCCGGCCCGGCCGGCATTCCGACCCAGACGGCCTTCAGCCAGAACACCCGCTGGCCGAGCCTGGACGGCGACCGGGAGAACGGCTGCATCCGTTCCCTCGACAACGCGTACTCCTCCGAAGGGGGATTGGCGGTGCTGTACGGCAACATTGCCCGGAACGGCTGCGTGGTGAAAACCGCCGGGGTGGACGAAAGTATCTATGTGTTCGAAGGAAAGGCCCGGGTCTACGAGAGCCAAGACTCCGCCGTTGCGGGCATTCTCGGCGACGAGGTACAACCCGGCGAGGTGGTGGTGATCCGTTATGAAGGCCCCCGGGGCGGGCCCGGCATGCAAGAAATGCTCTACCCGACCAGCTATCTCAAGTCCAAGGGTCTGGGCAAGGCCTGCGCCCTGCTGACCGACGGCCGTTTTTCCGGCGGCACGTCCGGCCTGTCCATCGGCCACGTTTCCCCCGAAGCCGCGGCGGGCGGGGAAATCGGCCTGATCGAGAATGGCGACCTCATTCGCATCGACATTCCCAATCGGGCCATCAACGTCCTGCTCGATCAGGGTGAGCTGGACCGTCGGCGCCAGGAACGTGAGGCCAAGGGCTGGAAACCCGAACAGCCGCGCAAGCGGAAGGTATCCGCAGCCCTCAAGGCCTACGCCCTGCTCGCCACCAGCGCCGACAAGGGCGCGGTGCGGGATCTCAGCAAGCTGGACTGACGCGAGCGCCCGCGCAGGGCCCAATCGGGCCCGCGCGACGCCCCCAACCTACCAGAGCGACCAGCCGCCGTCGTCCTTCTCTTCAATGGCACCCTGCTGATCGCCGGCGTCGGCTGCCGCCGGGACCTGGGCTGCAGCCGTCTCCGCTGGAACCGTGGGCTTGGGCGCCGACGCGGCCACCACTTGAAGCGGCACCATACCCAGCGCTTTCTTGGTTTCCTCGTTCAGGATACCGGTGGCCTGCAGACCGTGATCCTTCTGGAACCGGGTCAGGGCGGAACGGGTAGCGTCGTCCATCTCGGATGACACATTGGTGATCGGGTAACCGGCGCCATAGAGGGCATTCTTCAGCGCCACCACTTCGTCGGCGTGAGCCAGGGGGGCCAGGGCCAGCAGGGCCGCCAGGCCGGCGATTCCCAGGGCGGGTCGTAAACGGTTGCGAATATTGCTCATGGTACACTCCACTTCGTGCAGCGGATGCCGCCGGCATCCTCGTTGTTGTTATGGGGTACCGCGTCCATGGGTACCGAAGGGGCCGGATCGTCCAGCCAGGCCCCAGCCTATCATACATCCTCCGGTGGCGGGCTGCCTTCCGCCCCGGTCTGGGCACCGTGCCCGAACTCTCGAATGAAAATTTCCCAGAACGCCATGAACAGCGCGGCCACCAGCGGCCCCATCACAAAGCCGTTGACGCCGAACATGGCAATCCCCCCCAGGGTCGACAGCAGCACAATGTAATCGGGCAGTTTGGTATCGCGCCCCACCAGGACCGGACGCAACAGGTTATCCGCCAGCCCGATCACCAGAACACCGAACAGGGTCAGCACCGTGGCCGACACATACTGGCCAATGGCCGCCAGGTAAATGGCCGCCGGTACCCAGACCAGAGCGGCCCCCACCGCCGGCAGCAGCGACACCACCGCCATCACCACCCCCCACAGCAGGGCGCCGTCGATACCGAGTACCCAAAAAATGAGTCCACCCAGCGCGCCCTGAATAATGGCGATGAGCAGGTTGCCCTTGACCGTCGCGCGGGTCACCTCGGCGAACTTGGCAAACAGCAGCCGCTCCCGTTCGTCACCCAGGGGCAGCGCGCGGATCAGCAGCTCCACCAACTGATGGCCGTCCCGCAACAGGAAAAACGCCAGGTACACCATCAATGCCAGACCGAGGAAGAACTGGAAGGTGTTCTGCCCCACCCCCAGCGCCTGCTTGGCCAGAAACTGGCCGCCGCTGGCCACCGCGCTGACCGCCCGGTCCCGCCATTCGGAGAACTGGATGTCAAACTGCGCCAGGAACGACTGAATCGCCGGAAACGACTGGCTCACCCGGTCAATGTACTCGCCCGGACGGATCTTGCCCGCCTGGATCTGCTGGACCAGCCCGGCTCCTTCCGCCACCAGGGAGGTGACCAGCACCAGCACCGGAATCACCACGATGATCAAGCACACGGCGAGGGTGATCAGGGCGTTGAGGTTGGGCCGGGGCCCCAACCGGCGCACCAGCCACTGCTGGAACGGGTGGAAGATCAGCGCAATGGCCACGGCCCAGAAGATCGGGCCCAGGAACGGCTTCATCAACAACACAAACGCCAGAGTGACCCCGACCAGCAGGGCCAGAAAAGTCCGTGTCTCGAGTTTTGCATACATGGCAAACGCTTCCTACCTATCCAGCAACCAATGGCCCGCCAACCGGGCCGGGCGCGACGGCAGATAGCCTACCACGACAGCATGGCCACTGTAGCCCGGTTCGGGTTATAGTGATGGGTTATTGATCAGAGACTGAACAGGTGATGTGATTGGACCTGCAAGCCTTTACCACCGAAACGGCTCTGGAGGCCGCCGAGGAACTGGAGCGGGTGCTGGCCGCCAGAACCCATCGCCGCAAGGTCATGGGACAACCGGTGCTGGTGCCCGGGCAGCTCGGTGACGCCCTGCAGCTCCCCCGAATCATCCGCAGCCTGCGCAGCAAGCAGCGACGGCTGAAGGAACAAGGGCTGGAGGACTTTCAGGAGCTGTGGCCAACACTGTCACGGCAAACCCGCCAGAAGGTGCTGGACGCCATCGGCTGGTACGACCCCAAGGCACTGGCCTGGGACGACAAACGCTCCAACCGTCGGCCCCTGGTGGACTCTGACAACAGCTCCGTCTGACCGCAGGTCCCGGCGAGGCCCTCTGCCCCGCCCCGACTTTGAATTGTCATGAAAGACCCCTATGTTTGGTCAACAAGGAGGAAGCATATGACCCAACAACGACACTACAAGGCACGCCTGGCCGAAGGCAGCGCCGTACCCACGCTGCTGTGTGGACACTGCGGCTCCATCCTGCCCCGGGCCCGGATATTCCTCAACGAGGGTGGCAGTTATCAGGACATCGACTGCCAGACCATCGGCCTGTGCTCGGCCGACGACTGCGGCGCGGTCAACTGCTGCGACGAGGCCATGGCCGGAATCGACGACCCGGAACGGCTGTTCGGCCTCGCTTGCTGATTCAAACGGGCAACGCTCTGTTACGCAACTCAAACACACCGCCGTGCCATCTGATTTATCCTGAAGTTCGATGACTGTCGTCACGGCAGTCGCGCACCCTATCAGTCAGGACAGTCGATGGCATGCGTATCTTGAGAACCGATGAAGCCCGTTTCCAGGGCCTTCCGGACTACCCGTTCCAAGCCAACTATGTCGACGTCGCACCCGGGCTCCGGATGCACTATGTGGATGAAGGCCCCAGGAGCGCCTCACCGGTTCTGATGCTGCACGGTGAGCCCTCCTGGTCCTACCTGTATCGCCACATGATTCCGCTGGTGGCGGCGGCCGGCCATCGGGTGCTGGCTCCGGACCTGATCGGTTTCGGCAAATCGGACAAGCCGGCGCACCTGTCGGACTACAGCTACGACCGGCACACGGCGTGGCTCACCCATTGGCTCAAAACCCTGGACCTTCGGGACGTGACCCTGGTGTGCCAGAACTGGGGCTCGCTGCTGGGGCTGCGCCTGGCCACCGAGCACGCGGATCGGTTCAGCCGGATCATCGTCGGCAACGGCATGCTGCCCACGGGAGAGACGCGGTTACCGGCTATTTTCACGCTCTGGAAGGCCTTTGCCTCCCACAGCCCCTGGTTCCCCATCGGCCGCATTGTCCAGCTGGGTACCGAACGCACCCTGAGCAAGGACGAACTGGCCGCCTACGAGGCCCCCTTCCCGTCATCCGAATACAAAGCTGGGGCCCGGGCTTTCCCCCATCTGATCCCGGTGTCGCCGGACGACCCCAACAGCCGGGCCAACCGGGATGTCTGGAAAGCTCTGGAGAAGTGGCGCAAGCCGTTCATCACCTGTTTCAGCAGTGGCGATACCCTGACCCGGGGCAGCGACCGGCACATGCAGCGGCGCATCCCGGGGGCCCACGGTCAGCCCCACGTCACCCTGCGGGGAGGGCATTTCCTCCAGGAAGACAGCCCCGAGCATTTCGCCCGCATCATCATCGACGCCCTGAAATCCGAAATGGCGGCCTGAGCCGCCATGCAAAGCCCCCCGCAGCCGATCCTCAGGACTGGTGCTTGGGCTGGTAGCTGCCGGCGTCAACCCGGGGGCGGTCCGGCTCCGCCTCCGCCAACGGCGGGCACTCCACCAGAGAGGCGAGAGAGCGGCGGGTAAGCCGCTGGTACTCCTCCGTCCCCCGCCTCTTCCAGGCAATTTCCTTGTCGCTGAGCATGCGCAGCACCTTGGCTGGCGCCCCCACGATCAGCGACCCCGGCTCGCACTGGAAGCCAGCCTTGACCAAGGCCCCCGCGCCGACAATGGAACGGGGCGCGATATGGGCCTCATCCATCACCACCGCATTCATACCGACCATCGCATCCTCGCCGACGATGCAGCCGTGCAGGATGGCGCCATGGCCGACGTGGCCATTCCGCTCGATCACCGTGTCCATGCCCGGAAAGGCGTGCATCACACAGGTGTCCTGGATGTTCGATCCCTCCTTGAGGACAACCCGGCCAAAGTCGCCCCGTAGCGACGCCGCCGGCCCAACGTAGCAGTTCGGGCCGATCCAGACATCGCCGATCAACACGGCGCTGGGATGGACGTAGGCGGATGGATGGACAACGGGAATGACACCTTCAATGCTGTAAACCGGCATAGCGTTCTCCTCGTGACGGGGGCGGCCCCCCAGATTGTTGTTGTGACAAAGCTCCGTATCACAGTAGCTTTTTTCGTTCACAATTTCATTGAAAATGACAGAACTGAAGGATCAATTTTTTCGAAAAATGGCAGCAACCGCCAAGACAAAAAAGATAAATTTATTGGTATATCAATGAAATAAGAAAAAAACAGCAAAACAAAACGTGATACAGAAGATTGAGATCACAAGTATTGACGGGTATCAATTCTAAGATATACTCATGCTCAAACACCCCTGTCGGACCTTCAGAGCAGGGCTCCCGGCACCCGGAACCGGCCGCCTCGGGCGGCCACGGAAACAACAACAAAGCCAGACCGGACCGCTTATGCCAAACGATCTGCACACCCGTCTTACCGACGACATCACCGATCCGTCCGCGATCAGCACCACGCCCGCACGACGCCGCCCGGCCCCGCCGTTGGACCCGGACCTTGCCGGACGTCTCGTCACCGGCCGCTGACCGCGCACCACCCACTCGATAACAGCAACGGGACAACACCATGACCCAGCCGAGCATCCTTCTCGAAATCGACCAGGGGATCGCCCTGGTTACCCTGAATCGCCCCGACAGCCTCAACAGTTTCAACGTGGAAATGCATGAGCGACTGCGCGAGGCCATCGACACCGTTCGCGCGGACGACAGCGCCCGGGTGCTGGTTATCACCGGCGCCGGCCGCGGCTTCTGCGCCGGCCAGGATCTCAACGACCGCACGGTGTCGCCCGGTCAGGAGCGGCCGGATCTGGGCGCTTCCCTAGAGCACTACTACAACCCACTGATGCGCAGCCTCCGGGACCTGCCGATGCCGGTGGTGTGTGCCGTCAATGGCGTGGCGGCCGGTGCCGGCGCCAACATTGCTCTGGCCTGCGACATCACCCTGGCCGCCCGTTCCGCCAGTTTCGTCCAGGCTTTCTGCAAGCTTGGGCTGGTTCCCGATTCCGGCGGCACCTGGACTCTGCCGCGACTGGCCGGCATGGCCCGCGCCAAGGGCATGGCCCTGCTGGGTGAGAAAGTCAGCGCTGAGCAGGCCGAAGCCTGGGGCCTGATCTGGCGCTGCGTGGACGATGACCGGCTGATGGACGAGACCCTGGCACTGGCCCGCCACTTCGCCACCCAGCCGACCCGGGGTCTGGCGCTGATCAAGCAGGCACTGCACGCCAGCGCCGACAACACCTTCGAGCAACAGCTGAACCTCGAACGCGACCTCCAGCGGGAAGCCGGCCACACCGAGGACTACCGGGAAGGCGTGGCCGCCTTCATGGAAAAACGCACACCGTCATTCAAGGGGAAATGAGCCATGCCGGCACTGGAAAGCAACACCCGGATCGCCGTCATCGGCGCGGGCGCCATGGGCTCCGGCATCGCCCAGGTGGCCGCCCAGGCCGGACACCCGGTGTTCCTGCACGACCAGCGTGAAGGCGCCGCCGAAGCGGGCCGGGCCGGCATCGCCCGTCAGCTGCAGCGCCGGGTCGACAAGGGCAAGATGAGCCAGCAGGCACTGGACGACATCGTCGGCCGGATCCATCCCGTCGCCGCCCTCGAAGAGGTGGCCGAGGCGGGCCTGGTGATCGAGGCCATTGTCGAAGATCTGGACATCAAACGCGCCCTGCTGTCCCGTCTGGAAGCGCTGTGCACCGACGACACCATCCTCGCCACCAACACCTCGTCGCTCTCCGTCACCGCCCTGGGCGCGGGCATGAAGCACCCGGAGCGGTTGGTGGGCATGCACTTTTTTAATCCGGCCCCCCTGATGGCGCTGGTCGAGGTGGTGCGCGGACTGGCCACCGACCCCACGGTCGCGGAAACAGTGCACGCCACCGCCAGCCGCTGGGGCAAGAAACCGGTCTACGCCACCTCGACACCGGGCTTCATCGTCAACCGCGTGGCCCGGCCGTTCTATGCCGAAAGCCTGCGCCTGCTGCAGGAACAGGCCGCCGATGCCGCCACTCTGGACGCCCTGATGCGGGAGGCCGGCCAGTTCCGCATGGGCGCCTTCGAACTGACCGACCTGATCGGCCATGACGTCAACTACGCCGTCACCTGTTCGGTGTTCAACGCCTACTATCAGGACCCGAGATTCCTGCCGTCCCTGATTCAGCAGGAACTGGTGGCCGCCGGCCGGCTCGGGCGCAAGAGCGGTCAGGGCTTCTACCGCTACGGCGAGGACGATGAGCGACCGCAGCCACAGACCGAAGCCATGCGGGAAAGCCGCGCAAGCACGGTGATCGTGGAGGGCGACCTGGGCCCGGCCGGCGCCCTGACGGAGCGCCTGCGCGCCGCCGGCCTCACGGTGATCGAGCGGGCCGGCAAGGGCCAGATCCGCTTTGGCCAGGCGGTGCTGGCCCTGACCGACGGCCGCATGGCCACCGAGCGGGCCGCGACCGAAGGTTGCCACAACCTGGTGCTGTTCGACCTCGCCTTCGACTACGCCAGCGCCACCCGGCTGGCCATCGCCGCGGCCGACCAAGCCTCGCCCGAAGCCATTGATGACGCCTGTGCGCTACTACAGCGGGCCGGTTTCGCGGTCAGCCGGGTCGCCGACCGACCGGGCCTGGTGGTCATGCGGACCGTAGCCATGCTGGCGAACGAGGCCGCCGATGCCCACCTGCACGGTGTGGCCACCGCCGCCGACATCGACCTGGCCATGCAGGCCGGCCTGAACTATCCCGACGGCCCCCTGCGCTGGAGCGACCGGCTGGGCAGCCATCGCGTGTTCACGGTACTGAGCCATCTCCAGCGCAGCTACGGCGAGGACCGCTACCGGCCCTCCCTGCTGCTGCGCAAGAACGTTTTCGCCAACAAGGGGCTTCACCATGAGTGATCACGATCCACAGGCACTGGCCGAAGCCTGCGCCGCCGCCATGTTCGCCCGCGACCGGGCCAGCCAGAAACTGGGCATGCGCATCGAATCCGTCGGTCCAGGCCGGGCAGTCCTGACCATGAAGGTCACCGCCGACATGATTCAGGGGCACGGCTCCTGCCACGGCGGCTACCTGTTCACCCTGGCGGACTCGGCCTTCGCCTTCGCCTGCAACAGCTACGACCGGGCCACCGTGGCCTCGGGCTGCACCATCGACTACATGTACGGCGCCAGGGAGGGTGACCTGCTGACCGCCACGGCGGAGGAACGCGCCCGCGGCGGCCGCACCGGTGTCTACGACATCACCCTGACCAACCAGGACGGCCGCACCGTGGCCCTGTTCCGGGGCCGCTCCTACGAGGTGCGCGGCACCGTTCGCAATCCGGAGGACAACTCATGAGCACCGACACGCGTCTGGCCGACGCCTACATCGTTGACGCCATCCGTACCCCCATCGGCCGCTATGGCGGCGCCCTGTCTGCGGTACGCGCCGACGACCTGGGCGCCATCCCCATCAAGGCCCTGATGGAACGCCACCCTGAGCTGGACTGGTCCCAGGTGGACGACGTCCTCTACGGCTGCGCCAACCAGGCCGGTGAGGACAACCGCAACGTGGCCCGGATGGCGTCGCTGCTGGCGGGGCTGCCGGTGAGCATTCCCGGCAGCACCATCAACCGCCTGTGCGGCTCCGGCATGGATGCGATCGGCAGCGCGGCCCGGGCCATTCGCACCGGCGAGGCACAACTGGCCATTGCCGGTGGCGTCGAGTCCATGTCCCGGGCGCCCTTCGTGATGGGCAAAGCCGAAACGCCGTTCAGCCGCAACGCCGAGATCTTCGACACCACCATCGGCTGGCGCTTCGTCAACCCGCTGCTGAAGAAGCAGTACGGCATCGACTCCATGCCGGAAACCGCCGAGAACGTGGCCGAACAGTTCAAGATCTCCCGGCAGGACCAGGACGCCTTCGCCCTGCGCAGCCAGCAGCGCGCCGCGACCGCCCAGGCCGCCGGCATCTTCGCCGAGGAAATCACGCCGGTCACCCTCCCGCGCCGCAAACAGGAGCCGCTGGTGGTCGATACCGATGAACACCCGCGCCAGACCAGCCTGGAAAAACTCGCCCAGCTGCCCACGCCGTTCCGGGAAAACGGCACCGTGACGGCCGGCAACGCCTCCGGCGTCAACGACGGTGCCTGCGCCCTGCTGCTTGCCGGTGCCGACGCCGTCAAGGCCCACGGTCTCAAGCCCCGGGCCCGGGTGGTCGCCATGGCCACGGCCGGCGTCGAGCCCCGCATCATGGGCATCGGACCGGTTCCGGCCACGCGCAAAGTTCTGAAACTGGCGGGTCTGACACTGGACGACATGGATGTCATCGAGCTGAACGAAGCCTTTGCCGCCCAAGCGCTGGCCGTTCTCCGTGAACTGGGACTCGCGGACAACGCCGCCCACGTCAACCCCAATGGCGGTGCCATTGCCCTGGGCCATCCGCTGGGCATGAGCGGCGCCCGGCTGGTGACCACGGCACTGCACGAACTGGAGCGCCGCCACCGGATCGGCAAACGGGCCCGCTACGCCCTGTGCACCATGTGCATCGGCGTCGGCCAGGGCATCGCGCTGATCATCGAGCGTACCGACGGCACCGATTGAGACACCGCCCGTTTCCGGGGCCGGTTTTCCGCACAAGAACAACGCAGGAATACGACCATGAGCTTACCACTCCAAAAAATCGGCAAACTCGACCGCATGGAAACCGCCAGCATCGACGAGCTGCGCCACGAGCAACTCCAACGCCTGCGCTGGAGCGTGACCCATGCCTACACCAACGTCCCCTTCTACCGGAAAGCGTTCGATGACATCGGCCTGAAACCCATGGACATCCGTTCGCTGGAAGATCTGGCGAAAATTCCGTTCACCACCAAGGCCGACCTGCGTGACAACTACCCGTTCGGCATGTTCGCCACGCCGATGTCGGACGTGGTCCGGATTCACGCCTCCAGCGGCACCACCGGTAAGCCCACGGTGGTGGGCTACACCCAGAAAGACATCGACAACTGGGCGAACATTGTCGCCCGCTGCATCCGGGCCGCCGGCGGGCACCGCGGCGACAAGGTCCACGTGGCCTACGGCTACGGTCTGTTCACCGGCGGTCTCGGCGCCCATTACGGTGCCGAGCGCCTGGGCTGCACCGTCATCCCCATGTCCGGCGGCCAGACCGAAAAACAGGTCCAGCTGATCAAGGACTTCGAGCCGGACATCATCATGGTGACGCCCTCCTACATGCTCAACATCGCCGATGAAATGGAGCGCCAGGGCATCGACCCCCACGCCCTGCCCCTGCGCCTGGGCATCTTCGGCGCCGAACCCTGGACCAACAGCATGCGCACCGAGCTGGAACAGCGCCTGGGGATCGAAGCCCTGGACATCTACGGCCTGTCGGAAGTCATGGGGCCGGGGGTCGGCATGGAGTGCATCGAAACCAAGGACGGCCCGACCATCTGGGAAGACCACTTCTACCCGGAGATCATCGACCCCAACACCGGCGAGGTGCTGCCGGACGGCGAATACGGCGAACTCGACTTCACCTCGCTGACCAAAGTCGCGCTGCCGATCCTGCGCTACCGGACCCGCGACCTGACCCGACTGTTGCCCGGCACCGCCCGACCGATGCGCCGCATCGACAAGATCACCGGTCGCAGCGACGACATGCTGATCATCCGCGGCGTCAACGTGTTTCCGAGCCAGATCGAGGAACAGGTCCTGAAATGCGAGGCCCTGGCCCCCCACTACGAGATCGAGGTGTACAAGGAAGGCAACCTGGATTGCGTGGAGGTCCGAGCCGAGCTCAAGCCGGAAGCCGGCGCCGGCGACGAGGTGCGGGCCCAGGCGGCGAAGGACCTGGCGCATCACATCAAGTCCTACATCGGCATCAGCACCCGCGTCACGGTGGTGGAGCCCAACCGGCTGCCCCGCTCAGAAGGCAAGGCCAAACGGGTCATCGACCGGCGCACCTGACGTCCGCGGCGGGGGCCGAACCGGCCCCCGTCAACATTTAAATTTACTTTTCTCTCAATACCCGCAATAGCTTTTCTTTACGTATCATTTTTTACATATTTTAAATCAATTGGTTAGCCAAAATAATCGAACACCAACACACAAACATGACACGTAAAGTGATTTATTGACTTTTATTCAGTATCATTTAACATCAAACCATAATCCCAACATGATTTCCGAGCGCCTCCGCGCTCAGAACAACAAGCCCGAACCGGAGGTATGTTATGTACGCTCAGCTCGTTGAAACCGGGGCCAAGCGCGTCAAAAGCCTGGACGAGATGTCGCCGGAAGAGCGCGCCTTTCAGGAACGGATCGACGCCGAGATCAAGATCGAACCGAAGAACTGGATGCCGGACGGCTACCGCCAGACCTTGATCCGCCAGATTTCCCAGCACGCCCATTCCGAGGTGGTTGGCATGCTGCCGGAAGGCAACTGGGTCACCCGTGCACCGACCCTCAAGCGCAAACTGCAGCTGATGGCCAAGATTCAGGACGAGGCCGGGCACGGCCTGTACCTGTACAGCGCCATGGAAACCCTCGGCGCCGACCGTGACGAGGAAATCGAGAAACTGCACAACGGCAAGGCCAAGTACTCCAGCATCTTCAACTACCCAACCCTCAGCTGGGCGGATATCGGCACCATCGGCTGGTTGGTGGATGGCGCCGCCATCGTCAACCAGGTGGTTCTGCAACGGACCTCCTACGGTCCCTACTCCCGGGCGATGATCCGTATCTGCAAAGAGGAAAGCTTCCACCAGCGCCAGGGCTACCAGATCCTGCTGGACCTGATGCGCCACGGCACCGACGAGCAGAAGCAGATGGTGCAGGACTCCATCAACCGGTTCTGGTGGCCGGCATTGATGATGTTCGGCCCCCACGACGACGACTCCCCCAACTCCCAGCAGTCCATGGCCTGGAAGATCAAGCGCAAGAGCAACGACGAGCTGCGCCAGATGTTCATCGACCAGACCGTTCCCCAACTCGAGTTCCTGGGCTGCACCGCCCCGGACCCGGACCTCAAGTGGAACGAGGAGCGGGGACACTACGATTTCGGCGAGATCAACTGGCAGGAGTTCTACGATGTGCTGAAGGGCAACGGCCCTTGCAACCGTGAGCGGATTGCCACTCGCAAGAAAGCGATTGAAGAGGGGGCATGGGTACGCGAAGCCGCCGTGGCCTATGCCGAAAAACAAAAACAGCGGGCAGCCGCCTGATTCCGGAGGACAAGACAATGGCTGAATGGAGCCTTTACGAAGTTTTCGTGCGTAGCAAGCACGGCCTGAACCACAAGCACGTCGGCAGCGTTCACGCCGCCGACGCGGCGATGGCCATGGAAAACGCCCGCGACCTGTACACCCGACGGAATGAAGGCGTCAGCATCTGGGTGGTGCCGTCCAGCGCCATCACCGCCTCCACCGGGGATGAAAAAGAAGCCCTGTTCGATCCGTCCGAGGACAAAGTGTACCGGCACGCCTCCTTCTACCAGCTGCCCGACGAAGTTGGCCACATGTAAGGGGGCTCCCGATGACCGATACACAACTTCTGCAAAGCTACCTGCTGCGTCTGGCTGACTCCGACATGATCCTCGGGCAACGCCTGTGCGAGCTGTGTGGCAAGGCACCCGCGCTCGAGGAGGAAATGGCGCTGATGAACGTGGCGCTTGACCTGGTGGGGCAGGCCCGCAACTGGTATGAGTACGTCGCCGAGCTGGAAGACCAGGGCCGCGACGCCGACATGCTGGCCTTCCGCCGGGACGCCCACGAATACCGCAACCTGCTCCTGACCGAGCAGCCCAATGGTGACTACGCCGTCACCATGGCCCGCCAGTTCTTCTTCGACGTGTGGCACTACCACACCCTGCAGAGCCTGGTGAACGCCCCGGATGAGCGAATTGCCGGCATCGCGGCCAAGGCCCTCAAGGAAGTGACCTATCACCTGCGCCGTTCCTCCGAGTGGATCAAGCGCCTGGGCGACGGCACCGAGGAGAGCCACCGCCGCATGCAGGACGCCGTGGACCTGCTCTGGCGATTCACCGGTGAACTGATCCAGCCGGACGAGGTTGACCAGCAGATCGCCAAGGCCGGCATTGGCCCGGACCCGGAGCAGCTGCGGGACGACTGGCGTGGCATGGTCAAGGCGGTGCTTCAGGAAGCCACCCTGACCCCGCAACCGGACGATGCCTGGATGTATCTGGGCGGCAAGCGCGGTGAACACACCGAACACCTGGGTTTCATCCTGGCGGAAATGCAGTTTCTCCAGCGAGCGTACCCCGATGCAAAAGTCTGGTGATTCCGAAAGGTCGGCAGTGGACACCCTCATCGCCAGCGATCGGGTACCGGGCAACGCCCACCCCGAGCGGCTGACGGAAGAGGCGATCTGGACACTGCTCAACGAGGTCAAGGACCCGGAGGTTCCGGCGGTCAGCGTGGTCGAGCTCGGCATCGTCCGGGCGGTCCACTGGGACGGCCGGACCGTGTCGGTGGACGTCACGCCCACCTACTCCGGCTGTCCCGCCACCGAGCTGATCGAGGAATTGATCGCCGAGGCCCTGCGGGCCGCCGGCATCCGCGATCCGCACATCCGGCGCGTCCTGACCCCGGCCTGGACCACCGACTGGATTACCCCCGAAGGGAAAGAAAAGCTGCGCGCATTTGGCATCGCGCCCCCTCAGGGCTCCGCCAGCAAACGCAGTCTGCTGGGTCAGGAGGAGGTCATTGTCTGCCCGCATTGCGGCAGCCATCACACCGAGCGGGTCAGCGAATTCGGTTCCACCGCTTGCAAGGCCCTGTACCGGTGCAAGGACTGCCTCGAACCCTTCGATTACTTCAAATGCATCTAGAGCCGATACGACCATGACAAAATTCCATCCACTGACCCTCAAAGAGGTCAGGCCTGAAACAAGAGACGCCGTATCCCTGTGCTTCGATCTGCCGCAAGACCTTGCAGACACGTTCCGCTACACACAGGGCCAGCACCTGGTGGTGCGTACCTGGCTGGACGGCGAGGAAGTGCGCCGCTCCTATTCGATCTGCACCAGTGTCCGGGACAATGAGCTGCGCATCGCGGTCAAGAAGATTCCCGGCGGCCGCTTCTCCACCTTCGCCAATGACACGCTGAAAGCGGGCGACACCCTGGAAGTGATGCCGCCACAGGGGCACTTCTCGGTCGAACTGGATCCCGAGCGCGAGGGCAACTACCTGGCGGTCGCCGCCGGCAGCGGCATCACGCCGATTCTGTCGATCCTCAAGACCACCCTGGAAACCGAGCCCAAAAGCCGGTTCACCCTGTTCTACGGCAACCGCTCCACCGCCAGCACTCTGTTCCGGGATCAGCTGGAGGACTTGAAGAACCGCGACATGGAACGCTTCAACCTGGTGTACATCTTCAGCCGGGAGCAGCAGGACATCGACCTGTACAACGGGCGGATCGACCATGCCAAGTGCGACGCCCTGTTCGATCGCTGGGTGGATGTGGACAGCCTGACCGCAGCCTTCATCTGTGGCCCCCAGGAGATGACGGAAAACGTCCGTGACTCCCTGTACCGCCACGGTACGCCGAAAGAGCGCGTGCACTTTGAACTGTTCACCCCCGCTGGCGGCGCGCCCCGGCCCCGCAAGGACCGGGAAAACAACACCGTCGACCCGGCCGCGATCAGCGAGGTCACGGTGATCTCCGATGGCCGCTCGATGACCTTCGGCCTGACCCGCAACACCAAGAGCATCCTCGACGCAGGCAACGACGAAGGCGCCGATCTGCCTTACTCCTGCAAGGCGGGTGTGTGTTCCACCTGCAAGGCCCGGGTGGTGGAAGGCGAGGTCGAGATGGACGCCAACTTTGCCCTGGAGGACTACGAAGTCGAGGCCGGTTACGTGCTGTCCTGCCAGTGCTACCCGGTCAGCGACAAGGTCACCCTGGATTTCGACCAGATCTGATCACCCCAACGTTCCAACGACAACAAAGGGAGCCCCATTCCAATGTCAGTGCTCAAGAGCTTCATTGCCGGCGAGTGGCTGGGTGAAACCCCGGCCCGGCCGCTGCCCAGCGCCATCAACGGCGACATCGTGGCCCACACCCACCAGGAGCCCATCGATTTCGCCAAAGCCGTCGAGTACGGCCGCACCACCGGCGTCAAGAACCTGCTGGCCATGGACTTCCAGGAGCGCGCGCTGGCGCTCAAGGCCATGGCACTGTATCTGCAGGAACACAAACAGGAACTGTATGCCCTGTCCCATCACACCGGTGCCACCAAGCGGGACAGCGCCATCGACATCGACGGCGGCTTCGGCACCCTGTTCTCCTACGCCAGCATGGGCCGGCGCGAACTGCCGTCCGGCAATGTGGTGCACGAAGGCCCGGTGATGCCGCTGGGCAAGGAAAACCACTTCGCGGGGACCCACATCCTGGTGCCCCGGGGCGGCGTGGCGGTCCACATCAACGCCTTCAACTTCCCGGTCTGGGGCATGCTGGAAAAATTCGCCCCGACCTTCCTGGCGGGCATGCCCTGCATCGTCAAGCCGGCGACCGCCACCAGCTACGTCACCGAGGCTGCCGTACGCCTGATGCAGGCATCCGGCGCTCTGCCCGAGGGGGCCCTGCAACTGATCATCGGCGGTACCGGCGACCTGCTGGACCACCTGCGTGAACAGGACGTCGTCACCTTCACCGGCTCGGCCAGCACCGCCCTCAAGCTGCGCAGCCACCCGAACATCCTGGCCCGTTCCATCCCCTTCAACGCCGAGGCGGACTCCCTCAACTGCGCCATCCTGGCACCGGACGTGACCCCGGACCACGAGGAGTTCGATCTGTTCATCAAGGAAGTGGTCCGCGAGATGACGGTGAAGGCGGGCCAGAAGTGCACCGCCGTGCGCCGGATTCTGGTGCCCACCGCCCAGCTCGAGGCGGTCGCCGACCGGCTCAAACAGCAGCTGTCGAAGGTGGTGGCCGGCGACCCGGCGGTGGACGGCGTGCGCATGGGCGCCCTGGCGTCCCTGGACCAGTGCGCGGATGTGAAGGCCGCCATCGACCGGCTCAAGGAGTCCTGCGAATGCCTGCTGGGCGGTACCGGCGACTTCCAGCCCCTGGGCGACGGCTGCGACCGCGGTGCCTTCCTGGAACCGCACCTGCTGCTGTGCCGCAACCCGGAACAGGAGGGCGGAGCCCACGACATCGAAGCGTTCGGCCCGGTGGCCACCCTGATGCCCTATGACACGCTGGAACAGGCCGTCGCCATTGCCGCCAAGGGCAAAGGCTCGCTGGTCACCACCCTGAGCACCCGCGACCCCGCCATCGCCGGCCAGCTGGTGCCGATGCTGGCCGCCTACCACGGCCGCCTGCATGTGCTGGATGCCCAGGCCGCGAAGGAGTCCACCGGTCACGGCTCACCGCTGCCGATGCTCAAGCACGGCGGCCCCGGTCGTGCCGGGGGCGGCGAGGAACTGGGCGGAATCCGTGCCGTGTGCCACTACCTGCAGCGGACCGCAGTGCAAGGTTCCCCGACCATGCTGGCCGCCATCACCGGCGAGTATGTGCGCGGCGCCAAGGTCATCGAGACCGAGGTGCACCCATTCCGCCGCTACTTCGAGGATCTTCAGATCAACGAGTCCCTGCTGACCCACCGGCGGACCGTCACCGAGGCCGACATCGTCAACTTCGGCTGTCTGTCCGGCGACCACTTTTACATGCACTTTGATGAAATCGCCGCCCGCAACTCCCAGTTCCGCGAGCGCATCGCGCACGGCTACTTCGTGCTGTCCGCCGCCGCCGGCCTGTTCGTTTCGCCGGGTGAAGGCCCGGTGCTGGCCAACTACGGCCTGGACAACCTGCGTTTCATCACGCCGGTGCCGATCGGCGACACCATTCAGGCCCGTCTGACCTGCAAGCGCAAGATCGATCAGGGCCGCACCTCCCCCGACGGGCACCCGCAGGGCGTGGTGGTCTGGGATGTCGAAGTCCGCAACCAGAAGGACGAACTGGTGGCCAGCTACGACATCCTGACACTGGTTGCCAAACGCCCGCAGTAACCCTGCCCGGGCGAGCCGGCCCGCCACCCGTTGGACCCGATGCGTGGGCCGGAGGCAAAAAAAGGGGACGGGCGATTGCCCGTCCCCTTTCCTGTTTCCCGATACCGGATCACATGCCCAGATAGGCTTCCCGCACCTTCTCGTTGCTGAGCAACTCCCGGCCCGTGCCCTCGATCACCACCCGGCCGGTTTCCAGCACATAACCCCGGTCCGCCAGCGCCAGCGCCTGGGAGGCGTTCTGCTCCACCAGGAAAATGGTGATGCCCTCCTTTTTCAGCTCCCGGATGATGTCGAAGATTTCCTCGATGATCAGCGGTGCCAGCCCCATACTGGGCTCGTCCAGCAGCAGCAGCCGCGGGCGCGCCATCAGGGCCCGCCCCATGGCCAGCATCTGCTGCTGGCCGCCGGACAGTTCCCCGGCCAGGTTGTGGCGCTTCTGGCGCAAGATTGGAAACTTGGCGTACATGCGGTCGAGGTCGTCCATCACCTCCTGGCTGCGACCCCGGGTGTAGGCCCCGAGCAGCAGGTTGTCGTGCACGCTCAGATCCTTGAACACCTGGCGCCCCTCCGGCACCTGCACGATGCCCTCCGCCACCCGCTGGTCGGCGGGCACCCGGGTCAGATCACGCCCCTCGAACGTCAGCCGGCCCCGGGTGGCCGGCTGCAGGCCGGACAGGGTCATCAGCAAGGTGGACTTGCCCGCGCCGTTGGCGCCCACCAAGGACACGATTTCACCCCGGTTGATGCGCAGGTCGATGTCGTGCAGCACCTCGATCTGGCCATAAGCGGTGGCCAGCCCCTGCACCACCAGCATGCCTTCGCCGGCGCCCGGAGCCTGGACCGGCGCGCTCGGGGTCAGGCCCAGCCCGCCAAAGCGTTCCGGCGTGCAATTGATGATCTCGTGGCGCAGTTCGCGGAACTCCTCCCGCACCCGCTCTCCGAACAGCGGGTCGTTCTCCACGTCCCGGGACTCGATGATGTGCGCCCAGTCGTCCTCGCTCAGCAGCTTGCGGGCACGGGGAATCACCACCCCTTCCTCCTTCCGGATGTGCTTGCGCAACGCTTCGGTGAAACGTGCCAGGGCGTGGCTGAACGGTTCCCGCGCTTCCGGCCAGTGAGTCATGCATTGCGCCAGCAGGTGCCGCAGCTCCTGCAGGCGCTCGTGCCCCACCCGATAGCCCCGCGACAGCTTGTCCAGCAGCGGAACCGTTTCCGGCGACCGGGCGCCCAGGCGTTTGTACAGCTCGATATCGGTCGGCGTGCTGTGCACGCGATGCGAGAAATGCTCGATGTAGTCGAAGATCTTGACGAACAGACGCTCGTCCGGACGCTGCTCGTTGACGTTCATATCACTCAGCAGCAGGTCCAGCAGATCCAGAATCCGCCACAGCGCCTGATGTTCCTGGACAATGATGCGGATGGCCTGTTCGCCGCGGGACTGGGCAAGTGCCATGTCTGTATCTTGCTCGCTCATGGGAAAGGTCTCCTTGCTCAGCCACCCAGATAGGCGGCGATGACGTCCGGGTTCTCGCGAATTTCCGCCGGGGTGCCCTCGGCCAGTACGCGGCCATAGTTCAACACCAACAGGCGATCGGAGATCCCCATCACCAGTTTCATGTCGTGCTCGACCAGCAGGACGGTGGTCCCCTGGTCGGCGATCTTGCGGATCAGCGCCTCCAGCTGCGCCGTCTCGGTCGCGTTCAGGCCCGCCGCTGGCTCATCCAACAGGATCACCTTGGGCTCGGCAGCCAGGGCGCGGGCGATCTCCAGGCGCTTCAGGGCACCGTAGGACATCGCCGATGCCTCGTGCTCCAAGTAGTCGCCACAACCGACGAACGTCATCAGCTCGGCCGCCCGCTCCCGGCAGAAGGCCTCATCCCGCAGTTGAGACGGCAGCCGGAACAGAGTGGCGAACAGGTTGCTGCGGAGTTTCAGGTGCCGCCCCAGCATCACGTTCTCGATGGCGGACATGTTCATGCAGATCTGCATCTGCTGGAAGGTCCGGCACATGCCCCGCTCCGCCAGCTGGTTCGGCGCCAGCCGGGCGGTGTTCTCGCCATTCAGGCGGATCTCGCCCCGGGTCGGCGTGTAAATTCCCGAGATCAGGTTGAACAGCGTGGTCTTGCCCGCCCCGTTGGGGCCAATCACCGAATAGACCTGTCCTGCCTGCACCGAGAAGCTGACGCCTTCCACGGCGTGCACGCCACCGAAGGCCTTGTCCAGCCCCCGGACTTCAATCAATGCCGTCATGCCTGTCCCTCCGCCTTCTTCTTCAGTCTGCGGCCGATCGACCGCTGCAGGGTCGGCAGCAGCCCCTTGGGCATGAAGATCATGGTCAGCATCAGAATCAGGCCGAACATCACCGCCTCCAGCTCCTGGAAGTCCGCCAGCAACTGGGGCAACAGTTTGAGCACCACCGCCCCCAGAATCACACCCATGGTGGAGCCCATGCCCCCCAGAACCACCATGGTGATCAGCACGATGGAAAAGTCGAAACCAGCCACCGCGGGTGTGATGAACCCCTGGAAGTGGGCGTAAAGGCTGCCCATGACACTGGCGTAGATCGCCGAGATCACGAACACCAGACTCTTGTATTTGGCCGTGTTCACGCCCACCACCCGAGCCGCCACCTCGGACCCGTGCACCGAGCGCAGGGCCCGGCCGATCTGCGAGTCGATCAGGTTCTGGGCCAGCCATACCGCCAGCAGCAGCACCAGCGCCGAGAACAGATACCAGGCTTGGCTGCCGCTGAGCTCCACACCCAGCAGGGAATAGGATCCGAACGGGCTGAGCTCCCAGCCAAACAGGTCGAAGGGGGCCACCGGAATGCCGTCCGGCCCGCCGGTCAGACCGGTCTCATTGTTGATGATGATGGCAATGATGAAGCCCACGGCGAGGGTGGCCATCGACAGGTAGTGCCCTTTCAGGCGCAGGATCGGCCGGCCGACGATCCAGGCGATGACACCCACCAGGATCGCCCCCACCAGCAGTGCCGGTAGCGCGGACCAGCCATAGCTGCCGGTCATGATCGCGGAAAAATAGGCCCCAAGGCCGAAAAAACCAGCATGGCCCAGGCTAACTTGCCCGGCATAGCCCACCAGCAGGTTCAGGCCCACCACCGTAGCGGCGATGATCGCCATCTGGGTCGCCAGTTCATAGTGAAACGGGTTGTCCAGGAACGCCGGCAGGCTGAACAGGATCACCGCCAGAATCACCAAGTCCCGGAGACGAAGTTGCATGAAACGCTTGAACATCACACTCTCTCCACGACCTTGGCGCCGAACAGACCGCGCGGCATGAAAAACAGCACCACCAGAATCATGGAAAACGCCACCGCGTCCTTATAATCCGAGGAAATGTAACCGGCCGCCATGGCCTCCACGATGCCCAGCAGCAGCCCTCCGACCACCGCGCCCAGGCCACTGCCCAGGCCACCGATAGCGGCCGCGACGAACCCCTTCAGGCCGAGCATGATGCCGATGTCGTAGGAGGTGAAGGTAATGGGCGCGACCACCACGCCGGCAATGGCGCCCAGCAGCGCCGACACCATGAACGCCAGCATCAGCACCATCTGGGTCCGGATCCCCACCAGCCGGGCGGCGTCCTTGTTCATGGAGGTCGCCAGGATGGCCTTGCCGATCAGGGTGCGGGTGAAGAACAGCACCAGCGCCACCACCAGCACCGCGCCGATGCCAAGCACCCACAGGCTCTGGCTGTTCAGGACCGCGCCGAACACCCGGATCGGCTCGTCGGTGCTGAAGTTGGGCATGGCATGGTAATCCTTGCCCCACACCAGTTGGGCAAGCCCCCGGATGAAGATGGAAGCGCCGATGGTGATGATGATCAGGGTGACCACGTCCGCCTGTTTCGCCGGCGCGATGGCCAGGCGCTGCAACAGGATACCCAGGATGCCGGCCAGCACCACGGCGAGAATGATCGCCAGCAGCATCGGCATACCCATGGCCATGAATGACACGGTCGCCATGCCGCCGATCATCAGAAACTCACCCTGGGCGAAGTTGATGACGTGGCTGGCGTTGTAGATCAGCGTAAAACCGAGGGCGATCAGGGCGTAGGTGGCGCCGATCGTAATCCCGGTGAAGAGATACTGTAGGAATTCTGCGAACATAACCTGGTTCCGGTCGGGACACCGGCTGCCACCCCGACGACACGGACGGGGCGGCAGCCCGGGCTGCGGATGGAAGGGCTCAGTTGATCAGTTTCCAGCCGCCGTCCTGAACTTCCAGGATGCGGAAGGAATCGGCGTCCAGGCCATTGTGATCGTCCGGAGACATGTTGAATTCGCCGGTCACCCCAACGTAGCCACGGATATTTTCCAGGGCCTCGCGAACGGCTTCCGGATCGGTGGAACCCGCGGCCTCGATCGCCTTGACCGCCAGCATCAGGCCGTCATAGGCATAGCCGCCGAAAGTGGACACCTTGCTGTTCCAGCGCGCCTCATACTCGGACTTGTACTTCTGCACGATCGCCTTCTGGGGATCGTCGTCCGGCAGGGAATCCGGTACCAGCAACGGTGAAGCCGGCAGCCTCAGCCCCTCGGCGGCCTCCCCGGCCAACGCCAGGAAACTGTCGGAGGCGACACCATGGGACTGGTAGAACGGCAGGTCGATGCCCAGCTGGGCGTAGTTGCGGGTGACGATGGCCGGCCCCTGGCCGAACCCGAAGTTCAGTACCGCCTGCACCCCTTCGGTGTTGCGGATGTTGGTCAGCTGGGCGGTCATGTCGGTGTCGGAGCCGCTGTAGGTCACGTCCGCCAGCACCTCGATGCCCATATCCCGAGCCACTTCCAGGGTTTGCGCTCGGCCGGAGGAACCAAAGCCACCGGTGCCCGAGATCAGGCCGATGCGGGTAATGCCCCGGGCCTTCATGTCCCCCAGGATCCGCTCCGCGGCCATGCGGTCGGACTGGGGCGTCTTGAATACCCAGGGTTTCACCGGGTCGGTGATCACCACCGCCCCGGCCAGGGAAATGAAGGGAATCTTCGCCTGCTGCACCAGCGGAGCCACCGCCATGGTGGCACCGGTGGTGCTGCCGCCGACGATGATGTCAACACGGTCCGAACGGATCAGCCGGCTGGCGAAGTTACGGGCTGAGGAGGCGTTGCCTACGTCATCGTAGTGCACCAGCTCAAGCGGACGCCCGAGCACGCCACCGTCCTCGTTGATCTTTTCGATGTACATTTCGAGGGTTTTCAGCTCCGGGTCCCCCAGAAAGGAGGCGGGGCCGGTCACCGACAGGAAGGAACCGATCTTGATCGGCTCGGCGGCCTGGGCAGCCATGGCCAGCCCGGCGGCGGCCACCAGCGCCACGGCGCGACGCATCATTGTCTTGAACATTGTTTTTATTCTCCCGAATTGTGTGGGGGCCGAGTTACCCCCGATTTGGCTCAGAAGTAAAACAGCGATCGAAAGCCCGGTCACAACTCCTGTGTCATATCACGCGTGCTATCGCCCGCTGCCGGCTTTGTTTTTGTCTGATCCTCCCTGACGGAATCGCTCCTGCCTATTCGTCATCGACACAATACGATACCGCTGACAAACATCAATGAACACTATTGTATCATAATGACAGTGTCAACCGATTTAGTTGACTTCCTGACAGGTTCATACAGTAAAGCCGGACGGGGCGCAGAACGCCAGTTTCCAATACCACACCGGAAGCTTTACGTGACACACAAGAACCGCATAATAGGACTCAGACCTGTTCACTTGACAACCAGACCGACACCACGCATGTCCGCAAAAAACCAGCTCGACATTCTCGTCAGCAATTTTCAGAAAAAACGGCCGCTTCGGGCCGGCTCCCTGATCATCACCATCTACGGCGATGCCATCGTGCCCAGGGGCGGCACCGTCTGGCTGGGCAGCCTGATGAAGCTGGTGGAGCCCATGGGCATCAGCCAGCGCCTGGTACGCACCTCGGTGTACCGGCTGGTGCAGGAATCCTGGCTACAGACCGAGAAAGTCGGCCGTTGCAGTTATTACAGCCTGACCGGCCCCGGCTTGCGCCGGTTCGAGCAGGCGTTTCAGCATGTCTACAGCCTGTCCACCAAGGAGTGGAGCGGCAGCTGGTGCCTGGTGTTCCTGAACCAGCTGGCTCCGGAGCTGCGACAAAAGGTACGAGAGGAACTTAAGTGGCTGAGCTTTGGCAGCATGGCACCCGGCGTCATGGAGCACCCCCGCTTCACCCGCAACGAACTGCTGCCGTTGTTGCAGGAATGGGGAGCGCTGGATGACACCATCGTGATGGAAACCGTGCCGATGGAGCAGAAGAGTTCCAGGGCCCTGCGTCTGCAGGTACGGGAAAGCTGGAACCTGGACGAGTTGGGCGGGCGCTACCGCCGCTTCCTGTCCCAGTTCCGGCCGGTGTGGCGGGAGCTGCAGAACGAGGACAACCTGACCCCGAAAGAATGCCTGACCCTGCGCGTCCTGCTGATTCACGAATACCGCAAAATCCTGCTGCGGGACCCGCTGCTGCCGGACGAACTGCTGCCGGGCGACTGGGAGGGGCGCAGCGCCAAGCAGCTGTGCCGCAACCTCTACCGGCAGATCTACGCCCGCGCCGAGCAATGGCTGGACCAGACCCTGGAAAATGCGTCGGGCCCGCTACCCGGGCCCAACGAGAAATTCTATCGCCGCTTCGGCGGCCTTGACGACACCCGGTCGATCCCGGAGGCACCGCTCACCGCGACCGCCGAGCCGCTGTGAACGGTGTCCGGGACGGGGCGTTGCCGGGTTATACCAGGTTGTAGAGGAACACCACGGCAATGCCCGCCGGCGTCAAGTAACGCAGCACCACCATGAACAGCCGGTAGGGCAGCCCGCGCAGCCCGATGTCCTCCGCCAGCCCCTGGCGCCCCAGCGCCCAGCCGGCAAACAACGCGATCGCCAGTCCCCCCAGCGGCATCATCAGGTTGGACACCAGGAAATCGAGCAGGTCGAACACCGTCTTATCCTTGAAGAAGGCGATGAAGCCCAGCGGATGAACGTCCGACCAGAGGTTGAACGACAGCACCGTTCCGATACCGACGAACCAGATCACCAGGCCGCCGAACAGGGCGCTCCGGGCCCGGCTGAACCCTTTGTGCTCCTCCAACCACTCCACCACCGGTTCCAGCATGGAAATCGCGGACGTGATCGCCGCCACCAGCAGCAACACAAAGAACACCGCGCCGAACAGCACGCCGCCGCTCATCTTGCCGAACGCCAGCGGCAGGGTGACGAAAATCAGCCCCGGGCCACTGCCCGGCTCCAGGCCGTTGGCGAACACCAGCGGGAAAATGGCAAGCCCCGCCAGCAGCGCCACGCCGGTATCGATCACGGCGATGGTGACGGCGGTGCGGGCGATGTTGACCCGGGTCGGAAGATAGGAGCCGTAGGCCATGAGCACGCCGATGCCGATGCTGAGCGTGAACGCGGCGTGCCCCAGCGCCACCAGCACGCCCTCGGTGGTCAGCTTGCTGAAATCCGGTGAGAACATGAAACGGACCCCCCGAGCGAAACTGTCGGTGTTCATGGCATAGATCACCATCGCCACCAGCAGCACGAACAACAGCGGCATGAGCATGTTCACCGCCCGTTCCAGGCCGGAGCGGATGCCCCGCCCGACGATCAGAATCACCAGCGCCATGAACACACTGTGCCAGAGCAACAGCTCCCAGGGATTGGCCAGCAGGGCGCCGAACTGGGCACCGATGGCTTCGGCATCCGCTCCGGTGAAGACACCGGCGGCCGCCTTACCGATGTAGACCAGAGACCAGCCGCCAATCACCGAATAGAACGACAGGACCAGAAACGACGCCACCACGCCGTTCCAGCCAATCGCCCGCCAGCCCCGGGCGGCGCCGTCCCGGCCTGTCAGCGAACGCATGGTGGCGATGGGGCTCTGACCACCCCGGCGGCCGATCATCGTCTCGGCGATCAGGACCGGCACGCCGATCAGGGCGATGCAGACCAAGTACACCAGCACGAAGGCGCCGCCGCCGTTCTCACCGGTGATGTACGGAAACTTCCAGATGTTACCCAGGCCCACCGCCGAGCCGGCGGCGGCGAGGATGAACGCGAGGCGGGAAGACCAGAGGCTGGACGCCGCCTGGTGCGGTTGCGTGTGTTGAGTCATAGAGTTCTCCGAGTCGTTGTTGTTGTCGGAAAGCCGTTGTGGTTTCGGTCGTTACAAAACGCCGCGGATGGCCTCGGCCACCACCGGCAGAGTCTGTTCGTTCAGCCCCGCCACATTGACGCGGCTGGATTCCAGCATGTAGATGCCGTGCGTCTCGCGCAGCCGGCGGACCTGATCCGGGCCGATCCCGAGGAACGAGAACATGCCCCGCTGGCGGGCAATGAAACCGAAATCGCCGGCGGGCGCCAGGGCATCGGCCAGGGCATGGCGCAGGCCGAGAATGCGCTGGCACATGGCCCCCAGCTCGTCCTGCCACTGCCGGCGCAAGCCGTCGTCCGCCAGGATGGTTTCGACGATCGCCGCGCCGTGGGCCGGCGGCATCGAATAGTGCGAGCGAATGGCACTCAGCAGCTGGCTGGTGGCCGCCTCGCGGTTGGCCGGTGACGCACAGATCAGCATCAGGGCACCGGTCCGCTCCCGGTACAGGCCAAAGTTCTTGGAACAGGACGCCGCCACGATCATCTCCGGCACCTCGGCCGCCAGCTGTCGCAGGCCAGCCACGTCCTCCTCCAGCCCTTCCCCCAGTCCCTGGTAGGCCAGGTCCACGAACGGCAGTAGCCCCCGGCGCAGGATCACCTCCGTCACCCGCCGCCATTGCGCCAAGGTCAGGTCCGCCCCGGATGGGTTGTGGCAACAGCCGTGCAGCAACACCACGTCACCGGCCCTGGCCTGTGCCAGGGCCTCCAGCATCGCCTCGAAGTCCACCTCCAGAGTCGCCGGATCCAGGTACGGATACTCACGGATGGCCAGGCCGGCCCCGCCAAGCAGCGGCCGGTGGTTGCCCCAGGTGGGGTTGCTGACCCAGACGGTGGTGTCCGGGCGGCACAGCCGCAGGAATTCCGCCGCCATGCGCAGGGCGCCACAGCCTCCCGGGGTCTGCACCACCGACACCCGGCCATCCCGGCGCAGGGCGTTGTCGCGCCCCAGGATCAGCGCCGCCATGGCATCGTTGAAACCGGCGCTTCCGGCCGGTCCCACATAACCCTTGCTGGTTTCAGTGGCCAGCAGGCGCCGCTCCGCCTCCCGCACCGCCGCCATGATCGGGGTGTGACCGGCGGCGTCCTTGTAGACACCGATGCCCAGATCCACCTTGTCCTGGCGCGGGTCCTCGCGGAACTGCTGCATCAGCTGCAAAATCGGGTCCTGGGGTAACGGCTTGAGTCCCTCAAACATGGTGCGTCTCCTCTTCATCGGCGTGTTTGGCACGGATCAGGGTGGGACGGCCGGACTCCAGGTCCTTCAGCAGCTGCTGCCGCTTCGCCTGGATCGCCTCCGCCGCTTGCTCCCGCACCGGCCCGAATCCCCGGACTTCGGACGGCAGTTCGGCCAACTGCAGGAAGGTGTCGTAGTTGCCGGCATTCAGTTCCCGGGCAATCCGCTCCACCAGCTGCTGATAGTCGGCAAGCAGCGCCCGGTCCAGGCGCCGGTCGGCGGAGTAGCGGAACGGGTCGAAGACACTGCCGCGCAGGCCGCGCATCCGGGCCAGGACCTTGAACACCCGGAACATCCAGGGCCCGAACCGGCGTTTGCGTGGCCGGCCACGGGCGTCGGTGCCGGTGTTCAGAATGGGCGGCGCCAGGTGGAAGTGGACCTTGAAGTCGCCTTCGAAGGTGTCGTTCACCTCCTTCATGAAATCGGTCTCGGCAAACAACCGGGCCACCTCGTACTCATCCTTGTAGGCCATGAAGCGGTACAGCTGCTGGGCCACCACCCGGGTCAGCAGCAGGTGCTCGTGCCCCAGCGCCCGCTCCACCGCCCGAACCCGGTTCACATCGTCCCGGTAACGGTCCGCCCAGCGCCGGTTCTGGTAACGTTCCAGGTGGCCGTGGCGACTGGCGATCAGCTCGTCCAGCGTCGGCTCCGCCGCGGCCCGGGACACGTCCTGGCTGCCCTGCAGCAGCGTGTCGATCACCGCCGGCTCCGCCGCGGCCACCCGGCCCCAGCCAAAGGCTTCCTTGTTGCGATCGATGGCCACGCCATTGAGCTCGATGGCTCGCATCAGGGCCGCCTCGGACACCGGCAGCAGCCCTTTCTGCCAGGCGAAACCCAGCATCATGACGTTGGAGAAGACGGTGTCGCCCATCAGTTTCTCGGCGATGCCGTTGGCATCCAGAGCATCGAACCGGTCGTCGCCCACCGCCTGGCGCAATACCCCCAGGCGCTTATCGGCCTGCATGTCTGCGTCCCGGTAGAGCACGTAGTCCGCGGTCGGCAGTTCAGCCTCGTTGGCCACCACCCGGGTGTGGTTCGGACGCAGCACGCTCAGGGCCTTCTGGGAGGTTGCCACCACCATGTCGCAGGCGATCAGAGCGTCGGCCCGACCGTGGCCGATGCGAACCTGGTGCAGCCGATCGGGGGCCGGCGCCATCCGCACGTAGCTGAGCACGGTCCCCCCCTTCTGGGCGAAGCCCATGAAATCCAACACCGACACGCCCCGGGACTCCAGGTGCGCGGCCATGGCGATCAGCTGCCCCACCGTCACCACCCCGGTGCCGCCCACACCTCCAACCAGCAGGTCGAAGGACCCTTCAAGCGGCGGCAGAGACGGCGCCGGCAGCTCCGCCAGGGTACGGCTGAGAACGGAACCGGTAGCCATACCCCGGGACTTGCGCAGCTGGCCACCCTCGATGGTGACGAAGCTGGGACAGAACCCGGTCACGCAGGAAAAGTCCTTGTTGCAGGAGGACTGGTCGATCCGGCGCTTGCGCCCCAGCTCGGTGTGCCGGGGCACCACCGACAGACAGTTGGACTGAACCGAACAGTCACCGCAACCTTCACACACGTGATGGTTGATGTAGGCCCGCCGGGCCGGGTCCGGGAACTGGCCACGCTTGCGCCGGCGACGCTTCTCGGCGGCGCAGGTCTGGTCGTAGATCAGCACCGTACAACCGGGAATCTCCCGCAGTTCCCGCTGCACCTGGTCCAGCTCGGAACGGTCGTGGAAGGTGACGCCCTTCGGGAACGCCGACTCGTGGCCGCGGTACTTTTCCGGTTCATCGCTGACCACCACCACCCGGCGTACCCCCTCGGCGGTCACCTGCTGGGCAATCATCGGCACGGTGATCTGGCCGTCCACCGGCTGGCCGCCGGTCATCGCCACCGCGTCGTTGAACAGGATCTTGTAGGTGATGTTGATGCCGGCCGCGACCGCCTGTCGGATGGCCATAGAGCCGGAATGGAAATAGGTGCCCTCGCCAAGGTTCTGGAACACATGGGGATTACCGGTGTAACGGCTCTTGCCGATCCAGTTGACACCTTCGCCGCCCATCTGAATCAGGGATTCGGTGTTGCGCCCCATCCAGGAGGCCATGAAGTGGCAGCCGATACCCGCCAGCGCCTTGCTGCCCTCGGGCACCTTGGTGGACGTGTTGTGCGGACAACCGGAACAGAAATACGGCAGGCGCCGAACGCCGCCCGGGTCCTGGGCATCGGACATCTCATTGATGGCCTTCAGCCGCTCGCTGAAGTCCACCCCGAAGAACCGGCTCAGGCGGGCCGCCAGATAGCCCGCCACCAGTTTCGGACTCAGTTCGCCAACATAGGGGATCAACGGCTTGCCGGACTCGTCCTGCTTGCCGGTGATCAGGACCTCGCCGGGGCGATCCGGCTCCGACATGTACTCCTTGATCTGGCTCTCGATGATGCCGCGTTTTTCCTCGATGACCAGCACTTCCTGCTTGCCATGGACAAAGTCGAGGATGCCCCGGCGTTCGAGCGGCCACACCATGCCCACCTTGTAGACATCCAGACCCAGCTCGGCGGCCCGGGCCTCGTCGATACCCAGCAGCTCCAGTGCCTCCAGCAGGTCCAGGTGCGCCTTGCCGGTGGTGACGATGCCGAAACGGGCGTTCGGGTTCCGGTACAGACAGCGGTCGATGGGGTTGGCCCGGGCAAACGCCTGGACCGCCGCCAGCTTGTGCTCGATCCGGGTTTCCAGCTGCGGCCCGGGCAGATCCGGCCAGCGATAGTGCAGGCCGTCCGCCGGCGGCGTGAAATCATCCGGAGTGACGAACTCCGGCAGCGGCGGCAGCTCCACCGAGGCGGCGCTCTCCACCGTCTCGGAAATCGCCTTGAAGCCGACCCAGCAGCCGCTGAAACGAGACAGAGCATAACCCCAGAGGCCGAACTCCAGATACTCCGCGATGTTGGCCGGATTCAGGGTCGGCATGAACCAGGCCATAAACGCGACATCGGACTGATGGGGCATGGAGGACGACACGCAACCATGGTCATCCCCCGCCACCACCAGGACACCGCCGTGGGGCGAACTGCCGTAGGTGGTGCCATGCTTGAGAGCGTCACCGGCCCGGTCGACACCGGGGCCCTTGCCGTACCAGAGCCCGAACACACCGTCGACCTGACGATTCTCGTCGGTCTCCACCTGCTGGGTACCCAACATGATGGTGGCGGCCAGATCCTCGTTGATGGCGGGGACGAAGTCGATGCGGTTCTGCTGCAGCAGATCCTTGGCCTGCCACAGGGCCTGGTCGTAGGCACCCAGCGGCGAACCGCGGTAGCCACTGACCATGCCGGCGGTATTGAGGCCATTGCGGCGATCCAGCGCGGCCTGCATCAGGGGGATTCGGACCAGCGCCTGGGTGCCGGTCAGAAATACCCGGCCGGATTCGCGCAGGTAGCGATCCTCGAGTTTGTAATGATCGAGTTGCGGTGTATCGGCGGTCATGGTCGCCCTCCGGTTGTTGCTTTTATGAACAAAATTCTAGAGGGAACCCGCGTAAAAATGTTTGCGTTTTCATTAGGAAAATCGACCGTTTGCGAAAACCTCTTCGACAAATAACAATTAAGCGAAATATAATTCTAAAAAAATGAGGTGTTACCAAATGAAACAGGTAGAACTGGATCGGCTCGACCGCAAGATACTGGACGCCCTCCAGCACGATGGCCGGATCAGCAACCAGACGCTGGCGGAGCAGGTCGGCCTGTCACCGGCAGCCTGCTGGCGGCGGGTGAAAGCCCTGGAGGAGGCCGGCGTCATCACCGGCTACAGTGCCAGGCTGGACCCAGAGGCGGTCGGCCACGGGCTGTGCGTACTGGTGCACCTGTCCCTGCGCCGCCACACCCTGGACAGTACCGCGGAGATCGAACGGGAGGTGTCCAGCTATCCGGAGGTGTTGCAGTGCTTCGCGGTCACTGGCAACGCCGACTATGTCCTGCGGGTGGTGGTCCCGGACATGGCCAGCTACGACCGTTTCCTGAACGAAAAGATCTTCACCCTCAAGGCCATCGCCCAGGTCAACTCCAACTTCGCACTGCGGGAGATCAAGAACAGCCATACCCTGCCCCTGGCCTGAGCCCGGCGCACCGGACCGGCCGGATCAGGGCAAATGCATATGCCGCGAGCGCGTTTGCCGATGTCAATGGCGGCACAAACCGACTATAATGCTTGCCATCATGCACCGTGCCCACGGTGCCCCGCCCTCAGAATTCCGAGTAAATCAATGTCAGAACAATCCTTTGCCGACCTGGGACTGGCGCCAGCCGTTCTGGAAGCCGTCACCACCGTTGGCTATGAAACCCCGTCCCCGATCCAGGCCCAGTCCATTCCGGCCCTGCTCGCAGGCAATCATCTGCTGGGCGTAGCCCAGACCGGCACCGGCAAGACCGCCGCGTTCGCCCTGCCCCTGCTCAGCCGCATCGACGCGCGCGCGCGGGAACCGCAGATCCTGGTCCTGGCGCCCACCCGAGAGCTGGCCATCCAGGTGGCCGAGGCCTTCACCACGTACGCCAGCCACTTTTCGGACTTCCATGTCCTGCCGATCTACGGCGGCCAGGATTTCAGCCCGCAGATCAAGGGACTGCGCCGGGGCGCCCAGGTCGTGGTTGGGACGCCCGGACGGCTGCTGGATCACCTGCGCCGGGGCACCCTGAAGCTGGACCGGCTGAAGGCGCTGGTCCTCGACGAGGCCGATGAAATGCTGCGCATGGGCTTCATCGACGATGTCGAGGCCATCCTGGCCAAGACACCGGACAACTGCCAGCGCGCCCTGTTCTCGGCCACCATGCCGCCACAGATCAAGCGGGTGGCCCAGACCTATCTGCGCGATGCCACCGAAGTACGCATCGCCAGCGAGACCCGGACCGTCGAGCGGATTGCCCAGTTCGTGCTGCCGGTCTACGCCGAACGCAAGCTGGACGCGCTGACCCGGATCCTTGAGGTGGAACCCTTCGACGCCGCCATCATCTTTGTCCGGACCAAGGCGGAAACCACGCTGCTGGCGGAAAAGCTGTCCGCCCGTGGCCACGCCGTCGCGCCCCTGAACGGTGACCTGAACCAGCGCCAGCGCGAACAGACCGTGGAAGACCTCAAGCGTGGCCGGAAGGACTTGATCATCGCCACGGACGTGGCAGCCCGGGGCCTGGACGTGCCGAGGATCACTCACGTCATCAACTACGACGTGCCCTACGACACCGAGGCCTACATCCACCGGGTTGGCCGTACCGGTCGGGCCGGCCGTTCCGGCAAGGCCATTTTGCTGGTGACCCCGCGTGAACGGAGCTGGCTGCGCACCCTGGAACGGGCCACCAACTCACCGATGGAGCCCTACCAGCTGCCGTCACCGGCGGAACTCCTGAAGCTGCGGATCGAGCAGTTCGAAAGCCAGCTGCTGTCGTTCTCGGATGACCCGAAACTCACCAAAGCCATCGGCCTGCTCGACGACATCGCCGAGCGCAACGACATGGATCTGGCGATGGTGGCCGGCGCCCTGGCCTGCTGGATCGAGATGGCGCAACCGGGGGCCCTGCCCCTGGATACCCCGGAACCGCTGCCGGACGTGTCCGCCGCGCCCCGTCGCGAGCAGCGCCCCCCCGCCAAGGGCCGGAAACCGGCCCCCCGTAACGGCGAGCAGCGCCGGTTCAAATCCGGCGCCCCCAGCCGCCACCGCAAGGGCGGCAAGCCATCGGGCAAGTCGCGCGGCCGCTAGTCGGCCTCGCGGCGCTGATAAACCACGAAACTGTAGTCGTAGGGATTGCGGTCGGTCGCGGAGAAATCTTCGCGGCCGATTTCCTCCCACTCGTCCCAGTTCACTTCCGGGAAATACGCATCCCCTTCCACCTCAGCGTGCACCTGGGTGATGTACATGCGATCCACCCGCGGCAACGCCTGGGCATACACCTGAGCGCCACCGATCACCATCACTTCGTCACCCCCCTCCAGCAGCGCCTGGGCCTCTGCCTTAGCCAGCGCCTCGTCCAGGGAGGCGGCGCCAACGGCACCCGGCGGCACCCGCCAGTCCGGATCCCGGGAGATCACCAAGTTCAGACGCCCCGGCAGCGCACGGCCGATGGACTCCCAGGTCTTCCGGCCCATGATGATCGGTTTGCCCATGGTCGCCTGTTTGAAGTAACGCAGATCCCCCGGCAGATACCAGGGCAGTTTGTTGTTGCGGCCAATCACCCGGTTGCGGGACATGGCCACGATCAATGCCTTGCGCATTCGGTTTCCTCTTGTGCGGTCAGATCGCGATCGGCGCCTTGATCACCGGGTGCGGGTCGTAGCCCTCGAACTCGAAGTCCTCCAGCTCATACTCGAACAGGCTTGCCGGCTTGCGCCGGATGACCAGGCGCGGCAGCGGCCGGGGCTCTCGCCGGAGCTGTTCGAACACGATGTCGTCGGTGAGGTGGTTCTGGTACAGGTGGCAGTCACCAAAGGTATGCACGAACTCCCCCACCTCCAGGTCGCACTGCTGGGCGATCATGTGCGTCAGCAGCGCGTAGGAGGCAATATTGAACGGCACCCCCAGGAACAGGTCGGCGCTGCGCTGGTACAGCTGACAGGACAGCCGGCCGTTGGCGACATAGAACTGGAACAGGCAGTGGCAGGGCGCCAGCGCCATGCGCCCCTGGCGGACGTTGTCCTGGGGGCTGAGGGTTTCATCCGGCAGATCCGCTGGATTCCACGCCGAGACAATCAGACGGCGTGAATCGGGCTTGGTGCGGATCTGCTCGATCACCTCGGAGATCTGGTCCACCACCCGGCCGTCGGGACACTGCCAGCTGCGCCACTGCTTGCCGTAAATCGGCCCGAGGTCGCCGTTCTCCAGCGCCCACTCATTCCAGATGGTCACCTTGCGCTCGTTCAGCCAGCGGTTGTCGGTGGAGCCGCGCAGGAACCAGAGCAGCTCGCAGATGATGCTGCGCAGATGCACCTTCTTGGTGGTGACCAGGGGAAACCCCTCCCGCAAGTCGAAACGGAGCTGGCGGCCAAACACCGAACGGGTACCGACTCCGGTGCGGTCGCCCTTGTCGACCCCGTTTTCCACCACGTCTCGCAGCAGCTCAAGGTAGGCTTTCATGCCACATTCCTCCGATAAGCAATAAACATCAACAGGGCACCGGCGGCAATCATCGGGGTGGACAGGACCTGTCCCATGGTCAGCCAGTCAAAGGCCAGGTACCCCAGTTGCGGGTCCGGCTGGCGCACGAACTCCACCAGGAAGCGGAACACCCCGTAGCACAGCAGGAACAGACCGGACACCGCCATCCTCGGCCGGGGCCGGGCGGAGAACCACCACAGGATCAGAAACAGGGCCACGCCCTCCAGGGCGAACTGATACAGCTGTGAAGGGTGCCGCGCCAGGGCGTCCGGCGCCTGGGGAAACACCATGGCCCAGGGCACATCCGTAGGCTTGCCCCAGAGTTCGCCGTTGATGAAATTGCCGATCCGGCCAGCGCCCAGTCCCACCGGCACCAGCGGCGCCACGAAATCCGCCAGCCGCCAGAAGCCGGCACCGGTCTTGTGGCCGTACCAGACCATCGCCAGGATCACCCCCAGCAGACCACCGTGGAAGGACATGCCGCCCTCCCAGATGCGGAACAGCCAGAGCGGGTCCTGCAGGAAAGCGCCAAAATTGTAAAACAGCACATAGCCGAACCGGCCGCCCAGGATCACCCCCAGCGCGAGATAGAACAGCAGGTCGCCCATCTGGGCTTCGGTGATGGGCGAACCGGGGCGGCGCGCGCGGAGGCGCCCCAGCCACCAGCCGGCCAGAAAGCCGACCAAGTACATGAGTCCGTACCAGTGAATCTTAAGCGGCCCGAGGGAAACCGCGATCGGGTCGAACTGGGGATGCGTCAGCATCGGTTACCTCTCAGCTCAGGAGAAAACGGAGCCCCACCATCAGCAGCATGATGGAGAAAATACGCTTGAGGACCTTGGCGTTGAGCCGGTGAGCCAGGTGAGCCCCCACCTGGGCAAAGAACACGCTGGTGAGCACCACGCCCAGCAACGCCGGAAGATAGACAAACCCCACGCTGAAGGCGGGCAGATCCGCGTGGCCCCACCCGGTCCAAACGTTACCAAGCGCACCGGCCACGGCAATGGGAAGGCCGCAGGCGGCGGACGTGGCCACGGCATTCTGCATGCGTACGTTGCACCAGCTCAGGTAAGGCACGGTCAGGGTGCCGCCGCCAATACCAAAAATCGCCGATGCCCAGCCGATGCCGGCACCGGCCGCCCCGAGTCCCACCGGGCCGGGGACGTCCCGCCCCGGTTTGGGGCTGAACTCCAGCAGCATTTTCAGCCCCACCAGGATCACAAAGGTGCCGATCACCAACTGCAGCTGGTCACTGGTCATGAAGGCCGCGGTCCAGGCCCCGAGCACCGCCCCCACGACGATGCCCACCGTCATCGGCCGGAACAGGTCCCAGCGGACCGCGCCCCGCTGGTGATGGGAGCGGATCGACGAAAGGGACGTAAAAACAATGGTGGCCAGGGAGGTACCCACGGCCAGGTGCGCGCTGATCTCCGGGCTCACGCCCTGCAGTTCGAAACTGAAAATCAGCACCGGCACGATGATCAGGCCACCGCCAATGCCGAACAGGCCGGCCAGCGTCCCGGCCAGGGCGCCAAGCAGCAGATAGGTTGCGAATACGGTAAACAGAGTCATAACGCCTCACGCCCGTGGGATAGCAAGGCTGGTATGATACACAGCGACACCCCCAAGTTCACGGCCAAAGCGCCACCGCCGGAGCCCGATCGTCGCCATGTGCCTGATTGCCTTTGCCCTCGGCCAGAACCGCTCATTTCCCTTGGTGCTCGCCGCCAACCGCGACGAATTTTTCCAGCGCCCCACCGCCGCCATGGACGAGTGGCGGACCGGTACTGGGGACACCGTCTTGGCCGGACGGGATCTGAAATCCGGAGGCACCTGGCTGGCACTGACTCCCGCCGGCGACATCGCCGCGGTCACCAACGTCCGGGAGGGCGCTGCCGAGGCCGGCCGGCGCAGCCGGGGGGAACTGCCCCTGCGTGCCCTGCACGAGTCCCGCGCCCGGCTCTGGCAACGGCTCGCGGACGAGGGGCGCCAGTATGCCGGTTTCAACCTGATCCGGCTGTCGGCCGACGGCGGCTGGTACTACAGCAACCGAGACGCCCACCCCGGCCGCTGGTTACACCGGGGGGTGTTTGGGCTCAGCAACCACCTGCTGCAGACCCCCTGGCCGAAACTGCTGCGGCTGCGCACCGCCCTGGCCCGGGCCGTCCCGGATGCCGGACACGACGCCTGGGCCCTGCACCAGCGCCTGCTCGAGCTGTTGCAGGACACCACGCCCGCACCGGATCACGCGCTGCCCGATACCGGCGTCGGCCTGGAAACCGAGCGATTTCTGTCCTCGCCGTTCATTGTCGGCCCGGAGTACGGCACCCGCACCACCACCATCGTCACGCTCGCCGCATCCGGCGATATCCGGGTCACCGAACAGACTTGGCACCCCATGGCGCAACCTGGCCCCCAACGGCGGTTTCACTGGCAGCGATAGCCGCCGGGCTCTGTTATAATCCGCGAAATTTCCGCCACCAGACCGGAGGGGCCGATGGCCGAAGCAAAAGACACGGCATCCATCGCCGACTTTGAGAAGTCGCTGGATGAACTGGAAAAGCTGGTCCGAGACCTTGAACAGGGCGAGCTGTCCCTGGAGCAGTCCCTGAGCGCCTTCGAGCGCGGCGTCAAGCTCACCCGGGAATGCCAGCAGGCCCTCAAGAGCGCCGAACAACGGGTGGAGCAACTGATCCAGAGCAGTGACGGAACCCTGGAAACCCGACCGTTCAGCCCGGACGACAACGCCTGATGATCACGCAATACCTGGACGCACGGGAGTTCCTGACGGCCTGCGGTACCCGTGTAGATGCCGAACTCGACCGCCGGATCGAACAGACCGGAGCCTCGGACCGGCTGCAGGCGACCATGCGCTACAGCGTGCTGGGCGGCGGCAAGCGCGTCCGCCCCGCACTGTGCCTGGCGGCGGCCCGGGCCGTGGGCGGCGGTGACGAACCGGCCCTGGCCGCCGCCTGCGCCGTGGAGCTGATTCACGCCTATTCCCTGGTCCACGATGACCTGCCCGCCATGGACGATGACGAACTGCGCCGGGGCCGCCCGACCACCCACATCGCATTCGACGAAGCCACCGCCATCCTCGCCGGCGACGCCCTTCAGGCCCTGGCCTTCGAGCTGCTGGCAAACGACCACGAGCGGTCACCGGAAATCCGCATCGCCCTGATTCAGGAACTGGCCCGGGCGGCCGGTCATCGGGGCATGGTGGGCGGCCAGGCCATCGACCTAGAGTCGGTGGGCAAGACCCTGACGCTGGCCCAGCTGGAAACCATGCACCGTCACAAGACCGGTGCCCTGATCGAGGCCAGCGTGCGCATGGGGGCCCTCGCCGCCGGTGCCAACGGAACAGCCGCCCTGACCGCGCTCACCAACTACGCCCGGACCCTCGGCCTGGCGTTCCAGGTACAGGACGATCTGCTGGACGTGGAAGGCGACACCGATGTCATCGGCAAGCCCCAGGGTTCGGACGCGGCCCGGGCCAAGCCGACGTACCCGGCCCTGCTGGGGCTAGCCGGCGCCAAGGAGCACCTGGCGACCCTGCGCCAGGCCACCCTGGCCAGCCTCGACAGCTTTGGCCCGGAAGCCGATCCGCTACGGGCCATGGCCGACTTCGTGGTGGCACGAAGCCATTGAACCCGGTTGCGCCAAAAGCGCACACTTGTTGTACCGGAAACAGAATCGAAACAATCCCAGAAGACCCGAGCAGATGCAGGACACATACACATTCAAGGAAATCCCGTCACGGCGGCCCAACACTCCGCTGCTGGACCGGATTGACGCCCCGGCCCAGCTTCGCGAGCTGCCCATCGACCAGCTGCACCAGCTCGCCCGGGAGCTGCGGTCATTCCTGCTGTGGTCCGTGGGCCAGACCGGGGGGCATTTCGGCGCCGGCCTGGGCGTGCTGGAGCTGACCATCGCCCTGCACTATGTCTTCAACACCCCGGAAGACCGGCTGGTGTGGGATGTCGGCCACCAGGCCTATCCGCACAAGATCCTCACCGGTCGCCGGGAGCAGATGGGCACCATCCGGCGTAAGGGCGGACTGGCCGGCTTTCCCAAGCGGGGCGAGAGCGAGTACGACACCTTTGGTGTCGGTCACTCCAGCACCTCCATCAGCGCCGCCCTGGGCATGGCGATCGCCGCCCGCATGCAGGGCATCCGCCGCAAGAGCATCGCCGTGATCGGCGACGGTGCCATGACCGCCGGCATGGCATTCGAGGCACTGAACCATGCCGGCCACCTGAATTCGGACATGCTGGTGGTGCTCAACGACAACGACATGTCCATTTCCCGGAATGTCGGCGGCCTGTCCAATTATTTCGCCAAGCTGCTGTCGAGCCGCACCTACAACCAAGTCCGGGACAGCGGCAAGAAGGTGCTGCAAGGTGCCCCGCACCTGATGGCGCTGGCCCGCAAGACCGAGGAACACGTCAAGGGCCTGATCGCGCCCAGCACCCTGTTCGAGGAACTGGGCTTCAACTACATCGGTCCGATCGACGGCCACAACCTGCCGCTGCTGGTGGAAACCCTGGAAAACATCCGGGAGCTGGACGGCCCCCAGTTCCTGCACGTGGTCACCACCAAAGGCAAGGGGTTCGCGCCGGCCGAAGCCGACCCGATCGGCTATCACGCCATCAACAAGATCGACCCGCTGCCGCCCAGCCAGCCCAAGCCGGTCCCGCCGGCAACGCCCCGCCCCAAGTACGCCAATGTGTTCGGCCAATGGCTGTGTGACGCCGCCGAACAGGACGAGCGGGTGGTCGGCATCACCCCGGCGATGTGCGAGGGTTCTGATCTGCTCGCCTTCTCCCAGCGGTTTCCGGAGCGCTACTTCGACGTGGCGATCGCCGAACAGCACGCGGTGACTCTGGCCGCTGGGCTCGCCTGCGACGGCGCCAAGCCGGTGGTGGCAATCTATTCCACCTTCCTGCAACGGGCCTACGATCAGCTGATCCACGACGTTGCCATTCAGAACCTAGACGTACTGTTTGCCATCGACCGGGCCGGCCTGGTCGGCGAGGACGGACCGACCCACGCCGGCGCCTTCGACATCAGCTTTCTGCGCTGCATCCCCAACCTGGTGGTGATGACGCCGTCCGACGAGAACGAAACCCGCCGGATGCTGCAGACCGGCCTGCTGTACAATGGCCCCGCGGCAGTCCGCTACCCCCGGGGCACCGGCCCCGGCGCCCGGATCGAGCCGGGCCTTCAGCCGCTGCCGCTGGGGCGGGGCCGGCGTGTACGCGAAGGCTCGACCGTCGCCATTCTCAACTTCGGAACCCTGCTGGAGCCGGCCCTTCAGGCCGCCGAAGCCCTTGACGCCACCGTCGCCGACATGCGCTTCGTCAAGCCACTGGACGAGGATCTGGTGCTGGCGCTGGCCGAACAGCATGAGTTGCTGGTCACCCTCGAGGAGAACGTGGTCGCCGGCGGCGCCGGCAGTGCGGTTACCGAATGCCTGAACCAGCGTCAGGTCACTCAGCCAGTGCTCCAGCTGGGACTGCCGGACCGTTTTGTCGACCATGGCAAGCGGGAGGAGCTGCTGGCGGAGTGCGGCCTGGATGCCCAGGGTATCCGCCAGGCCATCGCGAAACGCCTGAAGCAGATGGCGCAGGCCGGGCTGAAGGTGGCCAAGTAGTCGCCTCGCAACAAACCAAAAGCCCGCATCCTTGGATGCGGGCTTTTGGTTTTGGCGTGGCCTGGCCGGGCGTTATGCCGGGTCGTCGTCCTGGTGCGTTTCCAGCCAGTGCCCCAGCTTGCTCTGTTTGGTCTTGAGGTAGTTCTCGTTGTGCGGATTGCGCCCCACATGCAGGGGCACCCGCTCGACCACTTCAATACCGTAGGAGGTCAGCGCCTGCACCTTGCGGGGGTTATTGGTCATCAGCCGGATGCGCTTGATGCCAAGGTGCTCCAGCATGTCCTTGCACATGCTGTAGTCCCGCAGATCCGCGGCAAACCCCAGCTGCTCGTTGGCTTCCACCGTATCCGCCCCCAGATCCTGCAGGTGGTAGGCGCGGATCTTGTTCAGCAAACCGATACCCCGCCCTTCCTGGCGCAGATACATCAGGATCCCCCGACCTTCCCGGGCGATGCTGCGCAGGGCCTCCTCCAGCTGGTAACCACAGTCGCAGCGCATGCTGTACAGGGCATCGCCGGTCAGGCACTCGGAATGAGTCCGTGCCAGCAATGGCTCGTCACTATCCAGGTTGCCGAGCGTCAGGGCAATGTGCTCCTTGCCGGTATCGGGTTCCTCGAAACCGTGCATGTCGAATACCCCGAACGGAGTGGGCAACCGGCAAGTCTGGATGTAACGAACAGCCACAGCGTTTCCTCGTGGTTCAGTCAGTCGGGCGCGCATTCTACCACGTGGCCGGCCACCCCGCGTAGTCCCGGCACACGGCGCTAGGCCGGGTCGGCCTGCCAGTGGCCACTGCGGCCTCCCGTCTTCTCCAACAGCCGGACCGCCTCGATCACCATGCCCCGATCCACCGCCTTGCACATGTCGTAGAGTGTCAGGGCCGCCACGCTGGCGGCGGTCAGCGCTTCCATTTCAACCCCGGTCTGACCGGACAACTTGCACCGGGTCCGCACCACCACCGACGTCCCATCCTCGCCGGCCTCCAGATCCACCTTGACCGACGTCAGGTTCAGGCTGTGGCACAGGGGAATCAGTTCGTGGGTTTTCTTGGCCGCCATGATCCCCGCGATCCGGGCTACCGCCAGCACATCCCCTTTGGGATGCTCGCCGTCGAGGATCATGCGCAGGGTTTCAGGTGCCATGCGCAGGATCGCTTCGGCACGGGCCTCGCGGGCAGTGACGGCCTTGTCGGTGACATCGACCATACGGGCTTCGCCCTTGTCGTCCAGGTGGGTCAGCTTGTTCACAGTTTCTCCAAGGCGCAGGTGGCTGGGCACGACTACAAGAATACCAGAGTTCGAACGGGGACCGTTCAGGCCGTCCACCAGAAGCGGATGCCGGCAATGCCTTGCCCGCCGGCCTGTCGGGCCGTCGTGACATCGTCGGGGCCGACGCCCCCCAGGGCATAGACCGGCACCACGGCCTCGGCGACCCGCTCGGCGAACCAGGGCCAGCCCCGGCCCGGCCGGGCCGGGTGCGTCGGCGTAGGCCGAACCGGACCCAACGTCACGTAGTCGGCCCCCAGCGCCGCCGCCCGGGCCAGCTGACCGGCATCGTGGCAAGAGACCCCCAGCCAGACCGAGGCCGGGACAGGGCGAGACGACAGACTCCGGGCTTCATGCCAGGGCAGGTGCAACCCGGCGGCCCCGGGCACGGCGGTCAACCGCTCCGGCCCGCCGTGGAGCAGGGGTGCGACGCCCCGGTCGCGGCACAGCGCCACCGCGGCGTCGGCGAACCGCCGGTAGGCTTCGTCGTCCAGCGCCGGGGCCCTCAGCACCAGCGCCGACACCGGTGTCCGATCCAGACTCGCGGTCAGCGCCGCCAGCCCATCCCCTACGCTGCGAACATGGCCGGTGATCGCCAGTGTCTGCGGCAGGCGGAGCGCCCGGATGATCGGCCGGTTGGCGGCGGGGAAGTCCTCGTCCCGCAACGCCTCGGGCGCCAGCCAAGCCACCGCTTGGCCTTCCCGGCCCTCGGGCTCGCCCTCGGCCTGACCGGTGCGCCAGACGTCCAGGAATACCCGTTTATCACCATAGTCATGGCGGATGCCAATCAGCGGCTCCAGGGCATCGGGCGATACCCGCAGCCCGGTTTCCTCGGCCAGCTCCCGGATCAGAGCCTGCTGCACCGTCTCCCCCGGCTCCACTTTACCGCCAGGAAATTCCAGCAGTCCCCCCTGGTGGGCATGATCGGGCCGGCGGGCAATCAGCACCCGGCCCCGCCGCTGCACGACGCCCACCGCGACATGGACCTCCCTTACGGGGTGCGCCTGATCCGCCATTTCAGGTCCGGTATTCTGCGTTGATGGTGACGTAGTCGTGGGAGAAGTCACAGGTCCAGACGGTTTCCCGGACCTCGCCTCGGCGCAGATCGATGGTGATGGTGACCTCTTCCTGGTTCATCACCGCCTGTCCCCGCGCTTCGGAATAGTCCTCGGCGCGGCCGCCGTTGCGGACGAGACACACGTCTCCGAGGTAAATCTCCAGGGCCTGCAAGTCCAAGTCGGACACGCCGGCCCGGCCCACCGCCGCCAGGATGCGCCCCCAGTTAGGATCCGAGGCGAACAGCGCCGTCTTGACCAGTGGCGAATGGGCCACGGCGTACGCCACGTCCAGAGCCTCGGCCTGGCTGGCCGCATTGCGCACGTCGATGGTCACGAACTTGGTGGCGCCTTCGCCGTCGCGCACGATGGCGTGGGCCAGCTCCAGGTAGACGGCCTTCAATGCCTCGCGCAGAACCGGCAGCTCCGGGCTGTCAGCGGCCACTTCCGGCCCCCCATACTGGCCAGTGGCCACCAGCATGCAGGCATCATTGGTGGAGGTATCCCCGTCGACGGTGATCCGGTTGAACGAGGCCTCGCCCAGCTCCGAGGCCAGGGATTGCAGCAGTCCCGGTTCAATCCGGGCATCGGTGGCGATGAACCCGAGCATGGTCGCCATGTTCGGTCGGATCATGCCCGCGCCTTTGCTGATGCCGGAAATCGACACCGTGTGCTCCCCCAGCCGCACCTGACGGGATGCGCCCTTGGGCCGGGTATCGGTGGTCATGATGCCTTCGGCGGCTTCGGGCCAGCGGCTTTCACTCACTTCAGCCAGAGCATCGTCCAGGGCCGCCACGATTTTAGCGACCGGCAGGGGTTCACCGATGACCCCGGTGGAAAACGGCAGCACTTCCTCAGCGGTGACCCCGGCCTTGTCCGCCAGGGCTTGGCAGCAGGCCAGGGCATCGCGCAGCCCCTGCTCGCCGGTACCGGCGTTGGCATTGCCGGTGTTGATCAGCAGGTAACGCGGCGCCGCCTGTGCCAAGTGGCGTCGGCTGAGCACCACCGGGGCGGCACAGAACTGGTTTCGGGTGAAGATACCCGCGACCTGGCTACCCGGCGCCAGCTCGAACACCACCACGTCCTTGCGCCCGGGTTTCTTGATGCCGGCGCTGGCGATGCCGATACGGACACCGGCGATGGGGTAAAAATCGGGTAAACCACCTGGACCAACGGCCATGCTACCTCTCCTTTATTCACAAACCTGTGGAATGGTCTGAACGCAAAAACCCGCAACCTGAGGCCATCAGGATGCGGGTCTTGCGCGGTCTCCAGTGCCTGGCGGTCAGTTGACCTTGCCGCAGCACTGCTTATATTTCTTGCCGGACCCGCAGGGACAGGGTTCGTTCCGGCCGATTTTCCGTTCTTGGCGGACAAAGGTCTCCGGTGTCGCCGCCGACGGGCCTGCGTCACCCTCACCCCGCCCCTGCGGCTGCGCGGTCGCAGTGGCGCTGGTCTCGTCGTGACGCAGCCGGGCCCGGGCCAGCTCCTTCTCCAGCGCTTCCCGACGCTGGCGCTCGACTTCTTCCATCTCCTCCCGAGTCTGGACGCGAACGTGGCACAGGATACGGACGATATCCCGTTTCATGGCGGCGAGCATGTCCTGGAACAGGTTGAACGCCTCCCGCTTGTATTCCTGCTTCGGGTTCTTTTGGGCGTAGCCGCGCAGGTGGATGCCCCGGCGCAGGTGATCCATATTCGCCAGGTGCTCCTTCCAGAGCGTGTCCAGAACCTGCAGGAACACCTGCTTCTCGAACCGTCGCATGGCCTCGGCACCGGCAATGCTTTCCTTCTCCTCGTAGGCGGCGACGATTTCGGCGAGGATTTTTTCGCGCAGGCTTTCCTCGTACAGCTTATTGTCGTCCTCCAGCCATTTCTGGACCGGAAGCTCAATGGCCATTTCCGACTGCAGCTGGGCCTCCAGCCCCTTCACATCCCATTGTTCCGGCATGCTCTGGGGCGGGATGAACTCGCTGATCAGCTCGTTGACAACATCCTCGCGGACCGTGCGGATCAGGTCGGAAATATCGTCCGAGGCCATGACCTCATTGCGCTGCTCGTAGATGACCATACGCTGATCGTTGGCGACGTCGTCGTATTCCAGCAGCGTCTTACGCATGTCGAAGTTGCGGCCCTCGACCTTGCGCTGTGATTTCTCGATGGCGTTGGTGACCATGCGATGCTCGATCGCCTCGCCCTTCTTCATCCCCATCGCCTGCATCAGGCTCTTGACGCGGTCCGGAGCAAAGATCCGCATCAGGTTGTCCTCCAGCGACAGGAAGAACCGGGACGAACCGGGATCGCCCTGACGACCGGCCCGGCCCCGAAGCTGGTTGTCGATCCGCCGCGACTCATGGCGCTCGGTACCGATGATGTGCAGGCCGCCGGCCTCCAGCACCTGGTTATGACGCTCCTGCCACTCCGCCTTGATACGGGCAATGTCCTCCTCGGTCGGATTCTCCATGGCGGCAACCTCATACTCCCAGTTGCCGCCAAGCACGATGTCGGTACCACGGCCCGCCATATTGGTGGCAATGGTCACCGCGCCGGGCCGGCCCGCCTGGGCGATGATCTTAGCCTCGGATTCGTGATGCTTGGCGTTCAGGATCTGGTGCTCGATGCCCGCTTTCCTGAGCAGTGACGACAACAGCTCCGAGGCCTCGATGGAGGCGGTGCCCACCAGCACCGGGCGACCTTCTGCGGTGACATCCTTGATTTCATCGATGATGGCGTGGAACTTCTCTTCCTGGGTCAGGTAGACCAAGTCGTTGTAATCAATGCGCTGGACCGGCTTGTTGGGCGGGATGACCACCACGTCCAGGCCATAGATCTGACGGAACTCGAAGGCTTCAGTATCGGCGGTCCCGGTCATGCCGGCGAGCTTGTCGTAGAGGCGGAAATAGTTCTGGAAGGTGGTGGAGGCCAGGGTCTGGCTCTCGGCCTGGATCCTCACCCCTTCCTTGGCCTCGATGGCCTGGTGCAGCCCCTCGCTCCAGCGGCGACCGGGCATGGTACGGCCGGTGTGCTCATCCACGATGATGACCTGACCACCCTGAACAATGTAGTCCACGTCCTTCTGGAACAGGTGATGGGCCCTGAGTGCCGAATGGACGTGGTGCAGCAGGCCCAGATTGGCTGCCGAGTAGAGGCTGTCGCCCTCCTTGAGCAACCCCTGTTCCAGCAGCAGCTGCTCGACCTTCTCGTGCCCCACCTCGGTCAGCTCCACCTGCCGGGACTTCTCGTCGATGATGAAATCACCGGTGGGCTCGCCGTCTTCCCGAGCTTCCCCCTTGTGCAGTTTGGGGACCAGCGCATTGATCGCCTGATAGAGCTTGGAGCTGTCCTCAGCCGCGCCTGAGATGATCAGTGGCGTCCGGGCCTCGTCGATGAGGATGGAGTCCACTTCGTCCACGATCGCAAAATGCAGGCCGCGTTGGACCTTGTCCGCGGTACTGAAGGCCATGTTGTCGCGCAGGTAGTCGAAGCCGAACTCGTTATTGGTACCGTAGGTGATGTCCGCCTGGTAGGCGGCCCGTTTTTCCTCCGGGGACTGGCCCGAAACCACCACGCCCACCTCCAGGCCGAGGAAGCGGTACAACTTACCCATCCACTCGGCGTCCCGGCGGGCCAGGTAGTCGTTCACCGTGACCACGTGCACCCCTTGGCCGGTCAGGGCATTCAGGTAGACCGGGGCCGTGGCCACCAGCGTCTTGCCCTCCCCGGTTTTCATCTCGGCGATCCGCCCCTCGTGCAGCGTGATGCCGCCAATCAGCTGGACATCGTAGTGGCGCATGCCCATGACCCGGCGACTGGCCTCGCGCACGGTCGCAAAGGCTTCGGGCAGCAGGGCGTCCAGGGATTCGCCCTCCGCGAGCCGGCGCCGGAACTCAGCGGTCTTGCCCTGCAACTCGGCATCGGAGAGATTGCCAAACGACTCCTCAAGTTCATTGACACGCTCGACAATCTTGCGCATCCGCTTGATTTCTCTGGCATTTTTACTTCCGAAAATTTTCGTTGCAAGCTTTGTGAACATAGACCACTGCTTCTTTAATTAATCGAAGGGAGCCGGCATTCTAACCTTATTTTCCGGCAAGACAAAAGTCGCACCCCGGCCTGTGAACGGCCGGGGTGCGCGGGTTGAGCGGTATTCGAAAAGCCCGGCGAGGCGGGGAGGACGGCAGCGGCGGCTGGCCGTGAGAAACCAACGATCAACGATCGGCCCGGGCGATGTATTTCAGCGGGTCCCGGGAATGGCCGTTCTGAAGCACCTCGAAATGCACGTGTGGCCCGGTGGAGCGTCCGGTGCTGCCCATCAGGGCGATCACCTGCCCCTTTTGCACCACATCTCCGACCTTCACCTTGACCGTCTTGCAGTGACCGTAGCGCGTCACCAGGCCGTCGCCATGGTCGATTTCCACCAGGTTGCCGTAACCATACCGTTCCCCGGCCCAGGTCACGACGCCGCCGGCCACGGAAATGATGTCACTGCCTTCCTTACCGGCCAGATCGACGCCGTCATGCCAGGTGCGCTTGCCGGTGAAGGGGTCGGAACGGTAACCGTACTTGGAGGACAGCCAGCCCCAGGTAATCGGGCGTCCCGCCACGTACCGTTCCTCTTCGAGCTTCTGCCGGGAGGCCAGCGTGTCAAGCAGGCGCAGCTGCTGCTCCCGATCCTCCAGCTGAGCCTCCAGGCGCTCGATCATATCGGTCAGAGCCGGCACCGTGAACGGCTCCTTGGACGACGCACCTTCCGGGCCACCGACGGCCGCCGGCTCCTCAAAGTTGAACTCCTCCGCCGCCACCAGTCCGGATTCGACGAAGCGCTGTCCCAGGGCATCCAGGCGCAGCATCCGCCCCTGCAGTTCACCCAGCCGCAGGGTCAGTGCATCAATCTGCTGCTGGGCCCCTTCCTTGACCTCCGCCAGCGCCTGCTGCTGCTCCGCCAGCTTCGCCTGCCACCGCGCCACCAGCTCGGACGGCTCCGGCTGCTCGGCACTGGCCGCCAGCGTGGCCGCGTAATAGCCTGCCCACGCAGCGGCAGCCAGCAGCCCCAGGACCATCAGGGTCATGCCGGCGACGAGTCCGCCACCGAGGGAGACCACCCGGGCTTTGCCGTGGCGCTTGCCAACGAGAATAATGTTCATATCGTCTTCTGGTTTCATCGGGGAGCCGCCAACCTGATCCTGTCGAGTTGCGCCCCGGAGTCTTCGCGCGGGTCTGCCGATCCTTGGCAACAACTGCGTGCTGAAAAATCGCAGCGCCCGGTAGACACACCCATTTCGGACAATGTAAAACGAGTGTCAGGCAGGCACTACGCACAAACCGTGCCGAAGTGTAACCAATCGTAATTGGACCCGTCGAGCAAAACCGCACCCATGGCGTCAAAAAACGATCAAAAACTGAGCTTCGACAAATTTCGGGGACCACCCACGCTGCGCCAGCTGATCGCCAAGGCGGAACAGCATCGGGAAGCCGAACAGACGGTCCTGAGGGCATTGCCCCGGGACTTGGCTCAGGGCGTTCGCTTTCTGGCCTGCCAGGACGGCGAACTGACCCTGTCGGCGGAAAACGCCACCCAGGCCAGTCAGATCCGTTTCCGTCAGCACGAGATCATGGCCAGTGTGCGCCAGGACGAAGCCTTCCAGTACGTCTGGAAACTGAAGGTAAAAGTCGTGCCGCCGAAGGCCCGGGAAAAACGCCGCCGGATCAAACCCCGGCTGAGCAAGGAAAATGCCCGGCTTCTTGCGGAAGAAGCCGGGCACACGAAGGATAAAGCGTTACGGGAGGTTCTCGAAAAACTCGCAAGCCACGTCCGGGACTGAGGCGTCCTGCCTCAGCCCTGGGCCGCCAGCACCGGTTTCATGTAGGAGATGGGAGCGGCTTCCTCATCATCGAAGGTGACCACTTCCCAGGCATCCTCTTCCGCCCGGAGCTTGCGCAGCAGCTTGTTGTTCAGGTCGTGACCGGATTTGACGCCGCGGAACTCGCCGATCAGGCTGTTGCCCAGCAGATACAGGTCGCCGATGGCATCCAGCACCTTGTGCTTGACGAATTCGTCATCGTAGCGCAGCCCGTCCTCGTTGAGGATCTTGTAGTCGTCCACCACGATCGCATTGTCGACACTGCCGCCCAGGGCCAGGTTCATAGCGCGCAGCTTCTCGATGTCGCGCATGAAACCGAAGGTCCGGGCCCGGGACACTTCCTTCACGAAAGAGGTGCTGGAAAAGTCCACGGTTGCGGTCTGGGCCCGGCCCTTGAAGACCGGGTGATCAAAGTCGATGCCGAAGCTGACCTTGAAGCCATCGAACGGCAGGAAGGTGGCACTTTTGTCGCCTTCCTGAACACTGACTTCGCGCTTGATCCGGATGAACCGCTTGGGCGCATCCTGCTCGGCGATGCCGGCCGACTGCAGCAGGAAGACGAAGGGACCGGCGGAGCCGTCCATGATCGGCACTTCCGCCGCGCTCAGTTCCACGTAGCAGTTGTCGATACCGAGACCCGCCATGGCGGACAGCAGGTGCTCAACGGTTGCCACCCGGACACCGTCCTTGACCAGCGTCGTGGACAACATGGTCTCGCCCACGTTTTCCGCACAGGCGCGGATCTCGACCATCGGGTCCAGGTCCGTGCGGCGGAAAATGATGCCCGTGTCCGCCGGCGCGGGCTTGAGGGTCAGGTAGACCTTTTCCCCCGAGTGCAGGCCGACACCGGTCGCGCGGATGGTGTTCTTGAGTGTCCGTTGTCTGATCATCGGTTCATCATTCCGTCACAAAATAGCGATATTCTGGGCAAAAATCTGCCTGGAGAATATCAGAATTCGGAGCTGAGTACCATTTGACCAGGTCGGCCTTTGCGAAACTTTTGCAATCGCCCGGGCCCGGCCGGTTCTCGGCTCACGTCCACCAGGCCCGCCCGCCATCGCGCGAAGCGACGGGCCGGCACGAGTCTGGCTCAAAGTTGAGACAGATTATCAATCCGCCTGCCGACGGAGGAATGCGGGAATATCGAGATAGTCGACGCCCTGCTCCTCGCTCTCCTTGCTCTGATCGATCGCCACGTTGCCGGAAGACACCGCACGACGACGCAGCACCGCCGGACGATCCAGTTGCCGGTAGTCGGTCTTGCCATCCAGCGTACGGGTGTTGTCGACCACCTTCGCCGGTTTCTCCCGATCGCCACCCAAGCCGGTCGCCACCACGGTCACCTTCAGTTCGTCGGTCATTTCCGGGTCGATCACGGTACCGACAACCACGGTCGCGGAGTCGGAGGCGAACTCACGAACGATGTCACCCACCTCAGAGAACTCGCCCAGGTTGAGATCCATGCCAGCCGTGATATTGACCAGGATGCCCTTGGCGCCCTGCAGGTTGATGTCTTCCAGCAGCGGGCTGCGGACCGCGGCCTCGGCGGCCTCGCGGGCACGGTTTTCGCCGGTGGCCCGGCCGGTGCCCATCATCGCCATGCCCATCTCGGACATCACCGTCTTCACGTCGGCGAAGTCGACGTTGATCATGCCGTTGCGGGTAATCAGGTCAGCAATGCCCTGGACCGCCCCCAGCAGCACGTCGTTGGCTGCGGCGAACGCATCCAGCAGACTGGTTTTCTTGCCCATCACCGCCAGCAGCTTTTCGTTCGGGATGGTGATCAGCGAGTCCACGTTTTCTTCCAGCTCCTTCAGGCCGGCCTCGGCGATGCTCATGCGCTTGCCGCCTTCGAACATGAACGGCTTGGTGACCACCGCCACGGTCAGGATGCCCAGCTCCCGGGCCACCTCGGCTACCACCGGCGCCGCGCCGGTTCCCGTGCCGCCCCCCATGCCGGCCGTGATGAACACCATATCCGCACCCTGCAGAGCTTCGGAGATCCGGTCCCGGTCTTCCAGCGCGGACTGGCGGCCCACTTCCGGATTGGCGCCGGCGCCAAGCCCCTTGGTGATGTTGCCGCCAAGCTGAATGACCTGGCGCGGATCCAGATCGGTCAGGGCCTGGGCATCGGTGTTGGCACAGATGAATTCCACGCCTTCGATGTCGCTGTTGAGCATGTGACGTACCGCGTTACCGCCACCGCCACCGACACCGACGACCTTAATGACCGCGTTCTGCTGGACATTATCGACGAGTTCAAACATTTCCCTTACTCCTTCGTGCTGTCTGCGGCCTTGTCCAGGCCGCTTATCGAGTTTTGTCTGTTCGAGATACCTTCGTGTACTGCCCGTCCGGCCAATCAGAAATGACCGGTGAACCAGGCCTTCATGCGCTCAAACAACGAGGGCGCATCTTCCCCCTTGAGCACCGGCGTCCGGCCAAGATCCATTTGCCGGAAGCCATGGATCAACAAGCCCACGCCGGTGGCGTAAATCGGGTTGTTGACCACCTCCGTCATGCCGGACACGGCCTGCGGCGAAGCCAGCCGGACCGGCATGTGGAAGATTTCCTCCGCCAGCTCCACCACCCCTTCCATGGTGGATGAGCCGCCAGTCAATACGATGCCCGCCGGAATCAGGTCCTCGAAACCGGAGCGGCGCAGCTCCGACTGGACCAGGGTGAACAGCTCCTCGTAACGGGGCTCCACCACTTCCGCCAGTGCCTGACGCGATAGGTCCCGGGGCGGGCGGTCGCCGACACTCGGGACCTTAATGGTCTCGTCGGCCCCAGCCAGCTGGGTCAGCGCGCAGGCATACTTGATCTTGATTTCCTCGGCATTCTGGGTCGGTGTCCGCAGGGCCATGGCGATGTCGTTGGTCACTTGGTCACCGGCGATGGGAATGACTGCGGTGTGGCGGATGGCGCCACCGGTGAACACGGCGATGTCGGTGGTACCGCCACCGATGTCCACCACACACACGCCCAGCTCCTTTTCGTCCTCGGTCAGGATGGCGTGACTGGAAGCCAGCTGCTCAAGGATGATGTCGTCCACCTCCAGGCCGCAGCGCCTGACGCACTTTTCAATGTTCTGGGCGGCGTTGACGGCGCAGGTCACCAGATGGACTTTGGCCTCCAGCCGCACGCCGGACATGCCCAGGGGCTCCTTGATCCCTTCCTGGCTGTCGATCACGAACTCCTGCGGCAGAATGTGCAGGATTTTCTGGTCGGCAGGGATGGCCACCGCTTGGGCCGCATCGATGACACGATCGATGTCGGCCTGGGTCACTTCCCGGTCACGGATCGCCACGATACCGTGGGAGTTGAGGCTCTTGATGTGGCTGCCGGCGATCCCGGCATAGACCGAGTGAATGCGGCAACCTGCCATCAGCTCCGCCTCCTCCACCGCGCGCTGAATGGCCTGGACCGTAGTCTCGATATTGACCACCACGCCACGCTTGAGCCCCCGGGACGGATGGGAACCGATCCCCACCACTTCGATGGTGCCGTCCATCTTGCGCTTGCCGACGATCGCAACCACCTTCGAGGTTCCGATGTCCAGGCCCACAATCATGTTTTCCGTTTCAACCGATGACATGTGTTTCACCAAACCGTAGGTCTGCCGTTAAGTTCTAGGAATTCGGTTCGGAAGCGGCCGGGGCCGGCTTCCACTGCACCGCCACACCATTGGTGTAGCGGGCATCGATGCGTTTCACTTCATCCGAACGGGACACCAGCCGGGCCTCGTAGACCGCCAGAAAGCGCTCAAACCGTTCGTCCACATGGTCCCGCCCCAGGACCACCTCGATACCGTTGGCCAGATTCAGGGTCCAGGCCCCCCGGGCCTCCAGCGACAGGCCGGCGAAACCGAGCCCGTGACGGGCAAGCCGGCCACTCAGGTCCTGCGCCATGCGGATCACGTCCCGCACCCGCTCATCCGGTCCGGACAGTCGGGGCAATCGCCCCGCCACCTCCGGATTGGCCGGGGCAAACAATTCACCGGTTCGGCTGACCAAGCGCCCGCCGTTCCAGTACGCCAGCGGTTTCTTCTCGCGGATGTCAATCACCAGGCGATCCGGCCAGACCCGGCGGATGGCCGCCGAAGCCACCCAGGGACGGCGCTCCAGTTCCGCCTTGATCTCGGACAGATCGGTGGCGAAATAGCTCTTGCCGAGCCAGCGGCTGGCCTCGCGCTCGATGGCCACGCGACTGTCACCGATGAATTCACCCTTCACGTCGATGGCCAGAATCTGCTGGTCCATCGCTTCCAGAACCTTGCCGGTGCCCCAGGGCACCAGAGCGGCCAGGAGCACGATCAGGGCTCCCAACCCAACCTGCAGCCAGGGCACGGACGCGAGAATGGCCCTGAGCACGCCCAGCCGATCCCGCTCCGGCTCCAGGGAGGTGGCCCCCCGGCGCCGCGGCGGCTCGGACGGAAACGCCCGGCTTCGGACCCGCAGGTTGTCAAGCATCCGCATCCTCCAGCGTGTCGGCCAGAATCCGGACCACCAGCTCCTCGAAACTGATCCCCGCCGCGCGCGCAGCCATCGGTACCAGGCTGTGGTCCGTCATGCCGGGTACGGTATTCACCTCCAACAGCCAGAACTGCCCGTCGCGATCCTGCATCACATCCACCCGGCCCCAGGTCCGGCAGCCCACGACCCGGAAAGCCTCCAGCGCCAGCGTCTGCAGCCGTACTTCATCCTCCGGCGCCAAACCACAGGGAATACGGTAGCGAGTGTCATCGGCGAGGTACTTGGCGTCGTAATCGTAGAACGGATGGTCTGTGCTCAGGCCAATCGCCGGCAGCGCTCTGTCCTGCAGCAAACTGACCGTGAACTCCGCCCCTTCGATCCATTCTTCCACCAGCACTAAGTCGTCCAGTGCCGCAGCGGCGTTGTAGGCGTCGATCAGCTCCGCTTCGGTGGACACTTTCCGCACCCCGATGCTGGAGCCTTCGTGGGCCGGCTTCACGCTCAGGGGCGGACGCAGCTCCTTCAGGATCTGAGCCGCCTGGCCGGCTCCGGTCATGGCACGAAACCGAGGCGTCGGCAGGCCGTAGCCCTGGAACACATACTTGGTGCGCAACTTATCCATGGCCAGGGCCGAGGCCAGAACGCCACTGCCGGTATAGGGGATGCCAGCCTGCGCCAGAATCGCCTGAAGGGTGCCATCCTCACCGCGCCGGCCGTGCAGGGCGATAAACACCCGGTCGTACTGGGGCGACTCGGCCACCTTCAGCAGACAGCCACGCACATCCACTCCGTAGGCATCGACCCCGGCGGACTGCAGCGCGGCGAGAACGGCCTGGCCGCTTTTCAGCGACACCTCGCGTTCGGCGGAATCCCCCCCCATGAACACCGCCACCCGCCCCAGCGCCCTGACCAGGGCAGGGTCTGCCTGAAAACTCAAGGTTTCACCGTGATGCTTGTCAGTCACTGGAAATTACCCCCCCCGCCGCCAGCCGAGCGGCCACGCCACCGATATCCCCGGCGCCCTGAGTAATGAGCAGGTCGCCGTCCTTCAAGACATTGGCCAGCAGGCCCTCGATCTTGCCGTTGTCCTCGACGAACACCGGTTCAATGAGCCCGCGTTGCCGGATGCTGCGGCACAAGGAGCGACCGTCGGCGCCCGGGATGGCCGGTTCACCGGCGGAATAGACATCCATCAGCAGCAGCGCATCGACTTCCGAAAGTACCCGGACAAAGTCCTCGTACAGGTCGCGGGTGCGGGTGAACCGGTGCGGCTGATACAGCATCACCAGTCGCCGTCCGGGCCAGGCATCCCGGGCCGCGCGGATCACCGCCTCGACCTCGGTGGGATGGTGACCGTAGTCGTCCACCAGGGTTACCCGGCCCCTGGGCGTCTGGTAGTCGCCATAGACCTGGAACCGCCGGCCAACGCCGGCGAAAGCCGCCAGCCCCCGGCAAATGGCAGCATCCGCCACCCCCTCGTCGGTGGCGACGGCGATGGCCGCCAGGGCATTCAGCACGTTGTGGCGCCCCGGCATGCCCAGTTCCACGGCCAGGTCGGGACGCCCCCCCGGGCGCTTGACGACGAAGCGGGTTTTCAGGCCGTCCGTGACGATCCCCTCGGCACGATAATCGGCGTCAAGATTGTCGATGCCATAGGTGATGATGGCCCGGGAAATACGTGGAATGATCTCGCGGACGTAGCCATCGTCCACGCACATGACCGCGACCCCGTAGAACGGCAGATTGTGCAAAAAGTCGACGAACGTCTGCTTCAGCTTTTCGACATCGCCGCCGTAGGTGTCCATGTGGTCCGCCTCGATGTTGGTCACCACCGAGATCACCGGCGTCAGGTGCAGGAACGAGGCGTCACTTTCGTCCGCTTCCGCCACCAGATAGCGGGAACCACCCAGCTGGGCGTTGGTGCCGGCACTGTTGAGTTTGCCGCCGATCACGAACGTCGGGTCCAGGCCGGCCTCGCCAAGAATGGAGGCGATCAGGCTGGTGGTGGTGGTCTTACCATGGGTACCCGCCACCGCGATGCCGTGGCGGTAGCGCATGATTTCCGCCAGCATCTCCGCCCGGGGCACGATCGGCACCCGGCGGATACGGGCCGCCGCCACCTCCGGGTTGTCCGGTTTCACGGCAGAGGAGACCACCACCACATCGGCGTGGGCACTGTTCTCCTCGCGGTGCCCGATCCGGACATCCACCCCCAGGGCCTTGAGACGCTCGGTCACCGGCCCCTCCCTCAAGTCGGATCCGGAAACCTCATAGCCCTGATTCTTCAGCACTTCGGCAATGCCGCTCATGCCGGCACCGCCGATGCCGACAAAGTGGATGCGACGAATCCTGCGCATCTCCGGCACCTGATACACCAGCGGCGGGTTGGTCACGTCAGCCATGAGCGGCCTCCAGACAGTAATTCACGACTCTCTCCGTTGCATCCGGGCGGGCCAGCTCGCGGGCGGCCGTCGCCATATTCTCGATTCGGGCCCGGTCCCCGGCCAGGTCCTGCAGCAGCTCCGTCAGGGCCTCGACGGAAAACCGGGGCTGGGGTATCAGCACCGCCGCGCCGGCGGCCACCAGCTGGCGGGCGTTGGCGGTCTGATGGTCGTCGACGGCATGGGGGAACGGCACCAGTATCGAGGCCGCACCCGCCGCGCACAGTTCCGACACCGTCAGCGCCCCGGAACGACAGAGCACGACGTCGGCCCAGGCGTAAGCCGCGGCCATGTCCTTGATGAACGGCTCTACCGACGCCGTCACCCCCTGCGCCTCATATGCTGCCCGGGCCGCCTCCAGGTTCCGCTCGCCACATTGGTGACGCACTTCCGGACGCTGTGGCTCAGGAATCCGGGCCAGTGCCTGCGGTACCCGTTCATTGAACACCTGGGCCCCCAGGCTGCCGCCAACCACCAGCAACTTCAGACGGCCACTCCGGCCGGCCAGACGCTGCGCCGGAGCCGGCAGATCCGTCAGCCCCTGGCGGACCGGGTTGCCGGTACAGCGGGTCACCACCCCGGCGCCAAAACTGCCGGGGAAGGCTTCCAGCACCGTCTTGGCAAAACGCACCAGGATACGGTTGGTCAGCCCCGCGATGGCATTCTGCTCATGAATCACCAGCGGGATTCCCCGCAGCCAGGCCGCCAGCCCACCCGGGCCGGTCACAAAGCCCCCCATGCCGACAACACAGTCCGGACGCACCCTGCGCAGCACCGTAAATGCCTCACCCAGCGCCCGCATCAGCCGGAACGGCGCCAGCACCAGCGCCAGCTTGCCCTTGCCCCTCAGGCCGGACACGTGAATCAGCGACAACGGGATATCGGTTTCCCCGACCAGCCGCTGTTCCATACCGCCGCTGGCCCCCAGCCAGTGCACTTCATGCCCCAGGGCCTGCAGGGCGCGGGCGGTCGCCAGGGCCGGGAACACGTGCCCTCCGGTGCCACCGGCCATCATCAGGAAACGACGCGGCCGGGTCATGACGCCCCCCCTCTCCGCGGTCGGCGGCTCCCCTGTCCTTCCCGGGCAACCCGTGCCTGGTCCAGGCGCTCCAGCTCGATCCGGGCCAGCACGCCAATGCAGATACAGGAAATCATCAGACTCGAGCCGCCATAGCTGACCAGCGGCAGAGTCAGCCCCTTGGTGGGCAGCAAACCGGTACTGACCGCCATGTTGATACCCGCCTGCAGCCCGATCAGCAGGGTGATGCCGTAGGCGAAGCAGGCGCCAAACTCCATGCCGGCCCGCTCCGCCCGCCGGGCGATGACCAGGCCGGACACCACCAGTACGGCAAACAGGGCCAACACCGTGAGCGAACCGAACAGGCCGAACTCTTCCGCGATGATCGCGAAAATGAAATCGGTGTGGGCCTCCGGCAGATAAAACAGCTTCTGGATGGAGTTGCCCAGGCCGACACCGGCCCACTCACCCCGGCCGAAGGCAATCAGCGACTGGGTCAGCTGATAACCACTGTCGAACTGATCTTTCCAGGGATCCAGATAACTCACCACCCGCTTCAGCCGGTAGGGCTGGGTCAGCACCAGCACCACCCCCAGCACCACGAGCACCGCGATCAACGGCAGAAAACGGCTGAGCCGAACGCCGCTGAGAAAAATCATGCCCGCGGCGGCGGTAACCAACACCACCGTTGCCCCGAAGTCCGGCTGGATCACCAGCAACACAGACGCGACGCCCAGCACCACCAGCGGTTTCAGGAAGCCCGGCCAGGTGTTCAGCAGTTCCTCCCGGCGCCGGACCACGTAACCGGCCAGATAGGCAATCAGGCACAGCTTGGCCACTTCGGACACCTGTACATTGAACAGGCCGAACGGAATCCAGCGAGTGGAGCCGTTCACGGTCCGCCCCAGCGGGGTCAGCACCAGCACCAGCACCAGCAGCCCAATGCCCAGCAACAACCAGCCGCTGCGCTGCCACCAGGCCACCGGCACATTCACCGCCACCAGTGCCAGCGCGCAACCCAGGGCTGCGAACAGCAGCTGCCGGATCACGTAGTGATAGCTATTGCCCAGCGTCTCCGACGCCATGTCCATGGACGCCGAGGCGATCATGACGATACCGATCACCATCAGCGCCGCCGCGCTGATCACCAGCGCCGGCAGCGGTTGCAGCTCGCCCAGCCATGGAGACCGGTCCTGAACCAGAGTGTCGCTACGCATCACAACAGCGCCTCCACCCGTTGCCGGAACTGGTCACCCCGGTCCTGATAGTCCCGGAACATGTCGAAACTGGCGCAGGCCGGGGACAGCAACACCCGGTCGCCCGGCCGAGCCACCGCTCGGGCTCGCGCCACGGCCTCATCCAGACTGCCGACCCGCTCCACCGGAACGGTGTCGGCCAGGGCGGACGCCAGGCGGTCGGCATCGGCCCCCAGAACGAGGACCCGCCGGCAGCAGCGGGCAACCGGTTCAGCCATGGGCGAGAAATCGGCGCCCTTACCATCGCCACCGGCAATCAGCACCACCTGTCCCTGTTCCGGCATCAGGCTCTGGATGGCCGCGACCGTGGCCCCCACGTTGGTGCCCTTGGAGTCGTTGATGTAGTCGACGCCATCAAGGCTGCGCACAAACTCGCACCGGTGCGGCAGGCCACGGAATTCCCGAACCACCGCCAACATCGCCGCCATCGGCAGGCCCGCCACCCGCCCCAGCGCCAGCGCAGCCATCACATTACTGACGTTGTGCTGCCCCATCAGTTTCAGCTCACGGGTCAGCAGCAGGTTGTCGAACCCATAGGTGATCCAGGTGCCCTGATCGTCGTCCCGGGTGCTGAAGGTCTCCGGATTGACCCGATGGAAGCCGTAGCAATGCACGGCAAGGCCATCCCGTACCATGGGTGTGCTCAGCGGATCGTCCAGGTTGACCACCGCATGCCGGGCCCCCCGGAAAATCCGCTGCTTGGCCTGGAAATACGCCATCTTGTTCGGATAGCGGTCCATATGGTCATCGCTGACATTGAGGATCGTCGCCACCAGCGCATTGAGCCGGTCGGTGGTTTCCAGCTGGAAGCTCGACAGTTCCAGCACATACAGCTCCGCGCCCTGCCCCAACAGATCCAGCGCCGGCGTGCCGATGTTGCCGCCAACCGCCACCTTGCGCCCGGCGGCCCGGGCCATCTCGCCGACCAGCGTGGTCACCGTGGTCTTGCCGTTGGAACCGGTAATCGCCACCACCGGAGCATCCGCCACCTCGGCAAACAGGTCGATGTCACCCCGGATCCGGGCGCCTGAAGCCACCGCCGCAGCGATGGCCGGTTCCGCGATGCTGATACCAGGACTGACCACCAGTTCGTTGAACTGGGCAAAGCGTTCGGCATCGAACGGCCCGAGGTAAACCGGCACATCCGGCCACCCAGCCTTCAACTCGGCCAGCCCAGGCGGGCTCGATCGGTTGTCGGCCACCGCAAACGCCCGCCCCTGCGCCGACAGATGACGCACCACCGAAAGCCCGGTCTTCCCGAGCCCGACCACCAGTGTGCGACGATCCGATGCAATGACGCCCATAAACCTGCTGCTCCTACCGAATCTTCAGGCTGGCCAAGCCGATCAGCACCAGCACCACCGTGACCACCCAAAAGCGCACGATGACCCGGGGCTCCGGCCAACCCTTAAGTTCGAAATGGTGATGCAGGGGGGCCATCCGGAAGATGCGCCGGCCGGTCAGCCGGTACGACGCCACCTGCAGGATGACGGAAATGGTCTCCATCACGAACACACCGCCCATGATGAACAGCACGATTTCCTGGCGCACGATGACCGCGACCACCCCCAACGCGGCACCGAGAGCCAGCGCGCCCACATCCCCCATGAAAACCTGGGCCGGGTAGGTGTTGAACCACAGAAAACCGAGACCGGCGCCGACAATGGCGCCACAGAAGACGATCAGCTCGCCGGTCCCCGGCAGGTGGGGAATCAGCAGATAATTGGCGAACTGGGCATGGCCGGACACGTATGCAAAGATGGCGAGCGCACCGGCCACCATCACCGTCGGCATGATTGCCAGGCCGTCGAGGCCGTCGGTCAGGTTGACGGCATTGCTGCTGCCGACAATCACGAAATAGGACAGCAGCACGAACATCACCGGCCCCAGCGTCAGGGAGACCTGTTTGACGAACGGCACGTACAGGGACGTTTCCTGGGGCAGCGCGGAACTGTAAAACAGCAGGATGGCCGCGCCGGCGCCAATCACCGACTGCCAAAAATACTTCCAGCGGGCAGGCAGGCCCCGGGGATTGCGTTCCACCACCTTGCGATAGTCGTCGACCCAGCCGATGGCGCCGAACATCAAGGTGACCAGCAGGGTGATCCAGACATAACGATTGCTCAGGTCCGCCCAAAGCAGCGTGCTCACAGCAATGGCCACCAGAATCAAAGCGCCGCCCATGGTGGGCGTGCCGGCCTTGCTCAGGTGCGTTTTGGGGCCGTCGTCGCGTACCGCCTGGCCGATCTGGTACTGACTCAGCTTGCGGATCATGGTCGGCCCGATCACCAGCGACAGCAACAGCGCCGTCAAGATACCGAGAATCGCGCGCAGCGTCAGATACTGAAACACCGTCAGCGCGGAAAAGTACTGTGAGAGTATCTCTGTCAGCCAGAGCAGCATGCGTTGTTCACCTTTTCTTTCAACCCATCCACCACGCGATCCATGGCGGAACTTCGGGATCCCTTCACCAGCACGGTGGTCGGCCCCGCCTGATGGCGCAAAATGGCGGCGACCGCGGCCTCGTGTCCGGGATGAAACTCCGCCGCCGGTCCATACCCTTCCAGATACCCTTCGCAGCCCGGCCCCACCACGAGCAGACGTTCGATGCCGCACGCCCGCGCCGTGGCCCCCACATCCTGGTGCCAGCGCCGGGCCTCCGTCCCCAGTTCCGCCATGGCACCCAGCACCGCGATACGCTGCCCAGGGAAACCGGCCAGTACCGCCAGCGCCGCTTTCATCGAGGCCGGATTCGCGTTGTAACTGTCGTCAATGACCGTCAGGTCCTTGGTCAAGGTCAGGGGCTGGAGACGGCCGGGCACCGGCTTAACCGCTTGCAGGCCAGCGATCACCTGAGCGTCCGAGGCCCCCAGCTCCCGGGCGGCCGCTACGGCCAACAGGGCGTTGAGCCGGTTGTGCTCTCCCAGCAGCGGCAGCACCGGTTCACTGTGCCACCCGTTCGGGCCGGAGACGGACAGGCGCTGCCCCTCGCCGGTCATGGTGGCACCGGTGATCACGTAATCCGCTTCCGGGTGTCCCTGAGCACTGACGCAGGCTACCCGGCGCTTCCCCGCCCGTTCGCGCCAGCGCGCGAAGGCGGGATCATCCCGGTTCAGCAGCACCAGTCCCCCCGGGGTCACCCCTTCGATGATCTCGCCCTTGGCCCGGACAATGTTGTCGTAACTGCCGAAACCTTCCAGATGGGCCTGACCGGCATTGGTCAGAATCACCACCCGGGGGCGGACGATGGCCACGGTATGGGCAATCTCACCCAGGCCACTGGCGCCCAGCTCCACTGCGGCAAAACGGTGTTCCGGTGCCAGCCGGAACAGGGTCAGGGGCACCCCAATGTGGTTGTTGAGATTGCCTTCGGTCGCCAGGGTCGGCCCCATTTCCGACAGGATCGACGCGGTCATCTCCCGGACGGTGGTCTTGCCACTGCTGCCGGTGACGGCCACCAGCCCGACCTGGCTTTCGTTCCGGTTGCCAAGCGCCAGGCGGGCCAGCGCCTGGACCGCGTCCGGCACCACCAACTGGGGCAGCGCCACTGCCGGATCCGGCGTTTCCACCACGGCGGCCACCGCACCGGTGGCTCGGGCCTGTGAAAGGAAGCGGTGGCCGTCGAAACGGTCGCCCCGCAACGCCACAAACAGGTCTCCCGGCTGCAGGCGCCGGGTATCGGTGCAAACTCCGGTGAAGGACAACAGCCCGGTCCCCGGATCCGGCGCCAGGCCCAGCCATTGCCGGGCCTCCGCCAGGGAAAAGGCGCGCATCATGCCACACCTCCGTTCAGGTTCAAGCAGTGGCGTACATGCTCCGCGTCGCTGAATGGCAGCTTCTGCCCCTGAATCTCTTGGTAATCTTCATGCCCCTTGCCAGCCACCAGTACCAAGTCACCCGGCACCGCCGAGGCGATGGCCCGCCGGATGGCCTCTGCCCGGTCATGGATCACGGCCACACGGTCCGGATGGCGGAATCCCTCAAGGATGTCCGCGACAATGGCCGCCGGCGCCTCGGTTCGGGGGTTGTCGTCGGTCACGATCACCCAGTCCGCCACCGCTTCCGCTTCCCGCGCCATGTCCGGGCGCTTGCCCCGGTCCCGGTCGCCGCCACAGCCGAACACGCAGATCAGTCGGCCCGACACGTGAGGCCGCAAGGCCGCCAGCGCATTGGCCAGGGCATCCGGAGTGTGGGCGTAGTCGACTACGACCCGGACCCCGTCGCCATTGCCGAACACTTCCAGGCGCCCGGGCGGAGGCGTCAGGCGCGCGACCGCTCCCCGCACCCGCTCGACCGGCACCCCCAGGGTCAGAACGGCGGCCATGGCGGCCAGCACGTTGCTGGCATTGAAACTCCCCATCAGCGGTACCTGGATGTCGAAGCGCCCCCACTGACCATCCACCTGCGCCTCGAAACCGCCCTCGGTCGGGCGGAAGTCCTGCAGCCACAGCTCGGTCTGGGACTCGTGGAGGCTGTAACGAACTCGGTCACAACGCCCGTCCAGCTGGCCATACAACTGGCGACCAAACGGGTCATCGAAATTGATCACGGCAAAATGCAGCCCCTCGCGGGTGAACAGTTTGGCCTTGGCGGCGCCATAGGCCTCCATGGAACCGTGGTAGTCCAAGTGGTCGCGGGTCAGATTGGTAAAGACGGCGCCCGTCATGGTAAGACCGTCCACCCGCCCCTGATCCAGGGCATGGGAGGACACTTCCATGGCGGCGGCGCGCGCGCCCTTGTCCAGAATCCGGTGCAGGATCCGATTGATCTGCACCACGTCCGGCGTGGTATGCGTGGCCGGCAGCAAGGCTCCCGGCATGCCATATCCCAGGGTCCCCAGGACGCCGCAGGGTGTGCCGGTGTCGCCAAGCAACCGGGCAATGTACTGACTCACCGAGGTCTTGCCATTGGTCCCGGTGACACCGATCAACCGCAGCCGGCGGGATGGATGTTCAAAAAAGCGGTCAGCGATCCGACCGAGATTTTGCTTGAGACCGGGCACAGGAACCACCAGGGCTCCCCGCCGCTCGAAACAGGCCCGAGGCGCGTCCGTTTCCAAAAGCACTACGTTGGCCCCGGCCGCAATGGCCTGATCCACATAGCGATCGGCCGGTGTTCGCGCCCCGGATACCGCCACGAAGGCATCGCCGGGGCGGACCTCACGGCTGTCGCTGACGAGCCCGTGGATGGTGGCATCAAACACCGAGGGCACATCGACAATGCCATGCAACAGGGTGCTGAGAGATGTGATGCACACAGCTTACCCCCTCGCCCCGACCGAACCCGGGGCCTCGCCGGACCCGGACACGTCCAGCTCCGGCTTCACGTTGAGCAATCTCAGGGCGTCGCTCATGACCCGGGCAAATACCGGAGCAGCCACTTCGCCGCCGTAGTATTCACCGGACTGAGGCGCGTCCACGGCCACCACCGTCACGATTCTCGGGTCCTCGATCGGCGCCATGCCGGCGAAGATCGCCTTGTACTGGCTGTCTTCATAGCCATGGGAGCCCACCAGGTGAACGGTTCCGGTTTTGCCGCCAGCCGAATAGAAGCCCGGGCGCGCCCGGGTTCCGGTACCCCGTTCCACCACTTGCCGTAGCATTTCACGCACCTGATATGTGACCTTCTCCGACAGTACCCGTTCCCCCACCGGTGGCTCGTCCACCTTGATCAGGCTGAGCGGGTAGCGGATGCCGCCATTGGCCAGGACCATGTACGCCTGGGCCAACTGCAACGCGTTGACACTCATTCCGTAGCCATAAGACATGGTGGCCTCTTCCACCGGCCGCCACTTCGGCGGCGCCGGCAGCACCCCCACCGCCTCGCCGGGGAAACCGACACCGGTGGGCTGGCCGAAGCCCATGCGGGCGTACAGGTCGCGGATCAGATCGCCACCCAGCTCGGTGGCGATCTTACTGATGCCAACGTTACTGGACTTGACGATGATGTCGGTCAACGACAAAACGCCATAGTTGCGGTGATCCCGGATCGTGAACCGACCGAACCGGCGGTAGCCCGGCGAGGTGTCGATGGTGGTGTTGACCGGATAGCGCCCGGACTCGAGGGCGGCGGCCATGCTGACGGGCTTCATGGTGGAGCCCGGTTCGAACAGGTCGGTGAGGGCCTTGTTGCGAAGATTTTCCGGCGCCAGCTGGCTGCGGTCGTTCGGGTTGTAGGAGCCCTGATTGACCATGGCCAGGACCTCACCGGTGTCCACATCCAGCATCACCAGCGTACCGCCATGAGCATGATGGGCGCTGACCACCGCTTTCAACTCGCGATAGGCGAGGTACTGCAGGCGCAGATCAATACTGAGCGACAGATCATGCCCCGGCTGGGCGTCGCGGATCAGAGTCAGGTCCTTGATGACCCGGCCCCGGTTGTCCTTGAGCACACGCTTGCGGCCGGGCTCCCCGGACAGCCACTGGTCGTAGGCCAGCTCAATGCCTTCCTGGCCATGCTCGTCGATGTTGGTGAAGCCGACCACATGGGCCGTCACCTCACCGGCGGGATAATAGCGGCGATACTCCTGGCGACTGTAGACACCGGCGATGTTCAGGTCCATCACCTGGCGTGCCAGCGACGGCTGAATTTTACGGCGCAGATAAATGAACTCCCGGGAGGCGTAGGAACGTAGGCGCTCGCGCAGCCGGGCTTCGTTCAGGTCCAGCAAACGCGCGAGGTTGGCCAGGCGGGGCTCATCCGGATCCATTTCCGAGGGATTGGCCCAGACGGTCTGGACCGGTGTACTGACCGCCAGCGGTTCACCGTGGCGATCCAGAATCACGCCGCGATGGGCGTCGATCGTTTCCACCCGTATGGTCCGGACATCCCCCTGCTTGCGGAGAAAGTCCTTATCGACCACCTGGAGGTCAACCAGGCGCCAGCCCAATACACCGACCACCAGCAAAAACGCGCCCAGCACGGAGCCAAACCGCCAGGCCTTCATGCCGGCGGCAAGCCTGCGACGCCACTTTGACTGTGCTCCGTGATCGGACAAGTCGGCCACCCTGACAATGTCTGTCGTTTGTTGTTATCGAATCAACGGCTTGCCACTGGCGACATCAGGGGCACCAGCACGATGTCCTCGCGCCCCGGCACCACCATGCCAAGACGCTCCGCAGCCAGTTTCTCCACCCGGCCGTGCGCGCTCAGGGCACTTTGCTCCAGCAGCAGCTGGCTCCATTCCCGTTGATAGCGATCCCGTTCGCCCTGGAGTTCCGCAAGCGTGTTGAACAGAGTCCGGTTTTCATGGGCCGCCACCACCACGCCCACCGACGAGGCAAGCAACACACCCACCAGCCCCAGGGACACCAGAACCTCCCTGCGACGGGTCGCCTCGAAGACCTGGCGGGAAAGCCGGACCGCGGTTGCGACGCCGTCGCGCACTCTCTGCTTGTTGAGCCTGGCCGTCTTGGCCGGCCGCTCGATCACTACCGCGCCCATGGTTACGCGCTCCCCTGCTCTGAGTCTGTTCGTTCGATTCGTTCCAACACCCGCATGACGGCGCTGCGCGCCCGGATGTTCTCGTTCACTTCATGCTCATCGGCCCGGTTGGCCCGGCCCACCAACCGGAAATCCGACCGTTCCTGATCCGCCGTCACCGGCACGCCCCTCGGCAACTTTGGCCCTCGGGCCAGGTCCCTCATGAAACGCTTGACCAGCCGGTCTTCCAACGAATGAAAGCTGATCACCACCAGCCGGCCACCGGGCGCCAACCGCTCCGCGGCAGCCCGGAGACACACTTCAAGGTCTTCGAGCTCGCGATTGATGAAGATCCGGATCGCCTGAAACGTCCGGGTCGCCGGATGTTTGTGGCGCTCCTTCCTGGGCACAGCTTCCGATACCAGTTCCGCGAGCTGGCGCGTGGTTTCGATGGGCGCCTCCTGGCGGCGTTCCACAAGCAACCGGGCGATACGCCGGGAAAACTTCTCCTCGCCGTATCGCCAGATCACGTCCGCGATGTCCTGCTCCTCCGCCGTCGCCAGCCACTCCGCGGCACTGGGCGACTGCCGGGGGTCCATTCTCATGTCGAGCGGGCCGTCCCGCATGAAGCTGAAGCCACGGGCGGGGTCATCCAGCTGGGGTGACGACACCCCCAAATCCAGCAACACCCCGTCCACCGACGCCCAGCCCCGTCGCGCCATGGCCAGGGCGATCTCGGCAAAGGAGCCGTGAAACCAGGAAAAGCGCGCGTCTTCGGCCGCCAGCGCCTCGGCTTCGCGAATGGCGTCCGGGTCCTTGTCGAACGCCAGCAACCGGCCCTGCGCACCCAGGCGCCCGAGGATCAGACGGCTGTGGCCACCACGGCCGAAGGTGCCGTCGATGTACCGGCCATCCGGTTTTCGGACCAACGCCTCGACGGACGCGTCCAGCAACACGGAACGGTGGGGAAACGCCGAAGCCCCCCGATCGTCAGCTCCGGCCATCATAGTGACAACGCCTCCATCTCCGGCGGCATCTCGTCATCGCCACTGGACTCGTCCAGCCATGCATACCAACGCTCTTCGCTCCACAGTTCCAGTTTTTTGCCTTGCCCGATCAGCATCAGCTTCTTTTCCAGATGCGCGTAGCTGCGCAGGGGCGGCGGTATCAGGATGCGTCCCGCAGAGTCCAGCTCCATGGGCGCCGCGTTTCCCAACAACAGACGCTGCAGGCGGCGCGCCGCCCGATTCATGTTGGGCAGAGCCTCAATCTTCGGCCTCAGCGTTTCCCACTCGGGTTCCGGATACAGCAACAGGCAGCGCTCCTCGTCGGCGTTGGCCGTCAACACAATGCGCCCGCTGCAGATCTGCGAGAGTTCCTCGCGGACCTTGGCCGGGATCGCGACGCGTCCCTTCGCATCCATGTTGATGGCATGACTGCCGAGAAAATTGCCCATTTACGCTGTCTCTGGGTGCCGGAAACCACAAAAAACCACTAGAAACCACTTTTTCCCACTTATGCACACTATAGAAACACGCAATAGACAATGCAAGCGCCGCAAACTGCGTCGCACTGGAAAAACTTCCTTTAATGACAAGGGGTTACACGCGAAGACTTACCAAGAAACGCAGATTACGGAAAAGAAAAGAAGAAAAATCAACTACCTGCAATAAGTTCTGAAGACAGAAAGTGAGGTCTAAGATTTTTTGGCTATAACCGACCGCCTATAGGTACCAACACCTACAGGCAGGGAGAGATGGGGAAATTGAGCCCGCCGATAAGCCGGGTTCTGTCGAGGACAGTCATTCATCTAGGACCTGCGTCACCACAGGCCTCAAGCAACCTACCCGAGTCCAGCGCGGGCCACGCCATTGGACTCCTATTTGGTCTTGCTCCAGGTGGGGTTTACCATCGCCATGGACTGTTACCAGCCATGCGGTGCGCTCTTACCGCACCATTTCACCCTTACCGGCGCCCGTGGGCGCTTAGGCGGTATACTTTCTGTTGCACTTTCCGTCGGCTCACGCCGCCCAGGCGTTACCTGGCACCTTGCCCTGCGGAGCCCGGACTTTCCTCCCCCGGTAAACCACCGGCGGCGACTGTCTGGCGAGCTCGGCCGAGACAATACTCCGCCGGCGGCGCGGTTGCAAGCTCCGTCACTCCGACTCCGCCCCTTTCAGGGCAAGCGCCCGCTGATACAGCGCGTTTTTGGCCAAACCCGTGGCCTCCGCCACGATCTTCGCCACCGTTTTCACCGGCAGCTCCGCCATCAGCAGGCGCAACATGCGATCCACATCCAGTCCGTCGGCACCGGCACCCGCCGACTCCGGGTCCGCGCCCCGCAGCACCAGCACAAACTCACCCCGCGTTGCATTCGGGTCCCCGGCCAGACACGCCCGGACTTGCGCCACCGGGCCCGCGTAGAAGGTTTCGAACGTTTTCGTCAGCTCCCGCGCCACCACCAACTCTCGGGTTTCGCCCATGACCGAAAGGATATCGTCCAGCGTTTCCAGAATTCGATGGGGCGACTCATAGAACACCAGCGTCGCGGCCTCGCGCCGTAACGACTCCAGTTCAGCGCGGCGCCCGGCCCGCTTGGCCGGCAGGAAACCGGCGAACAGGAAGCGGTCGGTCGGAAGCCCGGCCGCACTCAGGGCCGCCACCAAGGCGCAGGGCCCCGGCACCGGGACCACGGCAATCCCAGCGGCCCTAGCTTCACGGACCACCACATAACCGGGGTCTGAAATCAAGGGCGTGCCGGCATCCGATACCAGCGCCAGGTTCCGGCCTGCTCGCAATTCCGCCAGCACCCGCGGTACCCGGTCCCGCTCGTTATGATCGTGCAGGGCCAGCATGGATTTGCGAACCCCCAGATGTTGCAACAGCTGGCCGGTACGGCGGGTATCCTCCGCGACAACCAAGTCCGCGGCCGCCAGAATTCGACCGGCTCGGGCAGACAGGTCATCCAGATTGCCGATCGGCGTTGCGACGATGTACAGGGTGCCGGCGCCAGCCGCGGTGGCAGCGCCCGTCACGGCCGACTGTTCGTGATCGTGTTCGGACATCCAGGCTCCATATCAGGGTTTGGGAAAGCCGGAGCGAGTGACACGAACGTCATGTGAAATGCCCCGGGAACTGTTAAACTTGCCACCGTTAACGCGACGCCACAAGCCCAACCATCCGAAGTACGTCGAGCTTGCCATGATGAAAAAGTCATACAGGCCCCATGCCCTGGCCTGCCTGTCCCTGGCGTTCCTGCTGATTTCCGGGTGCGCCAACGTCAACTTGCAATCCCACATTGCCCAGTCGCCGGCGGAGGCTCTGGACGTGGCCGCCCAGGAAAGCGACCGCGAAGCGGCTCAACGCTATCTGCTGCGCATGGCAAGCCGGTTCCAGGAACAAGGCAATCACGTCGCCGCCCGCACCGTGCTGCGCAGCAGCCAGCTACAGTCACCGGTCGACACCGTGCGCCTGCAGGCGTGGCTGCTGTCCATGGCCAGCGCGGTGGCGCTGGACGATGCCGGCTGGGCCGGGGAACTGGCGGCACAGATGTCACCCGATACCTTCACGGGTTACCCCGGTGACTTGATGGCCCGGGCAGCCAACCTCCAGGCACAGACCTATACCCTGGCCGGTCGTCCCCTGGACGGTGCACAGACCCTGATTCTGTTGGCCCAGGCCGATCCGGAGGCCGACGTTCAGGCCCTGCACGATCAAATCTGGCAAGCCCTCAAGCGGGTGCCGGAGCCCCGTCTGGCCGAGGCCAGTAGCCAGGCCATCGGCTACGAGTCCCAGGGCTGGCTGGAGTTGGCGGCCCAATTACGGCAGCCCGGCCTAAGCCTGGACGACCAGGGACGAATAATCCGGCGCTGGCAGAACCACTGGCCCGGGCATCCCGCCGCCCAGGTGTTGCCCTCGGAGTTGCAGCTGATCGCGGGACTGGCCGCCAGCCGGCCGGAAAAAATCGCCCTGGCCCTCCCCCTGGATGGCGCCTTCGCCAGTGCAGGCAAGGCCATTCGCGACGGCTTCCTCGCGGCGTACTATCTGGACGCCTCCGCGGACCGGAGCAAAACAGACATCCGGGTGTTCAATACGGCCACCCGTTCGTTCGCCAGTCTCTACAGCGAACTGGCCAGCCAGGACTTCGATCTGATTGTCGGCCCCCTTGAAAAGGAGGCCTTGTCGGCCGTCGCCGGCATGAATACGCTACCGGTTCCGGTGCTCGGCCTGAATTACCTGCCAGAAGGCACCGTGGCACCAGAGGGGTTGTATCAGTACGGACTCTCCGCCGAGGACGAAGCCCGCCAGATTGCCGACCGCCTGTCCCAGGAACACCTGAATCAGGTTCTGGTGCTCATCCCCCGGGGCGACTGGGGAGACCGGGTGGAGAAGGCCCTTCTCTCCCGCCTGCGCGAGGACGGTGGCGCGGCTCTCGATGTCGAGCGATTCTTCCGGGAAGACAATCTGCGCACGGTGACCGCCGACGTGTTGGGCATCACCGCCTCACGGGAGCGTGCGATCCAGGTGGAGCGCACGATCGGAGTGAATGTTGAATTCGAGCCCAGGCGCCGCCAGGATGCCGACGCCATCGTCATGGTGGCCGAACCGACGGTGGCCCGCCAGTTCAAGCCGCTGTTCGCCTTCTATTTCGGCGGCGACTTGCCGGTCTACGCTCCGTCCATTGTTTACGAGGGCACCCCCAACCCGGCCCGGGACCGAGACCTGAACGGCGTCACCTTCACCGACATCCCCTGGGTGTTGGCGGAGCAGGATGCCTTGCGGCGGCAAGCCCAAGCCCATCTCAGCGGCACCCACGGCCAGTTGGGGCGCCTGTTCGCCATGGGTGCCGATGCCTGGCAGCTGAGCAAACGCCTCCCCCTGCTGCGACAAGTCGACGGCGCCGCCATCGACGGTCAGACCGGGCGCCTCACCATGACTCCGGACGGCCGCGTGCACCGGGAGCAGCTCTGGGCCCGATTTGAAAATGGGCGACCGAAGCTGCTCACCCCGACGCCGGAGGAGCCGGCGGCAACGGACTAGACAGCCCAAACGCCATGGAAGGCAAACGGGAGCTCGGAAACCACTACGAAGGCGTAGCCGCCCGCTACTTGCAAAGCCGGGGCGTGAGCATCATTGCCCGCAACGTCTACAACCGGGGTGGCGAAATTGACCTGATTGGCAGGGACGGTGACACGCTGGTATTTTTCGAAGTTCGCTTCCGCGGCGCCGGAAGCCTGACCAGCCCATTGGATTCCATAACCCGCAGCAAGACACGGACGCTTGTTCGCGCCGTTTCCTACTACCTTCATCGCCACGGCCTGTGGAACCAGCCCAGCCGTATCGATGTCGTAGGTATAATGCCCGGCACCGCCAAAAAGTACCGGGTACAGTGGATCAAGAACGCTATCCAGGCAGAGTAACAGGCAAGATGACAGAGACCGAACAGCAAATCAGTCAGTGGTTTGCCACGCACATGGAACAGACCGCCCAGGCAGCGTCCACGGTGGTGAGCCCGATCGAACCGGTAGCCGACGCATTCGTCCAGGCCCTGCTCCAGGACGGCAAGATCATCACCTGCGCCAATGGCAGCGCCAACATCCTGGCTCAGTACTTCTGCACCACTCTGCTCAACCGCCTGGAGCATGACCGGCCGGCCCTCCCGGCCATCAATCTGGGAGCCGACGCCACCACCTATTCCGCCATCTGCCGGGACAACCGGTTTAACGATACCTTCTCACGCCAGGTCCGGGCACTGGGGAAACCGGGCGACCTGCTGTTCGTGATCGTAGACGATGGCCACAAGGCCAACTTGATCCAGGCCATTCAGGCCGCTCACGATCGGGAAATGCAGGTGGTGGTGCTCAGTGCCCGGGAGAAATCAGACATCACCTCCCTGCTGCACCCGGAAGATCATGAAATCGCCCTCAGCAACCTCCCCCCATCGGATGCGGCCCCATTGCTGTTGCTGATCGTTAACATGCTGTGCCGACTGGTGGACGCCAAGCTGTTCGGAGGATAAAAAAATGCCAGGGATATCCCTGGCATTTTTTCTACTTGACCACTTTCAGGGTGGGCCGCCCGGATGGGCGTTCCTCGGGCACGCCGGCATTGCGCCCTACGTCCCGCTCCCTGGACCCCGGACCACCGGGATCCGGCGTTCCAGGCTCGCTGCCGAAGACCATGCCTTCCCCGTTCTCCTTCGCGTAGATGGCCATAACGGCCTGGAGCGGGATGAATACCTGCATCGGCACACCGCCGAAGCGGGCACTGAATTCCAGCGCGCTGTTGCCGATAACCAGCCCGCGAACCGCGCCCGGGCTGATGTTGAGCACGATCTGACCGTTCGCTACATGCTCGGCCGGCACCTGAACGCCCTGAACGCCGGCATCAACAACGATATACGGCGTGCAGTCGTTATCCAGGATCCATTCGTTGAAGGCGCGAACCAGATAGGGCCGGCTGGATGTCATGGCGATTTTACTCTCTGCCACTGCCTGTCTCCTCCCCCGGTGACGGGATTCCGGAAGTTCAGCTGCGGATATCCTCTTCCAGATCCGAGAGGCTTGCCTTGAAGCTTTCCCGGCCGAAGATGTTGTCCATGTATTTAAGGATAGGCTTCGCCTGCTTTTCAGTCAGCTCGATGCCCAGCGCAGGCAACCGCCAGAGAATGGGAGCGATGCAGCAATCAACAATCGTGAACTCTTCCGACAGGAAATACGGCATTTCGGCAAACACCGGCGCGGTCGCCAGCAGGCTCTCCTTCAGTTCCTTGCGGGCGGACTCGGAGGCTTTTGCGTTGGGCTGGGCCAGGATCTGGTCCACCAGACCACACCAGTCACGCTGAATCCGGTGAATCATCAGACGACTGTTGGCCCGGGCAACCGGATACACCGGCAGCAGCGGCGGATGCGGGAAACGCTCATCCAGGTATTCCATCATGATGTTGGGCTCATAGAGCACCAGATCCCGGTCCACCAGTGTCGGCAAGGCATTATAGGGGTTGAGGTCCGCCAGTTCCTCGGGCGGATTGTCGGGGTCCACGTCGACGATATCAACGGTCACGCCTTTCTCGGCGAGAACGATGCGAACTCGATGGCTGTAGTGGCTGGCCGGATCGGAGAAAAACGTCATTGATGACCGCTTGGTCACAACGCCCATAGAACTACCTCACGAGTAAACAAACCGAAATAACCCTGAACAAACGCAAAAATCCAGCGGGCCTCGAGGCCCGCTGGAGCTTTCATAAGAAACGGGATTATATCCTATTTCTTAATGTACGTCTTTCCAGTACTCACGATTGAGCAGGTAGGCGAAGATAAAGAAGATCGCCACGAAGATCAGTACGAAGATCCCCAGACGCTCCCGCTCTTCCTTCACCGGATCCCCCATGTAGGAGAGGAAGTTGGTCAGGTCATACATGGCCTGATCGAACTCCGCCTCGGTCATGGAGCCCTCAAGCGCGTACTGCGGGCACAGCTCACCGTTTTTCACATTGCCGCTGAGCGGCTCCACGGTCGCCTTGACACCGATGTTCGGCTCAACTGCACACAGACCCTGCAGGTCAACCAGCACGTGGGGCATACCCACATTAGGGAACACGACATTGTTAACCCCCAACGGGCGGGTATCGTCCTGGTAGAATCCGCGCAGATAGGAGTAGATCCAGGATTCACCACGCAGGCGCGACTCCAGCGTCAGATCAGGTGGCGGCGCACCGAACCAGCCTGCAGCCATTTCCTTGTTCATGGCATTCTTCATCAGCTCACCGATCTTGGCACCGGTGAAAATCAGATTTTCCTTGTACAGGTCTTCCGGAATCTCCAGATCCTCTGCCACCCTCTTGTAGCGGGCATACTCCAGAGAGTGGCAACCCATGCAGTAGTTGGTGAAAAGAGCCGCACCACGCTGCAGTGAAGCCTTATCGGAGTGGTCTGTCTCGATATGGTCCAGAGGAACAGTGCCACCGGCTGCCAGCCCGAGTGCTGGCAGGACTGCGATGAAAAGACCAAAAATCAGCTTTCTCATTATCCTGTCACCCTCTCTGGTACTGGCTTGGTTTTCTCAATGCGCGTATAGAACGGCATCAGAATGAAGTAGAGGAAGTACACTACGGTCAGGATCTGGGCGACCATGGTGCGCCCCTCGGTCGCCGGAACCAGGCCAAGATAGCCCAGGATGACGAAACTGATCGCGAACAGTACCAAGGCAATCCGGCTCAGCCAGCCCTTGTAGCGAATGGAGCGCACCGGGCTGCGATCAAGCCATGGCAGCACGAACAGGATGGCAATGGCGCCGCCCATCACCACCACGCCCCAGAACTTGGCTGGCAGGCCGAAGAGGTCGACAGTCACTGCGCGCAGCATGGCGTAGAAGGGCGTGAAGTACCAGACCGGAGCAATATGCGCGGGCGTTTTCAGCGCGTTGGCCGGTTCGAAGTTGGGCTTCTCAAGGAACAGGCCGCCCATTTCCGGGAAGAAGAACACGACCAGGAAGAACACGAAGAAGAACACAGCCACACCCAGCAGATCATGCACGGTGTAGTAGGGGTGGAACGGGATGCCATCTTTAGGGATGCCATTCTCGTCCTTGTTCTTCTTGATCTCGATACCGTCTGGGTTGTTGGAACCCACCTCGTGCAGGGCCAGAATGTGCAGGACCACCAAACCAAGCAGCACGATCGGCAGGGCCACCACATGCAGCGCAAAGAAGCGGTTCAAGGTAATGCCGGAGATCAGGTAGTCGCCACGAATCCACAGCGACAAGTCGTCACCAATCACTGGGATGGCACCGAACAGGTTGACGATAACCTGGGCCCCCCAGTAGGACATCTGCCCCCACGGCAGCAGGTAGCCCATGAAGGCTTCCGCCATCAGGACCAGGTAGATCAGCATACCGAAGATCCAGATCAGTTCCCGCGGCTTCTGATAGGAGCCATACATCAGACCACGGAACATGTGCAGGTACACCACGATGAAGAAAGCGGATGCGCCGGTGGAATGCAGGTAGCGCAGCAGCCAACCCCACTCCACGTCACGCATGATGTATTCAACGGAGGCGAAGGCACCTTCTGAGGACGGGTTGTAACTCATGGTGAGCCAAATGCCGGTTACCAGCTGGTTCACCAGCACCAGCATGGCCAGAGAGCCAAAGAAGTACCACACGTTGAAGTTCTTCGGCGCGTAATACTTGGCCAGGTGTTTGTTCCAGGCGTCAACGATCGGCAGACGCTCGTCTACCCACTGAATCAGTTTTTGCATTACGCAGCCTCCGGATCAAGACCAATCGTGAGGGTCGAGTCGTCATCGAAACGATACGGCGGCACCTCAAGGTTCAGGGGAGCGGGCTGCGCCTGGAATACCCGGCCCGCCAGGTCATAGCGAGAACCGTGGCACGGACAGAACAGGCCTCCCAGCCAGTTCTCGCCGAGATCGGCCGGCGCCACTTCAGGGCGGTAGGTGGGTACACAACCCAGATGGGTGCACAGGCCAATATAGACGCCGTACTCCGGGTTCAGGGCCCGGAACTCACCTTCGATATAGGGCGGCTGCTGAGGAGATTCCGACTCGGGGTCTTTCACTCGCTCGCTCAGTTTCTTGATGTTTTCCAGCATTTCCGGGGTACGGCGGATGATCCAGACCGGCTTGCCTCGCCACTCGACGGTCACTTGCTGGCCTGGCTCAATCTTGCTGATGTTGACGGTTACCGGTGCACCTGCTGCTTCCGCCTTGGCACTGGGATTCCAGGATGCCACGAACGGGACAGCTGCACCGACGACGCCGACTCCACCCACCACGGACGTAGCGCCGATCAGGAACCGGCGCCGGCCTTGGCTCACGTCGCCATTACTCATTATGGTTTTCTCCCATCAGGCGATGTCACAGCCCGCCCAAAAGCCGGCAATGTGCATCTTAAAAGGACTTCACAACCCAAAAATATAAGCGCCCAAATGGTAATTAAATTGCTAAGGGCTTACAAGTCGGAAAGCCGCCCGGCAAGGCGCGGGCCTGCTCCAGATCAAATTTGCCCCACCCGGCGCCGGGCATAAAAAAACCCGGCCATGGGCCGGGTTTTTCCATCCTGAAACCAGGATCAACGCTTGGAGTACTGCGGACGCTTCCGCGCCTTGCGCAGACCCACTTTTTTACGCTCAACCTTACGAGCGTCGCGGGTCACGTAACCGGCCTTGCGCAGCGCCGGACGCAGGGTCTCATCGTAGTCCATCAGGGCACGGGTCAGACCGTGACGGATGGCGCCGGCCTGGCCACTGATGCCACCACCCTTGACGGTGATGCTGATGTCAAAGCGATCCGTGGACTCGGCGACCACCAGCGGCTGACGCACGATCATCCGCAGGGTTTCGCGACCGAAGAAGTCATCGATGGAACGACCATTGATAGTGATGTTACCGCTTCCCGGCTTGATGAAAACCCGAGCCGTGGAGGTTTTGCGGCGACCAGTACCGTAATTTTGTGCTACAGACATATCCGCCTTCCGTTAAATGTCGAGTTCTTTGGGCTGCTGGGCTGCGTGAGGATGCTCAGCGCCTGCGTATACTTTCAGCTTCTTGAACATGGCACGGCCGAGCGGGCCTTTCGGGAGCATGCCCTTAACGGCCTTCTGGATGATTTGCTCGGGAGCCTTGTCAACCAGCTTTTCGAAGCTGATGGACTTGATTCCGCCCGGGAAGCCGGTATGGCTGTAGTACATCTTTGCAGATGCTTTCTTGCCGGTCACCTTCACCTGACTGGCGTTGATTACGACAATGTAGTCACCGGTGTCCACGTGAGGGGTGTACTCAGGCTTATGCTTGCCCCGCAGACGACGGGCGATTTCTGTTGACAGACGGCCCAGCGTCTTGCCGGCTGCGTCTACAACGTACCAGTCACGTTTTACAGTTTCTGGTTTCGCACTCAGAGTCTTCATTGATTCCGCCTTGAACGCTAAAAATAAACGTTAAAAACCACCACCGGCCAACGCTTGGCGTCCGGAGGCGGTTCGCACCATTTTTTGTCGGCAGTGGCACCATTCGGGGCTGAGATAGTGACATCGCCTTGAAAAGCCAGGGCGCGAAGTATACTCGAAGACCCGACGAAAGCCAACCCCGCCAGCGGGGGCTTCGTCATTCCCCTATATCGTCCGGAAGCCCCAGGTCCTGTCGTTGCCAGCCATAGAGTTCACAGGCATTGTCCAGCAGCCGTGGTGCCAGGGCTTCGGCAGATTCCCCCCGCAGCTCGGCCAGGGCCGCCAGAATCTTCGGCAGCCGGGCGGGCGAATTTTGCCCCCGTTCGACACCGGCCGGCGCCATGTCGGGGGCATCCGTCTCCAGAACCAGTGCGTCGACGGGCAGGCGGGCGATGGCGTCCCGGGTTTTGTGGGCCCGCGGGTGGGTGATCACGCCCCCCACACCGATGCGACACCCCAGGCCCACCAGCCGGCACGCCTGCTGGTAGCTGCCGGCGAAGCCATGCACCAGAGCCTGACCGGACCAGTGCCGCCGGCGCAGAACCGCAGCCACCTGATCATGGGCCTTCACCGAGTGGATGACCAGGGGAAGCCGAAGACGGGCGGCCAGCACCACCTGCTGTTCGAACCAGGGCTCCTGTTCGGCCAGATCGCCCCGAAGCCGGTCCAGACCACACTCCCCCAGTCCGACACAACGCGCCGGGCGGCGACACAGCCGCTGTTCCAGAATGGCCAGGTCACCCGGCTCATGCTCCTGTACGAACCAGGGGTGGATACCCAGGCAATACCAAGCGCCCGGAAGCGACTCCGCCACCGACTGCACCCGGTCCCAATCCGCTCGACGGACGCCGGCCAACACAATGGCAACGACACCCTGTGCCCGGGCCTTTGCCAGCTCCCGCGCCCGGGTCCCCTCGAAATGGGGAACGTCGAAATGGCAGTGGGCATCCACCAGCTGCATGGCTGGCCCCTCCCGTCAGTGCTCCCGCGTCTTGTGAAAGCGTACCTCAGGGTAACGCTCCTGGGCCAGACTCAGGTTGACCATGGTCGGCGCGATGTAGGCCAACCGGTCAGCCCCGTCCAGAGCCAAGTAGTCGTTGTTCTTGCGGGCGAATTCGTCAAGCTTGCGGGCGTCATCACAGGTTACCCAGCGGGCAGTCGCCACATGGATCGGCTCGTAAACCGCATCGACTTTGTATTCGCTTTTCAGGCGGCTCACCACCACATCAAACTGCAACACCCCCACAGCCCCAACAATCAGGTCGTTGTTCTTGAGCGGGCGGAACACCTGGACTGCCCCCTCTTCAGACAGCTGGATCAGGCCTTTCTGCAGCTGTTTCGCCTTCAGCGGATCCTTCAGGCGAATCCGGCGGAACAGCTCCGGCGCGAAGTTGGGAATACCGGTGAACTTCATGTCCTCGCCAGCGGTAAACGTATCCCCTAACTGAATGGTGCCATGATTGTGCAGCCCGATGATGTCACCGGCGTAGGCTTCCTCGGCGTGCTCCCGGTCTCCCGCCATAAATGTCAGCGCATCGGCGAAACGGACCTCCTTACCCAGGCGGACGTGGCGGGCCTTCATTCCCTGCTGGTATTTCCCGGAAACGATCCTCAGGAAGGCAATGCGGTCGCGGTGCTGGGGATCCATATTCGCCTGAATCTTGAACACGAACCCGGAAAACCCGGCTTCCGTCGGCTCGACCCGGCGGACATCGGTCTCCCGCGCCTGAGGCGCCGGCGCCCACTCGACCAGGCCGTCCAGCATGTGGTCGACCCCGAAGTTACCAAGCGCGGTCCCGAAAAACACCGGAGTCAGCCGGCCAGCCAGGAACGCATCCCGGTCAAACTCATGAGAGGCCCCCTTGACCAGCTCTATCTCATCGCGCAGATCCGCCGCATAGCTGCCCAGCACCTCGTCCAGCTGTGGGTTGTCGAGCCCGGCCACCACCCGCTTTTCCTGAATGGTGTGGCCCTGGCCGGACTGATAAAGGATGACCTCGTCCCGCAGCAGGTGATAGACCCCCTTGAAATTCTTACCCATGCCGATCGGCCAGGTGATCGGGGCACAGGCAATCTTCAGCACCTCCTCGACTTCGTCCATCAGCTCGATCGGATCCCGGGTATCGCGATCCAGCTTGTTCATGAACGTCAGGATCGGCGTGTCCCGCAGACGAGTGACGTCCATCAGCTTGATGGTCCGCTCCTCGACCCCCTTGGCACTGTCAATCACCATCAGGCAGGAGTCCACCGCCGTCAGGGTCCGGTAGGTGTCTTCGGAAAAGTCCTCGTGGCCCGGCGTATCCAGCAGATTGACCAGCGCACCGCCATAAGGAAACTGCATCACCGAAGTGGTAACGGAAATCCCCCGTTCCTTTTCCATTTCCATCCAGTCCGACTTGGCATGCTGGCCGGACTTCTTGCCCTTGACCGTGCCGGCCTTCTGAATGGCCTGGCCAAACAGCAGCACTTTTTCGGTAATCGTGGTCTTACCCGCATCCGGGTGTGAGATGATGGCAAACGTCCGGCGTTTGGCCACTTCCTGGGAAAGATTGGACATAATCAGAATGGAACTCTAGGTCTGCGGATTTGCGAAACCCGGTATTATAGGGGGCAGGCACCGGGCAGTGAACAGGAATCCAGGGACAGGGCCATTACCCGCGCATCCTCGCGGCCGGATGCCGCCGGATAATAGCCCTTGCGCCGCCCGATTTCCCGGAACCCCTCCTGTCGATACAGGCGGTACGCCGCGTCATTGCTCTCCCGGACCTCCAGCAGAACCTGCACCATGCCTTCGGCCCGGGCCCGGGCCAGCACATGACGAAGCAAGCAACGGCCTCCGCCGAGCCGGCGCTTGTCGGGAGCAACACACAGATTCAGCAGATGTGCTTCGTCCACCAAATAGTTGACGATGGCATATCCCACCAGGCCCAGCTCCTCCGACAGAGCCCAACACCGGTAACTGTCCTTGAAACAGTCCTGAAATACACCTTCCGACCAGGGATGGGAATACGCCAGACGCTCGATTTCGAGCACCCGGGGCAAGTCGGCCAAGCTCAGTGGACGAATGGCCAAGCCGGTCGCGGCCACATCCCGATAGCAACCCCCCCCCGACATCAGCACGCGACCAAGGGTTTCAAACGTTGCCACAGGGCGCGTTTCAGGGCCGGCTGCCCGGCAAGCTCGGCCAGGGAATGGGGGAAGACCAGCGAGGGGCTCCAGTTTCCGGCCCGGGCCAGCCAGTGCCCCCCCTGGCCACCATCGGACCATTCCGGGAGTCCCAATAACAGCAACCGGCGTCCGGATACCGGCTCGAGCAGGCTGCCCACAATTGCAACCAGGTCCTCGACCTGGCAACCGGGTACCAGCGGGTTATTGAACACCGGCCAATGCACCGGTCCATGCCCCTCGGGCGCCTCTTCCCCCAGGCTTGCCAGAATGTTGACGGCCAGGGTTTCCTGCAGCCGGAGACTGGTCTCATCCGACAGCTTGGCCAGCAATGCAAAGCGCTCTCCGAGCCAGAGCTGAAGCTGCAGGGGCTGGGTGGGTGCCAGCGTGCCGGCTTCAGTGCTGGCATCCGGCACCGGCGCACGTTCCGGCTCGGGGCGCGCCGGCTCCGACACACGCCCGGTTTTCCCCGAGTCCAAGGCTGCCGGGGACGGTTTCATGACTCGGTTCGCTGCGCGCTTCCCTTCCGTCACCAGCGACTGCAGGTCGGCAACACGAACGGCAGCCGCACCCCGGGTTTGAGCGGGTGCAGGCTCTGGCAAGTCGGAAGGCGCCGACTCCAACCAGGGCCGGACCTCGGTCTCCGCCGGAAACTGGAATTCCGGACTCGGAGCCGCGCCGGCCAGGGGCTCGCGTGCATACCACATCCGGATACCCGCGACCCCCAAATAGAACTGGCGCTCTGCTTCGGTCAGTACCATAGCCGTGCCACCGCCTCAGACATCCGCGATTTGCGGATGCTGCCGAATGCCCTCCCGGCTTATGAGGTTGAGGGCTTCGATATACGCCTTGGCGGAGGCAATGATGATGTCCGTGTCCGCACCGACACCATTGACGATTCGCCCTCCCCGCTCCAGACGCACCGTAACTTCGCCCTGAGCATCGGTCCCGCTGGTGATGGCATTGACCGAATAGAGCTGCAGCGTGCAGCCGGAATCCACCAGGGACTCAATGGCCTTGAAGGTGGCATCCACCGGACCGCTGCCTTCAGCCTCCACCGTATGCTCCTTGCCGTCGACGGTCATGGTGATGCTGGATCTCGGTACCACGCCGGTTTCAGAGCATACCCGCATGCACACCAAACCGTAGCGGCCTGCTTCTTCTTTCTGTCGGGTGTCACTGGCAATTGCCTGGAGGTCCTCGTCAAAGATTTCATGCTTGAGATCGGCCAGCGCCTTGAAACGCGCGAAGGCTTCATTGAGTTCGGTTTCGGTTTCAAACTGAATACCCAGTTCCAGCAGCCGGGTGCGAAAGGCGTTGCGGCCGGAGTGCTTACCCAACACCAGGCTGTTGGTATGCCAACCGACATCTTCGGCGCGCATGATTTCATAGGTCTCGCGATGCTTGAGCACGCCATCCTGATGGATGCCGGACTCGTGGGCAAAGGCGTTGGCCCCGACGATGGCCTTGTTAGGCTGAACCGGAAAACCAGTGATGGTGGAAACCAGCCGGGACGCAGGAACAATGTGGCGGGTATCGATGCGGGTATCGAGATGGAACAGGTCCTGACGGGTACGAACGGCCATCACGATTTCCTCCAGGGAAGCGTTGCCCGCGCGCTCGCCCAGACCGTTGATCGTGCACTCCACCTGCCGGGCACCCTGAACCACCGCCGCCAAGGAGTTGGCTACGGCAAGGCCCAGATCGTTATGGCAGTGTACCGAGAAAATCGCTTGGTCAGCGTTGGGCACCCGGGTCATGATTTGTCGGATGGTGTCACCGAACTGCTCCGGAATGGCATAGCCCACGGTGTCGGGAATGTTAATGGTCCGAGCACCGGCGGCGATTGCCGCCTCGATGATTCGGCACAGGAAGTCGAGTTCGGAGCGCCCCGCATCCTCGCAGGAAAACTCAACATCATCCACGTGTCCACGAGCACGCTTGACCGCCCGGACCGCTTGCTCAATCACCGCCTCCGGCTCCATCTGCAGCTTGTATTTCATGTGAATGGGCGAGGTGGCAATGAAGGTGTGAATACGCCCCCGTTCCGCTGGGCGAATGGCCTCGGCGGCGCGGTCGATATCCTTGTCGAGCGCCCGGGCAAGGCTGCATACGGTGGATTCCCTGATGTTCTCGGCGATGCTCTTCACCGCCTCGAAATCGCCCTGGCTGGCGATCGCAAACCCCGCTTCAATGACATCCACTCGAAGCTTCTCCAGCACTTTGGCGATACGGAGCTTCTCGGCCTTGTTCATCGTTGCACCGGGACTCTGCTCACCGTCGCGCAGGGTGGTGTCGAAAATCACGAGGTGGTCGGTTGCGGACATCGGAGCGCCTCATCAGGGTTGTGGTTACGTGTCGGACCAGTATATCACCGAAACCAACGAAAAAAGCCCCGGCAGCATACGCTGTCGGGGCTTGTTGATTAGGAGCCTGACGATGACCTACTCTCGCATGGGCCATGCCA
>NZ_MSCW01000007.1 GCF_001981305.1 Marinobacter lutaoensis | reverse complement strand
CCACCAAAGATGGTCGGCTACTGGCCCTGAGTCCGGAACCAGTAACGACCGGAGAGCGGGCGGTGGATGTCGGCGCTTGGATTCGACGAAAAACCGACGGGTGGCTGGATTTGCAGAACGGCAACTTGTTGTTCGGCGCTGAGTTTTCCCTAATGTTCTTGAGCTTGAGCTTGTTATCCATTGGTTTTTTAGGGTTCGGTTTTATGTTCATAGTAGGGCCGAATCAGTTTGGCCACTGGGATTGGGAAGCACCACTGTTTATGCTTGTGGGAAACCTCCTGATTTCTTTGCCTTGGGGGCTTTATGTGCACTTTCTGGGCAACAAGGCGGTGAAAGAAACGCCGCCGGTAAGACTGAACCGACAGCGCCGGGAAGTGGCGATGCCGCGCTGGACGGAAGGAAAGGAATTCAAACTGCTATTTTGGAATGACAGTGCTGCTGGCATCGCTTACATAACGTATATCGGTACTATAGCTGCTGTATTTTTACCTTTTACGTTGGAAGGTGAGTCACCAGAATATATCCGGTTTTTGCTGACACTATTTGCCACAGCTTTAGCTGTTGAAACTCTTGTGCTTGGCATATATTTTTTCATCGCCCTTCGCCTGAAGAAAAAACACGACCCCAAACTCGTCTACGAAATCTACCCCTGGGAAAAACTGGTCGCCTACATCGAAACCCGCCAGGACATCGGCCCCGGCCTGATGGCCACCCACACGGTCCTCACCCTGGCGATTCCGAAGCCAGACGACCCGGATGGCCCACTACAAGGCCAAATGCCGCCAGGCCCGCAAAGAGATGGCCCTGTTACCCTGGCTGGGCAAGAAGGTGGGCGACTGGTTCTTCCAGCGATATCTGGCCCACATCATCACCGAGCGCCGCATCAAGACCCTGGCGCTGAAGCGCCTGCCAGAGGAACTGAAAACCTGGTCCGCGCCTTTGCCCAAGGAACAGTGGGCCCAGCCATCCGAGGCACTGCAGAACCTGAATCAACAGCTCACCCGTGCTTACGAGCGGGGCTTGCGCTTTACCCAGATGGGCCCCGTGTCTGAATGGCAGGCGGGGCGTGAGGAGAAATGGCAACAAAAGCGGGGGAAAGGTCGTTTTCGGGCCCGAGCCTCGTCCTGAACGAATCCCTACATCTTTATGCCCACAGCGCACGGAAAAAGGATCGTGACGATGGAACCGACGAGCAAGTGGACGGACACCCCGAATGAGACGGACGAACCCCGCTGGGAACCGGGTGTCCGTCGGGTCTCCCAGGCCGGCGAGCTGCTGGCCCTGAGTCCGGCGCCGGCGGGAGCGTGCCCGAACCCGACTGTCGTAGCGTCGGGCCCACGTGCTGGCTCAATGAACGGGGAATTAACGGATCGTATTCCGGTTTTAACCCCCCGATTGGCGAAATCCCGCTAGGGTGGTGTTACGCAATCGTGCTCGGAACAAGGCGATTGTTCGTTTCTATGCAAGGACACCAACCAGAGAGGAGCGACACGTTATGAGCCATAAAGCCGGTTTTGCGTGGGCGACTGTACTGACTGCTGCTGTGGTGACCGCACCTGCGGTCTGGGCCCAGGACGACGTCAGCCGGGATCGGTCCGGTGCGTATATCAGTGGCAGCTACGGCGGCTACAAATCCCACGGCGGCGAGTTCGAGGATGAGAACGACCTGTTCGGCGCCGCCCTGGGGTATCAGTTCAACCCGTATTTCGCCCTGGAGGCTGAATACATCGATTTCGGCAACTTTGGTGACGATGACGATGTGGACAGCAGGCTCAAGGGGCTGGGCCTGAGTGCCGTGGGGCGTCTGCCCCTGACCGAGAGTTTCGGCATCTACGGTAAGGCCGGCGCCTTCGCGTCCGCGCTTGACGTGGACGCGTTCGACGAGGACGAGACCTACGACGAGGTGAGCCCCTTCGTCGGCGCGGGTGTCGATTTCCGGGTGACTGAGCGCCTGACGGCGTTCGCCGAGTATGACCGTTACAACGTCGATATCGACGAGGACGATTTCAACGGTCAGGTGACCAACGATGGCCCTGATTTCGATACCGGGCGCGTTGGCCTGAAATTCCAGTTCTGATGGATCGCGGCGGGGCAGGGACAGCCCCGGCAATCGAAGGGCGGCCCGGCGGCCGCCCTTTTTTGTGCGCTGGTGCGACTTACTGGACGTTTTCCAACTCGCCGAACCGGTCCGCGAAGAGTGCCGAGGACAGATAGCGCTCGGCGGAGTCTGGCAAGACCACCACGATGTTCTTGCCCTGGTGTTGGGGCTGCTTGCTGACCCGGACCGCGGCGGCGACGGCGGCGCCGCAGGAAATGCCGCAGAGGATGCCCTCTTCCTGCATCAGCCGGTGGGCCATGGCCATGGCCTCTTCGTTGCTGACGGTTTCGACCTGGTCCACCAGGTCCAGATCCAGATTCTTGGGCACGAAGCCGGCGCCGATTCCCTGGATCTTGTGCGGCGCCGGCTTGGGCTCCTCGCCCCGCAGCACCTGGGATATCACGGGCGAGTCGGCGGGCTCGACGGCCACGCTGGTGATGGCCTTACCCCGGGTTTTCTTGAGGTAACGGGAGACCCCCGTCAGGGTACCTCCGGTGCCCACCCCGGCGACGAAGATGTCCACGGCACCATCGGTATCGTTCCAGATTTCCGGGCCGGTGGTGTCTTCGTGAATGCGGGGGTTGGCCGGGTTCTGGAACTGCTGGGGCAGGAAATAGCGGTCCGGGTCGGAGGTGTAGATTTCCTCGGCCTTGGCGATCGCTCCGGGCATGCCCTTGGCGGCTTCGGTGAGGACCAGCTCGGCACCGAGGGCCTTGAGCACCTTGCGACGTTCGAGGCTCATGGATGCGGGCATGGTGAGAATCAGCTTGTAGCCCCGGGCGGCGGCGACGAAGGCCAGCGCAATACCGGTGTTGCCGCTGGTGGGCTCGACGATGGTCATGCCGGGCTTCAGGGCCCCTCGCTTTTCCGCGTCCCAGATCATCGCGGCGCCGATGCGGCATTTGACCGAATAGGCCGGATTGCGGCCCTCGATCTTGGCCCAGATGGTGGCGCCGTCATTGACCCGGTTGAGCTTGACCAGCGGCGTGTTGCCGATGGACAGTGAGTTGTCTTCGTAAATACGTGACATGGCGTTCTCCTCCTTGTTTTGCTGCCATCTTAGCACCAAGGGTGGCGCATTGTGTCTCAGCGCAGCTGTTGCTGGAGCCAGGCCGACAACTGGGCGGCGGACTGGGCGCCGCTGCTGCGGGCGACCTCTCGTCCCCCGCGAAACAGGATCAGGGTGGGAATGCTGCGAATGCCGAACTGCCCGGCCGCCCGTGGCGCTTCCTCGGTGTTCAGCTTGGCGAAGCTGACCTGCCCGCGCCATTGCCGTGCGGCCTGTTCGAACTGGGGCGCCATCATCTTGCAGGGGCCGCACCAGCTGGCCCAAAAGTCCACCAGCACCGGCAGGTCGGACTGGCCGACGAAGGCGGCCATGGAGGCATCATCCAAACGCGCGACATCACCCGCCAGCAACGGTCGCTTGCAGGCGCCGCAGTTGGGTCGGTCGCCCAGGCGGTCGGCGGGCACCCGGTTGGTTCTCAGGCAGTGGGGGCATTGGATCTGTAACGGCGCGGACATGCGGGGTTCCTCGGTATGGGCCTGCTAGGGAAATGGTAGCGGCCTGGGTGAAATTCAAGCAGGCCCTCCGGAGGCTGCGGTTTTTCCGGCCATTTGCGGTAAAGTCTTGGCATTGACGATGGTAACGGACGGCGCGGCAAAGGCCGTCCCGGACGGTGGACAGGAGATGGCACAGATGAGCAGTACCTTTGATTGGCAGGACACTCCGGCGGCGGTCTGGCGCCGTCATCGCTCGGGCCTGCGGGCCATTCGCCGGCTGGATCCGGTACGTTGGGACGCGCTGACCGGCATCGACCGGCAGAAGGCCGCCCTGGCCCGCAACACCGAACGCTTCCTGGCGGCCGAGCCGTGTAACAACGCCCTGCTCTGGGGAGCCCGAGGTACCGGCAAGTCATCCCTTATCAAGGCGCTGCTGAATCGGTACTGGCAGCAGGGGCTGCGCATGATCGAGGTGGACAAGGACGACCTGGTGAACCTGCCGGAGATCGTGGACGACATCTGCGAGCAGCCGTTCCGGTTCGTGATTTATTGTGACGACCTGTCGTTCGATGTCGGCGAGACCGGCTACAAGGCGCTCAAGAGCGTGCTCGAAGGCTCGCTGGAGCTGCCGCCGGAGAATGTGCGGGTATACGCCACCTCGAACCGCCGTCACCTGATGCCGGAGTTCATGAGCGACAACCTGAAAAGCGAGGTCCGGGACGGTGAACTGCACCCGGCCGAGGCAATCGAGGAACAGGTGTCCCTGGCGGACCGTTTCGGTCTGCAACTGTCCTTCTACCCCTTCTCGCAGCAGGTCTATCTGCAGGCGGTGGATGCCCTGTTCCCGGACGTGGAGGATCGGGAGGCCCTGCATCTGGAGGCCATCCGCTTCGCCACCGCCAAGGGCGTACGTAACGGCCGCACCGCGCAGCAATTTTATCGCCAGATGGCGGGCGACGGCCGTTTCCGCTGACCGCTATTGGCGCTTGGCCATCCGGATGAAATGGTGGTGAATGGCGCGCACGCCCAGGAAAACCAGCACCATCACCACCGGAATGGCGACGCCCAGCACCAGATTTTTGGGGAATGCCAGGCCGTTTTCATACAGTGCGTCCAGCGCCAGCTTGAGCAGCCCGATCAGGTAGTAGGAAATGGCCACCACCGAGAAGCCCTCCACGGTGTGCTGCATCATCAGCTGAATGCGTGAGCGCCGGTCCATGGAGCTGAGCAGCTGTTGGTTCTGGCTCTGGATGGCCAGTTCCACCCGGGTCCGCATCATATCCGAGGCCCGGTCCACGCGCCGGGACAGATCCTCCAGCCGCTCGCTTACGGCTTCGCAGGTTTTCACCGCCGGTGTCAGGCGCCGGGTCATGAACTCGGTGAGGGTCAGGTGTCCGGACAGCTCGTCTTCCCGCAGCTCCTCCAGCCGTGACAGGACCAGCTGGTGGTAGGCACGGGTGGCGGAGAAACGGAAGGTGGTGTGGGCCCGGTAGGCCTCGATGCGGGCGGCGATGTGGCTGAGGTCGCCCAGCAGTTGCTGTTCATCCAGATCCCGGTTGTCCGCCAGCGCCTGGGTGATGGTGGCCAGCTGGCGGTCCATCTCGTTCAGGGACGGTGTGATCTCCCGCGCCACCGGCAACGCCAGCAGCGACATCAGCCGGTAGGTCTCGATTTCCATCAGACGCTGGGTCAGGCGTCCGAGCTGACTGTTGGACATCTGGTGGTTCAGCACCATAAAACGGCCGAAGCCGTCGCTGTGCAGCTGGAAGGTACCCCAGACCCGGGCCGCGCCCTCCTGCGGACTGCTGCCGACCAGGCGCATGCCCTCGAAATGCTGGCGCACGTAGGCCAGATCGCCGGCGATATCGTCACTGGCGGAGCGGATGTCGACATGGAAGGCCGCCACCACGGTGCCGGCCAGCGCCTCCAGCCAGCCGTCCGGCAGTGGCGTGATGCCGGTTTCCACGAACGGATCGGCGTCACTGGCGGCCAGGTTGGTGAACGTGTAGGAGGCGAACTCCATGTGCATTTCCCGGCGGATCTTGAAGTCGCCAAAGGTGCGTTCGTAGCAGCTGACTTCCGCCTCCGGTTCCGGGTAGCCGAGCGCCCGGTGCAGCGCCTTGAGGTGTTCGAACTGCTGGCGCCGCTGCTCGGGGGTGGTGAGTACCGCGATCTGGGTGACCCGGGCCGGTGTCGGCAGCACTTGGAACGGGCGCGAATGCAGTTCCCGGTAGAGGTCGTCCCGCAGGGGATGGATGTCGAGGTGTTCCAGTCGAGTGCTCACGGCGAGGTTCCGGTTTGCTTGGGTCTGGCCGGGATGATAACCCGGAAGCACACGCCGTCAATGCCACCCTGGGTCTGATTGCCCGCCTCCACCACGGCACCATGGTAGTCGGCGATCAGTCGTACGATCAGAAGGCCCTGGCCCAGATGGCCCTCGCCGGCGCCGGGCCGGTGTGAGACGAAGGCGCCGAAAATGTCCGCGGCGCCGTCGTCGGGCAGGCGGGAGCCTTCGTTGAACACCGACAGCCGCCGGTGATCGGGCCGGCTCTCCAGGCGGATCTCGATCCGCCCGCCCTCGGGGGTGAAGTCCCGGGCGTTGTCCACCAGTTTGTCCAGCAGCTGCACCATGAGCTCAGGGGAACCGACGACGGTGGCACCCCGGGCCGGGCCCTGGTAGTGGATACGGTGCCGGGGGGACAGGGCCTGATAGGCTTCGGCGGCCTGGGCCACCACCTCGGCGAGATCGAAGGGCTCCTTGTCGGCGTGGTCGAAGCTTTGTTCCAGCCGGGCGGCCTCGCTCATGCCATGCAGGATCTGACGCAGACGCTCGGTGGCGGCCACCGCGCGCTCGGTATACTGCGTTCGTTCCGCCTCGGAGCGGGCGTGTACCAGATTTTCCAGGGACGAGCGCACCACCGCCACCGGTGTTTTCAGCTCGTGGGACAGGCGCCGGGAAAAGCTTTCGAGATAGGCGTGGTAGCCACTCAGGCGGTCCACCATCTGGGCAAATCGGGACTGCAACTGACCCAGTTCGTCCCGGGCGGTGCCGCTGGCCAAGCGGCCGGTAATGCGGCCGTCCGGGTCGACGGTGGCGCTGACTTGGGCCTGCAGCCGGGTGATGCGCCAGGACAGCCAGCTGGCGTACCCCAGCAGCGCCAGCATCAGGGTCACGATCACCAGGGCACTGCGGGCGATCACCGAACCCAGGGTGGTGCCCGAGAGCGTCAGCAACTGGTCCAGGGACTGTTCCAGGATCAGGGTACGTTGTCCCAGCACCGGCTGCGTGACCATCAGCCAGCGGCCTTGGCCGGGGTGCCGGATCAGACCGGTTGCCGGCAGCCGGTCCATGGCGACCCGGTGGGGACCGGCGTCGGGCACGGCGGTCGGTTCCGGCTGATACCACTGCACCAGGTGGCGCAGCAGGTTGAGGCTGATCCGCTCCAGAATCTGCAACGGGCTGAGGTCATCGATGTCCGTCGGGGGCGTGGCCGGCGCGCGTTCGGTATCGGCCCGGAGCCAGCCGCCGGCTTCCACCAGCCGGAGCCGTTGGCCCGGGTCCAGGTACGCCGCCAGCTGCCGCTCCAGCGTGGGTTGGCGGAACACCAGCGGCAGGAGGGGCTGGTCGTGCCCGGTCGCCGGGTCGATGGCAAACCCCAGCTGACTGCCGTCCGGTGGCCGGGGCAGTTGCAGTTCCAGCTGCCAACCGCCCCGGACGGCTTCCCAGAAGCCCCGGACCCGGTGGTCCGGTCCGGACTCGCCCAGCCCCCACAGGCTGCCCGGGGCAAACGGGCGCAGCAGCCAGCTTTGACGGGCGGTGGGCGAGTCCAGGGCGGTTCCGGGTTGTTGCAGCCAGAGCCGGACCCGGTCGTACGGCCGCTCCGGCTGCGCCGGCGAGTAGAAGCGGGTGGCTTGGCCGTCGTGGCGAATCAGCAGGAACAGCGAGGCACCGTCGCTGGCGGCATGCCAGCGCGCGCGACCGTCGCCGGCCCCCGGCGTCGATTGCCAGGGCAGGGCGCCGGTCTCGTCGTCGAAGCCTGGCCATTCGGCGCCGTAGCCGTCCAGGTGGATGGGCTGGGTCAGGGCATCGACGTAGATCACCGCGGCGTCGGCGGCGACCGGCGGGGTGCCGACCAGGGCATCGCCGGCGCGCTCGGCCAGCCGCTCCGCCTGGCGCTGGAGCTGTTGCAGCGCCTGTTCCCGGAGCGCCGCGTCCAGTTCCAACACGAAGCTGAGCCCGGCCCAAGGGATCAGCAGCATCAGCAGACTGGCCAGGAACAGCTGGCGTTTCAGGGTCAAGGCTCAGACCTCGTGGGCGTTCCAGCGATAGCCCATGCCATAGGCGGTCTGGATGGCGTCGAAGCCTGGGTCCACCTGGGCAAACTTGCGGCGAATGCGCTTGATGTGGGAGGTCACTGTATTGTCGTCGAGCACGGTGTTGGCCGCTTCCATCAGCTGGTCTCGGGTACGGACATGGCCCGGGTGCCGTACCAGCGCGTGCAGCATCCAGAACTCGGTCACGGTCAGGTCCACCGGCCGCTCGTTCCAGGTTACGGTCATGCGGTCCACGTTGACGGCCAGCCGTCCCCGGCGCAGCACCTCGTCTGGCTTCTGGCGCGCCTCGGCCCAGGCGTCGGCGCGCCGCAGAAGGGCGGTGACCCGCGCCAGCAGGTGTTCCAGACTCATGTCCTTGGTGACATAGTCGTCCGCACCCAGACGCAGGCCGTGCACGGTGTCGATATCGCTGTCCCGGGCCGTCAGAAAGATGATCGGCAGGGTCGGGGACAACGCCCGCAAATCCTGGCACAGGATGAAGCCGCCCTCCGGTTCATCGCCCAGGCCGACGTCGATGATGGCCAAGTCCGGCAGTTCCTGCCGCAGGGCCCGGAATGCGGACGGCCGGTCGCCGTGGCTGGACACCCGGTAACCCCGGCGCTCGAGGGCGGAGCGGTAGTTGTCCCGGATAGCCGGTTCGTCTTCGATCAGAACAATGTGCTTTTTCATGGTAGCCGGTCGTGTCCTCGGGGCGAGCCCCTATTTAACCACGGCGAGGGGTCAGTACAAGGTGCGGTCGGCGCTCCGCCACAATTGATCATTTTTCGTCGCAGGAAGGGCCGACTTCGCCATCGGCGGGCCCCGGGGGGCGGGTTCAATGTGAGCCATCACGGAACCGAACGGAGGACCCCCGATGATCCTGACCACCGCCCTGCTACGACTGGACCCGCCCGCCACGTCCGCCGCCTCGCCCCGTTGGCGTCGCTGGCTGGAAGGCGTGACGCTGTGGCTTGCGGTTCTGCTCATGCTGTTTGTGCATCCGCTGTACGCCGAGGCAGACACCCGGGTGTCATCAGACGCCGGTGAGCTGCGTCTGTACGACGACCAGGGCCGGCACCAGGATTCCGCCCTGGTGCTGGACAGCCATGTTCAGGTGCAGGTCCGCGGGCTGATTGCCGAGGTCCGGCTGCACCGCCGTTTCCGCAATGTCAGCGGCGCCTGGCGCGAAGGCGTGTTCGTGTTTCCATTGCCGAAACAGGCCACCGTTCACGGTCTGGACATGACGGTGGGTGAGCGGGTAATCCGGGGTGAGGTCCAACCCCGGGCCCAGGCCCGCCAGGCCTATCAACAGGCCCGTGACAGTGGCCGTCAGGCGGCGGCGGTGGAGCAGCAGCGCCCGAATCTGTTCACCGCCCGCGTCGCCAATATCCCCCCGGGGGGCGAGGTCGATCTGGAGCTGCGCTTCCAGCAGCGGGTCCGCTACACCCAGGGTACCTTCGAGCTGCGCCTGCCGACCACGCTGACGCCCCGCTACATGCCGGGCCGGCCGACGGGGAATGAGGCACCCTGGCAATGGCAGGGCGGCTGGGCCCGCGGGACCACGGCGGTGCCGGACGCCGGCGCCATCAGTCCGCCGACCGTGGCCCCGTCGGAGCTGCCACCGGGCAGCCACCGGGTCGACATTGAAGTGTCACTGGCGGCGGGGGTGCCACTGGCATCGGTGGTGAGCCCGAGCCATCCACTGGATATCCGCATGGACGGGACGCAGGCGTTGCTGCGGCCGGCCGAGGGGCCGGTGCTCATGGACCGGGACTTTGTGCTGCGCTGGCAGCCGGTGCCCGGCCGACAGCCGACGGCGGCGGTCTTCCACGAACGTTTTGACGGCGAGGACTACCTGATGGCGATGGTCGTGCCGGGCAACCTGGAGGTGCCGCCGTTGCCCCGGGAACTGATGTTTGTCATCGACACCTCCGGCTCCATGGCGGGCGAATCCATTCGCCAGGCCCGCAAGGCTCTGGCGCGGGGGCTGGACACCCTGGGTCGCCAGGACCGCTTCAACATCATCCAGTTCAACGACCGGCCCTCGGCCCTGTTTGAACACCCTGTGGCCGCCGATCGCGACCACCTGGACCGGGCCCGCCGTTACCTGGACCGGCTCCAGGCCGAAGGGGGCACCGAGATGGCGCCGGCGTTGTCGCGGGCACTGTCGGCGGACAGTGCCTCCGGAGCCGACCGGGTTCGCCAGGTGGTGTTCATCACCGACGGCGCAGTAGGGAACGAGGCGGCCCTGTTTCAACAAATCCGCCAGCAGCTGGGGGATCGGCGCCTGTTCACCGTGGGTATCGGCTCGGCGCCGAATCTGCACTTCATGCGCGAGGCCGCCCGTTGGGGGCGGGGCACCTACACCGCCGTCGCCGGGCCGTCGGATCTGGAGGCGCCGCTGCAGCGACTGTTCGCGGCCATGGCCGCGCCGGTGTTGACCCATCTGGTCGCAGACTGGCCCACGCCGGCGGCCGAGGCCTACCCCGGGCGTCCCGGTGATTTGTTCCAGGGTGAGCCTCTGGTGCAGGTGGTGCGGGGCGTCCCGCCCCGTGGCCGGTTGCACCTGTCCGGTTCCGGACCCGGGGGCGAACCTTGGCAGGTCGCTGTGGATCTGAGCCAAGCGGTGCCGGGCGTTGGCCTGCATCGGCTCTGGGCCCGGGCCAGGATCGACAGTCTGCTGGATCAGGCCCGGATCGAGGGGGTGGCACCGGACCAAGCGGCGATCGTGCAGCTGGCGATGGTTCACCGGCTGGCGTCCCCCTATACCAGTTTCGTCGCGGTGGACCGGACACCGGTGCGGGCGCCGCAACAACCGCTGCTCCGGACCGCGGTGCCGACGCTGGTGCCGGCGGGCAGCAGCGCGGGCATGCTGCGGTATCCACAGACGGCCACCGTGGCGCCGCTGCTCATCGCCCTCGGGACGCTGGGGCTGATGTTCGCCGTTGCGCTGGTGCTGCTGCAACGGAGGGTGGGGGCATGAGACGGCTGGGCCTGCTGCTGCTCACCGGCTCCGCCACCTTGCTGGTGTTCGGGTTCTGGATCCCGCTCAAGGCACTGTTGGCCCAGGAGCTGCTGGCGCTGGCCTGGGCCAAGAGTCAGGCTGGCCAGGAAGTACAGCGGCCCTGGCCCTGGGCGGATACTTGGCCAGTGGCGCGGCTGGCATTTCCGGACCTGGGGCAGAGCTTGATTGTGCTGGAGGGCGGTCATGGCGAAAGTCTCGCCTTCGGTCCCGGCCGGGTGCCCACCGGAGCGGCAGGGCCATGGATCATCGCCGGTCATCGGGATACCCACTTCCGGCACCTGGGTGAACTGGTGCCGGGCAGCGAGGTCCGGTTGCAGGGGCGGGACGGCCAGTGGCGACGGTTCCAGGTGGCCTCGACGCAGGTGGTGGACAGTCGGCGGGCGTGGATCGATCCCAGTCGGCTGCCGGAACACAGCCTGTTGCTGATCACCTGTTACCCGTTCGACAGCTTCGACTCGGGCGGCCCCCTGCGCTACGTGGTGACCGCCAAGCCCTGGCCAGCGTCCGGCGACCCGGGGGATGGCCCGGATGACAGGGTTGCCCGCCTGTGATTTTAGCGTACACTTGTGCGCTGAAAATGACCTGACGAGGGACCCGGTTCCACCATGGGATTGCTAAGAAAACTCCTGGCCTGGCTGAGTGTGCCGGTCATCTGCCTGCCGGCGCTGCTGCTGTACCTGGCTCGCCCCTTCCATCCGGATAACAACCGTTTGCTGGGCTGGGCGGTGGCCCGTACCGGGCGCTGGCTGCTGGGGATGGAACGGCGCCTGGAAGGCGCTGAGCATTTGCCGCGGCAACGGCCGACGGTGGTGATCGCCAACCATCAGCACAACGATGATCTGTTTGTCATGGGCGACCTGCTGCCGCCGAGGACGGTCACCGTCGGCAAATCCTCGCTGGTCTGGGTCCCGTTCTTTGGCCAGGTGTTTCTGCTCGGCGGCAACGTCATCCTCAACCGGGGGCAGTCCCGCAAGGCAGTTGCCGCCATGCAGGCGGTCAGCCGTGCCCTGGTGGCCGAGCGCAAAAGCCTGTGGGTTTTTCCGGAAGGGACCCGAAGCCACGGCCGGGGGCTGGGGGCATTCAAGAAGGGGGCGTTTCACGCCGCCCTGGCGTCTGGCTATCCGATCACCCTGGTGTGCGCCAGCGAGTACGACGGCCAGACCCGGGGGCTGTTCGGCCGGCGGGCACCGGTGACCGTTCGCATCCTGCCTCCGGTGGAGACCCGGGGACTGTCCACCGAGGACGTGCCGGCATTGATGGCGCAGTGCCACCGGATGATGTCGGAGGCGATCCAGGCCATCACGCCGGTGTGTCGCCGGGAACGGCTTGAAGCAGGCTCGGAAACAGGGCAGTCTTGCGGAGGTTACGATTGCTCTTGAACCGTCCGCAGGGAGAGGTGAACGATGAATCTGATACTGTTTTTGATCATTGGCGGCGTGGCCGGCTGGCTGGCCGGGCTGATCATGAAAGGTCGGGGCTTTGGGGTGCTGGCCAACATCGGCATTGGTATTGTCGGCTCCTTCATCGGCGGCCTGGTGTTTAGCCTGCTGGGCTTGGCCGCCCGGGGGGCCGTTGGCGAGCTGGTGACGGCGACCGTAGGTGCGGTGCTGTTGCTGGCCATCGTCAACAAACTCAAAAAGGGCTGACCATGATCATTCCTGTCACCGGGGTTTTCGCAGCGGTCCTCGGCCTGCTGCTGCTGGCGTTGTCGGCGCGGGTGGTGAAATACCGGCTCAAATACCGTAAGGGACTGGGCGTGACCGACGACCGGGACTTCGAAGTCGCGGTACGGGCGCATGCCAATCTGGTGGAATACGCGCCGCTGGCGTTGCTGATGCTCGCCATCGCCGAACTGAACGGGGTGGCCAGCGGTCTGATCTACTGGCTCGGCATGGCGCTGGTGGCCGGGCGCATCCTGCACGCCTGGGGTATGATCCAAGGGCGTGGGGGCCCGCATCTGGCGCGCATGGCCGGCATCGTACTGACCTGGCTGGCGATCCTGGTGACGGCCATCCTGCTGTTCTGGAACGTGTGGCAGGTGTACGGCTGAGCCCGTCTCGGCCGGGAGTGAAAACGGGGGCTTGGCCCCCGTTTTTCGTTTCCGGTTACAGCGCCCGGGCCATTTCCTGGCTCAGGTATTCCAGCTCCACCCGGCGGTTCGCCGCGTGGTCGTCCGGGGTGGCCAGGGGGCGGCACGAGCCCCAGTGGGCCAGCAGGATCTGGCTTTCCGGCACCCCTTCGCGCATCAGCAGGCGCGCCACGGTGCTGGCCCGCAGCCGGGACAAAAAGCGGTTGTAGTCCTCGGAACCAAAGTTGTCGGCATGGCCGTGAACCCGGACCTTGAGGCCGGGGTGCTGGCGCAGGTAGGCGGCGTGCAGGCACAGGAACTCAACATCCTCGGCGTCCAGCGCGTGCCGGTTGAAACCGAAATGGAACTTCATCCGGTGTGGGCGTTGTCCCGCCGTGCCCGGCATCGCCGGTGTCAGGCCCGACGCCAGGGTGGCTCGGGTCAGCAGTTCGGGGTTATCCAGTACAAGAGTGGTCATGGGCAGTATCCTTGGTTCCTCGATCCGGTTCTTCTTGTTGTTCCCCTCCACTATTGGCGGCGGTGGGAACAACGGCAATTGGCGGATGGTCGATAGCGCGCCTGTCCGATGGCCCGTGATTAAAGGTCATGGTCATGACCGCCATGTGACCGGCGGACCTCTCCGGCTGTGCGCTGGGGCACACCCGGGGCCTTGACTTGCCCCGGCCATCGCCTCATTCGTCATTTCAGCGCGAAAAGCGGGCATCGCTGTGGTAAAAAACACCCGTTCAGGGACCGAAAATGACCAATTGTGACCGCCCATGCTGATCATCCCCGCTGAGAACACCGTCAACTGGAAGCGCCCGCCCTGGGTGACCCTCGGACTGATGCTGGCCTGCCTGCTGGTGTTCATCCTGTACCAGGGGCGCGACCCCGCCAGGCTGGAGCAGGCGGTCACGCGCTACCTGCAGGACGACCTTCTGACCCTGGAGGCGCCGGTGTACGAGGATTACCTCGAGCGCCGGATCCGGTTCGGCCAGGAAACCGGGCGGGTCCACGAGCTGCAGCGTTTCCAGACACTGCGGGAGCAGGACGAACGGGGCTGGCAGGCGGTGACTCTGCTGCTGGACCGGGACTTCTACCAATATCTGCTGGCGAACCGCGACCTGCTGTGGGCGCCGGCGGAGCGGGACCGTTGGCAGGAGCAGCGGGTGGCTCTGGACGAGGCCTATGTCCAGAAACTGAGTGCCCAGGCCCTGGGCCTGGTGCCGGCACACCTGACCCTGCATACCCTGATCAGCTACCAGTTCCTGCATGGAGGCTGGGGCCACCTGCTCGGCAACCTACTGTTCCTGTTCCTGCTGGGCTTCACCGTCGAGAAGGCCCTGGGTGCGGCTCGGTTCCTGGTGGCCTACCTGCTGTGTGGGATTCTGTCCGGCCTCGTGTTCGCCGCGTTTTCGCCGGGCAGCCTGACGCCGCTGGTGGGGGCCTCCGGTGCCATTTCCGGGCTGATGGGCATGTACGTGGCCATCTACGGGCTCCGGAAAATCCGTTTTTTCTATTTTCTGGGCGTCTACTTCAATTATTTCCGGGCTCCGGCGCTGGCCCTGTTGCCGGTGTGGCTGGGCAAAGAGATCTATGACTACTGGTTCGCCGGCGCCACCGGGGTCGCCTACATGGCCCACGCTGGCGGGTTGCTGGCCGGCGCCGGTCTGGTCGGGCTGTTTGGCCGAAGCTGGCTGCAGGTCCGGGAGGTGTTCTTCGAGGGGCCGGAGCCGGAGCAGGCGCAGGATGCCCGCTTCACCGCCGGTTACGCCCAGGCCATGGCGAGTCTGGGGCGTATGGAATTCGACCTGGCCCGGCGCCAGTTCGAGGCCCTGAGGGCCCACTACCCGGATCGCCCGATTCTGTTGCGGCACCTGTACCAACTCGCCAAGCTGCGGCCCGACCTGCCCGCTTACCGGGAGCTGGCCCGCGAATGGATGGCTGAATCCCTGAAACGGCAACAGCCGGAACAGATGATTGCCATCTGGCAGGAGTTTCTCGGCCAGGGTGAGGCTCACCATCCGCTGGCGCCGGAGGATCACAACCGGGTGCTGTTCGCCAGCCTCCGGCTTGAGCAGTTCAAGGTGGCGGAGAAGGCGTTCGAGCGGTTGCGTTCGGCGGGGGACCCGGTGCTGGTGCGGGAGGCCTGCCGGCTGCTGGTGCAGGAGTTCGAAAAACGCCAGATGGAGCCCAAGGCCCGCCACTACCGTCAGCAGCTGCAGGCCCTGGACGCCGGCTGAGTCACTCGCCCGGGAAAACGGTTGTCCCGGGACCCTTCAGTGGCTGCTGCGCGGCGGCCTGGGCCAGATAGGCCTCGACCTGGTCATGCATGGGCTGGCCGGCACAGCGCGTTTTCACGAAGGTCAGGAACGCGGTGGCCTTCTGCCATTGCCCGAGGCCGTTGGCCAGGGCCTGGGCTGCCAGTAGGTAGGCGCCGGCCAGCCGGTCGCTGTCCGGGAAGCGCTTGTGGAAGTCCTGCAGCAGGCGCAGAGCCGGCTTGTAGTGGCCACGCGGGTACAACGCCCGGGCGCAATCGACCGACAGCCCGGGGTCATCCAGACGGAACATCGGATCGGTTTCGGTCAGGGCTGCCAGCAGCTCGGCGATGGCGTCACCGTCGTTGCGGTCGGCGAGCCAGGACAGAATCCGGGGGTGATACCGATACAGCTCCCGCAGGTCCCGCCGGGCCGCCAGCAGCCGGTAGAGCTGGCCGATCCTGACGGGGTTGTCGGGTTCCCGCTTCAGGGCATCCTTGAGCAGCGCCAGGACCCGGTCGTAGTGACCGTCCTTGAGGTTCATGTCGATGTCCGCGTCCAGACGAGTGCTGCGGTCCCGGTCCCCCGGCGCCGCGGTGGCTTCCGCCGGCTCCGGCGCCAGGCCCAGCTCGTCCCGGTACTGCAGCAGCAGGTAGCCGAGCATGTGGAACAGAATCAGGGTGAAGGTGCTGTTGAGGAAACCGGCCAGCGCCATCGCCAGCCAGGCCGGAAAGTGACTGAGGGCGAAGTCCTGGGCGGCGCCGGAAGCGAGGATCAGCAGAATCAGGTAACCGTACAGCAGGAAATAGGGTGAGCCGATCCGGGAAATCAGCGCCGTTAGGTTCAGCGGATGGAGAGCGGCCGCCACCGACTGTTCCATCGCCAGCACCATGATGCTGGCGGGCAACGCCAGAATCACCAGGGCCATGGCCAGCAGCATTGCCAGTGCGCCACCGAAGATTGCGGCGGCCGCCACCAGTCCACCCAGGGCCACGAACACCAACAGCTGCAGGAAGACCACCTGGAAGCCCTCGCCGGTAAAGGCGACGGCGGCGGGGGGCGGTCGCAGGTGGCCGTCTGCCGTGTGCCGGATAACCGCGTAGGTGTACTTGAACAGGCACACGGCCAACGCCAGCGCCAACAGCAGTCCGAACAGGTTGGCGGGGGCCGCCAGCGGCACCAGGGTGCAGATGGCGATTACCAGCAACGGATCGAGGTGGAACGGGTAGCGGAAGAAGGCGCCCAGCCGGTTCCAGAACGGTGTGACCTCGGTGCCGGCACCCAGGTAGCGCATGGCCTGACTGCACTGGGGGCAGAGCGCCCGGCGCCGGCGTGGATCGGCGTCCGGCATGCAGCGGCCGCAGTAGTGAATCTGGCACTGGCCGCAGTGCCATTTGGCGGGATCTCCGGGGTGGTAGTGGCAATCGGGTTTCACGCGGGGTTCAGGTCCTGATCCGTCGGATGGAAGCGGGTTCCATGATGACAGATGCGGGCCGGAGACGCAGCTAACCCGTTATCAGAACAGTGGAACCCATTCACCGCGGGAATATCGAACATTCACGTAGTCGCGGTTGAAGTCTGGTCAATCGGTGCAATAGTAATAGGTGACTTCACGTTTCGCGGTGTTTCCGCCACCCTGAGTTCAGCATCACGGACGCCCCGCCCGGCCACGCTCCCCGCGGGGCCCGTTCCAAGCCTTCCGCAAGGTTCGCGTATCGACGATTTAAGGAGGCACACATGTCGCAAGAACGTCTTGGCAAAGACAGCCTGAATACCCTCTCCACCCTGACAGCGGGTGGTACGACCTACCACTACTACAGCCTGTCGAAGGCCGCCGACACCCTGGGTGACCTGAGCCGGCTGCCCTTTTCCCTGAAGGTGCTGCTGGAGAACCTGCTGCGTCACGAGGACGGCACCACCGTCGACCGTTCCCACATCGACGCCATGGTACAGTGGCTGCGGGACCGCCGCTCCGACACTGAGATCCAGTTCCGGCCGGCACGCGTGCTGATGCAGGACTTCACCGGCGTGCCCGGCGTGGTGGATCTGGCGGCGATGCGGGAGGCGGTAAAGCGGGCGGGCAAGGACCCGGCCCTGATCAACCCGCTGTCGCCGGTGGATCTGGTCATCGACCACTCGGTGATGGTGGACCGATTCGGCGACCCGTCCGCGTTCCGGGACAATGTGGTCATTGAAATGGAGCGGAACAAGGAGCGTTATGAGTTCCTGCGCTGGGGCCAGCAGGCGTTCGACAACTTCCGCGTGGTGCCGCCGGGCACCGGCATCTGCCACCAGGTGAACCTGGAGTATCTGGGCAAGACCGTCTGGCAGAAGACGGTGGACGGCAAGACCTTGGCCTATCCCGACACCCTGGTGGGTACCGACTCCCACACCACCATGATCAACGGCCTCGGCGTGCTGGGCTGGGGCGTGGGGGGCATTGAGGCGGAAGCGGCGATGCTCGGCCAGCCCGTGTCCATGCTCATTCCCGAGGTGATCGGCTTCAAGATCACCGGCAAGCTGCGCGAGGGCATTACCGCCACCGACTTGGTGCTGACCGTCACCGAAATGCTGCGCAAGAAAGGTGTGGTCGGCAAGTTCGTGGAGTTCTACGGCGACGGCCTGAAGGACATGCCGGTGGCCGACCGGGCCACCATTGCCAACATGGCACCGGAGTATGGCGCCACCTGCGGCTTCTTCCCGGTGGACGAGCAAACCCTTACCTACCTGCGGCTGACCGGCCGCGACGACGCCCTGCTGGCGCTGGTGGAAGCCTATGCCAAGGCCCAGGGGCTGTGGCGCGAGCCCGGTCATGAGCCGGTCTACACGGACACCCTGGAGCTGGACATGGGCGATGTCGAGGCCAGCCTGGCCGGCCCCAAACGGCCCCAGGACCGGGTGCCGCTCACGCGCATGAAGGCCACCTTCGAACTGCTGATGGCCACGGCCGAGGGGGCGGCGGACAGCCGTGAGGGCAAGCTGGAGTCCGAGGGTGGGCAGACCGCCGTTGGCGTCCAGGACAGCTACTTTGAACATCCCGCCAGCCAGCCGCTGGAACTGAACGGCGAAACCTGCCGCCTGGATCCGGGCGCGGTGGTGATCGCCGCCATCACCTCCTGCACCAACACGTCCAACCCGAGCGTGATGATGGCCGCCGGCCTGCTGGCCCGCAAAGCGGTGCAGAAGGGGCTGAAAACCAAACCCTGGGTGAAGACCTCGCTGGCGCCGGGCTCCAAGGTGGTCACCGACTACCTGAAGGTGGCCGGCCTGCAGGATGACCTGGACCGGCTCGGCTTCAACTTGGTGGGCTATGGTTGCACCACCTGCATCGGCAACTCCGGGCCGTTGCCGGAGGCGGTCGAGAAGGCCATCGTCGATGGCGATCTGACGGTGGCGTCGGTGCTGTCCGGCAACCGCAACTTCGAGGGACGGGTGCATCCGCTGGTGAAAACCAACTGGCTGGCGTCTCCGCCCTTGGTGGTGGCCTACGCCCTGGCCGGCAACGTGCGGGTGGACCTGACCCGCGATCCGCTGGGGCTGGACCGCGAGGGCAACCCGGTCTATCTGAAGGACCTCTGGCCCAGCCAACAGGAAATCGCCGAGGCGGTGGAGCAGGTGCGTACCGACATGTTCCGCAAGGAGTACAGCGAGGTGTTCGAGGGGGATGACACCTGGAAATCGATCCAGGTTCCCGAGAGCAAGGTGTACGCCTGGTCGGACGAGTCCACCTACATCCAGCACCCACCGTTTTTCGAGGGGCTGGGCGAGGAGCCGGAGCCGGTCGAGGACATCCGGGATGCCCGGATCCTGGCCCTGTTGGGGGATTCCGTCACCACCGACCACATCTCCCCGGCGGGTTCCTTCAAGCCGGACTCTCCGGCCGGTCGCTACCTGCAGTCCCGTGGCGTGGCGCCCAAGGATTTCAACTCCTACGGTTCCCGCCGGGGCAACCACGAGGTGATGATGCGGGGCACCTTCGCCAACGTCCGCATCCGTAACGAGATGCTCGACGGCGTGGAGGGCGGCTACACCCGCTACGTGCCGACCGGCGAGCAGATGCCGATCTACGACGCGGCGATGAAGTACCAGGCCGAGGGTACGCCCCTGGTGGTGATTGCCGGCAAGGAGTACGGCACCGGCTCCAGCCGCGACTGGGCCGCGAAGGGCACCCGGTTGCTGGGCGTGCGCGCGGTGATCGCCGAGTCCTTCGAGCGCATCCACCGCTCCAACCTGATCGGCATGGGGGTGATCCCCCTGCAGTTCCCCGAAGGGGTGGACCGCAAGAGCCTGAAACTCACCGGCGAGGAAACCATCACCATCGAGGGGCTGGCCGGGGACATCCAGCCGAGACAGACCCTCACCATGACGGTGACCTACGCGGACGGCTCCAGCACCCGGTGCGAGCTGATATCGCGGATCGACACCGCCAACGAGGCCGTGTACTTCCGGCACGGCGGCATCCTGCACTACGTGGTGCGGGAGATGCTGAAGTCGGCCTGACGCCCCGGGTCGGTCAGGTGGGCGCCCTCCGGGGCGCCCGGTTTCCCTCCGCCACGGTCTCCACCGTGGGTATCTCCAGCCAGAACAGGGCGCCTTGCCCTTCCACCGACTCAAACTCCACGCTGCCCCCCATGCGCCCGATGATTTCCCGGGTGATGGCCAGGCCCAGCCCGGTCCCGCCCTTGCGCCGGCGGTCGGAGGCGTCGGATTGCGAGAACTTCTCAAAGATGCGTTCGCGGAAGGCGTCCGGAATGCCTTCGCCATGGTCCCGGACATACACCCGGACCCTGGGCGGATGGTGCTCGGCGTGCAGGTACACGGTGCCGTCCTGGCGGGAAAACTTGATGGCGTTGGACAGCAGGTTGGCCAGAGCCTGGCCGAAACGCTGGCGGTCGACCAGCACCAGCACCTCGGGCACGTCACCCAGAGCCAGCTGCACCCGGTACTCGTGGGCGAACACCGACATGTTGTCCCGGGCCTCCGCCAGCAGCGTCGTCAGCCGCCAGGGGCGGCACTGGAAGGTCATCTTGCCGGCCGCCAGCTTTTCGATGTCCAGCAGATCATTGATCAGGAACGTCAGCTGCTGGCTGTTGCGGTGGGCCAGGTTGGCCAGTTCCCGGGCTTTGTCCGGCAGGGGCCCGGCCTTGTCGTTCACCATCAGGCCCAGGGCCGCGGAGATGGAGGTCAGGGGCGTCCTCAGCTCATGGCTGACCGTGGAAATGAACTGATTCTTCATCTCGTCCAGCCGCTTGTACTCGGTCATGTCCTCGGTGATCAGCCAGATCACGCTGCCCTGATCCAGGTCCGCCATCTCCAGCCCCTTCAGCAGGAACGGCCGCAGCTGGCCGTCCTGGCAGCGATAGTATCCTTCCACGCCGCTGAGGGTGCCGCTGGCGCGCAGCCGGGTCCTCAGGTCGATCGGTTCCCCCGCCGGCCCGCCGTAGCCATCCCGGGGGTGGTTGAAATAGACCAGGGAGCGGGAGGCCTCACCGAAGCTGGCCAGATGCGCGGGGTTGGCCGCCAGGCGTCGCAGGGTGTGGCTGTCGTAAAGGCCGATGCCGGTGGGGGAGAGTTCGAACAGGCCGGCGAAACGCCGTTGCATCGCCTGCTCCCGGAGCATCAAGTGGGTCAGCCAGAACAGCCCCAGGGTGGCGAGCAGGAAGGCCAGGGCCAGGGCGCCGCGAAACAGCCAGGGCGATTCCGGGTGGCTGGGCCAGCCGGAGACGGGCTCGGCGAACAGCGTCCACTGCAGCCCCGGGAAGGACAGGGTGCTGACCACCGGATGCTGCAGCCTGCCCAGGCCGGATCGGAAAAAGGTGGCGTCGTCCTGGCCGGGGATCGGGACGCGGGACAAGGCCAGGCGCGTGGATTCGGGCAGCGTGGTCAGGCCAGCGGAGGTGTACAGCTTTTCCAGGTCGAGGATGACCGACACCACGCCCCAGAATGCGTCCGTGTCGTGGCGGTGGATGGGAATGCGGCCGGCCAGCCCGGTTCCGCCCTGCACCAGCTGGATGGGCCCGGTGAAGACCACGTTGCGGGACGATTTCAGCAGCGCGATGTCCTGGGACGACAGGCTTTGTTCGGCGATGTTCAGGCCCAGGGCGGTGCGGTTGCCCTCCACCGGATAGATGTGGCGAATGACGAAATCCGGGGCGAGGCCGATGTTTTTCAGTTCCGGCGCCAGCCGGAACACCACCGAGGCCAGCTCCTGGAAACGCGGGTCGTCGATGTCGGGGTCGACCGCGACATTGGCCGCGACCCCCCAGACGGTCTGGATGTTCTGCAGGATCAGGCTCTGCAGGCGCAGGCTGAGCCCGTCGAGACGCTCCTGCCACTGCTGGCGCACCTCCGCCCGGTGCCGCTCGGTGGCGGTCATGTCCAGAACCACCGCCACCGTCGCCAGCAGCAGCAGCCCGACCACCCGGGCCAGCCAGATCAGTCTGCGGAAGGAATGTTGCCAGCGGGAGGAAGTCATCGGCTACGTCCTGTATCTATGGCGCCCTGGGAATGTCCAGCCAGAAGGTCGAACCCTGTCCCACCCGGGTGCGGAAACCGACCTCCCCGCCCATCTGGGTCATGATTTCCCGGGTGATGGCCAGACCGAGTCCGGTCCCCCGTTGATCCCGGGTGGTGGAACTGTCCGCCTGGGCGAATTTCTCGAACAGCTGGGGGTGAAAACTGGAGGGGATGCCGGGTCCCCGGTCGCTGACCTCCACCCGCAGGTGGCCGGGCCGTGGCCGGATCCGGATGTCCACCCGGGCCTGCCGGGGGGAGAACTTGATGGCGTTGGACAGCAGGTTCATGACCGCCTGCTGCAACCGGTGTCGGTCGAACGCCGCCCTTCGGTCGGGGTGGTCCGGGGCCAGGGCCAGGGACACCTCGCGGTCCATGGCGTAGGTCCGCAGCTGTTCCACCGCCTCCGCCAGGACCGGGAACAGGGGCGCGGGTTCGATGCTCATGCGGATCCGGCCGGAGACCAGTTTTTCCATGTCGAGCAGGTCGTTGATCAGGTGCTTGAGTTGGTCGCTGTTGCGGGCGGCGATCTGCACCATCTGCGCCACTTTGTCCGGCAGCTGGCCCAGGGCGCCGCTGGCGATCAGGCCCAGGGAACCGGCTATGGAGGTGAGGGGCGTTCGCAGCTCGTGGCTGACCGAGGAAATGAATTCGTTCTTCATCCGCTCGACTTTCTTGCGCTCGGAAATGTCCTCCACCAGGGTCCAGATCAGGGTCTGGCCGGCGTCCCCCTTGATCACCAAGCCCTGGACCAAGGCCGGATAGTGGGAGCGGTCGTGGCGGGTGATGGTCAGTTCGTAGGGGCCGAACCGGCCGGTGTCGTTCAGCTCTCGCATGACTTGGCTGCGGAAGGCCGGAAAATCGCCCGCCATCAGAGCCGACGGGTGCAGGCCCAGGAACTGTTCGCGGTGGTAGCCGGTCGGCGCCAGCAGGGCGTCGTTGACGGCCAGAAAAGCGCCGGTGTGCAGATCGTTGAGGGCGATGCCGATGGGCGACAGCTCGAACAGCCGGCGCAGCTGGGCCTCGCTTTCCTGAAGCGCCAACTGGGTGCGCTTCTTGTCGTCGATGTCGGTGATGTAGCCGTGCCAGATGATGCTGTTGTCGGCCAGCTTCTCGGGGGTGGCCCGGCCTTCCACCCAGCGCCAGCCCCGGTCGCTGCGAACCCGGTACTGGTGTTGCCAAGTGCTCAGGTGGGTGGAGGAGGTCTGGATCGACTCGGCCACTGCCGGCAGGTCGTCCGGGTGGATGCGTTCAAACACCCGGGAGGCGTCCTCCGCCACTTCTTCGGGGCTGCAGCCGTAGATGTCCCGGATGCCGGGGCTGGTGTAGGGGAAGGCGGAGCGGCCGTCCGGCCACTGCCGGTACTGGTACAGCATGCCGGGCGCCTGACGCACCAGCTTGGTCAGGGTACGGGCGGTGATCTGGCCCTCCAGCAGGCTCGCCAGCCATTTGGTCAGCAGGGTTACGAAGGTGATTTCGGTGTCGGTGAACGGGTGCGGCCTGGGGTCCGGGGAGGAAAAGTTCAGGGTACCGAAGGTGCGCCCCTGAATGATCACCGGCGCGGCGATGTAGGCCTCCAGACCAAAGGCCCGATAGCATGGGTGGTTCCGGTAGGGTGACTGGCTCATATGGTGGATTGCCAGGCAGCCCTGCTGTCGCAGCAGAATGGAGCAGTAGGTCTGGCCGAGCGAAAACAGCTGGCCCGGGTACAGGTCGGCCGACTCGGGAACATTGGTGGCCCGGACCAGGTACGCCTCGCCGGTGATCTCACTCAGGATGGCCACCGGCAGTCCCAGAAAGTCGGCGCCCCGGATCAGGGCCGTGCGGATTTTCTCCTCGTCGGTCCCGGACTGGTCGAGCGCCAGTTCGTTGAGAATGCTCAGCGCCTGGTTTTGCTGTTCCATGCGGTGCAGCGCACGCTGTGGTTCGCTGCGGTCGGACACCGTGTCGTGATCGCCGTGCTTCATCGGTGGCTCTCTGTTTTCCCCTCAGGATAGCGCAGGGCGGCGGACCGGGCAGGCCGGGCCGCCGCCAGCTCCAGCCAGAAATGGGCCCCTGCCTCGAAATAGTAGCCGATGCGTCCCTCCATCAGCTCGGCCAGCTCCTTGCAGATGGCCAGACCGAGACCGGTGCCGCTGACCGACCGGTTGGTGCCGGTCTCGGCCTGGGCAAAACGTTCGAACAGCTGCTGCTCGAAGGCCGCCGGCACGCCTTTGCCCTGATCGCTGACGATCAGCCGGACGGTGCCGTGGTTGCCTGGGCGGGCACTCAGGGTCACGGTGCCTCCGGGGGGAGAGAACTTGATCGCATTGCTGACCAGGTTATCGAGGACCTGGCGCAGCCGGTGCGGGTCGGCCTGTGCCGCGAGGTTGCTGTCGCCGTGTCCGGTCAGGGTCACCTGATACTCCCGCGCCAGGGCCTGGTTGCCGTCGATGGTGTCCCGGATGACCTCGGCCACGGGTACGTCCAGCATCCGCACCGACATCCGTCCGGAGGTCAGTTTGCTGAAATCGAGCAGGTCGGAAATCAGCCCCTGCAGGCGCTCGCCGTTGCGCAGGGCCAGGCGCACCATGTCGCCGGCCCGTGGCGGCAGCGGGCCGGTGGCGCCGGAGTGCACCAGGCGCAGGGCCCCGTTCATGGAGGTCAGGGGAGTTCTCAGCTCGTGGCTGACGTTGGAGACGAAATTTTCCTTCAGCGTGGCCATGCTGTCCCGTTCGTCCATCAGGCGGTTGAAGGCCCGGGCCAGATCGCGCACTTCCGGCGGTCCGGACTCCTCCAGCCGCACCCCCTCCGGCGAGCGCACCATGCGATCGATCCGCTGGGTCATGGCTTCCAGGCGGCGGGTGGCGGATCGGGTGGCAATCAGGCTGAACAGGGCGATGGCCAGGGCGATGCCGATGCTGATGCTGAGGAACTTGAGGAATGAGTCCTGGGCCGGCGCAGTGGCCCAGCTCATGGGCACGGCACGGATGAACAGCCAGCCCAGAGGTTCGAGGTAGCTGGTGGCATAGACCAGCCGGCGGCCGTCCGCGGTGGTCAGCTGACCGAAGGTGATGCCGGAGAGCGCGGCGTCGATGAGCGGATCGGCACCGGGTGGTGGCAGGCTCTGAATGGCCTTGCCGAGCCCCTCGCGGCCTTCGATGAACAGGAAGTTATTGGGGTCGACGACGCGGAAGAGCGCGCCATCCTTCTGCATGGCGTGCAATTCTTCTGGCGGCAGCAGGCTGGCGTCGCCCAGCCTCAGAACGCCCGAGACGATACCCAGCAGAGCGCCGTCGTCGGATTCGATGGGCGCGGAGAACGTGACCAGGGGAACGCCGGTGGCCCGGCCGATCATGGGCCGGCTGATCACCGGCTGGCGGGTGCGCATCAGGCGCTGGAAATGCTCCCGGTCGGCGTAGTTGGTGCCGATGCGACCGGGCACGTGAAGGGTTTCCAGCAGCGCCGTGGCGTTTTCGTCGAACACCACCAGGCCATCCGGGAACAGTTGCTGGAGCATCTGCTGGCGCGCCAGCAGCTGTTCCATCTCGGTCCGGTCGCGCAGCGACCCGCCGTCGGACAGATTCTTTGCGAATTCCGACAACAGGTCCACGCGCAGGTTGAGCTTCTCATCGACGGTCCGGGCGATGCGCTGGGTCTCATACCGCTGCTGGTGAGTCAGGATGCTCTCGAAGTCCTCGACCAGCGCGGAGTAGGCGATGAGCAGCACCGAGGCCACCGTGGTCAGGGTGCCGGCGATGGTGATCAGCGCGAGCCGGGTACCCAGGGAGAACGTACGCAGCACAAAATACCTCTGGTAACTTGGGCGGAATCCTGCTTGTATTCTTGAGGATGCCTGGGGAATCCAGATGTCATGATGTACCAAGTTGGCCCGGACAGCTATGCCCAAGACAAAGATATCCGACGTGAACCAGAAACTGGAAATCCTGCGACAGCGGTTTCGCACCAAGGCCGCCGTCGAGCTGGCCCATGTCCAGGCCCGGGCCTCCGGCATTGCCGCCGGCAGTTTCATGGCCGCGGATGTGCTCTCCGTTTACCAGTCGCTGCACCGCTTGGCGGGGTCGGCGGGCACCTTCGGCTTTCCGGAGCTGGGCAAGCTGGCCCGACAGCTGGAAATCGCCCTCAAGCCGCTGGCGGAGGCGCTGGCCACCGATCCGGATGGCACCGTGCGGGCCGAGCCCATTGCCCGGGTGGTCAACGCCGAGTTCCTGCGGGAGGTGGATCGCCTGGTGCAGTGGCTGTCCGAGGAAGGCGACCGGGACGATGCCAGCGCGGTGACGACGGAGCCTGGCCGGGCGCCGGTGGCCCGGGCGGCGGAACCGGTGGTGCTGGTGGTGGCGCCGTCGTCGGACGTCAGTCGGGACCTGTGCCAGGGCCTGTCCCTGCATGGCTTCCAGCCCCGTCTGGTGGATCAGCTTGAAGCGCTGGACCCGGCGGTGCTGGCGCGGGAAGTGTCGGCGGTGGTGCTGTACGACTGGGAGCTGGAGGCGGAGCTGCCGTTCCTGGCGCTGGGGAACGACCGGCCACCGGTGGTGTGCCTGGGTGAGGAGGACACCTTCCTGGAACGCTACGTGCTGGCGGAAAAGGGCATGGACGGGTTTTTCACCCTGCCCCTGGACCTGCCCCTGCTGGTGGACTTTATCGAACGCCTGATCAGCGAGCGGGATGAGCTTGACCGCGGACGGGTGATGATCGTCGACGACGACCCCGAGCTGCTGGAGCACTACAGCCTAGTGCTGGAAGAGGTGGGCCTGGTGGTCTGCCGGGTCAACGACCCCTCCACGCTGCTGACCTCGTTGTCGGAATTCCGCCCCAACCTGGTGCTGATGGACATGCAGATGGGCCGCTACTCCGGCGCTACGCTGGCCCGGATGATCCGGTTCGACCCGGAATGGCTGGGGCTGCCGATCGTCTACCTGTCCTCCGAGGAAAACCGCGAGCGACAGCTGGAGGCCTTGTCCCATGGCGGTGACGACTTCCTGACCAAGCCGGTATCGGACCATTACCTGCAACGGGCGGTGCTGGTGCGCTGCTATCGGGCCCGGCAGCTGGAGAAACTGGCGACCCGGGACAGCCTGACCGGCCTGCTCAAGCACTCGCTGGCCAACGCCGAGATCGAGAATGAGTTCGCCCGCAGCGTGCGCGCCGGGCAGGAGTCGGTGGTGGCGATGCTGGATCTCGACCACTTCAAGCGGGTCAACGACCGCTACGGCCACCGGGCCGGAGACATGGTGATCAAGGGCCTGGCCAACCTGCTCCGGCACCGGCTGCGCAAATCCGACATCCTGGGCCGATACGGGGGCGAGGAATTTATTGTCGCGCTGGTGGACTGCGCCCTGGACGATGCCCGGGCGGTGATGGCGTCGGTGTGCGAGCGGCTGTCCCGGATCGTGTTTAACGCCGGTGACCAGGAGTTTTCCGTCACCGTCAGCATCGGGCTGGCCCGGATGAACGACTATCCCACGGTGGAGGCGGCCATCGAAGCCGCGGACAAGGCCCTGTACGAACGCAAGCATTCCGGCCGCAACGGCGTCAGCCTGGCCCCGGATTCCAACCTGGGAAGGACCGGTTAAGCCGATGCAGACCCTGATCGTGGAAGACGATGACCTGATGGCCGACCTGATGGAAACCGTGGTGGCCGGATTGCAGCCGGGCATGCGGGTGGTGAAGGCCGCAACCCTCAGCGAAGCGGTGCAACGCTGGCAGCGGGACGCCCCCAACCTCCTGGTGATTGACTGGAACCTGCCGGACGGCGACGGTCTGCAACTGGTCCGGGCGGTGCGGGCCCGGGACCCGGACGTACCCATCGTGATGATCACCGGCCGCGCCGACCGCCAGTCCATCCTCACGGCGGCGCACTACCACATCAACGGTTACATCACCAAACCGTTCAAGGTGGAGATGCTGCACTCGCGTCTGCAAGCCCTGGTGGCGACGCTGGCGGAGCCAGCCGTAGGCGACGGGGACGCCGGCGAGGCCCTGGACACGGTGCTGGCGGAGGAGCTGGAAAACGTGATCCAGATGCCCGCCAGGACCGACGCCGCCGAGATCCTGGCGCTGATGTCCCGTACCGAAGAGCTGTCCGCCGGCCAGCTGGCCGAGCGCTGGCGGAAGGACGTGGCCCTGTGCACCCGGTTGCTGGAGGTGGCCAACAGCTCTTCGTTCCGGCGCACCGGCAAGCCGGTGGGCGATGTCCGGGACGCCATTTTCCTGCTGGGGGTTGGCATGGCCCTGAACTACGCCCTGGCCATGGCGCTGGATGTCGCCGCCCGGTTCCAGGATGGTCACCTGCGGGCGCTGGCCCACGACTACCTCGCCCAGTCCGAACGGGTAGCGGCGGAGGCACAGCGGATCGCCCTGGCGCTGGGCAAGCGCCGGGCGTCGGTCTACTACACCGCGGGCCTGCTCAGCCGGATCGGCGAGCTGGCGGTGCTCAAGGTCATGGACCAGCACGTACGCCAGGGGCACGCGGTGACGGAGGAGGAGGCCCGGATTGGCCTTCAGGACTGGGCTCAGCCCTACGGCAACAAACTCAAGGTCCAGTGGCACCTGCCCCTGGAACTGCGGCAGATGATTGGCGCGGTCCATTACCTGCCCCGGGAAAACCTGACCCAGGACCGTATCATCATGCGAGCCGCCGGCCTGCTGGCGGACGAGGGCGAGCCCGTGGACGAATGCCGGCGCCTGCTGCGCCTGCTGGGGCTCGAGGAATGGTTGGGCGACCGGGGCACCGGCGCCGGCACACAGAACGACTAGGAGCAACGACGCCATGGATTCTCTGTCAGGGCGACTCAGCCGTATCATGCTGGTGGAAGACGAGGAAGACATCCGAACGGTGGCCGAGCTGGCCCTGGAAAGCGTGGGCGGCTTTCAGCTGAAGTCGCTGGCCTCGGGCGCCGAGGCTCTGGAGGCGCTGCCCGGGTTCCAGCCCCAGTTGCTCCTGCTTGACGTGATGATGCCGGGCATGGACGGCCCCGCCACCCTGAAGGCCATTCGCCGGACGCCGGGTTTCGAGCGCACGCCGATCGTGTTCATGACCGCCAAGGTCCAGCCCGAGGAAGTCAGCGGCTACCTGTCCCTGGGCGCCGCCGATGTGATTCCCAAACCCTTCGACCCGATGACCCTGTCCGAGCAGATCCACGACATCTGGTCGCGTCTGGTCGACCGCTGAATCCGGCCCGCGGCGGCTGGAGTCGGCGCGGTGGATCGGCTACCCTGTGCCCCCCCTGGTTTTACCGAGCGAGACGCACGATGGCATCCGAACTGTCCCGGGACGAACTGAAGGCAAAACTGAATCTGGAAACTTCCCGCATTCACTGGCATGATCTGCAAGTCCACTACGCCCGCGGCCAAGTGGTCCGGGTGGCGCCGGAGCTGGATCTGCTGGAGGTGGCGGTGGAACTGACCGCCGACAACAAAGCCCGCTTCGAGTGCTGGATGGCCGACGGGCGGGTGGGGGACGTCAGCCCCGATATCGCCCGGGCCTGGTACGACCGCAACGCCGAATTGTGGGCCGTGGTGGTGGCCCCCTGGGTTCTGGTCCAGGACCGCTCCGGTCACACCCTGCACTGACGCCACCGCGGGCGCCTCCGCGCCCCTTCCCAGTATTCGATACCGAGGATGCCATGCTGTCCGGAGCCCTGCTGATTCTGGCCCCCCTGTTCCTGGGGTTCGCCATCGCCCTCGACAACCGACGGCTGATGACCCTGGTGCACCACACCGTGGAGGCGTTGGTGTACTTTATCCTGGCCCTGCTCGGGCTCGGCCTGGGGCAGATGGAAGGGCTGGCGTCGCAGCTGGGCACCATGGCGCTGCAAGTGTTCGCCCTGGTGTCCACCCTGCTGGTGTGTAACCTGGCCGGCCTGTGGCTGTTCCATCGTCTGCGGCCGATGACGGTGGCGACCTCCGGCGAGGCCGGGCGGCCGGGTTATCGGCGCCTGTTCCTGGCGGGCCTGAAGCCGTTGCTGGCGGTGCTGGCAGGGCTGCTGGCAGGGCGCTTCCTGCTGCCGCCGGTACCCTGGGCGGAGTCGCTGGCGACCTGGGCCCTGATGCTGCTGCTGTTCCTGATCGGCCTGCAGCTGAAGAACGCCGGGCTGCCATTACGGCGGCTGCTGGTGAACCGCCAGGGGCTGGGCATCGCCCTGACCGTGGTGGCCAGTTCGCTGCTGGCGGGGCTGGTCCTGGTGCCGGTGCTGGCCTTGCCCTGGCACGATGTTCTGGCCCTGAGTGCCGGGTTTGGCTGGTATTCGCTCTCTGGTATCGTGATTGGCGATGCCCTGGGGCCGGCCTGGGGCGGCGTTGCCTTTCTCAACGACGTCATTCGGGAGATCATCGCCCTGGCGCTCATCCCGTTGCTGATCGGTGCCCGGCCGGCCATGGCCATCGGCTACGGTGGCGCCACTGCGATGGATTTCACCTTGCCGGTGATTCGCAGCAGTGGCGGGCTGGCCTGCGTGCCGGTGGCGATTGCCTCCGGCTTCCTGCTGTCCTTTCTGTCGCCGGTGCTGATGGCGGTCCTGCTTTCGCTGGGTTGAATTGACCGTGGGCAAGTCGGCTGGGGCATTTGCCGATAAGATGAATCAGACTGAGGGAGCATGTACCGAATTCCAGTCAGGGAGTCGAAGTCCTAGATGCAGCGTCGCCGGTTTTTGGGAATGTGCGTGGCCGCCGGTGTGGCTGCCATGACGGGCACCGGGTGTGGCCGGGCCCGGCCATTGAAGTTCGGCATTCATCCCTGGATCGGCTATGAACCCCTGTACCTGGCGGAGGAATTCGGCTGGTTGCCCGCGCCCCTGCAGCTGGTCCGGGGCCGCTCGGCGGGCGACTCGATGGCGGGTTTGGCCTCGGGGGCCCTGGATGGCGCCGCGCTGACCCTGGACGAAGCCATTCGGGTGCACACCCGGGGAACCGAGTTGTATGTGGTGGCGGTCACCGATGTGTCCGCGGGCGCCGATGTGCTGGTGGCCCGGCCGGAGATCGGCAGCGTCGAACAGCTGGTGGGCCGGCGGGTTGCGGTGGAGATGAACGGCGCCTCCGGTGTGCTGTTTCTCAGCCTGCTGGAGCGCTCCGGCATCCCCCGGGACCGGCTGACCGTGGTGGATCTGCCGGTGGACCGGCATCTGGAGGCCTGGCAGCAGGGGCGGGTGGCGGCCTCGGTCTGCTACGAGCCGGTAGCCTCGCTGCTGGAGGATGCCGGGGGCGTGCGTCTGTTCGACAGCCGCCAGATTCCGGAAACCATCTTCGACGTGCTGGTGGTCACGCGGCGTCGAGCGGAGCAGGACCCGGCGCTGGTGACGGATCTGGTGCTGGCGTATTTCCGCGGACAGCAGCATCTGGTCAGGAATCGCCACGATGCGGTGTACCGGGTCGCCGCCCGCCAGAACATCCGCCCCGAGGACGTCCAGGCGGCATTGGCCTGCGTCATGCTGCCGGACCTGTCCAGCAACCACCGCTACCTGGCGCCGAACGGACGGATCGAGACCGTGGCCCGCCACCTGTCGCGGATGCTGACCCGGGAAGGGCTGCTGCCCGCCCCCTTGGGCGAGGACCGCCTGTGCAACCCCGCCTTCCTGCCGAGGCGCCTGTCATGACTCCTCGACCGCGTCTGGCCCCGCTCCTGCTCCTGCTGATCTCCCTGCTGCTGCCTTGGCCGGCGCAGGCCATGTCAGATCCGGCGCTGCGTTTCGGGGTCTTCGCGTACCGCCCCGATCACGTCATTCGCGAACGCTACCAGCCCCTGGCCGACTACCTTGCGGACAAGGTAGGCCAGCCGGTGTTGTTGCGGGTGATGGGCCAGGACGACATGAACCGGGCGCTGGCGGCCAACCAGCTGGATTTTTTCCTCACCAACCCCAGCCACTTCCTGCTGATCCGCAGCGAACGCAGCCTGACCGGTGTGCTGGCCACCCTGGTGCGGGAGCGGAGCGGGGTGGCCACCGAGAGCGTCGGCGGGGTGATCTTCAGCGCCGCCGACCGCTCGGACCTGTCCAGCCTGAAGGACCTGGCGGGCCAGACCATCGCCACCCCGGGGTTCCATTTCCTGGGGGGCTTCCAGGCACCGGCGCTGGAGCTCCGGGATGCCGGTGTCGACCTGTTCCGGCAAACGCACCTGAAGCTGGTGGGCAGCCATGACCGGGTGTTGAAGGCGGTGCTGTCCGGGGACGCGGACGCGGGCTTTATCCGCACCGGCATTCTGGAACAGCTGGCCGAGGACAACGGCGCCCTGCTGGCCCGGATCCGGGTCCTGAACCGCCAGAATCTGCCGGGCTTTCCCTACATCGCCTCCACCCGACTTTACCCGGAATGGCCCCTGGCGGCGCTGCCCCATGTCCGCAGCGAGGTGGTGCGCCGGGTCGCCTCGGCCCTGTTCGCCCTGGAGCCGGACCACCCGGCGGCCCGGGCGGCCCGGATTGCCGGCTTCGCGCCGCCGGCCGACTACCAGTCGGTGGAGCACCTGGCCCGGAGCCTGCGGATTGCGCCGTACGACGAAGTGCCGCTGGTGTCCTGGGTCGACGTGTTTCAGCAGTACCGGCCCTGGCTGCTCACCGTGGCCACCCTGGTGCTGATGCTGGTCGTGGCCACCCTGTGGCTGGGCAAGAAGCGGCGCGAGTTGTCGCTGGCGCAACGGCGGTTGCGGCGGCTGGTGCAGAGCTGGCCGCAGCCCATGCTGGTGCTGCGGGATGATCGGTTCGTGGATTGCAACCGTGCCGCGGTCGAGCTGCTGCGGGCAGAGGGGGAGGGTTCCCTGCTGGGTCAGCCGCTGGCGGCGTTTCTGCCCCGGGACGGCGAGTCGGCGGAGGGCCGGGATACCGGGGCGTTGCTGGCTCGGGTGGTCGCCGGGGAGGTGGCGCGGGGCGAGTGGCTGTTCCGGCGCCTGGACGGTTCTGATGTCTGGGTGGAGATGACCCTGGCGCCGATTCATGAACGGGGCGAGCCGGAACCGTACGTGCTCTGCGCCTGGTACGACATCACCGGGCGCAAGGAGGCCGAGCAGCGGCAACGGATGGCGGCCAGCGTATTCGAGCACGCCCGGGAGGCGATCTTTATCACCGACCGCTACGGCAACGTGATTGATGTCAACGACGCCTACGTGGAGATCACGGGCCGCTCCCGGCAGGAGGCGGTCGGGCAGCTGCCGCCGCTGCCGTTGGAGGAGGGCGCGGGCGTGTTCACCTCGGCCCGGGCTCAGGGCTTCTGGTCCGGTGAGTTCAGCTGCCGGCACCGGAAGGGGGACAGTCGCATCCTCGCCCTGACCCTCAGCGGGGTGCCGGACGATCGGGGTCGTATCCGCCATTTCGTGGGTGTGTTCGCGGACATTACCCGGCTCAAGGCCCAGGAACAGAAGCTGCTGACCCTGGCGCATTTCGATGCCCTGACCGGGCTGCCCAACCGAGTTCTGTTTGCCGACCGGCTGCAGCAGAACATGGCCCAGGCCCGGCGCCAGGGCTACCAGCTGGCGGTGATCTACATCGATCTGGATGAGTTCAAGCCGGTCAACGACGCCTTCGGTCACGAGGCGGGAGACGAGCTGCTGAAGGAACTGGCCCGTCGCATGCGTTCGGAGCTGCGCGAGGAGGATACCCTGGCCCGGCTGGGCGGTGACGAATTCGCGGCCCAGGTGGTCAACGTGGAGCATCCGGAACGGCTGCACGGGCTGCTGGAACGGATGCTGCGGGTGGTGTCGGAGCCGGTCTGGGTGGCCAACCACACGGTGGAGGTGTCGGCCAGCATCGGTTACACCCTGTACCCCCAGGGCGAGGAACTGGACGGAGATCAGCTGCTGCGCCAGGCGGATCAGGCCATGTACCGGGCCAAGCAGGAGGGGCGGAACCGCTGCTGCCGGTTCCAGGGGCTGGCGGACGGATAAGGCCGCCGGTTCAGGTCATGAACTTGCGGATATCGATCCGGTAGTCGTCCGGGTCCACCGCCCGGATGATGCGGTCGTGGCACCCGGGGCGCGACAGATCGAGGGTCTCCACGGGAACTGGCATCCGGAACCGGGTGTGGTACATGATACGCACCACCGGCAGGCGCTGGTCCTGCTCGTTGCTCTCGATCACCACGGCAAGCCGGCCGCTCTCCAGCAGCACCAGTGAGCCGACCGGGTACAGTCCCACGCAGCGGATGAACTCCTTGACCAGCACAGGGTCCAGGTGGTCGCCGCTCCACTCCAGCAGCTTCTTCAGCCCCTGGGTTGGGGTCATCCCCTTGTGGTAGACGCGATCGGCGGTGATGGCGTCGTAGACATCGGTAATCGCCACCATGCGGCCGTATTCGGAAATTTCCTCGCCCTTCAGACCCTCCGGATAGCCGCTGCCGTCGAGCTTTTCATGGTGCTGGGCGGCGGTGATCACCGTGATCTCGCCGATGCCGTCGGTGGCCGCCAGGATGTCGCGGGAGTGGCGGGCGTGCAGCTTCATCACCTCGAACTCCTCGGGGGTCAGGCGCCCGGGCTTGTGCAGGATGTCGTCCGGCGTCAGAATCTTGCCCAGATCGTGCAGCAGGGCACCGACGACGGTCTGGTGCAGCACGTCCGCCGGCAGCTTGCGGTGGTTGCCGAACAGCGACATGAGCACACTCAGGTTGACCGAGTGCTCCAGCAGGTAGTTGTCCTTCTCGCGGATGCGGCCGAGACAGCTCAGGGCGTTGGGGTTGCGCAGCACCGACTGCTGGAGCTCGTCCGCCAGCCGGTGGATGGGGGCCACGTCCAGGGCGCTGCCGATTTTGACGTGGTTCAGGAAACTGCCCACCAGGCCCTGGGCCTCGGCATGGATGCGTTCGGCGATTTCCAGTTCGTCCGCCAGGGCCACCCGGGCCTGCAGCGCCGGCGTTTCCTCGCCAACCCGCTGCAGTGCCGCCTCATTGGCCCGGTCCACCGCCTCGGCGGTCTCCGAGTCCTCACTGTCCAGGCCACGGTCGGTATCGATGTAAACGAATGTCACCCCCATCCGGCGGATGGTCTCGACCGTCTCCTCCCGGCGGATAAATCCCCGTTTGCGCTGGCTGTTGTGGGGAATCCAGTCGTTGTTCAGGTCGGTGATGTACATGCCGACCTTCAGGGCCGAGATGGGGATGCGCTTGATCATGGTTCCCGGAAGAAGGTTCTCAGGCTGTTGAGGTAGGTCTGACGCACCACCTGTTCCAGCGCCAGCCCCTTCACTTCCGCGATCTTCTCCGCCACGAACGGCAGGTAGAAGGGCGCGTTCTCCTTACCCCGGTAGGGTACCGGGGTAAGGAAGGGCGCGTCGGTTTCCAGCAGGATCTGCTCAATGGGCGTCATGCGCACAATGTCCCGGACATTCTCCGCCTTGTTGAACGTGGTGATGCCGTTGAAGCCCAGGCACCAGCCCTGGTCGAGCGCATAACGGGCCAGCCCGGGGCCGGAGGTGAAACTGTGAATGACGCCGCGCCGGGTCAGGCTGTGCTCGAATTCTTTCAGTATAGCGATGGTGTCCTCGTCCGCCTCCCGGCTGTGAATCACCACCGGCAGGCCGGCGTCGCAGGCGATCTGCAGCTGACGCCGGAACACCTGGCGCTGCACGTCCCGGTCGGCGTGATCGTAGTAGTAGTCCAGGCCGATCTCCCCGACCGCCACGATGTCCGGGTTCGGAACATGCTCGCGGATCTCCCGTTCCACCGCGTCGGTGTAGTGCTCGGCCTCGTGGGGGTGGATGCCCTGGGTGCCGTAGACCCAGGGCGCCGCTTGGCACAGGGTGCGGACGGCCGCCAGGTTGTCCGGGGCCACGGCGATGGTGATGATCCGCTCGATGTTGACGCGGCGGCTTTCCGCCAGGGTCTCCGCCAGGGGGCGGTCCTTCAGGTAATCCAGGTGGCAGTGGGTCTCGATGATCGGGTGCTCGAAAATCGGGATCTCGCGACGTGTCTTGCTCATGGTTCGTTGACGGCTCCGTGCAGCGCCGGTGGGGGCTGCTATTCTGGGACGTGGATGGGGTGAGTTTATCAGGTTACACACGCATTCACCCAAACCCTCCCGAGTAAGGACATCTATGGATATCTCACGGTTTTGCCAGTCCTGGGCGTTTTCTACGAACCGGCCCCGGTTTTCGGATTACCCCACGTTGCTGGACGATTCGGTGCGGCTGCCGCCGCTGCAGGCGAGTCTGGAGGACATCGGTGAATACCAGCGCCGGCTGTGGGCCAACCGCCGTCAGGCCCTGTTGCTGGTGGTACACGGCACCGACACCAGCGGCAAGGACAGCCTGATTCGGACCCTGGCCACCTACACCGATCCGGCCGGCTTCCACGCCTGGTCGTTCAGCCGGCCGGTGGGCCAGGAGGTCCGGCACGACTTCCTGTGGCGGGTGGTTCCGTTCCTGCCTGGGTTCGGGGATATGGTGGCGTTCAACCGCAGTCACCATGAAGCGGTGATCAGCGAACGTCTGTGGCCGGTCTGGCCGGAAGACACCTACCATTGGCCCAGCCGCTACCAGTCGATCCGGGAATTCGAGCGCCACTTGGTACAGGAGGGCACCACCATCCTGAAGGTCTGGCTCAACCTGTCGGAGGACGAACACCGGCGGCGCCTGCTGGCACGCCTGGACAAACCCCGGAAGCGCTGGAAATTCGATAAATCCGATATTGAAGGCTGGGTCCGCCGGGCGGAGTATGAAGCCCTGGCCGAAGAGACCCTGGCGGCGACCCACACCGAGGAGGCTCCCTGGTTCGTGGTGCCTGCCGACCGCAAGGAGCAGACGCGGGCGATCGTCGCCGCGATGGTGGCCGAACAGCTCAAGCGGCTGGCGCCCGCCTATCCGGACGAGGACCGGAAAGTCTTGGCGGAGTACCGGCGGCTGTTGGCGAAGAACGGGGTCAGGTAGCAAGGCATCAGTCGATCAGGAGGCGTGCATGCGTATTGTCGTTATCGGCGGCGGCGTGGTCGGTGTCACCACCGCCTTTGAACTGAACCGGAGGGGGCACGAGGTCACGGTGCTGGAGCGCCATGACCGGGCCGGCAACGAAACCAGCAAGGGCAACGCGGCACAACGCTCCTACGGCGTGGTCTACCCTTGGGCGGACCCGGCCATGGTGTTCAAGGCTCTGCCCTGGTTGCTGCGCCGGGACGGTCCCCTGAAGCTGCGGGTGCCGCCGTCGGTGGAGGCGGTCCGTTTCCTATTTGCGACCCTGCGCTATGCTTGGTCACCGGGCCTGTTCGGCCTGAATCGCCGGGCCATGCTGCGGCTGGGCATGCACAGTCGGGCCCGGTTCCTGGCGCTGGAGGAGGAGCTGGAGCTGGCCTTCGACCAGGCGCACCGCGGTGTCCTGCACCTGGCCAGCACGCCGGAGGCGTTGCAGGAATACCGGCGTATTCAGGCGCTGCTGGCGGAGGTGGGCGTGCCGTCCCGGTTGCTGACGCCGGCGCAGGTGCGCGAGGCCGAACCCGGCATGGTGGGCGACGGCCCGCTCTACGGCGGGCTCAGCTACGACACCGATGGCACCGGCGACTGTCACCGGTTCTCCCAGGCCCTGGCCGGCGTTGCCGCGCAGCGGGGCGTGACGTTCCGCTACAACGTCGAGGTGGAGCGGCTGGTTGCCGACGAGCGCCGGGTGGAGGCGGTGACGATCCGCACACCCGAGGGCGAGCGGGAGCGGGTGGCCGCGGACGCCTTCGTGGTCTGTGCCGGCTGCTGGTCGCCCAGTCTGGTGCGCCCCCTTGGTCTGACCCTGCCGATCTACCCGGTCAAGGGCTACAGCATTACCGTGCCGCTGAGCAACCCGGAGCACGCGCCCACCAGCACCATCCACGACGATCACTACAAGGTCGTCTCCACCCGCCTGGGCAACCGGCTCCGGGCCACCGGTTTCGTGGAACTGGCGGACTTCAACCGGGACATCCCGGAGGCGCGCATCGCCACCATCCGCAAGTCGGTCATGTCCCGCTACCCGGGCTGCGCCGACCTGGATGCGGCGGAGACCTGGACCGGGTTCCGGCCGATGACCCCGGACGGCCCCGCCATCATCGGCCGTGGCGGCCGCGACAACCTGTACCTGAACACCGGTCATGGCACCTTCGGCTGGACCCTGTCCGCCGGCAGCGCCGATGTCATTGCTCAGGTGATCGACGGCGAGCCGCCGGCGGTGTGCCTGGACGCCTTTCGCCCCGGCCGTTTCCAGGAATAGCTATTTTCGGCGCAACGCCCGCTCGACGTTGCCGCACAGGGTGTGGACGAAGCCGATGTCGCGCTGGCTCAGCAGCGGCAGCCGCTCGAACAGCCAGTGTGCCAGCTTGCCCTCGCGCGGCGTGTCCAGCGCCGGCAGCAGCCGTTCCAGACGCTGGCGCAGGGCGGCCAGGCCATCCTCGCCGGCCGGGGACACGTCCCCGGCGGCTGCCGGCAGCCCGGACAGTTCCCAGGCATACAGCATCACCGACTGCGCCAGATTCAGGGAGGGGTAGGTGGTCCGCATGGGAATGCCGGTGAGCAGGTCGCACAGCGCCAGTTCGTCGTTGGCCAGGCCCCGGTCCTCCCGACCAAACAGCAGCGCCGCACGGGCCACCGACGCTCCCTTGTTGGCCAACGCCTGTTTCAGGTCGGCCGGGCCGTGCCAGTGCTGGCGTTGATGCCGGGGCTTGGCGGAGGTGCCGATCAGCAGGTCTACGGAGTTCCGCAGCGTCGCCAGATCGGGGAAAATGCGCGCGTTGTCGAGGATGTGGCGGCTGCCGTGGGCCAGCCAGTGGGCCTCGGGGCGGGTGTGCAGGTCCGAGTTGACCAGCCACAGGTCGCCGAAGCCCATGGTGCACAGGGCCCGGGCGGCGGCGCCCACGTTTTCCGGAACCTTGGGTTCAACAAGTACAAAGGCCAGTTGCATGTCGTTTCCTCCGGACGCGAGTTTACACGACCCCGCACCGTCTTTTTACTCCCGCTGGTGCGCACTCAACGATTGGCTGCGTTCCCATGAGGCGCTCTGGCGGCCGGTGCCGTTCATGGAGCCCCAACCCGGCTGGGCGCGTCAGTGGCCAGAACTGGCGGCCTGGCTGGAAGCCCTGAGCGACGCCGACTGTGACCATTACGATGCCCGCCCGGAACAGCTGGCGAACGGCCTGAGTCGCTGGCTGCCGGGGCTGGCCGGCCACGGTGAACGGATCGCGCTGCCGACGCTGGCACCGCCGCCGGACCGGCTGGCGGCGGTGCGCCTGCCGGAAACGCAGGCGGTCGACATGCCTGGACGCAAGCGTCAGCAGGCCGGCGCCTTCGCCGCGGCGTTGTTGCCACTGGCGACCGGTGTCTTGGACTGGTGCTGCGGCAAGGGCCACCTGGCCCGGACCCTGGCCCGCCACGGCCCGACCGGAGTCACTGGATTCGAGTGGAACCCGCAACTGGTGGCGGACGGCAACCGGCTGGCGCGGCAGTTCGGTGACGCCGTCGAGCTCCGCTGCCAGGATGTGATGGCCGGAGACCTGACCTGGCCGGACGCCACCCACGGTGTCGCCCTGCACGCCTGCGGTGACCTGCACCGCCGCCTGCTGCACTTGGCCGGCACTGGCGCCGCGCCGCGCCTGAGTCTGTCTCCCTGCTGCTACCACCTGACCGCCGCCGACCGCCATCAGCCGTTGTCCGAACGGATCCGGCGGAACCCGGACAGGCTGACGCTGAACCGCGACGAGCTGCGCCTGGCGGTGCAGGAAACGGTGACCGCCCCGGCCCGGGTCCGGGCCCAGACGGCGGAGGCGAGCCAGTGGCGGCTGGGGTTCGATGCGTTGCAGCGGCAGCTTCGGGGCTGCGACCACTACCTGCCGGTGCCCTCGCACCCATCTCGGCTGATGCGGGAGGGGTTCGAAGCCTTCTGCCGCTGGGCGGCGGCGCGGAAACAGCTGCCACTGCCGGACGCGGTGGACTGGCCGTACTGGTTGGCGGTGGGGCGCCGGCGTTTCCGTCAAGTGCGGCGGCACGAACTGCTGCGCCACCTGTTCCGGCGTCCGCTGGAGCTGTGGCTGGTGCTGGACTATGCCGTGTTTCTGGAAGAGCAGGGCTACCGAGTCCGGCTGGGAACCTTCTGCGAGCGGGCGTTGACACCCCGCAACCTGCTGCTGGACGCCCGGCGCGACCCACCCTGAAACGACGAAAGGCGCCCTGGGGCGCCTTTCTGGTGGGTGCGGCCGAATGTCAACGGCGGACCTGGATGCGGGCCTCGACCCGACGGTTGGCGGCACGGCCTTCGGCGGTGTCGTTGGTGGCAATCGGCTGTTCCTCGCCGTAGCCGGTGGCACGGACCCGGTCGGGGTTGACGCCGAGCACCTGGGTCAGCCGGTTGGCCACGGCTTCGGCCCGCCGCTGGGAGAGGAACTGGTTGTAGCGGGCCTCGCCCCGGTTGTCGGTGTGGCCGGCGATCTCCACGAAGGTGCTTGGATTGGCCTTCAGGAAGTCGGCGACCCGGCGGATCTCGGCATCAAATTCGTCACGGATCACCGAACTGTTGGTGGGGAACTGGACCCGGATCTCGAAGGTCTGGATGGTCTGGGTCACGCCCTCGCAGCCGCTGTCGTCCACCTTGGCGCCCACCTGGGTGTCCGGGCACAGGTCCTGGCTGTCGACCACGCCATCACCGTCGCTGTCCAGCTCGCAGCCCCGACTGTCCACCCGGGCGCCCCGGGGCGTGTTCGGGCAGGCATCGCGGGCGTCGGCGACACCGTCGCCGTCGGCGTCCGGTTCACAGCCGGTGGCGTCCACGGTGGCCCCGGCACGGGTACCCGGGCATTGGTCCCGGTTGTCGTTGACACCGTCCCCGTCGCTGTCCGGTACCGGCCGGGGCGCCGGCGCGGCGCTGGCCAGGGTACGGGCGAAGGCAACGCTGATGCCGAGCGACACCTGGGTGTCAAAGGTGCTTTCATCGACACCGTGGAATTCCCGCAGATCCCCGCGCAGGGAGACCGTGTCGGAGATGTTGTAGCGCACCCCGGTGCCGACGTTGACGCGGGTTTCATCGTGGCTGGTGCCGGCGGTCTTCGGCGCCGGATCGTCGACCCCGAAGTTGGCGTGGCCAGCCCCGAACGAGAGGTACGGGTTCCAGGCTTGGTCCGGGTCGGCGAAGTAGTAGGTGCCGTCGAGCCGGATTTCGTCGAAGTCGGAGGAGCCGGGCACGTATTTGCGGTCGGCGCTGGCCCGGGAATACAGGGCCTCCAGCGCCCAGCGCGGCATGAACCGGTACTCGACGCCCACGCCGAAGGTGCCGGTCTCGCTCAGGTCCCGGGCGTCATCGAACAGCTGGAACGCGGCGAAGGGGTTGATGTACAGGGTTTCCTGACGGTCGGCCAGCGCCGGGCCGGCCAGGGTCGAGGCGATGGCGGCCATCGCCACGGGGCGCATGATGTTCATGCCGAACCTCCTGTTCCTGGGGTGTTGTGTCGATACCGACGGAAAGCGTGTCTACTGGGAATCTAAGGCAGCCGGGGGCAAAACACAAAGGCCGCCGGGGCTTTGTTACGTCATTGTCACACTCTTGGCCGCCGGTGACCGGAATCGGTCAGGGCAGGGCGGTGAAGTACAGGTGGGCGCTTTTCTTGCTGAAGTTGAGGGTGTCGCCCCGGTCGAAACGCACCTCGAACGAGCGCTCGTCCTCGGCCAGCACCGTGCCGGGGCCGAAGATGGCATGGCTGACGCGGGGGTGGTGCCAGACCGGCGCGCTGGCGTCGACCGCCGGCTGCGGCGCGCCCGCCACCTCGACACCCTCGCGCTCCGCGTAGCGCTGGCCGACGGCGGTCAGCGGCGCCTCCAGGTGCAGCCGGGACGGACGTTCACCGGGCGACCGGTGGAGCCGATCGCCCAGTTCCAGGGACAGCTCGACACAGCATTCGGTCAGGAACCGGCTGGGCCCCTGGTCGCCCTCCAGATGCGGGCGCTGGCTGGCCGGACGGGTGATCAGGTGCAGGGCGTGGCGGGCCCGAGTCATGGCCACGTACAGCAGCCGTCGCTCGCTTTCCAGAAAGGCCTGGGCGTCGTCCTGGGGACGCGGCGTGTAGGGCAGGTATTTTTCCTGCAGGCCGGGCAGAATCACGGTGTCCCACTCCAGGCCCTTGGTGCGGTGGATGGTGGACAGCAGGACGCCCTGGTCGGCGCGTTCGCTGGCCTGTCGCTTCAGGGCCAGCAGGTGCTCCAGGGCATCCTCACCGTTCACGTCCAGGCCCTTGAGGTAGTTCAGGATGCCCTCGACGGTGTCGATGCGCTCGTCGGCGCTCTCGTGGGTCAGCGCCAGCGAACGGAGACCCTCGAACAGCTCGGTGGCCTCGGCGTAACGGCGCAGGAGGGTCGCGGCCGGGCCCCGGAAACCCCGCAGTTGCGCCAGGGCGTCGCCCAGTGCGCGCAGTTTGCGGGCGGCCGGTGCGGACAGCGCGCTGAAGTCCATGGCCAGGAGCCGTTCATGCCAGCCGTCGGTGAAGCCGGCCAGAAACTGAGCCAGGCTGTCCAGCTCCGGTTCCCTGAGGCCGACGTGGGGAAAACGCAGCAGCTGACGGGCGAGGGCCCGCCGGTCCAGTTCCGGCCGCGCCGCGAGCCGGCCGCTGACGACCGTCAACAGCGCGATGATGGCCTCGACTTCCCGGCTGAACAGGGCGCCCTTGCCGGCATCGATCCGGTACGGAATCTGGCGCGCCAGCAGTTTCAGCTCAATGGCAACGCTCTGGCTCCAGACCCGGAACAGAATGGCGGTGTCGGCCAGCGCCTCCGGCGACAGGGTGCGCAGAATCTTCAGAACCGGCCCGGCGTCGGTTTCCGAACGGTGCAGCTGCACCGAGGTTGCGGGGGTGGACGGGTGCGCGTGGCACATCACGTCTTTGCGGCCCCGGTTGTGGCTGATCAGGTGGTTGGCCAGCAGCGCCACTCGGTGGCCGTAACGGAAGGTGTAGCTGAGGGTCTGCTCCAGGGGGTTGCCGAACTCCTCGCTGAAGCGCCGGAGGATGAACTCCGGCCGGGCGCCCCGGAATTCGTAGATGGTCTGGTCCGGATCGCCGACCACCGTGACCCGGGCCCGGTCGCCGGCGACGTAGCGCAGCAACAGGTGCTGGATCTCGTTGGTGTCCTGATACTCGTCCACCAGAATCAGGTCCATCTTGTTGCCCACCCGCCGCTGCAGCGGCGGGTTCTGGTGGATCGCCATCACCGGTTCATACAGCATGTCGGCGTAGCTGATCCGGCTTTCGCCCTTGCGCCACTGTTCGAAGCTGTGGAACAGGTCGATCAGGTAGCGGTGGCGGTCGGCGTAGCCGAGGGACTCGAACACCACCTCTGCCGGCGACAGTGTGGTTTTCACCAAGTCGATGAAGCCGCTGGCGGTTTCCACGTACTCCTTCTTGTTGCGGCGGATGTCGTCCGCGAGTTCCTCCGGCGCCAGCCGACGGGTGAGCTGCCAGACCTGATAGTGGATCTCCTGCTCGGTGAGGATCTGCTCGGAAAATCCCGGCAGGTATCCCTCGCGCACGAAGCGCCGGTACAATCGCAGGCCCATGGCGTGGTAGGTGCGGATTTCCGGCAGGGCCAGCCCGGTTTGGCCGCAGACCTGCCCCAGCTTGCGCTGGAAATCGGCGCGGGCGCTGCGGTTGAACATCAGCACCAGCATCCGGTTGGGGTCGTGTCCCTGCTCCAGCAGATAGCGGATGCGCCACGCCAGGGTGGAGGTCTTGCCGCTGCCGGCCACCGCCGTGATCACGGCGTGCTCGTAGCCGGCGGTGATGATCGCCCGCTGCTCGTCGGTCAGAAAATCCGGCAGGGGCGTGGATGGGGCGGATGGGCTGTGGCTTGGCATGGCGCTATTGTACTGGGCAACGGCCGGGGCGGATACCGGGCCGGGAGGGAGTCGATGACAACGGACACAACCGACTGGTCCGCGTTCGCGCAACGGCTGGCGCGGCGTGGGGAGCGCCGGCTGGTGCTGGTGGAGGGCCCGAGGCCGGAGGCGCTGGCGTGGTTACGGCGGCAGCTGCCGACACCGTTGTGGGGGGCGGGTCTGTGGACCGGGCCGGCGAACGACCGGCCCCACCCGGCGTTGATGCCGGTGGCGCCGGCGCGGGCCCGGGACTGGCTGGGCCGGGAGCTGGACCTGTTGGTCTGGGACGGTTGGCACGGCAATCCGCCGGATGCGCTGGCCGCGCTGGCCGGCACCCTGCGTGCCGGTGGCCTGTTGTTCTGGCTGATGCCGCCGCTGGCCCAGTGGCCGACCTTCGACGACCCCGATTACGCGCGGACCGGCCTGGACGGGGCCGACCGGCACCCGTTCGCCGCCCGCATGGCTGCGCTGCTCCGGGCCTCCGACTCGCTGATCCGGGTGGTCTGCCCCACCCGGGTGCCCCTGGCGCTGCCGGTGCTGGCGGAGCCGGAGACACCGTTTCGGGTCGCCGCTACCGAGGATCAGGCACGGCTGGTGACAGCGCTGGTCCGCTTCGGTCTCGGTCGCCGCCGCCGGCCGGTGGTGGTGACCGCGGACCGGGGCCGGGGCAAGTCCGCCGCTCTGGGCCTGGCGGCGGCACAACTGCTTCGGCGGGGCCGCTCGCGGATCCTGGTCACCGGACCGTCGCCGGACAGTATTGCCACTCTGATGCGACACGCCGAGACGGCGCTGACCGGGGACTTGGCCGAGGTCGGGCCGGACCGGCTGGTCACCGCCGCCGGTGCGGAAATCCGCTACCAGCCGGTGCCGGAACTGCTGGCCCTACGGCCGCCGGCGGAAGTGCTGCTGGTGGACGAAGCCGCGGCGATTCCCCCGGACCGCCTGCGGGCGCTGCTGCTGGGCTGGCCCCGGGTCGCCTTCTGCTCCACCGTGCACGGATACGAGGGCTCGGGCCGGGGCTTTGCGATCCGCTTCCGGGCGACGCTGGAGACGGAGACGCCGCATTGGCAGGCGCTGAGCCTGAGCCAGCCGGTGCGCTGGGCCGGCTCCGACCCCCTGGAACCGCTGATCGACCGGTTGTTCCTGCTGTCGGCCAGCGGTTCGGAGGCGACCGGACCGGCCGGTTCGGAGGGTGGGGTGACCGTGGAACCCTGGTCGCCGGCCGGGGCACCGGAGGCGGAGCTGGCGGAGGCCTTCGGCTTGCTGGTGGACGCTCACTACCGCACCACGCCGGCGGATCTGCGCCAGTGGCTGGACGATCCGGCGGCGCAGACCTGGTGCGCCCGCGTCCAGGGCCGGATTGTCGGCCTGCTCTGGGCGGCACGGGAAGGCGGCTTGCCGGCGCCGCTGGCCGAGGCGGTGGCACAGGGCCGGCGGCGGCTGCGGGGGCACCTGCTGGCGCAGTCGCTGGCCTGCCATGGCGGCCTGGCGGAGGCGGCCCGCGGGCGGATGCTGCGGGTGGTGCGGATCGCGGTGGCGGCCGGGGCTCGCCGCCAGGGCATCGGTCAGCGGCTGGTGCGGGCGGCCCGGGACTGGAGCGCCCGGGCAGGGTTGGCGGTGCTGGGTACCAGTTTCGGGGCCACGCCCGAACTGCTGCGTTTCTGGCAGTCCTGCGGCCTAGCCGTGGTGAGGATCGGCGTGCAGCGGGAAGCCACCAGCGGCGAGTACCCCCTGCAGATGGCGACGGGGCTGAACGCCCCCGGCCAGTCGCTGGTGGCCACACTGCGCCAGCGTCTGGTCCGGCACTGGCCGGATCTGCTGCTGCGGCACTGGCAGGCGATGGCGCCGGAGCTGCTGGTCTCCGTGCTTGAGGATCTGCCGGCGGACGGCCAGCTGGAGCCACTCGATCAGCGGGATTTGCAGGGCTTTGCCCATGGCCACCGGGGCTACGATCTGTGCTGGCCGGTGCTGCGGGCGCTGTCCCGGTGCCCTGGGGTACTGGCCCGAGTCCGGGACCAGGGTGAACTGCCATTGTGGGTGGCGGCGGTGCTCCGGGGGCGGGACTGGCAGGCGCTGCGGCAGGACGGGCTGTGCCTGGGCCAGCGCCAGGGCGAGGCGCGGCTGCGGTCGGTGGTCCGCGCCCTGCTGGCGCAGGCGCCGGAGTTGTGACCGGCTCGATTTAATTCCGGCCGGTCGCCGCCCAGAATAGGCCCCGAGCACGCACCCGATTTCAAGAATAACCAGACTCAGAGACCCGATCATGGCCCAGGGATACGGCGCTGCCCGTTCACCGTTTGTTGTTGTTTCACTGCTTGTCCTGTTGTCCGCCTGTGTCGCCGCCCGGACGCCCAGTAATCTGGCCCGCACCACCGCCACCGAAGCCGGCACGCCGCTGATGGCGGCCGCCGCCTCCGGCGATCTGGAACGGGTGCGTGGCCTGGCCGAGTCCGGCCACCCTCTGAACGCCCTGACGGAACGGGGGACGCCGCTGATGGCCGCTGTCCGGGCCGGACGGGACCGGGTGGCCTGGTATCTGCTGACGCAGGGAGCGGACCCGGACCTGGCCTCGGCCAATGGCGAAACGCCCCTGATGGCCGCGTCGGCGGCGGGACGCCTGCGCCTGGTACAGCTGCTGTTGTCGGCCGGGGCGGATGTCAACGCCCGGGACCGGGCCGGGTATACGCCGGTGGTACGGGCGGCGGAGCAGGGGCAGGTATCGGTGGTGAAAACGCTGGTGTCGGCGGGGGCCAACGTCAACGTGCAGCCGGGCGGCGAATCCCTGCTGATGAAAATCGTCGGCCAGGGGGACTTGCTGATGGCGGAAATGCTGCTGGCCGCCGGCGCCGACGTTCACTTTCGGGCGGCGGACGGCGGCACCGCCCTGCAACGGGCCCGCGCCCTCGGCTATCCGGATCTGGACATGTTGTTGATCCAGGCCGGCGCCCGGGACTAGCCCAGGTCCTGCAGCCGCATGGGATCGGTCTGGTCGTCCCATTCCGGGACGAAATGGGCCGCCACCACCTCGGTCGGTACCTCCGCCACGGAAGCATAGGACCAGACGGGCGTTTGGTCCCGGTCGATGAGCCGGGCGCGGATGCCTTCCGGCAGGTCCGGGCGCCGGCAGCAGGTCAGGGCCATGGCCAGTTCCATCCGGAAAATAGCCTTCAGTGACATCTGCTGGGCCTTCTTCAGCTGGCTCCAGACCAGCCAGGCGGTGACCGGACAGCCGGCCCGCAGGGTATCGATGCAATCCTGCCACCAGTCGCTGTCCGGCGCCGAGGCCAGCAGGTGTTCGACGATCTCCGGCAGTTCGGTACCGGCGCTGAGCCGGGCAATCGCTTGTTCGTGCCGCTCCAGGTGGCTGTCGGGCAGGGCCCGGTAGTCCGGGGCGTGCATCTGGTTCAGCAGCCGGAACAGACGGTTGTCGTCGGCCGCCGCGTCGCCGGTCCAACGCTGCTCCCGCAGGGCGTCGAGCAGGGCCGGGCGATCCTCCGGCAGCAACGCCAGGTCGGCCAGTCCGACCCGCAGGGCGTCGGAAACGTTCAGGCGGGCGCCGGTCAGGCCCATGAACAGCCCCAGGCGACCGGGCAGCCGGTTGAGAAACCAGCTGGCGCCGACGTCCGGAAACAGGCCGATGGCGATTTCCGGCATGGCCAGGGTGACATCGGGCGTGATCAGCCGGTAGCGGCAGGCGGACAGCAATCCCAGGCCACCCCCCATGACGATGCCATGGCCGATGCCCAGCACCGGCTTGGGGTAGCGGTGCAGGCTGTAGTCGAGCCGGTATTCCCGGGTGAAAAAGCGGGCGGCGGCGTCGGTGTCACCGCAGGCCAGGCCCTGATAGAGCTGGCGGATGTTGCCGCCGGCGCAAAAGGCGCGGTCGCCGGCCCCCTGCAGCAGCACCAGGCAGATGCGGCGGTCGGTCGCCCAGCGGTCCAGGGCCGCCTGGGCCTGTTCCACCATCGGTTCGGTGAGGGCATTCAGGGTGTCGGGCGCGTTCAGCGTGAGCAGGCCAAGGTGGCCTTCGCGACAGGGGATTTCCTGGACCTCTACGGACATGCGCTGCGCCTCCGGCTCGCTGTGGTCATCTGGGCAAGGGACTTCTGTGTACTGTCCCACCAATGGCCGGTGCCGGTAAAGAGGACCAATGTCGAAAGTCGGTGGGTTGATCTGTCGCATTTGAGCCTGGCAGTCACTGTGCTATAAGTGGCTCACGGATTCTTATAAGCAAGTCAGACTGATTGAGATGAGAGGGAAAGCCCTATGAAACTGAAACACGTTGCCGTTGCAGGTTTGATGTCCGTCGCTGCCGCTCTGCCGGCGGTCGCCAGCGCCGCTGATGCCGCCGCCGGTCAGGCCAAGGCCGCCGTGTGCGCTGCCTGTCACGGCCAGAATGGCAAGGCCCAGATTCCCACCTACCCGAACCTGGCGGGCCAGAACGAACAATACCTGGTGATGGCCCTCAAGGCCTACAAGAACAAGGAACGCACCGGTGGCCAGGCGGTGATCATGCAGGGCCAGGCTGCGGCCCTGAGCGATACCGACATCGCCAACCTCGCCGCCTACTTCTCCAGCCTGCCGGCTGGGGGCTGAAGCGCGCGGTCCATGGTGGAGCGGCCGTTTCAGGCCGCTCCACTGATGATGCGATAGCACGGCTGGTAGGCCGTGGCGCCCGGCAGTTTCATCCGGTTCTGGGCCACGAATTGCTCCAGCATCGCCTCCAGGGGGCGGATCAGCGTCGGGTCACCGGCGATCTCGAACGGCCCTTTCTCCTGAATCTGGCGAATCCCCTGTTCCTTCACGTTGCCGGCGACAATGCCGCTGAACGCCTTGCGCAGGTTGGCCGCGACCATGTGCACCGGCTGGTCCCGATGCAGTTCCAGTGAGCGCATGTTGGCGTGTGTGGGCTCGAACGGGAACTGGAACACCGGGTCGATCTTCAGCATCCAGTTGAAGTAGTAAGCGTCCTGCATGGCCCGGCGGAAGGTTTCCACCTCCTTGACCCCCCGCTTCATGGTCTGGGCGACGCGCACCGGATCGTCGATGATGATCTCGTAGCGACTCGCCGCTTCGTCGCCCAGGGCGTTGCGGATGAAACGGTCGATCATTTCGAAGTATTCGGCGTTTTCCTTCTGGCCGGTGAACACCACCGGGAAGGGCAGGTCGCTGTTGTCCGGGTGCAGCAGGATGCCCAGCAGGTACAGGATTTCCTCGGCGGTGCCGACGCCGCCCGGGAACACGATCACGCCGTGACCGCAGCGGACAAAGGCCTCCAGACGCTTCTCGATGTCGGGCATGATCACCAGCTCATTGACGATCGGGTTGGGGGCTTCGGCGCCGATGATGGCCGGCTCGGTGATGCCGATGTATCGGCCATTCTTCACCCGCTGCTTGGCATGGCCGATGGTGGCGCCCTTCATCGGTCCCTTCATGGCACCGGGTCCGCAGCCGGTGATGATGCTCAGGCCGCGCAGGCCGAGCTGATGGCCCACTTCCTTGCTGTACTGGTATTCCTCGTGGCTGATGGAGTGACCGCCCCAGCACACCACCAGGTCCGGCTGGCGGCCCGCCTCCAGCACGCCGGCGTTGCGCAGGATGTGGAACACCAGGTTGGTGATGTCGTCCGGGTTGTCGCCCCGGAACCCGGCGATGGTCTGGGGAATGGAGTGGGTGTAGATGATGTCCCGCAGGACCGCGAACAGGTGCTCACGGATTGCCCGCAGCATCTCGCCATCGACGAAGGCATGGCTGGGGGCGTTGATCAGTTCCAGCTTCAGGCCCCGGGGCTGCGGCACCAGGCGCACGTCGAAGTCGGCGTTGGCCTCCATCAGTGCCTTGCAGTCGTCCGTTTCGACGCCGGTGTTGAGGACCGCCAGGGCGCATTGCCGGAACAGCCGGTACAGGCCGCCCTCGCTCTTGTCCTTGAGACGGTTGACTTCATGGTTGGAGAGGATTTCGAGGCTGCCCTCGGGGGAGACCAGGGTGTTGATCTTGGTATCGGTCATGGTCATGTAGTGCGCAGACTCCTGGTGATTTCGGCCAAGCCGGATTTTGAGGCAATCCGACAAAACGGTACACTAAGCGCTTTCCGCTTCATACGCCACCCGTCAAGATTCCGATCCCTATGAAACTGCTGATTCGTCCCGCGCCGGAAGTCGCCATCAAGAGCAAGCCTGTTCGCCAGCAGCAAATGCGGCAGCTGCGTCAGAACATCCGCAAACTGCTGGTCCGGCTGGACCCCGACATCGAGGTGTCGGGCGGCTGGGACCGCATCGACGTGGTGGTGCCGGATGGGCGCGGCCTGCACACGCCGGTGATCGACACGCTGATGCGGACCCCCGGCATCTCCAGCATCCAGGAGGTGGCGGTTTACCCCCTGGTGTCCCTGGAGGATATGGGCGAGAAAGCGGTACAGGCCTACCGTGGCGCCCTGGATGGCAAGACCCTGGCGGTCCGGGCCAAGCGGGTGGGTCAGCATGATTTTCGTTCCCTGGACGTGGAGCGGGCGGTGGGCGCGGCCTTGCTGCGGGCCAACGACACCCGGGGCGTGGACCTGACCAATCCGGACGTGGAAGTGCGGGTCGAGGTCAAGGGCGACCAGTTTCACATCAGCCGGCACAAGCACCCGGGCCTGGGCGGTTACCCGCTGGGGTCGGTGGAAACGGTCATGACGCTGATCTCCGGCGGCTACGACTCGTCGGTGGCGGCCTACCTGATGATGCGCCGGGGCCTGCGCAGCCACTTCCTGTTCTTCAATCTGGGAGGTACCGCCCATGAAGTGGGGGTGCGTCAGGTGGCGCATTATCTCTGGCAGCGGTACGGCGCCTCCCACTCGGTGAAATTCATCTCGGTGCCCTTTGACGGCGTGGTGGCGGAGATCATGCGCGCGGTCAACCACCGGCACTGGGGCGTGGTGCTCAAGCGCCAGATGCTCAAGGCGGCCGGTGAGATCGCCAGAGAGCTGGGCGTGGCCGGTCTGGTGATGGGCGACGCGGTGGCGCAGGTGTCCAGCCAGACCCTGTCCAACCTCAACGTGGTGGACCGGGCGACCGGCGAGGTGGTGCTGCGGCCGCTGATCGCCATGGACAAACAGGACATCATCGCCCTGGCGCGCCAGATCGGCACCGAGCCCTTTGCCCGCACCATGCCGGAGTACTGCGGCGTGATTTCCCAGAAGCCGGCCACCCGGGCCAAGCTGGACCGGGTCGAGGCGGACGAGGCCAACATGGATCCGCAGGTTCTGGCGAACGCCGTTGCCGCGCGGGTGGAAACGCCGGTGCATGCCCTGATGGACAGCACCTCCACGCCGGAGGAGATCGAACTGGTACGGACGCCGTCGGTGGGCGACGTGGTCATCGACATCCGCCACCCCGCCGAGGAAGAGCGGGAGCCGCTGACCCTGACCAACAACGAAGTGCTGAAAATTCCCTTCTACGAGCTCAACCAGCGCATGGAGGCCCTGCCCAGGGACCGCCAGTACCTGCTGTTTTGTGACCGGGGCACCATGAGCCGCCTGCATGCCGGTCACCTGAAGGCCGAGGGGTACGACAACGTGAAGGTCTACAGCCCGGCCGCCTGAGCCTGCTGCGGCCTTACCCCTCCAGTCCCCGGAAGAACTGCTGCACGTTGGTGCCCAGGGTGTCCAGGTCGTAGCCGCCTTCCTGCACCACCAGTGTGGGCAGGCCCAGGTGGCGCAGGTGGGTGCCGAGGCGGCAGAACCCCTCCGAGCTCACCGACACCTTGGCCTGGGGGTCGTTCCGGTAGATATCGAAGCCCAGTGCCAGCACCAGGGCGTCCGGCTGGAACAGCCGGATCGCCGCCAGGGCCTCGTCCAGGCGGCCGAAGAAGTCCTCCTCGCTGGCGCCATGGGGCATGGGTAGATTGATGTTGAACCCGTCGCCCTCGCCCTCGCCGCGTTCATCCTCGAAACCGCTGACCACCGGGTAGAAGTTGGTGGGGTCGCCGTGAATGGATACGTACAGCACGTCACTGCGATGGTAGAAGATTTCCTGAATACCCTGTCCGTGGTGCATGTCGGTATCCAGAATGGCGATCCGGTTGAAGCGGCCGCGCAGGTGCTCGGCGGCGATGGCGGCGTTGTTCAGGTAGCAGAAACCGCCGGCGGCGTCCCGGCGCGCGTGGTGCCCCGGCGGCCGACACACCGCGTAGGCGCTGCGGTCGCCGGCCATCAGCGCGTCGGCCGCACCCAGGGCGCTCTGCGCCGACCAGTAGGCGGCTTCCCAGGTCCGTTCACCCACCGGGCAACTGCCGTCGGCCAGGTAGCGGGCGGCCTCCGCCAAGACCCCGCGCAGGGCATTGGGCGAGCGCACGAAAATGTTCGACATGACCTCGTCGCCCCAGTCTTCCATTTCCATCCAGCGCCGGTGCGCGGTCTGCAGGAAACGCAGGTACCCCAGATCGTGCACCCGGGAAATCGGTCCGGCCCCCTGGTCCGCCGGCTGCAGGACCGGCATGCCCAGCTCTCGGAGCCCTTCCAGCAGATGACCGGTGCGGGCCGGCACTTCCTGGGGCTGGCGCATCTGCCCCCGGGTGAAGTACGTCTTCGGCACGTGCAGGTCCTGCGAGGGGTGGAAATACGCTTTCATCGTCCGGCCTCCTTTCAGTTCGCTTGCCCGAAGCCCGGCGGGTCCGGGGTGAGTCCAGTCTGCCCTTGACTTTACAGGCTTAGACTCAAGATCCACTATGGAAGACATCATTCATGGACGCAACCCGGTGCGGCCGGGCCGAACGCAGATATGAGGAGCCGAGATGATCGAATCACCGCTGCTGGAAAACCTCACGGGCTACATTGGCGGACGCTGGCGGGACAGCGCCGGAGGCCGGACCTTCGATGTCCACAACCCGGCCACCGGCGAGGTGATCGCCCGGGTGCCGTCCATGCCCGCCGAGGACGTCGAAGCGGCCATTGAAGCCGGCAAGTCGGCACTGAGGCTGACCCAGCCCTACCCGCTGGACACCCGGCGCCAGTGGCTGGAAGGCATCCGGGACAGCCTGCTGGCGCACCGGGAGGAAATTGGTCGCATCCTGTGCATGGAACACGGCAAACCCTGGCTGGAAGCCCAGGGCGAGGTGGACTACGCCGCCGGCTTTTTCGACTACTGTGCCAAGCACATCCAGGCGCTGGACGCCCACACCTTGCCGGAGAAACCCAAGGGCTGCAGCTGGACGGTGCACTACCGGCCGGTGGGCGTGACCGGCCTGATCGTGCCCTGGAACTTTCCCATCGGCATGATCGCCAAGAAACTCTCGGCGGCACTGGCGGCCGGCTGCCCGTCGGTGATCAAACCGGCCAGTGAAACACCGCTGACCATGATTGCCTTCTTCAGCCTGCTGGACCGCCTGGGGCTGCCCGATGGCATGGTCAACCTGGTGATGGGTAAGGCCAGCGTGATCGGCAAGGTGCTGTGCGAGCATCCGGATGTGCCCATGTTGAGCTTCACCGGCTCCACCGAAGTGGGCCGGCAGCTGATCCTGGACACCGCGCCCCAGATCAAGAAACTGGCCCTGGAGCTGGGTGGCAACGCGCCGTTCATTGTCTTTGACGACGCCGACCTGGACGCCGCCGCGGACAACCTGGTGGCGAACAAATTCCGGGGCGGTGGTCAGACCTGTGTCTGCGCCAACCGCATCTTCGTGCACGAGAAGGTGGCCGATGCCTTCGCCGGAAAACTGGCCGACCGGGTGGCCGGACTGACCGTCGGCAACGGCCTGGAGTCCGGTGTGGACATCGGGCCGCTGATCAACCGTGCCGGCTTCGACAAGGTCCGGCGCCACCTGGAGGATGCCCTGGCCAAGGGCGCCCGCCTGATTGCCGGTGCCCGGCCCGAGGACTTGGGGGAGGGCCTGTTCTTCCCGCCAACCGTGGTCCTGGGGGTGGACCGGTCGATGGACTGCTACCGCGAGGAAACCTTCGGGCCGCTGGTGCCGATGGCGGTGTTCCGTGGCGAGGAGGAGGTGATCGCGGCGGGGAACGACACCGAATTCGGCCTCGCTTCTTACGTATTCACGGCCGACGCCGAGCGGGCGCAACGCGTGGCGGCCGGGCTCCGGTTCGGTCATGTCGGCTGGAACACCGGCACCGGGCCGACGCCGGAGGCACCGTTCGGCGGCATGAAAGCCTCCGGCATCGGCCGCGAGGGCGGGTTGGAAGGCCTGTTCGAGTTCGTCGAGCCGCAAACCGTGCCCCGGGGCTTCTGACCGCAACACCACCGCCCGCCCCGGGCGGTGCGAAGAGCCCCGACAGCCCTCCCGCCCGGGACCTGTGTCCCGGGCGGCCCCGTGCCCATCCCCGCCCGGCAATCCCGCGTTTCTCCTGTTATACTCACGAACCTGTTTATTTAGCCAGTAGCGAACGATTTCCTATGGACGTCTCCCACATCATCGACCCTCTCAATGATGCCCAGCGCGAGGCCGTAACGGCCCAGAACGACCACCTGCTGGTGCTGGCCGGCGCCGGCAGCGGCAAGACGCGGGTACTGGTGCATCGCATTGCCTGGCTGATGGCGGTGGACCGGGTTCCGCCCACGGCAATCCTGGCGGTCACCTTCACCAATAAGGCCGCGAAGGAAATGCGCTATCGCATCGAGGAGATGATGCAGATTCCGGCCCGGGGGCTGTGGATCGGCACCTTCCATGGTATCGCCCACCGCCTGTTGCGAGCCCACTGGCGGGACGCCGGGCTGCCGGAAAACTTCCAGGTACTGGACAGCGACGACCAACTGCGGCTGGTCAAGCGGGTCATGCGCGAGTTGCAGATCGACGAGAGCCAGTGGCCGCCCAAGCAGGCCCAGTGGTTCATCAACAGCCAGAAGGACGAAGGGCTGCGCGCCGACCACATCCAGGAAGTACCGGGCGACCACTTCACCGGCACCATGCTGAAAATCTACCGCCGTTACGAACAACTGTGCCAGCAGGGCGGTCTGGTGGATTTCGGTGAACTGCTGCTGCGCTCCCATGAACTCTGGCTGCAACGGCCCGAACTGCTGGGGCACTACCAGCAGCGGTTCCAGCACATACTGGTGGACGAATTTCAGGACACCAACACCATTCAGTACGCCTGGTTGCAGGTGCTGGCCAGCCACCGGGTGCCCCTGACCGTCGTGGGGGACGACGACCAGTCCATCTACGGCTGGCGCGGCGCCCGGATCGAAAACATCCAGCAGTACCAGCGCGATTTCCCCAACGCCCGGTTGGTGCGGCTGGAACAGAACTACCGCTCCACCAAGACCATCCTCAAGGCCGCCAACTCGGTGATTGCCAACAACCAGGGCCGGCTGGGCAAGGAACTCTGGACCGACGGCCCGGAGGGCGAGCCCATCAGCCTGTATGCCGCCTTCAACGAACAGGACGAGGCCAACTACATTGCCGACAGCATTTCCGAGTGGGTCAGCGAGGGCAACCTGCGCCGGGACGTGGCCATTCTATACCGTTCCAACGCCCAGTCCCGGGTGCTGGAAGAGGCGCTGATCCGCCAGGGCATTCCCTATCGGGTTTACGGTGGTCTGCGTTTCTACGACCGCCAGGAAATTCGCAACGCCCTGGCGTACCTGCGCCTGGTCCACTACCGCCGCGACGATGCCGCGTTCGAACGGGTGGTGAACGTGCCGCCCCGGGGCATCGGTGCCAAGAGCCTGGCGGAACTGAGGGCATACGCCACCGAGCAGGGGATTTCCCTGTGGGAATCAAGTGAGCGGCTGTTGCAGGCGGGCCAGGTGAAAGGACGGGCGAAAACCGGCCTGCAGTCCTTCATGGACATCATCCAGCGCCTGTCCGGAATGGCTGAACAGGCGTCACTGCAGGGGCTGATGAAGGAAACCATTGAAGCCAGCGGCCTGAAGGAATACCACGCCAGTGAGAAAGGGGAAAAGGGGCAAGCCCGGGTGGAAAACCTGGAAGAACTGGTCAACGCGCTGGCGGACTTCGAGGTGGACGACGGCCTGGACCCGCTGGCGGAATTCATCGCCCAGGCGGCGCTGGACGCCGGTGAGGCTCAGGCCGACGCTCACGAGGACAGCGTTCAGCTGATGACCCTGCACTCGGCCAAGGGGCTGGAATTCCCCCTGGTGTTCATCGCCGGTGTCGAGGAGGGGTTGTTCCCGCACAGCATGTCGCTGGAGGAACCGGGGCGCATGGAAGAAGAACGTCGCTTGGCCTACGTGGGCATCACCCGCGCCAAGAAAAAGCTGGTGCTCACCTACGCCGAATCCCGGCGCCTGTACGGCCAGGAAAAATTCCACGCGCTGTCCCGATTTGCCCGGGAGATTCCCGCCGACTGCCTACAGGAAGTGCGTTTGCGCAACACCGTGACCCGCCCGGCCATGGTCGCGCGTCCGAACGAGACCCTGTTCAGCCAGGACTCGGCCAGCCAGGCCGGTTTCAGCCTGGGCCAACGGGTCCGGCACCCGAAATTCGGCGAAGGCATCGTGATGAACTGCGAGGGCACCGGCCACCACACCCGGGTGCAGGTGAACTTCGAAGACGGCGCGAAATGGCTGGTGCTGGCCTATGCGCCGTTGGAGGCGTGTTAATAGTAGATCACTTCCCGTTTTGTTGTCAGGCATGAGTTACCCCCATTCTGAGGGGTCATGTAGATATTCACGGAGCCCTCCGGGTTTTCCAGTACAGTCGTTGTTCCTTTCAGGGCGCCGCTAAACTTGAATCCGGAAAATACCTCCTCCCGCAACACGGTGCAGGACTTTGGCCAAAAAGAAGTTTCGTTATACTCCGCATAGCATGCCCCGGACTTATCTGGGCCCACGATCACGGATATGTGGCTGTCGCCATCTGAGTAGCTTTTTACCAGGAACGACGAAAACATCCTGTCATTGGCATTATCGCGATTCCAAAAATCATGCGATGCATGAGCGTTGCCCTTGACGATGAAGTTTCCTACATCTCTTATCTGGGTGAGGCAAGTTTTGATGCCATTTTCCGCAGCCGTTTTGTATGGGAGCGAATCATTAGCCATGGCAATGCAGGGTCCGATTGCAAGTGTGCTTGCCAAAAGGACTCGAGTAAGCATATCTTCCTGATCTCCTGTGGGGTTTTCGTCTCTACCAGGGCGAGAATGATAACCTCGAACTCCAGATCAGGCGTAGAGCACCTGAGGCGTTATTACGTTGAGCCTGGTAACCAATACCATGCCGGAGTCTACCGTTAAGCTCGAGATCCGAAGCTACGATTCGGAAAGCAAGAAGCACTGTCACCGCTATCACCAGCTGGTGCTACCGCTGGCCGGTGAGTTGCTGCTGATGGTGGACCATCAGGAGGGGGCGGTGGTGCGGCAAAAGGCGGCGGTGATTCCCTCCGGTCGGGATCACGGCTTCGCGGCACTGGTCGACAACCGCTTTCTAGTGCTGGATATTCCGGAGCAGGCGGCGCCGGACTTGGAGCGAGTACCGCGCTTTGTCGAACTGGATCCGGCCCTGCTGCACTACGCCCGATTTCTGGAGACGCAGGTTTCCCTAAAGGCCACGTCAGGCGGCAGTAAGCGGCAGATGGTGTTGTTGCTGGTGCAGTTGCTGCTGGAACGCTACGGCGAAAAGCCGGATCTGGACCGTCGCATCGCCGCCGCCAGGCACTTTCTCGACAGTCATTTCCAGCACCGGATTACCCTCCAGGATGTTGCGACCGCGGCCCACCTGAGCGTCCGCCAGCTCAACGAGCTCTTCAAACGCCAGGTGGGTATGACACCGCACCAGTACCTGACGGAGCTGCGGATGCAGCAGGCGCTGCAACTGCTGGAGCAGTCCCGGCTGAGCATTCAGCAGATTGCCGAACGGGTCGGCTACAGCACCCTGGCATCGTTCAGCACCCGATTCGCGCAACACTTTGGCAAGCCGCCCAGCCATTTCCGCGCTATTGCGCAATAACGCCGCCGTTTCGATAAAGCAAACGGGCCGCCATCCGCGATAGGCTGGTGCCTTGATTTTGAGGCAATCGGATAGGCACATGGCGGCAACGCACACGGCAACACTGATCGGCACAGTTTCCATTCTTTTGTGGGGCACGCTGGCCCTGCTGACCAAGCTCACGGGCGGTGACATTCCGGAATTTCAGATGCTGGCCATGACCTTTGGCGTGGCCTTCCTGTTGATGGCCTCCCGCTGGTGGTGTCAGGGCCACAGTGGTATCCGCCACATCCGGCAACCGCGGGTGGCCTGGCTGATCGGGATTGGCGGGCTGTTCGGTTATCACTTTGCCTATTTCAAGGCGATGACGCTGGCACCGGCCGTTGAAGTCAGTCTGCTGGCCTATCTCTGGCCCCTGCTGATTGTACTGTTTTCTTCGCTGTTGCCCGGTGAGTCATTGCGATTGCAACAGATAATAGGAACCTTGCTGGCGCTGACCGGCTGCTGGCTGCTGGTGGGTTGGGACAGCGACGGTTTCGCCTGGGATTACCTCGATGGCTATCTGATGGCGCTGGCCTGTGCTCTGATCTGGTCGTCCTACTCGGTGCTCAGTCGCCTCGTCCGCTCGGTGCCAACCGACGCCGTCGGCTGGTTTTGCGGGGTCACGGCGCTGCTGGCGTGGCTGTGTCATTTGCTTTGGGAAGACACAGTCTGGCCATCCGATGCCTACCAATGGGTGGGCGTCATCGGGCTCGGCCTCGGCCCCGTCGGCATTGCGTTTTTTACCTGGGACTACGGCGTCAAGCATGGCAACATCCAGCTTTTGGGCACGCTCTCATACAGCGCGCCGCTGATCTCGGTGGTGTTGCTGGTGCTGGCCGGTTTTGGGGAAGCCACGCCGGTACTGATCGCCGCCAGCTCGCTCATCGTTATCGGCTCGCTGGTGGCCGGCCATCACCCTTCAAAGCCCAGATAAGTGGGTTATTGCAACCTCTTTCGAACAATACGATAAGCGCCTCGCTTTCCCCGCTCATTTGGATCCTTGATTGACGTGTGTCAAGCATGAGCGGTTGAGCTTGCTTGATATCCCGACAGTGCGGTGCCATGTTTTGCAGGGACAGAGTGAATTACAGAAGTAATGATTTGCCTCTGTCTGTAGGAGCAGGAGCAGGTAGAGCTGTGGGGAATGAACGTAATGCCTGTGCCCTACATGCTCTAAGACATTGCTTGGTGCCTTAGCCAAGAAGGCTGACGGGTTCTTAAATTTTCTGGAGGTGTGGTATGGATATTGACTTCAAGAAGTGGGCTCCTTGGAACTGGTTCAAGAAAGAGCAGGAAGAGCAGCAAACCGCCTCTTCGCTGCCGGTTCAGCGCAGTGATCTGCCGGCGGCGGGCGGCGCAGTCAGCCCGATTTTACAACTGCACCGGGAAATTGACCGGCTGTTCGATGATGCGTTTCGAGGCTTCGGGTTTCCGGCGTTGAGCACGCCACAGTGGCCATCCGATTGGTCGGGTGTGCTGAAACCGGCTCTGGATATCCAGGAAACCGACAAGGAGTACAAGATCACTCTGGAGGTGCCTGGTGTCGAAGAGAAAGACATCCAAATCACTCTCGACAACGACGTGCTGGTGGTGCGTGGTGAGAAGCGTCAGGAGCAGGAAACGAAGGAGGGTGGCTACCATCGGGTCGAGCGCTCTTATGGCAGCTTTCAACGCACCCTAAACCTGCCCGGTGATGCCAATCAGGACTCGATCAAGGCATCGTTTAAAAACGGGGTGCTCACAATCACGATCGACAAACACGAGACTGGCACGCTGAAGCAAGGGCGCTCGATCCCGATTAACAGCTGACCCCCGCTCGACGGTCAATTGTTATAAAACAGTCTGCAACAGGCGAGGTGCCGAATCGTGACTCACGGCACTTCGTCTCATTATCTTTTTTCTCAGGAGTATCAGCATGGCCAGAAAGCAGTGTCAGGTTTGCGGCCAACCCGCAACCGTGCGGGTGGAAGCCAATCTCAACGGTCGACACAGCGGCCTGCTGCTGTGTGACGACCATTACCGCCAACTGGTGCGCCAGCAAAAGCGCACTGTGTCACCGCTGGAAGCGTTATTTGGCTCGCGCAGCGGCCTGTTTGAAGATTTCCTAGGTAGCGATTTCTTCCGCATTGGTGACGATTCCGTGCCCGTTTCGGGTGCCGATGAGGTGGTCGATGCCTCGTTCGATGAGCCTGCTGCTGTAGGGCTGGGCGCATCACGCCGTCGCGGCAGTGGTCTTGCCAGCCGCCTGAGTGAGCAGTCGGAAGCTTTGCTGCAGGCGGCCGCTAAACATGCCGCCGAATTTGGCCGCTCCGAGGTGGATACCGAACATCTGCTGCTGGCGCTGGCCGACAGCGACGTGGTCAAGACCATCCTGGACCAGTTCAAGATCAAGGTCGATGACCTCAAGCGGCAAATCGAGTCTGAGGCCAAGCGCGGAGACAAGCCATTCGAGGGTGAGATCGGCGTGTCGCCGCGGGTGAAGGATGCCCTCAGCCGCGCTTTCGTGGCCTCCAACGAACTTGGCCATTCCTATGTCGGCCCGGAGCATTTCCTGGTCGGCCTGGCCGAGGAGGGCGAAGGGCTGGCTGCCAACCTGCTGCGCCGCTACGGCTTGACGCCGCAGGCGCTGCGCCAACAGGTCAGCAAGGTGGTCGGCAAGGGCGCCGAGGACGGTCGCGCCGAGACGCCGAGCAATACGCCGGAGCTCGACAAGTATTCGCGTGATCTCACCCAGATGGCGCGCGAGGGTAAGCTCGATCCTGTGATCGGCCGCGCGCAGGAGATCGAGACCACCATCGAAGTGCTGGCCCGGCGCAAAAAGAACAACCCGGTGCTGATCGGCGAGCCGGGCGTGGGCAAGACGGCTATCGTCGAGGGGTTGGCACAGCGCATGGTGGCGGGGGAAGTTCCCGAGACCTTGCGCGACAAGCGCCTGGTGGAACTCAACATCAACGCCATGGTGGCCGGCGCCAAGTACCGGGGCGAGTTCGAGGAGCGCGTGCAGAAGGTGTTGAAGGAGGTGACTGAACACCAGGGCGAGCTGATTCTGTTCATCGACGAAGTGCACACCATCGTCGGTGCCGGCCAAGGCGGTGGCGAAGGCGGGCTGGACGTGGCCAACGTCTTCAAACCGATGATGGCGCGCGGCGAGCTGAACCTGATCGGCGCCACCACGCTGAACGAGTACCAGAAATACATCGAGAAGGATGCCGCGCTGGAGCGTCGCTTCCAGCCGGTGATGGTGCCGGAACCAACGGTGGCCCAAGCCATCATGATCCTGCGCGGCTTGCGCGACACCTTTGAGGCGCACCACAAGGTCAGCATCACCGAGGATGCGATCATCGCCGCCGCCGAGTTGTCGGACCGCTACATCACCGCGCGCTTTTTGCCGGACAAGGCGATTGATTTGCTTGATCAAGCGGCTGCACGCGTAAAACTGTCGGCTACCGCACGTCCGGTGGCCGTGCAGGAGCTGGAGTCTGAACTGCACCAGCTGCGGCGTGAGCAGGATTATCTTGCCGCGCGCAAGCAGTATGACAAGGCCGCTGAGCTTGGCAAACGCATCGAGGCCAAGGAGGTTGAACTCAAGAGTCTGGTCGAGGAATGGGAGCGTGAGCGCGCATCCGGCAGTGCCGAAGTCAAGGCCGAGCACGTGGCCCAGATCGTTTCGCGCCTGACCGGCATTCCGGTCAACGAGTTGACGGTGGAAGAGCGCGAAAAACTGCTGCACCTCGAGCAGCGCCTGCACGAGCGCCTGGTGGGGCAAGACGAGGCGGTGCGTGCCGTGGCCGATGCCGTACGCCTGTCTCGTGCCGGCCTGCGCGAAGGCAGCAAGCCGGTGGCCACCTTCCTGTTCCTGGGTCCGACCGGGGTGGGCAAGACCGAGCTCGCCAAGGCCTTGGCCGAATCGATCTACGGCGATGAACACGCCCTGCTGCGCATCGACATGTCGGAGTATGGCGAACGCCACACCGTGGCGCGGCTGGTGGGCGCGCCTCCGGGCTATGTCGGTTACGACGAAGGCGGTCAGCTCACCGAGAAGGTGCGGCGCAAGCCTTACAGCGTGCTGCTGCTGGACGAGATCGAGAAAGCACACCCTGACGTCTACAACATCCTGCTGCAGGTGTTCGACGACGGCCGCCTCACCGACGGCAAGGGCCGGGTGGTGGATTTCACCAACACCATCATCATCGCCACGTCTAACCTGGGCTCGGACATCATCCAGCGACGGCTGAAGGCGCGCGGGGCGGTCGGTGAAGCGTATGAGAAAACCAAGGCCGAGGTGATGGATGTGCTGCGTGGCCACTTCCGTCCCGAATTCCTCAACCGCATCGACGAAATCATCGTCTTCCACGCGTTGGGCAAGGAGGAGATCGGCCATATCGTTGGCCTGCAGCTCGATCGCGTGGCGCGCAGCGCTGCCAGTCAGGGCGTGACGCTCACCTTCGATCAGACGCTGATCGATCATTTCGCGGAAGAAGGCTACAAGCCCGAGTTCGGTGCGCGTGAACTCAAGCGTCTGATCCGCAGCGAGCTCGAGACGGCGCTGGCGCGCGAGATACTCGGCGGCGGCATCGGCAAGGGCGATCACGCCAGCGCACGCTGGGACGACAAGGCCGAACGCGTGGTGTTCGAACGCAAGGAGCCACCGCAGACTCCGGCCGAGCCAGAGCAGGCGGATGCCGCGAAGGCGACCAAGGCGCCGCCCGGCGACGCGGGTAAGGGCTCTCGCAAGAAGAAGTCGGCGAGCGATGCGTCTTGATGTTGGGAGAGGCTGCCGTGTCCGACCCCATCGGCCTGGCATGGGCAGCCACCCTGGCCTCGATCGCGGTGGCGGTGGTGGCTGCGGGGCACGCGGTCGTCTACAAACGGGATCCGCGCTCGGCCACGCTCTGGGTGCTGTTGATCGGGGGGCTGCCGGTACTGGGCTCGCTGCTGTACCTGCTGTTTGGCATCAACCGCTATCAGAGGCGCGCCCGGCGCTTGTATGATGGGGCAAGCTGTCCTGCCGATGCAGACCTGGCCCAGGGGCTCGATGTCTTGCCGGAGGCCGCTGCAGGTCTTGCTGTGCTGGTAGGGCATGCCACCGGCCAGCCGTTGACCCAGGGTAATCGTATCGAGCCGCTGGTGGGTGGCGAGCAGGCGTATCCCGCCATGCTCGCCGCTATCGTATCGGCCCGGCACAGCATCGTTCTGGCCTCCTATATTTTCGAGGACAAGGGTGTCGGTGCAGAATTTGTCGATGCCCTGCACCAGGCGCATGTGCGCGGTGTGCAGGTGCGGGTACTGATTGATGATGTCTATGCCCGTTGGGCCCGGCACAGTGCATTCCGGCGTTTGAAACGCTGCGGCGTGCCGGTGGCTGCCTTCAATCCGACACTGATTCCGGCCCGCCTGCACGCGGCACACCTGCGCAATCACCGCAAGCTGTTGGTTGTCGATGGTGTGCTGGGCTTCACCGGTGGCATGAACATCGCCAGTGACTACTGGGACCCCGGCGCGCCCGGGCGCGCTTGCCGGGATCTGCACTTTCGCCTGCAGGGCCCTGTGGTGGGGCAACTCGCCCACTGTTTTCGAGAGGACTGGTGCGACACCACCGGCGAACGACTTGACGCGCCGTTTTGGGGGGCACACCCCGAGCCGGCCAGCCCGACGGGCGCCAGTCTGGCACGCGGTATTGAAGCCGGGCCCGATGAAACCCTGGATCGCATGCGCTGGACTTTCATGGGCGCCTTGAGTACGGCGCGGCGCTCGGTGCGCATCTGGACGCCCTACTTCGTGCCCGATCAGCCGGTTATCGCTGCCGTGAACACGGCTGCCCTGCGTGGAGTGCAGGTCGAGATACTGACGCCGGCAAACAGTGATCACCCGAGTGTGCAGTGGGCGGCGCGTGCCCACTACTGGCAGGTGATGGAGCATGGTGCGCGCATCTTCGAGCGACCCGGGCCTTTCGATCACAGCAAGTTGATGCTGGTCGATGGTCTGTGGTGCTGCCTGGGGTCGGCTAACTGGGACGCGCGCAGCCTGCGGCTCAACTTCGAGTTCAACGTCGAAGTCTATGACGCGGCGCTCTGCGCAGAGTTGGAAGCCTTGTTTGACGCGGTGCGCGATACCGCACAGCCTGTGTCACCACAGATGCTGCGCCAGCGTCCTCTCGGGGTGCGACTGCGCGATGGAGTGGCACGTCTGTTCACGCCCGTGCTTTGACCGGGGATTTTACGGAGTTGGAGATCATGGATAAAAAACATCAATGGAATACCGGCTACTGGATCGTTGCGGTCCTGCTACTGCTCATGCTGCAGGAATACTGGCAAACCGCGAAAACCATCGAGCCGGTACCTTACAGTGAGTTCGAGAAGGCGCTGGCCGAGGATCGTGTGGCCGAAGTGCTGGTGTCGGATCGTACGGTGACCGGACGCCTGAAAACACCGGACAACCGGGGCAAGACGACGATCGTGGCGACCCGGGTCGAGCCGGATCTTGCCGAACGCCTGTCGAAGTACGATGTGCCCTATGCCCGTGTGATCGAAAGCACCTGGCTGCGTGATGTACTGTCGTGGATCCTGCCGGCAGTGGCCTTCTTTGGTGTCTGGTTCTTCCTGTTCCGCCGCTTTGCCGAAAAACAGGGTATGGGCGGGTTTCTCAGTATCGGCAAGAGCCGCGCCAAGGTGTTCGTGGAGAAGAACACCGGTGTGACGTTCACCGATGTGGCCGGCGTCGATGAAGCCAAAGCGGAGCTGGTCGAAATCGTCGATTTCCTGAAGAACCCGCAGGACTATGGTCGTCTTGGGGCGCGCATTCCGAAGGGCGTGCTGCTGGTCGGTCCGCCCGGCACCGGCAAGACCTTGTTGGCCAAGGCAGTGGCGGGTGAAGCGGGCGTGCCCTTCTTCTCGATCTCGGGCTCGGAATTTGTCGAGATGTTCGTCGGGGTGGGCGCGGCACGGGTGCGCGACCTGTTCGAGCAGGCCCGCGCACAGGCGCCGGCGATCATCTTCATCGACGAACTGGATGCGCTGGGCCGGGCGCGGGGTGTCGGCGGCCCGGTCGGCGGCCATGACGAACGCGAGCAGACGCTGAACCAGTTGCTGACCGAAATGGACGGCTTCGATGCCTCCGTGGGACTCATCATTCTGGCCGCCACCAACCGGCCCGAAATTCTCGACCAGGCGCTCATGCGTGCTGGCCGCTTCGACCGACAAGTGCTGGTGGACCGCCCCGACAAGAAGGGCCGGCTCGATATCCTGAAGGTGCATGTCAGGAAGGTGAAGTTGGCAGCCGGTGTGGACCTCGAACAGGTGGCCGCGCTGACCACCGGTTTCTCCGGCGCGGATCTGGCCAACCTGGTCAACGAGGCGGCGCTGACTGCGACGCGCCGACGCGCGCAGGCTGTGGAACTCATCGACTTCACCGCCGCCATCGAACGCATCGTGGCGGGGCTGGAGAAGAAAAACCGCGTGCTCAACCCGAAGGAACGGGAGACGGTGGCGTATCACGAAATGGGCCATGCCCTGGTGGCACTGGCCTTGCCGGGTACCGACCCGGTACACAAGATTTCCATCATTCCCCGTGGCATCGGCGCCCTGGGTTACACCCTGCAGCGCCCGACTGAAGACCGCTTCCTGATGACACGCGCCGATCTGGAACACAAGATCGCCGTGCTCCTGGGCGGACGCGCCGCCGAGAAGCTGGTGTTCGGCGAACTCTCCACCGGCGCGGCGGACGATCTGGCGCGCGCCACCGACATCGCCCGCGACATGATCACCCGCTTCGGCATGGACGAGGAACTGGGCTATATCGCCTTCGAGGCGCAGCGACCACGCTTTCTCGATACGCCCGAACTGGTACAGGGTGGGTGCCGGGTGGCTGAATCAACTCAGGCGCGCATTGATCAGGCTGTCCGCGACATCGTGATGGGGGCATTCGACCGCGCCTATCGGATTTTAGAGGTCAATCGCGATGTGCTGGAGCGCTGTGCGCGTGAGCTGCTGGCGCGAGAGACCCTAGACGAAAACGACATCAGCCAGCTGGCGCAGGGTTTGCAAACTGAATATCTTGGAGAGGCCATTCCTCAGTCCGAGTCCTCGCGTTCTGGGTCCCGAGGGAACACGCCGTGAGTGAGCGTCTCCGGAGCGCCCGCCCACACGGCAAATCCATCAACCACGTTCCAGCAGCGAGATTCTCCGATCAAGCAAACTGTGATCGTTGCTGCCTTTCCTTGTCCAAAGGTGAGCTTATTGAACTGACAATGGCGATATCCGCTCGCCATGCAGAGCGCAAGAGCATCGTGCGCTGGGTCGCAGTACAGTTGGAACATTGAATTATGGAAGACTTGCTCGGTACTACGCTGATCCTGCTGGTGGCGTGTAGTCTGGCGGCAGTTTCGGCGGCGGCGCTCAGGGTGCCCACCTTGTTGGGTTATCTCGCCGTCGGTGTCGTGCTGGGGCCCTCGGTTAGCGGCGTGGTCGCGCCAGGAGAGACGCTTGACTTTCTGTCCGAGCTGGGCGTCGCCCTGCTGTTGTTCATGGTCGGGCTGGAGTTTTCTCTCGGGCACTTCTGGCTCACCCGCAAGACTGTACTGGTGGCTGGCGGCTTGCAGATGGTCGCTGTGGCGGTACCCATTGCGTTGGTGTTGATCTGGTTTGAGCTACCTGTTCAGAGTGCCGCGATGCTCGGCGCGGCGGCGGCCATGTCGTCTACCGCTTTGGTCAGCCGGCAGCTGGCCGACCAGGGCGAGCTCACTACACGTCATGGCCGCAGTGCAATCGCTGTTCTGGTATTCCAAGATCTTGCGGCCATTCCGTTGCTGGCCTTACTTGCGATCTGGGCGCGCGGCGAGTCGCTGAAAGTTGAGAGCTTGCTGCTTGAAGTGTTCGGCGTGCTGGTGCTGTTTACAGTATCGGCCGTTGTCTCGCGCCGTCTGTTGCATGGAGTCCTGGGTTGGGTGGCGCGACAGGGGCATGAGGAATCCTTTGTTCTGGTCTCCTTGTGTGTGGTTGTATCGGCCGCGGCTGGGGCACATGCCGTTGGTGTATCAGCTGCCTTGGGTGCGTTCCTTGCCGGCATGGTGTTAGGTGAAAGCGACGTTCGGCATCACATGGAAAACCATCTCAAACCGTTTCGCGATGTGTTGTCGGGTATTTTCTTCGTGACCATTGGTTTGCAGCTGGACGGTTCACAGGTGATGGTGGCACCGCTGGCGGTGCTTGCGTGGCTATTGGCACTGCTGCCGCTCAAGATCGCTCTTAACACTCTGGCCTTGCGAGCGGCACGCTTGTCCGCGCTGGATGCTTGGCGCACGGGCATTGTTCTCGGGCATGGTGGCGAGTTTGCCTTGTTGTTGCTGGGAATGCTCTTGCACCAACATTTGATCCCCGCCACACTCGCACAACCGATGCTGGTGGCGCTAGTGCTGAGTATGGCTCTGGCGCCCCTGTTGATCCGTCACTACGACCCAGTTGCCCAGTTCTTGAGCCGCACACGAGGTATCCGTCAGCCGCCGCAAGCAGAAGAAGACGATATCGCCATGCAGGCTGCGTCGTTGCGAGAGCACGTCATCATTTGTGGCGCGGGGGAACTGGGCATGACGGTCAGTCTGATGCTGCAGCAGGCGGGTGTGGCACATCTGCTGCTAGAGTCGGATAACCAGAAGGTTCGGGCTGCAGGTGCGGCCGGCGCGCCGGTGTTCTACGGCGATGCCAGTCGCCCTGATACTTTGCTGGCTGCTGGTTTGGCGCATGCGCGCCTCGTGGTGTTGACGTTCGCCGATACCCAGCCTGCGCTGCGCATTGCCCACACTGTGGCCGAGCGATGTCCGGCGCTGCTAGTGTTGGTGTCATGCAAGTCGTTGACCCAGGCTGATGCCTTGCGCCCCCTGCCCAACGTGCGTCTGTATCAGCAATCCTTTGCCGCTGCTCTTGGATTGGCGGAACAGGTCATGTTGGCGATTGGCGTACCGGCCGAGGTCGTAGAAGGGCACGCCAGCGCGATGCGACACCATCTAGACCGCCATCCTTTTCATGTTCTTGGGAGCCCTGGAGCATCGTCTCCGTGTGGCCCTTAACGTGCGTGGAAACGACCTGCGGCGCGTATTGGCCGTGCTGCTTTAGTGTACGTTTGTCAGGGGCGTGACGGTGATGACCTCCCTTAGGTGAACCGGAGCGGGTGAAATCAGGTGGCGTTCGCTTCCACGGAGAATGACAATGCATGACAAAAAAGCGCCGTGGCTCGAGCAGTTTCGTTCAGCTTGGGCGATGATGAGCTTCTATGAACGTTTCGAGCAGGTTATTGCGCTCGTGCTGTCGGCGGTCATCGCCGTCATCATCGTGGTCTCAATGCTTCAGCTGATTTTCATCGTTGTCTCGCTGCTGATCGTTGATGCCTTCAATCCATTGGATCACACAGTGTTCCAGAGCGTGTTTGGCATGATCATGACGCTGTTGATTGCGATGGAGTTCAAGCACTCCATCGTGCGCGTTGCGCTGCGTCGAGACAGCATCATACAGGTTAAGACGGTTATTCTGATTGCTCTGATCGCGCTCTCCCGCAAGTTTGTGGTCTTAGACCCAGAAGTGAGCCCCAGCAAAATTGCGGCGCTGGCAGGTGCTACACTGGCTCTCGGTGTGACCTACTGGTTGCTGCGAGAACGGGACGACCGAGCCAAGGGCATTTCCAGATGACTCCTCAGCCCCCCGCAGCTCTCTCAGCATGCTGCTAATCCGAACCCTGGGTGGACTCCTCGCTTCTATATTATTCGACGATCGTGGTTTTTGGCGGGTGCGGGTGGCTGTATGTACGTGGCTGTTCGAACCGGAACTGGCACTCATCTTGCGGTAGGTCGTACGAAGACGCTGTGTCCACCGATCTGTTACCTCGGCGGCCTATGGCGCTGACTGCATCCCTTGACTGGAGAGTTTTTTATGGCTTACCCCGATCCTTACCGCCGCTCAGAATCGGCGCCTTTTGTCCGGCGCTGGTTGTTCATCACGGCTTGCATTGCAGTACTCATGCTGTTGTGGCGGTTCCTGCCCGCCATCGAGGCTTGGTTGAGTCCGAGCGAGGCGGAGGAACGCACTGTGACGGCGCGAGGCGATCTAGCGGCAGACGAGAAAGCCACTATCGAGCTGTTCGAGCAATCACGTGCATCAGTGGTCTACATCACCACCGCGCAATTGGTACGTGATGTCTGGACACGCAATGTCTTTTCTGTACCGCGGGGCACTGGTTCCGGTTTCGTCTGGGACGACGCCGGCCACATCGTAACCAACTTCCATGTCATTGAGGGCGCATCCGAAGCCATTATCAAGCTCGCCGATGGCCGCGACTACCAAGCTGCTCTTGTGGGGGTGAGTCCTGCACACGACATTGCCGTGCTCAAGATCGGCGTAGGCTTCAAGCGCCCGCCGGCGGTGCCGATCGGAACCAGTGCCGACCTTAAGGTCGGCCAGAAGGTCTTTGCAATAGGCAACCCCTTCGGCCTGGACTGGACGCTGACCACTGGTATTGTCTCTGCGCTCGATCGCTCTCTCCCTGGGGAAGGGGGGAGGTCGGCCATCAGTCACCTGATCCAGACAGATGCCGCCATCAATCCCGGCAATTCTGGTGGCCCTTTGCTTGACTCGGCCGGACGTCTCATTGGCATTAATACGGCGATTTACAGCCCGTCAGGCGCGTTCGCCGGGATTGGTTTCGCTGTGCCAGTGGACACGGTTATGCGAGTTGTACCTCAACTTATCAAAACGGGTAGATACATCCGCCCGGCACTGGGCATCGAGGTGGATGAGCAGCTTAACCGGCGTTTGCTTGCACTGACCGGTGGCCAGGGTGTGTTCGTGCTGCGCGTGTCCCCAGGGTCGGCGGCGCACAAGGCGGGCCTCATGGGCGCTGAAGTGACACATCAGGGTATTGTGCCCGGTGACCGTATCGTCAGTGTTGATGACACGGTAGTGGAGGATGTTGCCCAGCTGCTTGCCCTGCTCGATGACAAAAAAGTCGGAGATGTCGTGGTTTTGTCCGTGGAACGGGCTGGCAAATTGCGTGAGGTGCCCGTGGAGCTGCAACCGGGGATTTGATCGCGTTGGCCTTGTCTGTGGTGGGGCATGCCATGGCTGGAGTCATTCTGACATACCGTGCCCATGACCGTCGCCCCGGCCGCACCCCGTGCTTCTGGCGCGATACTCAACCAATGGATGGCCCTGATATCATGCATGCGAGACTAAGGCTTCTGGTTGGGTCACATGGAAATGCCGCCACGGCGTGTCGCGGCTTTCCGGGGAGTGGGGGTTACATCAGCACGGCATAAATGACCGCCGCCAAGGCGATGCGGTAGATCACGTAGGGCCACATGCCCACTTTATCCAGCCATTTCAGGAAGAAGTGGATGGCGGTGATTGCCATCACGAAGGAGGTGACGCCACCGATCAGGAAGCCGCTCCAGTCCACGGCCACGTCGGAGGTGGCCGCTTCCAGCAGTTTGACGGAGCCGGCCAGGACGATGATGGGGATGGACAGCAGGAAGGAGAACCGGGATGCGGTTTCCCGGGTCATGCCCAGGAACAGGCCGGCGGTGATGGTGACGCCTGATCGGGAGGTGCCGGGCACCAGGGCCATGGCCTGGGCGATGCCCACCAGCAGGGCGTCTTTCCAGCTGAGAGTGTCCAACGTGCGGGTGCGTTTGGGCAGCCAGTCGGCGATGCCCAGCAGCAGGCCAAAGAGCAGGGTGGTGGCGAAGATCACCGACGGCGAGCGCAGCACGCTGTCGATCAGGTCCAGCAGGGCCAGCCCGGCGAGGCCGGCGGGGATGGTGCCGATCACCAGATACCCGGCGAGGGCGCCCTGGCCGACGATCCGGCGCCGGGCGACCGATACCAGGCCGTCCCGGGCGATGCCGAACACCTCCCGCCGGAAGTACAGCACCACCGCCAGCAGCGTGCCCAGGTGCACGGACAGGTCGAAGCCCACGCCCTGGTCGCTCCAGCCGAAGAAGGCGGGCGTGAGGATCAGGTGAGCGGAGCTGGAGATGGGGAGGAACTCGGTCAGCCCCTGCAGGAGACCGAGAAAAAGGGCCTGAAAAACATCCATAGTGTCAGTCCGTATTCGCCATCGGGAGAGCCATCAGGCCGCCGATAGTAGCAGGGTGGCCCGGGGCTGAACAGGTTGTGTCCGGTGTGCTCAGTGTCCGCTGCGGTGGCCGGGCGAGTGGCGGGCCCGGAACAGGGGTTCGTCGGGGGCCATGCGGTTGTCGACGGCGTCCCAGATCTGGGGGCCGATTTCGCCGCAGCCACGTTCGTACAGGCCGCACATGGACAGCGCCTTGCGCAGGTTCACCCGGTGCCCCAGGTATTCGTACAGGACCCGGGCGCAGCAGGGCATGCGCTCGCTGTTGTCGGACACCCCCATCTTCAGACCGGTCAGCCGGGAGACCCGGTTGCGGTAGCTGGGAAAGAGGATGGTCTGGGAAATTTCCTGCTGGTTGATGGTTTCGTGATCCACCAGAAACAGCCGGTCGGTGAGCAGGTAGGCCACGCCCTGATAGCGGTTGTGGCAGATCGGCTCGCCGGGACCGGCCTGCATCCGTTCGGTGCGCTGGTAGACCACCTGGCCCTTGCGCTGCTCCAGGCACACCAGGTTGCGCAGCAGCCGCCCGGGCGCCGACATCGACAGGTAATACTCGAAGTAGTAGCCAAGGTAGCGTTCCAGGGCCCGGTTGCTGGCCTGGGACAGTTGCTGCAGGTGCGTGGCGAGCGTGTCATCGGGGACCTGTGCCGGGTGGCGCTGGGGGCGCAGCTGCACCAGCCGGGAGAACTGGTCGTGGGGCAGCAGGATTTCGTGGACCTCGACGCCAAAGAATTCACACAGCCGGCGCAGGGTATTGGCGGAGGGGCGGTATTGCCCGCTCAGGTAGCGATTGAACTGGGGGCGGTTGATGTCGAGCCGGCGGCAGACCTCGGCAATGGATTTGTAGTAGCTGCACAGCAGGCGCAGGTTGAGCGCCAGGTCGGTGTTGCGGGCGGTGTCTTTCATCGCGGTGCCTGTCTTGGGCGGCGGAGTGGAACACAGTGCAAATGACGTGGGGTGATGCCCTATCTGCGTCGAAGTGCGTCAGTGTGTAGACGAGGCGCGAAATTTTAACAGGCCCGTCCAGCGTTTTAAATGTGCGCCTCGCCGGACAACAACAAGCCGTGGAGTTTTTCAATGCTGGATTTTTTCAATGACATTCTTTGGGGCAAGGTGCTTATCGCGCTGTTGATCGCGGTCGGTTTGGGCTTCACCTTGGCCTCCCGTTTTGTGCAGTTCCGGTACTTTGGCCGGATGTTCCGGATTCTCAGTGCCAGCCAGGCGTTCAAGAAGGACAAGCACGGCCACCTGAGTTCCTTCCAGGCGCTGGTGCTGTCGGTGGCCGGCCGGGTCGGGGGTGGCAACATCGCCGGTGTCGCGGTGGCCATCACCCTGGGTGGGCCGGGCGCGGTGTTCTGGATGTGGGTGGTGGGCCTGATGGGCATGGCCACCAGTTTTCTGGAGTGTACCCTGGCCCAGGCCTACAAGCGCAATGACACCGACGGGACCTACCGCGGTGGCCCGGCGCACTACATTGCCCGGGGCCTCGGCCGCAAGTGGTCCTGGGTCGCCGCGCTCTATTCGGTGTTGCTGCTGATTACGTTCGGTTTCGGTTTCAACGCGCTGCAATCCTACGCGGTGGCCACCTCTCTGGAGGACGCCTTCGGCATTCCCGTGTACTACAGCGGCATCGGCCTGGCGATGGTCGTGGGCCTGATCATTTTTGGTGGGGTCAAGCGCATCGCCCGGGTTTCGGAGGTGCTGGTGCCGGTTATGGCGCTGGGTTACCTGCTGATCGCGCTGGTGGTGCTGGGGCTCAACCTGGATCGCATTCCAGGCGTCATTGGGCTGATCGTCAACAGCGCCTTTGGCCTGGAGCCGGTGGTCGGCGGCGGTATCGGCGCGGCGATCATGATGGGCGTCAAGCGTGGTCTGTTCTCCAATGAGGCGGGGCTGGGCAGCGCGCCCAACGTGGCCGCCGTGGCCTATGTGCCGCACCCGGCCAACCAGGGGGTGGTGCAGGCGTTCTCGGTGTTCATCGACACCATGATCATCTGCTCCTGCACCGCCTTCATCATTCTGCTCAGCGGGATCTACGATCCGGCCGGGCAGGCCAGCGATGTCGGCGGCGTGGCCCTGACCCAGGCGGCGCTGGCGGATCATGTCGGCGAGTGGGGGCGCAGTTTTGTCAGCAGTGCTCTGTTCCTGTTCGGCTTCAGCACGATTCTGTACAACTACTATCTGGGTGAGAACAGCATCAACTTCTTCAATACCGAGAACCAGAATCTGTTCACCGGTTTCCGGGTGCTGATCATCGGTCTGGTGTGCTGGGGCGCCACCACCGATTTGGGTACGGTGTTCGCCTTCGCCGATGTGACCATGGGCCTGCTGGCGCTGGTGAACCTGATCGCCCTGATCTTCCTGTTCAAGCCGGCACTGCGCATCCTTCGGGACTTCGACGGCCAGATTGCCGCCGGGGTCGAGCAGCCGGTGTTCGATGCCAAGCGTTTCGCCGACATGAACGTAGACACGGACGCCTGGGAGATCGAACCCGAAGACCTGGAGCGGCTGCGCCAGCATACAGGCGACGTGGTACAGGCCCGGTAGGGGCGTTGTCGGTGGACCGGAAGGCCTGGCGTATGCCGGGCCTTCGCTGTATATATTGAGCCTTAACGGTATCGCGATCTCATGAAAACACGTATTGAGCACGACCTGCTTGGTGACCTCGAAGTTCCGGCGGACGCCTGGTACGGCATCCAGACCCAGCGCGCGCTGGACAATTTCACCATTACCGGTGTTCCGATCAGCCATTTCCCGCCGCTGATCCGGGCGCTGGCGATGGTCAAGTCGGCAGCGGCCCGCGCCAACCGCGATCTCGGCGTGCTGGCGCCGCACAAGGCGGAGGCGATTATCGCCGCCTGTGACGACATCATCGGTGGTGCGCTGCACGACCAGTTCGTGGTGGACCTGATTCAGGGCGGTGCCGGCACCTCCACCAACATGAATGCCAATGAGGTGATTGCCAACCTGGCCCTGACCAAGCTGGGGCACCAGAAAGGTGAGTACGCCTACCTGCATCCCAACGACGACGTCAACCGCTCCCAGTCCACCAATGATGCCTACCCCACCGCGGTGTGTCTGGCCATCCAGTTCGCCGCCGAGCCGCTGGAGCGGGCCATCGTGCGGCTGAAGGCACGGCTGGAGGAAAAGGGGCGCGAATTCGCCGATATCGTCAAGATGGGCCGCACCCAGCTGCAGGACGCGGTGCCGATGACCCTGGGGCAGGAGTTTGAGGCCTTCGCCGTCAACCTGGGCGAAGACATCGACCGCCTGCACGAGGCCTGTCGCCTGCTCTGCGAGGTAAACCTGGGGGGCACCGCCATCGGCACCGGCATCAATACCCATCCCCGTTACCAGGCGCTGGCGGTGCAGTACCTGGCGGAAATTTCCGGTAAGCCCATCGTGTCCGCCAGTAACCTGGTCGAGGCCACCTCGGACATGGGCGCGTTTGTGCTGTTCTCCGGTATCCTCAAGCGCTTTGCGATCAAGCTCGGCAAGATGTGCAACGACCTGCGCCTGCTCTCCAGCGGGCCGCGCACCGGCCTGGGGGAAATCCACCTGCCGCCGATGCAGCCGGGTTCTTCCATCATGCCCGGCAAGGTCAATCCGGTGATCCCCGAAGCGGTCAACCAGACCGCCTATCAGGTGATCGCAAGTGATCTGGCGGTCACCCTGGCGGCGGAGGCGGGGCAGCTGCAGCTCAATGCCATGGAGCCGCTGATCGTCTACAACATCCTCAACGCCATGAAGATGCTGGAGGCGGCGATCACCATGCTGGACGAGCGCTGCATCGCCGGTATCCGCGCCAACGCCGAACAGTGCCAGCGTCACGTCGACAACAGCATCGGCATCATCACCGCGCTGGTGCCGCACATCGGCTATGCCAACGCCACCCGCATCGCTGCCCAGGCATTGAACAGCGGGGCCACCGTGCGCGAGCTGGTGCTGGCCGAGGGACTGCTGGACGAGGCCACCCTGGACCGCCTGCTCAGCCCGCGGGCCATGCTGGCGCCGATGGCGGTGGCGTCATGACGGCACGGGTACTGGTGCTCTACACCGGCGGTACCATTGGTATGGTGCCGTCGGCGCAGGGCTTTGTACCCGCGCCGGACCTTCGGCGCCGCGTCCTGGGCGAGCTGGGTGGCCTGGTCGACCGGCTGCCGCAGCACGATCTGCTGGAACTGGCGCCGCTGATCGACAGCGCCAACTTGTCACCGGAAGACTGGAGCCGGATCGGCACCGCACTGGTGGAGCGCTGGCAGGACTACGACGGATTCGTGGTCCTGCACGGCACCGATACCCTGGCGTACACCGCCTCGGCGCTGTCGTTCATGCTGGCGGGGCAGGACAAGCCGGTGATCCTGACCGGCGCCCAGATTCCGCTCGGGCAGCTGCGCAGCGACGCCCGGGACAACCTGGTCACCTCGCTGCTGCTGGCGGCCCGACCGGAAATCAGCGAGGTCTGCGTCTATTTCCACGGCCGGTTGTTGCGCGGCAACCGCGCGCGCAAGGTCCGGGCCAGCGGCTTCGATGCTTTCGACTCGCCGAACTTTCCCTGGCTCGGCGAGGCCGGCATTGGCCTGCGGCTGCGGGACGACCTGCTGCTGGCCCCGGGCACGCCCGATTTCACCGTGCCCCGATGCCAGGCCGGCGCGGTGGCGATGGCCACCGTGTACCCCGGCATGTCGGCCCAGTCCCTCCAGTCGCTGCTGACGGCGCCGGGGGTACGGGGGCTGGTGTTGCAGAGCTACGGCGTCGGTAATCTGCCGGCCGCCGACACCGCGCTGCTGCAGGTGCTGGCCGAGGCGGTGGCTGCCGGCACCACCGTGGTCAATGTCAGCCAGTGCCTGAACGGTGAAGTCCAGCAGGGTGCCTACGCGACCGGTGCGGCGCTGGACGCGGCCGGCGTGCTGCCCGGCCTGGACCTGACGCCGGAGGCCGCTTTTGCCAAGCTGCACCTGCTGCTGGCCCGGGGGTTGCCGGCGCCGGCGCTGCGGCGGGCGATGTCCGAGCCGATCCGGGGCGAGTGCAGCCCCGGCTGAGGCGTTGTCCCCCCCCATCCAGTTTCCTCTGGCCCAACCGCCGTCCGGGCGACACCTGTTGCGGTGGCTGTCATGGTTTTGTCTTTACTCTGTCACGGTCACGCCCTACGATCGAGGTTATCGAATATATGGAAATTCATATATAAAGGTATCCGCATGAAAAAACGCGTCCTGTTCGTCTGCACCGCCAACAGTGCCCGTTCGCTGATGGCCGAGGCGCTGCTCCGGGACATGGCCGGCGACCGGTTCGAGGTGGCCAGCGCGGGCACCGAGCCGGGCCAGCCCCATCCGCTGGCGCTGGAGGTATTGCAGGAGGCCGGCATGTCCGTGGCGGGGCTCTACAGCAAGCCGTTGTCCGGGGTGCGCCAGCAGGATTGGGACTATGTCATCACCCTGTGCGAACAGGCCGCCCGGGAGTGCCTCCCGGTGGCCTCCCGCGCCCAGCGGCTGGCCTGGGATTTCCCGGACCCGGCGGCCAGCCAGCGCCGCGCCACCTTTGCCCGGACTCTGAAGGAACTGAAGGAACGCATCCGCCTGTTCGTTCGGGTTCACCAGAAGGAGACCCACCCGAAACCCGCCGATGACGACCCGGTGGCCCTGTTCAAGGCGATGGGAGAAACGCTGCGTTTGACGGCGCTGCTGCTGATCCGGGATCAGGGCGGGCTGTGCGTGTGCGAGCTGACCGAAGCCCTGGCGGAGTCCCAACCGAAAGTCAGTCGTCATCTCGCCGTGCTGCGGGCGGCCGGGCTGCTGGAAACCGAGCGCCGCGGCCAGTGGATCTTTTACCACCTGCCTCCCGGACTGCCCGGGTGGGTGACCCGCATACTGGAGGAAACGGCCAGGCACCACGCAGCCCTCATCGAGCAGCCCCTGACCCGGTTGCGGGGCAGGGCGGATCGCCCGGCCGGACGGTGTGCCTGAGCCTTGCCGGGCCGGGCGTAATTGCCAACAACAGGAGAACCCCATGAACAGGATCAACGTCGGTATCAACGGATTTGGTCGCATTGGCCGGCTGGCATTGCGGGCTGCCTGGTGCTGGCCCGAGCTGTCGTTCGTCGCCATCAACGATCCGGGCGCCGACGCCGCGACCCTGGCTCACCTGCTGAATTTCGACAGTGTCCATGGGCGCTGGGCCCACGAGGCCCGCGCGGACGGCTCCGACATCGTCATTGGCGACCGGCGCCTCCGGGTTAGCCACAACCGGACCCTTGGCGAAACCGACTGGTCCGGCTGCGATCTGGTGATCGAAGCCAGTGGCAGGATGCGGCGGGTCGATGTGCTCCAGGCCTACCTGGATCAGGGGGTGAAGCGCGTGGTGGTCACCGCGCCGGTCAAGGAAGCCGGCGCCCGGAACCTGGTGGTCGGTGTCAATGATCATCTCTTCGATCCGGCCACCGACCGCATCGTCACGGCCGCCTCCTGCACCACCAACTGCCTGGCGCCGGTGGTGAAGGTGATTCACGAACGGCTGGGAATCCGGCACGGCTCCTTCACCACCATTCACAGCCTGACCAATACCCAGACCATCATCGACGCCCCCCACAAGGACCTGCGCCGGGCGCGGGCCTGTGGCAGCTCGCTGATTCCCACCACAACGGGGTCGGCCACCGCGATCGTCGAGATTTTCCCGGAACTGGCGGGCCGGCTGGATGGCCACGCGGTGCGGGTACCGTTGGCCAATGCCTCTCTGACGGATTGCGCCTTCGAAGTGAACCGGCCCACCGATAGGGACACCGTGAACCGCCTGCTGAAAGAGGCGGCCGAAGGTGAGCTGACGGGGATTCTCGGCTACGAGGAACGGCCGCTGGTGTCCATCGACTACCGGACCGACCCCCGTTCGGCCATTGTTGATGCTCCGTCCACCCGGGTGATCAACGGCACCCAGGTTAAGATTTACGCCTGGTACGACAACGAGTGGGGCTACGCCAACCGCACCGTGGAACTGGCACGCAAGGTGGGCCTGGCCTGAGATGACCGCCGCGCTCCGCCAGTATCTGGTGATCACCGGTAACTACTGGGCTTTCACCCTGACCGATGGCGCCCTGCGAATGCTGGTGGTGCTGCACTTCCACCAGCTTGGTTACTCGCCCCTGAACATTGCGCTGCTGTTCCTCTTCTACGAGTTCTTCGGCGTGGTGACCAATCTGGCGGGCGGTTACCTGGGGGCCCGCATCGGGCTGAACCGCACCATGAACCTCGGGCTGCTGTTGCAGGTGGTGGCCCTGGCCATGCTGGCGGTGCCGGCGGCCATGCTTGCCGTGCCCTGGGTGATGGCGGCGCAGGCGTTGTCCGGCATCGCCAAGGACCTCAACAAGATGTCCGCCAAGAGTGGTATCAAACTGCTGGTGCCGGCCGGGCAGCAGGGCACCCTGTATCGCTGGGTCGCCATTCTGACCGGTTCCAAGAACACGCTGAAAGGGGTGGGGTTCTTTCTCGGCGGCGTGCTGCTGATGGCGGCCGGCTTCCGGGGGGCGGTGGTTGTCATGGCAGCGACGCTGGCGCTGGTATGGCTGGCCAGCCTGTGCCTGCTTGGCCGGGACCTGGGCAAGAGCCGGGCCAAGCCCAAGTTCACCGATCTGCTGTCCAAGAGCCGGGCCATCAATGTGCTGTCGGCCGCGCGGATGTTTCTGTTCGGAGCCCGGGATGTGTGGTTCGTGGTGGCGTTGCCGGTGTACCTGGCCACGGTGTTTGGCTGGGATTTCTGGCAGGTGGGTGGCTTCATGGCCAGCTGGATCATCGGCTACGGCGTGATCCAGGCCCTGGCGCCGCGGATCACCGGCCACGGCGAGGGCCGGCGGCCGGCGGTGCTCTGGGCAGCGGCCCTGGCGCTGATCCCGGCTGTCATGGCGTTGGCGCTGATGACGGGGAGTGGCGCATCCCGGGCCGTGGTGGTGGGCGGGCTGGTCCTGTTTGGTGTGCTGTTTGCCGTCAACTCCGCTCTGCACAGCTATTTGATCGTTCGCTATGCCCGCGCCGACGGCGTGTCTCTGGACGTGGGGTTTTACTACATGTCCAACGCGGCGGGCCGGCTGTTGGGAACGGTACTTTCGGGTTGGCTCTATCAGAGCCATGGCCTGCCGGCCTGCCTCGGGCTTTCGGCTGTGTTCGTGACGGTGGCGGCGCTTGTGTCCCTGCGCTTGCCGAAGCCGGCGACCTGAATGTCGCCGGCCGTCGCTGCACCAAAGTCGGATGGGCGGCCGGCGCCGCGACACGCTAGTCTGTTACGGTGTGGCCATGAAAAGACAACAACAATGACCAACCTGTTACGGCGCTACCCGCTGCCGACCATCGTACTGGCCCAGCTGTTTGGCACCTCCCTGTGGTTCAGCGTGAACGGTGTCTGGCTGTCCCTGGCCCGGGAAGCAGGGCTGACGGAGGGCGATCTGGGTCGTCTTACCCTAGCGGTCCAGGCCGGCTTCATTGCCGGCACCCTTGGCATCGCCATCACCGGCCTCGCCGACCGATTCGGCGCCAGCCGGATTTTTGCCGTGTCCTGTACCCTGGGCGCGCTCGCCAATGCCGGTTTCATGGCGGTGGCCAGTCAGCCGCCCCTGGATTTCCTGTTCCGTTTCCTCACCGGGCTGTGCCTGGCCGGCATCTACCCCCTGGGCATGAAACTGGTGATCGCCTGGACACCCAGATACGCCGGTGCCGCCCTGGCTTGGCTGGTGGGAATGCTGACCCTCGGTACCGCGCTGCCGCATATGATGCGAGGGGTGACGCTGGGCCTGCCTTGGGAGTGGCCGCTGGGGGTGGCATCCTGTCTCGCCGCGACCGGCGGCGTATTGGTGCTGCGGTTGGGCGATGGCCCGCACCTTCCGAAGATCAGCGGGCGGTTGCCGTTGCGGCAGGGGCTGGCCGCGCTGGGGCGGCCGAGGTTTCTGGCGGTGGCCGGAGGCTACTTTGGTCACATGTGGGAACTCTACGCATTCTGGACCCTCGTGCCGCTGCTGACGGGTCGTGAATTGCAGCGACTGGGGGCAGGGGAGGCCTGGGTCCCCTGGCTTTCGTTCGCGGTGATTGGGGTGGGCGCGGCCGGTTGTATCGCGGGCGGCTGGCTCAGCCGTACCTTGGGGAGTGCCTGGGTTGCACGGCGGGCCCTTATGCTATCGGGCGCCGTCTGCCTGTCATATCCCTGGCTGGGTGGGTGGTCCCCGCTGTTTCTGATGGCGCTGCTGCTGGTGTGGGGCATCGCCGTGGTGGCGGATTCCCCCCAGTTTTCGGCCCTGGCCGCCGAGGCCGCTCCCCGCGAGTCCGTGGGAGCGTCTCTGGCGGTGATGAACGCGGTCGGGTTTGGCCTGACCCTGCCGGCGATCTGGCTCACCAGCGGCCTTTGGGAATCGTTGGGCGTCTGGGTACTGGTGGTGCTCGTTCCGGGACCGGTGCTGGGGCTTTGGTCGCTGGGACGGGTGCGGCTTGCCCCGACGGGGCCGGGGGCTCAGGCATGAGGATCAGCGGTTCTGCTCGGGGACTTCGCGAATCCGACCGTGCTCGTCGATGGCCACGTACACGAACAGGCCCTCGGTGACCTTGCGCGGCTGCGAGGCGTTGCGGTCCAGAGTCCAGACCTCGACGTTGATCTTCATCGAACTGCGGCCAATGTCCACCAGCTCGCAATAACAGAGGACCTGGGAGCCGACCCGCAGCGGCGACAGGAATTCCATGCGGTCCATGGCGACGGTGGCGTTGCGACCCTGGGAAATCCGGCCGGCCAGGGTGGCCGCGGCAATATCCATCTGCTTGACCAGCCAGCCGGCGAAGACGTCGCCGTTGGCGTTGGTGTCGGCAGGCAGGGGGACTACCTGCAAGGTCAGTTCGCCCCTGGGGGCGGGTTTGTCGTCATCAAAAGCGGTCATGGAGCCTGCCTTCCTCCTTCTTGTTGGTACTGCGCTGTTTTCCTTTCGCATGTTAGTCGCTTGAACGGGCGCTGCAAGAGAATTCGGCGGACGTGACGGATATTTTCGGGGGTGTAACAAAGTTGTCATACCCCGCTCTTAGGATGCCCTCATCGGTAAAGCAGATCCGAACACAACGTCCACCGATACTTGGAGACATAACGTGATTAAACTGAAAACAGCTCTTGCCTCTGTTGCCCTGGCCGGCAGCATTGCGGCGGTTTCGGCTCCCGCCATGGCCCGCGATACCATCAACATCGTAGGTTCTTCTACGGTTTATCCGTTCGCGACCGTGGTTGCCGAGCGGTTTGGTCGTAACACCGACTTCCCGACGCCGAAGCTGGAATCCACGGGCTCCGGCGGTGGCTTCAAGCTGTTCTGCGCCGGTATTGGTGCCGAACACCCGGACATCACCAATGCTTCCCGTCGCATGAAGTCCAGTGAGTTCGAGGCTTGCCAGAAGAACGGCGTCAAGGAAATCACCGAGGTCAAGATCGGTTCCGACGGCATCGTGATCGCCATGTCCAAGGACGCCCCGAAGATGGATCTGACCCTGAAGGAAATCTTCCTGGCCCTGGCCAAAGACGTACCCGATCCCAAGGGGGGCGAGAAGGTCGTGCCGAACCCGTACAAGAAGTGGAGCGACATCGACGCCAGCCTGCCCAACACGCCGATCAACGTGATGGGGCCGCCCCCGACTTCCGGTACCCGCGATGCCTTCGTGGAAATCGCGATGGAAGGCGGCTGCAAGCAGTTCGGCTGGATCAAGGCTCTGGAAAAGACCGACGGTGCCAAGTACAAGACCATCTGCCACAGCATGCGTGAAGACGGCCCGTTCGTCGAAGCCGGCGAGAACGACAACCTGATCGTTCAGCGTCTGGGGCAGGACAAAGAGGTTCTGGGTATCTTCGGTTATAGTTTCCTGATGGAAAACGAAGGCACGATCAAGGCGGCCACCATCGAGGGTGTGTACCCGACGCCGGAAACCATCGCCGACGAGGAATACCCGGTTGCCCGTTCCCTGTACTTCTACATCAAGAACGCGCACGTGGGCGTGATTCCGGGCATCAAGGAGTACGCGGAAGAGTTTACCAGCGAAGCGGCCTGGGGTGACAACGGTTACCTGGTGGACGTGGGCCTGATCCCGAACCCGCGCAACCTGCGCATGGACGTGGCGAAAAAAGTGCGTAACCTGACTCCGCTGACTGGCAACGAGCTGTAACCGCCAGCGGTAACGGTGACATACTGAGGCAAAGAACGCGGGCCCTGGGTTCGCGTTCTTTGCTGCTTTTGGGTATGCCGAAAGGCGAGGTGACCGGAGCCACCCAGGCGGGACCGGTCACCGGCCCCCAGCCACCTCATTCAAGACAGAGAGAGATATGCAAACCGCCAATTTACTGCCCCTGGTCCTGGTGATTGCGTTGGTCGCCTATGGGCTGGCGTATCTGCGCTCCCGGTCCGTGGCCTCCCCCCTGGGGGGTATCCGCCACCTCAAGGCCCTGCCGTTTTACTACGCGGCCCGCGCGGCCCTGTGGTGCGCGATTCCGTCCCTGTTGCTGCTGGGCATCTGGGCGGCGTTCGAGGGCAAGGTGATCCAGGACATGGTGATGGCGTCCCTGCCCGAAGACATGGCGCCCACCTCCGCCGGCGAGGCCAGCCTGCTGCTGTCCCAGATCAGCAACGTGGCGGCCGGCAAGCTGGACCCCGGCTTCGTGCCTCAGCCGATTGTCGGGGCCGCCGACCAGTTGCAGGTTCTCCGGTCGCAGAGCAGCGAGTTCAAGACCACCCTGGTGGTCCTGATCGCGGTGCTCGGGGCGACGTTTGCCTGGACCCGGGTGCAGCCGCACATCAACGCCCGGGAAAACGTCGAGCGCACCCTGCGCTGGATTTTCTTCGTGTGTGCCGCGGTGGCCATCCTGACCACCATTGGCATCGTCTTCTCGGTCATCTTCGAAACCATCCGTTTCTTTGGCAAGGTTCCGGTTACCGAATTCCTGTTCGGCACCGCCTGGAGTCCCCAGACCGCCCTGCGGGCGGATCAGGTGGGGGCGGAAGGGGCCTTCGGCGTGATTCCGCTGTTCGTGGGCACTCTGCTGATTTCCGCGATCGCCCTGCTGGTGTCGGTGCCGATCGGCCTGCTGTCGGCGGTGTACCTGTCTGAGTACGCGTCCCGGCCGGCCCGGGCCGTGGTCAAGCCGATGCTGGAAATGCTGGCGGGGATTCCCACCGTGGTTTACGGCTTCTTCGCGGCGCTGACGGTGGCGCCGTTCATCCGTGACCTGGCGGAGCTGGTGGGGCTGCACGCCTCGGCCCAGAGCGCCCTGGCGGCCGGCCTGGTGATGGGCATTATGATCATCCCGTTCGTGTCCTCGCTGTCCGACGACGTCATCAACGCCGTGCCCCAGGCGATGCGGGACGGTTCGCTGGCGCTGGGGGCCACCCAGTCCGAAACCATGAAGAACGTGATCTTCCCGGCGGCCCTGCCGGGCATCATGGGTGGCATTCTGCTGGCGGCCTCGCGGGCCATCGGTGAAACCATGATCGTGGTCATGGCGGCGGGACTGGCCGCCAACCTGACGGCCAACCCGCTGGAGTCGGTGACCACGGTCACGGTGCAGATCGTGACACTGCTGACCGGTGACCAGGAGTTCGACAGCGCCAAGACGCTCTCGGCGTTTGCCCTGGGGATGCTGCTGTTCCTCGTCACCCTCGTTCTGAACATCGTCGCGCTCAAGATTGTCCGCAAGTATAGGGAACAGTATGAATGATCAACGCTCACAGGCGGAGCTCGTCCGCCGGTCGCTCAAGCGCCGCTACCGCAAGGAGCGACGGTTCCGCCTATACGGCATGGCCGCCATCGCGGTGGCCCTCTGCTCGCTGGTGATCCTGTTCGCCGACATCATCGGCAAGGGTTACACCGGGTTCGTCAAGACCACCATTACCCTGGAGGTTCCGCTGGAGAGCGGGCTCATGTACCTGGAGGATGCGACGGACCCGGACCAGCTGTCCATGGCCGACTTCCAGGCGCCGATCATCCGCGCCCTGCAATCGTATTTTCCGGAGGCCACGAGCCGCCAGCAGGTGCGGGAGCTGAGCCGGTTGGTGGGCAGCTACGCCAGCAACCGGATCCGTGACCGGCTCAAGGCGCACCCCGAGCTGCTGGGCACCCACCAGACCTTTGAGTTCCTGGTGCACGACACCGTTTCGGTCTACGTCAAGCATGCCGACAACCCCGCCTACAGTATCCGCTTGTCCGAGCAGCAGCAGCGCTGGGTGGACGAACTGGTGCGCCAGGGGGTGATCCAGACCAGCTTCAACGATGTGTTCTTCCGCCGGGGCGACTCCCGGGAACCGTCCAATGCCGGCATTCTGGGCGCCATCGTCGGCTCGTTGCTGACCATGGTGGTGACCCTGGCGATCGCCTTCCCGGTGGGGGTGGCGGCGGCGGTGTACCTGGAGGAATTCGCGCCCCGGAACCGGATGACGGACTTTATCGAGGTCAACATCAACAACCTGGCCGCGGTGCCGTCGATCATTTTCGGCCTGCTGGGCCTGGCCGTGTTTATCGGCTTTTTCGGCATGCCCCGGTCGGTGCCGGTGGTGGGCGGCCTGGTGCTGGCGCTGATGACCCTGCCGACCATCATCATTTCCAGCCGCGCCGCCATCAAGAGCGTACCGCCGTCGATCCGGGAGGCGGCGGAAGGCATTGGGGCCTCCAAGATGCAGGTGGTGCTGCACCATGTGCTGCCGCTGGCCATGCCGGGTATGCTGACCGGTTCCATCATCGGTATGGCCCAGGCCCTGGGGGAAACCGCGCCGTTGCTGCTGATCGGCATGGTGGCGTTCATCGTGGACGTGCCGGACGGCTTCTTCAGCGCCGCCACCGTGTTGCCGGTACAGATTTACCTGTGGGCCAGCAGTGCCGAGCAGGGGTTCGTGGAGCTGGCCTCGGCCGGCATCATGATCCTGCTGGCCTTTATGATTACCATGAATGCTTTGGCCATCTGGCTGCGCAAACGTCTTGAGCGCCGGTGGTAGGGAGAATGTCTATGAATACCTTGAATTCAACGGTTACGAGCGAGGCGGGCATGCCGGAGCAACGGACGGCGGTGGTGCAGGAAGACCGGCCGGCGGAAACCGTCATCGAAGAGGGCAAGACCGTCGGTTCTCCGTTCGCCGACGATCCCAAGTTCAAGCTGCGCAACGTGGAAGTGTTCTACGGTGAGCAGCGGGCCATCAAGAATGTCAGCCTGGACATCGCCCGTAACGAGGTGATTGCCTTCATCGGCCCGTCCGGCTGCGGCAAGTCCACCTTCCTGCGGTGTCTGAACCGCATGAACGACAGCATCGAAAGCTGCCGGGTGACCGGATCCCTGACCCTGGACGATCAGGACATTTATGACCCGAAACACGACGTGGTGGAGCTGCGGGCCCGGGTGGGCATGGTGTTCCAGAAGCCCAACCCCTTCCCCAAGTCGATCTACGACAATGTGGCCTATGGCCCCCGCATCCACGGTCTGGCGAACCGTAAGTCGGACCTGGACGACATCGTTGAGAACAGCCTGCGCAAGGCCGGTCTCTGGGACGAGGTCAAGGACCGGTTGGACGCCACCGCCACCGGCATGTCCGGTGGTCAGCAGCAGCGCCTGTGCATTGCTCGGGCAATCGCCGTCAGCCCGGAAGTGGTGCTGATGGACGAGCCCTGTTCGGCGCTGGACCCGATCGCCACCGCCAAGGTGGAGGAGCTGATCGCCGAGCTGTCCGAGAGCTACACGATCGTGATCGTGACCCACTCCATGCAGCAGGCGGCCCGGGTTTCGCACCGCACGGCCTATTTCCACCTGGGACACCTGGTGGAGGTGAACGAGACCAGCAAGGTCTTTACTTCGCCGGAACACGAACTGACCGAATCGTACATTACCGGCCGCTTCGGCTGATTCCCGGTGTCGGTTTCTTGGGAGACGAGATATGCCAAACAGCAAAGACGACGTATACGGGGATCACATTTCCCACAAGTTCAACGACGAGCTGATGGAGCTGAAGACCGAGTTCCTGAAAATGGGGGGCGTCGTGGAGTCCCAGGTGGAACAGGCCATCCAGGCGCTGATGGACAGTGACGGCCAGCTGGCCGAACAGGTCCGGGCCCGGGACAAGGACGTGGACCAGATGGAACGCGGTCTGGACGAGGAAGCCACCCTCATCATCGCCCGGCGCCAACCCACCGCCCGGGACCTGCGCCTGGTGGTGTCGGTGATCAAGATGGTGGCGGACCTGGAGCGGGTGGGAGACGAGGCGAAGAAGATCGCCAAGCTCGCCCTGAAACTGGCCGAGGAAGGGCAGGCGCCCCGGGGCTATGTGGAAGTGCGCCACATTGGCAACCACGTGCTCGGCATGTTGCACGATGCCCTGGATGCCTTCGCCCGGCTGGATTCCGAACAGGCCCTGCGGATCATGAAAGAGGACAAGTGGGTGGACGAGGAGTACCAGGCAGCGGCCCGGACTCTGCTGACCTTCATGATGGAGGACACCCGCAACATCTCCCGCTGCATGTCGGTGATGTGGGTGCTGCGGGCTCTGGAGCGGGTCGGTGACCACGCCTGCAACATCGCCGAGAACGTGATTTTCATGGTCAAGGGTGAGGACGTGCGCCACACCCCGATGGAGGAAGCGGAGAAGGTGGTCGGTCGCTGAGCCGGCTCACCGAGGTGATGTCAGAACGGGGCCCACGGGCCCCGTTTTGCGTTCCCGCCAGCGACCGGCGCACCGGTCCGGCCGTCAGGCCTGCTTCATCTTGTCGGTGTACGGCGGCCAGCCCAGGGGTTTGCCCGCCAGCAGGTGCAGGTGGATATGGAACACCGTCTGCCCGGCGTTGGCGCCGCAGTTCATGACGGTGCGATAGCCGTCTTCGGCAAAGCCCATCTCCCGGGCCAGCTTGCCGGCCACCCAATACAGGTGTCCTACCAGCTCGCGGTCACCTTCTTCGATGTCGTTGATGCTGGCGATGGGCTTTTTCGGAATCACCAGCAGATGAACCGGGGCTTGGGGGTTGATGTCCCTGAACGCCAGACTGAGGTCGTCCTCGTAGACGATGTCGGCGGGGATCTCTCGGTTGATGATCTTGGTGAAAATCGTTTCCGACATGTTGGCTCCTTGGTTGGGGTTGGGGGCCGGACCGGCTCAGAGATGACCCAGGCCGGGTAACCGCGCGGTGATCGGTTTCAGCACGGCCGGCAGGTCCTCCTGCAGGCCCATGGCGTAGCGTGCCACCTGATTGCGCGCGAACGGCAGGGCGCGGGCGGCGCCCAGGCCCAGATTGCGTGCCAGGTGCACCGGGGGAATCCGGTTGCTGAACACATGATAGAACACATCCATGGCGGCCATCATGCGCCGGTTGGCCGGACGGCGCTGTCGCTCATAGCGCCCCAGCCAGGTTGGGCTGGCCAGGTCGCTGCCCTCGCGCAGGGCTTCCCGGATCATCGCCTGCAGGCACTGGGCGTCCTGAAAACCCAGGTTCACCCCCTGACCGGCCAGGGGGTTGATGGTGTGGGCCGCATCCCCGGCCAGCACGACCCGGCCGGCGAAATAGCGCTTGGCGTGCTGGCGTGCCAGGGGAAAGCTGGCGCGGGCGTCGAGGTGGGTCAGGGGCGGCAAGTCTCGGGGAAACCCACGCTGGATCTCCGCCAGCAGCGATGCGTCGTCCAGCCGTTGCAGGCGGGCCAGCTGCTCCGGTGCGTCGTACCAGACCAGGGAGGCCCAGCTTTCGCCGGGATGGCGCGGCCCGGCCGAGTGCAGGGGCAGGAAGGCCCGGGGGCCGGAGGGGTGGAATCCCTGCCAGGTGATGTCCGCCACCGGGCCCTGGTAGCGCACCGAGATCACCAGGGCCTGCTGATGATACTGGTCGCGGTGCACGCCGATGCCGGCGAGGGTCCGTACCCGGGAATGGGCACCGTCGGCGCCGATCACCAGGCGCGCGTGAATCTGCTGGCCGTTGTCCAGGCTCACCGTCGCCTGGTGCCGGTCCTGGTGGATGCCGTCGACGCCATGGCCGGAGATCAGGGTGACGGACGGCTGGGCTTGCGCCGTTTGCCACAGCGCCTGCTGGGTCACAGAATTCTCGACAATGTGGCCCAGGTGGGAGGCTCCCACCTCGGTGGCGTCGAAGGTCACCTGGGCCAGCCGTCCGGACCATAGCCGAGACAGCGGGTGCGGGGTTTCATCCCAGACCGCCAGCCGCCGGTAGGGGGTGGCCCGCATGGCGCGGATGCCGGGCCAGGCGCCCAGGCTCTGGAGATAGCGTTCGCTGCCGGCGCTGAGGGCCGAAACGCGGAGGTCCGGCGCCGCCTCCGGGTCGAACGCCGGGGCCGGGGCGCGGTCGATCACGGCGACGGTCAGGCCCGCCTGGCCCAGCCCCGTGGCGAGGGCGGCACCGACCATGCCGGCGCCAACGATGGCAATGTCAACTGCTTGAGTCATATCCGGATTCCTGTCTGAAGCCGTCGCCCAGTGTACGCCAAGGTGGCCAGCCGACAAACGATCCGGGTCAAGAGCGGGAACGGTTGCTCAGTAGCCCGCCAGGCGCGGGCCGTCGTCCTGGCCCAGGTCCTCCGGGCGCCGGCGTCCCTTCACCAGCCAGGCCGGTCGCCGTGCCCCCGGTTTGACGAAGCCCTGGCTCAGCACCACCGGTTTGACCAAGTTCAGGAAATCCGCGGTTTTCATGTGTACCGACTCGGTGTGGCTGCCGGCGGCGAACGCCAGCTCCGGCTGCTCGGTCAGGCCCTCGGCGCAGTACACGGTCATCCCGAACAGGCTGCCGAACGGCGGCATGGCGCCCACTTCGCACTCCGGGAAACGGTCCTGAAACTCTTGCTCGTCGGCCAGGTCGACGAAGTCGGTGTCGAGCGCGCGGGACAGGCGTTCCCAGTGGATGCGCCAGGTCGCGGGCAGCACCAGCATGGCCATTTTGCCGTCGAGCTCAAGGATGACGGTCTTGACGACGCGCTCCCCGGCGATCTTGACGTGGCGGGCCAGTTCCTGGGCGGTGAACGCGGGTGGGTGGGTCAGGCACATGTATTCGACACCGGCCTGATCGAGAAATTCTTTCAACTGCTGTACCGGCATAGCGACAACCTCCTACCAGCAATGACAGCGTATTGGGGGCCGCTTATTCTCTATCGGTCCGGCCGCCTGGGGAAGGGGGGAACCACGAAATTCCACCCCTCATGCTCAGCATAGTTAGAGGTTGCCGCCAGCGCCATCTGGCCGGACGGGTCAGCCGTTCTGGTACAGGTGCACGTCCCGCTGTGGGAACGGAATGCTGATGCCTTCGGCGTCGAACGCTTTCTTCACCCGCTCCTGCATGTCCCAGTAAAACGGCCACAGGTCGGAGCTCTTGGTCCAGGCCCGCACCGTCAGATCCACGGAGCTGTCGCCCAGGCCGCCGACCACCACCACCGGCGCCGGTTCCTTGAGGGCCCGTTCGTCCGCCTCGATCAGCCGGCGGCAGATGGCCTTGGCCTTGTCGATGTCGTCGCCGTAGCCGATGCCGAAGGTCATGTCGCAGCGCCGGGTTTCATAGGCACTGACGTTGGTCAGGCTGGCGTTGGACAACTGGCCGTTGGGGATCACCACCCGACGGTTGTCGAAGGTGTCCAGAACGGTGTACAGGATGCTGATTTCCCGGACCGTGCCCACGTAGCCCTGGGCATCAATGACGTCACCCACCTTGAACGGCTTGAAGATCAGGATCAGCACGCCGCCGGCGAAGTTGGCGAGGCTGCCCTGCAGCGCCAAGCCCACCGCCAGGCCGGCGGCACCGATGATGGCGACGAAGGAGGTGGTGGCGATGCCAACCATGGACGCCACCGAGATCAGCAGCAGGATCTTGAGGATGGCGCCGACCAGGCCACACAGGAATTTGTTGAGGGTCGGGTCCTTCTGCCCCAGCTTGCGGTCCAGGACATTGATGAGGCGCTTGATCAGCCAGAGGCCGACCACCAGGGTGATGATGGCCAGTACGACCTTGGGGGCGTAGGTCATGATCAGGGCTACCGCCTGATCCAGCCATTCCGTCGCGCGTCCGTTAGTGCCAAACAGGTCTTCCATTGAAGAGGCTCCTTGAGTGTCGGTGTGTGACATGAAATTGGATTGGACAATATCGCGCTACGACCTGACTTGCCCACCCTTGTATATAGCAGACTCCGCTGCGATTGGCCCGCCCGCCGGGCGGGCGTTCAGCCGGCCCGGTGGACAAACTCGAGGATCGCCTCCGGGCCGCCCCGAACCAGAATCCGCCCTCCCTTCTGGCTCAGCTGGTAGTCGTACATGGGGTCGTAGTAGTCCTGCAGCAGGGCCGTGATCCAGGCGTCGTGCCCGGTCACCTCGCCGGTGGCTTCCTGTCGGGCCAGGGCCTGCGCCATCAGCTGCCGAAGCCGCTGGTGGCGCTCGCCCCCCAGACGCCGGCGGATACGGTCGATCGCCGACAGCAGATAGTCCCGGAAATTCAGCCAGCCGGCGGTCTCGCCGTCCCGGGCCAGATACGCCGCGTGCATGTCCTCGACGTAGTCCTGGCGGATCAGCGCCACCCGCTCCGGCAGCGGCTGCTCCAGAATCAGCAGAGGCGCCTCGGCCATCCGCACGCGCAGGGGTTCCGGCAGCGCGCAGCGACCGATCAGCCGGCTTTCATCTTCCAGATACACCGGCCCATGGGCAAGGTGATGGGCCTTGAGCAGAGCCACCGCCAGGCCGTTTTCAAAGTCGATTTGCGTCGGCTGCGGCGTGACCTGACGGCCAAAACTGGAGCCCCGGTGATTGGCCAGCGCCTCCAGGTCGACCGGGTTGGGCAGCCGGCGCAGCACGCGGGTTTTGCCGGTGCCAGTGCGGCCGCTCAGGATGCGGAAGTCGCCGTCGCGCACCCGGGCTTCCAGGCTGTCGATCAAAAACCGGCGCAACGCTTTGTAGCCGCCCAGCACCTTGGGGTAGTCGATGCCCGATTCCCGCAGCCACTGCTGGCTGATGCTGGAGCGCAGGCCGCCCCGGAAGCAGTACAGGTAGCCGTCGGGGTGGCGGGCGACAAAGCGCTTCCAGGCCTCGATCCGCTGGGCCTTGATGTCACCGGACACCAGCTGGTGGCCCAGCTCGATGGCCTTGGCCTGGCCCTTCTCCTTGTAGCAGACGCCGACCCGGTGACGCTCGTCGTCGTTCATCAGCGGCGCATTTTCGGCGAGCGGGAAACGGCCCCGGGCAAACTCCGTCGGTGCCCGGACGTCCATGAGCGGGACATCGTTCAGGAACAGGGACAGGTAGTCGTCGGTGTCCGGTCTGCTGGCCATGCCTGGAACCTCTGGATGTTCGTGTGGGCCGCAAGTATACCGGATTCCAGGGCCTGCCCGCTGCCCGGCGTGGCACCGGTTGTGCCACGCCCGTACAATGCCTGCCTGGGATGGTTTGGGGACATGCGGCATGTTCGAGGAACGACTCAACGCGCACCTGCGCAAGACACTGCGGCGCGGGCGCGTCGCCGTTACGCGGCCGGCCGGTTGTCCGGAACTGGCCCTGTACCTGTTCGATCCGGCGGTGCTGGACGGCCCCCTGAGTCACGATGAGGCCCAGGCGGTGGTGGCCGAGCCGGCCTATTGGTCGTTCTGCTGGGCCAGTGGTCAGGTACTGGCGCGCTGGCTGCTCCGGCATCCGGAGCGGGTGGCGGGGCAAACGGTACTGGACTTCGGCACAGGGTCGGGCGTTGTGGCGGTGGCGGCGGCCAAGGCCGGAGCGGCCCGGGTGATCGCCTGCGACCTGGACCCGGCGGCGTTGGACGCGGCCCGGGCCAATGCCCACCTCAACGGTGTGGCGCTGGAGTGTTGCGACGACTGGCACCGACGCCCCGGGGCCATTGATGTGATTACCGCCGCCGATGTGCTCTACGACCCTGACAACCGGCCCCTGCTGGAGGCATTCCGGAGTTCGGCTTCGGAGGTGCTGCTGGCGGATTCCCGGGTGCGGGATCTGGGCAACGAGGCGTATCGGTGCGAGGCGGTGGTGGCAGCTCGAACCTGGCCCGATCTCAATGAATTCGAGGAGTTCAACCGGGTGAGGATTTACCGGTGCGGAAAAAATAAAGGGTAACCAGCGGGTTACCCTTGTCGAAGAAACAGGTCGGCGCCTCCATGCGCTTTGGCAACTGCCGTGTTGCGGGTCCCTGAAGCCGCTCCGTGGGGCCGGCGTCCAGGCCGGCGCTCCCTGAGCATCCCTGAAGCGAGGCGTCCCTGGCTCCCTGCCTCTCCCCGCGCTCCCTGCCGGGGTGCATCCGGTGCGTCATCCGTTCCATGTCATCCTTGACGTTGTCACTATATCAAGTGCGCTGTTGCAATCGTGTGAATTACGCACAAGGTGCCTTTACCCCGGTGCGCGGCAGTCTCTAATTTTCAATTTTAAATCAATGGGATGTGAAATTTCCTGGGGGTAATTCTGTAGCTTGCGCACAGAACGAATCCGAAAATTCTCACGCAAGATGTAGGAAATGTCTCACACCGAGTTCGGGGAATCTCTCAGCCCTTTCTTACGGGCCTCGCGAACGATCGGCCAAGGCAGCAGGCCCAGGCCAATACCGCAGGCGTCGGCGGCCAGGTCGGCCAGAGAAAAATCCCGGTACGGCAGGTTGGCCTGAACACCCTCGATGGCCAGACCGAACGCCAGCAGTCCGGGGATCAGCCAGAACGCCTGGAGCGCAGGCCAGCCCAGGCGCGCCAGCAGGGTCAGCTCAAGGAAGGCCAGCAGGTGATTGAGCTTGTCGCTGGGGGTCGACGGCAGCGGGAAGCGGGTATCCGCCGTGGCGAGCACCAGGATGGCGAGGACCGACAGCGCGAACAGCACGCGCCAAAGGGTGCGGTTGCCCAGCAGGGCGTTCTTCATGGATGCCATGGGGACTTTCCGTAGGGCCTCCCGGGCTGTTGGAGCAGAGTCAACATGATATGCTTTGCGCCCCGTCACTGTCATTGAAGCGGAGGTTGGCCAGCGATGCTCAAGGGAAACTTTTTTCGTGGACTGGGCTACCTGGGTGAGGGCTTCCGGCTCATTCGACAGCCCCGCCTGCGTCTGTTCGTCATCGTTCCGCTGGTCATCAACGTGGTGCTTTTCAGTCTTCTCTTTTACCTGATGGCCGAGGGTTTTGCCATCCTGATCGCCACGGTGATGTCCTGGCTGCCCGACTGGAGCTGGCTGCAGGCGCTGGACTGGCTGTTCTGGCTGCTGTACGGCGCGGTCATCCTGCTGATGCTGGCCTACGGCTTCGTAATCGTGGCCAACCTGATCGGCGCGCCGTTCTACGGTTACTTGGCGGAGCTGACCGAACAGCACCTGACCGGTCAGGAGGTGAGCACGGAAGGCGGCTGGGCGGCCATCTTGCGCGACATTCCCCGGGCACTCTGGCGCGAACTGCAGAAGATTGCCTACTACCTGCCACGGGCGCTGGCGCTGTTCCTGGTCGGTCTGATTCCGGTGGTGAACCTGGCGGCGGCGCTGCTCTGGTTCCTGTTCAACAGCTGGATGATGGCGCTCCAGTACGTGGACTACCCGGCGGACAACCACAAGGTCAGCTTCCCGGCCTTGCGCCGTCTGCTGGCGGATACCCGGCTGTCGGCGCTGGGGTTCGGTGTGCCGGTGGCGCTGGCCGCCATGGTGCCGGTCCTGAACCTGGTGGTGGTGCCGGCGGCGGTGTGTGGCGCTACCGCCTACTGGGTGCGGGAAAACGGTTCAACTCGCAAGTAACAATACACGCAACACGGTTTTTGGAGGCTTCTTGGAAACATCGGACTTTGTCATTGGTCAACGCTGGGTCAGCCACAGCGACACCGGCTTGGGGTTGGGAATCGTCACCGAGGTGTCCGGGCGCCGGGTGACCCTCGGTTTTCCCGCCGCCGACGAGGAGCGGACCTACGCCATCGACAACGCCCCCCTTTCGCGCATCGTGTTTCAGGTGGGCGAGGAGATTGAGACCTTTGACGGCAACACCTACACGGTCCGGGACGTGGACGACATCGGCGGTGTGCTGATGTATCACGCCGCCGATGCCGACGGCGGGCTTCATGACATTTCCGAAGTAAAACTGTCCGGGACCCTGAATTTCTCGGCCCCGCACCAGCGGTTGTTCGCCGGCCAGTTTGATCGCAACGGCGCCTTCCGCCTGCGCTACGCCACCTTCCAACATCTGGACCGGCTGCGCGGCTCCCGGGCCCAGGGCCTGATCGGCGCGCGGACCCAGCACCTGCCGCACCAGATCTACATTGCCCACGAAGTGGCTCGCCGCCACGCACCGAGGGTGTTGCTGGCCGACGAGGTGGGCCTGGGCAAGACCATCGAGGCGGGGCTGATTCTGCACTATCAGCTGCATACCGGCCGCGCGCGCCGGGTGCTGGTGGTGGTGCCGGATTCCCTGATCCATCAGTGGCTGGTGGAAATGCTGCGCCGCTTCAACCTGCGTTTCTCGATCATCGACCAAGCCCGTTACGACGCCCTCAAGGAAGACGAGGACGACATCGACGCGCTGGTGAACCACATCTTTGGTGACGAATACTCCGAGAACCCCTTCGAGAGCGAACAGCTGGTGCTGTGCAGCCTCGACTTTCTGACCCGCCATCCGGGGGCCCGCGAGCACGTGCTGGCGGCGCCCTGGGATCTGATGGTGGTGGACGAGGCGCACCACCTGGCCTGGGAGCCGGAGTCTCCGAGCCCGGAATACGCACTGGTGGAGGCGCTGGCCGAGCGTACCCGGGGCCTGTTGCTGCTGACCGCCACCCCGGAACAGGTGGGGATGGCCAGCCACTTTGCCCGTCTGCGCCTGCTGGATCCGGCGCGCTTCCATGACCTGGACGCGTTCCGCCAGGAAGAGGCCCAGTACGAGGCACTGAACGCCGTGGTCCGGCGTCTGCTGGTGGAAGAGCCGGTCCGCGCCGAAGACCGGGAGGCCTTGCGGGACTGGCTGGGCGATGAACTGGATGCCCTGGAGCAGGAGGCAGACCCGCGCCGGGCCATCGTCGATGCACTGCTGGACCGCCACGGCACCGGCCGGGTGCTGTTCCGCAATACCCGGGCCGCCATCCAGGGCTTCCCGGAACGCCGGGCCCGGCCGGTGCCGCTGCCGTGCCCGCCCCTGTACGACGGCTGCCGGACCGGGTTGCCGGGGCTGAGCCCGGAACAGGACCTGGAGCCGGAGCAGTGGCTGGCCGAGGACCCGAGGGTGGCCTGGCTGGAGCGGACCCTGAAACAGTTGCGCCCGGCCAAAGTGGTGGTGATCTGCGCCCACGCCAGCACCGCCATGGCCCTGGAGCATTACCTGCAACTGCGGGCGGGCATCCGCAGCGCGGCCTTCCATGAGCACCTCAACCTGGTGGAGCGGGATCGCGCCGCCGCCTATTTCGCCGACCACGAGCAGGGTGCCCAGGCGCTGATCTGCTCGGAGATCGGCAGCGAGGGGCGCAACTTCCAGTTCGCCCACCACTTGGTGCTGTTCGACCTGCCAGAGAACCCGGATTTGTTGGAACAGCGGATTGGTCGCCTGGACCGCATCGGCCAGACCGAGACCATCCAGATCCACATCCCCTATCTGGAAGGCACCAGCCAGGAAGTGCAGTACCGCTGGTTCCAGGACGGGCTGGGGGCATTCGAGGAAAGCTGTGCCGTCGGCGTGGCGGTGATGGCCGCGGTGCGCGAGACTTGGCAGCAGGCCCTGGCCGGCGACACCGGTGCGCTGGCGTCGCTGATCGAGGCTTCCGCCCATGAAACCCGGCGTCTGAAGGCGATGCTGCAAAACGGCCGGGATGCCCTGATCGAGTTGAACTCCTGCCGCCGTGAGGTGGCCGATGGGTTGATCGCCACCATCGAGGAGGAAGAAGCCGGGGCCCGGGTGCGTGACTACATGCTGCAGGCCTTCGACATTCTGGGCGTCGACGTTGAGGAACACGGCGACCACTCCGATGTGCTGCGGCCCGGAGAACAGTACCAGGCCGGCCACGTCGAGGGCCTGCCGGACGATGGCCTGACCGTAACCTGGAGCCGCACCGAGGCGCTGGAGCGGGAGGATCTGGCATTCATGAGCTGGGAACACCCGATGGTGACCGGAGTGATGGACTCGGTCACCAGTTCCGGTCTGGGCAAGGCGGCCCTGGCCAGCCTGAGCGTGAAAGCGCTGCCGCCAGGTACCCTGTTGCTGGAGGCGCTGTTCACGGTGCATTGCCCGGCGCCGGAGTCGCTGCAGCTGACCCGGTACCTGCCGGTATCGCCGTTGCGGCTGGTGGTGGACATGCAGGGCAAGGAACTGTCCAAGGCGCTGCCCCATGAACGCCTGAACGAACTGTGCGCCAACATCCGTCGGCGCACGGCCCAGGCCATCGTGCCCAAGATCCGGCCACAGGTGGACACCCTGGTGGGCCATGCCGAGCGGCTTGCCGCGCCGCACCTGGAACCGCTGAAAGCCCAGGCACTGGCCCGGGTGGAAGCGATGTTCCTGCCGGAGATCCGCCGGCTGGAAGCGTTGCGCCAGGTCAACCCCGCCATCCGCGAATCGGAGATCGACTTCTTCCGCGACCAGCTGGCCGCGGCCCGGGAGGCCATCGGCCACGCCAGCCTGGCCCTCGAAGGCATCCGGGTGATTGTGACCGCCTAGACACATCGGCAGCGTGCCGCCGATGCCGTCTGGTCACCTTTCATCCGATACGGTACCGTGACCGTATTCGGAACCAGACCGTTCGCCCCGGTTCCGGCAGGTGCTCGGGGCCGGTGAGCCCGTTATCCAAGGAGGACAGAGGAACGCTTATGATCACTCTCTTGCTGTTTCTGGTTGCGCTGGCGGGGCTGCTCGTCGTCATGCGCCGGGAGGCCGGGGCGAAGCCGGCCATCGGTGTCATGGTGGTGGTGGGCCTGCTGTCCTGCGTGCTGGCCAGCGGCTGGCTGGCGCTGCTGCTGTTCGCGGGTGCGGCCGTCACCGCTGCGGCCGGTTTGCCCGGCTTCCGCCGCAGCTGGCTGACCCCGAAAATCTTCGCCGTGTTCAAACAGGTCGCGCCCAAGGTGTCGGACACCGAGAAGGTGGCGCTGGAAGCGGGTACCGTGGGCTGGGACGGCGAGCTGTTCACCGGCCGCCCGGACTGGCACAGCCTGCTGGTCAACCGGCACACGGGACTGACCGACGAGGAGCAGGCGTTCCTGGACAACCAGTGCACCCAGGCCATTGCCCTATGCAACGCCTGGGATCTGGCGGTGGAACGGGCGGACCTGCCCGGGGAGCTGTGGGAGTTCCTCAAGAAGGAAAAATTCTTCGGCATGATCATTCCGAAAGAATACGGCGGGCTCGGCTTCTCTGCCAAAGCCCAGACCGCCGTGCTGCAGAAGCTCGCCGCCAACGAGATGCTGATGGTGACCGTCGGTGTGCCCAACTCCCTGGGGCCCGGCGAGCTGCTGGTTAAGTACGGTACCGAGGCGCAGAAACAGCACTACCTGCCACGGCTGGCCGACGGCCGGGAAATTCCCTGTTTCGGCCTGACCGGCCCGCGCGCCGGCTCCGACGCCACGTCCCTGCCGGACAAAGGCATCGTCTGCAAGCAGACCGTGGACGGCAAGGAAGTGCTCGGCATTCGCCTGAACTTCGAGAAGCGCTGGATCACCTTGGCGCCGGTGGCCACCGTGGTCGGTCTTGCCTTCCGCCTGTTCGACCCGGATGGCCTGCTTGGTGACAAGGAGGATTACGGCATCACCTGCGCCCTGATCCCCCGCGACACCCCGGGCATGGAGATCGGCCGCCGGCACTGTCCGGTGGGCAGCCCGTTCATGAACGGGCCGATCCGGGGCAAGGACGTGTTCATTCCCCTGGACTACATCATCGGCGGCATCGACATGGCCGGGCAGGGCTGGCGCATGCTGGTGGAGTGTCTGTCGGTGGGCCGCTGCATCACCCTGCCGTCCGGCGCGGCGGGCATTTCCGCGTTCGCGCTTGGCACGGCGGGAGGCTTCACTCGCATCCGGCGCCAGTTCAACACGCCGGTGGCGGACCTGGAAGGCGTGCAGGAACCCCTGGCGCGCATCGCTGCCCGGACCTACATCGCCCAAGCCTCGGTGAACCACACCGCCAATATGATCGACCATGGCCAGAAACCGGCGGTGCCGTCGGCGATCCTGAAGTATCACCTGACCGAGTTCCAGCGGGCGGTGCTCAACGATGCCATGGACGTGCACGGCGGCAAGACCGTCACCCTCGGGCCGCGTAACTACCTGGCGCTCAGCTACAGCGGCGCCGCCGTCTCCATCACCGTGGAGGGCGCCAACATCATGACCCGCAGCCTGATGATCTTTGGCCAGGGCGCCATCCGCTGCCACCCTTATGTGTTGGCGGAGCTGGCGGCCAAGGACAACGACGACCTGCGGGCCTTCGACAAGGCGTTCTTCGGCCACGCCGGCCTAATTTTCGGCAACGCCGCCCGGGCCTTCACCCAGGCGCTGGGGCTGGGGCGGGCCGAGGTACCGTTTGACAGCGCCAGCCGCCGCTATGCCCAGGCGGTGTCCCGGTTCAGCGCTGCCTTCGGCCTGTGCGCGGATGCCGCCATGACCACGCTGGGCAGCGAACTCAAGATGCGGGAGCTGATTTCCGCGCGTCTGGGCGACATGCTCGCCAACCTGTACCTGGCCTCCATGGTGCTGAAGCACTGGTACGAGACCCAGCCGGTGGAGGGGGAGCGGGCGTTGATGGACTACAGCCTGACCCTGCTGCTGCACCGCACCGAAACGGCGCTCCTGGAATTCCTGGAGAACCTGCCGAACCGCCCGGTGGCCCTGGTCCTCAGGGCCATCACCCTGCCGCTGGGGCGGCGTTGGCCGGCGCCGGGCGATGAGCTCACCCGGACCCTGGCGCGGCTGGTCTCCACCGACAGCGCACTGCGGCACAAGCTGCTGGCCGGGGCCTGGACCACTCAGGAAGACGGGGGGGTGGACAACCCGGTGGCACGTTACAACGCTCTGCTCAGGGACTACGACAAGGCCGAGCAGTTGTATCGCAAGGCCACCCGGGCCTACGCTAAGGGCGAGCTGCCGGCCACCGCGCTGCATCCGGAGGAACGCTTCGAGGCCGCGCTGGCGGCGGGGGTGTTCACCCAGGAGGAGGCGGACTTCATGCGCGAGTACGAGCGCTCCGTGCTGGACATGCTGACGGTGGACGACTTCCCGTTCGACGCCTTCGCCCGCAACCGGGACACGCTGATCGACCACAACGCGGCTTGATTGTGGCCGGCGTTTCCGTACTGTAATAGAAGGCGCCGGTTCTGGCGCCTTCTGTCGTTTTCGAGGGGAGTTCCGGGCAATGTGGCTTTCGGTTGTAGCGGTCAGTCTGGGCGCGGTCGTCGGCGCCAACCTTCGCTGGGGACTCGGGCTCTGGCTCAACAGCACCTATCACGCGATTCCCATCGGGACCCTGGTGGCCAACCTGGCCGGGGGCTGGCTGATCGGTCTACTGATGGCCTATTTCACCCATGGCAGCTCGCTGGCGCCGGAGTGGCGGCTGTTTGCCGTGACCGGCCTGTGCGGTGCCCTGACCACCTTTTCCACCTTTTCCCTGGAGATGTTCTCGGCGCTGCAGGAGGGCAAATGGGCCATGGCTCTGGCGGGTATCCTGGCACATGTGCTCGGGTCGCTGCTGATGACCGCGCTGGGCTTTTGCAGCTTCTCCCTGTTGAAGGGATGAGCCCATGGGTAGCTTTACTTACGCCGTTATGAAAAAAAGCGCTTGGCTTTCGGGAATGACCCGAGTAAAGTTGAGCTTCAAGGAAAGAGTCAGTAAAGCTTTTCGTGAATAAGACGTACCTGTAGTTCAGTAGTGCCGTCCTGTTTTTGATTAAGCGAGTTCTGTATTTCCGTAAACGCTGATCCGGATGTTCCGGCTCGGCACCCTCATTTTGATTGATTTCAGGAAGTTTCCTATGTCTACTGTTACTGGTACCGTCAAGTTCTTCAACGAAGCGAAAGGCTTTGGCTTCATCACCCGCGAAAATGGCCCGGACGTGTTCGTTCACTACAGCGCCATCCAGGGTTCCGGCTTCAAGACCCTGGCCGAAGGCCAGCAGGTCGAGTTCACCGTGACTCAAGGCCAGAAAGGCCCGCAGGCGGAGAACGTGGTCGCTCTCTAAATCCCTCGGGATTCGCGACACAGAAAAAGGCAGCGTACGCTGCCTTTTTTGTTTTTTGTGATTTGCCCGCAACCCTGTAATCTTTATCTCCCTGTGCCTCGTGTACATCCGTTGTCGAGACCTGCCGGGAGACTTCATGCTGTTCCGCTTCGTTAAAGCCGCCTGGATCCTGTCCTGGGCCGTTGCGCTCACCCTGGTTCTGTTTTTCCCGATTCTGTTCGCCGCCTTGCTGGGCAAGCGGGGAGATGCGGCGTTCCATGGGACTCAGGTCTATGCCTGGGTGATCCTGAAGGTGTGTGGTATTCGTCTCCGGGTGAGCGGCCTGGAGCATATCCGGAAGGGGCAGAAGTACGTGATTCTGAGCAACCACGCTTCGTATCTCGATCCGCCCGCCCTGGTGCTGTCGCTCGGGCTACAGTACCGCTGGGTGATCAAGAAGGAATTGCGCAAGGTACCTCTGTTCGGGCTGGCGCTGGAAGCGTCCCGTAACCTGTTCATCGACCGTTCCCGGGGCAGCGACGCACTGGAGAGCATCCGGCGGGGCGTGGCGCAGCTGCCCGAGGGGACCGGAATCCTGCTGTTTCCCGAGGGCACCCGCTCCCGCGATGGCCGGCTGCTGCCGTTCAAACGCGGCGGCTTCGTGATTGCCCGGGACGGTGGCCTACCAATTCTGCCGGTGACCGTGGTGGGCTCCCATGAGCGCCTGCCCAAGGGGCGGGCGGCGTTCACCTCCGGGGAGATTCACGTCATCGTGCACCCGCCGGTGGCCGCCACCGATAAGCCTCTGGAGGCCCTCATGGAGGAGGTACGGGCGGTCATCGCCGGGCCGTTGGTTGCGGCCGGCGATGACACAGCGCCGGCACCTAGTCGGCAAACAGGCGCTGGTAAAATCTGAGCGTGCCGTCCCAGGCGCGTTGTGCCGCAGCCTCGTCGTAGCCGACCGGCATGCCGAACTGCTCGGCGATCCGGTCCGCGGCCGGGTTGGTGAAAGAGTGGCGCACGCCGGGAAACACCGTCAGGCTGAGGTCCACGCCAGCGTCCTGCATTTCCTTGACCAGACCGGCCACCTGCTCCGAGGGCACCATCTGGTCGGCACCGCCGGTGTAAACCTGGATCTGTGCCTTGACCTTGCCCGGCTCTGCCTGGATCGGGCTGGCCAGGGCTCCGTGGTAGCTGACCACGCCGTCCAGGTCGACGCCCAGGCGGGCCATGTTCAGCACCACCGCGCCGCCGAAGCAGTAGCCCTGGGCCGCGATGCGTTCGGGGTCCACGCTGTCATGGTTCTCCAGTATTTCCTTGGCTTTCAGGAACCGGGCCTTGACCTGATCCAGGTCCTTGGTGGCCTCGGTCATGAACGCCTTGGCGTCGTTGGGGTGGTCAGCCACCTTGCCGGAGCCGTACATGTCCAGGGCGAAGGCGGTGTACCCGGCCGCCGCCAGCTTCTCTGCCTGCTCGCGGGCAAAGGCATTGTGTCCCCACCACTCATGCACCACCAGGACGCCCGGGCGTTTCCCTTCCTCCTCGTCGTCCCAGGCCAGGTAGCCGGTGAAAGTTTCGCCGTTCACCTGGTATTCGACGGTTTCCGTGCGCAGCTCCCCAAGGGCCGGGCCTCCGGCCAGGGACAGGCCGAGGCCGGCGGCCAGTACAGTGTGTTTCAGGTGTGTCATGGCTCTGCTCCTTTCGGTGTTGGGTTGTCGGATGCCAGACCCGATCCTTCTTTTTACTACAGTTGTGCCCGAGACTCACGAATCCCGGGTGCGAGGCCCGGCACCGGGCTTCGGGGTTGGGCACGGGGCTGTGGTACAGTATGGCGTCGCGAACATGACACCGACCCCGCCCCCTGGGCATAGCGATTACGGGAGCTGCCATGAAACTGATTGGATCCACGACTTCGCCCTATGTGCGCCGGATTCGCATTCTGTTGGGCGAGGAGCCCTACGAATTCGTCAACCTGGACATTTACGGCCAGGACCGGGAGGCGCTGCGTCGTCAGAATCCGGCCCTGAAGATTCCCATGCTGATCGACGAGGCGCAGGTGCTCTACGATTCCCGGGTCATCGCCCGCTACCTCAGCGCCAAGCAGAACTGTGATCCGCTGACCTGGGATCAGCAAAATCAGCTGACCCTGATCGATGCCGCCAACGATTCGGCGGTCACCCTGGTACTGTCCAAGCGCTCCGGGCTGGATATCGACTCCGGCGCCCTGTTCTATCAGCTTCAGCACGAGCGGATCGCCACCACCCTTAAGGCACTGGCCGAGCAGGTGGAAGAGGGACATTTCCGGGACTGGAACTATCCCGCCATCTGTCTCTACTGCCTAGTGGACTGGCTGGATTTTCGCGGTCTCAGCGACTTTACCGGCGTGGAAAGCCTGCTGGCGTTCCGGGACAGCCACAAGGACAAGCCCTGGGTGGCCCAGACCGATCCCCGGCTGGCCTGACCCCGGGTACGCAAGAACCCCTGGGTCTGACAGCCGGGTTTCTTTGAACAAAAAAGCATCAAGGCCGGCTTTTCCCCCACCGGATCTTGTCTATAGTTATGGGTAGGAACGGTCGTCCGATTGGACGGGCTGATCGTATCTACCCATACTAACAACAGCAAGAAAGGGGGTGTCCATGCTCCTGCAACATGCCTTTGGTCTCTTCACGCACCCCGCAGACGAGTGGGTGTCCATCCGCAAAGAACACGAAACGCCAGTCCGGCTCTACGTCGCCTACGTTCTCATCCTCGCCGCCATCGGGCCGATCTGTGCTTACATCTCCACCGCGCACTTTGGTTGGACGGTGGGCAGCGAGCGCCTGATCAAGCTGACTGAAATCAGCGCCCTGCAACTGAGCGTGCTGACCTACTTGGCCATGCTGGTGGGGGTCTTCGCCCTGGGTTACGCCATCAACTGGATGGCTCGGACCTACGGTGCCAATGAAGAGCATGTGCCGTCCAACGGCGTGGCCTTGGCAGCCTATTCCTGCACACCGCTGTTCCTGGCGGGGTTCGCGCTGCTGTATCCGGTGCCCTGGTTCAACGCCGCAGTGTTCCTGGCCGCGGCCTGCTACGGCGCTTGGCTGATGTACGACGGCCTGCCAATCGTCATGGGGATCGAGAAGGAACAGGCGGTGCTGTACGGCGGAGCCCTGCTCACCGTGGCCCTGGTGATTCTGGTGGCCACCCGGGTCGGCTCGGTGATCCTCTGGAACTACGGTATTGGCCCGGTGTTCGTGGGCTAGCTGGCCCACGGGGGCCTCGGCCCACCGGTCATTTCATGAAAAAAAGGGAGCCAGATGGCTCCCTTTTTTTCGTTTGTGTCACATTGCGGCGTATCCGGTCCGCCGGTGTCGTCATTTGCCATGCCGGTGTCGCGATTCAGCAATCTGTTCTTCATCTGTCTGTACTAGTTTCTAGCTCCCCCCTCCTGGAGCGAAAGGACACAGACACATGAAACGACTGACACGCAGGGATTTTCTGAGGGCGTCGGCCCTGAGCATGGGGGCGGTCGCCGTCTCCACCGGATTGTCCGGCTGCCTGCTGGATTCGGATCACCGCTCCGTGGCGTTCAGCCACGGCGTTGCCAGCGGCGACCCGCTCCAGGATGGTATCATCCTCTGGACGCGGGCCGAGCCCGATCATGACCGGGATCGGCCGGTGAGTGTGGCCTGGGAAGTGGCCACGGACGACGCCTTCGAGAATCTCGTTCACTCCGGTACCACCCAGGCGTCCCGGGAGCACGACTTTACGGTCAAGGTCGATGTCCGGGGCCTGATGCCCGGTACCCTGTACTATTACCGCTTCCGAACCTCCCGCCGCACCTCGCGGGTCGGTGTGACCCGGACCCTGCCGGAAGGGGACGTGTCCCAAGTGAAGCTGGCGGTGGTTTCCTGCGCCCATTACCCGGCCGGCTATTTCAACGTCTACCGGGAGATCGGACAGCGGGACGACCTTGATGCCGTGGTGCACCTGGGAGACTACATCTACGAGTACAGCAGCGACGCCACCAGCTATGGTGCGGAGGATGCCGAGGCCATGGGCCGGACCTTCCCCGCCGACAACAATCTGGAGCTGCTGACCCTGGCACAGTACCGCCGGCGGTATGCCATCTATCGCGCCGACGAGGACTTGCAGGCCCTGCACGCGCGCCTGCCCTTCATCGCGGTCTGGGACGACCACGAGGTGGCGAACGATACCTGGCGGGACGGTGCCGAGAACCACAATGACGGTGAAGGTGAGTTTGCCTCCCGCAAGCTCCAGGCCCTCAAGGCCTACTTCGAGTGGATGCCGATTCGTCCGGTGACCGAGGGCAACGAAACCGAGATCTACCGCACCTTCCGATTCGGCAACCTGGTGGACTTGCACATGCTGGACACCCGCATCATCGGTCGTGATCAGCAACTCGACTACCTGGACTACCTGGGCCAGAGTGGCCTCGACACCGAGCGTTTCATGGCGGATCTGTCCGATCCGAACCGGACCCTGCTCGGTGCCGAGCAGCTGCTCTGGTTGCAGTCCGCCCTGGGCGGCGCCACCGGCACCTGGCAGGTGCTTGGTCAGCAGGTGCTGATGGGGCGCATGAACCTGCCGGCGGAAATGCTGCTGGCCATTGCCACCGGCGAGCTGGATGGGTTGCCGGAAACCATGGCTCAGCTGGCGGAACTGAAGGCGCGGCAGTTGCAGGGCGATCCGACCCTGACCGAGGCGGAGCTGACCAGAATCAACACGGTCGCGCCTTACAACCTGGATGCCTGGGACGGCTATCCGTACGAACGGGAGGTTCTGTTGGCCGTGGCGCGGCAGCTGGACCGAAACCTCGTGGTGCTGGCCGGCGACACCCACAACGCCTGGGCCAGCAATCTCAGGGACCTGGAGGGGAACCCGGTGGGTGTTGAGTTTGCCACGGCTTCGGTCAGCTCGCCGGGCCTCGAGGCGTACCTCGGGCTGCCACCGGAGATGGTTGCCGCCGCCGAGCAGGCCATTGGCCTGCTGGTGGACGACCTGGACTACCTCAACATCAACCAGCGCGGCTACCTGGTGGTGACGTTCGAGCCGGAGCAGGCCCGTGCCGACTGGCATTTCGTCGATACCGTCAAGTCGCGGGACTACAGTGAAGATGCGAGCCGGGCGGTGTCGCGGCGCGTCCCGGTGGGTGGCCGGCAGCTGGAAACGCCGGCGTGAAGCCGACCTGCCCGCGGCTCAGGCGGCGGGCAGGCCCCGGGTGATGGTGGTGGGGTCGCCATGGCCGCCCACCGCCTCCCGTTCCGGAGCGGACAGCCAGACTTCGGGGGCAGTCTCCAGCGCGGCTGCACAGGCCAGCAGGATATGCCCCCAGGAACAGCCGTTGGCGAACAGCAGGCCGGCCTCGTTCAGCGTGCCGCCCCGGTTGCCGTAGCCCAGTACCCGGCTGTGCGCCGGATCGGGAAACAGGGGGTGAAGGTGGCCCCGGAAGACTTCCGGCCGCAGGTGCGTTACCGCCACCCGGCGCTGCATACGATGCGGGAACAGGCGCTCACGCTCGAATTCGGTGGCGCAGAAGGGCGCTTCCCAGGCGTCCCGCGCCTGACGGAAGCGGCCGGGGGCCTGCAGGTAGACCAGCCGGAACGGTGTGCCGGTTTCCCGCAGCCGTTCGCAGGCGCGGATGCTCTCCGACAACTGGTAGGCGCCGCTGGCGATCAGCAACAGGGGCTCGCCGGGGCCTCCCACATCTTCGTCCACCACCAGCGCGCCCTGACGGGCCAGCACGTCGGCCTCGGACGCGTCGAACACTGTCGGCCGTTGCCGTTCCGGCACCACCAAGCCGGTGATCCGGCCCCGTTCCCGGTAGATCTCGGGCAGCACCGCGAGGGTACTGTTGTAGTCGGCGGGGAACAGCACCCGGGCCACGTCCTGGCCTTCGGTCAGCAGACCTTCGGCAAGACTGGTGTCCTGATGGGCCTGGCCTTGGCGGCTGCTTTCCCAGGTATGGGCGCAGGCCACCACCGCCAGTCCCAGCCAGCGGGCCGGGCGCCCGGCTTCCCGCCGCTGGCGGGTAAAGCGCAGGGCCTGGTGAAGCAGGCCGAACATCCGTGGGCCAGCGGCTTCGTAGCTCAATACCAGGTTCAGGCCGGCCTGGTTGGCCAGACAGGCGGCCAGCGCCGCCTCGGCATGGCCGGTGGTGATGATGCGGCCGGTAGGGCTCTCCCGGGGTGGGTCCGGGTCCGGTGCCCGGTATTGCAGCGCGGCCACCATCTGCGGGAGCCGGCGACCGGCCACATCCTCCAGGTTGGCCACCCGGGGCCGGAGCCCGGGGTTGGCCGCCGTCAAGGCCGTGAAGAAATGATCGACCGCGGCCAGAGGCGGGGCGAGCGGGTCCCGGCAGGGGGGCAGGACAGGCAACACCGGCCTGGCCGGGTCGCGGTGGGCCAGAGGGTGGTCCCGTTCCGGTCGGCCGGTTTCGGCCAGCCGGCGCACCGCCACGTCCAGTTCGCTGGGCGATACCCAGAGTGGTGCCACCTGGCGTTGGAACAGTTCCCGGGCCCGGGCGTCGATGCTCGGGTTACCGGGCAGCGGCAGGTCAGGGTCCTCGCCGTCCGGGAAAAAGCCGAAGCCCTTGCGGGTCTCGGCGATGCCGAACGGCAGGCGCACCTGGGCGCTGGCCTGTCGGCTCCGCTCCGCCAGGGTGCGCTCCATCCACTCCAGTGTGCAGACGTAGGCGGCGGGGTCGCGGCCGTCGAAACGGATGGGCTCGAAGCCACGGTGGACCAAGTGCCGTTCGAACCGTTCCAGTCCGCCCCGGGTGCCCAGGTCGACCCGCCGGTCTAGGCGCTGGCCGTTGGCCACCACCACCGGCATCACCAGGCCACAATCTTCCGGATGCCACCAGCGGGGGGCCTGATCGTAGCCGGGTTGGGCTTCGAGGGCTCCGTCCGACAGGAAGGCCACGAGGGCCTCGCCGGGCAGGGGCATATGCACGTACTGAAGCTCGGCACTGCCGGGATAGGCGCCGTCGAGGACGGCACCGGCGGTATGGGCGGTGATTTGGGAACCCAGCGGTGCCGCCGGCCGGCCGTGGGCGTCCTGCTGCTGGCTGTGGAAGTCGCTCACCAACTGTGACCAGCCCCGCGGCCCCCGGTAGCGGGCCCGTTGTTCCGGATGCAGGTTGTCGGTCAGGACGTTCAGGGCCTCTACCGCCGCGGCGCAATGGCCCTGCCCCATCAACCAGCTTCGGGTGGTGCCGGTCAGGCGGTTCAGGGCGAGGTAGGCGGCGTAGGCGGGTACCATGTTCAGAGCTCCGCCGGTGTGCCCTTCCGGGTGGGCCTTGAAGTCGGCTCGCTCCAGGGGATCGCCGCCAGCGTGCACGCGACGGGCGTAGGTCATGTGCGCCACCAGCCACAGGCCGGCACTGGTCAGCCGGTCGAGGGCGGCCAGGGCCCGGTACACGCTGGCTTCGTCCGGTTGCAGGCCCCGGCGTACCAGTCGGGCCGCCAGTGACCGGACTTGGGCACAGGTCAGGTCGGAGTGGCGGATGACGCCATAGCCCCGGCGCCAGCGCTCGTACTCGGGAGTATCAACACCGGCGGATGGCGCCGGCTTGGACCGCGTGGGCGATGGCATGGCATGGCTCCGTGGCGTCAGCAATCTGTGAAACGATTGTAAAAGCTGCCAGCGGCGCCGTGCTTGATGCAGGTCAGTCGGGTGGGGTTCTCTGTCCGCCGTCGGGGGGCAGCGGGCTCGGCCGTCCCCAGTAGTAGCCCTGGCCGTGGAGTCCCGGGAACTGGGACAGCCAGCCGGCCACGGCGGCGTCCTCGACACCTTCGACCACCACCGTTACTCCCAGGGCCTCGCCCAAGCCCAGGGCCATGCGCAGGATACGCTCCCGTTTCGGGTTGTCGAGAATGTCTTTGAGGAAGCTGCGGTCGATCTTCAGTTCGTCCAGGTCGAAGGTGGCCAGGGCGCTGAGGGACGAGTGGCCGATGCCGAAGTCGTCCAGAGCGATGCCGAAGCCGGCCTGACCGAGCTGGCGGAGGGTCGAACGGGCCGACTCCGGGTCGTTCATCACGGCCGTTTCGGTGATTTCCAGAATGATGCGGTCCGGCGCCAGCCGGTGCCGGCGGGTGATGTCGAGCAGTTCCCCGGGGAACTGAGGCAGGGCCAGATCCTTGGCGGAAATGTTCACCGACACCCGCAGTTCCGGACCATGCTGTTGCTGCAGCCTCGGATAGTCATGGCAGGCCCGCGCCAGCACCCACAAGGTGACCGGGTGAATCAGTCCGACCTCCTCGGCCAGGGGGATCCACTGTTCCGGCGAAATGGTACCGAATTCGCGGTGACGCCACCGTATCAGGGCTTCTACCGACATTACGCGCCGGTCCTCGATCCGGACTTTGGGCTGGTAGGCGAGGCTCATGTCACCGGACGCCAGGGCCTGCTCCAGTCCCAGCATGAGGGTCTGCTGGCGGGTCTGCCATTCGGCGATGGCTGGGTCGTACACCGTGATCGGCCCCTGCCGGTCGAGTGCGGCGAAGCCGGCGGAGGCCAGGATGCTGGCAGCATCCCGACCGTGTTCCGGGGCGTGGGCAACCCCCAGCGTGGGGCCCCAGGAAAAGGCGAAGCGCCCTTCCTGGTAACGTTGTCCCAGCCACCCGGCCACCGTTTCCAACAGCGCCGGGTCGTCATCGCCATGGCGATAAAAGGCAAAGGCATGATGGCTGGTGTCGATGGTAGCCAGAGCGTAGCCGTTGATCATCACCAGGCGGTCGCCGAGGGCCCGTTTCAGGAAACCGTTCATCTTGCTCAGGTACTGCCGCAGCACCTGCTCCGAGGTGCGGTAGCCCAGTGTCTGCTCCAGTTCCGCGAAGCGGGTCAGACGAACGATGCAGAGGGTGTAGGGCGTGGCCTGGCTGTCGAGGTTGTCGAGGGCTTCCTCGAGCATTGGCCGGTTGGGTTTGCCGGTGACCCGGTGCGTTTTCAGCAGGCGATCGTATTCCCGCTCGATCCGTGCCCGCAGTTGCTGTTCCTGGCGCACCTGGCGGTCGGAGACCAGGCGCCGCTTGCGCTCCTGTAGCAACAGCCGGCCCACGCCACTGGTAAGCACCAGGGAGCCGGAAGCGGCGCCCAGGAAAAAGGCGGAATCGGTCAGCCCGTTGACCGGCAGGAGGCCGATGGTGCGCAGGGCGGTGAGGGTGGCACCGGCGAGGATGGCCAGCACGGAAAGAATGAGATAGGGACCGTACAGATGGTGCCGGTGGCGCAGGACCAGGGCCAGGATGAACAGGCCCCCGAGCGCGGAGGTCACCAGGAACGCGTCCTGTCCCGGCAGGAATCCGGCAAAGGGCGCGGCCAGCAGATGCAGGCCGGCCACCAGGCTCAGGGTGCGCAGGACCCGGAAGGCCCGGCGGGTGACCGGCAAGAAAAAGCGGATCGATTCCAGCAGTGCGATCAGGGCCAGGGGCAGGGCCACCCCCAGCAGTGCGTTCAGCTCTGGGAACCGGGGCCAGAGCAGCCACAGACCAAGCCCGTCGAGGACCAGCTGGCTGTAGATAACGCAGGCCATGAAGACGCTCAGCCAGATCAGGCCCGGGTGGCCCAGCTTGTTGACGATGCTCAGGTTGAGCAGCAGCGCGAACACCAGAAGCCCGGTCAGGAAGGCTTTCCAGGTCAGGCTGAGAGCGCCGTCGCTGACCACTTCGTCGGCTTCTTCCAGCCGGATCGGCAGCAGCGTCGGGCCGGCATTCCGGACTTCGATCAGCACCAGACTGCGTCCGGGCTGGAGCGTGACCGGCCAGATCCATTGCGGCAGCGCCGCGTAGCGGTCCTCGAACGGGTAGCGGTCGCCGAGGGCCGCCAGTAGCTCCACGGTGCCTTCCGGTTGGATCAGCGCCGGCGCCAGGTGGTCCAGGCTCGGGGCCGGCACCACCAAGTGCTTGCGGACCAGATGGCCGGAGCGATTCTCGATGTCCAGGCGATAGGTGACCGGCTGGTAGGGATAGCCAAGGCCGGAGTGGCTGGGATCGAGGACGGTCCAGCCGGCGTCATCCCGCCAGGCCCGGCGTGACAACACCGACTGCAGCGGCGCGGTCTGGTAGCTGAGACGGGTCAGCTGCACCGACGGGCTGCCGCCCCCGGTAAAGATCGGCGGGCCGTCGGCCAGCCGGGGCATGGGAGCCAGGAAGGTCACCGCCAGCAGGCCGTAGGAGGCGACGGCCAGCAGAAGCAGGAACGGCCACCAACGGATCGCCCCGACAGGCAGGTGCCAGTGGCCGGTCAGGTCGGCACGGGCGTCGGAGCTGGGCGGCAATTCCATGCGGGGCATCCATGCTGGGGCGGCGGAGCGCGGTTACCGTTCGGTTACATCCTGAAATACAATGTAACCTTTTGAATTTTGGTAAATTTTACAGTTTTTTAATGGACTTTGCATGGATTGTTTCCAGGCCCTGTGAAACGCCCGGATGGCGCGGCGGCCGGCCGGACGGCGTCAGCCGATTCCCCGGATTTCCGGTTCGGTCAGGGGGCGGTACTGGCCCGGTGCCAGGTCCGGGTCCAGATGGATCGGGCCGATACGGGTGCGGTGCAGGGCCACCACCCGGTTGCCCACCGCCGCCAGCATGCGTTTGACTTGGTGGTAGCGGCCCTCGGAGATGGTCAGCTCGATCCGGTGGTCCCCGGTGATCCGAACCTGGGCCGGCCGGGTCGGGGTGTCCTCGTTCCGGAGCCGGACGCCCCGGGCCAGTTGCTCCGCCGCCTCGGCCGACAGCGGCTCGGCCAGGGTCACCTGGTAGGTCTTGGGGCAGTCCCGGCGGGGCGAGGTGACCCGGTGCGACCAGTCGCCGTCACTGGTCAGCAACAGCAGCCCGGTGGTGTCCCGGTCCAGCCGGCCGGCGATGTGCAGGTCCCGGGCCAGGGCCGAGGGCAGCAGGTCCAGAGCGGTCGGGTGATCACTGTCGGTGGTGGCACTGACCACGCCGGCTGGCTTGTTCATCATCAGGTAGCGGGGGCCGGGCAGCGACAGTCGCTCCCCGTCCAAGCGAACCTCGGCGTCTTCCGTCACCTTGTGACGGGCGTCCCGGCAGGGGCGCCCCTGAACCGAGGCGGCACCGCGGGCGATCGCCCGCTTAGCGTCCTTGCGCGACAGGCCGGTGGCGTTGGCAATGAACTGGTCCAGGCGCAGGGGCATCAGGACGTCTCCCTGGGCCGGGTCACTGGCCGCCCGGGTCCGGCGTGAGGGCCAGCCGTGCCAACACCGAGCGCCCGGGGTAGCCGTCGGCCACCAAGCCGGCGGCAGCCTGGAAATGGCGGATGGCCGAGCGGGTGGCCGGCCCGAGGATGCCGTCCGGAGTGCCGGTGTCGAAACCGCGGTCGTTGAGCGCCTGCTGCAAGGCCATGACCTGCTGCCGGGACAGTGCCGGGGCGTCCTCGGGCGGTGGTCGTTGGAGCCGGCCGGCGCCGGCGACGCGATCGGCCAGGTAACCCACGGCCAGGGCGTAGAACTCGGAACGGTTCCAGCCCAGGATGACATCAAAGTTGTCGTACACCAGGAACGCCGGGCCCCGGTGCCCGGCGGGCACGATCAGTCGGGCGTCGATGGGCTCATGGGCCAGGGGCTGGCCGAAGGCGTCGTGGATGCCGAGCCGGCGCCATTCCGCCAGTGGCAGACGGCGGCCGTCGGCCAGGGCGTAGTCGAATCCGGCCGGCAGCAGGACTTCCCGGCCCCAGCGGTAGTCGCCGTTCCAGCCCATGGACTGCAGGAAGCGGCCGGCGGACATCATGGCGTCGGGCAGGCTGTGCCAGAGGTCGCGGCGACCGTCGCCGTCGGCGTCCACCGCGTGCTTGAGGAAAACCGTTGGCATGAACTGCACATGCCCCATGGCCCCGGCCCAAGACCCTTCCATGTCGGCCGCGGCGATGGCGCCTTCGTCGATGATGCGCAGCGCCGCAATCAGCTGCTGGGTGAACAGGGTGGTCCGGCGGTCATCGCAGGCCAGGGTGGCCAGGGCGCTGGGCACCGACATCTTGCCGAAATAGCTGCCAAAGTTGGTTTCCAGCCCCCAGAAGGCCACGAGGTAGGGGGCGGGCACTCCGGTTTCCCGGGTGACCCGGTCGAGCAGGGCCCGGTGTTCCCGCAGCAGCTCCCGGCCCCGGCGGACCCGGTCGTCGTTGACCCTGCGGTTGAGGTAGTCGGCGAAGGGGGTGGTGAACTCCGGCTGCTGCCGGTCCAGCTCGATGACCCGGTCCAGATGACGGGCATCGGCCAGTACCTCCCGGGCGGTCCGTTCACTGACCCCGGCTTCGATGGCCAGTTGCCGGAGCTTGGTCTTGCACTGTTCGAAATCACTCGGGCCGGTGTCGGCCGGAGCTTCCGGCCCGGCCCAAAGGCTGGGGGCCACGGCCAGCAGGCCGGTGGCAAACAACAGGGCCAGGGGACGGCCCGGCCTTTTTCTCGGTGTACGCACTCGGTACCTCGAACAACGGATTGCGATGAACATCCCTGCTTTCATGGTAGCGTGTTTTCCTGATCTGAAAATACCGTGACCGCCACTCCCGGAGTGACAATTGTTTAATCTGCCGGTTCCGTTGTGTCACGGTTGTCATCTTTTTGTAGCCGGTGGCTTCCCCTGGCCGGGGTTTGTTTTATAGTGGGGCGAACCCCTGTCTTTGCGGCATGTCGGAAGGCTCCTGTCCATGGCAACACTGAAAGCGCTGGTGGTTGACGATGCCAGCTTTGTTCGAGATCTAGTGAAACGGACCGTGCGGCAACGTTTTCCGGTCATTGAGACGGCCGAGGCCCCCAATGGCCGGCGGGCGCAGTCCCTGATGTCCCGAACCGCCTTTGATCTGATCCTCTGCGACTGGGAAATGCCGGAAATGTCCGGCTTGGAGCTGCTGCAGTGGATGCGTCAGCAACCTCAGTATCAGTCGACGCCCTTCATTATGATCACCAGCCGTGGTGACAAGGACCACGTGATCGAGGCGATCAAGGAAGGGGTGTCGGAGTATCTGGGCAAGCCGTTCAGTCCCGAGGGGCTGAGCCGGAAAATCATCAAGGTGATGGGGCGGCGCCTCAAGGATGCCATGGAGCGCAAGGGGCGGTCGCTGGAAGGGCCGGCGGACGCCTTCAAGGAGTCGGCCACGTTGCTGACCCAGAAACGTCCGCCGCCGGAGGACCCCGGCAGGGCCGCACCGGCGCGCGTTGCGACCGCCTCCGGTCGGCCCCCGGTGGCGCTGGCCTCAATCCGGTTCGCCGAGAGCGTGCTCAAGTCGGTGATCAAGGATATCAACCTCACGGAAGTGAGCCTGGTGGCGAAGCGGGATCAGGATTTTCCGGGCATCCTGGAGCCGGCCGTGGTGGATATCGATCTCGGCGAGGGCCAGGTTGCCCGGCTCAACGGCTATGTGCATCAGCTGCAGGCGGTGGATAAGCGGCAGGACACGGATTTTGTCGGTGTCATCGTTCGCTTCGTGGACGAGGATCCCCAGAAGCTGGAGGACCTGTCGCGTTTTGTTGCCAGGTTCCGGGCCGGGCCGCGCTGACCCGGCGCTACTTGACCGGAGCTTCCGGCACCCGCTCGACCAGCCGCTCTCTCGGGAAGTGGCAGGTGAATTCGCTGCCCTCGCCAATCCGGCTGCGGATTTCCAGGTTCCCGTCGTGGTTGAGTAACACGTGCTTGACGATGGCCAGGCCCAGGCCGGTGCCGCCGGTGTCCTTGTGCCGGCTGGGGTCGGCCCGGTAGAAGCGTTCGGTCAGACGGGGAATGTGGATTGGATCGATGCCGATGCCGGTGTCCTTCACCGACAGGTGGGCGCCGTCCCGGTCGGTGCGCCAGGTTACCGTGATGCGGCCGCCGGCGGGTGTGTACTTGACGGCGTTGAAGACCAGGTTGGAGAAGGCGCTGCGCAGCTGGCTTTCGTCACCCCTCAGCAGGCGGTTGTCGAGAATGTTGACGTCGATGGTGTGCCCCTTGTCGCCACTGAGCGCACGGGCATCGTGGCAGATCTGGTGCAGCATCTCGTCAACGTCGGTGAGACTGTCGTCGACGGTATGTTCGCCGGTCTCGATCCGGGACAGCAGGATCAGGTCGGTAATCAGGGCTTCCATGCGCGAGGCTTGCGCTGCCATGGTTTCGATGGCTCTGCGCCACTTGGGCGGCAGCTCGTCGGCGTGATCCACCAGGGTTTCCAGATAGCCGCTGATCACCGTCAGCGGTGTCCGCATCTCATGGGAGACGTTGCCCACGAAGTCCCGACGCATCTGCTCCAGCTGGTACAGGCGGGTCACGTCCTTGGCGACGATCAGCCGGTCGTCGTCCCCGAACAGGCTGATTTGGATCTGCAAGCGAATGTGGGGCTTGGCCGGCGAATGGATTTCCAGCGGCTCCCGGTAGTCGCGGGAGTCGAAATAGGCCTTGAACGCCGGCGTCCGGATCAGATTATGGATGTACTGGCCGCGATCGGTGTTGCGGCGAAAGCCCAGCAGGTGTTCGGCCGAGCCGTTCCACCACTCCATGGCACCCTGGGCATCGGTCATGATGACGCCATCGCGCATGGCATTGGTGGACTCCTGGACGCGGTTGACCTGGGCCCGCAGCCGGTCCTGGGTGCGCAGGTGGCTCTGGTGCAGCTTGTGCAGTCCGTCGAAGATGTCACCCCAAAGCCCCAGGCTCTGGGGGGCTTCGTCGGTGCCGTTCGGGTTGGCGAGCCACTGGTGCAGGCGCCGGGCCTGGACCAGTGTCCACCAGACGTAGGCCAGCAGTCCGGCCAGCAGGCCATACAGCGGGTAGCCGAAAATTGCGCCGATCAGCGTGGTGGCGATCAGGCCCCCGATGACCGTGCGCAGATAGCGTGACCATTTGCGTTGCATCGAATACTGCCCTGTGAGGGAAACCGCCGGATACCGCAACGCCACGCAATTCAGGCGGCTTTGGTGGAAAAACGGTAGCCGGTGCCCCGGACGGTTTGGATCAAGTGGTCATACTTTTCACCCAGTGCCTTGCGCAGGCGCCGGATGTGCACATCCACGGTCCGTTCCTCGACGTAGACGTTGCCGCCCCAGACCTGGTCGAGCAGCTGCGAGCGAGTATACACCCGTTCCTGGTGCGTCATGAAAAACTGCAGGAGCCGGTATTCGGTGGGGCCCATGCTCAGGGGGCCGTCCTCGGTGGTGACCCGGTGGCCGACCGGGTCCAGGGTCAGGCCGTCCACCTCGATCGGGGTGTCCACGCCCGGTGGCGTTGCCCGGCGCAACACCGCCTTGAGGCGGGCCACCAGCTCCCGGGGGCTGAACGGCTTGGTGATGTAATCGTCGGCACCCACCTCCAGCCCTTGGATCTTGTTGTCTTCCTCGACCTTGGCGGTCAGCATGATGATGGGGATGTCGGCGGTGGCCTCTTCCTTCTTCAGACGGCGGGCCAGCTCGACGCCACTGGTGCCCGGCAGCATCCAGTCGAGCAGGACCAAGTCGGGTTTCTTGTCAACGATCAGGGCATGGGCTTCCCGGGCATCCGCTGCCTCCAGATAGTTGTAGTCTGCCATTTCGAGGGCCACGGCGATCATCTCGCGGATGGGGGCCTCGTCATCGACAATCAGGACGGTTTTTCCATTCATGGTGTGCAAACCCGTGTCGGACCTTGATTTGTTGCTGCCCCATTACAGCGTCCGAGTATGACAAGTATATGACAGTCTCAGCGGGTCAGCTGATCGAGCAACAGCCCGGCGAAGACGGCAAAGCCCGCCCAGTTGTTGTTCAGAAAGGCCTGAAAGCAGCCCTGCCGGCTCCGCTCCCGGGCCAGATAGTGCTGGTAGACGAACAGGGTCGCCATGGCGACTACGCCCAGGTAGTAGAAGGTGCCCCGCTCGGCCTGGCTGCCCACCAGAACCAGGATCAGCACCACCATGGCCTGAAGCAGGCCGATGATGGTCCGGTCGGCGTCGCCGAACAGAATGGCCGTGGACTTGATGCCCACCTTCAGGTCGTCATCCCGGTCGACCATGGCATAAAAGGTGTCGTAGGCCACGGTCCAGAGCACGTTAGCGGTGAACAGCAGCCAAGTCAGCGGGCTCAGCTCATTGGCCTGGGCAGCCCAGGCCATGGGAATGGCCCAGGAGAACGCGGCCCCCAGGAACAGCTGGGGTAGGTGGGTGTAGCGTTTCATGAACGGGTAGATAAAGGCCAGAAGCACGCCGCCGAAGGAGAGGTACAGGGTCAGGGCATTGGTCAGCAGCACCACCATCAGGAAGGAGATCAGGCTGAGGCCGGCGAACAGGGCCACGGCCTCCCAGGACTGAATGCGGCCGGCGGTCAGCGGCCGGTCCTTGGTGCGTTCGACGTAGCGGTCCCACTCCCGGTCCGCGAAATCGTTGATGGCGCAGCCGGCGGCGCGCATGAAGAAGACTCCGAGCGTGAATACCACCAGGTTGATCAGATCCGGGTGACCGTCCGCCGCCAGCCAGAGCGCCCAGTAGGTTGGCCAGAGCAGGAGCAGGGAGCCGATGGGGCGATCCAGGCGCAGCAACCGGGCGTAGTCGGTCAGGCGGTTGCGAAGGGGCTCGGGCAGGGCGTTGGGGGTCATGGTTCGCATCCGGTGATTCCAGAGGGTGTCGGGATGCGGTGATTATAGCCAGCCGGCTCGGGCGGGTTAAAGGTCCGGGTTCGGTGACGACTGGTACAGGGTTGGCAGCAGGTACTCGCTGACCAGCAGGGCGTCGGCCCCGTTGTGAAAGAGCGAACGGCGGGCCAGACGGGGGTGTGCCGGGCTCTCCAGCCGGCACACCCCGGTTTCCAGGGGACCCCGGTGCCAGTGCGGATCGCTGAACAGGTAGGCGCCAAGGGGGCGGCTGCCCAGGTTGAGCAGGACCCGGTTGGGGCCTTCCAGGCAGCCGAGGGGAATCACCGTCCGGGCCAGCACCCAGGGTTCGCCGTCGCCACACAGACGCACCTCCCGGATCCAGGCGTACCGGCGCGGCGGCTGGCGCAAGCGGCGCGCCTCCTCCGGGGTCGGGAAGTCGAAGCCCTGATAGCGGACATCGACGTGGAACCTGCGCCGGCACCGGCGCTGCAGGGCCCGGGTAAAGGAACCCTCCACCTGCAGCCAGTACCGGGCCGGGCCGTGGACCTCGGGGTTGTGGAGACCGGCCGCCGCCAGGGACCGGTACCAGTGCGCCGCAGGGATGGACAGGTGAGTGTCAGAGTCCCTTGACGGCATAGATTCCCGGGGCGTTGCGCCAGTAGCCCTTGTAGTCCATGCCATATCCGAACAGGAAGCGGTCTTCCACCTCCAGGCCAGTGAAGTCGGCCTTCAGCCCCGGCCGGGCTTTGCGTTCGTGCTGTTTGTCCACCAGTACGGCGGTCAGCACTTCCCGGGCGCCGTGGGCACGGCAGTAATCGGCGATGGCGCAGAGGGTGGTGCCTTCGTCGAGAATGTCGTCGACGATCAGGACGGTCCGGTCTTTCATGTCCGCTTCGGGCTGCAGTTTCCACTCCAGGATGCCACCGGTGGTTTCCTGGCGGTAGCGGGTGGCGTGGAGGTACTCGGCCTGAACCGGGAAGCGCAGCAGGGGCAGCAGCTGGCCGGTCAGGATCAGGCCGCCGTTCATTACACAGAACACCAACGGGTTGCTGTCTTTCAGGCGGGCGGTGATCTGGTCGGCCATGGTCCGGATGGCCGCCTGCACCTGCTGTTCATCCACCAGGCAATCGGCTTCTGCCATGACCTGGTTCATTTCGGCGACGGTATCGGTCATAACGGTCGGATCCTGTCTAAAACCGGCGATTATACCGGAGAGGATTCCGGTAAGGGAGGGGCAGGCCCGGTGCGTTGAGTCTGTATTTGTGTCTATTGGCAGCAACTCCCCCGGGCGGCCGTCGGCAACGGCATTGGTGCGGCTCCGGGGGAACGGTATGATGGTCGGGGCGTCGGCGTTGTGGCCTGAAAAGACAGTAATTGCGGCCGAAAAGCCCGGCAAACGCCTTGCGTGTATGATTGTCGGACAATTAATATGCGCCAAGTCCGAGACATCAGGAGAACAGCATGAAAAAGTGGCAGTGCGTCGTGTGTGGCTTCATTTATGACGAGGCGGAGGGTTGGCCGGAAGACGGCATTGCGCCGGGCACCAAGTGGGAAGACGTGCCGGATGACTGGGTCTGCCCTGATTGCGGGGTGGGCAAGGAAGACTTCGAAATGATCGAAATCGGCTGAGCGACGGAGGCGCGGGCGAATGACGGAACAGGCTCCCATCGTGATTGTCGGAACCGGGCTGGCGGGCTACTCGCTGGCACGGGAGTTCCGCAAACTGGATCCGGACACGCCGGTGCTGATGGTCACCGCCGACGACGGAATCAGCTACTCCAAGCCGATGCTGTCGACCGGCTTTACCAAAAACAAGGACGCCGAGGGCCTGGCCCAGGCCTCCACCGACGCCATGGCGGCACAGCTCGGAGTGCGTATCCGGACCTTCACCACGGTCACCGGTATCGATCCCGGGGCGCACCGGCTGCGCCTGGGGGACGCCTGGCTGGACTACCGCAAGCTGGTGCTGGCCTGGGGTGCCGATGTCATCCGCCTGTCCCTGGAGGGGGATGGCCAGGACCGGGTATTCGCGATCAACGACCTGGTGGACTACCGGGCATTCCGTCAGGCCCTGGCGGGGGGGCGACGGGTGGCGATCATGGGGGCCGGGCTGATTGGCTGCGAGTTTGCCAATGACCTGCGCAACGGCGGCTACGAGGTGGAGGTGATCGCCCCGTCCGAGACGGTGATGCCCGGCTTGCTGCCGGAAGCGGCCGCCCGGGCGGTACAGACGTCGCTGGCGGATCTCGGCGTGCGCTTCCACCTGGGTACCCTGGTGCAGCGGATCGACCGGGCCGGGCGGGGCGTCAGCCTGAGTCTTGCCAATGGCGCGCGGCTGGAGGCGGACCTGGTCATCTCCGCCGTCGGCCTGCGGCCGCGCACCCAGCTTGCCCGGGATGCGGGTCTGGCGGTGGGGCGTGGTATCCGGGTGAACCGAGCACTGGAGACCTCGGCACCGGACGTTTACGCTCTGGGTGACTGCGCCGAGGTGGACGGCCATGTGTTGCTGTACGTGCTGCCGCTTATGGCCAGCGCCAAGGCCCTGGCGAAGACTCTGGCGGGGGAACGCACGGAAGTGCGTTATGGCGCCATGCCGGTGATGGTCAAGACGCCCTGCTGTCCGACAGCCGTGTGCCCGCCGCCTGAGGGCGCCGAGGGGGAGTGGCAGGTGGAACAGGACGGCACCGACGTCCGGGCCCTGTTCCGCGGCCCCGGCGGGGAACTGCTGGGGTTTGCCCTGACTGGCCGGTTCGCGATGGAAAAACAGGCGCTGTCCCGGGAGGTGCCTCCCGTTCATTCCTGAGCCTAGTCGTTGCGAAACGGACCTGCTTAAGGTAGAAAACTCCTTCGCGAGCTAAGGATTTGACAGGAGTGGGCATGCTGGACGTTACACGAAGGTTGTTGGAGTTGCTGGACCTCTCGCCCATCGGCGACGATCACTTCCAGGGGGACAGCGAGGATCTCGGCTTTCCCAATGTGTTTGGCGGGCAGGTGCTGGGGCAGGCGTTGATGGCCGCCAGCCGTACCGTCGAGAACCGGCTCTGTCATTCCCTTCACGCTTACTTCCTGCGCCCGGGCAACCACCGCATGCCGATCGACTACGAGGTGCAGCGGGTGCGGGACGGCGGCAGTTTTTCGGTGCGCCGTGTGATTGCGCGCCAGGACGGCAAAGAGATCCTGACCGGCTCGATGTCGTTCCAGGTCCAGGAAGAGGGGCTGGAGCATCAGTTCGAGATGCCCCGGGTACCGGGGCCGGACGGTCTTCAGTCGGAACAGGAGCTGGGGCGCCTGCTGGCGCCTCACGTGCCGGAGCGGATGCGGGACATCCTGACCCGTGAGCGGCCGATTGAGATCCGTCCGGTGGACCCGATGAATCCGTTGCGGCCGGAGCCGCGCCCACCCTACAAGCAAAGCTGGTTCCGGGCCCTCGGGCCGTTGCCGGATGATCCGGTTCTGCACCGCTGCCTGCTGACCTACGCCTCGGACTTCCAGTTCCTGGGCACCTCCCTCAATCCCCACGGCATCACCTTCATGAGCCCGAACATGCAGGTGGCCAGTCTCGACCATGCCATCTGGTTCCATCGCGATTTCCGCATGGACGAATGGCTGCTGTACGACAAGGACAGCCCCAGCGCTTCCGGTGGCCGGGGCTTCAACCGGGGCAACTTCTACAACCGGGACGGGGTCCTGGTGGCCTCCACCACCCAGGAAGCCCTGATCCGCCGGCGCTCGTCCTAACCCAGCCCGAGCGCGGGTTGTCGGCGGGGCGTGGAGAGCCACGCCAGCAGCTCATCGAGGGGGCGTGGCGGTGTCAGCAGGTAGCCCTGGATCATGTCGCAGCCCATGGATCTGAGAATCTCCGCAGTGGCTTCGTCCTCCACGCCTTCGGCCACCACCTGATAGCCCAGGCTGTGGCACATGTCGATGGTGTTCTGCACGATCACCCGGTCCTCCGGCTGGGTTGCCAGGTCGGCGATCAGGGAGCGATCGATTTTGATCTCGCTGGCGGGCAACTGCTTGATGTAGGACAGCGACGAATACCCTGACCCGAAATCATCGATGGAAATCCGGATACCGGCCCGCTCCAGGGCGTTGAGCGCCCTCAGGGAATTGGTGGGGTCCTGCATCATGGAGGTTTCGGTGATCTCGAAGATTACCGCGCCCTTGTGGTCGGGATAGCTGGCCATCAGGCGCTGAACGTGGGGATGAAAATCCGGTTCCCGGAGGTTGTTGGGCGAGATATTGACCGACAGGTTGAGGTGCCAGCCCTCGGCCAGGAGCCGGGTGCGCAGGCTCAGGGCTTCTTCCAGTACCCAGCGGGTCAGCGGCTTGATCAGCCCGGTCTGTTCCGCCACCTGGATGATCTCGTCCGGCCGCGTGCCGTGTTGCCGTCGGGGCCAGCGGATCAGGGCCTCGACGCCGACAATCTGTCCGGAAACCATGGCCTGCTTGGGTTGCAGGTACAGCGCCAGTTCCCGGTTTTCCAGCGCGTTGCGCAGCTCCGTCACCAGAGTGAGGCGGTCGGCGCTGTAGGAATCTCGAGCCGGGGAGTAGTACGCCATGCCCCGTTCCCGGGCCCGTTCACTGCCCTCGGCGATGGTGGCGCGTCGGATCAGGGTATTGGCGTCGGCGCCGTGGTCCGGGAACAGGGCCACGCCCAGGCGGGCATCCAGGGGGATCTGCATGCCCAGATAGTCCACCGGCTGGCGCAGGGTGTCCAGATGCTGCACCGCGGCCTTCGGCGTGGCCTCGGCACGGTCGACGTCGACGATCAGGCCGAACGACTGCCGGTCCAGCGAGGCCAGGAAAAAGGTGCGTGATTTCGACTGTTCGATCGGCAGGGCGCCGGGCAGGTGGCGGGCCTCGCCGTTGAAACGCTGGGCCGTCAGCTCCAGAATGCGGTCGGTGTTGCGGTGGCCCAGGGTCTTGGTGACCGAGCCAAGATTGTTCAGGTTCAGGACCGCGACCCCCAGGCGCTTGTCGGGATGCCTCATGATCAGGTCGTTGAGCACCATTTCAAAACTGATGCGGTTGGGCAGTCCGGTCAGAGGGTTGTGCAGGGCCTGCTCCATCAGTTTCAGCTCGACCGAGCGGCGGGCCTCCAGTGCCCGCAGCTCCGCTTCCCGGGCGATGATCTTGTCCTGTCGTTCCTGGTAAATCCGACTGGCCAGGGCCATGGCCAGCAACGCCGCCTGCAGCGCCGAGCCGATCTGCATGCCATAGACGGTGACGAACGACACCGGCAACAGGCCGTACTTGTTGGCGGCGGTGACGGCGCTGCCCAGGCTCAGAGCGCCCCAGGCCAGGGTGTAGTAAACGGCCTGGCGGTTGCCCCGCAGCCATTGCTGCGGGCCGAGGACCGTGAGCAGCAGGCAGCTGGGAATGGACAGGGCCACCACCAGGCGGATAGCGGTGTTGTAGTCGGTGGCGAAGGTGAGCAGGCCGGCCGCCAGGTTCAGCAGGATCACCCCGTCCACCAGGCGTTCCAGGGTGCGGCTCTGGCTGCGCAGGTTGAGAAAGGCCTGGGAGAACCAGAGGGTGAAGATCATCGCGAAGGGGATGGCGATCAGCATGGCCCGGTTCTGGATGTCCGGGGCACCGGGCCACAGGAACTGGTAGGCGATGCCGTTGAGACTGGCGATCAGCAGCAGGTAGCCCAGAGTTGACAGTACGTAGAGCAGGTAGATTTTTTCCCGGAGGGCCAGGAACACGAAAAGATTGAAGAAAATGGCGGTGATCAGGATGCCGTAGTAGACCGCATGCACCAAGTCTTCAACGAAGGCCGCCTCGAAAAAGGCCTTGTCGTGCCACAGCCGCAGGGGGATCTGCATGGCGCCGTTGCTGCGGACCTCGAGCAGGATCTGGTAGTGGCGGTCGGGGCGGTGTTCGAACGGAAACAGGAAATTCCGGTGCCGGACCGGGCGCTGGGCGAAGGGCACCTGATCGCCGGTGCGTTCCTCCGCGATACGCCGGCCGTCCGCCCACAGCTGGAACCGGATGTAGTCCAGGTGGGAGTAGCTGATTTCCAGCAGGTTGAGGGCCGGGTCGTCCGGGACGTTGAAACGGAGCCAGACGGTGTCCCGTATGTAGCCGAAGTTGGGGCTCCGGGGCCCCAGCGTCTGCCAGCCGTCGGTGGCCATGACCTGCTCCGGGGTCAGGTGCGGGTCCGGGGGCAGGCGCAGGTACTCGATCTCCGGTTGCACGCCCGGTTCCGCGCCCTGAACGGGCAAGGCCAGCACGGCCAGCAGAGCCAGGGTTGTCAGAAGGTGGTACCAGCGCTTTGGGGTCACGGGGCTACACGTTTTATTGTTGTGTCCTGCAGTATGACCCCTCGCTGCCAGCGGCTCAAGCGTGGGGGTGGCCGGATGTGACGGCGTCCGGGGGAGGTCAGAGCTGCGCCAGCCAGGTCCTGGCCCAGGGCACCGCTTCGGTTTCCGGCTCCAGGGTTTCCAGGGCGTCGATGCGCAGGGTGTCGCCCGATTGGCTCGCGCCGGCCTCCAGCAGCGCCTCCTCCATCAGGTTGCCGGCGCCACAGAAGGTGTCGCCGTAGGAGCTGTCCCCCAGCACGATCACCCCGAACGTCCGGCCAGCCAGCGAGGGCAGCCGCTCGCGCAGGTCCAGATAGAACGGCAGCAGGTTGGGCGGGATCTCGCCCTGGCCGGTGGTGGAGGTGCACACCAGCAGGGCGTCGTCGTTGTCGAGAAGGTCGTCGAGTTTGGGCGCTTCCAGCACGGTGACCTGGTGCCCGTCGGCCTCCAGGTCGGTCTTGATGGCTCGGGCGGTCAGCAGGGCGCCTCCGTAGACGCTGCCGACCAGAATGCGGAGGCGTGTCATAGTCTGTCCTGTCGATGGTTCCGGTGATGGCCGGTGGCCAGTGGTCGCGCCCGATCATAGCGGCCCCGGCCCGGCGACTCAAGGCGAGGTTCAGACCGGCGCGACGGAGCTGCGGACCCGGGGGTGAACCCGGTTACGGCCGGCGGCCTTGGCGTTGTAGAGGTGCTGGTCGGCTTGTCGCAACAGGTCTTCCAGAGTGTCCGTCTTGGCCATGGAACAGACCCCGGCACTGAGGGTGACCGGCAGCGTCCGGCCTTTGAACTCGAATCGGGCCGAGGCCACTCGGGCCCGCAGCCGTTCCGCCAGTGTCAGTGCCTGCAGCAGTGAGGTGTCGGGCAACAGCAGTAGGAATTCCTCGCCCCCCCAACGGGCGGCATGATCGCTCTGGCGGGTCAGGCTGGTCAGCTGTTGGGCGAACTGGCACAGCACCGCATCACCCGCGTCATGGCCAAAGCGGTCATTGATGTCCTTGAACAGGTCCAGGTCGATCAGGGCGATGGAAAAGTGGCGGCCGGTGCGCTGATAGCGGGAGAATTCGCTGGCCAGCCGCTGCTGCATGTCCCGGCGGTTGGCCAGACCGGTCAGCTCGTCGGTCCGGGCGGCCTGTTCGTGAGCCTCGGCGAGTGCCAGCAGCTGGTTGCGTGCCTTCAGACGGCCGGCTTCCAGTACGAAGCAGAACACCGCCTCGAATGCCTGGGTGGCGAAGAAGCGGAGCTTGAAGTCGGTGCTGTAGTGGGCGGATACGAACGGCAGGTCCGGAAACTGGAACACCACGACCACCCCCAGGTAGCACAGCAGCAGGATGGCGGTGCCGGTCTTCAGGTTGGTCAGGAAAAACAGCAGCGGCGGAAAGACGTAGAACCAGAGCGGGCCGGTGTTGCTTTCGCCACCGGACGCAATCAGGTAACCCAGCAGCAGGCCGACGATCAGGATCAGGTGGGCCTTCTGGCGGGCCCGGTTGCCGGACCGGGCGAAGTACAGCATGTTCAGAAGCACCAGGCCGGCAAAACACCAGAGGATGCCACCATGGAGGGTATGGCCGGCATACCAGGCCTTGCCGCCGATGCCCAGCAGCAGGACGATGGCGGCCACTGAGAGCCAAGTCAGCAGGCGCGAGATCTGGGCATCCTCGAGGGCGCCGGCGGTCTGGTGGCTGACGGATCGCGGTCGGGTCTTCGGTGCCATGGCGGTATTCTTATCGTTGTTCTGGCGACGGATTCATTATGCGCCAACCGGCACCGGGTTCGCGGTGCCCCGTCACACTTGCGGAAGCCCCGTATTCCCGGGCCGGTTGAGTTTCAATTTCATGACAAACTCTTTATAGTGGCGCCGCGGCCCCAGGCCCTGACGATATCTTGACCAACACGAGATCTGATCTGCTATGGCCCGTTCGACCGGATTCCTGGATTCCCTGCTTACCAGCCCCTCCACGGAACGCTTCAGGGTTGGTATCGGCCTGCTGTTCCTGCTTGGCATCTGGCTGGCCGTTGGTTCGTTCAGCAAGGGCATGCCCGACAGCTTACTGCTTGTCGCTGCGGCTGTCATTGGCGGCTATATGGCCATCAACATTGGCGCCAACGACGTTGCCAACAACGTCGGCCCGGCGGTGGGCTCCGGAGCCCTGTCGCTGGGAGCCGCGGTTCTGATCGCGGCGGTGTTCGAAGCCGGCGGCGCCCTGATCGCCGGGGGGGATGTGGTCTCCACCATTAAGGGCGACATCATTGATCCGACCATTCTTAACGACGGCCGTGCCTTTGTCTGGCTGATGACGGCGGCGTTGCTGGCCGGAGCCCTGTGGTTGAACCTGGCGACCTGGATGGGCGCGCCCGTGTCCACCACCCATTCCATCGTGGGCGGGGTGCTGGGTGCCGGCATCGCCGCCGGCGGCTGGGGCATTGCCGACTGGTCGGTGATGGGTAAGATCGCCGCCAGCTGGGTGATTTCACCGGTCCTCGGCGGCGCCCTGGCGGCCCTGTTCCTGTTCCTGATCAAGAAGACGGTGCTGTACCGCCAGGACGTGGTTCCGGCCGCCCGGCGGTTCGTACCCTGGCTGGTGGCGGTCATGGCCTGGGCCTTCGGCACCTATCTGATGATCAAGGGCGTGAAAAAGATCATCAAAGTGGACTTCGTCGACGCCTCCCTGGTGGGGCTGGCGGCTGCGGTGGTGGTGTTTTTCCTGGTGCGGGCTTTGGTCAGCCGGAAGGCGGCCACCATGGAAAACAGCGCCTCCGGGGTCAACGGCCTGTTTACCTGGCCGCTGATTTTCGCCGCGGCCCTGCTGAGTTTTGCCCACGGCGCCAACGACGTCGCCAATGCCATCGGCCCGCTGGCGGCGATCAATGATGCCCTGGCCGGCGGCGCGGTCGTGACCAAGGCGGGCATTCCGCTATGGGTGATGATGATCGGGGCGCTGGGCATTGCCGTGGGCCTGATGCTGTTCGGGCCGCGGCTGATCAAGACGGTGGGCAGCGAGATCACCGAGCTGGATAAGACCCGGGCCTTCTGCATTGCGCTGTCGGCGGCGCTGACGGTCATTCTGGCGTCCCAGCTCGGCCTGCCGGTGAGTTCCACCCACATAGCCATCGGCGGCGTGTTCGGGGTCGGTTTCCTGCGCGAATACCTCAAGCGTAACTACGCCACCCAGTTGCACAAGATTCTGGAGCAGCACGATCCGGACGAGCAGCGTCGGCTGCAGCCGTTCCTGGATGATTTCCGCAGTGCGTCGGTGGAGGAGATGGAGCGGCTGCTGAAACAGGCCAAGAAGAACAAGCGGCAGGTGCCGCTGTCCAAGTCCGAGCGCAAGCGGCTGAAGAAGATCTACCGGGAAGAAATGGTGAAACGCTCGCACCTGGTCCGGATCGCTGCTGCCTGGGTGATCACCGTTCCGGCATCGGCGGTGATGGCGGCACTGGTGTTCTTTACCCTGCGCGGCTTGCTGATCTGAGGCGGTCGGTTGTATAACGCCGGTTTGGTCATACAATGAAACAACAAGGGGGTGGTTCACCCCCGAGCCACCTGTCTCCGGGGAGTGATCTATGAGTACATCCGTTGAGAGCCGTCAGGCCAAGATGATTGAGGAGCTGAGGATCTTCATCAAGAAGGTGCTGAGCGATCCCACCATCGCCGTGAAGTCGATGGAAGTTGCCCGAAAGTACCGGGGGCAGCCCAACGCCGACGAGCTGATCGCCCGGGAAATCAGTGCCACCACGACGATCCGGATCCCGGAAAACTGGAGCGAGGCAGACCGCATGTTCCTGGACATTCTGCACGACGTCCTGGACGACGAGGAAGCCCTCTACTGACCCTCCTCCAGGGCCGCCGGGCGCGCCGTTCGCCCGGCTCAGGCCTGACGCGCCCCCGGCTGGCGCTGTTTCAGCACCGCTTCCGCCATCTGATGCAGGATCGACATTTCGTCGGCGATGCCCTCCTCCTGGGCGAGCATCCGCTGTTCCTTCAAAATGTCTGCGAGAATGTCCCGTGTGGTCAGCGGGTTGGCCAGAACCACCCGGAACACGATGCAGGGGAAATGGTAGTAGCGGGCCGGCTCCAGCCGGGTACGTGACACGAACGCCTTGCCCCGTTCCCGCTGGGTTTTCTGGATGAACTTGGTGATCCGGTTCAGGCAGGTGTTCATTTTCTCCGCCTGGAACTCATCGGCCAGGGCCAAGGCCCGCTGCACCGGTTCCGGGCAGTAGCGGTAGGTGAGGATGTTGAGTTCCGGTCGGGTGACCAGCTCGAAGTCGGGCTCGGCATCGATCATTCCGGCGAAGGTCCGGGCCTTCTCGATGCCCTGGTCGATCAGGATTTCGTAGCCTTCCCGGCCCAGGATGCGCAGGCCGGAGTGGATCAGCATGGACATGCCGGGGCGCGAGCCTTCCAGGGTGGTGCTGCCCAAGTCCCGGGAGCCCTTGCGGATGATGTACTGGGCGTGGTGTTCCACCGAGGATGCCAGCGCCGGGTCCTTGAACACCACCAAGCCGGCGCCCATGGGCACGTACAGTTGTTTGTGGGCGTCGAAGGTGACCGAGTCGGCCTTTTCGATGCCCCGCAGCAAGTGCTTGTGGCTGCGGGAGAACAGGGTCGGGCCGCCCCAGGCTGCGTCCACGTGGTAGTGGGCGCCGAACTCACGGGCGATGTCCGCCACGGCGTCCAGGGGGTCGACGTTGCCGGTTTCGGTGGTGCCAGCGACACCGCAGATGGCCAGGACCTTGATCTTCTGCTTCTGCAACTCCAGGCATTTCTCCCGCAGCGCGTCCGGCAGGATCCGGTTGTCATCGTCGGTCTCCACCGACACCAGCGCGTCGCGGCCGAAGCCCAGGACATCGGCCGCCTTGCGCAGCGAGTAGTGCCCGCGCTTGGAGACCAGTATGGCGGCTCCCTCGTAACCGTAGTACTTGAGGGCCCGGTACAGTCCTTCCTGATGCAGGCCGCGGAAGCTGCCCTCGGCGGGGAATGCGTGGTTGCGGGCGACCCAGAGGGCGGTCAGATTGGCGATGGTGCCGCCGGAACACATCACGCCCAGGGTGTGCCGGGGGTCGTGCATCCATTTTCGGTAAAAGGCGCCATCCTCCTGGTACACCAGCCGGTGGATCATGCCCAGCACCTGGCGCTCCATGGGTGTGAACGCCTTGGAGGTTTCCGTCTTCACCAGATTCTGGTTCAGGGCGATCATGATCTTGGACAACGGCAGCATGAAATAGGGCAGTGCCGAGGTCATGTGACCGATGAAGGCGGGCGAGGCGGTGTGTACGGAATTGGCCACCAGCTTGTCGAGCAGGAACTGCGCTTGTTCCGAGACGAAAATCGGTTTCTCGGGAATGTTGTAGTCGGCGAAGTCCTTCTCCACCTCGGCCAAGTCCCGCTCGACCGCCACGATGTGTTCCTGCAGGAAGCCGGCGAGGTTGCGGGAAATGTCCTGATCAATGCGACTGAGCGTGGAGTCCGGTGCCTCGGGCACGGTGAACACGCGATACATCGCCTCGATCGAGGCCTGGGCGGTTTTTTTCTTTCCGGTCATAGGCACCACACACAAACAGTGGTCATTCGACGGGCCGGTTCCGGATGCCCCTCGAACGCGCCGGCGCGGCGGCCGGCTCTGGCACACGGGTCGCCCGCGTCCGGCGGGTACCACGGGTATCCCTGAGGAGGCGTAGTATACGGCGTGGGACCGTTGGGCGCCACACGGCGGTGATCCGGTGGCGGTTCAGAGGATTTCCCGGTGCACGTCCAGGATGGCGGCGTCGATGCGCTCCTCGATCGCCTTTTCCACCGCGTCCAGGCGCTGCTGGATCTGCATGGCCGAGGCGCCGAGCGCGGCGACCGTCCAGGTGGCGCAGTCCAGGGCGTCCTGGTCGGCGGTTTCAGCCACGGCCAAGTCCGGCTCCCGGCCCCAGACCGCGCGCATGGCGGCGAAGGCCTTGCGCTTGGTTTTCAGGTCCGGGCAGCCGTAGAGCTGAAAGTGCAGTGTCATCACGCCGACATGCGGCGTGATCACCGGATGCGTTCCAGCGGCCTGGTTCAACAGTTTTCTCAGGGCGTCAGACATAGGGCTCCGTCGGGTGACCGCGCCGGTCGGCGCGGTGGAGGGGTGTCGTTGCCCGTCAGCCTACTACAGGCGTGGCCCGTTTGATAATGCTGGCGGCATCCGTTCCCGAGGGCAGGTTGCCGTAGTTCATGGCCGTCCGCGGTTCCAGCCGTGAGGCACAGAAGGCGTCGGCGACCGCCGTCGGGGCATGCCGGATCAGCAGGGACGCCTGCAGCGCCAGGGCCATGCGGTCGACCAGATTGCGGGCCCGGTACTGGAAGTCGCTGATGTCGGCAAAGTCGTCCTTCAGGCGGCCGAGGAAACGGTCGAACCGGGTGTCGGCGCCAGTCGCCAATGCCGCTTCGGCAAAGAAGGCATGCAGGGTGTCGGGTTCTTTCTGCAGTGCCCGCAGGGTGTCCAGGCACTGAACGTTGCCGCTGCCTTCCCAGATGGCGTTTACCGGCGATTCCCGGAACAGCCGGGGCATGATGCAGTCCTCCATGACACCGCTGCCGCCGATGCATTCCATGGCCTCATAGGCGTGGTTTGGTGTGCGCTTGCAGATCCAATACTTGCCCACCGGCGTCGCCAGGCGCGCCAGCAGGCGTTCGTGCTCCTGATCCTGTTGGTCCAGGGCGCGGGCGATGCGCAGGGTGTAGGCCAGGGCGGCCTCGCTTTCCAGAGCCAGGTCGGCGAGCACGTTCTGCATCAGCGGCTGATCACTGAGTCGGGCTCCGAAGGCGCTGCGATGGCGGCAATGGTGGCTGGCCTGGGCCACGGCTTGGCGCATGCCCGCCGCGCTGCCGATCATGCAGTCGAACCGGGTCATGGCCACCATCTCAATGATGGTCCGCACGCCCCGGCCTTCCTCGCCCACCATCCAGGCCAGGGCACCGCGCAGTTCCGCCTCGCTGGAGGCGTTGGCGACGTTGCCCATCTTGTTTTTCAGGCGCTGGATCTGCCAGGGATTCTTGCTGCCGTCGGGGCGCCAGCGTGGCATCAGGAAACAGGACAGGCCGCCGGGTGCCTGTGCCAGGACCAGGAAGGCATCGCACATGGGCGCCGAGACAAACCACTTGTGGCCTACCAGCTCGTACGGCTGGCCGGGCCCCTCGGTGCCGACCGGGTAGGCTCGGGTGGTGTTGGCGCGGACGTCGCTGCCCCCTTGTTTCTCGGTCATCGCCATGCCGATGGTCACCGACGTCTTGTCGCCGTCGGGCACGTTCCTGGGGTCGTAGTGGTTGGCCAGGATCTTCGGCTCCCAGATCCGGGCCAGGTCCGGCTGCTGGCGGATCGAGGGTATGGCGGCGAAGGTCATGGTCACCGGGCAGCAGTGGGCGGCCTCCACCTGGGAGTGCATGTAGTACTTGGCGGCGCGAATGACATGGGCGCCGGGGCCCGGTTGGGTCCAGGGGCTGCTGTGCAGGCCGTGCTCCAGAGCGATCCGCATCAGCTCGTGGTAAGCCGGATGGAAATCCACCTCGTCGATGCGGTGACCGAAGCGGTCGTGGGTATGGAACACCGGTTTATTGGCGTTGGCGCGAAATCCGAGGTCGATGGTTTCCGCCTTGCCGGCCAGTTCCCCGAAGGCGTTCAGCTCATCGGTGGCGGCCCGGCCACTTTCCCGGGCGACGGCTTCCCTGAGGGCCGTGTCCTGCTGGTAGAGGTTGTAATTTTCCAGCGCCGGTGGCTGGTTGAACACGTCATGGGTGACCGCCAGATAGCGGTCCTCGGTCTGGGGCATGTGACATTCGGGTTTGGACTGGTGCGCGGTCATGGCTACCTCCTGGTGCCGGTCAATCCCTGCAGGCAGAAGGCCAGAAGGGTGTCGACCAGGCGTTTTTTGTCGATATTGGCGAGTGTCGCCTGCCCCGACAGCGTCGGTGACAGGGGCCCAACCAGGCTTTCCGCGATGGCGCCGACCAGACACGTACTGCTCAGGCGGGCGTCCTGGTCCGGAAAACTGCCGTCTTCGATACCTTCCCGGATCGCTGTTTCAAAGAGCTCGGCATAGGCCCGGCGATAGAGCAGCCGCTCCTCCTCCAGCTGCGGGTCGACCGGCTCGGCGATCAGGGCCCACGCCATGGTGGGCGCGCGCAGGGCCCGTTCGGCGAAGCGTCGCAGCGCCGCCTCCAGGCGCGCGGCGGCGTCCGCCGGGCCGTGCAAGGCCTCCGCCACCTTGTCCACCTCCCGCTGGGTGGCGGTGCGGAAGATCTCCGCGAACAGATCCTCCCGCGATTCGAAGTGGCGGTAGATGGTGCCGGTGGCGACCCCGGCCAAGCCGGCAATCCGGGTGATGCGCGCGTTCCGGAAGCCGCCGCTGGCCACGCACGCCCAGGCGCTGTCGATGATGCGTTGGCGCGCCTGGGCCTTGCGCTGGCGCATTTTTTCCGTTTCACGATAGGCCATGCGAGCTCCTTTGAAGTAGTGAATCATTATTCATTTTTTGTGTCAACGAACTCTGGCTGTGAGTTATTCTATTATCATCATGAAAATCAATCACTTATTTTTATTTACAAAAAATTACAAAAAAAGCGTTGTCAGTAAATAGCGTCGTCACAAAAACGGGATTATAAAGACGCCAAGACGAGGCCGCAGGCGGTTTCTTCGGCGGTGTATTCGTCGAGGCGCAGTGTCTTTGCCGAGCGCGTGAACGGCGCTTACCAGACCAGTTTCACAGTCCTGTTTTCGTTGATGGAGAGAAGACCATGAGTGAATTCGACGAAAGCAATCTGGAGCAGTCCGGCGGCTGGGGGAGCGACAGCGAGGATACGCACTCCATCGCCAGTCGGGCCCGGGTGCGGGCCCAGCTCGAGGCTGACATCCAGGCTTTCCTGGAACGGGGGGGCAAAATCCAGCAGGTGGATACCCACTTCCGTTCCGATTCGCCCCGCAAGGTGGAAGTCGGTTTCAACAACCGTTCCATCTGAGTCAGGCTGACCGCGAGGACAGGGCCGGCCCTGTCCTCCGGTTTCTCTGTTGGTTCGTTTCCCCATTCGCTGTCCCTTCGTCCACGCTTTCGTGTTTCCAACCTCCGCGACTGCCTGCCGGCCTGGAAGAGCCGTGCCGGGCACGGGCGACTGTCATGAAACCGACACGCGCGGTCGCTAGGGTTGCCCGGGTCACTGCAACCCGGGGCGCCAGGGGTGTATCATGGCACGGTCAGTGCCCGCCGGCCGATCCGGCCCGCTGATGGTTTCCATCGTCAATCGTGTCAGGAGGTTACCCGTGCCCAGTCTTACTCCCCGCGTCTTTCCCGCCACCCGACTGCGTCGCAACCGGGCCAGTGCGTTTTCCCGCCGGTTGGTCCGGGAGCACCAGCTGACGCCGGACAACCTGATCTACCCGGTGTTTGTGCTCGAGGGCGAGGGCCAGCGCGAGCCGGTGGCATCCATGCCGGGCGTGGAACGTCTGAGCATCGATCTGCTGGTGGAGGCCGCCGCCGAGTGGGTGGCCCTGGGGATTCCGGCGGTGGCCCTGTTCCCGGTGGTGCCGGCGGAGAAAAAGAATCTCTCCGGTTCCGGTGCCTGGGACTCCGACGGTTTGGCGCAGCGGGCGGTCCGGGCCCTGAAACAGGCCCATCCGGCGTTGGGGGTGATCACCGACGTGGCGCTCGATCCGTTCACCACCCACGGTCAGGACGGCATCATCGACAATGACGGCTATGTACTGAACGATGTGACGGTGGAAGCCCTGGTCAACCAGGCGCTGTCCCACGCGGACGCCGGTGCCGATGTGGTGGCGCCGTCCGACATGATGGACGGCCGGGTGGCGGCGATTCGGGAAGCGCTGGAGTCGGCCGGCCATGTGAATACCCGCATCCTGGCCTATTCCGCCAAGTACGCCTCCAGCTACTATGGCCCGTTCCGGGACGCGGTGGGGTCGGCGGCGAATCTGGGTAAGGCCGACAAGGCCACGTATCAGATGGACCCGGCCAACAGCGACGAGGCCCTGCACGAAGCAGCGATGGATCTGGCCGAGGGCGCGGACATGGTGATGATCAAACCGGGCATGCCCTATCTCGACATTGTGCGGCGGGTCAAGACCGAGCTGCAAGTGCCGACGTTCGTGTACCAGGTCAGCGGCGAGTACGCCATGCACATGGCGGCGGCCCAGAACGGCTGGCTGGACGGCGACGCGGTGATGATGGAAAGCCTGATGGCGATGCGCCGGGCCGGCGCCGATGGCATCCTGACCTATTTCGCGGTTCGCGCCGCGCGGCTGATGCGGGCTCGGGGCTACTGACACGCCACCGGCGCTTCCCGGCCGGAGGAACACAACACCAGTACGGAACAGGACAGCATGACAACGGAAAACACGGGACGGATAGCCGAAGGCAGCCAGAGCGTACCGGCGCCGGTGGAGGCGCCACCGGTCAGCCAGGAGCTGGACCTCGATGCCAGCGAAAACTACTTCAACCGGGAACTGAGTCAGCTTCAGTTCAACTACCGGGTGCTGAAACAGGCGCTGGATCCCGCCCATCCGCTGATCAACCGCCTGATCTTCTGCTGCATCTTCAGCAGCAACATGGACGAGTTCTTTGAAATCCGCGTGGCCGGCCTGCGGCAGCAGATGAAATACGGCCGCGAGACCGTGGGGCCGGACGGCATGTTGCCGGAGCAGGTGCTTGGCGAGATCAGCCGGGTCGCCCATGAGTACATCACCGAGCAGTACGACATCCTCAACAATGTCCTGATTCCGGAGATGGAGAGGGAGAACATTCACTTCGTGCGCCGGCGGGAGTGGACACCGGCGCAGGCGGAGTGGGTGCGCCAATACTTCGAGGAGGAAATTCTGCCGGTGGTCAGCCCGATCGGGCTGGACCCGTCGCACCCGTTTCCCCGACTGGTGAACAAAAGCCTCAACTTCATCGTTGAGCTGGACGGCAAGGATGCCTTCGGCCGGGAAACCGGCATGGCCATCGTGCCGGCGCCACGTTCCCTGCCGCGCCTGGTCCGGTTGCCGGACGAGGTGTGCGACGGCGGCGACAACCTGGTGTTCCTGTCGTCCATGATCCACGCCCACGCCGACGAGCTCTTCCCCGGCATGGAAGTGAAGGGCTGTTACCAGTTCCGGGTGACCCGGAATGCCGACCTGGAACTTGAGGACGACCTGGAAGACCTGGCCTCGGCCCTGCGCGGCGAGCTGCTGAGCCGCCGCTTCGGCGATGGCGTGCGGCTGGAGGTGGCGGACAACTGCCCCGAGGAACTGGTGCAGTTCCTGCTGACGGAGTTTGGCCTGACCGAGCGGGATCTGTACAAGGTCCACGGTCCGGTGAACCTGACCCGGCTGATGGCGGTGGGCAGTCTAGTGGACCGTCCGGATCTGACCTATTCCGGCTTTTCGCCCGCCATCCCGCGGCAGATCCGCAGCAAGGAATCCATGTTCGACGCCATCCGCAAGCAGCCGATCCTGCTGCTGCACCCCTACGAGAACTTCAGCCCGGTGGTGGACCTGTTGCGCCAAGCCGCCAAGGATCCCCAAGTGCTGGCGATCCGCCAGACCCTGTATCGCACCGGCGCCGATTCCGAGATCGTCGAGGCGTTGGCCGACGCCGCCCGGCGGGGCAAGGAGGTGACGGCGGTCATCGAACTGCGGGCCCGGTTCAGCGAGGCGGAGAACCTTGAGCTGGCCAGCCGGCTGCAGGAAGCCGGCGTCATCGTGGTGTACGGCGTGGTCGGATACAAAACTCACGCCAAAATGATCCTGATCGTCCGTCGCGAGGAGGGCCGGCTGCGACGCTACGTGCACCTGGGCACGGGCAACTACCATGCCGGCAATGCCCGCCTGTACACCGACTACAGCTTCATGACCTGCGACGAGTCCATCGGCGATGACGTCAACAAACTCTTCCAGCAGCTGACCGGCATGGGCAAGGCGCTGAAAATCAAGAAACTGTTCCATGCCCCGTTCACCCTGCATTCCCGACTGATCAGCCTGATCGAGCGGGAAGCGGGTCATGGGGAGCAGGGGCGCATCATCTTCAAGTTCAACGCCCTCACCGAGACCCAGCTGATCAAGGCGCTGTACCGTGCCTCCCGGGCCGGTGTGAAGATCGACCTGATCGTGCGGGGCATCTGCTGCCTCCGGCCCGGGGTGCCCGGGTTGTCGGAGAATATCCGGGTTCGCTCGATCATTGGCCGTTTTCTGGAGCACACGCGGGTGTACTACTTTGGCAACAACGGCCACCCCGAGTTCTACTGTTCCAGCGCCGACGGCATGGAGCGCAATCTGCTGAGTCGGGTGGAAACGGCGTTTCCCATCGAGGCCCCGGCATTGCAGGCGCGCCTGCACGACGATCTGGAAACCTACCTCGCCGACAACTGCCAGTCCTGGTCTTTGCAGCCCGATGGCAGTTATATTCAGAACCAGCCCGCGGACGGCGAGGAGCGGTTCGCTGCCCAGCTGGTGTTGCTGGAACGTCTGACGGGCAAACCCTGACACCAATACGACAACCAATAAGGAGCCTTCCTTGAAGCGCAAATGGATCATTGCCGGAGCCGTGGTGCTGGCCGCTGCCGGTGCCCTGCCGTGGGGCGTGGGTTACCTGACCGAAACCCAGTGGCGCCAGGCCGTCACCGAAGTGAACGATGCCCAGCCGTTCCTGCAGCTGGAAACCGAACAGTATGACCGGGGTATTCTCGGTGCCCGGGTGCGCCTGACGGCGATCGTAACGCTACCGGAAACTCACGAGCAGCGCCGGCTGGAATTCCTGGGGGATGTGAGTCATGGCATGACCGGTAGCCTGATGGTGCTTGAACCGGCGACCGGCTGGGCGCCGGAGGGCGCCGACTGGTTTCCGGAGGAGCCCCCCCGGCTGACGCTGGAATCCCGGGTCTGGGGAACCGCCCGGCTGGCGCTGGCGATCCCCGAAACCCGGATCCGGGACGACAACTCCGGAGAGGTTCTAACCACCAGCGCCGGGGAAGCCTGGCTCGAGGCGCGGGACGCCGGTTCTCAGCTGGACATGTTCATGGCATTGCCGCGGCTGGCGCTGACGGGCCCGGATGCCGAGGTGACCGTGGCCGGGATTGAAATGGATCAGTCCATGGAGCACCTGTTGGGTGACCTTTGGCTGGGGGGCGGCGCCTTTCGTATCGAGAATGTGTCGGTCCGGCCCGGGGCCGGAGCCCCGGTGGTTCTGTCCGGCCTGGCGATTCTGAGTGACAGCGAGGCTCACGACGATCGCAGCCGTCTGGACTCCAGCCTGACCGTGACCTTGTCAGAGCTGACCCTGCCCCAGGGCAGCTACGGTCCGCATCATGTGGAGTTTGTCCTGCATGATCTTGAGGTCCACAGCTGGAATCGTTTCTCCAATGCCCTCACCGGATTGCAGAACTTGGCGCTGACCGATGGCGACCCGGATGTCGAGGCCCAGGCGCGGGTCATGCAGGAACTGATGGCGTCGTTTCAGGATGTCGCCGCCGCTGGCTTCAGCCTGGGATTCCCCCGGGTCAGCCTGGCGACACCGGAGGGGGAGGTTCGTGCCGAGGCGGAGGTTCACCACCCGGAACTGACGCCGGATGAGCGTGCCGCCATGCTGCTGGTGATGCAGCGGTTGTCCGGCAACCTCGACCTGAGCCTGCCGCTGGCGCTGGCGGAGGAGTATCCCGCGCTGCGCATGCAGCTGGCCCCGTTGATCAAGCAGGGGCTGCTGGTGCAGGAGGGCGACCGCCTGACGCTGGCTGCCACCCTGGCGGACCTGGTGGTCACCGTTAACGGCGAGGAGTTTCCTCTGCCGCCGGTGCTGTAACGCCCGGAGATGGCACGCATGAAAAAGCCCCGGCACGGAACCGCGCCGGGGCTTTTGCGTTTCGGGGGGCGACGCGGGCTCAGCTGCCGGTCAGGCGATGGTATTTTTCCATCAGCTGCTCGTGGGTTTCCTGGTGCTCCGGGTCGTGCGGAATGCAGTCCACCGGGCACACCTGTTGGCACTGGGGCTCGTCGTAGTGACCAACGCACTCGGTGCACTTGTTGGGGTCGATGACGTAGATTTCGTCGCCCGGCGAGATGGCCTCGTTGGGGCATTCCGGCTCACACACGTCGCAGTTGATGCATTCGTCGGTAATCATCAGGGCCATGTTCCGTTACCTCTCAGGCTGAGTTGAACTTCTGTTTCAGAGCGGCCGCTACGGCGGGATCGACGAATTCCGACACATCTCCGCCCAGGGCGGCGATTTCCCGAATCAGGGTGGAGGAGATGTACGACAAATGGTTCGCGGGCGTCAGGAAGACGCTTTCCACGTCCGGGGCCAGGCGGCGGTTCATGTCCGCCAGCTGGAACTCGTATTCGAAGTCGGAGACGGCGCGCAGACCACGCAGAATGACGGACGCCTGTTGTTCTCGGACGAAATCGGCCAGCAGGTTGCTGAAGCCGGTAACGGTCACATTGGGCAGATGCGCGGTGGCCTTGCGGACCAGTTCGCACCGGGTGTCCAGGTCGAGCAGCGGCTGCTTCTTCGGGTTATGGGCCACGGCGACTACAATTTCGTCGAACATGCGGCCGGCCCGTTCGATCAGATCGGTGTGGCCGTTGGTGATCGGGTCGAATGTGCCTGGGTAGACGACTTTGGTCATGCACAGCTCCTTCCTTCGCTGGCAGCCATGATACCAGCATTCCCAGGGCATCTGTAGGTGCCGGCGGCGCGGGTACCGGCACGGGAAAACCGAGACTGGCCGGCCAGGTGATGGCTGTTCCGGGCCGACCGGGCGTAGACGGACAGCTGGGGATTGGCTCCGATACGGGTGGGGAACCGGGATGCGTCGTGCACGCTCAGGTTGCTCACAGGGTAGTGTTCGCCGAAACCGTTGACCACCGATGTTTCCGGGTTCGGGCCCATGGCGCAGCCGCCCATCTGGTGCGCGGTGAACAGGCGCACCCGTGGGGTGCCATGGCCGGGTGCAGGGGCGGGACCTCCAGTTTGAAGCCGGCCGGTCCCGATGACCACGACATCGGCTTCCAGAGTCTTGGGGCCGGACAGTGGCCCGGCGCCGGCCAGCACAAGGGCGCCGCCAAGGCCGGTTTTCAGAAAGCCCCGGCGACCCAGACCGGCCAGGGCCGGACCGCTGGCCGGCAGGTCTGGGTGGTCGTTCATGATGGGCTCGCGTTCTTGTTGTTGTCGAGTCTCAGTTGGGGGTATCGGCCGTTTGTCAGCGGATGAAGAAACGGTACACCAGCCGGTGCATGGCCGTGCCGTGGGGGGCGTAGACGAACTTGCCGCTGTTGAACTTCTGCTTGGTGAAAATGGCCCGGTGGTGGGAGAAGGTCAGGAAGCCTTCCTTGCCGTGGTAGTGGCCCATGCCGGAGTCGCCGATGCCACCAAACGGCAGGTCGTCCTGGGCCACGTGCATCAGGGCGTCGTTGATGCACATGCCACCGGAGTGGGTGTTGTCCACCACGTGCTGCTGCTGTTGCCGGTCGTAGCCGAAGAAGTACAGTGCCAGAGGCCGGGGCCGGTCGTTGATGTAGTGGACGGCCTCGTCCAAGCTGCCGTAGGGCACGATGGGCAGGATCGGTCCGAAAATCTCGTCCTGCATCACCTTCATATCCGGCGTGGTGCGCAGTACCAGGGTTAGCGGCAGCTTGCGGGTGCCCGCGCCCAGATTTTCCCGGGCAGGGTTCAGTTCCACCAGCTCGGCCCCCTTGTCGCGGGCGTCCGCCAGATAACCTTGCAGGCGTTCGTACTGGCGCTCATTGATGATGGCGGTGTAGTCGTCGTTGTCCCGCAGGCTCGGGTACATCGCGGCGAACTGGCGCCGGAACTCGTCGACAAAGCCCTTGACCCGGTCCGCCGGGCACAGCACATAGTCGGGAGCCACGCAGGTCTGGCCGGCATTGAACGCCTTGCCGAACGCGATGCGCTGGGCCGCGTCGGCCAGGGGCACGTCCGGCGAGACGATGGCCGGGGACTTGCCGCCCAGTTCCAGGGTGACCGGCGTCAGGTTCTCCGCCGCTGCACGCATCACCAGCTTGCCCACCGATGTCGAGCCAGTGAACAACAGGTGGTCAAACGGGCGGGCGGAGAAATCGGCGGCCACGTCGGCTTCGCCGTTGATCACCGACACCAGGTCCTCCGGAAAGGTGGCTTCCATGATGTCCCGGAACAGGGCGGAGGTGTGAGGGGTATACTCGGACATCTTGATCATGGTCCGGTTGCCGGCTGCCAGCGAGGCCACCAGCGGGCCCACCGCGAGGTACAGCGGGTAGTTCCAGGGGACGATCACGCCCACCACGCCCTTGGGCTGGTAGTACACTTTGTTGCTGGCCGGCTGGAACAGAATGGATACGTGCCGCCGCGACGGTGCCATCCACTCGCGCAGGTGCCGAAGGGTATAGTTGATGCCCTGGATCGACGGCATCACCTCGGCGATCAGGGACTCGTCCCGGGAGCGGCAGCCGAAATCCCGGTCGATGGCGTCCACCAGCCGGTCCTTGTGGTCCAGCAGGGCCTGCTTGAGCCGTCGCAGGTTGTCCTGGCGCTCGGTCAGCGACGGCATGGGGTTGTTGCGGAAGGCCCGTTTCTGCGCCTCGAAGACACGGTGGGTGTGCTGGATGTGCTTCTTGCTTTCGGTGAGCTGGACGACGGTGGCTGCCATGGCGTTCTCCCCTGCGCAGCCGACCGGCTGCGATTGCCTGTTGTTGTCGGCTGTCCAAAAAATGGGCAATTTGCGTTCAGGGGTATTATTAGAGTATATACTCTAGGGAGTCAAGCCAGGGGTGATGGCCGATCGGGCCAGACACCGGGTCAACAACAATAAGTGTCCCAGGTATCATGAAAACCAGAGACAAGATCCTGCTCGCCAGCCTCGAACTGTTCAACGAACGGGGCGAACGCAACGTCACCACCAATCACATCGCCGCGCACCTGGCGATTTCCCCGGGCAACCTGTACTACCACTTCCGCAACAAGTCCGACATCATTTATGAGATCTTCCAAGCCTACGAGAAGCTCGTCGACTATTATCTGGACATCCCCGAGGATCGCGCGCTGACGCTGGATGACCTTACCTTTTATCTGGAGTCGGTGTTCGACGGGCTCTGGAGCTACCGCTTTTTCCACCGTGACTTGGAGTACCTGCTGGACAGCGATCCCCGCCTGCGCCGGGATTACCGCGAATTCACCGAACGCTGTCTGGCGGCCATCACACTGATTTTCGAGAAAATGGCGGAAGCGGGCATCATCGAGCCCCAGCCCGAGGAGCTGCGCCGGGCCATGTCCCTGAATGTATGGCTGGTGATCACCAACTGGATGGCCTACCTGAAGACCGCCCATGCCGCGGACGGTCCCTCGGGGCTCAGCTTGGCGGAGCTGAAGCAGGGGATCTACCAGGTCCTGACCCTGGAGATTCCCTATCTCACGCCGGCCTACCGGGAGCGCGTGTTGGCGTTGCGGGAAAAGTATCGGCCCCGACGGGTGGCCGTTGAACCGGTCGCCGGCTGATCGTTAGGTAGGTAAAAGTCGAAATTTTGATCAAAAAAGCGGCGTTTCGGGGAACTTCCCCTGACCTGGCGGCTCTAACCAAGTGACGTTGGAAACTCGGACTTTCCTGCGTCTTCTGAGCGAAAGCTCAGGTTTAGCACGTCGCAAACCCTGACGTTTTGCCGGTCTGCCGCAAGGCAGGCCGGTTTTTTCGTTCAGGCTTCCGGAGATTCCAGCCACTGACTCAGTGCCTCCCGGCAGGTGTCGACGCCCCGCTTGGTGGTGGCCGAGAACATGATCTGGTGCTGGACACAGCGATAAGCCTGAAGCTTCCGGGCAATGGTCAGCATGGCCGTCTTGGCCTGTCCGAATTTCAGCTTGTCCGCTTTGGTGGCCAGCACCATCAGGGGCAGCTGGTTGTGTTCGCACCAGTCCACCATCATCTGGTCGAAGTCGGTCAGCGGATGGCGAATGTCCATCACCAGCACCAGGCCCCGCAGGCAGCGCCGTTCGTTGAGGTAGTGGCCCAGGTGCTGCTGCCAGTCATCCTTCATGTCCCGGGAGACCTTGGCATAGCCATAGCCGGGCAGGTCCACCAGCCGGCAGCCCTCGCGGTTCAGGGAAAAGAAGTTGATCAGGCGGGTGCGTCCCGGGGTCTTGGACGTCCGGGCCAGTTTGCCGTTGGCGGTGATGGCGTTCAGAGCGCTGGACTTGCCGGCGTTGGAGCGGCCGGCAAAGGCCACCTCGGCGCCGACATCGGGCGGACATTCGTCGAGGCGGGAGGCGCTGAGCAGGAACCGGGCACTGTTGAAAGAGAGGGATTTTTGAGTCAGATCAGGGTCCACAACGGTTGGCTTTCCTTTGGATTTCAGTTGTTGGCGATTAATGTATAATGCTACACCAATTCCGGGCGGCGCGCTGCGCGCGGCCGCTGTCAGCCCCGGTTTTGAGCCTGCCTGGTCAGCGCCTGCCGGCTGCATATGAAGAACACCTTTATTAAAAGATGAGAGAAGCGGAGCGAGCATGAAAAAACTGATCGCAGGAGTGGTTCTTGGTGTAAGCCTGACGACCTTGGCGCACGGAGCCGGAAACCCTCAGGCAGGTGAACAGAATGCAGCAGTGTGTGCCGGCTGTCATGGTCAGGGCGGCCAGAAGCCGGTGATGGGCAACTACCCGAAGCTGTCCGGTCTCGGTGAACGGTACCTGTATAACCAGCTCAAGGCCATCAAGGCCGGCAAGCGGGTGGTACCGGAAATGACCGGCCTGCTGAACAATCTGTCCGACCAGGATCTGCAGGACCTCGCGGCCTTTTTTGACAGCAAGGAAATGATCGTCAGCCAAGCCAACCCGGATCTGATCGAGCGGGGCGCGGCCCTGTATCGTGGGGGTAACTTGGCCTCCGGCGTACCGGCCTGCGCCGGTTGCCACAACCCGCAGGGCAAGGGTAACGAACCGGGCGGTTACCCGGCTCTGGGCGGTCAGAACGCCGAGTACGTGATGAAGCAACTGAAAGCCTACCGTGACGGCACCCGGGCCACCGATGCCAACTCGTCCATCATGATGGACGTGGCCTCCCGGCTCACCGACGCTGAGATCGAGGCTGTGGCCAACTACGTATCCGGCCTGCACTGACCGGGTCCGGCCGATGGAAAAACCCCGCGATGCGGGGTTTTTTTTGGGCCAGTCTTACCATGCTGTAATGCGACCCTGGGGCCCGGCTGTAGAACTTTTGGCCTGGCGTGGGTCATAATCCCCGACACAAAATCAGGCAGATCGGAGACGTTTCATGATCAGATCCTTCGGAGTGGTGGCCATCCTGTCCCTGGCGATGGCTTTTGCCGGGGTAGCGAACGCGGAGACCTGGCAAGAGGGCGTTCACTATCGCAAGCTGGAAACTCCCGTGCACACCGAAAGCACGGATGGCGTCGAGGTGGCGGAAGTGTTCTGGTATGGCTGCCCCCACTGCTACCGGTTCAAGCCACTGGCGGAGGCCTGGGAAGCCCAGGCGCCGGACTATGTTCATTACGTGCGCATCCCGGCGGCACTGGGGCGTTCCTGGGAGCCCCACGCGCGGGCGTTCTACGCTCTGGAGGCGCTGGGGCAGCTGGACAAGGTTCATGATGCCCTGTTTGATGCCCTGGCGGGCGAGCACCGGCCCCTGAACGACGGCGAGTCACTGGCGAAATTCGTGGCCGGATACGGCGTGGACCCGGATGAATTCCTGAAGGCGTACAACAGCTTTGGCGTGAACGCCAAGCTGCAACAGGCCCAGGCCAAAGTCCGGGGCGCGCGCATTACCGGAACACCGTCTATGCTGGTGAATGGCAAGTACGTGGTGACCGCCAGCATGGCCGGCAGCCACGAAGCGGTATTGAAAGTCGTTGATTACCTGGTCGAGAAGGAACACAACGCCGGTAACTGACCCGGGAACCGGCGGCCCGGCTCCGGCGCCGCCGGTGTCCCGGGGGTGTCAGGATGGGACCGCCGGACTATGTACAAGCGCATTCGCAACCAGATTCACGGACTGCTGAAGCTGGAGCAACCCCGGCCGCCCCGGGGGCGCTGCTCCGGCCTCGACCATGTGCCGGAATTCGAGCCGAACCGGCACCTTCGACTGCTGACGTTCAATATTCAGGTGGGAATCAACACCGCCTCCTACCGACATTATCTCACCCGCAGCTGGCAGCATGTGCTGCCCTATCGCAACCGCATCGAAAACCTGGACCGAATCGCCCGGCTGATCAGCAACTACGATGTGGTGGCGCTGCAGGAGTGTGACGGTGGCAGTCTGCGCAGCGGCTACATTAACCAGGTGCAGTACCTGGCCGAGGCGGCCGGGATCCCATACTGGTATCAGCAGCTGAACCGCAACTTGGGGCAGATCGCCCAGCACTCGAATGGCCTGCTCAGCCGGTTCCGGCCGCTTGATGTCACCGAGCACCGCCTGCCGGGCCTGATTCCCGGCCGGGGTGCGATTGTGGCTCGCTACGGCGACCGGAGCGACCCGTTGGTACTGGTGCTGATGCACCTGTCGCTGAGCCGGGCTGCGCAGCAGCGGCAACTGGGGTATATCCGGGAGCTGATCGCCGATTACCGGCACGTGGTCTTGATGGGGGATATGAACAACCACGCCGAGGAGCTGCTCAACAACACGCCGTTGAAGGAAACCGACCTGGTACCCCTGCCACCCACCGCCCACAGTTTCCCCAGCTGGCGCCCGGAAAAGGCCCTGGATCATATCCTGGTTAGTCCGACCCTGGAGATTCGTCGCTCGGAGGTGGTCAGTTACCCCCTGTCCGACCACCTGCCCATTGCCATGGACGTGGCGCTGCCCAAGGGCTACCTGGAGAAGTTCTGACGACAGGCACAAAAAACCCGGCGCCGGGCCGGGTTTTTTTGTGCCTGTGCTGCCAAGAATTACTTGATCTTGGCTTCCTTGTAGGCGACGTGCTTGCGCACCACCGGATCGTACTTCTTGATCTCGATTTTTTCCGGGGTGTTACGCTTGTTCTTGGTGGTCGTGTAGAAGTGACCAGTGCCTGCTGAGGATACCAGCTTGATCTTCTCGCGCATGATGCGGCTCCTTATACCTTCTCGCCGCGGGCACGGATGTCGGCCAGCACAGCGTCAATACCTTTTTTGTCGATGATGCGCATGCCCTTGGCGGATACGCGCAGCTTCACGAAACGCTTCTCGGATTCAACCCAGAAACGGTGGTTCTGCAGATTCGGCAGAAAACGACGACGGGTGTGGTTCATCGCGTGGGATACGTTGTTACCGGTGACCGGACGCTTACCGGTAACCTGACAAACTCTGGACATACTTGCCTCCGACCTGAGCAGTGGTCTCTATCAATACGAATTCGTGTTAGTGCGTCTCTGGTGTCCGGGGAGCCTGCAACTCCCTGCCCGCGCCTTGAATACGGAGCGCTGTCTGCCAGACGCCGCCAGAAAGGGACGCTTTTATACCAGAACTGCCCGCCCAACGCAAAAAATTGTTGGGAAATTGGCCAGTGCGCCGGCCGGGGCCGCCGCCGCTCACATCAATCCGCGTTCGGCCAGGGATATTACCTCACCGTGGCCAATCACCATATGGTCAAGAACCCGGATATCCACCAGGTCCAGTGCCTCCTTCAGGCGCCGGGTCAGGGCGATGTCAGCTTGACTGGGCTCGGCGACGCCGGACGGGTGGTTGTGGGCGAAGATCACCGCCGCCGCGTTGTCCTCGAGTGCCTGGCGGACCACTTCCCGGGGGTAGACGGCGGCACCGTCGATGGTGCCCCGGAACAGCTCCCGGTACTGGATGACCCGGTGACGGTTATCCAGGAACAGACCCGCGAACACCTCGTGGGGATAGGTGCCCAGGCGGCTGGCGAGAAAGCGCCGGGTATCGGCGGGGGATTGCAGCGGGTCGCCGTGGCGCAGTGGTTCGTCCATCACCCGGCGCGCCATTTCCATGGCGGCCTGGAGCTGTGCGTACTTGGCGGTGCCCAGACCGCGGACGGCGCAGAACTGGCGGTGTGAGGCCGCCATCAGGGCACGCAGGCTGCCAAAACGGTGAATCAGGTGTCGGGCCAGTGTCATTACCGGCATGCCGGCGGTGCCGGTACGCAGAAAAATAGCCAGCAGTTCGGCGTCGGAAAGGGCAGTGGCGCCGTGGGCGAGCAGGCGCTCGCGCGGGCGCTCGTCTTCGGGCCAGGGGGTGGTTGGCATCGCTCGGCGTCCTTGCGTGTCTGGGGCGTCCTGCCCCGGTGGAATTCAAGGTTACAAAGGTTACTTGAAAAAGTAACATGCCGTAAACGTTCCCGATGGCGTTCCGGCTGCTGTCGCCGGGCGGGCGTGCTATCGTATTACCCCTTTGTTTCTGGGCACTATGGAGCCGGTATGGGCGCCAAGAGAATTCTACTGGGTATCACCGGCGGCATCGCGGCCTACAAGAGCGCGGAGCTGGTCCGGTTATTGAAAAAAGCGGGCTGCGAGGTCCGCGTGGTCATGACGCGTGCGGCGGAGGCGTTTGTCACGCCGCTGACCTTTCAGGCACTGAGCGGCGAACCGGTCAGGACCTCGTTGCTGGACCCCGAGGCGGAAGCCGGAATGGGGCATATCGAACTGGCCAAGTGGGCCGACCAAGTGGTGGTGGCACCGGCCTCCGCCGATTTCCTGGCCCGGCTGGCGCAGGGCCTGGCGGATGACCTGTTGACCACCGTCTGCTGCGCCACCGAAGCGCCCATTATCCTGGCTCCGGCGATGAACCAAGCCATGTGGCGAAACCCCCGTACCCAGCGCAATGTCGCCCTGTTGCGGGACGACCCCCAGGTCTGCCTGTGGGGGCCGGACCAGGGCGAGCAGGCCTGTGGCGATACCGGCCCGGGCCGGATGTTGGAGCCGGCGGAGCTGGCGGCGCGCCTGCTGGCGCCAGCGTCGGAGAGGGCTCTGGAGGGGATCCTGCGGGGACGCCGCGTGGTGATTACCGCCGGGCCGACCCGGGAGCCGTTGGACCCGGTGCGTTACCTCAGCAACCACAGCTCCGGAAAAATGGGCTACGCCCTGGCCGAGGCCGCCCGGGACGCCGGTGCCCGCGTGGTCCTGGTCAGTGGTCCGGTCAGCCTGGCGCCGCCGGCCGGAGTCGAGGTGCGCCCGGTGGTGACGGCGGAGGACATGCTTGGGGCCACCCTGGCGGCGGTGGACGAAGGCTGCGATCTGTTCGTGGCGACGGCGGCGGTGGCCGATTACCGGCCCCAGAACCGCGCCGGTGACAAGATCAAGAAATCCTCCGAGACCCTGACCGTGTCGCTGGTGCGCAACCCCGACATCCTGGCAACGGTCGCGGCCCGTCCGGGCGCGCCGTTCACGGTGGGGTTCGCGGCGGAAACCCGGGACGTGGCCCGTTACGCCACCGACAAGATGGCGCGGAAAAACCTGCGCATGATCGTCGCCAACGACGTGTCGGTTCCCGGCTTGGGGTTCAACAGCGATCGCAACGCCGTCACCGTGTTCTGGCCCGGCGGTCAGGCGCAGATCGGCCCGGACAGCAAGCAAGCCATCGCGACCCGCCTGGTCGCGCTGATCAGTGAACAGATGGATAAGAGCGCATGAGCAAGAAAACCCTGCAGGTCCGGGTTCTCGACGACCGGATCGGAACCACCATCCCGTTTCCAGAATACGCCACCGACGGCTCCGCCGGCCTTGATCTGCGGGCCTGCCTGGAGGCCCCGCTGACCCTGGAGCCGGGCCAAACGGCCCTGATTCCCACCGGCCTGGCCCTCCACATCGGCGACCCTGGCCTGGCCGCCATGATCCTGCCCCGCAGTGGCCTGGGCCACAAGCATGGCATTGTTTTAGGCAACCTGGTCGGCCTGATCGACTCCGACTATCAGGGCGAGCTGATGGTCTCCTGCTGGAACCGAGGCAACACCTCCTTCACCGTGACGGTGGGCGAACGCATCGCCCAGATGGTTCTGGTCCCCGTGGTCCAGGCCGATTTCGAGCTGGTGTCGGATTTCCAGACGAGTGCCCGGGGGGCGGGTGGCTTCGGCTCCACCGGCCGCCACTGAGGCGCCCGCTGTCACGCATAAGTCAGGTGCGAGGTCTATACTTTTGCGGGTAACTGCTTGTCCAGTTCGAAAAAAATACAACGGCGGGATGGACTATGAAGCTCGGTAGGAAGAAAAAAACGGACGAGGTTTCGGCGGAGCCGTCGGCCAAGGCCGCCGCCAAGGCCAAGGGCCCGGAGCGCCGGCTCAAGCGCCTGGGGTCGGTGGCCCTGGGCCAGGCCCTGGTGGTGCTCCTGGCTGGCGTGGTGTCGGTGGTGTTGCTGTATTTCCTGGCAATCCAGCCCACCGTCGATAAGCGCCTGCGCAGCCAAGCCAGTCACCAAGTGGAAGGGGCGGCCTTTCGTCTGAACCAGTACCTGACCTGGCTTCAGCGCAGCGTCGACGGCCTCGCCAGCCAGGCCTATGTGCGGGAGGCACTGGCCAGCCCGGTATCCCTGGATGCCGCCGAGGCCCAGCTGGCCCGGGCGTTGCCGGGTATCCAGGCGGTCTATCTGTTTCCCTTTCGCGAGGTTCCCAGGTCCGCTCCGGACAAGCCCCTGCTTGGCTTCGCCGGCCTGGAGCTGGTGCGCCGGGCGGAAACCGGGCGGCCGCTGCTACCGGACGCCTTCCCCAGGGACGACCGCTGGTTTCTCCAGATCGCGACGGCGGTGCGTAACCCGGTCAGCCAGGCGGTGATGGGTAGCCTGCTGGTGGTGTTCGATACCCAGGAGCTGCAGGCGCTGCTCACCGTGACCGACGCCGATCTCGGTGGCCGGCTGGCGCTGATCCAGACCGTGGCTGGCACCTCGCGCACGGTGGCCAGCCAGGGTGCCGGCTCGGGGCCGTCATTATCCCGCACCCTGATGAACCCGGACTGGTCGGTGCAGTACACGCCGGCCCGGCTGCCGGAACCGCCGGTCAGTTTGACTTGGCTGGCGCTGCTTGTCGGCCTGCCGGCACTGGTTGCGGCGATCCTGGTGTGGGGCCTGCTGGGCAACGCCCAGCGCTCCCTGCGCGCGGATGTGTCGGCACTCATCCAGTGGGCGCATAAGGTGTTTGCCGGCGACAAGGCCCGCCTGCCGGGCGCGCACTGGGACCTGGTGGGGTCCCTTGGTGAAGTGCTGTTCCGCATCGCCCAGATGGTGGAGAAACGGGTGGCCAAGGCCTCGGAGTCGGCCCGTCCCAAACCGGCTTCTGGACCCGCCTCCGAGGTCGTGGAGGAGCCCCTGTTCCAGAACACCGACATGCCCGATATCGACATGCTGGACGGCGATGAGGATGTGCTGGGGTTTGGCGGCGACGCTCCCCTGGCCGGGGACGAGGCTCTGGTGGTGGAAGAGGTGGCCGCGCCGGCGGTTGAATTGGCGCCGGAGATTTTCCGGGCCTATGACATTCGCGGCATCGTCGGCGAGACCCTGTCCGCTGAGGGGGTCGAGGTGATTGGCCGGGCCATCGGCTCGGAGGCCCTGGCGCGGGGTGTCTCGAGCCTGTGCGTGGGCTACGACGGCCGCCATTCCAGCCCCGAACTGGCGGATGCCCTGGCCCGTGGGGTTATGGCCGCCGGCTGCGATGTCATCCATGTCGGCGCCGTGCCGACGCCGGTGCTGTACTTCGCCACCTACCAGCTGGAGACCGGCTCCGGGGTGATGGTGACCGGCAGTCACAATCCGGCCAACTACAACGGCCTGAAGATCATGCTCGGGGGGGAGACGCTGTCCGGCGACGCCATTCAGGCCCTGTACCAGCGTGTCCGGAACGGCGATCTGGCCCGTGGCCAGGGCCGCCAGTCGAGCCAGGATGTGCGTCGGGCCTATCTGGATCGGATCGTTGGGGACATCGCCGTGGCGGCTCCGCTGAAAGTGGTGGTGGATGCCGGTAACGGCATCGCCGGCGAGCTGGCCCCGATGCTTATTGAGGAGTTGGGCTGCGAGGTGGTGCCCCTGTACTGCGAGGTGGACGGCGACTTTCCAAATCACCATCCGGATCCGGGCAAGCCGGAGAACCTGGTGGATTTGATCGCCCGGGTGCAGTCGGAAGGTGCCGACCTCGGCATTGCCTTCGACGGCGACGGCGACCGGCTCGGGGTGGTGACCCACTCCGGCAAGATCATTTGGCCGGACCGGCTGCTGATGTTGTTTGCCCGGGACGTGGTATCCCGCAACCCCGGCGCGGATGTGTTGTTTGACGTGAAATGCAGCCGTCGCCTGGCCAGCGTCATCACCGAGGCCGGCGGCCGGCCAATCATGTGGAAGACCGGCCACTCGCTGATGAAGGCCAAGATGCAGGAAACCGGCGCCCTGCTGGCGGGAGAGATGAGCGGTCATATCTTCTTCCAGGAACGCTGGTACGGCTTCGATGACGGACTGTACGCCGCCGCCCGTCTGCTGGAGATCCTGGGGATTGAGGATCGCCACGCCGATGAGGTGTTCGGGGATTTTCCGGAGGACATCAGTACGCCGGAACTGAACGTCGAAGTCACGGAAAGCCGCAAGTTCGACATCGTCGAGCGCCTGGCCAACGAAGGGGCGTTTGGCGAGGCCAGCGTCAGCACCATCGACGGTGTCCGGGTCGACTACGCCGATGGCTGGGGACTGTGCCGGGCGTCCAACACCACACCGGTGCTGGTGCTGCGGTTCGAGGCGGAGTCCGAGCAGAGCCTGGCGCGGATCCAGGGGATTTTCCGGGAACAGCTGCTGAAGGTGGCGCCCGATCTGGTGGTGAATTTCTGACTGACCGGCCCCCCGAGGGGGTCACAACCGATTCAACTGGAAGGTAAGGAACAAAATGGCGCTTGATCGTGATACGGCCATGCAGGTCGCTTCGGTACTGAGCAAGGGGCTCCCGTACATCCAACGGTTTACCGGCAAGACCGTGGTGATCAAGTACGGCGGCAACGCCATGGAAAACGAAGAGCTCAAGAGCAGCTTCGCCCGGGATGTGGTGCTGATGAAGCTGGTGGGAATCAACCCCATCGTGGTGCATGGCGGCGGTCCCCAGATCGGCGAGCTGCTGTCGCGCCTGAACATCGAGTCCCGCTTCGTCAACGGCATGCGGGTCACCGACGCCCAGACCATGGATGTGGTGGAGATGGTGCTCGGGGGGCAGGTGAACAAGGAAATCGTCTCCCTGATCAATGCCCACGGCGGCACGGCGGTCGGCCTGACCGGCAAGGACGCCAACCTGATCCGCGCCCGCAAGCTGGAAGTGGTGAACCGCTCGCCCGAACTGGAGCGGCCGGAGATCATCGACATTGGTCACGTCGGCGAAGTCGCCAGCGTCAACGTGGATGTGATCGACATGCTGACCCGGAGCAACGTCATCCCGGTGATCGCCCCGATCGGGGTCGGGCCGGACGGCGCCTCCTACAACATCAACGCCGATCTGGTGGCCGGCAAGGTGGCCGAGGCGATGAAGGCGGAAAAGCTGATTCTGCTGACCAACGTGTCCGGTCTCAAGAGCAAGACGGGCGAGGTCCTGACCGGGCTTACCGCCCAGCAGGTCAACGCCCTGATTGAGGATGGCACCATCCACGGCGGCATGTTGCCGAAAATCCGTTGTGCCCTGAGCGCGGTGGAAAACGGTGTCCGGACGTCCCACATCATCGACGGCCGGGTCGCCCATGCCTGCCTGCTGGAAATCTTCACGGATGAGGGCGTGGGCACCCTGATCTCCCGCAACTGAGTCCTGCCAAGGAGTTTCCGGATGAAACGCCTGCTGACAACGCTGGTTCTGCTGCTCCTGCTGGCTTTCGCCGGCTTCAAGGCCGCCGTCTGGTGGCTGACGGACCAGCGCATGGCCGAGGCACGCTCCGCACTGGAGCACCAGGGCGTGCTGTCCCGGGGGCGTATCGGTTCCGGACTCGACGGGCACCTGGTGCTGAGCGACGGTTACTGGCAGGACTTCCGTCTGACCCAACCCCTGGCGTTCGGCCGCGTGGTGTTCGACGCCGGCTCGCCCCTGGCGCTGCTGCGGGCACTGCTGGATCCTGCCGACCTGCCGCTGTCGTGGACGCTGCAGGCGGAAGGCCTGGGGCTGGTGCTGGATGCCAACCTGCTGCGGAACTGGGTCACCGCCGATGGCGAGGATGGCCAGGGCCGGCCGGCCCTGATGGTGCTGCCCTGTGCCCCGGACACCCGGCAACAGCTCGGCAGTGGCGATTTGATGCGCATGGGCATCACTGGCTTGGCGGGCGAGGCCCTGATCCGGCAGGACGCCGACGGGGTGCGGGCGGAGCTGAACACCGCCGGCGTCGGCAGCCTGGAACTGGTCTGGCCCGGAGCCCGGCTGAATGTGCGCCAGCCGTCCGCCACTCTGTCCAGCACCGCCAATGCCATGACCGTGACATTGCGTGATGGTGGCCTGATGCGGCGAGTGACCGCTTACTGTGCCCGTGAAACCGGGCTTGAACCCCAGGCCTGGGCCGATCGGGTGACCGCGGCACTGGCGGCCGGGCTGCGGGCGCGGGGGGTGGCGGCCAGCGAGCCACTGCGGGCGCTGTACCGGCAGTGGTTGCTGGAGGGGGGCGAGCTGACTCTGAGCCTGTGGCCGTCCCGACCCTGGTGGGGCATTCCGGTGCGGGCGGACGCCGGGGAGGGAGCCGCGTGGCCGGTCAGCTACAACGGCAGGGCGGTCCCCGGCCTGTACCTGACGGCGCTGCCGCCGTCGACGTCGCCGCCGGAGGCCGTGGTCGGGCCTGGCAGCCCGCCACCGGAGGCCGGAGCCCCGGACCGGGAAGGCTGGTCCGAGCAGCCTCTGGCCGATGCCGATGCCTGGCTGGGTTACCGGATCCGGGTCACCCTGGATACCGGCAAGGTGGTCGAGGGCCGGCTTGACGCCGTCGACGAACGGGAACTGAGCGTGGCCCGGCGGATGGCGGGTGGCGAAGTGGTCTATCCCATCCTGAGACGGGCGGTGAGTCGTCTGGAAATCGGGCGTCCCGGGCGGTCGCACTAGAAGCGGGCCGGACCCGCGCGGAGGTGAATCATGGCACACGGAGTGCGGGGCGGGCAGGGGCTGCCGCCGTTACGGGAGATGCTGGCGCGACTGGTGTCGCTGCCGTCGATCAGCAGCGCCTCGCCGGACTGGGATCACAGCAACGAGGCGGTGGTTCGGACCCTGGCGGAGTGGTTGGAGTCCCTCGGGTTCGTGGTGGAGGTGCTGGCGGTCCCCGACCTGCCGGGCAAGTTCAATCTGGTCGCCACCCTGGGCCAGGCCCGGGGGGGCTGGTGCTGTCGGGGCACACCGATACCGTGCCGTTCGACCCGCAGCGCTGGCGCAGCGACCCCTTTACCCTCACCGAACGGGACGGTCGCTGGTACGGGCTGGGTACCTGCGACATGAAGGGGTTCTTCCCCCTGGCGATCGAAGCCGCCCGGCACTACGTCGACCGCCCCCTCAGGCAGCCGCTGATCATCCTTGCCACCGCCGACGAGGAAACCTCCATGAACGGGGCCCGGGCCCTGGCGGAGGCAGGTCGCCCCAGGGCCCGTTATGCTATCATCGGCGAACCCACGGGACTGCGTCCGATCCGTATGCACAAGGGCATCATGATGGAGCGGTTGCGATTCGAGGGCCTGTCCGGGCATTCCTCCAATCCTGATCTGGGCCGCAACGCTCTGGAAGGGATGCACGAGGCGCTGACGGAGCTGTTGGATCTGCGCAGCCGGTGGCAGCAGCAGTACCGGAATCCGAACTTCGATGTTCAGGTGCCGACGCTCAACCTCGGTTGCATCCACGGTGGCGACAATCCCAACCGCATCTGTGGTCAGTGCGAGCTGCATTTCGATCTGCGGCCGTTGCCGGGGATGGACATGCAGGCCCTGCGGCAGGCCATCCTGGCGCGGGTGCGGCCGGTGGCGGAACGGCGTGGCCTGTCGCTGTTGTTCGAGCCCCTGTTCGACGGCGTGCCGCCGTTTGAAACCCCGCCGGACGCGGCCCTGGTCCAGGCCTGTGAACGGCTGACCGGACACACCGCCGAAGCGGTGGCTTTCGCCACTGAGGCGCCCTGGTTGCAGAAGCTGGGCATGGAAACCCTGGTCATGGGACCGGGCTCCATTGACCAGGCCCACCAGCCGGACGAGTACCTGGAACTGTCGCAGCTGGCTCCCACCGTGCGCCTGTTGCGTGGACTGATCGAGCAATTCTGCCTGTAACGGAGAACCGGACTTGAAATCGAACGACTGGCTGCACGGATTCCGGCACTCATCTCCCTACATCAACACCCACCGGGGCCGGACCGTGGTGCTGACCATTCCCGGCGACGCCATCGCCCATGGCAATTTCATCAACATCATCCACGACATTGCCCTGCTCAGCAGCCTCGGTGTTCGCCTGGTGGTGGCTTTTGGCGCCCGTCCGCAGATCCAGGCACGGCTGGATGGCGCCGGCGTTGAGTCCACCTTCGTGCGGGGCCTGAGAATCACGCCGGAAGCGCACCTGCCGCTGGTGATGGAAGCCATCGGCGGCCTGCGCGCCTACCTGGAAAGCCAGCTGTCCATGGGGCTGGTCAACTCGCCGATGCACAACGCCAGGATTCGGGTCAGCAGCGGCAACTATGTGGCGGCGCGGCCAGTCGGCGTGCTCGATGGCATCGACTTCGGTCATACCGGCAAGGTCCGCCGGGTCGACGCCGAGGGCATCGGTCGGCTGTTGGAACTGGGCCACATCGTGCTGCTGCCCCCGATGGGCTACTCACCGACCGGGGACGCCTTCAACCTGTCCTACGAGGACGTGGGCAGCCAGGTGGCGATGGCGCTCAAGGCCGAGAAACTGATCGTGTTCATCGACGACCAGGGGGTGCTGGAGGCGGACGGCTCCCTGATCCGCGAACTCACCACCCGTCAGGCCTCGGAACGGCTCGCCGCCGGCGTGGTGACCGGCCACGACGCGGACTTGCTCAAGGCGGCCTGCGACGCCTGCATCAAGGGGGTGCGCCGGGCCCACATCATCAGCTACATCGAGGATGGCGCGCTGCTGAGTGAACTGTTCACCCGGGACGGTTCCGGCACGCTGGTCAGCAGCGACAACTACGAGCAGATCCGCCAGGCCCGGGTGGAGGATATCGGCGGTATCCTGGAATTGATCCAGCCGCTGGAGGAACAAGGCATTCTGGTGCGTCGTTCCCGGGAAATGCTGGAGACGGAAATCGACCGGTTCGTGGTGGCCGAGCGGGATGGCACCATCGTCGGCTGTGCCGCGCTCTATCACTACCCGGAGGAGGGCGCGGGGGAGCTGTCCTGTTTCGCCGTGGATCCGGCCTACCGCCGGGCTGGCCGGGGTGATGAGCTCCTGGCCCGGATCGAGAAACTGGCCCGGGGCCTGGGGATCCACAAGCTGTTCGTGCTGACCACCCAGACCGAGCACTGGTTCCGCGAGCGGGGGTTCCAGCCCACCAGCGTGCAGTCCCTGCCCGGGCCCAAGCTGGCGTCCTATAACACCCAGAGAAATTCGAAGGTCTTCTTCAAGTTGCTGTAACCCGGGGATCAGTAGCAAAAGGGGATAGATCTGACTAAGCTGTGGCTAGGGGTCGGGTGTATACTGTGACCCATTGCCCGCCGGAGACCAGGTCACCTGGGCGTGACCCGGATTTCCAAGCCTGTCCGGTGCTGTCGGCCTATGTGCCAGGGACGTGACCGGCCCGGGATGCGCCCGCGCCGGTAGTGCGAGAGATCAGGGTGTTCATGGATTCAAGAGAACGTCGAAGCAGTCCCCGCCAGCCCATCAAGCTTGCCGCCCAGATCGATCTGGGCACCGGCGAGACTTGGCCGTGCCAGATTGCCGATTTTTGCGCGGAAGGGCTGTTTGTCCGCTATTCCGCAGACACTTCCCGGAAGCTGGAGCAGGCTCTGGCCGTCGCGTCCCGCCCCGAATTCATCATCCGTTTCCGAAGCCTCGACGGTCACCAGCGCTATGAGCTGAGTGTCAGCTTGGCCCGCCGCATCGAGGGGGCCATGGGCGTGCATTTCACCCAACCCAATCCGGAGGCGGTGGCGGCCATGCTGCAGCAGTGTGGCGGCTCGCGCAACCTGGAGCGCGCCTCGCTGCGGGCGCCCAACGACCGCACCCAGTTCGTGCTGCACCAGTGCGCCAAGGCGATGGTCCAGTACATCGAACCGCTGATGGCGGCGGCCTTCCCGGCCATGGTCGAGGCCCTGAAACAGGCGGCCCACAAAGCGGCCAGCGACCAGCTGGCGAACGACTACATGGACGCCACGGGCCAGATCCAGAGTCGCCAGCGGGTGATCTGGCACCCGATGTCCCGGCATCTGGAGTCGCCGCTCAAGCCCGCTTCCCGGGGCTTCCCCGGTGCGGAGCTGTCGGTGGTGGACAAGGGCGAGTTCGAGGACTGGCTTACCCTGAGGGTCATGGTGACCAAGGCGGATACCCTGTACCGGGGTGACCTGCTGCAACTCAAGCTCCGGCTGGACAAGCTGGGGGTTGCCAACGCCACCGGCCACCACAACCCGCTCGGGCCGGCGCTGGTGTGCGAGGCCTTTCATGCCGGGCTGGGACAACTGAAACTGTCCCGCGAGGTCGAGAAGGTGTGCCTCAAGTCCTTCGAGCAGACTGTCCTGCAGCAGCTGGGGCCCCTCTACCAGGAGCTGAACAACATTCTGATCCGGCACGGAGTGCTGCCGGACCTGGACCTGAGCAAGTATCTGAGTGAAAAGTCGGTGAAGAAGGCGGAGTCGGAACCGGCCAATCCGCCGCCACCACGGCGTGAAGCACCCGAGCCGGCTTCCGAGGGCGTGACCGCACCGGCGGCGCCGGTGCGCCCGGCCGCCACCGACACCAGTGCCGCCGGCCAGGCCTTCCGGGGGTATGCTCAAGCGGCCCAGACCGCGTTCGCCACCGTCAGGAACCTGGTGTCCACCCTGACGGCCAGCCGTCGGGCCCGGGGTGACCAGGCGCCGGTGGCCTTCCCCGCCCATGCCCGTCCCCTGTCCACCGGCGAACTCCAGCGCGAGCTGCAGGAACTCCAGCTCCAGGCTGCCGAGGCGCCGGCCGCAGACGAGTCGCTGTTGCAGCGGGTGGTCGAGCGTGTGCGCGCCAGTGGTGACTACCGGCTCGACGAGGAGCAGCAGCAGACCCTGGACGTGGTCGACCGTTTCTTCAAGAGCGTGGTGGAAAGTCCGAAACTGAGCGACTACGCCCAGACCTTGATCCGGCAACTGGAGGTGCCGGTGCTGAAAGTGGTGATGCGCGACCCCTCCTTCTTCGACGACCAGGGCAGCCCCGTGCGGGGCGTCATGGACCGGCTGGCCCAACTCGGGGTCAAGGGCGGGCGGGTGAACCCGGTGGTCCGTCGTCGCGTGGAAGAGCTGATTCAGAAGATCGCCACCGAATTCCAGCAGGACACCGGGGTGTTCGAGCAGACGGTGGCGGAACTGGACACCCTGATCGACCGCCAGAACCTGGTCTACCGGCGCAATGTCGAGCGGGTGACCGCAGCGGCCGAGGGCGCCCAGAAAGTGGCCGAATCGAAGCAGGCGGTGGCTGAGGTGCTGGACCAGCGCCTGGCCGGGCGCCGGGTGCCCCGGGCCCTGTTGAGCCTGCTCGACGGCGGCTGGCGGGACCTGCTGTCTCTGACCTGGATCCGGCAGGGGCCGGACAGTCAGCTGTGGCAGGACTATTTGGCGGTCATCGACTCGCTGCTGACCTACGCGGACGACCCGGACAGCAACATCAACCTGCCGGAGTTGCTGCGGGTGATCCAGGATGGCCTGGCCTCGATTTCCAGCAACCACCTGCCATCGTCGCAGATTCGCGATGAGCTGAAACAGTTCCTGGTCCGGCGCCCGGACCAGACGCCGGAAATGGTGGAAATCCCCGCCGCCCGGCCCGAGGCCGACCCCAAGGCAAGCCTGTCGGAACGGGAGCAACGCAGCCTGCAGCGCTGGATGAACCGGGCCCAGCAGCTGCGCACCGGTGACTGGCTGCGTGACCAGGAAAATCCGGAGCAGCCCCAGTACATCCGCCTGGTATGGATTGCCCGGGGGTTCAGCCGCTTCGTGTTTGTGAACCATCAGGGCATGCGGGTGGTGGAGCTGGAGCTTGAACAGCTGGCCCGGCAGATGCGCAAGGGCATCATCGTGCCCGACAGCCAGTATGAGCGGCCGCTGGTGGACGAGAGCATCGACCGGATGGTGCGCAAGGTCTACGATCAGCTGTCCTGGGCTTCGACCCATGACGAGCTGACCGGCCTGCTGGGGCGGCGCGAGTTCGAGCGTATGCTGGACCAGCAGCTGGCCCGGCGGGAAGATGAACGGGCCCTGGTGCGACTGGATCTGCGGCGCTTCCGTATTCTTAACGACACCGCCGGCTATCAGGCCGGCGACGACGCCCTGAAACAGGTGGCGGACCTGCTGCGGACACACGTGGGGGACGGTATGCCGGTGGCGCGCCTGGCCGGCAATGAGTTTGCCATGCTGGTGCCGGCAGAAACCGCGCTGGACTCCGCGACCGGCCTGATTCAGGCCATCGAGGCCGCGCCGTTCCAGTTCGGTGGCCGGCGCTATCCGGTATCGGCCAGTGCCGGCGTGGTGCCGGCGTTCCCGGCCCTGGTCAACGCCGAGCGCTGGTTACGGGCCTCGGAACAGGCCCTGGCCCAGGCCAAGCAGCAGGGGCCCGGCAAGGTGGTGGCGTTCACCCCGGATGCCTCCGACCAGGCCCGGCAGGAGCAGATCGCGGCCCGGGTGGCCAGCCTCGGCGATCTGGACGAGGAGCGGATGCTTCTGCGCTGCCAGAAAATCATCCCGCTGCACCCGAAAACGGCGATGTCGCCCCAGTACGAAATCCTGATCAGCATGTACGACGATGCCGGCACTCTGATCACCGGCCACGATTTCGTCCGCATGGCGGAACGCTACGATCGGATGCAGGCGGTGGACCGTTGGGTGGTCGGGCACATGCTGGACTGGTTGCGCGAGCGGCGGCCGGACCCTAGGCACCTGGGGGGCGTGTGCATCAACATCTCCGGACACAGCCTGAACGATCAGGCGTTGCTGGAGTTCATCTACGAAAAACTGAGCGAGAAAACGGCACCGATTGAACGGCTCTGGTTCGGCCTGACCGAGGCTTCCGCCATCAGCGATCTCGACAGCGTTGCCGAGTTCATGGTTGAAATGAAGGAGCTGGGGTGCCGGTTCTGCCTCGGCAATTTCGGGGCCGGTCCCAACTCCTTCCACTTCATGCGGACGTTGCCGGTGGACCTGATCAAAATCGACAGTGCCTTCACCAACCAGCTGAACAGCAGCGAGACGGACCGGGCGGTGGTGCGTTCCATGGTGGACATGGCGCATTACATGAACCGGGAAGTCATCGCCTCCCAGGTTGAATCCCGTGAGGTTCTCGATATCCTGAGGCAATTGGGCGTGGACTACGCCCAGGGATTCGTGGTGGAAAAACCCCGCTCCCTCGACAGCCTTCTCTGAGTCTGGGATCAGCCCGTCATGTCAAAGCGTCATCCGATCATCGCGGTGACCGGCTCCAGTGGTGCCGGTACCACCACCACCGGCCACACCTTCAGCCGCCTGTTCGCCAGCGAAGGCATCAACGCCGCCATGGTCAGCGGCGACAGTTTTCACCGCTACAACCGGGAGCAGATGGCCCGCCTCGCCGCCAAGGGCCAGTTTGGCGAGCGCAACCACTTCGCCCTGGCCGCCAATCACATCGACAAGCTCGAAGCCCTGTTCTACGACTACAGCCACACCGGCAACGGCCGCTACCGTCAGTATGTCCACGACGAGGACGATGACCTCATCGCCGAGGGGCACAAGCCGGGCACCTTCACCCCCTGGGGGCCGTTGCCGGCGGACACCGACCTGCTGTTCTACGAGGGGCTGCACGGCGGCGTGATCAGCGATGCGTACAACATCGCCCAGTACGTCGACCTGCTCATCGGCGTGGTGCCGATCGTCAACCTGGAATGGATTCAAAAGATCCACCGGGATACCCACAAGCGCGGTTACAGCCAGGAAGCGGTGGTACAGACCATCATCAACCGGATGGAGGACTATGTGCACGACATCGTGCCCCAGTTCTCCCACACCCACATCAACTTCCAGCGGGTGCCGCTGGTGGACACCTCCAACCCGTTTGTGGTCCGAGACGTACCCAGCGAGGACGAGAGCATGGTGGTCATCTGCTTCCGGGACCCCACCGAGATCGACTTCGTGCGCCTGCTGCAACTGATCCCGGGCAGCCAGCTGTCCCGTCACGATACCCTGGTGATCCCCGGGCCCAAGATGGGGCTGGCGCTGGATCTGATCGTCCGCCCGATTATCCAGCGACTGCTGCTGCGGCGCGCCTACGCCTGAGCTAGCGGGCCAGGGTGCCGTCGCGGTAGTCGCGCAGGGCCTGCTGGATCTCCTCCTCGGTGTTCATCACAAACGGACCGTACTGCACCACCGGCTCCGCCAGCGGCCGGCCTGCCACCAGCAGCACCCGGGCGCCCGCGTCGCCGGCTGTCACGCTGACACGGTCGCCGGTGCCGAGCACACTGGCCGCGTGGCGAGCCAGGGGCGTTCCGGCCAGGTGAGCCTGCCCCTCGTACAGATAGAGGAAGGCGTTGTGGCCGGCGGGCACCGGCAGGTTCATCTGGCCGCCAGGGTGCAGGTCCAGGTCGGCGTAGAGGGGCTCGGTGCCGGGGCGTTGTATCGGGCCGCGGTGCGTCTGGCCGGCCAGGGCCAGGGTACCGGCAATGAGCCGGACCCGGCCGCCGTCAAGGGGGATCACCGGGATATCCTCCGGCTGCAGGTCCCGGTAGCCCGGCGCGGTCATCTTGTCCCGCGCCGGCAGGTTCAGCCAGAGCTGGAAGCCCCGCATCAGCCCCTCCTCCTGCTGGGGCATTTCCGAGTGGATGATACCGCGACCGGCGGTCATCCACTGGACGCCGCCGCTGCGCAGCTCGCCGCGGTTGCCCAGGTGATCCTCATGCAGCAGGTGGCCCTCGATCATGTAGGTGACCGTCTCGAAGCCCCGGTGCGGGTGGGGTGGAAAGCCGCCGATGTAGTCCGCCGCGTCCGCCGAGCCGAACTCGTCCAGCATCAGGAACGGATCCAGACGCGCCGACGGGCGTTGTCCCAGGGAACGGCGGATGCGGACGCCGGCGCCGTCGGAGGTTTCCCGGGCGATGATGGTGTGTGTGACGGCACGTTCTGCCATGGTGGACCTCCTGCCGGCCGGATCAGCCGATGACCTCGGCGATGTGCTGCCGGGCGCGTGCCAGGGCCTGGGATTTCTGTTCCTCGCCCATGTTCAGACCTTCGGCGTAGATGAAATGCAGGTCTTTCAGGCCCAGGAAGCCGAGGAAGGTGCGCAGGTACGGGGTTTGGGTGTCGTTCGGGGTGCCGGCGTAGAGGCCGCCGCGGGCCGCCAGGATGTAGACCGGTCGGTCTTCCAGCAGGCCGACCGGACCGTTCTCGGTGTACCGGAAGGTCACCCCGGCCCGGGCAATGTGGTCGAAATAAGCCTTGAGGGCCGAGGGAATGCCGAAATTGTACATGGGCACACCCAGCACCAGGATGTCGGCATCCCGGATTTCCTGGATCAGCGAATCTGAATAAGCGACCACCTGCTGCTGGTGGTTGTCCCGGTCCTCGGCGCCGGTCAGGAAGGCACCAAAGCGTCCGGCGTCCAAGTGCGGAACCGGCTCGGCGGCCAGGTCGCGGCGGGTGATGCGCAGTTCTCCGTGAACTTCTTGCAGCCGCGTCAGGGCCTGCTCGACCAGGTGCGAGGATTGACCGTCCTGGCCGTAGATGCTCGCGGTCACGACAAGAATGTGTTTCATGTTCGATATCTCCTGTGCAGAAACGATGACTGTCTGGGGAGATATTGAACTGCGACCGGAGTCAAGATGAAAACGGAGAATCTTGGAGGGATTGTTCAGATTTTTTGAAGGAACGCGGCCGCCCAGGCGGGCGGCCGGCGTTCACGGTTCAGGTGACGTTGCGGGAGTAGAAGATCTCCAGCATTTCCCGGCGCAGGCGATCCTCGATGGATTGCGCTTCACGCGGGTCCAGGTCGCTGGCGTTGACGCCGAACACGTAGTTGTCCAGCTTGAAGTCCTTGAGCATCATCTTGGTGTGGAACAGGTTTTCCTGGTACACGTTCACGTCGATCATCTGGTACGCGTTCTGCGTGTCCTCGGTCAGGTAGTTCTGAATCGAGTTGATGTCGTGATCGATGTAGTGCTTGGTGCCGTCCACGTCGCGGGTGAAGCCGCGCACCCGGTAGTCCACCGTGACCACGTCCGAATCGAAACTGTGGATCAGGTAGTTCAGGGCCTTGAGCGGGGAGATCAGGCCACAGGTGGAAACGTCGATGTCCGCCCGGAAGGTGCTCACGCCGTCGTGGGGGTGGCTTTCCGGATAGGTGTGCACCGTAACATGGCTCTTGTCCAGGTGCGCCACGATGGTGTCCGGCAGCGGGCCCGGGGACTCCTCGTTGTCGGCCTTGCCGTCGCTCACCTCGTGCTCGGCGATCAGCATGGTGACGGAGGCGCCATGGGGCTCGTAGTCCTGCCGGGCGATGTTGAGGATGTTGGCGCCGATGATCTTGACCACGTCGGTGAGGATCTGAGTCAGCCGCTCGGCGTTGTACATCTCGTCGATGTAGTCGATGTATGCCTTGCGTTGCTCTTCGGTCTGCGCGTAACAGATGTCGTAGATGTTGAAGCTCAGGGATTTGGTCAGGTTGTTGAAACCGTGAAGCTGGAGTTTGGTTTCCATGCTCAGCCCCTCTGGATTCTGGAGTTGGATGATCTGAGAGCCGGACGCTGTCCGCCCCGCCGAGGCCGCCACCGACGACTGACCAGGTTGTTCACCTTTTGCGCAGACCGGTGGATGAGGCGCGTATTATGCACATCGCGTATGGCGTTGAATAGTGCCTGCGATACATTTTGGCGGCCCCCGGCCGGCCGCGGCCGCGCCGGGCTCCCGACTAATCCTCCGCGTCGCGGATTTCAAAGCTGTGGCTGATCTCCACGCCGGCCTTTTCCAGCATGATGGAGGCGGAGCAGTACTTCTCCGCGGACAGGCTGACGGCACGCCGAACCTGGTTCTCCTTCAGGTTGCGGCCGGTCACCACGAAGTGCAGGTGGATCCGGGTGAACACCGCCGGCACGGCATCGGCCCGTTCCGCCTCCAGCTCGGCGTGACAGGCGGTCACCTCCTGCCGGCTCTTGCGGAGAATGCTCATGACGTCGAACGAGGAGCAGCCGCCCAGCCCCATCAGCAGCATTTCCATGGGCCGGGGGCCGAGGTTCTGGCCGCCGTGGTCGGGCGGGCCGTCCATCTGAACACTGTGGCCGCTGCCACTGGTGGCCCTGAAACTGGCGTTACCGGTCCAGTCGACGGTTGCTTTCATGGTGTCGCGATCTCCATGGCAAGGGGTTGGCGATATCGAAGGCGGATGCTAGCACAGAGGCGGGCGGGGCGGCAGCCGGTGTCCGGTCAAGGCCGGCGTGGTTTCCGGTTGCCGGATACCCACCTTCTTGCTATAAGTTGCCCTGTTTTTGAAGAAAAGTTAACGAACCCGCAAGGAAAGTGGGGTAAACAACAAGTATTCGGACCGTCAGCAGCTGAGGAGGCATGACCCGCACCATGGCCACTATCGTCAAGCCGGTTGAACAGAAGACCAAGCACCTGGACTATTTCCTGTCGCAGTGCCACCGTCGCCGCTACCCGGCCAAGAGCACCATCATTTACGCCGGCGACAAGAGCGATTCGTTGTTCTACATCGTCAAGGGATCGGTCACGGTCATCATCGAGGACGACGACGGGCGGGAAATGATCATGGCCTACCTCAACGCCGGGGACTTCTTCGGCGAAATGGGGCTGTTCGACAACATGGATTCCCGCAGCGCCTGGGTCAAGGCCAAGACCGAATGCGAGGTGGCTGAAATCAGCTACACCAAGTTCCGGGAAATTGCCCAGCAGGACCCGCGGGTCCTCTACTTCATCGGCGAGCAGATGGCCTCGCGCCTGCGCCAGACCACCCGTAAGGTGGGCGACTTGGCGTTTCTGGATGTGACCGGGCGGGTGGCCCGTACCCTGCTGGATCTGTGCAAGGAGCCGGATGCCATGACCCACCCGGATGGCATGCAGATCAAGATCACCCGGCAGGAGATCGGCCGGATCGTGGGCTGTTCCCGGGAGATGGTGGGCCGGGTGCTGAAGACCCTGGAAGACCAGGGACTGGTCCGGGTCAAGGGCAAAACCATGGTGGTGTACGGAACCCGCTGACCGGGGGCCGTGCCCGAACCGGTCGCCCGCCACAAAGGCCGCTGCTTGCAGCGGCCTTTTGCGTTCCGGTCCGGGGGCTTTACGGGTGGGCGGCGACGAACGCGCGGACCGACCGGCAGACCGCCTCCGGGTGGGTCAGTGGTGCCCAGTGGGGCGCGTCCAGTTCCTGGCGGGTCAGCTTGCCGGTCCAGCGTACCAGCGAGTCGGTCAGCGGCGGGCTGACGTAGGCGTCCTGGGTTGGCACGATCACCTGTACCGGGCAGTTGGCCCGGCGCGGCCGGGGCCGCAACAGCCTGGGCAGGACGTTGGCGCGGTAGAGCTTGACGCCGAACCGGCCGTCGGCTTTCTGGCTGGTGCGGTAACGGGCGTCGGCGATGCCCTCGTGCCGGCGCAGGTAGGCGGGCCAAAGGCGGTCCAGGCCGGCCAGCCAGATCAGCTCCGGCAACAGCGGCAGCTGAAACAGCAGCACGTACCAGGAGCGGCCCAGCTGACGCAGGAGCTGGGCGGTGCCGCCCTGGCCCGGGGCGCCCCCCAGCCGTTCCCGTAGCCAGTAACCAACGTGATCCAGGCAGGGGCCGGAGATGGCGGTGTAGGAGCGCAGGCGGGACGCCAGTTCCGGCGCGGTGGCCGACTCCCAGCTCTGGATGGCGCCCCAGTCATGGGCCACCAGATGAAAGGGGCGGCCGGGAATCAGGGTGTCCACCACGGCTCGCAGGTCCTGCGCCAGCAGCGCCAAGCGGTACTCCCGGGTTCGCCCGGGCTTGCCGGAGCGGCCGGCACCGCGGACATCGTAGCGGATCACCAGAAAGTCCCGGCTCAGGTCCGCGGCGACCCTGTCCCAGACCCGGTGGTTGTCGGGGTAGCCGTGCACCAGGACCAGGGGGGTCGCCCCCCGGGGGCCCTCGGCCACGGCGTGGATGTGCAGGTCACCGTTGGTGACCGGGTATTCTCGCGGCTTGTTCACGGGGCACCTTGTGCTGTTCCTCAATGGAGGCATCAGGCTAGCAGGTGCGGTACCCCGGGCGGGGCATCGGAACGGGCCAAATGCCGGTCCGCCGATGTCAGTCCACCAGCGCCACCGATTTGACTTGCATCCACACTCCCTGCCCGGGCCTGAGCCCGAGCTGGTGCACCGAACGGGTGGTCAGGCGCGACAGGAAGGGCGTGGCACCGACCCTCAGCCGGACCAGGCTGGTGCCGGGGCTGACGTCGGTTTCCACCCGCTCGATACGGGCGGGCAGCAGGTTCTGGATGCTTTGGTCCCGGTGTTCCTGCAGCGCCAGGCTGACGTCCCGGGCCAGCACCTGGACCCGGAGCCGGTCCCCCGGCCGCATGGGACCTTCATGCCGCAGCCAGAGCTGGCCCTGGCCGAAGTCGAACAGGGCCAGATGCCAGTGCTCATCCAGATGGCGGAGCCGGCCCTCCAGGATGACGCCGGCATCGTCGTCCAGACGGAACGGGGGGTCGGTGCGGGCCAGGGTCTCCTGCAGCGGGCCCTGGGCCACCACCCGGCCCCGGTCCATCATCACGAGATGGTCGGCAAGCCGGGCCACCTCGGCGGTGGCGTGTGAGACGTAGACCACCGGGATCGCCAGGGTATCCTTCAGCCGCTCCAGGTAGGGCAGAATCTCCTGCTTGCTGGCCCGGTCCAGGGCTGACAGTGGCTCATCCATCAGCAGCAGGCGCGGGCTGGTGAGCAGGGCCCGGGCAATGGCCACCCGCTGCCGTTCGCCTCCGGACAGGCCGGCGGGCATGCGTGACAGCAGGGCCTCCAGCCCCAGCCAGTGCACCGCGTCGTCGAATACGATCCGTCGCTGTCCGGCAGGGGTGCGCCGGTATCCGAATTCCAGGTTGCGGCGCACGGAAAGGTGAGGGAACAGGTGGGTTTCCTGGAACACATAGGCCAGGGCCCGTTGGTGCACGGGCTTGTGGAACCCGGCGGTTTGCCAGGGTTCGCCGAGCACGGTCATCTCACCCGGAGCCCGTTGCAGCCCCGCCATGCAGCGCAGCAGGGTGGTCTTGCCGCAGCCAGAATGGCCGAACAGCGCGGTGATTCCGGTGCCGGGCAGGGTCAAGTCCACGTCCAGCTCGAAACCGGGGTAGGCGTGCCGGAAACGTGCGTGAACGGTGTCCGGGCCGGTCATCGCAGGGCGCCCGTCCGGGCCCGGCCGTTGAGGGCGTACAGGCTGACCAGAACCAGGAAGGAAAAGGCCACCATGGCGCCGGCCAGCCCGTGAGCCTGGGCGTACTCCAGGGACTCCACGTGATCGTAGATGGCGACCGACAGAACCTTGGTTTCGCCGGGAATGTTGCCGCCGATCATCAGCACCACGCCGAACTCGCCGACGGTGTGCGCAAAGCCCAGGACCGCCGCAGTCAGGAAACCGTTGCGGGCCAGCGGCACCGCCACCAGCAGGAAACGCTCCCAAGGCGCGGCGCGCAGCGTCGCCGCGGCTTCCAGAAAACCCTCGCCCACCGCCTCGAAGGCGTTCTGCAACGGTTGCACCGCGAAGGGAAGGGAATAAATGACCGACGCCACCACCAGCCCCTCGAACGTGAACGGCAACAGGCCGAGCCCCAGCTCCCGGGTCAGCTGGCCGACCCAGCCGTCCGGCCCCATCACCAGCAACAGGTAGAAGCCCAGCACCGTAGGCGGCAGCACCAGGGGCAGCGCCACCACGGCCGCCACCGGCTGTCGCAGCCAGTGCCGGGAGCGGGCCAGCCACCACGCGATGGGGGTGCTCACCAGCAACAGCAGCACGGTGGTGACAGTGGCCAGACGCAGCGTCAGCCAGACCGGATCCCAGTCGGCGGCCAGCATCACGGTGCGACGTCGTAGCCGTACGAGCGGATGATGGCGAGCGCGGTTTCGCCCCGGAGCCACGCCAGCCAGGCGCTGGCGGCGTCCTTGTCCGCGCCCCGTGTCAGCAGGAGGGCCTGCTGCTCAATGGGGGCGTAGTACGCTTGGGGCACGGTCCACAGGGTGCCGTCGTTCGGCCAGGCCCGTACCTGGGACAGCGCGACGAAGCCGGCCTGGGCATTGCCGCTGGCAACGAACTGGAAGGCCTGGGCAATGGAATCCCCCCGCACCAGCCGGGGCTGCAGACGGGCCCAGAGCCCGAGATGTTCCAGCACCTGCTGCGCCGCCAGGCCGTAGGGGGCGGTTTTGGGATTGGCGATGGCCAGACGGGTAAAACGGGCCTCGGCCAGGTAATGCTCGGCATCGGTGAAGGTGCCCGGTTGCGGGCTCCACAGTGCCAGCTTGCCCCGGGCGTAGGTGAAGCGGCTACCCGCGACCGCCAGCGGGCTGTCCTCGAGCAACGCCGGCCGGCGGCCGTCGGCGGCCATGAAGACATCGAACGGGGCACCGTTCCGGATCTGCGCGTAGAGTTTGCCGGTGGAACCGAAGCTGGCGGTGACGGTGTGTCCGGTCTCCGCCTCGAACCGCTCGGCCAGGGCCCGGGTGGTATCGGTGAAGTTGGCCGCGACCGCGACGGCCACGTCGCCGGCGACGGCGGGGGTGACGGCCGGCAGCAGCAGGAGCAGGGCAAGGGAGCGAAGCAGGAGGGGCCGGGGCACGCGCATGGGAATTCCTTATATATAAATGTATATAACGATAGCGTGATACTAGGTGGCATCCGGAGGTTGCGCAAGCCGGGCGTGGTTCAGGTGTCGGTATCGGGCGCGTTATGGAAGGCGCTGGCCAGCAGCTCGAACTCCGGAAGCTCAAGCAGCCGCTGCTCCAGGCGCCGGTAGCGGGCTAGGGTGTCCTGGCCGAGCGCCGACAGCTGGGCGCCACCACCGCGTCTGCCGCCGGTGGCGGTCATGACCAGGGGCGACACGGCGCAGCGGTTCATGGTTTCCACCAGCAGCCAGGCGCGGCGGTAACTGAGGCCCATGGCCCGGGCGGCGGCGGAAATCGACCGGTGTTGGTCAATCAAAGCCAGAAGCTGTGCCTTGCCGGGGCCCATGGCGACCTCGTTGCCGACCTTGAGGCGCAGTCTGGGTTGGGGGATGCGGGTGTCGGGCATGACTCAGAGCGTGGGTTCCAACATCGCGGTGTCCGTGGTCTGGGGCAGGGTCCGGCACAGGCTCAACAGGTACGACCAGACCTCGTCTCGGTGGATTTCGTTGAGCATCTCATGCCGGCCGCCGTCGAACAACCGCAGCGTGACCCGTTCGATGCCGGCCTCCCGGATGGCCTGGAAATGGCGGCGGATGCCGCGGCCCATTTCCCCGACCGGATCGGCGGTGCCGGAGAACAGGTGTACCGGCAGGTCGCGGCGCCAGCGCACAGGCGCCAGGGTCAGCATACCGGCCAGGAAATCCTGCCACAGCCCGACGCTGCAGGCGAAGCCGCAAGCGGGGTCGGCCAGGTAACGGTCCACCTGGGCCGGGTCCCGGCTGAGCCAGTCCGCCTCGGTGCGGTTGGGGCGAAACCGGCGGTTGAACTGGCCGAAGGTCAGGTGCTGGATCAGCCGGCTGCGATGGCGTTGGCCGCGCAGCCGGCGAAGCACCCCGAGCAGGGCCAGGGCGGCCCGCAGCTGGGGCCGGTGGATGCGGTTGGTGGCGCTGAGAATGAGGGTGTCCAGTGTCTCGCCGTGGGCCTGGGCGTAACCCTGGGCGATGAACGAGCCCATGCTGTGCCCGAGCAGGTTGACAGGGCGGCCGGGGACGCGGGCGCGGGCTTCGGTGATGACCTGGCCCAGGTCGGCCAGGACCTTGCGCCAGCCGTCCCGGTCGGCGTAGTGGCCCAGGTCTCGGGCCGGGCCGTCGGGGTCATGGCCCCGGTGGTGATAGGTGATCACCGCGAGGCCCCGCGCCGCGAGCCAGCGGGCCAGCTCCGCGTATCGGCCGCCGTGTTCGGCCATGCCGTGGCTGATGACCAGCACCGCCGTCGGCGCCGGAGGCGCGTAGAGGGTGCCGGTGATGGGGTGGCCGTCAGCGGCGCTCAGTGTCAGCGGGTATTCGTTCATGGCCCGTGCCCGGTGTCCTTGCTGTGTTATCGGTTGCCGGGCGTTGCCACTCCGGCGGTTTCCACAGGTGTCCGAGTCGAGACCATACGCTGCCGGGGCGGCTCATGTCCCGGAACAGGTCCACGTATTCGTGTGTCCACAGCACCAGCAGGTTATTGGAGGGCACCGGCCGGGTGATGCCGTATTCCGGCGGTGCGTTCTCGTCCTCGTCGACGAAGCTGCCGAACAGCCGGTCCCAGAGGATCAGGATGCCGCCGTAGTTGCGATCGATGTAGCCAGGGTTGCGGCCGTGGTGGACCCGGTGGTGGCTGGGGGTGTTGAACAGCCATTCCAGCCAGGGAGGCAGGCGGCCCACCAGGGTGGTGTGGATGAAGAACTGATACACCAGAGAGCCGGCATAGGCGACGCCGATCCATACTGGGTTCAGCCCCAGCCAGGCCAGGGGCAGATAGAACAGCCAGTTGCCGTTGAAAATGTTGGTGGCGTTCTGACGCATGGCGGTGGAAAAGTTCATCCGTTCGGAGGAGTGGTGCACCACGTGGGCGGCCCAGAACCAGCGCATCCGGTGGCTGGCCCGGTGCATCCAGTAGAAGCAGACGTCCACACCGAGGAAGGTCAGGGCGGCGGTTGTCCAGTTCAGCTCCGGGTCGAACAGCCGGTGGTGGTAGCACAGGGCATAGACCGGGAAGGCGAGGACGCCGGCGAACAGCAGCTCGGTGAGCTGGTAGCCGGCTCCCAGGGCAAAGTTCCGCACCGCCTCGCGCGGGTCCATGCGCCGTGGGTCGTGCCGGATTTTGCCGTATTCCCAAAGGGTGACGGCGATGAACACGGGGGTGGCCACCACGAAGATCAGCTGGCGCTCGTCCAGCGCCAGCCAGGGGGCCAGGGTGTGCCAGAGGGGCAGCAGGCCGCTGTGTTCCAGCACGGCCTGCATCATGTCGATCAGCGCCATGAGCGATCCTGATGTTGTTTTTGTCGTGGCTGTCATGATCGCACGGCCGGAGCCGGGACGAGTGTCCCTTCGCGCCAGCCCGGTTGGCGGTTTGCGCCACCGCCCTCAGCGATGGCGACGATAGAGATCGGCAATGGGGTCGAGCTGGGGCTGCCACTGGGCCAGCTGGGTCTGCATCTCCTTCGGCAGGCGTTGGCGCCGCGGCCAGGGCACCGGGTACTGCGGAGGCAGGAACAGCGGAGCCAGCAATGCTCCGGCGGTCAGGTCGGCCCGGGAGAAACGGTCACCGGCCAGGTAGGGCGGGTCGGCCAGGGCGCGGGACAGGTCGTCGAGCGCGCAGGTGAGCGTCTGGGCGGCGGCCTCGGCCGTGCGGGCGTTGATTTTCATCCACTGGCGCATGGCTTCGTCCACCCGGCTGAAGGCAAGGCTGAGCAGAATCCGGTTGTAGAAGGGTGTCCCGGCGGCCAGCATCGGTACCATCAGCTTGGGCCGCTGCAGCAGATAGTGGTAGGACCAAGTCCGTACCGCCGGCCCGACCTCCTCGTCCAGGCGCTGCTCCCAGCGTTGCGCCATCGCCCGGGCCGCCGGGTCGGCGGGGGTCAGCGGTTGTTCCGGGAAGGTGGCGTCGAGATAGTCGAGGATGGCGGCGGAGCCCTGGATGATCTCGCCGTCGTGCTCCAGCACCGGCACCGAGCTGCTCTGGCCGGTGAGCTTGCGGATAGTGGCCATGTGCTGGCCCGGCAGCAGGTTTACCGGCTGGTAGCGGATGCCCTTGTGGTCCAGGGCCCAGCGGACCTTTTCGCTGTAATGGGAGATGGCAAACTGGTAGAGCCGCACGGTCATGGTGTCATCCTCGTGGTCCGACGAAACCGCTACCATACCCGGGATTGGTCATGGGCTGAAGCATGGTCTTGGCCGGCCTGTCGGCCTACAATGACGGCCCAGTTCACGGATCAAGGGAAAGATCATGAGTGTACGACGCTTTGCAGGGATGCCCGTCGTGGTCCTCTGCGGACTGATGTCTGCCTGCGCCACCGGCCCCGGTGCCGGCTCCGTGCCCGCGTCCACCTACCAGTGCGGACAATTGACGCTCTCGGTGGCGGAAACCGGCGACAACGGCCTGCTCGGGCTGGATTACCCGGGGCACCGGGTGCTGCTCAAGCCTGTGGTGAGTGCTTCCGGGGCCCGGTACCGGGCGCCGGGGGACGACAGCACCTGGTTCTGGAGCCGGGGCGACCGGGCAACACTGAGCCTGGGCGGCGAACGCTACCCGGAATGCCTGGTGCCGGGAGCCATCGAGCAGCCGTTTTCCGGCCACGGCAACGAACCTTTCTGGCAGGTTCGGGTGACGCCCGGGGAGCTGCACCTGCGGCGCCCGTTCGAACCCGAGAGCGGGGCCGACACTTTCACCATCGACACCGTGACCGCCAATCACCACGGCCAGACCCTGGTTGCCGGCGGCGGCACCGTGCGGCTGACCATCGCCCGCCAGCTGTGCGAGGACTCCATGTCCGGCGCCCAGTACCCGGCGCAGGTCCGGCTGCAGCTGGACGGCGAGGTGCTGGAAGGGTGCGGCGGCGACCCCGAGCGGTTGCTGCGGGGCGCGGAATGGCAGGTCACCGACCTGGCCGGCACCGGCATGCTCGAGCGCTCCCGGGTGACCCTGGCGTTCCTGTCGGGCGGGCGCCTGGCGGGGCAGGCCTCCTGCAACCGGTTCACCGGGCGCTACCAGCTGACGGGCGAAGGCCTGGCGGTGGACTCGCTGGCCACCACCCGCATGGCCTGCGCCCCGGCACTGATGCACCAGGAGCAGCATTTTCTCGAACGGCTGACGGCGGTCCGTTACGCCCGGATCGACCGACAGGGACGGCTGCGCCTGGAAGGCCCCGGTGGTGAGGCGATCACGGCGGTTCAGGGGGCGGGCCAGGTGACGCCGTAGCCATCCAGGATCCGCGCCAGCCGCCCGGACGCGCGCAGCTCGCGGATGCCGTCGGAAAGAAGGCGGGCGTACTCCCGCGAGCGGGGATTGGCGGGGGAAAAGGCGATGTAGATGGGGGCCTCCGCCAGGCCGCCGGCGACACGGAGCTCAAGCCCCGGCAGCTCGTTGGCGAGGGTCCAGCGCATGACGTCCCGATCCTCCGGCAGCACATCGGCCCGGCCCTCAAGCACCAGCCGGATGGCCCGGTCCAGGGGCGAGGGGCCGGACAGCACCCAGACCCGGCCGTTCTCATCCTGATGGTCGCGGATGTAGGTGTCCAGCTCGGCGGAGTAGGAATAGCCGTTCAGAACCACCAGTACCCGGTCCGCGAGGGAGTCGGTACCGGCGTAGCGCCAGAGGCTGTCGGGGCGGGTGAACAGGTCGATGCGGGAGTAGCCGGCCGGCTCCTCCGGGAACACGAACGCCGGCGCGTCGCCGACGAAGGCCCCCACCACCCCGTCCACCTTGCCGTACTGGGCCAGCTGCAGCGACCGGGCCCAGCTGATGTTCTGGTAGTCCACGGTCATGCCCGCCGCGCCGAACACCGCCCGGGCGATGTCGATCATGTAGCCCTCGGGGGTGGCGCCGGCGACGCAGTTGTGGGGGCACCAGGGGTCGGCGGCGAGCACGATCCGGGCCTGGGCCGGGACCGTGTCCGCAGCCACGGCTGCCGCCTCGGTGGTCCGTGTCCCGGGCTCCGGCGGCTCCTCGGAGGAGCAGGCCGCGAGCCACAGGATCAGTGTCAGCAATAGCCCCTTGCGCATAGCCAGCTCCGGCGCCCCGCGTCCTGGTGTGCTCCTTACAGCATAGACGCTCGGGCGTCGGGGGCCTAGGTGTGTCGATGGCCGGACGCCGCCGTGGGGACCAGGGCCCGGGTCAGGTCGGTCATCGCCAGTGCGCCGACTTGGCGCCCGTCGCGCACCACCCGGAACACCCGGGCGGTGTCGCCTCCGGAGCGGGCCAGCACTGTTTCCAGGTTGTCGCTTTCGGCCAGGTCGCCGGCGTAGGGGGCGTCCGGATCGAACTCGGTGGTCATCACCGAACGCACCCGCAGTACCCGGGCTCGGTTGATGTCGGCGATGAAGTCGACGATGTACGGGTCGCCGGGGTTCAGCAGAATGTGCTGAGGGTCGCCCTGCTGGACCACTTCGCCGTCCTTGAGAATCACCAGGTGGTCCGCCAGTTTCAGAGCCTCGTCCAGGTCGTGGGTGATGAACACAATGGTCTTCTTCAGCTCCGCCTGGAGCTCCAGCAACAGGTCCTGCATGTCCGAGCGGATCAACGGGTCCAGCGCCGAGAACGCCTCGTCCAGCAGCATGATCGGCGCGTTGGACACCAGCGCCCGGGCGATCCCGACCCGCTGCTGCATGCCGCCGGACAGCTGGTGCGGGTACTGGTTTTCCTGGCCTTCCAGGCCGACCCGGGCCAGCCATCGGCGGGCTTCCTGCTCGTAGTCGTCCAGTTTCCGGCCGCGCACGTCCATCGCCATGCCGGCGTTTTCCAGCACCGTCCGGTGTGGCAGCAACGCGAATTTCTGGAACACCATGGACATGGTTTCCCGGCGCAGCTGGCGCAGTTCCGCCTCGTTCAGCGCCAGCACGTCGCGGCCATCGACCCGGATTTCGCCGGCGGTGGGCTCGATCAGCCGGTTCAGGTGGCGGATCAGGGTGGACTTGCCGGAACCGGACAGGCCCATGATCACGGTGATGTCACCCTCGCGGATATCGATGTTGATGTCCCGCAGTCCCAGCACATGGTTCTGTCGCTCCAACAACTCCGCCTTGCCCATGCCCCGGCGGACGTACTCCAGGGCCACGTCAGGCTCCTTGCCGAAGATCTTGTACAGGTTACGGATGGAAATTTTTACCTCTTGGCTCACGGTCCGACCTCATGGCTTCTGTGCGGCGTTGATACGGTTCAGGGAGGCTTTGGTGACCCGGTCCAGAATCACCGCCAGGATGACGATGCCAAGGCCGGAGACCAGGCCGACGCCCAGTTCCAGGTTGCGGATACCACGCAGCACCAGCACGCCCAGGCCCGGTGCCGACACCAGCGAGGCGATCACCACCATGGCCAGGCTCATCATGATGGTCTGGTTGACCCCTGCCATGATGTTGGGCAGGGCCAGCGGGATCTGGACCTTGAACAGTTTCTGTCGGGGCGTCATGCCGAACGCATCGGCGGCTTCGATCACATCCTTGTCCACCAGCCGGATGCCGAGGTCGGTGAGGCGGATCACCGGCACGATGGCGTAGAGGATGATGGCGATGCCGTAGAGCTTGGACTCGGTGACACTGAACAGGAAGATCAGCGGAATCAGATACACGAACGGCGGCAGGGTCTGGAGCATGTCCAGCACCGGCAGGGTCAGGCGCTGCATCAGGTCGCTGCGGGACATGGCGATGCCGATCGGCACGCCCAGCAGCACGCACAGAAAGGCGCACACGAAGATGATGGCCAGGGTCTGCATGGCGTAGTCGTAATGGTCGATGAACGCCAGCAGCAGCACGCTCAGGGCCACGAAGCCCACCAGCCGCCAGGATCGGGTCACCAGGTAGACCACCGCCAGCAGCAGCGGCATGACCAGCCACCAGGGGGTGTTGAGCATGACGTAGAGGGCGCCGTCCAGGAACCAGCTCAAGGGCTGGGTAATGGGGTCGAGCACCACGCTGAGGCTGTCCTTGATGTTGAGAAAACCTTCCTCCAGCCCCTTGGTCAGCTCCCGGGATTGGGGAAACGCCGGGCAGGCTTCGTTCAGAGCATCCATGGAAGGGAAGGGCAGGTCCCAGACCGAGCCGGGTGCGTCGGCCTCATCGCCCCGAGCCCGAGCCAGCAGCTGGGCCATGGACATGGGCGCGGTGCTCTTGCCCTCGGAGCACCAGTCCTCCAGGCCGAGGGAGGAAAACAAAAAGTCGTAGGTTGCCATGGGTTATCAGGTTCCTGTGCGAGGTTACGCCAGGTGAATGGACAGCGGACAGGGTTGGCGGCACCGGGCCTCGGGCCCGGTGCCGGTTACGTTCACTGGCTGAACAGGGCGGACAGCTTCGTGCGCGCGGCGTCATTGAGCCAGCGGGACCAGGTGTCCTTGTAGTGGGTGAGGAAGTACACGGCGGCTTCCTCGGCGGAGGCGTTGTTCTCCGCTTTCCAGGCCAGCACGCTGCTCATGGCGTCGGTCCGGAAGGTCATCTTGCCGAGCATCTCCGCCACCTCCGGCTCACGTTCGGCGAAGTCCGCGGTGTAGGACGTCAGTACCGGGGCGGCCGGGAAGTCGGAGACTTTCGGGTTCGGGTTGTCCGGGTTCTGATTGGCTTCATGGGCGGCCTTGTCGTACCCGCCCAGATCGACGCGGGTCATGTCGAAGCGGCCCAGCGGCACGGTCGGGCCCCAGTAGTAACCAAACCAGGGTTCGCCGTTCTGCACCGCTGCGGCCATGGACGAGGCCAGGGTTTCACCGGAGCCGTGGTTGAACACCTCGATGCCGGCGCCTTCCAGGTCCAGGGCCCGCACCAGGTTGTCGTTGACGATCCGGCAGCCCCAACCGTCGGGACAGTTGTTGAAGCGGCCGCCGACCAGTTCCGGGTGGGCCAGGATGCCGTCAATGGTTTTCAGCTCGGGGTGGGCTTCGGCCAGATAGGTGGGAATCCACCAGCCTTCGACACCGCCGGGGTCCAGCACCTTGCCGGCGCGCACCACCTTGCCCTCGGCTTCCAGCCGCTCGTACACCTCGCCGGTGGAGTTCAGCCACAGCTCGGTCACGATGTCCGGCTCACCGTTCTCCGCCACCGAGGTGATCGCCGGTACGGTGTCGGAGGGAACCACGGACACGGTACAGCCGTAGCCCTGTTCCATGATGAACTTGGCCACGTTGGTGACCACCGAGGCCGACGCCCAGTTCATTTCGGTGATGGAGACTTCGCCGCAGTCGTCGGCCTGGGCCAGTCCAGGCAGAACGGCCGCGCACAGCAGCGCGGCACGGGTAAACTGTTTCATGTTGACCTCTCCTCGGGTGATTTTCTTGAAAAATATTTTTTCTGCTAAGGGTTGTTGCCACTCTGTACTGCGCGAATGGCGCGTTTCCCTGGGATTTTGCCCCTCATAAAACCTTAGTGCAGAAATACATAGACCTCTAAGGATAAGAAAAATGAAGGTATGTTCAAGTTCCCGACATAAAAAGGTCGTTTCCAGGGACCGGCGAGCGCCGGCCGGCCACTGTCAACGGCCTGTAGTAAAGCCCTGCTAGGGTCGTGCGGTTGCCGGACCAGGAGGCTGATATGACCGAACTGCGGAAACTGACCCCTCACCAGGCCATTCCCGAGGAGCAGTCGCGGCGGGATGCCCGTCAGCGTCAGCGCCTGCGCACATTTCTGCCGGAGCTGATCCAGTTGGAACGGTTGCTGGCGGAGGCGCCCGAGTCGGTGTCGGTCCGGGTTCCGCAGCGGGTGACGCTGGCCGACCTGACGCTGCCGATCTATCGGATCGATCTGGGGGCCGAGCGCCGCGACGTCCCCGCCCTGCTGCTGGTGGGCGGGGTGCATGGGCTGGAACGGATTGGCTCGCAGGTGGTGATGGCCTGGCTCCACACCCTGCTGAGCCGGCTGGCCTGGGACGATCACCTGGCCCGCCTGCTGACGCAGGTTCGGGTGACCGTACTGCCGATCCTCAATCCCGGTGGCATGTTCCTGAACCAGCGCAGCAACCCCAACGGTGTCGACCTGATGCGCAATGCTCCGATCACCGCCCAGGACCGCAGCGCCTTCTTGCTGGGCGGGCAGCGTTTGTCACGACGCCTGCCCTGGTACACCGGCGACCCGGAGCAGGGGATGGAACCGGAAAATCAGGCGCTGGCGGCGGTGATCGAGGAGCTGCTGCCCGGCCGGCCGTTCAGCGTTTCCCTGGATTGCCACAGCGGCTTTGGCTGGCAGGACCAGATCTGGTTTCCCTACGCCTACCGCCGGCGCCCGATGCGCCGCATCGGATCACTGATGGCGCTCAAGCTGATCTGGGAGCAGGCCTACCCGAACCACACCTACCGGTTCGAACCTCAGTCCCGGCACTACCTGACCCACGGTGACCTCTGGGACTATTTTTACAAACAGGTCAATCGCAACAGTGCCGGGGTGTTTCTACCCCTGACCCTGGAAATGGGCTCCTGGCGTTGGGTCCGCAAACGTCCCCGCCAGCTGTTCCGGCTCGACGGCCTGTTTAACCCGCTGGTGCCGCACCGGCACAAGCGGGTTCTGCGCACCCACCTGTGCTGGATCGACTTTCTGTTGCACGCCGCCGCCAGCCATGAAAACTGGTTGCCGGATCCGGACCAGGAGGCCATGCTCCGGGAAGCGGCCATCATGCACTGGTATCGGGATGTGAACTGACATGCACTGGATTCTGTTGCGTGGACTGACCCGGGAGCAGGCACACTGGGGGGACTTCCCCCGGCGTCTGGAGGCGGCGTTCCCCGGGCACCGGTTCCACACCGTGGATTTACCGGGCACGGGGGTAGCCTTTCGGGAAACCAGCCCGGACACCATTCCGGCGATCCGTGAATGGGTGTGCCGGCAGGTGGCGCACATTCCCCGGCCGGTAAACCTGCTGGCCCTGTCCATGGGGGGCATGGTGGCGCTGGACTGGGCCCAGCACGCCCCCTGCGGCGAGATCCAGAACCTGGTACTGATCAATACCAGCTCGGCTTTCAGCCCGCCGTGGCAGCGGATGCGGCCGGGTGCCTGGCCCCGCATCCTGAGACTGCTGGCCTACCGGGAACTGTTTGACCGGGAGCGTGCGATCCTGGCGTTGACCAGCAACCGCCCCGTGCCCTTGGCTTTGGCCAAGCGCTGGTACAGCATCCAGCGCCAGCGCCCGGTCAGCCTGGACACCGCCTTCCGGCAGTTGCGCGCGGCGGCTGGTTTCCGGCCCCGGCGCACGCGCCCGCTGCCGGATGCCCTGTTGCTGGCCAGCCGCCGGGACCGGATCGTGCACTGGCGCTGCAGCGCCCGGCTGGAGTCCCTGTGGCAGTGGACCCTGAAGCTGCATCCGGACGCCGGCCATGACCTGCCCCTCGACGACCCGGAGTGGATTCTGGCGCAGCTTTCGGCGTGGTTGCCAAGGGCCTGATGGTTGCTTGACGCAACTCTTTTTTCCGTTCAGTCTCAGGAAACCGAAATCACGACACAGGGCTGACACGGAGCCGACAACAATGAAAATCTACGAAACCAGAACCGCCCCCAACCCCCGCCGCGTGCGCATGTTCATGGCCGAGAAGGGCCTGCTGGACGAGGCCGAATTCATTGAGGTGGATATCCAGAAAGGAGAGAACCTGACGCCGGAATTCATGGCCCGCAACCCGATGAAGAAGGTGCCGGTGATGGAGCTGGACGATGGTACCTGCATCGCCGAAACCATGGCCATCTGCCGCTACTTCGAGGAGGCCTACCCCGACACCCCGACCCTGCTCGGCGACACGCCCCTGGAAAAGGCGCGGATCGAGCAGTGGCTGCGCTGGCTGGATTTCTACTTCTTCCTGCCCACCGGCATGTGCTTCCAGCACACCACCGGCTACTTCAAGGACCGCATGAACCCGATCAAGGCGTGGGGTGAGGAGTGTGGCCAGGGCGTGGTCCGGTTCATGCAGTTCCTGGACCAGCATCTGGAAGGGCGGGAGTATCTCTGCTGCGACCGCTTTACCGCCGCCGACATCAATGCCTTCACCACGGTGGCGTTCGCCCGGGTCATCAACCTGCGGATTCAGCCGGAGCAGGTGCACCTACAGGCCTGGTACGACCGCATCAAAGCCCGTCCGTCCGCCCAGGCCTGAGGCGCTCAGCCGGCATCCCCGCCCGCCGGTGCCGCCAGGGCCACGGCCAGCTGGTTGCGGCCCTGGCTCTTGGCCCGGTAAAGGGCCCGGTCGGCCCGCCCGATCAGGGCTTCCGGGCTGGTGTCGCCCCGGTAGCCGGCAATGCCGAGACTGATGGTCTGCTGCTGGCGGGTGTCTTTCATCGGCATCGGCTGGTCCGCCAGTGCCGCGAGAATCTTGCGCCCCACCTCCCGGGCCCCCCGGACACCGGTGCCCGGCAGCAGGATCAGCAGCTCCTCGCCGCCCCAGCGGCATAGGGCATCGCCCCGGCGCAGGCAGGCCCGGATGCGCGTCGCTGTTTCCTGCAGCACCCGGTCGCCGGTTTCATGGCCGAACCGGTCGTTTACCCGCTTGAAGTGATCCAGATCCCCGAGAATCACCGAGAACCGGTGTTGGCCGTTGCGTTCCGCCTGATGGATTTCCTGGCGGATCAGCGGCAGAAAGGCGTGTCGGTTCAGCAGCCCCGTCAGCTGGTCGGTGGTGGCCATTTCCTTCAGGGCCTGTTCGCTCAGAAACTGCTGTACGGAAAGCCCCCGCAGCGCCTCGCTGACCAGCAGGCCCACCACCAGCACCACCCCCGGACCAAACAGGTAGGGACCGAGCTCGGTCAGGGGAATGGCCAGCACGCCAGCGGCGGCCACGAACAGCAGCAGCGGCAGCAGGAACTGGAGCAGCCAGTCCCGCAGGCCCCGGGTGGTCATCAGGGTGACGCCGAAGAAGGCCACCATCAGCCCCTTGCTGATCTGCTGCAGGCCCGCCTGGGCTTGTTGGTAGTACAGTAGGAACAGGCTGAGCACGGTGAACATCAACGACAGTGACATCAGGCGCAGAAAGGCCTTGGCGGACCAGCGCGGCCGGCCCGTATAGTGACCGGCCAGGGTCACCAGGGCGGCGGCGTAGGCAGGGGCCCGCAGCAGCAGGTCCAGGCCGCTGGCGTCGGCCACGGGGACCCCGCGCAGCGCATGGCTGAACTGGTAAGCCAGCAGCGTGGCCAGCATTGCCCACGCTGCCAGTATCGCGAACTGACGCTCCAGTCGGTCGCGGTGGTGAGCATGGGCGTCCTGCCACCGGGCGGGGATCTGGGGGATGTTCAGGCGCAAGGGGCGAACGCTCCGGCGTCGGTCACGTTGTTTGAATTCTACGTCTGGTTGAGTGCTACGGATGCGCTCGGAGCGAAAATTCTTGACCGTGTGTCCGGTCGGCACAAGCCCTTATAGGCGATATACCCCTCAGGACATCCCCCTATTCTGGGGCGGGCGGCGCTATTCCAGCAGGAAATTGGTGTGCCCGTCCAGGGCATCCGGCTCACCCGAGCCGTCCTTGAGTGCCACGCCGGAGCAGCCGAGCCGCCGGGACTCCCGGATCAGCCAGGCCAGTCGCCGTGTGGCGTCGTCGACTGAGAGCCCGCCCGGGCGGATGTTCGAGATGCAGTTGCGCGCTGCATCCGTCAGGCCCACCCTGGGGTTCCAGGTGTAGTAGATGCCGAGACTGTCCGGAGCGCTCAGCCCCGGCCGCTCGCCCACCAGCAGCACCAGCATCCGGGCGCCGAGCAGCTCGCCGATTTCGTCCCCCACGGCGACCCGGCCCTGCTCCACGAGACAGACCGGTGACAGCGACAGTCCGTCGGCCCGGAGCGCGTCGACGATCCGGGCCAGCATGGCCGCGGCATGATGCTGAACCGCGGTGGAGGACAGACCATCGGCCAGGACCAGGGCCACGTCGGCGGCGGCCCCCTCGCTGGCCAGCCGTTTCAGGCGGGCGCCGGCGTCGGCGTCGAGGCGCCGGCCCAGGTCCGGCCGCTGGAGGTAGGTCGGTCGGTCCGGTGCCCGGCTGTGCAGGGGAATCACCGTCAGGCCGAGGTCGTTCAGCTCGGTGGTCAGTGCGTCCCTGTTCAGAGGGATGTGGACTGCGTCCCGGGCCTGGGCGTGACACAGCTGGAACTCCAGGTGGGCCCGGGTGGGTAGGCTGATACCGGCCCGGCCCAGGGCAATGCGGGCCGGGGTGAAGCGTTTCAGACCGGCCCAGTCATTCTCGGTGATGCCCCGTTTCCGGCGCGGATTTGAATCGGTCATGCGCATATCCTCCCCGGAGCTAGAGATGTCGGGCGATGTGAGCGAAGGCGTTTGGCAGGCCCGCGCCCGTCTTCAGGCGCCCCCCGGCGTCGGTGATCCCCATGCGCTCCAGCCAGGCCTCGAACTCCGGTGCCGGCCGCTTGCCCAGCACCTGGCGCAGGTACCAGGCGTCGTGGAACGAGGTGGTCTGATAGTTGAGCATGATGTCGTCGGCGCCGGGAATCCCCATGATGAAGTTGAGGCCGGCGGCGCCCAGCAGGGTCAGCAGCACATCCATGTCGTCCTGGTCCGCCTCGGCGTGGTTGGTGTAGCAGATGTCGCAGCCCATCGGCACCCCAAGCAGCTTGCCGCAGAAATGGTCCTCCAGACCGGCGCGGATGATCTGCTTGCCGTCGTACAGGTACTCCGGGCCGATAAACCCCACCACGGTGTTCACCAGCAGCGGGTCGAAACGCCGTGCCACGGCGTAGGCCCGGGCCTCGCAGGTCTGCTGGTCGACGCCATGGTGGGCGTCGGCAGAAAGGGCACTGCCCTGGCCGGTCTCGAAGTACATCACATTCTGCCCCACTGTACCGCGCCCCAGCGCCAGCGCGGCCTGGTGCGCCTCGTCCAGAAGCGACAGGCTGACGCCGAAACTGGCGTTGGCCGCCTCGGTGCCGGCAATGGACTGAAACACCAGGTCCACCGGCTCGCCCCGGTTGATGGCTTCCAGATGGGTGGTGACGTGGGTCAGCACGCAGGACTGAGTTGGAATGTCGTAGCGTCGGATGACGTCGTCGAGCATCCGCATCAGCCGGGTGACCGCGTGGTAGTTGTCGGTGGCGGGATTGATGCCGATCACCGCGTCGCCGTTACCGTACAGCAACCCGTCCAGGACGCTGGCCGCGACCCCGGCCGGGTCGTCGGTGGGGTGATTGGGCTGCAGCCGGGTCGACATCCGCCCCTGCCGGCCAATGGTCGAACGGAACGCCGTCACCACCTCACACTTGCCGGCCACCAGAATCAGGTCCTGAACCCGCATCAGCTTGGATACCGCCGCCACCATCTCCGGCGTCAGGCCCGGCGCCAGCGCGGTGAGCACCGACGTGTCGGCCTGCTCGGACAGCAGCCAGTCACGGAACTCGCCCACGCTCAGATCGGCCACCGGGGCGAAGGCGGCCGGGTCGTGGCTGTCCAGAATCAGCCGGGTCACCTCGTCGCGCTCGTAGGGAATCAGCGGCTCTTCCAGAAAGCGTCGGAGCGGCACCTCCGCCAGACAGTACTGGGCAGCCACCCGCTCGGTGGCATTGGTCGCCGCGATGCCGGCGAGGCAATCCCCCGAGCGCAGCGGGCTGGCCTTGGCCATCAGCTCCCTGAGGTCGCGGAACCGGTAGCGCCTCTGGGCCAAGTCGACCTGATAGTTCATGTCTTCCTCCGGGTGGCAAGCAGGACTTGGTCGAACAGGAGGTGATGGTGCATTTCGAAACCATCCACTCAATCACCATAGCGGATCATGGCCAGGGCTCAAGCACTTGGCCTGCGCGGGCCGGAGTGCCCCGTTGTGGGGCGCTTCGGTTCTCAGAATCCCCTACCCAAGCCCCCTCCGGCGCGTTACCCTTCCGGCCAGAGAACACCGGATTGCGAGCCGCGAGCTCAGGAGCGTGAGATGACTGGACAGCCGTCCCTGGCCTGTGTCCTGGCCAGAATTGACGAGGCCAACCGGGCCGATCCCAACACCGAACAGGTGGATGGGCAGACCTTGCCCCGGGAGTACGCCTACAGCCTGCACATGACCCGATGGCTGTTTGCGCTGGAGCCGAACCCGTCGGAGCGAATGCAGATTGCCTGCCGGGCTCAGCACATCGAACGCTGGATGCTGCCGCGCGGCGAGTTTCCGGACGGGCGGGCCGGCTACTATCAGTGGCGTCAGTCCTGTGGCCGCAGGCATGGTCGGCGGGCGGCGGAGATCATGGCGCAGTGCGGTTACCCGCCGGAGGCGTGTGAACGGGTGGCGGTGATTCTCAGCAAGCGCGAGTTGCGCCGGGACCCGGACACCCAGCTGCTGGAAGACGTGGCTTGTCTGGTGTTTCTGGAGCGCTACTTTGCGGACTTCTACGAGGAAAAAACGGACTACGACCGGGACAAGTGGTTGCGCATCGTCCGCCGCACCTGGGCCAAGATGACGCCGAGGGGACACGCCGCCGCCCTGGCGCTGGCCGGCCGTCTGCCCGCGCACCTGCAGGCACTGCTGCAGGACGCGCTGGCGCCGGCGGACTGATCAGTCCTCGGGAAAGAACAGGGCCCGGAGCTGCTCGCCCGGTTCCGGCGCCCGCATGAAGGATTCGCCCACCAGGAAGCCGTAAATCCCCCGCGCCGTCATGGCCGTCACGTCCCCGCGACTCATGATGCCGCTTTCGGTAATGGTCACGCGGTCCCCGGCGATGCGGTCGTGGAGCCCAAAGGTGGTATCCAGGGAGACCTCGAAGGTGTGCAGGTTGCGGTTGTTGATGCCCACCAGCGGGGTGTCCAGGGTCAGGGCATCGTCCAGCTCCTCCGGGGCATGCACTTCGACCAGCACGTCCAGGCCGATTTCGTGGGCGATGCCCTCCAGTTCCTGCATCTGGTCCCGGGTCAGGCAGGCGGCGATCAGCAGGATGCAGTCGGCGCCGATGGCACGGCTTTCGTACACCTGGTAGGGCGCCACCATGAAGTCCTTGCGGAGCACCGGCAGGTCGCAGGCGGCCCGGGCCGCCCGCAGGTTGTCCTCGTGCCCCTGGAAGAAGTCGTGATCGGTGAGCACCGACAGGCACGCGGCCCCTCCGCGCTCGTAACTTTCGGCGATGGCCTCGGGGTGGAAGGGGTCACGCAACACGCCTTTGCTCGGGGAGGCTTTCTTGATTTCGGCGATGACCGCCGGCCGCTGCTGGCGGATACGTTGGGCCAGGGCCTCGGCAAAGCCCCGTGCCGATGGCTGGTCGCCGGCACGGGCCTTCAGGTCCGCCAGCGGTGCCCGGCGCTTGCGGTCGTCGATTTCCTGCCACTTGCGGTCGACGATCCGGCGTAGGATGGTGGGTGTTCGGTCGTTGTGACGGTTGCTCATGTTCATGGCCTCAGAAACAACGGGAGAAGTCGACCAGCTCGGACAGCTTGCCGGCGGCCAGGCCGGAGCCAATGGCGTCCAGCGCCATGTCGACACCCTCGCGGGCGGTGTCCGCCAGACCGGCGACGTAGATGGCGACGCCGGCGTTCAGGGCAATCATGTCCCGGGCCTTCTCGCTCAGCTCGTCGTGGCCGCGGCCGAAGGCTGCCTTGATCAGCGCCAGGGACTCGTCCGCCGAGTCCACGGTCAGGCCCACCAGGGACTGGCTCTTGATGCCCAGGTCCTCTGGTGTGATGTCGTACTCGGTGATTGTGCCGTCCTTCAGCTCCGCCACGTGGGTCGAGCTGGCCAGGCTGATTTCATCCAGCCCGTCCTTGGAACAGACCACCAGAATATGCTCGGAGCCCAGGCGTTTCAAAACTTCCGCCATGGGCCGGCACAGCTCCCGGGTGAAGACGCCCAGCAGCTGGCGCTTGACGCCGGCGGGATTGGTCATGGGGCCGAGAATGTTGAAGAGGGTGCGGCACCCCAGCTCCCGGCGGGGACCGATGGCGTGTTTCATGGCGCCGTGATGGGCCGGTGCGAACATGAAACCGACGCCGATCTGCTCGACGCAGCGGGCCACCTGCTCCGGCGTCAGATCGAGGTTGATGCCGGCTTTTTCGATCAGGTCGGCGCTGCCGCTCTTGGAGGAAACGCCGCGGTTGCCGTGCTTGGCGACGTAACCTCCGGCGGCGGCCACCACGAAAGCGGAGGCGGAGGAAACGTTGAACAGGTTGGCACCGTCGCCGCCGGTGCCAACGATGTCGACCAGGGGCTCGGCGTTGACGGTCACCGGGGTGGCCAGTTCGCGCATGACTTCGGTTGCCCCGGTGATCTCGTCAATGGTTTCGCTTTTCAGGCGCAGCCCCATCAGGAAGGCACCGATCTGGGCATCGGTGGCTTCGCCGTTCATGACGATGCGCATCACCGATTTCATTTCGTCCCGGGACAGGTCCAGGTTGGCGGCAATCCGGTTCAGGGCTTGTTTCATGTCCATGGCGATTCTGGCCTCTCAGCGGGTTCTCAGGAAGTTGCGCAGCAGCTCGTGGCCCTGCTCGGTCATGATCGACTCGGGGTGGAACTGCACGCCTTCGATCGGCAGGGTCTTGTGACGGACGCCCATGATTTCCTCCACGGAGCCGTCCTCGTGGCGGGTCCAGGCCGTGACTTCCAGGCACTCGGGCAGGCTGGCCTGGTCGATCACCAGGCTGTGGTAGCGGGTGGCCTGCAGGGGATTGTTCAGGCCTCGGAACACGCCTTCGTCCCGGTGGTATACCGGTGATACCTTGCCGTGCATGACGCGGCCGGCGCGGATGATGCGGCCGCCAAACACCTGGCCGATGGCCTGGTGACCCAAACAGATGCCCAGGATCGGCAGCTTGCCGGCGAAGTGCCGGATGGCGGCCATGGATATGCCCGCTTCGTTGGGCGTGCAGGGCCCGGGGGAGATCACCAGCCGCTCTGGCCGGAGCGCCTCGATCTGCTCAAGGGTGATGTCATCGTTGCGGTACACCCGCACCTCGGCGCCCAGCTCCGCCAGATACTGCACCACGTTGTAGGTGAAGGAATCGTAGTTGTCGATCATCAGCAGCATGGTCGGTGCCTCCGCCTCAGTGGTCGAAATCGTGGTAGGTCATGGCCACGGCCCGGAAAATGGCGCGGCCCTTGTTCATGGTTTCCTTCCACTCGAGTCGTGGCACCGAGTCCGCCACCACCCCGGCTCCGGCCTGGATGTGCAAGGTCTGGTCCTTGATGACCGCGGTGCGGATGGCGATGGCCGTGTCCATGTTGCCGTTGAACGAGAGGTAGCCGACGGCGCCGCCATAGACGCCCCGTTTGACCGGTTCCAGCTCGTCGATGATCTCCATGGCCCGAATCTTCGGGGCGCCACTGAGGGTGCCGGCGGGCAGGGTGGCCCGCAGCACGTCCAGGCAGCTGGTGCCTTCCTTCAAGCGACCGGTGACGTTGGAGACGATGTGCATCACGTGGGAGTATCGCTCGACGATCATCCGGTCCGTCACCTTCACGGTGCCGGTTTCGGACACCCGGCCGGCGTCGTTGCGGCCCAGGTCGATCAGCATCAGGTGCTCGGCGATTTCCTTCGGGTCGGCCAGCAGCTCGGCTTCCAGGGCCCGGTCCTCGGCCTCGGTGGCGCCGCGTCGCCGGGTGCCGGCGATGGGCCGGACGGTGACTTCGCCGTCTTCCACCCGGGCCAGGATTTCCGGTGAGGAGCCGACGATGTGGAAGTCCTCCAGGTCGAGGAAGTACATGTAGGGGGAGGGGTTGAGCACCCGCAGCGACCGGTACAGGTTCAGTGGCGGCGCCTGGAACGGGATGGACATGCGCTGGGAAATGACCGTCTGCATGACATCGCCATCGAGCACGTAGTCCTTGATCCGCTGCACCGCCGCTTCGAACCGGTCTTGGCTGAAGCCGGAGACGAAGTCGCTTTCGTCCACCGCCGTGCCGCGCAGCGGCTCGGGCGTGCGTGGGGCATCGGCGGTGCGCCGGTGCAGGCGGGCTTCCAGGGCGTCGATCCGGGCCTGGGCGCGATCATAGGCTTGAGGCTGAGCCGGGTCGGCGTGCACGATCAGGTGCAGTTTGCCGCGCAGGTTGTCGAAGACCACCACCTGATCGGACACCATCAACAGGATGTCCGGGGTGCCGATCCGGTCCGGCGGGCAGCTGTCTTTCAACCGCTTTTCGATGTAGCGCACGGTGTCGTAGCCGAAATAGCCGACCAGGCCGCCGTTGAAGCGGGGCAGCTCCGGTAGGTCCGGGGTGTGGAAGCGCTGCTGGAAGTGTTCGACGAACGCCAGGGGATCCTCGGCCTCGGTCTGTTCCACCACCTCGCCGTTGCGGTGCAGTTCGATCCGCTGCCCGAACACCTTGAGTACCTCCCGGCTGGGCAGGCCGATGATCGAGTAGCGCCCCCATTTCTCCCCCCCCTGAACCGATTCGAACAGGTAAGAGTAGGGGCCGCTGGCCAGTTTCAGATAGGTGCTCAGGGGCGTGTCGAGATCCGCCAGGACCTCACGGTGTACGGGGATGCGGTTGAAGCCGGCTTGGGCAAGCTCGGCGAATTGCTCGGGCGTCATGTCATGGATTCCTGAAGTCTGATCTGCTTGGCTGCGCGGGACTCGGACGGACCGGGTCCTGCGCGGGCGGTTGCGGGCCGGACAGGCAACGGGTGCCGGTCAGCCACGGGGCCGGGTCAACCGGTGCGCCATCGCCACCATCGTGTTGCGCGGGTTGTCAGGATGCCTCGCGCTGCAGTCAGATTCAGTCCCTGCACGGCAGGAATCTCCCGAGAAAACAGATGCTCTACCAAACGTCGTGGGGTGAGATTACAAAAGCTCGGTCAGCGAATCAACAACCGCGTCCGCACCCAAGGCATCCACCGGCTGGCCAAAGTTGTAGCCATAACGAACCGCCACGCAGGGGATGCCGGCGGCCTGGGCCGCGTTTACATCGGCGGCGGAATCCCCCACCATCACCGTGGTGCCCCGGGTGCCGCCGAGCTGTGTCATGGCGTGCAGCAGGGGCGCCGGGTCTGGTTTCTTCACCGGCAGGGTGTCACCGGCGACACTCAGTTCGAACCACCGGGCCAGGCCCACCCGTTCCAGCAGAGGTGCCACGAACGGTCCGGGCTTGTTGGTCACCACCGCCAGCCGGCAACCGTGTGCTTCCAGATGCGCGAGGCAGTCGGTCACGCCAGGGAACACCCGGGCGTGCTGGCCGTTGAGCTGCCCATAGTGGTGGTAGAAGATGGCCAGGGCATCCTGAAACAGGGCGTCGTCGCGGGGGGTCGCCGGCTGCCAGTCGATGCGACCGGCCAGGGCGCGGCGCACCAGAATGGCAGCACCGTTGCCGACCCACTGGCGCACCTGGTCGAGGCCGGCGGGGGCGCGGCCCAGGTGTTCCAGCATCCGGTCCACCGCCGCCGCCAGGTCCGGCGCGCTGTCCACCAGGGTGCCGTCCAGGTCGAACAGGGCAACGCCCGGCCAGCGGGCGTTGAACAGACCTTTCAGGCTCATCAGGCCAGCACCTTGCGGGCCTGTTCCAGCTCCGCGCGCATGGCGTCGATGGTGGCCCGGTAGTCGTCGGTGTTGAAGATGGCTGAGCCGGCCACGAAGGTGTCGGCGCCGGCCTCGGCGATCTCGCGGATGTTGTCGACCTTGACACCGCCGTCGATCTCCAGGCGGATGTTGTAGTTGCTGGCGTCGATCCGACGGCGGGCCTCGCGCAGCTTGTCCAGGGTCGACGGAATGAACTTCTGGCCGCCGAAGCCCGGGTTGACGGACATCAGCAGCACCATGTCCAGCTTGTCCATAACGTAGTCCATGTAGCTCAGCGGCGTGGCCGGGTTGAACACCAGGCCGGCCTTGCAGCCGCCGTCACGGATCAGTTGCAGGGATCGGTCGATGTGGTTGCTCGCTTCCGGGTGGAAGGTGATGTAGGTGGCTCCGGCGTCGATGAACATGCGAATCAGGTCGTCCACCGGCGACACCATCAGATGCACGTCGATGGGAGCGGTCACACCGTGCTTGCGCAGGGCCTCACAGACCATTGGGCCGATGGTCAGGTTGGGGACGTAGTGGTTGTCCATGACGTCGAAATGGACGATGTCGGCGCCGGCGGCCAGCACCGTGTCGACTTCCTCGCCAAGGCGGGCGAAGTCGGCGGAGAGGATGGAAGGGGCGATCAGGTACGGATTCATGTCGTCTCTCTCAGGGTTCGCTCGGTGCAGGGCGCATCCGGTGGCGTGCCGCCGGTCCGGCGTGGGGCCCTGCCAGGGTGTCCGGGAAGCTGCTAGTCTACCAGCTTGAGTGTGGGATTTCGTTGTCCGGAGGTGGGGATCTGTGCGTAGGGTGCAACGGTGCTGGATGCGGGCGGGCCGCGTGCTGGGGGTGTGGGCGCTGATGCTGGGGCCGGCACTGGCGCAGTCACCGGCGCCGGCGGACGCCGAGCCGGCGCCCGAGGCTCCGCGCCTAGCGGTGCACACCGGGCTGGCGGAAGGCGCATTGCAGCGGCGTTTCCCGGACCGAGTACGCTGGCTGGAACCGGAGGGCGGGGGGCAGACCCTGGCGCTGTGGTTTCCCGAGGGGCGGCCGGACGCGCGGGGCGCGCTGGTGCTGATGGCGAACGAAGGCGAGTCGGCCGGTACCGATCTGGTGCTGGCCGTGGCGGAGGCGTTGGCGGACGCCGGCTGGGCGGTGCTGACCCTGGGGCTCGAACCGCCGACGGAGTCGGTCCGGGCACGGCTGGAACGCGCGCCGACGGTCCCGGGCCAGACGCCGCCACCGGCCCCCGGCGTGATGATTGATGTACTGGCGACGCCCGCGTCGGAAGGGGCCGAGGCGGACTACCGGGCTAGGGTCCAGGGCCAATTGCAGGCGGCGGTGGCCTGGCTGGCGGGCCAGGGCTACGGGCCACTTGGGGCGGTGGGGATCGGTCGCGCCGCTTTTTACGTGGTCGCACCCGATCTGGGCCAGGCGTCGGTCCCGTTCCGGGTCTGGGTGGCGCCGGCCTTCTACCCCGGACGTGAGTCCGAGCTTGCCCAGCGGCTGGCAGCGCCCCAGGGGCTGGCCTTGCTGGAACTGTACCCCGTGGTCGAGGCCCGCTCGGGGCGGGAGCGCTGGGTGACGGCCCGGCGGGCCGGGTTCTCGGATTACCAGCGTCAGCCGGTGGCCATGGCGGTGCCGCCGGGGCCCGCGGCGGCCCAGGCCCTGGCCAACCGGATCCTGGCCTGGTTGGGGCGCCGCAGCGGGTCCTAGCTCCGGTGCCGGCGCTTAATCAGTTCCCAGGCCTGCTGATAGCGCAGCAGCCGTTCCTTCGCCAGCGCCAGCTCCCGGTTTGACCGCTGGCGCTGGGACAGTTTGTCGGGGTGGCACTCCGAAATCCTGCGGCGGTAGGCCTGCTTCAGCTGAGGCAGCGAGGCGTGTCGGGACAGGCCCAGCAGTTGGCAGGCCTGATCGTAGTTTTCCGGCGCCTCGGGGAGCAGGTCGCTTGGCCAGTACGCGGCGCGGTAGCTGGCCAGCAGGTCGTCGCTGACCGTCAGCGGCAGGCCGATCTGGAGGATGGCGTCCTCGCACCGGTGCTGCCGAGGTTTGCTCGGCGGCCCCTGCAGCTGGGTGGCGTGGCACAGGCAGGCCGCCACCCGCAGCGCCGGTGCCGGCCACAGCCAGTGACTCAGGTGCAGCGCCAGGCCCCGCCACGCTGGCAGCCGCTCCACACCCTTACCCTTCTGGAACCAGCGGATGGCGGTCCGTCGCTGGCGCCGGCTCAATCCAAGGGCGCGGATCACGTCTTCGGCGTAGTCGATGTCGGCTTCGGTGACCCGGCCGTCGGCCCGGGCAATGTAACCCAGCAGGAAGAACAGCGGGCGCCGGCACCAGCGCGGCAACCGGTACCGCGCGATCAGCCGAACGGTTTGGTGCTCGTGACTCGCCAGTTGTTCCAGCAGGCGGGCAAGCCGGCGTTGCAGCCGGGGGGGCATCTGGGGGTCGGGGGGCGAGGCCATGGCGTCAGTCACCGTGCTGCGCCGACAGGCGCCGGTCCAATGCCTGCAACCGTTCCGGCGTGCCGACATCGATCCAGGCGCCGGCGTGGTAGCAGCCCCGGACCCGATGCCGGGCCATGGCCCGGCGCAGCACCGGGCCGAGCTTGCCAGTGCGGTCGTCGAGGCCGTCGAACAGGCGGCGGTGCAGCAGGCTGATGCCGGTGAAGGTGCACGTTTCCGGGCCGTCACCGTACAGCCGGCCGGAGGGGTGCAGGTAGAAGTCGCCGCCCGGGTGGTGATCGGGGTTGTCGGTCACCACCAGCACCGCGTCGGCATCGGTCACCGGGGTCAGGCGGCTCAGGGGGAAGTCGCTCCAGATGTCGCCGTTGACCACCAGGAACCAGTCCGAGCCGCCCTCGGTCAGCAGCGGCAGGGCGCGGACGATACCGCCGGCGGTTTCCAGGGGCTGGCCTTCCCGGGAGTACCGGATCGACAGGCCAAAGCGGCGGCCGTCGCCAAGGGCGGCCTCAATCTGCTCGCCCAGCCAGGCGTGGTTGATCACCACCTCCCGGAAGCCGGCCCGGGCCAGGTGCTCCAGGTGATAGGCGATCAACGGTTTGCCCCCGGCGCACAGCAGGGGTTTGGGGGTGGTCAGGGTCAGCGGTCGCATCCGCTCGCCCTTGCCGGCGGCAAGGATCATGGCCCTCACGGTGCGGGCACCTCCGGGGCCGGGCCGATCACCGCTTCGATCCGGGGCATGATTTCGTTCACCAGCCAGTCGTGGAAATGGCGCAGGGCGGGCTGGCGGGCGCTGGCCCGGACCAGGTAGCCGACGGTGCGGGGCACGTCGTTCAGATAGCCGGCCTTGCCGTCGCGGATGGCCAGCCGGGCAAAGATGCCGGCCGCTTTCAGGTGCCGTTGCATCCCCATCAGCTCGAACCACTGCCGGAAGGTGTCCGGGTCGGCCCGGTGCAGGCCGGCGTCCCGAGAAGCCTGGCGGTACTGTTCCAGCCACTGACACAGGCGCGTTTCCGGCCACTGGATGTAGCAGTCCTTGAGCAGGGAGACGGCGTCGTAGGTCACCGGTCCGGTGACCGCATCCTGAAAGTCGATGACGCCCGGGCGGCCGGTGCCGGGGCGCACCAGCAGGTTACGGGAATGGTAGTCCCGGTGCACGGTGACCTCGGGCTGGGCCAGGGCGCTTTCCCTGAGAAAGGCGAAGGTGGTGTCCAGCAGGCAGCGCTCGGCGTTGCCCAACGACAGGCCCAGGTGCCGGCTCAGTAGCCAGTCCGGAAACAGCGCCATCTCCCGGTCCAGCAACGCGGCATCGTAGGGGGGCAGCGGGTAGCCGGCCGGCGGCGCCAACCGCTGAATCGCCACCAGCTCCGTCAGGGCTTCGGCGTACAGCCGGTCGGCATTGGCGTCGGTCAGCTCCGCCAGCATCAGACGATCGCCGAAGTCTTCCAGCAACAGGAATCCCTGGTTCAGATCCTCGGCCTCGATTGCAGGCACGGCGATGCCGGCGGTGTGCCAGTGCCGCGCGATGGCGACAAAGGGGCGGCAGTCCTCGTGCTCGGGGGGCGCATCCATGACGATGTATGGCTGGCGCGGTTGCCCCGGCTGCTGGCGCCACACCCGGAAATAGCGTCGAAAACTGGCGTCGCCGGAGACCGGTTGCGGCTCGGCTTCGCCGAAGCCGTCGAGCTGCCGGAGCCAGCGGGTCAGTGACTGCAGGCGCGTGTCCATAGGCGGTGAGTGTCAAATCCCGATTGTTGTTGGCACTGACAGCGAACGTTATCAGAGCGGCCGGGGACGGTAAAACGGTTTTGCCGGGACTTTCCGTTAACAAGGTAACAGGGCCCGTGTAAACTAGGCGGCTCGAATTCACCCTAGGCAATGCCAACACCCGGAACAGGAATCCTGCCACCGTGCCACGCGTGATCCACAGCCAGACGACGCCGGTTGAGCGGCGGCCCAGCCGGAACCTCCGGCGGCTGATGATGGCCCTGGCCGGGCTGGCGGGCGGGCTGTTCCTTGGCGCGGCCGGTGCCCGGGCGGGGCAGGCCCCGAGCGCGGCGGAACTCGACTGGCGGCCCCGGGCGGAGCTGCCCGAGTCGGTACAGCAGCGGCTGCCGGTGTTCTGCGACGGTGGCTACCTGCCGTCCGGCGCGGGCCTGGACTCGCCATTGGCCGACGATGGCGTCGACCCCGGGCAGCCGCTTCAGGCCAGTGGCCTCAATGCCCGGTACGAGATTGACCGGACCCTGCACCTGGAGGGTGACGTACGCATTCGTCAGGGTGCCTTTGAAGTCACCGGGGAAGAGGCCCGCTACGACCAGGCCGCCGGCCAGGTGTCGGTGCTGGGCCCACTGGTGAGCCGGGGGCAGGGCTTTTTGCTGACCGGCGAGTCCGCCGAATACAACGTCGACTCCGGTCGCTTCGACATCAACACCGCCACCTTTTTGCTGCACGGTCCCGAAATGCGTGGCTCCGCGGCCCGGCTGTCGCGCATCGGCGAGAACGACGTCCGGATCGAGGAGGGCGTGCTGACCACCTGCGGACCGCACCGGAACGACTGGGCTCTGGTGGCCTCCGACATTCGTCTGGACCGTGCCGAGGGCTTCGGCACCGCGCGCCACGTGCGACTGGAAGTGCTGGATACGCCGGTGTTCTACTGGCCCTGGGTGAGCTTCCCCATCGACGACCGCCGCAAATCCGGCTTCCTGTATCCGCAGTTCGGTTCCTCCAGTGCCGGCAGCGGCCTGTTCCTGGCACTGCCTTACTACTTCAATCTGGCGCCCCACTACGACGCCACGCTCACGCCCCAGTATATTCACGGCCGTGGCCTGTTCACCGAGGCCGAGGGCCGTTACCTGAGCCGGTTCGGCCAGACCGACCTGCAGCTTGGCTACATCGCCGACGACAGCGCCTACGCCAACGACAACCCCGGCGAAGACGGCGAACGCTGGGCGCTGGCGGCCACAACCCGGGCGGAGTTCGGGCGGGGCTGGAGCGGCTACGGGGACTTTGCCGTAGTCAGCGACAACGACTATCTGGGGGACTTGAACCGAACCCTGGCGATCGACCGCGCCACCCATCTGGAACGCAGGGGCGGCGTCCGCTACCGGGACGGATACCAGAGCCTGGACGCCTATTTGAGCGACTATCAGACGCTCAGCGACTACCTTGTCGACGCGGATACGCCCTACGCCCAGCTGCCCGACATCCGCTACAACGCCAGCCTCGGCGGAACCGGCTGGCAATTGAACCTGGACAGCCAGTACACCTATTTCCAACGGGACAACGACCAGCTCAGCGGCCTGGACGCCGCCAATGGCCAACGGCTGCGTGCGGTGCCTGAACTGGCGCTGCCAGTGCGCACGCTGTGGGGGTTCAGCCGGCCCTCGGTCAGCCTCGACTACACCCGCTACGAGCTGGAAGACTACAGCCTGGGTGACGGCAGCATCGAACGTGCGGTGCCGGTGCTGGAGTGGGACAACGGCCTGTATTTCGACCGGCAGGGGCAGCTGTTCGGCGAATCCTACCACCAGACTCTGGAGCCGAGACTCTACTACGCCTGGGCTGATGCCGACGCGGACCAGAACGACATCCCGGCCTTCGACACCGCGCTCCGGAGCTTCCGGTTCGATCAGCTGTTCGAGCCGGACCGGTTCAGCGGCGGTGACCGGGTGGGGGACGCCAACCAACTGACGGTGGCCATCACCAGCCGTTTTCATGATCTGGCGAGCGGTGCCGAGCGGGCCCGGATCAGCCTGGGTCAGGTGCACTATTTCGACGACCGCGAGGTGACCCTGTTCGGCGCCGGGGGCGGCACCCGCAGCCGCTCGCCGCTGGCCGGCGAGCTGGTGCTCAACCCCCTGGACGCCCTGGAAATCCGCAGCTCCGGGCTCTGGGATCCGGACACCGGCGACACCGAGGAAGGCCGCAGCCAGCTGATGTTCCACTCCCGGGACTATCGTTACCTGGCGAGCCTGGGCCACACCTACAGCCAGGATGAACTGGAACAGACCGACGTCGCCGGGGTGCTGCCGCTGACCGACCGCCTGAGCCTGATCGGCCGCTGGGTCTATGCCGAGGACCTGGGGCGCACCGTCGGCTCGCTGGCCGGCCTTGAATACAACAACTGCTGCTGGAGCGTGCAACTGGTGCACCAGAACTACCTGACCGATGACCAGACGCTGGAGACCCGCGTGCTCTTCCAGATCCAGCTCAAAGGGCTGGGGGGCACCGGTGGCGCATCGGCCAAACTGTCGGAAGCCATTGACGGGTTCGACGAACGGGAGCGCCGGCGTTTCGGAACTCCCTGACACGTTGCCGGACCAACAAACGCACGCCGCCCGGCGTGCGTCCTGAATGCAAAACGAGGTGACTATGAAGGCGACCCTTCGCCAGAGTATGACAAGTGTACTGGTGCTGCTGATGCTGGTTCTCGCCCTGCCGGCCCAGGCGGAGCGGACGCTGCTGGACCAGGTGGTGGCCATCGTCGATGACGACGTCATCCTGCAGACCCAGCTGGACGACCGCATCGACACCATCGTGGCCCGGCTTCAGGCCCAGGGGACCGGCCTGCCGCCCCGGCAGGTGCTGGAAGAGCGGGTATTGGAACAGCTGATCACCGAATCCATCCAGCTGCAGATGGCGGACCAGATGGGCATGCGTGTCAGCGACAACGAGCTGAACGAGACCATGGCCAACATCGCCCGCCAGAACGGCCTCAGCCTGGCCGAGTTCGAGCAGCAACTGGCCCGCGAAGGCGTCAGCTACCGGCAGGCCCGGGAACGGATCCGCCAGGAAATGCTGATCAGCCGGGTCCAGCAGCGCCGGGTTGGCAGCCGGGTACGGGTGACCGATCGCGAGGTCGAGAACTATCTCCAGGCCCTGGCGGCCCAGGGTGGCCAGGATGCGGAATACCACCTGGCCTACATCTTCATCGCGGTCGAGGACCCGACCGACGAGGCTTCGGTCCAGGCTGCCCGGGACAAGGCCGAGCGCCTGCGCCAGCAGATTCTCGACGGTCGTGACTTCCGCGAGGTGGCGGTGGCCGAGTCCGACGCCAGCAACGCCCTGGACGGCGGCGACATGGGCTGGCGCTCGGAAAGCCAGCTGCCGTCGCTGGTGGCGCCGGTGGTCCCGGAACTGCCCGTGGGTGAACCCTCGCCGGTGCTGGAGAACACCAGCGGTTTCCATCTGGTGATGGTGATGGACAAGCGCGGCGGGGAGCAGACGCAGGTGGTGCAGCAGCATCGGGTCCGCCACATTCTGGTCCGCCCGTCCGAGGCCTTGACCGAACAAGAGGCCGAAGCCAAGGCCCGGGACCTGTACCGCCGGCTTCAAGAAGGCGCGGACTTCGCCGAACTGGCCAAGGCCGAGTCCGACGACCCGGTCTCCGGCTCCGACGGCGGCAACCTGGGCTGGGTCAGCCCGGGCCAGATGGTGCCCGAGTTCGAGCAGGCCATGCAGGAAGCCCGGATCGGTGAACTCAAGGGACCGTTCCGTTCCCAGTTTGGCTGGCACATCCTGCAGGTTCAGGAGCGCCGGCAGAAGGACATCAGCAACGAGGTCCGTGAAGCAGACGCCCGCCAGGCCATCTACCGACGCAAATTCGAGGCGGAACTGCAGAACTGGTTGCGGGAGATCCGCGACGAGGCCTTCGTCGAATTCAAGGACGGTTACGGCCCGGCCAACGCCGGCGACGACGGGGCGGCGGCGTCATGACCGCGCCGGTGACCCTGGCCCTGACCGCCGGCGAGCCCGCCGGGATCGGTCCGGAGCTGTGCCTGATGCTGGCCCGGGAGGCGCGAGACACCGGCCTGGTGGTGGTGGCCTGTGAAGCTCTGCTGGCGGAGCGGGCCCGGCGCCTGGGGCTGGACGTGACGTTGCATCCCTGGCAGCCCGGCGAGCCGGCCCGGTGTGAGCCCGGTCATCTGTCGGTCTGGCCGGTCGCCGGCTGCGTCAGCCGGGCAGCCGGGAAGCCGGACCCCGCCAACAGCCGCTACGTGCTTGCCACCCTGGAAACGGCCGCGCGCGCCTGCCTGGACGGCGTGCTGGACGGTATGGTCACCGGGCCGGTGCACAAAGGGGTGATCAACGAGGCCGGCGTGGCTTTCAGCGGCCACACCGAGTTTCTGCAGGCGCTGTGCGGCGTCGAGCGGGTGGTGATGATGCTGGCCACCGATGAACTGCGGGTGGCGCTGGTCACCACCCATCTGCCGCTGAGGGAGGTGGCCGACGCCATTACCCCGGAGCGCCTGGGCCAGGTTGCCCGTATCCTGGACCGGGACCTGCGGGCTTGGTTCGGGCTGGAGCAGCCCCGGATCCTGGTGGCAGGCCTCAACCCCCACGCCGGCGAGGGCGGCCACCTGGGCCGGGAGGAGATTGAGGTCATCGAACCGACCCTGGCGCGGCTGCGCCAGGAGGGACTGAGCCTGACCGGCCCGCTGCCCGCCGACACCCTGTTCACCCCGCACTGGCTGGAGCAGGCGGACGCGGTGCTGGCCATGTACCACGACCAGGGGCTGCCGGTCCTCAAGTATCAGGGCTTTGGCCGTGCGGTGAACGTCACCCTGGGGCTGCCGATCGTGCGTACTTCGGTGGATCATGGCACCGCCCTGGACCTGGCCGGAACCGGCACCGCCGACGCGGGCAGCCTGCACACCGCGATCCGGGTGGCCGGGCACATGGCCCGCTGCCGCCGCCGGGCCGGGGAGGTCGGAGCATGAGCCGGCCACAGGGGCATAAGGCCCGCAAGCGTTTTGGTCAGAACTTCCTGCACGATCCCGGCGTGATCGAACGAATCGTACGGGCGATCAACCCCGCTCCGGACGATGCCCTGGTGGAGATCGGTCCGGGCCTGGGCGCCCTGACCGAGGAACTGCTGGCACTCAATCCGCGGCTGCAGGTGGTGGAACTGGACCGTGACCTGATCCCGGTGTTGCGCACCAAATTCTTCAACTATCCGGACTTTCGCATCCACGAGGCGGACGCGCTCAAGTTCGACTTCCGTTCGCTGGTGCGCGACGGCCAGCCGCTGCGCATCGTCGGCAACCTGCCCTACAACATTTCCACCCCCCTGATCTTCCACCTGCTGTCCCAGAGCGGGGTGGTGAAGGACATGCACTTCATGCTGCAGAAGGAAGTGGTGCAACGGCTGGCGGCCGTGCCCGGCGACAGCCAGTACGGCCGCCTGGGGATCATGGCCCAGTACTTTTGCCGGGTGCAGCCGCTGTTCGAAGTGGGGCCCGGTGCCTTCCGGCCTGCCCCCAAGGTGGACTCCGCCGTGGTCCGGCTGGTGCCCTATGACACCCTGCCGCATCCGGCGCGGGATCTCGACACGCTGCAGGCGGTGGTCCGGACCGCCTTCAACGCCCGGCGCAAGACCCTGCGCAAAGCCTTGGCCGGACTGATCGGTGCGGACCGGCTTCGGGCCCTGGGCATCGACGACGGCCTGCGCCCGGAGAACCTGACCCTGGCGGACTATGTCCGCATCGCCGATGCCCTGACCGGGGATCGCACCGGACCGATTCCGGAGGTGGGTGATGACTGACTACGCCGTGGGTGACATCCAGGGTTGCCACGGCCCCCTGCGCCGGTTACTGGCCAAGGTGGACTTCTCGCCGTCGCGGGACCGACTGTGGGTGACCGGGGATCTGGTCAACCGGGGGCCGGAGTCGCTGGCGACCCTGCGCTACATCGAGAGCCTGGGGGACGCGGCGGTGGTGGTGCTTGGTAACCACGACCTGCATTTGTTGGCGGTGGCGCTGGGCGGGCACTCGCCGCGGGCCAAGGATACCCTGCAGGAGGTGCTGGAAGCGCCGGACCGCGACCGTCTGCTGCATTGGCTGCGCCGGCAGCATCTGTGCGTTTACGACCCGGACCGGATGTTGGCCATGGCCCATGCCGGCGTGCCCCACATCTGGAGCTTGGCGCAGGCGTTGGCCTGCGCCCGCGAGGTGGAAGCGGTGATCCGGGGCGACCAGGCGGCGGAGTATTTCCAGCATATGTATGGCAATGAGCCGGCGTGCTGGCACGAGGATCTGACCGGCAGGGCCCGCTGGCGGGTGATCACCAACTACTTTACCCGCATGCGTTTCATCGCCCGGGACGGCACCCTGGAGCTGGCGACCAAGGAGGCCGCCAGTCAGGCTCCCGAGGGGTTTGCCCCCTGGTTCGACTGGCCCAGGGACGACGGACTCCGGGTGGTGTTCGGCCACTGGGCCGCCCTGTCGGGGCAGACCGGCCATGACCGTTTCATCGGCCTGGACACCGGTTGTGTCTGGGGCGGCGCCCTGACTCTGATGAACCTGGACAGCGGAGAGAGGATTCACTGTGACTGCTGAACACGATACGCCGTCCCTGCGCTGGCCGTTGCCGGCCGGCGCCATCCTTGGCCTGCTGGCGGTGGTGGCCGGCGCCTTCGGCGCCCACGGCCTGCGCGGACTGGTCGGCGAGCGCCAGCTGGAGGTGTTCCAGACCGCCGTGAGCTATCAGATGTATCATGCCCTGGCGCTGGTTCTGGTGGCGGTGCTGGCCGGCCAGGGCTGGCCCGGCCGCCGGCTGGCCTGGGCCGCCGGCTTCCACCTGGCCGGCATCCTGCTGTTCAGTGGCAGCCTGTACCTGCTGGTCCTCGCCGGCCAGCCCTGGCTGGGACCGGTGACGCCGCTGGGCGGGCTCTGTTTCATGATTGGCTGGGCCCTGCTGGCGGCCGCCGGCCTGGGCCGTCCGTCCACACGCTGACGAAGGAGATTCCGCGCATGATGCAAGTGATCGTCAACGGCGATCCGCTGGCCCTGCCGGCGGGCTCGACCGTCACCGCACTGATCGAACACCTGGGCCTGGCCGGCCGGCGCGTGGCGGTCGAGGTCAACGAGGACATCGTCCCCCGCAGCCGCCACGACGAGGTGACCCTGCAGGCGGGTGACCGGATCGAGGTGGTGCACGCCATCGGCGGCGGCTGAACCGTGCCGGCCACCCGTTCCCCGCATGTTTTCCCAACAACCCGGATAGGCTATGACTGACACCATCGAACACCCCCTCCCCGAAGACCGCCCCCTGGAAATCGCTGGCCGCGTCTACCGCTCGCGTCTGTTGGTCGGCACCGGTAAATACCGCGACCTGGCGGAAACCGGCCGAGCCATCGAGGCCAGCGGCGCCGAGATCGTCACCGTGGCGGTCCGTCGGACCAACCTGGGACAAAACCCGGACGAGCCCAACCTGCTGGATGTCATTTCGCCCGAGCGTTACACCATCCTGCCCAATACCGCGGGCTGCTTCACCGCCAAGGACGCAGTCCGGACCTGCCGGCTGGCCCGGGAGCTGCTGGACGGTCACGATTTGGTGAAACTGGAGGTGCTGGGGGAGGAGAAGACCCTGTACCCGAACATGACGGAAACCCTGGTGGCGGCCGAGACCCTGATCCGGGACGGTTTCAAGGTGATGGTGTACTGCTCGGATGACCCGCTGCTGGCCAAGCGGCTGGAGGATATGGGCTGCGTGGCGATCATGCCGCTGGGGGCGCCCATCGGCTCGGGCCTGGGCATCCAGAACCGCTACAACATCCGTCTGATTGTCGAGAACGCCCGGGTCCCGGTGCTGGTGGATGCCGGCGTGGGCACGGCCTCGGACGCGACCATCGCCATGGAGCTGGGCTGCGATGGCGTGCTGATGAACACCGCCATCGCCCAGGCCCGGGACCCGGTCCGGATGGCCGATGCCATGCGTCTGGCCATCGAGGCGGGTCGGCAGGCCTACCTGGCGGGACGGATGCCGAAGAAGCGCTACGCCAGCGCCTCGTCGCCGATTGATGGCACCTTTTTCTGAACTCGGGCACAATTCCCACCACCCCCACAAGAGCGGCGGCACCACGGTGACCGCCGCCGACAACGAAACTCAGAGCGCTGTAATCCTGTCATGACCGACCAGAAACCGAGTCGCCGAGAGGCGATCCTGCATGCCCTGGTGGCGCTGTTGGAAAACGACCCCGGGGCGCGCATCACCACCGCCGGCCTGGCCCGCACCGTGGGCGTGACCGAAGCGGCCCTGTACCGGCATTTCCCAAGCAAGCGGAAGATGTTCGAGGCCCTGATCGAGTTTGCCGAGGAAGCGGTGTTTTCCCGCTGCCAGCTGATCCTTCAGGAACAGGAGGATGTCCGCACCCGGCTCAAACAACTGGTGCACTTGGTGCTGGTGTTCGCCGAGCGCAACCCCGGCCTGTGCTGTGTGCTGACCGGCGATGCCCTGATGGGCGAGAACGCGTCCCTGCGCAAGCGGGCGTCGCAGTTCTTCGAGCGCCTGGAGACCCAGGTGCGTCAGGCCCTGAAGGAAGGAGAGATCCGTCAGGGGCTGCGCCCCAGGACCAGTGCCGCCCGGGGCGCGGATTTCATCATGGTGTTTGTGGAGGGGCGCATCCAGCGCTTCGTCCGCTCGTCCTTTGCCCGGGCCCCGTCCGGTGACTTCGAGGAAGCCTGGGCCCTGATCGCCGAGGGCACCTGGGGCTGAAACCGCCTACGCGTACCCCGAGGCCGCCCGGAGAAGGTCCCGCACGCGGGGCCAGATCTCCGGCGCGGCGATGACGATGTCCTGCCCCCAGAGATCCTCCGGATAGCCCTCCGGTACCGTGCCGAAATGGCCCACGGTGGCCCCCGCTTCCGCCGCGATCAGGCGGGCGGCGGCGAAATCCCATGGGCTGACTGTCTCATAGTAGGCATCCAGCCGGCCGCAGGCCACCCAGCAGATGTCCAGCGCCGCCGAGCCGATACGACGCAGGTCGCGGCACTGGTGGATCATGGCGTCCAGCCGGCGCAGCAGCGGTGCCAGATTGTCCTTGGTGTAGGGAAAACCGGTGGCGAACAGGGACTGGCGCAGATCCGAGGCGCCGCTGTGCCGGATCGGCTGGCCGTTGAGGGTGGCACCCTGACCGCGCGTGGCGCGGAAGGTTTCACCGGCGAACGGGGCATGGACCACGCCGGCCTGCACCTGCCCCCGTTCCGCGAAGGCGATGGAGACGGCCACCTGGGGATGACCGTAGGCGTAGTTCACGGTGCCGTCGATGGGGTCGACGATCCACAGTGGGGTGTCCAGCTCCCGGGCCTGACTCAGATCCGGCATGGTCTCCTCGGACAGAATGCGGTGATGCGGGAAGCGCTGGCGAATGGCGTCGGTGATGAATTCGTCCGCCATCACGTCGGCGTGGGTGACCAGCTCCGTCTGATGCTTGTAGTCGGTGCGCAGGGTGTTCTGCTCGCGTTCGCGGCGGATCAGCTCACCGGCCTCCCGCGCGAGGGTCTCGGCAACGTCGGCAATGGCGGAAAGGGAAAGAGATTCGGACATGGCACCCTCAGTTTGCATGGAACTTGAGGGTGCCAGTCTAGCACGGTGGGGTTACAGGCTGCCGAACCAGCGGGCCATCTTGTCCATGGCCAAAACCAGGCGCGGGCAAGCCTGCTTGACGAAATCGTCGTCCAGTTCGCGCTCGGCATAGTCACCCTGGGCCAGCGTCAGGGCCGCGGCACCGTCGAAATCCACGAACGCCAGGCGGGCGCCCAGATGGTCCGGCACGAAGCCGAAATCGCTGGACGGCAGGATGGCGACGCCGGTGTCCTCAAGCAGGGCTGTGCACAGGGCCTGGGCGGTCATGATGTCCTTGCGCGCCAGCCGCTCGCGGAAATCGGAGAAGTCCGGGAACAGGTAGAAGGCACCCTCCGGTTTCTGCACCACCGCCCCCATCTCGGTCAGGCGCCGGTGCATGTACTCACCGACCACCTTGAGCACCCGGCGCGACTGCGTAAGGTACTCGTCGATGTCCGCGCCGCCATTGAAGGCGGTGATGGCGGCATGCTGGATCGGTGCGCTGGTGGCCGTGTAGGTCTCGCTGGCGATGATCGCCATGGCGTCCAGCAGCGGCCGCAGCTCGGGCGGGAAAATGAAGGTGCCCAGGCGCCAGCCGCCGGCACCGGCCCACTTGGACAGACCGGTGCTGATGATGGTGCCTTCCGGGTAGTAGCGGGCGATGGACTTGTGCTTGCCCTCGAAGTGCACCTCGCCGTAGATCTCGTCGGACAGCAGGATCAGCTTGTACTTGCGGGCGACGTTGGCGATGGCCAGCAGCTGGTCGTCGGTGTAGGTGCAGCCGGTCGGGTTGGACGGGTAGTTCAGAATCAGAATGCGCGGCCGTGACGGGTCGTCCCGGCAGATGATGTCCAGCTCCTCGGCGGTCAGCTGCCAGTTGTTCTCCGCGTGGGTTGGCAGCCAGTGCACGGAACGGCCAATGATCCGTGCTTGGGGCGCGTAGGAGACCCAGCTCGGCCGCGGGATCAGCAGGTCGCCGTAATAGGCCAGCTGCAACATGAACAGCAGCTCTTTGGAACCCGGACCGATCAGCACGTCTTCCCAGGTGCAGCGCATGCGCTCGGTGCGGTTGATGTAACCGGCGATGGCTTCCCTCAGGCCACGCAGGCCCTTCACCGGCAGGTAGTCCTTCTCGTGGGCGTGTGCCTTGAGGGCCTCGACCACGCGCTCGGGGACCGGAAACGGGGACTGGCCGAGTCCGAGTTTGATGATGTCCTTGCCTTCGGCTCGAAGCTGGTTGCTCAGCTCGTTGATGCGGAGGGTGGCGGAGGGCTGGATGCCCCGTACATTCAGGTTGATCGCGTAGCGGTGGTCGTGTGTGATGTCCATGGATCCGGTCTGTTGGTTGGAAATGACCGGACCAGTATAGAAAACCCAAACATATCTGTGGTGCCCGTGCGGATACGTGTTTGCCGAAGCACCGCACGGGCGGCCCGGGTCAGCGGGCGCGGATCCACACCTCCACACGGCCGTTGCGGGCGCTGCCCCGTCCGCCCACCGGCATGTAATGGCCATAGCCGGTGTAGGCCACGTCCCGCACGCCCAGGTCAGCCAGCGCCCGGCGTACCGACAGCGCCCGCAGTTCGGAAATCATCTGCGCCCGCAGCTCGTTGCTCTGGGTATCGGCGAAGCCGATCAGCAGCAAATCCGCCGCGACACGTCCTTCCCGCTCAAGATACTGACGTACCCGTTCCAGGTCCCGAAGCGCCTTGTTGTCCAGTTGGGTTCGGCCTTGAGCGAAACGGAAATTGACGGTCAGACGCTGATAATTCCGGGTCAGGCGCTGAAAGGTTTCCGGCACGCTGTCGTCGAACTCCGGTTTGACCGCGATCGGGTTCTGGGAGATGAACCCGGACTGCGCCACCCGTTCCTGACCGTCTGGGCCTAGGGCATAGGCCACCAGCTGAGCCGCCATCGGTGTGGTTCGGGCCCCGGGGGTGTACATGAACAGGCGCCGGGACAGCGGGTAGTCCTCGCTGGCGACGGTCAGCTGGTTTGGCTTCAGGGCCGGCGCCTTGCCCTCGGAAATGGCCAGCAGCTTACTCTGGCGTACCGAGGCCAGGCCGGTGAAACCGATACCCGAGGGGTCCCGGCTGACATCGTCGGACAACCGGTCGTTGGACTCGTAGCGCCGGGCCGAGGCGGCCAGGGTGTAAGAGGAGCCCAGCACCAGGGACTTGAAGGTGTCCCAGGTGCCGGAGCGCTCGTCCCGGGCGTACAGGTGAATGGGGCGGTCCGGCCCACCCAGCTCGGACCAGTTGCGGATCTCGCCGGCAAAGATCCGGGCCAGGGTGTCGATGCTCAGCTGAGTCACCGGGTTGCCGGGGTGGACGAGGATGGCCAGGCCGTCGATGGCGATGACATGCTCGCTGTCCAGGGACTTAAGGTTTGCCCGGTGACCGAACTGTTCGACTTCGCTGTCCTTGACCGGACGGGACGAGGCCCAGATGTCCGCACGGCCTTCCGCCAGAGCCTTGAAACCGGTGCTGGAGCCGTGTGCCGCCACCAGCACCTCCACGGGCTTGCCGTCAACCCGGGCCTGGACCAGGCGCTCGTTCGCGTGTCCGGTCTCGGTGACCGTGACCGGCCCTTCGCCACGGGTTTCCAGGTAACCGCCGACCAGCAGGGGAGCCAGGCTGGCGCCGACGGTGTTGGAGCCATGGATCTCCAGGTCGGCGGCGGAAATGGGGGTGGCGAGAACGACGGCGGTCAGGGCCAGGGCGGCCCGCTGGAGTGGCATACCGAACCGTGGTGTCATTGGCTGAATCCCTTTGAAGACAGTGGCTTGTAATAGGCGGAAAGAATGCTTCAGACATGTGACCGTTGTGTGTCAGGCCGGCATGGTGGCGGCCGGCGATACGGTTCCGGGCTGTTGCGGCCGCCAACGGCGGCTTTGACAGACGTCAATTCCAGACCAATCCCCGGCAAGCGACGCGCCGTTTTGCAAGATTTGGCTAGGTGATCACCCCGGCTTGCCTTAAAAAGGGGGCACCCTTGCGACAGGTTGGAATGCTATGGCGGGTGAGCTGTCAGCCGGATTCGAGCTGGACGCCTTTCTGAGACTGAATCAGGCTTCATGGCCGGAATGGCTGGCTGCCCTGCGGCTTCTGGCTGGCCTGAGGGAGGGGCAGACGCGGCCTGGGCGGGCGCCCGTCGGGGCGGTGTCGGCGGTGTCGTGTGCGGCCGGCACGGTGCTGTGCCTGAACGCCTGCCGACGGATGCGTCTGGGTCCCTGGCGGCGTTCCGGTCCCCTGTGGGTTCGGGTACTGAGCGGCCCGGTGCGGGTGGTCGGCGACGGGGAGGTTTTCCAGGCTGGGGCCGAGGACGGGCGGCTGGTCATGGTCCGCTCAGGCCCGGTGGTTGTCGAGCTCGGCCCGGGCAGCCGGGCGCTCCTGGTGGTGCCCGCTCCGGGGATCGGCCCGGCTGGGGCTCCGCCGGCGCCGACAACGGCCCGAGGTCTGGTGGACGACTACCTGTTTCGTGCCGGTTTCTTTCTAGACCATGCGGACGCGGTACGGGGTACCCGGGAGCTGATTGACCGGCTGACCGGGGCCTTGGCCGCGGACGCCGCCATCCGACCCGGCCCCTGCCTGGACCGTCGGCTGCGGCGGGCCATCGATCTGATTCAGGAGCAGCGGGGCTGGGTCTTTGACCTGCCCGAACTGGCCCGCCACGCCGGTGCCAGCGAGCGCAACCTCTACTACCTGATGAAACGCGAAACCGGCATGACCCCCTATCGCTTCTACCAGCGTTGCCGGCTGATCCGGGTGCGCCGCCGTCTGGTGGACTGCCGCTGCGAGCTGCCTCATATTTCCTGGTATGCGGCGGACGAGGGCTTTTCCCACCTGGGGCGTTTTGCCGCCCTCTACCGTCAGCACTTCGGTGAGCTGCCCAGCGAAACCGTGCAGTGGCGCCGCCGGCTGTTGCAGGTGGCGGGTTCCCGGGCCGAGGCGGTGGTCCTGTCCTGAGGCCAAAAAAAGCCCGGCTACCGCCTGGGCGGAAGCCGGGCCGGGAGGCCGGGGCCGGTCAGTGGCCGATCGCCGGCTGGCCAGCGGCCGGCTGGTCGTACTCATCCTGAGCCGAGCCGTGGTGATCACGGGCCAGCAGGATGTAGAACGCCGGCAGCACGAACAGGGTGAACAGGGTACCGATGCCCAGGCCGGCGCTGATGGTCAGGCCAATGGCGAACCGGCTCTGGGCGCCGGCACCAATGGCGATCAGCAGCGGCACCATGGCCACGATCAGGGCCAGGGAGGTCATGATGATCGGCCGCAGCCGGATGGCGGCTGCCTCGATGACGGCCCGCACCTTGTCCAACCCGCGCTCCTTCTGGAGCTGGTTGGCGAACTCCACGATCAGGATGCCGTTTTTGGACACCACCCCGATCAGGGTGATCAGTCCCACCTGGGTGTAGATGTTCATGGAGGCGAAGCCCAGGACGATGAACGCCATGGCACCGGCCACCGACATGGGCACCGATACCAGGATGATCAGCGGGTCGCGCCAGCTTTCGAACTGGGCCGCCAGCACCAGGTAGATCACCAGCAGCGACAGGAAGAAGGTCACCATCAGGGCGTTACCCTGGGTAGCCAGCTGTCGGGTCTGCCCGGTGTAGTCGTAGCTGAAGCCCTGAGGGAAAACCTCGTCGGCCGTTTGCTCCATGAAGTCCATGGCCGTGCCCATGGCCACACCGGGCATCACCACACCCTGCAGGGTCAGCGAGTTCAGCTGGTTGAACTGGGTGCGGTTGGACGGCTCGACGTCGTGGCTGAAGCTGACCACGCTGGCCAGCGGCACCAGGTCGCCGGTGTCGGCCCGGATGTAGTAATCCTTGAGCGCCTGCTCATCCAGCCGGAAGCGCTGGTCGACCTGTGGAATCACCTGGTAGGAGCGGCCCTCCATGCTGAAGCGGTTGATGTAGCCGACGCCCAGCATGCTGGCCAGGGCCTGGCCAATGTCCTGCATCGACAGGCCGAGGTCGGCGGCGCGGTCGCGGTCCACATGGATGCGGGTGACCGGCCGGTCGAAGTTGATGGACTTCTGCAGGAACATGAAATTGCCGCTGGCCATGGCCCGGCCCAGCAGCTCATCGGCCACCTGGTCCAGTTGCTCGTAGCTGTTGCCGGTGGTGATCACGAACTGGAACGGCAGGCCGCCGCCGGAACCCGGCAGCGACGGCCGGGGGAAGACCGCGGTCTGCAGGCCGGTGACCTTCTTCAGTTCGGCGTCGAGCAGCGGCTGGGCCTCGAACTGGGTGATGTCGCGCTCGCTCCAGGGCTTCATCTTGAAGCCGCCAAACACCGCGTTGGGACTGGTGATGCCGATGATCATGAAGTCTTCATGGTAGCCGGGCACGCCGGACATCCGTTGCTGAACCTCATCGCCGTGTTCCTGCAGGTAGTCCAGAGTGGCCGTCTGTGGCCCCAGGCCCTGATAGAACAGGATGCCCTGGTCCTCGGTGGGGGCCAGCTCGTTCTGGCTCATCATCACCATGAAGTAGATGGAGCCGAGCACCACCACGGCAAAGAACACCACCACCGATTTGGTCTGCATCAGTGACGCCAGGGCGGCTTTGTAGCCGTTGGACAGGCGGGTGAAGAATTTCTCCACCAGCACCTCGAAACGGCCGGGGTTGCCGTGGGGCTTGAGCACCTTGCCGGACAGCATGGGCGACAGGGTCAGCGCCACGATGCCGGAAATCACCACGGTGCCGGCCAGGGTGAAGGCGAATTCAGTGAACAGTGAACCCACCAGGCCGCCCATGAAACCGATCGGCGCGTAGACCGCCACCAGGGTGGTGGTCATGGCGATGATCGGTACCGCCATTTCCCGGGCACCGTTGATGGCAGCATCGAACCGGGACTCACCCTGCTCGATGTGCCGGTGCACGTTCTCCACCATGATGATGGCGTCATCCACCACCAGGCCGATGGCCAACACCATCGACAACAGGGTCAGAAGGTTCAGGGAGAAGCCGAACATCAGCATGATGAAGGCACCGCCGATGAGGGACAGGGGAACCGCCACCGAGGGCACTATTGAGGCGCGGATGGAGCCCAGGCACAGGAACACCACCACCAGTACGATCACCAGCGCCTCCACCAGGGTTTTGATGACCTCGTTGATGGAGTCCTCGATAAAGTCGGACGCATCATAAGCCAGGCGCACGTTCAGACCGGACGGCAGCTGGCTCTCGATGTCCGGCAGCGCGTCCTTGACCAGGCCGGCGACGGTCAGGGGGTTGGCGCCGGGCGCCAGCTCGATGGCCACGTAGGTGGCCGGCTGGCCCTTGTACAGCGCCAGTTCGTCGTAGGTCTCGGAGCCCAGCTCAACCCGGGCAATGTCCTGCAGGCGGATCTGGGTGCCATTCTGGGTTTTCACCACCAGGTTGCGGAAGGCGTCCGGGTCGGCCACGTCGGTGTCGCTGGTCATGGCGATTTCCACGTACTGGCCCTTGGTGTTGCCGACCGCGGCCTGGTAGTTGTTGGCGCGCAGTTTGGCCACCACCTCCGTCGGCGTCATATCCACCGCGGCCAGGCGCTCGGGGTCCAGCCATACCCGCAGTGCGAATTTGCGCCCGAACAGGCGGGCCTTGCCGACACCGGGCAGGGCCTGGAGCTTGGGTTGGACCACCCGGGTCAGGTAGTCGGTGATCTGCGGTACCGCCAGCTCAGTGCTGTAGAAGGCGATGTACATGAGCGCGGTGGAGTCGCCGGTGGTGGAGGTGATGACCGGATCCTCCGCCTCCGACGGCAGCACGTTGCGCTGACTGGCCACCTTGGCCTGGATTTCCGCCAGCGCCGCGTTGGCGTCGTAGTTCAGCACCATCTTCGCCTCGATGGTGGACACGCCCTGGGAGCTGGTGGAGGTCAGGTAGTCAATGCCACTGGCCTCGGCGATCGCCTGCTGCAACGGCGTGGTGATGAAGCCCTGCACCAGGTCCGAGCTGGCGCCCGGGTAGGCGGTGGTTACCGTGACCGTGGTGCTTTCCAGTTCCGGATACTGACGGATCTCCATCTCCATGGCGGCCCGGGCACCGAGCAGCAGGATCAGGAGGCTGACGACCGTCGCCAGGACCGGTCGGTGAATGAAAATGTCGGTGAATCGCATTACTCAGATGCCTCCTCCGGCTGCCCGGACGCTTCCTGAATCTCGACCCGCTGACCGGCCCGCAACCGCAGTAGGGCCTTGGCCACCACGGTTTCGCCGGCATCCAGGCCGGACAGGATGGCGACGCGGCCGTCCCGGGCCTGGCCGGTGGTGACGGAACGGCGGCTGACGATCTGTTCGCCCTGGTCGTTCTTTTCCACCACGAACACGAAGTCGCCGTAGGTGTTGTAGGAGATGGCCGTGCGCGGTACGGTCACCACCTCGACATCCTCCGGCTGCTGGGTGAGGATGGTGGCGAACATGCCCGGCCGCAGCAGGTGATCCTTGTTGGACAGGGTGGCGCGAACGCGTACGGTGCGGGTTTCCGGGTTGACGGAGGTGTTGATGGCGCTGATCTCACCGTGGAACTGACGGTCCGGCACGGCGGCAACCGTGGCGGTGACCGGGTAGCCGGTGGCAATCTCCGGCAGGTATTTCTCGGACAGGGTATAGTCCACGTAGATGGGATCCAGCATGTTGATCTCAACGATCGGGGTACCGGTGGCGATGTATTCGCCCTGGTCCACCATGCGGATCCCCAGAGTGCCGTCAAACGGCGCCCGGATGATCTTCTGGTTGAGTTGGGCCTGGGCCTCGTTGACCCGGGCCCGGGCTGCGTCGAAGTCCGCTTTGGCCTGGTCGTACTGGGATTGGGACACGGCCCGCTTCGGCAGCAGGTCGGAGACCCGTTTGAATTCCTGCTCCGCCAGCTGAGCTTCGGCCCGCCGGGTGCGCAGCGCCGCCTCGTCGATTTCCGCGTTCAGGCGCACCAGGACATCGCCCTGTTTGACGGTGTCGCCGGACTCGAAGTGGATGCTCTGGACCACGCCCGCCACTTCGTTGGCGACCTCGATGCCGTTGATGGCCTCGATGCTGCCAACCGCCTTGATGGTGGGGGTCCAGTGCTCGGCCCGGGCCACGGTGGCGGAGATTTGCGCGGGTGGCTGGGGCTGGGACAGCTGCTGCTTCAGTTGTCCGAACTGGTAGAACTTGTACCCGAAGATACCGCCGAGGACGACGCCGAGGAAGAGAATCACAATAATGAAGCGGGAAGCTGTGCGCATAGTTCAGATCCTGGAATCTGTATCCATTTGGTATTAGCCGGCACCATGCCGTATTCGGGGAATACGGACGTCCATGGGCTATGGCTGTGAGTCTGTGTGAATCTGGTTAACAAACCGTGACGCAGTTCGGACGGCCAGTCGTCCGATTGAAACATAGCATCCTATAAAAATAGGGCGACGGCTGTCACCGTTTTCCGTGGGCGGATGACGAGGGGCCGGTCGAACCCTCAAAGATACAAGCCAATCGAGGAGGCATCAATGCAATGGATTTTGGGCCTGGTGCTGGCCGGCCTGGTCTTTTTCGCGCTGCGCTACTGGGCATCGCTCGCGCCCGAGGCGAAAAAGCGAGCCTCGTGGACATTGGTGCTCGGCGTTGCCGGGGCGGTGTTGCTGGTCCTGGTGCTGACCGGGCGGATACACCTGATCACAGCGGCGGTTGCGGCGGTGATTCCCCTGCTGCGCAAAGTCCCGGCACTGCTGCGGCACCTGCCCATCCTGACGCGCCTGGTGTCAGGCGTCAAGCGCGACCGGAACGGCCCCGACGAGCGGCTGCGGAGGGCGGCCGATGGCATGTCGGAGCGGGAAGCGTGCGAGGTGCTGGGCGTGGCCCCCGGCTGCTCCCGGGAGGAAGTGATCGCAGCGCACCGCCGGCTGATGCAGAAACTGCATCCGGACCGGGGCGGTAACGACTACCTGGCCGCCCAGGTCAACGAGGCCAAGCGAGTGCTGCTGGCCCGGCGCCCGGTCTGATCTCAGGGCAGCAGTTCGACCTTCACCTCCACCTGGCGGTCGCGGCTGCGACTGCTGTTCACCTGGTAGACCAGACCCTGGTTCTGGCGCTCCTCGCTGGTGGCGACGCCGCCCAGGGTAATCCATTGGCCAGGCTGCACCCGCCGCAGGGTCACCAGGGCTTCGGTTTCGTAGCCCTCCAGGCTGGCCGGGTCTTCCTCGAAGGACACAATGGACAGCTCCACGGCTTGGTCCGAGATCACCTGAGGCGTGACCAGAAAACCGCTGCGGGTCTTGACCTGAGCCAGGACCGCCGCCGGATTGCGGCCGGCACGGACGGCCACCGGCAGGGTCCGGATTTGCCCGGAGCTGATATGGGCGGTTTGTCCGTCCTGCACCACCAGGCTCCGCTGCTGTCCACTGCGGGTGCTGATCACCTTGCGCTCCGCCTGGGCGGCGACCTGGCCGTTGCCGCCGGACAGGCCCGCGCCGGATCGGCCGCCGCCGATGAGGTCTCGGGTTCGCAGGGTGATGCGCAGCTGGGCCGGTGCCACATCGATGGAGCGCACCAGGGTGGCGATTTCCTCCAGCTCCCGGCGGCTGGCCCGGACGATCAGGGACTGACCGTGGGGCGTGACCCGGGCGTCCGGATACAGCGCCCGGACCTGGGTTGCCACGTCGCTGGCGGGACGTTCCTGCAGGGTGAAGGTGCGGGTGGTGGTGTCGGCGAGGGCCGGCGCGGGGGACGCCAGCCCCAGAGCCAGGGTGGCCAGCGCAACAACAAGCAGGAGCCAGGTGGTTGCGGATGCCGGATGACGGGCCATGGTTACTCCATCGGTGGCGGGTCAGGCTAAAAAAGCGACATTCGGGTTGCCAAGGCGGAAACCGGAGGTATATAGTGCACAGCATGAACATCAGAAACGCGACCTGTCAATTCAATCTTCTGCAAGCTTTTGGCCTTGAACCGAAAGCGGTCGCTGCTGTGTTCTTTTGGTGGTTTGGTTATGGCTTTTACTTTAGCCAGAGCCCGGGCCGCCCATAGGATACTGATCCAAAACGTTTACGAGGAAGGCAGCCCGGCAGTTCACCCAGGCTGCCACCGGACTCGAAAAAGCCCCGACTGGTAGCCAACCCAGCCGGGGCTTTTTTGATTCTGACACAGGGAAACGGGAACACCGCGATGAACATGCCACTGAATACCGACACTCTGGAACGGGCCGTTGCCGAAGCCGCCGGCCACCGACAGGAACTGGCGCTGCCAACGCCTGCGGAACTCAAGGGTCGGTTTCCGGCCGATGATGCCCTCCTGGCCGAGATCGCGGGGCACCGCCAGGCGATACGCTCGATTCTGCGCGGCGAGGACCCTCGCACCCTGATCGTCCTCGGGCCCTGCTCCATTCACGATGAGGTGGCGGCACTGGACTATGCCCACCGGCTTAAGGCGCTGTCCGACGAGGTCAGCGACCGCTATCTTCTGGTGATGCGGGCATATCTGGAAAAGCCGCGCACCACGGTGGGCTGGAAAGGGCTTCTGTACGACCCCGAGCGCACCGGTCGGGGGGACCTGCACCAGGGGCTGGTCCGGTCCCGGCGCCTGCTGCTGGCGTTGGCCTCTCTCGGTCTGCCCCTGGCCACCGAGGCGCTGAGTCCGTTCGCCATGGACTATCTAGGCGATCTGGTGAGCTGGACCGCCATCGGCGCCCGCACCACCGAGTCCCAGGTGCACCGGGAAATGGTCAGCGGGCTGCCGATGCCCGTGGGCTTCAAGAACGGGACGGACGGCGGCATCGAGGTGGCGATCAACGCCATGAAATCCGCGGCCCACCCCCATCATCACATGGGCGTTTCCGCCACCGGCCTGCCGGTGATGGTGTCCACCCGAGGCAATCGCGACACCCACTTGGTGCTCCGGGGCGGCCGAGGGCTGACCAACTACGATGCCGCCAGTATTGCCGCGGCGGTCCGCCGCCTCGCCGAGGCCGGGTTGTCCACGGCGGTGATGGTGGACTGTAGCCACGACAACGCCCGTAAGCAGGCGGAGCGTCAGGTGGAGATCGCCCGGGAGGTGATGGCGCAGCAACGGGCCGGAAACGACCACATCCGGGCGCTCATGCTGGAGAGTTTCCTGGTGCCGGGGCGCCAGGACGACGGTGATGACCTGATCTACGGCTGTTCGCTTACCGACCCGTGCCTGGGCTGGGAGCAGACAGAGGCGTTGATCCGCTCACTGTAGACAGCAGCAGCTCGCCCGCCAGCAGGAGCAGGATGCCGCCCATCAGGCGGTCCAGCCAGTGCCCGAAGCGGGCGAAGGCCCGACGAACCCGGGGCAGGGTGAAGAACACCGCCACCAGGGTGAACCAGGTCGCGGTGGCAAGGGCCATGTATAGACCGTAACCGGCCTGGACGGCCACCGGTGTGCCGGGGCTGATGACCACGGAGAATAGGGCCACGAAGAACAGAGTGGCTTTCGGGTTAAGGGCGTTGGTGAGAAACCCGAGTCGGAAGGCGGCGCCCGGGGCCTGTTCCCGTTGCGATTCCATCACCACTTCCAGGGCGCCGGCCCGTGCCCGCAGGCACTGAAACGCAATCCACAGCAGGTACAGTGCGCCGACCACTTTCAGGACGTTGAACAGAACGAGGGACTGCTGGATCAGCAGCCCGATCCCCAGCAGTGAATAGGCCACATGCACCAGAATACCGGTGCCCACGCCCAGTGCCGTCAGCCAAGCGTTGCGCCGGCTCTGGCACAGGGCTTGGCGCAGCACCACCGCGAAATCCGGTCCGGGGCTGGCAACCGCCAGCAGGTGGGCAACGGCGATGGTCAAGAACTCGGGCCAGTATTGGGACATGCGCCTATTTCTCCAATCAGGGCTGAGGTGGGGTCAGCCGTTTAGGGTAGGCGATTTTCGGTGACTTGTCGCGCCGGGGGGCGGACAAGGAAGGGAAGGGCCACGGTGGCCCGGGCGGGGTCAACCGTGGCTGGCGGAAGCGGTTGAAGAAACGGTAATGGCCCGTTGCCTTGCTTTTTGCTGGTAGCGGGCCCATATCTTCTCGTGGAAGAAGTAGGCCACAGTGTTGATGGACGGCTCGACCATCGCAATCAAGCTGCCGATGATGATGTCCCCGGTCAGCACGTAGGCGACGGTGAACGCGACGGTAAAGTGGGTAATGGCAAAGGTGATCGTTTTCAGCAACGATTGGTCTCCCTTGATGCCATGGTCGTGGACGAACAGTTTCAAGACACTCATGATTCAATCCCCCCAACGTGTCGTGGTGTCTAACTCATAGTTAAGGGCAATTGAGAATTATTTCTAAATTGATTGTTTCAAGAGTTTTGATAGCTTGATGCTATCTGGTGCCAGGGCTGAGTATTGATTCGGTCTATGGTCGGAATTGCCACTGGCAACTTCACGCCGTTCCGGCTAATGGCTTATAGTGGCAACAAATACATTTTCAATAGATCAGGAACTGACAAGGAGAGTACCCATGAGCAAGAACTTCATCGGTCTTGATACCGGCAAAACACTGGAACTGGCAGACGCCCTGAACGATCTGCTTTCCAACTACCAGATCTTCTACATGAACGTCCGTGGCTATCACTGGAACATCAAGGGCGAAAACTTCTTCGAACTGCACGCCAAGTTCGAGGAGCTGTACAACGACCTGCTGGTGAAAATCGATGAGATCGCCGAGCGGGTCCTGACCCTGGGGCACCGGCCGGCCCATGCCTACAGCACCTACATGGAGCGGTCGGAAATCCCCGAGCGCAAAGATGTGACTGACGGCCGCGAGGCGGTGGAAAACATCGTCGAAGGCTTCGGTAAGCTGATCGGCAAGCAGCGGGCACTGCTGAGTCTGGCCGGCGAGGCCAACGACGAGGGCACCGTTGCCCTGATGAGCGACTACATTTCCCAGCAGGAAAAAACCGTCTGGATGTACCGCAGCTACCTCGGTCAGTAAATCCGGCGATGAGAGAGACGAGGCGGCCCCCGTGGCCGCCTTTTTTTGTGCGCCCGGCCGAGTCCGAAAACCAGTCGTTTAGGCCAGGATGCTGCGCTCACACCACCGCGGCAGGGGCTGCTGTGCCCGTTGGCTCGAATGGAGCCGACTCTGGCGAAAAAACGGGCAGATTGTCAGCGACGTGAGTGGCATTCAGGCGTATTCGGGGTTGTCGAACGGTTGCCGGACTTGCCATTCGCAGTCAGAGCCTGTCGGAGCTGCTGGACCTGGGCGAAATGGGTGTTTATTCTTTCTATACCGTTTTGTTATGTTATAACATATCAGGCTGTATTGTATTACCGTCGCCCGGAGTGGCCATGAAGATTTCCGACCCGTTTCTGTCCTCCTTGATGGCCCAGACATCGCTACGCCGCTTGGCGGGCATCGTGGCCATTCTGGTACCACTCTGGCTCATGATTGCCTGGGCGGTGTCGCTGCCATGAGCTTTCCAGGTATCCGCCTCGAGAACGTCACCGTCGCCTACGACCGACACCCGGCCGTGCATCATGTCTCGGGCCAGTTCGAACCGGGCAGCTTGACGGCCATCGTCGGACCGAACGGCGCGGGCAAGTCGACGCTCCTGAAGGCGATGATGGGCGAGTTGGCCCGCACCGAGGGCAGGATCGACCTTGGCGGTCTGTCGCCCCGCGATTTTGGCTATCTTCCCCAGGCCGCCGACATCGACCGGCGTTTTCCGCTGAGCGTGGCCGACACGGTCATGCTGGGCGCGTGGCGAGAGATCGGCGGCTTTGGCGGCGCCACGCCGAGCCTGGCCGAGAAGGCCCGCCAGGCGCTGACGGCGGTCGGGCTGGAGGGGTTCGAACGACGGGCCATTGGCTCGCTCTCGGCCGGTCAGTTTCAGCGCGTGCTCTTTGCCCGGCTCCTGTTGCAGGATGCACGGGTGATCGTGTTGGACGAGCCGTTTACCGCCATTGACGCGCGCACCACGCGCGACCTCCTCGAGATTGTGCGCCGCTGGCATGACAACGGTCGCACCGTCATCGCGGTGCTCCACGATTTCGAGCAGGTACGGGCGCATTTTCCGACAACACTCCTGCTGGCTCGCCGGGCCATCGCCTGGGGGGCGACCGATGAGGCGTTGTCGCCGGACAACCTCCGACGTGCCCGTGCCATGGCCGAGGATTGGGACGAGGATGCCATGGTATGCAAGGAGGACGTGGCATGAGCCTTCATTCGTTTCTCGTCTCGCCCTTCGCCGACTATGGGTTCATGCGCCGGGCCTTGGCCGCTTCCATCGCCCTCGGGTTTGGTTCGGGCCCCGTCGGGGTCCTGCTCATGCTGCGCCGCATGAGCCTTGTCGGCGATGCCATGAGCCATGCGGTCCTGCCCGGCGCCGCGATTGGTTTCCTGATTGCCGGCGGCCTGTCGCTTCCGGCCATGGGGCTTGGTGGGGTCGTCGCCGGGCTCAGCGTCGCCCTGTTTTCCGGTGTCGTCAGCCGTACCACCGCGCTCAAGGAGGACGCGAGCTTTGCCACCTTCTATCTGACCTCCCTGGCGCTCGGCGTGCTCATCGTGTCGCTGCGCGGCTCGAACATCGACCTTCTGCATGTCCTGTTCGGCACGATTCTCGCCATCGACCCGACGGCCTTGTATCTGGTGGGCAGCATCGCCTCGCTGACACTCATCAGCCTGGCAGTCGTCTATCGGCCGCTGGTCACCGAGTGCTTCGATCCCGGTTTCCTGCGCGCAGTGGGCGGCCACGGGCCGCTCTACCACTTCCTGTTCCTGTTCCTTGTGGTCATCAACCTGGTGGCTGGATTTCAGACGCTCGGCACGCTGATGGCCGTGGGCATGATGATGCTGCCGGCCGCGATCGCCCAGCTGTGGGTACGCACGCTGCCCCTGATGTTCGTGGTCGCGGCCTCGAGCGCCGCGCTATCCGGACTCGTCGGCCTGCTCATCTCCTATCACCTGCGCTTCGCTTCCGGGCCGACGATCATCCTGACCGCGGCCTTCATCTATGGCGTCTCCTTGCTCGTCGCTCCTGCCGGAGCACTGCGGCGCCTCATCAAGCGCCCGCATCTCGCGGGCTGACATTGCCACTCAAGGGAAACCACCATGAAGATACGATCGCTCCTTCTCACGTTGACCTGTTCGGCCGCACTGGGTCTGGGAACGGTGTCCAGTGCCTCGGCCAAGACGATCGATGTCGTCGCGAGTTTCACCGTGCTTGCCGATGTGGTGAAACACGTGGGCGGCGACCATGTGAATGTCACCAGCCTCGTGCCGCCGAATGGCGACCCTCATGCCTTCGAACCGTCGCCCGACGATGCCAAGGCTGTTCGGTCCGCGGCGGTCACCTTCATTAGCGGAGAAGGCCTGGAAGAATGGTTTCAGCGTCTCGTCAAGGCCTCGGGGGCCAGCAAGCCGCCGGTCGTCGTTTCCACCGGCATCAAGACGCACACCTTCGAGGAAGACGGCAAGGAGATCACCGATCCTCACGTCTGGAACAGCGTGCCGAACGTGCTGGTCTGGATCGACAACATCGAGGAGGCGCTTGCCAAGGCGGACCCGGAAGACGCGGCGGACTTCGCCGCGAATGCCGACCGCTACGCCAAGACGCTGAAGGCACTCGATGCCACGATCCATGCCAAGATCGACGCCATACCCCGCGACAAGCGCAAGGTACTCACCAGCCATGACGCCTTTGGTTACTACGGCGAGGAGTATGGCGTTACCTTCCTGGCGCCGCTGGGCATGTCGACGGAAACGGAGGCTTCCGCCGCGGACGTGGCCGAGCTGATCGACCAGATCAAGAAGGAGAACATCCGGGTCTACTTCATCGAGAACTCCAACGACCCGCGCCTGGTCAAGCAGATCGCGGCCGCCACGAACGCAAAACCCGGCGGGGAACTCTACCCGGAGGCACTGTCCACGGCCGATGGCCCGGTGCCAAGCTATGAAGCGCTGATGCGCTATAACACCGACCAGATCGTCAAGGCGATGACGGAGTAATCCCCATGCCTGGCCCGGGCGGGCCGCGCCCGGGCCAGGTCGTGGCATGTTCCAGCCGACGTCGCCAGTGGCAGACTCACCCCGAGAGGTGCGACGCCACGGCCGTCGCGACCTCTTCCGGGTACTCCTCGTGAACGGCCAGCTTGCCGGCTGGCAGCTGCCGAACATCCACGTTGGGCAATTCGCCCAGTGCGGCCATCTCCGCCCGTGATCGCCGGGGCGCCGCGCTGCCGTAGACCATCAGGATCGGTACCTCGACACGCTGCGCCAGGTCGAGAAACGCCTCCCGGCTCCCCACCCGGTCGAGGGCGCCACTGACAAAGCGCACCGAGGCATGCCGCGCGCCTGCCGCCCGGGTGACGGCCCGCTTGGCCGCCATGCGTTCGCCCGACAGCCATTCAGGGTCGTCGTAGACATGCTCGCGCGCCATCCGCCGAATGACCGGCCGACTGACGTTCAGGCGGTAGAGAGACGGGCCGATCAAGGGGTTGTCGACTGCACCCCGGACCCGGGCGAACCAGGATCGCTGACCGCCCATCATCGTCGGCAGCGGCCCACGCCAGGTGGGGGCGATCAGGACGAGATCCTCGATGGTTGCTGGATGATGCACGGCCTGGTAAAGCGCGTAGGTACCGGCATGTCCGGCGGCGACAACCGCATGCGGAGGCGTCAGGACCTCATCTAGCACCCAGTTCAGAAAGGCCGAGAGCAGATCCGGTGTCCAGTCGACCCGCGGGCGTGGCAGGTCACCAAAGCCCGGCCAATCGAGCGACGTGACGCAACAGGACGGCGCAAGCCGCTCCAGCAGCGGCTGCATCTCGCCGCGCGTGGAAATCGAACTCAATGCCGGCAACAGAACGACCGAACGCCCGCTCCCTGCCTGGCTCATGCCGACGGTGACGTCTGCGTCCTGCCACCTGAAGCGGATAGTGTCTGCCATCGATTCTCCTCCACTCTATTCGCAGCCCGGGCATCAAGCGAGGCACTTACCCCCTATGACGCCCCTGTAACGACTGTGGCACCAGGACTCGAGTACCGGCTCCAGCGTGCCCTCCTGCAGGTAGGGCGCCAGCCACTGTTCGAACAGCTGGGTGATGCCCAGCCCCTGCACCGCGTCGTCCACCACTAGATCCACCGCCGAACTCTCGCACATAGCTTACACCATCGCCCAACGGGTCGGGCGCTTTCTGGAACGCCAGGGGCTGCTGGAACGGGATATGGAGAACCGTTACCCGGCCTCGGATGCGATCCGATGAATCAGCTGCCGGGGCATTCGATCACCTACCGCCTCGCTGATGGCCCTCAGGCGGGCTGTCGACATGGTGCGCTCGCAGTAGGATAACCGCGTTGATGTTTATTCTTTAGGTGATAGGGCTGCCCTGTGCCCGTTCACGCAGCAGCTCGATAAAGTCCTGCTGCTCGCGGCGTAGGGTATCGCCTTCACGCAATAAAATACCAAACGGCTCCAGATGTGGGGCAAAGTGCAAGGGAACCGGCCGTAACAACTCCATCTCTAGATAGTCTTTCAAAACTGACTCTGACAGCACCATGACCGCATCCGTGAGCTGCACCAATTGCAGCATCGCGAACACCGAGCCGCACTCAGTAATATCCGCAGGCGAGGGAAGGTTTAGCTCGCGAAAGTGATTCTCTACGGCTTGTCTTGCAGGACTAGTGCGCGTTTGCAGAATCCAAGGCCATTGGTTTACCAGCTCGGTCATGGATGCGGGCGGTTGGCTCTCAAAGGGGTGTCCTGCGCGTGTGACTGCGATCAGCTTTTCATTGCTCAGTGGTTCAAAGGTGCAGGGAATACGTGCCCCAAAGCTCGCTCTGCGGCCAATGGCCATATCGATTTTGCCCTGTTGTAGCAGCTCCAGTAGCTGGTCGCTGGTATCGCCCATAATACGAATATTAAGCATCGGTTTATGGCGTTTGATCTCGGCGATCGATTCCGCCACTAAGCCCGGTGCTGCACCCATCACCGTACCAATCGAAAGGTGCCCGTAACCGCCTTCTCGAAAGCTTGCGACATCTTCGGCGCACCGCTCTAGAGCGCTGAGTGACTGGCGGGCAAACTTCAATACCTCCTCACCAATGGCGGTGGGCCGCATTCCACGATTTAGGCGCTCAAACAGCGCGCAGCCAAACGCGGCTTCAATCTCTTTCAACATTTTGGTTGCCGCTGGCTGCGACATGTTGAGCGCTTCACTAGCGCGATGCATGTTCAAGTTGTTGCCGAGGGTTACCAGCATCACCAGATGCTTGTAGCGCAGTCTATTCAGCAAAACCTGATATTGGACGGGAGTGGCCATCTCTGTTCACCAATAACTATTGGTTATCAATTGTTAGCTAGTTGGGATTAGACACGAATCACAATCCATTCGTAAAGTGGTCCTGCTTAAAACAAAAAATAAATGGAAAGCAAAATGAACACAGTAGAAATCTCGAAGAAGGTCGCGTGGCGCCTGCTCCCTTTCTTGCTACTCATGTATGTGATGGCGTTTCTTGATCGGGCCAATGTGGGCTTTGCGAAAGAGGCGTTTCAAGCAGATACCGGTATCTCTAACGCAGCCTTTGCATTTGGTGCAGGCATATTCTTTCTGGGCTATGCGCTGTTTGAAGTTCCCAGCAATCTCATCATGCAGCGCGTTGGCGCTAAAATTTGGATGTGCCGAATCATGGTGACTTGGGGCATGCTCTCAGCGGCGATGATGTTCGCCGACTCTGAAACCCTCTTTTATCTACTGCGCTTCATGCTAGGTGTGGCTGAGGCGGGTTTCTTTCCGGGGGTGATTCTCTATCTAACCTACTGGTTTCCTTCACAATATCGCGCTAAGGCGATGGGCTTTTTCTACTTTGGTGCTCCTATCGCCTTCATTTTAGGTGGGCCGTTATCGGGTTTTCTGCTCGAACTGCACGGTGCGGGCGGCTTACTCGGTTGGCAGTGGATGTTCCTGGTTGAAGGTCTGCTAGCCAGTATTGTGGGTGTCTGGGCCTATTTTTATCTGGATAACGGTCCTAAAGATGCTCAATGGCTGAGTGACTCTGAACGTAATCAGCTCATTGCTGCATTGGATGCGGAGAATCGCGACAAGGTGGGTCATGAAGGCCACGGCAGCTTGCTCAAGGCGATGAGGGATATGCGCACGTTGCATCTGGCGCTGATCTACGCGCTGATTCAGTGCAGCGTTTACGGCATGGTGTTCTATCTGCCAACCCAAGTAGGCGCGTTGGTCGGTGATAGCGTGGGTCTTGTGGTGGGGCTGTTTACCGCGATCCCTTGGATCTGTGCACTGCTGGCCGCTTACTTTATCCCTGCATTTTCTGACCGCACTGGGGAGCGTCGTAAAACAGCAGCTGTGACCATTCTGATTTCGGGCTGTGGTATCGCGCTGTCGGTGGCACTTTCAACGCCTGCTATCGCCTTTATTGCCCTCTGTTTTGCCGCTGCTGGTTTTATCGCTGTGCAGCCTGTGTTTTGGACTTTTCCATCCGCTTATCTCACCGGTTCTGCGGCAGCAGCGGGTATTGCGCTGATCAATACCATCGGTGCAATCGGCGCATTTTTGGCCCCTAACCTGAAAAACTGGGCAGAAACTACCTACGCATCAAATTCGGCAGGGTTGTACCTACTGGCGTCTCTCACCGTCGTTGCAGCGCTTCTATTGCTAGCGATTCGTCGTTCAGATTCCGCTGACTACGCGGCGGCTAAAACACATTTATCGTAAAGAAATGGAAGTTTGATTTATGAGCATACCGACTATTAAGCACGTAAGAGCCTACGTTGTTCGTGGCGGCGGGGCCGATTATCACGATCAGGGCGATAGCCACTGGATTGATGATCATATCTGCACGCCAATGAGCAAATACCCTGAGTACTGCCAGAGCCGTCAGAGCTTCGGGATCAACGTGCTTGGCTCGCTGGTTATCGAGATTGAGGACAGCGAAGGGCACGTCGGTTTGGGCGTAACGACCGCCGGTGAAATTGGTGCCTATATCGTTGAAAAGCACTTTGCACGTTTCCTTGAAGGCGCGCGTGTCACCGATATCGAAAAACTCTGGGACCAGATGTTTAACGCATCACTGTTCTATGGCCGTAAGGGTGTGGTTATCAACACCTTATCTGGTGTCGATCTGGCGTTGTGGGATCTGCTCGGCAAAGTGCGTGAAGAACCTGTGCATGTGATGCTTGGCGGTGCAGTGCGTGATGAGTTGCAGTTCTACGCTACGGGCGCACGTCCAGACTTGGCCAAAGATATGGGCTTTATCGGTGGCAAGATGCCACTGCAGTGGGGGCCTGCACATGGTGATGAAGGACTGAAGAAAAATATCGAAAAGCTCGCTGAGATGCGCTCGCGCGTGGGTGATGATTTCTGGCTGATGTTTGATTGCTGGATGAGTTTGAATGTCGAGTACGCCACCCGTTTGGCACATGCAGCGCAAGAGTATGGCTTGAAATGGATCGAAGAAGCACTGCCGCCTGATGATTACTGGGGTTACGCAAAACTGCGCCAGCAAGTACCGAGCACCATGATGGTCACCACCGGTGAGCATGAAGCGACCCGTTGGGGCTTTCGTATGTTGATGGAGATGGATTGTTGCGACCTGATTCAGCCAGATGTTGGTTGGTGTGGTGGTGTCACTGAGTTGCTAAAGATCTCGGCACTGGCTGATGCGCACGGCAAGCTGGTCGTACCCCATGGTTCATCGGTTTACAGCTACCACTTTGTGGCAACGCGCCATAACAGCCCCTTTGCTGAGTTTCTGATGATGGCTCCGCAGGCCGATAAGGTGGTCCCAATGTTCAATCCGCTGCTGTTGGATGAACCCGTACCAGTCAACGGACGCCTGAAAATCTCTGAGTTGGACAAACCGGGCTTTGGTGTGCGCTTGAACCCAGAGTGCAAGCTGCATCGGCCATACACGCACTAACCCAGAGGAATCTTGTAAACCGGGGGGCAGGGGGGCTCCCCACTCATGAACCGCGACATGGATAGAACGTCGGCCTCGTTGATAAGAGCCAGACACCGCCCTAGCGGTTTAGCCTCAAGGAGTACGCTATGCAGATTCGTGCCTTTCGCATGTCACTCAACCCCGGACAGGAGGTGGAGTATCAGCGCCGTCATGCTGAGATTTGGCCTGACCTTGCAGAACTGCTGAAAGCGAGTGGAATTCGCTGGTATCGCATCTTTTTAGATCGCGAACATCATGCGCTGTTTGCGCTGATGTTTCTTGAAGATGAGCATCAAGTTGATTGCCTGCCAGAGCAAGCAATCATGCAGAAGTGGTGGGAGTACATGGCTGATCTGATGCCCGCCAACGCAGATAAATCTCCGGTATCGGTTGATCTGGAAGAAATGTTCTCACTCTATCCGCAGGTGATGCCATGAGAGTTGTCGATCCGCACCTGCATTTCTGGAGCTTGGCAGAACAGAATCAAGGCTGGCTCTCACAGCCTGTACACAATCTGTTAGGTGATTACACACCAATGGTGCGCGATTTTGGTCCGCAACAGCTGATGGCTGAGCGGGGTGAGATTGAGTTAGAGGCCTTTGTGCACGTCGAAGCGAATGCCGATAATCCGTTAGCGGAAACACAATGGCTCAGTCAGTTATTGACCCGCAAGACTGCCGATCTGCCGTACTCCTTAGTGGTACATGTCAATTTGGCGGCAGAAGATGCCGAGCAGCAACTGCTCGATCATATCGCGTTAAGCCCGCGTGTGACGGGTGTACGTCAGATTCTGAATGTGCATGCCGACCCGTTGTTTGACTATGTGGGTTATCACTTTATGAGCGATGAGCGTTGGCTAAAACAGCTGTCATTGCTGGCGCAATACAATCTCAGTTTTGACCTGCAGATCTATCCCGATCAGATGGCACAAGCGGCCCAAGTGATCGCCCAGCATCCAGATATTCAGTTCATTCTCAATCATGCCGGTATGTACGTTGATCGTGTCGGCCCACAGGGGTGGTGTACTTGGCGCGATGGCATTCGCCAGTTAGCAACACTGCCCAATGTGGCGGTAAAACTGAGCGGTTTTGGCATGTTGGACCATGAGCCGACCGCCAATAGTATTCGTCCTCTGGTGTATGAAGTGATCGACCAAATGGGTGTCGAGCGCGTCATGTTTGCCTCCAATTATCCGGTTGAAAGCCTCTACTGCAGCTACGAAGAGATATGGCAGTGCTTTGCTGCACTCGTAGCGAACGCCTCAGCGACAGATAAGGAGGCGATGTTCGCGGCCAACGCGCGACGCTTTTACCGACTCTGATCCAGAAAAACTCGTTCAATAAACATAACGTTAAGAGTTCAGATTATGGAAATAATACTGCTGGGGATCTTTCTCCACTTTGTAGGCGGCTTTGCTTCCGGCAGCTTCTATATCCCTTACAAAGGCGTTAAACAGTGGTCTTGGGAGAGTTACTGGATTACTGGTGGTCTCTTCTCATGGCTGATTGTGCCGCTGATTGCGGCCTACTTTACCGTCCCGCATTTCATCGAAATTTTGCAGAACGCCGACAGTTCTGTGCTGATGTGGACCTACACCTTTGGTGTGCTCTGGGGGATTGGTGGTCTGACGTTTGGTTTGACCATGCGCTACCTCGGCCTGTCGCTGGGTATGTCCGTCATTATGGGCCTCACCTCGGCGTTTGGGGCCCTGGCTCCGCCTATCTATCGTGATCTGTTTACGGATTCTACCGAGCAAACCTTCACCTCCATGCTGCAATCGACCGGTGGATTATGGGTGTTAGCAGGTGTGGCCGTCTCGCTGGTTGGTATCGCATTTTGTGGACGCGCAGGCATCATCAAAGAGCAGGAGATGGCCGACCATCATAAAAAAGCCGGTGTTGCAGAATTTTCGCTTACGAAGGGAATCACGGTCGCGCTGATTTCAGGCATGTTAAGTGCCTGCTTTAGTTACGGCATCTCTGCGGGTCGCCCCTTGGCAGAAGCGGCGGTGGCGATGGGGTCGAACTCACTGTTTCAGAACAATGTGACCTTTATGGTGATCATGTGGGGAGGGCTGACCACGAATTTGATCTGGTGTGCGGCGATGGCGATTCGTAATCGTAGCTATACCGATTTTGTGAATCCTGAGACACCACGTCTGCGCAATTGGCTGCTCAGTGCAGCGGCAGGCACGACTTGGTTCTTGCAGTTCTTTTTTTACGGCATGGGAGAGAGCCGTCTTAACAATGATGCCAGTTCATGGGTGTTGCACATGTCATTCATCATCATTGTTTCCAATTTCTGGGGAATGTTTTTCCGTGAATGGCGTGGGGCCAGTCGCCGCAATATGCGGGTTCTCTACATAGGGATCGCCATCATCCTATTTTCAATTTGCATGGTTGGTTGGGGTAACTACCTCCGCTAAGCCACAACAACAGAAGGATGGTTATTATGTTGCTTAAAGACAAAAGTGTGATTATCACCGGTGCTTCACGTGGTATCGGTAAGGCTGCAGCACTGGAGTGTGCACGTCACGGAGCAAACGTTGTGATTGGCTACAGCGGCCGTGAAAGCAGCAAACCTAAGGCAGAGAAGTTGATCGCTGAGATTAACGAACTGGGTCGGCGGGCGGTTGCTGTCGGTGCACCGGCGGGTGATCCTGAAACCGGCGAGCTGTTGGTTAAAGCGGCAGTCGATAACTTTGGTGGTGTCGACGTGTTCGTCAATAACGCCGGTATCTGCCCATTCCATAGCTTCTTAGACATGCCAAAAGAGATCTACCTGGAAACGGTCAACACCAACCTGAATGGTGCTTTCTTTGCGGTGCAAGCGGCGGCTAATCAGATGAAAAAGCAGGGCCGTGGTGGTGCGATTATCGCGGTTAGCTCAATTAGTGCGCTGGTGGGCGGTGCCATGCAGACTCACTACACACCAACCAAAGCGGGCGTACTTTCCCTGATGCAGTCCTGCGCAGTGGCACTGGGCCAATATGGTATCCGTTGTAATGCGGTGCTGCCGGGCACAATCGAAACCGATATCAATGCCGATGACCTCTCCGATAAAGAGAAACACGATTACATGGTGAGCCGTACGCCGCTGGGCCGTTTGGGTAAACCCGAAGATATCGGTGGCCCAATCGTATTCTTGGCGTCGGATATGGCCAGCTACGTGACCGGCGCATCGCTGCTGGTTGATGGCGGCATGTTTGTGAATCTGCAGTAAGGAGTCGGTCGATGGAATTGCCAAAAAACCGTTTTAAAGAGGCGCTGCAAAAGAGCGACGCGCTGCAATTGGGCTGCTGGGCGGGGTTTGCTCACAGCTATGCCGCTGAGATTCTGGCCACAGTCGGCTACGACTGGTTGCTGGTCGATGGTGAACATGCCCCGAATACCGTTCAGACATTGTTGACCCAGCTACAAGCGCTGGCGCCATACAGATCCGCACCGGTGGTTCGGATTCCAAACCATGATCCCTCGCTGATTAAACAGGTACTCGATATTGGTACGTTGAGCCTGATGGTGCCAATGGTCGAATCAGAGGAGCAGGCTAAAGCGCTGGTACGCGCGATGCGTTATCCGCCGTATGGCATTCGCGGTGTCGGTGGTGGATTGGCACGTGCCACCGTTTGGGATGGTGTTGAGAACTACCTTGAAACTGCGCATCAGGAGCAGTGTTTGGTTGTTCAGATTGAATCGCCAACCGGTGTTGAACATGTTGAAACGATTGCAGCGACAGAGGGGGTCGATGCACTGTTTGTTGGTCCTGCTGATCTTTCACTGGGTATGGGACACCCTAACAACCCCAACCATCCTGAGGTGCAAGCGGCTATCGCAAGGGTGCTGAAAGCAGCGCAAGCCAACGGCAAAGCCTGCGGCATTTTGGCACCGCGTCTAGAAGATGCCCGCCGTTACGAAGCACAGGGTTTTCGGTTTATTGCCATCGGTATCGATATCTCGTTCCTGAAACAGGCGGCTCAGCAGAAGTTGCAGGCTTATCGGGATGAAACCGGTGTAACGACAGGCGAGCGCGCGACCTATTAAACCGTGCTTTGCCGATTTAACGCGGTGTTCAATGAACAGAACTGACAAATCACAAAAATAAAGGAATGTGGCCATGACTCAAGAGATGACGCACTACCGCAACTTTATCAACGGTGACTTCAGCAATACGGCTGACAAGATTGAGGTGTTTAACCCCTCAACGCAGGAGCTGCTGGCAACCGTTCCGGCATCAACTGAACAAGATGTGGACCGTGCACTGGCTGCAGCGCGTAATGCTCAAAAAGCGTGGGCCGAGCGTCCAGCAATTGAGCGCGCGAACTACCTCACCACCCTTGCCAACAAGATTCGCGAAAACGCACCGCGTTTGGCCCGAGTTATCACTGCTGAGCAAGGCAAAATTCTACCGCTGGCCGAGGTTGAGGTTAACTTTACCGCGGATTATATGGATTACATGGCGGGTTGGGCGCGCCGTATCGAAGGCGAGATCATCAACAGCGATCGCCCGGGTGAACAGATGTTCCTATTCCGTAAACCTCTGGGTGTTGTAGCGGGTATTCTGCCGTGGAACTTTCCGTTCTTCCTGATCGCTCGCAAAATGGCTCCCGCTTTGGTGACAGGCAATACCATTGTCATAAAGCCAAGTGAAGAGACGCCCATTAACTGTTTCGAGTTTGCCAAACTGGTAGCAGAAACCGGTCTGCCAGCGGGTGTGTTCAACGTCGTTGGCGGCGCGGGATCTGTTGGTGGTGCGTTGAGCGCGCACTCCAACGTTGACATGATCAGCTTCACCGGCAGCGTGGTGACGGGGCAACGTATCATGGCTGCGGCGTCTGAAAACATCACCAAGCTGAACTTGGAGTTGGGGGGTAAAGCGCCAGCCATCGTGTTAGCCGATGCTGATGTTGATTTGGCTGTGAAGGCGATTCGTGACTCGCGCATCATCAACACCGGACAGGTTTGTAACTGTGCAGAGCGTGTCTACGTTGAGCGCAGTGTGGCGAAAGAGTTTACCGAGAAGATGGTTGCCGCCATGCAGGCCACCAAATTTGGTGACCCACTTGCAGATGAGAGCGTTGAGATGGGGCCGCTCATCAACCAGCAGGCGCTCGAAAAAGTGGCTGCAAGCGTAGAAAAAGCCCAAGCGCAGGGTGCGACGCTGCTGTGTGGTGGTCAGGTGGCCGATTTGGGGCAGGGCTATCACTATCAGCCAACCGTGCTGTCAGATTGTGATCACTCGATGGCGATTATGCGTGAAGAGATCTTTGGGCCGGTGCTACCGATTCAGATTGTGGATGACCTGGATGAAGCGATCGCGTTGGCGAATGACTGCGAGTATGGCCTGACCTCATCGGTTTATACGCGTGACCTTAACAAAGCGATGAAAACCATCAACGCACTCGATTTTGGTGAGACTTACGTTAACCGCGAAAACTTTGAAGCGATGCAGGGTTATCACGCGGGTGTGCGTAAGTCAGGTGTGGGCGGTGCAGATGGTAAGCACGGTCTGTACGAGTTCATGCATACCCATGTGGTCTACATGCAACTGTAAAGCGGATGTGGATTTCAGCGTCAAAGAGGGGCTTTTTTGCCCCTCTCGGACTGCGGAGATAGCTGCTGGTCTCGGGATCATAAGTGGAGGGCCCGCGTTGAGAGGTAACCCTTGGGTTTGTTCGGTCGCCGGTAACCTGGAACCGCCGCTGGCGGTTCTGCCTCAGGGTGGACGTGTCCGAAATCTTGTCGGTCCGGTTGAAGCACAGGAACCCGCGATTCGAGACTGACCATCTCGAGTTCGTGTTGTTGGGGGGGATGGCTCATTGAGCATAGGGCAGCCTCTGAAAAGTCGGTGCCCCCATTACAACACCCCCACCATAATGGCGGGGGCTTGTCAGCAGTCTGAGGCAGTCCCCGTGGCCGCCTTTTTTGTATTTGGAGTCCGCCAAGCGGTGTTCACACCGCCCGGGCCAGCGGCGGTACGTCCCGGTGCAGGAACCACTTTTCCGTCACTACCTTGCGGGTGAACCAGTGCGAGCGCATCAGGGCGCTGGCCAGACCGTTCCGGACCCAGACGGGCAGCTGCCAGCCGGGTTCGGACTCGCCGGCCCGGTTGCCGAAGCGCCGGGCGATGGCCTCGCCGTATGCCTGCAGTGAGGACGCTGAGTAGTCACCGGCCGAACGAATGACCTCCGCCGCCAGCAGGGCCGATTCCACCGCCGGGCGGATGCCCTCGCCACTTTGGGTGTAGGCGAGGCCGGCGGAGTCACCGATCAGCATGACGCCATCATCCACCAGCGGTCGCTCGGCATGGGCATAGAGCAGGTAGGCATGCCCCTTGAACCGGCCGGGCAGGTCCGGGGGGATGCGGCCGCCCTGTTTCATGGCCTCGACGAAGGCTTCCAAGTGGTCGCCCAGCTTGCGATTGTCCTCCCGGCCCAGGCCAATGTTCAGGTAGTTGCCTTTTCGGAAGATCCAGGCATAGCCCTTGAGGTCCCGGCAGAACCAGAGCTCGGGCGTGTCGCCGCGGGCTTGGCAGGCGCGGGCCTGGGCCGGGCTCATTTCAAACTCCACTTCCTTGGCGGCGACCACCGTTTCATGGCGACCGGGGCCGTCCCCCAGCAGGCGGGCGACCGGGCAGAAGTGGCCACCGGCGCCGACCAGCAGCGGGGCCGCCCACTGGCCGTTGACGACCCAGTTGCCGCCTTGGCGTTGGAGGCTTTTGACCGCCGTGCCCAGCTGGGTCGGGCCCCGCACCCGGCTGAGCAGGAAGTGGTCGAACTCACAGCGGCGGATGCCGTAACTGACAATGTCCCGGTGGTCGTTCTCCACTGCCGGCTGCCCCATCATGCCAATCCGGAAGCGGCGAATCGGTTGCAGGGTACGGCCACGGGCGTAGTCGTCCAGGTCGATGTCCAGGCTGGCCATCACCGCCGGCGTGACCCAGCCGGCGCAGGTTTTGTCCCGGGGGAATGACTGTTTGTCGATGAGCAGGGCGCGCCGGCCACTGTCCTCCAGCGCGTGGGCCAGGGTGGAGCCGGCCGGGCCGGCCCCGACGATGATCAGGTCGTAGTACTCCATCACACATCCTCCGGCGCGGCCGGGCTGGCGTACAGGTCCCGCCGGCTCCGGGGCAGTTGATTGTTGCTGCCGTGGCTGAATACCACTTGGAACAACTGCAGCGAACCGGCCCGGAAGGCGGCGATCGAACCGGCCAGGTACAGCCGCCAAGCCCGTGTGAAATGTTCATCGTACATGGCGGTCACGGCCTCTTGGTGCGCGTCAAACCGCTGCAGCCAGTGGCTCAGGGTTTGGGCGTAGTGCAGGCGCAGGTTTTCCACGTCCAGCACCGAGAAGCCGCCGTGTTCGCAGATTTCCATAAACTCGGCGATGCTGGGGGGGTAGGCGCCGGGGAAAATGCGTTTTTCGATCCAGGCGTTCATCAGCATGGGCCGGTTGCGGCCGATGCTGTGCAGAAGCGCCAAGCCATCGGGCCGGAGGGTGCGCTGGATCAGCTCCGCCAGGGCCGGATAGTTGTCCTTGCCGACGTGTTCCAGCATGCCGACGGAAACAAAGGCGTCGTACTGGCCGGAGATGTTGCGGTAGTCGTCTTCGATGTACTCGACCCGGTCGGACAGGCCCTGCCGCCGGGCTTCTTCCCGGGCATAGCGGACCTGCTCGCGGGAAATGTTGTAGGCGTGCACCGTGACGCCGTGGTGACGGGCCATGTAGCGGGCCAGGCCACCCCAGCCGCAGCCGGCTTCCACCACGGCCATGCCCGGCCGCAGCCGCAACTTGCGACACACGTGTTCCAATTTGGCCAGCTGGGCCTGCTCCAGGGTCAGGTCGGGCTGCTCGTAGTAGGCGCAGGTGTACTGCATGGCGGCTTGGTCCAACCACAGGCGGTAGAAGTCGTTACCCAGGTCGTAGTGGTGATGGATGTTTTCCTTGGCTTCGTCGATGCCGGTGGCGCGGGGGTTGTGGTTTTTCCACAGGGCATCCAGCCAGCGGGGCCAGCGCTGCCTGGCCTCGTGGATGGCCCGGTACAGGGTTTCCATGAGGTCGGGCAGGTCGCCCTCCACCGCCAGTCGCCCGGCGCTGTACAGGTCGCCGAAGGCCAGGTTGGGGTTGGCGACCAGAGCGTAGAGCGCCTTGGGGTCCTTCAAGTGCAGGGTAAACCGGGCTTCCTGGCCCTCGGGGGTGACCTCTGCCCCGTTCCACAGCCGGAACCGGACCGGCGGCGACCCGGCCATTCGCATCAGCTTGCCGACCATCCAGCGCTCGTAACTGTGCGGGTCCCGGTCCACGTGACTGTCGGTCATGGGCAGGGACAGCACGTGCCCCTTGCGGCTGTCGTGGGGCGTTCTGGACTTGCGGGCGGTACTTTCGGTCATGGCGGCCACTCTCCCTTGCGCGGGTTCCCGGTCATCGTCCATTCAGTATAGAAAATGATCGGGGAATGTCAGGGCACGGGTGTGGTTCCGGCTGGACATGAAAAAACCGGGCCAGAGCCCGGTTTTTTTGGTGACGACGTGTGGGATCAGTAGGTGGCACTCATACCGAACCACTCCGGGAATACCACGATCAGCGCCAGGACCAGGATCTGGATGGCGATGAAGGGGATGATGCCCCGGTAGATGTCCACGGTGCGCACCTCCGGGGGCGCCACGCCCTTGAGGTAGAACAGCGAGAACCCGAAGGGAGGGGTCAGGAAGCTGGTCTGCAGGTTCATGGCGACCAGAATCGCGAACCAGAGCATGTTGATGCCCAGGGACTCCGCCACCGGTGCCAGGATCGGCACGATGATGAAGGAAATCTCCACGAAGTCGATGAAGAAGCCCAGGATCAGGATCACCAGCATGGCCAGGATGATGAAGCCCCAGTGCTCGCCCGGCAGCATCGTCAGCCACTCTTCCAGGAGGTAGTCGCCCCCGGTGTAGCTGAACACCATGGAGAAGGCGGTGGCGCCGATCAGGATCGCGAATACCATGGCAGTCACGCTGACGGTGTCCTTGGCCGCTTCCCAGACCATCTTGAAGGAAAACTGACGATAGATGATGGCCAGTACCACGGCCCCGACACCGCCCAGGGCGGAGGACTCGGTGGGCGTGGCAATGCCGGTGAAGATGGAGCCCAGCACCACCACGATCAGCGCCAGCGGCGGGATGATCGCGATCAGGGCGGCGACAATTTCCTGTTTGCGGGAGCGGGTCGGGTCCTCCGGCATGGGGGGTGCGGTCTCCGGTTTCAGACGGGTCAGCACCAGGATGTAGACGATGTACAGGCCGATCAGCACCACGCCCGGCCATACCGCCGCCTTGAACAGGTCACCCACCGGCAGCCCGAGCACGTCGCCCAGGATGATCAGGATGATCGACGGCGGCACGATCTGGCCCAAAGTCCCGGACGCGCAGATGGTGCCGGTGCTCAGGCGCTTGTCGTACTTGTGGGCCAGCATGACCGGCAGCGAGATCAGACCCATGGCGACGACGGAGGCACCCACCACGCCGGTGGAAGCCGCCAGCAGCGCACCCACCAGGATGGTGGAAATGGCCAGGCCGCCGGGCAGGCCGCCAAACAGCCGCCCCATGGAGGTCAGCAGCTGCTCGGCCAGTTTCGTGCGCTGCAGCACCACGCCCATGAAGATGAACAGGGGCACCGCCATCAGCACGGTGTTCTGCATCACGCTCATGATGCGGTAGGGCATGAACGCGAACAGGTCCATGCCCTGGGCGAAGACGCCGAAGAACAGGGCGACACCGCCAAAGGTGAACGCGACCGGGAAGCCCAGCATCAGCATGACCAGGGCCGCGGCGAACATAATCATGCCAATCATGCCAGGCCACCTCCGCTGTGTTCGGTTTCGTAACTCCGATCACCGGCCAAGACGCGAATGGCGTAGGTCGCCATGTTCAGTCCGGCAGTGGCGATGAACACAGCGGTGAACGGGATGACCGCCTTGATGATCCACCGGTTCGGCAGGCCGCCCGGGTCGCCGCTGCTTTCCCCCATGTGGTAGGAGTCCAGGGCGAACTCGTAGCCGTAGAAGCCGATCAGAAAGGCAAACGGAATCACAAAGATCAGCGCACCCACCAGGTTGACCCAGGCTTTTCGGGTGTTGCTCCAGTTGGTATAGAACACGTCCACCCGGACGTGTCCGTCGGTCCTGAGGGCGTAGGGAATGCCCAGCAGAAACACCACCGAGTACAGGTGCCACTCCATCTCCTGCATGGCGATGGAGACGTCGTTGAATGCGTAGCGCGCCACGACGTCATAAAACACATTGGCCGCCATCAGGATCATGGCGACACAGGCTATCCAGCCACAGACCTTGGAGAGCCACCCCAGGCCCTCATCGAGCTTGATAATCCACCCCATTGAACATCTCCCGCGAAGCGGTTTTGGATTTTCGTCGGTTACCAGAAACGACAAAACCGGGATTGCTGATCAGAGCAATCCCGGCTCCGTTGACTCACGCCGGCCCAAGTTTACTCGACTTCGGCCATGGTGTTGAGGTATGCCCGTTCGGAGATGTCGGTGTAGGCGCGGCTCTTCTGCAGGTAGTTGCGCTGCGACTCGATGATCTTCGCCGCCATCTCGCTGTTCTCGGCGGCCTCCTTCAGGAGCTTCTTATTGGCCTCATACATGGCCTGGAAGATCTCCTTGGGGAACTTCTTGATCTTGACGTTCGGGTAGTCCTTCTTGATGTTGGCCCAGGCCTCGGCGTTGGCGTGCTGGGACTGGATCAGCATGTCGTAGGCGGAGGAACGCATGGCCACGCGCATGATTTCCTGCAGGTCGGCCGGCAGTTTCTCCCAGACCTTTTTGTTGACCAGGAACTGCAGCTCGGTGGCCGGTTCATGCCAGCCGGTGTAGTAGTAGTCGGCAATCTGCTGGAAGCCCAGGCGCAGGTCCAGGGCCGGGCCGACCCACTCGACGGCGTCGATGGTGTTGCGTTCCAGCGCGGTGTAGAGCTCGCCCGGTGCGATGTTGGTCGGGTTGACGCCCACCTCGGCGAACACTTCCCCGGCGAAGCCCGGGATCCGCATCTTCAGCCCCTTGAGGTCATCCAGGGACTTGATTTCCTTGCGGAACCAGCCGCCCATCTGGACGCCGGTGTTGCCCCCCGGGAACGACAGCAGGTTGTGCGGCTCGTACACTTCCTCCATCAGCTCCATGCCGCCACCGTAGTAGAACCAGGCGTACTGTTCGATGGCGTTCATGCCGAACGGCATGCTGGTGAAGAACAGGGTCTCGGGGACCTTGCCTTTCCAGTAATAGGACGCGGAGTGGCCCATGTCGTACTGACCGGCCTTGACCATATCGAATACGCCGAGCGGAGCCTTGTGCTTGTTGGCGGAGTCGATGCGGATACGGATGCGGCCATCCGACATCTTCTCGACGGTTTCCTTGAAGCGCTTGGTGGTATCGCCAAAGATCGGGAAGTTCGGGCCCCAGGTTTCTGCCAGTCGAAGGGTGAACGTCTCCTGGGCGAGGGCCTGTGCGGAGCCTACAGCGGTAGCCACGGCCAGCACGGCTGCGGAAAGAACAGAACGGATCTTCATTACTCTTCCATCCTCAATTGTCGTTTTTATGATGAGTGTTTTGCTTCCCTGTAGGGAACAACAACTCCTTAAGAGGAATTAAGTTAGCAAGTATCGGTGTGGAGTGAAACGGATAACCGTTTGTTCTACGACTTAGGTCGTAATCGTGGCTAGAGGTCCTCCATACGCCCGACCTGACGGGCCAGGCGCATGGCCTCGTGCTCTTCCAGAGCCTTGAGCTCCTCCAGCAGGGACTTGGCTTCCGGGATTTCCGCCTTGCCGATGAGGCTGTCGTAGAGGTCCATGACCTGCCGGTGGAAATCGAACACCTCCCGCTCGATGCCCTCGAAGTCCAGCGCCTCGTAGTGGGTCTCGCAGGTGCGGTGACTTTCGATCGGCGGATGACTGCCGTAGTCGTAGAGCCGGGTGGTCAGGGCCTTGGGGTCGGCCTGGCGCTCGAACTCGGCGACAGCCTTCTCCAGCAATGTTTCGTGCTTGCTGAGGTAGTCAAGCAGGGCCCCGGCCCGTTCGTCCCGGGTCCGGGTGGCCGATTCGTGCAGACATCTGGCCAGGTGCGCGTGCAGCTGGCGGGTCCAGTCGATCAGGTCTCCGAAGGTCTTGATGTCCATGACGGGCTCCTGTTTCCGTGTGCCGTGGCGAACGCATGGGGTTGCGACGAGTCTAGACGATATTGTCACCCTTCGCCTGGGCAGGCGGCTTGACCCAGGTCAGGGCCGGGCCGTTGGTCCTGTCGTTCCCGATAGCGTCGGAAGCGCTCCAGGCAGGGGCGTTCGATACCGTAGTGCAGCAGGCAAGCCAGTGCCAGGGCCGTGGTCACCGCCAGCGGCACCGCCGCCTCCGGGGGCAGTCCCTGGCGGTAGGCCAGCCCCAGCACGCCGTAGCCGATGTTCTGGTGGATCAGGTAGAGCGAATAGGACAGCCGCCCCAGCCACAGCAGCGGACGGTTGGCCAGGAATCCCAGATACCCGAACACCGCCAGCAGGAACAGGCCATGGCAGGCCAGCACGAACAGATTGAAGGGGGCCTTGTAGGCCAGCAGCGCGTGGCCCATGGCAAAGGCCAGCAGGATCCGTTCGGCGGGCGGCAAGGTGCCTCCGCGGTACCAGCGATACACCAGGATGCCGGCGATGAACAGGGGCGCGTACTTCACGAACAGCAGATCCTTGACCAGGAACTCGAGCGGCCCCGGGAGGTGTTTCCAGAAGATCACGCCCGTGTAGCTGACCGCCAGCCAGACCGCCAGGGCGAGTCGGATTCGGGACCACTGCCGCATGCCAAAGAACAGCGCCGCGATCCAGACGTAGAAGGTCACCTCCACCACCAGACTCCAGTAAGCGCCGTCCACGTGGGGTTGCCCCAGGTACTCGTGCAGCAGGGTCAGGTTCAGCAGGGCCTGGGGCAGGGTGACGGCCCGGTTTTCCGGGCCCAGTGCCTGGACGCAGAGGTAGGTCATGAAAATGCCGGCCCAGAGCGCGGGCAGCAGCCGGCTGGCCCGGGCCATGGCGAACCAGCCGGCGGTCCGGGTTCGCTCCAGGGTCATAAAAATCACGAAGCCGCTCAGGATGAAAAACAGGTGTACGCCGTAGCGGCCGAACTCCAGCGGCCCGGTCAGTGGTTCCGGCAAGGGGGCGCCATGGCCGTACAGGTGGCCGTAGTAGGGCAGGTAGTGGAACAGCACCACACCCAACGCGGCCACGCCGCGCAGGGCGTCCAAGGTTTGCAGGCGGGGTTGGTGGTCCGTGGTCATCGGCGTTCGGGGCTCGTGGTGGCGGACAATGGAACTATGGTAAACCGCCGGCGCCGTGACGCCTACGGCGCTTCTACACCGTCTGCTTGCGGTGGGTATACCATGTGGTAATCCTGGCCGGGTCGATTCCGGCATCACCAAGCGTCGGGAGCGGGATACCATGACACTACCCCTGGGCATTATCGAAGGTTTCTACGGCCCCCTGTGGAGTTGGGACGAGCGGCGCAGCCTGGTGCGGCGGCTGTGCTCCCGGGGCTACGCCTTCTATCTGTACGCCCCCAAGGCGGACCCGTTTCTGCGGCGCCGCTGGCAGGAACCCCACCCGCCGGCGGAAGCGGCCGAGCTGGCGGCGTTTGGCCGGTTCTGCCGGAAGCACGGCGTGCGCTTCGGCGTCGGTCTCAGTCCCTACGAAGCGTACCGCCGGTTCGACGACGACTGCCGCCGGGCGCTGCTGGCCAAGCTGCGTTGGCTGGAGCGCCTGGAGCTGGACGAACTGGCGATCCTGTTTGACGATATGCGCTCGGATGTGCCGGAACTGGCGCGGACCCAGGTGGACATGATGCACTGGGTGCGTGACCACACCCAGGTCGACACCCTACGGGTCTGTCCCAGCTACTATTCCGAGGATCCGGTGCTGGACCGGGTGTTCGGCGCGCGTCCGTCGGACTATCTCAGCACTCTGGGACGGAGCCTGGATCCGGCCATCGAGGTGTTCTGGACCGGCGAGGAAGTGTGCTCGCGGGAGGTGTCGCCCGGCCATCTGAAGCGCATCGGCGACCTGCTCCGGCGCAAGCCGGTATTGTGGGACAACTACCCGGTCAACGACGGCGACCGGATGTCCCGGCACCTGCACCTGCGGGCGTTCACCGGCCGGCCGGCGGCCAACGCCGCCCATCTGGCCGGGCACGGCATCAATCCGGCGCTGCAGCCCACGCTGACCGCCATTCCGGCACTGACCCTGGCCGAGTCCTACCGGCTGGGGCCGGACTACCAGTACGGCCGAGCCTTTCGCCAGGCGGCGCGCGAGGTGCTGGGGGCGGAGCTGGCCCAGCAGGTCCAGGCGGATCTGCTGGTACTGGAGGACGGCGGCTTGGCACGCATCGGCGAAGAGAAGCGCCAGGCTCTGCTGCGCACCTACGATGGCTTCGATCATCCCGGCGCGCAGGAGATCATGCGCTGGCTGATGGGCGAGTATCAGGTTACCGACGAGATGGTGGCGACCCAGTAGCCGGTCAGCGCAGGCGGTATTCGAAGGTGGATACCACCCGCACCTTCTTGACCGGTTGCTGCTGCTCCATGATTCCCGGTGCTGGGTCCCGGGGCAGGATCTGGAACACGCCCTGATTGGCCCGGCGCAGCGGCCCCAGCTCGGCGTCGGCATCCCGCGCGAACTGCAGGGCCGCGTCCCGGGCCGCCTCGGTGGCTTCGGCGATCATCGCCGGCTTGATGTCGTTCAGGCCGGTGAACAGGTAGGTCGGGCCCCCCGGACCGTAGTCGGAGGACAGCACCACCCCGGAGTCCACCAGGTCGCTCAGGTTCTGGGCCGCCTGACGTACCCGCTCGATCTCGGTGCTGCGCACCATCAGCGTCTGGTGGATGACGAACGGATGCTGGGCGCCGTTGCCGGAATAGGGGTTGGCCCGGGTGTCGGTGACGTCCAGCCGCAGCAGCTCCACGGCGCCCGGGTCGATGGCCTGGAGCTTCAGGAAGGCGAGGATGGCTTCGCGGCTGGACTGAGCCTTGCGCTGAGCTTCGTCCAACGTGTTGCCGGTGGCCACGAAGCGGATCGGCCACAGGGCCAGGTCGGCGTCGACGTAGCGCTCCGCGACGCCCTTGACGGTGACGAAACGGTCGCCGGTGCGCAGACCGGTGAGGCCGTTGCCCACCAGCGAGGCGGCAACGATGGCGCAGAGGCCGAGGATCAGGGCCGAGGTGGCTTTCATGGGGAACTCCTTGTGCTGGGCCGCCACGGTGGCGGAGCGGCTATCCCGGATCCGGACCAGACTAGCGGCAATGCCGGCGCGAGAAAAGAGGAAAGCCTATGGACCCGTGTCAGATCGAATGCGTGCGGGGCGACATCGCCCACCAGCCGGACATGGACGTGGTGGTTAACGCCGCCAACGCGCAGTTGCTGCCCGGCAGCGGCGTTGCCGGCGCCATTCATGGCGCGGCCGGGCCGGAGCTGGCCCGGGCCTGCCGGCCGCTGGCGCCGATCCGGCCTGGGCAGGCAGTGATGACCGAAGCCTTCGGGCTGCCCAACCGCTACGTGATCCACTGCCTGGGCCCGGTGTACGGGGTCGACCGCCCCGAGGACCGCCTGCTTGCCGAGTGCTACCGCAACGCCCTGCATCTGGCGGAGGCGGCCCGAGTGTCGTCCATTGCCTTTCCTGCCATCGCCACCGGCGTATTCGGATACCCGCTGGCGGACGCGGCGGCGGTGACCGCCGAGGCGCTCCGGACCGAGCGCCCGGCGCTGCGTCACCTGCGCCGGATTCGGCTGGTGCTGTTTTCCGACAGCGACCGGGCGGTGTTTCAGCAGGCCCTGGCGGCGGCCGGCCTGATCCAGGTCACGGACAGCGTCCGGTCCCGGCACCGCTGAATCGGGCTCGCATGGCCTCGCGGGCCCGTTCCGGGTCTTGATACTCCGGTGGCAGGGGCTGGATAAAGTACAGATAGTCCCCCTTGTCCCGGTTGCCCGGCAGGGGGGGATCGTCGACGTCGGTTGGCCAGAACACCGGGCTGATCACGGTCACGTCGAGGTCGGGAGCCCGCTGCAGCAGGACGGCGACGGTGCCCAGCCGCTGCTCGCTGTGAAACGTACCGGTGGTGTGCAGCACCTGATCGCCGGGGTGGCGCGCCAGTGCGTCCAGGATGGATTCGGCCATGGTGTTGTCTCGCAGCAGTTGCGCGAGGTAGGCGTTGCGCATGCGCTCGCTCATGGACGCATCGTCGGTGCCATGGCTGCCGCCGATGGCGTCGGCGAACTTGTCCTGATAGGCGTCGGAGTCCAGGAACGGCTGCCTGGCCAACCAGGCCCGCTCCGCCGCCGGCATCCGTGCCAAGGCCTCCCGGCCCTGGCGGCCGACACAGCGGACCAAGGCCCCGGGCGCGTTGGCCGCCACCACCGGCAGCCGGTGCTGGCGGGCGAACTCCACCAGGGCACGATAGGAGCCCCGGTAGTTGTCCCAGGCTCCGGTGTCCTCGATCATTTCCGCCTCGCCGAGCTCGCCGGCCAGGTAGCGGTCCAGGTCCGCCTGATGATCCCGCTCGAACTGCTCCATGCTCAGTATCTGGTGGGGCTGGCGCTGGTACAGGGCCAGTTGCAGGCGTGATTGCAGTAAATGCGAGGCGGGATGGCCGTGGTACTCGCCGACCACCACCACCCGGGAGCCGGCGAGCCGGTCGGCCAACTGTTCCGGACTCAGGCGAGCGCCATCGGCGGGATCGACGATCACTGCCTGGTACAGGGTTTGCGGCGCGGTGAGGGCGGACGTGTCCGATGTCATGGCGGCGCATCCGGTCAGGGTGAGAGTCAGGGCCGCTAGGACGGCCAGCAAGCGCGTGTTCATCACCTCAGTATAGTCACTCTGGGCTGCCGGGACGGGCCCGGGTTTCGCGCCAGTCCGGGCCCAGACGGGCCTCCACGTACTCGCGGATGAACTGCCGCACCTTCTGGGACGGGGTGACATCCTCCTCCCGGCATAGGGCTTCGAAGGCGGCCTTCTTTTCCGGATCGATCAGTAGGGTGAGTCGGGCGGTGCGGTTTTCCATGGGGACCTCGTGTGGTGATTCCTGAGTGTTTTCACGAATGTTAATTTGATTAACATTGAATGTACAACTCATGATCATATAATGAAGCATCCTGTCGACCGGCGAGTAAGATTCCATGCCCCACCGTGCCCACCTGTTTTCTCTTCGCATTGCTCACGCCTTCCGCGAGGCTTGCTTGGATGAGCGCTACGACGCCCGCCGCTTTGCCCGGGATGCCATGGCTGGGGTTACGGTCGGGATCATCGCCATTCCACTGGCCATGGCACTGGCGATCGCCAGTGGCGTGGCGCCCCAGTACGGGCTGTACACCGCCTGTATCGCCGGTTTCCTAATCGCCCTGACCGGCGGCAGCCGGTTCAGCATTTCCGGCCCGACAGCCGCCTTCGTGGTCATTCTGTACCCCATCGCCGAACAGTATGGCCTGGGCGGGTTGCTGCTGGCCACGTTCATGGCCGGGCTGCTGCTGGTGCTGATGGCGGTGATGCGGCTGGGCCGCTTCATCGAGTACATCCCCGAGCCGGTTACCCTGGGCTTCACCGCCGGGATCTCCGTGGTGATCGCCACGTTGCAGGTCAAGGATGCGCTTGGCTTGCCGCTGGCCGAACTGCCGGAACACTATTGGGCCAAGCTGGCGGCCCTGGCCGGGGCCCTGCCGCAGCTGGACCCGATGAGCCTGGCGGTGACGCTGGCCACTCTGGCCACCCTGTTGCTGTGGCCGCGTCTGCGCACCCCGGTGCCGGCGCATCTGCCGGCGGTTCTGGTCGGCAGTGGTCTGGCGTTGTGGCTGAACGGCCAGGGTGCCGGCATCGAAACCATCGGCTCGCGTTTCAGCTACCTGTTGCCGGACGGCTCCACCGGCGCCGGTATCCCGCCGGTGCTGCCGGAGTTTGCCTGGCCCTGGCAGCAGCCGGGACCGGATGGCCAACCGCTGGGGCTGTCCTGGGATCTGGTGCGGGCGCTGCTGCCGGCCGCCTTTGCCATCGCCATGCTGGGGGCCATTGAATCGCTGCTGTGCGCGGTGGTGCTTGATGGCATGTCCGGCAAGCGGCACAGCGCCAACAGCGAGCTGCTCGGGCAGGGTCTGGGCAATCTGGTCACCCCGTTCTTCGGCGGCATTACCGCGACTGCGGCCATTGCCCGTTCCGCCGCCAACTACCGGGCGGGCGCCGAGTCGCCGGTGGCTGCGATGATCCATGCCCTGGTGGTGTTGTTGGCGCTGGTCTCCCTGGCCGGCGTCCTGGCCTATCTGCCGATGCCGGCCATGGCGGCGCTGTTGCTGATGGTGGCCTGGAACATGAGCGAGGCCCCCAAGGCCTGGCACCTGCTGCGCACCGCGCCCCGGGGGGATGTTTGGGTGTTCCTGACCTGTTTCGGCCTGACCGTGGCGCTGGACATGGTCATCGCCATTACCGCCGGCGTGTTACTGGCGGCCGTGTTGTTCATGCGCGAGGTGGCGCAGATGACCAAGGTGACCGACATCACCGAGAGCTCAAGGGTGACACCGCCGCTGCCCGAGGGCTGGCGCGTGTTCAAGATCAACGGGCCGCTGTTCTTCGCCGCCGCCGACCGGATTTTCGGTGAACTGGCCGAGCGGTCGCAGGAGCTGCGGGGCTTCGTCCTGTACCTGGACGGCGTCACGGTGCTGGACGGCGGCGGCCTGTCGGCGCTGACCAAACTGCTGGCCAGCTGCCGCCGCAGCGGGACCCAGGTCATCATTGCCGACCTGCAGTTCCAGCCGCTGCGCACCCTGGCCCGGGCCGGCGTGCAGCCCGAACCTGGGCTCAGTCGGTTCTGTCCGACCCTGGAATCCGCGCTTGCCCTGGTCCGATCGGAATCCGGTTGAGACGACCGGCTCACCCACTGGCGTGCGATGCTCTATGCTTGGAGCATTGCCAAGCCATGAGGGGTGTCCATGCTGCCGTTCCGAATCATTGACCGTGCCAAGTTTCTCGTCGAACGCCAACTGGTGAAGGGAGCGGGATTCCAGCTTCTGGTGGTGGGGCTGTTCATCGGTGTCATCTCGCTGCTGGGCGGGATCCTGGTGATACCCCAGGGCGGTGAGTTCGAGCACGTGGGCTCGGCGATCTGGTGGGCGTTCCTGAGGCTGACCGATCCCGGTTACCTGGGGGACGATGTCGGCACCTGGCAGCGCATCGTTTCTACCCTGTTGACGCTGTCCGGCTACGTGGTGTTCATGGGCACCCTGGTGGCCATCCTGACCCGTTGGTTGATTGCCAAGATGGAGGACCTGGAGCGGGGGCTGACGCCGGTCACCCTGAAGAACCACATCGTGGTGCTGGGCTGGACCAGTCAGACCCTGCCGCTGCTGTCGGAGCTGCTGGGCTCGACCGGCCGGATGCGCCGCTTCCTGGAACGGCACGAGGCGCAGCGGCTCAACCTGGTGGTACTGTCGGAGGCCTCCTCCGCCGAACAGGTCCACCTGTTGCGCTCGGAACCGGGCATCGGCCGCCGCGCCCGCCAGGTCATCCTGCGCTCGGGCACTGCGATCCAGCCGGAGGCCCTGCACCGGGTGGCCTGCCTGGAAGCGGCGGCGGTCATCGTGCCCAGCGCCGCGCACCACCAGGGCAGCCTGGTGACCTCGGACGTGGAAACCGTGAAGGCGCTGCTGTCGATCGCCGCCCAGGCCCGCCAGCGCCAGGCCCCGCTGCCATACGTGGTGGCGGAGATTCAGGATGTGCGCAAGCTGCCGGTGATCGAACGGGCCTACCCAGGGGCGGTGGAGGTGGTCGCCGGTGACGCCACCATCAGCCGCCTGATGGTTCAGAACGTGCTTCACCCCGGCCTGTCAGAGGTCTACAACGAGCTGCTGACCGCGGGCGAGGGCAACGAAATCTACGTGCGCAGTGGCGAACCGGTCGCGGGCCGGACCCTGGCGGAGCTGGCCGCCGAGCGCCCCGAGGCGATTGTGCTGGGGCTGCTGCGACCGCATCCGGAGCGCTGGGACGTGCGCCTGGTGGCCCCCTCGGACACCCGGATCGAGGCCAGCGACCGACTGGTGCTGATGGCCCGGAACTACCAGCAGACGGAGCCCGACCCGAAAGCCGAGCGCTTGCCCGAGGTGACGCGGCCGCAGCCGCGACCGGTGGTGCGACCGGCCGACACCGGCACGCGCCGGATACTGGTGCTGGGCTGGAACCGGCGGGTGCCGAGTCTGGTGGCGGAGTTTGCCAGTTACCGGGATCTGTCGTTCCAGCTGGATCTGGTGTCCGTGGTGCCCGCGTCCGAGCGTACACGTGCCATCGAGCGCTCGGTCCAGACGTCGGGCACGGTGCGCTGCCGCCACATCGAGGCCGACTACATGAACGAAGCCGAGCTCCGCGCCCTGGGGCCGGAGGGCTACGACCACATCCTGCTGCTGAGCAGCGACTGGTTGCCGTCGGGGGAAGAGGCGGATGCTCGGGCCATGGTGGGGTATCTGCAACTGGAGGACCGTCTGGCGGAAGCCGGCGTGCATCCCCACCGGATCGTTGAACTGAGCGACCCGGCCAACCGCTCCCTGCTTGGCAGCCATCTGGGCGAGATGATGATCAGCCCGATGATCCTCAGCCACCTGCTGGCCCAGGTGGCGCTGCGCAGGGAGCTGCGGGTGGTCATGGAGGAGCTGTTCACCGCCGGCGGTGCCGAGGTTCAGTTCCGGGATCCGGACGACTATCCGCTCCCTGCCAGCGCCGACTTCCACCTGCTGGAGAAAACGGTGGCGGCCGGGGGGGAGATCGCCCTGGGCGTCTGGCGCCACGCACCGGACGAGAACGGCCGGCATCTGTCGCTCAATCCGCCCCGCCGGGCCTACCTGGACCTGCGTCCGGGCGACCGTCTGGTGGTGCTGTGCCAGACCTGATCGGTGGCTGCTTCGGGCATTCATGGTAAAAATGCCGACTATAGATCATATAAATTTCAATTATAAATTCGAAACCACTAAAGTAACTCTCATCGCCGGTGACCTGATTAAAAAATGAACGGGCGCCGGTATGCGGACGTTGCACACGCGCTTCGCAACACGTGAGCCAAGAGACCAACGCAGAACCAACGTAGAAAGGATAGAGACCATGCCCTACGCACAAGACGTTGACCACATTGCTTCCCTGGTGAAGCAAAACCCGACCTGGAAGGCGATCAACCCGAAGCACGCTGCCCGGATGCGGGCCCAGAACCGCTTCAAGACCGGTCTGGACATCGCCAAGTACACCGCCAAGATCATGCGCGAGGACATGGCTGCCTATGACAAGGATCCGTCCCTGTACACCCAGTCCCTGGGGTGCTGGCACGGGTTCATCGGTCAGCAGAAGATGATTTCCATCAAGAAGCACTTCGGCAGCACCAAGCGTCGTTACCTGTACCTCTCCGGCTGGATGGTCGCCGCGCTGCGTTCCGAGTTCGGCCCGCTGCCTGACCAGTCCATGCACGAGAAAACCGCGGTCGCCAACCTGATCGAGGAGCTGTATACCTTCCTGCGTCAGGCCGACGCCTGGGAACTGAACCACCTGTTCCGTGCCCTGGACGAAGCCGAGAAGGCCGGCGACACGGCCAAGGCCAAGGAGCTGGAAGCGAAGATCGACAACTACGAAACCCACGTGGTGCCCATCATCGCGGACATCGACGCCGGCTTTGGTAACGAGGAAGCCACCTACCTGCTGGCCAAGAAGATGATCGAAGCCGGTGCCTGCTGCATTCAGATCGAGAACCAGGTTTCCGACGAGAAACAGTGCGGCCACCAGGACGGCAAGGTCACCGTACCCCACGCCGACTTCCTGTCCAAGATCAACGCCGTTCGCATGGCCTTCCTGGAACTGGGTGTGGACGACGGCGTCATCGTGGCCCGTACCGACTCCCTGGGTGCCGGCCTGACCAAGCAGATCGCCGTGACCAAGGAACCGGGTGATCTGGGCGACAAGTACAACAGCTTCCTGGACGGCGACTTCATCAACAGCGCCGACGAAATCGAGAACGGCGACGTGGTGATCAAGGCCGAAGGCAAACTGAAGAAGGTCAAGCGCCTGCCGTCCGGTCTGTTCTGCTTCAAGCCGGGTACCGGCGAGGACCGCGTGGTTCTGGACTGCATCACCAGCCTGCAGAACGGCGCCGACCTGCTGTGGATCGAGACCGAGAAGCCTCACGTTGGCCAGATCAAAGGCATGGTTGACCGCATCCGCGAAGCGGTTCCCAACGCCAAACTGGTCTACAACAACAGCCCGTCCTTCAACTGGACTCTGAACTTCCGTCAGCAGGTTTACGATGCGTGGAAGGAAGAAGGCAAGGATGTGTCCGCGTACGACCGCGCCAACCTGATGAGCGCCGAGTACGACAGCACCGAGCTGGGCATCGAGGCCGACCGCTGGACCCAGGAATTCCAACGTCGCGCGTCCGCCGAAGCGGGTGTGTTCCACCACCTGATCACCCTGCCGACCTACCACACCGCGGCCCTGTCCACCGACAACCTGGCCAAGGGCTACTTCGGTGACGAAGGCATGCTGGCCTACGTGGCGGGCGTGCAGCGTCAGGAAATCCGTCAGGGCATCGCCACCGTTAAGCACCAGGACATGGCCGGCTCCAACATTGGCGACGACCACAAAGAGTTCTTCTCCGGTGAAGCGGCTCTGAAGGCGGGGGGTAAGGACAACACCATGAACCAGTTCGGCTAAGCCGAGGTTCGCCGTCGACCGCCAGGGCCTGTCCCTGGCGGGCCCGATAAAACGAAATGCCCTGGACTATGTCCAGGGCATTTTTTTTGGCCATTCGTCAGGCGGTTGCCGGTTTGCGGTTGTCCAGGGGTACGCCGTAACCAGAGCGACGGTCAGGCCGGTGAACATGATGGCGCTGGCCCATGCTGTAGCGGTCTCCAGCCTGGATGCCGTGGCCCGGGGGCCTCAGCGTTCGGGCGCGGTGGCCGGCTGGGCCTCGGGGCTGTGGTTGAGCACGTGGCTGGCCAAGGCGACGCCGGTTTCGTTCATGGTCAGGTAGGCGTCGTTGGCACCCGCCGCGCGGATCTGGGTGGCTTCGTCGGCGAACATGGTGTGCGCCACGATGTAGCCCCGGAACCCCTTCTTGCGCAGCGTCCGGGCCGCGATCAGTTTGCCTTCGATGTCCCCCAGCGCCAGGATCACCGCTTCCACCGAGGGCATGTGCAGGCCGCTCCAGAACGAGGCGTCCTCGGCATCGGCGAACACCACGTTGCGGCCCTGGCGCTGGTGTTCCTGGGCCTTGGCGGGGTCGGAGTCGAGCCCCATGATGTTGGTTTCCTGCCGAATCAGCCAGTCGTAGGCGGCGGTGCCGGTGCGGCCCATGCCCATAATCAGGATACGGGTGTTGCCCAGTGACAGCGGTTGTTCGTCCGGATGGCGCTTGCGGGTCTCGAACCGGGCCAGGGGCTGGCCGACCCGTTCATACAGGGCGTGGGCGAGGCGATTCAGCGGCGCGGAAATCACGAAGGACAGGGACACGCTGATGGCCAGTGGTACCAGCCATTCGGGCAACGCGATACTGGCCACGATCAGCCCGAATTCGCTGTAGTTGGTGAGGGCCAGGCTGCTGAGGAAGGCGCTGCGCGAGCGCAGCCGGAATGCCAGCAGCAGGAAGAAGAACAGGGCGCCCTTGAGCGGCAGCACCAGGGCCGCTACCAGGGCAAAGAGCATGGCTTGGTGGTCGGGCAGGCCTTCGATGCCAATCTGCAGGAAGAAGCCGACCAGAAAGACCTCCTTCACGCTCCACAGCGACTTGGCCAACTCCTGGGAGCGGGGATGGTTGGCCAACATGGCGCCGAACACCAGGGCCCCGAGTTCCGAGCTCAGGCCAATGGTCTCGAAACCGTAACCGCCCAGCACCAGGGCCAGCAGCAGGCCCAGCAGCACCAGCAGTTCGTCGTGGCCACTGGCATCCAGCAGCCTGAACAGCAGGGGCCGCAGCAACGGCAGGCCGAACACCACCAGTGCCCATTGCGAGGGCGTCTGGCCGGTGGCCAGGCTCATGACGCCCAGGGCGATCAGGTCCTGCATGATCAGGATGCCAATGGCCACGCGGCCGTGGAAAGCACGCAGCTCCCGCTTGGACTCCAGAACCTTGGCCGCCAGTACGGTGGAGGAAAACGACAGGGCGATGGCCAGCAGCAGCGCGGTTCCCCAGGCCAGGTCCATCAGCAGGTAGAGCCCGGGAGTGAAGACCAGGCAGGTGATACCGAAATGCAGTAGGCTGCCGCCAATGACTTCGGGGCTGACCACGGAGCGGAGCTTGAGCTTCAGGCCCACGGTGAACAACAGCAGCAGCACGCCCAGATGGGCGATGTGATCCAGGGCATCGGTGGCTTCGATGGTCAGGCCGGTGCTGGCGGCCAGGCCGCTGAGGACGAAGCCGGCACCGAGGTAACCGACCAGGGGCGGCAGGCCGATGCCCTTGACCAGCAGACCGAGGGCGAAGGCGAAGACAATCCAAAGTGCTTCAGGCATGACAGGGGGATATCCAGGCCGGGACAAGGTGCCTAAAAGGTACCGTGTTTTGCGGGAGGGTTGTAGTCGCGGCGGGGTGGGGCACAGCCCCAGACAGGAAAAAGCCCGGTCGGAGACCGGGCTGGGCGGGTGGGGTCAGGCCTGTTCCCGGGCAATGGCCCGGTAGGCGATGTCCTTGCGGTAGAACACATCCCGCCACTGGATACGGCCGGCCAGAGCGTAGGCCCGCTGCTGAGCCTCCGTCACGGTGGCCCCCAGCGCCGTGGCGCACAGGACCCGACCGCCGGCGGTTACTACCTGGTCGCCCTCAAGCCGGGTGCCCGCGTGGAACACCTTCTCACCGTCCACCTCGGTGTCCGGCAGGCCGGTGATGGCATCGCCCTTGGCGTAGCTGCCGGGATAACCGCCGGCGGCGAGCACCACGCCCACCGCGGCGCGCTCGTCCCACTCGGACTGACACTGGTCCAGACGGCCGTCGACGGCGGCCTGACACAGGGCCACCAGGTCCGACTTCATCCGCAGCATGATCGGCTGGGTTTCCGGATCGCCGAAGCGGCAGTTGAATTCAATGACCTTGGGGGCCCCGCTGGGATCGATCATCAGGCCCGCGTACAGGAAGCCCTTGTAGGGGTGGCCTTCGGCCGCCATGCCGCGGACGGTCGGGTAGATCACCTCGTCCAGGATGCGCTGGTGTACATCGGCGGTCACCACCGGCGCCGGGGAGTAGGCGCCCATGCCACCGGTGTTGGGGCCGGTATCGCCATCGCCGACCCGTTTGTGATCCTGGGAGGTGGCCATGGCCAGCACGTGTTCGCCGTCGACCATGACAATAAACGAGGCCTCTTCGCCTTCCAGGAACTCCTCAATCACCACCCGGCTGCCGGCCTCGCCAAAGGCATTGCCGGCCAGCATGTCACGGATTGCCGCCTCGGCCTCGGCCAGCGTCATCGCCACGATGACGCCCTTGCCGGCAGCCAGGCCGTCGGCCTTGACCACGATCGGCGCGCCTTTCTCGCGCACGTAGGCCAGGGCCTGGTCGACGTCGGTGAAATTGGCGTAGTCGGCGGTCGGAATGGCATGCCGGGCCAGGAAGTCCTTGGTGAAGGCCTTGGAACCTTCCAGCTGGGCGGCGCCTGCGCTGGGGCCGAAGATACGCAGGCCACGGGCTTCGAAGGTATCCACCACGCCGGCGACCAGGGGAGCCTCGGGGCCGACAATGGTCAGGCCGACGTCGTTGCGCTCGGCGAAGTCCGCCAGCGCCTCCAGGTCCATCACCTCGATGTCGACGTTTTTCAGGCCCGGCTCCCGAGCGGTGCCGGCATTGCCGGGTGCTACGAACACGGTGTCCGCCAGGGGAGACTGGGCGGCTTTCCAGGCCAGGGCGTGCTCACGGCCGCCGCTGCCGATAACCAGAATGTTCATTCAGTGTTCTCCTCAGTGACGGAAGTGGCGCATGCCGGTGAAGACCATGGCAATGCCGTGCTCGTTGGCGGCGTCGATCACTTCCTGATCGCGCATGGAGCCGCCCGGCTGGATCACCGCGGTGATGCCGGCCTCGGCGGCGGCGTCGATGCCGTCCCGGAACGGGAAGAAGGCGTCGGAGGCCATCACCGAGCCCTTCACCTCCAGGCCCTCGTCCGCCGCCTTGATGCCGGCGATCCTTGCGCTGTAGACCCGGCTCATCTGGCCGGCACCGATGCCGATGGTCCGGCCGGCTTTGGCGTAGACGATGGCGTTGGATTTGACGTACTTGGCCACTTCCCAGGCAAACAGCAGGTCGTTCAGTTCTTCCTCGGTGGGTTGGCGCTTGGTCACCACCTGGACGTCGTCCATGGCCACCATGCCGAGGTCGCGGTCCTGCACCAGCAGGCCACCGGTGACCCGTTTGAAGTCAAGGCCGGGGGCCCGTTCGGCGGCGAAGGGGCCGCACGCCAGCAGGCGCACATTCTTCTTGGTGGCGACGATCTCCGCGGCCGCCGGGGTGACGCTGGGCGCGATGATGACTTCCACGAACTGGCGGTCGATGATGGCCTTGGCGGTGTCGGCGTCCAGTTCCCGGTTAAAGGCAATGATGCCGCCAAACGCGGACGTGGGGTCGGTGGCAAAGGCCAGCTCATAGGCCTGACGGATGTCGGCGCCGATAGCCACGCCGCAGGGGTTGGCGTGCTTGACGATGACGCAGGCCGGGTCGGCGAACGGCTTGACGCATTCCAGTGCCGCGTCGGTGTCGGCGACGTTGTTGAACGACAGCTCCTTGCCCTGCAGCTGTTTGGCGGTGGCGACACAGGCCTCTTTCGGCTGACGTTCGGCGTAGAAGGCGGCGCGCTGGTGCGGATTCTCGCCGTAACGCATGTCCTGCACCTTGACGAACTGGGCGTTGAAGGTGCGGGGGAAATCCGGGTTGTCGTTGTCCGGGGTCCGGCCGCCCAGATAGTTGGCAATGGCGCCGTCATAACCGGCGGTGTGTTCGAAGGCCTTGACCGCCAGATCGAAACGGGTGTCGTAGCTGAGCTGGCCGTCGTTTTCGTCCAGTTCCCGCAGCACCCTTGGGTAATCGGAGGCGTTGACCACGATGGCTACGTCGTTGAAGTTTTTGGCCGCCGCCCGGACCATGGTGGGGCCGCCGATGTCGATGTTCTCGATCGCGGTGGCCAGGTCGCAGTCGGGGTTGGCGACGGTGGCTTCGAATGGGTACAGGTTCACCACCACCATGTCGATGGGCTGGATGCCGTGCTCGGACATGACCTGGTCATCGGTGCCACGGCGGCCGAGAATGCCGCCGTGAATTTTCGGATGCAGGGTTTTCACCCGTCCGTCCATCATTTCCGGGAAGCCGGTGTAGTCGGACACTTCGGTGACGGGAACCTGGTTGTCCCGGAGCAGCCGGTAGGTGCCTCCGGTGGACAACAGTTCGATACCCCGCGCGGTGAGCGCCCGGCCGAAATCGACGATGCCGGTCTTGTCACTCACGCTGATCAGGGCGCGACGGACGGGAGTGTTAGCCTGGTTTGCCATGGGAGCCTTTCTTCACTGGTCAGATGCCGATGGACAAGGCGGGGTCGCGGGAACCCCGCCGGAACGAACAAGGGCCTCGCGAACGTGATCCGGGAGGCCCTTGGTCAGGTCAGATTATAGCAGACCGTACTGCTTGAGCTTCTTGCGCAGGGTACCGCGGTTCAGACCCAGCATGGTGGACGCCTTGGTCTGGTTGTTGCGAGTGTACTTCATCACCTGCTCCAGCAGGGGCGCTTCCACCTCCGACAGGACCAGCTGGTAGACGTCGGTGACCGGGGCGCCGTCCAGCTGCGCGAAGTAGTTCTTCAGGGCCACCTCGACGCTGTCGCGCAGGGTCACGGTGTGGCCACCGTTGTCAGCGGTGTGCAGCGGATGCACATCGTCGTTGGCCGGGGTGTTCAGGTTGTCGTTTGCCAAAGTCTCAGCGGTCATGCTGCGAATACCTCTCCATTTCGTAAGCCTGCAAAATACTCGTGAATGCTGTCTTTCTGCTCCCGCGCATCGTCGATGGCGTTGAAGCGGTTCCGGAACTGTTTACGGGTGTCATGGGACTGGAGATACCAGCCCACGTGTTTTCTGGCAATACGCACGCCCAGGGTCTCGCCGTAGAACCGGTGCAGCTCGGTCAGGTGCTCCACCAGGATTCGCTCCACCTCATCCAGTGAGGGTTCCGGTAGGTGTTCCCCGGTTTCCAGATAATGGAGAATCTCCCGGAAAATCCAGGGCCGTCCCTGGGCCGCCCGACCGATCAGCAGCCCGTCCGCGCCGGTATGGTCAAGCACGTAGCGGGCCTTCTCCGGCGAGGTGATGTCGCCGTTGGCGAACACCGGGATCCGCACCCGGGATTTGATCTCGGCGATGGTGTCGTACTCCGCCTGCCCGTTGTACTTGTCCTCACGGGTACGGCCGTGAATGGCCAGGGCCTGGATCCCGGCCTGTTCCGCCATCCGAGCGATGACCGGCGCGTTGCGGTGTTCGGCGCTCCAGCCGGTGCGCATTTTCAGGGTCACGGGCACATCCACCGCCTGCACCACCGCCTCCAGAATTTCCCCAACCAGGCGCTCGTCCCGCATCAGCGCCGAGCCGGCGGCCTTGTTGCACACCTTCTTGGCTGGGCAGCCCATGTTGATGTCGATGATCTGGGCACCCAGCTCGGCGTTGCGACGGGCCGCGTCCGCCATCATTTCCGGGTCGCCCCCGGCGATCTGGACCGAGCGTGGTTCCGGCTCGCCGTCGTGGTTCATACGCGTCCGGGATTTGCGTGTATGCCAGAGCTTGCTGTCCGCTATGACCATTTCCGAGACCGCCAGCCCCGCGCCCAGGCGCCGGCACAGTTGCCGGAAGGGGCGGTCGGTCACACCGGCCATGGGTGCGACGATCAGCGGGTTGGGCAGGGTGTACGGCCCGATGGTTGCCGTTGGCAGCATGATCTGAGTCCGTGTCACAGCGGGTTAAGCAAGGATTCAGTTCTGCGCGACTGGTTAATAAATGATCGCCTCAGACTCTGAAGGGCGCTAATGATACCGTCGGGGCCCCGGGGATTGAAGGGGCTTGACAGCGAAAAAAGGCGATTATTTTTTGCGCTGTCTGGTTGACTTTTGGCCGGCCTGGTGTCTTCGCGCCCAGCGGTGACGGTGGTGCGCCGGTCAGGGGGGATGGGGGCGGAAATCCAGATTGTAGTTGACGGCGTCGCGACCGGGGTCGCGGATGCGGATGGCGATGCGCACCGGCGTGTCGATGGGCATGCTGTCGAGTTCCCGGGCCTCGCCTGCGAGGTATTCCTCGGGGGTGAAAATGCTTTGCGCGACCACATCGCCGTTAAGGTTGGAGAAGGTCAGGGCAATGGCCGGGAACGGCTGCTCGAAATCCGCCCGGTTGATGATCACCGCATCCACCAGCAGCTGGCTGCGGTTGTCCGGGTCGGTCCGCACCACCAGTTTGCGGCTCTGGATGGCGGCGACGTTGACCAGAGGCTTGAGCTGGCAGCCCGCCAGTTCACAGCCTTTTTCATAGAAAGGGCGCAGCTCGGGAATGGCGGAGAGCCGGTCGAACTGGAACCAGGTCACCTGTGCCACCAGCAGGCCGAGCAGTGCGATCACCACCAGGCTCCAGAGCAGGGTCCGGGTCCGGCTGCTTCGGCCGCCGGCCACCGAGACCGGCTCCCGGCGCAGGTCGCCGAACGGAACCGTGGCCCGGATGGGGGTGTCATCCTCCGGTGTCGACGCTGCGCCGGTGGCCGGGGCGGCCGGACCGGGCGCCGGTGATGTGGGCGCGCCTGCTGCCGGTGCAGGGCGGTCTTCCGGACGGGCACTGAGGTGCCATTCCGAGGTGTCCGGCGTTTCCGGGGCGGGGGGCGTGGAGGGGCGGTCGGTCGCGGCAGAAGCGGCACGGTTGTCACCCTCGGGCGGCCTGTCCCGGTCCCGGGCCGGCCTGACCGGCTCATCCTCGTTCAGGATGGCTTCCGCCCAGCTCTCGTCGATCTGTTCGGGCTCGGGCTCGTCGTCGGCGTCCTTGAAGTCCGGTCCCGGCTGCTGGTCGATGGACAGGAAGCTGTCGCTCAGCTCGTCCTCCGAGAAGGTCAGCCGGGTACCGGCGTACCGGCCCTCGGCCGCGTCTTCCTCAGGGTTGTCGGCAAAGATGATGTCCTCGTCGTCGCTGTGCGGGGGACTCCAGTCCCGGGCGCTGGTGGTCTCGGACGGCTCCGGCGCGGTGGGTCGAGGCCCGGGTGTGGCGGCCACCTGGTGCTCCAGGGCGTTGAAGATCTCCATGCAGTGCCCGCAGCGCACTTTCCCCTTGGCGACGCCAAGCTGTTCGTCGGTCACCCGAAACCGGGTGTGACAATTGGGACACTCTGTCTGCAGGCTGTTCTGGGTCATGCTTCGTTCCTGAACGCGACGCGACTACACGAGTCGGAGTTTAGTCCCTTGCACCGGCGGCGTCATCTGTCCCGGCGTCGACCTGTGAGCCGGATCCACTCTTCCTTTTGTTCCGGCTCGTCCATCAGGAACCAGGGTTCGTAAGCGGCCATGACCTCCCGGGCCTGGGGCGCGAGGATGCCGGACAGCACCAGATCGCCCCCGGGGCGGGTAAGCCGGGCCAGGCGCGGCGCCAGATCGATCAGGGGGTTGGCGAGGATGTTGGCCAGCAGCACGTCACACGGGGTGTCCGGCTCGTTTTCCGGCAGGTACAGGTCCAGCCGGTGGGTCTCGATGCCGTTGCGGAGAGCGTTGTCGCGGCTCGCTTCCAGCGCCTGGGGGTCGGTATCGACGCCGGTGACGTGGGCCGCGCCCAGCAGCAGGGCCGCCAGCCCGAGGATACCGGAGCCGCAGCCGTAGTCGATCACCTGCTTGCCGCTCATGTCCTGGCCGTCGAGCCATTCCAGGCACAGCGCGGTGGTGGGGTGGGTGCCGGTACCGAAGGCCAGCCCCGGGTCCAGCAGCAGGTTGGCGGCGTCCGGGTTGGGCGGCGAGTGCCAGCTGGGCACGATCCACAGGCGATCGCCGAAGCGCAGGGGTTGGAAGTCATCCATCCAGGCCCGCTCCCAGTCCTTGTCCTCGACCAGGGTGACCTCGATGTCCGCCAGGGACTGCTGGGTCTGCTGGTGCCAGGCATCGCGGATCTCGGCACACAGCTGCTCGATGTCCTGACCGGACTGGAACAGGCCGGTCACCCGGGTCTGGCTCCACAGCGGCGTGGTGCCCGGGTCCGGTTCGTACAGGGGTTGATCGGCGGCGTCTTCCATGGAGACGGCATCCGCCCCCAGGGCCATCAGGAGGTCTTCCAGCTGATCCACGGTGTCCGGATCAGCTGGAATCTGGAGTTGAATCCAGGGCATGGTTATTCCCGCATCAGTTTTTCCAGGTAGTGAATGGTGAAGTCTACCTGTTTGAAGCCGCCATCGCGTATCAGTTTTCGATGCAGGGGTTGGTTGGTCTTGATGCCTTCCACGACCAGCTCGTCCAGGGCGTTCTTCATCCGGCGCCGGGCGATGTCCCGGTCGCTGCCCCAGGTGATGAGCTTGGCGACCAGGGAATCGTAGTAGGGCGGTACGGTGTAGCCGCTGTAGAGGTGCGAATCGACCCGGACGCCGTTGCCGCCCGGCGCGTGGAAGTGCTTGACCTTGCCCGGGCTCGGCACAAAGGTCTGCGGATCTTCCGCGTTGATCCGGCACTCGATGGCGTGGCCGTTGATCTGGATGTCCTCCTGGCGGTACTGCAGCGGCAGGCCGCTGGCGATGCGCAGCTGCTCGCGTACGATGTCGACGCCGGTGACCATTTCCGACACCGGGTGCTCCACCTGGACCCGGGTGTTCATTTCGATGAAGTAGTACTCGCCGTCCTGGTACAGGAACTCGAAGGTACCGGCGCCCACGTAGCCGATCTGCCGGCAGGCATCGACGCAGGCCTGGAGGGTGCGTGCCCGGGCCTCGGGATCGACGTTCGGTGCCGGGGCTTCCTCGATGACCTTCTGGTTGCGCCGTTGCATGGAGCAGTCGCGGTCGCCCAGGTGAATGACGTTGCCGTGCATATCGGCCAGAACCTGGACCTCGACATGGCGGGGCGCTTCCAGGAACTTCTCCAGATACACGGTGGGGTCGCCGAAGGCGTTGCGGGCCTCGCTCTGGGTGATCTGGATCGACTTGAGCAGGGCCGCCTCGGAGTGCACCACCTGCATGCCGCGACCGCCGCCGCCGGCGGCGGCCTTGATCATGACCGGATAACCGATGCGCCGGGCGATTTTCAGGGTCCGTTCGTCGTCATCGGTGAGCGGACCGTCGGAACCGGGCACGGTGGGCACGCCGGCCTTCTTCATGGCCTCGATGGCGGACACCTTGTTGCCCATCAGGCGGATGGTGTCGGCACGCGGGCCGATGAAGCGGAAGCCGCTCTTTTCCACCTGTTCGGCGAAGTCGGCGTTTTCCGCCAGGAAACCGTAGCCGGGGTGGATGCCGACCGAGTCGGTCACTTCCGCGGCGCTGATGATGGCGGGAATGTTCAGGTAGCTGTCGACCGGGCTGTTCGGGCCGATGCAGACGGATTCATCCGCCAGGCGCACGTGCATCAGGTCGCGGTCGACCTGGGAGTGCACCGCAACCGTTTTGATACCCAGCTCCTTGCAGGCGCGCAGGATCCGCAGCGCGATTTCACCGCGGTTTGCGATCAGAACTTTTTCTAACATGGCCATGGGTCACGCTCAGCTGTCTCAGGAAATGACGACCAGGGGCTGGTCAAACTCCACCGGCTGGCCGTTCTCGACCAGGATCTCGGTAATGGTGCCGGCCTTGTCTGCCTCGATCTGGTTCATCATCTTCATGGCCTCGACGATACAGATCACGTCACCTTTGTTGACGGTCTGGCCCACTTCCACGAAGGGCGCGGCGGTGGGCGACGGCGCTCGGTAGAAGGTGCCCACCATCGGTGACTTGACGGTGTGCCCGGCCGGTACGGACGGCGCGGCCGGTGCGTCGGCGGCCGGCGCCGGGGCTTCCGCCGGAGTGGCGGCCTGGGGGGCCGGTGCCGGAATCTGGCTGACGTACTGTGTGCCCACCGGCTGCTCGCGACGGCGGGAGATGCGAACCGAGTCGTCGCCTTCGTGAATCTCCAGCTCCTCGACGTCGGATTCTTCCAGCAGTTCGATGAGTTTCTTGATCTTGCGAATGTCCATAGTCAATCCAGTCTCTTTGTCTTGGTCGATTGGTGAATTCGATGCAGGGCGGCTTCCAGGGCCAGGTCGTAGCCCTGGCTGCCGAGCCCGCAGATAACGCCCTCGGCGATATCGGAAAAATAGGAGTGGTGCCGGAACGGCTCCCGGGCGTGCACGTTGGACAGGTGCACCTCGATGAAGGGAATGGCGGTGGCCAGCAGGGCGTCCCGCAGGGCCACGCTGGTGTGGGTGAACGCCGCCGGGTTGATGATGATGTAGTCCACGCCCTCGCCACGGGCCTCGTGGACCCGTTCGATCAGCTCGTACTCGGCGTTGGACTGGAAATGCAGCAGATGGTGGCCCAGGGCGGTGGCCCTGGCTTTCAGGCGGTCATCGATGTCCGTCAGGGTTTCGTGCCCGTACACCTCGGGCTCCCGGGTCCCGAGCATGTTGAGGTTGGGGCCGTGGAGAACAAGAATGGTGGACATGCGTCAAGTCTGCCTTCTGTTTTACAGGATCGCCGAAATTCGCGGCATTTACCCCCAATGGTGCGTGCTTGTTTGCTTCAGATCAACACTTTTTGACAATCATTCGTGTTGGCAATTGGTCGTAAAAAGGCGGGGCCGGTGACCCGGGCGGGCGATCCATCAGGGAGGGTTATTGTCGGCAAGGCGCCCGCCGGGCGCCATACGACGTTGGGCTCATAGGGGGTCAGCCGTCGGCGACGTTGACGCAGTTGCGCCCCTGGGCCTTGGACACGTAGAGCGCCCGGTCGGCCCGTTCGCACAAGGCCTGGGCGCTCTCGCCACGCCAGGCGGCGACACCGCAGCTGAAGGTGACCTTGAACTCCCGGTCGCCCGCGGGTTGTTGCAGCTCCGAGAAGCGCTCCCGGATTTCGTTGAGCACGTTGCGGGCGTCGCTGAGCCGGGTGCCCGGCAGGATGATGGCGAATTCCTCGCCGCCGTAACGGCCGATGTGGTCGGTTTTGCGCAGGCGCTGTTTCAGGAACATCGACAGGCTGCGCAGCACCCGGTCCCCGATCGGGTGGCCGAACGTGTCGTTCACCTTCTTGAAGTAGTCGATGTCGATCATCGCGAAGCACAGCGGTTGGTCTTTCTTGCGGGCCCGGACGATCTCCTGCTCCAGCAGGTGCAGGGTGTGGGTGTGGTTGTACAGTCCGGTGAGGCTGTCGCGGATCATCAGCGCCAGCAGCGAGCGGGCCCGCCGGCCCCGGTTGTGCAGGGTGGCGATCAGGTGCTTGGGGTCGATCGGCTTGGTCAGGAAGTCGTCGCCGCCCAGACTCATGGCGTGCAGCTGCTTGCTGATGTCGTCCTCTGCCGACAGATAGATGATGGGCACGCTGTGAAAGCGGTCCTGCTGGCGGATGACGCGGGCGATCTCCATGCCGGTGCAGCCGGGCATGTACATGTCGAGGATGATGATCTCCGGCGAGAAGGCGTCGAGGGCATGGATGATCTGCATGGGGTCGGTGATGATGTGGGAGGTCATGCCCGCCTTTTTCAGCACCGTTTCCATGTATTTGGCCTGGGCCTTGGAGTCGTCCAGCACCAGGACCCGATAGGGTTCCACGGCGTTACCGTGGGTGTAGGTTTCGATCTTCTCGATCAGTTGGCCGGGGTCCACGGCGGGGTGGAAAAACTCCTCGCCGCCGCTGCGGGATGCCCGCAGTCGGGTCTCGATGGAACCGTCCTCCTCGCTGACGTAGATGATCGGAATGGGGGTGTCGTGTTGTGCCTGGAGCCGTTCGATGGTGGCGATGCCCGCGTTGGCGGCACCGCCGAAATTGACGTCCATCAGAATGGTTTCGGGCTTGTTCAGGGCGCAGGCCTCAATCAGGCTGTCGCCGTTGTCGAAGGCGGAGGCCCGGAAACCGAAAAATTCCAGCTGACGGATCAGCCGGGACGACATTTCGTCGTTGCCCAGCGCGATGTAAATCGGGGTGCGCCGATACTGTTGCGGGGCCTCGCTGTTCTGGTGGTCGGTTCGGCGCAGGGTGCAGCGGCCGAGTTGGTCCATGGCTTCCTGCAGGCGTGGCCAGAGGGGCTCGCCGGGGGCTTCGCCGGCCGGCCAGTCGGCCATCAGGGTCAGCACCTGCTGGCCGGCGTCGGCGTGGCTGGCCATCTCGAAGCGCTGGGCGTAGCGGACCAGTTTGTCGGCCGCGGTGGCCAGTTCTTCCCGGTGGTCGGCTGCCAGCGTGTGGTCGGAGTGGATCTTCTGCCAGGTATCCAGCACCACCCGTGCCTGGGTCGTCACGCGTCGCGCGAAATGCTGTCGGAGTTTCTCTTTCTGGCTTTCCTCGGTCATTGTGTTCCGGCCTGCCCGTGTCTGTGGTCGCGTTCTACCGTCCGGTCCTGGACGCATTTTCTAACCTTAGTGCTTTTGCAGAGTCTATAGTGTTTAAAGTTGTCGGCGTAGGTTGCTCAATGTAAATGTTTGTCAACTCTGGGGGGCGGGTCACAATCCGGCGGCAGCGCGGCGTCATGTCGCTGGGCAGCCTGCTGCTGATCTTCACCGGAACGCTGCTGGTGGCGGTGCTGCTGGCGGGCATTGTCACCAGCTTTGGCTATTTCCGAGGGTACGTGTCCGAGCAGCTGGCCGGGCATGCCCGGGACGGCGCCACGGCGATCGGGCTGTCCCTGTCCAATGCCATCGACGGCGCCGATCCGGTGGCCTCCGCCTCCCTCATCGACGCCGTGTTCGACAGCGGCCGCTACCTGAGTATCCGGTATCTGGACTTGCAGGGTGCGCCGGTGGCCGGCCGTGCAAAGCCGTTGTCCAGCCCGGGGGTTCCCGGCTGGTTCCGGCGCCTGGCGGACCTGGCCCTGCCGGTGGCCGAGGCGGAGGTGGTCCGGGGCTGGCGGCGCCTGGGCAAGGTGCAGGTGGTCAGCGACCCGGGGCGGGCTTATCGTGATCTGTGGCGGATCAGTCTTGCCCTGATACTGGGGGCCGCGGTCATTGGCGTGGCCGGGCTGGTGGTGCTGTTCGTGCTGATCCGCTGGACCCTGCGCCCGCTGGCGGCCCTAGAAGCTCAGGCCCATGCCCTGGGACAACGGGACTTCCGGCGTCGGGTCTCGGTGCGCTCGACCCGCGAGCTGAACCGGGTGACCGAGGCCATGAATCAGATGGCGGACGACCTCGGCCTGCTGTTTGAAGGCCAAGCCAAGCTGATTCAGCACCTGCGTCGGCTGAGCAACGAGGACGGGGTGACTGGACTGGCCAGTCGGAAGGCGTTCGACCAGCGCCTGAAGACGGAGCTGGAATCGGAGGAGAAGTCGGCCCCGGGCATCCTGATGCTGCTGCAACTGCGGGATTTTGCCGGTTTCAACCAGGCCTGTGGCCGCGCTGCCGGGGATCAGCTGCTACGCCAGGTGGCGACAGTCATCCAGCGTTTCCTGGCGGGCCATAGCGGAGGCTTCGCTGGCCGCCGGACCGGTGCCGAGTTCGCCATCTATCTGCCGGGTGCACTGCCGTCCGATGCCCGCGTCTGGTGCCAGGCGTTGGTGCAGGAGCTGGATGGCCTGTATGCCGACCGGGCGTCGCCACGGGCGGTGGCGGTACACGCCGGGATTGCCCGTGCCGAGCCGGGGCTTCGGGCCCGGACGCTGATGGCGGCGGCGGATGAGGCGTTGCGGCAGGCTCAGTCCCGGGAGGACTCAGACTGGGCATTCGCCGACGGCGGTCAGGAGCATCACCATTCCATGGAAACCTGGCGCGCCATCATCGCCCAGGCCATCCGCGAGGGCCAGGTGGTGTTCTGGCTGCAGCCGATGCTGAGGGAGGCGGGCGGCCGGCCGATCTACCATCAGGTCTTTTCCCGCATCCGGACCCCCGAGGGAACGCTCAAGGCGGGTGTGTTCGTGCCAATGGCCGAGCGTTTCGGGTTGGTGGAGGCAATTGACCGGCTGCTGGTACGCCAAGTATTGGCGCGGCTGAAGGCGCACCCGGAGCAGCCGCTGGCGGTGTCGCTGGCCGGGGCCTCGGTGGCCAGTGAGCCGTTTCGCCGGGACCTGGTGGCGTGGCTGGCCCGGGCCGGCCGGCCGGTGGTGTCGAATCTTTGGATCGGCCTGTCCGAGCAGACGATCCACCACCACCGCAAAGCCGTGGGGCAGTTGCTGCGGGCGCTGGCCAGGCTGGATGTGCCGGTGCTGGTGGACCACTTCGGGGTCGGCGGTGTGCCGTTCAGCTATCTGAGAAATCTGCCGTTTTGTGCCCTGCGTATCGATCACAGTTTCATCCACGGCATCGATGGTCACGAGGAGAACCGTTTCTATCTGGAATCGGTGATCGCCATCGCCCACAGCCGCGGTGTCCGCGTTTTCGCCAGCGGTGTGGAAACGGCGGCGGAGTACGCGATACTGTGCAAGCTGGGTATCGACGGCGCCATGGGGTACCATTTGGGGCGGCCGTTTGCAGCGGATCAGCAACCGACAGGGGATTGAGGAGTCTTATGGCTGGCAAGATCGGACAATTCTTCAGGGAACGCAAAGAGGACGCGCTGGATTATGTCGGCGGGGGCGGTGTGTTCGGCAAGTTCATTGTCGCGGCGCTGGTGGTCTACCTGCTGGTGGCCATTGTTCTGGGCATGTACTGGAGCCGGGAGCCGGAAACGTTCTCGGTGCGGGAGCACACCCGCAACCTGGCCAACGCCATGGGGCGGGAGCCGGTAACCGGATTCGCCACCACCGCCACCATGATCCGGCTGGCGGAAACCCTGCTGGACAAGCCCGGCGGATACATTTCCAATGATATCTTCCCGCCCGGGCTGTGGCTGGACAACATGCCAAACTGGGAATACGGGGTGCTGGTGCAGCTCCGGGACCTGTCCCGGGCCATGCGTAAGGACATCAGTCGTTCCCAGAGCCAGTCCGCCGAGGACCCGGACTTGATCATTGCCGAGCCCCAGTTCCACTTCGACAGCCGAAGCTGGGCGATTCCGTCGACCGAGGCGGAGTACCGCCGGGGCATCGAGGCGCTGAAGCGCTACCTGAACCGGCTGTCCAACCCCGAGCACGCGGATGCCCAGTTCTTTGCCCGGGCCGACAATCTCAGCAATTGGCTGGCGGACCTGGAAACACGGCTGGGCAGTCTGTCCCGGACCCTGGGCGAAAGTGTCGGCAAGGCCTCCATCTCCGATGCCATCGCCAATCTGGATCCGGACAACCCCCTGGATGAGGAAACCGGTGGCGAGAGTGTGAAGACGCCCTGGACCAAGATCGACGACGTGTTCTACGAGGCCCGTGGCAGTGCCTGGGCCCTGCTGCACATCTTCCGGGCCATCGAGGTGGATTTCCGCAAGGTGCTGCAGGACAAGAACGCCATGGCCAGCGTCAAGCAGATCATCATCGAGCTGGAGGGCACTCAGGGCGAGATGTGGAGCCCGGTGATTCTCAACGGCAGCGGCTTTGGTGTTCTGGCCAACCACTCGCTGACCATGGCCGCCTACCTGTCCCGGGCCAACGCCGCGATCAGCGACATGCGGGACCTTCTGTCCCGGGGTTGAGGCGGGCTTTTCCGACCATAAAAAACCGGGCCGTGGCCCGGTTTTTTGTCGCCGTCGATCAGGCTTTGCTCTTCTGGTAGGCGCTGATGGCGTCTTCGATGGCTTTCTTGGCCGCGGCGGCGTTGTCCCAGCCTTCGACCTTCACCCACTTGCCGGGCTCCAGGGTCTTGTAGTTTTCGAAGAAGTGTTTGATCTGGTCGCGCAGCAGCTCGGGCAGATCTTCCACTTCCTTGATACCGTGATAGGACTGGGTCAGCTTGTCGTGCGGTACCGCCACCAGCTTGGCGTCGCCACCGGCCTCGTCCACCATGTTCAGCACACCGACCGGGCGGCAGCGGATCACGGATCCGGCCTGAACCGGGTACGGGGTGACCACCAGCACGTCGAGGGGGTCGCCGTCGTCGGCCAGGGTGTGGGGGATGAAGCCGTAGTTGGCCGGGTAGAACATCGGGGTGGCCATGAAGCGGTCAACCAGCAGAGTGCCCATGTCTTTGTCCAGCTCGTACTTGACCGGGGAGCTGTTGGCCGGGATTTCGATCGCCACGTAGATGTCTTCGGGCGGGTTCTTGCCAGCGGGAATGTTGTCGAATTGCATGTTCGGTCCTTCCTGGGTTGAAGGTGGGTTGGACTGCGATGAAGAAAAAGTGGCCGCAATTATACGGAACTTGGCTGCCGTTCGGAACTAAACCTTGGTCTCGTCGTGCCACCTGGCGATGGGCCCCGGCTACAGCCGCAGCTGCTTGGCGATCAGCTCTTTCATGATTTCCGTCGTGCCGCCGCCGATCGACAGGATCTTCGCGTCCCGGTACAGCCGTTCCACCACCGACTCCCGCATGTAGCCCATGCCGCCCAGCAGCTGCACCGCTTCCCGGGTAACCCGCTCGCAGACCTCCACCGCGAAGTTCTTGGCCATGGCGACCTGGGTGACCGGCCTATGCCCGGCCTGCATCAGGGCGGCGCAGCGGTAGGTGTACTCCCGGGCCACGTCGATCCCGGAGGCCATGTCCACCAGTTTGTGGCGGGTGACCTGGAAGCCGGTCAGCGAACGGCCGAAAGCCTGGCGTTGCCGGCTGTGGTCGAGGGCGGCCTCGTAGGCGAGCTGGGCCGTCATGTAGGCCATCACGCACAGACTCAGGCGCTCGCTCAGAAAATTATCCATGATGGCGATGAAGCCGGCGTTCTCGGCGCCGATCAGCCGCTCCGCAGGCACCCGGCAGTCCTGGAAGAACAGCTCGGCGGTGTCGCTGGCCCACCAGCCCATCTTCCGCAGTTTGCGGCCGGTGCTGAAGCCGGGGGTGTCGCGGTCGATCAGCAGCAGGCTGATGCCACCGTGGCCGTCGCCACCGGTGCGCACCGCCACGGTGACGTGATCGGCCCGGGCGCCGCTGGTGATGAACGTCTTGCTGCCGTTGACGCGGTAGTGATCGCCCTCGCGGACGGCCCGGGTTCGCAGGCTGGCCACGTCCGAACCGCCCCCCGGCTCGGTGATCGCGAGGGCGGCGATGGCGTCGCCCCGGAGCACGGCGGGAACCACCGCGTCACGCACTGCCGGTCGGGCCCACTTGACCACCGGGGGCAGGGCGATATCGAGGGCGCCCAGGCTGGCCACCAAGCCCCCGGAGGTCGAGCGCATCAGCTCTTCCGAGACCGCGATCTTCAGAAACAGGTCGCCTTCGCCGCTGCCGCCCAGGGCCTCCGGATAGCCGATGCCCAGCAGGCCGGCGGCGCCCGCCTTGCGGTAGAGTTCCCTGGGAAATTCGCCGGCTTCCTCCCAGTCCTGGATGTCGGGAAGCACCTCGGTGTCGATGAAACGGCGCGCGGTCAGGCGTGCCTGCTGGTGGGTCTCGTTGAAGTATGAGCTCACGGCCGTCCCCTGTGTTGGTCTTGTTATGGTCGCCGTGTCAGTGTCCCGTAAAACCGGATACCAAGCAAGCGCTTGGTTTGTCGGCGGGGCGGAAAAAAGCCGGCTCTTGGCCGGCTTGGCTGGCGGGTTCAGGCGCCGGGCCGTGCGATGCTCTGGACGCCGTTGGCGGTGCCCAACAGCAGCAGATCCGCGGGGCGGCGGGCGAACAGGCCGTTGGTGACCACCCCGACGATGTGATTCAGCTGCTCCTCCACCTGGATCGGGCGGGCGATGTCCAGGTTGTGAATGTCCAGGATGATGTTGCCGTTGTCGGTGACGAATCCCTCCCGGTAAACCGGGTCGCCGCCCAGTTTGACGATCTCCCGGCCGACGTGGCTGCGGGCCATGGGAATGACTTCCACCGGCAGCGGGAACCGGCCGAGCACGTCGACTTTCTTGGATTCGTCGGCGATGCAGATGAAGGTGCGTGCCACCGCCGCCACGATTTTCTCCCGGGTCAGGGCGCCGCCGCCGCCCTTGATCAGTTCCAGCCGCTCGTTGGTTTCGTCGGCGCCGTCCACGTAGAACTCCAGCTCACCCACGGCGTTCAGATCGTACACCGGGATGCCGTGGCGCTTCAGCCGCTCGGCGGTGGCCTCGGAGCTGGCTACGGCACCGTCGAACTCGTTCTTCAGTTTGGCCAGGCAGTCAATGAAGTGGTTGGCAGTGCTGCCGGTACCGACGCCGACGATGCTGTCCCGGTCGAGCCGGGGGGCGATGTAGTCGACGGCGGCCTGGGCCACGGCCCGCTTGAGTTCGTCCTGGGTCATGTTGCGCTCCGAGTGTCTGGGGTCAAAGATCCCGCCATTATAGCGGCCCAGGGCGGGTGCATGTAGACGGCTGCCCGGCAAAGTTTCTACACTGTGAGTTTTTCCCGCTGACCCACCTGATAACCGGAACCACTATGCCGCAACGCTACATCAAGAAGATTCTCGATGCGCGCGTCTATGACGTCGCCATCGAAACACCCCTGACGGAAGCCCGTAACCTGTCCAAACGCCTTGGCAACACCATTCTGCTCAAGCGTGAAGACCTTCAGCCGGTGTTCTCCTTCAAGATTCGTGGCGCCTACAACCGGATCGCCCAGCTCTCGGAAGAGCAGAAGGCCAGGGGCGTCATCTGTGCGTCCGCAGGCAATCACGCCCAGGGGGTGGCTCTGGCGGCCCGCAAACTCGGCATCCGGGCGGTGATTGTGATGCCCCAGACCACGCCGGACATCAAGGTGAAATCGGTGCGGGACCACGGTGCCCGGGTGGTGCTCAAGGGCGACGCCTTCGACGAGGCGGCCGCCCATGCTCAGGAGCTGATCCAGAAGCACGGCTATACCTACATCCCGCCCTACGATGACCCTGACGTCATCGCCGGCCAGGGAACCGTGGCCATGGAGATGATGTGGCAGTTCTCGCAGCCCCTGCACGCGGTGTTCATTCCGGTCGGTGGTGGCGGGCTGATTGCCGGCATGGCGGCCTACATCAAGTACCTGCGCCCGGACATCAAGGTGATCGGGGTGGAGCCGGAGGACTCCAACTGCCTTCAGGCCGCACTGCGCGCGGGCGAGCGGGTGGTTCTGGATGACGTGGGCATCTTCGCCGATGGCGTGGCGGTGCGCCAGATTGGCGAGGAACCCTGGAACCTCTGCAAGGACAGGGTGGATGAGGTGATCACCGTTGGTACCGACGAGATCTGCGCGGCGATCAAGGATGTGTTTGAGGATACCCGTTCCATCGCCGAGCCCGCCGGCGCCCTGTCCGTGGCGGGCCTGAAGCGGTACGTGGAACGGGAAGGACTGGAGGGCGAGAACCTGGCGGCGGTGCTCAGTGGCGCCAACATGAACTTCGACCGGCTGCGCTACATTTCGGAACGCACCGAGATCGGCGAGCGCCGGGAGGCGATCCTGGCGGTGACCATTCCGGAGCAGCCGGGGGCCTTCAAGACCTTCATCAACGCCCTACACAAGCGCAGCATCACCGAGTTCAATTACCGCTACGCGGATGCGCGCAAGGCGGTCATCTTCGTCGGCATCCAGATCCAGGCCGGAGGCTATGGCCGGGATGAGCTGGTACAGGAACTGCGGCAATCCGGCTACTCGGTGGTGGACCTGACCGACAGCGACCTGGCCAAGCAGCACATCCGGCACATGGTGGGCGGGCACGCCCCGACCATCGATAATGAGAAAGTCTACCAGTTCGAGTTTCCGGAACGGCCGGGGGCGCTGCTGAAGTTCCTCATGTCCCTGGGCACCCGTTGGAACATTTCCATGTTCCATTACCGCAACCACGGTGCGGCCTACAGCCGGGTGTTGCTGGGCGCGCAAGTGAACGACGACGAACAGGCGGACTTCGAGAAAATGCTGGACAAGGTCGGCTTCCGGTACGAAAACATGACCGACAACGAGGCTTACCGGCTGTTTCTCGGGGCGGGCAACGGAAACGAGCGGTAAATTCGGTGAAGGTTACCGAACTTTAACCCGTGAAAAATTGTAAAAATGAAGTTGCGTGTTAGTCTTTCGTCTAATTCTGCAAAGCCGGAATAGCTGGCTGATTTTCCGACTGTTTACCAACCACCTTGATCCGAGGGTATCACGACCATGGGCGGCAGGCCTGACATCATCAAAGCCATTGTGCTGATCTTTGCCGCCGGTCTCGTGATTACCGGGTTCACATCGATCCAGGCATCCGAGGACACGTCCCGCGATCAGGAGCCCGTCACCGTGGGGGCTCCGGCCGGCGAGGCGGTGCTGAACCGGTAACAACGCCGGTCCGTCACCACCCCGTGCAGGGGCACATCCCACGGTTCGATGGGCAACGCCGTCACTTTCTGACACTCATGGGCCAGGCCGATCAGCTTGGGCGCCAGTCTTGGCCGATGCCGGCTGAAGGCAAACGTCCGGTCGTAGAAGCCCCCGCCCATGCCCAGGCGCCCGCCCTGCTCGTCAAACCCCACCAGCGGAAACAGAACCGCATCCAGGGCCCAGACCGGTCGGCGCAGGCCGTGCCGGAACTCGGGCTCGGGGATGCCGAAACGGTTCGGTCGTAATACCACACCATCATCATAGGGGCTGAACACCAGTCGGCCGGTATGGATGGGGTGCAGCACCGGCAGGTAGAAATGGACGCCCCGGCGCCGGGCCAGGTCGACGTAAGGCCGGGGATCAATCTCGCCGTCGTTGGGCAGGTACACCGCGACATGGCGTGCCCGGTACAGGTCCGGGTGCCGCAGCAGGTTCAGGGCCAGCGCCTCGGCCGCCTGTTGCTGCTGCTCGAACGACAGGGCTCGGCGCAGACTCCGCAGGTGCTTGCGCAACTGGCTGCGATCCAGAGTATCGGGATGGGGCGCAAAGGACCGAGGGTGGGGAAAGGTGTTCAAGGTAAAGCTTCCCGGGCTGCCGTTATCGGATGTGGCCCTTGAACCCAAGGTTCAAGGTTGGTGGCCGCTGTGACATATTAGGCTTTCCCCGTCGGGGACGTGCTCACAATGCCCTGAAGTAGCCACCTGGGTAGTGCGCATCGGCTCGAGGACGTATCCGACCATCGCGAACAGCCCAGGAAGTTGTGACCATTATACGGGTAGCCCCGGGGCGGATTGCAACACCTGATCGGTAATCAATGATTGCCGTTTTCCCCGAGAGCCTGGTCAAGCTTGCTGCCCATGGCCTTGAGGATGGCACTGGTGGCGTCCGACATGGAGTCCCGCTCCAGCAGTTCATGGGTGATGTTCAGGGCCGCCATCACCGCGATCCGCTCGACGCCGAAGACCTTGCCGCTGGAGCGGATCTCCCGCATCTTGCCGTCCAGGTGCCTGGCCGCCCGGATCAGGGCCTCGCGTTCTTCTTCCGGGCAGGCAACCAGGTACTCCTTGTCGAGAATCTTCACCTCGACGGTGGTGGATTTCTGAGACATCAGTGGTGCTCCAGTGCCCGCAGGCGGCCGATCATGGCTTCGATCTTGTTCTTGGCCAGGTCGTTCTTGTGCATCAGCTGGGCCCGTTCCCGGTTCCAGTCATCCTGCAGCGCCCGCAGCATCGCATTGTCGCGCTCCAGTTTTTCGCAGCGCTCGATGAGCTTGTCCAGCTTGTCTGCTAATGCCTGTACTTCGGACTGTTCCATGACCTGCCCAGCATTGGTGGTTGTGAATGCGATTAACTATAAGTGTGCACCGTAACCCGGTCAATTTACAGGCTTGTCATCGCCCGGGTCCGTGACCGGTGTCACCCGGGACGGGCGCCGCCCCAGCCCGCCCGACTCTGTCGCCAGCCGCTCAGGGCAGGAACCAGGCCAACCAACAGCGCCGCCACCGGCACGGCCGCCAGCAGTCCCCATTCGGCCAGATCCAGAGGACGCAGACGCAGGTTCAGGCCGTAGCTGTCCAGCAGCCAGGGGGACAGCAGAGCCAGGGTCAGGGCGCCGATCGCCACGGCCAGGCCGCAGGATACCAAGGCCAGGGTCACGCACTCGATGACCTGGAGCGCGCCGATCAGCGCCGGCGACGCGCCGGTGGCCCGGAGGACGGCAACCTCGTGAGCCCGTTGTGCCTGGAGTGTGAGCAGCACGGCGGCCAGGCCGGCCAGGCTGGTGATCACCACGAAGCCGGTGATCGCCAGCAGTGCCCGTTCGAACTGGCCCATCAGGCGCCAGAGTTCGCTGAGTGCCACTCCTGGCAGGATGGCACTCAGGGGCTCGCCTTCGAACTCGTTGATTGCCCGCTGTACCCGGAACGTCAGCACCGGATTCTTCAGGCCGATGTAAATGGCGGTGATGGCCCCCGGCGTGAACGTGCGCTGGCGGGCCTGCTCCGGCGTCAGGGTGCGCCCGGGGGCGGCGATGCCCGACTCCCAGCCGACATGGATGGCTTCCATGCCGTCCAGGCTGATGTATACCCCCTGATCCACCGGGGTGCCGGTGGCGGCCAGAATGCCGCTGACCCGAAACGGCGTGGCGGCATGGGTGACGAAGCTGGTCCGGCCTCCGCCGTGGGATAGGATGATCTGGTCATCGAGCTGATGCCCCAGTTCCCGGGCCACGCTGGCGCCCAGCACCACGTCAAACATGTCGCTGAACCAGTGGCCGCTTGCCAGGCGCAGCGGCTGATCCTGGCCGTAGCGGAAATGATCCAGAAAGCGCCGGTCGGTGGCGACCACCCGATAGCCCCGGTAGCTGTCGCCCAGGGAGATGGGGACCAGCCAGTCGATGCGGTCGTCGGCTTCGAGCGCCTGGAAGGTGGACCAACGGATGTTGTTGGTGGCGTTGCCGATATGGAACACCGTGTAAAGCAGCAGGTTCAGGGGGCCGCTGCGGGCACCGACGATCAGGTCGGTGCCGTTGATGGTGCTGGTGAACGTGTGCCGGACCTCGGTACGCAGGTATTGGATGCCCAACAGCAGGCTCACGCTCAGGGTCAGGGTCAGGCAGGCCAGGGCCAGCACGCGGCGCCGGTGCCAGAGGCTGGCCAGGGCCAAGTCCAGGGCTAGCCTAGCGTTCATGGTGCGATCTCCCGAGGCGGACGTGGTGATGGAAGTGGTGACCGAGGCTTGGGTCATGGCTGACGAACACCACCGCGATGCGGTGTTCCCGCGCCAGCCCCAGCAGTAGGTCGAGGAACCGATCCCGATTGTCGGTATCCAGGGCAGAGGTGGGCTCATCGGCCAGGATCAGCGGCGGCGCCCCGATCAGCGCCCGGGCCGCGGCCACCCGTTGCTGCTGGCCGATGGACAGGCCGGTGACTTTGCGGTGCCAGTGGTCTTCCGGGATATCAAGCTGTTTCAGCAGGGCCCGGGCAGCCGGTTCAGGGGCCGGGAGAGCCCGAGCCCGGCGCTCGGGCGACAGCCGACAGGGCAGGGTGACGTTGGCCAGTGCGCTCAGGTAGGGCACCAAGTTGAACTGTTGGAAAATGATCCCCAGATGGTTCGCCCGGAATCGGTCCAGGGCGCCGCGCCGCAGCTGCCCCAGATCCTGGTCCAACACCTGAATTTGGCCCGTATCGGGGCGCTGCAGGCCGCAGATCAGGCCGAGCAGGGTGCTCTTGCCGCTGCCGCTGGCCCCCTGCAGGAACAGGTGCTCGCCCCGGGGCAGTTCCAGGTCCGGAAACCGGAGTCTGGGCTGGTCAGGCTGCCAGCGGAAGCTCAGGTCCCGTGTTCGCAGGGCCGGCGCTGGTGGCTCAGCCGGTGCCGGTGCGGTATCTTGCGTCTCAGTCATGTTGGTCGCCGCGCGTACGGTGTAAGATGGCGGGGTTTGCTGTCCCCGGATGTTACTGGCAGAGGTTCGTGATGATGTCCGTTCGCCGTGTTTGGCGCCCGCTGTTCGTGTGGTTGTTTTGTCTGACGGCGTTGCCGGTTACCGCCGAGCTCCGTGAAATCGACTGGCTGGAGCTGATGCCCGCGGAGGACCTCGCGTTGCTCGAGAATATGCCAGAAATCGTGCACGAGGGCGACGGCCCGGCCCTGCTGCCGGATGAGATCATGACCGGTCGGGTGGTGCCGGAAATGGCCAATGTCGAGGGCCGTATTCCCGGCTTCGTGGTGCCCCTGAAAACCACACAGGACATGAAGATCCTGGAGTTCTTCCTGGTCCCCTATTACGGCGCGTGTATTCACGTGCCGCCGCCGCCACCGAATCAGATCATCCACGTCACCTACGCCCCCGGCTTTTATCTGGAGGCCCTGTTCGACCCCATCTGGGTCGAGGGCACCTTGAAGATCGAGCGAACCGAGCACGCGGTCGGCACCTCGTCCTATTCTATGGTGGCGGACAAGGTGACCCCCTACGAACAATAGCGGAACCTCACCGGCCCAGCGTGATGCGGCGATCCTTGCCGGTCAGGCGCGTGGCGCCTTGGCCCCGGTCGCCGGCCCACTGGACGGACAGCTCGTCCATGTGCTCGGTATCGGTCATCAGCGGCGTGGTCAGCTCGTCGGTATCGGCCAGCTCCGGGCAGTCCAGGGTTTGGCTGACCTCGAACTCAGAATGGTGGTGTTCGTGAGCTTCACCGTCATGATCGTGGTCGTGGTCGTGGTCGTGGTCGTGGTCGTGGTCGTGGTCGTGGTCGTGGTCGTGGTCGTGGTCATGATCGTGATCGTGATCGTGATCATGAGGCTCATCCGCCCCATGAACCCCTTGGATCTGGTGCACCGATCCTTCGCGGATCACGCAGCTGGCCGAGGCGGTGTTCACCAAGGGGGTTTCCGACAGCCACGCTTTCACCCGGGCCAGTGCCTGGCGCTGGGCCTCGGTTTGCGGTGCGTGTTCAAAGCCGAGCAAGTTGTGGGCGGGCGTTTCCAGCAACAGGTCGATCCGGGTACCGTCGATCGCCAGGGACAGTTCGCCATGCCCGTGCTGGTGTGCGGCCAGATTGTCCGCAGCGCTGGCGGCGGTTGCCGGCAGCAGCAAGGCCAGGAACAGCGAGGAGCGTCGGTGGATGGGGTGTTTCATACGAGGTCTCCGATTAGGTTTGGTACGTTATAACATATTTTTCTCGGGCTGCGAGAGGAGAGACAAACGGGCAAGTCCAGTGCCTTGATGCGGCCTCAATGCTAGGATAGAGGCTTCACTCACCAATACATGGGGTTGTCTAGGTTCATGTCAGAATCCGACACTGCGTCCGCCGCCCGCGCGGCCGAATTTGAGCGTTGGGCGAACGTTTTCACGGCCCACCAAGCCTTCAGCCACCCCTCGGAACTGCATGGTCTCCTGTGCGGCCGTCTGGCCACCGGGGCTCGAATCGATGAAGCGGAGTGGCTGGCCATGGTGTGCGAGCATATGGGCCTTTCCGAACAGGCTGCCGAGGCGTCCTCGGATCTGGCGCCGTTCATGAATCAGGCGTACCAGAAAACCCTGGCCCTGCTGCAATCGGCCGATCTGAGTTTCCACCCACTGCTGCCGGACGACGACTACGCCCTGAACCAGCGCCTGGAAGCCCTGGTCGCCTGGGTCCGGGGTTTTCTCGACGGCATGGCACTGTCGGCCGGTGCCTCCCTTGGTCAGGCTCCGGAGGAGATCCGGGAGTTGATCGAGGACATGGTGGCGATCAGCCAACTGTCCGAGGATGAGGAGGCCGACGAGGACAGCGAGCATCAATTGCTGGAAATCACCGAGTATGTCCGCTTGGGCGCACTGGCCGTATTTACTGAGTTCAATCCGCCGGAGGCGCCGGCCGCCGATGGCCGGACCCTGCACTAACTAACGGGAACGGGCCGATACGGGAGACGCTATGTCATCGATGATACCCATCAAGGAATTTGCCGAAAGGCGCCGCAAGCTGATGGAACGCATGGCTCCGGACAGCATTGCCATTCTGCCGGGTGCGCCGGAACGGGTGCGCAACCGGGACGTGCTGCACCCGTTCCGCCAAGACAGCGACTTCCACTACCTCACCGGCTTTGCCGAGCCGGAGGCGGTGCTGGCGTTGATTCCGGGGCGGGCCCACGGCGAGGCGGTGCTGTTCTGTCGTGAGCGCAATCCGGAGAAGGAGCTCTGGGACGGTTACATCTGTGGTCCGGAAGGGGCGATTGAGCGCCACGGCCTGGATGACGCCTTCCCGATCTCGGACATCGACGACATCCTGCCGGGCATGATCGAGGGGCGCAGCCGGATCTACTATCCCCTGGGCCGGGATCCGGGTTTTGACCAGCGGGTGATGGAGTGGGTCAAAACTCTGCGCAGCAAGGTTCGCACCGGTGCCCACCCGCCGGGGGAATTCGTGGCGCTGGATCATCTGCTGCACGACCTCCGGCTGTACAAGAGTCCCGCCGAGATCCGGGTCATGGCCCGGGCCGGAAAAATCAGTGCCGAGGCGCACTGCAACGCCATGCGCCGGGCCCGCCGGGGCGGCTACGAGTATCACCTCGAGGCGGCACTGATCCACACCTTTATGGAGCATGGCGCCCGGGACACCGCCTATCCGTCCATCGTCGGCAGTGGCGCCAATGCCTGCATCCTGCACTACATTGAGAACCGAGCGCCGCTCCGGGACGGTGACCTGGTCCTGATCGACGCCGGTTGCGAGCTGGAGTGCTATGCCTCGGACATCACCCGGACATTCCCGGTCAACGGTCGCTTCAGCCCTGAACAGAAGGCGCTGTACGAGGTGGTGCTGGCGGCCCAGTACGCGGCGATCGATGCCGTGCGCCCGGGCAACCACTGGAACCATCCGCACGAGGCGGCCCTACGGGTGCTCACTCAGGGGCTGCTCGATCTCGGCCTGTTGTCCGGTTCGCTGGACGACGCCCTCGAGCAGGAAGCCTACAAGCCTTTTTACATGCACCGTACCGGGCATTGGCTGGGCCTGGATGTGCACGACGTCGGCGACTACAAGGTGGGCGATGCCTGGCGTCAGCTGGAGCCGGGCATGGTGCTGACGGTAGAGCCCGGGCTCTACATCGCCCCGAACAACACCGACGTGGATGCGAAGTGGCGGGGGATCGGCATCCGCATCGAGGACGACGTGGTGGTAACCCGCGACGGCTGCCGGGTGCTGACCGACGACGCGCCCAAGACCATCGCCGATATTGAAGCCCTGATGGCGGACGGATCGTGACCCCTGTCGAGACGGATCTGATCATCGCTGGTGGCGGCCTGGCCGGCGCCAGCCTGGCGCTGGCGGTATCCCGGCTGGTGCCGGAGCTGCGGGTGACCGTGGTGGAGAACCATCCACTGGCTCCGGATGCCGCACCGGACGACTACCAGCCCAGCTACGACGCCCGTTCCACCGCGCTGGCCTGGGGCTCCCGGCTGATCTTTGAGCAGCTGGGGCTGTGGCCGGCGTTGTCCGAACATGCCACACCGATCCGGCATATCCACGTGTCCGACCGGGGGCGTTTCGGCGCCACCCGCCTGCACGCCGAGGACCACCGACAGGATGCCTTGGGCTATGTCGCCGACAACCGCTGGATGGGCCTGTGTCTGGTCGCGGCTCTGCGGGAGACACCGGTGCGCTGGCTGGCGCCGGCCGAGGTGCGTGGGCTGGTGCCGGCCCCGACGGGCGTTGCCGTGACGGTCCGGCGCGAGGGCCGGGACCAGGTGGTCACCGGTCGCTGTCTGGTGGTGGCTGACGGTGGCCGCTCCGGCCTGCGGGAAACGCTGGGATTTCGCACCCGCACTGAGGACTATGGCCAGAACGCCCTGATCGCCAATGTCTCCACCTCGGAGCCGCACCGCTTTACCGCCTACGAGCGTTTCGACGAATCTGGCCCCATGGCCTTGTTGCCGCACGGCTCGCCGACACGGGCCGGGCATCAGTCGGCGTTGGTCTGGACCCTGGACGACCGCAATCTGGCGGAGGTACTGGCATTGCCCGATGACGACAAATGCCGCCGCCTTCAGGAACGCTTTGGCTGGCGGCTCGGGCGTTTCACCCGGATCGGGGCCTGCAGCCATTACCCGCTCAAGCTGGTGACGGTGGACGAACCGGTGCGCCCGGGGGTGGCCCTGATCGGAAACGCCGCCCATGCCCTGCATCCGGTGGCGGGTCAGGGCTTCAACCTGGCGCTGCGGGGCCTGATGACCCTGGTCGAACAGTTCCGCCGGGCGGTGGACCAGGGCCGGGACATCGGTGAGCTGTCGGTGCTGGCTGCCTACCAGCGCCAGCACCGACAGGACTGGCTGAAGACCGTGTACTTTTCCGACTCGTTGATCCGGCTGTTCGGTCCGGCTCCGGCGCCACTGGCCGGCGCCCGTGATGCCGGTCTGGTGGGACTGGACCTGCTGCCACCGGCCAAGCGCTGGTTCGTCCGCCAGGCCATGGGCCTGGGCGGCCGGCGCCCGTTCTTCGGAAACGCCGGCCGAACCGGCAGGGAGGTATACCATGACGACCGCTAGGGCCCTGACCGGCTCCGTCCGGGACACGGATTTCGACGTGATCGTCGTCGGTGCCGGCTTGGTGGGTTCGGCCCTGGCGCTCGGACTGGCGCAACAGGGCTGGCAGGTTGCACTGGTGGAAGGCGATACGCGGGCGTCGGTGCTGGCGGAACCGCCGCCGGCCCGTGATGTGTCGGATTTCGAGCCCAGGGTGAGCGCCCTCTCCCTGGCCAGCGAGGCCCTGTTGACAGCCCTGGGCGCCTGGTCCGGGGTACTGGCCGGACGCCACTGCCGGTATCAGGACATGGTGGTCTGGGACGGCGACGGCACGGGCCGCATCCACTTCAGCGCCGGAGATCTGCAAGCGCCGGCGCTGGGCACCCTGGTGGAGAACCGACACATCGTCCGGGCCCTGTGGCACGGCCTGCTCGGCTGCCGGACCCTGACCCTGCTGGACGGGGTACAGGTGGCTGGCTGGTCGTCATCCCAGGGGCTGACTCTGGCCGACGGTCGCCGGTTGACCGCCCGACTGGTGGTGGGGGCCGACGGGGCCCACTCCCGCCTGCGTCAGTGGGCTGGGTTGCCCACCCGAGAGTGGGACTACGACCAGGATGCCATTGTCTGTACCGTGCGCACCGTCCACCCGCACCGGATGACCGCCTGGCAGCGGTTTTCCGCCACTGGCCCGCTGGCGTTTCTGCCACTGGTCAGCGAGCAGGGGGATGATCGCTTCTGTTCGATCGTCTGGTCCCAGGATACCGACGCCGCCCGGCGTTTGATGGCGTTGCCGGACGAGGCCTTCCAGTGTGAACTGGAGCGGGCGTTCGAGTACACCCTGGGGCCGGTCGAGGCGGTGTCCCGGCGCTTTGCGTTCCCCTTGCGCCAGCGTCACGCCAAGGACTACGTCGCAGACGGTCTGGCGCTGGTGGGCGATGCCGCCCACACCATCCACCCGCTGGCGGGCCAGGGCGCTAACCTGGGGTATGGTGACGTCGGCGTGCTGCTGGACGAGCTGGCCCGAGCCCGGGAGTTGGGCCTGTCGCCCGCGGACCCGCTGCTGCTGGCCCGCTACCAGCGCCGCCGAAAAGGTGAAAACCTGGCCATGATGGCCACCATGGAAGGGTTCAAGCAGCTGTTCGCCCGCGACGAACTGCCGGTACGCTGGCTCCGCAACGCCGGGTTGCGCTGGCTGGACCGGCTCGGGCCGCTCAAGCACCGGCTGGCCGCCGAGGCCATGGGGCTGGGCAGCCCCTGGATTCCCCGATAACCCGCTGAACCGTCAGGAGAAGGAACCATGGCCGCAAGCAGTTTGCTGGCCCTGATTGATGACATCGCCACCCTGCTGGACGATGTTTCGCTGATGACCAAGGCCGCCACCAAGAAAACCGCCGGCGTGCTGGGGGATGATCTGGCACTCAATGCCCAGCAGGTGACCGGCGTGCGTGCGGCACGGGAGTTGCCGGTGGTCTGGGCGGTGGCCAAGGGATCCCTGGTGAACAAGGCGATTCTGGTACCGGCGGCCCTGGCGATCAGCGTGTTCGTACCCTGGCTGGTGACGCCGCTGCTGATGGTTGGCGGCGCCTTTCTATGTTACGAAGGGTTCGAAAAACTGGCCGGCCGTTGGCTGCATGCCGGGGAGAACGCCGCCCACCAGAGTGAGCTGAAACAGGCCCTGGCCCACCCGGAAACCGACCTGAGAACCCTGGAGCGGCAGAAGATCCGGGGCGCGGTGCGCACCGATTTCATCCTGTCGGCGGAAATCATCGCCATTACCCTGGGCACCGTCACCGGCGAGCCCTTGGTCGAACAGTTCCTGGTGCTGGCACTGGTGGCCCTGCTGATTACTGCGGGGGTGTATGGGTTGGTGGCCGGCATCGTCAAGCTGGATGACGGCGGCCTGTACCTGAGCCGCCGCGACAGTGCCCTGGCCCAGCGCCTGGGACGGGGTATTCTGTGGCTGGCCCCGTACCTGATGAAAACCCTGTCGGTGCTTGGCACAGCGGCAATGTTCCTGGTGGGCGGCGGCATCCTCAGCCACGGCCTGGCACCGGTGCACGAGGCAATCCAGCATTTGTCGGCGCCCCTGGAGGGCGCGGCGGGACTGGCTCAGACCCTGGGGAACGGGGTGTTCGGGGTGCTCGCCGGAGGCGGGTTGGTGCTGTTGCTGACGCCCCTGGGCCGGTGGTGGGCACGGCGTTCCGGTGCTGGCAAGCCCCAGGACGGTGGGTAACCGGGCACTAGCGGCAGGCGTCGAACAGCCGGCTCACCAGCACCGGCACCGCCGTTTCCACCCGCAGAATGCGGGGGCCCAGGTGCACCCCCTGACAACCGGCCTCTTCCAGCTTACCTACCTCATAGGGGGTGAATCCTCCCTCCGGACCGATGCACAGCAGCGCCGGTGCGTTGACATGCACCGGGCAGGGGGTGGCCGTGCCCGGGTGGGCCACCCAGCCTTGGCGACCGGCCAGCAGCCCGGGCAGTTCGTCCTCGACAAAGGGTTTGAAGCGCTGGCGGACCTGCACCCGGGGCATCACCGTGTCCCGGGCCTGCTCCAGCCCCAGCGTGAGGTTCTCCCGCAGGTGCGGTTCACTCAGCCAGGGGGTCTGCCAGAAGCTTTTTTCCACCTTGTAACTGTGGATCAGCCACAGGTCCTTGACCCCCAGGGAGGCGCAGGTTTGCAGCACCCGCCGGAACATTTTCGGCCGGGGCATGGCCAGTACCAGGGTCAGCGGCAGCGCGGGCGGGGGGAGCTGCGTCAGTTGCACCCGGAGCTCCGCCTCGGTGTCGCTCAGGCGCAGGACCTCGCCCATGCCCATGCGGCCGTTGACCCGGCCCACCGGAACCTGGTCGCCGGTACCGGCCTTGAGCACGGAACGCAGGTGTGCCAGGCGCCGGCCGGTCAGGCGGGCGCGGTCCTCGGCGATGAAGTCGTCGTCGAACAGCAGTGCCAGGTTCATTCGCCGGTCGGTTCCTCGGGCGCATCCTGGTGGATTTCACGGCGGGCCAGCCGGCTGAACAGGATGCCGATCTCGAACAGGATCCACATGGGCACCGCCAGCAGGGTCTGGGAGATGATGTCCGGCGGCGTCAGCAGCATGCCGATGACAAAGCAGGCCACCACCACATAGGGGCGCTTGGCGGCCAGGCTGTCCGGTGTAGTGGCCCCGGTAAGCACCAGCAGCACGGTGGCGATGGGTATCTCAAAAGCCACGCCGAAGGCGAAGAACATTTTCAGCACGAAGTTGAGGTAGCTGCTGATGTCCGGCAGCTCGACGATGCCTTCCGGGCCAATGGCGGTAAAGAAGCCGAACACCAGCGGGAACACCACATAGTAGGCAAAGGCGGCGCCGGCGTAGAACAGCAGCACCGAGGAAAACAGCAGCGGGAACGCCAGGCGCTTTTCATGGCGGTACAGGCCCGGTGCGACGAACCGCCAGAGCTGGTACAGAATGATCGGAATGGCGGCGAACACCGACACCACCAGCGCCAGTTTCAGCGGCGCGAAGAACGGGGAAGTGACATCGGTGGCGATCATGGTCTGACCCACCGGCAGCAGCGCCCGCAGCGGCTCGCTCAGCCACAGGTAGAGCTCGTTGGCGAAGGGATAGATGGCAGCGAAACAGACCACCACCGACAGCACCATTTTCAGCAGGCGGCTGCGCAACTCGAGCAGGTGCTCGATCAACGTCATTTCCTGGGATTCGGGAGCGCTGGGTGTGCCCTCGGAGTGCTGGGTCATGAACGGTGTTCCGGTGAGCCGGAGGGCGGCTCGTTGCTCTGGGGGGTATCCCGTGCCGGCTCGTCCGGCCCGGTGTCGGTGGCCTTGGGGGTGTCCGCAGCCGACGGCGTCCGGCGGGTGGCCGGGGCGGGCCGCGGCGGGCGGGTCTGCCCCTCGGGCAGGATCATGTGTTCGTACTTACGGGCTTCGGCCAGCGCGTCCTTGACGGTCTTCTGGACATCCTCCAGGCCCACGTCGCCGGCCTTGCGGAGCTCCTGGCGAAGTTCCTCGGCCTTGAGCTGGCGTTCCAGTTCCGAGCTGAACTGGTTGACCATCCGGCGCGCCATGCCAACCCAGCGCCCGGCCGCCCGCGCGGCCGTGGGCAGCCGCTCGGGGCCCAGCACCAGCAGGGCGATGACGGCACAGATCAGCAGCTCAAGAAAGCCGATATCGAACATTCAGACAGGGCCTCAGCCGTGGTTCTTTTCCTGGGGCTTGTCTTCCGCCGCAGCGGTGTCGGTGGCGGACTTGTTCTCCAGGTTGTCCGGTTTCGGCTTGGCCGGTGCCTCTTCTTCCTCGTTCATGGACTTCTTGAAGCCACGGATGGCACCGCCCAGGTCACTGCCGATGTTGCGCAGTTTCTTGGTTCCGAACAGCAGGATCACGATGCCGAGCACGATGAGAAGTTGCCAGATGCTGATACCCATTCGGGGGTCCTCGTTCAAGTGTGTCGATTCAGTGACATTGTACGCCACCGCAACCGCTTGGCGGAAACCCCGGCGTTGCCGGGACCGTCAGCGCGTTCGCGAGGCCTTTTCTTCCAGTCCCGACAGGTCGAAGCGCCGATCCAGCTCGGCCAGCACGTCGTCCGGTCCCAGGCCAAGGTGAGACAACATGACCAAGCTGTGAAACCAGAGATCAGCGGTTTCATAGACCAGATCGCGGCTTTCGCCGCTGCGTTCGGCGTCCTTCGCGGCCAGCAGGGTTTCGGTACACTCCTCGCCCACTTTTTCCAGGATCTTGTTCAGACCCTTGGCGTGCAGGCTGGCGACATAGGACTTTTCCGGGTCGGCGTTCTTGCGTGCTTCCAGCACCCGTGCCAGGCGTTCCAGTACATCACTCACGGGCAGCTCCTTCAGTGGTTACCGTAGATGGCGTCCGGGTCCTTGATGACCGGGTCCATGGTAACCCAGCGACCGTCCTGCAGGGACCGGTAAAAGCAGCTGCGCCGGCCGGTGTGACAGGCAATCCCGCCCTTTTGTTCGACCTTGAGCAGGATGACGTCCTCGTCGCAGTCCAGTCGGATGTCCTTCACCACCTGTTGGTGCCCGGACGTTTCCCCCTTGCGCCAGAGCGCGCCCCGGGAACGGGACCAGTAGACCGCCTGGCCTTCCTCGGCGGTCAGTCGGAGCGATTCCCGGTTCATCCAGGCCATCATCAGGACATCACCGGTTTCGGCGTCCTGGGCAATGGCGGGGATGAGACCATCGGCGTTCCAGCGGATGGCGTTCAACCAGTCAGGGGTGTCGACGTTAGCGGAGCTATCTTGCATTTCTGTGAATCCTGAATCCGTTTCGGTGAATTATCGCCCTGCCCGTAGCAGCAGGGCCGCGGCTCCGGCCATCAGGGCCCAGCTCCAGGCCGGTGCCTGGGCGAGCCAGAGGCGTGTTTCCGGTTCGCCGCCCAACAGGGCCGCGGCCAGCAGCACGGCTGCCAGGGTTGTTCGGCGCCAGCGCCGTTCCGAGCGTGCCTGCTGGGCTTCCAGGAACGCCAGAGTGGCCCGGCTGCGAGGGTCCGACGGCCCGGACTGACGCAGCTGCAACAGGGCATCATGCACCAGTTGTGGCATTTCCGGCGACTGCTCCAGCCACGAGGGCAGATGCGACTGCAGGCTCTTCAGCAGGCCGCCGGGGCCGATGCGCTTGCGCATCCAGTCTTCCAGGAACGGTTGCGCGGTGCTCCACAGGTCCAGTTCCGGGTACAGTTGCCGGCCCAGTCCCTCGACGTTGAGCAGGGTTTTCTGCAGCAACACCAGCTGCGGCTGCACCTCCATGTTGAAGCGTCGGGCGGTCTGGAACAACCTTAGCAGGAAGTGGCCGAAGGAAATGTCCTTGAGCGGGCGCTCGAAAATGGGTTCGCACACGGTACGGATGGCCGCCTCGAACTCGTTGACCCGGGTGTCCGGCGGAACCCAGCCGGACTGGATGTGCAGTTCCGCCACCTGTCGGTAGTCCCGGCGGAAAAACGCCAGCAGGTTCCGGGCCAGATAACTCTGGTCGTCCGGGGCCAGGGTACCGACGATGCCGAAGTCGACGGCAATGTAGCGCGGGTCGGCCGGGTTGCGTACGTCCACGAAGATGTTGCCCGGATGCATGTCGGCGTGGAAGAAACTGTCCCGGAAGACCTGGGTGAAGAAGATTTCCACCCCTTTTTCCGCCAGTACCTTCATGTTCACCCCGGCGGCCCGGAGCGCGTCGACATCGGCGATCGGGATGCCGTGGATGCGCTCCATCACCAGGACCGAGCGACGGGTGTAGTGCCAGTCGATCTGGGGGATGTAGATCAGCGGCGAACCTTCGAAATTGCGCCGCAGCTGGCTGGCATTGGCGGCTTCGCGCTGCAGGTCCAGTTCGTCGTGGATGGTGGCGTCGTAGTCGGCGACCACCTCCACCGGGCGCAGGCGCCGGCCCTCGGACCAGTAGCGTTCCAGCAGGCGGGCCAGCAGGTACATCAGCGACAGGTCTTGGTTGATCACCCGCTCAATGCCCGGGCGCAGGACCTTCACCACCACCTGCTGACCGTCGTGCAGGGTGGCGGCGTGGACCTGGGCCACCGAAGCCGAGGCCATGGGTTCGGCGGAGAACTCGGCGAACAGTTCCGACACCGGCTGGCCCAGGGCGCGTTCGATGATTTGCCGGGCGGTGTCGCCGGGGAACGGTGGGACCCGGTCCTGGAGCTGCTTGAGTGCCTCGGCCATGTCGTCTGGCAGCAGATCCCGCCGGGTCGACAGGATCTGCCCGAACTTGACGAACACCGGTCCCAGCTCCTCCAGTGCCCGCCGCAGCCGGTCACCGCGGCTGAGCCGGGGGCGTGGGAACAGGTGCCAGGGCGCGAGCAGGAACAGCAGCTTCAGTGGCACGGGCAGGTCCGCCACCGGCAGGAAGGTGTCGAGCCGGTAGCGACAGAATACCCAGGTAATGCGGAACAGGCGTCTGAGGCGGGTCACGGGGTCTCCGGCGTGTCTGTCGATCCGTGGTCTTCCAGGTGGCGCAGCCGGGCTTCCAGGCGCTCGGCGCGCAGGTGCAGGTCGTCGATGTCGGCGAAGCTGGCCTCCAGCTCACGCCGGCCGGGCAGAGCCCGGCGCTCCTCGTGGACGTATTCCTCGATGTTGGCGGTCATGGCCTGGGTGGCCTGGCGGCTCCATCGGACGGCATTGCGGATGCGCCGGCCAATGAAGTGGGCCGGTACATCGCCGAACTGGCGAGCCATGGCCGCCTCCCAGTCCGGATTGAGCCGGCGCAGGGCCCGCTGCAGCTGGTGTGCCAGAGCCATGTCGCCCTCGACCTCCAGCCGGCCGTCCTGGAACACCCGGTCATCGCCCAGAGCCAGGGCCGCGAGGGCCACCGGCCGGCCGCGCAGGGCCAGGGCCGGCGGTCCGGACGGCTGGCTACGGACCTGAACCGAGTCGGCCACCCACTCCAGAGCGTAGGTGAGTGACAGGGGCGCGGTGAGGCTGACCAGCACCGGCCCCGTCAGCGCCTGCCGCAGCGCCTCACGCCCGGCCGGGTCCAGCGCCAGGGCGCGGTTCAGGGCGGCCTCGACAATGGCGGTGGTGGCGGCGGTCAGGGTGGGACCGGGGAACATCAGGGCTTGATTCCCACGTGCAGGGCGACGATGCCGCCGGTCATATTGTAGTAGCGGCATTGCACCAGCCCGGCCGTTGCCATCATGCCCTTGAGGGTTTCCTGATCCGGGTGCATGCGGATGGACTCGGCCAGGTACTTGTAGCTTTCGCTGTCGCCGGCCACCAGCTGGCCCATCAGGGGCAGGGCGTTGAAGGAGTACAGGTCGTAGGCCTTGCTCAGCAGCGGGTTGGTGGGTTTGGAAAACTCCAGCACCATCAGCTTGCCGCCGGGTTTGAGCACCCGGGTCATGTCGCGCAGTGCCTGATCCTTGTCGGTGACGTTGCGCAGCCCGAAGGCAATGGACACGGCGTGAAAGCTGTTGTCCGGGAACGGCAGGTGTTCGGCGTCCGCCTGTACATATTCGATATTGCCAACATAGCCCCGGTCCACCAGGCGGCTCCGGCCTACCTGCAGCATGGAAGCGTTGATGTCCGCCAGCACCACCCGGCCACCGGGGCCGACCAGGTCCGAGAACTTCATGGTCAGGTCACCGGTGCCACCGGCGATGTCCAGCACTTGGTGGCCCGGGCGGACACCGGACAGCTCGATGGTGAAGCGCTTCCAGAGCCGGTGAATGCCCATCGACATGAGGTCGTTCATCAGGTCGTACTTGCTGGCCACGTTGTGGAAGACCTGCGCGACCTCCCGGGCCTTCTGGCTTTTCGGCACGTTGCGGAAGCCAAAATGGGTGATTTCTTCCTGGGCGCCTGAGGCGTTGTCCGGTTTGACGGGCGTCGGTTGCTCGCTCATGGCTGGTGTCCTGTCAGAATCTGAATCCCGTATTCTAACGGCTGCCGGGGTGGCGACAAGCTTATTCCCGCTTTACACTCTAAATCCGTTTCGTTGGGGAAGAGAAAACCGATCCATGGCCGTTATCGATGTCCACCGCAGCCACGCCCTGGATAAGGAGCATGCCCGCCAAGTCGCGGAGACCCTGGCCCAGGACCTGTCACGGCAGTTTGATGTGCAGTACCAGTGGGAGGGGGATGTGATGAGGTTCCGGCGCAGTGGCGTCAAGGGCGAACTGACCCTGACCTCGGATGACCTGCACGTCCGCCTGGAGTTGGGGCTGATGCTGCGCCCGTTCAAGCACCGGATCGAGCAGGAGATCCACAGTCAGCTGGATCAGGTACTGGGCGCCTGACCGGAATTAGCCCTGGGCCGCCGCCGGTAGGGCGGCGAAGCCGGGGATCCACTCCTTGCTGTCCAGGGTAATGAAGTGGCTGGGCGCTTTGGTCTCCACGATGCGCATGGTGGTCGGGCTCTGGCGCGCGCTCGCCAGCATCGCGGAGCGGTCCAGGATGCGGTCCACCGCGGGAATGAGAAAGGTGCCGTGGCGGATGTGCTGGTACACCGAGGTGTCGGTGCGGCTCATCCAGTCCATGATGTTCTCGATGTTGCGCACGATGGTCAGATGATCCTGGGTGGCCGAGAACAGTTTGCTCAGCAGCTGTTTCTTGCGCGGATTCATCTTGCCAAAGAAGGTTTGGCCGTAGGCGGAGTGGGGCGCGCTATTGATCAGCCGGATCAGCCAGGGCCACATGCCGTGGCTGATCGGCTCCAGCAGCATGGTCACCAGGGCGTGCAGCCGCCCCTGGGGCAGAACCGGGGCTTCCAGCACCACCTCGACCTGTTCGTAGAGTTCCGGGCGCTGGCGAATTGCCTCGAGAATCACGGCGCCGCCCCGGGAGTGGCCATGCACCCGGACATGCTCGGCGCTGGGCAGGTTGGCCAGCGCCTGGTTGAGGATGCAGGCGTCGTACTCGATGGTGCCTTCCAGATGCTTGATCGGAACTTCCCAGTCCGGGTTTTCCGGCGTCACGCCGTTGACCGGGATGTGGTAGTTGCTGCAGGTCAGCAGGATCAGCTCGGTGGTGGCTTCCTCGTAGGCCTGGGTGAAGTAGCAGTGGTTTTCCAGGAAACCGTGCACGGCAATGACGGTATGCAGGGCCTCGCCACTGTGGTTGCGCACCGAAACGGCGCCCTTGCCGACACGGTAAACCCGGCCGGAAAACATCTCCGAGTAGGCGCTCTCGATCGGCTTGATCAGCTTGCGAATGTGACTCGCTTTCATACTCAGCCCTCCCCGCCAGCACGTTTTTCGGTTTCTTGTTGGTCTCGTGGTGCTGGCCTGTCCCCGTTGTATCGCCATCGGGGCCGGCATGGATTGGCGCTGGATGCGCCGAATTCGCACATCCACAGCCAACCGGCAGCGGCAACGCCGGGGTCGTCTTTCGCCAGTATAAGGCTGAACCCCTGTTCACGTGTAACGTTTTGTAATCAGGGGTGGCCCGGCGTCATATGGAGCCCGCCGGGCTTGTCTGGCACAATGCCGAGTTCGGTTTCTACCTATCATCCGCTTTTCTGACCTCCGGGGACCTGCTGGTTTGAGTCAAGAGCCCTCGCATCTCATGCTGCCCGCGGATTCAGCCTGGCTGGCGCTGGAACGTCCGGAAAACCCGATGATCATTACGGTCATGCTGCGGGTTCAAGGGCTGACCGCACCGCGCTTCCGGGAGTTCCTCGCGGTGTACTGGAGCGCCTGGGAACGTTTCCGGTACCAGCCGGTGCGCCGGACCGCCGGCTGGTATTGGCAACGCGATCCCGACTTCGACCCCCTGCGCCATCTGGAGGTGGTGATCGACCGGTTCACTTCGGATCAGCTCCGGAGCTGGGTCTCGGCCCGCCTGAATGAACCACTGCCGTTGTTCCGGCCGTCGTGGAAGTTCTGGCTGGCGCCGAACGCCGAGGGGGGCGCCGCCCTGGTGTTGCGGATGCACCACTGCTATGCCGACGGTCTGTCCCTTCGGGGGCTGTTCGAGCGCCTGTGTCCGGCGTCGCCGCGCCAGCCGCCCGCGTTGTATGGCGCGCCCGAGCGGGACGGGTTCGGACGCTGGCTGGGGGCCGCCGAGGGCTGGCTGTCGTCGCTGGCCAGCGCGGTCGGCGACAACGTCGGTGACGGCGCGCTGGCAGAGGCCCTGGGGCGGGCCGGTCATACCCTGGGGCTGTGGCGCCGGGCCGGTGTGCGGCTGACCCACGACTTCACCGGTCTGCTGGTGGAAGCCGAGGACACCCCAAGCCCGCTGCGTCGCCCGCTGCTGGGGCGCCGGCAGTGCCACTGGTCGGCACCGGTGCCGCTGGCGCGACTCTGGGGCATCGCCCGCACCACCCGGACCGCCATCAACGACGTGCTGCTCAGCTGTGTCACCGCGGCGCTGGCCCCCCGGCTGGGTTTGACCCGCGGGGCGCGCCATCGAGCCTGTTTGCATGCGGCGGTGCCGGTGGATCTGAGGCAGCGCCTGCCCGCTGAGCTGTGCCCCGAACCGGGCAACCTGGGCAACGGTTTCGGTACGTTGTTCGTGCCGCTGCCGGTGGACGGCGAGTCGCCCCTGGAGCGGCTTTACCGGATCAAGCAGGAAACCCGGCGCCTGAAGGCCAGCACTCAACCCCTGGTGGCCTGGGGCCTGAGCGCCTGTGCCCCGCTGCTGCCGGACAGCCTGCGCTCGCCCATCGTCGACGCCTTCTGCCGCAAGGCGTCCCTGGTGGTTTCCAACGTGCCCGGCACCGCCGAGCCGCGCTATCTGGCCGGCTGCCGGGTGACCGAGCAGATGTTCTGGGTGCCGCAGGCCGGGGAGCAGGGGCTGGGGTTGGGAATCGTCAGCTACGCCGGCCAGGTGCAGTTCGGGGTGGTGGCGGACGAAGCCCTGAATCTGGAGCTGGAGGGTTTCCTCCAGGATTGCCTGCATGAACTGGACCGCCTGGAAGCGGGGGGGTAACCCTTGCCCGTCTTTCCACCGTCCCACCGTCTGTCACGCCGGGCCTGCGGGCGTGACTGTTCTGTGATATTTCCGCGATGGATTTTTTAACAAGGCGTGACCGGCTTGTGAGTCCTGATCGGGATACTGCTCCGTGTCGGGTGGGGCAACCACCCAATCTTGTGAATGACACGGAGAGACCATCATGAATGTGCTGAACCGGATGTGCGCGATTGTTTTGCTGAGCTGCTCGGCGAGCTTGGCCTTGGCGGACGACATGGGAATGGCCGATGACACCATGACACACCAGGGAATGTCTGACGACACCATGAAACACGAGGGAATGTCAGACGCGCCCATGAATCAGGGAATGGATGACATGAAGAAAGATGACATGGCCGATGACATGGGGCAGGGTATGAAAGAGGGGGCCATGTCCGATCCGGGCATGGATGCCATGAAGAAGGACACCATGTCCATGGATCAGGGAACCATGGACAAGGACACCATGAAGTAACGTCATTCGGAACGGGCCACCGGGGCCGGGGAGACCATGACACGAACCGTACTGATCATTGAGGACAATCCCGGTATCGGCGAGTTGGTACGTATGCAGGTGGTGGATCTGGGCCTGGAGCCTGTCCTGGTGGACAGCGGCGAGCAGGGGCTTGCCCGTTTTCGACGGGGCGGCATTGACCTGGTCATCCTCGATCTGATGTTGCCCGGCATGGACGGACTGGCGGTGTGCCGTGACATCCGCGCCGGCCAGGATTACGTGCCGGTGCTGATGCTCACCGCCAAAAGTACCGAGCTGGATCGGGTGTTGGGGCTTGAAATGGGGGCCGATGACTACCTCACCAAGCCGTTCAGCGTGGCTGAGCTGGCCGCCCGGATCAAGGCCCTGTTCCGGCGGGTGGACGCGCTCGCCGCCCGGGGGGCAACTGCGCCGGAAACCGAAGAGGTCGTCGTCGACGGGCTACGCATTGACCCGGTTCGACGGCGGGTCTTTGTCCGGGAGCAGGAAGTGGAACTGACCGCCCGGGAATTCGATCTGCTCTGGTATTTTGCCCGTCACCGGGGCCGGGTGTTCAGCCGGGCCCAGCTGCTGGACGCCGTCTGGGGTTACAACCACGACGGCTACGAACACACCGTGAACACCCACATCAACCGCCTCCGCAACAAGATCGAGGCCGATCCGGCCGATCCGCATTTCGTTCAGACGGTCTGGGGCGTCGGCTATCGGTTCATGGACTGACCCATGGCTCGACCGATGTTGCGAACACTGTACGGCCGCCTGGCACTGGCCCTCTTTCTGCTGCTGGTGACCGTCGGCGCGCTGTTTACCCTTCTGAGCCTGTATTCGGTGCGGGAGTACACCGCGGCGGTGAATCAGGCGCTCAACCGGGACCTGGCCCGGAACCTGGTGTCGGATCGCAATCTGGTGACCGACGGCCGGCTGAACCGGGACGCACTGAAAACGCTCTTCGAGCTGTATATGACCATCAATCCGAGCATCGAAATCTATTTGCTGGATGCCGATGGCCGTATCCTCTCCTACTCGGCGGACCCCGACAAGATCAAGCGCAAGCGGGTATCGCTGGGGCCGATCCGCGCACTTCTCAGCGATCCGACGGCGTTTCCCTTGCTCGGTGATGACCCCCGCAGTCATGATCGCCGGAAGGTGTTCTCGGTCACGCCGGTGCCATCCGAAGCCCACCCCACCGGTTACCTGTACGTGGTCCTGCGAGGCGAGGAATACGACCTGGCCGAAAGCATGGTCCACAGTCACCAGTTGTTGCAGATGGGGGCGGGCGCCCTGGCGGTGAGCCTGTTTGTCGGCCTGCTGGCGGGGTTGCTGTTTTTCCGCCTCCTGACCCGCCGGCTGTCCCGCCTGACCGAGCGGGTCGAGGCCTTCGAGGCAGACGTGGGAACGGCCGTATCCGCCGCCGGCGATGACGGCCCGGTGGCCGGGGACGACATCGATTACCTGTCCGCCCGGTTTGATCAGATGTCACAGCGCATTGTGGCCCAGCTGGAACTGCTGAAGGACAAGGATCACCAGCGTCGGCAGCTGGTGGCGCAGGTTTCCCATGACCTGCGCACCCCGCTGGCCTCGATCCAGGGCTACCTGGAAGCGTTGAAGCTGAAACAGGACAGCCTGCCCCCGGCCGAGCAGCGGCGTTTCGTTGCGGTTGCCCTGTCAGAGAGTCGCCGGCTGGCCCGGCTGGTGGACGAGTTGTTTGAGCTGGCGGCCCTGGAAGCCCGGGAGAAGCATGCACGGCCCGAACCGTTTGTGATGGCGGAACTGGTACACGATGTGGTTCAGAAACATCAGCCGGAGGCCGAGCGCGCGGGCGTCACCCTGCGCCTGGGGGACATGGCTCCGGTTCGGGCAATGGCGGACATCGCGCTGTGTGAGCGGGTTCTGGACAACCTGATTGGAAATGCCATCCGCCATTCTCCGCCGGGGAAGGCCGTGACATTGTCGGTCCGTGCCGACACTCCCGGTGTGAGTGTCTCCGTGCTGGACGACGGTCCCGGGATTGCGCCGGACCAGATGGATCACATTTTCGAGCCTTTCTTTCAAGGCAGCACCCGATCGCAGGCTGGCCACCATGCCGGACTGGGGCTGGCCATTGCCCAGCGGCTGGCCGGGCTTCAGGAGGGGCGTATTTCCGTCGCTAACCGGCCCGAGGGCGGTGCCGAGTTTCGGATCTGGTTGCCCGCGGCCGACAGGACGCCCCCCGGTGGGGAGACATGATCCGCGCCGTGATCGATTCGTGATAAACGAAGAACGGTTTTGTGAAACCTCAGCGGTAGCCTGATCGTATCGAATGATCAGAGGAGGTGTTTATGAAACGCGGAATGATAGCGGCGGCGCTCACCCTGATGGTGGCCCTCGCCGCGTCGGTAGGGGCCTTTCAGGCTTCAGCCGAAAAAGGTTCAGCTGCTGACACGGCGTTTGCGCCGGACAATCCGGATCTGGCCGTGGCGACCTTCGCCGGAGGCTGCTTCTGGTGCGTAGAAGCCGGGTTTGAGAAAATTCCCGGCGTGGTCGAGGCCGTGTCCGGCTACGCCGGTGGCCAAGTGGACCATCCCTCCTACGAGGCGGTTTCATCGGGCGGCACCGGCCATACCGAGTCCGTGCAGGTCTACTACGATCCCACGAAAATAACCTATGAGGGGTTGCTGCAGGGGTTCTGGAGAATGATGGATCCGACCGATGCCGATGGTCAGTTTGTGGATCGTGGCAAACAGTACCGGCCGGTGATTTTCTACCATAACGCGTCCCAGAAGCGGCAGGCCGAAGCGGCGAAGGCGAAGCTGCAGGCGTCCGGCCTCTATGACAAGCCGGTGGTGGTGGAGATTGCACCGCTGAAGACGTTCTGGCCTGCGGAGAAATACCACCAGGACTATTACAAGAAAAACCCCATCCGGTACCGCTTCTATACGTTCAATTCGGGTCGCTACCAGTTCATTGAGAGCGTGTATGGTGAAGACTACGAGCTGGACTTCTCCCGCTTCAAACCCGACACCGGGGACGCCCCGTCGGGCGGCATGGGATTCGATCCGGATACCTTCACCAAACCGGACGATCAGACGCTCCGGGAGACACTGACGGAGCTGCAGTACGAGGTGACCCAGGAGGAGGGCACAGAGCCGCCCTACGACAATCCCTACTGGAACAACAAGCGGGTGGGCCTGTACGTGGATATCGTTTCCGGTGAGCCCCTGTTCTCATCACGGGACAAATACTCATCCGGCACCGGCTGGCCCAGTTTCACCCGGCCCATTACACCGGATGCGGTGGTCGAGAGAACGGATGCGTCGTTCTTCATGACCCGCACCGAAATCCGCAGCCGGTACGCCGACTCCCACCTGGGTCACGTCTTTAATGACGGTCCCGCTCCCACCGGTTTGCGGTATTGCATGAACTCCGCGGCCATGCGTTTCATCCCGCTGGAGGATATGGCCGCCGAGGGCTATGGCCAGTACATCGACCGGGTGAGCGGCGGGCATTCAGGCGCCGGGGTAGCCGCGGATGAACACGCCGGTGACACCACGGAAGCCGAGCCGTCCGCTGTACCACCGGCTGGGCGCGGCTGAGGCCGGGGCTCAGCGCTTGAGGTACTGGCTGAAATCCACGTCGCCGGCGGAGAGGATGGCCTGCACCCGGTTGTGCACGCCCAGCTTGCGCAGGATGGCGGAGACATGGGCCTTCACGGTGGTTTCGGCGATGTTGAGGTTGTAAGCAATCTGCTTGTTGGATTCGCCCTTGGACATGCGCTCAAGCACCAGCAGCTGGCGCCGGGTCAGGGAATTGAGGGTTTCCGGAGAGATCGGGTGGTCCTCCGGCCGGCTCCGGCGCTGGGGGCTTTCCTTGCCGGTGCGGATGATGTCCGAGGGCAGGTAGACGTTGCCGTTGAGAATCTGCTGGATGGCCTCGGTCATCCGGGCCCGGGGCGAGGATTTGGTGATGAAACCGACCGCGCCATAGGTGATGGCCTGCAGCACCACCTGTTTGTCTTCCTCAGCGGATACAATCACCACCGGAATCGTCGGGGCTTCGTTGCGCAGCGTGATCAGCCCGTTCAGGCCGTGCATGCCGGGCATGTTCAGGTCCAGCAGGATCAGGTCGAGGTCATCGTGGGCCCGGGTGATGGCCAGAGCGCTGTCCAGGTCGTCGGTTTCCAGGATTTCGCTACCCTCAAAGCCTGAGGCAATGACGCTGATGATGGCCTCCCGGAACAGTGGGTGGTCATCGGCGATGAGGATTTTGTAGGCGGGCTCCATGTCCGTGTCTGCCTGTCGGTTGTCGGGACCGGGAACGGTTCTCCGGGTGTCGTCGCGCGTTTTCCGGGATTCCGCAGTCTCCAGCTCGTTCAGCATGGTGTCCTCCTCGATGGCGGTGGCCGGACCCCGCCCTTTATTCTTGTGATCGTTTCATTACACGCGATTGCGGCGACCGGTTGAATGCGACCATCGCAGTAAACAACCGGTACCAAAGTCGAATATCCGCCCGCCGGACGGCGGGCGGTGAGTGGCGGGATTCGGCTGGGAGGCTCAGTCCCAGGCGGGGAAGGGGTCGTTCAGGGTGCGCCAGAACGCCTGGCCGGCCAGCAGCTGCTCGTCGTCCAGCAGGCAGGCGTCGAGCGCGCGGGTGATGGCCTCTTGGTCGATGTTCTGGCCAATGAACACCAGCTCCTGGCGCATGTCGCCAAAAGGTTCTTCCCAGTTGGCGAGAATCGCCTCGCGGTATTCCGGATCCTGGGGCCACTGGTTGGTCGGCACGGCCTTCCAGAACAGTCCGGCGCAGCCGAACCGGGCCATACCGCCGGCCTGGCTCCAGTGGCCGGCGAATTCGGGGCGGGAGGCCAGCCAGAAATACCCCTTGGAGCGGATCAGCCGGCCGCGGGCGACCGGTTGGTGCAGGAACTCATGGAATTTCGCCGGGTGGAAGGGACGGCGCGCCCGATAGACAAAACTGGAAATGCCGTATTCCTCCGTTTCCGGAATGTGCTCGCCACGCATTTCCTTGAGCCAGCCCGGGGCCTGTTGGGCCCGCTCGAAGCTGAACCGTCCGGTATTCAGGACCCGGTCCAGGGGAACCTGGCCATTGCGGATCGGCACGATGTCCGCCTCGGTGTTGAGGCTGCGCAGCACCGCCTGGAGCCGTGCCAGTTCGGTTTCGCTGACCAGGTCGGTTTTGCTGATCAGCAACACGTCGGCGAACTCCACTTGGTCCACCAGCAGGTCCGACACGCTGCGCTCATCCTCCTCACCCAGGCTTTCCCCCGTCTCCTGCAGGGAGCGCGCGGCGTCGTAGTCACGCAGAAAATTGGCGGCATCCACCACGGTGACCATGGTGTCGAGCCGAGCGATGTCGGACAGGCTGGTGCCGTCCTCGTCGGCGAAGGTAAAGGTCTCCGCCACCGGCAGGGGTTCGGAGATGCCGGTGGATTCGATGACCAGGTAGTCGAAGCGGCCCTCGCGGGCCAGTCGCCGCACCTCCAGCAGCAGGTCCTCCCGCAGGGTGCAGCAGATGCAGCCGTTGCTCATTTCCACCAGCTTTTCTTCGGCCCGGTTCAGGCTGACTTCCTGCTGGACCTGGGCTGCGTCGATGTTGACCTCGCTCATGTCGTTGACAATGACGGCGATCCGTCGCCCTTCGCGGTTGTTGAGAATATGGTTCAGCACGGTGGTCTTGCCCGCGCCGAGGAATCCGGACAGCACGGTGACCGGCAGACGTTGATCGGCATTGGACATGGTTGGGCTCCTTGAACGAGACAGGTTGGGCGGTTGGCCCGGGGTTTACGGTAGAGATGTTATAACATAACATTTTGTTCGCGATGAGCGAAGCGTCTGCGCTCACGCACTCAAGGTTTTAGCGCGACATAATCAAGGAGCTTGCTGGATGGATGTTTTACCCAAACGCGGGGGTGGCCAGCGACGGGCCGCCGTGATGCCGCCACGTTCGTTTACCCGGGCCCTGATCCCGCTGGTGGTGCTGGCCGCGCCGGAGGTCCAGGGCGACGCACTGAACCCCGACGTCAGTGTTACGCTCGACGGCTACTACAAGCAGGAGGACACCGCCCTGTCGCACCGGGACAAGGGCTTTGGCCTGGGCCACACCGAGCTGACCCTGTCGGCGCCCATCGATGACCTGTTTTCTGGTCGCCTGACCACCGTGTACGAAGAGCACGAGGGCGAGAGCGAAGTGCAGGTGGAAGAAGCCTATCTGCAAACCAACGGCCTGCCGGCATCCCTGAGCGTCCGGGCCGGACGGTTCCTGTCACAAGTGGGCTATCTGAACGGCCGCCACCTCCACGAAGACGACTTCGTCGAGCGTCCGGCGGCCTACCGCGCCCTGCTGGGCAGCCACTACTACGACGACGGCGTCCGTCTCAATGCCCTCCTGCCCACCCCCTTCTTCTGGCAGGTGGGAGCCGAGGTATTCAGTGGCGCGTCCCTGTCGGAAGGCGACGAGGAACTGGGGGTGTTCACCCTCAACACCCGCGTCGGTGGGGACCTGTCGGTATCCCAGAGCTGGCAGCTGGGGCTGTCCTACCTGCGTAACCGTAACGCCGGGGTCGTCGAGGAAGACCACGACGAAGAGGGAGAGGAACATGAGCACAGCCATGCCGCCTCCTACACCGGCAGAAACCTCTACATCGCCGATGCGGTCTGGAAGTGGGCGCCCAACGGCAATGCCAGGGAGCAGCAGCTGACCCTGAGTGGCGAGTACCTCTACGCCGACGACCTGAACCGGTACGCCACTTCGGACGACACCCACGAGGGTTGGTACCTGTCCGGGGTATACCGCTTCGCGCCGCAGTGGTCTGCCGGCCTTCGCTACGGTGAAGTGGACCTGCGCCAAGCCCATGACGATCATTTCCACGACCAGAGTCTGGACGAGACGGAAGTGATGCTGGCCTGGTCCCACTCCCACTTCTCCACCCTGCGGCTGCAGTACACCCACCAGGATGGCAACGGTTTCGACAACGCCGATGATACCGTAACGGTGCAGTACGTGATGTCGCTGGGCGCGCATGGCGCGCACGGGTTCTGAGCGTGCGCACCGCCGCCGTGGTTATGGCCCTGCTGGCCGGTCTGCTGGCGCAGCCGGCCCGGGCCGAGTTTCACGTCTTCGCCTGTGAACCGGAGTGGGCGGCGCTGGTGCGGGCATGGTTGCCCGAGGCTGACATTACGACCGCCACCCATTACCTGCAGGATCCTCACTACATCGAGGCGCGTCCCAGTCTGATTGCCAAGCTGCGCCGGGCCGATCTGGCGGTGTGCACAGGGGCCTCACTGGAGGCGGGCTGGCTGCCGACCCTGCTACAACGTGCGGCCAATCCGGCCATCCAGGTCGGTCGACCGGGCCTGTTCCTGGCGGCCGAGCAGGTCGAACTGCGGGATGCTCACCGCCCTGTTGACCGCAGCATGGGGGACGTGCATCCGGAGGGTAACCCCCACGTGCACCTGGCGCCGGACCGGTTGCCACGCATTGCCGAGGCCCTGATGGAACGGCTGCGCCAGCTCCGCCCGGATCTGTCCTCCCAGTTGTTCGTACGTTACCTGCGCTGGCGGGGGGCCTGGAACCAGCAGCGCGAGGTCTGGCGACAGGCGGCGGAACGCCTGCGCGGACACTCGGTAGTGGTTCAGCACGGCAGCTTCCGCTACCTGCTGGACTGGCTGGGGGTGGAGGCGGTTCTGGATCTGGAACCCAAACCCGGGCTGCCGCCCAGCGCCGCGCACCTGCAACAGCTGCTGGCGGCTCCGGAACTGGGCCCGGCCGATGCCATTCTGGTGGCCAGCCACCAGGATCCCCGGCCGGCGCAATGGTTGTCTGAGCAGACCGGCAAGCCGGTGCGGGTTCTGCCGGGCACGGTAACCGACGATGCCGCGACGGACACCCTGGCCGAGCTCATCTCGACCATCGTCGCGGCGCTGCTGGATCCGTCCGGGGAGGGCGCCGTTGACCAGCCTTGACTGGTTGCTCCCGCCTCTGCTTGGCAGCATCCTGCTGTGTCTGCTGCTGGTGCCCCTGGGCTACCAGGTCATTGCCCGGGGCGTCCTCTTCGCCGACCTGGCGATCGCCCAGTGGGCTTCGCTGGGGGCGCTGGCCGGTCGCTACCTCGGTTGGGATCCGGCTCTGGCCGGGGCTCCGGTCAGCAGCCTGGGGCTGGCGTTGCTGGCCGCAGGCGCGGTTCACTGGACCCTCCGCCTGCCCGGTGCCACCCGGGAGGCGGCCATTGGGGTGCTCTATGTCGTGGGCGCCAGCCTGGCCGTACTGGTGGTCAGCGGCGACCCCCACGGAGCCCAGGTTCTGCACCGGGCGGTGTCCGGCGACCTGCTGTGGGCGGAGTGGCCGGTGCTGTCAGCGTTGTCCGTCCTGGCCCTGCTGATGGCGCTGTTGTCCTGGCGCCGGCGCGGCTGGTCCGCCGGTGCCGGTTTCCTGCCGGTGTTCGCGCTGGCGGTCACCTATTCGGTGGCCCTGGCGGGCCTGTATGTGGTGTTCGCCACCCTGATCATCACTCCTTGGGTGCAGGGCCGGCTCCAGGGCCGCGGTCCGGCGCTGGCCATGGCTGCGGCCCTGGCCGGCCACGCCGGTGGTCTCGGCCTGTCGGTGCTGGCGGATGTGCCGGCGGGCCCGGCGGTGGTGGTGACCACCCTGGTGGCGGCCCTGGCCATGTGGTTCCCGGCCCGGCGCCGGGCCTGACCGGTCAGCGCCGCCCGGACAGGATCCGGGTTCGCTGGGGCCGGAAGCCGGTGCTCGCCAGTGCCGCCAGCAGCAGGGTGACCGTGCCGGTGATGCCCCAGGCCAGCGGGTTCCACTCCAGATAGAGGGAAAAACGGATCGCCTCCACCGCGTGGGTGAACGGATTCAGCTGGCAGGCCCAGTACAGCCACGGGCTGGCTTCCCGCATCCGCCACAGGGGGTACAGCGCCGAGGACAGGAAGAACATCGGGAAAATGACGAAATTCATCACGCCGGCGAAGTTTTCCAGTTGCCGGATCCAGGTGGCAATCAGCAGTCCGAGCGCACCCAGCATCAGGCTGGTGAGCACGAGCGCCGGCACCGCCGCGAGGTAGCCGGCCGGAGGCGGCTGCACCCCGACCAGGCGAGCGAGGGCCAGGAAAACCCCGGCCTGGACCACCGCCACGCCGGCCATGGCCAGCAGCTTGGTGAACAGCAGGAACGGCCGCGGCAGGGGGCTTACCAGCAGGACCCGCATGCTGCCCAGCTCCCGGTCGTAAACCATCGACAGGGCGCCCTGCATGCTGTTGAACAGGATGATCATGCCGCACAGCCCGGGCACGATGTAGGTTTCGTAGGTGATGTAGGTCTGGTAGGGCGGCAGGATGGCGATGCCCAGTACGGCGCGGAAGCCGGCGGCGAACACCACCAGCCACAGCAGCGGCCGGACCAGGGCGCTGGCCAGCCGGGTCCGTTGTTGCCAGAAGCGCCGCCATTCCCGCACCTGAATGCCGATGAAACCGTGCCAGTAACGAGATGCGTCCACGTCAGTCGCCTCCGGTCAGGGTCCGGAACGTGTCGGCGAGGTCCCGGCCGCCCAGGGCCCGACACAGGGCCTGACCGGTGCCGTCGGCCCGCAGCCGGCCCCGGTGCAGGATCAGCACCCGGTCCTCGGGCCGGATTTCTTCGATCAGGTGGGTGGCCCAGAGCACCGTCAGCGCCCTTTCGCGGCAGAGATCACGGACGTGCGAGTTGAGGGCCGCGCGGCTGGCCGGGTCGAGTCCGACGGTGGCCTCGTCCAGCAGCAGCAACGACGGTCGGTGCAACAGTGCCCGGGCGATTTCCAGGCGCCTCCGGTGGCCGCCGTTGAGCTGCCGGACCCGCTCGTTGGCCCGTTCCAGCAGGCCGAACCGGGCCAGTTCCCGGTCGCCCCGTCGCCGGGCCTCGCGGCGGGACAGGCCCTGCAGGGCGGCGTGGTAGGCGAGGTTCTGGCGCACCGTCAGGTCCGGATCCAGGGCACTGTGCTGGAAAACCACGCCGATCTGTCCCATGACGGCGGCGGGGTGTCGGGCCAGGGATGTGCCGGCGATCCGGATCTCACCTTGCTGCAACGCCAGCAATCGGGTCAGCAGACCGAACAGGGTGGATTTGCCGGCACCGTTCGGGCCCAGCAGGGCGTGGAAGCGGCCAGGGTCCAGGCGGAAGCTGATTGCCCTCAGCACCGGCGTATTGCCGTAACGGAAGCCGAGGTTCCGGATGTCCACGGTCATGACGAGGGATCGACGACCACGCCCCAGGGGTAGCGCCCCACCTTGATCGACTTGACCACCTCGAGCCGGTCCACGTCGATCACCGACACGTCGCCGGAGACACCGTTGGTGGCGTAGAGGTACGTTTCGTCACGGTCCAGGTCCAGTTGCCACACCCGCCGCCCCACCAGCAGGTAATCCAGCACTTCGTAGGTGTGGGCGTCCACCACCGCGATGTGGTTGGCCGGGCCGAGGGCGATGAAGGCGTAGCGACCGTCGGAGGTGAGGGCGATGCCCACCGGCTGGATCCGGTCGGGGTTGACCCCGGGAACCTTGAAGGTGAGTTCGCGGATCGGCTCCAGCCGTTCGACGTCGATCACGTGGACGGTGCCGCCGATTTCACTGGAGGCCCAGGCAAACCGGCTGTCCTGGCTGAACTCGATGTGGCGGGGGCGCTGGCCGACGACGATGTTTTTCTCGATCTCGAAGGTTTCGGTGTTGATCCAGTGCAACATGCTGGTGGTTTCGGTGGTGTTGACCGCCCAGCGTCCGTCCGGGCTCACCGCCATCCCTTCCGGCTCGACCCCGACCTCGATCTGTGCCAGCACCGCCTTGGTTTGCACGTCCACCACCGTGACGATGGCGTCATCCTCGTTGGAGATGTACAGGTGCCGGTTGTTGGGGTGCAGCGCGAACTGCTCCGGGTCTTCGCCCGAGGGCAGGGTGTCGATGATCCGGCGGCTCGCCAGGTCCATCACCTGCACGGTGTCGTCGTCGCTGGCGCAGATGTACAGCCGGGTATGGTCCTTGGACAGCAGGATGCCGCGAGGGCGCTGGCCAACGGGCACCGTATCCACCACGGTCATCGAGTCGGTGTCGATCACCGAGAGAGTGTTGTCCTTTTCGTTGGAAACGTAGGCCAGGCCCGCCTGGGCCGGGTGGGCCAGGGTCAGCAGGGTGGCGAGCGCGGTGTGTCTGAGGCAAGGGGTCATGTCGGAGCTCCGTCGGGTCGCTGTCGGTGGGTCAGCCGTGGATTCGGCACTGGCTCTCGGGTTCGTCGAAGCCGAGGGTGTCGAGATCCGTGCGCGGGTGCAGAAAGCCCTCGAACGGCGCCTGCGCCACCAGCCCCCGGGGGTGCACCAGGGGGATGGGCTGCCGCAACTGGCCGTTCCAGGGCCGGTAGGTCAGCTTCCGCCCCTTGAAGGCGGCGAGCTGGAATTCGTCGTCGAACAGTGTCGCCCGCAGCCGTTCCATGTCTGCCGTGCCGGCCTGGGTCACGGCGGTGCCGAGGGAACGGACCGCCGCCCAGGCGGCGTAGTCCTCCGCGGTCATGTCGCGGCCGGCGAGCTGCCGGAAGCGGTTCTGTAGCTGGGCCGCGCCCCAGCTCTCCACCACCCGATGCCAGGCCACCGGGCGCATGCCCTGGGTCCCCAGCACCGGTCGCGGCAGCCAGGTGTTGAAGGGCACGTACTCGCCAAAGTCTCCGCGGACATCGGCCACCACCACCGCATCGTAGTCCCGGGCCTGGGTGAACAGCGGCAATTCCCGGGCGGCGGTGCGGCGCAGATCGGCGTTGAAGGTCCAAGGCTTGTCCTCGACGAGGGTCAGGCCGAAGCGGGCGGCGGACCGGCGGAACGCCGAGGCCCAGGCTTGGTCCGCCGGCGTTGGCCCGGTGACCAGGAACACCCGGCGCCAGCGTCGCCAGTTCAGCCATTGCCCCAGCGCGTCCGTCAGCATGGCGTAGCTGGGCAGGGTGTGCAGCAGGTGGCTGTCGCAGTCGCGGCGTCTCAGGCGGTCGTCCCGGGCGCCGGCGTTGAACACCAGGGCCTGCCCGCCGGCGTGTTGCATCAGCGCGTCCAGGGTCGCCGCGGGCACATTGACCACGAACAGGTCCAGCCCGTCCCGGCGCAGTTGATCGAAGGCCTCGAGCAGCGCCGGTTCCGATCCGGCCACCCGGGTAATCAGGGCATAGTGGTGGCCGAGAAAGCGGCCGGTGGTGGCGTTGTCCCGGATGGCCAACTCGGCGCCGCGCTGGCCGGCGTCTTTCGGCTCGGGCAGCACGTTCGAGAGCACCGGCCCCGGGTCCGGGTGCCATTGCAGGTAGCCGATGCGCACGGCCAGCTCGCCGGCCGCCAGAGGGGCCGCCGTCAGGGTGCTGTGCAGAACGATGGCCAGGAGCCGAAGGAAGCGGCGCATGGGAATCTCCCTGTTGTTCTTGTGCTTCCAGCTTAGAGAAGGCCCCGGGGCCCGGAAATATTCAGAAAGTAGGAAACTGGCGGTACTAAAGAAGTATTCCGGCCGGACGCGCAGGCACTAGCATGGAGGGGAACGACGGCGGCTTGCTGACAGTGAACGGACAACAACCATGACAGCCTACCGGACAACCGCTTTGGTCATGCTGGCGGTGTTCCTGATGATCTACGCCCTGGGCGCCGCGCTCTACATCCATCAGGCCCGGCTCGACGTGCAGCGGGAACTGGACGGCGTCGCGGGCCTGGCCCTTGCCCTGGGGCCGCCTTCGACCCTGCCGGCCGCGGCGGTGTCGGCCCTGCGCCACCTGCATCCGGCGGATGAGGCGGCGCCCGCCGGCACGGCTCCGGACAGGTTCCGGCAGTGGCTGGTGGACGGGGCGGGCCCCCGGACGATTCACGGCTGGCGGCTGGACCCGGCGGACGAAGTGGCGGAAATCTGGGAAGGGTTCCTGCTGGTGTCCCTGGCGTACGGCCTTGGCCTGGTGCTGTGTTTCTTGGCCCTGTTCCAGGTGGTCCGGCGGGGGGTGCGGCCGCTGTGGGATCTGGCCGCGGCGATGGATCAGATCGCCGGTGGCCGGCTCGACGCGCGCCTGCCGCGCCAGGGCGTGCGGGAACTGGATGCCCTGGCGCGCCGGTTCAATCACATGGCCGGGGCGTTGCAGGCGGAACAGGACACCGTGCGCCGGTTGCTGCACGAGTTGCTGCAGCTGCAGGACCGGGAGCGGGCCCACATCGCCCGGGTCTTGCATGACGACCTGGGGCAGTACCTCACCGGTATCCGGGCCCAGGCCCGCAGCTGGCTGTACGACCCGGACCTGGGGGAGCACCAGCGCCGGCAGGCCCGGGACCTGGAGCGTCACTGTGCAACGGTGCAGCGGCACTTCCGGCATCTGTTGCAGGATCTGCATCCGCTGGTCATGGAGCAGCTGGGGCTGGCCAGCGCCATCCGGCACTTGGCCGAGCAGTGGCAGCGGCTCAGCGGCCTGCGCTGCGAGCTGGCGCTGGACGAGCGGTTGCCGGCCCTGAGCGGCGAGCAGCAGACCCACCTCTACCGGTTCCTCCAGGAAGCCCTCAACAACGTGTCCCGCCATGCCCACGCCAGCCACGCCCGGCTGGCGGTGGTCTGTTCGGCGGGCCGGTTGCAGGTGGATGTGCGGGACGATGGCGTGGGCAGTGCCCAGTTGATGGCCCGGGCGGGGCTGGGGCTGCGTTCCATGCGCGAACGGGCCCGATGCCTGGGGGGCCGGGTCCAGTTCTTCAGCGCCGAGGGACGGGGCACCCGGATCCGCCTGTCCGTGCCCCTGCCGGCGGCCGTTCCGGTTCCAGGAGATCCGTCATGAAACTGATGATCGTTGATGACCACCCGGTGGTGCGCCAGGGCATCGCCAATTTGTTGCGGTCCATGATGCCGGGGCTGACCGTGGCCGAGGTGGCGACCGGTCAGGAGGCGGTGGCCGAATACGCCCGCTGGCACCCGGATGTGGTGCTGCTGGACATGGGGCTGCCGGACATTTCCGGGCTGGAAGTGGGACGTCGCCTGCGGCAGCGCTGGCGGGGCGCGGCGTTGCTGTTCTTCACCATGCACGACGAGCTGCCGATGGTGCGCCAGGCGCTGGCGGTGGGTGGCCTTGGCTTCGTGTCCAAGAGCTGCGCGCCGGAGGCTCTGGCGGAGGCCGTGCGCCGGGTGGCCGCCGGCCAGCCCTACATCGAGCACCCCATCGCCACCCGGCTGGCGATGAATCGGGAACGGCCGCTGGACCATCGGCTGCGGGATCTGACCCAGCGGGAGCTGGAAGTGCTTCTGATGTACGCTCGGGGGGACAGCATCCAGACAATCGCTGGCCGTCTGTGCGTCAGCGGCAAGACGGTTTCCAACCACCTGGCGATGCTCAAGGGCAAGTTACAGGTGGCCTCCTCGGTGGCGCTGGTGCATCTGGCGGTGGACGCCGGCTTGGTCCGCTACGGGCAGAGGGCGCCGGAGCGGCGGGCCTGAGCCCGCCGTGGCTACCAGTCGAACGGGCAGTCCGTGCACCCCTCCATGTCGGTCCCCTCGAAGGTGGCGTAGTGAATGCGCGCTGCGGTGAGAATGGCCTGGGCCAGGTTGGCCCAGCCCAACTTGGCTTCCTGAAGGTTCGCGCCGGTGAGATCGGCCTCCCCGAGGTCTGCTTTCGGCAGCCACGCCATTTCCAGACGGGCAAACGCCAGCCGGGTCTGGTGCAGCCGCGCTCCGGACAGCCGGGCGAAGCCCAGGTCGGCGCCGGTGAGGTCGCTGCCGGAAAAATCCGCGCCCTGGGCGAACAGGTACTCCGCTTGCAGGCCCTGCAACTGGGCGTGGTGCACGCTGGCACCGCGCATCGAGGCGCGGGTGAGGTTCAGGCGATAGCCGCTGGCACCGTCCAGGTGTGCGCCGTCCAGATTGGCGCCCCGCAGGTTGGTGTGGTTCAGGTTGGCGCCGGTCAGGTCGGCGCCCTTGAGATGGGCGGCGCTGAGGTCCCGGTGGGACAGGTCGGCACCCCGCAGGTCCGCGCCCGGGCACTGAGTCTGGCGCGCCAGGGTGCAGCCGTTGAGCACCGGGGGCTGGTCCAGCCCCGCCAGGTAATCGCCAGCCTGGGTCGGAGGCAGGAACAACAGCGCCGAGGCAAAGGCAAGTGTGCGCATGGTGAGTCTCCTTATCGCCGTGGCGGCCCTTTCCGGGTCGCCACGGCGGCTGGGGTCAGTGGCGGGTGGCCCAGGCGGGCAGCTTGAACACCCAGAAGGATCCCCCTTGGGAGATCGGCTTGGTCAGTTCCGCCATGTCACCCCCCCAGAGCGGCACCGCGCCCCCGTAGCCGGAAGCCACGCCGACGTACTGCTCGCCGTCCATTTCCCAGGTGATGGGGGGCGAGATGATTCCTGAGCCGGTCTGGAACTTCCACAGCGCCTCGCCGGTGTCGGCGTCAAAGGCTTTCAGATAGCCGTCGCCGGTTCCGGTGAACACCAGGCCGCCGCGGGTGGCCAGCACGCCGGCCCACAGCGGCATTTTTTCCTGATGTTCCCAGCGGAGGCTGCCGGTCAGGGGATCAAAGGCCCGCAGGGTACCCACGTGGTCGTCGTACATACGCTTGATGCGGAATCCCTGGCCCAGGTAGGCGGCGCCTTTCTTGTACCGGACTTCCTCGGTCCAGTAGTCCTCCTTCCAGTGGTTGGCGGGAATGTAGAACAGGCCGGTATCCGGGCTGTAGGCCATGGGGCTCCAGTTCTTGCCCCCCAGGAACGGTGGCGAGACCTCGATCGCCTCGCCCCGGCTCTCGCCCGGGGCGGGCAGAGGCGGGCGTGAGCCTGCCGCCTCGATGGGCCGGCCGGTGTCCGGGTCGATGCCCTTGGCCCAGGTGATGTTGTCGACGAACGGAAACGCCTTTATGAACTGGCCGCGGGTCCGGTCCACGACATAGAAGAAACCGTTGCGGTCGGCATGGGCGGTGGCCTTCACCGTCTGGCCGTTTTCGCTGTATTCAAACAGCACCAGCTCGTTGTTGCCGGAGTAGTCCCAGGCATCGTTCGGGGTGTGCTGATAGAACCACTTGATCTCGCCCGTGGTCGGGTCCACGCCCACCTGGCCGGAGGTGTAGAGGTTGTCGTAGTCCCCGGGGCGGCCACCCGGCGCGGTGCGCTTCCAAGTGTTCCAGGGCGCCGGGTTGCCGGCACCGACGATGATGGTGTTGGTTTCCACATCGAAGCTGGCGCTCTGCCAGGGCGCGCCGCCGCCGTGACTCCAGGCCTCCACCTTGCCGGTATCCGTGTCCGGGTCGTCCGGCCAGCTGGGGGCCCGGGGATCTCCGGAGGGGGTGCTCTTCTTGCCGTGCAAGCGGCCATAGTGGCCTTCCACGAAGGGGCGCATCCAGACCTCCTCGCCGGTGTCCGGGTCGCGGGCGTACAGCTTGCCCACCACGCCGAACTCGTCACCGGAGGAGCCGTGGATCAGCAGCACCCGCCCGGTTTTCTGGTCCTTCACCAGCACCGGTGCGCCGGTCATGGTGTAGCCGGCTTCGTGGTCCTCGAACTTCTCACGCCAGACCACCTTGCCGGTGTCCTTGTTGAGGGCGACGATGCCCGCGTCCAGGGTGCCGAAAAACACCTTGTCGCCAAAGATGGCGGCGCCCCGGTTGACCACGTCGCAGCAGGGCCGGATGCCTTCGGGCAGGCGGTGGTTGTACTCCCACAGGCGCTCGCCGGTGCGGGCGTCCAGGGCGAACAGCCGCGAGTAGGAGGCGGTGATGTAGACGACGCCATCGTGTACCAGTGCCTGAGACTCCTGGCCCCGCTGCTTCTCGTCGCCGAACGAGAAGGACCAGGCCGGCACCAGCCGCTCCACGTTGTCCCGGTGGATGGTGGCCAGCGGGCTGTAACGCTGGGCCTTCGGACCGATGCCGTAGCTGAGCACGTCCTCGGTGGTGGTGGCGTCATTGACGATGTCGTCCCAGGTGACTTCCCGGGCCCCGGCCTCCAGGGCCAGGCCGGAGGCGGAGCCCAGCGCCAGGGCCAGGCCGATCCCGCGCAGCAGCGGGCGTTTGCGTGTGGTGATGGTCATGGTGTTCCCCTTGGTTTCTTGTTGTCTCGTCGCGCGCTTGGCGTGGACGTTCCGAGTATTGGTCCGCAGCCCGGGCCACGGCGACGGAAAACCGCCCGGAAGGTCCGGGAAAACGCCGCCGGAAGCCGGGAAATCCTCCCGTGACCGGGCCGGGTGATTGAATCGCGAGGCTTTTTTGCCGCGCCGCCGCCGGCGTCCTGCTTTCGCCTTCGCCCTGTCCGTGTACGACCAAGGGAGTACGCCAAAGCCCCGAAAGTGGCATTCGGGTCGGGCCGGGCGATTCCTAGACTGGGGACAGCCCGATGGCAACCGGCGGCGGAGACGCGCCAACGCACGGGGTAACAAAAACACAGAGGTAACAACAATGACATTGTCCTATTCGTCCAGAGCGGCCGTGCTGGCCTTCCTGCTGGGGATGGCCGGCTACGCCGGCGCCCATGGCAACGTGACACCGCAGGCCGTCGACACCGGCAAGCTGCCGGACCTGGGAGACGAGGTCCGCACCGAAAACCCGTTCCGGATCGGCAACGAGCTGGAACAGTTCAATGCCGAGGCCATCCGGGTCGGCGAGAGCGCCTACGCCGGCAACTGCGCCGGCTGCCATGGCATTCGCGCCATGTCCGGTGGCCTGACCCCGGACCTCCGGGAACTGAGCATCTGGGACGACGAATACTTCATCACCCGGGTGCGCAACGGCACCGACCGGGGTATGCCGTCCTGGAAGAACACTCTGGATCAGAACGCCATGTGGGCCATCAAAACCTACATCGAGTCCTTGCCAAAGCCCGAGTGATGCCACCGTTCGTTCGGGCAGCCGATCCGGGCCGGCCCAGTGCCGGCCCGTCGCCGTTGGGGGAAACCGCATGAAAGCCATGACGCTGGTTCTGACACTGCTGCTGGCCTGGGGGCAGGCCCGGGCCGAGACCACCGGGGACGGGAACGCCCTGCTCAACCGTCCCTCCGACCGCACCTACGACGTCATCCTGGCCTCCGGCTACTTGAAGGTCGGGGTCTACCGGGACTTTCCACCCTACTCCTACGAGGTGGACGGGGAGCCCCGGGGCATCGACGTGGCGCTGGGCAAGCGCCTGGCCGAGGGCCTGGGGGTCGAGTTCCGGGTGCACTGGATCACCCCGGATGAAAACCTGGGGGACGATCTGCGCAACAACGTCTGGAAAGGGCACTATCTGGACCGGCAGCGACTGGCGGACGTGATGCTGCGGGTGCCCTACGACACCGAATACGCCTACCTGCGGGATGCCACCGGCGAGTACATCAACGAGCAGGTGGTGCTGTTCGGGCCCTATCAGCAGGAAACCTGGCAAATCGCCTATGACCCGGACCAGCTGGCGGAGGTCGACTCGGTGGCGGTGTTCCAGTACCACCCCATCGGCGTGGAAATCGACACCTTGCCGGATTTCTACCTGAGCTCCGGCCTGGGCGGCCGGTTGCGGGATCAGGTCCGGCACTACCGGAACGTGCGGGCGGCCTTCGCGGCCATGGCCCGGGGCGAGGTGAGCGGGGTCATGGGCATGCGCGCGGAGATCGACCACGAACTGAACTGGCCCGGCCACGCCCGCTTTCGGGCCGCGGACACCGGCTTCCCCGGCATTGTTCGCCAACGCTGGGATGTGGGCCTGGCGATCAAGCACACCCATCGCCAGCTGGGGTATGCCCTGGAGGGGGTGATCGACCACCTGGTACGGTCCGGGGCGCTGGCGGCGCTGTTTGCCGCCGAGGGGCTGCGCTACAGCGTGCCCCAGTACTACCGGGCGTTCCTGGCGCCGGACGCCCTGGCCCGGGCGCAGGGCCAGCGCTGAGGCGCGCCGCCGGTCGGGTTGTACGACCAAGTGATGAGAAAACCTGTTCCGGCGGGCAATTGTTGCGCTTGCCGACAACGCCAAGAATCGTCCCGGAGGCGGGAAAATTTCCCGGTTCGCCTGAGCAACCGACAACAAGAGAATCGGAGAGCGCAACCATGAGATCAAGCAAGTTCGGGATACGCGTCGCCGCCGGCACCCTGGCCCTGACGGTGTCCTGCGGCGCCCTGGCGGTGACCGACGAGGACATCTTGAATGACGCCCGGACCACGGAGGACGTGGTCACCTACGGCATGGGCCTGTCGGGCCAGCGGTTCAGCCCGCTGGACCATCTGACCACTGACAACGTCCGCTACCTGCAACCGGTGTGGGCCTTTTCCTTTGGCAACGAGAAGATGCGGGGCCAGGAAGCCCAGCCGCTGGTCAAGGATGGGGTGATGTACGTTTCCGCCTCCTACTCCCGGGTCTACGCCATCGACGCCCGCACCGGCGAGGAGCGGTGGCAGTACGATGCCCGGCTGCCCGACGGCATCATGCCCTGTTGCGACGTGGTCAACCGGGGGGTTGCCCTGTACGGTGACAAGGTCATCTTCGGGACCCTGGACGCCAAGCTGGTGGCGTTGAACCGGGACACCGGCAAGCCCATGTGGATCAAGAAGGTGGCGGACTACCAGGCCGGCTATGCCATCACCGCCGCCCCCATGATCGTCAAGGGCAAGGTCATCACCGGGGTGTCCGGGGGTGAGTTCGGCATCGTCGGCAAGGTTGAGGCCTACGACGCCAATACCGGCGAAAAACTGTGGACCCGGCCCACCGTCGAAGGTCACATGGGGTATGTGTACCGGGACGGCAAGGCCATCGAGAACGGCATTTCCGGTGGTCAGGCCGGCCGGACCTGGCCGGGCGACATGTGGAAGAACGGGGGCGCGGCCACCTGGCTGGGCGGCACCTACGACGCCGACACCGACACCCTGTTCTTCGGCACCGGCAACCCGGCGCCCTGGAACTCCCACCTGCGCCCGGGGGACAACCTGTTCTCCTCCTCCCGCCTGGCGATCGACCCGGACGACGGCAGCATCAAGTGGCACTTCCAGACCACGCCCCACGACGGCTGGGACTACGACGGCGTCAATGAGCTGATCGCCTTCGACCTGAACGAGAACGGCCGGACCGTGAAGGCGGCGGCCACCGCCGACCGCAACGGCTTCTTCTACGTCCTGAACCGCGAGAACGGCGCCTTCATCCGCGGTTTCCCGTTCGTGGACACGATCACCTGGGCCAAGGGCCTGGACCCGGACACCGGGCGCCCCATCTACGCCGAGGGCGGCCGTCCGGGGGATCCGTCCAAGAGCTCGGGCGGCAAGGGCGAAACCGTCCTGGCGCAGCCCGCCTTCCTGGGGGGCAAGAACTGGATGCCCATGGCCTATAACCCGGGGACCGGTCTGTTCTATGTGCCCTCCAACGAGTGGGCCATGGACATCTGGAACGAGCCGGTGTCCTACAAGAAGGGTGCGGCGTTCCTGGGCGCCGGCTTCACCATCCGGCCGGCCAACGACGACTACATCGGCGTGTTGCGGGCCATGGACCCGACAACCGGCCGGGAAGTCTGGCGCTATGAGAACACCGCGCCGTTGTGGGGCGGGGTGATGACCACCGCCGGCAACCTGGTGTTCACCGGCACGCCGGAAGGCTACCTGAAAGCCTTCGACGCCCGCACCGGCAAGGAACTGTACCGGTTCAACACCGGCTCCGGCGTGGTGGGGTCTCCGATCACCTGGGAAATGGACGGCGAGCAGTACGTCTCCGTGCTGTCCGGCTGGGGAGGCGCGGTGCCCCTGTGGGGCGGTGAGGTGGCCAAGGTGGTCAAGCACTTCAACCAGGGCGGCATGGTCTGGACCTTCAAGCTGCCCCGGGACCGGATTGCGTCGAACTGATCTGCATGTTCGGGCATTGTCGGGCTGCCTCCGGGCAGCCCTTTTTTTGGGGTTATGCCGCCTGGTGCCGGGCGGTGGTGGTCACCGAGGCTTCGATGTCCTGATACAGCCGGCGGTCGGCCTGCCCGATCGGCTGGTCGTAGGTTACGGTGGCGCCGTAGGCCCCGGGAGCGTGCGGGTCGTTGCGGACCTTGTCGAACACCAGCAGCCGGGTGCCCAGGTAGAAGCCTTCGCGCAGGTCGTGGGTGACCATGAAAATGGTGGTGCCGGTCTCCCGCCACAGGGTCAGCAGCAGCTCGTGCATGTCGGCCCGGATGCCCGGGTCCAAGGCCCCGAAGGGTTCGTCCAGCAGCAGCACCCGGGGCCGCATGATCAGCGACTGGGCGATGGCCAGCCGTTGCTGCATGCCGCCGGACAGCTCGTGGGGCCAGCGGTGTGCGGAGGCACTCAGGCCGACCTGGGCCAGCATCTCGTCCACTCGGGCCAGGGCGGTCCGGCGGGCCCGGCCGAACAGCCGGCCGAGGACCGGTTTCTGTTCCAGTTCCAACCCCATCAGCACGTTCTGGCGCACACTCAGATGCGGGAACACCGAGTAGCGCTGGAACACGATGCCCCGGTGCCGGTCCGGCTCCCGGGGGAACGGCCGGCCGTCCAGCAGCAGTTCGCCCCGACTCGGACTTTCCTGCCCCAGCAGCATCTTCAGGAACGTCGACTTGCCGCAGCCGGAGGCCCCCACCAGGGTGCAGAATTCCCCCTGGGGCACGCTCAGGTTGAGGTTCTCCAGGACCACTTGGTCGCCGTAGTTCTTCCACAGATTCCGGACGGTGATGAAACTCATCAGTGACCTCCCGCGTTGTACCAGGGAAACAGCCGGCGATTGGCCAGGCGCAGACACTGGTCGATGAGGATTGCCAGCAGGGTGATCCAGATCACGTAGGGCAGGATGACCTCCATGGCGAGGTACCGGCGCACCAGAAAGATGCGGTAGCCCAAACCCTCGGTGGAGGCGATCGCCTCGGCGGCGATCAGGAACAGCCAGGCCGGTCCCAGGCTCAGGCGAACCGCGTCGATCAGACGGGGCAACACCTGCGGCAGGGCCATGCGGGTGATCACCTGCCAGGAATTGGCACCGAGGGTCTGGATCTTGATCCGTTGCTCGGCCGGCAGCTCCCGCACCCGCTGGGTCAGGTCCCGCATCATGATCGGGGCGGTGCCGATGACAATCAGCATCACCTTCGACAGCTCGCCCAGGCCGAACACGATGAACAGGATCGGCAGGATCGCCAGGGGCGGGATCATCGACAGCGCCGACACCAACGGGGCCAGGTGCGCCCGGACCAGCGGCAGCACGCCGTTGGCCAGCCCCACCACCAGCGCCAGCAAGGCCGCCACGCCGACGCCCAGCCCCAGGCGCTCCAGGCTGGCGACGGTGTCCTCCCACATCAGGTAATCGCCGCTGCGGCGGTCCTCCTCGAACGCCATCCGGTCCACGGCGGCGGCCATCTGCGTCATGCCGGGCAGGAGCTTGTCATTGGGGTTATCGGCCAGGCGCTGCTGGGAGGCAAGCCCGTAGAACAGCAGGATGGCGAGAAAGGGCAGCACACCGAGCGCGGTGGCGGCGAGGCGTCCCGGGGTGCGGTTGATCAGTCGCATGGTGTGTCTCCTCTGGTCACAGAACACGGCACTGGAATCGCGTGCAATCCGATCTCCCGGGCTTTTGTCCCGCCGTGTAACCTCCCAGAGGTCGGTGACTCTCGGACCAGCCATCCGGTGCGGCCGGCAGGCCGTGTCCGGATCGGAACCCTAGTCACCCATTGTGTCCAAATTGTGGCCCGCACACGGGGCGGTGTTGCTGTGCGTCGATCGCTTGTGGTCCGTCCCCGTCGGGTCGTGACCATCCCGGGAGAGGAGGCTGCAGGCTTCGTGCCAGCATGGCCAACGGCCGGGGCTCCGGGCCCTCCGCGGGCCAGGCTCCGGGGCCGTCGCACCAAAAGGGCGCGGCGGCGCTGGCCGAGCCCTGTCACGGGGCGTCTCCAGCGAGCAGCCGGGCGGCCTCCCGCAGCACGGCCCGCTGTACCTCCGGCACCCGGCCGGGGCCGCCGGCGATGTGGCCGAAGGACGAGGCCAGGGGGCGAACCCGAGCCCCTGGCATGCCGGCGGCCTCTGCCTCCACTTCCTCAACACGGAAATACTGGTCGCTGGTGCAGGGCATCAGGGTGCAGGGCATGGTCAGCCGGGCCCGGGCCGCGGCGCCGTCTCCGGCGAACCTCGGGTGGTCGGCCAGGTCGGCCTGGCTCCAGGTGGTCAGCACCGACAGCAGGTCGTTGGCGTCCTGAGCCTGGTGATCCCGTGCCCAGAACGCCAGCAGGGCCTCGGGGCTGTCAAACCCCAGCCGCCGGTACAGCCGTTGCCGGAAAAAAGCCGGTGCGTAGGCCCAGCCGGCATAGACCCGGCCGAACGCCGCCAGACCCTGCCGGGGCGGTTGCCGGTAGTGGCCACCGGCCCAGGCCGGATCGGCGGTGAGAGCCGCGCGCACCCCCTCCAGAAACATCCGGTTGAACGGGTGGCAGCGGCCGCTGGCGCACACCGCCAGAATTGCGCTCACCCGGTCGGGAAACAGCGCGCCCCAATGCAGCGCCTGCATGCCGCCCATGGACCAGCCCATCACCAGGGCCAGCCGGGCGCCGCCGAACACCGCATCGAGCAGGCGCCGCTGCAGGCGCACGTTGTCGTACAGGCTGACAACCGGAAACCCGGCGCCACCCTGACGGCCGGGGGTGTTGGAGGGGGAGGCGGACTCGCCGGCCCCGATCAGTGCCGGGATGACCAGGCAGTAGCGCTCCGGGTCCAGCGGTCCGCCCGGCGTGACCCAGGGGTGATTGCCCGAGGCTGCACCACCGTAGTACGTGGGCAGCAGAATCAGGTTGTCTTTTGGTGCGTTCAGCTTGCCCAGACGATGGTAGCGCAGGCGGGCGTTGTGCAGCGTGGCGCCGCTGGCGAGGGCCAGGTCGCCGGCCTCGAAATCCTCCACATGCCATTGATCATCGGTCATTTTCCGCTCCCTGTCCGGAACCGCGGCGGGCGGCGCCGGGCGGTCGGTGTCGGTTTATATACATGCTGGCATGTAAGTTGAATGAAAGTTCCGTGCCAAACCGACACCAACGGCCCGTGTCCGCGGGCCCCAGCGAGGACATCCCATGACCCGATCCAGCGACATCCAGGCCCTGCAGCAGCGACTCACCGAGGCGGGCGTCAAGTACGCCATCGCCAGCTACGTGGACATCCATGGCATCAGCAAGGGCAAGTTCGTGCCCGTGGCCCACCTGGGCCAGATGATGGCCGGTTCCGAACTGTACACCGGCGCCGCGCTGGACGGGGTGCCCCAGGACATCTCCGACGACGAAGTGGCGGCCATACCGGACGCCGCCAACCTGGCCATCTGCCCGTGGAATCGCCAGCTGGCCTGGTTCCCCGGCAGCCTCTACCTCAACGGCCGGCCCTTCGAGGCCTGCTCCCGCAACATCCTGATCCGTCAGCTGGAGGCCGCCCGGGGGATGGGCTACCGGTGCAATCTGGGCATCGAAACCGAGTTCTTCCTGTTCCGCGATACCGGGGACGGCGGCTTTGCGCCGCTCAGTGACCGGGACACCGCCGGCAAACCCTGTTACGACCCCCGTGCGTTGATGGACAACCTGCCGATCATGGACGCGCTGGTGGCGGCGATGAACGAGCTGGGTTGGGATGTGTACTCCTTCGATCACGAGGACGCCAACGGCCAGTTCGAGACCGACTTCCGCTACGCCGACGCCCTCACCATGGCCGACCGGCTGGTGTTCTTCCGCCTGATGGCCAACGAAATCGCCCGCCGGCATGGGGCGTTTGCCAGCTTCATGCCCAAGCCCTTCGCCGACCGCACCGGCAGCGGCGCCCATTACAACCTGTCGCTGGCCGACCTGGAGACCGGGGACAACCTGTTCGAGCCCCGGGGCGACGACCCCCACGATTGCGGGGTCAGCCGGCTGGCGTACCATTTCATCGCCGGGGTGCTCCGGCACGGTGCCGCCATTAGTGCGGTGATCGCCCCCACGGTGAACAGCTACAAGCGGCTGGTGCGTCAGGGCAGCATGTCCGGTTCCACCTGGGCCCCGGTGTTCCTGTGTTACGGTTCCAATAACCGCACCAACATGATCCGTATCCCCGGCGCCGGCGGCCGTATCGAATGCCGGGCGGCGGACATCGCCTGCAATCCCTATCTGGGGGCCGCGCTGATTCTGGCGGCTGGCTTGGAAGGCATCCGCGAGGGGCTGGAGCCCGGCGCGCCGCACCACGAGAACATGTACAACTACCGCGATGCCGAGATTGCGGCCCAGGGCATCCGCTACCTGCCGCGCAGCCTGGGCGAGGCGATCGAGGCCTTCGCGGCGGACCCGCTGGCCCGGGAGGTGTTCGGAGAGGCGATGTTCCAGGCGTTTGTCGACTACAAGACCGACGAGTGGCAGAGCTACCAGAACCATGTGTCCGCATGGGAGATCGAGCGTTACCTGAAACTGTTCTGAACGGCGCCGCGGCCGGTACCGGCCGGACTCAGGTCCGGCCGAGCAGGGTCCAGAACTGGCGTTGGAAGAACGGGATCTTGTCCTCCAGCGGAAACAGCCCGGGGGCGAACAGCCAGGCCTGGGTAATGCCCATGAGGTAGGTGTAGCCCAGCAAGCCGAGGTCGGCGGCGGATTCGCCCCGGCGCAACGCGCCCACGGCCATGGCGCGTTCGATCAGGGTGGCGAACAGGTCGACAATGGCACGCGTCAGTTGCCGTTCGCGGGCCAGGGTACGGCTCATGGCGTCGGTCAGTTCGGTCTTGTTGAGCAGAATCTCGAACGACTGGCGGTAGCGTCGGTCGTTGGCCAGCAGGGATAGCCACTGGTCGAGGAAGTGGTCCAGGGCGGCCAGGGGACGGTCGGCCATGCCCCGGCATTCGTCCACCAGGGCTTCGAGGGGTTCCTGGGAATAGGCCAGCACCGCTTCGTACAGATCGTCCTTGTTCTGGAAATACCAGTAGATCGGCCCCCGGCTGCAGCCGGCTTCCCTGGCGATCCGGCTCAGGGTCGTCCGCGAGTAGCCGTCCCGGCTGAACAGCGTTAACGCCGCCTCCAGTACCGTTTGACGGGTTTTCTCGGCCTCTTCCTTGGTTCGACGCATTCGTTGTGTCTCTTTGGGTCACTTGGGGCGGCGGGGCAGGACGGTCCGCCCCGCCCATACGCCCAAAACAGAAAAAAGGGCACGACTATCGTGCCCTCAGGTGCCGGATGAAACAAGCGAGGCCGGGTCAGATCTCGCCGTCCGCCGCCATCTGCATGTAGTCATCATTGAAACGCAGCTTCACATTGCCGGCATCGCCCATGACCGTGCCGTCCGGGAATTCGATGCCCACGAAGTCGGGGGTTGTCGCGCCCTGGCCCAGCAGCCCCTTGTCGAAGGAGAACCGGCGCACGCTGTCCATGGCCTCGAACGCCTCTTCGCTGTTGATGAAGTCCACCGACATCTGCGGCTGCCAGAACATCTTCATGGCCGCCAGCTGGGCCTCGTAACCGGCCTGGTCGGTGCCGGACAGCTCACCCAGGTAGGCGCGCGCCTTCTGGCCCGCCTCGCTGTCGGAGGCAAGAATGTCCATGACCTCGTACCAGGCGCCCACCAGGGCCTTGCCCAGTTTCGGATTGTCCGCCAGGGTCTCGGTGTTGACCAGGGTCAGGTCCTTGATGTGCCCGGGAATCTGGCTGGAATCGAACAGTTTGGTGGCCCCGGGGTAGGCTTCCACTTCGCTCAGCAGCGGGTTCCAGGTGACCACGTGACGCACCTCGTCGGTCTGGAACGCCGACACCAGATCCGCGTCCGAAATGTTCACCACGTTCAGGTCCCGCTCCTCCATGCCGACGCTGTCCAGCGCCCGCACCAGCAGGTAGTGGGATACCGACAGTTCCACCAGGTGCACGGTTTCGCCCCGAAGCTCCTCAATCGAATGGGCGTCCTTGGACACCAGACCGTCGTTGCCGTTGGAGTAGTCGCCGACGATCAGGGCGGTGGTGTCGACGCCGGAGGCGGCGGGAATGGACAGGCCGTCCATACTGGTGGCGACCACGCCGTCGAACTGGCCAGCGGTGAACTGGTTGATGGATTCGATGTAGTCATTGACCTGGACGATGTCCACGTCGATGCCGTATTTGTCCGCCCATTTCTTCATGATGCCGCTGTCCTCGGCGTACTGCCAGGGCACCCAGCCGGCGTAGATGGTCCAGGCGATGCTGAAGTGCTCCTTTTCCTGGCCCAGGGCGGCCATGGACAGGGAGGCGGCCAGCAGGCCGGCACCCAGACGCTTGCTCAGGTCACGTGTTTTCATGGTTGCTCTCCTCGGGCTCTGCCCGTTTGCTGATGTTGCGCGTTTTTCAGGGGGGTTGCGATTCAGGGGTGCTCCTGCACGATCACCACCGGCGTGCCGGGGGCGACCGGCTGGCCGGCCTCGCGCCGGACTTCCACCACGGTGCCCCCGACCGGGCTGAGCAGTTCGATTTCCATCTTCATGGATTCGATCACCGCCACCGGCCGCTGGGCGTCCACCGGGTCGCCCGGCTGCACCAGGCACTCCCAGACGCTGCCGGCGACGTGGCTGGCCACCGCGTGCTGGCCCTCGGGCAACCGGTCGGTGTCGTCGGCACCGGTGTCCTCGATCGGCGCCTCGCTGCTGAAGTGGATCTGGCCGGACTCGATCCAGCGTTGCAGTTCGGCGTCGAAGGCCTGCTGCCGGCGCCGGGTGAACGCCTCGATGTCGGCCTGGTGGTCCGCCAGGAAGCGTTCGTACGCCTTCAGGTTGAAGCGGGTATGCTCGACCCGGATCGGGTAGTCGCCGTTGGGAAAGTCCCGGCGGATGCGTTGCAGTTCGTCGGCACTGACTTCGTAGAAGCGGATCTGGTCGAAAAACCGCAGCAGCCAGGGGGTGCCGGGCGGGAAGTGCTCGGTGGTGCGGTAGCGGTTCCACATCTGCAGAGTGCGGCCGACGAACTGATAGCCGCCGGGCCCTTCCATGCCATAGATGCACAGGTAGGCGCCGCCGATGCCGACCGAGTTTTCAGCGGTCCAGGTCCGGGCCGGGTTGTACTTGGTGGTGACCAGCCGGTGGCGCGGATCGAGGGGTGTGGCCACCGGTGCCCCGAGGTAGACGTCGCCCAGCCCCATGACCAGGTAGCTGGCCTCGAATACGATGCGCTTAACCTCGTCGAGGCTGTCCAGGCCGTTGATGCGGCGAATGAATTCCAGATTGCTCGGGCACCAGGGGGCGTCCCTGCGCACCGACTGCATGTACTTTTGGATGGCCTGGCGGCAGGCGTCGTCGTCCCAGGACAGCGGCAGGTGCACGATGCGGGCGGGCACGTCCCATTCCGGCTGCCGGGCGAGGGCGTCCTCGCCCCTGAGCAGCAGCGCCAGCAGCTCGGCCTGGCTCAGTGCCAGGCTGTCGTAGCGTACCTGCAGGGAGCGGATGCCGGGGGTCAGGTCCCGGATCGCCGGATGGGCCTGCTCCTGCAGCCACAGCATCAGGGCGTGGGCCCGGAAGCGTAGGCGGATGTCCAGTTCCATCGGGCCGTATTCCACCAGCACGTCGTTGTCGCCGGCGGCACGGTAGATCACGCCGGTGTCGTGCTGATCGGTGGACAGCCGGTGCAGCACCGGCGTCGCCGGCCGCGCCGGGGTGACCGGCACCGACACCGGCGTCAGGGTGTCGATCCGGCGTTCCAGGGCCTGGCGCAATCGCACCGCCTGTGTCTGGCTCACCGGCAGGAAACGGATCCGGTCGCCGGCCTTGAGCTGGCCCAGTTTCCAGAGGTCGGCGCTGATCACCGTCACCGGGCACACGAAACCGCCCAGGCTGGGGCCGTCCGGACCGAGGATCACCGGCATGTCGCCGGTGAAGTCGACGGTGCCGATGGCGTAGGCGTTGTCGTGGATGTTGGAGGGGTGCATGCCCGCTTCGCCGCCGTCACGGCGGGCCCATTCCGGTTTGGGGCCGATCAGGCGCACGCCGGTGCGGCTGGAATTGTAGTGCACCTCCCACTCGGCCTCGAACAAGGTGTCGATGTCCCGGTCGGTGAAGTAGTCCGGGGCGCCGTGCGGGCCATAGGTCACGTGCAGGGTCCAGTCGCGCCCCAGGGCCGGCACCAGTTCCGCCGGCAGCGAGCTGACCGGTACCGGATCGGTGGGGTTCAGGTGCAGAACATCGCCCGTACGCAGGGCCCGGCCGCCATGGCCCCCGAATCGGCCGAGGGTAAAGGTGCTGACGGAACCGAGGTAGGCGGGGCAGTCCAGGCCGCCCCGGATCAGCAGGTAGGCCCGGGCGCCCGCGCCCTGGACGTTGCCCAGGTGCAGCACGGCGCCCTCGGGCACGTCCACCACGGTCCAGAAGGGCACCGGACGGTCGTTCAGGCGCGCCTCCAGCCGGGCCCCGGTGAGTACGATCTGGGTGGCGCGGTTGAAGGCCAGGGTCGGACCCCTGAGGGTGATTTCCAAGCCAGCGGCGTCGGCGGGATTGGCCAGCAGGCGGTTGCCCAGCCGGAAGGCATAGCTGTCGAACGGGCCGGACGGCGGCACGCCCACCTGCCAGTAGCCGACCCGGCCGGGGTAATCCTGCACCGTGGTCAGGGTTCCCCCGGACAGCACGTCGACGGTGGCCGGGCGGTAGCGGAACCCGTTCAGGTCGCCGGTACACAGCCGACCCTCGCGGAACGGGGTGTCCGCCAGCACCGCGCGGACATAGTCACGGTTGGTCTCGATGCCGTACAGGCGGGTCTCGGCCAGTGCCTGCTCCAGCCGCTGGCGGGCCTGCTCCCGGGTGTCACCGTGGGCAATCATCTTGGCCAGCATCGGGTCGAACAGCGCCGGCACCTCGGTGCCGGGCTGGAGCCAGTGATCGATGCGCAGGTCGTCGCCGGCCGGCCAACTGACCTCGGTCAACAGGCCGGCGCTGGGCTGGAAATCCTTGTTTGGGTCCTCGGCGTAAAGGCGGGCCTGGATGGCATGGCCCCGGGGGCGCAGGGCGTCGGCCCGGGCGGCCAGGTCGCCCAGGGTGCCGGCGCCCAGTTCCACCATCCAGCGCACCAGGTCGACGCCGTACACCCGCTCGGTGACGCCGTGCTCCACCTGCAGCCGAGTGTTTACCTCCAGGAAGTAGAACGCCTGGCTGTCCGGGTCGTAGATGAATTCCACGGTGCCGGCGCTGCGGTAGGCGATGGCCTCACCCAGACGCTGGGCGGTGGCGTGCATGCGTTCGCGCACGGCGTCGTCGAGGCCGGGGGCCGGTGCCTCCTCGATCACTTTCTGGTTGCGGCGCTGGGCCGAGCAGTCCCGCTCGCCCAGGGCCACCACGGTGCCCTGGCCGTCGCCGAATATCTGCACTTCGACATGCCGCGCCCGTTGCACGAATTTTTCCAGGAACACGCCGCTGTTGCTGAAGTTGTTCTGGCTCAGCCGCCGCACCGACTCAAAACTGCGGCGCAGTTCGGCCTCGGTGTGACAGCGGGACATGCCGATGCCGCCACCGCCGGCGGTGCTCTTGAGCATCACCGGATAGCCGATGGCGTCGGCGGCGGCCAGGGCCGCGTCCAGGTCGGTGAGCAGGTCGGTGCCGGGCAGCAGCGGCACGCCCGCCCGATGCGCCAGAGCCCGCGCGGTGTGCTTGAGGCCGAACTGCTCCATCTGGGCCGGGGTGGGGCCCAGGAACACCACGCCTTCCGCCTCGCAGCGGCGGGCAAACGCCGGATTTTCGCTGAGGAAGCCATAACCCGGGTGGACCGCCTGGGCACCGCTGGCGCGGATCACCTCGAACAGGCGTTCCTGGTTCAGATAGGTGGCGGCGGCGTTGCCCTCGCCCAGGGACCAGGCCTCATCCGCCTGGCGCACGTGCAGGGCGTCGAAGTCCGCCTCGGCGTAGACCGCCACCGAGGTCAGGCCCATGGCGTTCAGGGTCCGGATGATCCGGCAGGCGATGGCGCCCCGGTTGGCGATCAGCACCTTGGTGAGCGGTGGCCTCAGCTCCATACCAGCACCTCGATCGGGGTCGGATTGTAGGCGTTGCACGGGTTGTTCAGCTGGGGGCAGTTGGAAATCATCACCAGCACGTCCATCTTCGCCTTCAGCTCCACGTACTTGCCGGCATCGGAAATGCCGTCGGCGAAGGTCAGGCCGCCGTCGGCGGTGACCGGCACGTTCATGAAGAAGTTGATGTTGTGGGTGATATCGCGCTTGCTCAGGCCCAGTTCCTCGTGCTCGGTGACCGCCACCAGCCAGCTGTCGCGGCAGGCGTGCATGCACTTTTTCGCCAGGGCGTAGCGGGTGGTGTTGCTTTCCGCGGCACAGGCCCCGCCGAGGGTGTCGTGCCGGCCGCAGGTGTCGGCGGTGATCTCCAGCATCACATTGCCTTCGGAGGACATCAGCCGGGAGCCCGCGGTGAGGTAGACGTTGCCCTGTTCGCGGAGGGTGTCCATGGCGCTGTAGCGCTCGGTGGGGGTGTGGGCGTTGTAGAACAAGGTGTCGGCGGCCTGGTTGCCCTCCAGGTCGAGGATGCGCAGGGTTTCCCCGGCCTGAATCACCTTCAGGAAATAGTCGCCGGCTGGGATCACTTGGCGAAAGCTGGCCTGTTCGGGCTTGAGGGGGCTTTCCACGATCATCTTAGACCTCCGGTGACTGCATCAGGTGGTACAGGGCGGTGTTGGCAAAGGCGCGGGTGGCTTCCGGCGAGGAGGTTTTGCAGGGGTCGGCGTCGGTCACCGGCGCGGCCCGGAAGAACTGGTAGCGCAGCGGCTTGCGCGGGTATTCGGTGGCCGGGTTCATCGGGTGGGGGCAGGTGTGCAGCACCACCAGGGTATCCATCTCGAAGCGCAGGTCCACGGCCGCGCCGGGACGGGAGTGGTCGGCGACGTAGCTGAGGTTGCCGTCGTCGTCGGTCTGGACCCGGCTGAACCAGTTCAGGTTGGCGGTCAGGTCCTTCTTGCCCAGGCCGTACTTGGCCAGCTCGTTGAGAAAGCTGGTCCGGCCGTTGCGGTGGTACAGGTTGCGGGCCTCCTGATAGGTTTTGCGGCCCCAGCGCTGTTCCACCAGGCGGGCGTTGCTGGTGCCGCAGACGGTGTCGTGCCAGCCCAGGTCGTCGCGGATGATGGAGGCGAACACCCGGCCCATGTCCGAGAGCAGCACATGGCCCTGGGTCAGCCGGAAGGTGTGCTGGTTCTTCAGGGTGTCGGGCATGTTGTACCGTTCCAGCGGATTGTCCGGGTTGTACAGGAGCATGCCGACGTTGACGCCGCCGTCTTCGTCGATGAGGCGCAGGACATGGCCTCGGCGCATGAGGAACGACCAGTGGGATCCGCCGGGAATCAGATCGTCGTAGAGAGGGGAGGCTGACTGAAGCATGGCCTTTTCTCCTGGCTTGGGGGTCAAAACAACACGAGAGGCGTCAGTAACTGAACGATCCTCCCGGGCTTTTGTCCCGCCGTGTAGCCTTGGAAAAGGCCGTCAACTCTCGGACCAGGCACCCGTGGGCACGGGCCGGAACCCTAGTTGACCATATGTCAGATTGTCGCGCGTCGATCATCGATCGTGGAACACGACCTCTCGCAGCGTACCGGAACCACTGCAGGGTCTGTGCCAACCCCGGCGAGGTGCCGGTTTCGCGGGCCGTTCCCCGTCCCGCCCCGGCCCGGGCGCACCATGCGCGGGCGCGTCTGCCCCGGCCTGGTGCGCGAAAGGCGGGGGTTTCTACGACTAAGGGACGAGTCTTCCACCCCCAACGCAGCATTTCCCTGGGCCGGATCGGGGTCTACATTGAATGAGTGAAACGCGAAAGGCCGCGTTGCCCTGCGACAACCATAAGAAAGAGGTCCAAACCATGATCTACGCACAACCCGGAAAGGACGGTTCCGTCGTTTCCTTCAAATCCCGCTATGAAAACTACATCGGTGGTGAATGGGTCGCCCCGGTCAAGGGCCAGTACTTCGAGAACATCACCCCGGTCACCGGCGAGGTCATCTGCGAGGTGCCCCGCTCCACCGCCGAGGACATTGAGCTGGCGCTGGACGCGGCGCACAAGGCGGCGCCGGCCTGGGGCAAGACCTCGCCCACCGAGCGTTCCAACATCCTGCTGAAAATCGCCGACCGCATCGAGGCCAATCTGGAGAAACTGGCGGTGGCGGAGACCTGGGACAACGGCAAGGCCGTGCGTGAAACCCTGAACGCCGACATCCCGCTGTCCGCCGACCACTTCCGCTACTTCGCCGGCTGCATCCGGGCCCAGGAAGGCAGCATCGGCGAGATCGATCACAACACCGTGGCCTACCACTTCCACGAGCCGCTGGGCGTGGTCGGCCAGATCATTCCCTGGAACTTCCCGCTGCTGATGGCCGCCTGGAAACTGGCGCCCTGCCTGGCCGCTGGCAACTGCACCGTGCTCAAGCCGGCGGAACAGACGCCCGCCAGCATCCTGCTGCTGATGGAGATCATCGGCGACCTGCTGCCGCCGGGCGTGGTCAACATCGTCAACGGTTACGGCATTGAGGCCGGGCAGGCCCTGGCCAGCAGCAAGCGCATCGCCAAGATCGCCTTCACCGGTTCCACACCGGTCGGTTCCCACATTCTCAAGTGCGCGGCGGAAAACATCATCCCCTCCACCGTGGAGCTGGGCGGCAAGTCGCCGAACATCTACTTCTCCGACGTGATGGAGGCCGAACCCCAGTTCATCGACAAGTGCGTGGAAGGCCTGGTGCTGGCGTTCTTCAACCAGGGCGAAGTCTGCACCTGCCCGTCCCGGGCGCTGGTTCAGGAGGAGATGTTCGAGCCGTTCATGCAACGGGTGATCGAGCGCACCAAAACCATCAAGCGGGGTAACCCCCTGGACACCGACGTGCAGGTGGGGGCTCAGGCTTCCAAGGAACAGTTCGACAAGATCATGTCCTACCTGGAGATCGGCAAGCAGGAAGGTGCCGTGGTGCTGACCGGCGGCGGCCCCGAGGATCTGGGCGACGAGTTCCGCAACGGCTTCTACATTCAGCCGACCCTGTTCAAGGGCGACAACCGGATGCGCATCTTCCAGGAGGAAATCTTCGGCCCGGTGGTGGGCGTGACCACCTTCCGCACCGAGGAGGAAGCCCTGGCCATTGCCAACGACACCGAGTTCGGCCTGGGCGCCGGCGTCTGGACCCGCGACACCAACCGTGCCTACCGCATGGGCCGGGGCATCCAGGCCGGCCGGGTGTGGATGAACTGCTACCACGCCTACCCGGCGCACGCCGCCTTCGGAGGCTACAAGAAGTCCGGTGTGGGCCGCGAGACCCACAAGATGATGCTCGACCACTACCAGCAGACCAAGAACCTGCTGGTCAGCTACGACATCAACCCGCTTGGGTTCTTCTGAATCCCGGGGCCCCGTTCCGGGGCCCGTCACGGTGTCACCACAGGGACGTGACGTCTCCTCTGGCCCCTGACCGGGGCCTTTTTTCGTTGTCCGGCTCGGCCCGGACGCCGGTGTCGGGTAAATTCCGTGTAAACCCGCGCTCCGGGCCCGCTGGGCCGGGGGCCGGCCGGTTACACTGTGCGGACATTTCCTCCGCGTGACCGAGCGATGACCCAGATACACCGAGCCTTCGTGGCGCTACTGATTCTTTTGACGGCCCTCTGGCTGCTGGCCAACGGGACTCTGCCGCAACCTCTGACCTATTTCAGCTTCCGTGCCTGGTTCATCCAGTACAGCGGTGTCCTCGCCATCGGTGTGATGAGCGTGGCGATGATCCTGGCCACGCGACCGGCCTGGCTGGAGGCGCGTCTGAACGGTCTGGACAAGATGTACCGGCTGCACAAATGGCTCGGGGTCACCGGCCTGGTGATGGCGGTGGGGCACTGGTGGCTGGCCCGGGGCACCAAGTGGATGGTCGGCTGGGGCTGGCTGGAACGGCCCGAGCGCGCTCCGCGCGGCGAGCAGACCCTGGGCCTGGTCGAGGGCTGGTTCCGCAGTCAGCGGGGGCTGGCCGAAACCCTGGGCGAGTGGGCCTTCTACGCCCTGGCCGTGCTGCTGATCCTGGCATTGAGCAAGCGCTTTCCGTATCACCTGTTTGCGAAAACGCACAAGCTGCTGGCGGCCCTGTACCTGGTGCTGGTGTTCCACAGCCTGGTGCTGCTGACGTTCGACGACTGGCAGCAGCCGATGGGCTGGCTGCTGGCGCTGTTGCTGGCCGGCGGCAGCGTGTCGGCACTGGCCTCCCTGACCGGCCGGATCGGCCGCGACCGGCAGGTGTCAGGCCGGGTTCAGGATCTGGCCTATTCGCCGGCGCTGCGGGTACTGGCCACCGAGGTAGCCCTGGACGGCCCCTGGCCGGGGCATCGGGCCGGCCAGTTTGCCTTTGTCCGCTACGGTCGGGACGGTGAGCCGCATCCCTATACCATCGCCTCGGCCTGGCAGCCCGGAGACCCGGCGCTGACCTTCGTCACCAAGGCCCTGGGGGATCACACCGGGCGCTTGCCCGGGCGGCTGCGGCCGGGACAGACGGTTCGGGTGGAGGGACCGTACGGCTGTTTCGATTTCCGCGATGGCAAAAGGCGGCAGATCTGGGTGGGGGCGGGTATCGGTATCACGCCGTTCCTGGCCGGTCTCAAGGCGCGTGCCAGCCAGCCGGACGAGGTCGCGGTCGACCTGTTCCACGTCACCCGTGATGTCGATCCGGTGGCGCTGGACCGGCTGGCGGCGGACGCGGCCGCCGCCGGCGTGCGCCTGCACGTTTGGCAGAGTGGGCGCGACGGCCGTCTGGACGGGGCCGCGATCCGGGCCGCGGTGCCGGACTGGCGCAGCGCCAGCCTGTGGTTCTGCGGTCCCGCACCGTTTGGCCGGTCGCTGCGCGCCGACTTCCTCCGGCACGGCCTGGCGTCCGGAGACATCCACCAGGAGCTGTTTCAGATGCGTTAGGGCCGGGGTGTTGTGGCCGGAACCTCGCGCACCGGAATCCGGGCCGGGCTCCGCCGTGCCTGCTTGCGACGGAGGAGGCTGTCGACGCACTGCTCGGGATCGCGCAGGATCACCACGCACTCCAGGCACTGGATGCACTCGTTGTAATCAATGGCGCCGTCCCGGCGGATGGCGTTGATGCCGCACCGGTGCCGGCACCGCTGGCAGGGCCTACCGCAGCGCTCGATGCGCGTCAGCCAGTGGAACCGGCGCAGGCGCCCCAGCACGGCCAGACCGGCGCCCAACGGGCACAGATAACGGCAGTAGAACTTGTGGATGAACAGCCCGGCCGCCAGCAGGGCCAGGGCGTAGAGCACGAATGGCCAGGCCCGGACGAAGCCCAGGGTGATGCTGGTCTTAAAGGGTTCCACCTCCGCCAGCTGCTCGGCGAGGGTCAGAGAGTGGCCGGCGGTGGCGACCAGCCCGAGCAGAATCGGGTATTTCAGCAGGATCAGCCGGCGGTGCCAGCGCTCGGGTACCTTCACCTGGCGCAGCCGCAGCCGGCTGCCCAGCCAAGCCACCATCTCCTGCAACGCACCGAACGGGCACAGCCAGCCGCAGAACAGGCCCCGGCCCCAGAGCACCAGGGTCACGACGGTGTAGCTCCAGAGCAGGAACAGCACCGGGTCGAGCAGGAACACGTCGAGCGAAAAGCCGTCCCACAGCGCCAGCAGCAGCGTGTAGATGTTCACCACGGACAGCTGGCCCTGGGCGTACAGCCCAAGGAACAGCAGGGTGAAGGCGAGGAAACCCCAGCGAAACCCGTGCACCAGCCGGGGCCAGCGGGTCAGGCGCCGCTGCAGCGTGAAAAACAGCGTCAGCAGCGCCAGCGCCACCACCAGCACCGCCACCGTCCCGGCCCGTTCCCGCCAGATCCCTTGCCACACCGGCGTGCGCCTGGCGTCCGGGTCGGTTGCCGCCACCGGCTCGAACAACGCCTCGTTGAAACGGACCGGCAGGGTGACAGTGGTGCGGTCGTGCACCAGGTGATTCCTGGCCAGCTCCACGTGCAGCCGGAGCTCCGACGGCGCGCCCGGGTTGAAGCCGGCGTTGCCGGTCACCCGGAACAGGTTGACGGCGTCGAACGCCGGTTGTCCGCTGGCCCTCGGTCCCAGGGACGCATCCAGCCAGTTCAGGTCCCGGATCTCCACCGCCAGCCGGTTCTGCACCAGGCCGATGCGCTCCGGCGTGCTGCCGGGCACGAACTCGGGGCCGACGTGGGGGTAGGGCCCCCGGGACGCCACCAGCAGCACGTGTTCGTTCGCCTCCAGGCGGGCCATGAGGGCCCGGTAGCCCGCGTCCCCCAGCAGGTTGCGCCCGACCATGGGGGCGTTCAGGTAGGCGACGTAGAGTTCCGAGAACAGGCCGTCGGCCGCGACCGCCGGTGGCTCCGGGTAGTCGGCCAGGGGGCGCCCGAGCGCCTGTTCCACCTGGGCGGCGCTGATGCGGGCCTGGCTGACGAATCCCTGGTCGAGCAGGCCCGGCCAGTCCAACGGGCGGTAGACGTCCGGCCGGACCCGGGTCGGGGGTGCCTGGGCAAAGTCCGCCAGGGTCTGCCGGGCCACCTTGAGCGCGGAGGACAGGACCGTGTCGTTGATGATCAGCACCGACACCGTAGCCTTGCTGACCCCGTCGAAATACACCGGGTCGCCGTCCACGGTCTTACCCCGGGCTTCGCTGCCGGTGCGGATCAGGATTTGCTCGCGCAGGGAGTGGCCGGCGTACTGCGACACGAAATCGAACAGGGGCGCTTCCCCGAGCCCGTGCAGGAACACCGGTTCGTGGTGTTCCAGTACCCGGACACCGGTGAAACGGCCGCGGGTGTCCAGCCCGATCATCATCCGGATCGGCTTGCCGGCGAACCCCTGCAGGTGGCTCAGATCGGTGGACTCGTAGGCGTAGCCCAGCAGTTCCTGCAACTGGTACACCGGATAGACCGGAAGGTCGGCGCGCCGCTCCCCGATCACGGTGGCCGAAGGGAACAGTGACTGGATCACCTCGCGCCGATGCGGATCCAGCCCGGCGCGGGCCGGGGCGGGCAACAGCATAAGACACAGCAGCAGGGTCAGAATCGGCCGGACCATGGGGCTCTCCGCGGGTTTCTTGTTGTTCTTGTTCCATGCTAGGGCCCCGGTGGCGGCACTCAATACGACCTAGGCGCCGGCGGGATGCGACTTTGTGGGGGCGGAAAACGGTCCTAAAGTACCATTCTTGCGCCCGGCCTCTGTCGCTAGGATGAAATCGGGTCGCCGGCGCCTTGCCGGCCCCGCCATCCAATGCGCAAACAATCATGACAAGAGGTGAGCATTATGTGGACCAAACCCGCCTATGAAGACCTGAGGATCGGCTTCGAAGTCACCATGTACTTCGCCAACCGCTGAGGCGACCGGCGCGGGCGGCGGTCGGTGCCCCGGTGCCGGCCGCTTGCCGCCGGCTCCGTACCATGCAGGTTCATGTCCTCGGTTCCGCCGCCGGCGGTGGCTTTCCCCAGTGGAACTGCAACTGCCGGAACTGCGCCGGGTTGCGTCAGGGCACCGTGCGTGCCCAGCCCCGCAGCCAGTCGTCCATTGCCGTCAGCGAGGACGGCGAGCGCTGGATCCTGTTCAATGCCTCGCCCGACATCCGCGCCCAGCTGGCGGCCTTCCCGGCCATGCAACCGGCGCGGGCAGTACGGGACACCGGCATCGCCGCCGTCGTGCTGATGGACAGCCAGGTGGACCACACCACCGGCCTGCTGTCGCTGCGCGAGGGTCTGCCGCTGGAGGTCTGGTGTACCCGACAGGTGCACGACGACCTCAACACCGGCTTCCCGCTGTTCCCGATGCTGCGCCACTGGCACGGGGGGTTGGTCTGGCGCGAACTCGAGGCATCGGACACCGAGCCCCGGTTCCTGCCGTGCGCGCCGTCCCTGGCGCTGACGGCGATCCCACTGCGCAGCAACGCACCACCGTATTCGCCCCGCCGCGACCGGCCCCATCCGGGCGACAACATTGGGGTGTTCCTGCGCGACACCCGCACCGGCTTCTCGGTGCTGTACGCGCCGGGTCTGGGGCAGCCGGATGCCCGGCTCCGGGCCTGGATGCGCCGGGCAGACGTGCTGCTGGTGGACGGCACTCTCTGGCAGGACGACGAGATGATCCGCCAGGGGATGGGTAGCCAGACTGGGCAGGCCATGGGCCACCTGGCCCAGAGCGGGCCGGGCGGCATGATCGAACTGCTCGCCGACATGCCGGCCCGCCGTAAGATCCTCATTCACATCAACAACACCAACCCGATCCTGGACGAGGATTCCGCCGAGCGTGCCGAGCTGGCGCGCCATGGCATCGAGGTCGCCTGGGACGGTATGCACATCGAGGGACCCGGGCAGCCATGAACGCCAGCGTCGATACCGCCATGAACCGCCGGGCGTTTGAACAGGCCCTGCGCGACAAGGGGCGCTACTACCACAGCCATCATCCCTACCACCGCGCCATGTACAGCGGCCGGTGTACCCCGGAACAGATCCGTGGCTGGGTGGCCAACCGTTACTACTACCAGATCATGATTCCGCAGAAGGACGCCGCCATCCTCGCCAACTGCCCGGACCCCCGGGTGCGCCGGCTGTGGCTGCAGCGCATCCTCGATCACGACGGCCATGGCGACGAGGCCGGCGGCATCGAGGCCTGGTTGGCCTTGGCGGAGGCGGTGGGACTGAGCCGGGCGGAAGTCATCGACCAGCGCCACGTGCTGCCCGGGGTCCGCTTTGCCGTGGACGCTTACGTCCGATTCGTGCGGCGTGCCTCTTGGCAGGAGGCCGCCTGCGCCTCGCTGACCGAACTGTTCGCGCCGGAGATCCACCAGAGCCGGCTGGACAGCTGGCCCCGCCACTACCCCTGGATCGAATCCGAGGGGTACCGCTACTTCCGCAAACGGCTGTCGGAGGCGCGGCGGGACGTTCAGCACGGGCTCACCGTCACCCTCGACCACTTCGTGACCGGCGCCCAGCAGGCCCGGGCACTGGAGATTCTCCAGTTCAAGCTGGACATCCTGTGGACCCTGCTGGACGCCCTGACCATGGCCTACATGCACCACACACCCCCGTATCACACCGTGACCGACCGGCCGGTGTGGCACCGTGGGCTGTAACAGGGAGGGCGGCGTCATGAACCCAGTGCCCCGTATCCGGCGCGGTTTCCGGCTCCAGTGGGAGCCGGCCCAGGCGTGCTTCGTGCTGCTCTATCCCGAGGGCATGGTCCGGCTCAACGGCAGCGCCGGCGCCATTCTCGAGGCGGTGGACGGCGAACGGGATGTCGAGACGATCATCGAGCGCCTGCGGACCCGGTTCCCCGACGCCGGCGATCTGGGCCCGGACGTGCGCGAGTTCCTGCGCGAAGCCGAACGCCAGCACTGGATCGAATGGCAATGACCCCGCTCGACGCCTCCGCCCCCGTGGGGCCGCCGCTGTGGCTGCTGGCGGAACTCACCTACCGCTGCCCGCTGCAGTGCCCCTACTGCTCCAACCCGCTGGACTTCGCCCGGAGCGGGGACGAGCTGAGCACCGCCCAGTGGCTGGACGTGCTCCGGCAGGGGCGGGAACTGGGCGCGGCCCAGCTGGGATTTTCCGGCGGTGAGCCCCTGGTGCGCCAGGACTTGGCCGAGCTGATTGGCGGCGCCCGGGCACTGGGCTACTACACCAACCTGATCACCTCGGGTCTGGGACTGAGCGACGCCAAGGTGGCGGCCTTCGCGGCGGCGGGGCTGGACCATATCCAGATCAGCTTTCAGGCATCCGATCCGGAACTGAACGACGCCCTGGCCGGTTCCCGCAAGGCCTTCCGACAGAAACTCGCCATGGCCCGGGCGGTGAAGGCGGCGGGCTATCCGATGGTGCTCAACTTCGTCATCCACCGGCACAACATCCACCAGATGCCGCAGATTCTCCAGCTGTGTGAGCAGCTGGACGCCGACTATGTCGAGCTGGCGACCTGCCAGTACTACGGTTGGGCATTCCGCAACCGGGAAGGGCTGATGCCGTCACAGGCCCAGCTGCGGGCGGCGGAATCCCAGGTCAACGACTACCGGGCCCGGTTACATGCACGGGGCGCCCCGATGAAACTGATCTTTGTGACGCCGGACTACTACGAGTCGCGCCCCAAGGCCTGCATGAACGGCTGGGGCAGCCTGTTTCTGACCGTGGCCCCGGATGGCACCGCCTTGCCCTGTCACAGCGCCCGGCTGCTGCCCATCGACTTCCCCAACGTCCGGACCATGAGCCTGGCGGAGATCTGGTATCACAGCCCTGGCTTCAACCACTATCGCGGGGATGCCTGGATGCCCGAGCCCTGCCGCTCCTGCGAGGACAAAGCCAGGGATTTCGGTGGTTGCCGCTGCCAGGCCTACCTGCTCACCGGCGATGCCGACAACGCCGATCCGGTCTGCGACAAGTCGCCCTACCACGACCGGATCCTGGCCGCCCGGACCGCCGCCGACCACGCCCGCACCGGACTGGACGACCTGCTCTATCGCAATGCCCGCAACTCGCGCCTGCTGTACCGGGGCTGAGCCCGCGAGCCGCCGCCCGATCTCGGCCTGGGCGGCCTGTGCCGGCGTGGTTCAGCGTGCCGGGCTGGTGGCTTCTGCCGCCGGACTGTTCTGGCTGGAAGCCGGGCCCGGACCGGGCCGGGTGGGCCTGTACCACCACGACGGCGGCACTGTCCGGGCGCTGGAGGGCGTCGGCGAGAGCCTGGGCAGTCGGGTCAACGGCTACGGCGGTGGCACCCTGGCGGCGTTGCCGGAGACGGTGGTGGCGGTGACTGAAACTCAACGTCTGGTGGCCGTGGAACCGGTCTCGGGCCGTTGTCGCGTGCTGGCGGCCGAGCCCGGCGTGGCTTGGGGCGGCTTGGTGCCGGACCCGCGCCGGGAGCGGGTGCTGGCGGTGCGGGAGGAGGCTTCGGGCCAGTGCCTGATGGCGGTGGATCGCCGGGGCCGCCGCCAGTGTCTGCATCGGGGCGAGGACTTCTACGGCGCGCCGGCCCTGTCCCGCTGCGGCCGCTGGCTGGCCTGGGTCAGCTGGCGCCTGCCCGACATGCCCTGGGTGCGCAGCCGGCTGTGGTTGGCGGAGCTGAACGCCGACGGCCATCCGGTGGCGGTCCGGCCATGCCCGGCACCGGCCTCCGGCTCGGTGCAGCAGCCGGTGTTCGACGATACCGGTCTGTGGCTGCTGTCGGACCATGCCGGCTGGTGGCAGCCGTGGCGGGTCGACCCGGCCAGCGGCGCTTGGCAGGCGGCGCCAGCACCGCCGTTGGACCACGCCAACGCACCCTGGCAGCTGGGCGAGCGGCACCACTGTCCGCTGCCCGGGGGCGGCTGGGCCCGGGTGCGCTATGACCAGGGGATCGGAACCCTGTGGCTGAGCCCGGCTGGCGGCCAGGCCTGCCCGGTGGCGGTCGGCGACTGCACGGACTTTCGCTGGCTGTGCCGGTGGCGGGATCAGCTGTTGTGTGTGGCCCGGTCGCCGGACCGCTTCGACGCCATCGTGGCGATCGACCCGCGGTCCGGCCGGCATCGCCGGCTGGCCGGTGGTGAATCCCCGCCGGGCCGGCCGTTGCCCCGGCCCCGCTCGTTTATTGTGCCCGGGCCGGAGCCGGTGCAAGGGTTCTTCCACACCGCCGTGCCCGAGCGTCCGCGACCGCCGGTGATCCTGATGGTCCACGGCGGCCCCACCTCGGCGACCTACCCGGTGTACGACCCGCACCTCCGGTTCTGGCGTGAACGGGGGTTCGCCGTGGCCGAGGTGAACTACCGGGGCAGCACCGGCTTCGGCCGGAGCTTCCGTCAAGCCCTGGCCGGGCACTGGGGGCAGCGGGAAGTGGACGACCTGATCCGCAGCGCCCGGCATCTGGGCGCGCTGGGCTGGGTGGACCGTGACCGGGTACTGATCCAGGGGCGCAGCGCCGGGGGCTACTCGACGCTGCTGGCACTGGCGGCCAGCGACGTTTTCCTGGCCGGCGCCAGCCTGTACGGCGTCACCGACCCCCGGTCCCTGCGCCGGCGCACCCACCGCTTCGAGTCCGGCTACCTGGACTGGCTGCTGGGAGACCCGGACCGCCATCCCATGCGCTGGCGGGCGCGAACCCCCCGGCTGCGGGCGGCGGCGATCCGGGCCCCGGTGATCTTCTTCCAGGGCGGCCGGGACCGGGTGGTGGTGCCGGAACAGACCGACGCCATGGTCCGGGCCATGCGGGCGGTCGGGGGCCGGGTGGAGCAGTGGCTGTTCGAGGACGAGGGGCACGGGTTCCGGGACCGGCGCAACCAAGCCCGCATGCTGGTTCGGCTGCACCGTTTTTACCGGCGGGCCTGTCGCCGGGCCGGTGCCGGTGGCGCAAAGTTGAGTTAGACTGTCGGCTATTCCTATAACAACAGACGCCGTCGGGAAACACGCCCATGACTCACGACATTTCTTCACTGCGCAAGTTTGTCTCGCCGGAAATCGTGTTCGGCGCCGGTTCCCGCCGTTCCGTCGCCAACTTCGCCAGCAACTTCGGCGCCCGTCACGTGTTGTTGGTGTCGGACCCGGGGGTGGCGGCGGTCGGCTGGGTCGGCGAGTGTGAGGCGCTGCTGGAGGCAGCGGGCATCCGCACCACCGTGTTCACCGGTGTTTCCGCCAACCCCAAGGTGGACGAGGTGATGGCCGGGGCGGAGCTGTACCGGGCCAGTGACTGCGATGTCATCGTCGCCATCGGCGGTGGCAGCCCGATGGATTGCGCCAAGGGCATCGGCATTGTCGCCAGCCACGGTCGTCACATTCTCGAGTTCGAGGGCGTCGATACCATCACCCACCCGCCACCGCCCCTGATCCTGATCCCCACCACCGCCGGCACCTCGGCGGACGTGTCTCAGTTCGCGATCATTTCCGATCCCGGTCGCCGCTTCAAATTCTCCATCATCAGCAAGGCGGTGGTCCCGGACGTGTCCCTGATCGACCCCGAGGTGACGGAAACCATGGACCCGTTCCTGACCGCCTGCACCGGGGTGGATGCGCTGGTCCACGCGATCGAGGCGTTCGTGTCTACCGGCAGTGGGCCCCTGACCGACACCCACGCCCTGGAAGCCATCCGCCTGATCAACCGCTATCTGGAACCGCTGGTGGCGGACACCGCCGACGCCGAACTGCGGGAGCGGATCATGCTGGCGTCGATGCAGGCGGGTCTGGCCTTCTCCAACGCCATCCTCGGGGCGGTACACGCCATGTCGCACAGCCTGGGCGGGTTCCTGGACCTGCCCCACGGGCTCTGCAACGCCCTGCTGCTGGAGCACGTGGTGGCCTACAACTTTCCGTCGGCGGAGGCGCGTTTCCGCCGGGTGGCGGAGGCCATGGACATCGATACCCGGGGGTTGACCGCCCGGCAGGTGAAAGCACGGCTGATGGCCCGGATCATGGAACTGAAGCGCCGGGTGGGGTTGGAGGCGCGGCTGACCCAGCTCGGTGTCACCAGTGCCGATATTCCCTATCTTTCAGGCTACGCCCTGAAGGACCCCTGCATCCTCACCAATCCGAGGAAGTCGTCGTTGCGGGATGTCCAGGTTGTCTATGAAGAAGCCCTCTGACGAGCACACCGGCGGCTATGGCATCGGCGACCTGCTGGGGCTGGGCAGCCAGTCCGTCCGCAAGAACTACTACCCGGCGCTGCAACAGCGCATCGAAGAGCTGGAGCAGGAGCGGAACCGCTACAAGTGGCTGTTCGAAAACGCATTGCACGGCATCTTCCAGGCCAACCTGCGGGGCGGCTTTCTGGCCTGCAACCCCGCCATGGCGCGGATCTGCGGCTACCACAGCCCGGAGCAGCTGGTCACCCGGGTGATCCGGCTCCGGGAACAGCTGTTCTGCCGTTCCGCCGACTTTGATGCCATCCGCCAGGCCCTACTGGACAACGGCAGTGTGAGCGCCCGGGAGACCCGCTTCCTGCGAGCCGATGGTCGCCCGGTGCACGTGGCGGTGACCCTGTTGCGGCGCCCGGATCTGGGGCCGGAGGTGGTGGAGGCGTTCGTGGCCGATATCACCGAACGGGTGCAGGCTCGGCAGAAGCTGGAGCAGCTGAATCAGGAGCTGGAACAGCGGGTCGAGGCGCGGACCCGGGCGCTGCGCAGTGCCAACGCCGACCTGCGTCACCAGATCGAGGAGCGGGAACGGGTGGAACGGGAACTGATGGTGGCGATCGAGGCCGCCAAGGCGGCCAATCGCAGCAAGGACAAGTACCTGGCCGCCGCCAGCCACGATCTGCTGCAGCCGCTGAATGCGGCGCGCCTGATGATCTCCGCACTCCAGGACAGCGACCTGCCGGCACCGGAACGGCGCATGGTGCACCAGGTGCACCGGGCCCTGGAAGGGGCGGAGGAACTGCTGGCGGACCTGCTCGACATTGCCCGCGTGGACCAGCGGACCATGACCCCGGACCTGGCACCGACCGATGTCACGGCCCTGCTGGAGGGACTGGCGGACGAGTTCGAGGCGGTGGCCGAACACGCGGGCCTCCGGTTCCGGCGCCGGCTGGTCCCGGCGGTGGTGCATACCGATGCGCGCATGCTGACCCGGATCGTTCGCAACCTGCTCAGCAATGCCTTCCGGTACACCCGGGCCGGCGGAGTACTGCTGGCCCTGCGCCGGTGCCGGGACGAGCTGTGCATCGAGGTATGGGACTCCGGTGTCGGCATCGAGGCGGACCAGCTGCAGGACATCTTCACCGAATTCCGTCAGTTGCTGCCCCAGGGCACCGGCGGCCGCCAGGGCGTCGGTCTGGGGCTGGCCATCGTCGAGCGCATGGCGCGGATGCTGGGGTACCCGGTGGAGGTGGCCTCCCGGCCGGGTCGGGGGTCCCGGTTCCGGTTGCGACTGCCACGGCTGCCGGAAACAGACACCCCCGAGCCGAAGCGGCCGGCCGCCCCGGGCCAGGCGGTCACCGGCGCCGGCGTGCTGGTGATCGACAACGAACCGACGGTGCGTGAGAGCATGGCGACGCTGCTGGCCCGCTGGGGGTGCGAGGTCCACGTCGCGGCGGGCGAGGCGGAGGCTCTGGCGCTGGTGGCCCAGGGGGTGGAACCGTCGGTGATTCTGGCCGATTATCATCTGGATGACCGGCTCACCGGTGACCGGGCGATCGCCGCCCTTCGGCGGCGCCTGGCCCGGCCGGTACCGGCGGCGCTGATCACCGCCGACCGCAGTGACGAACTGCTGCGGCGGATGCGGGGGCAGGGGCTGCCGGTGCTCAACAAGCCGGTCAAGCCCAACCGGCTGAGGGCCCTGCTGACCAGTCTACTGGCGCCGGTGGCCTGAACTTTTTCCCGTGTACACTGACTACACGTGTCGGAAAGGTCCGGCCGGTTCCGTGTCGCCGGGGTAGCGACAACTTCGTATGCGACGGCCCCGGCCGCGCGTTACCCTGACAGCAAACGGAACGGACAGACAGGAGGGATCATGCGCGAATTCAGAACCGAAACAGACAGTCTGGGCGAAGTCCGAGTACCGGCGGACGCACTCTGGGGAGCCCAGACCCAACGGGCCATCGACAACTTCCCGGTGAGCGGCCAGCCGCTGCCGCCGGCGTTTATCGCCGCCGTGGCCCAGGTCAAAAAAGCGGCGGCGGAAGCCAACACCAGCCTGGGGCTGCTCGACAACGCCCGCCGCGACGCCATCGTCGCCGCCTGTGACGAGATCCTGCGTGGCGAACACGCCGACCAGTTCCCGGTGGACCGGTACCAGACCGGCTCCGGCACCAGCACCAACATGAACCTCAACGAGGTGATCGCGGCGCTGGCCCGCCGGCAGGGGGTGGAGGTTCACCCGAATGATCACGTCAACATGAGCCAGAGCTCCAACGATGTCATCCCCACCGCGATCCACGTCAGTGCGGTGGTGGCGGTGCGGGAGCGGCTGATCCCGGCGCTGACGCACCTGCAGGGCGTGATCTACGAACGCGAGGCGGAGTTGTCCGGACAGGTCAAGACCGGGCGCACCCACCTGATGGACGCGATGCCGGTGACGCTGGGCCAGGAGCTGCGGACCTGGCGGGAGCAGCTGGTGGCTGCGGAGCGCCGCCTGGACGCGGCAGCCGACGAGCTGCTGGCGGTGCCCCAGGGGGGCACGGCGGTAGGTACCGGGGTCAACGCCGCGCCGGAATTCGCCGAGCAGTTCGTGCGCTTTCTACGGGACAACACCGGCCATCCCTTCCGCAGCCTGGAGCACAAGTTCGTCGGCCAGAGCGCGGTGGATGCGCCGGTGGCGCTGTCCGGGCAACTGCGCGGTGTCGCGGTGGTGCTGATGAAAATCGCCAACGACCTGCGCTGGATGAACAGCGGCCCGATCCACGGCCTGGCGGAAATCAGCCTGCCGGCGCTGCAGCCGGGCAGCAGCATCATGCCGGGCAAGGTCAACCCGGTGATCCCGGAGTCGGTGGCCATGGTCGCGGCTCAGGTGATGGGGCTGGATGCGGCGGTGGCGCTGGCCGGCCAGTCCGGCAACTTCCAGCTCAACGTGATGCTGCCGCTGGTGGCCGGCAATCTGCTGGACATGGCGGGTCTGCTGAGCCAGGCCGCCACCCTGCTGGCGGACAAGGCGATCCGGGGCTTTACCGTCAACGCCGACAACCTGAACGCCGGCGTGGGTCGCAATCCGGTGCTGGTGACCGCGCTGAATCCGGAGATCGGCTATGCCCTGGCCGCGGACATCGCCAAGGAGGCCTACCGGACCGGCCGGCCGGTGATCGACGTGGCCGAGGAGCGCAGCGGCCTGAGTCGGGCCCAGCTGGAACGGCTGATGGATCCAATCAAGCTGACCCAGGGCGGGCTGGGCTGAGCCCACCACCGGACACCGGGAGGAACGGGTGCTGATCACGCTGGAACTGTTCGTCATGCTGGTCTTGGCCAACGGCATGCCCGTGGTGGTGGCCAAGCTGTGCCGGGGGGCCTGGGACTGGCCGATCGACGGCAACCGCCACTGGCCGGACGGCCGGCCGGTGCTGGGCCCGAGTAAAACCTGGCGGGGATTGGTGTCCGGCGCTCTCTCAAGCGCACTGTTTTCCGCCTGGGTGGGGCTGGGGTTCCTGTTCGGCTTGGCGTTCGGCCTGCTCGGGCTGCTGGGCGACATGGCCAGCAGTTTCGTCAAGCGGCGGCTGGGCCTGGCCTCCAGTGCCCGGGCATTGTGGCTGGATCAGCTGCCGGAAGCGGCTCTGCCGATGGCGGTGGCGGTGCTGTGGTTGCCGGTGGCGGTTTGGGACGCGACGCTGGTGGTCCTGCTGTTCGCCCTGTCCAACATCTTCTTTTCCCCGATCCTGCACCGGCTGGGCATTCGTAAGCACCCCCACTGACGGCCCGGCTAGCCGGGCCCGCGCGTGAGCCGGTGCAGGGTGACCTCCGGCGGGCAGTTCAGGCGCACGTTGAGCACCGAGGTGCCGGAGCCGGGCGAGGTATAGCCCTGCATGCCGTTCACCTGCCAGTAGCCCCGACCCAGGCGGCGGGGGCAGTGGGCGTCCAGTGTCACGGGGATGCCGCCGGGCAGGCAGATCTGGCCACCGTGGGTGTGGCCGCACAGAAACAGGTCGTAGCCGGCGAACGCGGCCTCGCGCCAGATCTCTGGGGTGTGGCTCAGCAGGATGCTGATGCCGCCGTCGGGAATGTCGTCCCCGGCCCGGTGCAGATTGTGAGCCTTGTAGAAGTGGCCGTCGTCCACCCCGGCCAGGTAGAGCCGTTCCCGCTGCCGCTCCAGGGGCACCATTTCGTTCATCAGCAGGCGGTAGCCCATGTCTTCCAGGGCCGGCACCATGCGGATGCTGTCGTGGTTGCCGAGGACCGCGAAGGCGTCCCCCCGGATGGCCCGCCGCAGCCTGGCCATGCCGGCCAGGGCATCGTCGATCGGGCCCCAGGTCAGGCGCCGGTAGTCGCCGGTGAGGACGCACAGGTCGTAGTCCAGCGGCGTGATCCGGTCGATCACCGCCTGCAGGTTGGCCTCGTCCATGTCCACGTGAAGATCGGTCAGGTGCAGAATGCGAAAGCCTTCGAATGCCGGCGGCAGTTCCGGAATCACGAACCGGTTCTCGACCGTGGCCAGCTTTCGCGAGTTGGCCTGTGCCCGCCGGTACAGGCCAACGCAGCGCAGGCAGAAACGGATCAGCCCCGGTGCCGTGGTCAGGTTTTCCAGGTGGAAGGTGCGCCGGTCCTTGCCGAACACCCGGGCCTCGGTTTCCTGTTCGATGGCCAGGCGCTGGCGGGCGTGGACCGGTCCCAGGCGGAGGCTGAGGCGGTACGCCAGCAGCTCGTCCTGGTCTTCGGGGGTACGGGCTTGGGCCGTCATTTGTTTTCCTTGATGCCGAGTGGTCCCGTCCGGGCCGGAGCCTGCGGAACACGGAAACCCTGTCTGTCATTATGGTGCCGCTGGCCGGGTATGCAACCGGAAGGCGACAATCGTCATATTGGGGGATGCCCGCCAAAGCCGTTAAGCTAGGCGGGAAAACACAACAAGCAGAGGTGTGTATGACGTCATCATGCGAGGTGCCGGGACTGACCGTGCCGCGCAGCCGGTTCCCGGATCCCGAACACGACCTGCCGGCCGAGGCGGGCGAGGCCCGGGCGGTGCTGGCCGGCGGCTGTTTCTGGTGCGTCGAGGCGGTGTTCCTGGCGGTGGACGGGGTGACCCGGGTGGTCTCCGGCTACGCCGGTGGCAGCGCCGAAACCGCGAACTACGAAGCCGTGTGCACCGGTACCACGGGCCATGCCGAGGCGGTGGCCATCCACTACGACCCGGCCCGGGTGAGTTACGGCGGGCTGCTGAAGGTCTTCCTGTCTGTCGCTCACGACCCCACCCAGCTGAACCGGCAGGGCAACGACATTGGCCATCAGTACCGGTCGGCCATTTTCTATGAAACCGAGGCGCAGAAGACGGTGGCCGAGGCCTATCTGCGCCAGCTCGAGCGGGCGGGCGTCTACCAGGACCCCATCGTCACCACCCTGGAACCGCTGACCGAGTTCTATCCGGCCGAGACCTACCACCAGAACTACGCCGCCCGGAATCCGCACCAGCCCTACATCATGGCGGTGGCCGCGCCCAAGGTGGCCAAGCTGGTGGCCCAGTATCCGGGCCGGCTGAAGCCGGAGTACCGGCGTGAACCATCCGATCGAGACGAGGAGGTATGACATGACGGTATCCGCCGCGGGGTACGACCTGACCCCGCTGACCCCCGAGCAGGTGGCCGAGAAAGCGAAGGACCTCACCCCCGAGGAACGGCAGGTGCTGCTGGATCACGGCACCGAGCACCCGTTCTGCGGCACCCTGCTGGACAACAAGAAGACCGGCACCTACCACTGCCGCCTGTGTGACCTGCCGTTGTTCAGCTCGGCGGCCAAGTTCGACTCCGGCACCGGCTGGCCGAGTTTCTTCCAGCCATTCGATCCGGACCACATCCGCTATCTGGAGGACCGCAGCCTGGGCCGGGTACGCACGGAGATCCGCTGCCCCCGTTGCGACAGCCACCTGGGGCACGTGTTTCCAGACGGTCCGCCGCCGACCGGCCAGCGCTATTGCCTGAATTCCATCGCCATGGTGTTCCGGGAGGTGGAATAGGCTCCGCTTCAGTCACCGGCGCCGGTCGCCGTGGCCACGTAGTGCGCCACGGCCCGGATCTGGGCCTCGGATAGGCTGTCGGCGAACGGCGGCATGATGCCCACGCCGCCGGTCACCGCCAGCCGGACCCGCTCCTCGTTGGGCCTGAGCTGGTCCAGATTGGGGCCGATGGCGCCGGTGGCGCCCGCGTCCGCCAGGGTGTGGCAGAGGCTGCAGGACGGCTGCGCCTCTCGGGTGAACACGGCCTTGCCCTGGTCAAACAGCTCGTCGGCCAGGGCGGAGGTGGCCAGGACCACACCGGTGAGGCACAGGGCGAACGGGCGCAGGCTCATGATCGCCGTCATGCCACCGTGAGCGTCACGCCGTGGTCCCGCCAGCCGTTGTGGCCGTACCCCCGTTCGTTGTCCTTCCGGCCTTCCGGCTGCGGGTTGCCGTCCACATCCGTGGCGCGGCTGACCAGCCGGTGTTCACCGGCGCTCAGGTCGGTGGCGAACACGAAGGGGCGCCAGGCGAAGGGGCCCAGGTCCGGCCCCAGGAACCGGGCCGGCTGCCAGTGCTCACCGCCGTCCGTGGATACCTCGACCCCGGCCACCGCCCGGCTGCCGCCAAAGGCCACGCCATAGATCATGGTGCGTCCCGGCCGGCTCTCGCTCAGCGGCGCGGTGATCCAGGATTTCACGTTCATCTCCCACATGGAGGGCTGGTCCGGCGCGCCCTTCATGCCGACGTCCCGGATGCGGTAGCCGGAGGCCTGAATCTTGGCGTCCGTCTGCTGCTCGGTGAAGGCCACCCGTTTGACGTACTTGACGTTATTGACACCGTAGTAGCCCGGCACCACCAGCCGCAGCGGGCCACCGTGCGCCCGGGGCAGGGGTTCGTCGTTCAGGCCCCAGGCCAGCAGGGCGTGCTCCAGGGCCCGGGTGGGCACGGAGCGTTCCACCACCACGGTTTTCGGATCCAAGCCGTCCGGCAGGGTTTCACCGCCGGTGCTGGTGATGTAGGTGGCGCCGGCCACCGGGCCTCCGAGGGCCTCCACGACCGTTTTCAGCGGCACGCCGGTCCACATCACGCAGCCGGCCGCACCGACCGACCACTGGGTTCCGCTGGCGCCGTGGGGGAAGAAGGCGCGACCGTTGCCGGAACACTGCAGCACCGAGGCGACGGTAACGACGCCCAGACTCTTGAGTTCGGCGACGGTCAGTGTTTTCGGATTCTTCACGCCGTCGATGCGGACGGCCCAGGTATCGGGCTGGTCGGTGACATCCGCCGGAGGCGGCGGCAGGTTGTTGCGCACGAACAGGCGGTCGCTTGGCGTCAGGACGCCGCTGCCGATGGCATCCCGGCGGGTTTCCATGGTATTGGCGCTGTGTACGATCAGGGCGCTCTGGTCTTTCCAGGCGGCGTAGTCCGGCAGAGTCATCGCGGATTGCGCCCGGGCCAGCGGGGTGAACCCCAGCAGGCTGACCGAGGCCATGGCACCGGCACTGCCCACCAGCAGCGCCCGGCGTCCGGGATTGTCCAGCCCAGGGCTATTCGGCCCTCGCTGGAGCGGGATTGGGCGTGTCATGTTCCGTCTCCTGTTGGTGTTGTCGTAGGACGGCCCGACATGCCCCGAACTTCTCGGGCATATCCTTAGTTCTTATAGTTCGCTGATCAGAAAATAGCCAGTTCGGTCGTGGGTTATTCCGCCGCCAGGGGGAGGGGCTATAATGCGCCGTCATGCCGGGCACCGCCCCGTGCGGTCCGATAATCTGGGAAAGGATGTTGCTGCGATGATCCGACTGAAACTGAATCCGCTGACCGAGTCCGCCACTTGGCTGCGCCGTGCCGTCGTGGTCGTTGGCTCGGTCGGTCTGACCGCCCTGTATTCCCTGTTGGTGCTGCTGCGGGCGCTGTTCGGCAGGCTCGATCGCCGAATCGTCGACCAGTACTGCCGGGAATGGTCCGCAGCCCTACTGAAGCTGGTGCGGGCGAATCTGACGGTGCGCGGGGCGGTGCCGGATTTCAACGACGGTCGCCGCTATATCATCATGTGCACCCACGCCAGCCACTACGACATTCCCGTCAGCTTCGTCTCGCTGCCCGGCTCTATCCGCATGCTGGCCAAGAAGGAGCTGTTCCGGATTCCGTTGCTGGGGCCGGCCATGCGGGCCGCCGAGTTCCCGTCCGTGGACCGCTCCAACCGAACTCAGGCGGTGCGTGACCTGGAGCGGGCCCGGGGCATGATGGAAAGTGGCATCGTCCTGTGGGCGGCGCCGGAGGGCACCCGTTCCCCGGACGGTCGTCTGCTGCCGTTCAAGAAAGGCTGTTTTCACCTGGCACTGGACACCGAGGCGGTGATCGTGCCGGTGGCGATCCGTGGCATCCACCAGGTGCTGCCCGCACGCTCCTGGCAGATCAACCTCGGCCAGCCGGTTGATGTCCGGGTCGGTCAGCCCCTGGACACCGCCGGCCTGGGCAAGGAGGCCCTGCCCGAGGTGATGGCGGAGGTGCGCCAGCGGCTGGAGGCGCTGCTGGGCAACGGTGAGCCGGAGTAGGGCTCCGGCGTTCAGGCGGTGGCGAAGCCGGCGCTGACCACGGTGGACAACAGGTAGCCGGTGTAGGCGACGTAGGCCATCAGCAGCAGGCCGCCGTCCAGGCGGGTGATGGTGCGTTGCCGGCCGGTCAGCCCCCAGCCCATCAGCAGGAGCAGGACGGTGAGGCCGAACATCAGGGTCCAGTCCCGCTCCAGCACTTCCGCCGCCACTTGCAGCGGTTCGATGGTGGCCGCCAGGCCCACCACCGCCAGGGTGTTGAAGATCCCCGAGCCCAGGATGTTGCCGAGGATCAGGTCGTGTTCGTTCTTGCGCACCGAGGCCAGGGCAGAGGCCAGCTCGGGCAGCGAGGTGCCGATGGCGACGATGGTCAGGCCGATCACCAGGTCGCTCACCCCCAGGGCCTGGGCGATGGTCACCGCGCCCCACACCAACAGCCGGGAACTGACGATCAGCAGTACCAGCCCCACCACCAGCCACGCCAGGGCGACCTTCAGCGGCATCGGATGGGCCACCAGATCGGCGTCCGGCTCGCCCGCCAGGGGGTCGCCCTTGCCCCGAATCCCCTGATAGATGGACCAGCCCATGATGCCGGCGAACACCAGCAGCAGGGCGGCGCCGTCCAGGCGGGACAGCTGCCCGTCCAGCAGTTGCGCGCCGGCGAACAGGGTCAGGCCCACCAGCAGCGGCAGCTCCTTGCGCACCACCTGCGAGTGCACGGTGATGGGGGCGATGACTGCGGTCAGGCCGACAATCAGGGCAATGTTGGTGATGTTGGAGCCGTAGCCGTTGCCCAGGGCCAGGCCCGGGTTGCCATCGGCCGCGGCCATGGCGGAGACCGCCAGTCCCGGCGCCGAGGTGCCGAACCCGATGATCACCATGCCGATCAGCAGGGTCGGCATGCCCAGGTGTTTGGCGGTGGCGGCGGCGCCTTCGACGAATTTGTCCGCGCTCCAGACCAGCAGTACCAGTCCGATCAGGATCGAGCCAAAAGCCAGCAGCATGGGTAAGCCTCAGTGGATGAATCGTCCGAGCATGAACACCCCGGCGTAGCCCAGGGTGTATGCGGCCAAAAGGTGGCCAAGATACCGCATGTAGGCAGCGAAGGTCAGCCCCTGGATCTTGCTCATGGCGACGATGCCGGCCGCCGAACCGATGATCAGCAGCGAGCCGCCGACGCCGACGGCATAGGTCAGTCCCATCCACTCGCCCGGGGTCATGGTGATGCCGGCCTTGAGCAGTGCCGCGGTGAGAGGAACGTTGTCGATCACCGCCGAGAAGATGCCCATCAGATAGTTGGCGTACAGCGGTGGCAGCAGATCGTAGATGGCGACCAGAGAGTCGAGGGCATGAATTTCCTTGAGCATGCCCACCAGCAGCAGAATGCCAAGGAAGAACAGCAGGGTCTCGAATTCGATGATGCGGATGTATTCCAGGATCGGGTCCAGGTCCGAGTCGTCGCTCATGAAGCGGGACACCAGGAACATGATCGAGAGCCCGAACAGGAAGGTGAGGACCGGGGGCACCGCGAACAGGGCGTTGCCCGCGATGGTGCACAGGATTGTCAACAAAAACAGGCCGCCGATGACGGCGTCCACCCGACGGACTGGGTGGGTGCTGGCCCTGAGGATGACGGTGCCGGTCAGCCCCCGGGACAGGAACAGCGCCAAGATGAAAACGGTGATGGCGGAGGGGATGGCCAGGGTCAGCAGGGTCAGTATTTTCACCTTGTCCGCGAGAAAAATCATCAGCGTGGTGACGTCACCGGTGATCAGGGAAACGCCGCCGGAGTTGACGGCGAACACCACCAGAGTGACGAACTGGATGCGTTTTTTCAGCTCAAGATTGAGGGAAAGAATCAGCGAGCATGAGACTAAAGTTGCAGTTATATTGTCTGCCAAAGACGAGAAAATGAAACAGAAAAGTCCGGTCAGAAAGAGCAAACGGCGTTCGCTGACCCGCCTGGGCATGACCAGATAGATCACGTTCTCAATCATGCCCTTCTTGTTCAGGTAGGCCACGAACGTCATCGCCGCCACGAGGAACAACCAGAGCCCGGCGATTTCCGCGATGCTCTCCGTCAGACCGGTATTGATGGCGGCGGTTTCCCGGGCGTTGTCACTGAACAGGAAAAGCAGCATCCAGGCCAGGGTGCCGAAGAACAGTGTGACCTTGGCCTTGTTTATGTGGATGACTTCTTCGAAGATGACGCCCAAAAGCGCCAAGACAGCGATTATAATCAGAACAGCATCAAGAGCAGTCATGGGACTTTCCAAAGCGGTGCGTTGAATGGCCCCCGGGGCCGGGACGAATACGCGCCGGATTGTAGTCCTTTGACCCGGAACGGGCCACTGTCCGTAACTGACACACAGCACCGAAGTATGCCGGCGACAGCCGGGCCAACGCGCAACTGTTGACAATCGCAATTTATTATTTCCCCGAAAATCGGGATAATTGCGCGCAAATTCAGACAGGAAGCACACGGCTGCGTCTTGTACCTGAGGCACGACCGGCTTCCGACAGGCTCTCCTGCTGATCGTGGGAGGAGCGAACAGGCTCAATACTAGCTAGGGTAAAAACCAATGGCCGTTAGACAGGCAGACGTAGTGCTGGTCGGCGGTGGCGTCATGAGCGCCACCCTCGGCATGATGCTCAAGCAGCTGGATCCGTCCCTGGACATCGTCATGGTGGAGCGACTCGACCACGTTGCCCATGAAAGCACCGACGGATGGAACAACGCGGGGACCGGCCATGCCGGCTACTGCGAACTGAACTACACTCCGGAAACCGAGGATGGCGACGTGGCCATCGAACGGGCCCTCAAGATCAACGCCCAGTTCGAAGTGACCCCTCAGTTCTGGTCCTACCTGGTAGAGCAGGGAATCCTGCCCGAGCCCAAACACTTCATCAACCGAACCCCGCACCAAAGCTTTGTTTGGGGCGAGAAGGACGTGGCGTTCCTGAAGCGGCGCTATGAGAAGCTGCGGGCGCACCACCTGTTCCAGGAAATGGAGTACACCGAATCTCCGGAGCAGCTGGAAGAGTGGATGCCCCTGGTGATCCGGCACCGGGATCCGATGCAGCGGGTGGCGGCGACCCGGGTCAAGCACGGTTCGGACGTGGACTTTGGTTCCCTGACCCGCAGCATGGTGAAGTGGCTGGAAAGCCAGCCCAACTTCGAACTGATGCTGAGCTGTCCCGTGCACTACATCGACCAGCGCGAAAACGGCCGCTGGAAGCTCCGGGTGAAAAACCAGAAGACCGGTGAAGTGACCAAGCTGGAAGCCGGCTTCGTGTTCCTCGGGGCGGGGGGAGGTGCCCTGCCGCTGCTGCAGAAGTCGGGCATCGACGAGGCCCGGGGTTACGGCGGCTTCCCCGTCAGCGGGCAGTGGCTGGTGTGCCAGAAGCAGGAGATCGTCACCCAGCACCACGCCAAGGTGTACGGCAAGGCCCCGATCGGCGCGCCGCCGATGTCGGTTCCGCACCTGGATACCCGCATCATCAACGGCGAGCCGGCCCTGCTGTTCGGTCCGTTCGCCGGCTTCACCACCCGCTTCCTCAAGCAAGGCTCCATCTTCGATCTGTTTGGCTCCGTCCGCCCCACCAACCTCAAGCCGATGCTCTCGGTCAGCAAGAACAACATGGACCTCACCCGCTACCTCATCGGTGAAGTCTTCCAGTCTCACAGCGACCGGGTGGCGTCCCTGCGCAACTTCTTCCCGGATGCCCGCGAGGAGGACTGGAAGCTGCAGATGGCAGGCCAGCGGGTACAGATCATCAAGCAGACGCCGGATGGCGGCGGCAAGCTGGAGTTCGGTACCGAAATCGTGGCGTCCAAGGACGGCACCCTGGCCGCTCTGCTGGGAGCCTCGCCGGGAGCGTCCACTGCCGCGAACGCGATGATTGACGTGATCGAGCGCTGCTTCCCGGAGAAAATCAAGAGCGACGACTGGCAGGAGCGCATGCGGCTGATGGTGCCGTCCTACGGCCAGACCCTGGTGGACAACGCGGCGTTGCTGCACGAGGTGCGCGAGCGTACCCTGACAACGCTGCGCCTGAAACCGGACGCCTGATCCGCCAAGGCCCGCCCCGCGGGCCGCTGCAGACGCCAGGGCCGCATCTCAGCTGCGGTCCTGGCTGGCCCCCCGCAACATCGCCTGGAGCAGTTCCTGGGCATCAAACTTGGTCAGTGCTTCGTTGGCGCCCACCTGATTGGCATAGCTCAGACTCATCTCGCTGTTCAGTGAGGTATGGAGGATGATGTACGGCTGCTTCAGGGTGCTGTTGTCGCGTACCGCGAACGCCAGCTCGTAACCGTCGAGGCCGGGCATCTCGATGTCGCTCACCAGAATGTCCACCGGCCGCCCCAAGGTGTTGTCGCGCAGCAGGATCTGCAACGCCTCGTCCCCGTGGCTGGTCACCTGGTAGCCGATGTCTTCCTTGTCCAGCACGTCGCACAACTGCTTGCGCGCCACCTGGGAGTCATCCACCAGCAGGATGTTGAGGGACTTGAGGGTCTCGCGCTGGACGTCCGTGAGTGTCACCTCTTGGGTCTCCAGGCTTTCCGGGTACACCCGGGCCAGCAACAGCTCCACATCCAGCAGCTGGATGATGTCGCCGTCCACGTCCAGCATCCCGGTAATGAATGCCCGCGGCCCCAGGGCCCTGGGCGGCGGTGTCACCGCCTTCCAGTCGGTTTCGACGATGCGCTGGACACCGCGCACCAGAAACCCCACTTCCCGGCGCTGGATGTCGGTCACGATGATCGAACCGAGTGCCTGCTCCTCCCGCGACAGAGGCGGGTAGCCCACCGCCGCCGCCATGTCGATCACCGGCACCGCGCTGCCCCTGAACACCGCCGTGCCCAGCACCGCCTGATGGCTGTGTGGCAGCCGGGTCAGCCGCTGAAACGGCAGAATTTCCCGGATCTTGAGCGTACCGAGACCGAACAGCCGGGGACCGGACAGACGGAACAGCAGGAGTTTCTGGGGATGCTTTGCCTTGCCAGACATAACCGCGGAGCCCTTGCAAAACAAAAGCTCCCGTAACGGGAGCCTTGATCGGAAGTCATTACAGCGTGTGTAGCAATGATAGCAGGTTCCGTCCCGGGAACGGGGGGAGGCTTTGTTTCAAATGGTCACAGCTTCGTCACGCCTCTGTCACGACGGCGCCTTCCTGTCTGACGTCGCCGTGGGCGCGCTGCCGGATATGGTCACCTTGACCACCCCGGATGGCACCCGGGTGCTGACCACTTTACGTTCACCGGAGCCATCGACGCCGACTGGAACCTGGGGCGCCTGTGTATGGTAATCCCCCCATTTAAGGTTCATCGCGCTTTACCGGGAAACGCTGCTTTTATCTTCAGGAAGAAGTAGTCGTTATCCCGGTAGCCATATGCCATCCTCTTGATCACCTTGATCTTGTTGTTCATGCCTTCCAAGACGCTGGTGTTCATGCGGTAGGTCGCACTGGCAATGATCCCTTCTACATAGCCTTTGAAGCGTCGAGCAAATTGCTGGACCGGCGCCAATCCGCTGCTCATGGCGAGTTCCAGCCATTCCTCCCAGCGCCGTCTGGCCTCGGCTTCAGACGGGGCATACCAGAGTTCTTTGAGTTGGTCTTTTAGCAGGTAAACGGTCATCAAGGGCTGGTTGGCTTGCAGCAGCTCTTCCAGCTTCACGGCCTGCTCGGCCTTGAGGTTGTCTCGGTTTCTCAATAGTAACCAGCGACTGCGTTTAACCACTTTGCGCGCAGGCTTGTCATGACGCAGCTGGTTCGACTGATCAACCCTGACACGGTCGATCACTTCGCGGCCGAACTTGGCCACGACATGGAACAGGTCGTAAACCACGCGCGCCTGGGCACAGTGGTGCTGGACCTCCAAGTCCATGGCCGTGTTCATGTCCATGGCGACCGCTTCGATCTGAGCGCAAGCCTCTGGACCCAGCCATTCAAAGAAGGGCCGTATGGCCTGTCGGCTATTACCCTCTCCAACCCAGAGAACCTGTTGAGTGTCGGCGTTGATCACAACGGTGGCATAACGGTGGCCCTTGAACAGGGCAAACTCGTCCATGATCAGACGCCGTATCTGGCTGCGATCTGGCTCGACGACCTCACGGGCAAGCCGATGGTGATCAATAGCTTTGACCGTATGCCAGTTCAGCCCTAACAGGCGAGCCACATGCTGAACCGGCATCAGGCGAACCAGGGATTCAACCCAGCTGACCATGCCCGCTGTCAGGCGCTGCCGGCCTGACAGCCATCGAATCTGTTCCAGCTTGGGGCCACAAGTCACACAGCGAACCCGGCGTACAGGAACCTCCAGCCAGACGCGGTACTGGAACAAATCACGCTCTCTCACGCGGCGAATAGTCGTGTCGTGGACGGCAGTGCAGTGCTGCTGGCAGCCACTGCAACATGGATGACAGTCTTCCCCAGGACGCAGTCGGATCAGCAAGACCTGAGGAGCAATCTGGGCATAGGGTTCGACAGTGAATCCTTCCCAGAAAAGGGTAAGAGGATTAGCATTCATAGAGACGGCGGTGGATTGGTTAATTTTTTTGTTTTGGCGAACTCAAAACTGACCGGTTTTACCGCCGTCTCCTACTTTTTCACGCTAATCCGCGATGAACCTTAAATGGGGGGGTTACAAGATGATTGAGGGCTTGATATCAACCAGTTATGTGGACAGCCAGGGCGAGGTGTGAAGTGGACCCCGAAATTTGGACAGGTTCCTAAGCTCTGATTCATCATCTTCACAAGGAGGAGAATCATGAGCAAGAAACGCCAGCAATACAGCGCATCATTCAAGTCCAAAGTCGCCCTGGCCGCCCTCAAGGGTGACCAGACCACATCCGAAATCGCCGCCCGGTTCCAGATCCATCCGACTTGGTCAGCACTTGGAAACGAGCGCTGCTGGAGAATGCCCCAGACCTCTTCGAAGGCAAGAAAAAGTCGGGCAAACAGTCCAGCGAGCCCAGTTCTGACGAACTGTACCGCGAGATTGGCCGACTGACGGTGGAACGCGATTTTTTGTCGCGCAAGCTTGATCAGTAAGCCGTCAACAGCGGTTGGCGATGATCGAGTGTGGTCATCCCCAAGTCAGCCTTGTCCGCCAGTGCGAGCTGCTCAAGCTGAGCCGCTCGTCGGTGTACTACGTCCCTCGTGAACAGTGTCAGAAGGATCTGGAACTGATGTATCTGATCGACCAGCAACACCTGGAAACGCCGTACTACGGCTCTCGCAAGATGCGCGTCCACCTGGAACGCCAGGGTCACCGGATAAACCGCAAGCGGGTGCAGCGCCTGATGCGCACCATGGGCATTCAGGCGGTGTACCCGCGCCCCAGAACCAGCATTCCGGGCGACGGGCACAAGGTGTATCCGTACCTGCTCAAAGGGCTGAAAATCGACCGCCCCAACCAGGTATGGGCAACGGATATTTCGTATATCCCGCTGGCTCGGGGCTTCATGTATCTGGTCGCCATCATCGACTGGTACAGCCGCAAGGTGCTGTCCTGGCGGGTCTCAAACACCATGGATACCGATTTCCGCATCGATGCCCTGGAGGAAGCCCTACAGTGCCATGGAACGCCGGAAATCTTCAATACCGATCAGGGTGTCCAGTTCACCAGTGAAGCCTTCACAGGTGTTCTCAAAGAGCATGGCATCCGGATCAGCATGGACGGCAAGGACTGCTACCACGACAACATCTTCGTGGAACGGCTCTGGCGCAGCGTCAAACACGAGTGCGTCTACCTCACCGCCTTCGAGGACGGACACCACTTGAAGCAGGCGCTCCACCGGTACTTCCGGCATTACAATCAGACCCGGTACCATCAGACCCTTGATTACCAAACACCGGATGAGGTGTACTGCCAACAACCCATGACCCTGGCAGCTTGAACCGGGAATAAAACTGGATCAGAGCTTAAGCCGCACCTTCAAGCTGTCCAACTGATGGGGTCCACCTCACAGGCCCGCTTAATGGCAAAGGCGCACCGTTTGTCGGATCTGCTCGTCCCGTGAGCTGCTAAACTTGCCAGAGGGGACTGCTATTGCTATTCTTAGTCAACGTATATTCCGTAAGTTTCTGATTTTTAATCTTTTAAGCCCCACCGTATTTGCTGGGAAATCTTAAATGCCTCATCCAAAAAAGCTCAAGGAAGATGCAATTCTAGAGGCCCTCTGTGAGCTCCGGCTGCAGGCCCCTCCGAACATCCCTGAGGAAGTTGTAATTGGTCGGCTGATTGACTGCGGCCCTTGGAAAGACTGGCAACTGAAGCGCCTACCCAATTCCGATATTCCTTATGCTATCAGGCAAGCGGAAGAAGGTTTGAGGTATCAGCCTACGGTCGAATTGCGAAAGGATGGCGGTGACCGACTGGTAAAAGTTGGGCCGTCTTCGTTCTCGTATCACTTTGTAGGAAATTACCCTGGCTGGGATGTTGTAAAGCGTGAGTTGGATGAAGCGGTAGAGGCGCTTTTTCTTCGCATCAGTGGTCTAACAGTTAAAAGATTGGGGCTTCGCTACGTTAACGGTATGGATTCGGAACGCCATCGAGTAAATTCTGTCGCAGATCTTGACCTGTCGGTTTGTGTTGGTGGCGAGACTGTGGAATCTTCTCTGAACTTGAATTTCGCAAGGGTCAGTTCTGACGTTCATACTGTAATGACGAGGGTTGCTTCAAAAGAGTTTGTGAAAGGCCAATTGGGGGGGAGCGTGTCAACAGTGATTGATGTTGATGTATTCACCCCATCTTCGTTTGAGTCGAGCGATCAAAACCAAATAAAGGGGTGGGTCGAACAAGCTCATGACTTCGAGAAGGACGCTTTTTTTGCGTTACTTTCGGATGAGCATGTCGACTATCTGCGGGAGCAATAAGATGTTGAATCAACTCGTTATGGGCACTTGTGCTGCCACGTTGAGTATTTCCTATGGAGCTTTGGCCAACGAAGAGGTCGCGGACGTATTTTGCGATCACCAACCAGTAACTTGGCCGCAAGACCAGAATGCCTTTCGTGTTGTTTCGGTTGATGTTCCCGGTCCCGTGATTGAGGTGGGCGCTCCTGCGGAGGCCGCGAAGTGGTTCCCTGATGCATCGGAGCGAAAAGTTTTTCGTCGGGCTCTCTTGAGGTCGTCGAAGGTCGTGCACAGCGGGCGCATTCAAGGTTAAATGGCGCAGCGATCTAAGGATGGATGTCGAGACTGCATACCGTCATCTCATGGATAGCCTGAGATACAATGATCACGGGCGTTTCTATGGTGTTGATGAAGCTCTCCCCTTGGGGGCTGGCCTTTTGTATTCCCCTATCCGTTTTCCGATATTTGATCCAGATGAAAGGATCTATGTGACCGTGGAGGGACTTGTATACGTCCTTACTCATGAGTGTGACTTAGACCAGGATAACGACAGGGCATTTAACCATAGTGCGTTGATCTGCCCGATCACCCAACTTGAAGATCTAGTTGCTGAATATTCTGAGGAATTTGGTGACGACCGCGCGAGGTCTTTTATAAATGCACTTGCCCGCAGAGAGGTCTCGAGGCTGGTCTATATTCCTCCCTTTGATGACCGGCTGCCCTATGGTGGTGTGCTCAATTTGAACGAAATTACGAATACGTTTATCGATGAGTTTGAGCAGGGTGGAGTCGAAAAAGTTTGCTCGGTCTCAGGTTTCGGTATTCAAGTAATAGACAATTTCCTCAAAAATCACCTGTTAAGAGAAAAGTCAGCCAGACTTCCTCTCACGCCCTAATCTTGAAAGATTTCAGTCGTGCGCTTTTGGTGAATAGTTTGTAGTGGTCAACCATTTCCGGACAGTAAATTAAGTTTTTCTTCCGCCTTTGCGGGTGGGACTCCACCGTTGTACTGATGGGGACGCAGCCAGTTGTAGCGCGCCATCAGATAGAAACTGATATCTCGCTTTGCCTCCGGAATGGATGAGTAGCCACTGCTCGGCATCCACTCACTTATGTAACTTCTGAGCAGCCTTTCCATTGGGACGTTATCCCAGCAATTGCCACGCCGGCTCATGCTTTGTTGAATACGGTAACGGGTGACCAGATCAGCACGGTTTACAGCGCCTAGAAATCGCAGCTTGAAGTCGATGTGGAACAATCGCTCTTGCTGCGCCTGGCTGATGTCATCGAGTAGGGCTGCCCCCATCTGCTCACCTGTCAAACCCGTGGCCTTATGTTGTGCTTAAAATTAGCACGATCATCGTGCTGATGCTGCATTGGTGTCAATACTGGTTGCTACCATCATCAATATGATGACTTAAGTCGGCAGGGTATCAACGACCAACGAGACATTATCCGATCACGGACTTCGCCCATTTCGACCGGTGAGGGGGCAGAGAATATCCGGCGGGAGAGAGTGGGTTCCGGCATCAGGCGGGGGCTGGGTGGCTACTTTGCGAAGTCCGAGACAAGCCGCCGGAACCCGCGCCAGTGCGTAGCCCCAGAAATGAAAAACCCCAACCAAGAAGGGTTGGGGTTTGGGTATTGGTGGTGGGGTGGGACCCGGGTTCGATTCCCTGTATCGCTACCGTCGAAGTCCGTCAAAAGCCGCCAATACAATCAGCGAGATAGCGCCCATCAGCATCCCGAAAGACCTTGCATAGCAGGCCCGTTAGAGCGTTCATGGGCTTCCACTAACCCAGACCAAGAGGTGAATGATGGAAGTCAAACACTTGAAACAACGCCAGTTGGCGGACCGTTGGGATGTCAGTGAGGCGACCCTGGAGCGCTGGCGCAGCGAGGGAATCGGCCCCAGATTCATGAAGATCCAGGGCCGGGTATTGTACCGGTTGCAGGATATCGAAGCCTACGAGGAGCAGTGTTTGCGGGAGTCCACGTCCACGCCGGTGACGGACGGGGCGTAGTTGATGCCGGTGCGCCGGCGCTGCTCCTCCCACAGCCGGGGCGGGTCCACGGCCAGATCGAACAGGGTCAGATGTGGCGGTACCTGGTCGTCCAGGATGGCCGCCACGATGTCCGGGGCCAGGATGGTCAGGTTGACCATCCGGCTCACATAACTGTTGTCCACCCCTTCCTTCTCGGCGATCTCGCGGAGCGACCGGACCTCGCCGGCCTCCAGCATGGCCAGCCAGCGGTGGCCCCGCGCCAGGGCCAGTTGCAGCGGCGTGGGCTCCGTGTCCCAGGGGCGGGGTTCCTGCACCTCGCCATCCGGCAAGGTGATGAGCCTGCGGCCACTGCGCCGTTTCAGCTTGATGGGCACCGAGATGCTCAGGCGCCCGTCGCTGGCCTCGAGGACCTTGGGGTCGCCGGTCTGGGTGAGTTCTATCTGGATGCCACTACCGTTGCTCATGCGATTATCTTTTCCCGGGCAGAATCGGTGATCTCCAGCGCCAACCTTTCAATGCCGTTGTTCCGCAGGCGCACGTCGATGCTGTTGGGGGTGACGATAACCTTCTCGACCAGCAAGCGGATGATCCGGCTCTGCTCGTCCGGAAACAGCTGATCCCAGACCTTGTCGAGCCGGGTCATCGCCACCGTCACTTGGGCTTCGTCAACTGGGTCGCCGAGCTGGTTCGTGACCGCTGCGGTCTTCTGCATCACCGGGGGCGATTGCAGCAGTGACCGGATCTGTCCCACCACGGCGGCTTCCAGTTCAGCGGCCGGAATGCGCGGAAGCCCCGAGGCGCCGGCGAACTCCTTGGTGTCGCGGGTGCTGAGGTAGTAGCGGTAGCGCCTGCCGCTCTTTTTCTTCACCGAGCTTGAGGCCGTCAGTGCACGGCCGTCCTCGCCAAACACGATGCCCTTGAGCAGGAAGGGGACCTTGGCCCGGGTCATGTTGCCGCGGGTGCGACTGTTGGTGGCCAGGATCGAGTGGACGTCATCCCACAACGCCTGGTCGATGATGGCTTCGTGCTTGCCGCGATACCACTTGTCCTTGTGCCGCAGCTCCCCAAGGTAGGTGCGGTTGTGCAGCATCTTGTAGATCATGCCCTTGTCGATGGGCTTGCCGGGCCGGAAGCGTCCGTCCTGGGTGGTCCAGGACTTGCTGGTGACCCCGTCAAGCCGCAACTCCTTCACCATCAGTGTGGTGGAGCCGATCTCGGTAAAGCGCTTGAAGATATGGCGGACCAGCCTGGCCTCGGCGGGGTTGATCACCAGGCAGCGGTCCTTCACGTCGTATCCCAGGGGTGGGATGCCGCCCATCCAGAGGCCTTTCTTCTTGCTTGCCGTGATCTTGTCGCGGATCCGCTCGCCGGTCACCTCGCGCTCGAACTGGGCGAAGGAGAGCAGGATGTTCAGCATCAGCCGCCCCATGGAGTTGGTGGTATTGAACTGCTGGGTGACCGAGACGAAGGAGACGCCGTGGCGTTCGAACACATCGATCATCTTGGAGAAGTCCGTCAGGCTGCGGGTGAGCCGGTCGATCTTGTAGACGACCACCACATCGATCTTTCCCTTCTCGATATCGGCCATCAGGCGCTTCAGGGCCGGGCGCTCCATGTTGCCGCCGGAGAAGGCGGGGTCGTCGTAGTCGTCCTCCACCGGGATCCAGCCCTCGGCGCGCTGGCTGGCAATGTAGGCGTGGCCGGCGTCGCGTTGGGCGTCGATGGAGTTGTAATCCTGTTCCAGTCCTTCCTCGGTCGATTTGCGGGTATAGACCGCGCAGCGCAGGCGCTTCTTGACCTGATCTGTCATCGTTTGCCTCCGCGCTTATTGTTCTTTTTGTCCGTTGCCTTGCGCAGGCCGAAAAACAGAGGCCCCGACCAGCGGGTGCCGGTGATCTCCCGGGCGATGACCGACAGGCTGCGGTAGAGGCGTCCCTCGAACTCGAACTGGTTGTCGTGGGTCACCGTGACCCGGTATTCCTTCTCCTGGTAGATTCGCGTCAGGACCGTGCCGGGGACCGGCTTTGGGTAGCGATCGCGCAGCGGCTTCTGGCCGGTCTTGATGATGGCCCGGATCCGCCGTTGATTCTGTTCCACCAGGTTTTTGTGGGAAGGGGTCCGCTTGAACTCGATTTCCTGCAGGCGGTAGGCGAGCCGCCGCTCCAGAAAACTGCGGATGTGGGTGGGCGCCTCCTGCTTGAACAGCTGGCGCCATAGCGCCCGGATCTCTTCCATCGACATGTCGGGTAGCTGCGCGACCTGGGCCAGCACCGACGGTGAGGTTTGGGTTAAGGTGGTGTCGTTCACAGGGTCTCCTTAGGCAGTGTTTTCTCTGCGGTTTCGGGGTGACCATGAACGCTTCGGTAGGCAGTGATAGCAAGTGAAACATCGCTATCTGAGTCCGAGGCCGGGGGTGGGTATTTATCGGCGTCGCGGAGCCGGAACAGGCCGTTGGCCAGGATTTTTGCCACCTCGTCGAGGCGTTGATCGGATGACATCCGTTCGGGAGATAAAGGGTGAGATTTCTGCATTGGTAACCGCTCCGATTCAGCAAAACAGTGTTGAAACATTGTCGGAGCAGAGCGGTGGTACGGCCATCAGGGCGTTTCGGGCCGTTGCGGAAAGGCGTGGCTGGCCAGTGCCAGCCACGGGTCAGTAAGGATTCTGGCCGTTGCGGATGAAGTTGGTGTAGGTGTCGGTGAGCAGTTCGTCTTGTTCGGTTTCCGGGTCGGGCAAGTCGTAGCCGCCGATATCGTCCAGCACCAGGACGGTCAGTGTCTTTTCCTGCTCGGTGGAGTAGATGCTGTATTCGGTGACCTCCTCGTCGAACCAGACACCCGGGCCGTGGCGGACGCCGTTACGTGCCGCAAAAGAAAAGTTCTCCTGCGCCGCCATGGATGTGGCAGGCACTTCGTTGAAGGACTGGCGGGTCGCGTAATACCGACCGGAACGGAAAGCACTCGGGCTGGATTTCGACCAGTGCATGCAGCCTTCCTCCGACAGGATGGCGATGGCCCGTCGCTTGGTGAAGTCCAGCCACTTGAGGATGGCGGCCGTCAGAGAGACGCCGTACCGGTCGGCGCAATGGCTCATCAGATCGAAACTGAACGGCTGACCATCGGCCTGCTGGCGGAAATCGTGGTTCGGCATCATCAGATTGGCGGCGAAGGCGTTCGCTTCCTGTTCGATCTGCGCCATGCCCGAATCCCGGTCGAGCATGTCTTCCTCGCCACAGCGGATGCCGTCCGCACCCGAATCCTGGCGGTGGATCATATAGTGGCCGAGTTCGTGGGCCAGCGTGAAGTTGACGCGGCCGACGTGTTCGACGTTGCGATTGTAAAGGATCCCCCACTCCGATTTGGTCTCATTGGGGATCAGTGCTCCCTCGACCGACTTAAGATCCATTTCCCGGACCATCGTAATGGGATCCGGATTGAACGAAGGCGTAAGCTCCAGGGCGACTTTGCGGACATCCACGGGGAAGCGGTCCTCCACGGCCAGCCCAAGGTCCAGAAACTTGGTGATGCGGTTGGCCTCCTTGAGGGGCCGCTTCCTCTCCGTCACGACTTCTTACCCCACACATCCATGATATCCATGATTTTTTTCTGGTCTTCCGGGTTCAGACCGTTGAACTTCCTGAAAAACACCTCGCGCTTCATGTCCTGGCTTGGTTCAGTCTGCTCGTTGTTGACCAGGTACTCGGTGGTGACGTCCAGTGCTTTGGCGATGAGTGTCAGCTTCTCGGCCGACGGGCGCTTGACCCCCCGGTTCTCCAGTTCCCAGATGTAGCTCTTCCCTGACCCTATTTTCTCCGCAAGTTGTTCTAAAGTTAGGCCTTTTTTCTTGCGGAGCTCTTTGATCTTGGCTCCCAGCAGATTGGCCACGGTGGTATCTCCTCTCGGTTGGATCCTAAAAGTTCATTATAGACATACAGGAGGTACTTGAAAATGATTATAAACGGCATTATCTTGGAAGTTCGCTATCATGAACTTTTGGTATCTGTCCACCATGAGTTCGCCGTTTGCTACTAACCGATGAGGGTTGATACCCATGCCGATCGTTCGAAACTTCATCCGCCACACCTCAGCCGCCGGCCTGCGGGAGTACTTCAGCCGCAAGCAGATCCCCGTTAACGGGGTCGACTGGTCACAGGACCATCCGACGGTGGTCAGCAACGTCATCCAGTTGCTGGATCACCTCACCCCGGATCAAAAGGCCCGGCTCACGATCGATGCCGAACGCATTTACCAGATGGCGGATGAGGTCGGCCAGGCCGCGCTGCTGAGCGCGGTCAGCACCCCCGCTCAATTGAGCGCCATGCCTTCCGCCCTGGAGCGCAGCCGTTGGGTTTACCTGCACGAGCCGGACAGTTTCCGCCATGCCGAGGATATCCGTTATGCCGACCAGTATCGCCATGGCAGGAACTGGAGCGGCTATCAGGTCGAAGTTGGTCTGCCCCTGAATTCGGATGCTGTCTCTCTAAGCGCGTTCAAGGAGAAGATCCGATCGCTCTTCGGCCTCGGCGACAAGGTCAAGATCGAGCTCTTCGAGCGGACCCTGCCGGATGAGGATGGCAACGAAGTCGACGTGGTACAGGTGATGGTTTACCAGGAAGGGCTGCCGGATTCCTACCTGGAGTTCGAGGGGGAGGATGACATCGTCTCCCGGATTCGGCGGCCGGTGTCGGAGCATGCCATTACCTATTCCGAGGCCACGGGCGTGGTGGAGGTGGTGGCCGCCAAGCGCGAGCGCCGGGACAGCATCGCCAAGGCGTTCACCGAGGATCTGTTGAAGCAGACCGTCGAAGCGGAGCGGGTACCGCTGCGGCGCTATGACCTGCAGCCGTTGATGGTGGAACAGGTGCTGGACTGGGATCCCAATGACGAAATCGAGTCGGTCCAGTTGGTCATGATGAAGCTGAAGGATTTGGCGGGCGAGGGGCGTGTCCAGATCGAGGTGCCGGCGAAAAGCCAGATGGGCCTGCACACTTACGCCCAGGAGCATTTCGGGGAACACAATCCGTTGACCTCGGGAGCTTTTACGCCGACCCAGGCCAGGATCAATATCCGTTTCCAACCGGAGAACGGTGTGGGGCGCGGCAAGGTGCTGCCGGTCAAGATCACCATGCCCAACGGATGTGACCTGCGCAGTCGCACCGAGAGGGAGCGGCTGATCGGCGAGAAGTACCTCAAGCGCTGGGGCTTGCTTGAAGAGGTCCAGCAATGACTGCGGCAGTGTCGCTGAGCAGGAGTGCCTTGGCCCTCCTGCTGCGCCTGCTGAACAGCCCGACGCCTGGAATCAGCGGCAGCGTCCTGCACGATGATTTTCCGTCGGTGGCCGCCGAACTCCTGCAGGGCGGCTTTTTGAGCCCGGCCGGCTCGATGGCGTCTCTGCCGCATGACGACACAGGGTTTGCCGAACTCACATGGTGTTCCGAAAGTAGAGGCTTCCGCTATTTTTCCACGGGTGCCGGCTGGATCACGGTGCCTACCAACCAAGTGAAGCGATACCTGGTCGATACGGACAAGTTGCTGGAGTGGTTGAGAAGGCTGTTCGATATCGAGGCCCGGTATCAGGTTACCACCCTCCACGATTCCGTATTCTGGCATCTGGGTATTACCCGCATCGGGACTTACAGAGTCAATCTGTACTTCGTGCGGCGTTTGGAGCTGGCCGATAATCTGCGGTCATTTGTGACCGTGCTGAAGCAGGAATCGGGCAGGACGCCCGCAATCATCGTGAGTGCTTCGGAACGTATCCCGCCGGTTCTGGAGTTGCCACTGGATGTGGCCCTGGTACCGCTGCAGCAACTGCTGGCGCGTACCGGCGATCACTGCTCGTTGGATCACGCGGCCGTGCTACCGCTATTGCGGGGCTATCCGACGGGCGAGGTGCGCGATACCGGCATTGGATTGCGGTTTTCGACCGATTACCGCCAGGTTCACTGGAATGGAGAAACCTACAAACTGACCAAAAAGCAGGCGGCCGTGGTGGAGGCCTTGCACCGGGAAGGTGGCAGGGCGCACAAGGACCTGCTGCGTGCGGAGGCGGAGACCGACGAAGAGCTGCACCGCATCATGCGGAATAGGGTCAAGGGGAAATATGTGCAGCACCCGTTGTGGAACAGGCTGATCAAGAGCGAGGGAAACGGCTATTACTACCTCGACGCTGGCTGATCACCAGGTGTTGATGTCCTGCTCCAATTGACGGATCGATTCCACGATCTCGTCGAAGGTGGGCGGTGCCTGGTACATCATGCCGGCGCCGATCATCTTCTCGTAGTCGGCACGGAGCCCGTCGAGGGTTTCATCCTCCGGGAGCAGTTGCAGCTGGTTCTCAAGACAGGCGTCGTAGTTGGCATAGCTCGCCTTGAAAAACACTTTTTTGTGGCGGACGACATCCTCGAACAGATCGCGATTCTGGACGGCAGCCTGACCTGAGGTGTGCCGGCTCAGCATCACGAGGTCATACCAGTGCCGGGAGAGTCGCTCGGCGTTTTCCTTCAATTGGCCGCGATTGCACTCGACGTGGATCAAGGTCGCTTTTTCCCAGAAGGTGCGCTCGGGTGAGAGCACCACGACTTCGCTGGTGGGATAATCGAGCTCGGTCGTAAGCGCCGCCACATAGGGTGAAATCGTATGGCGCTCGTTGGGATCGATGACATTGCGACCACCCAATTCGATCAGGACTTGGGGCTTGAGGTAGTCGTCGGGCTCCTCCGTCACGGAAGGAAAGCTAACCCAGATCTTTTCCCCAGTCTCGTCGACCTCGATGGTGTGACGCTCGGCCGTGGGTAGTTTGTCCAGTTCTGCGCGGAGGAAGGGGATGACGGTGCCGTTTGCGTATCCCTTGACGTAGTCCTTGAGACGATTACTGAACTTCTTGATCTTGGTATTGCTGATGCCGTCGGCAAAAGGGTCGAAGTCGGCCTCGAAGTGCCGGTAGTCGAGGGTGATATCGACATCCTCAGAGAAGCGATCAATGGCGCCATAGACCTTGGACAAGGAGGTGCCGCCCTTGAAGGCCATGGGGTGAGCATCGGGAATGGAAAAGAGGGTCTGCAATATCCAGCAGACCCAAATGTCTTTCTCCAATACCGTCGCCTGACGACCCAGTTCCGCAGCTGCCCCCTGCAGGATGTCCTTCTGATCGGCTTCCGGTAGTTTCAGGTAGGCTTCAGCCATGGGCCGCTCCTTGGGTGTAGTTTTCGATTGCGCTGGCCATCCAGGCGGGCATCTTGGAGGTGCGTAGCGTCTCGAACTCCTCCGTGCTCAAGCCTTCCCGGATGCGCCGGACCGCCTCGGCATCGATGTTGTCCTTGCCCAGATACCAGAGGGCCGAGAGGGCCAGCCCCGGTTTCTTGCCGGCATGCTGTAGCCTCCGGTGACTGGTCGTGTGCATCAGCTTGACCTTGAGGTTGCCCACGCGGATCTCCCGGCTCGGGCCACTGGTGTAGTACACCGGGGTGGTGGGCATCTGGGTGCTGAGTTTGAAGCGGCGTGCCGCTTCCGCGCCGTGGACCTGCACGGTCTCGCCATGATCTTTGGCGATCACCTCGATGACACGCGACACCTCCGGCATCACGTTACCGATGAAGCGGCTTTTCTTCGGGCGCACGAATACCCCGCGCGCGACGCGCTGGATGACGCCTTTCTCGACCAGGCGAGAGAGCGCCTTGTCGACGGCGGAGCGTGAGCCGAGCTTGAGGAAGCGGGTGTTGGTGAACGGCTCACCCCGCTGCATTCTCAGTACCCGCTGTTTGATGCGTTCAGCCACAGACATTGCTCTAGCCTCCTGTCAGTGTCCGAAAAACTAGCATAATTTCGGACATAAAGCAAGGCTTTGCAGAAGCTCAATGTAACGCTGCGGTGCTCGTAAGTATCTGGATTTATTGAAAATCCCACCGATTTTCCCACCTTTCCCACCCCCGATTCTCCCACCTGCCGCCCCGCATCATTGGCTCACGTTTCCGCAACAACCCTAAGGAGCGAATCGTGAGCGTAAAACATTTGAATCAACGTCAACTGGCCGACCGTTGGGGCGTCAGCGAAGCCACGCTGGAGCGCTGGCGGTCCGAGGGCATCGGTCCGGTCTTCCTCAAGATCCAGGGCCGGGTGCTGTACCGCGCCGAGGATATCGAGGCCTACGAGGCCGAGTGTCTGCGCAAGAGCACCTCGGAGCGTGCGGCGGGAGGTGCGGCATGAGCCTTTCCCTGCACGACGCCCAGACCCTGTCCATCGGTGAGCTGGCGGGTGTCCACCCGGAGGATCTGCTGCGGCTGCAGCAGGAGGCCGACGCCGAACTCCGCAAGGCCAAACGCCTGAAGGAGTGGGTCGAGGGGGCCATCGCCCTGAAATACGACCAGCGCGTCCAGGCCCTGCGTCAGCAGCTCAGCAAGGAGACCGGCACCGTCCACTTCGACGACGACGGCGTCCGGGTCACCGCCGACCTGCCCAAAAAGCCGGTCTGGGACCAGCGCAAGCTCGCCGAGATCGCCCAGCGCATTGCCGCCAGCGGCGACGACCCGGGCGAGTTCCTGGAGATCACCTACCGGGTCGCCGAGCGCAAGTACACCGCCTGGCCCGAGAGCCTGCGCAAGGCGTTCGAGCCGGCCCGCACCCTGAAAACCGGCAAACCCATCTTCCGTCTTTCGACCGCTGAGGAGAAGTGACCATGGCTAACTGTTATCTGGAAAAACTGCGCAAGAGCGCGTTCTACCTCAAGCAACTGCCCGAGCAGATCACCATCCCGGCCCTGGGCGAGGGCACTGAGGCCGAGGTCAAGCCGCTGACGGAGGCGACCATCGATGACATCGCCTTCGCCCAGCAGGGACTGAACTGCGAGCTGAGTCGCATCGTCGCCCAGATCGAGGCGCTGCGCCGGGTGCACGATATGGCGCGCAGCCACGGCGGCAAGGGCGCGGATCTGGCCATCGAGGTCATCCGCCAGTCCGGGGAGGTGAAATGATGAGCTTCCCCATCATCACTGCCGACCAGCGCCTGGCGGAGCGGCGCGGTATCAAGGGCTGCATCCTCGGCGCCTCGGGCATCGGCAAGACCAGTCTGCTGTGGACCCTGGACGCGCAGAGCACCCTGTTCTTCGACCTGGAGGCGGGAGACCTCGCGGTGGAGGGCTGGGCGGGTGACACCATCCGCCCCCGCACCTGGCAAGAGTGCCGCGACTTCGCTGTCTTCATCGGCGGTCCCAATCCAGCGCTGCGGGACGAGCAGCCCTACAGCCAGGCCCACTATGAGGCGGTCTGTGCCAAGTTCGGCGACCCGACCGCGCTCGACAAGTATGCCACCGTCTTCGTCGATTCGATCACGGTCGCCGGACGGCTCTGTCTGCAGTGGTGCAAGGGCCAGCCGCAGGCGTTCAGCGAGCGCACCGGCAAGCCCGACAGCCGCGGTGCCTACGGGCTGCACGGCCAGGAGATGATCGCCTGGCTGACCCACCTGCAGCACACCCGCGACAAGAGCATCTGGTTCGTCGGCATCCTCGACGAACGGGTCGACGACTTCAACCGCAAGGTGTTCACGCCGCAGATCGACGGCTCCAAAACCGCGCTGGAGCTGCCCGGCATCGTGGATCAGGTCATCACGCTGGCCGAGATCAAGAGCGATGAGGGCACGCCTTACCGCGCCTTCGTTAACCACACCCTCAACCCCTATGGCTACCCGGCCAAGGACCGCAGTGGGCGCCTGGACATGCTGGAGGCGCCCCACCTTGGGCGCCTCATGCAGAAGATCCGCGGCCCGGTGAGACCCGTCACCGAGCGCCTCGATTTCACCTGTCCCGCTGCCCAGGAAACCGAACTCACCGCTACCGAAGGTCGCTCCGGTGCATCCCTGCACCCGCGACATACCGTTCGTCCTGAACATAAAGGAGACCACTGATGACGACCTGGAATGATTTCAACTCGGCCGACGACCAGAACAGCTTCGACCTGATCCCCAAGGGCACGCGGGTCAAGGTGCGCATGACCATCCGCCCCGGCGGTTACGATGATCCCTCGCAGGGCTGGACCGGCGGCTATGCGACCCAGAACGCGACCACCGGCTCGGTGTACCTCAACTGCGAATTCGTGGTGCTGGAAGGCCCCTACGCCCGCCGCAAGATGTGGAGCCTGATCGGCCTGCACAGCCCGAAAGGGCCGGAGTGGGCCAACATGGGCCGGGCCTTCATCAAGGGCATCCTCAATTCCGCGCGCGGCCTGCACCCTCAGGACAACTCGCCCCAGGCGCAACAGGCCCGCCGCATCCAGGGCTTCGCCGACCTGGACGGCATCGAGTTCGTGGCCAAGGTGGAGCTGGAGAAGGACCAGTACGGCGAGGACAAGAACGTCGTCAAGACCGCGATCACGCCGGACCACAAGGACTACGCCGCGGTGATGGGCCAGGCGCCGGTCAGTCAGGGCGCCGCCCCGGCACCGGCCAGGCCGGCCACCCCCACCGGCCGTCCCAGCTGGGCACAGTGAGGAGGGCGCGCCATGTTGTTACGACCTCGTCAGAAAGTGTTCGTGGAACGCAGCCTGGCTGCGCTCCGCCAGCACGGCAACACCCTGGGGGTGGCGCCGACCGGCGCCGGCAAGACCATCATGCTGTCCGGCGTGGCCGGGCAGTGGTTGGGCGACACCCAGGCCAAGGCCTGCGTCCTGGCCCACCGCGACGAACTCACCCGCCAGAACGAAGCCAAGTTCCGGCGGGTCAATCCGGCCCTCACCACCTCGGTGTTCGACGCCCGGGAGAAATCCTGGGCGGGTCAGACCACCTTCGCCATGGTGCAGACCCTGGGCCGGGAGGCTAACCTGCGGGACATGCCCGCGCTGGATCTGCTGGTGGTGGACGAGGCGCACCACGCCGCGGCACCCATCTACCGGCGCATCATCGATCGTGTGCGCGAACGCAATCCGGAGGTGGCCATCTTCGGGGTGACGGCCACGCCTAACCGGGGTGATCGCAAGGGGCTGCGCCCGGTGTTCAGCAACGTCGCCGACCAGATCACCCTGGCCGAGCTGATCCAGTCGGGACACCTGGTGCCGCCGCGCACCTTCGTGGTCGACGTGGGCACGCAGAACGAGCTGTCCCAGGTCAAGCGCACCGCCGACGACTTCGACATGACGGCCGTGGAAGCCATCATGAACAAGGCGCCGATCACCGAGGCGGTGATCCGCCACTGGCGGGAGAAGGCCAGCGGTCGCCCGACGGTAGTGTTCTGCTCCACGGTCAGCCATGCGCGCAGCGTGGCCGAGGCGTTCACCGCAGCCGGCATCGGCGCCGAGCTGATCCACGGCGACCTGACGCCGGAAGCGAGACAGGCGGCATTGGCACGGTTCGAAACGGGCGAATCCCAGGTCGTCGTCAACGTGGCGGTGCTGACCGAGGGATGGGACCACCCACCCACCAGCTGTGTGGTGCTGCTGCGCCCCAGTTCCTTCAAGTCCACCCTGATCCAGATGATCGGCCGCGGTCTGCGCACGGTCGACCCCAACGAATACCCGGGCGTGAACAAGTCCGACTGCATCGTGCTCGATTTCGGCACCAGCACCCTGCTGCACGGCTCGCTGGAGCAGGACGTCAACCTGGACGGACACGAGGGTTCCGGTGAGGCCCCGCGGAAGGAGTGTCCGGAGTGCGGTGCTCTGGTTCCGGTCGCCTGCCGGGAGTGCTCACTGTGCGGCCACGTCTGGGAGCGCTCGGAGTCGGAGGGCAGGGTCGATCTGACCGACTTCGTGATGTCCGAGATCGATCTGCTCAAGCGCTCCTCCTTCCGTTGGTGCGATCTGTTCGGCGACGACGCGGCGCTGATGGCGACCGGCTTCGAGGCCTGGGCGGGCGTGTTCTTCCTGAGCGGGCAGTGGTACGGCGTCGGCGGCGGCAAGGGGCTGACCACCCGCTTGCTGGCGGCGGGTGAGCGCACCGTCTGCCTGGCGGCGGCCGACGACTGGCTCAACGAGCACGAGTCGGAGGACACCGCGCGCAAGTCCCGCACCTGGCTCAACCAGCCGGCCTCGGCGGCTCAGTTGCGCTATCTGCCGCCCGCCTACCGCCAGGATTTCGGGCTCACCCGCTATCAGGCGTCCTGTCTGCTGGCCTTCCAGTTCAACAAGCGCGAGATCCAGTCGCGGATCTTCGCCGTGGCAGAGCGGAAGGAGGCGGCATGACAAATCGACAGGACAGGCGATTTGGAGCGCCGCAGGCGACCCCAAAGGGGGCGAGCACAGGGATGTGCGAGATCATCTGTATTACCGTTGCGCCGTCTGCCACCGCCCGCCCCGCGGCTTCTGCTGGCTCGACCCGAATCGCGAGCAGCCTCCCGAACGGCGTCGGGCCAGTTTCCGCCGCTTCTGCTCCCGCGATTGTCAGGACCTCTACTACCAGCTGCAGCGCAAGGGGGTGGCGATGAACCGGACCGATCTGGAACAGAAGGCCGCCGAGTCCGTGCTCGGGCCGCTGGGCGACTACGTGATGCAGGTCGGCATGGACAAAGGACTGGGGCAGTACAGCAAGGCCGAGATCCTGGGGCTGGTGGACACCATTCTCGAGGCCTATCACCGGACGCTGCAAGAGCTCTACAAAGACGAGGTGCCGTTCTGATGCTGGACTTCAATCACAGACCCACCTTGTCGGAAAGTCTCACCGGGCGGATCGATGTCGCCCTGCAGACCGAGGCCCAGGCCCGGCCTCCCCGGGACTACCTTGGCGCATCGCGTCTGGGCGTCGCCTGCGAACGGGCGCTGCAATACGAGTACCTGCGGGTGCCGGTCGACGAGGGCCGCAGCCTGGCGGGGCGCACCTTGCGTATCTTCGCCGCCGGCCACGTCTTCGAGACGTTGGCGATCGATTGGTTGCGGGCGGCGGGCTTCGAGCTCTACACGGAGACCAGCCGCGGCGAGCAATACGGCTTCTCCGCCGTCAGTGGTCGGCTGCGCGGACACGTCGATGGTGTGCTCGCCGGCGGACCGGAGTCGGCGGGATTGAGCTATCCCGCCCTGTGGGAGTGCAAGTCGCTCAACGCCCGGTCGTGGAAGGAGGTGGTGAAGCGCGGTGTCACCCTGGCCAAACCCGTCTACGCCGCGCAAATCGCACTCTACCAGGCCTACCTGGAGCCGCAGATCCCGGGGATCAGCCGCAATCCGGCACTGTTCACCGCCATCAACAAGGACACGGCGGAGATCCACTTCGAGTGTGTGCCCTTCGACGGCGCGCTGGCCCAGCAGGCCTCGGATCGTGGCGTGCGGGTGCTTCAGGCCTGCGATGCCCACGAGCTGCTGCCACGCATCAGCCGGGATCCCAGTCACCAGGAGTGCCGTCGCTGCCCCTGGCAGGATCGCTGCTGGGGAGGGCGGGCATGATGGCGGATAACATCGTATGGCTGGACTTCAACGACGCACCCGATCAGGGCGCGCCCGTCCACCTCGGCCACGACGCACGGGACCTCAAGGCCCAACTGCTGGCGCGGCTGCCGGCGGCCCTGGCGTACCTGTTCCCGGCCGGCAAGATCCGTGGCAAACAGTTCGTCGTCGGTGACCTGCAGGGCAATCCCGGGCGCAGCCTGGTGGTTGAGCTGGAGGGCGAGCGCGCCGGCATGTGGATCGACTTCGCCACCGGCGAGGGCGGGGACATCCTGCAGGCCTGGGCGCACGTGCAGGGACTGGACTCGACACGGGACTTTCCGCAGCTGATGGCCGCAGTGGCCGATTGGCTGGGGGTGCCGTCCCAGCCGCTGCCCCGCGCCCGGAGCAAGGCGCCGGCGATGGATGAGCTGGGGCCGGCGACCGCCAAGTGGGACTACCGCGATGCCGAGGGCCGGCTGATCGCCTGCGTCTACCGCTACGACACACCCACCGGCAAGGAGTACCGGCCCTGGGACGTCGCCGCCCGCGCCATGCGGGCGCCCGATCCCCGACCGCTCTACAACCTGCCCCAGCTCAAGGGTGCCCGGCAGGTGGTACTCGTGGAAGGCGAAAAGGCCGCCGATGCGCTCATTCGGGAAGGGCTGGCAGCCACCACCGCCATGAACGGTGCCAAGGCGCCGATCGACAAAACCGATTGGTCGCCCCTGCAGGGTAAGCAGGTGCTGATCTGGCCGGACAACGATGCCGCCGGTCGTGAGTACGCCGAGCGCACCGCCGGGGCCATCGCCGCGGCGGGCGCCAGTGACGTGGCCGTGTTGCAGGTGCCTGCGGACAAGCCCGAGAAATGGGACGCCTTCGATGCCATCGAAGAGGGCCTGGATGTCTGGGCCTTGCTCCGCGAAGCACCGCGCACGCTGGTCAAGGCGGATGCCGGCCTGCCGGTCTTTTCGCTGGGCCACCTGTTGGATGATCGGTCCCCCATGCCGGACGACCTGATCGCCCCGCGCGTGTTGACGCCGGGCGGGATGATCGTCTTCGGCGGCGCACCCAAAGTGGGCAAGAGCGATTTCCTGCTCTCCTGGCTGACCCACATGGCGGCCGGGGAACCCTTCCTGGATCTGACCCCCTCCCGGCCACTGCGGATCTTCTATCTGCAAGCCGAGGTGCAATACCACTACCTGCGCGAGCGCATTCAGTCGATGGGCCTGCCCGAGTCGGTGAGCCGACGCGCCGCCGACAATCTGCTGGTCACGCCGCAACTGCGGCTGGTGTTGAACGACGAAGGCGTCGCCCGGGTCACCCAGGCGCTCAAGCGTGCCGCGGCCGAAGGCGGGCTCGACGTGCTGGTGATCGACCCGATCCGCAACGTGTTCGACGGCGGCCCGGATGGGGTCAGCGAGAACGACAACAACGCCATGCTGTTCTTCCTGCGGGAACGGGTGGAGCGGCTGCGCGATGCGGTCAATCCGGATGCCGGCATCATCCTCGCCCACCACACCAAGAAAATCGGCAAGAAGCAGGTGGAGGAAGACCCCTTCCTGGCCCTGTCCGGCGCCGGCAGTCTGCGCGGTTATTACACCACCGGCATCCTGCTGTACCGGCCGGACGAATCGCGCACCGATCGCGTGCTGGTGTTCGAGTTGCGCAACGGCCCGGCGCTCGCGGCGAAGCGGGTCGACAAGTCGGCGGGGCGCTGGGTGGAGCTGGATCCGCACGGCGAGCGGCTGGTGAACCGGGACTACGGTGCGCGCCTGGACGCCGAGCGGCGACGCAAGCACGACGTCATCCTGCAGCTCATCTTCGACGAGGCGCAGGCCGGGCGGGTCTACACCGCCACCCAGTTCGCCGAGGCCTTCGAGGGGCGTGCCGGTCTGGGCGCCGAGCGCACTATCCGCGAGCGGGTCGGTGTCCTGGCCACCAAAGGGTACATCAAGTTCTTTCGCAATCCCCAGGACTACGGCCGCGAGCCCCTGGCGCGCACCAAGTTCGGCTACCTGTGCGTCGAGGGCATGACACTGCCCGGCCCCGAACGGATCGACACCGACACCGGTGAAGTGGTCCACACGCCGGTCCCCGTCAAACCCACCCATTACAAGTGTCCCCAGACCGGTGCCGCGCTGCCCGTCGAGCACCCGGACGTCTGGGTCTATCAGGAGGAGGACTCCCATGAATGATCAACCCGTACGGATGGCGGCCTCGCTGCCATCTGAACAGCGGATTTGCCATCTGCCAACTGGCTGCCGACTGGAACCCAGTGAAAACAGGGGCTTGGGTCAGTTGGCAGATGGCAGGCGGCAGATGGCGGGCGAGCGCTGCCAACTGACGCTAAACCCTGAACCCACGGGGGATTGCGGCGGATTTTCAGATGGCGGGGGAACCCACTCTCCCTTCGGGAGAGGAGAGCCCCCGGCCGGGGAGGCTCTCCATCCCGGGGAGGGGATGTCGCGGGCGCGAGGCCTGCCTGTGATCCTCTGCCTTGATCTGGGCACGACCACCGGCTGGGCCTTGCACTCGGCCCAGGGTGTCATCACCAGTGGCACGACCCGTTTCAAGAACGACCGCTGGCAGGGCGGCGGCATGCGCTTTTTGAAGTTCACCCGTTTCCTGGGCGATCTCGAAAGCCAGGCCGGCCCGATCCGGATGGTGTTCTTCGAGGAGGTACGCCGCCACCTCGGCGTCGATGCCGCCCACGCCTACGGTGGCTTCATGGCCCACCTCACCGCCTGGTGCGAACACCAGGGCATCGCCTACGAGGGCGTGCCGGTCGGGACCATCAAGCGTCACGCCACCGGCAAGGGCAACGCCAGCAAGGCGATGATGCTCGCAAGCGCCCGGCAGCGCGGCCACCGGCCGGCGGACGACAATGAGGCGGATGCGCTGGCGCTGGCCTATTGGGCGGTGGAACACCGCCTGGGAGGTGCGTGATGGCAAAGTGGACGGCAGAGCAGGTCGCGCAGCGGTTCGAGGAGTGCGTCACCACCCTGCGCAAGCTGCCCGGCGAGCGCAGCCTCGGCTACGCGAGTTATTGGCCCGAGATCCGCTACGAACCGAGGGAACTGGCGCGGCAGGAGCCCGGTCCCCTACGGCTGAAGGCCACGCCGGAGCAGGTGACGCGTATGGAGGAGACCCTGTCCTGGATCAGCTGGGTCAACCGCGGCGAGCGCCGGCTGATCTGGTTGCGTGCCTATCGCACACCCTGGCGGGCGATTTCGCGGGAGACGGGCTTTCCGAAGACCTCCGCCCAGCGCTATTGGGAAGGGGCGTTGCTAAAGATCGCGAGACGTTTGGCAGAGGAGCAGGTTTCCGCGTGAACCTGCCAAAACCGCCGGTGGGACAAAACCGCCGGTTTCGGCCACAATGTTGGCTAAGATCGCGAGCGAACTGCTCCCGAGGCCACGGCACCAACCCCGTGGCCTCTTTGATTTCAGGGGCAGCCCCACGGGTCCTTCCTGGCCGGCCGCGCAGTGCGGGGCGCAAGGCCGCCGGATTTCGCTAGCGGCAGACCCGAAAACCGGGTTCGCAGGTTCGCAGTGCGCACCCACTCCATCCAAGGTCAAGCATGCAAACAGTCAGCGTCGAGTCGGTGGAGCATTGGCCGCTCCAGCGCCTGATCCCCTATGCACGCAACGCGCGCACCCACGACGACGGGCAGGTGTCCCAGATCGCGGGCTCCATTGCGGAGTTCGGGTTCGTCAATCCGATCCTGGTGGGTGATGACAACGTCATCATCGCCGGTCACGGCCGCTTGATGGCGGCGCAGCAGCTGGGCCTCGAAACGGTGCCGGTCATCGTTCTGCGCCATCTCACCGAAGCTCAGCGCCGGGCGCTGGTGATCGCCGACAACAAGATCGCAGAGAACGCTGGCTGGAACGAGGAACTGCTCAAACTCGAACTCGGTGATCTGCAGGATCTGGGGTTCGACCTGGACGTCATCGGGTTCTCCGATGAGGAGCTGGACGAACTGTTGGGGCTGGAAGATGAGTCCGGCCATACGGACGACGACGCGGTGCCCGAAGTCGAGGAGGAACCGGTCAGCAAGACCGGCGACCTCTGGCTGTTGGGTGAGCACCGCCTGCTCTGCGGAGACGCTACCCGGCGCGAGGAACTCGAGACCCTGATGGCGGGCGATCTGGCCGACATGGCCTTCACCGATCCGCCCTACAACGTCGATTACGGCAACAGTGCCAAAGACAAGCTGCGGGGCAAGGACCGCCGCATCCTGAACGACAACCTGGGCGCGGACTTCCATGCCTTCCTCGAGGCGGCCCTCGGCAATCTGCTGGCGGTCACCAAGGGCGCCTGCTACGTGGCCATGTCATCCAGCGAGCTGGATACCCTGCAGCGCGCCTTCCGCGAGGCCGGCGGCAAATGGTCCACCTTCATCATCTGGGCCAAAAACACCTTTACCCTAGGACGCTCGGACTATCAGCGTCAGTACGAGCCCATCCTCTACGGCTGGCGGGAAGGCGCCGATCACTATTGGTGCGGCGCGCGCGACCAGGGCGACGTCTGGTTCTTCAACAAGCCGGTCAAGAACGACCTGCATCCGACCATGAAGCCGGTGGAGCTGGTGGAGCGGGCGATCCGCAACTCCAGCAAGAGCCGGGACATCGTGCTGGACCTGTTCGGCGGCTCGGGCAGTACCTTGATCGCCTGCGAGAAGACCGGCCGGCGCGCCCGCGTGATGGAACTCGATCCCAAATATGTGGATGTGATCATCCGCCGGTGGCAGGAATACACCGGGGAACAGGCGCGCCGCGCAGAAGACGGGGCCACGTTCGATGAACTGGCCATTGAGGAGCCATCAATGGATGACGCAATCTGAGGACTGGACGAGCCGGTCAGGGGGAGATAGAGGCGCCCGAAAATCATGATTTCTTGGCACTCGATGGGCCGCCTTTGGTCATGGCTTGGCGCTCAAATTCGACCAGCTCCGGAACCGTGTTTTCGTGAGCTTCAATGAGATCGCAGAGTTCGCGGATTCTCGTTTCATGTCGGACCGTCCTCTTGTAGCAGCTACTCAATTTCGGCGAGCGCTGCATGGTATTCCGATTCGGTAAGGTTGGGCTTCGGGCTCATGGATTCTCTTTCAGGTTCTGTAGGTAGTCCACCAGCAAGTGGACTTCAGTCGAGGGGTTTGGTTCACCTGTTGCTTCAGCATCTCGGAGAGCTCTTTCGGCATGCTGCTTTGCTTCCTCGATACGAGGGAGAAGCTCCTGAAACGCGCCGCGCATGCCCTTTGTATAGTCAGGGAAATTTTGCCGCAGAGCCGATCCGCAGTTTTGGGCGGCTGTTCTGCCTTGAGTCGGCATAAAGGGATTTCGCTGGTAGCCAAAGTGGAGTAACAGCCAATATTCAAAACAAGGCCATGATCGAGCGCTTTCAAAGCGATTTACCTGAACCTGATGGCAGGCGGCGTTAAAATTGGTGTGCTCATCGCGATCGAAAACGCAATAGATGCGGTCGAACTTTTCGCCCTGCTTCTTCTCTTCATTTTGAAGTCGCTTGGCATACCGAACGACGGAAACCGGATCCGAGCCAGTGGCCGGGGTGACCGCAATATTGGCTGTACTCAGGCCGTAATGATTTCTCAGGTCCTCAAAGTAGGCCGGCTCGGTTTTCTCACCTTCGCAAACGATGAGCACGCGATCATAGGGTTCACGTTTAGGCGCCTTGCGCTTGAGTTGACTGGACTGTCTCGGTCGGCGTCGAGCCATGCTTAACCCCCAAAATTTTGCGTGATGGCTCGCAAGAATGGCAGGGCGCCGTAACGACCTGACAGATAAGCCCTCTCCAGGTTTTCCACACCTTTTCTTGGGCTGAACTCCGTGAGTGGGTATAGCTTGGTATCCTGGGTCTTGGCCCTGTCGCAGAACCAGATCTGATCACGACGGAAAACGTCTTGGCTTAGGATGGACGTCTCGTGTGTGGAAAAGATCAATTGCGCGAAATTACTGTTCGTGTCGCTGTTGTGAAACAGTTCGACAAGAAACTTCACCAGCAATGGATGAAGATTGTCATGTAGCTCGTCAATAAAGAGCACATGGCCTTTTTCCAACGAATCCAACCAAGGGCCGGCAAAACTGAACATTTTGCGGGTGCCATCGGACTCTTCGTCAAGATCGAGTTCCACCATATCGCCGGTGTCGGACTTGTGAGAGGTGATCAGGCGGAGTCTTTTCTTGTCTTTGAGTTCGTACTCTAGGAACTTTTTCACATGACTCGGAAGATTGGGCGGGAAGGTGTCTGAAGAAAAATCTTCTTCAGCGACCCTCACGTCCGATATGGCAAAGTCCGCGGCTTTGAGGAAGTCGAGTACCTTTTCCTTGCGGTCGTCTTTGCACCATTGCATGGAAAAATGTGGCGACCAGCCACCCACGCCGGCAATGCGCAGCCTATTGGCAAACCAGTTGAAAACCGGTTGAAGCTGCTGGCTGTTTAACTGGATTGCCGTTGACAAGAACAACGCATTGGGTCGGGTGGCGCGTCTCCAGACATCCTTATCACCGGTGAGTTTGTCGCCAAAATTGTATTCATATTCACCGGTTTCCAGGTTTAGGCTGCGCTCAAACCAGGTTTGGGTGCGGCCCTTAGGGAAGGCAAACAGCCATTCGTCATGAACGGCCTCAGACGTAGCCGAGAAACCGTACTGATAGCGCACGCCCTCGGACAAAATAATCACCTCGAAGGCGGATGGTTTGTCGAGGGTTGGCCGACTCAGCCTGAAGGGGACGACGGGCAAATCTTCCAGCTGCTGACTGGAGGTCATGACGATCCGCTGCATGGTGGCCAATGCCTTGATGATGTTCGATTTGCCTCCGGCGTTGGGGCCGTACAAGGCCGCTGACCTGAGCAGGGGGATACTTTTGACCCCTTTGGGCATTTGAGGCTCAGTCACATTGGTGTCATAGAGCTCCTTGCCTGCCCCTGCCACCAGGCTGAGGCGAACCTCATCCTTGATGGATCTGAAGTTCTCTGTGGAAAACTCTATAAGCATGTTTGGTACCGATTAAGTGGCTGAAAATGGCAATATCATGCAAAAATAGCATTTTAATCCTAATTTGTCACGATTTTATCCGATAACGCCGCGGCTGCCCCTCGTCCTTGTGGGAGGTGATCGTGAGACCAAGGCGCTTCCTCAGGGTGTTGGAGAACACGCCCCGGACCGTATGCTTCTGCCAGCCCGTTTCTGCGCAGATCTCTTCAATGCTGGCCCCTTTCGACCGTTGCAGCATCCCGATCAGACGGGCCTGCTTGGTGCCCTGTCGAGGTGTTTTGGCGGCCGGAGGCGGCGTCATGCCGATGGCGGCAAAGCCCGCTTCACTGATGCGGTGACCTCCGTCGCGCTCGTCTATGAGGCCGCGGCTCAGCAGCCCCAGGATCACCCGGGGGCGGAGCCCGGCATTGATCGTGGCGGGCAGCGGCTCGATGTCGCCGCCCGGGCGAGTCGCCGCGGCTTTGAGGATGGTTTCTTGGGTGGGGGTCAGTTTGCTCATGTCGTTCTCCTTATTCGGCATGTTCGCCTTCTTTGAAGGCGGCGTCGGAAATCTGCTTGAGTGATTCGGCGTAGTGGGCGAGATCGCCCACATGTCCCCAGGTCACCTCGTCCGGCGAGACGCCGAAATGCTCCTCGCTGAGGGACTGAAGCCGGGCCAGCATGGCGTCGATCTCGGCTTTCCTGGCGATGAAGGCGTCGAGGGCGGTGGTTTTCCTGCTCATGGTGGCCCTCCTCAGGCGATGTCGATGCGGATGCCGTTGGCGAGGGTCAGCCCGGTGCAGCCGGGTTCCCGCTCGATATGGGCGATGGCCTTGAGCAGGGTCGGGCTCTGGATCAGCGCCTTGGTGGTGGTCATGGGGCGCTCGCCGGGGAAGGTGATGGTGTAGCGGGTGGCTGGTTGGGGCGTGTTCATCGTCCGGTCTCCGTTGGTGTTCGATCGTGGGGACATGAACGCTTCCTTCGCCCGGCTTATCAACTACTTTCAGCTTAAGAACACTCTGAAAACAACGGATTAAGTGATGGGTGTGTCATTGCGTGCCTATGCGCGCCACCGCGGAGTCTCCGATACGGCGGTGCGCAAGGCGATCAAGGCCGGGCGTATCACACCAGAGCCTGACGGCACCATCGACGTGGCCCGGGCCGATGCCGAATGGGGGCGCAACACCGACCGGGCGCAGCAGCGCAAACCCCAGCAGAAGGCGGTGCCTAAAGCGGCGCTGGATGCGGTCTCCGAGACGCTGCAGGAAAGCGGTACCTCGACCGGTGGCACCACCTATATGCAGGCGCGGACCGCCAACGAGGTCCTCAAGGCCCAGACCAGCCGCCTGAAGCTGCAGCAGATGAAGCGGGAACTGGTGGATAGGTCCAAGGCGCTCGCCCACGTGTTCCGGCTGGCCCGTGCAGAGCGGGATGCCTGGCTGAGCTGGCCGGCCCGGGTGTCGGCCCAGATGGCCGCCGAGCTGGACGTCGAGCCGCATAAGATGCATGTCACCCTGGAAGCCTATGTCAGACAGCACTTATCGGAGCTCGCCGACATCCAGCCCAAGGTCGAGTGACGAACAGAGACGTTCTAATGCCGCGACGGTAGGGATGCCGAGGAGCGGTGAGACGGATTACTATGAGGGTGCCTTAGACATCGAGGGGGCCTGGCGGGAAGGGCTCAAGCCGGATCCGATGCTGAACGTGTCGGAATGGGCGGATCGTTTCCGCCGCCTGTCGCCCAAGTCGGCGGCCGAACCCGGCCGCTGGCGCACCAAGCGCACGCCCTACCTGCGCGAGATCATGGACTGCCTGTCGGTCTCGTCCCCGGTGCAGCGGGTGGTGTTCATGAAAGGCGCTCAGGTGGGCGGTACCGAAGCCGGCAACAACTGGATCGGCTATGTCATCCACATGGCGCCGGGGCCGATGATGGCCGTGTCGCCCACTGTGGAGATGGCCAAGCGGAACTCGCGCCAGCGCATCGACCCGCAACTGGAGGACGTGCCGGAGCTGCGGGAACGGGTGGCGCCGGCGCGCAGCCGGGATGCCGGCAACACCATCCTGTCCAAGGAGTTTCCCGGCGGTGTGCTGGTGATGACCGGTGCCAACAGCGCCGTGGGACTGCGCTCCATGCCCGCCCGCTATCTGTTCATGGACGAGATCGACGGCTACCCCGGCGACGTGGAGGGCGAAGGTGATCCGATCCTGCTGGCGGAGCGGCGCTCGGCCACGTTCGCCCGCCGCCGCAAGGTGTTGCTGGTGAGCACGCCCACCATCAAAGGCACCTCGCGCATCCAGCGCGAGTTCGAGGCTTCGGATCAGCGCTATTTCTTCGTGCCGTGCCCCCACTGCGGCCATGAGCAGCCGCTGCGCTTCAGTCAGCTGCGCTGGCCGGAGGGGGAGCCCGATGCTGCACGCTATTGCTGCGAGGCCTGCGAGCGGCTGATCGACGAGCACCATAAGACCCGCATGCTCGAACGGGGGCAGTGGCGGGCGACGGCCGAGGGGGATGGCCGTACTCAGGGCTACCATCTGTCCTCCCTCTACAGCCCCGTGGGCTGGTTCTCCTGGGGGGAGGCAGCGCGCATGTTCGAGGCCGCGCAGCAGAACTCCGACCTGATGAAAGGCTTCGTCAATACCGTCTTGGGCGAGCCCTACGAGGAGGAGTTCGAGGCGCCGGATTGGGAGCGGCTCTACGAGCGGCGCGAAACCTATCCGGTCGGCATCGTCCCGGCGGGCGGTCTGTTTCTCACCGCCGGCGTCGATGTGCAGCGGGATCGCCTCGAGTGCGAGGTGGTGGCCTGGGGCCGCAACAAGGAATCCTGGTCCGTCGACTACCGGGTGCTGGACGGCGATACCGCCCAGCCCGAGGTCTGGAAAAAACTCGACCGACTGCTCGGCCGCGACTGGCCCCACGCTTGCGGCACCACCCTGCCGATCCGCGTCATGTGCGTGGACTCGGGCTACGCCACCCAGGAAGTCTACGGCTGGGTTCGCCAGTATCCGCAGGCGGTCTGGGGCGGCGCCGGCGCACGGGCCTCGCAACCGCGCACCGTAGTGGCCGTCAAAGGGCGCGATACCGAGACCGCACTCATCCTCAGCGTCTCCAAGGCCGATACCGGCGGCAAGCGGCGGGGGCTTCGGGTATGGAATGTCAGCGGTCCCGTGGCCAAGGTCGAACTTTATCGCTGGTTGAAGCTGCCGCGACCGACGGATGAAGCGCTGGCGGGCGGCGAGCCCTACCCACCCGGGAGCTGCCATTTCCCGCAATACGGCGAGGAATACTTCAAGCAGCTCACTGCGGAAAAGCGGGTCATCCGGCTGCACAAGGGCTTTCCCAAGGCGACCTGGGAGAAGGACCCCGCGCGCAACAACGAGGCGCTGGACTGCCGGGTGTACGCCCGCGCGGCGGCCAGCATCTACGGGCTCGACCGCTTCAAGGAGATCCACTGGAAGCGGCTCGAACAGGCGCTTGGCGTCGATGCCCGGCCCGTGGCGGAAGCCGAGCTGGTTCGGCCGGCCGTGCCGCCGGCGGCCCCCGTCAAAGCGCTGCGGCCACTGCCGCAACGGGCGACTGTGACGGCCGACGATCCCTACCTCTGAGGATTCGCCATGACCGAGACGACCACTCTGCGCCAGCGGCTGCTGGAGGCGGAGGGTGCCCTCCATCGCCTGATGATCGGCGAGCGGGAGGTCACGGTGTCGGTGGGCGGCTATGGCGCCACCACCTACGCCCAGACCGACCGGGGCGCCCTCGAAGCCTATATCGCCCGGCTCAAAGCCGAGATCGCCACGCGCGAGGGCAAGCCGCGCCGAGGCCCGCTGCTCATGAAATTCTGAACCCGAGGTACACAAGAGGTGAGCCCTATTCAGTCCAGCACTGCAGTGCGGCCGCAAATACTGGGGCCGGATGGCAGGCCGCTCCCGCCATCCATGGCTCCCGCGGCATTAGCACGTCCCTGTGCGTCACCCATGGCTCAGGACACCGCCCATCGCGCCGCCTCGCTGACGGCCCGGGAACTGGCCAGCTGGTTGCCGCCCGTGGGCTCGCCGGACGCGGACCTCATCGGCGAGTTGCCGACCCTGGTCGCCCGCTCGCGGGACCTGGTGCGCAACCACGGCGTCGCCGCCGGCGCCATCCAGACGTTGGTGGACAACGTGGTCGGCGGCGGGCTGCGGCTCTCGGCACTGCCGGACTACAAGGCCCTGGGGCGGGACAAGGATTGGGCCGATGACTGGTCGCGCCGCACCGAGGCACTGTGGCGCAGCTGGGCCGAGACCACCGAGTGCGACGCCGCCCGCAGCCTCACTTTCGCCGGGCTGACGGCGCAGGTATTCCGCTCTGGCCTGGTCAACGGTGAGGCGTTGGCACTGCCGCTGTGGCTGCCCAAGCGCCACACCCGCTTCGCCACCACGCTTCAGCTGGTCGAGCCGGACCGCCTGGCCACCCCGGCGAACCGCCTCGATGACCGCAGATTGCGCGGCGGCATCGAAACCGATGCCTACGGCGCGCCGCTGGCCTACTGGATCCGCAGGACCCATCCCGGTGACCGGCTGATGGGGACGACGGAGACCGGCGCGCAGTGGCAACGCATCCCGGTGCGCACGGCCTTCGGTCGCCTGCGGGTGATCCATGTGCACGACAAGGAACGCACCGGCCAGAGCCGTGGTAAGCCCATCCTGAGCAGCATCATGCCGCTGTTCAAGATGCTCGATCACTACGAGCGCTCGGCACTGCAGGCGGCGGTGGTCAACGCCATGATCGCCGCCTTCATCGAAACGCCCCTGGACGGGGAAGCCATCAGCGAGATGTTTGGCGGCTCCACCGAGGACTACATCGCCGCGCGCAACGAATGGCAGGTCAAGCTGCAGGGCGGCGCCGTCATCCCGGTCTTCCCGGGCGACAAGGTGGCGCCCTTCACCCCGAGCCGCCCCAACGCGGCTTATGCGAGTTTCGTCGAGAACGTCCTGCGCCACATCGGCACCGGCCTTAACCTGCCGTTCGAGCTGCTGATGAAGGACTTCTCCAAGACCAACTACGCCTCGGCCCGCGCCGCCCTGATGGAGGCCTGGCGCTTCTTCACCGGGCGCCGGCTGTGGCTGGCGACCTACTGGGCCAGGCCGGTGTACGAGCTCTGGCTGGAGGAGGCGATCAATAAGGGGCTGATCGAAGCCCCCGGCTTCTATCAGAACAAGGCGCTGTGGACACGCTGCAAATGGATCGGCCCCGGGCGCGGCTGGATCGACCCGGTCAAGGAGGCGCAGGCGTCGAAGCTGCGCATGGAGATCGGTTTGTCCACGCTCGAGGACGAGTGTGCGGCCCAGGGCCTCGACTGGGAGGAAGTCCTGGAGCAGCGCGCCCGCGAGCAGGACAAGCTGCGCGAGCTGGGCCTGGTCCTGGGAGAAGCGCCGCCGCCCACCGCCGACGAGGATGAACGAGACGATGAGATTCTGGAACCACGCCGCCGGTGAGCCCTGGGCCATCACCGAATCGGCCCTGAGCACCATCCTGACGATCGCCGCCCGTGAACACGAGCTGCCCCAGGCGCTCTCGGCACGCCGGGGCCGCAACCTGATCAATACCCAGGTCACCGAGGAGCGCGATGGCGTGGCCGTGATCCCGGTGGTGGGGCCGCTGTTCCGCTACGCCAATCTGTTCACGGCGATCAGCGGCGCCTCCAGCTACGAGATCCTCGCCAAAGACTTCACCGCGGCGCTGGACAACCCAGACATCCGCGGCATCGTGCTGGACATCGACTCCCCGGGTGGCGAGGTCAACGGCTGCGCCGAGTTCGCCAACATGATCTACGAGGCCCGCGGCATCAAGCCCATTCTCGCCTATGCCTCGGGCGACGCCGCCTCCGGCGCCTACTGGATCGCCTCCGCCTGCGACCAGATCGTGGTGTCGGAAACCTCCTCGCTCGGATCGATCGGCGTTGTGGCGGTGTACCGGGGTGGCGAGGCGGCCTCGGATCGGGTGGAGATCGTCTCCTCGCAAAGCCCGCTGAAACGGCTGGATCCCCAGTCGGACGAGGGACGGCTGCGACTGCAGGCCCGCATCGACGCCATGGCTCAGGTGTTCATCGACACCGTCGCGCGTAACCGCGGCGTCGACCCGACCAAGGTGGTGAAGGATTTCGGTGCGGGCGACGTGCTGGTGGGCCGCAAGGCGGTTCAGAACGGCCTGGCCGACCGCACCGGGTCGCTCGAGAAAACCATCGCCGACATCCCGGACAGCAAACCCGCGGGCAACCCGTCACCCGGGCCGTCCCGACAACCCCACACATCGACTTTGCAACACGAGGAAACCGTCATGGATTTGGAAACACTGCAGGCGGAGCACCCGCAGCTGGTGGCCGCGCTGATCGCCCAGGGGGTGGATCAGGGGCGCGCCCAGGAGCGCGAACGCATCGGCGCCATCGTCGGTGCCGAGTCGGCCCAGGGGCGTGAGCAACTGGCCCGGCACTTGGCCTTTGCCACCGACATGCCCGCCGAGATGGCGGTGGCCGCGCTGGAGGCGGCTCCGGTGCAGGCGGCTCAGGCCCCAGAGACACCGACCGCCACGAGCGGTTTCGAGCAGGTGATGGCCGCCATGGGCAACCCGGCGATCGAGCCGGATGGTGATGACGAAGAGGACGCGCTGGAAGACGTTGCCAAGCGCCTCGCAGCCTATCGATAGGAGGTAAGACGTGACGATTCCAGGCATTGCTGCAGGGTTCACCGATCAGGGCGCCACGCGGCCCGACAACCTGATCGCCGGCGAGTACCCCAGGGTGAGCCGGCTGGTCACTATCACCGGTGGCGTCGCCCTGCCGGTCGGCGCCGTGCTGGGGCGGATCTCGGCCAATGGCCGCTACCGCATCAGCACCCTCGAGGCCGAGGACGGCTCCCAGACGCCGGATGCGATTCTGGCGGAGGCGGTGGACACCACCGCCGGCGACCGGCAGGCCGTCGTCTATTTCACCGGTGAGTTCAACGAACTGGCCCTGTCCCTGGGCACCGGCCACACGCTGGACAGCGTCCGGGAGGCCTTCCGTGACCGCAGTCTGTTCCTGCGCAAAAACCAACCGGTGTAAGGAGCGAGCACCATGATTGATATCTTTTCGACGCACGTCCTGAACCGGACCGTGGAACACCTGGAGCGATCCGCCTCCTTCCTGCTGGACACCTTCTTCGGCTCGGTGCAGACCGAGGACTCCGAGGAGATCCACTTCGATATCGACAAGTCGCGTCCGCGCCTGGCGCCGTTCGTCTCGCCGCTGGTGGCGGGCAAGGTGGTCGACGAGGAGGGCTTCGAGACCAAGAGCTTCAAACCGGCCTACGTGAAGGACAAACGCCGCTTCGATCCCAATGCGCCCCTCAAGCGCCTGGTGGGCGAGAAGATCGGCGGCGCCCTGTCGCCCCAGTACCGGCGCGAGGCGGCGCTGAACAAGGCGCTGGTCAACCAGCTGGAAAACCTCACCCGGCGCGAGGAGGTGATGGCCAGCGAGGCGTTGCGCACTGGCAGGGTCACCGTCTCCGGCGAGAACTACCCGACCGTGGTGGTGGACTTCCAGCGCGACCCGGCCCTGACCCTGGCTCTCAGCGAGGGCAACACCTGGGACCTGCCGGCCACCAACGTGCTCGACGACATCGAGGACTGGGCGGCGCTGATCCAGAGCAAGTCCGGGGTGGCGGCCCGCACCGTGGTGATGGATCCCAAGGCCTGGCGCCTGTTCAAGAACAAGGACAAGGTGGAGCGCCTGCTGGATATCCGCCGAGGCACCGGCATTACCCTCAGCGTCGACCCCATGGTACGCGGCCAGGGCAATGAGAAGGCCCGCTACGTGGGCTCCATCGGCGACTTCGATTTCTGGGTCTACAACGACCTCTACGTGGACGATGACGGCCAGCCCCGGAACCTGCTGCCGGACTACACGGTGCTGATGGCCAGCCAGTCCATGCTGGAAGGCACCCGGTGCTACGGCGTGATCCAGGACGAGAAGGCCCGTTACAAGGCCAACCGCTACTTCGCCAAATCCTGGCTGGAGGAGGACCCGGCGGTGCGCTGGCTGCTGATGCAATCGGCGCCGTTGATCGTGCCCTACCGTCCCAATGCATCCTTCTGCGCGACCGTTCGATAGGAGGCCGGTATGCAGATCATTCCCCTCATTGCCCTGCGCGTCGGACGCGCGGAGCAGGCCGCCACGGTGCTGCCCGGCGAGCCGGTGGATGTTCCCGAGGACGAAGCCCGGCGCCTGATCGACCGTGGCTTCGCGCGACCGGGTGAGCCCGTCGCCATCGACACCGCCGAGCTGATCGATGCCATCGTGGACGCCATCGCCGATCTCGATTCCGAGTCCTTCGGCAAGGACGGCAAACCCAACGTGAAGGCCATCGAAGCGGTGCTGGGGCGGGACATCACCGCTGCCGATCGCGACCAGGCCTGGGCGACCTACCAGCGCCTCGCCGCCGACACAGCAGACGATGAATAGCCGGGCGCGTTTCGCCCGCGCCATTGACAGTCAGTTCCGGCACCTGGGCCGGGAGGCCACCTATATCCCAGCAACGCAGGCGGCGATGACCATCCGGGTGATCGCCCGGCGCCCGGAGCAGTTGTTCGAGCTGGGTGAGGGGCGAGTGCACGGCGAGGATGCCGAGCTGGAGTTCCGTGTCTCGGAAGTGCCGCAGCCCCACCGGGGCGATGAGATCCAGCTCGAGGGCCGGGTCTACCGGCTCGAAGCCGAGCCGCGGCTGGATTTGCACCAGCTGGTGTGGATCGCACCAGCCTTGCCGGTGGAACGAGAGTGACAACGGAGTGAACCATGTTGGCACTGCAAATTACCCCCAAGCCGCCGCTGTCCCAGTGGCCCCAGGCGCTGGCCGCCAGCGAGGACCAGACCCGCAAGGCGGCGGTGCGGGCGTTGAACAAGACGGCGCGCTGGCTGCGTACGCAAGTGACGCGGGATACCGCCCGTTCGCTGGACGTCAAGGTGGGTGCGGTGCGCCCGGGCTTGGTGCTGCTGCGGGCGCGCAACAGCCGACCCGAGGCCGGAGTGGCCCTGGCGAAGACGGCCGGCGTGATCAAGGCCGCGGCCCTGGGCACCCCACGGCAAACGGCAAGAGGGGTGCAGGTGGGTCGCCGCCACTGGGATCACGCCTTCCTGGCCGACATGCCGAATGGACACCAGGGCGTGTTTCGGCGCCGCGGCAAGGCGCGGCTGCCCATTCAGGAGGTGCAGTTGGTGGTCACCGGGCGCATGGCCAACGTCATGGAGGATCTTTCCGATGGGCCGGCCTTGCGCCACTTCGAAACCCTATTCCAGCGCGAGCTGCGTTACTTGTCTAGGGTCGCCTGATGGACCGATTGACCCTGCTGCATCAAACCCTGCTGGAGGGGCTGGCGCAGATCGCCGGCGTTCGGCACTGCAGCCCCTTTCCCAAGCGCCGGGACGAGGTGCGCCTGCCGGCCATCTTTTTGGATCTGGCAGAGCTGGAGCCGGCCCGGGATCCGGGGACCGGCGAACTGGCCCTGATCACGCACTGGGAGGCGCGAGTCCTGGTCTCGGACCGGCAGCCCGAGACCGTGCTCTGGAGCCTGGTACAGGGCGTGATGCTCTGGCTCTACGATCACGCCTGGCCGGCGCTCAATGTCGGGCGTGCCAACCTCAAACAGGCAGCCCCCGATCATTTCAGCCCGGAGTACCAGGGGCACCGCATCTGGCTGGTGGAATGGACCCATACCCTGCGCGTGGGCGACAGCGTCTGGGCGGGCGAGGGCATCGTTCCAGACACCGTCATCCTCGGCTGGAACGGCGAAGCCGGAGATCAACTGGAGCTGACAGGCGATGACCCTGACGTTTGAAGTCACCGAATTGCACCGGCGGCTGGCCAATCTGATCCGGCTGGGGCGCGTCATCGCTGCGGATTACGCCGGCGACATCCCGCGCCTGCGGATCCGGATCGGTGAACTGGAGACCGCCTGGCTGCCCGTGATGACGTCGCGGGCCGGCGGGGACAACTGCTGGTGGCCGGTGGAGATCGGCGAGCAGGTACTCGTGCTGTCGCCCAGCGGCGATCTGGCCCAGGGAGTGGTGCTGGGCTCGCTGCATCAGCAGGCGTACCCGGCTCCGGGGCATGCGGCCCATGTTCACCGGGTCGTCTACGGCGACGGTGCCGTCATTGAATACGACCGCAAGGCCCATGCCCTCAAGGCGGTGCTGCCGCCCGGGGCGACCACCCAGCTGATCTCGCCGGGCGGTGTGCGCATCGTCGGCGACGTCGAGGTGGAAGGCCATATCCGCGCCTCCGGTGACCTCACCGACCACACCCGCTCGATGCAGGCCGACCGGGAGATCTACAACGGTCATAGCCATCCAGGCGTGGTTTCAGGGCCGAGTTCAACCGGTACACCTGATCAAACGCAGTAGGTGATGACCTATTTGCTGGTGACGCGTTGATCATGTTCTTTGAAAGCCGCGATCAACTTATCGTTGAAGTGAACGGGGGAGCACAGCCTTTCAAGAAAGGTTGCTGAGTCCTCGGCAGTGAGCTTGATTGCCTGAGGTTCTTCGCTGATTGATTGAGGCGACTTGTGAGGCCGGCTGTGTTCTCTTGTCGAATCCACAACTCCCTCCTAGTCAATTGAAATTACTTGATGTGCAGTTGGGGATCCTGCCTGGCATGCAAGACCCGAACAATTTGCACCTGAAGCTCCTGCAAGCGGTAGAAAACCACATGGCTGTCAACGGAAAGACTGCGCATGGCGGGCAGTAGCTCGTCGCGCATTACGCCCATTTCCGGGTGTTCAGTTAAGTGCCACAGCTGTTCCTTGATATGCTCAAGGTAACTGGTTGCCCGCGATATTCCCCAGTTGAGGGCTCCGTATTGGTAGATCTGTTTTAAGTCATCGCGAGCAACGGGGGATATAACCAGGGTATAGGCCATCATGCAGTGTCGAGCCTATCCCTGGATGTCTTGAAAGAGCGCATCCAAAGCGCCTTTTGACCGGATGGCCACACCTTCGCCGCGATCGAGCTGATCCAGGCCAGCCTGCAGTTGCTCACGCAGACGCGCGAGCTTGATCTCGTGAATCCAGTCCTCGTGGGTCTCCATAAAGCGCAGCGCCTCGCGAATCACTTCGCTGGCGTTGTTGTAGAGGCCGGTCTCGACCTTGGCCTTGACTCGGGCTTCCAGTTCGGGGGTGAGAGAGACGTGCATCTGCCTGCTCCAAAGTTCACGTGTCTAACTGCAAAGGTAGCACAGAATACAAATATTGTCAAAGTTTGTATGGACGGAATGAACCGAATCACCGGCCAATGGTTGACCGGTGAGGCCCACTTGCGCCAGTCGATCGTCGACATCCTGACCACACCCCTGGGTTCGCGGGTCATGCGGCGGGACTACGGGTCCCGGCTGTACCAGTGGGTGGATGCGCCCATGAATCGCAAGACCCTGGTGGAGATCTACGCGGCGGCGGCCGAGGCCCTGCGCCGGTGGGAGCCGCGTCTGGAGGTCAGCCGCATCCAGGTGGAGCAGATCGCCTCAGGTCGTCTGCATCTCTTGCTGGAAGGCGAGTACCGTCCCAGCGGCCGACCCATACGACTGGAAGGGATAGAGGTATGACAAAACGACAGGATTGGCGTTTTGCACGCCCGAAGGGCGCCTGTCAGGGTGCCGCACAGGGAGGTGCGGCATGACAGGTTTCAGCGCCATCGACCTGGCCCGACTGCCCTCGCCGGAAGTCGTGGAAAGCCTGGACTACGAGGCGATCCTGGCGGCCATGCTGGAGGACTTGCGGTCGCGAGCGCCGGGGTTTTCCGCGCTGGTGGAGAGCGACCCCGTCTACAAGATTCTCGAGGTGGCGGCCTACCGGGAGTTGCTGCTCCGAGCCCGCATCAACGACGCCAGCCGCGCTGTGATGCTGGCCTACGCCCGGGGTGCGGACCTGGATAACCTTGCCGCCTTCTTCGGCGTGGAGCGCCAGCTCATCGATCCCGGCGATGCCGAGGCCATTCCACCCGTGCCACCCCGGTACGAATCCGACGACCGGCTGCGCAAGCGGGTGCAGCTGAGTCTGGAGGGGCACAGCACCGCCGGCCCGGTGGGCAGCTACGTCTTCCACAGCCTGGCGGCCAGCCCGCGGGTGAAGGATGTGGACGTGACCAGCCCCGAACCCGGCAAGGTGGTGGTGACGGTCCTGTCCACCGAGGGCATCGGCATGCCGGACGACGCCTTGCTGGCGGCGGTGGCGCAACGCCTCGATGCCGAGTCGGTCCGCCCGCTGACGGATCAGGTAAGGGTCCAGAAGCCGCGGATACTGAAATACCGCGTGGAGGCCGAACTGCGGCTCTACGAAGGGCCGGATGCTGAAGTAGTGCGCCAGGCGGCGGAAGCGGCCGCCCGTGACTATGTGGCGCGCCACCATTTGCTCGGCAACGACATCACTCTTTCGGGTTTGTATGCCGCGTTGCATCAGCCCGGTGTCCAGCGGGTGGTGTTGCAACAACCCACACGCGATCTGGTGATCGCTCCGCAGGAGGCCGCGTGGTGCACCGAGGTGTCGGTGCAGACGGGAGGTAGGGATGAATAAACGACAGGACTGGCGTTTATCACAGCCGAAGGCTGCCCTAAGGGTGGCGCACAGGGAGGTGCGCCATGAATAACAGCCTGCTACCGCTGAATGCCACGTCCAGTGAGCGCGCGCTCGAACAGGTGACCGAGCGCGCCAGCAACTTGCCGGTGCTGGTCCAGACCCTGTGGGACCCGCAAACCTGCCCGGAAAACCTGCTGCCCTGGCTGGCCTGGGCGCTGTCAGTCGATGCCTGGGACAGCGATTGGCCCACCGTCGTCAAGCGCAAGGTCATCGCCGAGAGCGTCGTGATCCACCGGCGCAAGGGCACCGTGGAGGCCGTGCGCCGCGCCATGGCCGTGTTGGGAGTGCAGGTGGAGCTGCGCGAGTGGTTCGAGATCGACGGACCACCCCACACCTTCTCGGTCACGGCTTGGGCCGGTGACAACTTTCGGGAAGACGACGCACCGCTGCTCACCGCCGACTACTACCGGTCGCTGAAACGCGCGGTGGATACGGCAAAACCGGTGCGCAGCCACTACGACTTCAAGGTCGGCGCCCGTTTCGGCGCCGAGCTGGGACTGGCCGCCGTCGCTCAAACGACGGCGCGAACGCGCGAGGCCGGAGAGGCCCATTACCTGGGTGCGAGACTCGCCGGCGCCGTTCACCTGGGCGGCTTTCAACGCCTCTATACCGTCTTTCGTGTAGCGATGGAATCCGTATGAGCACAGCTTTCAAACCGGTGATCACCCAGGCGGGGATCACCGCCGTCTTCAATGCCACCCATTCCGGCCTCCAGGCCAACATCGTCGAGGTGGCCCTGGGGGATCAGGGCTGGTCGCCGGAGGCTTCGGCCACCGCTCTGAAACGCGAAAAGCGCCGGATCCCGATCAGCAACGGCAACCGGCTCTCCGACAACCAGATCCATATCACCGCAATCGAGGACGGGCAGCTGGCCTACTGGGTGCGCGAGATCGGCTTTTATCTCGACGACGGCACCCTGTTGGCGATCTGGAGTCATCCGAGCCAGCCCCTGGCCTACAAGGCCGCCGGGGTGGATCTCCTGTTGGCCTTCGACCTGGCCCTGAGCGCCCTGCCGGCGGACAGCGTCAAGGTGATCGGCACCGGCGGGGTCAATCTCTCTCCGGCCACCACGGAACAGTTGGGCGTGGTGCGGCTGGCGACCCTGGCCGAGGCCAAAGCTGGCACTGTGCCAGACGAGGCCGTCACCCCGGCCGGGATGCGCGCCCATGGTGACGCCCGCTATGCCCGGGTATCCCATCACCATCCTTGGGATCAGATCGACGGCAAGCCGGCGGCCTATCCTCCGTCTGCGCACCAGCATGGCTGGGCTGAAATCGATGGTAAGCCCTCGACCTACCCGCCGGCGAGCCACAACCACGACGGTCGCTATGTGCTTCTGGCATCACAGACGCGTGTGACCTACGGTCGCCTGCAAACCACCGCACGCCGCTCCTCGGTGGGTTGGTGGAACGGCTATGACAGCACGGCGTACAACTACGTCGATATCTACCCACCTTACGGTTACACCATGAGTCACCTGATCGGATTCATCGCCAGCATCGGCGCGGTGCACTACGCGGGTGAAGTGGACGACAACGATTCCATTTGGCTGAAGTGGCACCGGCAGAGCGACAGGGTCCGCGTAGTGTGCAACAACTCCGAAAACCGTGCTGCCTCCCAGATCAATTACTTGGCACTTTGGAGGAAGTGATGGCTTGGCTGGAAATCGATGACGGCATCATACTGGGTGTCCACAATGAGCGCTGCGAATCCGAACTCGAGTGGGTGGAATTCGACGGCGAGGCCAACCCCGGCGACGGCTGGGTGGATGGCACGTTGATCCCCGCTCGGGAAGACATCGCACCGGAGGAGCTGCGCCGGCGCCAGGCCCGGGCGCACATCCTCGAATACTACCCCGAGTGGCGCCAGCTCAATGTCCTGCGCGCGGGCGACAGCGAAGCCATCGTCACCATGGGTAAGTTCATCGATGCCTGTCGCAATTGGTCCAATGATCCTGCCGCCGATCCGGCGGATCTGGCCGCGATCCAACCCTGATAATCCCCTGGAGACTCTCATGGCAGAACAGTTTTTACACGGCGTGGAGGTCGTCGAAATCGACAGCGGCCCGCGTCCGATCCAGACGGTCCGTTCCTCGGTGATCGGCCTGATCGGTACCGCACCCGAGGCGGACGAGGCGGCCTTTCCCCTCAATATGCCGGTGCTGATCGCCGGCAAGCGCGGTGAAGCCGCCGCCCTGGGATTGCGCGGCACCCTGCTGGCGGCGCTGGACGACATCTTCGACCAGGCCGGTGCCATGGTGGTCGTGGTGCGCGTGGCGGAGGGTAGTGCTGAACTGGAGATGGACACCCTCTCCAACGTGATCGGCGGCATCGATCCGGAGACCGGGCAGTACCTCGGAGTGCAGGCCTTTCTCGCCGCCGAGAGCGAGGTCAAGGTCACGCCGCGCATCCTGATCGCACCGGAGTTCAGTCACCACCCGGCGGTGGTGGCGGAGCTGATGGGCGTGGCCGACCGGTTGCGTGCGGTGATCATCGCCGACGGCCCCAACACCAGCGACACCGAGGCCATCACTTACCGCGAGCGGTTCGGCAGCCCGCGGGTCTACCTGGTCGATCCCTGGGTGAAAGTGTGGGATACCCGCAGCAACGGCGAGGTGGCGCGTCCGGCCAGCGCCCGCGTGGCCGGCCTGATCGCCAAGTCGGACAGCGAGCGAGGCTTCTGGTGGTCGCCCAGCAACCGGGAGATCTACGGCATCACCGGCACGGTGCGCAGCGTGGATTTCGCGCTGGGCGATGCCAATGCCCGGGCCAACTTCCTCAACGCGCACGAGGTGGCCACCATCATCCAGAAGGACGGCTTCCGCCTGTGGGGCAACCGCAGCTGCTCGGCCGACCCCAAGTGGGCTTTCCTGAGCGTGCGCCGCACCGCCGACATGATCAATGAGTCGCTGCTGCGCGCCCATCTGTGGGCGGTGGATCGCAACATCACCAAGACCTATCTCGAGGACGTGCTGGAAGGGGTGAACGCCTACCTGCGCCACCTGCGCACCGTGGGGGCCATCATCAACGGCCGCGCCTGGGCGGACCCGGCGCTGAACAGCCCCGACCAGATCGCCCAGGGCAAGGTCTACATCGACTTCGATTTCACGCCGCCGTACCCGGCGGAACACATCACCTTCCGCAGCCACCTGGTCAACGACTACCTGGTGGAAGTGCTGCCCGAAGCGGCTTGAGGAGGCGACGATGCTGGATGACATCCTGAAAAACATGGCGTTGTTCGTCGACGGCCGCGGCTATGCGGGCAACGTGGAGGAGCTGACCCTGCCGAAGCTGACCCTCAAGACCGAGGAGTTCCGCAACGGTGGCATGGACGCGCCCATCGAGGTGGAGATGGGCATGGAGAAGCTGGAATGCGAATTCACCCTGACCCGCTTCGACAAACAGGTGCTGAAGCTGTTTGGCCTGGCGCCCGGCCAACTCACTCCCCTGACCATCCGTGGGGCGGTGGTTTCTGACTCGGGAACCCAGACCGCGGTGGTGGTGAACCTGCAAGGCATCGTGCGGGAGATGGATCCGGGCAACTGGAAGCCCGGTGAGAAGGCCACCCTCAAGGTGGTCATGGCACTGCGCTACTACAAGCTGACCCATGGCAGCGAGGTCGTCCACGAGGTCGACATTCCCAACATGGTGCGCACCATCGGCGGCATCGACCAGTTGGCCGCGGTGCGTAACGCCCTCGGTATCTGAAGCAGGAGACACTCATGGACCAACACACCTATTACGTGATCAAGCCCACCACCCACAACCGCAAGAAGGTCAGCTACGGCGACGAGCTGCTGCTCACCGAATCCCAGGCGCGGCCTCTGCGCAACGGCGGTTTCATCAGCCCGGACAAGGCGGCCGCCGAGCGGATCGGTGAGCTCGTTCGGGAGGTGCAGGCGCTGAAGGCGGGTGACACCGAGACCGCGGACACCGACACCGATTCGAACAAAGAGGACGCCGCCCAATGAGCAGCATCGAAGTGGAACTGCAGCACCCCATCAGCATCGACGGCGCGCAAGTGAAAATCCTGCGCCTGCGCCGTCCCAAGGTGCGCGACATGCTCGGTGTCGAGCAGGGCGCCCGCAGCGATGCGGAAAAGGAGATCCAGCTGTTTGCCAACCTCTGTGAGGTGACGCCAGAGCAATTGCTGGATCTGGACATGGCGGATTACGCCAAGCTGCAGAAAGCCTATCAGGATTTTTTGTCCTGACGCCCCGCGACGCCCGTCGCGCCCTCGTCGTCCTCGCCAGCCACACCGGCTGGTCCCTCACCGAACTGCTCGAACTCGACGGCCATGAACTCATGGCCTGGCTCGACGTATTGCCGAAAAGGAAGGATTTACAGCCATGACCGCGTCGTCCTTCAAGCTGGCGCTCCAGATCGGGGCGACGGTGGGTCAGAGCTTTCGTCAGGCGGTACGGGGCTCCCAGGCACAGCTGGGTCGGCTGGGGGCGACCCTCGATAAGCTCAAGGACCAGCAGGCGGCGGTCCGCCGGTTCGAACTGGCCGAGGCCAATGTGGGCAAAGCGCGGGCGGCCTACAACGCCGCCTCCCGGGAGCTGATGCGCCTGCGCAAGGAACTGGCGCAGACGGACCAGCCCAGCCAGCGCCTCACCCAGTCCTTCGAGGCCGCCCGGCAAAAGACCGAGCGGCTGTCCCGGGAGCTGGCCAAACAGCGTGAGCGGTTGCAGCGCAGCGGCCGGGAGCTGGACGGTGCGGGCGTCTCCACCGCCGGTCTCGCCCGTGACAATGTCCGGCTGGGGGCGACGGTCGACCGCCTGAGCCAGAAGTATCAGCGGCTGGCGCGGGTCATGCGTGCTCAGGAGGCCGTCAAGGCCCAGCGCGCAGACCTGCGCGGCCAGCTGTTCGACGCGGTGGCCCTGGGGGCGAGCGTGGCGGCGCCGGTGCGGATCGCCGTGGGGTTCGAGCAGTCCATCGCCAAGCTGGGCGCCATCACCCGGGCCAGTGACGAGTCCCTGCAAAGTCTCGAGCGGACCGCGCGGCAGTTGGGGGAGAGCACCCTGTTCTCCGCCTCCGAGGCGGCCTCCGCCATGACCTTTCTCGGCATGGCCGGTTTCAAGACCAACGAGATCATCGCCGCCACGCCGGGCATGTTGAGCCTGGCCCAGGCCGCCGGCAGTGATCTGGCCCAGACCGCCGACATCGCCTCCAACATCCTCAGCGGCTTTTCGCTGAAGGCGGAGGAAATGGGCCGGGTCGGGGATGTGCTGGCGGCTACCTTCACCAGCTCCAACACCACCCTGCAGATGCTGGGCGACACCCTGAAATACGCGGCACCGGTCGCCAGCAGCGCCGGCGCCGGTATCGAGGAGGTGGCGGCCATGGCCGGCCTGCTCGGCAACGTCGGCATCCAGGGCAGCATGGCCGGCACCGCGCTGCGGGCGGCCTTCCTGCGCCTGTCGGCACCGCCCAAGGCGGCCGCCGATGCCTTGGCGGCGCTGGGGGTGGAGGTCACCGACCTGGACGGCAACCTGCGGCCGGTGCCGGAACTGCTCAAGGAGCTGGCCGAGGCCACCGAGGGGTTGGGGTCTGCCGAGCGGGCCGAAGCGGTCAAGCAGATCTTCGGCGAGGAGGCCTCGGCGGGACTCACCGAGTTGCTCAAACAGGCCGGCAGCGGTGCCCTGGACAGCTACATCGCCGAGCTGCGGCAGGCCCAGGGCACGGCCGAGGCCATGGCGCGCAAGATGAGCGCCACCACCCACGGTGCCCTCAAGCGCCTGGGCAGCGCGCTGGAGAGTGTGGCCATCAGTCTCGGCAGTGTCCTGCTGCCCACGGTGGCTGCCGGGGCCGAGCTGTTCGCCGGCATGGCCTCTTGGGTTTCCGGAGCGGCGCAGGAATATCCCTTGCTCACCAAGGTGATCGTGGGCGCGACCGCGGGGCTGATCGCTCTAAAGGTGACAGCCATCGCCGGCGCCTATGCCTACACCTTCTTAAAGGGCGGGGTGCTGTCGCTGGTGACGGCCTACCGCACTCTGAGTGCCGGACTGGCTCTGGCGCAGCTGGGGATGACGCGCCTGAATGTCCTGTCGGCGCTGAGTGCCGCCCGCATGGGCGTGGTTACCGCCGCGCAGTGGGCGTTGAACATCGCCATGACGGCCAATCCCATCGGCCTGATCGTCGCGGGTATCGCGGCTCTGGCTGGCGCGGCCTATCTGCTGATCCAGTATTGGGAACCTATCGGCGCCTTCTTCAGCGGGCTGTGGGAGGGCGTCAAGTCGCTCACCGCCGGGGCGGTGGACTGGCTGCTGGGCAAGCTCCAACTGCTGGCCAAACCCTTCGAATTGCTCGGTCAGGCCTGGGACAAGGTGTCGGGCTGGTTCGGCGACGATGAACAAGCCGAGGCCAAGCCGGCGAACCGGCGCCGCAACCGGCTCGCGACGGCGGCCGTCGGCTCGGCCCTCGCGGCACAACCGGCCATGGCCGTCCCTACGGCGACGGTCGAGGCGCTGCCACAGATCGAGTCGGCCAGTCCGGTGCACAAGACCTCGCGATACGTGCGCATCGATGCACCGATCACCATCCACGCCCAGCCGGGCATGGACGAGAAGGCCATCGCGGCCGAGGTGCAGAAAGCGCTGGAAGCGCAGCGGCTGCGGGCTGAGACCGATCGGCGCTCGGCACTGTACGACGGTTAGGGCGAAGCCCGCCGTTTTTCCGTGAGGCAATCCGATGAACGAAACCATGATGGCGCTGGGCGACTACCGCTTCTCGGTGGACACGGCGGCCTACCAGGAACTCAAGCGCAGCCAGGCCTACCGCTGGCAACCCCAGGAGCGCTTGCTGCGCCGCCCGGCCCAGCAGTTCCTCGGGCCGGGTGAGGAGACCCTGGAGCTGACCGGCGTGATCTATCCGCACTACCGCGGCGGCCTGCAACAGCTGGAGCTGATGCGCCGGCAAGCCGGCCGCGGAGAACCGCTGCTGCTGGTGGACGGCCTCGGCTTCATCTGGGGGCGTTGGGTGATCACCCACCTTGAGGAGACCCAATCGATCTTCCAGGGCAACGGGCAACCGTTGAAGCAAGGCTTCCGGCTGCAGCTGACCCACTATGGCGAGGACAACGACTGATGGCCCGCTACCGAACCAAAGACGGTGACGTCCTTGATGCCGTTTGCTTGGCTTGGTACGGCCGGGCTCGAGGAGTCGTGGAAGCGGTACTGGCGGCCAATCCCGGCCTGGCCGAGCGCGGCCCGGTGCTACCCGCCGGCATCCTGATCGAACTGCCGGAGTTCAACCGTACGCCGGTGAATGAGGCCACGATCCGCCTGTGGGGTTAGATGTATGAAACCGGACTTTCGCATCCTCGCGGATCGGCAGGACATCACCGCCCGGATCCGGGACCGGCTGCTGTCTCTGCGCATCACCGACGAGGCGGGCATCCAATCCGACACCGTCGAGATCCTGCTGGACGACCGCGACGGCCGCATCGAGTGGCCCGCCCACGGCGTGGAACTGGAAGTGTTCCTGGGCGATGGCCGCACCGGCCTCAGCCGCATGGGGCTGTATGTGGTGGACGAGGTCGAGCACTCGGGGCCACCGGCGAGCCTCACCATTCGCGGCAAGGCGGCGGACCTGCGCGCGGCCATCAAGGCACCGAGGACCCGCAGCTGGCACGACCTGAGCCTGGGCGACCTGGTGGCCACCATCGCTACCGAGCACGGGTTGACCCCCCGGGTGGCGGAGGCCCTGGCCGGCATTCCCATCACACACCTCGACCAAACCGAGGAGTCCGATCTGCACCTGCTGACCCGACTGGCACGGGAGCACGGCGCTGTGGCCAAGCCGGTGGCCGGCTTTCTGGTGTTCGTGCCCAGGGGCGAGGCCAAGGCAGCGACTGGCCGCGACCTGCCCACCATCCCTATCACTGCCACCGACGTCAGCCGGCACCGGATGACCCAGTCCGAACGCGGCAAATACCAGGCGGTGCGCGCCTGGTGGCACGACCCAAACGGCGCGGACCGGGTGCCGGTGCTGGTGGGGGATGGCAAACCGGTCTACACCCTGCGCCACCCCTATCCGGACGCCGAGGCGGCAACCCGCGCCGCCTCGGCCAAGCTGGAATCTTTGCGCCGCGGCAACGCCACCCTGTCACTGACCCTGATCGGCAATCCGGCGCTGCAGGCCGAGGGCAAGATCCGACTGACGGGGCTTCGCGACCCGGTGGACGGGGTGTGGCTGCTCCAGCGGGTCGAACACCAACTCGACGGCCGGGGTTTCGTCACTCGCATTGAAGCCGAAACCCCCAACCGCTGATTTCAATACCGATTCACCCTGACGGCCGCTCATGCGCATCCATGCGCTCGCGGCATACCGTTCGTCCTGAACATACCCGCCACCGAGTGGTCGTTGTGTTTTTGGGAGGGCCTATGGCGCCACAGGACAAGCACACACCCCTGGTGACCCTGCCGCAAGAAGACCTCGAGGACATGCTGAGCCGGGCCGCCGAGCGCGGTGCTCGGCGAGCACTGGCCGACGTCGGTCTGGACGGGGAGAACGCCCGGGAGGACATCCGCGAGCTGCGCTCTCTGCTGCAGGCACTGAACCTCGCCAAGCGCACCGCCTGGCAGACCATGGTGCGCATCGCCACCACCGGCCTGCTGCTGGCCCTGATGGCAGGGCTGGCAATCAAGTTCAAACTGTTCGGAGGACAATAAACATGCTAACCCTGCTCGGTAGCCTGCTGGGCTTCATCTCCAGCGCCTTTCCCGACCTGCTCAAGCTCTGGCAGGACCGCCAGGACCGCAAACACGAACTCGCCATCCTGGACCGCCAGATGGAGCAGATGCGGCTGGGGCACAGCCAGCGCCTGGAAGAGATCGCCGTGGAGGCGGACATCGCCGAGAGTCAGGCTCTCTACAAGTACGACAACCGGCTCACCGGCGTGAAATGGGTGGACGGCCTGCGCGCCTCGGTGCGCCCGGTGATCACCTACGCCTTCTTCCTGCTGTTCACCGCCGTGAAACTCAGCGCCCTGTACGTTCTGATGGCCGACCAGGGACTCGCCTTCGTGGTGGCCCTGCCGCAGATCTGGGACCCGGAAACCCAGGCGCTCTTCGCGGCGGTGATGAGTTTCTGGTTTGGCCAGCGCGCACTGGCCAAGGCGCGAGGGCAGTGAGATGCGGCACATCACCCAGGACGGGCTGGACCTGATCAAACGCTTTGAGGGCTTCAGCCCGACCGTCTACATTTGTCCGGCGGGATATCCGACCATCGGCTACGGCCATCTGGTGCGGGATCATGAGCAGGACCGGTACCAACAGGGCATCACTGAGCAGGAGGCCGAGGACCTGCTGCGCCGGGATGTCCAGGTGGCCGAACGCGCCGTCCTGCGGCTGATCGATGTGCCCCTAAGCGACGGCCAGTACGATGCGCTGGTGTCCTTCACCTTCAACCTGGGGGCCGGGGCGCTGCAGCGGTCCACATTGCGGAGGAAGGTGAATCGGGAGGCGCATGCTGAGGTGCCCCCTCAATTCAGACGATGGGTATGGGCTGGAGGTAAGCGGTTGAGAGGCTTGGAAAAAAGGCGTACTGCCGAGTCGGGGATGTACCTAAGGTCCTGAATCTATTGTTCTATCACCGGATAAAATCGTCTACTATTGCACCCGAGGGGGCACAAGGAAACCATGGCTACAGCTGAGCAAATAAAAGCGTTACTTAAGAGCCACGCTGATCGCGACGATCAGCGGTTCTATGCTATTGCTTTGCAGGTGGCAGCAAAAGAAGCACGTCAGGGGCACCATAAACTGGCGAGCGACATAAAAGCGATGGTTGAAAGGTCTCAAAAGGGCCTAAAGGATATGGGGCTCGCGGCTGCCAAGCCTACCCCTCTGGCTCAGCAGCCAAAGGGCGACCTTAAAGGGCTTCTTGAGCTAACTCACTCGACGGTTCGCAGCAGCGAGCTGGTGTTGTCTAGTGAAGTTAGCGAACGTCTGGAGCAGGTTCTTTTGGAACAACGCCAAAAAGACCGGCTTGCTCAGTTCGGACTTTTTCCTCGACGTAAGCTGTTGTTTACAGGCTCACCTGGTACAGGCAAGACGATGTCAGCAGCAGTCTTGGCGACAGAGCTGAAATTGCCTTTGTACACCATCGTGCTCGATAACTTGATTACCCGGTTTATGGGGGAAACTGCGGCTAAGCTTAGGTTGATATTTGAACACATAAAGCGAACCCGTGCGGTGTATCTCTTTGATGAGTTTGATGCCATTGGAACACAGCGTGGTGCTCAGAATGATGTTGGGGAAATCCGCAGGGTTTTGAACTCATTTCTGTTGTTTGTAGAGCAGGATGCTTCCGAAAGCATCATAGTAGCTGCCACCAATCATCCCGAGCTGCTTGATAAAGCACTCTATCGGCGGTTTGACGATATCATCCGATTTGAAAAGCCAGGACAAGATCAGATCAGAAAGCTCATCGAAAATCGCTTGTCTGTGTTTGATACCGATTCATTGGCGTGGGCGGATATCACTGCTGCAGCGGATGGGTTGAGTTCGGCGGAGGTAACCCGCGCCTGTGAAGACGCGGCGAAAGAAGCCGTCTTGCATCATGACACTAAAATTACGACAGCGTTGATCACGAAAGCGATTAAACGCCGTCAGTCTGGAAAACAATAAGAGGTCCAATGACGGAACGGAAGCCACATATCCTGCTGGACGGATTCGCAAACCATGAGGCTTTTCGATCACGCCGCACTGGTCGTAATCCCGTCATTCCACCACAAGATCGTCATTCACATGGTCGATCCTTATCTCACCAATACTCAGCTGTGCTCTCGCAGTTTCAAAGTCAAAGAGAGCAGGCAACTGAGCCTGTCACAGACGATATAGGCATCTATGTTGAGATCATAGGGACGCCAGGTTGTGATCTGCCGCTGGATAGTCTGGATACTAGTCGTGATTTTAAGCTTCGCTCCTGTCGCCAGGTAGATGGTCGTGAAGTAGCCGTTGTTTTTATTCCTGAATCGAGACGGGACGTATTTCAGCGAAAAATTGAGCAATATTTGGACCCTGATAAGGATGGGAAGGGTGGCCCCAGAAACCATAACCTGATTGATAGTATCGTCGAGATCAAGCTTGCAGATTTACAGTCATTCTGGACGGATGATTTGTCACTCTACCCAGCTGATCCACAGCAGCAGGTGTGGTGGGAGCTCTGGTTAAAGAAACGACCAGAAGACGAAGACCCTATTCAGATCGCGCATCAATTGGCTGAGCGGATTGGAGCTCAGTTGGGCAATACATCTCTCAGTTTCTTTGACAGCGTAGTAATCCTGATCAAAGCTTCAGCCCATCAGCTCGAGAGAGCACCGGAACTGATCGCCAACCTCGAAGAACTCAGGCCGGCCAAGGAAACGCCGAATGTCTTTATTGCGTTGTCGCCCAAAGAACAACATGAGTGGGCCGATGACCTGAAAGGACGACTTCATCTCGACGAGAATGCATCGGCTTCCGTGACGATTTTGGACACAGGCGTCAACTACAACCACCCTCTTCTTGGTGAGGTGTGCACGGAAAAACAGGCTGAACGCTGGCACCCAGATTGGCCGAAATATGATGACTTTAATCCGACGAATCCCCTTGCTCCGTTCAATGACCATGGGTCTCGGCAGGCTGGATTGGCAGCGTTCGGCGACTTGTATGCGGCCTTGGTCAGTAATGAGCCAATAATGCTGAATCATCGAATTGAATCAGCACGAATTTTACCCCCAGCCGGTAGCAACGATCCCGAACTGTACGGAGCCATTACTGTAGGTACTGCAGCAAAGCTGGAAGTAGGCATGCCGGATTGCTCTCGTGTGTACTCGCTAGCAGTAACTGCTGCGCCGGAGAGAGAAGGCGGGCAGCCGTCTTCTTGGTCCGCTGAAATTGATCTGTTTTCCTCAGGCATGGAAGATGGTAAACAGCGTCTTTTTATAATCTCTGCAGGTAACAATAGGGACATCTCACCGGACCTGGACTACTGGGAGCAAGTTCACCTTGCCCAGATAGAGGACCCAGCCCAGGCGTGGAATGCTCTCACGGTTGGTGCTTATACCGAAAAGACTACTAATGACGATCCAAGTTTCGACGGATGGTCACCTTTGGCAGAATCGGGCGATGTCGCACCTGCAACACGTTCCTCAGTTAACTGGGCCTGGAGGAAGCATGCACCCTATAAGCCGGATGTAGTTGCAGAGGGCGGTAATCGGCTGCTCTCATCAGATGCTACGGAAGTTTCGAACGCTGACGTTATTTCGTTGTTAACAACATCTGGCAGAACCACAGGACAGCTGTTCGAGACCACTGCCGATACCAGTGCTGCGTGTGCTTTGGTTTCAAGGCAAGCTGCGATACTCATGGCTGAATATCCGGAATATTGGCCTGAAACCATTCGCGCACTTATAGCGCATTCGGCCGAGTGGACGCCCAAAATGTGGGAACGTTTCGGGCTTTTGTACCAGCAACACAGCCCAAAGCTGTCCAAGGAGACCATGCTCCGGTGTGTTGGCTACGGGGTACCTGATCTCGAGCGCGCCAGATACAGCGCCAATCATGCCTTGACGCTCATTGCTCAGGACAGTTTGCAGCCCTTTGCCAAAGATGCTGATGCTTCGAACTCAAATGATCCCAAGCTGAATGAGATGCAGCTCTACCAGTTGCCATGGCCTATTGAGGTATTACAGCAATTACCGCCTGAGTTGGAGGTGAAACTCCGGGTAACCTTGTCCTACTTTATTGAGCCCAATCCAGGGCGCCGAGGGTATCGTCGACGTTACAGCTACCAGTCTCACGGGCTTCGCTTCGAGGTTATCCGTCCTGGCCAGTCGCTGGAAAATTTCCGGGCATCGATCAATCAAAAGGCGAATGAAGAAACTGAAGATTACAGTGGTCCGGAAGGAGCCAATGATGGCTGGCGACTTGGTCCTCAGTTGCGTACTCGGGGTTCATTGCATTCCGATATTTGGACAGGCGCGGCCGCGGACTTGGCTGATATGCACACCATAGCTGTCTATCCAGTGGGCGGTTGGTGGAAATATCGGACGGCTCAGGATCGGTGGCAAAACTCCGTGCGCTACAGCCTGATTGTCAGTATTGACGTGCCCGATGAGAGTATCGATATATATTCTGTTGTCGAGAGCCTGGTTGAGACTGCCGTTGAAGTCAGTACGGAAATATAGCCGATGAGCCTCCTCGGACGTTTAGCGGCTTGCTCCCCACCCAGTGCTCATCAATTGCGCAAAATCCCTTCGTGACAGAACATCAGAACAATCCCTCCAGTCCTTTTCAGAGGGCTGCATGGTCGTGGTGTAGCGGAGGTCAAATCCGGTTGCTTCTTTCTGAGCGTTGATATATTCATCCATCTTCTCGCCCAGGGTTTCGATGTCATCAATCCATTCGTCCTTTATGGTATCCGGCAGTGAGCCAAATAAGTTGTAGCGATCACGCATTCGTTCCGAAAGCCGTTCATATACCGTCTCGTCTACGGTTTGTTCGTTGACAAGATTGAGCATATCGACTTTCTCGCGCACTTGGCCAAAACGCTTGATGCGACCAATGCGTTGTTCCAGGCGGGTGGGGTTCCATGGCAGGTCGATGTTAATCAGCGTTCCCAGTGTTTGTAGGTTGAGGCCTTCACAGGCGGCATCCGTAGCTACCATGATTCGGATCTCATGCTCCGCAACCATCTTCTTCAATATTTCGCGTTCGCTGAAGACGCTGTCACCTTTTTGATAGAGGCGGCTGCGTCCAGCACCGGCATATAAGCCGATGGCTTCATCCGGGTAACGGTCCGCGAGTGCGTCGGCGACCCACTTGGCGGTGTCGTAGTACTGGCTGAAGATGATGACGCCGTGGTCGAGCCACTTTTCGCGCTCCAGGTAATGAATCACAGCGCTGAGCTTGGGGTCTTTTTCAATACGCTCCAAGCGATCGATCAGGCGCTGCAGCACCGTGCGCTCCTCCCCCGTTTCCAAGGTCAGGTCTACTTCTTGCTCGTCTTCCTCTTCATGTACGGTGCGACCTTCCAATAGCATGCGTGCAGTACTGAGCCCAGCGGCGATACTGGAGCAAATACGCTGTTCCATCAGGTTCTTCATGAAGCCGCCACCTTTACCGCGCTTCGCCAAGGCCTTGCCGAAATTGCGCGCCTCGATATAGGCCTGTCGGAAGTCCTCGCTGGTACGCAGCGCCTTACCTTCGAACAAGGCGTTGAACAGATGAATTTCCTTGGCCAGGCTGGAATCCGGATGAACATCCACACCCACTTTGGTTAGTAAACCGGCATCTTCCAGTGTTGTCCGTTTCCGCAGCACAATATGGCGCACAAACGGGTTTTCCCGTTGAAAAAAGCTCGCACCGGCCATCTCGCGGTGGAGTTCATCTTCCAGTATTTCGCGTGTTTCTTCGGTCAAATCCGTGAATGGCTTTGCTGTCTGCCAATCCTCGTTTGTGAGGCCAAGATCCTGGCGGATGGCACTGTATAAGCGCCGCGCCCGCGGCTCTTGTGTTGAGTCCACAACCGGGAGTGGTGAACGGAGGAGTTCCCAGGCAAACGAGGGTTCAACAACTTCTTGCTCTCCAGCCAGTATGGGTAGCACCTCCCGCGGGCGATGCCATTTGGCGAAATCGTTGCCCAGAACGAACTGCCCCTTGCCTTGATGGAGAATGCCCATCAGGTCCCATAGGTCTTCTGGTCGGGTCTGGATCGGTGTAGCCGTCCCCAACAAAACGTGATCTGCCCTTGCGGAGATCTCTCGCATAAACGCAAGCAGCTCGTTGGGAGTGCCCGCGTCGCGACCAAATCCCTGGCGGCTGCGGGCCTTATGGGCCTCGTCGAGAATGACCAGTCCGTAACGCAAACCCAGCAAATGTTGTTTTTCCAGCGAGTCGCGCATCATTAAACCAGTGGAGACAATCCCAATGCGCAACGGGCACTTGGCGATTTGCTCGCGGCCTGCGGCGGATATTGTGCGGCCATCATAGTCCAGCCAGACTTTCTTTTGGGTATCCCAACGGGCACAGGGGATGCCGAGTTTATCAATCATCTCCGTCTGCCACTGCTCACAGAGCGTCGCCGGAGCGAAGATCACTACCGGCCGGCGCGCTTTCTGTTCCTTGTCGCTGAGAAGGCACAACGCCAGAGCGGCCGTACCCAGAGAAAGTGTCTTGCCAAGCCCCACTTCATCCGCCAGTAACAGTCTTACAATGCCGTGGTTACGGTAATGACGCAGGCATTCCGTGACAAACCCTTGCTGCCAGGGCTGAAGGGACAGGCCTTCCCGGTAAAGAGGTGATTCCACCAGCGCCGCCGGTGCCAAATCCTCGTCATCGTCTATCTCGTCAAACACCACTTCCCGGCGATAGCCGCGCCTGCGCACTTCGCGTATCACGGCCTCAGGTAGTGGTCGGGCGGCATTCCAAAGGAAGTCAAACTCCTCTTCGATCCACGCCACCCCTTCGGCTGATTCATCCTCCCAAAGAATTTCGTAGTGGCGTTGCCACCCGCTACGGGTTTCGTTCATCGAACCGATAAAGCCAAGCTTGCGTCCATCAGCCAGTTCGATGACGCCAGCCTTGCCGTGCAGAAAACCGCAGATGCTATCCGGCGCCACACGCACCGCTTGGCCATGCTGCACCAGGAAGGCATCCAGGCGGCGATAGCGTTCACGGTTGAGCAGCGCTTCAGCCTCCAGCCCCTGTTCGTTCCAGCGGCCAATCATCTTAGATTCGCGCAACTGGGCGACTTTGAGGTCGTCCGGATGGATATCCACGTTGCAGACAATCTTGACCTCAGGGATCGATTCCAATAGCTCATTGGCGACTTCAAACAGTGAGCTGGTGAAATAGCCCGCGATGCGTTTATAGCTGCGTGCGCCCTTGAGGTGCTCCAGCAGAAATGAGCGATCCAGCCGATGGGTGCGGGAGGAAAACCGGCGTATGGTCATGGGTTAGCATCCGTCCACTGACATTACTGTCCCAGTGCCCTCAGGTTTTTGAGCCTTGCGCCGAGTACTTCGGCGGCTTCGCGCACTGTGGTTTCCGGTGCTTTTCTCTCCATAAAGCTAAGCATATCGATCAGGAGCGGGCGCACTTCCATAAAGTCCGGCAGGTTTTGCTGGAGTTGTTGGATTACAGCCTGCGGCTCCACCTCGGCCAGTACCTGCTGCAAACCGATGATCAGATGGCCCAGCCAGGTTGGCCCGATCTCCGTGCTATCGGTAAGGTCGCGGGAGGTGAATTCAGTGACGCGCTTGAGGCGGGCCGCGTTGGCTTTCATGTCCGCCATGACCCTGGCGTAGTCCTGTACCCGGAAGGCCTTGGCGAAGTTCTGATAGTTATCCAGTTTGGACGCGCCGGTGGTTTCCATGTCCATCATGCGCAGGTAAAAGCGCTGAATGCCGGACAGCCGGGCCCAGGTTTCTGCACCCAAGCCTTCCGGTACCAGCAGGCTATTGGCCGCCTCGGCAGCCTGCTGCACGATTTCGTCAACAACGGTGACCTCACCTTTGGCACGCGGACGCAGCGCAAAGCGGGTGACATCCTCACCGCCGATGGTGGTATAGGCGGTCAGCACCTTGAGGGCGGCGGCGTACCCGGCCATTTGCAGGTCGGAGTCGTTGAACACCGGCTCACCGTGCTTGTCCTTGACCTCGTCGTTGAGGTGCATCATGGTCTCGATCTGGCGCTTAACTTCAGCCCGCACCGCCGGCAGTATGCGCTGCTTGAAGCCGGCCCGCTCGCCGGCGGGCCGCTTGCGCAGCATCAGAATCACCGTGCCCTGTACATAGCCGCCTTTTTTCAGTTCCGAGGTGGTCTCGGTAGCGATATACCAGGCGGCGACCACTTGCAGGCCCGCCGCCCAGAAGATGCCCACCATATCGGACCAGACGCCCGTATCCTGATGGGTGAACATCACGCACTGCATGCCGTTGTCCGGCATATGCTCCGCCATGGCCCTGTAGGCATCCACCATACCGCGTCGGAAGTCGTCGCCGGAGCCCTTGATGGCCAGGGCGCGGCGGGAGTCCCATGTCCACTCATCGAATGGCTTGGGTGGATGCTTGCGCAGCCAGGCGATGAAGAATTCGGTGATTTCGTGATAGTGAACAGCATCCGCATAGGGCGGATCAGTAACCCATAAATCTGAAGAAGCTTCTAGTGCAGTTGCATCATGACAGCTTATATATTTAGCCACTTTGGGAAGTGGGCTGTTCGCAAAGCCAAAGGAGCGCCCTGCCTCATGGCTGACAAAACACCGGATTCCGTAGTTATAGAAAGTATTTAATGCTTGGTTATAAAAGACATTGTTCGTTTTTTCCCAGTGATTCATCCAGTTAGCGATTCTGGCATTCCAGTCCAGCGACTTGGCGTTGAATACATAGTCCTCGGGCGTTGAGTACTGAAAGTACCTTGAAAAGAGCAGCAACTGCCTCGCATTGAACAAATGATGCCAATAGGTCCAGCCGCGCTCGCGAATAGGTTGATCTGTGTTATAGCCTGGCTCGATTTCCATATCAGGTAACAGCCCCTCTTCCTGCCAGCGGGTAAGGTTGTCAGCCACAATCTGCTCCACCTTTCTTTCCCGCTCCAGGTCGGCCTCGGTGACCGAGGCGAAGAAGGTCTCCTGCCGAGATTTATCCAGAGTCTCCTTTTTAATCCACTGGATGGCGTAGAGCCGCTCCCGGAAGATATCGTCGGGCCGGGGCTTGAAGTCGTGTTTCTCCCAGCGGCGCAGCCTGTTGCCGGTGGTACCGTCGGGTAACCGGTAGTCGCCGCGCAGGGTCTTAATCGGTGTACGGTAGACTTTACCGTCCAGCTCATAGACCAGGGCGCCGTCCTGAACGGTGCCCTTCTCGGCGGCTTGCATCTCTTCCTTGGAAACGCCGCTGACTACCTCAATATTGAAGCGCTCGTTTTCCTGGTCAGGGATAAGCTTGGCGATGACATTACGGCTTTTGGAAATCACCCAAGATGGAGACATGGGCACCATCCAGCCTGTCTCGGGGCAGCGGGTTTCGAGGCAGTAGAGGTAGGCCTTGGCACGGTTGCCATGTTCGTCGTGCTCGATGCCCAGCGCCGTGATTTCCTTATCCACCGCCTCTGCCACCTCACGCTGGGCCTGTTCGATTTCGGCACGGCGCTCGGGGGAGGCGCCGATGATATTGAGCGCGCCCCAGGTCAGCATACAGGCGATAGGATTAAGGTCAGAAGCATAGACATCACAACCAATGCGTGCCGACTCGAACGGGATGGAACCGCCGCCGCAAAAGGTGTCGCCAACGCGGGGGCGGTGACCATAGCGCAGGATGCCCAGTTGCTCGATCAGCTCCGGGAAGGAATGGGCCTCGATGCCCAAATGCGCGTAGTGGCGGTTGACGGCGGGCCACACCGGGGCATAGAGCCAGTCCTGATCCACCTCTTCCGGACGTTTGCACAGGGCGGCCTTCTCTTCGTAGCTGGCAAAAGTGGCCAGTGCTTTACGATAGAGCACTAATTTATCGCGCTCCTCGATGTCTCGGCGCCAGCGTAAAGTGACTCCTTCCTTATCGGCGTCAAAAGGGCAGCACCAGGACTCAATCTGCTCGGCGGTGAAGCGGCTGTTTTTGATGGTGTAACTGAAATAGTCCCAAGGGTTGTTCAGTTCGGTTCGGGCTGCAATATCCTTCGGCTTGAGCGCGCCTTGAACCAAAGCACGCCGAGCCAGGCCTTCGTCATCGAAGGCCATTAGTTTCTCGAAAATAGCAAGGTCTGCTTCGGCATCCCCCGTTTGCGGCAGTAAGCTGCCCAACACAATCGCACGCACCAAAATGAGCGGCTTGCGGCCTTTCCAATAAGAACCCAGACCCGTCAAGGTCTGCCCGAGGTTCGCCTTACGCTCTTTTTGCGCTTCAAAGGAAACCTTCTGCGCAGGAAAGACTGCTTCGATCAGCGCCGGGGCGTCCTTAAGTGCGAATGGTGTCAGAGCCATGGTGTTTGTTTGTGTTGTGTCTTCCGTCATGGGTTACTCACTATCGAATAGGTCGGGCATGGGTAAGTCCAGGCCCTGACGGGAAAATTGTTTGCGGGCTTGGGGCTGAAGCAGTTCGCTCTGGGCCACGTCTCCCAAAGCGTGGCGCAGAGCCAACCGCCAACCCTTGTTGCCGTCTTTGACACCGCCTGTGCTCATCGCGGTCATGCCAAAGAGCCACCAGCGTTCCTCTGGCCGCAACGCAAGCCAGTTGCGTACTGCCACGGGAATCTTGTCCATATCCATCCCTTCCACCGCCCAGGCCAGCACGCAGAGCTCCTTGCCCAGCAGACGATCCACCGGGTTTTCCCCCACCTTCCAGGCGGAGGTTTTAAGGTTGTGGGCCTTAAGCCGGGCGTTGAAGGCGCGCTGCACTTCGGCACGGATCGCAGTCCAGCGCGGACGCTCCAGCAGCACACGGTCGATCACTGCAAGTTCCGCGCTCTGGGTTTGCAGCCCCAGGTATTCGCTGATCTGTACCCGGCCGGTGTTGGCTTTGGGGATGATGACCTTAAAATGGTGCGGGTCGGAGGTGGCGGGCACGCCAAAACCCAACGTCCGGGTTACCCCCTGATGCTGGGCTTTGGTACTGCGACTGGCGCGCGCTGCGGACATGGTGTTATTCCTCCTGGGCGACATCGCCCGGGCGCAGTTCGAGGCCGGCTATCTTGGCGAACTCCTTGGCCTCGAAGCCGCTTTCAAACTGGATGCCATCCGCGACCGTGACAGCCACCGCTGCCTGAGGGTCTTGCAGAACGTCCCTTAAGCTGTTGACGGTGCCTTCGATCATGGCTGCCGTGACCTCCCGCTCCTGAAAGCGCACGGTGACGGTGTTTTCACCCTCTCCGATCTCAATTCTCACCCCTTTGAAGCGGGTGCCGGCCTGGTCCCGGAACCGATTGATCACGCCAAACACCCGGTCTGTCGTATCCAGGGACACTCGCTTTCCGCTTGCCAGACGTGCCGGTTTGGTGTCGTCGATCTGGACCTGCTTGTCACCGCTGGCAGGAATCTGAAAGTCAGCGTTTTTGGTCGCTTCGCCCGCTTTGGCGTGGACCAGCAGTCGCACCGCCTCGGGGCCGATTTCGAAAGGCCCCTCGTAGAGTTTGCCATCCTTGGGGTTGGAGCCATCCAGGGTGTAGTGCATCTCGGCGCTGGGGGTGGACTGCAGCGTGACAGTGCGCTTATCGCCAGCGGGGGAGACCTGATGGCGAATTTTCAAATCCGCTAACCAGCGGGCCGGTGCGCCAACCTCGTATTTACCGGTGGGATCTTTAACCAGGAAATAGAGCGTGCCCTCGGCAGTGTGGAAGTTTTCAAGGTCATCCACCTGCGGCTCGCTTCCGGAAAACTCGGGCTTGGTGGAGTAATACACTACCGGGCTTTCGCCTGCATGGCGTGGCGTCAGGCTGAGTATGGACTCCCCCGTCTCAGGGTGGGTGCCCACAAGAGAAACGTTGACGCTGGTTTTCTCCTTCGGGAAGGGGCCTTTCTCGATGTAGCCATCCTCGCCCAACCGCCAACGACCTTGTTTGAGCGCCTCTGTTTTGAGGGTGTCCATACCACTTGCACCCGGCATCCACGGCCAGGCAGGGTTGCTTTTGGCCCGGGAAACCACGTCCTTCCATGGGGTTCGACGGTTTTCCTTGCCCGCAGGCCAGAGGTATTCCTCGGCCATGGCAAAGTACTGGTTGAAGTCGTCTGCCAGATCCATCGCCAGCTTGTAGTTGGCGCGCGGGCTGGCCAGGAGGGCTTCAATTTGTGCCTCGGCCGACTGATCGCCTTCGCCCAGTTTTAATCCGTTATCTATCGTGACAGGAGCCAGAAACTCACGGCCGTCGATGTCGTCGACGCTGGGGAAATAAACGCGGTTGTAAGCAGCAGAGAGGGCCTTGTTGAATCGGTCCTCGGCCTCTTCCATGCGATCGCGGGCTTCTTCGTACAGGGTGTCACCTGGTTTAAGCCGCTTGCTGATCTGCTCGATGGCGTAGAGCTCACGCAGGCGATCCTCGACAGCGTCGGTGAGGTGGCTGTCCTGCCCGGTGAGTACCAGCAGGTTGTTCTTCTCCTGCTGGTAATCGAAGAAGTTCTGCAGCTCGCTGGGCGGCACCTTGCCATCTGGCTTGATGACAATCAGCACACGAGGGCCGCTCAGTTTTAGTTCGTCCAGCTGTGGTAGCACCTGTACGTCCTGATAGGCGTTCTTGCGAACGGGTTGCAAAATGCCACTGAGCCGGTTTATCAGTGCCTGATCAATCTTGGGCTGGGGGATTTCTTTGGCGTTACGCTCGATCTGGCGCGAGAGGTTTTCCGTCTCTTTGATGAATAACCGTTGATCTTCTCGGTGCAGGTACCACGCCTGTTCCCTTAGCCGCTGCAAGGCATTGAGAAAGGCGTCCGCTTTGCGGTTTGGCGCGGCCAGAAACTCGATGATCTCGCTTTCAGATAGGCCAATGCGTCCGCCTACGGCGCGAGACAGGGAGGATGCCAGAAGCAACGTCATGACTTGTTGGGCTGCGTCTTCACCGAGCTCGTTGTCAATCATCTCTGCAATCGCGTCGCCATCATCGGCGATATCGTGCGTGATCGCAGGGATCAGGTTGGGAGCGATGCGTTCGATTTCATCTTTGACTTGAGCATCGTTTAAGTCGAGGTGCTGGGTACCCACTAGGAACACATCATCGGTTTCCCGCTGATCCACACTCTTGAGAAGTCGTGCGGTGAACTGCATCAGACCGCGGGTCTGGCGGAAGCCTTCATTTTCCTTGAACAGGGCGACCAGGTGTTTGAACGAGGGGTGGAAGGGATACGTTTCTCGCACCTGCTCCGCGATCTGTTCAATACTGGCCGCGACGATATAGCCGCCATCCTCGGCCTTTTTGACTTGCTGTGCGTATTCTTCCGCAATCTCCGCGATGGTGTCTTCATCGGGGAGCTCGTCGATCAAGCGCTTCTTGAGGATTTCGTAGATTTCATTGCCGGCCAGCTGCACCGGCGTGATGGTCATTGCCTGGCGGCGAGCTTCCTGCTGAAGGTTGTCTATGGCTTCGGCCAGTGCTTTGGTCTGCGCCTTGTAGCTGCCGGAAAGGTTGGCGATGACGATACAGCAGTTCGGCAGCTCCAGAGCAGCGCTCATCAGCGCACTCAAGCTGTAGACCACCATATCGGCGAGTGTGCCATTGCCGAACATCTGGGTTGAGGCATTCTGCAGGTAGGGCGGAAGCTCGTCGAGCAAGATCAAGGTGGGCTGATCGCCAATAATTTCCTTCCACTTGCGTTGGTCCACGGCCTTGGGGCCATTGATCCAGTAAGGTTTGATCGCTTCTTCTTCACCTAGCTGGGATGCAATTTCACCCCAGATGTAGTTGTCCGGGTTGTTTCGTCCGTTAAAAGCAGCGATGCGCGCATTGCCGAACTCGATACGCTCATTCAACTCTGCCGGCAAGACCTCGGGGCGAAGGTGTGAATGCTTGGCCAGCAAGCCGAGGGCGATCATCATATGGGTTTTACCGCCGCCCATGGCCTGGGTGAGTTCGAACACCGCTTGATCGGATTTCCCAGAGAGGCGAAGCATGCCCTCGCGGAACAGTTGATCCATGCCGTGGGTGACGAAGTTTCTGGCGAAGAATTCGCGACCATCCCCGGCATCGTTAATCAGATCCGCCAGATTCTCGATCCCTGAGCTCATCCGATAATCCTGGATAACCGGGTTAAAGCGGCAGGCCTGTTTAACTGTCTTGATCATACTGAATGCTCCCCACTGTTGTCGGTCTCTCCAGGGCTTTCGATGGCGATACCATGCCGCTCGCAGTAATCCCGAATCAGCACTTCCACCATGTTGGCGATGGAGCGGTGTTCCTGCTGAGCCGCGGTGCGCAACGCCTCCTTCAAACTTGGATCGATCCGAAAGGTGAGCGTCGCGGTTTTGGTGGTGGCCATATCCCCCTCCAGGAGCCCCTGCAAATGTACTGCAATATACTGTAATGGAGTGCTGAGTACAATCGGAAGGCGATGGGGTGCCCGGCAGCCTGAAGATCCCAGGGAAACAACCACTTGGAGAGTTGGGGAGGGTGTACATCAGTAGCGCCTTAACAACCTTAGCTGTTTATCCGCCACCCTGCGTGCTTTACCGGGCCGTGCCCCAAGTGGGGCTATATCTGCTGACTTTACTAGGGTGATCGCTACCATGTGAAACCTCGCGTCTAGGGTGCGTGGACCTATGAACGCTCAGCTGGAAAAAGATAGCAAGATCATTGCCTTGTGGATCCCGGGCCAGAGCAGGTGGAACGACGGATAGGGCTGAGGGCGCGAGCCCTGTTTCCTTCGCCCAACCGGTTTCCCCAATCAAACCTTTCGCCAAGTCCGAGAATAAGTCGTTGATTACAAAGGGTGTGGGGTTCTCCGGTCACGGACTTCGCCCATTTCGAGCGGTGAGAGTGGCAGAGAATATTCGGCCGGAGAGAGCGGATTCCGGCGCAAGGCGGGCTAGGTGGCCGTTCCGCGAAGTCCGTGGGATTCCGCACGAGCCTGCACAGGTACGCGGCCCCAGAAATGAAAAACCCCAACCGAGAAGGGTTGGGGTTTCATTATTGGTGGAGACGGCGGGAATTGAACCCGCGTCCGCCAGCACTCAGCCTTGAGGTCTACATGCTTAGTGTCCTTCTATTGATTTAACCTCGGGCGACCCGAAGGCCAGGGTGCCAGAGGCGAGCTCTTTGGTCTTAGCCGTGTGTCAGTGAGCTCTGACGCACGGAGCAGCCTGTAAGCGATGACGTTCCGGAAAAACTGAGTTACAGACACCTCAGCCGGAACGACCGGCGGGCTTAAGCCGCCAGTGCGTAGTTTTCGTCGTTTGCGACTATTTTAACGCAGCTTTGGATTAACGAGATTCGCTGCCATCTCGGCATGCACCCAAGGGTTCGTCACCGGCGTCGAAGCCATGTCGTCCCCTTGTCTGACTGAGTATATGGGGCCGGGTGTGTGGACTTCAAGGGGAATCTCCGGGATTTGTACCTACCGGCTGCGGCGCTCAGCCGGCTTGGCGGGCACCGGCGCCGGGCCTGCCGGCGAGGGCCGCATGGCTGAGGGCCTGGAAGGCATCCCGGAAGTGTTTCATCACGGTGTTGGGGTCCGCCTGGATGGCCTTGTCCATGGTGATGCCGAATTGCACGGTGCCGGCGTAGCTGAGGATGCTCATGCCAATGCCAATGCTGCCGCTCTGGGGCACCCAGAACATGGGCTGCACCAGTTTGCTGCCCGCCAGGTAGACGGCTTGTCGGGGGCCCGGGACGTTGGTCAGCACCGCCGAGGCCTTGTTGCTGAGCAGTGCCAGCGCCCGGCGTTCCAGGATATCGGGGCCGCGGCCGAACAGGTCAAGGAGGCTGTAGGTGACTTGGGCCTGGTAGGACCGCTTGAGGCGGTTCATGTTCTCCTGCACCTGATGAAAACACTGGATCGGGTCGGCTACATCCACCGGTAAGCGTACCAGTACCAGGCCGAACTGGTTGCCCAGGGTTTCGATGGGTTGGTCCAGGGGCCGGAGGTTGAACGGCACGGCCACCCGGATGCCGCATGTGGGCAGGGCTGCGCCGGTGTTTCGGAAATGTCGGTGCAGTGCGCCCGTGGTCGCGCTCAGCAGCACGTCGTTGACGGTGCCACCCAGCGCACGGGCGCAGGCCTTGACCTCGGCTAAGTCGAGGGGGTCGGCCCAGGCTACCTGTTTGCGTCCGGATAGGGACGATTTGAGGCCGGTGCTCGGTTCGAACGGCGCCAGCCCCAGTTTGGCCAGATCCAGGGCGATGTCGCCGGCGGTGGTGGCCAGTTTCAGCGGGTAGCCCGGGTCTTCCCGGACCGACTGGTACAGCAGGCGGGCCTGTTCGATGGCGGTTTGCAGGCTATCCACGGTGCGGTGGAGGAGGCGTTGGAGCATCGGCCGCGCGGTTTGCGGTGCCGGGGAGTGGCCGGCCACCCGATGCAGCCGCGGCTCGGGGCTCTTGTCGGTGAGGGACAGAAGAACGCGGACCAGGGAAATGCCGTCGGCGATGCAGTGGTGGATCCGAATCAGCAAGGCGCAACCACCGTTATAGCGGTCGATGTAGTGGATCTGCCAGAGGGGGCGGCGGAAGTCGAGGGCGGTGCTGTTGAGGTCGCCGGCCAGCTCCTGAAGTTCCGCCTTGCCTGCCGGCCCGGGCAGGGCGATGCGATGCAGGTGGTTGTCCAGGTTGAAATGCGGGTCATCCTGCCAGTAGACCCTGTCGCCCTTTTCGACGATGCGCTGACGGAACCGGCGAAAACACAGGAACCGGGTTTCCAGAAGCCGGCGCAGGCGTGGCATGGGAATGGGCTGCGCGAGCATCAGGACGGCGCAGATCATCATCGGGTTTTCCGGCGTGTCCATGCGCAGCCAGGCGCGGTCCACCGCCGACATCGGGATCCGTTGAGATGGCATGGGGGGCTCCCTCCGTGGTCCATCGGCCGGTGCCGTGGTATCGCGTGTCCCGAACCGGTCAGAGAGTTTCAGTATAGGTGGGTGGAGTGGGGGTGCAAGGTGCTCCGGAAGCGACACGTGGGCGGCACCACGGCGTGGTGGCGAGGCGGGCGGAGCCCGCCGCCGTCAGTGGTTGGCCTCGCGCAGGATGCGCTGTTTCTGGCGATTCCAGTCGCGCTCCTTCTCGGTGGCGCGTTTGTCGAACAGTTTTTTGCCCTTGGCCAGGGCGATCTCGCATTTGACCTTGTTTTTCTTCCAGTACAGGGCCAGGGGAATACAGGTGTAGCCGGCTTGGTTCACCTTGCCGACGATCTTGGCGATTTCCTTTTTATGCAGGAGCAGTTTGCGAGTCCGGGTCGGGTCCGCGATCACATGTGTCGAGGCGGTGCTCAGCGGTGTGATGTGGGCGCCGAACAGCCAGGCCTCGCCGTCTTTGAGCAGCACGTAGGCGTCCACCAGCTGGGCCTTGCCGGCACGCAGCGACTTGACCTCCCAGCCCAGCAGGGCCAGGCCGGCTTCGAACCGCTCCTCGATGTGATATTCGTGCCTCGCCTTCTTATTCAGGGCGATGGTGCTGCTGCTTGGCGTTGCGGTTTTCTTCTTGCTCATGTATCGGAAATCCGGGTTCGGACGGATGAATGCTTGGCCGGCGGGGTGCCGGCAAAGCGCGCATTGTAGCGCAGGACTGCCAGACCGGTCACGAAAACGCCGAAAGCCATCCGCCAGGAGGCGCCAGGCCGTCGCGCATCCGCTACAATGTCCGGCCTGGGACCGTCAGGGGAGCGCATGTCCAGGCCGTATCAGACCTCAATCGGGTCGTTTACCCGAAAATCCACGTTTTTCTGGGCGTCGGTGGGAGCCACCGTGGGCCTGGCCAATCTGTGGCAGTTTCCCTACCTGGCCAGTCACCATGGCGGCGGGTTGTTCCTGCTGGTCTACCTGGCGTGCCTGCTGTTGGTGACCCTGCCGTTGATGGTGACCGAGGCGGCGTTTGGTCGTTACGCACGCCATGGCCTGGTGCTGGCACTGGATGGTCTGGTCAGCAGCGCCCGCTGCTCGCGCGGCTGGATGCTGGCCGGCCGGCTGGGCATTTTTGCGGCGTTTCTGGTGCTCTCTTACACCGCGGTATTCGGTGCGATCGGGCTCGCCTATGTGTTTCAAGGGGCCGTTGGCCGTTTTTCCGGGGGCGGCGAAGCCGGCGCGGCGGCGGTGCTGGCGGAGCTGGTGTCGGATCCGGGCCACTACCGCCAGTTCATGGCCTGGCATGCGTTTTTTCTGGTGCTGGTGGTGACGGTGTCGGCGCGTGGTGTGCGGGCCGGGTTGGAGCGTTCGTTGCGGCTGCTGGTGCCGACCACACTGGTGCTGATGCTGGCGCTGTTTCTGCTGGCGGCGACGGTTGGGCGCCTGGACTTGGCGCTGGACCGGGTCCTGGGGTTGCACTGGCAGGATCTGTCCTGGACCAGCGTCTCGGCGGCGCTGTTCCAGGCGTTCTATACCCTGGGACTCGGCATGGGCGTGTGGACCATCCTCGGCGCCTATACCGCACCCCGGACGCGATTCAAGCGCTCGCTGCTGGCGACGGTGCTGATGGACACCCTGGTGGCGATTCTTGCCGGTCTGACGATCTTTGCCCTGACCGTCGGGGGGGCCTCCGCCGGCGACGCCCATGGTTTCTCCCTGTTGTTCGTGTTGCTGCCGGCCTCCCTGGCGCCGCTTGCCGCCAGCCAGTTCCTGCTGGCGGCGATGTACTTGCTGGTGGTGCTGATCGTCTGGGCCACCGCGCTGGCGCTGATGGAGCCGGTGGTGGCCTGGCTGCGGGAGTGGACCGGAGCGCCCCGGCTGTTTTCCTCGGTCCTGGTCGGCGTTGCCGTGTGGGCGGCCGGTCTGCTGTCGCTGCTGTCGTTCAATCTTTGGGCGGATGTCCGCCTTGGCGGGGCCACGGTCTTCCGCTGGCTGGAGTTGGTCTCCGGTGGGGTATTGGTACCCGTGGTGGCGGTGCTGGTTTCCGTGTTCGCCGGCTGGTGTCTGACCCGGCGCTTGGCCCATCGGTTGATTGGCGAAACGCCCGCGGCCTTTGCCGCCATCTGGTATGGGGTGTTGCGCTGGGTGCTGCCGGTGGCGGTGGTGGCGATGGGTTGCATGTACTCCGTTGCTTCGCTGGAAAGCGTGTGTGATGCCGGCGCGGCGGCGCTGTGGTGTGATCGCGGCGAGCCGTTGCAGGTGCCTGGGTCCGGGAGCGGTCGGCCTGGCGACGGCGGCGACGGGACGGCCGCTCCGGCGGTGCCCGGGCCACTGGAGCCGGTGCCGGCGTCGCCGGGGGAGGGTGCCGACGCTCCGGAAAATGCCCCAAACGACGATGAGATCCTATATCATAGCGTCTGAGTTGCACGGGCTCCCGTGGAGTCCGTGGGTGTATCCAAGCATTGATCCGCAGGACAACGGGAGCCCATGGCCCATCAGATCGATAAATCCGCGCTTGTCATGCACTCGGCCGAGCGCATGTTTCACTTGGTCAACGACGTTGCCCGCTATCCGGAGTTTCTGCCCTGGTGCGCGGGCGCCGAGGTCCATGAACGGGATGAGGCCCAGGTGACGGCGTCCCTGGAGATTGCCAAGGGCGGGTTGCGTCACCGGCTGACCACGCGAAACCGGCTGTACATGCCGGAGGCCATCGAGATGAACCTGGTGGACGGCCCCTTCCAGAACCTGTCCGGCCGCTGGCACTTCAAGTCGCTGGACGACAATGCCTGCAAGGTGATCCTGACGCTGGAGTTCGAGTTTTCCGGTTCACTGTCTCGCATGACTTTCGGGCCGGTTTTCAGTCAGGCCGCCAACACCCTGGTGGATGCCTTCTGCCGCCGGGCCGACCAGCTGTATCGGGAGGTGGTGTAATGCTGCGGGTGGAGGTGGCCTACGCGCGGCCGGACCGGCAGGAGATTCTGTCGCTGGAGGTGCCGGAGGGGACCACCGCCCTGGCGGCGGTGAAGCAGTCCGGCATTACCCGGATTTTTCCGGAGATCGACCCGGACCGCAATGACATGGGTATTTTCGGTAAGGTGATCAAAGACCCGGCGAACCATCCGCTGCGGGAGGGTGACCGGGTGGAGCTGTACCGCCCCCTCAAGATCGACCCCAAGCAAGCGCGTCTCAACCGCGCCAGAAAGAAGTCAGCCTGAACCCGCCTTAGTAGGCGGGTGTGTCTTCCAGCAGCTGCGCTTCGTAATGAGAAAAGCTATCACCTTCATAATAGATAACGATGCGTTGCTCTTCGATGTCACCGCCTGCGCGCTGGAGGGTGTACACATAATACTCCCGTGAATCGTCCACCGGATTGAGCAGCAGGGGCGTGCCGAGCACAGCGTGCACCTGGCTTCGCGGCATGCCGGGGGTCAGGGAGGTCAGCTCCTCGTCGGTGACGATGTTGCCCTGCTGGACATTGATTTTGTAGACGCCGGGGAATGCGCAACCGGCCAGAACGAGACTCAGAATGAGAGCGGTGAGCTTTTGCATCGCCAGGGGAAATCCTCTATCTTGAAATCGCCTGCCGGAGGCAGGTTTGAGACGGGTCGACCGTTAATGGCGGCTTCATCATACCGGAAGCCGTGAGGCACACCAAAGAGCGAATGATAGCATGTCATCTGAAAACGCCGAATTGCGAAAAGTCGGTTTGAAGGTCACCCTGCCGCGGGTGAAAATCTTCAATATCCTGGAGAACTCCGAGGAGCATCACCTCAGTGCCGAGGATGTCTACAAGAAACTGCTGGAGCAGGGAGATGATGTGGGGCTGGCGACGGTTTACCGGGTGCTGACCCAGTTCGAGGCGGCCGGTCTGGTGCTGCGGCACAACTTCGAAGGCGGGCACGCGGTCTTTGAAATGGCCGGAGAAGAACATCACGACCATATGGTCTGTACCCAGACCGGCGAGGTGATCGAGTTCGTGGACGAAGTCATCGAGGAGCGTCAAAAGAAGATTGCCGAGGAACACGGCTACGAGATTGTCGATCACAGCCTGATCCTTTACGTGAAGCCCCTCAAGTCCAAGGAATAACCCAATAAAAAAGGCGGGCCCGGAAGGCCCGCCAAAGCAGCTCTCAGGATCGAGAGGGGTTAGGTTGCGCGTGGCGTTCGTCAGTGATGCGTGGCCTGCCCTCTGGAAAACATCTCCCGGGCGTGGGCCAGGGTCTGTTCCGTCACATCCACGCCCCCCAGCATGCGCGCCACCTCGGAAATCCTCCCCTGATCATCCAACGCCTCGATTCTGGAGTAGGTGGTGTCCTGTTCCGTGAACTTGCTGACAAACAGGTGCTGATGGCTTTGGGCTGCCACCTGGGGCAAGTGAGTTACGCAGATCACTTGGCCATGGTTGCCCAGAGTCCGGAGCAGGCGCCCCACCACTTCGGCGGTGCCGCCGCCAATGCCGACGTCCACTTCGTCGAACACCAGGGTCGGTGTGGTGGAGGTCTGGGCGACCACCACCTGGATGGCGAGGCTGATACGTGACAGTTCGCCCCCGGACGCGACCTTGGCCAGGGCACGGGCCGGCTGGCCCGGGTTGGCGCTGACCAGGAATTCGATGTCTTCCCAGCCGTGCGGCGCGGGCTCGTCGTCGTGCCGGGCCAGGTGGGTTACGAACTGCACCAAGGGCATGCCCAGTCGGGCCAGCTCCTCGCCGATTCGCTGGTCAAGGTCCGCGGCGGCCTGCTGCCGGGCCTCCGAGAGGCGGTTGGCGAGCGTCTCGAATGCCTGTCGGTGTCGGTCGAGTTCGGCTTCCAGCTGTTCCAGGCTGCCTTCCCCCGCGTCCAGCTCCGCCAGTTCCTCGGCCAGCTGCCGGTGCAGGGCGGGCAGTGCCTCCGGCGCCACCCGGTGCTTCCGGGCCAGCTGATAGATGGCGCTCAGGCGTTCTTCCACGTCCGCCAGGCGGGCGGGGTCGGCGTCATAGTCATCGACGAAGCGGCGCAGGTTGTCGCCGGCCTCGGCAATCTGGATCCGGGCTTCGGTCAGCATCTGCAGGGTGTCGGCCAACGCGGGGATTTCCACCGGCAGCTGCTCCAGCTGTTGCAGGGCCTGCCGCACCAGGTCCGCGGCACTGGTTTCTTCGCCCACGCACAGCTCCGCCGCCAGGTGGCTGCGGTGCCGCACCGTATCCGCCTGGCTCAGGCGGGCCTGTTCCTGTTCCAGCTGGCCCAGCTCATCGTCGGCCAGCGCCAGTCTATCCAGTTCCTCTACCTGGTAGCGAAGCAGCTGCAGGCGTGCTTCCGCTTCGTCCGCGTGCTGGCGTCGCTGCTCAAGCCGTTGCCGGGCTTGCTGCCAGGATTTCCAGGCGGCGTGAACCTCGCCCGCCAGAGCTTGGGCGCCGGCAAACTCGTCCAGCAGTTTCCGGTGGGTGTCCTTGCGCAGCAGCGACTGGTGCTGGTGCTGGCTGTGGATATCCATCAGCAGGCCGCCCAGCGCCCTGAGGTGGGTGAGCGGGCAGGGCTGGCCATTGATGTAGGCCCGGGAGCGCCCGTCGCGGCTGATGACCCGGCGCAGGATGCAGTCGTTGTCGTCATCAAGTTCATGGCGTTCCAGCCATGCCCGCGCTTCTGGTACCCGGGAAATGTCGAAGGTGGCGGTGATGTCTGCACGCTTGGCGCCGTGGCGGACAGCTCCGGCGTCAGCGCGATCGCCCAGGGCCAGGCCCAGGGCGTCCAGCACGATGGATTTGCCGGCGCCGGTCTCCCCGGTCAGTGCCGTCATGCCCTGGCGGAACTGCAGTTCGATTCTTTCGGCGATGGCGTAGTTGGACACGGTGAGTTGTGTGAGCATGGATGGCCTCCGCTCCCTCGGGGGCCGGCGGCAGGGTGCGCCGTGGCCCGGGTGGATACTGTGTGCTTGTACAGTATCTGGAAATATATACAGTGTTTTTGCGGTTTGCAAACAGCGGAAATTGAAATTCGTCATGAATCGGGCGTGGGGAGGTTGAAACCCGGGCCGGGGGCCCCATATCGGTTCGCAACTACCGTTTTCCGGCGTGCTTCGGCCGGAAGCAAAGTCCACGGCCGTGTTGTCTGGCCGCTTTCGTTTTAGCAGGAGTAGTCATGAGTACTGACGAAAACCGCAATGAGCAGGTAGAGGACGTTCAGGAAACAGCCGAGGCGGCCGCCGGAGAAGGGCCGGAGGTGCAGGCCGAGGCGCAGGGTGAGTCCGAGGTCGAGGCGCTGCAGGCCCAGCTGAAGGAAGCGCAGGATCAGGCGCTGCGGGCCCAGGCGGAGATGCAGAACGTGCGCCGGCGAGCCCAGATCGATGTCGAAAAGGCGCACAAGTTCGCACTGGAGAAGTTCGTCAAGGAGCTGCTGCCGGTGGCGGACAGCCTGGAGAAGGCGGTGGAAAGCACCACTGGCCACCAGGAGGCCGGCGAGCTGGTGGCGTCCATCCGGGAAGGCGTCGAAATGACGCTGGACCTGCTGCTCAAGAGCTTCGCCAAGTTCAATGTCGAGCAGATCAGCCCGGAAGGGGAACCGTTCGATCCGCAGCAGCATGAGGCGATGTCCATGGTCCCGGCGCCGGGCGCGGAGCCCAATACCGTTGTGTCCGTGGTGCAGAAGGGGTACCTGCTGAATGGCCGCGTGGTGCGTCCGGCCATGGTGGTCGTGGCCAAGCCGGCGGATGCGCCGAAAGTGGATGAGCAGGCTTGAAAAGCGGAACGGCGCGCCAATATAGCCAGTAAACAGTCAAGAGTCGGGGCAGACTCTCCGGGCAAGCATTCAAGAGATTTGGAGTGATTCAATGAGCAAGATTATCGGTATCGACCTGGGAACCACCAACTCCTGTGTCGCCATCATGGATGGTGACAAGGTCAAAGTGATCGAGAACGCCGAAGGTGACCGCACCACCCCGTCCATCATCGCCTACACCGACGATGGCGAAACTCTGGTGGGCCAGTCCGCCAAGCGTCAGGCGGTGACCAACCCGCAGAACACCCTGTTCGCGATCAAGCGTCTGATCGGCCGCCGCTTCGAGGACGATGTTGTCCAGAAGGACATCAAGATGGTGCCCTACAAGATCGTCAAGGCCGACAACGGCGACGCTTGGGTGGAAGTGAAGGGCAAAAAGATGGCGCCGCCGCAGATTTCCGCGGAAGTGCTGAAGAAAATGAAGAAAACCGCCGAGGACTACCTGGGTGAGAAGGTCACCGAGGCGGTGATCACCGTGCCGGCCTACTTCAACGACAGCCAGCGTCAGGCCACCAAGGACGCGGGCAAGATCGCCGGTCTGGACGTGAAGCGGATCATCAACGAGCCGACGGCGGCCGCCCTCGCCTATGGCCTGGACAAGAAGAGCGGTGACCGTACCGTGGCGGTGTATGACCTGGGAGGCGGTACCTTCGACCTGTCCATCATCGAGATCGCGGACGTGGACGGCGAGCACCAGTTCGAGGTTTTGGCCACCAACGGCGACACCTTCCTCGGTGGTGAGGACTTCGATCTGAAAATCATTGAGTACCTGGCGGACCAGTTCAAGAAGGATACCGGCATTGACCTGCGCGGCGACTCCCTGGCCATGCAACGCCTGAAGGAGGCTGCCGAGAAGGCCAAGATCGAGCTGTCCAGCAGCCAGCAGACCGACGTCAACCTGCCGTACATCACCGCCGATGCGTCCGGTCCGAAGCACCTGAACGTGAAGCTGACCCGCGCCAAACTGGAGTCCCTGGTCGAGGATCTGGTGCAGCGCAGCCTGGAGCCCTGTAAGGTGGCGCTGCAGGATGCCGGCCTGAAAGCCTCCGAAATCGACGAGGTGATCCTGGTTGGCGGCCAGACCCGGATGCCGCTGGTTCAGCAGAAAGTGAAAGAGTTCTTCGGCAAGGAACCGCGCAAGGACGTCAACCCGGATGAGGCCGTGGCCATGGGGGCCGCGATTCAGGCCGCGGTGCTGTCCGGTGATGTCAAGGACGTACTGCTGCTGGACGTGACGCCGCTGACTCTGGGCATTGAAACCATGGGTGGCGTGGCCACGCCGTTGATCGAGAAGAACACCACCATCCCGACCAAGAAGTCGCAGATCTTCTCGACGGCCGAGGACAACCAGACGGCGGTGACCATTCACGTGGTGCAGGGTGAGCGCAAGCAGGCATCCCAGAACAAGTCCCTGGGCCGGTTCGACCTGACCGACATTCCGCCGGCGCCGCGGGGCGTGCCGCAGATCGAGGTGACCTTCGACATCGACGCCAACGGCATCCTGAACGTGTCCGCGAAGGACAAGGCCACCGGCAAGGAGCAGTCCATCGTGATCAAGGCCTCGTCCGGCCTGAGTGACGAGGAAATCGAAAAGATGGTCCGCGACGCCGAGGCCAACGCCGAGGAGGACCGCAAGTTCGAGGAGCTGGTGCAGGCCCGTAACCAGGGCGACGCCATGATCCACGCGGTTCGCAAGACCCTGAACGAGGCCGGCGACAAGGTCAGCGACAGTGAGAAAGCGTCCATCGAGGCGGCCATCAAGGACCTCGAAGAGGCTTTGGAAGGCTCTGATAAGGAGGCCATCGAAAGCAAAACCCAGAAGCTGACCGAGGTGTCCGCTGAGCTGGCGCAGAAGATGTACGCGGATCAGGCGGAGCAGGCCCAGGCGGGTGGTCAGGACGGCGCCCAGTCCTCCGCTACCGCCGACGACGCGGTCGATGCCGAGTTCGAAGAGGTCAAGGACGACGACAAGAAGTAACCGGGGCGTACGTCAGTGAGCTGGAAAACGCGGGGCCTTCCCGCGTTTTCCGCGTTAATAATACAGGGTTTGAAGCATGGCCAAGCGCGATTATTACGAAGTCCTCGGCGTATCCCGGGACGCGGACGAGAAGGAGATCAAGCGAGCGTACCGTAAGCTCGCCATGAAGTACCATCCGGACCGCAACCCCGGTGACAAGGAGGCCGAGAACAAGTTCAAGGAAGCCAGCGAAGCCTATGAGGTGCTGGCGGACGCCAACAAGCGGGCCGCTTACGACCAGTTCGGCCACGCCGGTGTCGATGGCCAGGCGGGGGGCGGCTTCGGTGGCGGCGGCGCCAGTTTCTCCGATATCTTCGGCGACGTGTTCGGCGACATCTTCGGCGGTGGCCGTGGCCGCAACACCCGGGGCGCGGATCTGCGTTACACCCTGGAGCTGGACCTGGAAGAGGCGGTTCGGGGTAAAACGGTTAAGATCACGATTCCCAGCTACAAGGAATGCGAGGCCTGCAATGGCACCGGTGCCGAGAAGGGCTCCGGTATCGAAACCTGCGGCACCTGCAAGGGTCTGGGGCAGATCCGGATGCAGCAGGGCTTCTTCTCCGTGCAGCAGACCTGTCCCACCTGCCGTGGCACGGGGCAGATCATTCGCAACCCCTGCAAGGTATGCCATGGGCAGGGGCGCGTGCGCGACCAGAAGACGTTGTCGGTCAAGGTGCCGCCCGGCGTCGATACCGGCGACCGGATCCGCCTGTCCGGCGAGGGGGAAATGGGCGTGGACGGCGGTCCGCCGGGGGATCTGTACGTTCAGATTGCCGTGCGCGAACATCCCATCTTTACCCGGGACGGCCGCAACCTGTACTGTGAGGTGCCGATCAGCATCGTGGACGCAGCCCTGGGCGGTGAGCTGGAAGTGCCGACCCTGGATGGCCGCGTGAAACTGAAAATTCCGGCCGAGACCCAGACCGGCAAGCTGTTTCGGCTGCGCGGCAAGGGGGTCAGCCCGGTTCGGGGCGGCCCTCCCGGCGACCTGCTGTGCCGGGTGGTGATCGAGACGCCGGTGAACCTGACCAAACGCCAGAAGGAACTGCTGGAAGAATTCCAGAAAACCCTGGATGGCAGCAACGGCACGCACCATGCGCCCAAGAAAACCTCCTGGTTCGAGGGTGTGAAAAACTTCTTCGACGAGATGAAGTTCTGAGCCGTTGCCGCATCGCACGCGAGGAAAGAGAGACGGTATGAAGGTAGCAATCATGGGCGCCGCCGGGCGCATGGGGCGGGTCCTGATCGAGGCTGTTGAGGCTGCCGAAGGGCTGACGCTGGGCGCGGCGATTGTCGAACCGGTCAGCAGCCTGATCGGAGCCGATGCCGGTGAGCTCACCGGCATCGGCCGGACCGGCGTGGCGCTGGCCGGAAGCCTGGCCGAGGTGAAGGACGACTTCGAGGTACTGATCGACTTCACGTTCCCCGACCTTACCCTGGAGAACGCCGCCTTTTGCCAGGCCAACGGCAAGAAGCTGGTGGTGGGTACCACCGGGCTGTCCGACGCGGAAAAGGCTCAGCTGGCTCTGGCGGCGGAGGCGGTTCCGGTGGTGTTCGCGCCGAACATGAGCGTGGGGGTCAACGTGGTGTTGAATCTGCTGCGCACAGCTGCCGCGACCCTGGGCGACGACTATGACGTCGAAATCATCGAGGCGCACCATCGCCACAAAAAGGACGCACCCTCCGGCACCGCGCTGCGCATGGGCGAGGTGGTGGCCGAGGCCCTGGGGCGGGACCTAAAAACCTGTGCGGTGTATGGTCGCGAAGGCTTTACCGGCGAGCGCAGCCGTCATGAGATCGGCTTCGAAACCATTCGCGCCGGCGACGTGGTGGGCGACCATACGGTGCTGTTCGCCACCGAGGGCGAGCGCATCGAAATCACTCACAAGGCCAGCAGCCGCATGACCTTCGCCAAGGGCGCCGTGCGTGCCGCCCAGTGGCTGGCGGACAAGCCTGCCGGACTGTACGACATGCAGGACGTGCTGGGGCTGAGGTGAAGCTCCGGTCGGGGGCGATTGGTCGTGGACAAAAAATGCCTAATTTTTTACAATGGGGCGATTTGACTGCACCAAGCGTAGCTTTGATAAGCTTTAATCAAGTGTAATGAAAGGCGGGACGGAGTGTTTACTCCCTCTCGCTTTTTTGCGACCTGAATTTGCGCTTGCGTTCCTGTTCGTGACGAACCTATCCGCCACTCGATGAGGATACAAGCCTTGAGCACACCAGCAATCCTTGCCCTCGCAGACGGAAGCCTCTTCCACGGTACCGCCATCGGCGCCGAGGGGGAGACCAGCGGTGAAGTGGTTTTCAACACCGCCATGACCGGTTATCAGGAAATCCTGACCGATCCGTCCTATTCCCGCCAGATCGTAACCCTGACCTATCCCCACATCGGCAACACCGGCGTCAACGCCGAGGACGTAGAGTCCGATCGGATTCATGCAGCGGGCCTGATCATCCGCGACCTGCCGCTGATGGCCAGCAACTGGCGTAGCGAGGGGCGCCTGGACGACTACCTGCGGGACAATGGCATTGTCGGCATTGCAGACATCGATACCCGGCGGCTGACCCGCATTCTGCGGGACAAGGGCTCCCAGAATGGCGCCATCGTTGCTGGTGAGGGCGCCACCGCGGAGCGGGCCCTGGAGCTGGCCAGGGCCTTCCCGGGGCTCAAGGGTATGGATCTGGCCAAGGAAGTGACCTGCGATACCGTGTGGCGCTGGGATCAGACCGAGTGGACCCTGGGCGAGGGTTACGGTCGGCAGGACGCGCCTCGGTTCAAGGTGGTGGCCTGGGACTACGGCGTCAAGCTCAATATCCTGCGGATGTTGGCGGCCCGAGGCTGCGACATTACCGTGGTGCCGGCCCAGACGCCCGCTGCCGAGGTGCTGGCGATGAACCCGGACGGCATTTTCCTTTCCAACGGCCCGGGTGACCCTGAACCGTGTGACTACGCCATCCAGGCCATCCGGGAGGTCCTGGAAACCGACATTCCCGTATTCGGCATCTGTTTGGGGCATCAGCTGCTGGCGCTGGCCAGCGGAGCCCGGACCGTAAAAATGGGGCATGGCCACCACGGCGCCAACCACCCGGTCCAGGACTTGGAAACCGGCACCGTGATGATCACCAGTCAGAACCACGGCTTCGCGGTGGACGAAACCACCCTGCCGGCCAACCTGAAGGCGACCCACAAGTCCCTGTTCGACGGCACGTTACAGGGCATCCGCCGGACCGACAAGCCGGCCTACAGCTTCCAGGGCCATCCGGAAGCCAGCCCGGGCCCCCACGACGTGGCGCCCTTGTTTGACGAGTTTATCCGGTTGATGGAGGCGCGTTCCGCCTGAGGCGGGCGCGCGGGGATACGCTCACGGGCGCCGCGTTTGGCGCAGCCAGAATTCAAAGTTGCTGACAGGTTTATCGAGACATGCCAAAACGTACCGACATTGAAAGCATCCTGATCCTGGGCGCCGGTCCCATCGTGATCGGTCAGGCGTGCGAGTTCGACTATTCCGGGGCCCAGGCCTGCAAGGCGTTGAGGGAAGAGGGCTACCGGGTGATTCTGGTGAACTCCAACCCGGCCACCATCATGACCGACCCGGCGATGGCGGACGCCACCTACATCGAACCCATCACCTGGAAGACGGTCGAGAAAATCATCGAAAAGGAAAAACCGGACGCCCTGCTGCCGACCATGGGGGGGCAGACCGCCCTCAACTGCGCGCTGGACCTGGAGCGTCATGGCGTGCTGGCCAAGCATGGGGTGGAAATGATCGGCGCCAACGCCGACACCATCGACAAGGCCGAGGACCGCGACCGGTTCGACAAGGCCATGAAGAAGATCGGCCTGGAATGCCCGCGCGCGGCCATCGCCCACTCCATGGAGGAGGCCTGGAAAGTGGCCGAGGAGATCGGCTTCCCGTGCATCATCCGGCCGTCCTTCACCATGGGCGGCTCCGGCGGTGGCATTGCCTACAACAAGGATGAGTTTGAGGAGATCTGCCAGCGCGGGCTGGACCTCTCGCCCACCAACGAGCTGCTGATCGACGAATCCTTGATCGGCTGGAAGGAGTACGAGATGGAGGTCGTTCGGGACAAGAACGACAACTGCATCATCGTCTGCTCCATTGAGAACTTCGACCCCATGGGCGTGCACACCGGGGACTCCATTACCGTGGCCCCGGCCCAGACCCTGACCGACAAGGAGTATCAGATCATGCGCAACGCCTCGCTGGCGGTGTTGCGCGAGATCGGAGTTGAGACCGGTGGTTCCAACGTGCAGTTCGGCATCAACCCGAACACCGGGCGCATGGTGGTGATTGAAATGAACCCCCGGGTGTCCCGCTCCTCGGCGTTGGCCTCCAAGGCCACCGGCTTCCCGATTGCCAAGGTGGCGGCCAAGTTGGCGGTGGGCTACACCCTGGACGAGCTGCGCAACGAGATCACCGGAGGGGTCACCCCGGCCTCGTTCGAGCCGTCCATCGACTACGTGGTCACCAAGATTCCCCGCTTCACCTTCGAGAAATTCCCCCAGGCCGACGCCCGCCTGACTACCCAGATGAAGTCCGTGGGTGAGGTGATGGCCATCGGCCGGACTTTCCAGGAGTCGTTGCAGAAAGCTCTGCGTGGCCTGGAGGTGGGCTCCGAGGGCTTTGACGAGAAACTGGAGGACCTGGATTCCGAGAATGCCCGCGAGGCCCTCACCCGGGAACTGAACGTGCCCGGAGCGGACCGCATCTGGTACATCGGTGATGCCTTCCGTGCCGGCCTGACGGTGGACGAAGTGTTCCGTCACACCAACATCGATCCCTGGTTCCTGGTGCAGATTGAGGACATCATTCGGGAAGAACAGGCGCTCAAGCAGGCAGGCAAAGCGGACATCGACCGGGCCACGCTGTTCCGGCTCAAGCGCAAGGGTTTTTCCGACGCCCGCCTGGCGAAGCTGCTGGGCATCTCCGAGGCCAGCCTGCGTAAGCTGCGCCATGAGCTGGGCATTCGTCCGGTGTACAAGCGGGTCGACACCTGCGCCGCCGAGTTTGCCTCCAGCACCGCCTACATGTACTCCACCTACGAGGAAGAGTGCGAGGCTGACCCCAGCGATCGCGAGAAGATCGTGGTCATCGGCGGCGGCCCCAACCGGATCGGCCAGGGCATCGAGTTCGACTACTGCTGCGTGCACGCGGCCCTGGCCATGCGCGAGGATGGCTACGAGACCATCATGATCAACTGCAACCCGGAGACGGTGTCCACCGACTACGACACCTCCGACCGGCTGTACTTTGAGCCGATCACCCTGGAGGATGTGCTGGAAATCATCCACGTCGAGCAGCCCAAAGGGGTGATCGTGCAGTACGGCGGCCAGACGCCCCTGAAGCTGGCGCGCGGCCTGGAAGCGGCGGGTGTGCCCATCATCGGCACCAGCCCAGACGCCATCGACCGGGCCGAGGACCGGGAGCGGTTCCAGCAGATGATCTCCCGTCTGGGCTTGAAACAGCCGAAGAACGCCACCGTGCGCAGCCACGAGGAAGGTATCCTGGCGGCGCGGGAAATCGGTTACCCGCTGGTGGTGCGCCCATCCTACGTATTGGGCGGCCGGGCCATGGAAATCGTCTATGACGAGACCGAGCTGGTGCGCTACATGCGGAATGCGGTGCTGGTGTCCAACGACAGCCCGGTGCTGCTGGACCACTTCCTGAACGCTGCCATCGAGGTGGACATCGACGCCATCTGCGACGGCACCGACGTGGTCATCGGGGGCATCATGCAGCACATCGAGCAGGCCGGCGTGCACTCCGGTGATTCCGCCTGCTCACTGCCGCCGTACACCTTGTCGCAGGACGTGCAGGACCGGATGCGCGAGGCGGTGAAGAAGATGGCCATCGAGCTGGATGTGGTGGGCCTGATGAACGTACAGCTGGCCTATCAGGACGGCGAGATCTACGTAATCGAGGTGAACCCCCGGGCCTCGCGCACGGTGCCGTTCGTCTCCAAGGCCATCGGCGTGTCCCTGGCTCAGGTGGCGGCCCGGGTGATGGCGGGCAAGACCCTGAAAGAGCTGGGCTTCACGGAGGAAATCGTGCCGCGCTACTATGCGGTGAAGGAATCCGTGTTCCCGTTCAACAAATTCCCGGCGGTGGACCCGATCCTGGGGCCGGAAATGAAGTCCACCGGCGAGGTGATGGGCCTGGGCGACAGCTTCGACGAGGCGTTTGCCAAGGCCGCGCTGGCGGTGGGCGAACGCCTGCCGGCCCGGGGCACCGCTTTCATGTCGGTGCGTGACGTAGACAAGCCGGGGGCCGCCAAGGTGGCCCGGGACCTGGTCGAGGCCGGCTTCCGGATCATCGCCACCACCGGTACCGCCAAGGCCCTGGAGGCCGAGGGTATCGAGGTGGAGCGGGTCAACAAGGTCCGTGAGGGGCGCCCGCACATCGTGGATGCGATCAAGAATGGCCAGGTCCAGCTGATCATCAACACCACCGAAGGTCGCAAGGCCATTTCCGACTCGGCGCAAATCCGCCAGTCGGCCCTGCAGACCAAGGTGACCTATACAACGACTCTGGCGGGCGGCGAAGCCTTCTGCCGGGCCATCAAGTTCGGCCCGGAGCGGACGGTGCGCCGGCTGCAGGACCTACACGCAGGAAAGTAAGACTATGGCTGACAGAGTACCCATGACCAAGACGGGCGAGGCCCGTCTGCGCGAGGAATTGAAGAGGCTGAAGTCCGAGGACCGCCCGCGGGTGATCGCGGCCATCGCCGAGGCCCGCGAGCACGGCGACCTCAAGGAGAACGCGGAGTATCATGCCGCCCGCGAACAACAGAGCTTTATCGAAGGCCGGATTCAGGAAATCGAGGGCAAGCTTGCCTCGGCCCAGGTGATCGATGTCACCACCATGGAAAACAACGGCAAGGTGATTTTCGGGGCCACCGTGCACCTGGTGAACATGGAAACCGATGAAGAGGTGACCTACCAGATCGTTGGGGAAGACGAGGCTGACATCAAGGAAGGCAAGCTGTCGATTTCCTCGCCCATCGCCCGGGCCCTGGTGGGCAAGGACGAGGGCGACGTGGTGGCCATCCGTGTACCGTCCGGCACCGTGGAATACGAGATCGCCGAGGTGGAGTACATCTGACGGGTGAGCCCGGGCGGGTGCTCGGGCCACAAAAAAGCCGGCCATGGCAGACCCTGGCCGGCTTTTTCATTGAGTCGCCTCAGTGGGTGTGCCGCAGCAGGTTGGACAGCCTCGGGTTGGGGGTCCTGGCGCGACGCAGCAGCACGGCGATCTTGCCGATGGTCTGGACCAGTTCGGCGCCTGAAATCTGGCACAGGGCTTCGATGATCTCCCGGCGAACCTCCCGGTCCTGACTGGCCACCTTGACCTTGATCAGCTCGTGATCGTTGAGGGCCCGCTCGAGTTCCTCCTGCAGCCCTTCGGACAAGCCTTTGTCCCCCACGATGATCACGGGTTTGAGGTCGTGGGCAATGGCCCGGTAGGCCCGGCGCTGTTCCGGTGAAAGGCTCATGATGTAATCTCTTAATGATTGCAATTAACAAAAGGTCAGCGAAGTGCTCGCTGACGGCATCTATAATCCGTGGATTGTAACAGATCGCTTCGCCCCGGAAATGCCAGTTAACCCGTATCCGGGGGCGGGCGCGGTCGTTGCTAAGTTGGAGGTTGGTTTGGCACGCTCCAAGTCCAGTGACCGCTGGTTGAAGGAACATTTCAGTGACGTCTGGGTCAAAAAGTCCCAGGAAGAAGGCTACCGTTCCCGGGCCAGTTACAAGCTCATCGAGCTGGACAGGAAAGACCGGCTGTTCCGGCCGGGCCAGTTGGTGGTGGACCTGGGCGCCGCACCCGGCGGCTGGTCCCAGGTGGCCATTGAGCGGGTGGGGGACACCGGCACCGTGATCGCCAGCGACATTCTGCCGATGGATCCGATCGCCGGGGTGGAATTCGTGCAGGGTGACTTCACCGAGGATTCGGTGTTCGAGTCGCTGCTGGCGTTGTTGGGGGATCGCCGGGCGGACGTTGTTATTTCGGATATGGCACCCAATATGAGTGGTATGGCCGCAGTGGATATCCCCCGGGCCATGGGGCTGGTGGAGCTGGCCCTGGACATGGCGCAGCGGGTGCTGCGACCGGGCGGCGCTTTCGTCGCCAAGGTGTTCCAGGGCGAGGGGTTTGACGCCCTGCTGGCGGACATGCGCCGTGACTTCCAGACGGTGGTCAGCCGCAAGCCGGATTCGTCCCGGGCCCGTTCCCGGGAGGTGTATCTGGTGGGCAAGGGCTTTCGGGGCTGACAGGGCACGTCGGCCGGCCTGGCACCGGGCGGATGGGCCGTTTCTGGTGGACAGGCGTACAATTGGTGTAAGGTGTCGAAAAAGGATGTCCCCGAAGGGGCGTCCTGCAATTCACAGGTGACGATCCTTGAACGATATGGCAAAAAATCTGGTTCTCTGGCTAGTCATAGCCGCCGTGCTGCTGATGGTGTTTCAGAATTTTTCTCCCACCACCAGCGGTCAGCAAGTCAACTATTCCCAGTTCGTCCAGATGGTGCAACAGGGACAGGTCAGCCGGGTGACCATCGACGGCCTGGAAATCCAGGGGACCCGCAGTGACGGCTCCCAGTTCCAGACCATCCGCCCGCAGGTGGTCGATACCAAGCTGATGGACGACCTGTTGGCCAACAACGTCGAGGTGATCGGCAAGGAGCCGGAGCGTCAGAGCCTCTGGACTCAGCTGCTGGTGGCGGCGTTCCCGATTCTCATCATCGTGGCGCTGTTCGTGTTCTTCATGCGGCAGATGCAGGGCGGCGGTGCCGGCAAGGGCCCCATGTCGTTCGGCAAGAGCAAGGCGCGGCTGATGAGCGAGGACCAGATCAAGACCACCTTCGCCGATGTCGCGGGTGTCGACGAGGCGAAGGAGGACGTCAAGGAGCTGGTGGACTTCCTGCGTGATCCCAGCAAATTCCAGCGCCTGGGTGGCCGCATCCCCAGGGGCGTCCTGATGGTGGGGCCCCCCGGTACCGGTAAGACGTTGCTGGCCAAGGCCATCGCCGGCGAAGCCAAGGTGCCGTTCTTCTCCATCTCCGGTTCCGATTTCGTGGAGATGTTCGTGGGCGTGGGCGCGTCCCGGGTCCGTGATATGTTCGAGCAGGCGAAGAAGCAAAGCCCGTGCATCATCTTTATCGACGAGATCGACGCCGTCGGTCGCCACCGTGGCGCCGGCATGGGGGGCGGTCACGACGAGCGTGAACAGACGCTGAACCAGCTGCTGGTCGAAATGGACGGCTTCGAGGGCAACGAAGGCGTCATCGTGATCGCGGCCACCAACCGACCGGATGTGCTGGACCCGGCATTGCTGCGCCCGGGCCGGTTTGACCGCCAGGTGGTGGTCAACCTGCCGGACATCATCGGCCGGGAGCAGATTCTCAAGGTGCACCTGAAAAAAGTGCCGCTGGCCGACGGCATCGACCCGGCGGTTATTGCTCGCGGCACACCGGGCTTTTCCGGCGCCGACCTGGCCAATCTGGTGAACGAGGCGGCCCTGTTCGCCGCCCGTCGCAACCAGCGTCTGGTCACCATGGAGGAACTGGAGCTCGCCAAGGACAAGATCATGATGGGCGCCGAGCGCAAGTCCATGGTGATGAGCGAGAAGGAAAAACGGAACACCGCCTATCACGAGTCCGGCCATGCCATCGTCGGGCGCCTGATGCCAGAGCATGACCCGGTGTACAAGGTCAGCATCATCCCCCGCGGCCGCGCCCTTGGGGTCACCATGTTCCTTCCGGAGGAGGACCGCTACAGTCACTCCAAGCGCTACCTGATCAGCTCGATCTGCAGCCTGTTCGGTGGCCGGATCGCCGAGGAACTGACGCTGGGCGTCGATGGTGTCACCACCGGTGCTTCCAACGACATTGAGCGGGCAACCAGTCTGGCCCGTAACATGGTCACCCGCTGGGGGCTGTCGGAAAAACTCGGCCCGCTGCAGTACGATACCGACAGCGAGGAACCGTTCCTCGGTCGTTCCGCCGGCCAGGTGCATACCGTGTACTCGCCGGAGACTGCCCAGCGCATCGACGAGGAAGTGCGGAACATCATTGATGAGTGCTATGCCAAGGCCAAGCAGATCCTGATCGAGAACCGGGACAAGCTGGACATGATGGCGGAAGCTCTGATGAAGTATGAAACCATCGATCGCTACCAGATCGACGACATTATGGAAGGCCGCGAACCCCGGCCGCCCGCGGGCTGGGGTGACAGTAACCCCACCGGCGGTGTGCGGGCGGAGGAGCCGGAGGCCGCCAAGGCCAAGGGCTCCGACAGCGGTCGCCAGCCCGGCGTGGGCCGGCCGGCGGGAGAGCACTGAGCCGCCACGCCACAACCATCGGTTGCTTGCGCCGCCCGGATATCGGGCGGCGTTTGTTTTTGGGAAACCAGTGAAAGTCAGCAAGACGGGTTCGTTATGAAAATGAGTTTTGCCGGACGGGTGGTCGACCTGTCCCGCTGTCACGTGATGGGAATACTCAATGTCACCCCCGATTCCTTCTCCGACGGGGGCCGGTTCAACTCGTTCGACGCTGCCATGGCGCGGGCGCGCCAGATGGTGGCGGATGGTGCGACCTTCATCGACGTGGGCGGCGAATCCACCCGCCCGGGCGCGGCCCCGGTGTCCGTTCAGGAAGAGCTGGACCGGGTGTGCCCGGTGGTGGAGGCCATCGCCCGGGAGCTGGACGTGGTGGTGTCCGTGGATACCAGCTCCCCGCAGGTCATGACGGAAACCGCCAAGCTCGGCGCTGGCCTGATCAACGATGTCCGGGCGTTGCAGCGGGAAGGCGCGCCGGAGGCTGCGGCGGTGGCCGGGATCCCGGTGTGCCTAATGCACATCAAGGGGGAACCGGCGACGATGCAGGAACGTCCGTGCTATCAGAACCTGCGACGCGAGGTCTGTGCTTTCCTTGCCGAGCGGGTGACGGTGGCGGAACAGGCCGGGGTGCGTCCCGAACACATTCTGCTGGATCCGGGGTTTGGTTTTGGCAAGAACCTGGACCACAACCTGGCGCTGCTGGCGGCGCTGGAACAGCTCGATATTCTCGGTTACCCGCTGCTGATTGGCGTGTCCCGCAAGTCCATGCTCGGGCAGCTGACCGGGCGTGAGGTGGGTGAGCGCTTGCCCGCCAGCCTCGCCGCCGCGACAATAGCGGCCATGAAAGGGGCCAGCATTGTGCGGGTGCACGATGTCAGGGAAACGGTGGATGCCGTCAAGGTGGCGACGGCGGTGAAGGAGGCGGGTTGATGGCCAAGCGGAAATACTTTGGAACGGACGGAATCCGCGGGCAGGTGGGAGATTTTCCCATTACGCCTGAGTTCATGCTGAAGCTGGGGTGGGCCGCCGGCCAGGCGTTCAAGCGGGACGGTCAGCGCAACAGTGTGCTGATCGGCAAGGACACCCGTCTTTCCGGCCACATGTTCGAGTCGGCGCTGGAGGCCGGCCTGTCCGCGGCCGGTGTCGACGTCAGGCTGTTGGGGCCGATGCCGACGCCGGCCATCGCCTATCTGACGCGCACCTTCCGGGCTTCCGCCGGAATCGTGATCAGCGCCTCCCACAATCCGCACCATGACAATGGCATCAAGTTTTTTTCCGCCGCCGGTACCAAGCTGGACGATGCCCTGGAAGCGGAGATCGAGCGTTGGCTCGACAGCCCGGCGGTCCAGGTGTGCGCGCCTTCCGAGCTGGGCAAGGCCTCGCGGATCGACGATGCGCCCGGGCGCTATGTGGAGTTCTGCAAGAGCACCGTGCCGAACGAGTTTTCCATGGAAGGGCTGCACATCGTGCTCGATTGCGCCCATGGCGCCACCTACCACGTCGCGCCCAAGGTGTTCCGAGAGCTGGGGGCCCGGGTGTCGGTGATCGGCGGCGAGCCGGATGGCTTGAACATCAACCTGAACGTCGGTTCGACACACCTGGACGCGCTCAGGCAGGCGGTGCTGGAAAAGAAAGCCGACCTGGGGATCGCCTTTGACGGTGACGGTGACCGTGTCCAGATGGTGGACCGGGACGGCTCCGAAGTGGACGGCGACGAGCTGCTTTACATCATTGCCTCGCAGCGCCAGGCCGAGGGCCGTCTCCGGGGAGGCGTGGTCGGCACCCTGATGACCAACCTGGGGGTGGAGCTGGCCCTGCGTGAACGGGGGATTGAGTTCGAGCGCGCCCAGGTGGGCGATCGCTACGTCATGGAGCGCCTGCTGGCCAACAACTGGCTGTTGGGCGGTGAGGGCTCCGGGCACCTGGTGATCCGGGACTGCACCTCCACCGGCGACGGTATTATTTCCGCCCTGCAGGTGATGCTGGCGATTTACAAGTCGGGGCAGACCCTGGCCGAGTTGCGCCGGGGCATGACCAAACTGCCGCAGACCATGATCAACGTCCGGGTGGCGGAGCGGTTCGATCCGCTGGCCCGGGACGACATCCGCGAGGCGGTACGCCAGGCCGAGCAGACCCTGGGAAATGCCGGTCGGGTGCTGTTGCGGGCGTCTGGCACGGAGCCGGTCATCCGGGTGATGGTCGAGGGCCAGTCGCAGACCGATATCGCCCGCGTGGCGACGGCACTCGCGCAAGCGGTCGAGCGGTCGTCGTCCTGACCGCGCTCCTGCCCGGGGTGGTTGTCTGGGGGCAGGGACTGCTGTATAGTTCCGCCTCCCTTGGATTCGGGAAGCGTTATGCGTCGCAAGATCGTTGCCGGTAACTGGAAAATGAACGGCTCCACCGAACTGGTGGAACAGCTGGTTGACCCGGTCAGGGACGGAGTGGGCGCTCTTGATAATGGCGTGGAGGTTGTTATCATTCCCCCCGCGCTGTATGCCCGTGATGTCCTGGTGCGCGCGCGTGGCCGGCTGTCCGTCGGGGTTCAGAATGTCAGCCAGTGGCGCTCCGGGGCCTACACCGGCGAGGTGTCGGCGGCCATGGCGGCCGATCTCGGATGTCGTGTCGCCCTGGTGGGGCACTCCGAGCGTCGCCAGTACTTTGGTGAAACCGATGCGGTGATCGCCGAAAAGGTGGCCCAGGCGCTGTCGGCGGAGCTGGAGGTGATCCTCTGTGTCGGCGAGACCCTGAATGAGCGAGAAGCCGGCGACGCCGAGGCCGTGGTGACGGGCCAGGTTCGCCAGGGGTTGGCTCGGGTGGCAGCGGCGCAGTGGTCCCGGGTAGTCGTGGCGTACGAGCCGGTCTGGGCGATTGGTACGGGCCAGACGGCGACGGCGGAGGATGCGCAGTGTATGCATCGGGCCATCCGTCAGGCGCTGGCCGAGGCCGGGGCACCGGCGGAGACAATTTCGGTGCTTTACGGCGGCAGCGTAAAAGCGGATAATGCGGCCGCACTTTTTGCCCAGCCGGACATCGATGGCGGGCTGATCGGCGGCGCGTCATTGGTCGCTGAGGATTTTCTGAGCATTTGTCGGGCGATGCCGGCGGGTGCCAAAGGTTAACTGTTCGCGGGATTCGATATGGGTTGGTTGGAAACACTGGTCGTCGTTGTGCACGTGGTGATTGCCGTCGCGCTGGTGGGCCTGGTGCTGATCCAGCAGGGCAAGGGGGCCGATGCTGGCGCCGCCTTCGGTGGGGGTGCGTCCCAGACCGTGTTTGGTAGCCAGGGCAGCGGCAGCTTCCTGACCCGACTGACCACATCGCTGGCCATCGTGTTCTTCGTGACAAGTTTTTCGCTGGCGGTATTCGCCAAGCAGCGGGCCGAAGTTGCGGCCGACGCGGGTATTCCTGTGGTTCAGGAAAGCGTCAAGGTCGAGGAGCAAGCACCGGCCGAGCCTGCTGACAAGGCGGATGCGGCGGCCGGTGAGGCCGAGAGTGGGAAGGCCGATCTTCCCGAGCTCGAGTAAGGTTCATGCCCGGGTGGTGAAACTGGTAGACACGCTATCTTGAGGGGGTAGTGGCGCAAGCCGTGCCGGTTCGAGTCCGGCCCCGGGCACCAAATACAAGAAAACGGCTTGGAATATCCAGGCCGTTTTTTTTGGTCAGTCCTTGACCAGTCCGCCGGGCGTCTCTATACTCCGGCGCATAGTGGAGCCGCTGGGCCTTGCCCCGGTTTCCTGGCAGGCCAGGTGTCTGTCAGCAGGATAAAGCCGTTCACCGGTCTTTTCCTGTGAGTTCTTGCAACAAAAGGCCCCAATCACGGGGCTTTTTGATTAAGGGGCCTGGCGCATCGGGCCCTGATGCATAAAAAGGGCTGATCTAACAGCCCTTTTTTTGTTTGTAGGGTCGGTAAGTGTTCCAAGTGGAGAAGGCATAACCTTGTCAGCCAAGCTTAAACAACTGGAAGATCTGCTTCGGCCGGTGGTCGAGGGGATGGGGTACACCTTCTGGGGGCTCGAGTTCCGCTCCCAGGGGCATCACTCCCTGTTGCGGGTGTTCATCGACGACGCCGAGAACGGCATCACCATTGATGATTGCGAGAAAGTCAGCCGGCAGATCAGTGGTGTCATGGATGTGGAGGACCCCATTCAGACCGAATACACCCTGGAGGTGTCGTCCCCGGGGATGGACCGGCCGCTGTTCCGACTTGAGCAGTACCAGGACTTCGCCGGACACCAGGTTCAGGTCCGGTTGCGGATGGCCTTTGAGGGGCGCCGGAAATTTCAGGGTGTGCTCAAGGGCGTGGAAGGCGAGGACGTCGTCGTCGTCGTGGACGATCACGAATATCTGTTGCCGTTCGACAGTATCGAGCGGGCCAACATTGTTCCGGTTTTTGAATGATTTCATTTGAATGTGTCAGTGGACGAACAGCTTTTGAGGGCAGGGCAATCCAATGAGTAAAGAGATCTTGCTGGTGGTCGAATCCGTCTCGAACGAAAAGGGTGTCGAGAAGGACGTGATTTTTGAGGCGATCGAGCTTGCGCTCGCCACGGCGGCCAAGAAGCGTTACGAAGACGAGGACGCCGACATTCGGGTTGCCATCGACCGCAGGACCGGCGAATACGAGACCTTCCGCCGCTGGCTGGTGGTGGACAACGACCAGGTACCGGCGCTGGGTACCGAACTGACGTTGCAGGAGGCCGAGGAGATCGATCCCAACCTCAAGCCCGGCGACATCTATGAAGAGAAGGTGGAGTCCGTCTCCTTTGGCCGCATTGGCGCTCAGGCCGCGAAGCAGATCATCTTTCAGAAAGTGCGGGAGGCCGAGCGGGCCAAGATCGTGGACAGCTACCGTGACCGGATCGGCGAGCTGGTCTCCGGAACCGTGAAAAAAGTGACCCGGGACAACGTCATCGTCGACCTGGGCGGCAACGCCGAGGCCCTGCTGCCGCGCGAGCACCTGATTCCGCGCGAATCCTTCCGCATGGGTGACCGGGTGCGGGCGCTGCTGCTGGAAATCCGCACCGATCATCGCGGGCCCCAGCTGATTCTCAGCCGCACCGCGCCGCAGATGCTGGTGGAGCTGTTCCGGATCGAGGTCCCCGAAATCGCCGAGGAACTGATTGAAATCCGGGGCGCGGCCCGGGATCCGGGTTCCCGGGCCAAGATCGCGGTGAAGACCAATGATCGCCGGATCGATCCGGTGGGTGCCTGTGTTGGCATGCGAGGTTCCCGGGTTCAGGCGGTGTCCAACGAACTGGGTGGCGAGCGGGTCGATATCGTGCTGTGGGACGATAACCCCGCGCAGCTGGTGATCAACGCCATGGCCCCGGCGGAAGTGGCTTCCATCGTTATCGACGAGGACCGGCACACCATGGACGTGGCGGTGGCGGAGGACAATCTGGCCCAGGCCATCGGCCGCAATGGCCAGAACGTTCGCCTGGCGTCCGAGCTGACCGGCTGGACCCTGAACGTGATGACCGAGGAAGAGGCCGGCGAGCGCCAGCAGCAGGAGTACAACCGGTTGCTGGAATACTTCACCTCCACCCTGGATGTGGATGAGGAGTTTGCCAGCGTGTTGATCGAGGAAGGCTTCACCTCTCTGGAGGAGGTGGCCTACGTCCCCATGGAAGAGCTGCTGGCGATTGAGGGCTTCGACGAGGAGACCGTGACGGAGCTGCGCCGTCGGGCCAAGGACGTGCTTCTGAATCAGGCTCTGGCGGACGAGGAAGCCCTGGAGGGCGCCGAGCCGGCGGACGACCTGCTCAACATGGACGGCATGGACCGTGCCCTGGCCTTCAAACTGGCGGGCATGGGGGTCCGTACCATGGAGGACTTGGCGGAGCAGTCGGTGGACGATCTGCTCGACATTGAAGGAATGGATGAAGAGCGTGCCGGCCAGCTGATCATGGCCGCGCGGGCTCCCTGGTTTGAAGATCAGGCTTAATTCGGGAGGAGGACCAGTATGTCTGAAGTAACGGTAAAACAACTGGCCAGAGATGTAGGCGCTCCCGTGGATCGTTTGCTGAAGCAGATCGTCGAGGCCGGCCTCAAGGCCCGCTCCGAGGACGACTCTGTGACCAGCGATGAGAAACAGCAGTTGCTGGCTTATCTGAGAAAGACCCACGGCGAGGCGGATGCCGAGCCGCGCAAGATCACGTTGAAACGCAAGACCACCACCACCCTCAAAGCCGGCAAGGCCAAGACGGTGAACGTCGAGGTACGCAAGCGCCGTACCTACATCAAGCGGGCCGAGCTGCAACCGGAGCCGGAGCCCGAGGCGCCGAAACCGGAAGAGGTGATCGACGCGCAACCCGCCCCGGCCGCCGCCGAAGAGGCGACCCCCGCGGTGGCGGAAGCTCAGGCGCCGCAGGCTGCGGACGCGGCCCAGGCGCCGGAGGCCGAAGCGAAGCCGGAGGCCGCGCCGGATACCACGCCGTCGGAATCCGAGGAAGCGCCTTCCGATGAGAGCGCGCCGGCGGAGCCCGAGGCCGCTGAGCCCGAGACCGCCGAAGGCGTGGCTGTCCCGCCGCCGGACAAGGACGGCAAGGACCGCAAGGGCAAGAAGAAGAGCAAGGTGCGCGAGCGCACAGAAGAGGTCGACGACGGCAAGCCCAAGAAGAAACAGGCGGGTCATCGAGGCCCCCGCAGTCGTCCGGTGGAGGAGCCGGTGCTCATCTCGGATGACGAGGACGAGTCCACGCCGCGTAAGTCGCTGCGTGTGAAAAAGAAACCCAAAGAGAAGCGTCATGGCTTCGAGAGGCCGACCAAGCCCATGGTACGAGAAGTGGAAATCCCCGAGACCATTACCGTTGGCGATCTGGCCCAGCGCATGGCCGTGAAGGCGGCGGATGTCATCAAGACCCTGATGGGTATGGGCGTCATGGCCACCATCAACCAGCCGCTGGATCAGGAAACGGCGATTCTGGTGACCGAGGAACTGGGGCACAAGGCCAAACCGGTCAGCGAGGAAGCCTTCGAGGAGGAGATCCTGAGCGAGATCACCGGCGACTCCGAGGGCAAGGAAAAGATCAAACGGGCACCGGTGGTCAGCGTCATGGGCCACGTCGACCACGGCAAGACCTCGTTGCTGGACTACATCCGGCGCACCAAGGTGGCGGCTGGCGAATCCGGTGGCATTACCCAGCACATCGGTGCCTATCATGTTGAAACCGACCACGGCATGATCACCTTCCTGGATACTCCGGGCCACGCGGCGTTTACCGCCATGCGGGCGCGCGGTGCCCAGTGTACGGACATCGTCATTCTGGTGGTGGCCGCGGACGACGGCGTCATGCCCCAGACCAAGGAGGCAATCGACCACGCCCGCTCCGCTGGCGTGCCGATCGTGGTGGCCATCAACAAGATGGACAAGGAAGAGGCGGACCCCGACCGCATCAAGAACGAGCTGTCGGCGCTGGAAGTGATTCCGGAAGACTGGGGTGGCGACACCCAGTTCGTGCCGGTGTCCGCGCACACCGGTCAGGGCATCGAGGACCTGCTGGAAGCCGTGCTGCTGCAGGCGGAAATTCTGGAGCTGGAAGCGTCACCGGATGCCTCGGCCAAGGGCGTGGTCATCGAGTCCAGTCTGGAACGGGGCCGGGGCTCGGTGGCGACCGTGCTGGTCCAGAACGGTACCCTGCACCGGGGCGATATGGTGGTGGCGGGTTCCTACTTCGGTAAGGTTCGCGCCATGACCGACGAGTCCGGCCGTCAGGTCAAGGAAGCCGGGCCGTCTATCCCGGTTGAGATTCTCGGCCTGAATGGTACGCCGGACGCGGGTGACGAGTTGTTCGTGGTGGCCGATGAGCGGAAGGCCAAGGAGCTGGTGGAATTCCGCCAGGCCCGTGAGCGCGAGCAGCGTCTGCAGCGCCAGCAGGCGGCCAAGCTTGAGAACATGTTCGAGAACATGGGCAAGGACGAGGTCAAGACCCTCAACGTCGTCCTGAAGACCGACGTGCGCGGTTCTCTGGAGGCGATCACCAAGGCCCTGCTGGACCTGGGCAACGACGAGGTTCAGGTCAAGATCGTGTCCTCGGGCGTGGGCGGTATCGCGGAGACGGACGTGAGTCTGGCGGCAGCCACCAACGCCGTGATTTTCGGCTTCAACGTACGTGCGGATTCCGCCGCCAAACGCCTGGTCGAACAGGAAGGTCTGGACCTGCGTTACTACAGCATCATCTACAACCTGATCGATGACGTGAAAGCGGCCCTGACCGGCATGCTGGCACCGGAGTACCGGGAAGAGATCGTCGGCATCGCCGAAGTCCGGGACACCTTCCGCTCGCCGAAGTTCGGCCAGGTGGCCGGCTGTATGGTGGTCGAGGGTACCGTGTACCGGAACAAGCCGATCCGCGTGCTGCGTGACAACGTGGTGATCTTTGAGGGCGAGCTGGAGTCGCTGCGCCGCTTCAAGGATGACGTCGCGGAAGTGCGTAACGGCATGGAGTGCGGTATCGGCGTTAAAGGGTACGACGTCAAGGTGGGTGACCAGATCGAGGTGTTCGATCGGGTCAAAGTCGAGCGCAAACTGGAGTCCACGGGGGGCTGATGGCTCGGGAATACAGCCGTGTGGATCGCATCGGCGATCAGATGCAGCGTGAACTGGCGGTGCTCATCCAGCGGGAAATCAAGGACCCGCGGGTGGGCATGGTCACGGTCAATGCGGTCAAGGTCAGCCGGGACCTCGGCTACGCCGACGTGTACGTGTCCCTGATGTCGACCGAGGAACTGTCGGAGCAGTCCCCGGAAGTGCAGGCATCGCTGGCCGTGCTCAACAAGGCGGCCGGCTTCCTGCGCGGCCAGGTCGGTCGGGCCATGAAGCTGCGGGTGGTACCGCACCTGCGGTTCCACTTCGATGCCCTGCTGGGTCAGAGCCGCCGGATGGATCGGCTGATTCGCGAGGCGGTCGGTGACAGCCCGGTGGTGCCGCGGGACGACAACGACGACCCGGTTTCCGATAATCCGGAGCGGGACGCTTGAGGCGGCGACAGAGAGGCCGGAATGTCAACGGCATTCTGGTGATCGACAAACCCCAGGGTGTCACCTCCAACGGCATCCTGCAGCAGGTCAAGCGCCTGTTCGGCGCGGCCAAGGCCGGGCACACCGGTGCCCTGGACCCGCTGGCGACCGGCGTGCTGCCGCTGTGTTTTGGGGAGGCCACCAAGTTCTCCCAGCTGATGCTGGACAGCGACAAGGCCTACGTCACCACCGCCAGGCTTGGGGTGCGTACTGAAACCGGGGACAGCGACGGCGCAGTGGTGTCCGAGCGGCCGGTGCCGGCGCTGACCGAGGCCGCCGTGGAGTCGGTGCTGGACCGGTTCCGCGGCGACATCCAGCAGGTTCCGTCAATGTACTCCGCGCTCAAGCACAAGGGGCGGCCTCTGTATGAGTATGCCCGTGAAGGTGTCGAGGTGGAGCGCCCGGCACGCCCGGTCACCATCCATGAGCTGAAACTGCTGGCGCTGCGCGGAAACGAGCTGGACCTGGCGGTGGCCTGCACCAAGGGTACGTACATTCGCTCACTGGTGGAGGACATTGGCGAGGCCCTCGGTTGCGGCGCCCATGTGACCGCACTGCGGCGTACCCTGGCCTCCGGCTACACCCTGGCGGATGCCCACCGGGTCGAGGACCTGGAAGCGATGCGGGCCCGGGGTGAAAGCCTGGACGGCCTGCTGCTGGCCCCGGATACGGCGCTCTCCATGTTCCCGGAACTGCGCCTGCGGGATGGGGCGCTGCTATCGATCTTGAATGGACAACAGGTTAGAATACCGGGCCAGCCCGTCGAGGGTTTTGCGCGCCTGTACGGCGAGCACGACTTCGTAGGGCTGGTCGAGGCTTTCCCGGAAGGCGAGCGGACCCGTGTGGTGCCTCGTCGGCTGGTGAAAGGGGGCTCCGGACGTGAGTCACGGCGCCCTTAGCCGGGCTGTAGAGATGCGCGGTTCGGCTGGATGAATGAGCATCGCAACCAATGAGGTGACATATGGCACTGTCTGCCAGTGAGAAAGCACAGATTGTAAAAGAGTTTCAGCAAAGCGAAGGCGACACCGGTTCTCCTGAAGTTCAGGTGGCCCTGCTGTCCGCCAACATCGACAAGCTGCAGGAACACTTCAAGGCCAACAAGCAGGACCACCACTCCCGTCGTGGTCTGATCCGGATGGTCAACCAGCGCCGTAAGCTGCTGGACTACCTGAAGCGCAAGAACGCCGACCGGTATCTGGAGCTGATCCAGCGCCTGGGTCTGCGTCGCTGATCCGGCCTTGACAGTCTGGGGCCTGTGCCCGCACGGGGCCAGGCCGTCAACCGGCGGGTTGCCGCCGGTTGAAGCTTCTCTTCCGTGCATTGCCACCGCGGTTGTTTTGCCCGTGACCCCAGGGAGTCGTCTGTCGTAACCGAAAGCACCCTTTGATAGCAGGTTGTTGAAAAGCCCCGGCCGTCGCAGACCGGGATTTTGCAACAGCCTGTTAGCTTTCAGGCAGGCTGCGCCACGAGGTCGCCCAGCAAACACCTGCGGTTCTGTGGGCCCCGATCCGAGCGGTCGGCGGTTCCCGTTGTTCGACAGAACGTTTTTTGACTTTTGCTACAGGAGTGTGTTGTGGAACTGCAACCTCGCACCAAGACCTTTGAAATGGGTGGCCAGACCTTCACCCTCGAAACCGGCCGTATTGCCCGCCAAGCCACCGGCGCGGTGCTGGTCACTTCCGGCGAGACCGCCGTATTGGGGACCGTGGTTGGCGCCAAGGAAGCCAAGCCAGGCCAGGGTTTCTTCCCGCTGACCGTCAACTACATCGAGAAGACCTACGCCGTGGGCAAGATTCCGGGGGGCTTCTTCAAGCGCGAAGGCCGTCCGTCCGAGAAGGAAACCCTGACGTCCCGCCTGATCGACCGTCCAATCCGTCCGCTGTTCCCGGAAGGCTTCATGAACGAGGTGCAGGTGATCTGCACGGTCATGTCCGCCAGCAAGGAACAGGATCCGGACATCGCCGCCATGCTCGCCGCCTCCGCGGCACTGGCCATTTCCGGTATTCCGTTTGAGGGCCCCATCGGGGCGGCACGTGTCGGCTTCACCGACGACAAGGGCTATTTCCTCAACCCCACCTTTGCCGAGCTCGAGAGCTCCCTGCTCGACATGGTCGTGGCGGGCACCGAGGACGCCGTGCTGATGGTGGAGTCGGAGGCCAAGGGCCTGACCGAGGACCAGATGCTCGGGGGCGTTCTGTTCGCGCATCAGGAAATGCAGACGGCCATCAAGGCCATCAAGGAATTCGCCGCCGAAGTCGGCAAGCCGCGCTGGGACTGGCAGCCCGAGCCGGAGAATACGGACCTGCTGAACGCGCTCAAGGCGGAGTTCGGTGCCGCCATCGAGGAAGCCTACGGCATCCGTGACAAGATGGCCCGCTATGAGCGCCTGGGTGAGATCAAGGCCCGGGCGGTCGAGGCGTTCGCCGGCGACGAGGAAGGTCGTCCGTCCGAGGAAGACGTTAAGAAATACCTGGGCAAGATTGAGAAGCAGATCGTTCGCCAGCAGGTGCTGGACGGCAAGCCGCGTATCGACGGTCGCGACAACAAGACCGTACGCCCGATCAAAGTGGAAGTCGGCATCCTGCCCAACGTACACGGCTCGGCCCTGTTTACCCGGGGCGAGACCCAGGCCATCGTTACCGCGACCCTGGGAACCACCCGTGACGTACAGATCATTGATGCTCTGGAAGGTGAGAAGAAGGACGCCTTCCTGTTCCACTACAACTTCCCTCCGTACTCCGTGGGTGAGGCGGGCCGCATGGGCTCACCGGGCCGTCGTGAAATCGGTCACGGTCGCCTGGCCAAGCGGGGTGTCGCTGCGGTGATGCCGTCCATCGACGAGTTCCCGTATGCCATCCGGGCGGTGTCCGAGATCACCGAGTCCAACGGTTCCAGCTCCATGGCGTCCGTCTGTGGCTCCTCCCTGGCGCTGATGGACGCGGGGGTTCCGCTGAAGGCTCCAGTGGCGGGCATCGCCATGGGCCTGGTTAAGGAAGGTGACCGGTTCGCGGTTCTGACCGACATCCTGGGTGACGAAGACCACCTGGGTGACATGGACTTCAAAGTGGCCGGCACCCAAGACGGTGTGACCGCACTGCAGATGGACATCAAGATCAACGGGATCACCGACGAGATCATGGAAATCGCGCTGCAGCAGGCTCACGAAGCCCGTCTGCACATCCTGGAGGAAATGAACAAGGTGATCGCCGAGCCGCGTGCGGAGCTGTCCGAGCGTGCCCCGAGCATCACCGCCATCAAGATCCACCCGGACAAGATCCGTGAGGTCATCGGCAAGGGCGGCTCGGTGATTCGCGCCATCTGTGACGAAACCGGTGCCTCCATCGACCTGGACGACGACGGCAACGTCAAGATCTACGCCGACAACCAGGCCGCCGCCCAGGCGGCCGTCAACCGGATCCGCGAGATCACCGCGGAGATCGAGGTTGGCGCGATCTACAAGGGTCGGGTTGAGCGTATTGTGGACTTCGGTGCGTTCGTGAACATTCTGCCGGGTAAGGATGGACTGGTGCACATTTCCCAGATCTCCGACCGCCGGATCGAGAATGTCTCCGATGAACTGAGCGAAGGTCAGGAAGTGCTGGTCAAGGTGCTGGACGTGGACAACCGCGGCCGCGTGAAGCTGTCCATGAAGGAAGTGAAGGAAGGCGAGCAGCCGACGGACTTCTCCGCCTGATCGCCTTCGGGCCTGGCAAAAACCCGCCGCTCCCCTGGGTCGGCGGGTTTTTTATGGGCTCCGTGTCAGTAGCGGGGCCCGCTTACCCTCCGCTTCCCTTTGCTGCGGTCGCCATGAAGCGAAGCACGTCTTCCCGATATTCCGGAATTACGAAGGTTGCCGCGTGGGGCGTGTCCGTCTGCAGGAAGGCCTTGGGCTCCCGGGCCGCCTCGAACAGGGCTCGGCCATGGTGGAAGGGAATGATCCCATCCCGAACGCTGTGAATCACCAGCACCGGAACCGGGCTGATGCCGGCAATTCTGTCCGTGCCTTCGTAGTCCCCGGGAACGGTCCAGCTCAGCGGAATCTGGAACGCCCAGGTCAGCCAGAACGCCGCCAGTTTCTCCCGGGCGATTGCCCGGAACCCGGAAAAGGTACCGTCTAGGATGACGCCGGTCAGCGCCGGTGTCTCCCCCCGTCGGGTCCACTCGCTGGCCAGCGCGACCCCCAGGCCTCCGCCAAGGCTCTGGCCGAGCAGGTAGACCGGTTGATCGCCCCGTTTCGGGGTGTCGGCAAGCCAGCGCAGGCCGGTTTCGACGTCGTGGAGGGCGCCTTCGAGGTCCGGGTCGCCGGTGGATTGGCCGAAGCCCCGGTAGTCCAGGGTGAACACATTGTAGCCGGCCTCCGGCAGCCAGGCGATGTTGAGGATATGGCTGCTGATGTTCTGGGCGTTGCCGTGCAGGTAGTACACGGTTCCCCTGACGTTGCCGGTCTCGGCAGCGGGTAGCCACCATCCGTGCAGCCGCTCGCCGTCCCCGGTGTCGAGGTAAATGTCGTCGTAGGCCAGGCCGAGTCGGTCGGGAGTCACGTAGGTCACGTGGTCCGGATAGAAAAAGACGCTGCTGCAGCCGGACAGCCCGCCCAGGGTTGTGGCGGCCAGCAGGGCAAGGCTCAGAAATAGGCGTGCAGTCCGGCGTGCCATAGGCTTTGGTACCTGTCGAAGTGGTGGTCCCGGGAGAATTCCGCGAACAGGCTGAAACGGCGCCCCAGATGCCAGCCGCCCTGCAGGTAGAGCTGGTCGCGGCGGTGCTGATCACTGACCAGCCAGGCTTTGGTCCGGACGCCGGCCAGGAGGCTCAGCCGGTCGCTCTGGTGCAGGAGCCCCAAGTCCGCTCCGGGCGCGGCGTCATAGCCCCGGCTCAGGTCGTCGTCAATTTCCAGGTCGGCGGTGGCCAGCGCGAATGCCTGGGTCGCCCCGCCCAGACGCCAGCTGCCACCGGCGCCGCCTTCCAGGTAGGGGGTCAGCACGCGGTCCTGGCCGGTGTCGGTCCGGCGGGCACCAAAGCCCACCTGCCAGGACAGGGGGGAGAAGAACGCATCCCGTGGGCTCAGGGAGCGGATCTCGACGGCCGTCAGCCGTTCCAGCTGGAGTTCGTCGTTGTCGGTGTACACCCGTGCATCCAGCCGCAGGAACTGCAGCTGGGCACCGGGCCGGTAACCGGCGGGCGGGTCCAGCACGTCGTGATAGGCCGGGCGCAGGGTTAGGTTCAGAAACTCGCGGTGATCCTGCTGGCCCGTGCCCAGGCTCAGCCGGAAGGTGTCGTGCCCTTGGTCGTCGCGAACCGGGGGTGTCGGCGGTGTGTCTTTCGGCACTGCACCGTGGATTCGGCTCCGGGCCATCAGCAGCCGGTGGGACAGGGGAGCGGCGTAGCCGCGGGGCCAACCCTCGGCCTCGCTCTGGTAGCGGACGTAATCGTAGGTGGCGTCCAGCACGGCGGCCTGCTCAGGTTCCGGCAGGGCGCGTACCTCGGGGGCGTCCGGGGCAACGTAGCCGTTGGCAATCGCTGCCGCCAGCTGTTGCTGGGGGGCGGGCAGCTGGTCGATCTGGTAGGCCACTGAGGTGGCCGCCGAGGGGCGGTAGTAGACCCGGCTCACCAGCCCTTTGTCGACCACCCAGCGAACCGTGTCCGAGGGGATGGCGTGGGTGCCGACTTCATCCAGTAGGCGCGTGCCCGGTCGTGCCACGTCAATCAGGGCCAACAGCCGGTAGGCGCAATTCTCGTCAAAGAAGTAGTAGTCGAAGCGCTTGTCCTGAATTTCCCAGGCATGGGCCAGCAGGCGCTCCACTTCCGGGCCGGTCAGGTTGAGGGTGTATTCCCAAAGGTCTCGGTGCTCAATGTCCGAGTAGAGGCGAATCTTTTCGTAGTAGGGCTGCACGGTGGTGATGCCGGGGTAGCCACCGAAGATGCCCTTGTAGGCGAACAGGAGTTCACTGTCGTGCGCCTGTGCGTCGGCGGCATAGGAGATGGTGCTGGCCAGCAGCAGGTTGGTCTGTTCGTCCTGCTGTGGCGGGTCCAGGCGCAGGAAGGTGTGACCGAACATCGACGAGGGGCTGTTCAGGTAGGAAGCGGCGAACACCAGGGTCACGGTTTCAGTGTTCAGGGTTCGTTTCCAAGCGTCGTACGCCGGGCAGGTGACCGGCGAGCGGGGCAGGCCGAGTCGCTCCCGGAGCCAGGCGTCGCGGGCGGGGAAGCGACAGCGGGCGTGCAGGTCTCCGTCCCCGGGCGTCTGGATGGCCCGTAGGGTGGCTTCAAGTTCGGCTTTGGGCGAATGTTTGCCGTCGGGACTCAGGAAGAACCGGTCGTCATCGGCCTGGCTGGTGTAGCCGCGACCCAAAGGGCCGGGTTGGTAGTGACCGAGAGTGAGCCAGTCTGGGTCCTGGTACAGGTCTTCGGGGACATCAAGGTCGGTGGCATACAGATTGGCACTGAGGGCAAGCCAGAAGACAGCCAGCCCAAGTCGCAAGGTTTGGCCCATGGGTCCTGCGTGTCCGGTTGAAAGAAAAGAGGGTGGTGGCGCCATCCCTGGCGCCGGGTGGTGCGTCCTTGCCGGATGCGGATCAGGCCGCGACGTATTTGCTCAGCGCTTCGTGCTGCTCCAGAACACCGACGATGGCGTCGATGGCTTCACCGGAGGTGGTGTCGGCGCTCGGGAAGATGGTGGCGAAGTTGTCCTGCAGCACCTTGCGGAACGTTTCGCGGTCACCTTGTTCGACGCCCAGCAGTACCGCCAGGGTGTCGAGGTTTTCACCGGAACCGCGGGACATGTCACGGGCAACTTTGTCGATATTGCTGTCCATGTACATGGCCATGGACTGGACGGCCTCGTTGGTCTGGCAACCCAGGGTGCCGGTGGTCATACCAAAGGTCTGGTTACCGAAAGTACCATTGGTGGTTGCCGCCAGCACGTGAGGCGCGATACCGGATTGTCCTTTCCAGATCATGGCACCCACGCCACAGCCCGGTTGAGCAAAGGCCATGGAAGAAGCACCCAGAAGAATTGCACCTGCGATCAGTTTTTTCATTATCCACTCCTTTCTGTGGTTTAGCTGTCGTCGCATAGACCGCCAGGCCGGCCAGGCCGGACCGACGGGAACGGCCCTGACAGGATCCTGTGGAGACAGGTCAGACCGTAACCCGGAGTATAGTCCAGTTTTCGGAAAAGCAACTGGGAAATATCGTGAGTGTTTGATTTGTGTCGAAAAAAACGGCCCATGCCGGTGCCGGGTGAGGGCAACCGGAGGCAGCCGGGCTGCACTCCGGTGCGAGGTGGGGTTATCCCCCCAGGTAGGCGTTGCGCACGTCCGGGTTGGCCAGCAGGTTCTTGCCGGTGTCGTGTAGGCGGATCCGTCCGGTCTCCAGCACGTAGCCACGGTCCGCCAGGTTCAGGGCCTGGTGGGCGTTCTGCTCCACCAGAAAGACCGTGATGCCTTCGTCCCGCAGCTGGCCGATGATCTCGAAGATCTGCTGGATGACCAGCGGCGCCAGCCCCAGCGAGGGTTCGTCGAGGATGATCATGCGGGGTTTGCTCATCAGGGCCCGGCCGATGGCGAGCATCTGCTGCTCGCCCCCGGACATGGTACCGGCCCGCTGGTGCTCCCGCTCTTTCAGGCGGGGAAAGAGCTCGTAGACGTAGTCCTGGCTCTTGCGGATCTCCGCCTTGGTGTTGAAGAAGCCGCCCATGTGCAGGTTTTCCTCAACGGTCAGGCCGGAAAAGATGCGCCGGCCCTCGGGCACGATGGCTATGCCTGAGCGCATGATCTGCGCCGTGGGCTCGTGGGTAATGTCCCGGCCTTCCAGGATGACCCGTCCCGAGCTTGCCTGCGGGCTGCCACAGACGGTCATCAGCAGGGTCGTCTTGCCGGCGCCGTTGGCACCGATCAGGGAAACGATCTCCCCCTTGTTTACTTCGACGGAAACCCCGTGCAGCGCCTCGATTTTCCCATAATGGGTATGAACGTTTTCAAGTACTAGCATGGTTCTTCCTCAGGCCTCGCCCAGGTAGGCTTTGATCACGTCGTCGTTCTGGCGGATTTCCTCCGGGGTGCCACTGGCCAGGGGGCGGCCCTGGTTGATGACGTTGATCCTGTCGGAAATGCCCATCACCAGACTCATGTCGTGCTCGATCAGCAGCACTGAGACGTTGTAGTCCTCCTTCAGGCTGACGATCAGCTGGTCGAGGTCGCGGGTTTCGGCCGGGTTGAGGCCGGCCGCGGGTTCGTCCAGCATCAGCAGCGTCGGTTCGGTGACCATGCAGCGGGCGATTTCCAGGCGCCGCTGCTGGCCGTAGGCCAGGTTGCCGGCTTCCCGGTTGGCGAGATCGATCAGCCCCACCCGTTCCAGCCAGTAGCGGGCCCGCTCCAGGGATTTTTTCTCCCGGGCGCGATAGTCGGGCGTGCGGACCAAGCCCGCGAGCAGGTTGGTGTTCAGGTGCCGGTGCTGGGCCACCAACAGGTTTTCCACCACCGTCATGCTGTTGAACAGACGGACGTGCTGGAAGGTGCGGACCATGCCCAGGCGGGAAATCTTGTAGTCGGGCTTGCCCTGGATTTCCTGCCCCCGGAACAGGATCTTGCCACCGGTCGGCCGGTAGAAGCCGCTGATGCAGTTGAACACCGTGGTTTTGCCGGCCCCGTTGGGGCCGATGATGGAAACGATCTCGCGCTCCTTGACGTCCAGGGTTACTTGGTCCACCGCCAGCAGGCCGCCGAAGCGCATGGAGAGATTCTTCACTTCAAGCATCTGCCGTCACTCCTGCCCTTTCAGCTCAATGTGCATGCGGCGCATGGGCATCAGCCCCTGCGGGCGCCAGATCATCATCAGTACCATGGCGGCACCGAACACCAGCATCCGGTATTCCGAGAACTCCCGGGCCAGCTCGGGCAGGATGGTGACCGCGGTGGCCGCCAGGATGACGCCAATCTGCGAGCCCATGCCGCCCAGAACCACGATGGCCAGGACGATGGCGGACTCCAGGAAGACGAAGGACTCGGGGCTGATGAAGCCCTGCTTGGACGCGAACACGGTACCGGCAAAGCCGGCGAAGAAGGCACCGATGGTGAAGGCAGAGAGCTTCACCGCGGTCCGGCTCAAGCCCAGAGAGCGTGCCGCGATTTCGTCCTCGCGCAGGGCTTCCCAGGCACGTCCCACCGGCATGCGCATCAGCCGCCGGATCACCAGGGCGGTGAACACCGCCAGCAGCAGTGCGATCAGGTACAAGAAAATCACCTTGTGTTCGCTGGAGTAGGCGATGCCGAACGTCTCATGGAACGAGGTGTTGCCTTCCCCTTTGACCCTGCGGCCGAACTCCATGCCGAACAGGGTCGGCTCCGGAATGCCGCCGATGCCGTTCGGGCCGCCGGTAAGGCTGGTCCAGTTGTTCAGCAGGATGCGGATGATCTCGCCGAAGCCGAGGGTAACGATCGCCAGATAGTCGCCGCGCAGGCGCAGTACCGGGAAACCCAGCACCAGACCGAACAGGGCCGCCAGACAGGCGCCGATGGGCAGCGACATCCAGAAGGAAATCCCAACGTACTGGGACAGCAGGGCGAAGGTATAGGCACCGACGGCGTAGAACGCCACGTAGCCAAGGTCCAGCAGGCCGGCCAGGCCCACCACCACGTTCAGGCCCAGGCCCAGCATGATGTAGATCAGCACCAGGGTGGCCAGGTCCACCGCGCCCCGGGACACGAAGAACGGCCAGAACAGCGCCAGCACCACGATGCCGGTGATGACCCAGGACTCGATCCGGGCCCGCTTGTTCTCGGCCATGGCTTCCCGCTGGGACGGCTGCAGGAACGGCAGCGCCCGGACCTTGCCCATGATGTGGTCCCGGAACAGCTGGAACAGAAACACCAGGACAGCGGCCAGAAATACCAGCATCAGGGTGCCGGCGTCGGCCCCGCTCAGGGTGACGTTGATGCCCTGGGCCTCAAGATTCAGGCCGAGGATCGGGTAGGAAATGATCAGGGTGATCAGCGCGCAGAACAGTGCGTGCTTGATTTTGTGAGCCGCCATTAGATCTTCTCAACCTCCGGTTTGCCAAGCAGGCCGGTGGGTTTGAACAACAGGATGAGGATCAGCAGGCTGAATGACACCACGTCCTTGTATTCGCCGCTGAGGTAGCCGGAGGTCAGGCTTTCCGCCACCCCCAGGATCAGACCGCCGAGCATGGCGCCCGGAATACTGCCGATACCCCCCAGCACGGCGGCGGTAAAGGCCTTCAGGCCAGCGATGAAACCGAACAGCGGATCGATCGAACCGTAATACATGCCCAGGAGCAGCCCGGCCACGGCCGCCAGCGCGGCGCCGATGACAAAGGTGGCGGAGATGATTCGGTTGGTGTCGATACCCAACAGATTGGCCATGCCCAGATCCTGGGACACTGCCCGGCAGGCCCGGCCGATGCGGGAGCGGGAGATGAACAGGGTCAGGGCGGACATGCAGATGAGGGTGGTGATAAAGATGGTGATCTGCATGTAGGACAGGGACATCTGGAAGGTGTCGGGGGAACCGAACAGGAAGCCGCCCTGGATCAGGGCCGGGAAGCCGATGTTGCGGGAACCCTGTGCCAGGTGCACGTAGTTCTGCAGGAAGATGGACATCCCGATGGCCGAGATCAGAGGGATCAGCCGGTGTTTGCCCCGGACCGGCCGATAGGCCACTCGCTCCACGGCCCAGCCCATGGAACTGGCGACGATCATGGCGCAGATGAGCGCGACGATCAGAACCAGGGGCAGCCAGGTGATGCCGAGGGTGGCGAGGCCGGTGATGGCGATCAGCGCGGTGTAGGCGCCGATCATGTAGATTTCACCATGGGCGAAGTTGATCATCCCGATGATGCCATACACCATGGTGTAGCCAATGGCGATCAGGGCGTAGGTGCTCCCGATCGTGAGCCCATTGATGAGCTGTTGAGAGAAATAGAGGAGGTCTTGCATTGTTAGTGAACTCCGATAGCCCGCTCCCTCCGCTTCCCGTGCCGGCGAGCCGGGATATCCGGGCCGCCGGAGGGCAAGGATCGACAGAAGCCTAGAAAAACACCTTCTCCCGGATCGCGGTGAGAAGGTGCTCTCATGATTACCGTTTGTTAACGATTTCGGCTCAGTTTACCGGAGTTTTGCTGCCGTCTGAATGCCATTCGTAGACGACGAACTCAAACGACTTCATGTCGCCCTTCTCGTCGTACTGAACGGTTCCGATCGGCGTCTGGAAGGTGCCGCTGTGCAGCGCCTTGGCGACTTCGTACGGATCGGAGGAACCCGCCTGCTTGATGCCGTCGGCAATCAGCTGGACCGCGGTGTAGGAGGTCAGCACGAACGGGCCGGAAGGGTCCTCGCCCTTGGCCTGGAATGCCTTGACCAGCTCCTGGTTTTCCGCCTTTTCATCGAAGCTGGGCGGCAGGGTGACCAACAGCCCTTCGGCGGCTTCACCGGCAATGGTGTTGATGTCCTTGTTACCCACGCCCTCGGGGCCCATGAACTTGGCGTCCAGGTCGGCCTGGCGTGCCTGGCGCAGGATCAGGCCCAGTTCGGGGTGGTAGCCGCCGTAGTAGACATAGTCGACGTCGGCTTGTTTGAGCTTGGTGATGAGGGAAGAGAAGTCCTTGTCACCGGCGGTGATCCCCTCGAACATGGCGATTTCAACGCCCTTGGCCTGCAGGGTGTCACGCACCGCGGTGGCAATGCCCTCGCCATACTGCTGCTTGTCGTGGACGATGGCCACGCGCTTGGGATTCTGGCTGGCGATGTAGTTACCGGCGACGGGGCCCTGCATGCTGTCCAGGCCGATGGTGCGGAACACCAGCTCGTAGCCGCGTTCGGTGATTTCCGGGTTGGTGGAGGCCGGGGTGATCATCAGCACGCCCTCGTCCTCGTAAATGTCGGAGGCCGGCTGGGTGGAGCTGGAGCACAGGTGGCCGACCACGAAGCGAACACCGTCGTTGACCAGGCTGTTGGCCACGGTGACGGCCTGTTTCGGGTCACAGACGTCGTCGTACTCGACGCCAACCAGTTTTTCGCCCATGACACCGCCGTTGGCGTTGATCTGCTCAATGGCCATGCGGGCTCCGGAGAATTGCATGTCGCCATACTGGGCCACGGGGCCGGTCATGGGGCCTGCAATGCCAATCTGGATCTCTGCTGCTGCCTGGCCTGCGGCCATCAGGGCAATGGAAGCGCTAACCGCTGTTGCGAGTTTTTTTACTGAGATTGTCATCGGGTCAGTCCTGTTAGGTTCAGGGTTATTCTTGTGTTCTCAGAGAGTTAAACATACACCACGGACTGCCGGTTGTCAAGCAGATCGGACCAGTGTTTGTTCCGGAACACAACTTTCTGCAAACACAACAATGTTTGGGGCCGGATGGCCCCGTCTGGGAACGCTGTAAGCAAACCCCGTGCCTGACTGGACCGTGTCACGTGTGGTTGCTGTCGTCCTGGTCCGGGAAGACCAGGGCCCGGAAGTTGTCGTGGTCGTGCAGCTGGGCAAAGCTCGGGTCCACCGAGGCGTCGTCCCGGTAAGCCTCGGAAATCCGGATGGCTTTTTCCAGCGTGCTGACGGCATCCTCCCATCGGCCAATCTCTGCGTAGGCGCAGGCCAGCTGGTAATGGGCGTGGCCATTGTCGGGGTCCAGCTTGAGCGCTCTCTGGCACAGACTAATGGCCCACAGGGGCTCTTGCAATTCCAGCACCGCGTCGGCCTTGTAGCTCAGTGCCTCGACGTCGTCGGGACGCAGGTCCAGGATGCGGTCGTATGCGGCAATCTTGTTCTGTTGGGAGGTCTCCTGGCTTGCTTTAAGCCAGAGCGAGTGCACCTCATTGGTGCGTTCGATTTCTTCCTGGTTCTGCTGGATGATGTCGGACTTCTGCTGCAGCTGTTCCTCGATGGCCTTGAGGCGACGTTCGTACTCCACCACCAGTTCGTTGACCCGCTTTTCGGCGACGCTGGCCAGCTGGTTGCGCATGTCCCGGATGGAATTCCAGCCAATCACCACCAGAATGGAGGTGGCGCCGGCGATCAGATAGAAGAAGTAGGTGACGGTGTCGGTGGCGTAGGACATGGTCTTGTCCGCCACCGTCAGCTCCTTGTCGACCACTTTCTCGATCAGCTCGGCGCGGGTGTCCATCATTTCCTTGCGCAGCGCCTTGCTTTCCTCCAGCAGGTACAGCTCGATGAACGGCGTGTACATTGGCTCGTCCAGATCGGAAAGGGCAGCCGCCACGTCCTCGGACGTGATATCTTTGCGCTCCGGTGGGGGCTCGTCGGCACCCTGGGCCCGGGCGGCCCCCGTCCCCAGCAGGGTGGCCAGCGCCAAGCCGGCGAGCAGGAGCCGGTGTGGAAGTTGCCGGAAACGGCGCGTGTCGCGTGATGTCATGGTGCTGCATCCGTGTGGCAGGGTGGGTTGAAAACCCTTGACCTTAGCATAGCGGCGCTCGGAATGAACGGCGGGCGGTCGCGCAGCCGGGTGCCGGAGCCGCTAAGTGGAAGTGCCCACTTGCATTTTCTGGTATAAAGACCTGTAATCATTAGTGCTGTAAATAATGTGTTGGATTGTCAGGATGGGGCGTGTCGATGGCGAGTCGCGAGCGGGCGCACTCGGTCACGGGGGCGGGCGCCGAATCCAGTCCAGGCCGGGCACTGGCCCCCGATCGGAGTAACGCGGTGAACAACTACGAGCAGGTATTGGTTGCGCTTAGGCGCGTGATCCGGGCTACGGATCTGCACTCCAAGCGCTTGAGCAAGCACGCCGGGCTGACCGGTCCCCAGCTACTGATCATGCGGACCATTCGCGATCTGGGCGAGGTGACCATCGGCACCATCGCCGATAAGGTCAGCCTGAGTCAGGCCACGGTCACCACCATCCTGGACCGTCTGGAACACCGCAAGCTGGTGTACCGGGTGCGGAGCACCAAGGACAAGCGCAAGGTGCATGCCCATCTCACCGAGGCCGGGGCTGAGCTGCTGGCCCGGGCGCCCAACCCGTTGCAGGAGGACTTCATCAAGAAGTTCCAGAGTCTGGATGAATGGGAGCAGACCATGATCCTGGCGGCGCTGCAGCGGGTGGCCAACATGATGGATGCTGATGATATCGACGCCTCGCCGGTGCTGACGGTCGGCTCCGTGCTCAACGACGACGGCTGGAAGGAAAAAGGCTAGGCCCGTGACGGCGCGGGCCGCAGCAGGGGCCGGGGAATCCCCGGCCCCTGTTCGTTGGCGGTCAGTGCACGGAGGAGCCGCGCTGGCGTTTGCTGCCGAAGCACACTTGGAACACGTCGTTGTAGTGCTTGGCGAAGTTTACCGTCAGTCCCTCTTTCAGGTAGTCCGGCAACTCCTCGTAGTCGCCCCGGTTGGCTTCCGGCAGAATCAGGTTGGTGATCTTCTGCCGCCGGGCGGCGATGACCTTCTCCCGAATGCCCCCCACCGGCAGCACCTGGCCCGTCAGGGTCAGCTCGCCGGTCATGGCGATGTTCGACTGCGGCGCCTCCTTGCGGGCCAGTGACAGCAGCGCGGTGGCCATGGTGATGCCGGCACTGGGGCCGTCCTTGGGGGTCGCACCTTCCGGAACGTGCAGGTGCACGAAGGACTTGTCGAAGAAGGTCGGGTCGCCCTTGTAACGCTTCAGGTTCGAGCACACGTAGCTGTAGGCGATCTCGGCCGATTCCTTCATTACGTTGCCCAGTTGGCCGGTCAGCTTGAAGCCGCGTTGGCTGCTGTGGATGCGGGAGGCCTCGATGCTCAGAGTGGCGCCGCCCATGGCGGTCCAGGCCAGTCCGGTGACCACGCCGACGCCGCGCAGCGATTTTTCCTTCCGGAATGGCGGTTGTCCCAGGTACTCCTGCAGGTCGGAGACCCCCACCTTCACCGGCCGGTCGGGGTGTTCCAGCAACTTCACGATGCCCTTGCGGACGATCTTGTGCAGCAACTTCTCCAGGTTGCGGACCCCCGCTTCCCGGGCGTAGCCCTCGATGACCTGGCGCAGCGCCGCGTCGCTGACGCTCAGCTGTTTCTTCATCAGTCCGGCCCGCTTGAGCAGGCGCGGCAGCAGGTGGTGCTTGGCGATGGCCAGCTTTTCCTCGGCGATGTAGCCGGACAGGCGAATGATGTCCATCCGGTCCAGCAGCGGCCGCGGGATGGTGTCCAGTTGGTTCGCGGTGCAGATGAACAGGACCTTGGAGAGGTCCATGCGCACATCCAGGTAGTGATCGAGGAACTCCCTGTTCTGCTCCGGGTCCAGGGTCTCCAGCAGGGCTGAAGCCGGGTCGCCCTGGTAGGAGGCACCGATCTTGTCGATCTCGTCGAGCATGATCACCGGGTTGCAGACCTTGCTGTCCTTGAGGGCCTGCACGAACTTGCCGGGCATGGCGCCGATGTAGGTGCGGCGATGCCCCTTGATCTCGGCCTCGTCGCGCATGCCTCCGACGCTGAACCGGTAGAACTTACGGCCAAGGGCGTCCGCCACGGAACGGCCGATGGAGGTCTTGCCCACGCCCGGTGGCCCCACCAGCAACAAGATGGAGCCGCTGATCTCGCCCTTGAAGGTGCCCTCGGCAAGGAACTCGATGATCCGGTCCTTCACGTCATCCAGGCCGTCGTGGTTGCGGTCCAGGACCCGGCGCGCCTCGGCCAAGTCGAAGTGATCCCGGGAATACTGGCCCCAGGGAACCTGGGTGAGCCAGTCCAGATAGTTGCGGGTCACGCCGTATTCCGGCGAGCCCTGTTCCAGTACCTGCAGCTTCTGCAGTTCCTCGCGGAAGCGTTCCTGAACCGCCTCCGGCGGCTCCAGCTCGGCCATGCGCTGCTCGAAGCGTTCGATGTCGGCGGTTTTGTCGTCCTTGGCCAGTCCCAGTTCCCGCTGAATCACCTTGAGCTGCTCGCGCAGGAAAAATTCGCGCTGGTGCTTCTGCACCTTGGCGTTCACTTCCTCGCTGATCTGGGATTGCAGGCGCGCCACCTCCTGCTCCTTGCGCATCAGCAACAGGACTTTCTCCATGCGCCGGAGCAGGGGCACCGTGTCCAGGACTTCCTGGAGCTCGGCGCCCGGGGCGCTGGTCATGGACGCGCCGAAGTCGGCCAGCGGTGAGCTGTCATCCGGCCCGAACCGGGAGAGGTACTGCTTCACTTCCTCGCCGTACAGCGGGTTGGAGCGCAGCAGCTCCTTGATGGCACTGATGATCGCCAGGGTGTACGCCTTGAGTTCGTCGGCGTCTTCCTCCGGCTCGCTCGGGTATTCCACCTCCACCAGATAGGGGGGCTTGCGCCGCAGCCACTGGACGATGCGAAAACGCTGCAGACCCTGGGCGATGAACTGGACTTTGCCGCCTTCCTTCTGGGCGTGGTGCACGCGCACGGCGCAGCCCATGGTTTCCAGCTGATGGCTTTCGGGAATGCCCTGGTCGGCGTCCTGTTCGGACACATAGCAGATGCCCAGCACCCGGTGGTCGGTTTCGCCCACGCGCTTGAGCGTTTCATGCCAGGGATCCTGATTGACCACCACCGGCTGTACCTGGGCCGGGAAGAACGGGCGGTTGGTTACCGGCAGCACGTACATGCGGCGGGGCATGATCTGCTGCGGCAGCACCAGGCTCTTGCTGTGCTCGTCCTTGCCGATGTACTCGGTAACGTCTTCTTCGAACTCCTCAAGGCTGTCTTTGCGGTTATCGTCGTTCATGCCGTGTTTAACATCCATCAGAGAGTAAGGATCGGAAGGGCGACCGGGAGTCATCCGCCCGCGTGTCTGGAATTACTAGCGAATGTGGCGCCTGTTGGCTCTATTTCAAGGTGGCGCGGGGCCGATGGGAGCGGGTTCGGGCCGTCGCGGTTGATTTTCCCGGCGGAGGCCCCATGATCGAGGCTACTGACTTCTTAAACATTTGTGGAAAAGGTGCCGGGTACCTCGATGAGCGATTCGTCCTACATTTTTGACGCCACCATGGAAAACTTCCAGCAGAAGGTGATGGAAGCCTCTGCCCAGACACCGATCCTGATTGACGTCTGGGCGGACTGGTGCGCGCCCTGCAAGCAGCTGATGCCGATTCTGGAAAAGCTGGCGAACGACTACAAGGGCGGCTTCCTGCTGGCCAAGGTCAATGCCGACCAGCAGCCGGAGCTGACCGCGAGCCTGGGGGTTCGCAGCCTGCCGACCGTGATTCTGGTCAAGAACGGGCAGGCGGTGGACGGCTTCAACGGTGCCCTGCCGGAAAGTGAAATCCGCAAAGTGCTGGAGAAGCACGTGGAAGCCCCGGCGGAGGACCCGTACGACACCGCGCACCGCCTGTGGCAGGCCGGTGACCTTCAGGGGGCCATGGACCTGCTGTCGGAGTTGAACCGGCAGGACCCGGAAAACATGAAGGTGCTGATCGACCTGGCGCAGCTGAAGGCGGAAACCGGTGATGTCGATGCGGCCGAGCAGGTGCTCGAGAGCCTGCCCCCGGAAGAGAAAATGCAGCACCAGGCCCGGCAGCTGGCGGCGCGGGTGAAATTTCTCAAGCAGGCGGGTCAGTTGCCGCCGATGTCGGAGCTGGAGCAAACCCTGGCGGCCGAGCCGGACAATGCCGAGGCCCTGCATCAGCTGGCCCTGCACCATGTGCTCAAGGGCAACAACGCCCAAGCCATGGAACTGCTGATCCGCCTGATGCAGGTGGACAGCCAGTACCGGGATGGCATCGCCAAGACCACCCTGGTGGAGCTGTTCGACAAGCTGGGCAACAGTGACCCGGATGTCCGAGTATACCGTCGCAAGCTCTACACGCTGATGCACTGACCTGCGCCGCGAGTAAAAAAACGGGGTGCCGCTGGGGCACCCCGTGCCGGCATCAGCCGTTGCCTTTTCTCATCTGCTCGTACTCGTCCTCGAAGAAGAATTTGTCCTCCCCGAACGCCGGCTCCAGTTCGTGCAGCCAGGTGGCGGTCTCACTGTACTTGGCGAAGAACGGGCGCTGGACCCAGTCCGGGTTGCGTCCCTGCAGGAAGCGCAGTACGAAGACCTTCTCACCGTGAATCTCGGTGATGCCCTGAACCTCCACCTTGCCGGGGCCGGCACTCATGGAGGGGCCACGGGCGGTACGGCCAAGACCAGAGACCTGCTTCATCGCCTCTCGATAGATCTCGTAGGCCCGCGCCAGCGGCACCTCGAAATAGTTCTTGGCGCCGGTATCGCGCTCGACAAACATGTAGTAGGGGATGATGCCCAGTTGCACCTGCTTCTTCCAGAGCCGGGCCCAAGCTTCGGGGTGGTCGTTGACGTGGCGGATCAGGGGGCCCTGGGCGCGGATCTCGGCACCGGTGGCGCGGATGCGGCGAATGGCCTCCTCCGCGATGTCGGTGGACATCTCCTGCCAGTGGTTGTAGTGGGCCATGATGGCCACGTGCTTGCCGGCGTCCACCAGGCGCGTCAGCAGTTCGATCAGCTCGTCGGCGTCGTTGTCGGTCACGAACCGGTAGGGCCAGAAGGTGAGGGCCTTGGTGCCGATGCGGATGGTTTGGATGTGGTCATACTCCGGTGCCAGCAGCGGCTCCAGGTATTGCACCAGGTTGTGGGTCTTCATCACCATCGGGTCGCCGCCGGTGACCAGCAGGTCGGTCACCTCGGTGTGCTCGCGCAGGTAGCGGTGCAGCTTTTCCGCCTCGGTGCTGGCCATCTTCAGTTCCTTGTCGCCCACGAACTGGGCCCAGCGGAAGCAGAACGTGCAGTAGGAATGGCAGGTCTGGCCCTGGGCCGGGAAGAACAGCACCGTCTCCCGGTACTTGTGCTGCAGGCCGTTGAGCTTTTCGCCGTCCAGCTCCGGGATGTTCATGGCCATCTGGCCGGCCGGATGCGGGTTCAGCGCCTCCCGGATTTCCCGGGCGGCGGCCTGGATGGTTTGCTTGTCCGCACCCTCCCGGTGCAGCCGTGCCATACGCTCGAAATGTTCATCCTTGAGCATGCCCCGTTGCGGGAAGACCAGTTGGTAGATCGGATCGTCTGGAACCTTGTCCCAGTTGATCAGCTCGTTGATCACGTATTCATTGACCCGGAACGGCAGCACGCTGGCCACCACCTTCATTTCAAACAGCGTGTCCTCGGGGAGAGTCTGGATGGCCTCAATCTTGTCGAGCTGCCGGTCGGTATAGACCTTGAAGCGCCGTTCCTCGAAGTCAGTGACCGGGATCCTGTTCGGGAAGGTGACAATGGAGTTCATAGATCGCCCTCTCTCGGTTGTTGTGTTTTTGGTGTGTGGAGGTCGGCCTGAGGGGCCGGTCTCCGTTGGTCAAAAAATGGGCAGGGGAGTATACCGGAATTGGTGAATGTTTTCAGGTCTAAATGAATCGCTGGCCACGAGGCTGGCTCGGGCCCCGGCCGGACCGGGTGGTTTCGGGGGCCGTCTTCCGGACTAAGACCTTGGTCTGAGGCCGGTTGTCTGGCATCCAAGAAACCCTCATTATTGCGTAAGTAACCGAAATCAGCCGCTGAAAAGACGGAAAAATTCCGCCCGTGGTGACCTATTTGCACCAAAATGAAGTAAAAATACTACAATAGGGCCCGCATCATCGGTCGGGCTTCCCGCCGGCTGGCCGGGCAGGGGCCGCAGGCCCGCACCGGTGCCCGGGCCAGACAGGAAAACTCCGGAAGCTGTTCTATGCTTGATGGATGTCCCGAAGTGCTGCCCGGCAGTACAGCTATCAGGCTGATACACCGAAAAAAACACGGCTTTTCAACGCAGCTTTTTCATTCTTGCAGTGCGCCAGGCCGCCGACCGTGGCCCGCAATGCACCTTTTGATGCCAAGGGGAGGGTTTGATGTACCAGGACGATGATCCCATTGAAACCAGCGAGTGGCTGGATGCGCTCGAGTCGCTGATTGAAAACGAAGGCGTGGACCGTGCCAAGTTCATACTGGAACGCCTGTCCGAACGCGCCAGCCGCGAGGGAACCGAGCTGCCGTATTCCATCACCACGCCGTTCCGCAACACCATTCCGGTCACGGACGAGGCTCGCATGCCGGGCGACCTGTTCATGGAGCGCCGGATCCGCTCCCTGATCCGCTGGAACGCCATGGCCATGGTGGTCCGGGCGAACAAGCGCCCGGGTGACCTGGGTGGACACATCTCCACCTTCTCCTCGGCCGCGACCCTGTACGACGTGGGCTTCAACTATTTTTTCCACGCCGGCGACGAGACCCGCGAGTCGGATCTGGTGTACTTCCAGGGCCACGCGGCGCCCGGCATCTACGCCCGTTCCTTCCTGGAGGGCCGGTTCGACGAGAAGCAGCTGGACAAGTACCGTGAGGAAGTGGACGGCGAAGGCCTGTCCTCCTATCCCCACCCCTGGCTGATGCCGGACTACTGGCAGTTCCCCACGGTGTCCATGGGGCTCGGCCCGATCCAGGCCATCTATCAGGCTCACGTCATGAAATATCTGCACAGTCGCGAGCTGATCGACATGACCGGTCGCAAGGTCTGGTGTTTTGTCGGCGACGGCGAGTGCGACGAGCCGGAGACCCTGGGTTCCATCTCCAAGGCCGGCCGCGAGAAGCTGGATAACCTGATTTTCGTGGTCAACTGCAACCTACAGAGGCTGGACGGCCCGGTGCGTGGCAACGGCAAGATCATCCAGGAGCTGGAAGGGGTCTTCCGTGGCGCTGGCTGGAACGTGATCAAGGTGGTCTGGGGCCGCATGTGGGACCCGCTGTTCGAGAAAGACGAGGACGGCATCATGCAGCGGGCCATGGACGAGATCTGCGATGGCGACCTGCAGAACTTCACCTCCAACGGCGCCGCCTACACCCGCAAGGAGTTCTTCGGCCGCTACCCGGAGCTGGCGAAGCTGGCGGAGAACCTGTCCGACGAGGACATCAACAAGCTGAACCGGGGCGGACACGACCCGTACAAGGTGTACGCCGCCTATCACAAGGCTGTGAACCAGGCCAATGGCCGGCCCACGGTCATCCTGGCGCATACCATCAAGGGCTATGGGTTCGGCGCCGCCGGCGAAGCCAAAAACACCGCGCACTCCCTGAAGAAACTGGACCTGGACACCCTGAAGGCGTTCCGGGACCGTTTCGGCGTGCCGCTTAAGGACGACGAACTGGAGGACGTGCCCTACTACCGCCCGGCGCCGGACAGCCCCGAAATCGTGTACATGAACAAGCGCCGGCAAGAGCTGGGGGGCTTCTATCCCAAACGCCGCAAGGACTGCCAGCCGCTCCAGATTCCCGCTCTGGACATCTTCAAGCCCGTGCTGGAAGGCTCCAACGGCCGCGAAATTTCCACCACCATGGCCTTCGTGCGTATCCTCAGCGCCCTGGTCAAGGACAAGCGCATTGGCAAGCGGGTCGTGCCGATCGTACCGGACGAGGCCCGCACCTTCGGCATGGAGGGCATGTTCCGGCAGCTGGGCATCTACACCTCCGAGGGCCAGAAGTACGTGCCCCAGGACCGTGACCAGATCATGTACTACCGGGAGGACAAGAAAGGCCAGATCCTTCAGGAAGGCATCAACGAGGACGGCGCCATGGCGGCCTGGATGGCGGCGGCGACCTCCTACAGCACCAACAACTTCCCGCTGATTCCGTTCTACATCTTCTATTCGATGTTCGGCTTCCAGCGGGTGGGGGATCTGGCCTGGGCCTCCGGCGACATCCAGGCTCGCGGGTTCCTGATCGGCGGCACCGCCGGCCGCACCACCCTCAACGGCGAGGGTTTGCAGCACCAGGACGGTCACAGCCACGTGCTGGCCAACACCATCCCCAACTGCAAGGCCTACGATCCCGCCTACGCCTACGAGCTGGCCGTGGTGATCCGGCACGGCATGAAGGAGATGTTCGAGGAGAACCGGAACGTCTTCTACTACCTGACGGTGGAGAACGAGAACTACGAGCAGCCGGCCATGCCCGAAGGCTGCGAGGACGGCATCATCCGTGGCATGTACAAGTTCGAGTCGGTCGAGGTGAAAGGCCGTAAGAAAGCGCCCCGGGTTCAGCTGCTCGGCTCCGGCGCGATCATGAACGAAGTGCGTGCCGCCGCTCAGTTGCTGAAGGATGACTGGGGCGTGGCGTCCGACGTCTGGAGCGTCACCAGCTACAACGAGCTGGCCCGCGACGGCCAGCACGCCCATCGCTGGAACCTCCTGCACCCGGACGACAACCCCAAGAAGCCGTACGTGACCCAGTGTCTGGAAAACCAGCCGGGACCGGTGGTGTCCTCCACCGACTACATCAAGCTGCACTCCGAACAGCTGCGGGCGTACATCCCGAAAACCTACCTCACGCTGGGCACCGATGGCTTCGGCCGCAGCGACACCCGGGAAAAACTGCGTCACTTCTTCGAGGTGGACCGCTACTACGTGACCGTGACGGCGCTTTCCGCCCTGGCGAAGGACGGTGAGGTCGACAAGGAGCGGGTCCTCGAAGCCATGCGCAAGTACGGCATCGACCGCAACAAACCGAACCCGGTGCAGAGCTGAGGAGACCGCCACATGAGTGAACAGGAAATCAAGGTTCCCGATCTCGGCGGTGCCGAGGAAGTCGAGGTTATCGAGATCATTGTCAGTGAAGGTGATTCCGTCGCCGAGGAGGATCCCATCCTGGCCGTCGAGTCCGACAAGGCCTCGGTGGAACTGCCGGCCCCGGTGGCCGGCAAGGTGACCCGGATCACGGTGAAGGTCGGCGACAAGGTCCGTGAGGGCGATGTCGTCGGCATGATCGTCGCCGACGGCGAGTCCGCCGCGCAGGATGATGCCGAGGCCGAGCCCCGGGCCGCCGAGCCGGACACCCCGGCTGCCGAGCCCGCGCCGGCGCCGAAGGCCGCCGGGGGTAGCCGCCGGGAGACCGTCAAGGTGCCGTCCCTGGACGGGTTTGAGCAGGTGCCGGTGATCGAACTCAACGTTGCCGAGGGCGATACCATCGCCGAAGAAGACGCTCTGGTGACCGTGGAGTCGGATAAGGCCACCATGGAAATCCCCTCGCCGTTCGCCGGCAAGGTGGAGCGGATTCTGGTCAAAGTCGGGGACAAGCTGTCCGAAGGCGACGACCTGCTGGAAATGACGGTGACCGACGCCGGCGCCCCCCCGGCGGCCGAGTCGCCGGAGCCGGCCCCGGCCGAGCCATCACGGCCGGCCGAGCCCCGCGAATCCGCGAAGCCCGAGCCCGCGCCGCAACCCCTGGGCGCCACCTATGAAATGCCGACGCCCGGGGCCAAGGTGCACGCCGGCCCGGCGGTCCGCAAACTGGCCCGGGAACTGGGAGTCGACCTGGCCCGGGTCAAGGGCAGCGGTCCCAAGGGGCGGATCGTCAAGGACGATGTCCAGGCCTATGTGAAGCGCCAGCTGCAGCAGGTGCAGCAGGGAGCCGGGGGCGCGCCCGCCAGTGGCATTCCCGGGGTGAAACTGCCGGATTTCAGCCAGTTCGGCGACATCGAACGCGAACCCATGTCCCGGATCATGGCGGCGACTGCGGCCAACATGCAGCGTAGTTGGCTCAACGTGCCCCACGTCACCCAGTTCGACGAGGCGGACATCACCGACATGGAAGCGTTCCGCAAGGCCCAGAAGGCGGCCGCCGAGAAGAAAGGCGTCAAGCTGACGCCACTGGCGTTCCTGCTCAAGGCCTGCGCCGCCGCACTGGCGGAGCTGCCGCAGTTCAACGTGTCGCTGGACATGGAGCGCAAGGAAGTCATTCGCAAGAAATACATCCACATCGGCATCGCGGTGGATACGCCGCACGGCCTGATGGTGCCGGTGGTCCGGGATGTGGATCAGAAAGGCCTCTGGCAACTGGCGGCCGAGAGCGCGGAGCTGGCCAGGAAAGCCCGCGACAAGGAGCTCAAGCCGGCCGACATGCAGGGCGCCTGTTTCACCATCACCAGCCTCGGTGGCATTGGCGGCACCGCGTTCACCCCCATCGTGAATACGCCGGAAGTGGCGATTCTCGGGGTCTCCAAGGCGGCCATGAAACCGGTGTGGGATGGCCAGGCCTTCCAGCCCCGGCTGATGCTGCCGCTGTCGCTGTCCTACGACCACCGCGCGGTGAACGGTGCCGACGCGGCACGCTTCACCACGCGACTGGCGCAGCTGCTCGGGGATATCCGGACGCTGTTGCTGTAACGGCGGGAGGCTGGCGGATGCGCCCGGTGCGCATCCGCAGCGGGAACGACAACGGGGGCCTGCAGGCCCCCGTTTTTTTACTCAGTTGGCGAAGAACATCCAGTCGAAGTAGTCGTGGAGGGCCAGCAGCGTGGCTTCCTCTTCCGGCTGGGTCAGTTCGAACAACAGGTCGGAGTGTTTGGCTTGTTTCATGGCGACACCTCTCTGTCAGACGATGGGGCCACCTCCCGTGGCCCGTGCAGCTTTGCTCCTGCATTCGCCGTGCCAAACCTCGGAGCTCGGTCCCGGAGCGGTTCGCCGGGGCTGTCCGGGGGGCGAAGGTGACGCTCCGATGCCTTCTTTGGGAGCCGCCTGCACCAGCCTGGGGCCCTGGTCGGAAGCCGCGCCCCGGTCAGGCCGGGGCGGTACTGACGTCTGCCCGCCCGACCTTGACCAGCGCGTAGCTCACGCCAATAAACAGCGAGCCAACGGCAATGGCCAGCAAGTACAGCGGCACCGCGCTGACGGCGTTGGGGATGGCCAGTACGAACAGGCCGCCGTGGGGGGCCATCAATTTCACCGAGAACAGCATGGACAGTGCCCCGGTGATGGCGCCGCCCACCATGCACACCGGAATCACCCGCAGCGGGTCCTTGGCCATGAACGGAATCGCGCCCTCGGAAATGAAGCACAGGCCCAGCACGAACGAAGCCCGACCGGCCTGCCGTTCGGCCTCGGCGAACTTGCGCGGAGCAATGAATGACGCCACGCCCATGCCGATGGCCGGTACCATGCCCGCCGCCATGATCGCGGCCATCGGTGCGGAACCGCCGCTGGCCTCGGACAGCAGGCCCACGCCAAAGGTGTAGGCGGCCTTGTTGACCGGGCCGCCGAGATCGAAGCACATCATGGCTCCGAGAATGGCGCCGAGCAGGATGGCGTTGGTGGTGCCCATGCTTTCCAGAAAACCGGTCAGGCCGTCCATGATCGCCGCCATCGGTTCACCGATGACGTAGATCATGCCCAGGCCGGTCACCAGGCTGGCGACCAGGGGGATGATCAGGATTGGCTTCAGGGACTCGATGCTCTCGGGCAGGGGCAGCTTGCGGCTGACGAAGCGGGCGACGTATCCGGCCAGGAAACCCGCCACGATGCCGCCGAGGAAACCGGCCCCCAGGTCACTGGCCAGGTAGCCACCGATCATGCCCGGCGCCAACCCCGGTCGGTCGGCGATGGACCAGGCGATGTAGCCGGCCAGCAGCGGCACCATCAGTTTGAATGCGGTGCCGCCGCCGATCTGCATCAGGGCCGCTGCCAGGGTGCCTTCCTCCTGGAAAGCTTCAATCCCGAACACGAAGGACAGCGCAATCAGCAGGCCGCCGGCCACCACCATCGGCAGCATGAAGGAAACCCCGGTCAGCAGGTGTTTGTACGGGCCCCGTTTTGCGCCGCTGCTTCGGGCTTTGGGCGGGTTGCCTTCAAACTCCCGAGCGTGGGCGATGGCCTCCCGGAGTGTTTCCGCCGGCTGCTTCAGGGCGGTGCTGGTGGAGGTGCGCCACACCCGCTTGCCGGCGAAGCGGCTGGGGTCCACTTCGATGTCGCAGGCCAGGATCACCAGGTCCGCCGAGGCGATCTCGTCCGCCGTCAATGGATCGCGGGCGCCGACGGAGCCCTGGGTTTCCACGCGGATCCGGTGGCCGGCGGCCTCCGCCGCGGCGGTCAGGGCTTCCGCCGCCATGAAAGTGTGGGCCACGCCGGTGGGGCAGGCGGTCACGGCGACGATGCGCAGGCCGCCCTCGTCCGGGGGTACGGTCTCAGGTTCTGCCGTGGCCTGAGTGTCCGGACGCCAGGGCCTGGCCTCGGCCCGGGCCCGGTCGAGAACGGCGTCGGGATCGGACAGGGCCGCGGTGACCGGAACCTGCCACAGGGGCTTGCCGGCATACGCGTCCAGGTCCACCGGCACGCCGACGGCGGCGATCACCAGGTCCGCCCGCGCCACGGCGGTGGTGTCGGGCGGGGTCTCCGCGCCGCCGTCCGGCCCCCGCAGGTCGGTGGTGACCGACCAGCCACGTTGCCGGGCCGCCCGCGTCAGCGCTCGGGCGGCAAGAAATCGGGTGGCCACGCCCTGGGGGCAGGCGGTCACAATCATCACATTCATCTTGGCATCTCCCCGGTGTTGTTGTGCCCGGGCCCGCGTTGAACCCGGGTGAGTTGGAGCAGGGTGGGAAGGTCCGCCGCGTCGGGGTGACCGACGCCAACGTGTCGCACGCATTCGGCGGACAGGGCCGTGGCGAACCGGAGCACCTCGGGGGCCGGCCATTGCTTCAGCATCCCGTGCAGCATGGCGGCCAGCAGGGTGTCGCCGGCACAGACGGTGCTGACCGCCCGGACCGGTGGCACCTGGGCCTGAAACGTGCCGCTGGGAGCGAGCCAGAGCACGCCGTCGGCGCCCAGTGAGACGATGACTTGCGCCACGCCGCCGGCCTGAAGCCGGCGTGCGGCCGACCTCACCGAGGCCAGGTCCGGCAGCTGGTGTCCGGCCCATTCCGACAGCTCCTCGGCATTGGGTTTCAGCGCGAAGGGGCGGGCAGCAACACCGGCCGTCAGGGCGTCCCCGGAGGTGTCCAGCCATACCGGAATGCCGGCGTCACCGGCCTGTTGCACCAGCCGGGCCAGCCCGCTGGCGGGCAGGCCCGGCGGCAGACTGCCACCGATCACCACGGCATCGCAGCCCGCGAGTTCGGAGGCCAGGCGCCGTTGCAGCGGCTCCAGGGCGGTGTCCGGTACCGGTGTGCCGGTGCCGTTCAGGTCGGTGAGCCGGCCATCGGATTCGGCGATCTTGACGTTGATCCGGTTCTGCCCGGGAATGCGCAGGAACCGGTCCCGCAACCCCTCGGCCTCGAACAGTCGCTCGAACGGCGCCGCGTTGGCCTCGCCCAGCAGTCCGGTGACGGTGACGGTGTGGCCGAGCCGCGCCAGTACCCGGGCCACGTTGATCCCCTTGCCGGCCGGCTCCAGCCGGGTATTGGCGGTCCGGTTGACCTCGCCCAGTGCCAGGCGCGGGGTTTCCACGCTCAGGTCCAGGGCCGGATTCAGGGTCACGGTGAGAATGTGGGCCATCAGCCGGCCTCCAGGGCGTCGCGGACCTCGGCGGCGGTGGCCAGGGACAGAGCCCGGTGTGCCTGCCGGCGGGCCGTGGCAAGGTCCAGGTTGCGGATGCATGCCTTCACCAGCGGGACCCGGCGGCTGGTGACCGAGAGCTCGTCCACGCCGAGGCCGACCAGTACCGGAACGGCTTGGGGGTCGGAGGCCAGCTCGCCGCACACTCCGACCCAGCGGCCATGGTCGTGGGCCGCTTCCACCGTCATCCGAATCAGCCTCAGAACCGCCGGGTGCAGGCCGTCCGCCTCGGCGGACAGTGTGCCGTGACCGCGGTCGATGGCCAGGGTGTACTGCGTCAGGTCATTGGTGCCAATGGAAAAGAAATCCACCTCGGGGGCCAGGCTCTGGGCCAGCAGGGCACAGGAGGGCACCTCGACCATGACCCCGACCTGGAGGTCGGCGACCGGAACGTCCGCCTGCACCCGGTCGACGATCGCCCGGGCCGCCCGGAACTCCGCCACATCCTTCACCATGGGGAACATGATGCGCAGGGGGCGGTCGCCGGCGGCGGTCAGCAGGGCCTGCACCTGGGTTTCGAGAATGTCCGGCCGGGACAGGGACAGCCGGATGCCGCGCATCCCCAAGAACGGGTTGTCCTCCCGGGGCAGGGGCCAGTAGTCCAGCGGTTTGTCACCGCCTACGTCCAGGGTCCGGGCCACCAGCGGCCGTCCGTCCAGGGCCGCAAACGCCTGCCGGTACTCGTGGACTTGCGTCTCCAGGTCCGGCGCCTCCGGGTGTGCCATGAAAATGAATTCGGTCCGGAGCAGGCCAACGCCATCGGCGCCCCGTGCCACCGCGTCCGGTGTGTGGGCGGTGTTGCCCAGGTTGGCACAGACTTCAACGGTATGGCCGTCCGTCGTTGTCGCCGGCTGATGGCGGCATTCGTGGGCCCGGGCCTGCAGCGCCGACAGGTGTTCCAGGCGGCGGTGAATGCGCTCCCGGCGCTCGCGGCCCGGGTTGGCGACCAGACAGCCCCGTTCGCCGTCCACCACCAGGTCGGTGCCGTCGGCAAGAGTCAGTACCCGCTCACCGGCCCCAACCACCGCTGGCAGGCCCAGGGCCCGAGCCAGGATTGCGCTGTGGGCGGTCGCTCCGCCCCGGGCGGTCACCAGGCCGCGTACCCGGGTGAGGTCGAGCCGGGCCACATCCGAGGGACCCAGGTCCTCCGCCACCAGAACATAGGGTGTATCCGGCGGGGTCGGCAGGGCCGCGCCGCACAGGTTGGCCAGTACCCGTCGGCCGACGTCCCTCAGGTCCGCGGCCCGCTCCGCCAGTACCCGGTCGGCAAGAGTTTCCTGGGCCCGGGCCGCGGTCTCGATGGCTCGCCACCAGGCAGCCTCGGCGGACGCGCCCTCGTGGATGGCTTCGACGGCGGCCTGATACAGGTCCTCGTCCCGCAGCATTTCCACATGGACTGAGAGAATGGGCGCGGCCTCGCCGCCCTCGGCCTGACGGATCAGAGTTTGCAGCTGCCCGGCGGCGTCCTTCAAGGCCTGTTGCAGACGCCGGATCTGCTCTGCGCCGTCATTGGCCGTATCCGGGTAAGTCAGGGTGGGGGGGCGCATCACGAATGCCGGAGCCAGTGCCAGTCCCGGCGAGGCGGCAACGGCTTTGATCGGCTGGTCGTCCACCAGGGGGGCCGGCGGCTCGAGGTCGGCGTGGGTCGCGCGGGTTTCCGCCGTGGCCAGGGGCGCAACCGCCTCGCCCAGCCCCTCGTGAATGGCCCGGGTCAGGGCGGCGATGGCCTGTTCGGCGTCCTCGCCGGTGGCGGAGAGGCGCAGGGTCTGGCCCCGGCGCGCACCCAGTCCGATTACCCGGGTCAGGCTGGTGGCCGATACCGCCGGGCCGTCGCCCTCCAGGAGCCGGATTCGGATGTGGGCGTTGTGGCGGCGGGCCTCCTGGACCAAGTGCTTGGCGGGGCGGGCGTGCAGCCCAGGGTGGTTAAGCAGGGTCACCGTCGCCGTGACCGCCGGCCCGGCTTCCCCCGACATTCCGGCCAGCCATGCCTCGGCGTCCAGACGGTCCATGGGGGCGTTGCCGGCCAGGATATGGTCGATCCGTTCCAGCAGCTCGTCGGCCGCATCCCGGGGTGCCGCCAGACAGAACACGCCCTGAAGCCCGGGTGTCGGTGTTGCCGGAGTGGCCAGGGCCAGGGCCGGATGCCGGGCCCCCTCGGTGTGATGGCTCAGCCAGAACCCCCGGCCCAGATCGATGGGGTTTTGCTCGGCGATCCGGGCCAGGAAGCCGGTGTCGATGCAGTGCAGGCGATGCAGACGGGCGGCGGCCACCAGGGCGAGTTCGGCGGGGCTGGTGGCCGCGACGCCGAGGCACAGGGTCTCGCGGTCGCACTTCGGGGTAACGGGGGTGCGGGAAAGACGGGCCGCCAGGTCGCCGGCATCGGTGATTCGGGACAGGGTGTCCGGCAGGTCGGGGGTGTCGAGAACGCGGGTGAGATGGCGCAGGATGTCCAGGTGCTCGTCCGACTGGGCGGCAATGGCCACCAGCACGTGCACCCGGGCGCCATCATGCCAGGTGATGCCGTCGGGAAACTGCAGCACGCGGACGCCGGTCGCCACCACCGCGCCCCGGCTTTCGGGGGTGCCATGGGGGATGGCGATGCCATGGCCGAGAACCGTGGACGACTGCCGCTCCCGGGTCATCATGCCATCAAGGTAGTCGGGGGTGGTATAGCCGGCCTGTTCCAGGTCCCGGGCGGCCTGTGCCAGTGCTTCCTTCCAGTCTGTGGCCCGGGCACCCAGTCGAATGTCGTTGGCGGTCAGCGTCAGCATGTCGGGCGCCTCGCGTTGTTGTTTTGAATGCGGGTTTATTTTTGCTGAATCGTGTCAGCAAACGTAAAATCGATGATGAAACAGATATCATTGGAAATCAAGCCATCGTGTCACCGGAGTTGTGCCCATGACCCTCGCCGAACTTGCCCGACTCGCCGGCGTGTCGAGAACCACCGCCAGCTATGTCATGAACGGACAGGGGGCCGCCCGCCGAATCAAACCGGAGACCATTGAGCGGGTGCTGGCGCTGGCCCGGGCGCACAATTTCCAGGTGGACGCCCAGGCCGCGGCCCTGCGTGGCGGCGCCAGCCGAACCCTGGGCTTCATCCTGCCGGACCTGGAAAACAGCAGCTACGCCCGTCTGGCGAAACTGCTGGAGCAGGGGGCCCGCGCCCAGGGGTACCAGTTGCTGATTGCCGGCTCCGATGACGATCCGGACACCGAGCAGTCCCTGGCCCTGGCCCTGAAAGCGCGCCGCTGCGACGCCCTGATCGTGGCCAGTGCCCTGGCCCAGGACGACCCGTTCTATCCGGGCCTGCAACAGGACGGCCTGCCGGTGATCGCGGTGGACCGCGCCCAGTCGCCGGGGCAAATCCGCTGCGTGGTGAGCGACAACCGCAGTGCGGCTCGGGCCCTGACCGAGTCGGTGCTGACAGTGGATACCGGGACCGTGGCGTGGCTGGATGCGGTGCCCGAAATTGCCATGACCCGCGAACGCCGGGCGGGCTTCCTGGCCGCCACGGCTCAGGCCGGTGTGGTGTCCCGGGTGGACAGCGGGCCCCGCTACAACCGTGCCTCCGGCGCCGCCATGATGCGCCGGCTGCTGCAGCGCCATGGCTTGCCGGATGCTTTGGTCACAGCCTCATTCACGTTGCTGCAGGGGGTGCTGGATGTGCTGCTGGAGCAACCTGGCGGATTGCCTCGGGGGTTGCGCCTGGCCACCTTTGGTGATGACCGCTTGCTGGATTTCTTGCCGCTGGCGGTCAATTCGCTGCCGCAGGATCACGAGGCCATTGCCCGGGCCACTCTGGAGCAGGCGCTGGCGGCGGTGGCGGGCGAGGGGACGGTGGCGACGGTGACCATCAACCGTACGCTGCGCGTGCGCCGGCGCTGAGCTGGACTCGGCGCCGGCCCGCAAACAAAAAGCCCCGGCCGGAGCCGGGGCTTTTTGGGGCCAATGCCCAGGGGTAGGTTTAGAAGTTGTACTGCGCGGCGAACAGCAGGCGGCTGGCGTCGCCGTCGTCACCGTTCTGGGTTTCGCGCTGGCCGTACTGGAGCTCGACGCCCATCATGACGTTCTTGACCGGTGTCCACTGATAGTTGGCCATCAGGGCAGACACAGACTCGGTCTCAGTCGCGGCGAGTGCGCCATCGTCAACGGCGTCGTCCAGATCCACTTCCACCATGCCGTAGCCGATGTTGATGCTGCGACCCCCGCCGAGCTTGATGCCGGCGCCGATGGAGCCGCCGTAGCCGGAGATGGTCTCCAGGTCACCGTTGGCGTCGACATAGGCGCTGTCGGCACCGGAACGGTACAGGTAGCTGTTGGCACCGTCGCTGTAGTTCAGGGTGCCCTGCACGGTGATCATGTCGGTGACGGCCATCTTGGCGGCCACGAAGGTGGCGAAACCGAAGGCGCTGTCGTCGTCGGTGCCGGTGTCATAGCCCAGTTGCTGTACCAGAACGGCCGCCGAGTAGCTCAGGCCGCCGGAGGAATCTTCCAGGCGGGCGGTGAACGCCGGCATTCCGTCTTTAGCCGCACCGCCGGCGTTGGCGATGGAGTTCTGCGGGTCTTCCGCGGAGAAGGACAGGGCTCCGGTGGTGTAACGTACCTGGGCGGTCCGGCTCTGGTAACCGGACAGGCCCGGCAGAGAGTCGAAGTCCAGGGTGGAGGTGTTGCCGACAAAGCTGGTGTAGTTGGACCAGGTCTGACCAGCCAGGACGTTCTGATAGGAGCCGTAGGCGTGACGCAGGCGCAGGTTGCCGCCGCGGAAGTCACCCTCGACGTTCACCATGACCCCCTCGGGGCTGGTGGCCTTGACACCGATACGGCTCTGCACCGCGTCGGCACCGAAATAACCGGTCGGCTCGTCGTCTTCCGCCGCCCCGACATTGATGGCTTCGTAGTTGAACGAGCGGGTTGAGGACGAGACATCTTCGTCGATGTCATAACTGGCGTTCAGGCGCGCGTAGCCGTAGACAGCCATTTCGTAATCGCCGGCGGTAAAGTTGACCGCGCCAGCCTGCCCCGCCATGCCCAGTGCACCGGCGATGGCCGCCGCACGAATAGCCAGTCTCAGTTTGTTATTGCTTTGCATCGTTGTTGTCTCCACACATTTATTGTTGTTGGACCCACCAACAAAGTAGTTACGAATCTGTGACAATTCAAATGAAATCGCCGATTCTTTAGACGAAGGTCTATAGCCACTTTTCGTTGATATACAAACATCTGTGCTACACCTTGGGGCGTGCCGGGCGTAGCGCTTCCCGGGTCGCTGGAAGGCGGTCGTCAGGGGCGGCAGATGTGCTTGCGTGCCGAGTGTCGTATATGATGGGGCGATCCGCGCCCAGGGTGGCTGCGGAACCGGAACAATGCCTGCTATGTTAACGAGTTGAATCCCGCTGAGAGACACGTATGAACAAAGAGCCTGTTACCCGCGAGTTGTTTGATGAAGTCATGGTGCCCAACTATGCCCCCGGCAAGGTGATCCCGGTGCGTGGCGAGGGCTCTCGAATCTGGGACCAGGACGGGCGGGAGTATGTGGACCTCCAGGGCGGGATTGCCGTCACCTGTCTGGGCCACTCCCACCCCGGCCTGATCGGCGCGCTGCAGGAGCAGGCGGAGAAGATCTGGCACCTGTCCAACGTTATGACCAACGAGCCGGCGCTCCGGCTGGCCAAGACCCTGTGCGACCTGACCTTCGCCGAACGGGTGTTTTTCGCCAACTCCGGTGGCGAGGCCAATGAGGCGGCCTTCAAGCTGGCGCGCCGGTATGCCTGGGAGCACTACGGTCCCGACAAGCACGAGATCATCGCCTTCCGCAATGCCTTCCACGGCCGCACCCTGTTCACCGTCAGCGTCGGAGGCCAGCCCAAGTACCTGGAAGGCTTCGAGCCGGCGCCGGCCGGCATCCATCACGCCGAATACAACAACCTGGACTCGGTCCGGGCACTGATTTCGAAGGAGAAGACCTGTGCCGTCGTGGTGGAACCGATCCAGGGCGAGGGCGGGGTGCTGCCCGCCGATCCCGAGTTCCTGAAGGGGCTGCGCCAGCTCTGTGACGAGCACGATGCCCTGCTGGTGTTCGATGAGGTGCAGACCGGCGTTGGCCGTACCGGTCATCTGTACGCCTATGAGATGTACGATGTGGTGCCGGACATCCTGTCCACCGCCAAGGGCCTGGGCGGCGGTTTCCCGGTGGCGGCCATGCTCACCACCGCCAAGGTGGCGGCGAGCCTGGGCGTGGGCACCCACGGCAGCACCTATGGCGGCAACGCCCTGGCCTGTGCCGTGGCGCAGAAGGTGATCGACACCGTCAGCCAGCCGGAGATTCTGAAGGGCGTGAAGACCCGTTCGGAACGGCTGAAGAAGGGCATGATGGCCATTGGCGAGCGCTACGGCGTGTTCAGTGAGGTGCGTGGCGCCGGCCTGCTGCTGGGCTGCGTGCTGACCGAGGCCTGGCAGGGTCGGGCGCGGGATTTCCTCAACGCCGGTCTGGATGAGGGTGTGATGGTGCTGGTGGCCGGGGCCAATGTGGTTCGTCTGGCGCCGTCGCTGATCATCCCTGAACCGGACATCGACGAGGCGCTCGAGCGCTTCGAGGCGGCGGTCAAGAAACTGACGGCCTGACGACCACCGGAGATCGCGTGCGGTCACGGCGGTGCGCGATCACGACCGGCGGAGGGAACGACTCGACGATATGAAGGGATGACTATGTGGCTAGTCCGTCCGGCACGACCGGATGATTTGCAATCGATTCTCGAGATTGCCGGAGCCCAGGGCGCACGACTGTCCTCCACGCTGCCCAAGCAGGAGGAGGCCCTGGCCCGGAAAATCGAACACTCGCAGGCGTCGTTCGCCGGGGCCAACGACCCGGAGCTTCCGCCCCGGTTTCTGTTCGTGCTGGAAGATACCCGGACCGGCACCCTGCACGGTACCGCCGGTATCGACAGCCGGGCCGGCAACGGCCAGCCGTTCTACAACTACCGGCGGGACGCCCTGATTCACGCTTCCCACGAGCTGGGGATCTCGCGCCGGGTCGAGGTGTTGTACCCCAGTCATGGCCTGACCGACCGCACCCTGCTGTGCTCTTTCACGACCCGCCCGGAGCGGGTGGGCACGGAAGCGTTCGAGCTGCTGTCCCGGGCGCGGATGCTGTTTATTGCCGAACATCGGTCCTGGTTTGGCAGCCGCATGGTGGTGGAGATTCAGGGCGTACAGCACGAAAACGGCCGGGTGCCGTTCTGGGACAGCCTCGGTCGCCACTTCTTCAACATGGATTTCCAGGCGGCGGACCAGTACTCCAGCCTGCTGAGCAAAACCTTCATCGCCGAGCTGATGCCGCCGAATCCCATCTACGTGACCCTGTTGTCGCCGGAAGCGCAGGCGGCCCTGGGTCAGCCACACCGCCTGACCGTCCCGAATCTGGAACTGCTTCAGCGGGAAGGTTTCCAGGCCGGCAACTACCTCGATATTTTCGACGCCGGTCCGGTGCTGGAGGCACGCACCGATACCCTGCGCACCCTGGTGACCAGCCACCGCAAGACCCTGCATGGCAGCCACGACGACTCCGGCGAGACCTGCCTGATCGCTGGGGGCGAGGGCAGCGGGTTTCGCTGTACCCTGGCCCGGGCGACGGACACCCTGGAAGGGGATGTCCGGGTGCCGGTGGAAACCTGGCACCTGCTGGAAAAGAGCGCCGGCGACACCGTAAGGATGGCACCGCTATGACCCGAAACCGAAACACGGAGGGCCGCCGATGCTGGTGATACGGCCCCTGCAGCAAGGCGATTTGGACGATCTCTACGCCATGGCACTCAACGCCGGCAAGGGTCTGACCACCCTGCCGGCGGACCGGGATCTGCTCCAGCGCAAGATTGACCTGGCCCAGGATACTTTCAACCAGCGGTGCGAGCCGGAGGCCGGGTTGTACCTGTTTGCCCTGGAGGACACCGAGGTCGGTCGCACGGTGGGCATCAGCGGCATCCAAGCGCGGGTGGGGCTGGACGAGGTGTTCTACAACTACCGTCTGAGCCTTACGGTGAACGCGTCCCGGGAATTGGGGGTGCATGTGCGCACGCCCACGCTGCAGCTGTCCAATGACATGACCGACACCAGCGAGATTTGCTCGCTGCTGCTGGCCAGCGACTACAAGGGCGGCGGCAACGGCCTGTTGCTGTCCCGCTGCCGCTTTATGTATCTGGACGAGTTCCGCAAGCACTTTTCGGACAAGGTGTTCGCGGAGATGCGGGGCGTTTCCGACGCGCAGGGGCGCAGTCCCCTGTGGGATGCCCTGGGCAGCAAGTTTTTTGACATGGAGTTCGGTGAGGCGGACCGGCTGTCGGGGCTGGGTAACAAATCCTTCATCGCCGAGCTGATGCCGAAGTATCCGATCTATCTGTCGATGCTGCCGGAGTCGGCCCGGGCGGTCATCGGCCAGGTGCACGAGAACACCCGGCCGGCGCTCAGGATGCTGCAGGCGGAGGGCTTCAACTTCAATGGCCTAGTGGACATCTTCGATGGCGGCCCGGTGGTCGAGGCCTTCGTACACAACATCCGCACCGTGCGCGAGAGCGTGACCCGGTATGTTCTGGTCACCCAGAAACCGGTCCCCCTGGAGGTGCCGCCGGCGGAACGGGTAATGGTATCCAACCGCTCGTTCCAGGACTTTCGTGTCACCACCCTGCCGACCCCCTGTGTCGGCACGGAGACCGTCCGCATGTCGCCGGCCGTGGCTGAGGTGCTGGGGGTCGAGTCCGGCGACTCGGTGCGCGTGGCGCCCCTGAAGGAGGGCGGCCGCTGGCCGGGCCCCGCCGGCAGGGACGGTGAACAGGAACATGAGACAAGACCCGGCAGGGTCCGCAGGCACCGCAGCCACTCTTCGTGGGGCTGAGGCGTGGACAACCGGAAATTTCAGTACCGGGAAGGAGTAAACCATGACGAACCTGACAGGTGAGATTTACATCGACGGGCTGTGGCTGATGGGGCACGGCACGTCTTTTGATTCATTGCAGCCGGTGACCGGCGACATTGTTTGGGAGGGGGCCGGCGCCAGCCTGGAAGATGTGGATGCGGCGGTGCGGGAGGCCCGCAAGGCGTTTCTGGCGTGGCGCCGGCGCGGCTTTGCCGAGCGGCAGGCTGTGGTGGAAGCGTTCCGGGATCAGCTGGAGGCCAACAAGGAAGCCCTGGCGCACCAGATTGGCCTGGAAACCGGCAAGCCGCTGTGGGAGTCGCGCACGGAAGTGGCGGCCATGATCGGCAAGATCGGCATTTCCATCGAGGCCTACCACAAGCGCACCGGCTACTCGGAATCGGAGGTGGCGGGTGGCCAGGCGGTGCTGCGGCACCGGCCCCACGGCGTGGTGGCGGTGTTTGGCCCCTACAACTTCCCCGGCCATCTGCCGAACGGCCATATCGTACCGGCGTTGCTGGCCGGCAATACCGTGGTGTTCAAACCCAGTGAGCTGACCCCCGGGGTCGCGGAGATGACGGTCCGGCTGTGGCAGAAAGCCGGGGTGCCGGACGGGGTGATCAACCTGGTCCAGGGCGGTAGCGATACCGGCAAGTGCCTGGCCAGCCATCCCCTGATTGACGGCCTGTTCTTCACCGGCAGCTCCACCGTGGGCCACCTGCTGCACCAGCAGTTCGGGGGCCAGCCTGAGAAGATTCTGGCTCTGGAAATGGGGGGCAACAACCCGCTGATCGTTCAGGATGTGTCCGATCTCGACGGGGCAGTGCACCATGCCATTCAGTCCGCCTTCCTGTCGGCGGGGCAGCGCTGCACCTGTGCCCGGCGCCTGCTGGTGCCCAAGGGGCGCAAGGGCGACCAGTTCGTGGAGCGGCTGGTGGCGGTGGCCAGCCGTATTCAGGTCGGCGCCTTCGACGACGAGCCCCAACCGTTTATGGGCTCGGTGATCTCGCCCAAGGCCGCAGAGCAGCTGCTGGCCGCCCAGGCGAACCTGCTGTCGCTGGGCGCGCGCTCCCTGCTGGAAATGAAGCAGCTGAAGCCGAACACCGGCCTGCTGTCACCGGGCATCGTGGACGGTACCGGTGCCGAGCTGCCGGACGAGGAGTATTTCGGACCGCTGCTCACGGTGTATCGCTACAAGAGCTTCGACGACGCCCTGGCGCTGGCCAACCAGACGCGCTTCGGCTTGTCGGCCGGCCTGCTGTCCGACGACCGCAAACTGTTCGACCGGCTGGTGGAGGAAGTTCGCGCCGGCGTGGTCAACTGGAACCGGCCGCTGACCGGCGCCAGCAGCGCCGCGCCTTTCGGCGGAGTGGGGGCCAGCGGCAACCATCGTCCCAGCGCCTACTACGCGGCGGACTATTGCGCCTGGCCCATGGCCTCCCTGGAAGCACCCAAGAGCGAGGTGCCCGAATCCCTGGCGCCGGGGCTGAACTTTGACTGACAGGACGGAAACCATGAGCCAACACGCGGTGGAAGCGAACTTTGACGGCCTGGTCGGGCCGACCCACAATTACGCGGGCCTGTCCTGGGGTAATGTGGCCTCCAAGGCCAACGTGCATGCCGTCTCCAATCCCCGGGAGGCGGCCCTTCAGGGGCTGGCGAAGATGAAGCGGCTGGCGGACCGGGGCTACGCCCAGGGTATCCTGCCCCCCCACGAGCGGCCGCATCTGCCAACCCTGCGCCGGCTTGGTTACGCCGGCACCGACACCGATATCCTGGCGAAGGTCGCGCGGGAAGCGCCGGCGCTGCTGGCGGCGGTTTCTTCCGCCTCGGCCATGTGGACCGCCAACGCGGCCACGGTGTCCCCCAGTGCCGATACCTCAGACGGCCGGGTTCATTTCACACCGGCCAACCTGAGCGCCAAGTTCCACCGTGCCATCGAGCACGAGGTCACCGGCCGGTCGCTCCGGGCGATCTTCGCGGACGAGCGGTATTTCGCCCATCATCCGGCGTTGCCATCGGTTGCTCACTTTGGTGACGAGGGGGCGGCCAACCACACCCGTCTGTGTGCCGGTTACGGGGCGCCGGGGGTGGAGTTGTTCGTGTATGGCCGGGTGGCCTTCAACGAGGATGCCCCGGCGCCGACGCGTTTCCCGGCCCGGCAGACTCTTGAGGCCTCCCAGGCGATCGCCCGGCTGCATGGCCTGGCGGACGCACACCGGGTCTTCGCCCAACAGAACCCAGCCGCCATTGACGCGGGGGTGTTCCACAACGACGTGATCGCGGTTGGCAACGGCAACACCCTGTTCTACCACGAGCTGGCATTCCTGGACGAGGCGCGGACCCTGGCCGATATCCGTGCCCGCCTGACCGGGACCGAGCTGCACGCGATCCGGGTGGACGCCGCCGAGGTGCCGATCGAGGATGCGGTAGCCTCTTACCTGTTCAACAGTCAGCTGCTGGAGGCTCCGGGGGGCATGTTGCTGGCGGTGCCCGGCGAGTGCCGGGAGGTGGCCTCGGTGAGCCGGTATCTGGACCGGCTGGTGGCTTCCGGTGGCCCGATCCAGGCGGTGGAGGTGTTCGACGTTAAGCAGTCCATGAAAAACGGCGGCGGGCCCGCTTGTTTGCGGTTGAGGGTGGTGCTGACGGACGAGGAACGGCAGGCGGTCAATCCGGGGGCTTGGCTCACCGATGCGCTGTACGCGAAGCTCACTGCCTGGGTAGAGCGGCACTACCGCGACCGCCTGAGCCAGGATGATCTGGCCGATCCGAAGCTCCTGGACGAGGTGCGCACGGCTCTGGACGAGCTCACCGGCCTTCTGGGGCTGGGGTCGATCTACGACTTCCAGCGCTGACACCGGCCGTGCGCCTTCAGGCCCGGATGGACGACGTCAGCATGTCCATGGTGTGACGGATGAGGGTGTCCGCGGGAAAGTCGTGGGCGCCCTCGGCCATTTCTGCTTGGCACAGCAGGATCACGCCGTGCAGGGCGCCGCGCAGATACAGGGCGGTCTGGAACGGGTCCCGGATGCGCTCGCGGCTGAGCGTGCCATCCTCCAGACCCTGCCGGATGGCCCCCACCATCAGGTCCATCAGGGCCGCCTTTGAACACAACATGTCCTTGGCCTGGCGTTCATCCGCTTCCGCCATCGCCGTTGAGGCCTTGGTGAGGGCGGAGAAATAGTCCGGCTGCTCCAGATAGAAGCGGTAATAGGCTTCCCCCATGGCTCGGATCTGGGCCAGACCGTCCTGCTCTGTATCCCGTGCCTGCTCGAAACGCGCCACCAGGCTTTGCCCGGCGCGCAGCATGATGCCGCGCTGGATCGCGGCCTTGTCCTTGAAGTAGACGTAGAGCAGGGCCCGACTCAGGCTGGCGGTCCGGGCGATGTCGTCCATCGACGTGCGGTCGTAGCCTTTCTCCGAAAACACCTGCTCGGCGGCATCCAGGATGGCGTCGTAACGGGCTTGGCGTTCTCGTTCCCTACGTGATTTCAAGGCGTTGCTCATAGGCAGTGTCCGTTTGCTTGGCCATGGTCGGAATGATACCCGACTCTGCCGGAAAACCGGTGATTGATAAAGTGTCAAAGAATGACATGATGTATTGAAATGGTCCAGGTTTGGGCCGGGGCCGGAGGCGCCGTGCGTCCGGAAGGCGCATGCGGAGGGGGGCACTCGAATGGGAAGCGACGTTATGACAACACTGCGTATTTTTGTGGTTCCCCTGCTGGCGACGAGCCTGGCACTGGCGGGGTGCAAGACCGGCGAGGTGGACGCCGGCAGTCAGGCGCCGGCGGTGTCCGTGCGGGTGGCGGAGGTGACCGCCGCCGATACCCAGGGTGTGCCGCTGCGATTTTCCGGCATCGTCCGGGCTTCCCAGCGTGCCACGCTGACGTTTCAGGTCAGTGGCACCCTGAAGGCCAGGGCGGTGGAGCTGGGGCAGGGGGTTGCCGCGGGCGAGGTCCTGGCCCGGGTCTACAACCCCGCGCTGGAGCCGGCCCGGGATTCCGCCCGGGCCCGTCTGGATGAATTGACCGCCCAATATGAGCAGGCCGGGCGTGAGTGGGAGCGGGCCAGCCGGTTGCATCAGCGGGGCGTGGTGTCCGAGCAGAACCTGGAACAGATCGCGGCCCGTCGGGATGCCCTGAAGGCGAGTGTGGCGACGGCCGAGGCTGCGCTCGCGGAGGCGTCCCGACGGTTGGAGGAAAGTGCCCTGCGGGCCCCGTTCGCGGGGCGAGTCGAGGCCCTGCTGGTGGAAAAAGGGGAGTTCGTGGCGGCGGGCCAGCCGGTGATGCGGCTGTCGTCGCCGGCGGGTCAGGAGGTGGAAATCCGGGTGCCGGCGTACCTTCTGGAACAGATCCGGCTTGGGCAGTCGGTACCGGTGTGGCCGGTTCAGGACCGGTCGTTGCCGCCGGTGACCGGGGCGGTGGTGGAAATTGCCCAGGCCAGCGCCATTCGGGGGGAGCTGCATCCGGTGCTGGTGCGTCTGCCGGAGGCGGCACTGTCGTCCGGCCAGCCGGTCGAGGTCGGGATCCGTCCCCGGTACCGGGGCGCGCTGACGGTGCCCTTGCTGGCGGTGGTCCGGGACGTGGACGGCACCCGAGTGTTTCGGGTGCGGGGGCGACGGGCGGAACGGGTGCCGGTTGCGGTGGAACGGGTGGTCGGCGAGCGGGTGGTGGTTCGGTCTGAGACATTGCAGGCCGGTGATCGGGTGGTGTACGCCGGCATGACCCGGCTGGTGGACGGCGATGCCGTGGAGGTGCGGTGATGACCGGGCTGCTGCTCCGCTACCAGCGGTTGCTTGGCATGGTGGTGCTGATGCTCTGCCTGCTGGGGGTCGCCGCTTATGGCACCATGCCGCGCCAGGAGGATCCGTCGTTTCCCTATCGGGCCGGGATGATCACCGTGACCTACCCCGGGGCCAGTGCCGAGTCGGTGGAGCGTCTGGTGCTGCGCCCGCTGGCGGATGAACTCCGGCAGGTGGAGGAGGTGGAATACACCCAGGGCACGGCCCGTAATGGGGTAGCGCTGGTCAGGCTGCGCCTGCAGGATGCCATCTACGATACCGATCCGGCCTGGGACCGCGTTCGTCAGGCCATGGAGCGGGCCCGCCTGGACTTTCCGGACGAGGTCGGGCGGATGTCCCTGGACGATCGCCTGATCGATATCCCCACCATCGTGTTGGCGGTATCCGGTTCGCCCTCGGTCACGGAGCTGACGGCGGTGGCCGAGCGCCTGAAGCAGAACCTGGCGGACCTCCCGGGACTGTCCCGCATCGAGCTGGACGGCGATGCCGACGAGCAGATCACCCTGGCGCTGGACGATGCCGCGCTTTACCGCCTCGGGCTGTCGCCGTCGGTGGTCCTGGAAACCCTGGCCCGGCGCAACCGGACCCTTCCCGGTGGGTTCGTGGTGGTGGCCGGGCGCCGGGTGTCGGTGCTGCCCAACAGCGAGTTCGCCGATATCGAGGCGATCCGGGCCACGCCGATCGAGCTGCCTGACGGCTCCCAGGTGCCCCTGGCCGCGCTCGCGGAAGTTTGGCGAGGTCCTGCCGAGCCCCGTCAGCCGGAAACCTGGTTCGACGGCGAGCGGGTGGTGCTGGTGTCACTGATCATGGAGGAGGGCCGCACCGATGCCATCCGTTTGGGCGAGCGGGTGCGTGAGCGGGTGGCCCAGCTTCGGGACGACTTCGCGCCCTATCAGATCCGGGAGATGTTTTTCCAGCCGGACAAGGTCAAGGCGCGCCTCGACAACCTGGCCTGGAGCCTGGTGTTGTCGGTCCTGATCATTATCGCGGTAGTCTTCACCGGCATGGGCCTGCGGATGGGCGTGCTGGTCGCCTCGATCTTGCCGATGGTGGCCCTGATCAGCATCGGCCTGTACGACCTGGGCGGCGGTGTGCTGCATCAGGTGGCGGTGATCGGCCTGGTGATTTCTCTGGGGATTCTGATCGACAACGCCATTGTCGTCGTCGAGAGTATTCAGGGCGGGTTGGACCGGGGCCTGCGTCGCCTGGATGCCCTGCGCCAGGCGGTGGGCGATCTGGCGGGGCCGCTGGGGGCCTCCACCGGCACCACTCTGGCGGCGTTTGCACCGATGCTGCTGTCCAAGGGGGGAGCGGCGGATTTCACCCGGGGGGTGCCCGTGATGATCATGCTGACCCTGTCGGTCAGCTACCTGCTGGCGATTTCCGCCGTCCCCCTGCTGGCAGCGCGTTTTCTCAAGCCCCGTGGTCATGCCCAGCGGGACCGCCTGACCGGTCTGGCCCGGGTGCTGGGGCGCTTGGTGGCCGGCCGGCCCCGACAGCTGATTCTGCTGGGCGGTCTGTTGGTGGTGATCAGCGTCGGCCTGTTGCCCCTGACCCACCAGCAGTTCTTTCCGAACGCGGACCGCCCCCGGGTGATCGTGGAACTGTATATGCCGGAGGGGACGGACCAGGCGCGGACGTCCGAGGCGGCGGCCCGCTTGGAACGGATGATCCGGAGTCAACCCCGGGCCCTGGAAGTCCACCGGTTTGTCGGCTTCGCCGGGCCGGCCTTCTATTACAACCTCCAGCGTGCCCCCCAGGCTCCGAACCGGGCCCGCCTGGTGGTGCGTACGCCCACCCTGGCCGATACCCCGGACATGGTGCGTTGGATCCGACACCATGTGCGCGAAGACATGCCGGAGCTGGATGTGACGGTGGGCATTTTGGGGCAGGGGCCGCCCCGCGCCGCGCCGGTGGAGATCCGGGTGTACCACGCCGAGGAATCGGCCCGGCGTCAGGCGGTGGAGCAGGTGTTCGCCAGCCTTCGTTCGGTCGAGGGCACGGTCGATGTGCGCCACGATCTGGACCTCGGGGTCCCCAGCCTGTCGATCGAGGTGGACGATGCCTCTGCTGCCCGTTATGGCCTGACCCGGGCCGATGTTGCCCGGAGCCTGTACGGACAGAGTTTCGGCGTGGTGGCGGAGCGTTACCGCCAGGAGGACGATCCGATCCCGTTGGTGCTCCGGTCCCGGGAGGGCACCGCGTTGCCCCTGTCCCGGCTGCTGTCCGTGAATATCTACAACGCCCGGGGCGATGCGGTGCCCCTGTCGGCGGTGGCGACCGTGACGACCCGCTGGGAACCGGCCGCGATCTACCTGCGTGACGGCGTGCGGATGAATACCGTGACCGCCAACCTGCGCCCGGGGTACAGCTTCAGCCAAGCCCTGGACGGTCTCCGGGCCGGACTGGAGCGTCAACCACTGCCGGCCGGCACCCGGCTGGAGATGGGCGGGGACGCGGAAGGCTCCGGCGACGCCAACGGCGCTCTGCTCACGGCCGCACCTGTCGGCGGTCTGTTGCTGCTGTTTTTCCTGCTGCTCCAGTTCAACTCGTTCCGGCGCGTCGGCATCATCCTGCTGACGGTGCCCCTGGCTGCGGTGGGTATTTTCCCCGGCTTGGTGCTGTCCGGATCGCCCTTCGGCTTCCAATCGCTGCTGGGGGTGATCGCCCTGGTGGGCATCGTGGTGAATAACGCGATCGTGCTGCTGGATGTGATGGATCGGGAATTGGCGCGGGGAGCCCCCATCCGTGAGGCGGTACGGCGGTCGGTGGAACAGCGGACCCGGCCGATCCTTCTCACCACCGCCACCACCGTGGCGGGGCTGTTGCCGTTGGCGTTCTCCAGCAGCACGCTGTGGCCGCCGATGGCCTGGGCCATCATTTCCGGATTGCTGGCTTCCACGGTACTGACGCTGCTGGTGATTCCGGCGGTGTGCGTGCAGTGGATCCGGTCGCCGGTGGCCGCACCGGAGAATGCGCCGGCCTGAGCGGTATCGCTCAGTCGCGGGCGCGGATCATCAGGCCGGCGCGCTGGCCGACCGGCACCTCGCGGTTGGGGAAGACGATGGCCTCCGGCCGTTCACCCACGCGATAGCAGGTATCGGGGTCGTCCCAGATCACGGTACCGGGCGCGTATTCGGTGAAGTTGGCGACGTCGTCTGGAATGTGCAGCTGGAAGCCCTCGCCGGTGTTCAGGATCTCGTGGACCACCTCGAACACGGTCAGGGTTCGCGCCGGCCGGGGCGCCGGAGCTCCCCGGAAACGCCGGCGCAGGGCATCCCGGATACCGGTGAACCGGCCCAGATCGTTCTGGCCGAAGGGCCGGACCTTGCCCAGTTCGATGGTGAAGCTTTCCGCCCCGAGCTCGGAGGCGGAGAAGGATGAGAAGGTCGTGCCTTCCTTGTGCTGGAGCAGAAGGGTTTCCACCTCGGCTTCCAGCAGGAAGTCGCACTGTGCCGATGGCACCTGGCGACCGGATACGAAGGGGTAGAGCGCGAATTTCTCCCGATGGGAGGGCCGGATGGCGGTGTGCAGGTCGTAGTGGCTCAGGGCCAGACCGCTGTGGGTGCGGGCAAACGCCCGGCAGTGATCTTCCAGAGCCCGGGCCCGGGCGGCTTCCGGCCGCCCCTGATAGTCAGCACGGCGGTGGGCGCCGTGGAACAGCCGGTTCATGTTGACATCGACGAAGCGCGTGCCCGCCACCATGGCCGCCGGGTTGCCCAGAATCAGCAGCAGTGGACAGGCCAGCGACCCGTGCCCCTCCAGCAGTTCCTCCAGCAGGCCGTTGAGGACTTCAATGGGCGCGGTTTCGTTGCCATGGACGCCGGCGGAAACGATCAGGGCCTCCTGATTGGCGTTGGCCTCGGCCCGGGCCGGTGTCAGCTCCAGCACGCCCAGGGCGCGGCGCCGTATCCGGCTGCCGTCCGGCAGCCGACCTTCGGTTTCTGGCAGGGTATCCCCGGCGTGGGCCAGAGTATGTTCCAGCCAGTCGCCTTGGTTCCCGAACAGTTGTTGCCGCAGCGCCATGGCCGTTATGACCCCACCGGTCGCTGGTGGCGCAGCAGGTAGCGCTCGAGCCGGCGGAAGGCGTATACCAGCGTGAAGGTCAGCGTCATGTACAGCAGCGCCACGAAGATGAAGGCTTCGAAGGGCGCGTAAAAGCGCGAGTAGATGTTGCGAGCGGCGCCGGTCAGGTCCACGATGGTGACCACGCTGGCGATGGCGCTGGAGTGCAGCATGAAGATCACTTCGTTGGAGTAGGCCTGGACCGCACGGCGTGCGGCGCTGGGCAGTACAATCCGGCGCATCCGCAACCACCAGTTCATGCCGTAGGCCTTGGCTGCCTCGATTTCGCCATGGGGCGTGGAGACGATGGCTCCCCGGATGATCTCGGTGGTGTAGGCGCAGGTGTTGAGCGCGAACGCCAGCAGCGCCGGGTAGAAGGGCTCACGGAAGATTTCCCACCAGAAGGTGTCCTGGATGCCGGGAATCTGGGCGATGCCGTAGTAGATGATGTACAGCTGGATCAGCAGCGGTGTGCCCCGGAACAGGTAAGTGTAGAGCCAGACCGGGCCGGAAATGAATGTGTTGCGGGAGGTCCGGAGAATGGCCAGGGGCACCGCGAACAGCAGCCCGATGATCAGGGACAGGAACACCAGTTGGATGGTGTTGACCAGACCGTCCCAGTACTCCAGGAGGGTCATGGTGGTGAAGATTTCGTTCTGGTCCAGCCATTGGGTAATGAATTCGGGCATGGCTTAGCTCCCCTGGACCACGCCGACGTTGGCGCGCTTGTCGAGCCACTTGATGAACAGTTCCGAACCGGCGGTGAGGGCCAGGTAGACTGCCGCCACGGGCACGAAGAAATGGAACGGCATGCGTTCGGCCTTGGCGGCTTCCTCGGCGACGCGGACCATGTCGGTCAGGCCGATGATGGAGACCAGGGCCGTCGTTTTCAGCAGAACCTGCCAGTTGTTGCCGATGCCGGGCAGGGCGTGGCGCAGCATCTGTGGGAACATGATGCGGCGGAAGGTGTGCCAGCGGGTAAAGCCGTAGGCCCGGGCCGCCTCGATCTGCCCCGTTTCCACCGCCAGGAAGGCGCCACGGAAGGTTTCGGTCATATAGGCACCGAAGATGAGTCCCATGGTCACCACGCCCGAGATGAACGGGTCGAACTGGAAGAAGAAGTCGATTTCATAGGTTTCCCAGAGGTAGTCCGAGATTGCGTTGACGCCGACCTGGCCGCCGTAATAGAACAGCAGCATCATCACCAGGTCGGGGATGCCGCGTATCACGGTGGTGTAGAAGGTGGCGATGCCCTGAGCCACCCGGTTGCCGGAGAGCTTGGACGACGCGCCGATCAGCCCCAGGGTGAGGGCGAGGGCCAGCGACAGGAACGCCAGTTCAACGGTGACCACTGCCCCGCTCAGCAACTCCGGGCCATAGCCTTTGAGGTCAAACATGGGGGAATTCCGCTAGAACGAACGGGGGCGACCGGTATGGTCGCCCCTGGTGGCAAGTTTAGATCTTGATGTCGTAGCTGAAGTATTTCTTCATGATGGCGTCGTAGGTGCCATCTTCCTTCAGTTTCTTCAGGGCGGCGTTGACCTGCTCGGCCAGGTCCTTGTCGCGCTGACGCATGGCCACGCCGACGCCTTCGCCCAGTTTCACGGGCTCGCCCACTTCCTTGAAGCCGTCCTTGCTCAGGATGGTCTGCTCACCCACCGGATAGTCCACGAAGACCACGTCCAGACGGCGGCCTTCCAGATCCAGGACCATGTCGTCGGCGGTGGTGTAGCGCTTGATGGTGACGATGCCGGACATGTTCTCGGTGACGTAGGTGTCCATGGTGGTGCCGCGCTGCACGCCCACCACCTTGCCTTTCATCGCCTCCATGTCGGTGACGTCGGTGTCGAAGTCGTTACGGGCAAACCAGCCGCCCGGCGTGATGTAGTAGGGGTCGGAGAACAGGACACGTTCGGCCCGCTCGGGGGTGATGGACATGGAGGACATGATGGCGTCGTACTTGCGGGCCACCAGTCCGGGAATCATGCCGTCCCAGGCCTGGATCACGAATTCGCACTCGGCCTGGATTTCCTTGCACATGGCGTCGGCCAGTTCGACCTCAAAGCCGGTCAGCTCGCCATTTTCGTCCTTGTACTCGAACGGTTCGTAGGGCACGTCGAAGGCAATGCGGATCTCCTTCCAGTCCTTGGCGTGGACAGTTCCCGCGGCCACGGCCAGGGCACAGCTTGCTGCAACAATCAGTTTCTTCATGTGTCACTTCTCCAGTGGTTTGCCGTTTTTGGCTTATTTTTTTGGATGTTGTAATTCCAACACGGATTCAAGATAGCACCGAGTGTCAGAACTTTGGAGCCAGGAACTGTTTCATGCGTTCCGAGTCCGGGTTATCGAACACTTTCTGCGGTGTACCCTGTTCCTCGATCACGCCCTGATGCAAAAACAGGACCTGAGTTGACACATCCCTTGCAAATGCCATCTCGTGGGTGACCACGATCATGGTCCGGCCCTCTTCCGCCAGGCTTTGCATCACCTTCAGCACCTCGCCCACCAGCTCCGGGTCGAGCGCCGAGGTGGGTTCGTCGAACAGCATCACTTCCGGCTCCATGGCCAGGGCCCTGGCAATGGCCGCGCGCTGCTGCTGACCGCCGGACATCTGGGCCGGGTAGTAGTCCTTGCGCTCGTAGATGCCGACTTTCTGAAGGTAGGCCTCGGCCCGTTCGATGGCCTCCTTGCGGGGTACGCCGAGCACGTGGATCGGCGCTTCGATGATGTTCTCCAGCACGGTCATGTGGGACCAGAGGTTGAAGCCCTGGAACACCATGGACAGCTTGGCGCGGATCTGTTCCACCTGCCGGTTGTCGGCGGGGACCCGTTCTCCCTTGCGGTTCTCGGTGAACCGGATTGGGTCGCCGTGCACAATAATGTCGCCGGAGGTCGGGGTTTCCAGAAGGTTGATGCAGCGCAGGAAGGTGCTCTTGCCTGAGCCGGAACTGCCGATCAGCGAGACCACATCTCCTTTGCGTGTCTCCAGGGAAACTCCCTTGAGCACTTCGAGCTTGTCGTAGGTTTTATGAATATCCCTGCAGATCAAGGGCGCTTGGTCCGCCATGGGTGACTCCTGAGCGTTCGTTCAAAGGCGCAAGTTTTACGGACTGTGGCGGCGGAAATCAATACCCGTGTGCTCCGGCGTGCCGGTGGCGGGCGTCACCGGCGCCCGGATGACCGGGTCTCCCTGCTGCTCCATTTCCTTCAATGCCTGGCTGACGAAACGGACGTGGCTGGTGGCGATCCGGCGGGCTGCCGCCGGTTTCGAGGATACCACAGCGTGGAACAGCTGGCGGTGCTGGCGCTCGATGGTCTTGCGCATCTCGGTCCGTGGGTTGAGGTTCGACACCGCCGCCTGGACGGTGAGCAGCATCATGTTCTTGAGGCCACTGAGGACATGCACCAGCACCGGATTGTGGGAAGCCTCGACGATGGTCTGGTGGAAGCCGTGGTCCGGCGTGGCGTTGCTCAGCGGATCGGTGCCTTCCAGGGCCCGGTAGGCCTTGGTGATCAGGTGCCGGTCCAGGGGCGTGGCGCGCTGGGCCGCGAGGAAGGCGGCCTGGCCCTCCAGCTGTTCCCGCACTTCCAGCAGGTCGTAGAGGGTTCGGGGGTGGCCCTCGTACAGTTGCACCAGGGGGCTCTGTACGTCGAATTCACCGGAACCCGGCACCAGGCTGGTGACAAAGGAGCCCTTGCCGTGCCGGGTTTCGATCACGCCGCGCCCCTGCAGCTCGTGCAGGGCTTCCCGGAGGATGGCTCGGGATACGCCGAGGCGGCTCGCGAGCTGTCGTTCCGAGGGGATTTTCTGGCCCGGCGCCAGTCCGCCATCGAGGATCAGGCGCTCCAGCCGGTAGGAGATTTCCCGGGATATTGCCATGGGCTTGTCCGTTTCCGGATCGTGGTCTGACCAGTTGTCATTGTCGTGTCGTTGTCTTGGTCACGGAACGCCGTGGCTGGCGAACGCCAAGGCCTTCTAACTATGGCCGATTTCCGCTACGGCGTCCATTTTCGCGACTGGAAAAACTGGTCTGACCAGTGGGCCCCTGGCTGGACTAATCGGTTGCCGCCGACGAAGATTTTCCTGATGTCGGCGATGATCCTCGATGCCGGCCCTGACGCGAATAACAACAACGCCAACGGAGACGTCTTTGATGAACGCATACAACAAGAACGCAGACACACGGGGCGACGCCGAGACCCGGCCGCGTCGCCGGTTCCTCAAGTCCGCGGCCGCGGGGGCGGCGCTGGCGGGTGCCCTGATGCTGGGGGCCGGGCAGGCGCAGGCGGCCACCACCTGGAAGATCCAATCGGTGTGGGATGCCGGCACGGTAGGCTATGACCTGTTCGAGGAGTGGTGCAACAGCATCAAGGACAAGTCCAACGGCGAGCTGATTTTCAAGCCTTATCCGGCCAAGGCGGTGGCGGCCGACAACAACGCCCTGTTCGATGCCGTGCGTAACGGCGTGCTGCAGGGCATGAATCCGTTCACTCTGTACTGGTCCGGCAAGATTCCAGCTTCGGTGTTCCTGTCTTCCTATCCGGCCGGTCCGGACCAGCCGCACCAGTGGGACACCATGTTCTACGCCCTGGGAATGCTGGAGAAGACCCGGGAGATCTACAAGAAGTACGGTCTGTTCTATGTCGGGCCGATCCAGCACGACGCCAACATCATCCACTCGAAAAAGCCGGTCAACAGTCTGGAGGATCTCAAGGGCATGAAGATCCGGGTGCCCGGAGGCATGGTGGCGGAAGTGTTCCAGCAGTTTGGCGTGTCCACCGTCAGCTTACCGGGTTCGGATATTTTCCCGGCGCTGGAGAAGGGCACCATCGACGCGGCGGACTATGTCGGCCCGGCGGTGAACTACGAGCTGGGCTTTTCCCAGGTGACCGACTACATCATTTTCGGCCCGCCCGGGGTGATGTCCATCTACCAGCCGGTGGACCTGATGGACCTGACCGTGAACCTGCGGGCCTGGAACGCACTGGATCCGAAGCTGCAGCAGTTGGTCGAGGACGAGGTGCGTAACTATTCCCAGAAGCACTACCTGACCATCCAGAAGCGCAACATCGAGGCCATGGAGAAATTCAAGGCGGACGGTGACACCGTCACCCGTCTGAGCCAGGAGGACCTCCGTGAGTTTCGCCGGGCTGCGATCCCCATCTGGTACAACTGGGCCAACAAGAACGAGGACGCCAAGGCGATCTTCGATCTGCAGCTCAAGTACATGATGAACGAGACCGTCGGCTACGTGACCGAGGAAGACCTGGAAGCGGCCAAGAAGCGGATGTGACCCCATCAGCCAAACAATAACCATGCGGCGGGGAAGGGCAGGGAACGTCACGGTGACGGCGCTCTCTCCCTTCCCCGCGCTATGACTGGGATGCAGACACAATGTCGGATCTGAGCAATTTCGGCTTTGTCATGCCGCACTGGTTCTACTGGGGCTGGCTGGCGGTGATGCCGCTGATCATGATGGCCTGGGACCGCTGGTCCACCCGGCGGGGCGTCAAGGCCATCGACAGGAACGCGCTGGCGAACGAGAAGCTCCAGCAGATCGAAGCGGAAATTTCCAAGACCATCGAGGCGAATTATGAGAACCGTTTGACCCGGGCGATCGACTGGATCAGCGAGAAGTCCGGGGTGTTCATCTCGTTCTGGACCGTCAACGCGGTGGTGTTCTATTTCTTCGAGGTGGTCATGCGCTACCTGTTCAACATGCCCACCATCTGGGTGCATGAGGCCAGTTTCCTGCTGTTCGGGATGCAATACCTGCTGGCGGGTGCGTTCGCCCTGCTGCACGGCGCCCATGTGCGGGTAGACGTGCTCTACAATTTGCTGCCGGTGCGTGGCCGGATCGGTATGGACATCTTCACGTCCATGTTTTTCTTCATGTTCGCCCTGGCCCTGGTGATCACCTCCTGGACCTTTTTCGAGAATTCCTACGCCATGGATGAGCGCACGGTGGAAACCTGGGGCATTCAGTACTGGCCGGTGAAGGCGATGATGCTGCTGGGGGCGGTGCTGATCACCCTCGCGGGGCTGTCCAAACTGATCAAGGACGTGGCTCTGTTCGTTCGGCTCGGTCGGGAGGGACAGGTATGAACGCACCCGTGCAAACCCGTGCCGCCCGGGGACTCTATGGCCGGCTCGGCACCTGGCTGATGATCGTCGCCACCGTGGCGCTGGCGTTCGTCATGTGTGTCGAGATCATCAATATCCTGTTCTACGACCCGTTCAGTGACGAACGCTTCCTGTTCCGCCTGGCCGGCAGCCTGTCGGACGTGTCCATCGGCCCGCTCACCTATCTGATGTTCGGGTCTTTGCTGGTGGCGCTGATGATGGGGCTCCCCCTGGCCTTTGTGACCGGTGGCCTGGGCGTGGTGTTCATCTATCTGGTCGGGGATTCGCTGATGCTGAATATCATCCCCAGCCGGATTTTCCCGATGATGACCAATTCCGACCTGGCGGCGATTCCCCTGTTCATTTTCATGGCGGCCATGCTGGAACGGGCGGGGCTGATCGAGGAAATGTTCAACGTCGTCTACAAATGGATGGGCGGTGTCGGTGGCGGGCTGGCGATTGCGACCATCATTGCCTCCACCATCCTCGCGGCCATGGTCGGGGTGATCGGCGCGGCGGTGGTGACCATGGGGATCATTGCCCTGCCGGCCATGCTCAAACGGGGGTACGACCACAAGATTGCACTGGGCTCGATCATGGCCGGCGGGACTCTGGGGATCCTGATTCCGCCGTCCATTCTGGCCATTCTTTACGCGGTGGTGGCACAGCAGTCGGTGGGTGAGCTCTATCTGGGCTCGGTGGTGCCGGGACTGATCCTGTCCGGTCTGTACGTGCTCTATGTCTGGGTGCGCGCCAAGATCAACCCGGACCTCGGTCCCCCGATCCCGGAAGAAGACCGCATCGGTTTCAAGGACAAGGTGCTGCTGCTCAAGGACCTGCTGGCCCCCCTGGTGCTGGTGTTTCTGGTGCTGGGGCTGCTGTTCGGTGGCATTGCCACACCGGTGGAGGCGGCCGGCATCGGCTCCTTCGGCGCCATTCTGGTGGCGATGAAGCATAAGGTCTTCACCATCGCCACCCTGCGGGATGCTTCGGTGACCACCGCCAAGGCCTCGGCCATGGTGTTGTGGATCATGTTCGGCGCCTCCGTGTTCGTGGGGTTCTACATCCTCCAGGGAGGGCAGGATTTCATCACTGAATCCATCCTGGGCACCGGCCTGCCGGCCTACGGTATCCTGTTCCTGCTGATGGTGCTGCTGGTGGTTCTCGGAATGTTCCTGGACTGGGTGGGGATCCTGCTGCTGGCGGTGCCCATTTTCATTCCCATCGTCGAGGCGCTGGAGTTCCCGGGGCTGTTTGGCCTGCCCGGAGTACCCGGCGAGGATGTGGTGCTGTGGTTCGGCGTGCTGTACCTGGTGAACATGCAAATGTCCTTCCTGAGCCCGCCGTTTGGCTATGCCCTGTTCTACATCCGGGGGGTATGCCCGCCGGAGATCACCATGGGCACCATTTTCAAGTCGTCCCTGGTGTTCCTGGCGATCCAGGCCCTGGGGCTGTTCATCTGTATCCTGATACCGAGCGTGGTGACTTGGTTACCCAATCTCGTGTATGGCTGATTCGAGGAGTAAGACAACCATGATGACCATCAACCGGCTGGACCTGGCCGATGCCCGGCTGCTGATCGAGGGGGCCGCGCACAAGGCCCGGGAAATCGGCGTGCCCATGTGCATTGCCGTGGTGGACGAGTCCGGCACCCTGATTGCCTTCGAGCGCATGGACGGAGGCAAGGTCACCAGCGTGACCATTGCCCAGGACAAGGCGTACACTGCGGCGGCCGCACGCAAGGCCACGCACGAATACAACGCGGTGAATGTGCCGGGCAGCCTCACCTTTGGCATTCACACCGAGGTGGGCGGTCGGCTCAGCTCGGTGGGCGGTGGTCTGCCGGTGGTGGTCAACGGCGAGGTGGTGGGGGGGATCGGGCTCAGTTCCGGTACGCCCCAGCAGGACATGGAATGTGCCCAGGCTGGGATCGACCACTTCTTGGCCCGGCGGCCGCAAGGCTGAACGCAACCCCGACACGGATCCTTCGAGAGAGCTATGACAAGCAAACCCAAAGTCAGCAAGGCGGAGCTGGCGGAGCAGTTCCGGGCGTTTATCGACCCGGACTTCGTCATCACCGATGATGAAACCCTCCGCCCCTATGAGTGCGACGGTCTGGCCATGTACCGGGAAATGCCGATGCTGGTGGTACTGCCGGAAACGGTGGCGCAGGTGCAGCGGGTGATGCGCATCTGCCGCGAGCACGAGGTCCCGGTGGTGGCGCGGGGAGCCGGAACCGGTCTGTGTGCCGGTGCCATGCCCCACAAGGACGGCGTGGTGCTGTCGCTGGCAAAGTTCAACCGCATTCTGGACATTGACCCGCTGGCCCGCACGGCCCGATTGCAGCCCGGCGTGCGCAACCTGGCGATCAGCGAGGAAGCGGCCCGCTATGGCCTCTACTATGGGCCGGATCCGTCGTCCCAGATTGCCTGCACCATCGGTGGCAACGTGGCCGAGAACTCCGGTGGCGTGCACTGTCTGAAATACGGGCTGACCGTGCATAACCTGCTGAGCGTGCAGATGGTCACCGCCGATGGCGAGCGGGTGACCCTGGGCAGCGATGGCCTCGATGTTTGCGGCATGGACCTGCTGGCGTTGATCACCGGCTCCGAGGGCCTGCTGGGCGTGGTGACCGAGGTCAAGGTCAAACTGCTGCCCCGGCCGGAAGTGGCACAGGTCATCATGGCCGGTTTCGACAGCGTCGAGAAAGCCGGTGACGCGGTGGGCGGCATCATCGCCCATGGCATCATCCCCGGCGGCCTGGAGATGATGGATAGCCACGCCATCATCGCCGCGGACGATTTCGCCGGGGCCGGTTACCCCCGCGAGGCCAAGGCCCTGCTGCTGTGCGAGGTGGACGGAACCCGGGAAGAGGTGCACGAACACATCGCCGAGGCCGAGGCGGTGTTCCGCAAGCTGGGCGCCACCTCGATCCGCACCTCCCAGAGTGAGGAGGAGCGGGCGCTGCTGTGGAAAGGGCGCAAATCCGCGTTCCCGGCGGTGGGGCGGATTTCGCCGGATTACTACTGCATGGACGGCACCATTCCGCGCCGGCACTTGGCCCGGGTGCTGCTGGCCATGGAGGCGATGTCGAAGGAGTTCGGCCTGCGCGTGGCCAACGTATTTCACGCCGGCGACGGCAACTTGCATCCGCTGATCCTGTTCGACGCCAACGTGCCGGGGGAATTCGAGCGCACCGAGGCTTTCGGTAGCCGCATCCTGGCGCTGTGTGTTGACGTCGGCGGCTGCATCACCGGCGAGCACGGCGTGGGCGTTGAAAAGATCCGGCAGATGGCGGTGCAGTTCAACGACCTCGAGCTGCAGCAGTTCCACGACGTGAAGGCCGCGTTTGACCCGAGCGGCATCCTCAACCCCGGTAAGGGGGTGCCGACGCTCAAGTTCTGCCAGGAATACCGCTCGCTTGAACACTCACACAACACGCAGGAATCGACGGACGCCAGCCATGGCTGATCTTACCCAACAGTTGCAGGAGCAGGTGCTCCAGGCCCGGGCACAGGGCCAGAAACTCAATATCGTCGGCGGTGGCACCAAGGTCTTCCTGGGCCGGGCCGCCGACCCGGAAGCCGGCACCCTGAGCCTAGCCGGACACACCGGCATCGTTGAATACCACCCGGTAGAGCTGGTGATGACGGTACGGGCCGGTACGCCGATCCAGGACATCGAGGCGGCCCTGGAGGAACAGGGCCAGGCCCTGCATTTCGAGCCGCCCCGGTTGGGCGCGGCCTCGACCATCGGCGGCACCCTGGCCTGCAATCTCTCCGGCCCGGCCAGGCCCTGGAGCGGTTCGATCCGGGACCAGGTGCTGGGCATCCGGCTGCTCAACGGCAAGGGCGAGCACCTGCGCTTTGGTGGCCAAGTGATGAAGAACGTCGCCGGCTACGATGTCTCCCGGTTGCAGGCCGGGGCCATGGGCACCCTGGGCGTGATCACCGAGATCAGTCTGAAGGTGATGCCAAGCCCGGCGGCGACCCTGACCCTGGTTCAGGACATGGCGATGGACGAGGCCATTGCCTATATGAACCGCCGGGCCGGTGAGCCCAAGCCGCTCAGCGGCGCCTGCTGGCTGGACGGCCGGGTGTACCTGCGTCTGTCTGGCGCCCGCACCGCCGTGGAAGCGACCGCCGAACAGTGGGGTGGGGAGGTGCTGGCGGATGGCGAGGACTTTTGGCAGCGGCTGCGTGACCTGCGGCACGACTTCTTCGCGGATGCCGACGCACCGCTCTGGCGCTTCTCCGTCAACTCGACCGCGCCGACGCCGCCTCTCAACGGCCGCTGGCTGATTGATTGGGCCGGCGCCCAGCGCTGGTATCTTGGCCGGGCGACGCTGGCCGATCTGGCGCCGCTGGCGCGGGAGGCCGGAGGGCAGGTCAGCCTGTTCCGGGGCGGCGACCGCAGTGGCGAGGTGATGCATCCCCAGCCCGAACCGCTGCGGGCGATTCAGCGCCGGCTCAAGCATGCGTTTGACCCCGACGCCCTGTTCAATCCTGGCCGTCTCTACACCTGGTTGTAATTATGCAAACGAATCTGGTTCAACAATTCGCCAATACCCCGGAGGGCCGGGAGGCCGAAGCCATCCTCCGGGCGTGTGTCCATTGCGGCTTCTGCACGGCCACCTGTCCCACCTATCAGGAACTGAACGATGAGCGGGACGGACCGCGCGGCCGCATCTATCTGATGAAAATGTTTCTCGAGGGCGAGCCGGTGACCGAGAAAACCCGGGAGCACCTGGACCGCTGTCTGACCTGTCGCAGTTGCGAAACCACCTGCCCCTCCGGGGTGCAGTACGGGCGCCTGGTGGACATCAGCCGCGCCTTGATCGAGCGGGAAGTGCCGCGCCAGCCCCGAGACCGCTGGCTGCGCTGGGCGCTGGCCCGGGTGCTGCCCAACCGGCACCTGTTCGGAGTGCTCCTGCGTCTGGGGCAGCTGTTTCGGCCGGTGCTGCCGCCGGCACTGAAAACCAAGGTGCCGCCGCGCAAACACGCCAGCCCCTGGCCGACGGCCCGTCACAACCGCATCGTGCTGGGCCTGGCCGGCTGTGTGCAGCCTTCGGCCACACCCAACACCAATGCGGCGGCGGCGCGGGTGCTCGACCGGCTCGGCATTACCCTGGTGGAGGCTACGGAGGCCGGTTGCTGCGGCGCGGTCAATTACCACCTGTCCGAACACGAGCGGGGGCTCGACCGCATGCGCCGCAACATCGATGCCTGGTGGCCCGCCATCGAGGCCGGCGCCGAGGCCATCGTCATGACCGCCTCGGGGTGTGGCGCCATGGTTCAGGACTATGGTCATCTGCTCAAGGACGACCCGGTCTACGCCGCCAAAGCCCGCCGGGTCAGCGAGCTGTGCATCGATCTCGGCGCCTTCCTGCTCAAGCAGGATCTGGAAACGCTCCGGGTCGGGCGGGATCCCGGCAAGGTGGCATTCCATTGCCCGTGCACCTTGCAGCACGCCATGAAACAGAATGGGGTGGTGGAGCAGGTGCTCACACGCGCCGGCGTGACCCTGGCGGAAACCCGGGACAAGCATCTGTGCTGCGGCTCCGCCGGTACCTATTCGGTGTTGCAGCCGGACCTGAGCCAGCGCCTGCTGGACAACAAGCTCAAGGCACTGACCGTGGACAACCCGGACCGTATCGTTACCGCCAACATCGGCTGCCAGATGCATCTGGAAAGCCGTGCTCCGGTTCCGGTTCAGCACTGGATCGAACTGCTGGACGCCTGACTTGGCCGGCGCCTGGCCCGGCCCAGGCACCGACGCTATACTCCGGGGCGACAACCGACGAACCACAGGGAGTGGAATACGATGCCAAGGATGCTGGCTCTGCTGCTGTCGTGCCTGTTGCTGCCAGGCACGGCCCAGTCCGAGGTTTACCGCTGGATCGACAGCCGCGGTTCGGTGCATTTTTCGGACCGGCCGCCGGGCCGGTCCCACCAGACCGTCACCCTGTCACCCACCGTCACCGTGCCCATGGCTGACAATCTGGAGGCATCCCGCCGGGTTACCGAAACCCGCCAGGATGTCAGCCGCCTGCTGTCCGACGGCGACCGACCCGGCAGGCCGGACCGGCCGGCGGTGGCGGATGAACCGGAGCCGGACCCGTGTGACGGGTACCGGCGGAAATTGGAACAGGTGCAGGCGCAACTGCGCGCGGGCTACCGGAACGACCGGGGCAACCGGTTGCGGGCCCGGCGCCGGGAGCTGAGTCAGGCCTACAGCCGTGAATGCGTGCTGCGCTAGGCCGCGCGCTTGAAGCTGGCCAGGGCCACGGCCGCGGTCACGAACAGGCCGCCGAACAGCCGGTTCATTTGCCGTTGCCGGCTGGGCGTGGTCAGGAACCGGAACAGCTGGCTCGCCAGCAGGGCATAGCCCAGCATGACCAGGCAGTCCACCGCGATCAGAGTTATCCCCATGGTCAGCAGCTGCGGGCCGTGGGGCGCATCCGCCACCAGAAACTGGGGAAACAGGGCGATCAAGAACACCGTCGCCTTGGGGTTGGTCAGGTTGACCAGGGCTGCCTGCCAGAACTGCTGGCGGTGGCTGACCACGGCCGAGCCGGTGGTGTTGGCGATATGCACCGGTTCCCGCCACTTCTGCACCCCCATCCAGACCAAGTAGGCCACCCCCAGCCACTTGATGACCAGCAGCGCGGTGGTGGAGGAGGCGACCAGCGCGCCGAGCCCCGCGCCCACCAGGAGGATCTGGGCGCCATAGCCCAGTTGCAGGCCGAGAATCGCGGGCAGGGACCGCCGGACCCCGTATTTGAGCCCGTTGCTCATGGTGTTCACCGCCCCGGCGCCTGGCGACAGGCTGATCAGGACGGCGGCCACGAGGAAGGTTAGCCAGAGGGTGAGGGTCATGACCTGGACTCCTGAATACGGCGCTGGGGGCTGGGTTCTGTCGCGACGTGAACGGCGTCGCGTCAACGGTACATTCTGTACCCATGCCCGGCGGGATTCAAATGGCGGTTGAACGTCCACGCCGGCGGTTTTCCGGGCCCGGCCGGCCGTCTCTTCCGCCGTTGACACAAAAGCTTCACATCCCGTCGGGCCGAACCTGCTACCCTGTTGTGTTTCTTCGAGCACAGAGACGGAGCCAGGGTTCGATGAGAATCATCGCCTTTTACAGCCCCAAGGGCGGCGTGGGCAAAACGGCCGCGGCCGTCAACATCGCGTACCTTGCCAGCCGTGACCAGGTGGCCACCCTGCTGTGGGACCTGGACCCCCAGGGGGCGGCCGGCTTCTATCTTGCCGGCGCCCAGCCGGTCAAGGGCCGCAAGTTGTCCCGCCTGCTGGAGGGCAAGGCGCCCATCGCCCGCTTCGTCCACGATGATGTGTATCCCGGCCTCGATGTGATTCCGTCCCACCCCAGTTTCCGCAATTTCGACATTCGCCTGAACCAGGACGAAGAGGGCAGCCATTCCCTGAAGAAGCTGCTGGCTCCGCTCTCGGAGGAAACCAGCCTGGTGGTGCTGGACTGTCCCCCCACGCTGTCCCGGCTCACCGAGCAGGTGCTGGAGCTGGCCGACCGCGTCTATGTCCCGCTGGTACCCACTTGGCTGTCGCTGAACAGCTGGAAGCAACTGCAGGCATTCGTCAAAAGCCAGAAGCTGCCCGCCAAGAAACTGCGTCCTTACTTCTCGTTGGTGGACCGTCGGAAGAAGCTGCACCGGGAACTGACCGAATCCTCCGACCCAGGCATTGAGCGGCTGCTCGATGTGGCCATTCCCTACGCCAGCGTGGTGGAACAGATGGGCGAGCAGGGACAGCCGTTGGAAGTGCTGGCGCCCAACACCCCTGCCGCAGAAAGTTTCCGGCGACTTTGGCAGCGTATTCGCGAGGACCTTTGGTAGCGGATACCCGGGCGTCGGGTCATCAAACTGTCATTCCTTTTCGTTTGAATGCCTCTGCGGACCGCCCCGGCAACGGGGGATTCGGTCATTCCTGGCCGGGCACACAGCCCCCGGCGTTTTCTGGATGAGCGGAGAAACGACGTGTCGATCATGCTGGAAGCGGTGCAGTCCCTTGCCGTACAGACCGTCTGGCAGGGTGAGGGCGTGGAAGTGGTCGCCCTGGGGACCCGGGATGCAAGCGGGTTTTTCTCACCGCGGCGCTTCGAGGTTCACATCCCCGGAGACGCCGTGCTCTACCGCAGCGACAGCCAAAGCGCCGCCTTTCATTATCTGGACATATTGTTGGGCTATGCTGTGATGGAAAACTGACCCGGCTCAGTTTTTTCCGACGTGACATGATTTACAGTGCGGTTGTTACGTTATGTAACCCTTTCCTGAACAGGAGGCTCCCATGAACGCCCGCCACTTGTCATTGTTCGCCCTTGATGACCCCCTGCTGACCATCCAGCCGCACCCCTCCGAGCCCGGAGCCGAGCCGGACCCGAACAAGGAAACCTTCGACCTGTGCGGCAAGGATGGCCGAGTCCTGGGCTATGTGAAAACCTGGATGCACGCCGACGGCTTTGCCGGTTACGTGCGTTTTGATCTCGACGGCAACATTCAGCAGTGGGAAATCTGCGGCAAGCCCGGCAGCGACCTGCACTGATTCGTCCTGGTGTCTGCCCGCGCCCGTCATGCGATGTGATTGGATCCGGCTCGAGAGTCCGGGGAAAAAACCGTAGTATGGGGTCGGGTGGTTGTGGCTGGCGTTCGCCGGCCCGCCGAGGCGCAAGACACCGGGATGACTCATGAAAGACCTGGATCAACACAAGAAAATTGCTGTATTGATTGACGCCGACAATGCCCAGCTCTCCAAGCTGTCGCTGATACTGGAGGAGCTGTCGTCCCACGGCCACGTGGTGACCAAACGGGCGTACGGAGACTGGTCGGCCGATACCCTGAAAAACTGGAAGACCACACTGAACGAGCTGGCCATTCAGCCCGTCCAGCAGTTCGCCTATACCCGGGGCAAGAACGCCACCGACGCATCGATGATCATCGATGCGATGGACCTGCTGTACTCGAAGAAATTCGATGCCTTTGCCCTGGTCTCCAGCGACAGCGACTTCACCAAACTGGCCTCCCGGCTACGGGAAGACGAAATCTACGTGTTCGGCTTCGGCGAACAGAAAACCCCCGTGTCCTTCCGGAATGCCTGTGACGACTTCCTGTTTACAGAGAATCTCTCGCTCGATCCGGCCGAGGACTTGGCGGAAACCGCCCGGCCGGCCCAGAAATCCGGCCCCACCAAGGCTCCCGAGATCGTCCGCCTGCTTCGCCGTGCCTGGGACCACGTTCAGGATGACCAGGGCTGGGCCACGCTCTCCGCCGCCGGTTCTTTCCTTAAGCGCGCCAAGTCCGACTTTGACCCCCGCACCTACGGGGCGAAAAAATTCTCCGATCTCTTCTCCGACCTGAGCGATTACTTCGAAACGCAGAAGGCGCCGGGCGGCGGTGGCATCCGGGCCTACCGGCCGGCAACGGGGAAGAAGGGGTAGGGGAGCCCGCCCGATACAAGGAGACATACCGTGACAGAACTCTTCGAGCTTGGTCTGAAGATCCTGAAGAGCCAACCGTTCAGCATGCTGCTGGGCACCGAGCTGGAGGTGTTCGAGCCCGGTAAGGCGGTGCTGTCCCTGGCCATCAACGACTCGCTGAAACAACAGCACGGCTTTGTGCACGGCGGCGTGATCAGTTACCTGGCCGACAATGCACTGACGTACGCTGGCGGGTCGCTCCTGGGAGACTCGGTCACCTCCGAGTACAAGATCAATTACCTGCGCCCCGGTATCGGCGACACGCTGGTCGCCCAGGCCTCCGTGTTGTCGTCCGGAAAATCCCAGGCCGTATGTCAGTGCGAAGTCATCGCAATCCAGGACGGAGAACGGCGCACGGTGGCGTTTGCCCTGGGGACCATTCGAAAGGTCGGCGACTGATCGGAATCAGGAAAACCGCAACGCATGGGCCCTGCGGGCCTCGCGATACCCTGATTTCTGCCCGGGGATGACGGAACACCGGCCGCCGAGTCAATCTCCTGACAACGGGAGAAAAAAGAGACGAGGACATTTCGCGGGCATTAGAAGCAACAAAGCCCGCACAAGGCGGGCTTTGTCAGGGAATTCGGATGGTGCCCGGAGGCGGAATCGAACCACCGACACGGGGATTTTCAATCCCCTGCTCTACCAACTGAGCTATCCGGGCGTGTTGCGTGCTGCGCTGCAACGGGGCGCTATTAAACCGGTTTCGATGGGGCGAGTCAAGGCCGTCCGGCAAAAAAAATCCGCATCGTTTCAAGGCCCCGACGCCGGTGTCGAAGCAGGTTATTTTTCCGGCGGAACGTAGCCTTCGGCCTTGTCGAAAGGCTCGTTGTTGAAGAAGCGTTCCATCTGCGCCTGGAGGTATTTCCGGTTGTTCGGGTCCATCAGGTTCAGGTGTTTTTCGTTGATCAGCATGGTCTGCTGGGCCTGCCACTCTTCCCAGGCTTGTTTCGAGACGTTCTCGTAGATGTCCTGGCCCTTGGGGCCGGGCATTGGGGGGAAGTCCAGGCCTTCCATCTCTTTCTGGTATTTGCGACAGAATACGGTGCGGCTCATCTCGGCTCCTGTATCGATTGGCAACCAGCCGGGATCATACCAGATCGACCCCGGCGATGGGGGGCGGCTAGAGCAGGGCGGCCTGTTCGGGTTCGGTGAGCAGGCCGCGGATCGGAGCCGGCAGCCCCAGGGTGAGGGCTTCGTCCCGGTACAGCCAGCGGAACCTGGCCGGCTCGGCGATGGGGGGCTGGGCGAGCACGGTCAGGCGGGCCGGCTGTATGTGCAGGTGGTAGTGGCTAAGGGTATGGCGGAAGGCACCGATCAGTGTGGCCTCGGAGCACGCCAGCCCCAGCTCGCTCAGGCAGGCGTGGGGCAGCTCTTCGGCGGTGTAGGCCGGGTCCAGCTCGGGCAGGCTCCAGAGTCCGCCCCAGATGCCGGTAGGGGGGCGGCGCTCCAGCAGGATGCGGCCGTCCCGGTCTTCCAGGATCACCATCCAGGTGCTCTTTTCCGGTTTGGCCTTTTTCGGACGGGGCTCCGGGAAACGGCCGGTTGCGCCCCGGGCCCGCGCTTCGCACCCGCTGCGCACCGGGCAGGCATCGCAGCGGGGGGCGCTCCGGGTACAGATCAGGGCGCCGAGGTCCATGATGGCCTGGGTGTAGTCCCGCACCCGCTGTTCCGGGGTGTGGGTTTCCGCCAACGTCCACAGGCGGTTGAGCACGCGGGTCTGGCCCGGCCAGCCGGGAACGGCATGGTAACGGGCAAGCACCCGTTTGACGTTGCCGTCGAGGATGGCGGCTCGCCGGCCGTAGGCCTGGGCCACGATGGCGGCGGCGGTGGAGCGGCCAATACCGGCCAGGGTCTCCAGGGTCTCCGGATCCTCGGGGAAGCGACCGCCGAACTGTTCCACGACTTGGCGCGCGGCCTTGTGCAGGTGACGGGCCCGGGCGTAATAGCCCAGCCCGGACCAGTGGCTGAGCACGTCGTCCACCGGGGCCCGGGCTAGGGTTTCCACGTCCGGGAACCGGGCCATGAAGGTTTCGTAGTAGGGGATGACGGTGGCCACCTGGGTCTGTTGGAGCATGATTTCCGAGACCCAGACGCGGTAGGCGGTGCGGTCGTGGTGCCACGGCAGGTCGTGCCTGCCGTGTTGGTCGTACCAGGTGAGCAGTTGCTCGGCGAAACGGTCGGTCATTATTGGAACAGGCCCTTGAGTTTATCTCCCAGTGTGTCTTCAAGCTTTTCTTTGACTTTGTCCTCGGCCTTGCTCCTGGCTTTTTCCAGTTCCTTCTTCGCTTTGGCCTTGGCGGCGTTCGCGGCGATGGTCTTCAGGGTGTCGCGGAAACGGGAGCCGTCGAAGGAGCACAGACCGGCTGGGTCCTCGGTGAAGTTGCCCCGGCATTCCACGGGAATCACCACGTTTTCAACGTATTCGGTGACCCGGCAGGCCGGGTCCCGGTGCACCTCGCCAACGATGCGCAGGCCGGCCTCGTAATCCAGGTGGCTGCGTGCCAGGTCGACGGTACCCTGGCCTTCCAGCTTCATGCCGGCCAGGGAGGCGACCAGTTGGGTGTTGTTCAGGGTATTGCCCTTGATGACGAGGGTGCCGTTCATGTCGTTGAACGGCGTGGTGCTGCCCCAGTCGGTGGTGGTCAGTGATTCCTGGTTGACCAGGGCGATGCCCTGGCAGGCCATGTGGGTCAGGTTCATGCGCCGGAACTCGCCCTGGGCAAGATTGAAACGTACCTGACCGTCGGCGTTTTCCCGCAAGGTGGACAGGCGGTTGCCCCGGCTGTTGAGCTTGAGCTCCAGGTTGGCGCCGCCGGCGAGCAGGTCCATGTCGGCGAGATCCTGCAAAAGCGGCAGGGCCTGAACGTCGGTCACGCTGGAGGCGAGGTTCCAACTTGGGGTGTCGCTGCGAGCATCGAGCGTAGCGTTGGCCGTGAATCCGCCCTGATAAAGCTTGCCTCCGAACTCATCCAGTTTCAGCACGCCGTTGCGGGCAAGGAGGCTGGCCTTGAGGTCGTCGATGGTCAGATGGCTGATCACCAGTTGGCTCAGGCCGAAGTCGATGTCCAGCCGCAGCGAGCGCAAGGTCTCAAGCGGCAGCAGCTCGGCGTCCTCCGATGCTGAGCGGGCCGTGGCGGTGGCCTCGGTGTTTGGGGTGTCGTCGGTCGCCGTGGGTTCAGGTGGCAGGTAGCGGTCGGCGTCAAGCCGGTCACCCTGCAGGCGGAAGACGAGCGCGCCGTCGGCGAGAGTGTAGCGGCCGCCGCCCTGGAAGCGGGTGTCGTCCAGCCTCAGGGTCAGGTTGTTCAAGGCCACCTTGCCCGCTGCGCCGCCGATGTCGGTGGACAGGGCAAGGGCGTTCAGGACATCGTTGTCCCGGGTGTCGATCGGAGCCTGGCCCAGTGCTGAGAGCAGGTTCTTCAGGGAGAATTCCTGAATTGCCAGCGAGCCGTTCAGGGCGGCGTTGTCGCCGAAGCCCTGGATGTTCAGGTCGGTGGTCAGGGTCAGGTCGGCAAGGCTGGCCTTGAGGTTGGACAGACGGGCGGTTTCCGCCGCCAGGTTAACCTGCGTGGCGCCGCTGAGCTCGGCACGGACGGTTTTCCCCGCGAACGGCTCTCCCGTCAGGTCGAAGGTGGCCTGCAGCTGCGAGGCGGTGAAGTCGTTCAGTGCCTCGTTGACAGCGAGTCGGGCATCGATGTGACCCTCCACCGTCAGGTCGGGGTTGGTCGTGCTTACCTGGAACTGGATGGCCAGCGGGAATTCGGAGCCCAGGGTGATGTCACTGGCGGTGAGCGAGAAGCCGTCCAGCGTGACCGACTGGCCAGCCGCCGGGTCCCGGTAGTGGACCCGGGCATCGCGGATTTCCACGTTTTCCACGTTGAAGTCGAGCGGCCGGCGCTCGCCGGTTTCCTCGACCGGAGTGTCGGTTCCGGCGGTGGTCTCGGTGGCAGCGGCCGGGGCGCCGCTCTCCGGCTTCATGATCCGGGTCCAGTTACCCTCACCCTGGGCGTTCACCTCCAGGTTGGCTTCCAGGCCGTCGAGCACGAAGGTGTGGACCCGGGGGGACAGGGTGATCAGGGACCACAAGTCAACCTGCGCGACCAGCTGGCGTAGCGCCACGAAACGCTGACCTTCGAGGGTGGCGTTGACGTCGTTCAGTTCCAGGCCGAGCGGCAGCAGGGACCAGCCAATGTCGCCCTCGAGCTGGAGGTCCAGGCGGGTTTGCCGCTCAACGGCCTGCTCGATCTGGGGCTTGTAGTCGTTGGGGTCGATCACCGCCATGGCGATGGCCACAGCCAGCACGGCGAGCATGACAATGGCGACGATGGCGATCAAAAGGTAGCGCACAGCTTTCATGGTCAAGGCGTCCTTTTCCGGTGAACTTGGGGGGGCCAGGTGCCTACCCGGGCGGATAACGGCAAGGATAACGCAGGGTTAACAAATTAACAGCGCGGGAATATGACAATGCGGTAGTGTTGGTACAGAATATGGAGTCTGATTTTACTGAGCGGCGCGGTTCCGGCTGCCGGGAACATGCGTCTATAAGGACAAGAAGGAGTAGGCTGTGGCGATCACTGTGTCGATCGAGTTGAACCGGGATATTGAACTGCCCGCGGGGTATGACGAAGTCTTTGAGCTGCTGGCCGATGTGCCGCGTTCCGCCAGCCACTTTCCGAAAGTGGACAAGCTGACGGATTTGGGTGACAACTGCTACCGCTGGGAAATGGAGAAGGTGGGCGTGGACAAGCACGCGATTCAGTCCGTGTACGCCTGTCGCTATGTCGCGAACAAGGACGCCGGCCGGATCACCTGGGAGCCGATTCCCGGCGAGGGCAACGGTGTGGTGCGGGGTTCCTGGACCCTCACGGCCAAGGGCGATGCGGTGACCGCCGTCCGGTTCCAGACCAGCGCGGAACTGACGGTACCGCTGCCCAGCCTGCTCAAGCTGGCCATCAGTCCGGTCATCAAGCACGAGTTCAACAGCCTCGTGGATACCTACATGAGCAACCTCAAGAAGGCGTTCTGACGCTATTGCTCCGATAGTGACCGTTGCGGGACTCCGCTGTCCAGAATCGGTATAATCCGCACTCAAAGAGTCGACGGCAGTCCCGCCGGTTACTGATAACGGAGTCTCCATGGCCGAACGCAAGGCTCGGGTAGAGCGCAACACCCTTGAAACCCAGATCACGGTTGAGATCAATCTCGATGGCACCGGCAAGGCCAGTTTCGATACCGGTGTCCCTTTCCTGGAACACATGATGGACCAGATTGCCCGTCACGGGCTGGTCGACCTGAACATCGTGGCCAAGGGCGACCTGCATATCGACGACCACCACACCGTGGAGGACATCGGTATTACCCTCGGTCAGGCGTTCAAACAGGCACTGGGCGACAAGAAAGGCATTCGTCGCTACGGCCATGCCTATGTGCCGCTGGATGAGGCCCTGTCGCGGGTGGTGATCGACCTGTCCGGCCGCCCCGGGCTGTCCATGGATGTGCCCTATACCCGCGCGTCCGTGGGGGGCTTCGACGTGGACCTGTTCGAGGAGTTCTTCCACGGTTTCGTCAATCATTCCATGGTGACCCTGCACATCGATAACCTGAAGGGCAAAAACACCCACCACCAGATCGAGACGGTGTTCAAGGCCTTTGGCCGTGCCCTGCGCATGGCCATCGAAATGGACGAGCGCATGGCCGGGATCACCCCGTCCACCAAGGGTGCGCTGTAACCCGATATCGACAGGACCTCTCACTGACCTATGAAAACCGTCGCCATCATTGACTACGGCATGGGTAACCTGCACTCCGCCCGCAAGGCCGTGGAGCATGTTGCCCCGGACGTCACCGTCCTGGTGACCGACAACGCCGACCACATCCGCGAGGCCGATCATGTCATCCTGCCCGGGGTGGGGGCCATCCGTGACTGCATGGCCGAGATCCGCCGGCTGGGCGTCGATGCCCTGGTCCGGGAGGTTTCCCGGGATCGCCCGTTTCTGGGAATCTGCGTTGGTATGCAGGCGCTGATGGCGCGCAGCGAGGAGAACGGCGGGGTTGACGGCATTGGCCTGTTCCCCTCGGAAGTCCGCTATTTCGGCGACCGCCTGATGGAGCAAGGAGAGCGCCTGAAAGTGCCGCACATGGGCTGGAACGAGGTGTTCCAGACCCAGGCACATCCCCTGTGGCACAAAATTCCCGACGGCGACCGTTTCTACTTCGTGCACAGTTACTACGCCGAGGCCGACGGCAACCCGGACATGGCCGGGCGCGCCCACTATGGCGTCGATCTGGCGGCCGCGGTTGCCCGGGACAACATCTTCGCCGTGCAGTTCCACCCGGAAAAAAGTGCCCGGGCGGGGCTGCAACTGCTGAAAAACTTTGTGGAGTGGTCCGGCAACTGACGGCCACCGGAACGAACAACACGGACATTGCCCTATGCTGATTATTCCCGCCATCGACCTCAAGGACGGTAAATGCGTCCGCCTGCGCCAGGGCCGGATGGACGATTCCACCGTCTTTGGTGACGACCCCGTGGACATGGCTTCCCGCTGGGTGGAGGCCGGTGCCCGCCGCCTGCACCTGGTGGACCTGAACGGCGCCTTCGCCGGCGAGCCGGTGAACGGCGAGATCGTCCAGGCCATCGCCCGAAAATACCCGGATCTGCCGATTCAGATCGGCGGCGGCATCCGCTCCGTCGAGACCATCGAGGCGTACCTGAACGCCGGGGTGCAGTGGGTGATTATTGGCACCAAGGCGGTCAAGGAGCCGGACTTCGTGACGGAGATGTGCCGCCGTTTTCCCGGCCACATCATCGTCGGCCTGGATGCCAAGGACGGGCGGGTCGCCACGGATGGCTGGGCGGAAGTCTCCGAGGTGCAGGCGGTGGACTTGGCCCGGCGCTTTGCCAACGATGGCGTCGAGGCCATCGTCTACACCGACATCAGCCGCGACGGCATGATGCAAGGGGTGAATGTGGAGGCCACCGCGGCGCTGGCCGAGCAGGGCGGCATTCCGGTAATCGCCTCCGGGGGGGTCACCAACATGGACGACATCCGGCGACTGGCGTCGGTGGCGGACCGAGGCATTGTCGGTGCCATCACCGGCCGGGCCATCTACGAGGGTACCCTCGATGTGGCTGAAGCCCAGGCCTTCTGCGACAGCCTGAAGCGCTGAGGGAGCGACCATGGGACTGGCCAAACGCATCATTCCGTGCCTGGATGTGGACAAGGGGCGCGTCGTCAAGGGGGTGAACTTCGTCGACATCCGGGACGCGGGAGATCCGGTGGAAGTGGCCCGCCGGTACAATGAGCAGGGTGCCGACGAGATCACCTTCCTCGATATCACGGCCAGCCACGAGAGCCGGGACACCACCTACGAGACGGTAGAACGCATGGCCGCCGAGGTGTTCATTCCGCTGACCGTCGGTGGTGGCGTGCGCACCGTCGAGGACATCCGCAGGCTGCTCAATGCCGGAGCCGACAAGGTGTCCATCAACACCGCCGCGGTCTTCAATCCGGAGTTCGTGCGCGAAGCGGCCGACCGCTTTGGCAGCCAGTGCATTGTGGTGGCCATCGATGCCAAGCAGGTCAGTGCCGATGGCGAGCCGCCCCGCTGGGAAATCTTCACCCATGGCGGTCGCAAGCCCACCGGGCTCGATGCCGTGGCGTGGGCGCGCCGGATGGTGGAGCTGGGCGCCGGTGAGCTGTTGCTGACCAGCATGGACCGGGACGGAACCAAGATAGGCTTTGATCTGGGCCTGACCCGCGCCATCAGTGACGCGGTGGCGGTGCCGGTGATTGCCTCCGGCGGCGTTGGCGAGCTGCAGCACTTGGCGGACGGGGTCACCAAGGGCGGCGCGGATGCCGTGCTGGCGGCGTCCATTTTCCACTTCGGCCAGCACACCATTCCCGAAGCCAAGGCCTTCATGAAGGCCCAGGGCATCGAGGTCCGGGACTGAGTCCCGGGCCTTTTAGTTCACGCCTGAATCCGTGTGGGCATAGGCCGGCCGGATGGCCTGCTTTTCGCCTTCCGCGAACATTTCCCGATTGTCATTGCGAATGGCCCAGACGCCGCTGACGGTGGCGATGGCAATCCCCTGGGCATCCAGTTCCGGCAGGTGCTTCTCCAGATAGTCCACGGTCACCTTGTGGGGGTGGCCGATGCCGATCGCCGTGCCGTTCTCCCGTGCGCGCCGGATCAGCAGCTTGAACTGGCGGTCGACGAAGGCCTCGGTCTGTTCATGGTCCAGAAATACGTCCCGGCTCAGGGTCGGTATCCGGTAGGCCCGGGCGACGTCGGCAGCCACCGACGAGGCGATGGTACGGCTGTCCACGAAGAACACCGGGTACTTGTACAGCTCCTTCATGACCCAGTCCATGGCCGTCAGTTGCTGGGTCAGCAGGCTGCCCATGTGGTTGTTGACGCCGCTGACATAGGGAATGGACTGAAGTGCCCGGCGCAGCGTGACGGCCAGGGTCTGCTCGTCCATGTCCGGGGTCAGGCCCCCGGGGCCCAGGCCGATGTTGCGGGTATTCGCCATGGGGGCGTGCAGCATGATTTCCTTGTGCTGCTGGTGCGCCAGGCTGGCGAGCTGCTTGGTGAAGGGGCGGTAGGGCAGGAACGCCAGCGTCAGTGGCTGGTCCATCGCCACCAGGCGGCGCCCTTCCTCCAGGTTGTGCCCCATGTCGTCGATGATGATGGCGATCGTCGGGGGCACGGCCCGCTCCGTGTCGCGGGCCAGGGCGGGGGGCGTGGCGCTGGCCAGCAGGCCGAGCGCCGCCAGCAGCAGGGTTCGGAATTCCCTCACTCGTTGCTTTCCTTGCCGGCGTCCGGTGCTTTCCGGTTCAGGATGTGCAGACCCTTGAGCAGGTTGAGCGCAGAGCGCAGCTGGTAGTCCCGATCGGCCGGTTGTGCGGACGGGTCATCGGCCGCCATCGACTCCTCCGGTGCCTGGCCTTCGTCCTGCCCCTGCAGATGACCACTGAGGTCGGCCTCGGTGAAGAAGGGGCGGCTGTCCAGTTCGGTCAGCTCCGCCGGACGCACCACGATGTCCGGGCGGATACCGGTGGCCTGGATGGAGCGGCCGCTCGGGGTGTAGTAGCGGGCCGTGGTCAGTTTGATGGCATGGGTTTCGTCCAGCGGGATGACGGTCTGGACGCTGCCCTTGCCGAAGGATTGGGTTCCCATGATGACCGCGCGCTGATGGTCCTGCAGGGCGCCGGCCAGGATTTCCGACGCGGAGGCGGAGCCGCCGTTGATCAGGACGACGATCGGGGTGCCCGCGACCAGATCGCCGGGCTTGGCGCTGAAGCGCAGGCGGGAGCTCTGGATGCGCCCTTCGGTGTAGACGATCAGGCCGCTGTCCAGCAGCGCGTCGGCGGTTTCAACCGCTGCCTGCAGGACACCGCCGGGGTTGTTGCGCAGGTCGATGACCAGGCCGTCCAGGTCGCCGCCGTGCGCCTCCTTCAGCGCCTGCAGGGCACTGGCGAACTGGCGCCCGGTCTCGGCCTGGAACTGGGTGATGCGGACATAGCCGTAGCCGTCATCGATCAGGCGACTCTTGACGCTGGTCACTTTGATGATATCCCGGGTCACGTCGATCTCGATCGGTGCGCTTTCGCCCTCGCGCATGATGGTCAGCTTCAGGACCGTGCCGGGCTTGCCGCGCATCAGGTTGACGGCTTCCTCCAGCGACATGCCCTTGACCGGCTGCTCGTCGAGTTTGATGATCAGGTCCCCGGCCTGGACGCCGGCCTTCTGGGCCGGGGTGTCGTCGATCGGGGCGATGACTTTGACAAAGCCGTTCTCCATGCCCACCTCGATGCCCAGGCCTCCGAATTCACCGGAGGTGCTTTCCTCCAGCTCCTCGTAGTCCTTGGGGGTCAGATAGGTGGAGTGGGGGTCCAGATCGGACAGCATGCCTTTGATGGCGCTTTCCAGAAGCTTGCTGTCGGACACTTCCTCGACATAGGCGTCTTTGATGCGGCTGAACACTTCCGTGAACTTGCGCAGGTCCTCCAGCGGCAGCTGGGTTTCCGGGTCGGGCAGGGTGATTTCGACCCGTTCGCCCCGCTGGAGGTTATCCAGCATGTCCCCGGCGTCGTCCTGGGCCCAGGTCGGCCCGGAGGGTAGGATGAAACAGGTGGCCAGGGCGAGGGTGCGCAGTGTGGTTGCAGGAAATGTACTTCTTACCCGTTTCATTCACCTATCCCGTATGGTTTCCAGTCGTTTGGCGGATGCGTTCAATGCCAGACAGTATGGCGTCCGCCGTTGCGTTTGTCAGCCTTTGCCGAGCCGGTCCGCTAACGGGCCAGCCAGCGCCTGGGGTTGTCCGGCTTGCCGTTGTGGCGCACTTCAAAATAGAGCACCGGTTCCTCGGTTCCCCCCGTGCGCCCGGCCAGGGCGATGGTCTCGCCGGCCTCGACCCAGTCGCCGGGGCTGGTAAACAGGCTGCTGCTGTGGCCGTACAGGGTCATGTAGCCGTCGCCGTGGTCGATGATGGTGATCAGGCCGAACCCCCGCAGCCAGTTGGCGAACACCACCCGACCATAGTGAATGGCCTTGACCGGGGCGTCCTCGGCGGTGCGTATCAGCAAGCCGGTACGGCGCAGCTTGCCGTCCGCGTAGCGGTCCCCGAAACCGCTGATCACCTTGCCCTGGACCGGCCAGGGCAAGCGGTTCCTGAGCGAGGCAAACGGTTGTGATTCGTTTGGCGCGGGAATATCGGCGATGGCGCGCTGGACTTCCTCCAGCAGCGCCTCCAGGCGCTTGCGGTCGGCCTCCAGTTCGTCGCGCTGGTTCCTGCGGCTGCGGATGTCGGCTTCCAGCGCCGCCAGGGTGCGTTCGCGGGATTGGCGGGTCGCGCTCAGCTGCTGCTGGCGCCGCGCCAGGTCCTGCTCGGATTCGGCCAGGTGGGTCCGGGTGGCCTGTGCCTCGGTCTGGGTCTGCTTCAGGGCCGCCAGGCTGCGGCGGAAGGCTTCCAGGCGCTCGACGGTGTTGCGGCTGAGGTATTCGTAGTAGGTCAGGGTCCGGGCGATGCGGCTTGGGTCCGCCTCGTTCAGCAGGACCTTGAGGGCGGGGGTGTCGCCCTCCATCCAGGCTGCGCGGATTTGTTGGCGGAGGCTGTCGCGCTGGCGTTCAAGGGTGTCACTGAGCCGGGCCGCCTCCTGTTCGAGTTGCTGCAGGCGCTGCTGCTGTTGTTCGATCTGCCGGCGCAGCGCTCGGCGCTCCCGGGTCAGCTGGCCGATGCGACGCTCGGTGGCGCTCAGTTGTCGCTCCAGGGCGGAGCGATCCTCCTCCGCCTCGGCCAGCCACTTGTCGATGGCTCCGATGCGTTCGCGCAGGTCTTCCAGCTGCTCGGGGGTGACGTCGGTGTCCGGCGGCGCGGCCACCGATAGCGCCCCCAGCAACAGGCTGAGGGCTAGCACCGGAATGCGGAGTGCCTTCAAGGCGAGGCTGAGGCCGGGTCAGGACAGTTCGACCAGGCTGTGCCCGGTCATTTCCCCGGGCTGTTCCAGCCCCATCAGTGTCAGCAGGGACGGCGCCACGTCGCTGAGGCTGCCACCGTCCTTGAGGCGCACCTGGCGGGGGCCGGTGTAGACCAGCGGTACCGGGCCAACGGTATGGGCGGTATGCACTTGGCCGGAGTTGGGGTCGGTCATCTGTTCGCAGTTGCCGTGGTCAGCGGTGATCAGGGCTTCGCCCCCCATCTCGTCCAGCGCCTCGACCACGCGCTTGAGGCAGAGGTCCAGGCATTCGGCGGCCTTGATCGCCGCCTCCAGCTTGCCGGTGTGTCCGACCATGTCGCCGTTGGCGTAGTTGCAGATCAGCAGGTCGTACTTGCCGCTGCGGATGGCCTCGACCAGTTTGTCGGTGACCTCCGGAGCGCTCATTTCCGGCTTCAGGTCATAGGTGGCCACCTTCGGAGACGGCACCAGGATCCGGTCTTCGCCCTCGAACGGGGTTTCCAGGCCGCCGTTGAAGAAGAAGGTGACGTGAGCGTATTTCTCCGTCTCGGCGATCCGCAGCTGGGTCTTGCCCAGCTTCGAGACATACTCGCCCAGGCCGTTGGTGAGCTGCTCGGGCGGGTAGGCGCAGGCGGCCTGGATGTCTGCGGCATACTCGGTAAGCATCACGAACTCCGCCAGCTCCGGGACCTTGCGACGGGCAAAGCCTTCGAGGCTCTTCTCCACGAAGGCGCGGGTCATTTCCCGGGCCCGGTCGGCGCGGAAGTTCATGAACAGCACCGTATCGCCATCGTGAATCAGGCCGTCGGGCTCGCCGTTGGCACGGATGAGGGTCGGCTTGACGAACTCGTCGTTCTCGCCGCGCTCGTAGGCCTGATCCAGTGCCTCCAGCGGGTCTGCCGCCGTGAATTCGGCTTCGCCCAGCACCATGGCGTTGTAGGCCGCTTCGATCCGGTCCCAGCGATTGTCCCGGTCCATGGCGTAGTAGCGACCGACGAGGGTGGCGATTCGGCCCACGCCCAGGGACTTCAGTTTGGCGGCGGCCTTTTCCAGGGAGGGGCGGGCGCTCCGCGGCGGCATGTCCCGGCCATCCAGGAACGCATGGATGTAGACGGCCTTGGCCCCCCGGCTGGCGGCCAGCTCGGCGGCGGCCAGGATGTGATCCTCGTGGCTGTGGACCCCGCCGGGCGAGAGCAGGCCCATCAGGTGGACGGCGCGACCGCTGCCGACGGCCTTGTCGATGGCAGCGCAGAGCACCTCATTGTGCTGGAAGTTGCCGTCCTCGATGTCCTTGTCGATGCGCGTCAGGCTCTGGTAGACCACCCGGCCGGCCCCAAGGTTCATGTGGCCGACCTCGGAGTTGCCCATCTGGCCCTGGGGCAGCCCCACGAACATGCCCGAGGTGTTGATCAGGGTCTTGGGCTGCTGGGCCCACAACTGATCCCAGAACGGGGTCCGGGCCCGGCTGATGGCGTTGTCTTCGGCGGGGTCGCGGTGGCCCCAGCCATCCAGGATAATCAGTGCAGTCGGCTTGCGCGTCGCGGTCATCACGTCATCCGGTTGGTTGGATTGGGCTTGATACGGAAAGAAGCCCAGATTGTAACCGTTTTCATTTGTGCAGGCCATGTTGTGTCCTTCTGTGACTGCCTGCGGGTGTGTATAATCGCGCCCAAACAAATTGTCAGGATAAGTTCATGGACCGCTTGTTCGAATTCGTCGTCAATCATTACATCCTTGTGTCTTTGTTCGTGGCCTTCCTGGTGGCGATCCTGATCCTGGAATCCCGTCGTGGCGGCGCCAAGATTTCCGCCCAGGCGGCGGTCAGCCTGATCAACCGGGACGAAGCCGTGGTGGTCGACATCCGGGATCGCAAGGACTTCAACGAAGGCCGCATCACCGGTGCCATCAACATTCCCCTGGCCAGTCTCAAGAGCCGGGTGACGGAACTCAGCAAGTTTAAGGACAAGCAGATCATCGTGGTCGACAAGATGGGCCAGCATGCCGCCATGGCGGTCAAGCAGCTGAACGCGGAGGGTTTTTCCCATGTGGTCCGTCTCAATGGCGGCATCGCCGACTGGAAAGCCAGCAATCTGCCGCTGGTGAAGAAGTAACGGGGCGGACCTTGATCTCGGCCGCGTTCTGCCGCACTGTTTCACATAAGCCGGTCGGGCCAAGCGTTACACTGTGACCGGCAATGACATTTCGATAACAATGGGCCCGGGGCCCACGAACGAGAACGTAAAGGACTGAACATGGCTGACAACCAGCAAGCCGCGGGCAATCAGACCCAGCCGCAATTCGCGCTGCAGCGGATCTACGTCAAAGACCTGTCTTTTGAATCCCCCAACGCGCCTTTGGTGTTCCAGGAGCAGTGGAAACCGCAGGTCAACCTGGATCTGAACACCGCCCACACCAAAATCAGCGACAATCAGTACGAGGTGGTGCTGTCCCTGACGGTCACCGCCAAACTGGGCGACACAGTGGCCTACATCGTTGAGGTGCAGCAGGCGGGCGTGTTCCTGGTGCATGGCATCGAGGGGCCGCAGCTGGGGCAGATGCTGGGGGCCTATTGCCCGACCATCCTGTTCCCGTACGCCCGTGAAACCATCGATAACGTGGTGAACAAGGGCAGCTACCCGGCCCTGATGCTGGCGCCGGTGAACTTCGACGCCATCTACGCCCAGGCGCTCAAGCGTAAGCAGCAGGAAGAGGCCGGCGAGGCCGCCAAGGGCGAGTCCCAGACCCACTGATTCCCCCCCTGAGCGGCTCCCGCCGCGACGGCTTTCCAGAAAACCGGCTTCGGCCGGTTTTTTTGTGCCTGCTTGTCTGTGCACATGGGGCTTGATTGGCAAATGAAAAATAATAATAATCGTTATCATTAAGATTTAGAAATAGGGTGCGTGACCCGTGAACAGTCTGACCAAGAATATGACCGCGCTGTCGGTGCTTACTTCGGTGGCGGTTTGGGGGCCGGCTTCGGCTTGGGCAGAGGATGCCAGCCGGGTGGGCTATCTGGATGAGCTGGTCGTGACCGGAACCCGGACGGAGGAAACCCTGTTCGAAACGCCGGTGCGGACCGAAGTGGTCACTTCGGAGGAGTTGCGCAGGACCCATGCCCGCAACGTCAGGGAAGCCCTGGCGTCGGTGCCTGGGGTGCAGTTGCGCGAAGTACATGGAAAATCCGGCTACGAGGTCTGGATGCAGGGCATCCAAGCCGACCGGGTCCTGGTTCTGGTCGACGGCCTGCCGATGACCGCAACCACCGGCTCGGCGGTGGATGTCAGCCAGCTCTCGATTCTTGATGTTGAGCGGATCGAGGTCGTCAAGGGGGCCGTATCCGCCCAGTACGGCAGTGCCGGCATCGGCGGTGTCGTCAATGTCATCACCCGGCGAATCGAACCCGGCTGGCGCGGGAGCGCAACGATCGACGGCGGCAGCTACGGCGAGCAGAACCCCTCCGGGCGTGAATGGGACCTGGGGCGCTACAGCGGCCGGGCCAGTGTTGAGGGGGGCAATGACCACCTGGCCGCCCGCCTGGCGGTGGCCGGCACCCATACCGACGGTGTCGACCCGGAACCCACCACCTGGGCCCGCCCGGGTGACGAGGTGGACCGGCACGACGTCCGGGCCAGTCTGGACTGGATCCCGGCCGCGGGACACCGGGTGGCTGTCAGTGCTGGCCGCTTCGAAGAAGACAGCAACTCCCGTTTTGTCGAGGAGAATCCCCAGAACCCGGTGGATTTGGGCAAGGATGAGCAGGTCCGGCGCTGGCGCTGGGTGGTGCAGGGCGAGCATGGGGCCGCGACCGGGCTGAGCGGAGGCTGGGCGCTGCTGCGGGAGGATCTGTCCGACGACTCCCGCAAGTTCTCGGTCAACCGCGAATACGACATCCGGGAATCGGAGCAGAGCCTGACCCGCGGCTCTGCGCATCTCGGCGCGCCGCTCGGGGACGAACACTACCTGCTGGCGGGGCTGGACCTGCAGCGGAATACCCTGGAGCAAATGAAGGACGGGGATTCCGAACTGGATGGCAGCGGCACCTTTGCCCATGAAACCCACGAATTGTGGCTGCAGGACACCTGGATGCCCCTGTCCGATCTGGAAATCGTCAGTGGTATTCGGGCCCAGCACGATACGGATTTTGGCCACCATCTGGCGCCGAAGGTGAATGCCCGGTTTGATTTCCGCCATTCCCGGGACCTCACCAGCTTCCTGCGCGGTGGCGTGGGTGCCGGCTACCGGGCCCCGAATCTCAAGGAACGGCACTACCGGTTCGATCACAGCTCCCTGGGCTACGTCGTCCATGGCAACGAGGCACTGCGTCCGGAGCAATCCGTCAGCTATCAGTTCGGTGGCGGCCTTCACTACCGGCATCGGCTGTGGCTGGAGGGCAACCTGTTTTACAACGACATTGACGACCTCATCCAGACCGAGTTGCTGCTCGATGCCGTGGACAACCCCGAGGGCAACTGGGCGGTGTACCGATACGAAAACGTGGCCGAGGCCGAGACCTGGGGCCTGGAAACCACGGCCGGCTGGGAATTTGACGAACACTGGCGCGCGGTGGCCGGCTACACCCTGACCCGGACCCGGGACAAGCAGACCGGGCATGAACTCACCCATCGACCCAGGCACCAGGCCCGTCTGGCCCTGGACGGGCCCCTGCCGGTACCGGGCCTGGCCTGGTCCGTTCGCGTCCGTTACCAGAGTTCGGAATACGTGGACGCCGCCGAGGCGAGCCGCTCCCCCGGCTACGCGGCCGCCGACCTGAAACTCAACTACCAGATCAACCACCGGCTTCGGCTGTTCGCCGGTATCGACAACGTCACCGACGCGCAGCGGGACTTTTCCGACAGCTCGGATTTCCGGCCGGTGGCGGGACGTTTCCTCTACGCCGGCGTGTCCGCGGCGTTCGGTGATTAACCCATGAGTCATGTCAACCTGTACAAAAAGGAATGCATCATGAAGAACCCCTGTGTGACCTCCCGCTGGCTGCCACTGGCTGCGGTGCTTGCTCTGGCCGGCTGTGGTGGCGGCAGCGACAATGAGCCCGGACTGACGTCGGACAACACCGGACTGCCGGAGGGCATGGTCGAGAAAACCCTGCCTGCCGCCAGCGATGAGGTCTATGTCAACCTCGAGACCGGCGAACTGGTAGATCCGAGCGATACCTGGCACCTGAAGGCCAGTCGCCTGACCTTCAACCTGAACGGGGGGGAGTCCGGTACTGGCAACGTCGGCGGTGCCCTGGCCGTGGCCCAGGACGATTTCTACAAGGACAACGGCGACCCGGATGAGAACGTCTTCACCAACGCCAGCGCCAGTTCCGAGCTGGAACACCTGCTGGGCCCGTTCGAGGCCCCGGCGGCATGGCAGACCGACGGCCTTCAGTCCGCGTTCGGGAGCTGGGAAACCTGGTCCAGCTACGACTACAGCACGGGGCAGATCAGCGCCCTGAGCGATATTGGTTACTTGGTGCGATCCGCTGAAGGCAACAGCTTTGCGCGGATGAAGGTGGTGAGCTTCGATTTCCCGACCCGGGCAAACCAGGGCATCCGGGATTTCGAGTTCGAATTCTCGGTACAGGGGGCCGGTGAGGTGGCCTTTTCCGATCAGCCGGTCACCTTCACCCCGCCGGCGGACTATGACGGGGGCGATGCCTGCTTCGACTTTGACTCGGGGCAGGTGGTGGACTGCGACACCAGCGACACCTGGGACGTCATGGTCGGCTTCTCTGGATATAACTGGTACCTGCGCAGCAACAGCGGACCGTCCGGCAGCGGCGATGGCGGTGCGTCGGGCCCCATTGGCTGGGACGAGCTGGACAGCTACGAGGCCGACCCCGGAGTTCCCCAGATCTATGCCCAGGACAGCACCGGTGGCGTGTTCTCGGAGCACACCTGGTACGCCTACAACCTGTTGGGTAACCATAAGATCTGGCCCAATTTCCGGACCTACCTGATCAAGGCCGACATCGACGAGACGGAGGCCTCCGTCTGGGCCCTGCAGATCGTCAATTACTACGACGACGACGGCGTCAGCGGCAATCCCACCATTCGCTGGCATCGGGTGACGCTGAACTGACGGGGGTATGACCATGCAAGCAGCAACGGCACAGCAACAGGACGGGGACCTGCAACAACGCTGGCAGGCCCTGCAGCAAGCCCATCCAGGCCTGCGCATCCGTCAGGCCGCGGCGGAACTCGGGGTGAGTGAAATGGCGCTGGTGCTCCTGCGGCGGGGGACGGGCCTGATGCCCCTCAAGCCCGCCTTCGACACATTGCTGGAAGCCATGCATCAGGTGGGGCCGGTGATGATTCTGACCCGCAATGACCAAGTGGTGCACGAAGTCACGGCGGCGTTTGGCGAATTCAAGACCAGCCGTTCCGGGGCCATGGGACTGGCCGTAGGGGAGATCGACATCCGTGTCTTCTTCAACCAGTGGTGCCACGGCTTCCGGGTGTTGGAAGACGGGCGCTCCGGGCCGCGTGAAAGCCTGCAGTTCTTCGACCGCTACGGTACGGCGGTGCACAAGATCTACCGGGTTGAGGCAACGGACGGTGCGGCTTGGGAGCAGTTGCTGCATCGCTTCGCCGATCCGGACGCCTGGCCCGTACCGCCCTCGGAGGCCCGCCCCGTCCCGGAGCGGGCCGACCCGGCGGCGGTGCCCCTGGCCCCGCTCCGGGCCGACTGGGCGTCGCTGAAGGATGTGCATCATTTCCATGCGCTCTTGAAGAAACATGGTGTCGACCGGCTGACCGCCCTGGAACGGGTGGGGCCGGAATGGGCCCGGCGCCTGGAGAACGATGGCGAGCTTCCGGTGCTGGACCGTCTGCTGGAGCAGCTTCGCGCCGCCGCCTGTCCGGCGATGTACTTCGTCGGTAACCCGGGCATGGTCCAGATCTATACCGGCCGGGTCAGCCACCTGCGTCGCACCGGGCCCTGGATGAATGTGCTGGACCCCGGCTTCTCACTGCACGCCAATACCGACGGTATCGAGGCTTGGTGGGTGGTCCGCCGCCCGTCGGTGGATGGCCTGATTACCTCGGTGGAGGCCTTCAACGGCCAGGGCGAACTGGTCCTGACGGTTTTCGGCGAGCGCAAGCCGGGCATCCCGGAATCCGAGCTGTGGCGGGAACAGGTGGCCCGTTTGGAGGGGCGGTCATGACGCGGGTGGTGTGGTTGGCGGCGTTGTTACTGGCTTGGGCCGGCGTTGTCCGGGCCCAGCCGGTGCCAGAGCGGGTCGTCAGTGCCGATGGTGCCGTCACCGAGTTCGTCTACGCGCTGGGCCAGGGCGAGCGGCTGGTGGGCGTGGACACCACCAGCCGTTATCCGGAGGCCGTGGGCCGGCTGCCCAAGGTGGGGTACCTGCGGGCTCTGCCGTTTGAAGGCGTGCTGGCGCTCAGGCCGGATCTGCTGCTGACCACCGAGGAGGCGGCCCCCGAGCGCAACCTGATGCGGCTGGAAAACGCCGGGGTTCGGGTGGTGCGGCTGCCGGTGGCCTGGACGCTGGCCCAGGTGCGGGAGCGGATCCGGCGCATCGGCCAGACGCTGGCGGCCGAACCGGAGGCCGAACGGCTGATACAGAATTTCGATGTGCGCCTGCAGGCGGTCGAGGCCGACATCCGCCACCGGGGGGCCTCGCCCCGGGTCCTGTTCCTCCTGGTGGCGGGCAGTCATCAGCTGATGGTGGCCGGAGCCAACACCGCCGCCGATGCCCTGCTGGACATCCTGGGTGCCGACAACGCGGCGGGGGCCATGGAAGGCTACAAACCGGCCAGCCGGGAAGCCCTGATCGCCACCCGTCCCGATGCCATCGTGGTGGCCGAAGCCAGCGCCGGCCAGTTCCGGGTATCCGACTGGCCGGAGCTGGCCCTGCTGGATGCCTGGCAACGGGAGCGCGTCTACGTGGGTGACAGCATGTTCCTGCTGGGCTTCGGTCCCAGGCTGCCGGAGGCACTGGAGGCGGTCAATGCAGTCCTCGCGCCTTAGCCCGCGATTTCCGGGCCAGCTGCTGGACCCGGCCGGTCGGCTGCGCTTCGGCGCCTCGCTGGCACTGGTCGTGGCGCTGGCGGTGGTGGCCGCCCTGGTGTCCATTTCCAGCGGGGCCTACCCCATCTCCGTCACCGACATGCTCCGGGTGCTGGCCGGCCAGCCGGGCCAGGACGCCGCCGCGCGACTGGTCTTGATGGAAGTGCGGCTGCCCCGGTTCCTGCTGGGATTCCTGGTGGGGGCCGTGCTGGCCGTGTCCGGCGCCATTCTGCAGGGGCTGTTCCGGAATCCGCTGGCGGATCCGACCCTGATTGGCGTCTCCTCGGGGGCTTCGCTGGCGGCGATCTCCGTTATTGTGCTGGGTGAGGCCCTGCTGGGACACTGGCTGCATCTGGCCGAGACCTGGGCGCTGCCCCTGGCGGCGTTTGCCGGGGGCAGTGGTACCGTGTTCCTGGCCTGGAAAATTGCCCGGCGGGCAGGTCAGGTGTCGGTGGCGACCCTGCTTCTGGCCGGCATTGCCATCAACGCCATCGCCATGGCCGGTACCGGCCTGCTGACCTTCCACGCCAATGACGAACAGCTTCGGTCACTGACGTTCTGGACCATGGGCAGTCTGGGCCATGCTGCCTGGCATGACCTGGTCGTGGCCGGGCCGTGGCTGCTGCTGGCGTTGCTGATGGCGCAGACTTTGGCCACGCCATTGGACGCCTTTCTGATGGGCGAGTCGGTGGTGGGCCATCTGGGCTTCGACACCGAGCGGGTCAAGCGTCGCGCCATCCTGGTCGCGGGGCTCGGCGTGGGTGCGGCGGTGGCCGTCAGCGGCCTGATCGGCTTTGTCGGCCTGGTGGTGCCGCACCTGGTGCGGCAGATGGCCGGCGCCAGTCACCGGACCCTGCTGCCGATTTGCGCCCTGGCCGGCGGCAGCCTGCTGGTGGCGGCCGACAGCCTGGCCCGGGTGGTGGTGGCCCCAGCGGAGTTGCCCATCGGTTTGATGACTGCGCTGATCGGCGGTCCCTTTTTTCTGGTGATCCTGCTTCGGATGAACGTGTCATGACGGTTCTGCAAGCCCGGCAGCTGTCGGTCGCCCTGGCGGGCAAAACCGTGGTCGAGGACCTGGACCTGACCTTGTCGGCCGGGGAAATCACGGTGCTGCTGGGGCCAAACGGCGCGGGCAAGTCGACGCTGCTCGGTGGTCTGGCCGGCGAGCTGCCGATAACCGGCGAACTGAATTTTGGTGGCCGCCCGATGACGGCCTGGGCCCCCGGTGCTCTGGCCCGGCAGCGGGGCGTGATGCCTCAGCGGGTCGAGGTCAACTTTCCGCTGACGGTGGAAGAGGTGGTGCGCCTGGGCCGTACGGGCGGCGACCGGCGGGCGGACGAGGCGATCCTTGCGGAGGTGCTGAGCGCGCTGTCACTGGAGGGGCTCCGTTATCGCAAAATGCCGACGTTGTCCGGTGGTGAGCAGCAGCGGGTGCAGCTGGCCCGGGTGCTGGCCCAGATTCTCGATAGCCAGGGGCCGCGCCTGCTGTTGTTGGATGAATGCACCTCGGCCCTCGATCCCGCGCATCAGCAGCTGGCGCTTGGACTGGTTCGGACCCTGGCGCGGACGCAGGGCATCGCCGTCCTGGCCATCGTCCACGACCTGAATCTGGCGGCTCAGTTCGCGGACCGGCTGGTGGTGCTGAAGGCGGGACGGTGTGTGGCCAGCGGTCCCGCGGAGGAGGTACTGACGCCGTCGATGCTGGCGTCCGTGTATGGTTATCAGGCGCGGGTTGAGCGCCTGGCCGAGGGGTATTCGGTGATCGTGCCGGTGGCGGGCGCAGTTCAGACGGCGCCGGTGAAACCGACCTGCCGCCAGGCTTCGTAGACCACCAACGCGGTGCTGTTGGAGAGATTAAGGCTGCGGCTGTCCGGGCGCATCGGGATCCGCAGCCGACGCTCCGCCGGCAGCGCATCGCGTACCGGCTCGGGCAGGCCTCGGGTTTCCGGGCCGAACATCAGGTAATCGCCGGGCTGAAACCGGACGTCGTGGTAGTAACGCTGGCCCCTGGTGGTGAAGCCGAACAGCCGCTCCGGCTGCTCGGCCGCCAGAAACGCCGCGTAGTCCCGGTGTACACGCACGCGGGCGTATTCCCGGTAGTCCAGCCCCGCCCGCCGCATCTGTTTGTCCTCCAGGGAAAACCCCAGCGGCTCGATCAGGTGCAGCTGGCAGCCGGTGTTGGCGCAGAGCCGGATGATATTGCCCGTGTTGGGGGGAATCTCCGGCTCATACAGAACCACGTGGAACACGGGGTCAGCGTTCCACCGCCAGGGCAACCCCCATGCCGCCGCCGATGCAGAGGGTGGCCAGCCCCTTGTGGGCATTGCGGCGGACCATTTCGTGCAGCAGGGTCACCAGAATGCGGCAGCCGGAGGCGCCGATCGGATGGCCCAGGGCGATGGCACCACCGTTGACGTTGACCTTACCGGTATCCCAACCCAAGCCCCGGTTGACGGAAATCGCCTGGGCCGCGAAGGCTTCGTTGGCTTCGATCAGGTCCAGGTCGTCCACGCTCCAGCCGGCGCGCTTCAGGCAACGTTCGGTGGCCGGGATGGGGCCGGTGCCCATCACCGTGGGGTCGACTCCGGCGCTGGCGTGGGCCCGGATCACCGCCATGGGCGTCAGGCCCAGGGCCTTCGCCCGGTCGGCACTGCACACCAGTACGGCGGCGGCGCCATCGTTCAGGGACGAGGCATTGCCGGCGGTGACGGTGCCGTCCTTCTTGAAGGCTGGGCGCAGCTTGGCCAGGCTGTCGGCGGTCACGCCGTCCCGGGGGCATTCGTCCTGGTCAACCACCAGCGGATCGCCTTTGCGTTGGGGCACGCTCACCGGCACGATCTGGCTGCGGAAGTAGCCGGCGGCCTGGGCGGCCACGGCCTTCTGCTGGGAGGCGGCGGCGAAGGCATCCTGCTCTTCGCGGCTGATGCCGTACTTGGCCACGATGTTCTCGGCGGTGATGCCCATGTGGTAATCGTTGAAGGCGTCCCAGAGGCCGTCGTTGACCATGGTGTCGATCATGGCCCAGTTGCCCATACGCTGGCCGTTTCGGCTGTTGGGCAGCACGTGGGGCGCCTGGCTCATGCTTTCCTGGCCGCCGGCGATCACCATCTCGGCGTCGCCGCAGCGAATGGCCTGCACTGCCAGGTGAACCGCCTTCAGGCCGGAACCGCAGACTTTGTTAATGGTCATGGCTGGCACCGTCTCCGGCAGGCCGGCGCGGAGGGCGGCTTGTCGGGCCGGGTTCTGGCCACAGCCGGCGGTGAGGACTTGGCCCAGCACCACCTCGTCGATCTGATCACCGGCGACGCCGGTGTCCTCCAGCAAGGCCTGGATCACGGCGGTACCGAGCTGATCGGCCCGGAGGCCGGACAGGCCCCCGCCAAAACTTCCGATGGCGGTCCGCTTGGCGGCAACAATCACGACATCACGCATGGAAACTCTCCGGTTGGTAGCGGCGCGAGCGAACACCGTCGCGCTCTTCGTTTTGATCATCAATGGTGGCGGCATTGTAGCCGGAAAGGGGGAGGCGGCCAAAGCCCGTCCATGGCAGGGGCCGGGCGGCGGACTACATGTTCAGGCTGCGGCCGCCATCCACGGAGATGATCTGGCCGGTGATGAAGGGCGCATCACACATCAGAAACACCACGGTGCGGGCGATGTCGTCGGGGTTGCCGGTGGTGGCCAGCGGGGTCTTCTCGACGATCGCTTTCTGATAACTCTTGTCGATAGCGCCGTTGCTTTCCGGCCAAAGAATGGCGCCGGGCGAGACGCCGTTGACGCGGACGTCCGGTGCCAGGTCCTTGGCCCAGGAGCGGGTCAGCGCCGCCAGGCCGGCCTTGCTGGCGCAGTACAGTGGATGGTTGCTCAGGGGCTTTTCGCTGTAGATATCGATCAGGTTGATGACGCTGCCCTTGCTGTTGCGCAGGGCGGTCAGGCACGTCTGTACCAGAAAGAAGGGTGCCTTGAGGTTGGTGTGCATGATCCGGTCCCAATCATCGTGCAGCGCCTCGCCGGTGGGCGTGGGGTAGAACACCGAGGCGTTGTTCACCAGGCCCTCGAGGTGGCCCCAGTGGGCAATGGCTTCCTTGCCCAGCCGATGCACATCGTCGGTACGGGTCAGGTCCGCCTGCAGGCAGATGGCGGAACCCGGACGGACGTCGTTGAGCCGCTCGGCGAGTGCCTGGGCCTGAGCCTGGCGGGTGCGATAGTGAATGACCAGGTTCCAGCCGCGTTCGTGCAGCAGTTCCACGGTGCGGGCTCCGAGCCGATGGGCGGAGCCGGTTACCAGTGCGACAGGCGCATACTCGGTCATGGCGATCCTCGGTGGTTGTGGGCCGACAAGGCCCCTTCTATACGTTTCAGGCGTTCCTGATGAATGGCCTGGCCCAGGGCGGAGCCCCGATAGCCCTGGGCCAGCAATGCCGCGGGCTCCACCCCGGTGGCTACCTGCGCGGCCAGTTCCAGTTGCCGGACGCGGCCGGCGAGGCCCGGTGGTGTGGCGCAATGCAGCACCGTCAGCAGGGCATCGAACCGGGGGCGCCGGCGCCAGACGTCGGCGGTATCCAGCAGTTCGAGCAGCGCCGGGGCCGGCCCTTCCGGCAAGGATAATGCAGTCAGACGGTCGAGGAAATGGCTGGTGAGGCGGGCCATGTCGCGACAATCATTGGGGGCTTTCAGGCACCGGGCCCGGTGCTCGGCCTGGTCAGTGGGCACGGCGGCGAAGAGTCCGGCAAAGCGTTGTCCGGTGCTGGTATCGGGCCGGAGGGCGAGGCAGTCCAGAGCATTGAGGCCGGTGGCCAGTCGGTCGGGTTCATTCAGTTCCGGTATCAGTACCGCCAGCGCCCCGCACTCGGCCAGCACCCGGAAGAAAACGGTGGGGGCGGCCTCGTGCAGAGCCCGCTGGATTTCCTGCCAGACTCGCTCCGGCACCAGGTGCGCCACCTCGCCATCGTCGACCATGCGGCGCATGAGCGTCAGGGTGTCTTCACATACCGAGAAGCCCAGGGGCTGGAATCGGGCTGCGAAGCGGGCAGTACGCAGGATGCGCAGCGGGTCTTCGGCAAAGGCCGGAGACACGTGACGCAGGCGGCGGGCCTTGAGGTCGTCGAGGCCGTGAAAGGGGTCGATCAGTTCGCCGTTTTCTGCCCGCGCCATGGCGTTGATGGTCAGGTCGCGGCGTTGCAGGTCCTGCTCCAGGGTGACATCCGGAGCGCTGTATACGGTGAAACCATGATAGCCCCGGCCCTGCTTGCGTTCGGTGCGGGCCAGGGCGTACTCCTCCTGGGTGCGCGGATGCAGGAACACCGGAAAGTCAGCCCCCACCTGGCGAAAGCCCTGGGCCCGCATCTGTTCCGGCGTGGCCCCGACCACGACCCAATCCCGGTCCTTGACGTCAAGGCCCAGCAGTTCGTCGCGGACGGCGCCACCAACCAGGTAGGTTTGCATGTTGTGCCTGTTCCCTGCGTTGTCTGTCTGTTCCGGGATTATCCGGGCTGGACGGGAGCGAGGCAAATGACGGAAAGGTAGGGAAATCCCGCCCGGCGGAGCCCCGGGCGGGAAGGGGTCAGAACGCGGTGCCCAGCTCCAGGGCCGCGCCGATGTCGGCGTCGCTGTACAGGGCGCCCAGATCCAGGTGCACGCCCAGCAGGTTCAGGCCCAGCCCGGCGGTGAACTGGGTGTCCTCGGCAATGCCGTCGTTGTCGTCATTGCCGGCAAGGTTGTGGCGCACGCCCAGGCGCAGCTGAGCGTAGCGCCAGGCGTCGAACTCGGCGCCCAGGGCCAGCCACTGGGTGTCGTCTTCGTAACCGAAGGCATCCTTTCGGGTCAGGTCCAGCTCGGCGGTCACGACGTGGTATTCGCTGCGGTGGGCGATACCGGCGGTAACCATGGGTTTGAGTTCGAGGGTGTGGGTGTCCTCCAGCAGCGGTTTGCTGCGGGCGGAATCCAGTTCCATGGGAATCAGGTTCTTGACCATCAGGCCGAGGTTCCACTGATGTGAGTCGCCAAAGGCGTAGGCGGCGCCGATATCCAGGTTGAAGCCGCTCTTGTCGGTCTGGTAGTCGTCGCTGTCGAAGTCTTCGTCCTCGAAACCGGATACGGTCTCGGTGTATTGATAAGTGGTCAGCTCCACATACTTGGGCGAGATTCCGATCTGGAGGCGGTTGCCATTGCCCAGGTCCAGGGCATGGGCCACGCTGATACCGGCCTCGAACACGGCGGCGGCGAGGACGCGACCGCGGGATTGCAGGTCGTCCTCCAGGTCGGCGTTCTGAAGCTGCAGCAGGTCGGCGGGGTTGTTCGGATCAAGCGCCACCAGGGTTTCCAGGGTGGCCCGGTCATCTTCGTCGAACTCGCCCCGGACCGTGGCCACCAGGTTGCCGTTGGTGAACACGCCGAACGCCAGAGACCGGCTGGGAACGGCCAGAGCCAGCCCCAGCCCGGCGTTGACCCGGGCGGTGTCCCGGTCGAACCGGTCGAGTCGCTCCAGCAGCTCGGCGGCGAGCGCCTGGGCCTCTTCCGGGCGGGTGCTTCGGTCAAGCTGTTGGAACCGGTCGATCACATCCTGGATATCGTCCACTTGGTCCACCGTTTCTTCCTCATCGGCGATGCGGGCATTGACCGAGGGCAGCATCAGGCCGAAATCGTCGGCCCAGTCATGGTGGTCCGCCGCCAGCATGGCGGGATTGGCACCGGGTGCGGCCGAGGGTTGGGCGATGGCAACGCCGGTTCCGGCCATGGCGAATGACCGGGTCGACATCGGGGATTGAGGGTTGGCCAGGGTTGCGCCCGAACAGGCCGCAAGGCCTGTGGCGATGGCAAGCTTGGTCAGACGGTGTCCGATCATGGCTGGTCCTTTGTGGGTCTGGATGGATAGCGAATGAAACAGATGCGGAACTCAGGTTAGGGCAGAACTCGGTCGCGAACATGACAGAAGCGGTAACGGTTTGTTCTTGATGTGTAAATGGAGGCAGCGTTTTGCCGCTTTTCCCGCCCGGCGGTTGGTGTTGTCCGCTCTATTGTCATGAGATCAGTGGGTTATGGAACTTGGCGTGTTTTTTTCATGGTAGGCTGGAAACGCCTGTTTTGCGGAGAATGTGTGATGGTTATGCGACGGACCCTGGTTCTCGCTCTGGTGTCGCTGGCCTGGGGGCTGTCGGCTTGTGCCCCGGTTGGTGGCTACCGGAACACCGAATCGTCCGCCAACCCGGAATCGCTGGCGCCGATCGTGGTCCGTGCCAGTGGCTTCGGTACCTACGAGAATGTCTCGACGGATCGGCTGGATCCGCGCCTGCGCCTGCTGGCGCGCCGTGCCTCCCGTCTCGATGCCTACCGGAACCTGGCGGAGCGTGTCTATGGCACGGTCGTTTACGGAGGCGCCACGGTGAATGATTTCGTGCTGCGCAACGACCTGTTCCGCGTCTATGTGGACAGCTACATCCGCGGCGCCAAGGTGGTGGCGGTCAACGAGCACAGTGACGGCGTGGTGGAAACCGTCATGGAGTTGAAGCTGGAGCCCCGGTTCCGCGCCTGCGTTTCCGGTGTGGACGATGACCAGGTACGGGCGCTTTGCCCGATTCCCATGCCCCGGGGCCGAGATGCCGGCGGCGATATCGAAAGCCGGTCGGCCGATTCCCTTTACTATCTGGAGTGATCATGGTGTGTTCTCAGTCTGCTGCGTCCCGTTACCGGAGGCCCGGCCGGCGGCTCGCCGCTGGCCTGCTGGCCGGGTTCCTAGCCATGCTGGCGCCGGCGGCGGGCGCGGTGATTCTGGAAGGGGTGGGGCATGCGGTGATTCTGAACGGTGATCTGGATTCGGCCCGCGCGGCCGCGCGGGAAGCGGCGCTACGGGATCTGGCCCTGCGCTACGAAGCCCGGGTCAGTACCCGGGAAACGGTGGAAAACGGCGTGTTGACCGAGTCCCGGGTGGACGTGGCGACTCAGGCCCGCGCCCGGCATGTCGAGATCGTCTCCGAGCAGCGGACCGGTGACCGCCTGCGTCTGGTGGTGCGTGCCGACATGACGGAGCCGCCGGCGATCTGTCGCGCGGCCGAGGCGGCACGCCTGAAAAAACGGGTGGCGATCACCGGTTTCCCGTTGCTGCAACCGGGCCAGGCCCAGACCGGCCGGCTGGACGACGCCGGCGAGGTCCTGCCGCAGCGGTTGCAGGCCGGCCTGCGTGACAGCGGCCGGCTCGAGGTGCTGTCGGCCACGGGCCTGTCCCTGTTCGGCGATGCCGTGGACGCGCCGACTTGGCAGGGCAACGACAATCGCTTAAGCAACGTGGCCCGTTTGGCCCGCGAGCTGGGGGCCCAGTTTGTGGTGACCGGTGTCATCCGGGACCTGGGGTTCACCGATCCGACGGCCTGGGACACCTCGGTATGGGGCGGATTCAAGCGCAGTCTCGGTGCGGTGGATCAGAACCGGCGGTTCGTGGTCGACCTCATGGTTTTCGACGGTTTCAGCGGCTCACCGTTCTATCAGGAACGGTTCGCCACCGAGGCCGAGTGGCGGACCGTGTCGGGGCGTTCCACCGGCTTTGCCTCGGCCGGATTCGAGAGCACCGCCTATGGCCAGGCCGTGACGCGGACACTGGCGGAGATGACCCAGGCGGTGGTGGATGTGCTGGCCTGCCAGCCCTTCATGACCCGGGTGGTTCGGGTGGAGGGGCCGTCGGTGACGCTGGCCTCAGGGGCCACGGCCGGGTTGCGTCCGGGCGATGAATTGCATGTGTACCGGAGTGCCCGGCACTGGGACGCCCTGGCCGGGGCGCCAGAGCTGAGGGATGCCGGGGTGAGCGTGACCCTGAACAACGTGCACCCGGAGTTCAGCAGCGGCCGGATGCCGAAGCTGGCGGGCCAGGTCAACGTACAGCGGGACGACCTGGCCATCATCTGGTAACCGGGACGGTTCAGTCGCGCTCCAGCTGGGCCGCGGCGATGTCCCGGATGCGGCTGACCATGGCGCGCAGGCCATTGCCCCGGGTGGGGGAAATGTGCCGGAACAGGTCCAGTTGTTCGAACAGTTCGTCGATGTCGGTGGTGAGCAGGTCCCGGGGGCTCTTGCCGTTCAGGGCCACCAGGATGATGGCGGCCAGGCCGCGCACGATCATGGCGTCCGAGTCGATCAGCAGGTACAGCCGGTCCCGGGCATCGTCATAGTGGTGGATGAGCCAGACTTGGCTCTGGCAGCCGTGCACATAGTTGTCCTCCACCCGGGCTTCGTCCGGGAAGGGCGGCAGCTGCTTGCCCAGGTCAATGATGTAGGCGTAGCGTTCTTCCCAGTCGTCTAGGAATTCGAAGGCGTCGAGGACATCCTTCAGGGTGGTCTCGGTGCCCAGCGGGTTGTCGAGAAAAGCCCGTGTCTGCACCGTCATCACAGCATCCCCAGTTCCAGTTTGGCCTCGTCGGTGAGCATGTCGTTGCTCCAGGGCGGGTCGAAGGTCAGCTCGACGGTGACCTTGTCAACGTTGGGCACGTGCTCCACCTTCCGCTTGACGTCTTCGGTGATCACCGGCCCCATGCCACAACCCGGCGCGGTCAGTGTCATCCGGATGTGGACGTGGTTGCCGTCCTCGGTGCCGTTCTCGATTCGGCAGTCGTAGATCAGGCCCAGATCCACCACGTTGACGGGAATCTCGGGGTCGTAGCAGTTGCGCAGGGCTTCCCAGACCTGGTTTTCGTTCACGGTGCCATCGGCCGGGGTTTCGAAACTGCTCTCCAGCGGCTGCTTGCCCAGGGCGTCGGCGTCATGCCCCTCGATCCGGGCCAGGTTGCCATTGACCGCCACGGTGAAGGTGCCACCCAGCGACTGGGTGATGGTCACGAAGGTGTCCGCCGGAATCATGATTTCCGTGCCGGAGGGGACGAGCCGGGCTTCCACCTCGCGCTTGGTCAGGACCACTTCCCGTTCTTGCATGCCCACGTTGGCCTCGCTGTCTGGTGTATCAGGCTATGGTAAAGCTTTCGCCGCACCCGCACTCCGCCGTGGCGTTGGGGTTGCGGTACTTGAACAAGGAGTTGACCCCCTCGGTGACGAAATCGATCTCGATGCCGTTGACCAGGGGCAGGTGCTCCTCCTTAACGTACACATCGACGCCGTCGATGTGAAACACCCGGTCGTCCGGCGCCGCCTCGCTCACCCACTGGGTGTCGTACTTGAAACCGGAACAGCCGCTTTTCTTGATGGCCAGGCGAATGCCCCGGGCCTCCGGGTGCTTGTCCAGTTGCTTGCGAACGTGCCGGACCGCGCTCGGCGTCATGGTCACGGAGACGTCCTTGCTTGGGGTGAAGACTTCGGCTGTCATGATTCCACCTCCTTCAGGCAAACAGGCGCTGAATCTTGCGCAGGCCGGCGAACAGCTGTTCAACCTCATCCAGCGTATTGTAGAACGCGAACGATGCCCGCGCCGTGCCGGGCACTGCGTAGAAGTCCATCAGCGGCATCGCGCAATGGTGTCCGGTGCGGATGGCGATGCCCTGCTGGTCCAGCAGCGTACCTATATCACTGGGGTGCAGGCCGGCGATTTTAAAGGACAGGACGGGAACCTTGCGGCGGGCGGTGCCGATGATTTCCATGCCGGGTACAGTATCGACCAGGGCGTTGGCCCGCGCCAGCAGGGCGTCCTCGGCCGCGGCCAGCGCCGTCCGGTCGAGGCGGTCCAGGTAGTCGATGGCGGCGCCGAGGCCGACCGCCTCGGCGATGGCCGGGGTGCCGGCCTCGAATTTGTAGGGCAGCTGGTTCCAGGTGGTCCGCTCGAACGACACCCGCTCGATCATTTCGCCCCCGCCCTGGTAGGGGGGCATGGCCTCCAGCAGCGCCTCTTTGCCGTAGAGCACGCCGATGCCGGTGGGGCCGAACATCTTGTGGGACGAGAACGCGTAGAAGTCGCAATCCAGCGCCTGCACATCGGGCCGGAAGTGGGGCACCGCCTGGGCTCCGTCGATCACCGTCACGACGCCCAGAGCGCGGGCCTCGGCGATCAGCTCCGCCACGGGGTTGATGGTGCCCAGCACGTTGGAAACATGGGCAATGGCCAGTACCCGGGTCCGGTCACCCAGGCGCTGACGGAAGGCGTCCATGTCCAGCTCGCCCTCGGCGGTGAGTTCGATGGGCACGACCCGGGCGCCGGTGCGCTCGGCCACCATCTGCCAGGGCACGATGTTGGCGTGGTGCTCCATGCGGCTGACCAGGATTTCGTCGCCTTCCCTCAGGCGGGGCGCCAGGCCGTTGGCCACCAGGTTGATGGCCTCGGTGGTGCCACGGGTCCAGATGATTTCTCGGGTGCTGGCCGCGTTCAGGAACCGGCGCACTGTTTCCCGGGCGCCCTCGAAGGCAGCCGTGGCCCGATCCCCCAGGGTGTGGGCGCCCCGGTGCACGTTGGCGTGCATTTCCCGGTAATAGCGGTCCATGGCGTCCAGAACGGCAACCGGTTTCTGCGCCGAGGCGCCGTTGTCCAGGTACACCAGGGGCTTGCCGTTCACCTGCTGGGACAGGATTGGAAAGTCCCGGCGGAGGGCCTCGACATCCAAAGCGGCGGTGCTGGCCTCGGACAGGTTGCTCATGGCGGTCATGCCTCCTGGAAGGTTGCCTCGAAGAACTGGTTCAGCCGGGTTTGGGCGGTTTCCCGGACCGCCGGCACCGGAATCTGCGCCACCAGCTCGTTGATGAAGGCCATGGTCAGCAGGACATGGGCCTCGCGCCGGCCGATGCCACGGGAGACCAGATAAAAGACGGATGTTTTGTCGAGCTGGCCGATGGTGGCTCCGTGGGCGCATTTGACGTCGTCGGCGTAAATCTCCAGCTCCGGCTTGGTATCGATTTCGGCACCGTTGGACAACAGCAGGTTCTTGTTGTTCATCTCGGCGTTCGACTTCTGGGCATCCGGATGAATGTGAATGCGGCCGTTGAACACCACGTGGGCCTGGTCGGCGGCGATGTTGCGATAGGTTTCCTCGCTGTTGCAGTGGCCGACCACGTGTTCGATGTTGGTGTGGTTGTCGTAGTGTTGCGCCCCCTGAGCGACCACCACGCCATTGAGCTTGCACTCGGCGCCTTCGCCTTCCAGACGCACCTGCAGGTCATGCCGGCGCAGGGCACCGCCAAAACCGACGCAATGGCTTTCGAAGCGGGAGTTACGCTGCTGACGCACACCGGTGGCGCCGATGTGCTGGATGCTATCGCCTTCCATATCCAGGCGAATGCTGGTCAGGTGGGCGCCTTCGTCGAGGCAGAATTCGGTAACCGCGTTGACCAGGACCTGAGCTTGGCCGTTGCTGCCGCTGGAAATGAATTCCTCGACCAGCGTCAGGCGGCTGTGGCGCCCGGCATCCACGAAAATCCGGGGAAAGGCGGAGCCACTGGCGTCGGCGTTGACTTCGTGGATGATGTACAACGGCTGATCCAGAACGGCATCCGGTTGCAGGCGGATCAACAGGCCATCCTCGAAGCGGGCGCTGTTCAGCTGTGCCAGTTGCACCGACTGCGGCGTCAGCGTGTGGTCCAGGCGGCCGGCCAGTTCCCGCGCTTCCTGTTCGTCCAGGTCGCTGAAACTGGTGATGGTGATGCCGTCCAGGTCCGGAAACTCGCTGGCCTCGGGCAGCATGACGCCGTTCAGGAACACCACCTTGTAGCCGGGAACCGCCAGGCTGGTGCCGGTCTTGCCTTCCGCCGGCAGGGAAATGGCCATGTCGTCGGCCAGTTTCAGGTGCCGGGCGGAGTATTTCCAGTTCTCGGTTTTCCGGGTCGGCAGCGGCATGCCCAGCAGGGCGGCGGCGCGCTGCTTGCGCAGCGCCAGCAGGGGCTGGGGCAGGCTCTGGCCGGCCGGGTGCAGAAACGCGGAGGATAGGGTAGGGGCTGGCTTCATTCCGCGAACTCCTCAGTTGGCCGGTGCGTCGGCGGCGTCTTCGTCCTTGATGCCGAGCCAGCCGTAGCCTTTCTCTTCCAGCTCCAGGGCCAGTTCACGGCCGCCGGATTTGATGATCCGGCCTCCGGCCAGCACGTGCACGTAGTCGGGCACGATGTGGTTCAGCAGGCGCTGGTAGTGGGTGACCATCAGGATTGCCCGGTCCGGGGAGCGCAGGGCGTTGACGCCGTCGGCGACGACCTTCAGGGCGTCGATGTCCAGCCCGGAGTCGGTTTCGTCGAGAATCGCCAGTTTCGGCTGCAACAGCAGCGCCTGCATGATTTCGTTACGTTTCTTTTCACCGCCGGAAAAGCCCTCGTTGACTCCCCGCTTGAGGAAGGACGGGTCCAGGTCCACCTGCTTGCACACCTCGCGGGCCAGTTTCATGAACTCGGCCGCGTTCATGTCCTCCTCGCCCCGGTGCTTGCGCATGGCGTTGACGGCGGTGCGCAGGAACTGCAGGTTGCTGACGCCGGGGATTTCGACCGGGTACTGGAAGGCCAGGAAGATGCCTTCGCGTGCCCGCTCCTCGGTCTCCAGCTCCAGCAGGTTCTGGCCATTCAGGGTCACCTCGCCCTCGGTTACTTCAAATGCTTCGTTGCCTGCCAGCACCTGGGACAGGGTGCTCTTGCCGGAACCGTTCGGGCCCATGATGGCGTGGACTTCGCCCGCCTTGATCTCCAGGTTGATACCTTTGAGGATTTCCTTGTCCTCAACGGATGCGTGCAGGTTCTTGATGCTCAGCATTTGTGGGGTTCTCTCTCGTCAATCGGTGTGAATTCGTTCGCCAATGCCCGCGGGGCGAGGTCAGCCCACGGACCCCTCCAGGCTGACTTCCAGCAGCTTGCCGGCCTCGACCGCAAACTCCATGGGCAGCTCCTTGAACACCTCCTTGCAGAAACCGTTCACGATCATCGAGACGGCCTGTTCCGGGTCGATGCCCCGTTGCCGGCACAGGAACAGCTGCTCGTCACTCACCTTGGAGGTGGTGGCCTCGTGCTCGACGATGGCGGACTTGTTCCGGCTCTCGATGTAGGGGAAGGTGTGGGCACCGCAGCGGTCGCCGATCAGCAACGAGTCGCATTGGGTGAAGTTGCGTGCGCCCTCGGCGCCCGGGCCGAACTTCACCAGGCCCCGGTAGGCATTGGAGCTGCGGCCGGCGGAGATGCCCTTGGAGATGATGGTGCTTTTGGTGTTCTTGCCCAGGTGGATCATTTTGGTACCGGTATCCGCCTGCTGGTAGTTGTGGGTCAGCGCCACGGAATAGAATTCGCCGACGCTGTTGTCGCCCCGCAGCACGCAGCTGGGATACTTCCAGGTGATGGCGGAACCGGTTTCCACCTGGGTCCAGGAGATCTTGGAGTTCTTGCCGATGCAGGCGCCGCGCTTGGTGACGAAGTTGTAGATGCCGCCTTTGCCCTCTTCGTCGCCCGGGTACCAGTTCTGGACGGTGGAGTACTTGATCTGGGCGTCGTCCAGCGCCACCAGTTCGACCACCGCCGCGTGCAGCTGATTCTCGTCGCGCATCGGCGCGGTGCAGCCTTCCAGGTAGCTGACGTAGCTGCCTTCGTCGGCGATGATCAGGGTGCGTTCGAACTGACCGGTGTTGGCGGCGTTGATGCGGAAGTAAGTGGACAGCTCCAGCGGGCAGCGCACGCCTTTGGGGATGTAGACGAAGGAACCGTCGGAGAATACCGCCGAGTTGAGCGCGGCGAAGTAGTTGTCACTGGGGGGGACCACGCTGCCCAGGTACTTCTGGACCAGCTCGGGGTATTTCTGGACCGCCTCGGAAATCGGGCAGAAGATCACGCCGGCCTCGGCCAGCTGTTCCTTGAAGGTGGTGGCCACGGACACGGAGTCGAACACCGCATCCACCGCCACGCCCGCGAGTTTGGCCCGCTCGTGCAGGGGAATGCCGAGCTTCTCGTAGGTTCTGAGCAGCTCCGGATCCACCTCGTCCAGACTCTGGGGCATGTCTTCCCGTTTCTTGGGAGCGGAGTAATAGGAAATGGCGTTGTAGTCCACTTTCGGGAAGTGGACGTGGGCCCAGTCCGGTTCGTCCATTTCCAGCCAGCGACGGTAGGCTTTCAGGCGCCACTCGAGCATGAACTCAGGTTCCCGCTTCACCTCGGAGAGGCGGCGGATAACGTCTTCGTTGAGACCGGGCTCGAAGGTATCGGCTTCGATTTCGGTCACGAAGCCGTGCTCGTATTCCCGTTTGATCAGCTCTTTCACCTCGTTGTCGGTGGTCGCCATGATCGTCGCTCCGTAATCTCTCATCGCGGGCTTATGGCCCTTGGTTTCTTCGCCGGCCGCCGGCTCGGCGGGCGAACGTGGTGTCTCGTTGGTGTTGCCGCGGACGTTCTTCCGTCGCTTCTGGCGAGCGATTATACAATACCAGAGTAAAATAGTCAGGTATTAAATCGGGCGTGGGGGGATTATACCTTAATCCCCCGGTCGGGCACTAAAGTCCAGGCCATGGCGGTGATCGACGGGGCCGCGGGTGGCCCCGCAGGTTCAGGCGCTGGCCTCGGCGGTCCCGGCGGGGGTCAGGATGCGGGTCAGGTAGCTGTGTTCGAGGCTCGGCGGCAGGTTGTCCGGGCGCGGAATGCGCACCACGTGGCCACTGCCGGGGGCGTAGGCCATGGTCTCGCCCTGCCGGTTTTCCATGGTGTTCGCGCAGAAACGGAGGTTGTCGGCCGGGGTGATCAGCTCCAGCGTGTCGCCCGGGGCGAACTTGTTTTTTACCTCGATGGTCAGCCAGCGGTCGTCGCAGTCGGCGACGGTGCCCACCACTTGCTGGGTGCCCAGATAGGAGGTGCCCTGTTCGTACGTCTGGTACTCCTCGGGCAGGTGCCGGCGCAGGAAACCTTCGGTGTAACCCCGGTGCGACAGCGCTTCCAGCTCGTCCATCAGCTGTTTGTCGAACGGCCTGCCGTGCAGGGCGTCGTCGATGGCGCGGCGGTAGACCTGGGTGGTCCGGGCCACGTAATAGGTGCTCTTGGTGCGGCCCTCGATTTTCAGCGAGTGCACGCCGATGTTGATGAGCTCCGCCACGTGCTGCACCGCGCGCAGGTCCTTGGAGTTCATGATGTAGGTGCCGTGCTCGTCCTCGTAGGCGGGGATGAAACTGCCCGGCCGGTTCGGTTCCTCCAGCAGCATTTCCCTGGGTTCGACCTGCTGGACCCGGGGCTGGGACGAGGTGGCGATCAGGTCGCCGGTGTCGTCGTGGCCGTGTTGCACGGTTTTGTAGTTCCAGCGGCAGGCATTGGTGCAGGCGCCCTGATTGGCGTCCCGGTGATTCATATAGCCGGACAGCAGGCAGCGGCCGGAGTAGGCCATGCACAGGGCGCCGTGCACGAACACTTCCAGTTCCATCTCCGGCACCCGTTCACGGATCTCCCGGATTTCGTCCAGGGCCAGCTCCCGGGACAGGATGACCCGGCTGATGCCCTGGCGGCGCCAGAACTCTACGGTCGCCCAGTTCACGGCGTTGGCCTGCACCGACAGGTGGATCGGCTGGTCCGGCCAAGTTTCCCGGACCAGCATGATCAGCCCGGGGTCGGACATGATCAGGGCGTCTGGCTTCAGTTCGATCACCGGTGCCAGGTCGTCCAGGTAGGTTCGGACCTTGCTGTTGTGCGGGGCGATGTTGGACACCAAATAGAACTGTTTGCCCAGGGCGTGGGCACGGTCGATGCCTTCGGCCAGGGCTGCAACATCCTTGAAACTGTTGTTCCTTACTCTCAGCGAGTAGCGCGGCTGGCCCGCGTACACCGCATCCGCGCCGTAGGCGAAGGCGGTTTCCAGGTGTTCCAGCGTGCCGGCAGGGGCAAGCAGTTCCGGGTAGGTCATGAAACTCGGCTCCGGGTTGGAATGGACTGTGGCGCGTTATTTTACTGGGGTTGGCGATGGAGTGCACGACTGTGGCAGGGTGTCGGGATCCGGACATTCCGTGATCTCGCTCAAAGGTCGTATTGTGTGTTTTCGGCTAACATGTGTACGCTGAAAAAGTGCGAAACTAGGACACAGTGTCAAAAGGAGGAGTCGTGCATGGCGGATGAGCCACTGACGTCGGAGGTGGCGCGGATGTCACTGAGTACCCGGGTGCGGTCGCTGATTGCCCACCAGCTCGCCCGGGGCAAGGTTGGGGTGGAGGCGGTGGCGTCGCAGCTGCACATGAGCCGCTACACCCTGCACAAGAAGCTCAAGCGGGAAGGGTTGACCTTCGCCAGTCTGCTGGAGGAGGTGCGCCGCACCCAGGCGCTGAGCTATCTGCAGGATCGGTCCAAGCCGCTCGTGGAAATCGCCGAGCAGCTTGGTTTTTCCGAGTTGAGCGCCTTCAGCCGGGCGTTCAAGCGCTGGATGGGAACGTCCCCGGCTGAATACCGGTCGGTCAGATTTTCCTGAACACCAGGGTGGCGTTGGTGCCGCCAAAGCCGAAGCTGTTGCTCATCACTAGGCCGAGGTTTTGGTTGTCCATGCGCTCGCGGACAATCGGGTAGCCCTCGGCACCCTCGTCCAGGGTCTGGATATTGGCGGACGGCGTGATGAAGCCGTCCCGCTGCATGATCAGCGTGTAGATGGCCTCGTGCACCCCCGCGGCCCCCAGCGCGTGCCCCGACAGCGGCTTGGTGGAGCTGATCGGCGGCATCCGGTCGCCAAAGGTTTCCCGGATTGCCTTCAGCTCGGTGATGTCGCCGGCCGGCGTGCTGGTGCCATGGGTGTTGATGTAGGCGATCTCGCCCTCGATGTTTTTCATGGCCTGACGCATGCAGCGCACCGCGCCTTCACCGCTGGGCGCGACCATGTCGGCGCCGTCGGAGGTGGCGCCAAAACCGACGATTTCGGCGATGATGTTGGCGCCCCGGGCCTCGGCGTGCTCCAGGGCCTCCAGGGCCAGAACGCCGCCGCCGCCGGAGATCACGAAGCCGTCCCGGTCGGCATCGTAGGTGCGAGAGGCCAGTTCCGGGGTGTCGTTGTACTTGGTGGAAAGCGCCCCCATGGCGTCGAACAGCAGGCTCAGGCTCCAGTGGATGTCCTCGCCGCCGCCGGCGAACATGATGTCCTGGCGGCCCAGGGCAATCAGGTCGGCGGCATGGCCGATGGCATGGGCGCTGGTGGCGCAGGCGGAGGTGATGCCGTAGTTGATACCCCGGATGCCGAACGCGGTGGCCAGGGAGGCGTTGATGGCGCTGCCCATGGTGCGCGGTACCCGGTAGGGGCCGACCCGGCGGATCCCTTTCTCTCGGTGGGTGTCGATGGAATCCAGCAACTCCACCGTGGAGGCGCCGCCCTGGCCGAAAATCAGGCCGGTACTGTCGGAGCGGATGTGCTCCTCGGTCAGGCCGGCCTGTTCGATGGCCTCGCGCATGGCCAGGTAGGTGTAGCCGGAGGCCGGGCACATGAAGCGCCAGAGCTTGCGGTCGATCAGCTCCGGCAGGTTCAGGTTGATCTGACCGCAGACATGGCTGCGCAGGCCATTGTCCTTCGCTTCCTGGCTGAAGCCGATGCCGGAACGGGTCGCCTTGAGGGATTCGGCGACTTCCTTCTGGTTGGAGCCCAGGCTGGAGACAATCCCCATGCCGGTAATGACAACGCGACGCATGTTGCTAACTCCTGCTAGAAATCATCGGTGGAGGTGAACAGGCCGACCCGGAGGTCCTTGGCGGTGTAGATTTCCCGGCCATCCACTTCCAGGCGGCCATCGGCGATGGCCATGGTGAGCTTGCGCCTGATCATCCGTTTGATATCCAGGTAGTAGCGCACCCGTTTGTTGCTGGGCAGGACCTGGCCGAAAAACTTCACTTCGCCGGCGCCCAGCGCCCGCCCCCGGCCTTCGCCACCGCTCCAGGCCAGGAAGAACCCCACCAGTTGCCACATGGCGTCGAGGCCCAGGCAGCCGGGCATCACCGGGTCACCCTCGAAATGGACCTTGAAGAACCAGAGATCCGGGTCGATGTCGAGCTCGGCCACCAGGCTGCCCTTGCCGTACAGCCCGTCGTCGGCGGCGATGTGGGTGATGCGGTCCACCATGAGCATTTCATCGATGGGCAGGCGCATGTCGCCAGGGAAGAGTTCGCCATGACCACACTTGATCAGGTCTTCTTTGTCAAAATGATCCGGGTACATAGTGCCAATATCTCGGTTACAGAATGGTGTCTCCAATACTGTACCGCGTATTCGGAAAGGCACTATTGACCTTTAGTGGATAACTGCAGAATGCATGTGTGTATCGTTGGGTGTGTCACCCGTCCTGGCCATCTGTCCGGGGGCGGGCAAGGACACCGGTGTATCGGATCAGGAACAGTCCGTAGGCGAGGGTCCAGAGTAGGCTGGCCGAGCCGATGCCGGCATGCCAGGGAATGAACTTGAACGCCGTCAGCACTCTCAGCAAGGCCGCAATCTGGATGGCAATAAAGGCGGTGACCATGCCACGCGGCAGCACCAGTGGCCGGCCGGTGTGGCCCAGGGACACTCGGGCAATCACGCCAAGAATCAGGCCGCCGATGGCGCCGGCACCCGCCGCGTGGCTCCAGGCATTGGCGGGCCAGCCCGCCAGGAGGGAGCCGGCAAGCAGAACCAGGGCCGCCGGTACCCAGAGAATGGACAGATGCAGTACCCAGAGCAAAGGCTCCCGGCGGGTCAGCCAGCCCTTCCAGTGGAACAGGCGTGTCAGCATGAGCACTGCGGCAATCAGGGACAGGATGGCGGTTGTCCGGGGCATGCCGGCGAGCATGCCAGCGAGTACCAGAATCAGGCTTAACAGGGTGATGAGATCCAGGGCCGGGATCATGCGTACCGCCGGACTGTTGATGCCCTGACGCTTCAGCCAGCCGGAGGTGAAAGCCGGGGTGATGCGCCCGCCAATGATGCTGATCAGGGCCATGGCCATGATCAGGGCGCCATGACTGAACGCCATGTCCAGCCGGGTAATGAAGCCAATCTGCATGGCCCAGAGCAGGCCAAGGACCACCAGGATGGGCACCTGGCGTTTCTGTTTGGCTCGCCAGATGCGCCATCCGGCATCCATCATCACCAGTGGCAGGAAGGCCAGATTCAGTCCCTGGACAAGCCATTCCGGCCAGCCAGCGCCGAAGGCCAGGGACAGCCGGCCTGCCAGCCACACGCCCCAGAGCAGGAGCAATGGCACGCCGTGCATGCGGTTGGTCTGGGTCCAGACGCAGACCGCCGTCAGCAGGAACCCGGCGATACCGGCCGACAGGAACCCGAACAGCATTTCGTGCTGGTGCCAGAGCAGGCCGGGCATGGCCAGAGGCAACTGAATGGCGCCGGACACCTGCAGTACCCAGGCCGGGATGGCCAGCACCGAGAGCAGGGCCATGGACAGGAAGAAAATCCGGAACGGATAGGCAAACAACTGTCGGACGCTTGCTCTGGGTGGTTCGGGGGAAGTGGGGATAGCCTGCATGATTCGGCTCCGTGAACATTCATTTGTCGTGAATGTTATATCCGGGTCGGCTTCCTGGCCATACCTGTCTGGAGGTATTTTGCGTACAATGGCCGGCACTTTTACGAACCGGATCGGGAATCTTTATGACTGCCTACGCGATTCTGAAGCACCTGCACATGACCACCGCCTACCTGACGGTGACCCTGTTTGCCCTGCGACTGCTGCTGGATGCGGTGGGGCGGCCGGGCTGGCGCCAGACGCCGCTGCGCTGGATTCCCCATGCCAATGACACGATCCTGCTGGTGGCGGCCATCGCCCTGCTGTTCGTCACCGGGTACATTTCCGATATGCCCGGCTGGGTCATCGCCAAGATTGTTCTGTTGATCGGCTATATCGCCGCCGGCGTGTTCGCCATGAAGCCCGCTTTTGGCAAGCCGGTACGGGTGACGGCTTCCATTGCCGCGCTGGTATGTGTCAGCGCCATTTTCCATCTGGCCATGGCCAAACCGGCCTTCGGCTGATTCACTCCTGCCGGTCGCCCACCTGCCTGCTCAGTTCCTGTAGCTGTTCCTGAACAGCCCGGAGCTGGCGGGCAATCTCATCACGCTCGTCATGGGCCTGCTGGGCGGCCCTGGCGTTCTGCTCCTCGCTCATCACCTCCAGTATGGCGCCGATCATCATGTTCAGGAAGATGAAGGCGGTCAGGAAAATGAAGGTCAGATAGTACAGCCAGCTGAGCGGATAGTGCTCCATGGTGGCGTACATCACGTCGGTCCAGTCCTCGAACGTCGCTACCCGGAACAGGGTCAACATGGCGATCGCGACATCGCCCCACAGGGTTTCGTCGATGTGGCTGAAGAACATCGCGCCCATGGCGGCGTAGATGTAGAAAATGATGAACATCAGTAGGGCAATGTAGCCCATGCGGGGGATGGCCTTGAGCAGCGAGTTGATCAGGAAACGCAGCTCCGGCACCACAGACACCAGCCGCAGCACCCGGAAAATCCGCAGCAAACGGCCGAGCAGCACGGCATCGGAATTGTCCAGCGGGATCAGGCTACCGATCACCACCAGAGTATCAAACAGGTTCCAGCCGTCGAGCAGGAAGCGGCGTTTGGCCGGGCAGGCGGCGAAGCGGAACAGGATTTCCACCAGGAAGAAAACGGTAATGGCGTTGTCCAACACCGTGAGGGTCTGTTCCACCAGGGCAGGCAGATCGTAGGTCTTGGCGCCGATGGTCAGGGCGGACAGAATGATGATGGCGATGACGGCGCCCTGAAAGATCTTGCTGGACTCGATCTGGCGCAAGGTGTGGAAACCGGCGACGGACTGGCTTTTCGTGGACATGCAAAGACTCCCGTGGATTCAGGACGGCGCAATTTTACTCACGGGGCGGCCCCGGCGGTAGCGTTTTCGGGGCGCGGTCAGCGGTGGGCCAGAATGATCCGCCAGGCGTCTTCGCTGACCGGCATCACCGACAGCCGGTTGCCCTTGCGCAGGAGCGGCAGCGACGCCAGGCCGGGCAGGTTGCGCAGTTCGTCCAGGGGCAGCAGCCGGGGCAGTTTGCGCTCGAAGATCAGATCGACCGCGTCCCAGCGGGGCTGTTCCGGGCGGCTTTTCGGATCGTGGTAGGGGGATGTCGGATCGAACTGGGTTGGGTCCGGGTAGGCGGGCCGGACGACCCGGGCGATGCCGGCAATGCCGATGTGCCGGCAGCTGGAGTGATAGATGAAGACGCTATCGCCCGCCTGCATCTGGCGCAGGAAATTCCGGGCCTGGTAGTTGCGCACGCCATCCCAGGGTACCGGCGTGTCCGGCGCCCGGGCAAAGTCATCGATACTGCATTCGTCCGGTTCGGTCTTGACCAGCCATTTCGCCATGCTGCGGGCCCCGTTCAGGCGGTGTGGGGCAGGACGCCATAATAGATGGCGCTGAAATGGCAGGCGCTGCCGCCGATCACGAACAGGTGCCAGACCGAATGCATGTACGGGATGCGGTCGGCCAGATAGAACGCCACCCCGGCGGTGTAGACGATGCCACCGGCGATGGTCAGGTTCAGAGCGGTCTCACTCAGGCTGGCCACCAGGTCCGAGGAGGCGAAGGTGATCAGCCAGCCCATGGCTATGTAGATGCCGACCCGAACCAGCTTGTAGCGGTTCTTGAAAATCACCTTGAGCACCACCCCGGTCAGCGCCAGCGACCAGATGACGGCGAACAGGGTCCAGCCCACGGTGCCGCGCATGTTGACCAGCAGGAACGGCGTATAGGTTCCGGCGATCAGCAGGAAAATGGCGCAGTGATCGAGGGTCTTGAAGGCACGCTTGAGCTCTGGTCGGCGGGCGCCGTGGTAGAGCGCCGAGGCCAGGTAAAGCAGGATCAGGGATGCGCCGAATATGCTGAAACTGACAATCTTCCAGGCATCGCCGGACTGGCTCGCGCCGGTGATCAGGGCGACGGTGCCAATGACACTGAGCAGGGCGCCAATGCCATGGGTGGCGCTGTTCAGCCACTCTTCGATGCGGTGGTGAATGGATTCGAAAGAGGAGGATGCGTGAGTCATTGCGGGGGTATCCGTGTTAGCCATAGGTCTAAAGGTACTTCAGCGTACACTTGTACGCAATGGCCGGAAGGTGACAATTCGGTCGTGTTCCGGCCGCGCCCCCCCTGCAATGGGCCCTGGCCGGTGATACACTCCTCGGCCATTCGTGTGTGACTGGTTGTACGGAGTTCCCATGGCCGCTGCCCTGGCACTGTTCGTCAAGCTGATTCCGCTGTATCTCACCGTGGCCCTGGGTTGGGTGGCCGGCCGCTATCTGGAGGCCAGCGGCCGGCAGCTGGCCGGCATCATGCTGTACATCGTGACCCCCTCGGTGGTGTTCTCCGGTGTCATGGCCGCGCCCCTGTCGCCGGAAGTGGTGCTGCTGCCGTTCCTGACCTTCGGTCTCTCCTGCGTGCTGGGGATCAGTCAGCTGAAGCTGGCCAGAAAGGTGGTGACCGACGGCAGTGCCAACATCATTCCGCTGTGCGTCGGGTCCGGTAACACCGGCTATTTCGGCGTGCCGGTGGCTCTGCTGCTGTTCGGCGAAGAGGGGCTGGGGCTGTATATCGTGTGCATGCTGGGGACCACGCTGTTCGAAAATTCGGTGGGGTTCTACCTGGCCGCACGGGGGCGCTACGATCTGCGGGATGCGCTGTTGCGGGTGCTGAAGCTGCCCTCGGTGTACGCTTTTCTGGCGGCGGTGGCTCTGAACCTGTCCGGCTTTCGCATCCCCGATGTCTTCGTGCCCCTGTTCGACAACCTGCGCGGGGCGTACAGCGTGCTTGGCATGATGATCATCGGCATGAGCATCACCAGCTTCCGCGGGCTGGCGGGTAACCTCCGGTTCACCGGCCTGGCGTTCTTCGGCAAGTTCGTGGTCTGGCCGCTGGTGGCGACCCTGTTCTGGTGGCTGGACGCCCACATCTTGGGCATCTACGACACCGCCGTACATCAGGCCATGTTTCTGATTGCCATCACCCCCATCGCCGCCAACACGGTGGTGATCGCGACGCTGCTGGACACCGCGCCACGCCAGGCTGCCGGCACCGTACTGCTGACCACCCTGTTCGCGCTGGTTTTCATTCCGGTGATGATTTCCCTGGCGTTCTAGGTGTCGGACGGCTCCGCCCGGCGAAGCCGCTCGCGAGTTTCCCCGTGCGCGGTGTCGAGGGTACGGCCGCGCCATGGTGTCCGGCCGAGGTCAGCAGTACGCCATGTTCGGGCAGCCGCTGGCGGACTGCTCCACCTGGATGGTGACGTGGCGGATGTTGAAATCGTGCGCCAGCATTTCGGTGGCGGCCTCGATCACTTCGTCGTTGTGGCCGGGTTCCGGTTTGACCAGGTGCACGGTGAGGGCGTTTTCCGTGGTGCTCAGGCCCCAGATATGGAGATGGTGCACGGAGGTGACGCCCGGTAGCTGCCGCAGGCGCTGAAACACCGCATCCGGGTCAATGTCCCTTGGCACCGCGTCCACCGCCAGATTCAGCGAGTCCTTCAGCAGCCGCCAGGTGCCGATGAAAATCACCACGGCAATCACCAGGCTGACCAGGGGATCGATCCACGCTTGTCCGGTGATCATGATCAGCAGCCCGGCCACCACCACGCCCACCGAGACGGCGGTGTCCGCCGCCATGTGCAGGAACGCGCCCCGGATGTTGAGGTCGTCGTCCTGCCCTTTCAGAAACAGCAGCATGGTGGCGCCATTGACCAGCACCCCGATGCCGGCCACCACCAGGACGGTGAGTCCGGTGACCTCGGCGGGGTCGCTGAAGCGGCGGATGGCTTCCCAGGCAATGCCGCCGACGGCAGCAATCAGGAACAGGGCGTTGAACAGCGCCGCCAGCACGGTGGATTTTTTCAGGCCGTAGGTGTTCCTGTCCGTGGCTTTGCGGGTGGCCAGCCAGCTGGCCCCCCAGGCCATCACCAGCCCCAGTACGTCGCTCAGGTTGTGGCCGGCGTCCGCCAGCAGCGCCAGGGAGCCGGACAGGAGGCCGTAGGCAGCCTCAATGGCGACGAAGGCGAGGTTGAGTGTTACCCCAAGGGCGAAGGCCCGGCTGTGGGTGTTGAAATGGTGGGCGTGGCCGTGTCCGTGATCCGGGTGGCTGTGCATGCGCGCGTGTCCTCCGTTGTTCGCGGTGATGCCCTGTATTTAAAACCCTGTAGTGACGACAGGGTCAAGTCACAGGGCGCGGGACTCGCGGATCAGTCGCGCCAGGTCCTCGCTGATCTGTTGCGGGGACAGCCCCGGGCGCAGCAGCAGTCGGGCGCGGCCGGTACCGTCGAAGACATACACGGCGCTGCCATGGGAGACGTTGTAGTTGCCCTCGGCATCGGGCTGGTCGTAACCGAAGGTGGTGCGGTAGCGCCGGGTCAGGGTGCGCAACGCGGGGATCGGTCCGGTCAGGCCGGTGACCTGTTCACCGTAGAAACCGGCATAACTGGACAGTCGCTCCGGCGTATCCCGGCGGGGGTCGACGCTGACGAACAGCACCTCGACCGCGTCGCGTTCAGCTTCCGGCAGTCGCCGGATCGCCTGGCGCAGGCCGGCCAGGGTGCTCGGGCAGACATCGGGACAGGACGTGTAGCCGAAATACAGCAGCCGCACCTTGCCCGCCGAGGCCTCCGGGGTCACCGGTGCGCCGCTGGGGGCGTTCAGCCGGAATGCCAGGTCGGGCATCAGCCCGCGGATGTCCTTGCCGTGCCACTGTGGATCCTGGCCGAGGCACCCGGTCAGGATCAGGGCGGCCATCAGCAGCAGTCCAGTGTAAGCGCGAGTCATGGGGAACGACCTCCTGTGACGGGTTGGCTGGCCAGCGCCTGGCCGTCCTCGTGCAGGGCCCGGCGCAACAGCAGCAGGATACCGAGCACGCTCATCATGGCCGGGGGAATCCAGGTGAGCAGTCCGCCCAGGAGCTGATCGGTCTCCGGTGCCATTGGCCAGGCCCGGCCGCACACCTCGTAGACGTCGTACACCTGGCCCCGGGAGAACACGATCCAGGCGCCCAGCAGCATTTGTGGCAGCGCCACCAGCGCCAGGATCAGGATGCGTTTGCCATAGCCGAGGGTCCGCCCGCCCGCCGGGGAGCGGGCATCGAGCATCAACCACCAGAACAGCAGGCCATCCAGCAGCATGCTCCAGTTCATGGTCCAGTACAGCGGGCGCGAGAGCATGGCGTCGAAGTGGATTGGCGGCCACAGCCACAGATAGATCAGCCCCACGAACAGCAGCGCCGCCACCACCGGCTGCTGCAGCGCCCGGTACAGGGTACCGACCGGGCGCAGCAGGGGGTGACCATCGGGAGCCAGGCGTGCCCGCCAGAACCGGAAGACCGGCAGAGGGTTGGACAGGGCGATCAGGAACGGGCCCAGGTGATGCAGGATCAGGTGCTGGCCCCGGTGCACGAAGAACATGTACTGGGCGTAGTAGTCGAACCGGGTCTGCATCACCCCGTAACACAGCAGCAGCCCGAGGCCGAACGCCAGTACCCGCAGCGCCCCTGGCCGCTGGTTCCGGGGCAGACGTGGTAGGGCATAGCCGTAGCTGGCCGCGGCCAGGACGAACACCAGGATGGTCAGGGGCGAGGCATCGTAGGGTGCCAGGACTCCAAGTTCGGGCATGGAAACCACTCCGTGTGCAAACACGGCCAATCGGGCTTATCTTTGTTATCAGTCCACTTCGAGTGTTGACTCCCGGCGCGTGGATTTCAAGGCGTGTTCCGGCATTGTCGACGGAGGTAACGGATGGCTCGGTTCGACGAGGCGATGCGACCGCCTTCGGTTCTGATCTTTGACTGGCACGGCACCCTGGTGGATACCCACGATGCCATGTTCAGTGCCATGGAAGAGATGCTGCCCCAGCTGGAGGCGCTGGGGCTGGTGGAACGCCTGTTGCCGGAGGCCCGGTGCCGCACTCGGGACGACGCCCGCCTGGTCCGCTACATCCGCGTGTTCCGGCGTCTGCACCCACGCATCCTGGCCGAGCGGCGGGTATCCCGGACCGATATCTTCAACGCCATTTTCGGGGACGACCGGGACGCCAAGCTGATCGCCCATCGTGCCTACAATGCGGCGTACCGCAAGTATTTCGGCCGGGTGAAACCGTTCCAGCCGGGTGCCTATGAATACCTGGGGGCTCTGAAGGCCCTGGGCATCCGGCTGGCGGTGTGCACCAACCGCAACCGGGAGTTTCTCGACCGGGAGCTGGCGACGGTGGACGAAGGCCGCTGGTCCGGCCTGTTCGATGCCACGGTCTGTGCCGACGACGTCACCGAGTACAAGCCGGACCCCCAGGTCCTGCTGAAGGTGCTGGAAACCCTGGCGTTACCGCCGGACAGCCGGGCCTGGTACATCGGCGACAGCTATGTGGACATGCTCACCGCGCACCGGGCTGGGATCTGCGGGGTGTTCTTCAACGGCGCGGGCTGGGAGCCGGAACGGATCGACAGCTGGTTCACCCGGCGCGACGCGCCGGCCGCGATCCTGGACACCTTCGAGGACCTGATGGACCTGCTGGCGTTGCTGGAGCGCCGGGAACCGGCGGCGTTCCGGTGTCAGCCGGCGGCGGTGCGACCCCGACCCTTCCCGCCACCCGAGCGCCCGGCGCCCCGTGTCGAGCCGGACTGGCATCCGGCGGTGGCAAAGCTGATCCGGCCGGCGGTGATTCTGTTCGACTGGCACGCGACTCTGGTGGATACCCTGGATGCCATGTACCACGCGGTGGACGATATGCTGCCGGAATTCCATTCGCTGGGGTTGATGACGCGGATGGTGGCACCGGAAGACAGCAAGACGCCGGAGGATGCCCGGCTGGTCGCCTATGTGCGTGAGTTCGCGCGTCTGCATCCGAAGGTGAAGGCCGACCGGAAGATCTCCCGGACGGACATTTTCGAGGTACTGTTCGGGGACGACGAAAACGCCAAGCAGATCGCGCACCACGCCTTCAACCAGCACTACCGCAACCACTACGGTACCGTGAAGGCCTTTGAGCCGAAGGTGCGCGAGATGCTCGAGGGGCTACGGCGGCTGGGCCTTCAGCTGGGCGTGATTACCAACCGGGACCGGGAGTTCTTCGAACATGAGCTGGCGGCGGTGGAGGGGACCGGCTGGTCGCACCTGTTCGATGTTGACGTCTGCGGCGACGACACGCCCCTGCGCAAACCCCACCCCGACCAGCTGCTGCTGGCGGTGCAGAAACTGGACTATCCCCCGGACCCGAGTGTCTGGTACGTCGGCGACAGCACCACCGATGTCATCGCCGCCAAGCGCGCGGGCATGACCTCGGTGTTCTTCAACGGCGCCCAGTGGGACCTGCCGTGGCTGAACAAGATCTTTCCCGGTACCCACAAGCATCCGGACAAACCGGACGTGGTGGTCAACGACTTCTCCGAATTCTGGGCACTGGTGCTGGCCTGCGAGGTCGGGCCGCCCTAGTGTTCGGAGCGCCTCCAGATTCGCCAGCAGGGCTTCGACGCGGGCCCGCACATTCGCAGCGGGGGTTACCGGCTGCATGCCGTGCGTCGACGATCGTGCCCGGTCCTGACCCGGGTCAACGGCGGGGAGCCCGTAAGCTGCCATAATGAAACGCTTACGTGATGCATAGTTTTTCTACTCCAGAGTGTTGCCATGGCTTTCGATACCGTTGCTGAACGTTCCAATGAACTCCCGTCTTTCATCTGGGATGAGGCCCTGATCCGTCGCTACGACCTCAGCGGCCCACGCTATACCTCCTATCCCACCGCGGTGGAGTTCACCGCCGAGTTTGGGCCCGAGGCCATGGCGGAAGCCGCCCGCCGCAGCCGGGCGACCGGCGGTCCGCTGTCGCTGTATACGCACCTGCCGTTCTGCGCGCACCTGTGCTATTACTGTGCCTGCAACAAAGTGATCACCAAAAAGCGCGACAAGGCGATGCCCTATGTGGAGCGCCTGCTCCGGGAAGCGGCTCTCCAGGCCCGCCTGTTTGGCGCGGACCGGCCGGTGCAGCAGCTGCACTGGGGCGGCGGCACCCCCACCTTCCTGCCGCGCGAGGCCATGCGCCATCTGATGGCCGGGTACGCCGAACTGTTCAAGCTGGACAGCAGCGAAACCCGGGACTACAGCGTTGAGATCGATCCCCGCGAGGTTGCGGACGACACGCTGGCGACCCTGTGGGAGCTGGGTTTCAACCGCATCAGTCTGGGGGTGCAGGACGTCAACCCTGCGGTGCAGAAGGCGGTCAATCGGGTGCAGCCGCGCGCGATGACCGAGGCGGTGCTGGACGAGGCGCGCCGGCTCGGCTTCCGTTCCATCAATCTGGACCTGATCTACGGCCTGCCCTATCAGACGCCGGAAAGCTTTGCCGAAACCCTCGAGGCGGTGATCGAGATGTCGCCGGACCGGTTGTCGGTGTTCAGTTACGCCCACCTGCCGGACCGTTTCTATCCGCAGACCCGCATTCAGGCGGACACTCTGCCCAGCCCGCAACAGAAGCTGACCATCCTGCACAACACCATCAACCGGCTGCTGGACGCGGGTTATGAGTACATTGGCATGGACCACTTCGCCAAGCCGGACGACAGCCTGGCGGCGGCCCAGCGCGAAGGCCGTCTGCACCGGAATTTCCAGGGGTACACCACCCATTCGGATTGCGACCTGGTGTCGCTGGGTGTGTCGGCCATCGGCCAGACCGACGAGGCCTACTTCCAGAACAACCACGACTTGGCCGCTTGGGAGGCCGCCATCGACGAGGGCCGCCTGGCAACGATCCGGGGCGTGGCCCTGACCCGGGACGACCGCATCCGGCGCTGGGTCATCGGCCAGCTGATCTGCCAGTTCCGTCTCGACCGGAAACAGTTCGCGGCCCGGTGGCAGGAGGACTTCGACCGCTACTTCAGCGATGAACTGCGCCGGCTGGCGCCGATGATTCAGGACGATCTGGTCGCCGACCGGGGACAGGTTCTGCAGGTGCAACCGGCGGGCCGGCTGCTGATCCGCGCCATCTGCCAGATCTTTGATCTGTACCGCAAGGAAGGCGCCAGCCAGCGGTTCTCGCGGATCATCTGAGGCGGAGTCAGCCGCCGGTCATGTTCATGAAGCGCAGGATCTGGACCTCGCCCCGGCTGGAGAAGTGGTGGCGTTCCGGTTTCAGGTCCATGGCGTCGATGATGGCCTGGCGCAGGCGGTCATCGTCCTCGGCGTGCTCCCTGAGCACCGGGCGCAGATCGACCGAGTGCTCGTTCCCCAGGCACAGCAGCAGGCGTCCTTCCACCGTGACCCGGACGCGGTTGCAGCTGGCGCAGAAGTTGTGGGAGTGGGGGGAAATGAACCCGACCCGAATGTGGCTGTCGGGCATCCGGTAGTAGCGTGCCGGGCCGCCGGAGTCTTCGGTGGCCGGAATCAGGTCGTGGTGCCGCTGGATGATCGCACGCACCTCGTCGCTGGTGCACAGTGACAGTCCCCGGTCGTGCTCTTGGATTTCCCCAAGCGGCATCTCTTCGATGAAGGTGATGTCCACCTGCTTGCGTCGGGCGAACTCGATCAGCTCCGGAATCTCGTCGTCGTTGCGCCCTTTCATGATCACGCTGTTGAGCCGGATACGCCGGAAGCCCGCCTGTCGCGCCGCGTCGATGCCTTCGAGTACCCGGCTCAGGTCGCCGGTGCGGGTGATCTGCCTGAAGCGCGCCGCATCCAGGGAGTCGAGGCTGATGTTGAGCCGGTGCAGACCGGCCCGGCGCAGTGGTTCCGCCATCGTCGACAGTTGGCTGCCGTTGGTGGTCATGGCGAAATCCCGGAGGCCGTAACCGCCGATTTCCCGAACCAGTTCGAGGATGTTGCGGCGTACCAGGGGCTCGCCGCCGGTCAGGCGGACTTTTTCGGTACCCAGAGTCATGAAGGTCCGGGCGACCCGGGCGATTTCCTCCAGGGTGAGAACCTGTGGGCGTGGCAGAAAGGTCATGTCCTCCGCCATGCAGTAGACGCACCGGAAATCACAGCGATCGGTGACGGATAACCGAACGTAGTTGACGGTGCGGCCGAATCGGTCCGTGAGTACCTGTCGGGCCATGGTTCACCTGCTGTTCGCGTGCTTCCTGACTCTGAGTATAGTGGCAGTATTGCAGATCGGGGGCGGGAATCCGAGGGCCGGCGTGCAGTGGGCGGTGGAATGCCTATAGAATAGGCGATCCGCCGACCCCGCCTGATGGCCTCGCGACCCTGGAGTACTGCATGCACATCACCCGTTACACTGACTATTCCCTGCGCGTGTTGATTTACCTGGCCGTGCAAGGGGATCGCCTGGCCACCATTCAGGAAATCGCGGACAGCTACGAAATCTCCAAGAATCACCTGATGAAGGTGGTGCACCAGCTCAATAAGCGTGGCTACGTCGAAACCATCCGGGGCAAGAACGGCGGCATGCGGCTGAACCGGGTGCCGGAGGAGATTAACGTCGGGATCTTGGTGCGGGAAACCGAGCAGGATCTGGACCTGCTGGAATGCTTTTCCTCCAAGGATACCTGCAAGATCACGCCGGTGTGCGGTCTGAAGCCAATGTTCGCCGAGGCGCTGGAAGGCTTCCTCGGCGTACTGGATCGCTACACCCTGGCCGACGTGATTCAGGCGCCACACCGGCCACAGCTGTTGCGCCTGCTTCAGATGGCCTGAGCCGGAGGCTCGCGCCGCAGCCGTGCCCGCAGCCGGTCCGGCAGCGAGTAGTGCAGGATCCGGCGCAATACCGTGGCGTACTGCCGGCTGAAGCGTCCGGTGTTGTAGGGGATGCCGTAGCGCTCGCACACCGCCTGAACCCGTACCGAGATTTCCGGGTAACGGTGTGCCGGCAGGTCTGGAAATACGTGGTGCTCGATCTGGTAGCTGAGGTGGCCGCTGAGGATATGCAACCAGCGGCCCCCCGTGAAGTTGGAGGAACCGGTCAGCTGGCGCAGGTACCAGTGGCCGCGACTCTCATGCACGCATTCGGCCTCGGTGAAGGTTTCCGCGTCGGCCGTGAAGTGGCCGCAGAAGATCACCGTGCTGGCCCAGAGGTTGCGGATCAGGTTGGCGCAGGCGTTACCGGCCAGGACCACCGGTGCCACCGGCAGTGTCAGCAGCGGAAAAAACACATAGTCCTTGAACGCCTGGCGGCCGCCCTTGCGCAGGAATGCCTTCAGAAACGGCCACTTGTCCCGCCAGCGGAGTTCCCGCCGGCGCAGCTTCTCACTCTCCAGCTCATGCAGCCCCACGCCCCACTGGAAAAACACGCTCAGCAACACGTAGTTCATGAACTGCAACGCGTGCCAGGGTTGCCAGGGCTCCTCGTCGGTCAGCCTCAGGACGGCGTAGCCGTAATCCCGGTCCTTGCCGATGATGTTGGTGTAGGTGTGGTGCTCGTAGTTGTGGGTCCGGCGCCAGGAGTCGCCGGTACAGACGGTATCCCACTCATAGCGCTGGGAGTTCAGGGTGGGATCGTTCATCCAGTCGTACTGGCCGTGCATGACATTGTGGCCGATCTCCATGTTTTCCAGAATCTTGGCCAGCGCCAGCGAGACGGTTGCCGCCACGAACACCGGAGGCAGGAAACCAAGGGGCATCAGCACGCGCCCGCCGAGTTCCAGGGTCCGGTGCAGGCGCACCATGCCGCGGATGTAACGGGCATCGCGTTCGCCCAGGTCGGCCAGAACCTCGTCTCGGATGGCATCCAGATCCCGGGCCAGGGCCTGAAGTTGCGTGTCGGACAGTGTTGGCATCAGGGACTCCTTGCGGCCATCGGTGTGGCCGTGTTGCGTGACAGGTGAGGTCAAAGTTCCAGGGTGACCGGGCCGGCCGGGACGGAAACGCACAGTTGCACGGTCTCCTCGCCAGGCCCGGACGGTTTGCCGGTCAGCCGGTTGAGTACGGTGCCTCCGGTTTTGCGACAGCTGCATTGATGACAGATCCCCATACGACAGCCGTAGCGCGGGTTGAGGCCGGCGGCTTCGGCCAGTGCCAGCAGGCTGGCATCGCCGGTGGCATCGACGCTAACGCCGGCCCGCCGGAAGGTGACGGTGCCGCCGGTGGTGCCGGGGGCCAGCGCCCGGGCCGGGCCGACACTGAAACTGGCTCGACGGATCTGCGACGATCGCAGCCCGCGCTGAAGCAACTGTGACTCGGCCAGCTCCATCAGCCCCTGGGGACCGCACAGGTAGACCTGCCGGGCCTTGAGCCCGGGCACCGTGTCCAGGTGCGCGTCGCCGAGATGCCGGGATGAGCGGGGACCGTCGTCGGTGACGATGGTTACGGTCAGGGCCGGTGAGCGGGCGTCGAGAGCCCGTAGTCGCTCGGCAGCGATAACATCCGCCGGGGTACGGACGCAGTAGATGAGGGTCATGGGCACGCGGGCGTCCCCGGCCACCAGGGTTTCCAGCTGGCTGAGAATGGGTGTGATGCCGCTGCCGCCGGCAATGAACAGCAGCGGTTGCGCCGGCTCCGGCAACAGGAAATCACCGAAGGCCTCGCCCAGGGCCAGAGTCTGGCCTGGAGTCAGGTGCTGGTGCAGCCAGGGCGTGACCCGGCCACCCGGCTGCCGCTTGATGGTCAGGGTGATCCGCCCCTGCCGCTGCCACAGCGTCGGCGGGCTGGACAGGCTGAACGTGCGGTGGTGACGGACACCGTCGATGTCGACACCGACGGTAACGTGCTGGCCGGCCTGGAAACCGGCCCAGCGCCGGGCCGGACGCAGGGTGAAGGTCAGCGTGTCGGCGGTCTCCCGCTCGACCCGTTCCACCTGGGCCGGTGTGTACGCCTGTACCCATAGAGGGTTGACGGACGCCAGCAGGGGGTCCAGCCAGGCACCGGGGTTGTCCTGGTTGGCGAGCTGGCGCCCGAGCCAGAGAACGGTGCGGCGGGTGGCCGCGGATAGCGATGTTGAGATGGGCATGGATGTCTCTCCATGAAAGCTGCTTGTGTACGACTGTTCACCAATGTGTACGAGTGTACACATGAGGCTGTGCGCGGCAACCGCAGGTGTCGACTTGGCGTGAAATGACAAGGCCGCTGGCGATGGCTCCGGACAAATGTGTACACTTGTGGCCTTGATGCGGGAGCGGATGGAGAGAATGGCGGAACGACAGCGGCGAAAACCCGGGGAGACCCGGGAAAAACTGATGCAGGCGGCTCTGACCCTGGTCGGCAAGGGGCGGCACTTCGCCAGCCTGGGGATTCGCGAGGTGACCCGACAGGCGGGAGTGGTGCCCACCTCTTTCTATCGCCACTTCCGCAACATGGACGATCTGGGCCTGCAGCTGGTGGACGAACTGGGGTTGGTGCTCCGGCGCATGATGCGCGAAGCCCGGGCCAACGGCTTGCAGGCGGACAAGCTGATTGACGAATCGGTCGCCATCTTCGTGGCGCACGTGCAGGCCAACCGCAGTTTCTTCCTGTTCATGGCCCAGGGGTTGGCGGGCGAGAGCCGGGCGGTGCGGGAGGCCATTCGCGGCGAAATGCGGTTTTTTGCCAGTGAACTGGGCAACGATCTGCGGCGGTTGCAGTTGATGCCTCACCTGAACGACGCGGACCTGGCGCTGGCCTGTGACTTGGTGGTTCGGACCGTGGCCTTCAGCCTGACCGACCTGCTCGGGGTGTCCCCGGACGATGACTACCAGGTGGGTGAGATCCGCCGGCGGACCACCCGCTTCCTGCAGATGGTTCTGGTGGGCGCGTCCCACTGGCAGAGTGACCGGGCCTAGGGCCCGGCCGTGTCAGCGGCGCTTGCGGGCCCGGGATTTTGCCGGTGGGGATGGCGGCAGCAACAGCGACTCCAGCTCCGTCAGGGCCTCGCCGGTGTAGACCGCCAGTTTCTGCATGCTGGGCAGTGTGTCCCGGCAGCCGGTATAGCCGAAATTCAGCGACCCGGCATAGCTGAGGCAGGTCACGTTGAGCGCGCCGCCGTGGGCGATCAGCGACACCGGGTACATGGCCTCGAGCTTCGCCCCTTCGTAGTACAGCGTCTGGCCTGGCCCGGGCACATTGGAAATGGTGACGTTGAACACCGGGCGCATGCGCCCGCCAAGGCCCGACATCAGTTGCAGAATGTAGGGGGACATCAGCAGCATGGTGTACTGGGTCAGGGCGCTGCGGGGCAGTTTTTGCAGGTGCTCCTTGGCCCGGCGGGTGGAGGTTTTGATCTGCTGCAGCCGGTTCAGGGGCTCCGCCTCGTTGGTGGCCAGGGAGGCGATCATGAAGCTGATCTGGGTTCCGGTGCCTTGGTCATCGGCCGGCCGGATGTTGACCGGAATGCCGGCGGTGAGCGGTGCCTCCGGCAGGTTGTCCTGCTCCAGCAGGAAGCGGCGCAGGGCGGTGCCGCACAGGTACAGCACGATGTCGTTGAGGGACGCGCCGGAGACCTTCGACAAGGCCTTGAGCCGCTCCAGACGGTACTGCTGGGTGGCAAAGCGGCGCTGGGCGGTGACTCGATGGTTGAGCACCGACACCGGCCCGGTAAACGGCGCGGTCAGGCCGTCCTCGGGATGGCGCACGGAGTGCACCAGGCGGCTGGCCGCCTGCCACAGCCGGGGCGCCATGTCCGCCTGCAGCTTGAGGGCATCCATGGCCTGGGAAAAGGCGGCCGGAATGCTGGCGTCCGGGTCCGTTTTGCTGCCGCGGCGCTGCTGCGGCCGGACCGTCCAGGGGGGCGGCATGTCACGCCGGTCCGGATCGGTGGTCAGCACCCGTTGCATCAGGCGGACGCCGCTGATGCCATCGATCATGGAGTGGTGCATCTTGGTGTAAAGCGCGAACCGGTTGTTCTCCAGCCCCTCGATGACATGGCACTCCCACAGGGGCCGGGAAAAGTCCAGGTGATTCGAGTGCAGCCGGGAGATCAGGACGCCCAGCTCCCGCTCGCCTCCGGGGCGGGGCAGGGCGGAATGGCGCACGTGGTAATCCAGGTCGATGTGTTTGTCGGGGACCCAGTACGGGGCGACCAGGCGCCCGAGGAAGCCGGGCCAAGCCAGCTTGCAGCCCCAGGGGGGCGCCACGTCGCCGGCTTCCTTCATCCGGCTGACCATGTCGCGCAGAAAGGTTTCGGGAGCGCCCTCGGGCAGTGAGAAAATCTGCAGGGTGCCGACATGCATCGGCGTGTCTTCGGATTCCACCGCCAGCCATGAGGCGTCCAGCGTGCCCAGACGTTTCATTCCTTGTTGTACTCCGCCAGTCGATTGTTCATTGTTTGCCACCAGTATACTGGTATCCGCCGGCATGCACGATGTGAAGCATGCTAAAGTTTCCCGTTCCTTGCGAGGTTTCACGGTCAGCCAGAGGAGAGTCCCATGCAGTTTCTCAACGGCATTACCCTGCTGCTTGTCTACCAGTTGGTGGGTGAGGTGGTGGTCCGCCTGCTTGATGTGCCGATTCCCGGTCCGGTACTGGGGATGGTGATGCTGTTCGTGACCCTGGCGATCCGGGGCGCCACGCCGGAGCCGGTGGCCCAGGCCTCCAACGCCCTGCTGAGCCACCTGTCCCTGCTGTTCGTGCCGGCGGGCGTCGGGATGATGGTGCATTTCGACCGCATCGCCGCGGAATGGCTGCCGATCACCCTGGCACTGCTGATCAGCACCCTGGTGACCATGGCGGCAACGGCCCTGATCATGCAGTTCACCACCCGCTGGCTGGTCGGCCATCGGGAACGGGAGGGGCAGGACCATGGTTGAGCACGGCCTGACGGATATCTGGGTTTACCTGTCGGCGTCGCCGCTGCTGGGCCTGACCATGACGCTGGTGGCCTACGGCCTGGCACACCGGCTGTACCTGAGGGCCCGGGCCAATCCGCTGGTGAATCCGGTGGTGGGGTCGGTGGCGCTGCTGATCACGGTGCTGATGGCCACCGGCACCTCCTACGAGGATTATTTCGAGGGGGCCCAGTTCGTCCACTTTCTGCTGGGGCCGGCCACCGTGGCACTGGCGGTGCCCCTGTATCAGCAGCTCTCGCGTCTGCGCCAGCTTTGGTTGCCGGTGGCCATTTCCCTGCTCAGCGGCGTGGTGATCGCCGCCGGCAGTTCCATCTGGCTGGCCCGGCTGTTCGGCGGTTCCCGGGAAATTCAGATGTCCCTGGCGCCGAAATCGGCGACCGCGCCGGTGGCCATGGGCATTGCCGAGAAAATCGGCGGGCTGCCGTCCCTGACCGCGGTGCTGGTGGTGCTCACGGGTGTGACCGGGGCGGTGCTGGGAACCAAGCTGTTCGACTGGCTGCGGGTGCGGGATGACTCGGTGCGGGGCATCGCCATGGGGGTTGCCGCCCATGGCATTGGTACGGCCCGGGCGTTTCAGGTCAGCCCCCAGATGGGGGCCTTTTCCGGGCTGGCCATGGCCTTGTCGGCCTTCGCGACCGCCCTTCTGGTGCCGTGGCTGGTGGACTGGATGGCGGTGCTTCTGGCCTGAGTCCCGGGCCCGTCCTGGGTCAGTGGGAGACGAGCTCGTCCTCGTCTTCCAGTTTCCTGGGCGGGCAGTGGTATTCCTCCACCACGGTACCGTCGTCCACACTTTCCAGGTGCACGTCAAAGCCCCACAGGCGGTGCAGGTGCCGCATCACTTCCTCGGTATCTTCGCCCAGGGGGACGCGGTTGACCGGGGTGTGGCGCAGCGTCAGTGACCGGTCGCCCCGGATGTCCACGTTCCAGACCTGGATGTCCGGCTCGCGGTAGCTGAGGTTGTACTGCCGTGCCAGCTTCTCCCGCAACGGGCGATAACCCGGGTCGTCGTGGATGGCGGTGACCGTGTAATGGTCTTCCTGGTCGTCGTTCTCAATGGCGAACAGTTTCAGGTCGCGCATCACCTTGGGTGAAAGGAACTGCTGGATGAAGCTTTCGTCCTTGAAGTTCCTCATCGCGAAGTGCACCGTCTCCAGCCAGTCCGAGCCGGCGATGTCGGGAAACCACAGGCGGTCCTCGTCGGTGGGCGCCTCGCAGATCCGGCGCAGGTCGCTGAAGATGGAAAAACCCAGAGTGTAGGGGTTGATGCCGGAATACCAGGGGCTGTTGAACGGCGGCTGATAGATCACGGCGGTGTGGCTTTGCAGGAACTCCAGCATGAAGCCGTCGGTGACCAGGCCCTTTTCATAGAGCCGGTGCAGCAGGGTGTAGTGCCAGAAGGTGGCCCAGCCCTCGTTCATGACCTGGGTCTGGCGCTGAGGGTAGAAGTACTGGGCCAGTTTGCGCACAATCCGGACGATTTCCCGCTGCCAGGTTTCCAGCAGGGGCGCGTTTTTCTCGATGAAATACAGCAGGTTTTCCTGGGGTTCCTCCGGGAAACGCTTCTGTCGGCGCACTGGGTCGTCCTCCCCGTCCAGCCTGGGAATGGTGCGCCACAGGTCGTTGATGCGCCGCTGCTGGTATTCTTCCCGCTCCTTCTGGCGCCGGGCTTCCTCGGCCGCGGAGATGGGCGAGGGACGTTTGTAGCGGTCGACGCCGTAGTTCATCAGGGCGTGGCAGGAGTCCAGGGTCTGCTCCACCGCGTCCACCCCGTAACGTTCCTCGCACTCGGCCACGTAATTTCGGGCGAAGACCAGGTAGTCGATGATGGCGCTGGCGTCGGTCCAGGTGCGGAACAGGTAGTTGCCCTTGAAGAAGGAGTTGTGGCCGTAGCTGGCGTGGGCGATCACCAGCGCCTGCATGGGCAGGGTGTTTTCCTCCATCAGGTAGGCGATGCAGGGGTTGGAGTTGATCACGATTTCGTAGGCCAGCCCCATCTGGCCGCGCTGGTAGCCCTTGGCGGTGTTGAGGAACTGCTTGCCGAACGACCAGTGATGGTAGCCGATGGGCATGCCCACCGAGCTGTAGGCGTCCATCATCTGCTCGGCACTGATCACCTCAATCTGGTTGGGGTAGGTGTCCAGGCCAAACTCCTCGGCGCAGCGGGCGATTTCCTCGTCGTAGCGCTGGATCAGCTCGAAGGTCCACTCGGAGGTGGTGGAAATCGGCTCCGGAGCCTTGCGGGGCGTGCTCCGGGGAGCATTCGGGCGGTCGATGAGATCACTCATGCGGCTTTCCTCTCGAACAACTGACGGAAGACCGGGTAGATTTCACCCGGGTCCGAAATCTGCTGCATGGCAAAGCTCTGGGGGAAGCGCTCCATGATCTTCTCGTATTCGTACCAGAGCATCTGATGGTCCTGTGGGGTGATCTCCACATAGGCGTAGTACTGCACCAGGGGCAGGATGCTATCGGCCAGCAGCTTGCCACAGATGGGGGAGTCGTCGTTCCAGTTGTCGCCGTCGGACGCCTGGGCGGCGTAGATGTTCCACTCCGCCGGCGAGTAGCGGGACTCGATGATCTTTTGCATCAGCTTCAGCGCGCTGGACACGATGGTGCCGCCGGTCTCTCGGCTGTAGAAGAATTCCTGCTCGTCCACTTCCTTGGCACTGGTGTGGTGTCGGATGAACACCACGTCGATCTTCTTGTAGTTCTTCTTCAGGAACAGGTAGAGCAAAATGAAGAAGCGCTTGGCGATGTCCTTGTGCATCTGGGTCATGGAGCCGGAGACGTCCATCAGGCAGAACATCACGGCGCTGGTCGCGGGCTGGGGCTGCTTGACGTGCTGGCGGTAGCGCAGGTCGATCTCGTCGATGAACGGGATACGCCGCACATTGGCCTTCAGTTGCCGGATTTCCTCCTCCAGAGCCTGGATCTGATCCTGATGGCTGAAGGCCGGGTCCAGCTCCGCCGGCGCGGCCTTCAGCTCGGCCAGCTGGGCTTCCAGATCCCGGATCTTTTTCTTGCGGGCGCCGCCCAGGCCGAGCCGGCGGGCATGGGCGCCCCGCAGCGAGCGCACCACGTCCAGTTTGGCCGGCACGCCCTGGCTGGTGAAACCGGCGCGGACGTATTTGAACGCCTCGGTGTCTTTCAGCTTTTTGCGCGCCAAGTTGGGCAGCTCCAGGTCATCGAACAGGAAGTCCAGAAATTCCTCCTGGGTGATCTGGAAGGCGAATTCGTCCATGCCCTCGCCGTCCGGGCTGGCCTGGCCCTGGCCGCTACCCTGGCCACCGCCGCCCTCCGGTTTGGGAATGGTGTCGCCGGCCACGAATTCCTGATTGCCGGGGTGGACCACCTCGCGGCGGCCGCCCGGGCCATGGTGGAACACCGGTTCATCGATGTCCCGGGTTGGTATGCTGACTTTCTCTCCCCGTTCGACGTCCGTGATGGAGCGCTGATGCACCGCGTCCGCCACCGCTTTTTTGATGTGGTGGCGGTAGCGGCGCAGGAACCGCTCCCGGTTCACCGCGCTCTTGTTCTTGCCATTCAGTCGTCGGTCGACGATGTGAGTCGTACCCATGATGCTACTCCTGTCAGCGAGTGGTCACTGACTCAGTGAGACTTGCGAACACGCAGGTACCATTCGGCGAGCAAACGGACCTGTTTCTCGGTATAGCCTCGTTCGACCATGCGTTCGACGAACTGCTTGTGTTTCTTCTGGTCTTCCTGACTGGCTTTGGGGTTGAAGGAGATGACCGGCAGCAGGTCCTCGGTGTTGGAGAACATTTTTTTCTCGATCACGCTGCGCAGCTTCTCGTAGCTGAGCCAGGACGGGTTGCGGCCCTGATTGTTGGCCCGGGCCCGCAGCACGAAGTTGACCACCTCGTTGCGGAAGTCCTTCGGGTTGCTGATGCCGGCCGGCTTCTCGATTTTCTCCAGCTCGTCGTTGATGGACGCGCGGTCGAGGATTTCGCCGGTTTCCGGGTCCCGGTACTCCTGATCCTGAATCCAGAAGTCGGCATAGGTGACGTAACGGTCGAACAGGTTCTGACCGTATTCGCTGTAGCTTTCCAGATAGGCGGTCTGAATTTCCTTGCCAATGAACTGGACATAGTGGGGCGCCAAGTATTCCTTGATGAAGCGCAGGTACTTCTCCTGAATTTCGGTGGGGAACTGCTCCTGTTCGATCTGCTTTTCCAGCACATAGAGCAGGTGCACCGGGTTGGCGGCCACTTCGGTGGTGTCGAAGTTGAACACCTTGGACAGAATCTTGAAGGCGAAGCGGGTGGACAGGCCGTCCATGCCTTCCATCACCCCGGCGGCGTCCCGGTACTCCTGAATGGACTTGGCCTTGGGATCGGTGTCCTTGATGTTCTGGCCGTCGTACACCTTCATCTTGGAGTAGATGCTGGAGTTTTCCGGTTCCTTGATCCGCGACAGCACCGAGAACTGCGCCAGCATGTCCAGGGTATCCGGAGCGCAGGGCGCGCCGGCCAGGGAACTGTTGGTGAGCAGTTTCTTGTAGATCTGAATCTCCTCGGTGACCCGCAGGCAGTAGGGGACCTTGACGATGTAGACCCGGTCCAGGAAGGCCTCGTTGTGCTTGTTGTTACGGAAGGTCTGCCACTCGGACTCGTTGGAATGGGCCAGGATCACGCCGTCAAACGGCACCGAGCCCATGCCTTCGGTGGTGTTGTAGTTGCCCTCCTGGGTGGCGGTGAGCAGCGGATGCAGCACCTTGATCGGTGCCTTGAACATCTCCACGAACTCCAGCAGCCCCTGGTTGGCTTTGCACAGGCCGCCGCTGAAGCTGTAAGCGTCGGGGTCGTCCTGGGAGAAGTCCTCCAGCATGCGGATGTTGACCTTGCCCACCAGAGCCGAAATGTCCTGGTTGTTGTCGTCACCCGGTTCGGTCTTGGCCACGCCGATCTGGTCCAGAACCGAGGGGTATTTCTTGACCACCCGGAACTGGCTGATGTCACCGCCGAATTCATGCAGGCGCTTCACCGCCCAGGGCGACATGATGGAGTTCAGATAGCGCCGGGGGATGCCGTACTCGTCCTCAAGGATGTCGGCGTCCTCCGCCGGGTCGAACAGCCCCAGGGGCGACTCGTTCACCGGCGACCCCTTGATCGCGTAGAAGGGCACTTTCTGCATCAGGGCCTTGAGCTTTTCCGCCAGCGAGGACTTGCCGCCGCCGACCGGGCCCAGCAGGTACAGGATCTGTTTCTTCTCTTCCAGCCCCTGGGCGGCGTGCCGGAAGAAGGACACGATGTTCTCCACGGCGTCTTCCATACCGTAGAACTCGGAGAATTCGGGGTATCGCTTGATGACCTTGTTCGAGAAGATGCGTGACAGCCGGGGGTCACGGGAGGTGTCGACCAGTTCTGGTTCGCCGATGGCGATTAACATGCGTTCCGCGGCGGTGGCATAGGCCGTCCGATCTTTTTTGCAGATCTCCAGGTATTCCTCGAGGGAGTATTCTTCCTCTTTGGTCGCCTCATACCGTTCTTTGAAATGCTGCAGTATGCTCATAGATATTCCCTCGCTCGCTGTTGCTCAGCTGTTCAGTTCACGCAGTTCCCTCGTTGCTGTTGGCGCCGCCGTTCCCGGCGGTGGTTCGTTAGGTTGTGTCCGGAAGGGTTAGATACTCACGAGCACAGGTGACCACTGCCGACCATCCCGCTCGCTTAATTTGAGCTTAGTTCACGTTCTGCAAATTCGACAGCAAGGGATTGGTATAGGTTCATTAAATCGTGGTATGCGATGCGCGGATGTGTCGCCACGCCCGCGGGCCACGGCAGGGGCAGCCCCGGCCCAGCGGCGGGGCGCCTGGAGATGGACTCAGCGCCGCGTCAGGCGGAAAACGCTCTCGGTGGCCTCGGCCAGGCCACGACGCTTGGCGAAGGGGTGGTCGTTGCCGAGGTTGTTGGTCAGGATCGGCTCGATGTCGTAATCCTGGCCGTACAGTTCCCGGACTTCGTCGTCACTGACATTGAACGGCGGCCCCTGGATGTTGGCCCGGTAATCCAGAGTGATCAGCAGGATTCGTGTGCCTTCGGGCAGGATGGCGGTCAGGTGCGCCACGTAGCGACGACGCATTTCGGGAGGCAGCGCGATGAGGGCGGCCCGGTCGTAGACCAGTCGCACGTGCTTGACGTCGTCCGGCACCAGCTGGAAAAAGTCGCCACACCACAGCTGCAGGTCATCGTGCCGGAACCGGGTGAACGGCTCGCCCGGATGGACCTGGGCCTTTTCGCCCGCTTCCTCGAAGAAATCCTTGCAAGCGATGTCGCTCAGTTCCACGCCGATGATGGGGTGCCCGCGGTCGTGCAACCACCACATATCGTGGGATTTGCCGCACAGGGGGACCAGCACCGTGTCGGTGCGCGTGCCGGCCAGCTCGGGCCAGTGGTCGTGCAGGTACTGGTTGACGGTACCCTCGTGAAAGCCGATTTCATTGTTCGCCCAGCGCTGGTGCCAGAATTCGTGTTCCATGGGATCTCCTTCGTTCCGCTGGTTTGGAGGTTTCCCCCAGTCTACCGTAATCTGTCCGATTCATGACCGTGGAGGAAAACATGAACGCCGTATTCCTGGATGCACGTACCCTGGGCAATGACGTTGACCTGTCTCCGATCGAGGCCGTGACCGGCCCTCTGACCCGTTATGACCAGACCCGGCCGGACCAGGTTCTGGAGCGCATCCGGGGCTTTGATACCGTGCTGGTGAACAAGGTGGTGCTGACCCGGTCCCATTTTGAGGCCTGCCCGGAGCTGAAACGCATAGCCGTGGTGGCCACCGGCGTGAACAACATCGACATGGCCGCCGCCGGTGAGCTCGGCATCCAGGTCATGAACGTGACCCACTATGGCCGCTCGACGGTGGCCCAGCACACCATGGCGCTGATCCTGGCTCTCGCCACCCGGCTGCTGGACTACGACCGGGACGTGCGCGCCGGGCGTTGGGCGAGCAGCGACAGCTTCTGCCTGATGCACCACCCGATCCTGGAGCTCGAGGGCCGGACCCTGGGCATCATCGGCTACGGTGACCTGGGGCAGGGCGTGGCCGAACGGGCCCGGGCCTTTGGTATGAACATCCTGCTCGGGGCCCGGCCAGGGCAGCCCCCGGGCGAGGTGGACGGATACCCCCGCCTGCCCCTGGAGGCGCTGCTGCCCCGGGTGGATGTGTTGTCGCTGCACTGCCTGCTGACCGACGACACGCGCAATCTGATGGGTGCGCGCGAGCTGGCCATGATGAAAAAGGACGCGCTGCTGATTAACACCAGCCGGGGCGGGTTGGTGGATGAGCAGGCTCTGGCCGACGCGTTGCGGGCCGGCAACCTCGGTGGCGCGGGGGTGGACGTGCTCACCGAGGAACCGCCACGCAATGGCAACCCGTTGCTGGCCGCCGACATCCCCAATCTGATCGTCACGCCCCACTCGGCCTGGGCCAGCCGGGAAGCCCGGCAGCGCATCGTGGACATCACCGCCCGTAATCTCGCCGCCGGAGCCTGAGCGCCGGACAAATGCGCCGGAACCGGCCATACTTGACGGCAGCCGGCCCCGGCGGCCGATGGCACAGGCACTGCAACAGGATGTGACGTGGCTTCATTTCAATTCCGAGAACGACTGCAAGCGGCCGAGGACTGGATCCTGGCCAACCCCAATCCACCCCAGCACTGGCCCTGGACCTGGCTGTACAAAGTCGGCCGTTCCCTCTATGCGCTGGTCCGGGATGTGCTCAGTGGCCAGCTGACCCTGCACGCCATGAGCCTGGTCTACACCACGCTGCTGAGCATCGTGCCGCTGCTGGCCCTGAGCTTCTCGGTGCTCAAGGCGCTGGGCGTGCACCAGCGCATGGAGCCCTTCCTGTTCCAGTTCTTCGAGCCGATGGGCCCCCAGGGCGTGGAGGTGGCCGAGCGCATCCTGGGGTTCGTGGACAACATGAAGGTGGGGGTGCTCGGCTCCGTGGGCCTGGCGCTGCTGGTGTACACGGTGATTTCCCTGGTTCAGAAGATTGAGCGCTCCTTCAACATGATCTGGCGGGTGCCGGACATGCGCTCCATGGCCCAGCGTTTTTCCAATTACCTCAGCGTGATCATGGTGGGCCCTTTGTTGATGGTGTCGGCGATCGGCGTCACCGCCACGATTTTCTCGTCCCGGGCGGTGCAGGCGCTGATGGCCATCGAGCCGTTCGGGTCGGTGTTGCTGGCGGTCAGCAAATTCACGCCGTTTTTCCTGGTGGTGGGCGCCTTCACCTTTGTCTACGTGTTCATCCCTAATACCCGGGTCAAGCTGCGCTATGCCTTCATCGCCGGGGTGGTGGCCGGGGTTACCTGGCAGGCAGGGGGCATGCTGTTCGCGTCCTTTGTTGCCGGCTCCGCCAAGTACGCTGCCATCTACTCCAGCTTCGCCATCGGCATCGTCCTGCTGATCTGGATCTACGTGAACTGGATGATTCTGCTGCTGGGGGCCAGTCTGGCCTTTTACCTCCAGAATCCGGGGGCGGTGGCCAAGCGCCGCCGGGTGGAGCTGGCCCCCGAGCTGCAGGAGAAAGTCGGGCTGGCACTGATGTGGCTGGTGTCCCGGCCGTTCAGCGAAGGCCGTCCGGCGCCCCAGCAGGAAGTGCTGGAGCATCAGCTGCGTGTGCCTGGAGAGGTGACCCGGAAAATCAGCGACAAGCTGATCCGGGCCGGCTTGCTGACCCTGGCGGGACGCCAGGGGGACTGTCTGGTGCCCGGCCGGGCGCTGGAGCGGATTACGGTGGCCGATATACTCGCGGCGGTGCGCCGGGACGAGGACCGGGTGGTGGATCGGCTGCCGTCCGAGGTGCCCCGCACGCTGTACGAGGCCTCCGGCAGCGGCGCCTCGGTGTCTCTGGCGTCCCTGCTGGCGGGCGCTGGCGAGGCTAGCCCTCCTGGAGTATCTGGCGAAGCGCCTTGCGCACCTGGGCAAACGTCTCGTCACCGAGACTGACCAGGGCGCGCAGCTCATCTTCGCCGAGGTTGCGCTGATGGGCGTTCCGAAGCACCTCCCGGGTGCCCATCAGCATGCCGTCGCTGAGCGCGGTGTTGGGCTGGTCGGGCGCGGGGCGCTCTGCCGTCAGCAGCAGGGCGTGGTACTTGGGCGGCAGGCTCCATTCGTTGGCGAGCAGCTGGCAGGTCGCCCACTGATAGCAGGCGATGGCATGCCGGACCAGGGCCGGTTCCAGTTCACGCCCATCCGGGCCTGACGGGCACAATCGCGCCAGTTCGCGGCGCAGGGTGAGGTAGGCCAGGGCCGGCAGCAGGCCCACCATGAAATGGGCGCTGGCGTCCTGGTTCCGCGACCGGGCGATGATTTCCGAGGCGCGGGCACAGGCCAAGCCCCAGAGCCAGCAGCGGCGGGCGAACAGGGCCTCGCGGCTGTTGCGGGCCGCCATCATCGGACGCATGAGCGTCGCCGAGATGACATCCCGGATGCCTTCGATACCCAGCAGGAACACCGCCTGGTCCACCGATTCGATGGTGTGATCCGGAGGCCGGAAGTAGGGGCTGTTGGCCACCTGAAGCAGCTGGTCGGTCAGCGCCGGGTCCTGCAGGATGGTGTCGGTCAGGGCTTGGCGGCCGGTGTTCTCGTCGGACAGGGCTCGCATCAGCATGGGCAGGCTCAGGGGGCGGCGCGGCAGCTCTTCCAGGGTTCCGGCGCGCAGGCGCTGGCCCAGCCGTTCCAGAACCCCCGCATGGGCACTGATGTCTGCCGTCAGTGCCCGGGGTTCGGTGTCGAGCAGCCAGCAAAACAGGTGGTGCTCCAGCTGATGGGCGTGATCGGGGGTATCGGATGCCTGCCCCCGGGGGGTGGGCACGGGGTTGAACAGGCGTGACTCCGGGGCCCGCTCCGCCGGCGGCGCCGCGGAGAACATGCCTGTCAGCCAGGAGATCCATCCAGGCATCCACTGCCTCCCATCGACCATGCGTGAAACGGTTTTGTCTGTATCGATAGGAGTATAGTGGGGCCCCCGCCAGTTTGACAGCTTCGCGGGCGGGTCAGACGAGAGACTCCCCGAAGACGAAGATCAGCTGGCAGAGTCCGGCGGCGAAGCCGAGGAACGCGCCGACCAGGATCAGCTTGATCTCGTCTTCCTGGAAGCAGGGGCGCAGCAGGTCCTGGAACTCCTCGGACGAGAGCGCCGTCATGCGCTCCACCATGATCGACTCCACCGCCCGGGCCCGGTCTTGCTCGAACACCGGGTTGTTGAAGGACGTCCGGGAGATCTCGATGGCTTTCTCGCCCACCCGGTTTTTCAGGGAAGCGAAACCGGTCGGGCCGAACGCCATCTGGGTGAGGGCCTTGCCCATGCCGGCGGTTTCGTCCACCAGCGGCTTGATGTGCTTCTTGACCATGTTGCGGGCCCGGTCGCCCTTGGGGCCATCGAGAATGGCCTGGATGATGTTGCCAACCGTCAGGATTTCATGGGTCACGATGTGACAGAAGGATTCGGCCACCTCGGGCTGGCGCTTGAGGAACAGGCCCTGGAGCCGGAACGGGCCAATCTGGCGGGCCCGCAGCGGCCGGAAGATCACGTTCAGGGCAATCCAGTTGGTGGCCCAGCCCACCAGCAGGCCGAACACCGGCAGCACCCACCAAGCCGGGTACACGTACCACACGGCCATCTGCACCAAGCCGAACAGGAACCCGAAGTAGAGGCCGGAGTTGATGATGAAGCGGAACTCCACCTCGCCGCATTCCAGAAAAATGCGGTTCAGCAGGCGCTTGTCTCCGGCCAGCCGCTCAATCACCATGCCCTTGATGTCGAGTAGATCCTCGATGTTCGCGGAAACGTCCCCGACCAGATTGTTCACCAGCTGCGGCGTGGATTTTCGGACCCGCTCGTACACCATGCGCCGGGCCGAGGCCGGCAGATTCTCCCAGAAGGTGGGGTAGTCCCGGAGCATCAGCTCGTCGACATACTCTTCGATGCGCGGGTCCACCGAGTGGACGATGTGCGCGGCCAGCACCTGGGGATCGATCTGCTGAAAAATCTCCTGCACGGTGCCGATCTTGGCAATGGTGGCATCCACGCTCTTGGCCGCCATTTTCCGGGCCTTGGAGGGAATGATGCCCTGCCAGCCCAGCAACGGTGGCCTGCCGACAAACTCCAGTGGGTAGAAGGTCATCTGGATGGCCAGCCAGTTGGTGGACCAGCCGATCAGCGCCGCAATCACGGGGATGCTCAGGTATTGCCAGAATTCGGGGGAGGTCAGCAGGCTCGTCATCCGGTACTCGTACTCGTCGTCGTGTTGTTACTGGCCCGGGGTGGCCAGGCATCGGCAGGTGCGCGCAAACCCTGAAATTGTCAGACACGGATCATGTGACCGGCCCCGCCGGCTGTCAATGACTGGGATGCCGGCCGAGCCCGGCGGCACGGCCGTGCCGCCGGGCTACCCCCGGTGCCCGCCGAAATCCCCCCACAGCCATTGGCACAGTGTCAGCGCCGCGACCGGGGCAGTCTCGGTGCGCAATACCCTGGGGCCGAGGGCGACCGGAACGAACCCCGCAGCCTCCGCCGCCGCGACTTCATCGCCACTGAACCCCCCCTCCGGCCCGATCATGAGCGCGACACGGGTGGGGCGGGCCAGGGTCGTCAGGGATTGCTCGGTGCGGTGGTGGAGCACCAGGCGGAGATCACAGTCTCGGGCCAGGTCGAACCATTCCGGCAGTGACATCACCGGCATCAGCTGAGGAACCCGGGCCCGCCCGCACTGTTCGGCGGCGCTGATGGCCACCTGCTGCCAGTGCTTCAACCGCTTGTCCTCGCGATCCCCTCGGAGCCGGACATCGCAGCGCTCGGAGGTCAGCGGCACGATGCGGGTCACGCCCAGTTCCGTGGCCTTCTGCACGGCATAGTCCATCCGGTCGCCCTTGGACAGGGTCTGGGCCAGTACGATCTCCAGAGGGGATTCGGAGGGGTTGGGGATTTCCTCAAGGATGGTCGCCGCGACCCGCTTCTTGCCCGCCTCGACGATGCGGGCGGGGTAGTCGTGGCCGTTGCCGTTGAACAGCCGCAGCTCCTGGCCAGGCTGCATGCGCAGGACCCGGCCCACGTGCTGGGCGGCGTTGTCATCCAGGGCGGCGGTCTGCCCGACCGCCAGGGGCGTGTCCGTGTAGATTCGCGGGATGCGCATCCGGTGTCAGTCCTTCACTGCCAGTTCGATGCCTTCGGTGGCCACCTGAGCCAGATGACGGATCTGCTCTTCGGTGATCACATACGGAGGCATAAAGTACACCACATTGCCTAGCGGGCGAAGCAGTGCCTGGCGGGTGAGGGCGTGCTGGTACACCCGCAGTCCCCGTCGCTCCTGCCAGGGAAAGGGGGTCTTGTGGGCCTTGTCCCTGACCATTTCGATCGCCAGGGTCATGCCGTGCTGGCGGATGTCACCGACGTTCGGGTGGTCCGCCAGATGCGCCACCGACTCGGCCATGCAGCGGGCCAGCTGGCGGTTGTTCTCGATCACCTGTTCGTCCCGGAAGATGTCCAGGGTGGCCAACGCCACCGCGCAGCCGATCGGATTGCCCGTGTAACTGTGACTGTGCAGGAACGCCCGCAGGGTCTGATAGTCGTCGTAGAAGGCCTCGTACACACGGTCGGTGGTCAGCACCACGGACAGCGGCAAGTAGCCGGCGGTCAGCCCCTTTGACAGGCACAGGAAGTCCGGGCTGATGCCCGACTGCTCGCAGGCGAACAGGGTGCCGGTGCGGCCGAATCCCACCGCGATCTCATCGGCAATCAGGTGGACCTGATAGCGGTCGCAGGCCTCCCGCAGCCGGGTGTGGTAGATCGGATGGTGCATGCGCATGTGGCCGGCACACTGAATCAGCGGTTCCACCACCACCGCGCAGATTTCCTCGTGCTTCTCCGCCAGCAACCGCTCCATCGCCTCGAACTGGCGCAGGGCATAGGCCTCGTCGGTTTCTCCCGGTTCCTTGAGGTAGGCGTCGGGGGAGGGCGCGGTCAGCACGTCCATCAGCAGCGGCTGGTAGGTGTCCTTGTACAGCGACACGTCGCCCAGCGCCAGGGCACCCAGCGTTTCGCCGTGGTAGCTGTTGCTCAGGTTGACGAAGTTTTTCTTGCCCGGCCGGCCCAGGTTCTTCCAGTAGTGGTAGCTCATCTTCAGCGCCACCTCGATGGCGGACGAGCCGTTGTCGGCATAGAAACAGCGGTTCAGACCCTCGGGGGTGACGGACACCAGGCGCTCGGACAGGCGGACCACCGGCTCGTGGGTAAAGCCGGCAAGGATGACGTGCTCCAACTGTTCCGTCTGCTCCCGGATGGCGGCGTTGATGCGCGGATTGGCGTGCCCGAACAGGTTGACCCACCAGGAACTGACCGCATCGATGTAACGGTTGCCCTCGAAGTCCTCCAGCCAGACGCCTTCGCCTCGCTTGATGGGGATCAACGGCAGGGTTTCGTGGTCTTTCATCTGGGTGCAGGGGTGCCAGACGGCTTTCAGGTCGCGGGCGACCAGCTCGGCGTTGTTCATGGGCTGTCTCCGGTCACGTCGTGGTGCGGGTGTGTTCTGTTAACCAGTCGGGATCTTACAGTTAACCGCGCGGGCTGGCCACCATGCCTGGCGGCCGTGCCCCAGCGGCCAATGGCGCCGCCACGGTGGCAGCCCACAATCCCGGGAAACAAGAAAACGGAGTCGGCCATGGAGTTTGAAGTCACACACGCCTATGAGGCACCGCTGGAACAGCTGCTGGAGCAGTTCTTCGACGAAACGCTCATCCGTGAGAAAAACGCCCGGTTGGGGGCCCGGGACGTGGTGGTGCGGGAGCTCCGCCGCGAACCCGCCTCGGCCAAGCTGGTGGTGGAACGGGAGGTTCGGGCGTCACAGGAGGTGCCGGCCATTCTGGCCAGTTTTCACCGGGAGTGGAATTCGGTTCGCCAGGAGGAGCACTGGTTCCGAAAGAACGAGGACGAATGGCACTGTGAGTTCCGCGTCCATCTGGCCGGGGTCCCGGCCCGGATGACCGGTATGATGCGCCTGTTGCGGCATGGCGACGGTTGCCGTAATCAGGTCTCGCTGAGGGTGCGTTGCGACCTGCCGCTGATCGGGCGCAAGATCGCCGGTTTCCTGACCCAGGACTCCCGCCTCAAGATCGACCTCGAACATGAGGTGATCAAGGCGCTGACGGCCGGGACGGCGGCTCGTTGAGGACGCCGGTGCCGGTTTGCCGGCGCCCTTCGCAGGCCCGATGTGGCGAAAGGGGGCGTTGCGGGTACGGTAACTGTGGCAGAGTCGGCTCAGCCAACATCAAAGTCCCTGAGGACGGCGGGTTTGGCTGAGCCCGCGGCTACTTTGCAGAGTTCTTTGCCGGTCACCGGGCGAAATGATTGTCGTTGCCGATCCCTTTCGTAAAACCTCGAAAGTCGAACGGCGAATTGCGACGCCAAGTAAGCAATTGGATGGTATTCGCAGTGTTTGGGGAAATGGTCCTATCGGTCTCTGAATGAGGGGCGGACATGTTTACGCATTTTTCGTATTTCGAAACCTTCCACGAATAGGCCCACGCATTGAATCCCGGATGGGAGATGAAAGCGAACCTTTGCCGTGTTCTTTGAAGCTGTGGGTCACCGTACCTTTCACGGTGTATGTGCTTCCCATGTTTCTGTATTTTTTTGTCAGGTTGGTATCTCGGAGCGTTGGATTAGCTGGACGCCACGACGTAACTGTTCCAGTACGCTTGGTCAGCTGATGTTGGTTGATCGTAGCGCGGATGCGGACCAATGAATGACAAAGCTATTTATGTTCTGGCTCACATCGGTAACTTCAGCCTGTTCTTTGGACTATTGCCGCTACTCGTTATCCTTACTATTAGTTTCCGATATGTGATTTTGATTGAACACCGTGTGGCGACTGAGGGAAGCGCTATTTCAGCTGCGCGAGTGATCTGGACTGGAAAAGTTATCGGGCGTCTGATGAGAAGCAGTAATGTTTTTGCTTATCTCGTTTTGCGTTCAACTCCCTTTCCCTTTTTACGAAGGCGTGCCTCTTTGTTGGGGAACCCGTGTGTGTTGTTACCAAAAAGTTGGCAAGCATGGATCATCGTTCCGTTCTTTTTACTGTACTCCTCTGTTTTAGTAACTGTTGTTGTGAACTTGGTTCTATCGTCTGTCGCGTGAGGCTGTGAAGCCGTGACGGCGAATGGGGTGCCGGCTGGGCAGGGCCCTCAGGCCGGGAACCGATCCCGGGTCCTGTTGGCGATGCGTACCAGCATCAACATCAGTGGAACCTCCACCAGCACGCCAACCACGGTCGCCAAAGCCGCCCCGGATTGTAGACCGAGCAGTCCGATGGCCGTAGCGACCGCAAGCTCAAAGAAATTGCTGGCGCCGATCATGGCGCCGGGCGCTGCGATGCAGTGGCGCACCTTCCAAAGCCGGGCCCAGCCGTAGGCCAGGAAGAAAATCAGGAAGGTCTGAACAACCAGTGGCACGGCGATCAGCAGGATATGCAGGGGATTGTTCAGGATCACCTCGCCCTGAAAGGCGAACAGCAGTACCAGGGTGACAATCAGTGCCGCCGGGGTAACAGGGCCGAGACGTTTCATGAACACTTCGTCGTACCAGCGCTGTCCCCGGCGGGCAATCAACGTGCGTCGGGTCAGGTAGCCAGCGGTCAGCGGAATGACAATGTACAGCACCACGGACAGTATGACGGTATCCCAGGGTACTTCGATATCGGAAATGCCCAGCAGGAAAACAACAATCGGTGCAAACGCAAACAACATGATCAGGTCGTTCAGGGACACCTGCACCAGCGTATAGGCGGCATCGCCCTTGGTCAGGTAGCTCCAGACGAAGACCATCGCAGTGCAGGGGGCCGCACCCAGCAGGATCGCGCCGGCCAGGTACTCACTCGCCAGCTCTGGGGCAATAAATGGCTCGAAAACCACTGTCAGAAAGAACCAGGCAATCGCAAACATGGTAAAGGGTTTGATCAGCCAGTTGACGATGGTGGTAATGGCCAGGCCTTTCGGTTCTTTTCCCACTCCGACCACGGCACTGAAATCAATCTGCGCCATCATCGGGAAGATCATCGCCCAGATCAGAATGGCGATGGGAATGGAGACCTGAGCGTATTCGAAACGAGACAGGGTTTCCGGTATCACCGGCGCCAACTGGCCGAGCGCCACGCCGGCCATGATGGCCAGAGCCACCCACACCGACAGATACCGGCCGAACAGATCCATGCCTTCGCCAGAGCTTTCCGCCTGGGTCATTTCGGTGCTGCTGTTCATCGCCCTTCCCTCACATTGACCGCTGGTTGACGCGTTTGGAGACTTCTTCAGCACTTTCTACCCGCTCCGAATACCGGTCGGTCAGGTAGTCGCTACGATCCCGGATCAGCAGGGTAAATTTCACCAGCTCCTCCATCACATCGACGATGCGGTTGTAATACGGCGAAGGCTTCATTCGGTCGTTATCGTCGAATTCCATAAACGCCTTGGGCACCGACGACTGATTGGGGATGGTGACCATGCGCATCCATCGGCCAAGCACCCTCAACTGATTGACCGCGTTGAAAGACTGGGAGCCGCCACAAACCTGCATCACGGCCAGGGTCTTGCCCTGGGTGGGGCGCATGCCGCCAATCGAGAGCGGGATCCAGTCAATCTGGGTTTTCATGATGCCGGTCATGGCGCCGTGGCGTTCCGGCGAACACCACACCATACCCTCGGACCATTCCGTCAGGCTGCGAAGTTCCTGAACTTTCGGGTGCGAGGCATCCTCGGCATCCGCCAGGGGCAGGCCGCGGGGGTCAAAAATGCGGGTTTCCGCACCCATGGCCTCCAGCAGGCGGGCGGCTTCTTCCACGGCCAGCCGGCTGAACGATCTTGCTCGTAACGAGCCATAGAGCAGCAGGATGCGGGGGGCGTGAGTCGAAGGCTTGTCCGCGAATACCTGGGCGGTGGTGGGGGATACAAAGTGTTCCGGGTTGACGTTGGGCAGGTCTGAGTTACCCATGGCGCTCCTCAGTTTTGTGCGACTTAATTCAAGAAAATGGTCGGCTTAGAGTTCGATAAGAAGACGAACCTCTTGCCGAAAAGATGCTGCCTTCAGAACATTTTTTTCAGGCTCAGGTGCTCGTGTTCTTGCACAGGTTTACATTGTCGATGACCTCGGATAGTATCCAAAAAATAGCATATGCAAAATATACAACATATGGATAATCGAATATGAAGCGCCGAGTTCTGTTTGTCTGCACCGCCAATAGCGCCCGCTCTCTCATGGCTGAGGCGTTGTTAAAACACATGGCGGGCGACCGCTTTGAGGTTGCCAGTGCCGGCACTGAGCCTGCCGGGCCCCATCCCATGGCGTTGCAGGTGCTCAAAGAATCCGGAATCGAGGTAGACGGACTCCACAGCAAGTCATTGGCTGATTTGCAGGAGGAAGAATGGGATTATGTGATTACCCTCTGTGAGAAGGCCGCCAACGAATGTGGCAGCGTCTGTCCGTCGGCCCAGCAGATTGCATGGGATTTTCCGGACCCGGTCCCCAGCAACCGCCATGCGACCTTTGCCCTCACCCTCAAAGAACTGAAGGAGCGAATCGGGCTGTTCACCCTGGTGCACCAGAAAGAAACCGGGATGAAGCCGATGGATTACAAACCGGCTGACGTATTCCGGGCATTAGGAGAAGAGCTTCGCCTGGCCATGCTGATGCTGATCCGCGATCAGAAGAAACTCTGCGTCAACGAGCTGACCGCAGCGCTCGATGCCCCGCAACCGAAAATCAGCCGGCACCTCGCGACGCTGAGGGAGGCCGGACTGCTTGAGACGGAACGCAGGGGGCAGTGGGTCTTTTACTACCTGCATCCCCAGTTGCCGCCCTGGGTGCTCCGGGTTCTGGACGAGACGGCGGAAAGTAACCCCGGGCTCACACAACGGGAGAAAGCGGCACTTCTGGCGATGCCTGACCGGCCCGGTATCCGGCTTGTCTGAAATGACCATGAATTTATTGATAAAAGAGCTTCGAAGGAGTCCATTATGAGCAAGATCAAGGTAGGTATTAACGGGTTTGGCCGGATTGGCCGGTTGGCCCTTCGGGCGGCCTGGGAGTGGCCGGACATGGAGTTTGTCGCGATCAATGACCCCGGCGCGGATGCACACACGCTGGCGCACTTGCTGAACTTTGACAGTGTACACGGCCGCTGGGGCCACGAGGCCGGGGTGGACGGCGACCATATCATGATCGGCGAGCAGCGGATTCGCGTTACCCGCAACAAAACCATTGCGGAAACGGATTGGTCCGGCTGTGATCTGGTGATTGAAGCCAGCGGCAAAATGAAGACGGTCGAGGTGCTGCAGGGGTATCTGGATCAGGGTGTGAAGCGCGTAGTAGTGACTGCCCCAGTGAAGGAAGCCGGTGCCAGAAATATTGTGGTTGGCGTAAACGACAAGAGTTTCGACCCCGCTAACGACCGCATTGTGACGGCTGCCTCGTGTACCACCAACTGCCTCGCTCCGGTGGTGAAGGTGATTCATGAGAAGCTGGGTATCAAGCACGGCTCCATCACCACCATTCACAGCCTGACCAACACCCAGACGATTCTCGATGCGCCCCACAAAGACCTGCGGCGGGCCCGGTCCTGTGGCAGTTCTCTGATCCCCACAACCACGGGTTCGGCCACGGCCATCATCGAGATCTTCCCGGAGCTGAAAGGCCGGCTCGACGGCCATGCGGTTCGCGTTCCGTTGACCAATGCGTCACTGACGGACTGCGTGTTTGAAGTCGAGCAGCCCACGGACCGTGAAACGGTCAATCGTCTTCTGAAAGAAGCCGCCGAAGGTGAGCTGAAAGACATTCTGGGCTACGAAGAGCGTCCGTTGGTGTCGATTGATTATACAACCGACCCACGGTCATCCATTGTCGATGCCCTGTCCACTATGGTGGTCAACGGTACCCAGGTGAAGATCTACGCCTGGTACGACAACGAATGGGGTTACGCCAACCGGACCGTCGAGCTGGCTCGCTTGGTAGGTTCTGCCTGATATGACGGCCTCCATCCGACAGTACCTCGTCATCACTGGCAACTACTGGGCATTTACCCTCACAGACGGTGCGCTGCGGATGCTGGTGGTGCTGCATTTCCACCAGCTGGGGTACTCGCCGCTGGAAATTGCCCTGCTATTTATCTTCTACGAGTTCTTCGGCGTGGTCACCAACCTCGTGGGCGGTTATCTGGGGGCTCGTATGGGTCTGAACCGCACCATGAACATCGGGCTGTTCCTGCAGATTGTGGCACTGGGTATGCTGGCAGTACCGGCGGCCATGCTGACGGTGCCCTGGGTCATGGCGGCCCAGGCGCTCTCCGGCATTGCCAAGGATCTGAACAAGATGTCAGCCAAAAGCGGCATCAAGCTGCTGGTGCCGGATGAGCAGCAGGGCACCCTCTACAAATGGGTGGCGATCCTCACGGGCTCAAAGAACACCCTGAAAGGGGTGGGTTTCTTTCTCGGTGGTGTGCTGCTGATGGCCGCCGGTTTCAAGGGCGCGGTGATTATCATGGCCGTGGCGCTGGGACTGGTATGGCTGGCCAGCCTGTTTCTGCTCGGGCAGGATCTGGGCAAGAGTAAGGCCAAGCCGAAGTTCAGCGACATTCTGTCGAAAAGCCGGGCCATCAACGTGCTGTCTGCGGCCCGCATGTTTCTGTTTGGTGCCCGGGATATCTGGTTTGTGGTCGCGTTACCGGTCTACATGGCTACGGTCTTTGGCTGGGATCACTGGCAAGTTGGCGGCTTTATGGCCAGCTGGATCATCGGTTACGGCTTTGTTCAGACGATCGCGCCGCGCATTACCGGCCACTCAAACGGCAAATCAGGTGCCGTGCTTTGGGCGGCAGGACTGGCGCTCATTCCAGCCGGCATTGCTGGTGCGCTGATGGCCGGCTGGTCGGCCCAGGCGGTGGTGGTCGGCGGCTTGCTGGTGTTCGGTGTGCTGTTTGCCATTAACTCCTCGCTGCACAGTTATCTGATTGTCAGCTATGCCCGGGGCGATGGCGTCTCGCTGGATGTGGGGTTCTACTATATGTCCAACGCGGCCGGCCGTTTGCTGGGTACCATCCTGTCTGGCTGGGTCTATCAGGCATACGGGCTGGAAGCCTGCTTGTGGATATCTTCAGCGTTGGTCGCAACCGCGGCACTGTTGTCGGTGATGCTACCGGAGGAGCGTCCGGTGATAGAGAGCCACTGATCCCTCAGAAACCCTCAAGATAGTCATTGATCTCATGCGCAGCGGCCCGGGCGCTGCGCATGACGCCCAGCAGGGTCGCAGAGGCAAATCCGGTCCAGTCGCCGTAACCCACCAGCCATAAACGAGGCTCCTTGACGGAGCGTGTGCCTTCGGTGTCTACCCGGCCATCGGCCTCCACCACGCCGAGGCCTTCAAGATGAGCCAGCGCGGGGCGAAATCCGGTACACCAGATCACCGCATCAACGGCTTCCTCTTCGCCGTCCGGCCAGACCACACCCTGTGGCGTAAAGCGGGTGAACATTCGACGGGTTTCCAGCACGCCCCGTTCCCGGGCTTCCTTGACCGGCGGTACCATAACGATGTCCGCCAGGGTGCCCGCTGGGGTGTATTCCCGGCCCTCCTGCTCAGCTTTCCACTTCTCTGTGGCCATCTCGAAGAGTGCGCGGCCATCCACGTCGTCCGGTAAAAATTTTGGTGGATGCCGGGTGACCCAGCTTGCATTGGCCACCCTAGAAACCTCCGCATAGATCTGGGCGCCGGAATTGCCTCCGCCAACCACCAGAACCCGCCGATCCCGGAAATCCTCAGGGCGCCGATAGTGGGCGGAGTGCACCTGACGCCCCCGGTAGTCGCCGATGCCTTCCACCTGAGGAATAAAGGGATGACTCCAGGTGCCGGTGGCGCTGACAACGACTTTTGCGTGGTAGGTGCCACGATCGGTTTCAACCGACAGACGGTTGACACCTCGGGTAAGGGACGCCACCTCCACCGGCCGTTCGACCGGTATGTCATAGCGTTTCTGGTACCGCGCCAGGTAGTCGATGACTTCATCCCGCTGCGGCCATTCGCCATCTTCGGTTTCCGGCATCTGCCAGCCAGGCAGGGAACTCCACTGCGCCGGCGAGAACAACTGAAGGGAATCCCAGCCATGCCGCCAGGCGCCACCCGGCGCCGGCTCCCGGTCCAGAATCCGATAATCCAGCTTGTGCCGCCGAAGAAAGTAACCGGTTGCCAAACCGGCCTGACCACCACCGATCACCAGGACATCGACTGCCGTTGAACTCATGTGTGCTCCTTTGTTTTCACCAGGTCGAACGACTCACCGGGCAGGGCCATTCGGTAAATCGGGTCAGGATTCCAGCCAGCCGACAATCTTGTTCCTTTCGGGGATCGAGCCGCTGTGCACGACCTTGCCGTCAATCGCTACCGCTGGGGTGGACATCACCTTGTACGCCATGATTTTCGCCGGATCGGTCACTTTGATGACCTCGACCGATTGGCCCAGTTCCTGAGCCACGCGCTCAATGCTCTCAGCAGTGGTAACGCACTTCTTGCAGCCGGTACCCAGTACTTCGACATGTTTCATAAGATTCTCCAGTCTGGTTGTTTCATGCTTGACGTTTTGATCAGAACCCGGCGAACAGCCAGGGACCAATCCCGTTGATTATCCAGCCGACCACCATGAAGTTGGCCAGCAGGATCACAAAAATCATGGCCAACAGGCGGTATGTCATGACCTGTTTGAGCATGATAAATTCCGGAAAGCTGGCCGCCACGGTGGCCATACAGAAGGCCAGCGTGGTGCCCACCGGCAGGCCCTTGACAATGAGGCTCTCCATGACCGGTATCACGCCGGTGGCGTTGGAATACAGGGGCAGGCCCGCGAACACAGCCGCGGGTACACTCCACCACTGGCCGCTGCCGAGGTTCTCGGCAAACCAGCCATCCGGCACAAAGCCGTGCAAAGCCGCACCCAGGCCAACGCCGATGAGCACCCACTTCCAGATGCGACCGACAATTTCCCGGAGTTCGTCTTTGGCAAACTGGTGCCTTTCAGCCAGGGTCAGCTTTGGTGCCTCGGGCACGTCAACCTCGTGCTCGTGCTCCCGGGTTTCGGAAGCGGCTGCCTGATAGGCTTTGGCGGCAAAATCCTTCAGCCAACGCTCCCCCTTTACCGCATCCAGAATCATGCCGCCGATAATGCCAACGACCATGCCAATCACAATGTAGGCCAGGGTGAACTTCCAGCCGAGCAGGCTCCAGAGCATGATCACGGCCACTTCGTTGATGATGGGCGAGGTGAACAGAAAAGCCATGGTGATGCCCAGCGGAATGCCGGCGCTGGTAAAGCCCAGAAACAGCGGAATACTGGAGCAGGAACAGAACGGGGTAATAGCGCCAAAACCAGACCCGAACACATAGCCCATCACGCGATGTTTCTGTTGGATATAGGCCCTAACCCGTTCCAGATTGAGAGAGGCCCTTGCCAGCGCGATCAGATAAATCATCACGATCAGCAGAAACAGGATCTTACTGGTGTCTTCAATGAAAAAATGAAGGGAGCTGCCCAGTTTGGTGTCCGGGTTCAGCCCCACCAGGTCATAGGCCAGCCAGTTGGCGAGGCGCGTGAATATTTCAAACATGGTCGCAGGCGCCCTTGTTATCCTGTTGAAAATGGATTGCTGAGTGGAAGACGAACCGTGTCGTTAAAGGATACTCCCCTATTCCGAAAAACATGGCTGAGCCGGAGGGGACGATGAACCCTCCGTGGCAGTTCCGGCGATGCCATATATGGATCAAGCGGTGCGACTCTTCGTCTTGAGGCATAATAGGGAATAAACAATGGCGGCGGGGGCCTCGTCCTGCCCCTTGAAGTGAGTGGATCGAGATGACATTCGACTGTGTACTGCAGGCCTGGCACGATCATCAGGCAGAGCTTCGCGGCTTTCTGATCGGTCAGGTTAAAGAGCCCGTGATGGCCGACGATGTTTTGCAGGATGTGTTCTTCAAGGCCATGCGCGAGGGGCGGGCGTTCTGTGAGTTGCAGAACCCCCGCGCCTGGTTGTTCCGGGTTGCCCGTAACGCACTGACCGACAGCCACCGCTTGCGCAAGCATTGGGTGCCGGTGAGGGATCATTTACCAGACGAGCGCGCGCCGGAGCGGGCACCGGTGGATGAGCTGGATGCCTGCATCGCGGCAACCTTGCCGGACCTGGCGGAGAGCGATCGGGACATTATACAGGCTTGTGATTTGGGCCCGATGTCACAGGAGGCCTATGCGGACGCCAGAGGCCTTTCGCTCCCCGCTGCGAAAGCCAGGATCCGCAGGGCAAGAGAGCGGCTGCGGGAGGCGTTGGCGAAGCGATGCGACGTAGTATTGGACAGCGCGGGTAACGTCTGCTGCCATGCGGGGCTGGATGACGCCCGCCGGTGTTTCTCTACCCCGCACAACAGGACAGCTGGCTGACGTCTTTGGTAAAGGTCTGGGCACAGAGCTTGAGCCCCTCCACCATGGTCAGATACGGGAACAGCTCATCGGCGAGATTGTGAACGGTTATGCGGGCGCGAAGGGCCATGACGGCGGTCTGGATCAGCTCGCCAGCCTCGCCCGTCACGGCCTGAACGCCCAGCAACCGTCCGCTTTCCCGCTCCGCAACCATCTTGATGAAGCCACCGGTATCGAAGTTGATCAGCGCCCGGGGCACGTCACTGAGGGTCAGGATGCGGCTGTCGGTGTCGAATCCCTGAGCCTGGGCCTCTGCCTCGGACAGACCGACGGTGGCCACTTGCGGATCGGTAAAGATCACCTTGGGCATGGCGCTGAGGTCGAGGCTGGCGTTACCGCCGGTCATGTTGATGGCTGCCCGACTGCCACCGGCGGCAGCCACGTAGACGAACTGGGGTTGATCGGTGCAGTCGCCCGCGGCATAAATGCCCGACGAGGTGGTCTGCAGGTGGTTGTCGATCCGGATCGCGCCGCGTTCGGTGGCCACGCCGATGGCCTCCAGGTTCAGGATCTCGGTATTGGGTGTACGGCCAGTGGCCACCAGCAGTTGCTCCGCTTCCAGGGTGCCGGCGTTGGTTTGGAGGGTGAACACCCGGCCGTTATGGGCAATCTCACTGGCCTGGGTCTGCTTGAGCACCTCGATGCCCTCGCGACGGAAGGCCGCTTCCACGGCATCACCCACTGCTGGGTCTTCCTGTGACAACACTCGGCTGCGGGCCAGAATTGTGACCTTGCTGCCAAGGCGGGCAAAGGCCTGGGCCAGCTCGATGGCCACCACTGAGGCGCCAATCACAACGAGGCGCTCGGGAATGTGGTCCAGTTCCAGCGCACGGGTGGACGTGAGGTAGGGGGTCTCGGACAGCCCCGGAATCGGAGGTATGGCTGGCCGAGCACCGGTGCCGATAAAGGCCCGGTCGAAGTGCACCGTCTGCTCGCCACCGTTGTTGAGCGTAACCATCAGTGTACGCTCGTTCACGAACCGCGCCTCGCCTCTGAGGACGGTAATCGCGGCATTATCATCAAGAATGCTCTGGTACTTAGACTCGCGCAGCTCCTCCACCCGGGCCTGTTGCTGAGCCAGAAGGGCTGAACGATTCACTACCGGTACCTGGGCGCTGAGTCCCCCGTCAAACGGGCTTTCCCGGCGAAGATGGGCGATGTGGGCCGCCCGGATCATGATCTTGGACGGTACACAACCAATGTTGACGCAGGTTCCGCCGATGGTGCCGCGCTCAATCAGCGTCACCCGGGCACCGCGTTCCGTTGCCTTCAAGGCCGCGGCCATGGCACTGGCACCACTGCCAATCACTGCAATGTGCAGGTTGTTGTCACTCATTCACGTTCCTCCTGGGTTGAAGGGCTATCGCAGCAGGCGTCGTACTTCTTTCTACGCCAGAGGACATAGCAGGTCAGGCCAATGAAAAAGACCAATGCGGGCAAAAGCACGTAGTCGAAATACCCTGTGAGGACTCTGACAGTACGTTGGCTCCTGTCATGAGATGGGGGACTGAGATAAGGTTACTCCCGTAGTCAGCTACGGAATCAACACCTATGTCTGAAAAACCGCGTTCACTGACCATTGGCGCCCTGGCCAAAGCCGCCGGCATGGGAGTGGAAACCATCCGCTATTACCAGCGCCGTGGATTGGTGGAGGAACCCGAAAAGCCCTACGGAAGCATTCGCCATTACGACGACGAGGCGCTGGCGCGTCTTCAGTTCATTCGAACAGCCCGGTGGTTGGGCTTCAGCCTAGACGAGATAAAAGAATTGCTGAGGTTGCAGGATGGTACCCATTGCGATGACGTACGGGCACTGGGTGAGCAGAAGCTCGCCAATGTGCGTGAGCAAATTTCAAGTCTGCAGCGTATCGAGCGCACGCTGGAAGGGCTGGTGCAGGCCTGTTGCACCGAGCAGGGTGATGTGAAATGCCCGATCATTACGTCTCTTTATGAGGGTGTGCAGGAAGGTCGCTTACCGTCGACTCGTTGAACACTGACCAAGAGTTTTCGATGCGAGACCAGATGGAACGACACCAATCCTGGATTTACCTGGCCTTTATTCTGGCGGGGCTTGCCACCGGGATTGCCCTGCCGGACACGGCATCGCGTTTAGAAGCGGGTCTATGGCCACTACTGGGCGTTTTACTCTATGCCACCTTCACCCAGGTGCCTCTGACCCACCTGGGTCAGGGGTTGCGGGACTGGCGTTTCCTGGCGGCACTTGTGCTGGGTAACTTTGTGATCACGCCCTTGCTGCTCGGTGCCCTGGTGGCGTTGCTTCCCCTGTCCCCCGCCGTCCAGGCCGGGGTGTTACTGGTGCTGCTCGTCCCCTGCACAGATTGGTTTATCAGCTTCACACATCTGGGCAAGGGCGACGCAGGCCGCGCCATTGCCGCCACGCCCGTGCTGCTGCTGTTACAGATGTTGATGCTGCCGGTCTACCTTTGGGTATTCCTGGGCGGCTCGTGGTTTCAGGCGTTGATAAGTCGCCAGCTGGTAAGTGCATGTGTCGGTCTGATTCTTGTTCCCCTGACGTTGGCCTGGAGCACTGAATACTTTGCCGAGCGCCGTGTCGCGGCCAAGCGTTGGGTGAGCGGTATGGGGCTGCTTCCCGTGCCGTTGCTGGCCCTGGTCGTATTTGTCATTGCGGCGTCTCAAGTCAAAACGGTGGCTGGACTTACCGGCGTGTTGGGCTCGGTTGCCCTCGTTTTCATCGCCTATCTGGTTTACGCCGCGCTGCTGGGCAAGGCCCTCAGTCGGCTGTTCCGGCTCCCCGTTTTATCCGCCAGAACCTTGACGTTCAGCTTTGGCACCCGCAACTCCTTTGTGGTTCTGCCCATCGCGTTGACCTTGCCCGAGGCCTGGCAGGGCGCCGTCGTGGTCATCGTTTTCCAATCGCTGGTTGAGCTGTTTGGCATGGCCGTTTATCTGACTTGGATTCCTGGCCAGTGGCTGCCCGATCATCGATAGTTCACCGAAAACGTCGGCGTATGCCCTCCGTTGGGACTGTCGATGTCCCGCCGCGGAGCGCGTGCACACGGTGCCGTCGAACGTGACGGCCCATATTCGGACGCTTGAAGAGGCGTTAGGTGCGACCCTGATTGATCGACAGGGGCTGCGTTGCGGCCGGAGCCCCCGGCTCTCGGGGGCTTTGTGGCAGGCCGGGGCCTGGGAGGTCAGTGGGCGAGTACCCGGGACAGGAAGGCCTGGGTGCGCTCGTTCTGCGGGTTGTCGAACACTTGGTCCGGCTTGCCCTGTTCCACAATCTGGCCTTCATGGACGTAGATCACGCGATCGGCCACTTCCCGGGCAAAGCCCATTTCGTGGGTGACCACCATCATGGTCATACCGTCCCTGGCCAGTTCGCGCATGACATCCAGTACCTCGCCGATCATTTCCGGATCGAGTGCCGAAGTGGGCTCGTCGAACAGCATCAGCCGGGGTTCCATGGCCAGGGCGCGGGCAATGGCCACCCGTTGCTGCTGGCCGCCGGACAGCTGGCTGGGGTACTTGTCCGCCTGGTTGCCGATGCCGACCCGGTTGAGCAGGCGCTCAGCGGTGGCATTGGCCACGGTCTTCGGGGTGTCCTTCACCTTCATCGGCGCCAGCATGATGTTTTCCCGTACCGTCAGGTGGGGAAACAGGTTGAACTGCTGGAACACCATGCCCACTTCCTTGCGGATTTCGGCCAGGGCCTTCTGGTTGCCACCCCGGGGGGCGAGGGCATGGCCATCGACCACCAGTTTGCCGGACTCGAACTCCTCCAGGCCGTTGACACACCGGATCAGGGTGGACTTGCCGGAACCGCTGGCGCCGATGATCACCACCACTTCGCCCGGCTCCACGGTCAGGTCAATGTTTTTGAGGACATGCAGCTTGCCGAAGTACTTGTTCATGCCCTTGATTTCCACGATATGAGTCATGACTTGTTTTCCTTCAGACAGAGGCCACGCCACGGCGCTCCAGCGCCCGCAGCAGCAGGGACAGGGATAGGGTGATGGCCAGGTACAGGATGGCGACCACGAAATAAACCTCGAAGGCGGTGAAGGTGTTGGCGATGTACACCTGGCCCTGACGGACCAATTCGCCGACACCGATCACGGAGAACAACGAGGTGTCCTTGATACTGACGATGGCTTGGTTGCCCAAGGGCGGAATCATACGGCGGAACGCCTGGGGCCAGACCACGGACCAGAAGGTTTGGCTCCGTGACAGGCCGAGGGACAGGCCGGCTTCGGTCTGCCCCTTGTCGATGGACTGCACGCCGCCGCGTACCACTTCGGATATGTAGGCTCCGGAGTTGAGGGCGATGGCGGCGATGCCGGCGGTGAGCGGGTCGATGGGGCGGCCGATCAGGTCCGGCAGGCCGTAGAAAATGAACAGGACCTGCACCAGGATCGGGGTGCCACGGAAAATCTCGATGTAGGCCGTGGCGGGCCAGCGCAGGAACCATTTTTTGTTGATGCTGAGCAGGCCGAACAGGATGCCCAGGAGGAAGCCGATGAGCAGGCCGCCAAAGGAGATCAGCAGGGTGTAGGGGATCCCCTTGAGCAGAAACGGGATGGAGTCGATGGCCGCCTGCCAATCGAACTGAAACTGGAATTCCACGGTATAGGTCTCCGCAGGAGGTTGCGTTCAGGAACAGCCGGGGCTGGGGCCCCGGCGCGGGGAACTGGACCGGGAAGGTCCGTGGGTCGGTTACATGTCGTCCGGCATCGGGCCGAACCACTTCTCGTAGATGGCTTTGTAGGTGCCGTCTTCCTTCATGGCGGCGAGGGCCTGGTTGACGTCGTCGACCCATTCACTGCCGTCCACCAGCGCGATGCCGTATTGCTGACCTTCGTACAGGGGACCGACGGTCATGACCTTGCCCTGGCCCTTGGTGCGGGCGAAGTAGCCGACGTTGGGGGCGTCATAGAATACTGCGTCGACCGCCCGGGACATCAGCGCCATGTACATGTCGGAACTGCCCGGGTACGGGGTGACACCGTCGTCGTTCTCCAGGTTGGCCATCAGGTAGTCGTAGGAGGTGCTGCCGATTTTGGTGCCGATCTTCATGCCCTCGAGGTCACTGAACTCGTCCACGTCGCTGCCCTTGCGGACCAGGATGCGCAGGCCGGAGTCGTAGTACGGGTCGGAAAAGTCGACGATCTTTTCCCGTTCCTCGGTAATGGTGATGCCGGCGATGGCGATGTCGACGTTGCCGGTCTGCAGGGCGGGGATGATGCCGTTGAAGTCCATGGTCTGGAGTTCGTAATCAAAACCGGCCCGTTTGGCGACTTCGGCGATGATCTCCATGTCGAAGCCGATCATTTCACCGCTTTTCTGGTCCATCATCTCGAAGGGGACGAAACTGGGGTCGGTCACGACCTTGAGGGTTTCAGCGCTTGCGGTTCCTGCGGCTACGGTGAGAGCCAAGCTGGCCCCCAGGGTCTTCAGCCATTGGGTCGTCATGTTTTCTCCTTTTTTACTTTATTGTCGTGCTCCATTTGCCCGGTAAGGCAAGCCGGAAGGGGGACGGCGGGTGGCCGTGGACTCCCGGGGAGCGTGAATGGAACTGCACCATGTACACTCTAGACTATGACCCAGGGAGGCGCCGGAAATCAAATGGTTGGGCGATAGGCGGGGCTTGGTCGGGGTGAGTCGGAGGCGGCGCCGGCCGCCCCCGATTCTGGGGTGACCCGGTGGGGGGGGGGGGGGGGGGGGGGGGGGGGGGGGGGCGCGGCCCCCCCCCGATTCTGGGGTGACCCGGGTCAGAACGCGATTTTTTCGCGGTCGCTGATGCCCAGGTTGTTCCAGATGGTGAGGCTGGGTTCGGCCTGGTTGAGGGTATAGAAGTGCAGGCCCGGCGCGCCCGCCTTGAGCAGGCGTTCGCACATGTCCGTCACCACTTCCTCGCCGAACTTGCGGATGCTCTCGCTGTCGTCGCCGTAGGCTTCCAGCTGCTTGCGGATCCAGCGGGGAATCTCCGCGCCGCACATGTCGGAGAACCGGACCAGGCTGGAGAAGTTGACGATGGGCATGATGCCCGGCACCACCGGAATCGTGACCCCCATCTTTTCCAGCCGGTCGATGAAGTAGAAGTAGCTGTCCGCATTGTAGAAGTACTGGGTAATGGCGCTGTTGGCGCCGGCCTTCACCTTGCGGGCAAAATTCTTCAGATCGTCCTCGGCGTTGCGTGCCTGCGGGTGGAACTCCGGGTAGGCGGCGACTTCCAGGTTGAAGTGATCGCCGCTGTGTTCGCGGATGAACTCCACCAGCTCGTTGGCGTAGCGCAGTTCTCCGGAGGCGCCCATGCCCGAGGGCAGGTCGCCGCGCAGGGCGACGATCCGGGTGATGCCGTGCTCCCGGTACAGGTCCAGCAGCTCCGCGATGTCCTGTCGGGTGCCCCCGACACAGGACAGGTGCGGGGCGGTGGAGATGCCCTGACGGTGCAGGTTCAGCACGGTTTCGATGGTGCGGTCCCGGGTCGAGCCGCCGGCACCGAAGGTGACCGAGAAGAAATCCGGATTCACCTCGGCCAGCCGGTCACGCACCGCCTGCAGCTTTTCCTTGCCCTGGTCGGTCTTGGGCGGGAAAAACTCGAAGCTGAAGCGGCGTTTGAATTGCTTCTGAGATTCCATGATGGCTTCCGTTTAGTACCTGTAGGTTTCCGGCTTGTAGGGGCCTTCGACCGGCACGCCGATGTATTTTGCCTGCTCCGGCGTCATGCGGGTGATCACGCCGCCGAAGCCTTCCACCATCGCCCGAGCCACTTCCTCATCCAGTTGCTTGGGCAGCACCTGAACGTACACGCCCTTGGCCTTGGCGTCCTCGGGCAGGTCACCGAACCTGCGTTCGAACAGGTAGATCTGGGCCAGGACCTGGTTGGCGAAGGAGCCATCCATGATCCGGGACGGATGGCCGGTGGCGTTGCCCAGGTTCACCAGGCGGCCTTCGGAGAGCAGGATCAGGTGGTCGTTGCGGGCCTTGTCCCGGTACACCACGTGCACCTGTGGCTTCACTTCCTCCCACTCCCAGTGCTTGCGCATGTAGGCGGTGTCGATCTCGTTGTCGAAGTGGCCGATGTTGCAGACCACGGCGCCGCTCTTGAGGGCCTTGAGCATGTTGGCGTCGCAGACGTTGACGTTGCCGGTGGTGGTGACCAGCAGGTCGGTCTGGCCCAGCAGGTCTGCGTTGATGCAGTCCTCGGTGCCGGTGTTGACACCGTTCAGGTAAGGGGAGACCACCTCGTAGCCGTCCATGCAGGCCTGCATGGCGCAGATCGGGTCAACCTCGCTGACTTTTACGATCATGCCTTCCTGGCGCAGGGAAGCGGCGGAGCCCTTGCCGACGTCGCCGTAGCCGATCACCAGCGCCTTCTTGCCCGCCAGCAGGTGGTCGGTGGCTCGCTTGATGGCGTCGTTGAGGCTGTGACGGCAGCCGTACTTGTTGTCGTTCTTGGACTTGGTGACGGAATCGTTGACGTTGATCGCCGGCACCTTGAGCCGGCCTTCGCGCAGCATTTCCTGCAGGCGGTGGACGCCGGTGGTGGTTTCCTCGGTGATGCCGTGGCACTTGGCGAGGATGTCCGGGTATTTCTCGTGCAGCAGGGCGGTGAGGTCGCCGCCGTCGTCCAGGATCATGTTCGGCGCCCAGCCGTCCACGTCCGCGCCGACGGTGCGTTCAAGGCACCATTCGTACTCTTCCTCAGTCTCGCCTTTCCAGGCGAACACCGGAATGCCCCGGGCCGCGATGGCGGCGGCCGCGTGGTCCTGGGTGGAGAAAATGTTGCAGGAGGACCAGCGCACATTGGCTCCCAGTTCCACCAGGGTTTCGATCAGCACGGCCGTCTGGATGGTCATGTGGATGCAGCCCATGATGTTGGCACCTTTGAGCGGCTGCTGGTCGCGATACTTGTTGCGCAGGGTCATCAGGGCCGGCATCTCGCCTTCGGCAATCTTGATTTCCTTGCGGCCCCACTCGGCCAGTGAAATGTCGCGGACTTTGTAATCGTCAAAGCTGCTCAGTTGTTCTGCCGGTGTGCTCATTGTGTACTCCTGTTTGATTGGGTCGGTCCGGTTCGCGGCTCCGTGACCGCTCATGACGGGGTTGCCTCAGCGCCGCCACCGGAAGGCGGCGGGCTCGTCCATATCGGGCCGACCGCAGCGGCCGGCCCTGGCAAACGCCATTAAAGGCCCGCAGCGTCCTTCAGGGCCGCGGCACGGTCGGTCTTCTCCCACGGGAATGCGGTAAAGGTCTTGCCGCCCACGGTCATCTCGAACGGCTCGCGACCGAAGTGGCCGTATGCCGCCGTCGGGCGATACATCGGGTGCAGCAGGTCCAGCATCCGGGTGATCGCGTACGGGCGCAGGTCGAAGTGCTGGCGAACCAACTCGACGATCTTGTCGTCGCTGACCTTGCCGGTGCCGAAGGTGTTCAGCGAGATGGAGGTGGGCTCGGCCACGCCAATGGCGTAGGACACCTGGATCTCGCACTTGTCGGCCAGGCCGGCGGCGACGATGTTCTTGGCCACGTAACGGCCGGCATAGGCGGCGGAGCGGTCGACCTTGGAGGGGTCTTTGCCGGAGAAGGCGCCGCCCCCGTGGCGGGCCATGCCGCCGTAGGTGTCGACGATGATCTTGCGACCGGTCAGGCCACAGTCGCCCACCGGGCCGCCGATGACGAACTTGCCGGTCGGGTTGATGTGGAACTGGGTGTCTTTGTGCAGCAGTTCCGCCGGCAGGGTGTGCTTGATGATCAGCTCCATCACCGCTTCTTTCAGGTCGGCCTGGGACACCTCGGGATCGTGCTGGGTGGACAGCACCACCGCGTCAATGCCAACCACCTTGCCGTTTTCATAGCGGCAGGTGACCTGGCTCTTGGCGTCCGGGCGCAGCCACGGCAACAGGCCGCTCTTGCGGGCCTCGGCCTGGCGCTGGACCAGTCGGTGGGAGAAGGTGATGGGCGCGGGCATCAGCACGTCGGTTTCATTGCTGGCGTAGCCGAACATCAGGCCTTGGTCGCCGGCGCCCTGGTCTTCCGGCTTCTGCCGGTCCACGCCCTGGGCGATGTCCACGGACTGCTTGCCGATGATATTGATCACGCCGCAGGTGTCGCCGTCGTAGCCCACGTCGGAGGAGGTGTAGCCGATGTCCTTGATGACGCCGCGCACCAGTTCTTCCAGGTCGACCCAGGCGCTGGTGGTGATTTCGCCACCCACGATGGCAACGCCGGTTTTCACCATGGTTTCGCAGGCCACGCGGGCGTGTGGGTCGTCGGCCAGGATCGCGTCCAGAACGGCATCGGAAATCTGGTCCGCCAGTTTGTCCGGGTGGCCCTCGGAAACCGACTCGGAAGTAAAGATGCTGTAATCAGACATAGCTGCGTGCTCCCTCTTGTGAGCGTATCAAAATCATGCCGGGGCCACGGATGACCAAAGCCGGCGGCCTTCGTTTGCGTGGTTTTACCGGGTGTACGTAATTCCACTTACACCCATATCAAAAAATTTTGATGTTTGGATGTCAGCCGCGCCTAGGCTGGCATCGGGGCTTTCCAGAATTCCCGGACCTGAATCTGAAAACCGTTGCGCAGGCCGATGAACAGCCGCTCCCCGGCCACCAGGTCCGCCTCCGCCGCCCAGCGGGTCAGCTCCTCCGGTTCAAAGCCGAGCCAGAGGTCGCCGCAGTTCTCCTTGACCCAGTTCTGATCGTGGCTGCACAGGTCGCTGACCACGAAACAGCCGCCGTTGTTCATCAGAGCCGCGGCATCGAGAAAAATGTCCGCCGGACTGGGCACGTGGTGCAGCACCATATTCGCCACCACCAGATCGAAGGCGTCGCCCCGGGCCAGCAGAGTGTCGGTGACGCCTTCGATCAGGTCGACGTTGTCGAGCCGCGCCTCGATGCAGGTCCGGGTGGCCTTGGCCAGCATGTCGCGGCTGTTGTCCAGGGCCACCACCTGCTCGAACAGCTCGGACAGCACGGGCAGGAACCCTCCCTCCCCGGGGCCGATCTCCAGGGCGGACTGCCACGGTTGGCGCTCGGCCCGCCGGCGGATCAGCTCCGCCGTTGGCTCGGCGTACAGCTCGAACGCGGCGATCAGCTCCTGCTGCTCCCGGAACTGCTCCGCGTGCCGGGCAAAGAACGCCTGCGACTGTTCCGCCCGCTGGCGCCGGATGGCGTCGATCTTGTCCTGCAGGTGCCGGGCCAGGGGCAGCCGGTCCACGGTCTCGAAGATCTGGCGGATGGTCTGGTCCGTGAGTGTGTCGCTGTCCAGATGCAGCGGGCGGCGGTAGAAAATCGCGTTGCCTTCCCGCTGCGGCTCCAGCAGCCCGGCTTTATGCATCACCTTCAGGTGATGGCTCATGCCGGACTGGCGCATGTCGAACATCTGGCTCAGCTCCAGCACGCCGAACGTGTCCCGGCGCAGCACGCGCAGTATCTCCAGGCGCAGCGGATCGCCGCTGGCCTTGAAGATGGGGGCCAGGGCGTCGGCCGTGGCCAGATCGTTCGCATGGGCATTCATTGCAGTCATGGGTGCGAAGTTTAGGTGGGTTGGGGTGGTCAATCAATAGGCATATCAAAAAATTTTGATATAGGTATATGGCGAGAGGGTGGGTGCCCGTTTCGGGAATCCGCAGGACGGGGAGGCGGAAAAAGATGCCGTCCGATTTGCCCCGGCCGGCCCTAATCGGCGAAAATACGCGCCTTCTTTTTGATCAGTCCCCCTTGTCCTCGATACATACACTGGAGAAACGTCAATGCCGTCTCGTAAAGATCTTGCCAACGCCATTCGCGCGCTGAGCATGGATGCGGTGCAAAAAGCCAATTCCGGCCACCCGGGTGCGCCCATGGGTATGGCGGATATTGCCGAGGTGCTCTGGAACGACTTCCTGAAGCACAACCCGGCCAACCCGCAATGGGCCAACCGTGACCGCTTCGTGCTGTCCAACGGTCACGGCTCCATGCTGCAGTACTCGCTGCTGCACCTGAGCGGTTACGACGTTTCCATCGACGACCTGAAGAACTTCCGCCAGCTCCACTCCAAGACGCCGGGCCACCCCGAGTTCGGCTACACTCCGGGCATTGAGACCACCACCGGCCCGCTGGGCCAAGGCATTGCCAACGCCGTTGGCTTCGCCATCGCGGAAAAGGCCCTGGCGGCACAGTTCAACCGGCCGGGTTTTGAGATCGTCGATCATTACACCTACGCCTTCCTGGGCGATGGCTGCCTGATGGAGGGCATCTCCCACGAAGTGTGCTCCCTGGCCGGTACCCTGGGCCTGGGCAAGCTGATCTTCTTCTACGACGACAACGGCATTTCCATCGACGGTGAAGTGGAGGGCTGGTTCACCGACAACACGCCGAAACGCTTCGAGTCCTATGGCTGGCAGGTCATCCCGGACGTTGACGGCCACGATCCGGACGCGGTCCGTGCCGCTATCGAGGCGGCCCGCGCCAACACCGAACAGCCGACCCTGATCTGCTGCAAGACCATCATCGGCTTCGGTTCCCCGAACAAGCAGGGCAAAGAAAGCTGTCACGGTGCGCCCCTGGGCGAGGACGAAGTGGCGCTGGCCCGTCAGGCTCTGGGCTGGTCGCACCCGCCGTTCGTGATCCCGGACGAAATCTACGCCGCCTGGAATGCCCATGACCGGGGCGCCGCCGCCCAGCAGGCCTGGGAGGAACTGTTCGCGGCCTACGAGCGGGCCGAACCCGAGCTGGCGGCGGAATTCAAGCGCCGGATGGCGGGCGAGCTGCCGGCGGACTTCGCCGAGAAGGCCGACGCCTACATCCGCGAGTGCCAGGCCAAGGGCGAGACCGTGGCCACCCGCAAGGCGTCCCAGAACACCCTGAACGCGTTTGGCCCGATGCTGCCGGAGCTGATGGGCGGCTCCGCCGACCTGGCCGGTTCCAACCTGACCCTGTGGAGCGGTGCCAAGGGCCTGAGCCGGGACGACGCCTCCGGTAACTACATCTACTACGGCGTGCGCGAGTTCGGCATGGCCGCGATCATGAACGGCATTGCCCTGCACGGCGGTTTCGTGCCTTACGGCGCCACCTTTCTGGTGTTCATGGAGTACGCCCGCAACGCGGTGCGCATGGCTGCACTGATGAAACAGCGGGCCATCTTCGTGTTCACCCACGACTCCATCGGCCTGGGCGAGGACGGCCCGACCCATCAGCCGGTCGAGCAGCTGGCCAGCCTGCGTACCACGCCCAATATGAACACCTGGCGCCCGGCCGACGCGGTGGAATCCGCGGTGGCCTGGAAAGCCGCTCTGGAGCGCCGGGACGGCCCCTCGGCTCTGGTCTTCTCCCGTCAGGGGCTGGCGCACCAGGAGCGCAGCGACGCGCAGCTGGCCGACATCGCCCGGGGGGGCTACGTGCTGTCCGACAGCGACGGCACGCCGGACCTGATCCTGATCGCCACCGGTTCCGAAGTGGCGCTGGCACAGGAGGCCGCGGAGCGTCTGCGCGCCCAGGGCCGGGCGGTACGGGTGGTCTCCATGCCCTCCACGGAAGTGTTCGACGCCCAACCGGCCGAATACAAGCAGCGGGTGCTGCCGCTGGAGGTCACCAACCGCATCGCCATCGAAGCGGCGGCCGCCGACTTCTGGTACAAGTACGTGGGGCTGGACGGCCGCATCATCGGCATGACCACGTTCGGTGAGTCCGCCCCGGCCGGCGAACTGTTCCGGGAATTCGGCTTCACCGTCGAGAACGTGCTGGACGTGGCCGCCGAGCTGCTGGACGACTGATCGCCCATGGCGCGCACCGGGCCTTTTCGGGTTGCCATCAACGGGTACGGCCGTATCGGCCAGTGCGTGTTGCGGGCCCTGTATGAAAACGGCTATCGCGATCATCTGCAGGTGGTCGCGATCAATGAGCTGTCGGACATCGACACCATTGCCCACCTGACCCGGTACGACTCCACCCATGGCCGCTTCCGCGGCGACGTCGCGGTAGCGGGCAGCGAACTGCAGGTGAACGGCGACCGGATTCGGGTGCTGCGGCATCCGGACCCCGCCGATCTGCCCTGGCGCCTGCTGGACGTGGATCTGGTGCTGGAGTGTTCCGGTGCCTACTCCGACCGGGCCACCGCGCAGAAGCACATCGACGCCGGTGCCCGGCGGTTGTTGTTCTCCCAGCCCGCGGAGGCGGATGTCGACCGCACCGTGGTATATGGCATCAACGACCGGGAGCTGAGCGCGCGGGACGTCATCGTCGCCGCCGGCTCCTGCACCACCAACTGCCTGGTGCCGGTGGTCCAGGTCCTCGACCAAGCCCTGGGTATCGAGCACGGCGCCACCACCACCATCCACGCCGCCATGAATGACCAGCCGGTCATCGACGCCTACCACCACAAGGATCTCCGCCGCACCCGCAGCGCCCTGCACAACATCGTGCCGGTGGAAACCGGGCTGGCGCGGGGGATCGAGCGGCTGCTGCCGCATATGGAAGGGCGGTTCAGCTCGGTAGCCATGCGCGTGCCCACCCTGAACGTGTCCGCCATCGACATGGTGGTGACGGTCCGCACCCCGACCGACGTGGTGTCGGTCAACCACCTGCTCCGGCAGGCGGCGCAGGGGCCGCTCCGGGGTATCCTTGGTTATACCGACGAATTGCTGGCCAGTTCCGATTTCAACCACGATGCCCATTCCGGCGTGGTGGACGGCGGCCAGACCCGGGTGACCGGAGGCACCCTGGTCAAAGTGTTGTGCTGGTTCGACAATGAGTGGGGATTTGCGAACCGGATGCTCGACGTCAGCCGCAGTTGGCTGGCCCGGATTGATGAGTGAGTTTCAGACCACAAGACAAAGGAACACGACAATGGCCATCAAGAAGATGACTGACCTGGACCTGGCCGGCAAGCGGGTCCTGATCCGTGAAGATCTGAACGTGCCGGTCAAGGACGGCCGGGTGACCAGCGACGCCCGCATCCGCGCTGCGTTGCCGACCATCCTGGCGGCGCGGGATGCCGGCGCCCGGGTAATGCTGATGTCCCACCTGGGCCGCCCCGAGGAGGGCGTGTACGACGAAGCCGCGTCCATGAAACCGGTGGCGGAGCACCTGTCCGGCCTGCTGGGCCAGAACGTTCGCTTGGTCCAGGATTACCTGGACGGCGTGGACGTGGCCGAGGGTGAAGTGGTGCTGTTCGAGAACGTACGCTTCAACAAGGGCGAGAAAAAGGACGACGAAACCCTGGCCCGCCGGTACGCGGCCCTGTGTGACGTGTTCGTGATGGATGCCTTCGGTACCGCGCACCGTGCCCAGGCCTCCACCCACGGCGTCGCCCGCTTTGCCCCCGAGGCCTGCGCCGGCCCGCTGCTGGCGGCCGAGCTGGACGCTTTGGGCAAGGCTCTGGACAACCCCGCCAAGCCGGTGGTCGCCATTGTCGGAGGTTCCAAGGTGTCCACCAAGCTGGACGTGCTCAACGCGCTGTCCCGGGTGTGCGACCAGATCATTGTGGGGGGCGGCATCGCCAACACCTTCCTGGCTGCCGCCGGCCATCCGGTGGGCAAGTCCCTGTGCGAGCACGACCTGATCGACACCGCCAGGGACATCGCCTCCCGCGTGGAAATCCCGCTGCCGGTTGACGTGGTCGTGGCGCCGGAGTTCGCCGAAAACGCCAGTGCGACCACCAAACGCATCGACGACGTCACCGACGGCGACATGATCCTCGACGTAGGGCCTGAAACCGCCGGCAAATTCGCCGAGCTTCTGAAAAACGCCAAAACCATCCTGTGGAACGGTCCGGTGGGCGTGTTCGAGTTCGACCAGTTCGGTAACGGCACCCAGGCCCTGGCCAACGCCATCGCCGAAAGCGACGCCTTCTCCCTGGCCGGCGGCGGCGACACCGTTGCAGCCGTTGACAAATACGGCGTAGCTGACAAGATTTCCTACATCTCCACCGGTGGCGGCGCGTTTCTGGAATTTGTGGAAGGCAAAACCCTGCCGGCAGTCGCTGTACTGGAAGAGCGTGGTGCTTAAAGAGACCAGTTAATCGTCAGATTCGCGAGGCCAGCCCCGCTGCCAGCCGAAGCAGACTCACAGGTCTGAAACGAACAGAATTCAAACCTCAAAATCAACGAAGGAGACAACCCATGGCCCTGATATCGCTGCGGCAACTTCTGGACCACGCCGCCGAGCATGGTTACGGTGTGCCAGCCTTTAACGTCAACAACCTCGAACAGATGCGTGCCATCATGGAAGCCGCCGACAAGACCGACTCCCCGGTCATCGTCCAGGCCTCCGCCGGTGCCCGCAAATACGCCGGTGCCCCCTTCCTGCGCCATCTGATCCTGGCGGCCATCGAGGAGTTCCCCCATATCCCGGTGGTCATGCACCAAGACCACGGCACCAGCCCGGCCGTATGCCAGCGCTCCATCCAGCTGGGTTTCAGCTCCGTCATGATGGACGGCTCTCTGGGTGAAGACGGTAAAACCCCGACCAGCTACGAATACAACGTCGACGTCACCCGTCGCACCGTGGAAATGGCTCACGCCTGCGGCGTCTCCGTGGAAGGTGAGCTGGGCTGCCTGGGCTCCCTGGAAACTGGCCAGGCCGGCGAGGAAGACGGCATCGGGGCCGAGGGCACTCTCGACCACAGCCAGATGCTGACCGATCCGGAAGAGGCGGCGGACTTCGTCAAGCAGACCGGCGTGGACGCTCTGGCCATCGCCATCGGCACCAGCCACGGCGCCTATAAGTTCACCCGTCCGCCCACCGGCGACATTCTGGCCATCGACCGAATCAAGGAAATCCACGCCCGCATTCCGGACACCCATCTGGTCATGCACGGCTCCAGCTCTGTGCCCCAGGAGTGGCTGAAAGTGATCAACGAATTCGGTGGCGAGATTCCGGAAACCTACGGCGTGCCGGTCGAGGAGATCGTCGAAGGCATCAAGCACGGCGTGCGCAAGGTCAACATCGACACCGACCTGCGCCTGGCCTCCACCGGTGCCATCCGCCGCTTCCTGGCCAACAACAAGGCGGAATTCGATCCGCGCAAGTACCTGAAGGAGTCCATCAAGGCGATGCAGGACATCTGCGTGTCCCGCTACGAAGCCTTCGGTACCGCCGGTATGGCCAGCAAGATCAAACCGATCAGCCTGGACGGCATGGCCGAGCGCTACGCCGCCGGCGAGCTGGATCCGAAAATCGCCTGAGGCCTGGCGTCGGCCGGCCGATCCATTCTGGCGAGAAACGGGGCTTCGGCCCCGTTTCTTTTTTTGACTCTCAACAATTACGAACAACTCCCTCCTTGTAATTTCAGCAACCTCATCAAATATATAGTGGTTAGCAAGCGAGCACATCGGCTCAGACGTTTAACCAGTGGTGAGGAGCAGGATGGAATTCAAAGACTATTACGCCGTACTCGGTGTGAGTGAATCCGCCTCCCCCGAGGAGATCAAGAAGGCCTACCGCCGGCTGGCCCGCAAATACCATCCGGATGTCAGTAAGGAGACCGACGCCGACGAAAAGTTTAAGGACATCGGCGAGGCTTACGAAGTCCTGAAGGACCCGGAAAAGCGGGCGGAATACGACCAGCTGCGCAGGTACGGCCGGCGTGGCGATGGCAGTTTCGAGCCGCCGCCCGGCTGGCAGAGTGCCTCCGGTTTCGGCGGTGGTGGCTTCACCGAGGCCGATGCCCGGCAGTTCAGTGACTTTTTCGAGGAAATCTTCGGCGGTGGCCGTCGGGGCGGCTTCGACGGTGGCGGTTTCCACCGGGGCAGCGCGCGCCTGCGGGGTGAGGATGTCCACGCCCGGCTGGCGCTGTTCCTGGAGGAGGCGTTTCAGGGCTGTGAAAAGCAGATCGCCTACACGGTTCATGAACTGGATGAGCACGGCCGTGTCCGGGCCCGGCGCAAGACCCTCAAGGTGAAGATTCCGGCCGGCGTGCGGGAGGGTCAGCACATCCGCCTGAAAGGCCAGGGCTCGCCCGGCCTGGGCGGCGGCGAGCCGGGGGATCTGTTCATTGAAATCGAGCTGGCGCCGCATCCCCACTTCACCGTGGAAGGACGGGACGTGCTGATCACGGTGCCGGTGACGCCGTGGGAGGCGGCCCTTGGGGCCACCATCACGGTGCCGACCGTCGGCGCCCGGGTCAACGTCAAGGTGCCCAAGGGGTCCACCAGTGGCCGTAAGCTGAGGCTCAAGGGTAAGGGCTTCCCGGGCAAGCATCCCGGCGACCAGATCGTGATCCTCCAGGTGACGGTGCCGGCCCAGCATTCGCCGGAGGCGGAGGCCCTGTACCGGCAACTGGCGGAGCTGGAGAAGGACTTCAACCCACGGGCCAAACTGCATGTGTAACCGGAGGCTGAGATGACCAAGCAGGACCCGATGATGGTGGTGAGCGTGACCGATCTCGGTGGCAGCACCTTCACCCTGCGCGAAGTGTGCGAACGGGGGGATTGCCACGCCGAGTTCGTGATCGAGCTGGTGGACTACGGCATTATCTCGCCGGTGGAGGAGGGGGCCGAGGCGGCGCAGTGGCGGTTTGACGTGGCCGCGCTCAATCGGCTGCGCAAGGCGCTCCGGTTGCAGCGGGACTTGAAAATCAACCTGCCGGGTCTGGCTATGTCCCTGGATTTGCTGGATGAACTCCAGGAGATGCGGCGGGAGGTGCGGCGCCTGAACCAGCAGCTCCGGCAACTTCTGGGGGACTGACCGGCGATCCTTTCGCAACTGGCTTGCATCTTGCATATGTCTTCTTCCAAGACATGGCTTGGGAAGCTGTCGATATGGGCAGGGAGAGCCTGTAACGCCTTGTTGATGGAGAGTCTATGAACACGAGCCTGTTCATGAAGAAAGTGTTGGCCAGCCGCCTGCTGAGGCCGGTGTTCCTGATCCTGGTGGTGGCCGGTGTGTTGCAGGTGGTGGTCAGCCAGTGGCTGATCGCCCGCCAGGTCGACACCTTGGTGGCCGCCGCTGGGAGTGCGTTGGAGAGCAGCGGCCGGCAGATGAGCGACTCGTTCGGCGAGACCCGCGAGGATGTCCGGGCCCGGTTGCAGGCCATGCGGGAGCAGACCACCGCCGAGCTGGCGGAGGAACTGACCCGGCAGCAGACCGACCAGCGCCAGCGCATCGCCGCCAACGTCCGGGCGGCGGTGCTGGCGGAAGCCCAGGGCTTGGCGGACGTGCTCGCGTCGGTGGCGGCGCCGCTGATCTGGGACCGCGACATCCCCCGCCTCACCGACTTGGTGGAACTGGCGGACGCCCGGGAGTCGGTGCTGTTTGCCGTCTACTTCGACCAGTACGGCGAGCGGATGACCCGCTACGTCGACCGCTCCGACCCCAGGGTACGCACCCTGATGGAACAGGGCGAAGGCCATGGTGCGGCCAGTCGGGTGCTGGATGCGGCCGCCCGGGATCCCAACGTGGTGATCGTGACCGCCGACATCAAGCCCCAGGGTTCGTCCATCGGACAACTGAAGCTGGGACTGTCGTTGGAAGGCATCAACCGCGACCTGGAAACCCTGGAGCAGGAGTTCAGCGCCACCATCGAAAACAGCATCAACGCGCTGCGCAACACCTTGGACGCGGAGACCGAACAGGTCAACCAGCGTCTGCAGCAGCAGCTGGCGAGCATGGATGGCGTGGCCCGGGATCGGATTGCCGAAACCGAGCAGGCACTGGAGGCGGAAGCCCGGAACCTGTCCAGTACCCTGTCCTGGCTGGCGGTCGGCTCCATCCTGGTGTTGATCCTGCTGGTGGCGGCGGTGCTTGGCGGCGGGGTGCTGCCCCGGGTGCTGCGGCTGAACCGTGCCATCTGGGGGATTGCCGATGGCGAGGCGGATCTCACCCGCCGGGTGTCGTTGCAGGGCAAGGATGAACTGACCGAGATGGCCCGGGGCATGAACCGTTTCATCGCCCGCATTCAGGAACTGGTGTCGGACGTTCAGGCCACGGCCGAAGCTTCGGCCAGTCAGGCCAACGAGCAGGGTGATCTGAGCCGCCGCGCGGTCGCTTCGGTGAAACGGCAGAAACAGGAAGTGGCGGAGGTGTCCGAAACCATGGCCGCGATGTCCGGCAGCATCTCTGAGGTGGCCGACAACATTCAGGACGTGGCCGGCTCGGTTCGCACCGTCAGCGCTGAAAGCGAGGCGACGGCGGGCCTGTCCCGGGAAGTCCGGCATCGTCTGGAGCAGGTGGTGAAGGATGTGGAACAGGCGGTCGCCGTGGTCAGCAACCTGGATGCCCGTAGCCAGGAGATCGAGTCGGTGCTGTCGGTGATCGGCGCCATCGCCGAACAGACCAACCTACTGGCGCTGAACGCCGCCATCGAGGCGGCCCGGGCCGGCGAGTCCGGGCGCGGCTTCGCCGTGGTCGCTGACGAGGTGCGTACCCTGGCCAGCCGCACCCAGGATTCCACCACCGAGATTCAGGGCATCATCGAGCGGCTGCAGCAGGGCAGCCAGGAAGTGGTGCGGGTGATCAACCAGGTCTCCGACCGCATCGCCGAGTCCACGTCGGAATTCCGCAAGGCCGACGAGCACTTTGAACAGATCAATCAGCTGCTGTCGCAGCTGCAGGAACGGGCGCTGGCCATTGCCTCGGTCGCCGAGGCGGAAGGCCGCAACGCCACTCGGGTCAGCACCAGCGTCGACGAGATCGCCCGCTCCTCGGAAGAGGCGGCCGAGGCCATCGAGCACTCGGACCGGGGCAGCAAGGCCATTGGCGAGCTGCTGACCACCCTGAAGGCCAAGACCTCGCAGTTCCGGGTCTAGCCCTGGCAGAGTCGGGCCCGGGCCGCCCGGTATTCCCGGCTCAGCCGGCTCACCAGGTCCGCGACACTGAGCACGTCGTGGATCTGGCTGACGCCCTGGCCCGCCGACCACACCGTTTTCCAGGCCTTGGCCTCGTCCGCCAGTGGTTTGAGCTTTTCGCCGTAGTTCACCTCGCCGGCCTGGTGCAGTTTGTCCATGGGATAGCCGGCCGCCTCCAGGCTCTGGCGCAGGAAACTGGCGGGCACCCCGGACACCGCCGGGGTGTGGATGATGTCGGTGGACTCCGCCTCGATGATCATGTTCCGGTAGGCGTCCTCGGCCTGGGATTCCAGGGTGTTGATGAAGCGGGTGCCCATGTAGACCAGATCCGCGCCCAGGGCCTGGGCGGCCAGGATATCCTCGCCGTGGCTCAGGCCCCCGGCCAGCAGCAGGGTGCCGTCGAACACCGAGCGGATCTCATGGGCCAGTACGAAGGGGTTGAGGGTGCCGGCATGGCCGCCAGCGCCGGCAGCCACCGCGATGATGCCGTCGACACCGGCCTCGGCCGCCTTGCGCGCATGCTTGAGGGTGGTGACGTCGTGGAACACCAGGCCGCCGTACCCGTGCACCGCGTCCACCACTTGGCTGGCCGCGCCCAGGGACGTGATTACGATGGGCACCCGGTGTTTTACGCACAGGGCCAGGTCGGTTTGCCAGCGAGGGTTGGTGCGGTGCACCACCAGGTTGACCGCCCAGGGGGCTTGCACCGCGCCGGGGTGTTGCCGGTGCTCCCGTGCCAGGGTTTCGTTCATCTGAATCAGCCAGGCTTCAAACCCCTCGCTGGTGCGCTGGTTGAGGGCCGGAAAGCTGCCGACGATGCCCTGCCGGCAGCAGGCCAGCGCCAGTTCGGGGCCGGAGATCAGGAACATGGGGGCGGCAACCAGCGGCAAGGCCAGACGATCGACGAGTGGTGGGGGGAGGGGCATGGCGTGTCCTTTCGTTCTTGTTGGGAATGGGCGTGTCCCGGGATCTTACCTTGACCGGCGGGCCCTGCAAACGGTTGGTCGGGTCACTTGCACCGGTGGCCCCGTGGGGTACACTCTGCGCCCCCCATGGTCAAATCATACACACCCCGAACCCAGGCTCCGGATTTGCGATCCGGCCGGCAGGAGCATATCGATGAGTGAAAACACCGTTGTCTGCGCACTCTACACGTTCGCAGTCCTGAACGATTTCCGGACACTGCGCCAGCCGTTGCTGGACCTGATGCAGGGGAACGGCGTGCGCGGCACGCTGCTGCTGGCCCGGGAAGGCATCAACGGCACCATCGCCGGCCCCCGCGACGGCATCGACGCAGTCAAGGCCTGGCTGGCGGACGACGGCCGTTTCGACGGCATCGACTACAAGGAGTCCCTGGCGGACATCCAGCCGTTCAAGCGCACCAAGGTCAAGCTTAAGAACGAGATCGTCACCCTCGGCGTGGCCGGGATCGACCCCCGGCATGTGGTGGGAACTTACGTTGAGCCGTCGGACTGGAACGATTTGATTTCCGACCCCGAGGTGCTGGTGATCGACACCCGCAACCGCTACGAGGTGGACGTCGGCACCTTCCGCAACGCCGTCAGCCCGGACACGGACAGCTTCCGCGAATTTCCGGAATACGTGCAGCGGAACCTGGACCCCGCCCGGCACCGTAAGGTGGCCATGTTCTGTACCGGCGGCATCCGCTGTGAAAAATCCACCGCCTACCTCAAGTCCCGGGGGTTCGAGGAGGTTTACCACCTTCGGGGCGGCATTCTGAACTATTTGGAGACAGTGCCGGAGAGCCAGAGTTTGTGGCAAGGTGAGTGCTTTGTCTTCGACGACCGGGTCACCGTCAACCACCGCCTGGCCCGGGGAAACTATGACCTGTGCCATGCCTGCCGCCGACCGATCACAGAGGCCGACAAGCAGCGACCGGAATACGAGCGAGGGGTCAGCTGCCACCGGTGCATCGACGACCTGTCCGAGGCGCGCAAGGCGCGGTTCCGTGAGCGTGAGCGCCAGATGCGGCTGGCCCGGGCACGGGGCGAGGCGCACGTGGGGGGCGAGGCCGCCCGGGCCATCGCCGAGCGCAAGGCCCGCAAACAGGCGCAGCGGAAGGCTCAGGCACGGCGCAGCCAGGCGGGAGAGCCGGCCCGGACACGGGAGGACCATTGATCAACCCAGCAAGCAAGCGAGGAGTAACCATGGTGATCAGGAAACCACTGGTGATTGCGTGTCTGGCCTTGGCGCCCATGGCTCAGGCTCAGGAAAGCGAAAACTGGAAAGGGGAAGCCGAACTGGGGGTGCTGATCAGCTCCGGCAACACCGAGGAAACCCAGATGAACGGGCGCCTCGGGCTGGTGCGGGAAACCGAGGCCTGGCGTCACTCCGGCGATTTCAAGTCCAAGTACACCAAGTCGGACGGCGAGACTTCCGCCGAGGAGTACCAGGCGGCGCTGGAAACCGACTACAAGTTCGACGATGAACGCTACTGGTTCGTGCGCGGCGCCTACGAGGATGACCGCTTCTCCGGCTACGACTACGAGTCGTCCGTCAGCACCGGTTATGGCCAGCGGGTTTGGCAGCTGGGGGAACGTTCGTTTCTGGACCTGTCCGGCGGTCTGGGTTACCGCTACAACAAGCTGCAGGACGCCAACGACGAGGGTGATGATGTCGAGAAGGAGGCCATTGCCCGGCTGGCGGCGCAGTTCGATTACGCCCTGTCCGAGTCCGCCCTGTTCCGCCAGAAGCTGAGCACGGAAGTCGGGCTGGACGAGCACAACACCATCAGCCAGTCGGAAACGGCACTGCAGGCCACCATCGTCGGTACCCTGTCGATGAAGGCGGCGTTCCGGGTGAAACACGTCTCGGACGCACCCGAGGGCACGGAAAAGACCGATACCGAAACGTCGCTGTCCCTGCTGTACGGATTCTGACCCCCCGCCGGGGCTCAAACGTGGTTCCTGAGCCCCAGCTCGTCCGGGTAGGGGGCCAGGTATTTCTGAATGTGCAGGTAGTCCACCGGTTCCCGGCGCTGCGCCAGGCGCAGCAGGGTCATGGGCACCACCAGCGGCACCTCACCGCGCCGGTAGGCGTCCAGCTGCTCCAGCAGAACCTGCTTGTCCTCCGCCGGCATCGAACCTTTCAGGTAACCCAGCAGGTGCAGCATGGCGTTCACGTGGGAGCCGCGGCTGACGGGTTGGCGCATCGCCGTCATGAAGCCCTCGATGTACCGCCGGGCGATGTCCTCCAGCGGCGCCGACCGAAGGTCCGCGAGCAGCGGCCCCAGCTGCCGGTAGATCGGCTCCGAGTGCGCCAGCAGCTGGAACTTGTGGCGGCTGTGGAATTCGATCAGTGCCTGGGGGCTGAGCCGGTCGCCGGCCACGTTTTGCAGCCAGTCGTCATAGGCGAACACCCGTTCGATGAAATTCTCGCGCAGGCCACTGTCGTGCAGCCGTCCTTCCTCCTCCACCGGCATCAGCGGGTAGGCGCGCATCAGGGCGTCGGCGAACAGGCCCCGGCCGTCCCGATTCAGCAGTTGCCCCTGCTCGTTGTGCACCTTGATCCGTTCCATGCCGCAGGAGGGGGACTTGGCCATCAGGATGTAGCCGCGCAGATGGGCCAGGTCTGGCAACACCCGATCGATCAGGGCCTTCAGGGCGTCGGTGTGGTCGGCTTGTCCCCGGGTTTCGACCACCCGGAGGCCGTCCGAGAACCGGCGCAGGTGGATGGCCGGCCGGGGCACGCCGAGGCCGGCCTCCAGCTCGGGGCAGACCGGGTGGAAGTCAAAGTGCCGGGACAGCACCTGCGTACAGTAACGGGAATGCTTGTGGCCGCCATCGTGGCGAACCTCCCTGCCCAGCAGGCAGGTGCTGATGCCGACGGGAATGCCGCTCACGAGATCTCTCCCTGTGTGATTCGTTGTGTCTGTGGGTACTGGGCTGAGTACGTGTCATCAGTCTAGCCGGATCTGTGCTCCGGTGAAAACGGCCGGGCTTCCCGTTGGCGCTTCTTCTGCCACAGCGCCAGGGTGTTGGCGTAGATGTCCCGGACATCGCGGGCGAACTGTTCCACCGAGTAGTCGGCGGCGAACGCCAGGGCCTGGCGCGACAGCCGCTGGCGCAGTGCGTCGTCTTCCAGCAGCCGCTGCACCTCCCGCAGCCACAGATCCTGCTTCTCCGGTGTCTTGAAGCCGTTGAAGCCATGGCGCACCACGTCGTCGATGCCGCTGGAACGCACCGCCACCACCGGCAGGCCGGCGGCCATCGCCTCCAGGATCACCATGCCCTGAGTTTCGGACTTGGAGGCAAACAGGAACAGATCACCCAGGTGGTACCACAGGGCCATGTCCTCCGGCGGCACGGCACCCACCAGGGTCACCTGGCGCTGCAGTCCGAGCTGGTCAATCCTGGCCTGCAGGCGCTCGCGCTGGTGCCCGTCGCCGATCATCAGGAACCGGAACGGCCGGTCGCTGACCTGACGCAGGCGGTGCAGCGCCTCGATCATGAAATCGATGTTCTTTTCATTGGACAGGCGCGACACACTGACCAGTACCCGTTCCCCGCCCAGGCCGAGCTTCCGCCGCAGCCGGTCCACCTCGGCCGGGTCCACCGACTGGAACCGCTGGTACTCGATGCCGGTGGGCTGGACGAAGGTGGGCGTCTTCACCCCGATCATGCGCAGGTACTCCTCGGTGGAGTAGGTGGGCACGATCACCGCGTCACAGCGATTGGCAAAGCGCTTGATCAGGGCATGGGAAATCAGGTTGCGGAACAGCAGGCCGGGCAGCGGCACGAAGTGGGCGTAGTGCTCCAGGCGGGTGTGGTAGGTGTACACCACCGGCACCTTCAGCCTGCGGGCCAGGAACACGCCCAGGCTGCCGAGCCAGAACGGGTGGTGGACGTGGATCAGATCGGGGCGGAAGGCCCGGACCCGGTGCCGGATGCGGGCCAGGAAAATGTTGGCCAGCCGGAATTCCCGGTTCTGTCCCATCGCCAGCAGCGAGGGGACGCGCAGCACCTGGTCCTCCTGCCGAGGCTGATCCCGGTAGCTGGGGGCCACCACCAGGGTCGAGTCGCCCAGCCCGGACAGGCCGCGCCGTAGGCGTTCGATGGAAATGGGGACGCCGCCGATGAACGGCAGGTAGTTGTTGGTGAACAGGGCGACCCGTAGGGGGCGTTCCAGCCAGGGGGTGGGGTCCAGGTCGTAGTCCGGATAGTAGTCCCGGCCGATGAAGATCACCTGGTAGAGCTTGATGGTCAGCGCGGTAAAGGCCGCCACCAGCAGCAGGAAATTCAGATAGCCGGTGTAGAACAGGGAATAGATGAAGAACCACAGGCTCTCCAGAGTCTTGAGCACCGGATGCTGGCCGATGGGCAGTCGCTCCAGGGTGTGTTTGACCTCGCCGTCCGGGCTGACGTCCACCCGCACGTAGTGGTAGAAGCTGGTGTCGTTGTTCAGCACCAGGCCACCGGCGCCGCCGGTGGTGATGAAACGGGTGCTGCCCCGCGCCTGTTCCGAATAGGTGGCGAGGTTGGCGGAAAACACCAGGTCGATGTCGTGGGCGGCAATGGTGTCGAGCAGGGCGTCCCGGAAGGCGGCGGGTTGCAGGTAGTCGTCCTCCTGGTCGAACAGCGGGTCCTGGTGTGGCCGGAGTGGCGGATGGCCGATGAACAGGATGCGGGCGTTGCTGGTGTCCTGGTTGAGCAGATCGTCGAGCCAGCGGATCTGCCAGCGCCACGGCGTCTTGCCGGTGCTGTCCAGGAAGATCAGGCGAACATTGCCGGTGCGGACGCTGTAGAAATGGGGCCCGAAGTGGTCGTAGAAGCGGAAGCTGCCGAAATCCTCGTATTCGTGGGGGCCGAAGGTCAGCAGGTAGGGAATCTCCAAGTGACTCAGGGTGCCGTAAAGGGCCCGGTACTTGTCCTCGCCCCCGCCACTGACCGCGTTGCCGGCGGAAACCATGAAATCCACGCCGGAGCGGTTGAGCGCCGGCACGATGCGATCTTCAAACACGCCGATGGAGTTGTTGATGTTGCCGACCACCGCGAAGCTGACCGGCTCGCCGGGTTTGACGCGCTGGTAGATGGCCTCCACCTGCTGGCTGTGGACGCTGCTGAAGTCTTCCAGGAACAGGTTGAGGTAGGCTTTGTACCCCACCAGCAGTACGACCACCGTCAGGCTGAGATAGAACAGCAGCTTGAGCGGGTTGCGGAGCGTCATTCGCTTCTCCTTGGCGTTCGGGTCAGCTCCCGTTGCAGAACGAACAGGCCGATGACCATGCCCAGATAGATGGTCAGGAAGCGCCAGGCCAAGGTGACCAGCAGCAGGTGGTTGCCGGAGAGCAGCCCCCGGAAGAAGCTGCCGAACACCCCCTCCGAGATGCCCGAGGCGCCCGGCGTGGGCGAGAAGTACATGATGAAGGTGGTGACCACCAGCAGCCCCAGGGTCGACAGGTAGTCCACCGGATAGCCCAGGCTGTGCATCAGCAACGCCGGAAAGCTGAACAGCGCCAGCAGGAAAACGGCGGTGCACAGGATCGACAGCAGCACGTACCGGGGCCGGCCTTTCAGATAGTCGCGGAAGCTGGCGGCGAAGCGCAGCACTTCGCGCCGGCACCTGAACTGCCAGCGGTCATGACGCCGCGCGCTGATCAGGTGCAGCCGGCGCAGGCCGGTCAGCAGGCGGCTCAGGGGCGTGACCAGCCAGCGGGTACGCAGCAGCAGCACGGTGAAGAAACCGAGGTACAGGGTGATGAACACCGCCAGCGCCAGCCCCACCTGGTGTGAGATCGAGGTCCGTTCCAGGGCCTTGAGGGTGAACAGGAACAGCGGGGTCAGGGAAAAGATGAACGCCACCGCCAGCACGGTGCGGATGGTGGTGGCCGCCGTGGCCCGGCCCACCGGCACGCCGTGGCGGGCCAGGTACCAAACCTGGGCGAAGCCGCCTCCGGTGGCCATGGGGGTGACGTTGGAGACGAACAGATTGATGAACACCAGCCGGACCATGGCCCGGAACGGCAGGCGATGACCGAGGGCGCGCAGGGTGAAGTGGAGGCGCAGCCCATCCGCCAGGAAATACACCAGCAGCAGGGCCAGCAACGCCAGCAGGGTGCCCGGTTGCAGCAGCCGGTCATCGAAGGTCAGGGTTCGGCCGGCAAACCGGTGGTAAACGGTGTAAAGGCCCGCGCTGGTCAGCAGCACAAACAACAGGCCAAAGGCCGCCAGTCGGCGCCAGGAGCTCCGGCGCCCGCCTTCCGTGTCGAATCGGTCAGTCATGGAATGCCCGTCACAGTTTGACGGGCAGTTTACAGGGTAGGTGCCCGGGCTTGTCCAGTGACCCTTCGGTCACCTAGTGGCCGTAGACCATCATTGTGGTGTCGGTGATGGCGAAGTCGGTGAACTGCACGTTACCGATGCTGGTGCCGCCGACCTTGAACACCGGCATGTCGATGTCGCCCCGGAATTCCACCTCGTGCACCGACAGGCCGTCGTGGCCGGAAACGGCGCTGGTGCCCCGGGACAGCTTCGCGGTGGCGTGGGCCATGCCGAAGTGGCCGAGGGTGTCGTCGCCCCGGCGGTTGTGGATCTGCAGACCCTCGATGCGGACGGCGGCGAAGTTGAACAGCAGAATCAGGTCCGCGGCATCCCAGTTCAGGTGGCCGTCGCTGATCTCGAAGTGGGTGTCCAGTTCCAGCTCGGCGCCGGAGACCTGGTTGCCGTTGGCCAGGGTTCGGGTCTGGCTGGCCCGGTTGCGCACCACCAAGTCGGTGGGGCCGAGGTAGCCCTGCAACAGCACGTCCGAGAACAGGTCGGTGTTGCCCTCGGTGCCGGCGGTGACGACGCGGTCCATGGCCAGTTCGAAGTCCACTGCCCGCAGAAAGTCGGCCAGACGGGTCGGATCGCCGTAGTCGATGGCGCCGAGATGCAGCACCAAGTCGCCGGCGCCGAAGGCGCGTCCGAAGCCGCCGGGCAGGGCGTACTCCGCGAGCGCGGCGGCCACGTCCGGGTCGGCCGTATCCAGCTGGCCGGCCGCCGCCCGCCGGGCAATCTCGGAGAAGCCGTGGCTGAGTACCTCGCCATCGCCGGCCAGGTCCACGGTGATTTTCAGGTTGTCCAGCGAGGTGTCGCCCGGGCCGGACAGCCTCAGGCCGTTGACGCTCAGGGCGCCCTCGTCGGTCCAGGTGAGCCGGTCCAGGGTCAGGCGGGTTTCCAGCTCCAGAGTGACGCCGCCCTGGCCGGTAATTTCGGCAAGGCCCGGATCGTCCAGGGCCCGAAGTTCGGCCCGGCCGGGCAGGGGCAGGGAGAGCAGCAGCGCCAGCGCCCCGAGGTACGGTGCTCGGTTCATTGTTGTTGTCCCGGTTGTTCTTGCGTGGTCCCGCAGGGACATCCTGGACCCGGCTGCGGAAGTGTTACACGATGTGACAGTAGCGGGGTTGCCGGGACGGTTCTGTGCGTCGGGTCACAGCCTGTCTCAGGAGGCGACACTGGCCCCGGAAGCCAAGGCCCGGCGGATCAGTGCCTTCTGGTGTTCGGCGAAGCGCCGGATCAGGTGCCGGGCTTGTTCGGCGTCGCGGGCCAGGACCGCGTCCGGCAGCTGCTGGAAAAAGCGCCGGGTCTGTTCCAGGCCCTGGCGATAGGTGTCGGCGCTGAGGTAGTAGGCCCGGCTGACCGCCGGTTTGAAGTTGGCCAGGGCTTCGGTCAGGTACGGGTTGGCCACCACCTGACAGCAGGCGTCCATCACCTCGAAGCTGGCCGCCACCACCGCTGCGATGTCCGCGTCCGGCCGCGCCATCCGCTCGGTGGCCCGGGCCACGGCCGCCAGCAGCCCGGGCCGGTCGGCCTCGCGCCAGCGTTCGCACAGGCGGGTGGCGAGCATCAGCAGCAGGTGCATGTAGACATCGTAGAGTTCGGCGGCGTGCTCGGCGTCCAGATGAGTGGCGGCGGCCCCCTTGCGCGGGGTGATGGCGACCAGGTGCCAGCGTTCCAAGGTGTACAGGGCCTCCTTGACCGAAGCCCGGCTGACGTTCAGCTGCGCCGCCAGCGGTGCCTCCTGGATGCGCTCGCCCGGGCGGATCTGGCCGGTCATGATGCGGTCGGCCAGGTAGTTGGCGATCTGTTCCGCCAGGGTGTTGGGCACCTGAAACTCCATACTTGAAATCCCCGCCAATGCACACAGGTATAGAAAACGTGAAGTCAGACAGTCAGAAGGAGCTTATCATGCCCAGGCATTTCGAGGAGGCCCCCGGCCTGTACCAGGACCCCGTGCCCGAGACCGAGGGGTTCGTGTTCAACCAGACCATGGTGCGCATCAAGGACCCCGCCCGCTCCCTGGACTTCTACACCCGGGTCCTGGGCATGCGCCTGATCCGCAAGCTGGACTTCCCGGAAATGAAGTTCACCCTCTACTTCCTCGGTTATCTGGATGACCGGCAGGCCCAGCAGGTGCCCAGCGACGACGGCCACCGCACCACCTACACCTTCGGCCGCGAGGCGATGCTGGAACTGACCCACAACTGGGGAACCGAGGACGACGCGGACTTCGCCTACCACAACGGCAACGAGGAGCCCCGTGGGTATGGCCACATCGGCATCGCCGTGCCCGATGTTTACGCAGCCTGCGAGCGGTTCGAGGCGCTGGGCGTGGATTTCGTGAAGAAACCGGACGACGGCAAGATGAAGGGGCTGGCGTTCATCCGGGACCCGGACGGCTACTGGATCGAGATTCTGCAGCCGGACATGATGGAAAAACAGCGCAAGGCCGGCGCCTGACGCGCCGCCCTCAGTCGCCGCCGGAGACGGTACCGGCGGCCGACGGCCCTCCGTACCGGGACGCCACCACCACCGCCACGGTGAGAATCAGGGCCCCGGCAATGCCCACCGGCCCCAGCACTTCCCCCAGGATCAGCCACGCCAGCAGCGCCACGAACAGCGGCTCCAGGGTCACGATGATGCTCGACAGCGTGGCCGGCGTCGTTTTCATCCCCGAGAAGAACAGCACATAGCCGATGCAAGTGGGCACCACTCCGATGTACACCACCATCAGCCCGTGCCGCAGGGACAGGCTGCGCAGTCCGTCGAAGCCGCCGCTGAGCACCACCACCGGCAGCAGGATCAGGGCCGCCGTCAGGAAACACACGAAGGCGGTGGTAAAGACCGGTGTGTCGGTGGAGCTGTAGCGGCTGGTCAAGGTGAAGCCGGTGTACACCATGGCCGCCAGCAGCGCCATCAGCAGGCCGGACAGGCGCAGGGTACCGCTGGTGTCCATGTCGCTGAGCACCAGCATGGCGGTGCCGGCGATGGCGGCGAACAGCGCCAGCACGGTCAGCAGGCTTGGCTTTTCGCCCAGCAGCGGTGCCGCCAGGAGGGCCACCAGCACCGGCGGCAGGCACAGGGCGATCAGGGTGGCGATGCCGGCACCGGTGAGGTCCACCGCCAGCAGGTAGCTGCCCTGATAGAACGCCTGGAACAGCCCCAGGGCGGCCAGGGGCAGCAGCCGGCCCCGCCGCCAGCGCACGGTGCGGCCCTGACGCCGGCGTTCGCGTTGCATCAGCAGCCAGAAAAACGGCAGCGCCACCACCAGGCGCAGGAAACCCAGGGCCAGGGGTTGCAGTTCGGTGCCGGTGAACAGGGATTTGGCCACGATGCCCGTGGTCGCCCAGAGCAGGGCGGCCAGGGCGATCATCAGAGCGCCTCGGATCATTCCACAACCAGTACGATCAGTTCCTTGGGGCCGTGGACACCGTAGGCGAGGGTCTGCTCGATGTCCGCGGTCTTCGAGGGCCCGGAGATTAGCAGAGCGTTGGTGGGCATGCCAGCGGCCCAGGCCTGGGCGTGCATGGCGTCGTACAGCGTGGGGTAGAGTTCCGAGGCGTAGAGCACGGCCACATGGATGGGCGGTACCAGGCTCAGCAGCCGGGGTTCGTCCGGCGTCGGCCAGAGAATCAGCGAGCCGGTCTCGGCGATGCCACCGCGGGTACTGGTCAGGCCCGCGTCTACGTCGTTGAACAGCTCCGGCTGCCATTGCTCGATGGGCCGGTCGTATACCCTGAGCGGCGGCAGGTCCGGGTGTGTGGACGCACGGACCGCCTCGCTGACCGGGTGATTCCTGCCCAGCAGCAGGTTGCGGGCCCCCCGTGCCCGGAGCAGACCGGCCAGCCGGTCGACCCAGTCGGTTTCCCGGCACAGGTGCACTTCGCCGTGCACGGATTCGATGGCCCGCCGGAACCGGTCGATCCGCTCGGCGGTGCTCCAGTCCGGGCGTTGCAGCACCGAGAAATCGCACTCGGGCACGGTGCGGGGGCCGCCGGTGCGTTGCCGAAGCCGTTGCAGAATGATGTCCCGGGAACTCACTGTGCGCGCTCCTTCATGCGTTGGTGCAAAGTCTTGGCCGCCAGTTTCGGCGCGGTGCGGTAGTCGGTCCAGGCGCCGGCCCGGTTTGGCTGCAGCCGGCGCAGGCGAGCGGCGACGGCGGTCCCAAGCCGGTACAGGCCGGGGCGGGCGTGCAGCCAGGACCAGCCTTTCCAGATCAGGGCCTCGGTGGCGCCGCGCTTGGCGCCGTGGCCGGGGACACGGGCCGGGTGCAGGCGGTCTCCGTCCACCGACTCGCGGCGCAGGCGCACCAGCAGGTCCGGAATCGGGATCCGGACCGGGCACACTTCGCCGCAGGCGCCGCAGAGGCTGGAGGCGGTGGGCAGGTGCCGGCCCTCGTCCAGGCCGATCAGGTGAGGCATCAGGATCTTGCCGATCGGGCCGGGGTAGGTGGTGCCGTAGGTGTGGCCGCCCACCCGGGTATACACCGGGCAATGGTTCATGCAGGCGCCACAGCGGATGCAGCGCAGGGTGTCGGCCAGTTCGTCGTCCTGGTAGATGGCGGAGCGGCCGTTGTCCACCAGCACCAGGTGTACCTCTTCCGGGCCGTCCAGCTCGCCGGGCTTGCGGGGGCCGGAAATCAGGTTGAAATAGGTGGTGATGTGCTGGCCGGTGGCGGAACGGGTCAACAGCGCCAGCAACGCGGACACGTCCGCCAGGCTGGGCACCACTTTCTCGATGCCGGTGACGGCAATGTGGCAGGGCGGCACCGTGGTGGTCATGCGGCCGTTGCCCTCGTTCTCCACCAGGCACAGGGTGCCGGTTTCCGCCACCGCGAAGTTGACGCCGGAGAGGCCGACATCGGCGTTCATGAACTTCTCGCGCAATTGTTGGCGGGCGGCGGCGGTGAGGTATTCCACATCGTGGGAGCGCTCGGTGCCGGTTTTCTCGTGCATCAGCTCCGAGATCTCGCCGGTGTTCTTGTGAATGGCGGGCATGATGATGTGTGACGGCGTCTCGTCCGCCAGCTGCACGATGTACTCGCCCAGGTCGGACTCCAGGGCTTCGATGCCCTCCTGTGCCAGGTAATGGTTGAGCTCCATTTCCTCGGACACCATGGACTTGCCCTTGATGACGCGCTTCGCGCCCCGGGCCACGCAGATGTCGCGCACGATCCGGCAGGCCTCGTCGCCGTCCACGGCCCAGTGCACCTGGATGCCGTTTTCGGTCAGCCTGCGTTCCAGCTGCTCCAGCAGTTCGGGCAGGTGGGCCAGTGCCCGCAGACGAATGTGGGCGCCGAGGGTTCGCAGGGCCTCCAGGTCCCAGCCGTCGAAGGCGGCTTTGCGTTTGCTCATCAACCCGTCCATGGCACGCCGGAAATTCTGGCGGATCTTCGGGTCGTGGATGGCGGCGTGGGCGCGTTCGTGGAAATGGCGGGCGTCGGAGTGTGGCGGGTGCGTGGTCATGGCTGCCGTTCTCGGTCGTCGTTTTTTGGCTTCACCTTACGGCGCCCGGGCACGTCTGTCCACACGACTTTCCGCCACCCGGGGCAGGGCTGGGGTGGCGCCCCGGGCACCACCCCGACAGGTCATTCGCCCTCGGGCGAATTCTGGCTGGCGGCACCGGCCTGGGCAGGCGGGTCCTCAGCCTCGCCGGTGTCCGTGTCGGCAGCCTCGGCCGGCTTCGGTTCCCGGGCGCGCCAGTGGTCGGCGGTCACCGGCAGGTCGTACACCGGCAGCGCCACCCGGTAGATGGGGTCGGTGTCTGCCAGGCGCACGTGGCTTTCCCCCATGGCCGGAGCGGAGCCGACCAGCAGAGTGGCCAGGGGCCGGTCGCCGTCGCGCAGGATCACTTTGCGGCGGAAATGGTCATCCGCCACTTTGAAGCGGGCGCGGGCGTCCTCGGTGCGGGCCACCGGGAAGCTTTCCTTCAACGCCGCCAGCCGGTCCAGCAGCTGGGCCACGGTGTCGGCGTCGGCCTTCTGGCCGTCGTCAAGCTGCCATTGACCATCCACCCGACGCAGGGTCAGGCTGCCGTCGTCCGGATCCACCAGGGTGATTTCGGTGGCCTTGTCGACGTCCGGCAGCAGGGGCGCGTGACTGGCGGCCGGGGTGGCCGCCTGGGTGCTCCAGACCAGCCCGGCGAGGGCCAGTTGCAGCGCCAGCACGATGGACAGCAGGGTCAGGTTTCGTTTCATCACGCCACCTCCGCAAGGATCTTCTGATAACGACGCTGGTCACGGGCGCGGATGTAACGGCGCCACAGCCAGATCAGGGCCAGGCCGAGCAGGGCCAGGCCGTAGTTGGCATACTCCCAGCCCCGTTGCTGCTGACGGGTCAGCGGCGCCAGGGTGCGGGCGTAGCGGGACTGGCCGCGCAGCGCCAGCAGGGCCGGGTCCTCCAGGGACCAGTCGACGGCGTTCTGGATGAAGGCCACCGGCTGGGTGTAGACGGTACCCAGGCTCTGGGTGATCAGGTCGAGCATGGTGTCGGAGGCGAACGAGCTGCTGCTGACCAGCACCAGCCGGGCGGACTCCGGCGACTTGCGGATGACGCTGGAGGCGGTGACCGCCGGGTGGTCGTCCTCCTGGGTGTCCTCCTGGGTGTCCTCCGCCGGCGTGTCGCCCTTCAGGGCGTCCCCGGCGAGCAGCGGTGAATCCTGGTCGGCGAACGCCGAGGTGAACTCGCCCTCCAGGGCGACCGCCACCAGCTGCGGCGACCGTGCCTCGGGGCTGTCGAAGCCCTGGGACGGATAGCGTTCAAAGTCTGGCAGTACCTCGGCGCTGTCCTGGGTCCAGCTGCGTCCGGATGTTTCCATCAGCCGGGTGACCTTGAGGTCGCCGGTCTTTTCCTCATCCAGTGTGATCGGCGAGGCCCAGCTGACGATCATCTGCTGCAGGCCCGCGGTGATCGGGTGGTCCCGGTTCAGCTGGTCGTCCCGCAGGTCCGCGAAAAACGGATAGGGCAGCATCTGGATTTCCCGGAAGGTGAGGCCGCCCACGACCCGGGTGCTGGGAACCGGCAGCGCGGCACTCATCGGATCCAGCACCAGCGACGGCTCCAGGGTCACGCCCAGGTGTTGCAGCCAGGACTCCAGGCCGGTGTCCTGGCGGCGGGCGGTCAGGCTCTGGCCCAGGCTGACCTGGTACGGCGACGCCGCCATCACCACCCGGCCGCCACGCATCAGGAACTGGTCGATGGCGAACACCGCCTTCTGGTCCAGGCCCGTCGGATTCATGACCAGCAGCAGGTCGGTGCCGGCCGGCACCCGGCCGTCGGCCAGGTCGGTGCGTTCGACCCGGGCGTTTTCCTCCAGGCTGCGCACCAGCGCGTTGTAGCCGGACCCCTGGAAGCGCGGGCCATCGGGCGCGACCAGGGCAATGGTCTTGAGGGCGCCGGGGACCAGTCGCTTGAGGGCGTCGTCGAAGGACTGGCGCAGGCTGTCCCGGTCCAGAGTCGCCGGCAGCGGCACTTGGACCTGGCTGTCACCGCTTTCCAGCATCAGGTGGAACCAGAATGGCTGTGGGTCCAGCAGGCTGGCCAGCAGGGGGCTGAAGCCGTAGTCGTCATACAGCGTCCGAGCCAGTTCACCGTCACCGGCGTCCGGGTCCTGGAACTCGACGCTGAGCTGGTCGCCGGCCTTGTCCTTGAGCTCGCCAACGACGGCGTCCAGATCGTCCCGCAGGGACTGGAGCTCCTCCGGCAGCTTGGCTTTCGGAGAAACCCAGGCGTGCAGGGTGACCGGCTGGTGGATGGCGGCGAAGGTGTCGGCGCCCGAGCGGTAACTGCGCACCAGCCGATGGATGGCCCGGGTGATCTCGTATTCCGGGTTCTTCAGGGCCACCTTGAGATCGCCCTCGCCGGTGGATTTCACTTCGATCAGGTCGCGGAAGCCCAGCTTCTCGTAATCGTCGCCGTAGGCAATGACCACGTCGAAGTAGGAGTTGACGATGGCCGACTCATAGCGGCTGGCGGTCTGGAACGGCACCGGCTGGATGCCGTAGCGGCGGGCGGCGGTTTCCTCCGCCTCCTTGTCCCGGGTCGGGTCCACGAACTCGACCCGGAGGTTACCGCCGCCCCGGACTTGGTATTCCTCCAGCAGGCTTTGCAGGCGGGGAACCAGCGGTGCCAGCAGCGGGTGGGTCTTCTCGGAGAAGTAGCCGTGGATGCGCAGCGGCTCGTCCAGCTCCGCCAGGGTCTGGGTGGTGGCCTCGGACAGGGTGTACAGGTGGTTCTCGGTCAGGTCCAGACGGATGGACTGCAACGGATACAGCCACAGGTTGGCGGCCAGCAGGTTGACCACCGCCAGCGCCGTCACCGCGTTCCAGTGGCGCAGTGGCCGGGAGACCGGGTTACCCCGCCAGCGCAGGGTTTCCAGGGTGTGCACATTCAGCACCAGGAAGACGCCGGTCAGGGACAGGTAGTAGTAAATGTCCCGCAGGTCCAAAACGCCCCGGCTGATGGCATCGAAGCGGCTGCCGGTGCCCAGCAGTTCCAGAAACTGCCCCAGGTGATAGCCGGCCAGGCCGGTGATCAGACTGGAGCCGATCAGGTAGAACAGGCCGCAGATCAGTACCGTCACCATCAGCGCGACGATGGGGTTGTCGGTGCGGCTGGAGGTGAACAGGCCGATGGCGATGTACGCCGCGCCCAGGCACAGGGTGGCGAGGTAGCCGCCCAGGACTGGGCCACCGTCCAGGGGGCCGAGCAGGGCCACGGTGACCGGCAGCGGCAGGGTCAGAAGCAGGGCGATGCAAAGCAGGCCCAGGGCGGCCAGGAACTTGCCCAGCACCAGCTGCCACAGGCTCACCGGCGAGGTCAGCAGGCTTTCCAGGGTGCCGGCGCGGCGCTCCTCGGACCAGCTGCGCATGGTCAGGGCGGCGATCAGAAAAATCAGCAGCAGCGGCAGCCAGTCGAACAGGGGCTCCAGATCCGCCACGTTGCGGGCAAAGAAGGCCTCGCCCCAGAAGAACACAAACAGGCAGGCGGCGGCGAACAGCGCCAGGAACAGGTAGGCGGCGGGCGAGGCGAAGAAGCCCCGGAACTCCTTGCGGGCAATGCTCAGTATCTCAGCCATGTTCCACCTCCCCGTTCACTTCGGCAAACACCCGTTCCAGATCCCGGTGTTCCGGCGTCAGCGCCAGAATGGGCACGTTCGCGGCCACCAGCTCGCTGGCGATGTGGGGCAGCACCTGCTCCTCCGCCCGCAGTCGGTATTCGAACCGGCCGTCGTGATCGCCGACCGGTTCGACACTGTCGATGCGCTCGATCCGGGCCAGCGCCGGCCGGGCGTCGGCGCCGGTCACCAGGCGTACGCGGTCGCTCTCGCGCAGTTCGTCCAGGCGTTTGTCCACCACCAGTTGCCCGGCCCGCATGATCAGGACCCGGTCACACACGGCCTGGACTTCCTGGAGAATGTGGGTGGAAACGATGACGGTGGAGGTTTTCGCCAGCTCGCGGATCAGAGAGCGCATCTGGTGAATCTGGGTGGGGTCCAATCCGTTGGTGGGTTCGTCGAGGATGACAATGTCCGGTTCGTGGAGGATGGCCTGGGCGACGCCGACCCGCTGTCTGTAACCCCGGGACAGCGTCTGGATGTCGCTGGTGGCCTTGGCCTTGAGGTCGGTCCTCGTGATGGCCCTGGCCACGGCCCGGTTCCGTTCCGCCTCCGGGATACCATGCAGGGCCGCTTGGTAGTGGAGGAAGTCGATGACCGTCATTTCCGGCCATACCGGGCAGTTTTCCGGCAGGTAGCCGATCCGGGACTGGATTCGGCGGGTGTCGGGGCCAAGGCTCAGGTCGTCGACCCGAATGGAGCCCGAGGTGGGTTCCAGATAACCGGTGAGCATTTTCATGATGGTGGTCTTGCCGGCGCCGTTGTGGCCCAGCAACCCCACCACCTCACCGGAACCGATGGAGAACGACACGTTATCCACCGCGGTGAAATCGCCATAGCGGCGAGTCAGGTTTTCCACCTGGATCATGGGAATACTCCGCTCTGGTGTTGTGTTCTTTTTCTACCGAAACGGTTGGTCCGCGGACACAGGGGGTGTGCCCGATCCAGAACGTAGGGGCGGCGCCGGGGGGCTTCAAGCGGGGGCGGGGCCCCCGAGCGTTACAATTCGGTAAGGCGGCGTCGCTCAGGACCGGTCGCGGGTGCGGCGGTTCAGGAAGGAAAGAATGTGCTCGCCGTTCAGGGGCCGGCCGTTTTTCTCGGCGTAACCGGCGATGTTCATCAGGCAGCCGCAATCGGTGGTGACGAAGGTATTGGCACCGGCCTCCACAAGGGTGTCCACCTTCTCGCTGACCATGGCGGCGGAGATTTCCGGGTGGCGCACGGCGAAGGTGCCGCCGAAGCCGCAGCACTCCTCCGCCCGGGCCTGTTCCACCAGGGTGACGTTGCGCAGCTGCCCCAGCAGCGCCGGGCCGACACCGGCCACGCCCATCTCGCGTCGGGCGGAGCAGGAGGTGTGCAGGGCGACGGTGACCGGCTCGCCTTTGTCTTCCAGCCGGATGTGGCAGACGTTCAGCAGGAAGTCGGTCAGTTCGAACACCCGGGCCGCCACCGATTCGGCCAGGGCCTGGTCCGGTGTGTCCCGGAACAGGTCGGGGTAGTGCCTGCGCATCATGCCGCCGCAGGAGCCGGACGGCACCACGATGGGCCAGTCCTCCGGAAACAGCGACAGTTGTGCGCGCGCCACCGCCCGGGCTTCGTCATGGTAGCCGGAGGTGTAGGCCGGCTGGCCGCAGCAGGTCTGGCCCTGGGGAAAGATCACCTCGATGCCCTGCCGCTCCAGCAACTCGACGCCGGCGATGCCCGCGTCCGGGTAGAAGAGGTCAATCAGACAGGTGCCGAAGTAGTACACCTTGGCGGGTTTGGGGGGATATACCTTGATCGGATCAACCATAGTGCCGAGGCCCTGAGATCGGATGTTGTTTTCCGGAAATGATACGAGGGCGGCGCCACAGTTGCCAGGCGACCTTTGGGGAAGGCGGCGGCCGGGGGCCGCCGCGAGGGGATAGCGAGGGACTACTGGACGGTCAGCCTCTGCGCGTTCTTCTCGACGGTGCGGGTGCCGATGCCCTTGACCTTGGCCAGGTCGTCGGGGCTGGCGAACGGGCCGTGGGCCTCGCGGTATTCGATGATCGCCCGGGCCTTGCTTTCGCCGATGCCGTCGAGGCTGGCGAGGGTGGCGACGTCCGCGGTGTTGATGTTGACGGTGGCGTCCTGGGCGTGGGCCAGGCCGGTGATCAGTGTGAACAGCAACACCAGGGTTGCGAGAACGGGGGTACGTGTCATGACAGCTCCTGTGACTGAGTGAGGTCGTTGTGCGATGGCCGGGTGGCAGCCGGCGGCGGGTACGTTCACGTCACAGGGGGTGAAAGGCAAAAGGGGGAGGGGCGTGCACGGAAGAGGATGACCGTCCGTGTCATCCTCGTATTCCGTGGCTGACCCCTGCCTGGTCCTTCAGGCGGTGGCTCGTCCTGAGCGCATCATCCTTGCAATCGTCCCTGACAACCCATTCCGTGGGTCACTCCCATCCCTGGAGTGTTCATCCGTGAGCCAACGTTCCCTGCTGGCTTGTCATCCCTGACAGTCGTCATTCTATCCATGTTCATTTTGTACAGAACCGGAGATTCCCCAGGGCTGTTGTAAGACATTTCCTACCGGTTTGTAAGTTCCCGGCAGGCGCCGGTTCACGGGCTCTCCTGGGCAATTTCTTGCCCGCGGCGGTGGGCCTCGGCGGCCTCGCGGATGCGCTCAATGGTGATCTCCCGGACCGCCGCCTGGCTGGCGCGGATGTGTCGGGTCAGCCGCTCGGCCGCGTCCTGGGCATGGCCAGCGCGCAGCGCCTCGAGAATCTGCGCGTGCTCCACGTAGGTGGCTTCCACCCGGTCCTCGCGGCTGAAATCCAGGCGGCGGATGATGCGCAGCCGGTCGGTGATCTCCCGGTGGATGCGGGTCATCTCCCGGTTGCCGGCGGCGGCGACCAGGTCGCAGTGGAAGCTTTCGTCCAGGGCCCGGGCGGTGCTGCCCACGGCCCGTTCGGAGGGGTGGTCGGGGTTCCAGATGGCGGTCAGCGTGCGCAGGGCCAGCGGTTCCTCCGGCAGGGCGCAGATCTTGTGCATGGCCTCCCGCTCCAGGGTGACCCGCAGGTCGTACAGCTCCTCCACCTGGCGGAAATCGAAGGGCTTGACCCGCCAGCCGCTGCGGAACAGCACCTCGACGTAGCCTTCCCGCTGCAACCGGTACAGGGCTTCCCGCACCGGCGTGCGGCTGGCGTTCAGGCGGGCGCCCAGGTCGCCCTCGCTGAACTTGTCACCCGGCAGCAGCCGGAACTCGAAGATGTCGTCCTTCAGGGCTTCGTAAACCCGGTCGGCCATGGACTCTTTTCTTTTGGTGTTTGTTGCCATTCTCTTGCCCTTAGTTGGCGGATGGCCTCTTGGTTTGGTCCGCTCGCTTGGTGTTTGGCCTCTGGGCCGGCTGGTGGGGTGCGGGTTTCAAAAGACGCCGTAAACCCATCCATGGGGGCTTGATCGCAGCATCCCTGCTGCTCACACTTTTGAAACCCGCACCCCACCAGTCGTCCCGACTCCCAATGCCTGCCAACGGAGAAGACTAATGGTCTTTGCCGTTTACTCCTCTTCGCCCTCGCGGGCGATGAACCAGGGCCGTCCGTCGTATTGGAGAGTGAATGCGAGAGGAGGAGAAGCTTAAGCCCACACAAACCCTTCTTTTCCTCAAACCGCCTACCCCCATCGGCGCCACCCCCAGAGTCCGCGGCCAAAGAGGTCAGACTCCAAGGCCTCAAACCTTGATGCTCAACAGAGGCTCCCCAGGCGTAACCGCCTTGCCAGGCTCCACATGCACGGCACTGATCTCGCCGGCTTGCGTCGCGTTTATCTCGAACTCCATCTTCATAGCCTCCACGATCACCAACGGATCACCCTCGGCCACGGTGTCCCCGGGTTTCACCAGGCATTTCCAGATGTTGCCGGCAATCTCCGTGCTGACCAGTTCGCCGAATTTCGCCAGGTCAGACACGTCCGGTGTGGGCGGTTCCTTGGCGAGTTTGTCCAGTTCCGCGGCTTCGCTGTCTTTCCACAGGGCCACCTCTTTAGCATAGGCCGCCTGCTGCAGTTCGCGGAACTCGGCGATGGAGTCGGCGTTGGCGTCCAGGAAGGCCTGGTGGGATTTGAGGTCGAAGGTTTCTTCCTCGATTTTCACCGTCAACTGGCCGGCGCGAAACTGGTCGCGCATCTCGTCCAGTTCGGCTTCGGTCACCGGGTAGTAGCACACCTGGTCGAAGAACCGCAGCAGCCAGGGCGCGCCTTCGGCGAACTGGGGGTTCTTCAGGTACTTGTTCCAGATTGGCAGGGTCCGTCCCACCAGCTGGTAACCGCCGGGGGAGTCCATGCCGTAGATGCACATGTATACGCCGCCAATGCCCACGGTGCCCTCGGCCGTGTAGGTGCGGGCCGGGTTGTACTTGGAGGTGAGCATGCGGTGCCGTGGGTCCAGGGGCACGGCGCAGGGGGCGCCCAGGTAGACATCGCCCAGGCCCAGCACCAGGTACCTTGCCGAGAACAGGATGTCGCGTACCGTCTCTCGGCTGGGCAGGCCGTTGATGCGTTGCATGAAGTCGACGTTGTTGGGCAACCACGGGGCTGTGTCGCGCACGGACTGGCGGTATTTGTTCACCGCTTCCAGGGTGGCGCTGTCTTCGAAGGCCATGGGCAGATGAATCACCCGGCTGCGCACTTTCAGCTCATCCGTGGGTGGCAGGGTTGCTTCCAGGTCCAGCAGGTAGGTCATCAGTGCTTCCTGCGTGAGAATCATCGCGTCGTACCTCAGTTGCAGGGAGCGCACGCCGGGGGAGAGTTCCAGCAGGCCGTTGGGTTGCACGTCGGCAATGGCTTCCATCAGGGCGTGGATGCGCAGGCGGAAGCCCAAGTCCATTACGTTGGGGCCGTATTCCAGCAGGAGGTACTGGTCGCCGGCCTGGCGGTAGGTGACTTCCGGACGGCCGTCGGTCTCCTCCAGGTGCGCCAGGATGGTGGCGGAGAGGCCGTTCACCGGTTCAAGGTCTGGCTTCACCAGGTCGACCATCGGCGGCGCCATCAGGCTCTTGATGGCCAGTTCCTGGCGCTCGGAGAGCTTCACAGCGGTGTCGTTATCAATGGCCACGAACCGGATGGTATCGCCGGGTTTCACCTGGCCCACCTTCCACAGCTCCGCCTTGGCGATGGTCACCGGACACACAAAGCCGCCGAGGCTGGGGCCGTCCTTGGTGAGAATCACGGGCATGTCGCCGGTGAAGTTGATGGAGCCGATGGCGTATTCGCAGTCGTGGATGTTCGAGGGGTGCAGGCCCGCTTCGCCGCCGTCGGCCCGGGTGAACTCGGGCTTGGGTCCGTTCAGGCGGATGCCCAGGCGGTTGGAGTTGTAGTGCACCTCCCAGTCCTGCTCGAAGAACTTTTCGATGGACTTCTCGGTGAAGAAATCCGGCGCGCCGTGGGGGCCATAGAGCACGCCGATTTCCCAGTGGTCCGGGTAATCCGGAATGAGGTCCGGGTCCGCCGGCGCGGGATCATGGGTCGGCGCCGGGGTGGTGCAGGCTGGCAGGTCAATCTGGCTGATGCCGAGCATGTCGCCGGGGCGCAGGGGCCTGCCGCCGTGGCCGCCGAACTGGCCGAGGGCGAAGGTGGAGCGGCTACCCAGGTACACAGGCACATCAAAGCCGCCGCGCACGGCGAGATAGGTTCGGCAGCCCTTGATGGCCTTGCCCACCGCCAGAACCTGGCCGGCTTTCACGGTGATGGGTTTCCAGAATTCCACCGGCTTGTCGTCCAGAGTGGCATCCGTGAGCGCGCCGGTGAGGGCAACCACCGAGTCCTTGTGGAACTTCAGGCTGGGGCCGATGAGGGTGGCTTCGAGGCCGGCGGCTTCGGTGTGGTTTCCGACGATGCGGTTGGCAATGCGGAAGGCGTAGTCGTCCATGGGGCCACTGGGTGGCACGCCGATGTTCCAGTAACCCACGCGGCCCGGATAATCCTGCACGGTGGTGTAGGTGCCGGGTTTGACCACTTCGGCCACGGAGGGTTTGAACTGGAAGCTCTCCAGGGCGCGGGTGGAGACAATGCCATCAGCAAAGCTCTGCTGGGCGACTACCTGGCGCAGGTAATCCAGGTTGGTGGCAATGCCCATCAGCCGGGTTTCCGCCAGGGCGGCTTTCAGTTTGGTCAGCGCGTCGTGCCGGTCTTTGCCGTGCACAATCAGCTTGGCAATCATCGGGTCGTAGTGGGCGGAGACTTCGCTGCCGTTCTCCACCCAGGTGTCCACCCGCACGCCGTCTTCCGGCCAGTGCACGTCGGTCAGCTCACCTGGGGAGGGCTGGAAATCCTTCAGCGGGTCTTCCGCGTAGATGCGCACTTCCATGGACGCACCGTTCAGTTTCGGCTCGAAGTCGGCCAGGTCCGGGCTTTCGCCGGCGGCGATTTTCAGCATCCATTCGATCAGATCCAGACCGGTGACCGACTCGGTGACCGGATGCTCTACCTGTAAGCGGGTATTCACTTCCAGGAAGTAGAACTCGTCCCGGTCGGCGTCGTAGATGTACTCCACGGTGCCAGCGGAACGGTAGTTCACCGACTGCCCGAGGGAAACGGCGGCATCCAGCATCTTCTGGCGGGTGGCGGCCGGCAGGTTGGGGGCCGGGGTTTCCTCCACCACCTTCTGGTTCCGGCGCTGCAGCGAGCACATTGCCGGTGCCATCGCCGAAGATCTGCACTTCCACATGGCGAGCCTGGGCGATGAAGCGCTCCAGGAACACCCCGCTGTCGTTGAAGAAGCTCTGGCCCTGGCGGCGCACGGTTTCAAAGGCATCCCGTAACTCGCTTTCGCTGTTACAGCGGGTGAGGCCGATGCCGCCACCGCCGGCGGTGCTTTTCAACATCACCGGGTAGCCCAGGCGCTCAGCGGTTTGCAGGGCTTCCTCCAGGCTGTCCAGCAGGCCGCTGCCCGGGGCCAGGGGCACGCCAGCGGCTTCCGCCAGTTCCCGGGCCCGGTGCTTCAGGCCGAACTCGCGCATCTGCTCGGGCGTGGGGCCAATAAAGGCAATGCCATCGGCCTCGCAGGCCTCGGCGAAATCGGCGTTCTCGGAGAGAAAGCCATACCCCGGAATGATCGCCTCGGCGCCGGTGTGCCTGGCGGCGGAAAGAATCTGGGCCTTGTCGAGGTAGGTTTCGCTGGCCCCGTTGCCGGTCAGGGCCACGGATTCATCGGCCAGGGTCACGTGCAGGCTATGGCGATCCTGGTGGGAATAGACAGCCACGCTGCCAACGCCCATGGCCTTGAGGGTGCGAATGGTGCGGACCGCAATTTCGCCGCGGTTGGCGATCAGGACTTTGCTAAACATGATGGCAACTTTCCTTATGCCTTGCCGGATTTAAGAGCGGTGATGAAAGCGCGCCAGCCGCCGAACTCGGTGACATCCCGGGCGCCGTCGAGGCCGTAGCCTTCGCAGATGAAACCGTTGACCCAGCGGCCGTCGGCCAGCTCGACGTTGCCGATGCCGAGGGGCGGCGGGATCAGGTCCACGAAGGTGCCGAATTCCGAGGCGGCCATCTGCCAGACCTCGACCACGATCTCCGCGCCGCCGTGGCGCACCCGGCGGAGCCCGGGCTTGGGCGGGGTGGTGTCGGGCAGGGCGTAGAGGCGGTAATGGGGCGAGGTGGTGGTTTGCGCCCGCAGGATGGCGTGCCGGTCCTGCAGCTGATGGTTGAGCGGCATGCCGGACAGGTGGGCGCCGACCACCGCCACCTCGACGCTCGGCACCGCCAGGCGGTGGCTGACGGGCTCGGCGGGGCGCTCGCGGCCGCACGCGCCCAGGGGCGTGGGGTGGGCATTCAGCCATTGGCTGGCGAGGGCCTGCAGTTCTGGGTCTTTCCAGGCCCCGCTGATCAGGGTGACCCCGAAGGGGAGGCCGTCGTCACGGAAGCCGGCCGGCACCGCCAGGGCGCAGAAATCCGCCAGGTTCACGAAGTTGGTGTAGGTGCCAAGCTGGCTGTTCAGCCGGACCGGGTCGGCGTTGACGGCGTCGAGGGTGGGGGCGGTGGGAGCGGTGGGCACCATCAGTGCGTCCACCTCCGCCAGCAGGGTGTCGATCCGGCGCACCAGGGCTTGGCGGCGATATTCGGCTTGGAAGGCGTCGGTGGCGCTGAAGCGCACGGCGCCCTCGACGATGCCCCGGACCACCGGGTTGACCTGGTCACCATGCTCGTTCAGGAAGCCGCCCACGGCGGCGTGCCGTTCCGCCAGCCAGGGGCCGTCGTAAAGCAGGGCCGCCAGTTCGAGCATCGGGGTGAAGTCCAGGCAGGTCAGCGCCACGTTCTGCTGGCGCCACTGGCCCAGGGCGGTGTGCCAGGCCGCCTCGGCCTGCTGGTCGCCGAAGAAGTCCGGGTGCTCGGGAATGCCGATGCGCCGGACCGGCCCCGGCCGGCGGATCGCCGGCGCGGCCATGGCCAGGGCCTGGGGCGCCGGTCGGGAGTAGGCGTCCCCGGCATCGAAGCCGGTCAGGAGGTCCGCGACGCTCGCGGCGTCGGCCACGGTCAGCGCGAACACGGAGACGCAGTCGAGGGAGCGGCAGGCGGGCACCACCCCGGCCAGGCTGAACCGACCCCGGGTGGGCTTGAGCCCCACCAGGTTGTTGAGGCCCGCCGGCACCCGACCGGAGCCGGCGGTGTCGGTGCCCAGGGCGAACGGAACCCAGCCCCGGGCGACCACCGAGGCGGAGCCGGAGCTGGAGCCGCCGCTGATCACCGCCGGGTCGAAGGCGTTGGGCACGGCGCCGTAGGGGGAACGGGTGCCGACCAGGCCGGTGGCGAACTGGTCCAGGTTGGTCTTGCCGATCACCACGGCTCCGGCGGCCCGGAGGCGGGCCACCACGGTGGCGTCGCGCTCCGGCGTGTAGGCGAACGCCGGGCAGGCGGCGGTGGTGTCAAAGCCCCGCGCGTCGATGTTGTCCTTGACCGCGCAGGGCACGCCGTACAGCGGCAGCTGCTCGAGATCACCGCCCACCGCGTGCAGCCGTTCCGCCAGTACCTCCAGGGCGGCGGCCAGGCCGGCATCGCCGAGGCGGGAGATCCAGGCGGCATCGTCGGTTTCCAGGCGGCTCAGGAGGTCGCCGATCAGGTCGTCCGGTCGGGCGCCGTCGCGGTAAGCCGCGCGCCAGTCGTCGATGGTCCATCCAAGTGTCGAAGCCATGGTACGTCCTCATGGGGTTGCAGCTTGTATACATGTTTGATGGCAATGCCCGTGCCAGCTGACGTTTTTTCCTTTGCCGTAGGGGAAACAGGGGGTTAAGCGCGTTTTCCGGCCGGTGCCCGGTCGGTTTTCTGCGCCAATCTGGTGCGGTCGCACCAAAAGCGGGGACGGGAGCGCGGGGAATTCGGGGTTTGCGAGCCGGCCGTGGCTGATGTATTGCCTTGTATACTAGTTAATTAATTGTTTTTTATTGAGTTTTATTGCTGATGGAACGGCTGATGCAGAGGCTCGTGCGCTGTTGGAAACATAAGACAACCTCACCAAGAAAAGGACGCATAACATGAGCCTGAAAAAACACGTGAAACTGGGTCTCTCCGCCTTGGCCCTGTCTGTATCCCTGCACACCGTCGCCGCCGAGGATCCCATCAAGGTGGGCATTCTGCACTCCCTCTCCGGCACCATGGCCATCAGCGAGTCGACCCTCAAGGACACCATGCTCATGCTGATCGAACAGCAGAACGCCAAGGGTGGGGTGCTGGGTCGCAAGCTTGAACCGGTGGTGGTGGACCCCGCCTCCAACTGGCCGTTGTTCGCCGAGAAGGCGCGGGAACTGCTGGCCAAGGACAAGGTGGATGTGATCTTCGGCAACTGGACCTCGGTGTCCCGGAAGTCCGTGCTGCCGGTGGTGGAAGAGCTGAACGGCCTGCTGTTCTACCCGGTGCAGTACGAGGGTGAGGAGTCTTCCGAGAACGTGTTCTACACCGGCGCGGCGCCGAACCAGCAGGCCATCCCGGCGGTGGATTATCTAATGAACGAAGTGGGCGTGGAGCGCTGGGTGCTGGCGGGCACCGACTATGTGTATCCGCGCACCACCAACAAAATTCTGGAAACCTACCTCAAGGCCAAGGGCGTGTCCTCCGATGACATCATGATCAACTACACGCCTTTTGGTCATTCCAACTGGCAGTCCATCGTTGCCGACATCAAAAAGTTCGGCAGTGCCGGCAAGAAGACGGCGGTGGTGTCCACCATCAATGGCGACGCCAACGTGCCGTTCTATCGGGAACTGGCCAACCAGGGCATCGATGCCGCCGACATCCCGGTGGTGGCCTTCTCCGTGGGTGAACAGGAGCTGTCCGGCATCGACACCGCGCCGCTGGTGGGTCACCTGGCCGCCTGGAACTATTTCATGAGCGTGGACAACGACGCCAACTATGACTTCATCGATGCCTGGGTCGCCTACACCGGCAAGGAGGACGCCGTCACCAATGACCCGATGGAAGCCCACTACATCGGCTTCAACATGTACATCGAGGCGGTCAAGAAGGCAGGCACCACCGATGTCGACGCGGTCAAGGATGCCATCATCGGGGTCACTGTGCCGAACCTGACCGGCGGCTACGCCACCATGATGCCGAACCACCACATCACCAAGCCGGTGCTGATCGGCGAAATCCAGGACAACGGCCAGTTCTCCGTGGTCTGGGAAACCCCGTCCACCGTCGTGGGTGATGCCTGGTCGGACTATCTGCCGGGTTCCAAGGACCTGATCAGCGACTGGCGCAAGCCCCTCAAGTGCGGAAACTTCAACGTGGTAACCGGCACCTGCGGCGGCAAGTCGGACGTGGCCGCCAACTGAACCGTCCCGGCGTCCGGACGCCGGGCGGTCAACCCCGTCCGGCGCCGGCGCCCCGTTCCGCAACCAGGATAGGATGCAACCATGAGCATCGCCCGATGGCTCAGACGACTTATTCTTGCCTGCCTGCTGCTGGTGCCCGCGCTGGCCACCGCCCAGGTGGCTGACGCCGACGCCCAGCAACTGCTGACGGCGCTGGCTGAATCCTCCTTCGCCGGTAAAAAGGCGGTGATCGGCCGCATCGCGGGTTCCGGCGACGAACGTGCCCGGCGCTGGCTCGAGGCCTTCGCCGACAACAAGCTGGCGCGGCTGGAATCGTCCGGCCGTTTTGTCATTGTGCTCAGCAACCGCGGCCGCAACTGGACCCTGGCGGATGCCCTGACCGGCGAGCCTCTGGGTGAGGTGTCGCGGCGCGATGTCGACACCATCCGCATCAACAACAGCCTGCGCAATGAACTGACAAGCGTGCTCTCGGTGCTGGACCTGAAAAGCCCGGACCCGGCCAGCCGCCTGGCCGCGGCCCGAGCCCTGCGGGGTAAGGTGGACGAGGGCTTGGCCGAGCGCCTGCCCGGGCTGATGGCCGACGAGTCCGCGCCGGCGGTGCATCAGGCGCTGGAGGAGGCTCTGGCGATCTACCGGGTGGCGGAACAGGGGGACGTCCAAGCGGTCGCCACCCTGTCCGGCAGCCTCAACAGCGAAGCCCGCGCGGCCCTGCGCAACGCCACCGCCAGCGACGACCCGGTCCTGGCCCAGGCCGCGACTCGGGCCCTGGAGCGGATCGAACAGAAACTGAAGCTCAACCGCGCCGCCGAAACCCTGTACTTCGGCCTGTCCCTGGGCTCGGTGCTGGTCTTGGCGGCGATCGGCCTGGCCATCACCTTCGGGGTGATGGGGGTGATCAACATGGCCCACGGTGAGCTGATCATGCTCGGTGCCTACACCACCTGGGGTATGCAGCAGCTGCTGCCCGGGCAGCCGGGGCTGGCACTGATCCTGGCCATCCCCGCCGGTTTCCTGGTGGCGGCGCTGGCCGGCATTGCCATTGAGCGCACCGTCATCCAGCACCTCAAGGGGCGCCCCCTGGAAACCCTGCTGGCCACCTTCGGGGTCAGCCTGATCCTGCAACAGCTGGTGCGCACCGTGATCTCGCCCCTCAACCGCACGGTGGTGACACCGGACTGGATGAGCGGCTCGGTGATGATCAACGAGGCGCTGTCCCTCACGCTCAACCGCATGGTGGTGATCGGTTTCGCCCTGGTGGTGTTCGCCGGGCTGATGCTGATCATGCGCCGGACCCGGCTGGGCCTGGAGGTGCGGGCGGTGACCCAGAACCGGGCCATGGCCCGGGCCATGGGCATTCGCGCCACCCGGGTGGATATCCTCACCTTCGGCCTGGGCTCCGGCGTCGCCGGCCTGGCTGGGGTGGCGTTGTCCCAGATCACCAACGTCGGCCCCAACCTGGGCCAGAGCTACATCATCGACTCCTTCATGGTGGTGGTGTTCGGCGGCGTCGGTAACCTCTGGGGCACCCTACTGGCGGGGTTGTCGCTGGGCACCATCAACCAGCTGCTGGAGCCCTGGGCTGGCGCGGTGCTGGCCAAGATTCTGGTGTTGGTGTTCATCATCCTGTTTATCCAGAAACGGCCGCGCGGGCTCTTCCCGCAGAAAGGCCGGGCGGCGGAGGGCTGAGCGATGTGGCTGACCCGCCCCCTGCAGGAACGCTCCACCCAGGTCTTTCTGGGGGTGCTGTTCGCTGCCCTGATCGCCGTCACCGCGCTGCATCTGCTGATGCCGCAGGACAGCGCCCTGTACGTCAGCGCCTACACCGTCACCTTGCTGGGCAAGTACCTGTGCTACGCCCTGCTGGCGGTGGCGGTGGACCTGGTGTGGGGCTACCTGGGCATCCTCAGCCTCGGTCACGGCGCCTTCTTTGCTCTCGGTGGCTATGCCATGGGCATGTATCTGATGCGCCAGATTGGCGATCGCGGTGTCTACGGCGACCCGGTACTGCCGGATTTCATGGTGTTCCTGAACTGGCAGGCGCTGCCCTGGTACTGGCACGGCTTCGACATGGCCTGGTTCGCCTTCCTCATGGTGTTGCTGGCGCCGGGCCTGCTGGCGCTGGTGTTCGGCTTCCTGGCGTTCCGCTCCCGGGTGACCGGGGTGTACCTGTCCATCATCACCCAGGCGCTCACCTTCGCCCTGATGCTGGCGTTTTTCCGCAATGAGATGGGCTTTGGCGGCAACAACGGCCTGACCGACTTCAAGGACATCCTCGGCTTCGACCTGCGCACCGACGCCACCCGGCTCGGCCTGTTCCTGGCCACCGGCATCGCATTGGCCATCGGCTATGTGATCTGCCGGGCCATCGTCGTCAGCAAGCTGGGCCGGCTCAGCGTCGCCTGCCGCGACGCCGAAGCCCGTGCCCGCTTCCTGGGCTACCGGGTCGAACGGGTGCAGCTGTTCGTGTTCGTCGTGTCCGCCATGCTGGCGGGGGTGGCCGGAGCCCTCTACGTGCCCCAGGTGGGCATCATCAACCCCAGCGAATTCTCGCCGCTGTTCTCCATCGAAATCGTGGTGTGGGTGGCCCTGGGCGGCCGCGCCACCCTGTACGGCGCGGTGATCGGGGCGTTGCTGGTGAACTACGCCAAGACTGTCTTCACCGGCGTGCTGCCGGACGCCTGGCTGTTTGCCCTGGGGGGCCTGTTCGTACTGGTCACCGTGTTCCTGCCCCGGGGCATCGCCGGCGTGCTGCAACGCCGCCGCGCCGCCGCCGGCCCACGGGAGGCGACCGCATGAGCTTTTTCGAGGAACTGACCCACCGCGACCGGGTGTTCGAATTCCTGGCGCCGGCGCCCTCGCCGGTGGATGTGCGCCATGGCCCGATTCTCTACCTGGAGGACGTGAGCGTGAGCTTCGACGGCTTCAAGGCCATCAACAACCTCAACCTCACCATCGACGATGGCGAATTGCGCTGCATCATCGGCCCGAACGGCGCCGGCAAGACCACCATGATGGACATCATCACCGGCAAGACCCGGCCGGACACCGGCTCGGTGTGGTTCGGCAGCCGCCACAACCTGCTGGCCCTGAGCGAGCCGGACATCGCCAGCCTCGGCATCGGCCGCAAATTCCAGAAACCCACGGTGTTCGAAGCCCTGACGGTGTTCGAGAACCTGGAGCTGGCCATGGCCACCGACAAGCGCATCCTGCCCACCCTCACCGCCGTGATGACGGCGGAATACCGGGAGCGGATCGACGAGGTGCTGGCGCTGATCGGCCTGACCGGGCTGCGCGATCGTCCCGCCGGCATCCTGTCCCACGGCCAGAAACAGTGGCTGGAGATCGGCATGCTGCTGATGCAGAAACCGCGCCTGTTGCTGGTGGACGAGCCGGTGGCCGGCATGACCGAACAGGAAATGGAACGCACCGCCGAACTGCTCACCGGTCTCGCGGGTCAGCAATCGGTGGTGGTGGTCGAGCACGACATGGGGTTCGTCCGCTCCATCGCCCGCACCGTCACTGTGCTGCACCAGGGCAGCGTGCTGGCCGAGGGCAGCATGGACGAGGTCGCCAACGACCCGGACGTGATCCGGGTGTACCTGGGCGAGGAGGCCTGATGCTGAACATCGAGACACTCAACCACTTCTACGGCGAAAGCCACACCCTCTGGGACCTCGACCTGGACGTGCCCCAGGGCCAGTGCACCTGCGTCATGGGCCGCAACGGCGTCGGCAAGACCACCCTGATGAAATGCATCATGGGCGAGGAGCCGGTGCGCGGCGGCCGCATCCTGTACGCCGGCGACGTGGACCTGACCCGCCGAAAAATGGAAGACCGGGCCCGGCTGGGCATCGGTTACGTGCCCCAGGGGCGGCAGATCTTTCCGCTGCTGACGGTGGAGGAAAACCTGCGCACCGGCCTGGCCGCGCGCGGCGACGGCCGCCGGAGCATACCGGAACGGGTCTATGACCTGTTCCCGGTGCTGAAGGAAATGAAACACCGCCGGGGCGGCGACCTCTCCGGTGGCCAGCAGCAGCAACTGGCCATTGGCCGGGCCCTGGTGATCGAGCCGCGGCTGCTGATCCTGGACGAGCCGGGTGAGGGCATCCAGCCCAACATCGTCGCCCAGATCGGCGAGGTCATCCGCACCCTGATCGAACAGGACGGTCTCACCGTGTTGCTGGTGGAACAGAAACTGCCGTTCGCCCGCAAGTACGCCGACCGCTTCGCCATCCTCGACCGGGGCCGGCGCGTTGCCGAGGGCGCCATCGCCGACCTCTCCGACCCACTCATCCGACAGCACCTGACCGTATGACCGCCTACCAAGCCTTCGACATCGCCGACTCCGGCCACCGCTTCGACCCGGAACGGCGCTGGGCCGCCGGCCTGACCCTGGGCTTCGAAGCCCGGGACGAAGGCGCCGCCCGGCCGGTGACCCGCTTGGTGCGGCGCCGGCATCACGGCCCCCTGCGGGTGCAGCGGCCGTTCTATCCGGAAGGCCGGGACGGCTGCTGCCACGTCTACCTGCTGCACCCGCCGGGGGGACTGGTCAGTGGCGACCAGCTGCGCATCGACGTCGCCGTGGCCGAAGCCGGCCACGCCCTGCTGACCACCCCCGCCGCTGCCAAGCTCTACAAGGCCGACAGCCACGGCGTGGCCTGGAGCCAGCAGACCCGGTTGCGGGTCGCCCGGGACGCCGTCCTCGAATACCTGCCCCAGGAAACCATCGCCTTCGACGGCTCCCGAGGCAGCCAGAGCACCCACATCGAACTGGCAGCCAACGCCCGCACCCTCGGCTGGGAAGTGCTCGCCCTGGGCCGCCCGGCCAGCAACCTGCCGTTCGTCACCGGGGCCCTGGAACAGCGCTTCCAGCTGACCCTGGATGGCCGCCCCCTGTGGCTGGAACGCCAGCGCCTGGACCCCGGCCACCGGCGCTTCCACGGCCCCTGGGGGCAGGGTGGGGCGACCGTCCAGGCCACCCTGTGGGCGGTGGGGCTGGCGGACGAGGCGGAGGCCGTCGAAACACTGCGGCAACAGCTGCCCGGCCATTCCCGCTGGGCCGTCACCCGCCGCCGGGGCGTGCTGCTGCTGCGCTACCTCGGGCAGGACAGAAACGAAGCCTGGCGCCTGTGCGAGCGCGCCTGGCACCTGCTGCGCCCGCGCCTCACCGGCCGGTCCGCCCATACGCCCAGAATTTGGTTGACCTGAAACAAACGGAGTCCCCCATGGAACTGACACCCAGAGACAAAGACAAGCTGCTGCTGTTCACCGCCGCCCTGCTGGCGGAGCGACGCAAGGCCCGGGGCCTGAAACTCAACTACCCCGAGGCCGTGGCCCTGATCAGCGCGGAAATCATGGAAGGCGCCCGCGAGGGCCGCACCGTGGCCGAACTAATGAGCGCCGGCACCGAAATCCTCACCCGTGACGACGTCATGGACGGCGTGGCCGACATGATCCACGAAGTGCAGGTGGAGGCGACCTTCCCCGACGGCACCAAGCTGGTCACCGTCCACAACCCCATCGTTTGAGGAGTGCCTGAGATGATTCCCGGTGAATACCAGCTCAAAGACGGCGACATCGAACTCTGCCAAGGGCGCGAACGCATCCAGCTCGACGTCGCCAACACCGGCGACCGCCCGGTGCAGATCGGCTCCCACTACCACTTCGCCGAAGCCAACCCGGCCCTCGACTTCGACCGGGCCAAAGCCCGCGGCTACCGCCTCGACATCGCCGCCGGCACCGCCATCCGCTTCGAGCCCGGCCAAACCCGCAGCGTCACCCTGATTCCGTTTGCGGGCACGCGGGAAATCTACGGCTTCCGCGCCGAAGTCATGGGGAAACTGGATAAGAACTGACAACACGGAAACGGCAGACGCTTACCCAAGCCCAAACCACTCGGGCCAGGCAACAGATACGAGGGACAAGATGAAAATCAGCAGACAAGCCTACGCCGACATGTACGGCCCCACCGTCGGGGACCGGGTCCGACTCGGCGACACCGACCTGTGGATCGAAGTGGAAAAAGACCACACCCACTACGGCGACGAAGTCAAATTCGGCGGCGGCAAAGTCATCCGCGACGGCATGGGCCAGAGCCAGCGCGCCGACGCCGCCGTGATGGACACCGTCATCACCAACGCCCTGATCCTGGACTGGTGGGGCATCGTCAAAGCCGACGTCGGCATCCAGAACGGCCGCATCGCCGCCATCGGCAAAGCCGGCAACCCCGACACCCAGCCGGATGTGACCATCGTCATCGGCCCCGGCACCGAAATCATCGCCGGCGAAGGCAAAATCCTCACCGCCGGCGGCATCGACCCCCACATCCACTTCATCTGCCCCCAGCAGGTCGAAGAAGCGTTGATGAGCGGCATCACCACCATGCTCGGCGGCGGCACCGGCCCGGCCACCGGCACCAACGCCACCACCTGCACCCCCGGCCCCTGGCACATCGGCAAAATGCTCCAGGCCGTCGACAGCCTGCCCATGAACATCGGCTTTCTCGGCAAGGGCAACGCCAGCCTGCCCGAAGCCCTGGAACTCCAGATCCGGGCCGGCGCCATCGGCCTCAAACTGCACGAAGACTGGGGCACCACCCCCGCTGCCATCGACAACTGCCTCACCGTGGCAGACCGGTTCGACGTGCAAGTCGCCATCCACACCGACACCCTGAACGAATCCGGCTTCGTCGAAGACACCCTGGCCGCCTTCAAAGACCGCTGCATCCACACCTTCCACACCGAAGGCGCCGGCGGTGGTCACGCCCCGGACATCATCACCGCGTGCTCGAAAGCCAACGTACTGCCGTCGTCCACCAACCCGACCCGGCCCTACACCGTGAACACCATCGACGAACACCTGGACATGCTGATGGTGTGCCACCACCTGGACCCGAACATCCCCGAAGACGTCGCCTTCGCCGACTCCCGCATCCGCCGGGAAACCATCGCCGCTGAAGACATCCTGCACGACCTGGGCGTGATCTCCATGATCTCCTCCGACTCCCAGGCCATGGGCCGGGTCGGCGAAGTCATCTGCCGTACCTGGCAGACCGCCCACAAAATGAAAGTACAGCGCGGCCTGCTGCCCGAGGATGAAGCACTCGGCGCCGACAACTTCCGCGCCAAACGTTACATCGCCAAGTACACCATCAACTCCGCCATCACCCACGGCATCGCCCATGACGTGGGTTCCGTGGAAGTGGGCAAACTGGCGGACCTGGTACTGTGGAGCCCGGCCTTCTTCGGCGTCAAACCGGCCTGTATCCTCAAAGGCGGCATGATCGCCGCCGCCCCCATGGGCGACCCCAACGCCTCCATCCCCACGCCCCAGCCGGTGCACTACCGCCCCATGTTCGGCGCCTTCGGCAAAGCCGCCAGCGCCACCCGCCTGACCTTCGTCAGCCAGGCCGCCCTGGATGCCGGCATCGGCCAGGAGCTGGGGCTGGACAGCCCCCTGTCCGCCTGTCGGAACGTGCGGGGCGTGCGCAAACGCGACATGAAACTCAACGACGCCTGCCCGCACCTGACCGTGGACCCGCAAACCTACGAAGTCCGCGCCGACGGCGAACTGCTCACCTGCGAGCCGGCCACCGAACTGCCCCTGGCCCAGCGCTACCACCTGTTCTGAGGGGCTGAAGGAGACATCATCATGCTGGAACTGACCCAACGCATCACCCACGTGGACGCCAGTGAAATCCACGACAACCTGGTGCTGCCCTACGAGCTGCGCATCCGCGGCCGCCTGCGCGCCACCACCGAAACCAAACTGGACGTCGGCCTATTCCTCGACCGCGGCCCCGTGCTGCGGGACGGCGATCTGCTGCAAGCGAAAACCGGCGAAATCATCCGCATCCGCGCCGCCGAGGAACCCGTGGTCACCGCCCGCATCGACGGCGGCCTGCCGCTGGCGCGCCTGTGCTACCACCTGGGCAACCGCCACGTCACGCTGGCCATCGGCGAAGACGAGCAGGGCAGCTACGTTCGCTTCCCGCCCGACCACGTACTGGAAGAACTGGCCGAACGCCTGGGCGCCACCGTGCGCCACCACACCGCCACCTTCGACCCCGAACCCGGTGCCTACAGCCAGGCCGGACATGGCCACAGCCACGCCCATGGACACGACCACCACCACGGACACAGCCATGGCCACAGCCACACCCACTGACGCCGGCGCCGACAACAGCGCCGACTTGGCCCTGCTCGGCCTGATGCAACTGGCCAGCCCGGCCCTGCCCATCGGCGCCTTCGCTTGGTCCCAGGGCCTGGAAAGTGCGTTCGAACTGGGCTGGGTTCACAACGAAACGGAACTGACCGAATGGCTCGACGGCGTTCTGGAAGACGGCCTCAGCCGCTGCGAACTGCCGTTGCTGGCGCGCCTGCAACGGGCTTGGGCCAGCGGCGACACCGACGCCGTTCACCACTGGAACCAGTGGCTCCACGCCACCCGGGAAACCGCCGAACTCAGCGACGAAGAGACCCGCCTCGGCGGCGCCCTGCTGACCCTGTTGCGCAGCCTGGGCCTCGCCCCCGAGCCGGAGCAGATACCGAACCAACCCGGCTACCTCACCCTGTTCGCCTGGACGGCCCACGTGCGCCGGGTACCGGTCCGCCAGACCCTGCTCGGCTTCACCTGGGCCTGGCTGGAAAACCAGCTCGTGGTGGCCTGCAAGGCCTTACCTCTGGGCCACACCGCCGCCCAGCGCATCATCGAGTGCATGCGGCCCCGGCTGGTCACGACTGTGGATCAGGCCCTGACACGCAACGACGATGACCTTGGCCCCATCCTGCCGGGGCTGGCGCTGGGGAGCGCCTTACACGAAACCCAATACTCACGGCTTTTTAGAAGTTAAAAACGAAACCGCTCCGATGATCGGGGAGGCGAGCAGTCAGCGCTTTTTGAAAATGTGCGGAGCCATGGATGGCGGAGCTCAAGCGCACATGGATGTGCCTGCAGCGTTTTTCAAAAAGCGCTGACTGTTCGCCGACCTTCTCGGAGCCAACGATATACAAGGAGCAAAACATGACCCATTGTTTGAGAGTCGGCGTCGGCGGCCCGGTCGGTTCCGGAAAAACCGCCCTGTTGCGCCAGCTGTGCACCGCCCTGCGGGACCACTACGACATCGCCGTCGTCACCAACGACATCTACACCCGCGAAGACGCCGACTTCCTGCTGCGCCACCAAGCCCTGCCCGCCGACCGCATCCTCGGCGTCGAAACCGGTGGCTGCCCCCACACCGCCATCCGCGAGGACGCCTCCATGAACCTCGCCGCCATCGACGAACTCCAGAGCCGTCACCCCAACCTCGAACTGGTCCTGGTCGAATCCGGCGGCGACAACCTCTCCGCCACCTTCAGCCCCGAACTGTCCGACCTCACCCTGTACGTCATCGACGTCTCCGCCGGCGACAAAATCCCTCGCAAAGGCGGCCCCGGCATCACCAAATCCGACCTGCTGATCATCAACAAAATCGACATCGCCGAACAGGTCCACGCTTCCCTCGACGTGATGGAACGGGACAGCAAAAAAATGCGCGGCGACCGCCCCTTCGTCTTCACCAACCTGTACGACGGCGTCGGCCTCGACGACATCATCGACTTCATCCTCGAACGGGGCATGCTGCCGGAGCGGCGCCCGGAAAAACTCACCGAACCGGCCTGAGCCCCAGAACCCAGACCCGAAAAAAAACAGGAGACACACCATGAAAGCAACCGCCAAACTCCTCGCCACCGCAGCCCTACTGACCGCTTCAACCGCCGCCATGGCCCATCCCGGCCACGGCGAGGGCGGCTTCACCAGCGGCCTGATGCACCCCATCGGCGGCCTCGACCACCTGCTGGCCATGGCCGCCATCGGCTTCTGGAGCGTACGCCAGAGCCAGCTCATGAAAAACATCACCCCGGCCTTCGTGATCGGCGGCATGGTCCTTGGCGCCGGCCTGGCCTGGGCCGGCCTCAGCCTGCCGGGCGTTGAAACCGGCATCACCGTCTCGGTACTGATGGCCGGCATCCTCATCGCCACCCTGGCTCGATTTCCCACCGCCGTGGGCGGCACCCTCGTCGCCGCTTTCATGCTCTTCCACGGCTACGCCCACGGTGCCGAAATGCCCGAAGGCTCCACCCTCGTGGCCTACATGACCGGCTTCTCCATCGCCACCCTCGCCATCACCCTGGCCGGCCGCGGCCTCGGCACCCTGATGTTGAAAGCCGACAACCGCTTCAGCCGAGCCCTGGGGGGTGTCCTGGCCGTGGCGGGCGCCTACCTCACCGCCGCCTGACCCCCGGCCTCGTCGCCGGCCTTCAAAAAAGCCGCAGGGGACACCAACCCCCGCGGCTTTTTTATGCCCACACTTTTTACGGTTTTTTACGAAATTGAGGCTAGCCGACATCGGGAGGGTTGGAGTAGTGTTTAGGCATAACGAAAAACCTGTGCCCTGTTAAGGATGACGGATGGACGGCTCAACACTACGTGCCCCCCTGTATACCGCCCTCGGGTATCTGATCCCCCTGGCCATTGCCACCGCCGTGATGCGGCCGCCCTGGCTCAAAGGTAAGGCCGGGGAGGCGGTTGTTAATCTGGCGACAACCTTCAAAAATCACCGACAACACGTTGCGTACCGAAAACACGTTCTCGCAAATTGAGGGAGAGCGTGCCTTATTGCTTGAAATACTCGGGAGAGAGGGTTCCGCGCACCGTGAAGCGTGGGGCGAATGCCGAGAAGGCGTTTTTGGGTGTAAGGCGCTCCCCAGGTGTCGTTCTCAAGGTGCGTTACAAGACGCGGCTTGAGAACGACACCTGTGAGTCTCCGAGGGCACGCCATTCATCAGCGATCGAGTTGCCTTTTTTGTTGCCATTCTCATCCTTTCAGTACGTCGTTAACCACTCGCCTGGAGCCACGTCGCATGCCCATTAATCCGGAGTGGTCTGAGAGGAAGGTGGATCCTGGTAATCTTGCAGGACTGGGCTGCCAAACAAGATCACTACACGAGACACTCGCGTTGCTCACGCTCGTGAGTTCCAAACGTTAGCTTTAAGATCGAGGAGAAACGATGCAATTAAGGAGTATTGATTGGGGCGACGATAGCGCCGAACGAGACGTTGATCTTCTTTCCTATTTCGTCGATACAGAAAGCTATAGGCGTTTGGTTCGAAAGTCGAAGACTATAGTCGTTGGGCGTAAAGGATCGGGGAAGAGTGCCCTAAGAAAGAAACTGGAAAGTGAGCTTTCTGAAGAGCATGATACGCACGTGATTAACATATCACCAAAGTATTCTTCAATTCGTAATATAGTGAATGAAAAGTCTCTTTCTGAGGGCTTTGGTGAGGAAATATTCTTTCAGCATAGTTGGCTAAGGCAAATGATGCTTGATAGCCTTTGCCTAGTTGGTCATTGTGCCAAGGGGAAATACGCAAAGGATAGTTTAGAGTTTGCTAGGGGGGTATCTCTGGATCTTAATAGAACGTCTAAAGACTTAGTTGAAAACATTTCTGAGATATTAAGCCGAATTAAAGCGAAAGCAGGTAATTTAGGAGAGCTTGGTCTGCATCTAGAAAAGGAGCTGCGAAATGTGGCAGATGTGGATGCGCTGGAACATCATCTGAAAGAGATTGCAGATAGTGGCGCAAAAATCGTCATCATGGTAGATGATCTAGATTTGGGCTGGGATAACTCGGAAATATCTAATAACCTTCTCTTGGGTTTGTTGTCTGCAAGCGCCTACATGCAATCTATATCTCAGAATATTCATGTATTTGTTTTCTTGCGGGAAGATGTCTACTCCATATTGATGGAGAAAACTCAACATTCAGACAAATACCGAAACGTGGAACGAATACGTTGGACAAAAGACGGATTGATTTCACTGCTCAGTGAGCGTATTCGATATAACTATAAGAGATGTGGCGAAGACTGCGACAATCATCCGTTCGATCATGTATTTCCACCGACTATTGGAACGCACAATACCGATAATTGGCTTGTGGAGCGGACGTTGTCACGTCCTCGTGAACTAATTCAACTTGCACGCTTTTACACTGAAGACGTAGAGGGAGAGGAGCCGAAAGATGAGGTATTGAAGGCGTGTGAAACAGCATACTCCTCATGGAAGCTTGACGATTTATGTACTGAATATTCCAATCAGTATCCAGGCTTGTCAGATATATTCACATACTGGAAAACAAAATTTTTTCGCTACAAGTATCATCTCGCGCGCGCTGATATCGAAGAGATGATTTTTCAAATTTATGATGAGGTTGCGGTTAATTCAGAATGGTTTAATGAGCTGAGCGCAAAGGTTGATTTTCAAGGATTTCTAGAAATACTGTACGAGATCGGGTTCCTTGGAGACTTCGTGCTCGGTGGTGAGGGCGGGAGCAAAACGTTCTATTCATTTAGTGATAGACATACCCCAAGATTCGAAGAAGTTCAGGTTCACCCTTGTTTTCGAAAAGCAGTTAACACAGTAGACCGCATCCGAGCGAAAAGCTAAGGAGACTCTGAATAAGTCGCCAAAATCAGCGATAATAGTGCCATCGTCGACCGCATAGGATCGTTGCCACCATGGACCAGATCAGCTTCTCCGAAGCCGACTACCAGATCAAAAAACGCAAAACCCGCCGCGAGATTTTTCTGGAGCGGATGGACGAGCTGATTCCGTGGAAGCAGCTGGAGAAGAAGGTGGCCCGTTATTACCCCAAGGGCGGGAACGGACGGCCGCCTTATCCGTTGTCTGCCATGCTTCGGGTTCACTGCATGCAGCTGTTCTATAACCTCAGTGACCCCGCCATGGAAGACGCCCTGTACGAGATCGAGTCCATGCGTCAGTTCGCTGGCCTGAAACTGGACCGTCTGCCGGACGAATCCACCATTCTCAAATTCCGGCATTTCCTTGAGCGACACGGCCTTGGCAAGGTGTTGTTCAAAGAAGTGAACAAGCACCTGGAGAAACAAGGTCTCATGCTGCGCGAAGGCAGCATAGTGGATGCCACGATCATTTCTGCGCCCAGCTCCACGAAGAACCGTTCTGGCAAACGCGATCCGGACATGCACCAGACCAAAAAGGGCAACGAATGGCACTTCGGCATGAAGAGGCACATTGGGGTCGACGACACACTGGGACTGATCCACAGCATCGAAACCACTGCGGCCAACGTTCATGACATTGTTCCCTCCGGCAACCTGCTGCACGGTGAAGAACGGCGAGTTTTTGGTGATGCCGGCTACCTCGGTATTCAAAAACGGCCTGAGCATAAACACCGAAAGAACGTCTCCTGGTTCATCGCCAGGCGTCCCAGTGCCCGGAAAGAGCTGGATGAGGACAAACAGAAAGCGGAGAAGATCAAGGCCAGCATTCGCTCAAAAGTGGAACATCCCTTCCGGTACATCAAGCAGGTGTTTGGCTACAGCAAGGTTCGCTATCGCGGCCTGGCGAAAAACACGAATCGATTGCACTTGCTGGCCGCGTTTAGCAATCTGCTGATCGGTGAAAAATACCTACTGGTGTAGGGGTAGTGTGCCTGTTTTCCGCCAAAATGGCGCGAAATGGGCAGAAAACATACAAATCAATGGAGAGTTGTGCCTGGATTTCCTGATTTTTGCCAGCTCAAGCCTGATGCTGGTGCAAAGCGGCGGTTATTCAGACCTTCCCTAGAGATCCCCCAGCACCCGCCGGAAACCATCAGAATCAAGAAAGTCCGATTCCAATTTGATCAGGTTACCGTTGTCGGACTGAAAGAAAACAAATGATGGTTCTTGGTCAGACAGGAAGTAGTAATAAACTCTATCCGAGACCTTCCAGACCCCCGTATCCGCACCCCGAACAAACACACTCTTGAAAGACTCAACGCTGGCCCGATCACAGCCGTAATCTTGGTTTGCCGATAGCGTTGCTTCGAAAAAGTCAGGCCATCCGCAGCCGCCGGTATCCAGCGTATTTTCAGTACCAAAACTGATGTACCGTTCGCCAACATTGTTGGAATACTTAATCAACAGAATGTCGTTGTTCGCACCCAGCGACCCGACAATAACGGGTGATCCGGGTACCTGGAACTTCATGCCAGAATAGGCGGCTGCTATGTAGTGATCGGTTTGGGCGCATGCTGAGAGAGTGGCGATGGCCAAACCGATTAGCAGGGCGATTTTCGTCATATCACAATCCTTGTTTTGCCATTTCCATTTAGTTTCGAAAATTGATGGCAACGCGTTGGCGGCAAGTTTCGTAGATCTGTGTGTCACCGGAGACAATTCTCTTTCCAATCTTTGCGACTTGCTGAATGATGTACGTGCTGCCTGGTCGGCCGGAGGCGGGGCGAGGGACGAGATCCATTGCCGCTGAGCAACTTTGCGCTGCTTCCGGTGCCTCGTAGGCAATGATAGTCATGCCTTGGTTTACGGATTCAGGCGATGTTGTTCCTTCGCCCCAGAAAAAATTCGGCGGATATGTGTTCTCGTTGATCCGAATTCATTGTTTCATTCCCTGAAATCATGGCTCTTCCTGAGCGACGAATAGGACGATACAACGACGGGTGTTTGCCAACAAGTTCCGTTGTGCAACTGGGAAATTCTCCGGCGCGTTTTCATTGGCAGGTTTTACGCTTTTTTACGAAGCGAGGCTAGGCGGGATCTGGAACCGTAAGGTAGTTTTGAGCCTTAACCACGCGAAGTGCTTCCCTGTTAAGGACAACGGATGGACTACTCAGCGATACTGCAACCGCTCTATACCGCGCTCTGGTACCTGATCCCCCTGGCCATCGCCGGGGCTGTTTTCAATTCGCCCTGGTTCAAAGGCAAAGTCGGGGAGGCCGTTGTCAATTTGGCGGCCAGGCTCTTTCTGGACAAATCCCGTTACCACCTCATCAAAAACGTCACCCTCCCAACAGCCGACGGCACCACACAGATCGATCACATCATTGTGTCCCGGTACGGCGTGTTCGTGGTGGAAACGAAAAACATGAAGGGCTGGATTTTCGGCGACGCCCGGCAGCGGTACTGGACGCAAAAAATCTTCAAACATTCTCAGAAGTTCCAGAACCCGCTGCATCAGAATTACAAACACGTGAAAACGCTGCAAAGCCTCCTAGGCCTCGATGATCAGCAGATACACTCGGTGGTGGTGTTCGTGGGGGAGGCGACTTTCAAGACCCCCATGCCGGAGAACGTGACCTACGGCCGGGGATATATTCGGTTCATCCAATCCCACACCGAAGAGCGGCTCTCAGAGACAGAAGTACAGACCATCATCGACACCATTCAGTCCGGCCGGCTGGCGGCAACTTTCAAGAACCACCGGCAACACGCGGCGCACGTAAAACAGATTGTGGCGCAGAAGGAGCGTGAGCCCCGTTGCCCGAAATGCCAAGGTGAGATGATTCGGCGGGTGGTGAAGCGTGGGGCGAATGCCGGGAAGGCGTTTTGGGGGTGTAAGGCATTCCCGGTGTGTCGTGGTGTACTAAACATCGAATTGGAGTAACACGATTTGGACCCGATTTCTTACTTGTTTTCTGCGTACCTGCATACGGTTCAGGCGGGCGTGCAACAGCATTTGTCCGAGTCACACAACACGCAGATTACGCCGGTCGAGATTGAATACGAGGGTGAAAAAGTTGCCTTCCAGCACCACCTTTGGCGAGTCCGGGATCAGAGTGTGTGCAGTGACCGGAAGAATGATCTGCAGGCTTTTTCCAAGTGCACGCTGGCAGCAAAAAAGTTGTTCGGCGTGCTCTGCTCTGAATTATCAAAAGGACCAGACCAGAACCCCAGGCACGGCAAGCTCCGAAACATGTACTGCAACGCTTCCATGTCGTTTAAGCCGACGGTTGCCCGTGTGGGAGTTGCATCGGGGAGTACGGAGTTGGAGTCCGCGAGACAGGCCTGCAATGCGGCTACAGTCGCAGCTATGGGGAGCCGTGAGCCTAGAGTGATTCGAGAGAAGCACACGTTGTGTGGGGTGTATGAGGCAATCAAGGCTGGACAGAAGCCCCCACACAAATAGTTCTTGCCGGTCACTGACCTGTTAAAAAACACTTGAGGTCGAACTTTAGGGATACCGTCGCAGCAACAATTAGTTTGTTGGGGGCATCGGGCTACTTCTCTATCACCTCCCGCTCAATCAACCCGCTGTACGATGACCGCTGGGGCGGGAGAAGGCCAGAGGATGCGGATATAATGCGAGCCGTTGAAACCTGGAAGAGAACTGCGAATGCCAATCGAAAAGAACCCGGTGGTCCGGTTTCGTGTGCGATTGATGCCCGTCCGATGAACGCGCCCTTCAAGCTCCGTCCCTACCAGCAGGAAGCCGTCGAGGCCACGCTGCGGCATTTTCGCCAATCTGACGAATCCGCCGTCATCGTGCTGCCCACGGGGGCGGGTAAGAGTCTGGTCATTGCCGAGCTGGCCCGCTTGGCCCGGCGCCGGATTCTGGTGCTGACGCACGTCAAGGAGCTGGTGGAGCAGAACCACGCCAAGTACCAGAGTTACGGGCTGACCGGCGGCATCTTCTCCGCCGGCCTGAACCGCAAGGAGAGCCGGCATCCGGTCACCTTCGCCAGCGTGCAGTCGGTTGCGGCGAATCTGGATCAGTTCCGGGACGAGTATTCGTTGGTCATCGTTGATGAGTGTCACCGGGTCAGCGGTGAGGAAGACAGTCAGTATCAGCGAATCATTGAGCGGCTTCGGCAGCAGAACCCGGCCCTGAAGGTGTTGGGCCTCACCGCCACCCCCTACCGCCTCGGTATGGGCTGGATCTACCGTTACCACTACCGGGGCTTTGTCCGAGGCGATGAGGACACGCCTTTTCAGCACTGCATTTACGAACTGCCGCTGAGCTACATGATCAGCCGGGGCTATCTTACCCGGCCTGAGCGGGTGGACGCGGCGGTGGCGCACTACGATTTCTCCGCGCTGGCCCGGGACCGGTTTGGCGAGTACGCCGAGAAGGACGTCAACGCGCTGCTGAGCAAACACCGGCGGGTGACCCGGGCGATCATCGAGCAGGTGATGGAGCTGGCCACCCAGCGCCAGGGGGTGATGATTTTCGCGGCCACGGTGGATCATGCGCGGGAGATCACCGGGTATCTGCCGGCACCGGAAACCGCGCTGGTGACCGGCGCGACCGATCAGAAGGCGCGGGCGTCGATGATCCGGCGGTTCAAGCAGCGGCAACTGAAGTATCTGGTCAATGTGTCGGTGCTGACCACCGGCTTTGATGCGCCTCACGTGGATCTGATCGCCATTCTGCGGCCGACCCAGTCGGTCAGCCTGTATCAGCAGATGGTGGGGCGCGGCCTGCGCCTGAGCGAGGGCAAGCGAGACTGCCTGGTGATCGATTACGCGGGCAATCGTATGAATCTGCACCACCCGGAGGTGGGGGAGCCGAAACCCGACCCCGACAGCGAGCCGGTGCAGGTGTTCTGCCCGGACTGTGGCTTTGCCAATATTTTTTGGGGCAAGACCGACAGCGACGGCCGTGTGATCGAGCATTACGGCCGCCGTTGCCAGGGCCTGCTGGCGCCGGCGGAAGGGGAGGATGCCGCCGGGCACAACGGCCGCCCGCAACAGTGCGACTACCGTTTCCGGTTCAAAGAGTGCCCGCACTGCGGTGGCGAGAACGACATCGCGGCTCGCACCTGCGGGCACTGTCAGCAGGCCATCATCGATCCGGACGACCAGCTCAGGGAGGCCCTGCAACTCAAGGACGCGATGGTGATCCGCTGCGCGGGCCTCTCGCTGAGCGGGGAGGGCAGCACGCTGAAACTCACCTATCACGGCGAAGACGGGGAGGAGTTGCGGGAAACGTTCGATTTCAGCAAACCTGGCCAGCGTGCTGTGTTCAACAAGCTGTTTGGCCGCCGCTTTGCCGGGGGCCAGGCGCCGAAAACCTTTACTGGGGTGGCGCAGGTGCTGGCGGCGCAAGCCTTGTTGCCGGCGCCGGATTTTGTCATCGCCCGTAAGCACAACAAACGTTATTGGCAGGTGCAGGCACGGGTGTTTGATTATCAGGGGCCGTACCGGAAGGCGCATGCGTTGTAGCTTGGGAATTGCCCAGGCTTTGGGTAACATGGCCATCGGCAGCCAATGACGGCGCCCGATAAAAATCTGAACAATTCTTCAGGGACAGAAGGAGCCAAGGAATGAGCAAAAATGTTGTGTTGTTGGGGGATATGGGAACCGGCCACCACGGGTTTCCGCCCACACCGGTGATCGCCGGTTCCCCCGATGTCCTGATCGACGGCAAACCCGTCGCCCGCGTCGGCGATCCCCTCGCTCCCCACTCCAAGCCCAAACACCCGCCCCACCCACGAGCCATCGCGGCAGGTTCCGCCACGGTGCTGATCAATGGCATCCCGGCCGCCGTAACCGGCAGCGCCATTTCCTGCGGGGGCGTCACCATCGGCAGTGGCAGCGTGGTGATTGGTGATACCCACGCACCGGCAGCGTTTTCCGGAGCCGCAGCGGTGCCGGCTGGCCCACAAGTGGCCCCGCTTCATACCGAGCAAACTAGCCAGGCTTCACCAGAGTCATCTGGTGTAAATGTGTCCGAGAGCGCGGACCAGAGCGTGGCGGCACCGGAATCTTCGGCGTCCGGTATATCTGGGCTTCGTCCGGGCATTGAACAGGAACAAGGCACGACGGAGCCCGGCTATCATGTCGTCCAGGCGCCCACGAGCAAGATGGCATTGCTCGCGGCCCTGTATGGCGACGCATCCGCAAAGCCGGCGAATTTCGACCGGCTGAATCCGGGACTCGGTGATCAGGTTTTGCCTGGCGAGATGGTGGTACTGGGCGATCCAGAGGGATTGGCTTGCACCCAGATAGAGGCGGATTTGATGGCGCTGGCGGCTCAGGTCAACGCCCAAGTAAGGACGCTTGATCAGCAAGATGCGCAATTTATCGTCAAATACTATGACTTGCTCGAAGCTGTAACAGCCACAGGCTCCGCCGGCCTCGGTGCCGGTGCGGTGATGGTTTCCCGGCAGATCGAGAGTATCGAAAGAACCCTGAAAGACATTGAGCGGCTTCATCAGGACAGCTACCGGAAGCATGGCCACCTCAACCACCCGGAATTTTTCGAGAAACGGCGGGCGCTGTTCAAAAATCTGGATTTTTCCCTGGGCAGGCTGGCTCGAAAGGGCATGTCGCTGGACGACGACGCAAAGCTGAAACGAGCTCTTGGATTGTCTTCCAAGAGCGTTGTCCACCACTGGAAAACCGCCGGGGTGGGCGACATACCGGGGTACGCCACGCATTATGAGCGGTTGGCAAAAGGCGCCCGGTACGCCCGAAACGTTGGCTACCTCGGGATTACGCTGGATGCGACCCTATCTGCCATGAACATTCATGAGGCCTGTACGATGGGGGATGACAAAGCGTGCCAAGTGGTAGCTTATCGGGAGGGTGGAAGGTTAACGGGCTCTGTTTTTGGCGGAGTCGTTGGGGCGGGCGCTTATTCCGGGTGTGTCGCTTTGGGAATTACCTCCGCTGGCACTGGTGGAGTTGCTTGTGTCGTTCTCGTCGGTGGGATCGGTGCAGCGGCTGGGAGCTATGTTGGTGGAGTGGGTGGTGAGGGCCTAGCTGAGAAAATCCGGGAGGTTATCCATGAGTGAAAAGCAATTGGAGACTTTGATTGCGATCATCGGTGCCGCCTCCATGGTTGCTGGTCTTATTTTGGTGTTTTTAATGATCACCTTGTTTTTTGGGAAAATCGAGGAAATTGAGCGGCGAGTCGCGACGCCGGGCAAAGAGCTGGATTTTCGACGCAGGATCTGGGGGAACGGGCCTATTGGCCGCTGGTTGAGAATCCTGGACGTATACGCTTTTCTGGTCTTTCGGCACCTTCCGCGCATCGGCCCCCGGATAGAATCCGAATGGGGAGACGAACTTGAGCCCTTGCCTCGTTCGCTCAAGCTATGGGGAATCGTGCCTTACACCGCAACTTTGGTGCTGGGATTTCTATTTTTCTTTTCGGGCTGGTACCTCGGGGCGCTCGATTAGTCCTTCACCCGAAAAGCGGCAGTTCAGGAAGGTCTGAATAACCGCTAATTTTGATGGAAATGCGTTAATGTCAAATCTGGTGTATGGGCATCAAGCCGCGTTTCTGCCTGACGGCCTGACGGCGTGACTGGGGCTGGTCGGGCACAAATGGCACGCTCCGGTTAAAATGCGCCTTCCTTCAATACACTCACTGGAACAGGAGCCGAACGATGGCAGATACATCTCTCAAAGAGCGGCTGAGCAACGCCGTCAAAGACGCCATGCGAAACAAGGACCGCGACCGGCTGGGCACCCTGCGCATGGCCCAGGCGGCGGTCAAGCAGATTGAGGTGGACGAGCGCCGGGAGCTGGGTGACGACGATGTGCTGAAGGTGCTCGACAAAATGATCAAGCAGCGCCGTGACGCGGCTCATCAGTACGACGACGCCGGCCGCAGCGAACTGGCCGACAAGGAGCGGGCGGAGATGGCGATTCTGGAAGAATTCATGCCCGCCGCGCTCAGCGACGACGAGCTGGACGCCCTGATCCGCGATGCGATCAGCAGCACCGGCGCCCAGGGCATGCAGGACATGGGGCGGGTAATGGCCGCGCTGAAGCCTCAGGTGGTGGGCCGCGTCGATATGGGGCAGCTGAGCCAGAAGGTCAAGGCCGCGCTGGCCGGCTGATCGGTGGCGGGGGGCCGACGCTCAATCCGGCCACCGCCAGGGCGGTGCATCCAGCAGGCCCTGGCCGGGGATGACGGTTTCCCCGAGTTCTTTGTTCAGCGCAACCGAATGGCAGCCCTGTGCCTGTTCCAGGGTCGCCACCAGCCTGGGTGCGTGGGAGACCACCCAGACTTGGGTTTCCCGGGAGGCGCGGATAATCAGCCGCCCCAGCGCCGGCAGCAGGTCGGGGTGCAGGCTGGTTTCGGGCTCGTTCAGCACCAGCAGGGAGGGCGGCCTGGGGGTGAGCAGGGCCGCCACCAGCAGCAGGTAGCGCAGCGTTCCGTCGGAGAGTTCCGCCTGGCTTAGCGGGCGCAGCAGGCCTTCCTGTAGGAACTGCAGGCGGAGCCGGTTACCGGTGTCCGCCTCGAACCGGATCGTCGCGCCGGGAAAGGCGTCGGCGATGGTGTGGTGCAGGGCGTCCCGGTCACCGATTTCATGGATGGTGCGCAGGGCGGCGACGAGGCTGTGGCCGTCGTGGTCCAGCACCGGCGTGCGGGTGCCGATCTGTGGGGTTCGTATGGCGGAGTGCGGGTCGGTCCGGAACTGGTCGTAAAAGCGCCAGTCGCGGATCATCTGGCGCACGGCGTGTACTTCCGGCACGGCCACCGGGTCGCTGATTTCGCTCAGGATGCTGTCGTGGCTGTTCAGGTGGGCGTTGTAGACTTGCCACGAACGTCCGGCCCGCACTTTCACCACCGGGCCCACGCGGTCGATCAGGCAGGTGCTGGGCCGGCAGACGGCTCCGGCCCAGATGCATTCCCGCTTGATTTCCGGGTCGAACTGGAACATCGACGGCTCCTGGTAGCCGGCAAAGCCCTGGGGCGAGGGCATGCCCAATGCGATCGCGTAGCCGAATGTCTCGCCCGCGAAACCCAGTTGTAACCGGGTGTTCTCTTTTCTGGCGCCGCCCTGAACCGGCGCCGAGCCGTCCCTCATGCCCCGGGTGAAGGTCTCGGGGCCAGCCCAGAAGGTGTGATCCAGCCCGCCCTCCCGGGCGATGGACGCGATCAGGTTGCCACTGGCCGTTTCCGCCAGCAGCCGCAGGGCCTTGTAGAGGTTGGATTTGCCGCAGCCGTTGGGTCCGGTCACCACGTTGAGGCCGGCCAGGGGCACGATGATGTTCTTCAGGCTTCGGTAGTTGGATACGGCAAGGGCCTGGATCATGGCGAAGGCGTTGTCCTGTTATCGAAGGGCTTGGTTGCGGTACGCCGACGGCGTGAGCCCGAACCGGGCCTTGAAGGCCCGGCTGAATTGGCTGGGGTCATTGAAACCGCAGGCCAGGGCGATGGCGGTGATTTTGTGCCGGGGCTGGCGCAGCAGGTCCCGGGCACGGATCAGGCGCCGTTCCTGCACATACTGGTAGGGGGCGCAGCCAAAGGTGGCGCGGAACAGGCGGGCGAAGTGGTAGGGGCTCAGGTTGACCCAGCCGGCCATGTCGGCGAGGGCCAAGGGCTGGGCCAGTTCCGCCTCGATCCGTTCCTGCAACTGCTGGCGGTAGCGGTGTGACAGCTGTCCAGTCACCTCGGGCGGCGCCTGCTGGACGCTGGCGTGCCGGCTGACGATCTGCAGCAGCAGCCACTGGGCCAGGTGATCCATGGCCATCGGCTGGCCGGGGGCCTGCCAGTCGCTGAGGGCGAGCAGCTGCCCGGCCTGGGCCAGGACCGGGTCCCTGCCGTGGTAGACCTCGTGGAGACGGATGCGGTCCGGCCCCCGGTCCCAGGTCTGCTCGGCGCAGCGGGCAATGTCCAGGTCATTGAAGTAAAAGTGGAAAAAGTCGAACTGGCCGCCGATGCGCCAGGTTGACTGGCTGCCGGCCGGAAACAGGCAGATGGCACCGGGAAAGCCGGTGCTCACCGGCTGGCCGTTCACCACCCGGTGTGCCTTGTCGCCGGCGTTGATGTAGATGCTCAGGGCATGGTGCCGGGGGCGTTCGTAGCGGATCTCACCCTGCCGGTTCTGCCACTGGGCCAGTGCCCGCCCGTTCTCCAGCTCCATCAGTTTTTGCGGCGCCACGCCGGCGGCCCGCAGCGCATCGACGATCTCGCGGCGTTGGTGCCGGTCGTCCGGCGCGGGCTCTGGGCTGTGCGTGGGTCTGCGGTGCATTGGGGGCCTCCGCAAGAATCATCCACCGTTGCGCAGGATCTGACAAGTGCCGCGATGCCGGGTGTCGTACCCTGGCGGTTGTTGCCACAGACCCTACCGGACCGCTGCCATGCCCATTGCCGTGCATTATGGATTGACTGTTCTCATCTGGGGGCTGACCTGGACCGCCATCCGGCTGCAGGTGGCGTCGGCGGCGGTGGATCTCTCGGTGTTCTACCGTTTTGTGATGGCCTCGGCGGTGGCGCTGGGCGCTCTGGCCCTGCTTGGCCGCCTGCCCCGGCTGACCCTGCGCCAGCACGGCTGGCTGGTGCTGCAGGGGCTGACCCTGTACAGCGTGAATTTCCTGCTGATTTACCGGGCGGCGGAGTCGATGACCAGCGGTTTGCTGGCGGTGGTGTTTTCCCTGGCGGCGTTGTTCAACGCCCTGAACGGCTGGTTGTGGCTGCGGATAAAGCCGAACGCGCGGCTGTACCCGGCCGTGACCCTGGGCGTCTCCGGCGTGGCCCTGTTGTTCTGGCACGACCTGCAGCTGGGCAACGCCACCGGTGCCAGCATCCTGTTCGCGGCCGCCGGCACCTTCTGGTTTTCCCTGGGCAACCTGGTCAGCATCCGGGTGCGGCTGGCCCGGGTACCGCTGATGGTCGCCAACGCCTGGGCCATGGTCTACGGTGCGCTGATTCTCGGCGTCTGGTGTCTGGTGCAGGGCGTGGCCTGGGTGCTGCCCACCGACGCGACCTTCTGGGGCGCCACCGTGTTCCTGGCGATTCCGGGTTCGATCGTGGGCTTTTACTGCTACATCACCGTGATTCAGACCCTGGGGGCGGACAAAGCCGGTTACGCCACGGTGCTGTTCCCGGTGGTGGCGCTGACGGTGTCGACCTGGCTGGAGGGGTTCGAGTGGACACTGACCGCCGTGCTCGGGGCACTGCTGGCGTTGCTGGGCAACTACGTGCTGTTCCGCCGGTGAGCGCCCCCGGGGCTGGCGTGAGCGTCGCGTCTTCACTATGGTAGGGCGGTGCCGCGCCTGAATGGGCGCCGGGGCAGGGGAGGGGGTCTGGTGATGGGGTGGGAATGCGCATGAGTGAGATGCAACAGGACAGTCGCAACATTGTGCTCATCGGCATGCCGGGCAGTGGCAAAAGCACCGTGGGCGTGCTGCTGGCCAAACAGACCGGATTGTCGTTTGTGGACACGGACGTGCTGATTCAGGCCCGCACCGGGCGCACCCTGCAGGAGATTGTCGACCAGGACGGATACCTGGCTCTGCGGACCATCGAGGAACAGGTCCTGCTGGACCTGGCGGTCACCCGGCATGTGATCAGCACCGGCGGCAGCGCGGTGTACAGCGAGGCCGGCATGGCGCACCTGCGGGCGAGCGCGGATGTGGTGTTTCTGGACATACCCCTGGCCCTGGTCCGCCAGCGCATCGGGGACTACGGCAGCCGGGGCATCGCCCGGCGTCCGGATCAGAGCCTGGACGACCTGTTCGAGGAGCGCCAGTCGCTGTACCTGAAGCACGCCGATATCGTGATCCGGGGCGAGGGGCTCGCTCAGGACGCGCTGTGCCTCGCCGTGGCCAGCGCTGTCCGGGCCCACCGCCGGCGCTGACCGTCCGCCCTCGGCTGTCGGGCGTCCGGATCGCGAAACCGCTCAGTGCCGGGGGTTGCGGTTTTCCGCGGACGCGTCCTTCTCGGAGGCGTTGTCATCCGAGGTGAGGTAGAAGTCCTTGTCCTCGTAGGTCTTCACCTCCGGGTCCTCAAGGGCGTTCCGGCGGCGCCCCCGGTAAAGCCAGACGGCCACGATCACGCCAATAACAATCACCACGATCCACTTCATGTCGGTTTCTCCTCAGCTGGAATGCCCATGTTCCAAGCATAGGCCAGCTGTGTCCACCGTACCGGCTTGCCTTCTCGGCTCACCCTCTTACACTGACAGGAACAAATGGATCATCCGTCTTCCGGTGCGAGGCAGCGGAACGATACCCATGCGCCAACAATGAAGAGGACTGGCTGTGTCTGTGATTTCACGCATTCGTCACGCGGTGGTATTCGCCGTAATGCTGGCTGCCGGGCCGGCGCTGGCTGGCGACCCGGTGGTGGTGTCGTCGAAGATCGATACGGAAGGCGCGGTGCTGGGGCAGATGATTCTGCAGGCCCTGGACCGGGCCGGGATTCCGGTGGAGAACCGTTTGCAGCTGGGCGGCACCAGCATCGTGCGCCAGGCCATCCAGGCCGGTGAGATCGACCTCTACCCGGAGTACACCGGCAACGCCGCCTTTTTCCACGGCCAGGCCGACCGGGATATCTGGAAAGACGCCGCCCGGGCTTACCAGCAGGCCGCCCGGTTGGACCGGGAAGCCCACAACCTCATCTGGCTGGCGCCCGCGAAAGCCAACAACACCTGGGCCATGAGCGTGCGCGGGGACCTGGCGCGGGCCCACAACCTGAACACCCTCGAAGACCTGGCCCGCTACATCAACGACGGCGGCGACTTTACGTTTGCCGCCAGTGCCGAGTTCGTCGAGTCCGCCAGCGCCTTGCCCGCGTTTCAGGAGGCCTATGGCTTCAGGCTGCGGGCCGACCAGCTGCTGGTGCTGTCCGGCGGCAACACCGCCGCGACGCTCCGGGCCGCGGCCCTGAACGACAACGGGGTGAACGGTGCGATGACCTACGGAACCGACGGCGGCCTGAATGCCCTGGACCTGAAAGTGATGGAGGACACCCTGTGTGTGCAGCCGGTCTACCAGCCCGCGCCGGTGGTCCGGGCAGACGTGCTGGCGGCCTACCCGGAGATCCGCGACGTGCTGGACCCCATCTTCGAATCCCTGGACCTGGAAACCCTACAGCGCCTGAACGGCCAGGTGGCGGTCAACGGCGTGCCGGCGGACCGGGTGGCCCGGGACTATCTGGAATCCCTGACACGGAACTGAGGCTTGCCGGTTACTCGCTCCCTGCCCGATCCGAGGGCGCCGAACCGGGTCGTCCCGGTGCTGGCCGGGCTCGCCCTGGTGCTGGTGTGGTCGCTGGATTTCGGCCGCATCCAGCCCAATCGGATTGTTCCGGGTACTGGCCATGGTCTGGTGTCCGCGCTGGGCTGGGGCGGCGCCGCCCTGATCAGCCTGGCGCTGGGGGGTTCCCTGCTCCTGTCCATCCTGCCGGTGCGCCGGCGCTATCCGTGCCTGTTGGTTCTGATCACCGTGCTGCTGGCGGCCTTGCCCCAGCTGCTGGTGGTTTTCGCGGCCCGGCAGCTGCCGGAGGGCGCGCCCTATGCCCGCACCGTCATCGGCGCCGGGTTCTGGTGCCTGCTGTTCCTGCTGTCCCTGATGGTGGTCGAAGTGCTTGGGCGGCTCCGGGCCCGGTATGGGGTGCCGCTCCTGCTGCTTGCGTTGATCGCGGCCAGCTGGCTGGTGCTGCTGCGCGGCGATGGCCTGGACAGCCTGTCCCTGCTGCGGGAGTACCAGGCGCAGCCGGGTAAGTTCGAGCAGGCGCTCTGGACGCACCTGGCCCTGGCGTTCGGCGCCGTCGCGATCAGCGCCGTGCTGGCGTTCGCCCTGGCGCTCCGGATGATCCGGAGCCCCGGCTGGCAGAGGCCCATTCTCGGCGCCGTGAGTTTTCTCCAGACCATTCCCAGCCTGGCCGTGTTCGGCCTGCTGATCGCGCCGCTCGGGGCCCTGGCGTCGGCCTTTCCGGTGCTGCAGGCGCTGGGGGTGCGGGGCATCGGCTGGGCGCCGGCGTTGCTGGCGCTGGTGGCTTACAGCCTGTTGCCGATGGTGCGTAACACCTTTGTCGCGCTTACCGACATCCCGGAGCATCTGACGGACGCCGCCCGGGGGATGGGCATGACCGAGCGTCAGGTGTTTTTCCAGCTCAAACTGCCGTTGGCGATGCCGGTGATCATTGAAGGGCTGCGCATCACCACCATCCAGGCCATTGGCCTGACGGCGGTCGCCGCCCTGATCGGTGCCGGCGGCTTTGGTGACTTTATCTTCCAGGGGCTGGGGCAGGCGGCGATGGATCTGGTGCTGCTGGGGGCGTTGCCGACCATTGCCCTGGCGTTGCTGGCCGATGCCCTGTTGACGATGCTGGCGGCCAGTCTCAGACCAACGCCGGCCCGGGCCTGAGAAGGCCGGGCTCGGGATGCAAGGAAACCCGCGCGGATGATCGAACTGAAAAACGTCACCCGTCGTTTTGGCGACACCGTCGCCGTGGACGGCATCGACCTGGCCATCGAGACCGGCGAAGTCTGCGTGCTGGTGGGCAGCTCCGGTTGCGGCAAGTCCACCACGCTGCGGATGATCAACCGGCTGCTGCCACACAGCAGCGGCGAGATCCGGGTGGACGGCAAGGACATCACCACCCTGAACCCGGAGCGGCTGCGCCTGAACATGGGCTACGTCATTCAGGGCACCGGGCTGTTTCCCCACTGGACCGTGGCCCGCAACATCGCGTTGGTGCCCCGGTTGCTGAAGTGGCCGCAGGCGCGGGTCGACGCCCGGGTGCGGGAACTGATGACCCTGCTGGATCTCGACCCCGACACCTACGCCAACAAATACCCGGCGCAGTTGTCCGGTGGCCAGGCGCAGCGCGTCGGCGTGGCCCGGGCGCTGGCGGCGGACCCCAACATTTTGCTGATGGACGAGCCGTTTGGCGCGCTGGACGCGATCACCCGGGAGAACCTCCAGCTGGAGATGCTGAGGATCCAGCGCCAGGTTCGCAAAACCACGGTGTTTGTGACCCACGACATCGACGAGGCCCTGAAGCTGGCGACCCGGATCGCGGTGATGGACCAGGGCCGGATCGTCCAGCATGACACCCCGGAAAACATCCTGCGCCATCCCGCCTCCGAGTTTGTGGAGAATCTGGTGGGCAAGCAGGATCGCGGCCTGAAACTGATGAGCCTGCGGCCGGTACGGGAGCTGATGACGGCCCATGCCCGGCCCCGGCCCGCGACGCCCGGTGCCGATGCCCTTGGCGAGGACGACAGCCTGCGGGAGGCGCTGTCCGTGATGCTGTGCCGGAACCTGACGCAGTTGCCGGTGTGCAACGGGCGCGGCGAGGAAACCGGCGTCATCGCCCGTGAACGCATCATTCGGGACGGTGTCTGATGCGGAACTGGCTGCCGGTGCTGCTGCTGATTGCGCTGTTGTGTGGGCTGTGTGCCGCCATGCCGGTGTTGGAGCCGCTGTTTCGCGGGTTGCAGCCGGACAAGGCGCGGGTGATCTACCAGCGGGAGAGCTTGTTCTTCCTGCTGGGGCACCATCTGATGCTGGTGGCGGTGTCCGCAGCGGTCGCTACCCTGGTGGCGGTGGCCGCCGGCATTTTCGCCACCCGCCCGTCGGGTCGCGATTTCCTGCCCCTGGTCAGCCAGGTGGCCTCCATTGGCCAGACCTTTCCGCCGGTGGCCGTACTGGCGCTGGCGGTGCCGGTCCTCGGCTTTGGTGAGGCCCCGATCCTGTTCGCGCTGATGCTGTATGGCCTGTTGCCGATCCTGCGTAACACCCTGGCGGGCCTGGAAGGGCTCGATCCCACGGTACGGGAGGCGGCGCTGGGCATGGGCATGTCGCCGTGGCAGGTGCTGTGCCAAGTGGAGCTGCCCCTGGCCGGCCGGGTCATCCTTGCCGGCATCCGGACCTCGGTCACGATCAACATCGCGACGGCCGCCATCGGGTCCACCATCGGTGCCCGCACCTTGGGCGATCCGGTCATCGCCGGCCTGGTGAACGGCAACACCGCCTATGTGTTGCAGGGGGCGATACTGATCGGCCTGCTGGCGCTGGCCGCCGACAGCCTGTTCGAGGCGCTGGAGCGGGCCTGGGGTGCCGGGGTTGCTATCGCCAATAAGTAGTAAAAAATAATAAAAATGGCGCGAGAACGTTGGATTCTTAGGGCAACGATGGTATCAATATTGTTAAAATAACTACCATTCGTGATCTGTCGGTGCCCGCCGGCGGCCCTGGAGTCCGATCGAGTAAGCCCCCATGAGCGATAACCACCCAACCCGTTGTGATCTGATGTTGTTCGGTGCCCTGGGCGATTTGGCCCAGCGTAAGCTGTTTCCCGCTTTGTATCAGCTGGAACGTGCGAATCTGTTGGCGCCAGGGAGCCGCATCCTCGCGGTGGCGCGCCCAGCGCAGGAGCCGGATGCTGTTCGCCGACAGCTGCAGGAGTCCCTGCGCCGGCACGTCGGGCCGGCCGAGTTCGACGCCGCCGTGGCGGACGCGTTCCTGGCGCGCGTGGCCTACCAGAGCCTCGATTTCCGGGATGCGGAGGGGTACGCCTCGCTGCGGGAATGGCGTGGCGATGAGAGCCATCCGCTGATTGTGTACATGGCCACGCCGCCGTCGATGTATGGCGTCATCGGGCGCCACCTGAAACAGGCCGGCTGTTGCGATCCGCACACCCGGGTGGTGGTGGAGAAACCCATCGGGCACGACCTGGCATCGTCCCGGGCGATCAACGACGCGCTCGGCGAGGTGTTTGACGAAAGCCAGCTGTTCCGGATCGACCATTACCTGGGCAAGGAGACGGTGCAGAACCTGATCGCCCTGCGCTTTGCCAACAACCTGTTTGCCTCCCAGTGGAATCAGGACCATATTTCCCATGTGGAGATCACGGTGGCCGAGAGCGTCGGCATCGAGGGGCGCTGGGGCTATTTCGACCAGGCCGGCCAGATCCGGGACATGGTGCAGAACCATCTGCTGCAGCTGCTGTGCCTGATCGCCATGGATCCGCCGGCGGACCTGTCGGCGGACAGCCTGCGCGACGAGAAGGTCAAGGTGCTCAAGGCGCTCAAGCCGATCACGCCGGACCGGATGGAAAGCCACGTAGTGCGTGGCCAGTACACCGCCGGCACCATACAGGGCCGGCCCGTGCCCGGGTATCTGGAAGAGGAGGGCGCCAACCGGGGCAGTGGCACCGAGACCTTCGTGGCGCTGAAGGTGGAAATCGACAACTGGCGCTGGTCCGGGGTGCCCTTTTACATCCGTACCGGCAAGCGCCTGCCGGAGAAGCTGTCCCAGATCATCATCCACTTCAAGCCGGCGCCCCATTACATCTTCGACCCCGACCAGCGACATCTGGCCAACAACAAGCTGGTCATCCGGTTGCAGCCGGACGAGGGCATGTCCCTCAAGATTCTGGTGAAGGAGCAGGGGCTGGACAAGGGCATGCGCCTGCGCCCGCGCCCACTGGAGCTGACCTTTTCCGAGACCTTCGAGGCGGAGCGCATCCCGGATGCCTACGAGCGGCTGTTGTGGGAGGTCATGAAAGGCAATCAGTACCTGTTCGTGCGCCGGGACGAGGTGGAGTACGCCTGGCGCTGGATCGATCAGGTGATTCGGCATTGGCGGGATGCCGGCGAGCCGCCCAAGCGCTACCCGGCGGGCAGCTGGGGGCCGGTGGCGTCGATTGCCCTGATCACCCGGGACGGCCGGAGCTGGTACGAGGATGCCTGAACCGGTCCGTTCCTTCGAATCCCCCTTCGCGGCCGGTGGTGGCCGCGTCCATCCACGGAGAGTTGAGTTATGTCCTACCTTCCCGAGCAGCACCGTGCCCAGATCCAGGCCATTCTGGCTGCATCACCCCTGGTGCCCGTGATCACCATCCAGGATCCCGCGCAGGCGTTGCCCCTGTGTGAGGCGTTGGTGGCGGGCGGCATCCGGGTGCTGGAAATCACCCTGCGCACCGAGCATGGTCTGAAGGCCATTGAGCAGGTGCGTCAGAACCTGCCGGACGCCTGGGTCGGCGCCGGCACCGTGTGCACGCCGGCGCAGTACCGGGATGTGGTCTCGGCCGGGGCCCAGTTCGTCATCTCGCCGGGCGTGACCGAGGCCCTGCTGGAGCTGGGGGCGCAGGCACCGGTGCCGCTGCTGCCGGGGGTGGCCACGGTGTCGGAGCTGATGATGGGGTACGCCCTGGGGTATCGGGAGTTCAAGTTCTTTCCCGCCGAGGTGGCCGGGGGCACCGCCGCGCTGAAGGCCATGGCCGGTCCCTTCCCGGATGTTGCCTTCTGCCCGACCGGCGGCATCGGCCCGGCGAACGCCGGTGACTACCTGGCCCTGGCCAATGTGCGGGCTGTGGGTGGTTCCTGGCTGACCCCCGCCGATGCGGTGGCGGCGGGTGACTGGCAGAAGATCCGCGAGCTGGCGCGTTCCAGCCTGGTTGCCCTGGCCCGGTAGCGGCGCAAAAAGGCCGGCGGCTGAGTGCCGCCGGCAAGGTCGGAGGGAGAGGGAATCGGAGCCGGTTAGCGGCCGGCCTGGATCAGAGCGAGCGCGTTGTCGAGCATGCGGTTGGAAAAGCCCCACTCGTTGTCGTACCAGGCCATGACCTTGACCTGCCGGCCGAGCACTCGGGTGTGGTTGGCGTCGAACACGCTGGACAGCGGGTTGTGGTTGAAGTCGACGCTGACCAGCTTTTCGGTGTTGTAACCCAGGACCGGGCTGTGTTCGGCTGCCTGGCGAACGATGTCGTTGATTTCCTCGGCGCGGGTTGCCCGGCCGGCCACGAAACTGAAATCCACCAGTGACACGTTGATGGTCGGAACCCGTACCGCGAGCCCGTCCAGGCGTCCCGCCAGCTCCGGAATCACCAGGCCGATGGCCGCCGCGGCGCCGGTTTTGGTGGGGATCATGGATTGGGTGGCGGCGCGGGCGCGGTACAGATCGCTGTGGTACACGTCGCTCAGGTTCTGGTCGTTGGTGTAGGCGTGGATGGTGGTCATCAGCCCGCTCTCGATGCCCACCGTCTGGTGCAGTGCCTGGGCCACCGGAGCCAGGCAGTTGGTGGTGCAAGAGGCGTTGGAAATGATGGTGTGTTCGGGCCCGAGGATGTGGTGGTTGACGCCGAACACCACGGTGGCGTCGGCATCGGGTGAGGGGGCGGAGATGATCACCTTGCCGGCGCCGGCGGCGAGGTGGGCGGCGGCCTGTTCACGCCGGGTGAAGTGCCCGGTGCACTCGAACACCAGGTCGACGCCGTAGTCCCGCCAGGGCAGTTGAGCCGGGTCCCGGAACGCGGTGATGGCGATGCGGTCGCCCTCGATGGTCAGAGATTCCGCGTCGTGGCTGACGCTGCCGCCGAAGCGCCCGTGCACGCTGTCGTACCTGAAGAGGTGAGCGTTGGTTGCGGCGTCGCCGAGATCGTTGATGGCAACCACCTGCAGCTGCTGTCGGTAGCCATTTTCATAGAGGGCGCGGAGGATGTTGCGGCCGATGCGGCCAAACCCGTTGATGGCAATGCGAACGGTCATGGGTTGACTCCTGTGTCGGTTGGCTTGTTGTTTGAGTTCTGGAGTGATGTAGTAAATATAATAACAAAACTTCAGAAATGAATGAGACAAAGGTTCATATGGAAAAATAATTAGGTAAAATTACGTCACAACTACAAGGCCACCTCCTCTGGCGCCGTCCACGAACCATCAGACAGAGGCATTTCTCATGCATCCCACCGTACAGAAGGTCACCCAGCGCATCGTCGAACGCAGTCGGGCCAGCCGCCAGGCATACTTGGAGCGCATGGCGCGCCTGAAAGAAACCTCGCCACAGCGAAGCCGCCTGTCCTGCGGAAACCTGGCCCACGGCTTCGCCGCCTGCAGCCAGGGCGACAAGGACACTCTCCGGTTCATGCACCGGGCGAACGTGGCGATCGTGTCCGCCTACAACGACATGTTGTCCGCGCATCAGCCCTACGAGCGGTTTCCGGATGTGATCCGGCAGGCGGCCCACGGCATGGGCTCGGTGGCGCAGTTTGCCGGCGGCACGCCTGCCATGTGCGACGGCGTCACCCAGGGGCAGCCGGGCATGGAGCTGAGTCTGTTTTCCCGGGAGACCATCGCCATGAGCACCGCAGTGGCGCTGAGCCACAACATGTTTGATGCCGCGTTGCTGCTGGGCATTTGCGACAAGATCGTGCCGGGGCTGCTGATCGGGGGCCTGAGCTTCGGTTTTCTGCCGATGGTGCTGGTACCGGCGGGGCCGATGCCGTCCGGATTGCCGAACAAAGAAAAGCAGCGCATTCGCCAGTTGTACGCCGAAGGCAAGATCGGCCGGGATGAGCTGCTGGAGGCGGAAAGCCGTTCCTACCACAGCCCGGGCACCTGCACCTTTTACGGCACCGCCAACAGCAACCAGCTGCTGGTGGAAGTGATGGGGCTACACCTGCCCGGCGCGGCCTTCGTGCCGCCCGGCACGCCGTTGCGGGAGGCCCTGACCCGCGCCGCCACGGAACAGGTGATCCGGCTCTCGAAGCCCCACGGCGGCACGCTCGGGCTGGCGGACATGGTGAACGAGAAAACCCTCGTCAACGCCCTGGTGGCGCTGCTGGCGACCGGCGGGTCCACCAACCACACCCTGCACTGGGTGGCCATTGCCCGGGCCGCCGGCGTGATCCTCAACTGGGACGATTTCGCCGAGCTGTCGGCGGTGGTGCCCTCCCTGACCCGCATCTACCCCAACGGTGACAAGGACGTGAATGCATTCCATGAAGCCGGTGGCACCGCCTTCCTGATTCGTCAGTTGCTGGATGGCGGCTATCTGCACAACGATGTCGAGACCGTGGCCGGACCGGGGCTCGAGCGCTACACCCAGGTGCCGGCGCTGGAGGGGGATGCCCTGGTGTGGACCCCGGTCGTGGCCCAAAGCCGGGACCCGGAGGTGCTGAGGGGGCTGGACCAGCCGTTCGCGCCGGACGGCGGCCTGAAGGTACTTTCGGGCAACCTGGGGCGAGGGGTCATCAAAGTCTCGGCGGTGGCTCCGGCGCACCGGCGGGTGCGGGCGCCGGCGGTGGTGTTCAACGATCAGGACGAGCTGAAGGCGGCGTTCGAGGCGGGGGAGCTGAACCGCGACTGCGTCGTGGTGGTCCGGTTCCAGGGGCCGAAGGCCAATGGCATGCCGGAACTGCACAAGCTGACGCCCTATCTCGGGGTGTTGCAGGACCGGGGGTTCCAGGTGGGGCTGGTTACCGATGGCCGCATGTCGGGAGCGTCTGGCAAGGTGCCGGCCGCCATCCATGTGTACCCAGAGGCGCTCGAGGGCGGCCCGCTGGCGAAGATCCGCAGCGGCGACTGGATCACCCTGGACGCCGAGCAGGGGCGGCTTGCTGTTGAGCTGGACGAGGAGACGCTGGCGCGCCGCGAGCCTGAAAAAGTGGACCTGAGCCGGTATCATCACGGCTTCGGTCGGGAACTGTTCGGCTGGCTCCGCCGGGCGGTGGGTTCTCCCGAGGAGGGGGCCAGTGTTTTCTGGAATCACGACGCATGACCACGGAATCATACTCACTGGTGGGGGATATCGGCGGCACCAACGCCCGGTTTGCCCTGGTCCGGCAGGGGCAGGTGCGGCCGGAAGCGATCCGGGTGTTGCCTTGCGGTGACTACGACAACCTGGATCAGGCGGTGGCCGAGTATCTGGCCGGGGCCGGGGTGGCGTCGGTGGAACAGGTGTGCCTGGCGGTGGCCTCGCCGGTGCGCGGCACCGAAGTGCGGATGACCAACAATCACTGGCGCTTCGACATTGAGGCGGTTCGCCGTCAGTTCGGCTGGTCGGTGTTCAAGGTGATCAACGATTTCGCCGCCATGGCCCTGGGGGTGCTGCACGTGGCCGAGGACCAGCGGGTGCACGTGTGTGGTGGCCCCGGGGATCCAACCCGGCCGCGACTGGTGATGGGGCCGGGCACGGGGCTCGGGGTGTCGGGGCTGGTGCCCACCCGCAGCGGCTGGGTGCCGCTGATGACCGAGGGCGGACATGTGGATTTCGCGCCCACGGACGAACGGGAAATGGCGGTGTTGCGCATCCTCCGGAATCGCTTCGGCCGGGTGTCGGTGGAGCGGATCCTGTGCGGGCAGGGGCTGCTGAACCTGTATCAGGCCCTGGCGGAAATCCAGGGGGTGTCGGCGCCGCTGGACGCGCCGGAGAAAATCACGGCGGCGGCGGTGGCAAACCGCGATCGCCTGGCGCGGGAGGCCCTGGGCCATTTCTGCGAGATCCTGGGCCGCACCGCGGGCAACGGCGTGCTCACTCTGGGCAGTCTGGGGGGGGTCTACCTGTGTGGCGGCATCCTGCCCCGGTTTCTGGACTTCTTCCTGGAGAGCCGGTTCCGCAACGGTTTCGAGGACAAGGGCCGGATGCGGCCGTTGCTGGAGTTTACCCCGGTGTACCTGATCACCGACCCGTACACCGGGCTGCTTGGCGCCGCCGAGGCGCTCAACAACGTCGAGGTCTGACCCCGGGTCCCGGTACTGGCGGCCGGCCCGGCGCGGGCGCCCTCAGTGGGGCGCGATGCGCTGCTCGGTTTCGGGGTCGAAGAACACCACTTTTTTCATGTCGAACATGAGTTCGGCGCTTTCCCCCCAGGTCACCGGATGTTCCGGGTCGATCCGGCAATGGACGGGGGTGTCGTTGAGGTGGATCAGGGCGATCACGTCCGGGCCGGTGGGTTCGGTGACTTCGATGGTGAAGGCTCCGGTGGCCACCAAGCGCGAGTCCTGTTTCTGTGCCTGGGGCTGGGTGATGTGCTCCGGGCGGATGCCGAGAATCACCCGCTGGCCGACCCGGTCGGCCAGGTAGTCGGGCAGTGGCAGCGTCAGGCTGCGGCCGTCCTCGCCCCGTACTTCCGCCTCCGGCCCCCGCTCGCCCCGGGCCACCGTCACCGGCACAAAACTCATCGCCGGCGAGCCCATAAAACCGGCCACGAACAGATTTGCCGGCGTATCGTACACCTCTTTCGGCGTGCCCAGCTGCTGCAGCTCGCCGTCTTTGAGCACGGCGATCCGGTCCGCCAGAGTCATGGCCTCGATCTGGTCGTGGGTGACGTAGACGATGGTGGTGCCCAAGCGCTGGTGCAGTTTCTTGATTTCGGTCCGCATCTCTACCCGCAGTTTGGCGTCCAGGTTGGACAGCGGCTCGTCGAACAGATAAATACGCGGCCGGCGGGCCAGGGCCCGGCCCATGGCCACCCGCTGCTGCTGGCCACCGGACAGCTGCGAGGGTTTCTTGTCCAGCAGGTGGGAGATCTGCAGCAGGTCGGCGACCCGGGCCACCTCCCGGTCGATATCGGCTTTCGGCAGGCCGCGGATTTTCAGGCCGAAGGCGATGTTCTCGCGCACGGTCATGGTGGGGTACAGGGCATAGGACTGGAACACCATGGCGATGTCCCGGTCTTTCGGCTCCATGGTGGAGATGTCTTGGCCGTCCAGCACGATGGCGCCGTCGGTGATGGACTCCAGCCCCGCGATGGTGTTCAGCAGGGTGGACTTGCCGCACCCGGACGGCCCCACCAGGATCAGGAATTCGCCGGAGGCGATGTCGATGTCGATGCCCTTGAGGGTTTCCTCGGCAATCCCCGGATAGGTTTTGCGGATGCCCCGCAGCTCCAGTTGAGACATGGCTGTGATCCTCTTTGGTCAACCTTTGATGGAGCCGGCGGTGAGGCCCCGGATGAAGTACTTGCCCGCGACGATGTAGACCACCAGGGTGGGCAGGGCCGCGATCATCGCCGCGGCCATGTCCACGTTGTATTCCTTCACCCCGGTGCTGGTGTTCACCAGGTTGTTCAGGGCCACGGTGATGGGCTGGCTGTCGCCGCTGGCAAACACCACGCCGAACAGGAAGTCATTCCAGATCTGGGTGAATTGCCAGATCAGCGAAACCATGAAGATCGGCGTGGACATCGGCAGCAGGATGCGGAAGAAAATGGTGAAGAAGCCGGCGCCGTCCAGCCGCGCCGCTTTGACCAGCGCGTCCGGAATCGCCACGTAGTAGTTGCGGAAGAACAGGGTGGTGAAGGCCACGCCGTAGACCACGTGCACCAGCACCAGGCCGGACGTGGTGTTGGCCAGGCCCAGTTTGCCGAGGGTCGCTGCCATCGGCAGCAGGACCACCTGGAAGGGCACGAAACAGCCGAACAGCAGCATGCCGAAGAACAGGTCCGAGCCCCGGAATTTCCACTTCGACAGTACATAGCCGTTGAACGCGCCCAGCAGGGTGGAGATCAGCACCGCCGGCACCGTCATCTTGAAGGAGTTCCAGAAATACCCCCGGATGCCGTCGCACTGGACGCCGGTGCAGGCCTCGGACCAGGCCTTGCTCCAGCCGAGGGTGGTCCACTCGCTGGGCAGGGCCATCAGGTTGCCGGTGCGGATGTCCATGGGGGTCTTGAAGCTGGTGATCAGCATGATGAACAGCGGAATCAGGTACACCAGCGCGGCCAGGATCAGCACCGCGTGAATGGCGATCCGGCTGGGCCGGAGGCCGCTGTGGCTTCGCTCAGTCATGGCGTTTTCCCCTCAGTTCCGAATACAGGTAGGGCACCAGCAGGGCGAGGATTGCCCCGAGCATCAGCATGGCGCTGGCCGAACCCAGGCCCATTTGGCCCCGCGTGAAGCTGTGGGTGTACATGAACACCGCCGGCAGGTCGGTGGAGTAGCCCGGGCCGCCGGCGGTCATCGCCATGACCAGGTCGAAGCTTTTGATGGCGATGTGGGCCAGCACCATCACCGCGCTGAAGAACACCGGCCGCAGGCTGGGCAGGATGATGCTCCAGTAGATCCGCGGCAGGCTGGCGCCGTCCACCCGGGCTGCCCGGATGATGGCGGAGTCGACGCCGCGCAGGCCGGCCAGGAACAGGGCCATCACAAAGCCGGAGGCCTGCCACACGGCGGCGATGACGATGGTGTAGATGGCCATGTCCGAGTTCACCAGCCAGTCGAAGCTGAACGACGACCAGCCCCAGTCGTGCATCAGTTTTTCCAGCCCCAGGCTGGGATTGAGAATCCACTTCCAGACCGTGCCGGTGACGATCATCGACAGGGCCATGGGGTAGAGGTAGATGGTGCGCAGAGCGCCTTCCTGGCGGATTTTCTGGTCCAGGAAGATTGCCAGGACAACGCCGATCACCAGGCAGCACAGAATGAACAGACCGCCAAAGATGCCCAAATTGACCGAGGCGGTGAGCCAGCGGTCGTTGTCCATCAGCTTGGCGTACTGGTCAAAGCCGACGAAGTCGTACACCGGCAGGAAGCTGGAGCTGGTGAACGACAGCACGCCGGTCCAGATCATAAAGGCGTAGATGCCAATGCCGACCAGCACGAAAGTGGGTGCCACCACCAGCTTCGGCAGCCAGCGTTGCAGGCCGTCGAGCAGGCGGGTGGGTGCCTTGGCCACCCGTGCCGGGGTGTGCTGAATGTGTTCCATGAAGAGCCTCCCGAAGGGACGGGGGCCGCCCGGGCGGGCGGCCCTGGTCGGGTCAGAGTGCGGCCTGGATGGCCGCGGCCAGCTGGTCCGTGGCCCGGGCCGGATCCTTGTTGTCGGAGTTCACGAAGTTGGTGACGACATCAAAGATCTGGCCCTGGACGTAGCTGGTGGTGGCCAGGCCGTGGGCGAAGCTGGGCACCAGGCCGCCGTCCTGGGCGCTGCGCTTGAAGGTTTCCATGGAGGCCTGGGCGCAGGCATCGAAGCCGGACATGTCCATGTCGGTGCGGACCGGAATGGAGCCTTTGGCCTGGTTGAACACGGTCTGGAATTCCGGTTCCAGGATGGTCCGGGCCAGATCCTTCTGGGCCTGGCTGTTGTCTTCGTCGTTCAGGCGGAACATGGCGAAGGAGTCGACGTTGAAGGTGAACTCGCCGTCGGTGCCGGGTGCCGGCGCGCAGATGTAGTCCTTGCCCGGGGTCAGGCCGGCGGCGGTGAATTCACCCTTGGCCCAGTCGCCCATGATCTGCATGGCGGCCTCGCCCCGGATCACCATGGCGGTGGCCGAGTTCCAGTCCCGGCCGGCGGCGTTGGGGTCGACGTAGCTCATCACCTTGGCGAACTCGGCGAACACGGTCTCCATCAGCGGGCTGTTGATCACCGCCATGTCGTGCTCGACGAAGGCCCGGGCGTAGTCCTCCGGCCCCATCACCGCCAGGGCCACCGCCTCGAACACGGTGGCGTCCTGCCAGGGCTGGCCACCGTGGGCCAGGGGAATGTAGCCCGCCGCCTTGAGCTTGTCGGCGGCGGCGTAGAACTCATCCAGAGTGCGGGGCAGTTCGACGCCGGCCTGTTTCAGGACATCCGGGTTGGCCCAGATCCAGTTGACCCGGTGCACGTTGATGGGCACGGCCACGTAGTGGCCCTCGTATTTCATGACATCGGCGATCACCGGCGGGATCAGCTGATCCCAGTGGTTGGCCTCGGCGACATCGTCCAGGTTGGTCAGGAATCCCAGCTTCGCCCATTCCCGGATGTCCAGGCCCTTGATCTGGGCGGCGGCGGGCGGATTGCCGGATACCGCCCGGGTCTTGAGGACGGTCATGGCCGCTTCGCCGCCACCGCCGGCGACGGCGAAATCCTTCCAGGTATGGCCCTGTGCCTCCATCATGTCCTTCAGTGCCGCGGCCGCGCGGGCTTCGCCCCCGGCGGTCCACCAGTGCAGGACTTCGACTTCCCCGGCCTGGACGGCGGCCGGAAGCAGGGAGGCAGACAGTGCGAATGCGGACAGTGTGCGTTTGATGCTGCTCATGCGACGATCCCTTTTTTTGTTGTATGGGTAGCGTCGGAGTCTATGGCAGAAGGCGGGTAGGGGATGTATCAAACTGAAAAGCCGTTGTAACAGGGTTGTTACATTGGCGAACCGTGGCGGGGCAGGGTGACCGTGACCCGCAGGCCGCCCTCGGGCCGGTTGCCGAGGGTCAGGTCGCCGCCGTGGCTCTGGGCGATGTTGCGGGCGATTCCGAGCCCGAGTCCGTGGCCGTGCCGGTGCGTGTCCAGCCGGACGTAGGGCTCGAAAATACGAGACAGCTGCGGCTCGGGAATGCCCGGCCCGTCGTCCTCGACGTGGACCGTCAGACGGTCCGCGCCGTCCTCGATGCGCACCCGGGGTCGGCGGCCGTATTTGACGGCGTTGTCCACCAGGTTGCCGAAGCAGCGTTTCAGGGCCAGCGGCTTGCCCCGGTAGGGCCGGCACTGGCCCGTCAGGGTTACCGGCCCGGCGTCGTCGCCCGGGTAGGCGTCCACGATGCCGCGCAGCAGGCCGGTCAGGTCCACCCACTCGGCGTTCTCGTGAATCTCGGTGTCCCGGATGGTCTGGAGGGCGCTTTTCACCAGCAGCTCCAGTTCCTGCAGGTCCGCTTCCAGGCGCTCGCGCATGGTGTCGTCCTCGAGCAGGTCAACCCGCAGGCGCAGCCGGGTGATGGGGGTCTTCAGGTCGTGGGAGATGGACCGGAACAGCTGGTTGCGGTCGTTGATGTAGCTCTGCAACCGTCGCCGCATGGCGTTGAAGCCTCGGGTGACCGCCACAATCTCGGCGCTGCCCCGCTCCGGCAGCGGTGGCGCCTGGTCGTCCAGCGGCAGCTCCCGGACGGCGCCGGCCAGGGTGCGCAGGGGGCGGGTCTGCTGGCGAATCAGCCAGGCCAGCACCGGGAAGAGAATGGCGATCATCACCACCAGAAACAGCAGCTGCTGCTTGGGAATGCCTTCGTCTTCGAGGGAGACATAGGGCGCGGGCAGGGCCGCCGCCAGGTACAGCCATTCGTGTTCGGCCACTTCGATCTGGGTGACCAGCACCGGCGGGTTCAGGGGCTCCAGGGTGAGGGCGTAGTGGGCCCAGGACCGAGGCAGGGCATCCAGCGGCAGCTCGTTGTTGAGGATGCGCAGGTTGTCGGGGTGGACGAACTCCACGTGCAGGTTGGCCCGGTTGCCCAGGCGCTTGCGCAGCACCGATTCCACCTCGCCGATCACCAGCCGTTTGCGCTCGGTGTCCGGCAATGGGGTCATATCGATGCGGCGCTCGTTCAGCGACACGAAGAACCGGGTGCCGCCCATGTTGCGCAGCTGGTCCAGTACGATGTGCCGGTATTCCAGTGGCAGGGAATCGAAAAACTGCGCGGTGGCGGCCACCGACTGGGCCAGGTTGCGGGTGGTGGCCAGCAGCCCCTGCACCTGCTGGGCCCGGAAGGTGGCGACCCAGGCCAGGCTGGAAATCACCTGGGCGCTGGCCATGGCGACCAGGGTCAGCAGCAGCACCCGCCCCAGCAGCGAGGTGGGAAACCCACGCCAGGGCCGTCGTGCCCGGGGGGACGTCGGGTTACTCCGAGGCATGGCGTACCGTCGCCGCGAGCAGGTAACCGGCCCCGCGCACGGTCTTGATCAGTTTTGGGCTGCGGCCCCGGTCGCCGAGGCGCTGGCGCAGTCGGCTCACCGCCACGTCCACCACCCGGTCCAGGGGCAGGGATTCCCGGCCCCGGGTTACCTCGGAGATGGTGTCCCGGTCCAGCACCCGGTTGGGGTGCTGGAGAAACAGCTGGAGTAGGGCAAAATCGGCCCCGGAGAGCGGGGTGACCCGGCCCTGCTCGTCGATGAGTTCGTGGGCCAGGGTGTCCAGGCGCCAGCGGTCGAACAGGAGGTAGCGCGGGTTGTCGGATTGGGCGAACCGGGCCCGGCGCAGCAGGGCCTTGATCCTGGCCTGCAGCTCGCGGGCGCTGAAGGGCTTGGCCAGGTAGTCATCGGCGCCCAGCTCCAGCCCCACCACCCGGTCGGTTTCATCGGAGCTGGCGGTCAGCATGATGATCGGCACCCGGGAATGTGCCCGGATCTGGCGGCACAGGGTGAAACCGTCATCCCCCGGCAGCATCACGTCGAGGACGATCAGGTCGACCTGGGTGGTATCCAGGCGGGCGTGCATGTCCGCGCCGTCGCCGGCGGTCAGCACCGTGTAGCCAACCCGGGTCAGGTGTTCCTGCAGCAGTTCCCGGATGGCCGCGTCGTCGTCGACCACAAGGATCGAGGCTTGGGTGTCGCTCATGGTCTGGGCTGTTGTTCGAGTTGTCGTGACATCGGGGCGCGCGGGGCCGGCGGCCCGCGCCCTTGGGTTAGGCGAAGTCTAACGCGCGCGCGGGGTTTCGGCCAGGGAGCCTGAGTCTCCGGCGGCGGGGCGCCGTTCGAGGACGTCGCGCGCGCCTTCCTGATCCAGGTTGATGGCACGGATGGGGTAGGGAATGGTGATGCCTTCCTCGGCGTAGCGCTTGTGCAGGGCTTTGATGAAGGCGGACTTGACCCAGAACCGGTTGAAGTACTCCCGGGCCCGCAGCATCACGGTAAAGTTGATGCTGGAGTTGTCGAAGGTGTGGAACAGCACGAAGGTGTTGTAGTCGGGCACGCCCCACTCGTGGGTTCGCAGGATATCCCGGGCCACCTCCAGCGTGACCCGCTCCACGTGTTCCAGGTCCGAGTCGTAGTGCACGCCGACTTCCACCGGCACCGACAGTTCCTTCTCCGGGTAGTAGTAGTTGATGATTTTGGAACCGGACAGCAGGCTGTTGGGCATGATCACCATGTTGTTGGGCAGCATCCGGATCCAGGTTGAGCGCCAGCCGATGCGGTCCACGAAGCCCTGTTCCCCGGATTCCAGCTCGATGAAGTCGCCGACGCGGATGGGCTTGTCCACCAGCAGCTGCACCCCGGAGAAGAAGTTCTCCAAGGTCGGTTGCAGGGCCAGCGCCACCGCCAGGGAGGTGATGCCGAGAGAGGCGATCACCGGCGTGATGGAAATGCCCATGGTGCCCATCAGGATCAGCAGGCCCAGCCCCCAGACCAGGCCCCGGCTGATGCCCTGCAGGATGCCCCGGCTGCCCTTCAGGGCATCGGACTGACCGGCGTAGGCGCGGATGGCGCCGCTGCATAGGCGGTCCACGAACAGCACCACAGCCAGGATCAGCAGAAAGTACTCCAGGGGGCCGGCGTAGGCTTCCAGCGCATCGGACATCAGCGCCAGGTGTGCGGCCAGGAATTTGAACTGCACCACCGTCAGGCACAGGATCAGCAGGGTCAGAGGCCAGGGCAGGGCGGAGAGGATCAGGGAATCCACGGTGAACCGGCTACGGCCGACCACGGCGGCGGCCCGCCCCAGAATAAGGCGTTTGAGCAGCAACAGGGCCAGCAGCGTGACCAGCGGGATGCCGGTGGCCAGGACCCAGGGATTCAGCCAGAGGCCGCTGGAGGTGAGGGTGTCCATGTTCCGGTCTCGTGGGGTGCGGGGGTGCTCGGAATGTCAAGCAAGTTCCGTTCCCTCGGAGCGGCGTGGCGACTCCGGGGCTAGAACAGCCCCAGCTGCGGTTGCTCCGCCTCACGAAGCGGCAGTGGCGCCAGCCCGGGGATCCGGGTCATGAGCATCTCGGTCCAGAGCCGGGCCAGGGCCACGGCCTCGTTGTTGTCCGGCATGTGCAGGAACAGGAACGGCCGAGCCCCGGCATCGAGCCAGGCGGCGACCCGGTCCAGCCAGGGCGCCAGGAATGGGCGGTTGGCGTCCAGCTGCGGATGGCCGATGTAGCGGATCACCGGTGCCGCCTCGCTGGGCAGCAGGTGCACGGGCAGTCGGGGCTTCTTGCGCTGGGCGTCGAGGGTGGTGTCGTTGTCCGGTGGGGCTGAGAACAGGGCACGGCTGTCCAGGCAGACCCGGGCCAGGCGGCGTTCGCGCAGGCCCCGGTTCAGGGCCCGTTCCGCTTCGCCCTTCTGGAAGAAGGCGGGGTGCCGGACCTCCACCGCCAGGGTCAGGGGCGGTGGCAGGGCGTCGGCAAAGCGCCACAGGTTATCCAGGTGCTCCGGCCCGAACGCCGCCGGTAACTGCACCAGAAAGGGGCCCAGGACGTCCCGCAGCGGGGCAAGCCGTTCCAGAAAGTCCCGCACCGGTGCATCGACGCCGGCCAGCAGCCGGTCGTGGCTGATGGGGCGGGGGAACTTGAACAGAAAACGGAAGTCGTCCGGAACCTGTTGGCGCCATTGCTGGCACTGCGCCTGGCTGGGGGTGGCATAGAAGGTGGTGTTGCCCTCGACGCAGTTGAACACCCGGCTGTACCGAGCCAGCGGGCTGGGGCCCGGCGGCAGCAGCCGGTTCCAGGCGGGCGCCTGCCATTGGGGAGCACCAAGATAGTGGGGAAGGTGGGGGTGCGGGGAACTCACGAAACCTCTCGCTTCGGGGCGTCTCCTAGGCGGCCACGATCCGGTTCTTGCCTGTGCGCTTGGCTTGATACAGACGCTGGTCGACCTGCTCCAGGAAACCGCCGACGGTGTCGTCGCGGCTGGGAACGATGGTCCCCAGGCCGATGCTGAGCGTGACCAGCTGACCGGCGTCGCTGTCGCCATGGGGAATCTGTTCCCGTAGCAGCAGGCGGTGGCACCGCTGGGCCACGCTCATGGCCGCTTGGGCGTCGGTTTCCGGCAGGATGATCACGAACTCCTCGCCACCGAAACGGGCCACGAAATCCCGGGCGCGCTTGGCGGCGGACGTCAGCACCGAGCCGATCCGCTTCAGGCATTCGTCGCCCTGTAGGTGGCCGTGGCGGTCGTTGTACTGCTTGAAGTTGTCGATGTCGACCAGGATCACTGACAACGGCTGACGGCGCCGGGCCGCTTCGCCCCAGTTCTCGTCCATCACCCGGTCGAACATGCGTCGGTTGGCGACGCCGGTGAGCCCGTCCTTGAACGAGTATTCTTCCAGCTGCTTCTGCAAGGCCGCCAGCTCCTGCTCGGTCTTCTTGCGCTCGCTGATGTCGAACATGAAGCCGACCAGGGCCTCCACCTCGCCCTGCTCATCGCGTACTACGTGCACCACGTCGCGGATCCAGACGTAGTCGCCGTCTCGGGTCAGGGCACGGTAATCCGCCTCGTGATCGACGCCGTCACGGGACTGGGCCACGCAGAAATTCACCACCCGTTCCCGGTCATCCTCATGCATCCGGCTGGCCCAGTCGTCGACGCTCACCCAGCTTTCCGGTGACCAGCCAAGCAGGGCCTCGATCTGCGGTCCGATGTAAGCGAAGCGCAGGGTCTTCCAGTCAATCTTCCAGGGAATGGCCCGGGTGGATTCCAGCAGGGTCTTGTACACCGAGGGGTCGGCGTGTGGTTCAGGGGGTGTGTCGGTCACGGCATCTGCTCCGGTGTCGGGGGCGGGACGGTCCGGGGGCCGGCCGGCCAGTTCAGCTCTTACCATAGTGCATTTCCGGCGCCAGGGGTAGCGGTGCCGGCGCCCTGGGCTCAGGCGGCCTGCGCTGCCGTTTCCCGGGCCACCGCCCGGGGTGCCCCGAGCGCCAGCAGCACGGCGCCGGCCGAGCACGCCAGCATGGTCACCACGATCGGCAGCAGGGCGTGGCCGCCATACACCGACGACAGTGCGCTGATGGCGCCGGAAAGGGTGAACTGGGCGGCTCCGAGCATGGCTGCGGCGGTCCCCCCGAGGTGGGGAAAGAATTCCAGAGCATTGGCCATGTTGTTGGGGATGATGCCGCCCTGGCAGCCGATGGCGGCAATGATGCAGGTGGCCACCAGCCACAGAGGGCCGTCCATCGCCACCACAATCACCAGTGCCACCAGCGCCAGGAACTGCAGCAGAACCTGGGCCCGCAGCAGGATCACCGAGGGAAAGTGGCGGAGCAGGGGACGGTTGATCAGGTTCAGGGTGGCCATCAGCGCAATGTTGGCGGCGAACAGCAGAGCGAAGCGCCCCTCGGAGAGACCGAACCACTCCTGGTAGATGAACGAGGAGTGGGTGATGAACAGCAGCATGGTGCTGAAGCACAGCACCTGAATACCCACGAAACGCATGGTGGTGGTGTGCCTGAGTACCAGCAGGTAGTTGGTTACCAGCGTGCTGACCGGAGTGCGAGCTTTTGGCCGGGGGCGCAACCGGGGGAAGAGCGCCCCCTGCAGCGCCAGCGCCACCACCACCGCGTAGCCGGCCAGCAACAGGAAAATCCCATGCCAGTCGCCCAGGGTGAGTATCAGCGCCCCGAGGGACGGTGCCGCAGCCGGCGCGATGAACATGATCAGCCCGATCAGGCCGAACAGCCGGGCCGCTTCCTGGCCACCCACCTGATCACGCACGATCGCCGGCACCGAGACGGCACAAAAGGCTCCGCCAATACCCTGAACGATTCGCCAGCCGACCATGCCGGACAGGGTTTCCGCCTGGGCCACCATCGCCGCGGCGGCCGCGAACACCGCCAGCCCGCCCAGCAGGACCGGACGCCGCCCGTACCGGTCCGACAGCGGGCCGCCCACCAGCTGCGCCAGCCCCAGGGTGGCCACGTAGGCGCTGAGGGTCAGTCCCACCTGATTGTGGGCGATGCCCAGCGCCTCGGCAATGCTGGGAAAGGCCGGCAGATAGGCGTCCAGCGCCAGAGGCCCCAGGGCAACGGTCATGCCAAGCAACAACGCGAGCTGGAAATGCGACACGTCTTTCTCCTGTGGAAAAAATGGTAGACAGCTAACAATAGTTCGCGACGGGGGGCAATGGGCAGTTTCCGAAGGGGCCCTGGGGAAGAGCGCCACCGGTCCGGGCAGCGCTCAAATTCCCGTCACCGGCCGCCAGGCCGCGGCAATGCCGCGTTTGCACCGGCTTTCCTGTCAATTCTCACAAAGTTATCCACAGTTTTTGTGAGTAAGGTCCAACGCTTTGGCTATGGTGGCGGCAGGTCTCAGTCCGAGGCTTGGCGCTCTTCTTGATCGGACGCCTGAGGTTCGGCCGCCGCTGACTCATAGGTCTGTTTTTCTATCTTGGGGGCGGGCGGCGTCCAGGCTTTCAGCCATTGGCCGGCTTCCTGATAGAAGTGAGGCACGGCTTTTTCCACTTCTTCGATGAAGACTTTTCGACCGCTGAACTTGCCGGCGAGATCCACTTCGTAGACCACGTCAAAGGTGGTTGCGGTGGAATTTGATGTGGTCGACTCAATCAGCTCCGGTGCGGCCTGAAGGTCTTTAAGTGGCTGGTAGGTTGTTTCGGCTTTTCCCGGGCGGGTGGCCCGGATGAAAAAGCCTCCGGGGTTGGTTTTCCTCAGCTGGCGCAGCAGCCAGTTTACCCTCGCCTTGGTGCTTCTCTTGTCCTTGGGGGCGGCGAGCTTCATGCTGCAATAGATCATCCGCCGTTGCACATCCGCCGAGACGTCAAGATCGGCGGCCGCGTTGGGGATACTCAGGGCGCAATGCAGGGTATGAGTCTTGCAAAACTGGTCGGCGTCATCCTTCAGACGCTTGGCGGGGTCCAGGCGATGTTCATGCTTGAGCTTCAATGAGACCGTGCTGCCGGTCAGCCGGGTCATGATGAGGCAGAGATCACGCTGCTCCTGGTGCCAAGCCGCGATGGTATTCTGTACTTCATCGCTGGTCTTGGTGAGGTGGGCATTGCTTTTGACCTTGTTGACGATGTCCTTCCACTCGGGGTTCATCTGGTCGAAATGGCTGATGCCGGAGCGGTCGCTTTCGAAATAGCGAAGGATTTCTCGCAGGATAAAGACCTGATCCTCGTCTTCAACGTCTTCGTTCTTGAGCAGCAGGGCACATTGCGTTCGTACGAATGCCCACGACCAGTGGTACAGATTCACACTCTTGGTCGCCGTTTTGGGAAGGGCGACGGGATGGTGGGTGGGCAGGGCGGAGAATTGATTGGTGATTGTGATAACCGCATCGATACCGTGTGCTTTGGCTTGCTGGAGGTAACGCGAAATTTGCTCTTCGGAAACCGTTTCGTTGCCAATTTTCGCTTCAATCAGCGCCTTCCACTCTTTCTTGCCCGTTCTGAGGATGAGCAGGCCATCGGGCCTGTCGTTGCTAGGGGCGCTTACCTTGTCAGTGGTGCTGAAGACCACTTCAGTCCAAGCCTCCAGTGTTGCTCGGGCTCCGACACGAACGCCTATGGATTTCAACAAAGCCTGTCTGAGTTCGTAAACCGATCGCATTCCGGCGAGGAGAACGGACGCGGACTTCTGTTCTCGTGCACTGTCACTGACAATCGGAATGAGCCTCGCAGGCTCGCCGCTGCGGAGGAAATCGGGGCGGTGTTCCATCGTTTCTCCCTTTTGTTTGTCATTTGTATGCCTTCCTAGCTTCTAGCTTAGTACACGCTACGAAGTTTTCCCCGGCCGCCACGGAGGCTGTGCAAAATCCCGACATCCCGCGCCAGGCCGCGAAAATACGACGTTTGCACGGGCTTTCCTGGCGATTCTCACAATGTTATCCACAGTTTTTGTGAGTAATCCGGCCTCGGGATTGCAACTCGCATCCGGCTCGTTGACAATCGGACTCCTGCTGGAGTTATCAAACACTCACTTTATTGTTTGACTGTCAAAGAGGAAGAACCGGTGACACAGCCTGTAAGCTACGAACTGAACGACGGGATCGCGACGGTGACCATCCACAACGGCAAGGCCAATGCGCTCGGCCACGAGGTTTTCGAGGGCTTGAACGAGGCCCTGGACCGGGCGGAGCAGGACCGGGCTGTGGTTATTCTCGCCGGCCAGCCGGGGATTTTCTCCGGCGGTTATGACCTGAAGGAAATGCAGAAGGGCCCGAAGGAGGCCGCGGCGCTGGTGACCGTGGGTTCGCGCTTCACCCGTCGGCTGGCGGCCTTTCCGCTGCCGGTGATTGCCGCCTGTGGCGGCCATGCCATTGCCAAGGGGGCGTTCATTCTGCTGTCGGTGGACTATCGGATCGGAGTCGAGGGGCCGTTCAAGCTGGGTCTGAATGAAGTGGCCATCGGTATGACCATGCACCATGCCGGCATTGAGATTGCCCGGCACCGGCTGGCTCCGGCGCACTTTTACCGGGCTGTGGTGAATGCCGAGATCTATGATCCACAGGGTGCGGTGGTGGCCGGATTCCTGGACGAGGTGGTGGCGCCGGAGTCCCTGATGGTCCGGGCGCGGGAACGGGCGGCCCAGCTCAGGGCGCTGAACCTGCGGGCGCACCGGGAAACCAAGCTCAAGGCGAAGGCGGACTATCTGGCGCTGCTGGATCGCTGCATTGAGCAGGATGCCGAGCATCTGGGGCTGAACGGCTGAGCCGTCCGGACCGACGGAGGACAACAGGGGCCGCAGTGTGCGGCCCCTGTTGTCTGGATCAGTGCTTGAAGTGGATGACCGAGCGGATGCTCTTGCCTTCGTGCATCAGGTCGAAGGCGGTGTTGATCTCGTCCAGCCCCAGGGTATGGGTGATGAAGTCATCCAACCGGAACTCGCCCTTGAGGTAGCGCTCGACGTAGCCGGGCAGCTCGGAACGGCCTTTCACGCCGCCGAAGGCGGACCCTTTCCAGACCCGGCCGGTGACCAGCTGAAACGGGCGGGTGGAGATTTCCTGGCCGGCGCCAGCGACGCCGATGATGACGGACTCACCCCAGCCCTTGTGACAGCACTCCAGGGCGCTGCGCATGACGTTCACGTTGCCGATGCACTCGAATGAGTAGTCCACGCCGCCGTCGGTCATTTCGATGATGACGTCCTGTATCGGCTTGTCGTAGTCGTTCGGGTTGATGCAGTCGGTGGCGCCCAGTTTGCGGGCCAGCTCGAACTTGCTTTCGTTGATGTCGATGCCGATGATACGCCCAGCCTTGGCCATGGTGGCGCCGATGACGGCGGACAGGCCGATGCCGCCGAGCCCGAAGATGGCCACGGTGGCGCCTTCCTCGACCTTGGCGGTGTTCATCACCGCGCCCATGCCAGTGGTGACGCCGCAACCGAGCAGGCACACTTCTTCCAGCGGCGCCGCCTTGTTGATCCGGGCCAGGGAGATTTCCGGCAGCACGGTGTACTCGGAGAAGGTGGAGCAGCCCATGTAGTGGTGGATGGGCTTGCCGTCCTTGTAGAACCGGGTGGTGCCGTCGGGCATCAGGCCCTTGCCCTGGGTCTCGCGGATCTTCTGGCACAGGTTGGTCTTACCGGATGTGCAGAACTTGCACTCGCCGCACTCGGGGGTGTACAGGGGAATCACATGGTCGCCCACCGCGACACTGGTGACGCCCTCGCCCACCGCTTCCACGATGCCGCCGCCTTCGTGGCCGAGAATGGCCGGGAACACACCTTCCGGGTCCTCGCCGGAGAGGGTAAAGGCGTCGGTGTGGCAGACCCCCGAGGCGACAATTCGCACCAGCACCTCGCCGGCCTTGGGCGGCATCACGTCCACCTCTTCGATCGACAGCGGCTGGCCCGGTCCCCAGGCGATGGCGGCCCGGGATTTGATCATTTCGCTCATAGCATGCTCCTGTGTCGGGAAACGTGGTGAATCCGGCCTGTCGCCGTTCGCCCTTCAGTATAGATGCCCGGCTTCTTGAGATAATCGGATAGAATTGAAAATCACCTTTACTCATTGGCAACAATCCGTGGAGACGAACGCCTGTGAACTGGGACGGCGTCAGTGAATTCGTGGCGGTGGTGGAGGCCGGCAGCTTTACCGCCGCGTCCCGGCGTCTGGGGATATCCACTGCCCAGGTCAGCCGCCAGGTCAGCGCGCTGGAGGAGCGGCTGGGAACCCGGTTGCTGTACCGCACCACCCGCAGGGTATCGATGACCGAGGCGGGGCAGGTGTACTACCGGCACTGCCGGCCGCTGCTGGACGGCCTGACGGAGGCTGAGCAGGCGGTCACCGAACTGCAGCAGGTACCCCGTGGCCTGCTGCGGATGACCGCGCCGGTCACCTACGGCGAGAACATCGTGGCGCCGCTGGTGAACGATTTCCTGGCGCGCTATCCCGATCTGGAGGTGGACCTGGTGCTGACCAACCGCAGGCTGGATTTGGTGGCGGAGGGGGTGGACCTGGCCATCCGCGCGGGGCAGCTGGAAGATTCCACCATGGTGGCCCGGCGCCTGGCCTCCCGGGCCTTCCATGTCTGTGCCTCGCCGGAGTATCTGGCGGTGCACGGCGAACCCCGGACGCTGGCGGACCTGGACCGTCATCAGTGCCTGCGAGGCACCCTGGATATCTGGCGCTTCCAGGAGCAGGGGCAGCCCCGGCAGGTGCGGGTGCAGGGGCGCCTGCACTGCAACAGCGGCTGGGCGCTGGTGGATGCCGCCCTCAAGGGGCTGGGGATTGTCCAGCTGCCCGAGTACTACGTGCAGGCGCACCTGGACACCGGCCGACTGGTGCCGCTGCTGACCCCGTATCAGGTCGCGGACGACGGCATCTGGGGGCTGTATCCCCGGACCCGCCACCTGTCCGCGAAGGTGCGGATGATGCTGGATCACCTGGAACGGAATCTGTAACCCCGGGGCGGTCAAATTCCCGTCATATTCCGGGAATGCGCGTGGTGTCTTGCTTCCTGCGGCCTATCCTGCGCTTGCTCACAAAGTTATCCACAGTTTTTGTGCACAACCCCGTGGGTTTTTCCCGCCCGGGCCTATCGCCAAGGCCCGGCCGTCGTGCTATATCAGCACCCGACGTTATCAACCACATCGGGAAGCGAACATGCCCAAAGCCAGTGAAATCAAAAAGAACCAGGCCATCGAGTACGAGGGTCGGGTGTATTTCGTCAAGGACATCGAACGTTCCGTACCCCAGGGTCGTGCCGGAGGCAGCCTGTACCGCATGCGGATGTACGATGTGGTGACCAACCAGAAGCTGGACGAAACCTTCAAGGATTCGGACATGCTGAACCTGGCCGATCTGGTGCGCCGGCCAGCGATGTTCTCCTACGCCGACGGCGATGAATACGTGTTCATGGACTCCGAGGACTTCACCCAGTACATGCTCAACCGGAGCGCCATCGAAGAGGAACTGCTGTTCATCACCGAGGACACCCAGGGGCTGATGGTAATTCTGGTCAGCGAGACGCCGGTGGCGCTGGACCTGCCGCCGACGGTGGAGTTGGTGGTGGCGGAAACCGACCCCTCCATCAAGGGGGGCTCGGCGACGGCCCGCACCAAGCCGGCGCGTCTGTCCACCGGACTGGTGGTGCAGGTGCCGGAGCATATTTCCACCGGCGACCGCATCAAGGTGAACGTGGAGGAGCGCAAGTTCCTGAGCAGGGCCTGATTTTTCCGCCGCGGCGGGTTCGGGTATCGTGACGGCTGGGGTGTCACGGAGACCAAGACGCATGCCAAGAAAAACTTCGGGACGGATGCGCGCCGCCGGTCGCTGGCTGGCCGGCGGCCTGGCCGGACTGCTGATTGCGCTGGTTCTGGTGCTGCTGCTGTTCCGGTTCGTGAACCCGCCCACCTCGGCGTTCATGCTGGCCTACCGGATCGGGCATCCGGACCAGGCGCCGAGCCAGCAGTGGGTGGCGCTGGAGGCGATTTCACCGTGGATGCCGCTGGCGGTGGTGGCGAGCGAGGATCAGCGTTTCCCGGAGCACTGGGGATTGGACTTGGCGGCGATCCGGAGCGCGGTTCGGGAGTATGCCCAGGGTGAAGGGCTGCGGGGGGCCAGCACCATTACCCAGCAAACCGCCAAGAATCTGTTCCTGTGGAATGGCCGGAGCTTCGTCCGGAAAGGGCTGGAAGCCGGCCTGGCGGTGACCCTGGAGGCGTTGTGGCCGAAACGGCGCATTCTCGAGGTTTACCTCAACATCGCCGAATTCGGGCCCGGCATCTACGGTGTGGAAGCCGCGAGCCGGGCCTTTTTCGGTATTCCCGCCCGTCAGTTGTCCCGCGGTCAGGCCGCCCGGCTGGCCGCGGTGCTGCCCAACCCGAAAGTGTTCCGGGCGGATCGGCCCAGCGCCTATGTCTGGGAACGGGTACGCTGGATCCGCCGACAAATGGACCAGCTGGGGCTGGCCTACCTCGGCGGTCTGTGACGACCGCCGGGGCAGGATGGCTCAGGCCAGGTGGTGTACCGGCTGCAGGCCGTAGACCGGCGTCGGCAGCCCCTCCATGCGCGCCTTCAGCTGCAGCGCCAGGTACAGGGAGTAGTGCCGGGACTGGTGCAGGTTGCCGCCGTGGAACCAGAGACCGTCCTGCTGAGTCGGCTTCCACATATTACGCAGTTCGCCTTCCCAGGGACCGGGGTCCTTGGTGGTATCCGATCCCATGCCCCAGCACTTGCCCACCTTGTCGGCGACCTCCTGGGAGATGATGCGGGCGGCCCAGCCGTTCATCGAGCCGAAGCCGGTGGCGTAGACGATCAGGTCGGCGGGCAGCTCGGAGCCGTCGGTGAGCACCACCGAGCGGGGTTGGATCCGGGCGATGCTGACCCCGCTGCGAAGTTTGATTTCACCTTGGGCGACCAGTTCGGAGGCGCCCACGTCAATGTAGTAGCCAGAGCCGCGGCGCAGGTATTTCATGAACAGCCCGGAGCCGTCGTCGCCAAAGTCCAGCAGGAACCCGGCCTTGCTCAGCCGGCGGTAGAAGTCTGCGTCCCGCTCCTGGATCTGTTCGTACACCGGTTTGTGGAACTCCGGCATGATCCGGAACGGAATGGAGGCAAACGTCAGGTCCGCCTTTTCGGTGGTGATGCCATTGGCCACTGCCTGTTCGGAATAGAGCCCGCCCAGGGCGAGCTCCATGAGGCTGTCGGACTTGACGATGTGCGTGGACGAGCGCTGGATCATGGTGACGTCGGCGTCGTTCTCCCAGAGCGCGGCGCAGATGTCGTGGGCCGAGTTGTTAGAGCCCAGCACGATGCATTTCTTGCCCTTGTAGGCTTCGCCGCCCGGGTGCCGGCTGGAGTGGTGCTGTTCGCCCTCGAATGTGTCCATGCCCGGAATGTCGGGGATGTTGGGAATGCCCGACATGCCCGTCGCCAGCACCAGCTGTTTCGGGCGCAGGGTCACCGGCTGGCCGTCCCGGCGCACCTCCACGATCCATTCCTGCCGTTCCGTGTCGTAGCGGGCGCCGGTGCACTCCGTGGAACTCCAGTAGTTCAGTTCCATGACCTTGGTGTACATCTCCAGCCAGTCGCCGATCTTGTCCTTCGGGCAGAACACCGGCCAGTGCTCCGGGAACGGCAGGTAGGGCATGTGGTCGTACCAGACCGGATCGTGCAGGCACAGAGACTTGTAGCGGTTGCGCCAGGAGTCGCCGGGGCGGGGGTTGCGTTCGACAATCAGGGTGGGGACCTCCAGCTGGCGCAGCCGGGCGCCCAGGCCGATGCCGCCCTGGCCACCGCCGATGATCAGGCAGTACGGCTGGCGCCGGTACCCCAGTTCCCGTTCCTCCTCCTGCCGGGCTTCCAGCCAGGTTTTCCGGGACTTGCTGGCGCCGTGCTGGGCGCCCTTGGGCCGGCGCGGGCCCCGTTTTTCCGGATAGTCCTTGAGCTCCTGCATGGTGGTGAGCAGGGTCCAGGCCTTGCCGTCGCGCAGGCGCAGGTGGCCCTTGCCCCGGGCGTCGGCGGTTTCAAAGGTCAGCCAGGCTTCGATGACGCCGTTCTGTTCGCTGGCGTTTTCAGCGAGGCGCCAGTGGCCGGGTCGCCGCTGCTGGGCGGTGGCCGTCAGCATGTCCCGGATCTGGTCCCGGCCCTCCATGGTCTTGATGTTCCAGGTCATGGCCACCAGGTCGCGCCAGAAGCCGCCCTCCTCGAACAGCTCGGCGGCCTGTTCCGGCGTATCCGAACACAGGGTTTCCGAGAACGCCGCCAACCAGTGTTCGACGTCCTGATTCGGGGTTGCGTGGGGTGTTGTCATGGTCTGTTCTCCTGCGTTGTTGTTGTTCGCACCGGGGCCGGGTGCAGGGCCCGTGCCAACCCGGCCGGCGGGCCAGGTGGCGGTTGCTAACGGTCTGGTGCGGCGGATGTTTTTTCGATAAATGCCGGGGCGGGCGGCGACCTCGGAGGGGCCGCTCCCGATTCCGGATGTGACAGGTGTCCGCGTTCCGGGGCGCGCCGACGTGACACCTGTAACGGGATAACCGGTACCAAGGGGGGATGCGGCGGTGCCCGGAAACACGATAAGCTGAAGGCGCATTGCCGCGGTGTCTCTAAACGATGACAACAACAAGACCGTCCGGGAGCTCTGCCATGAACACACAACAGGCCCAACGCCGCCACATCGATGCCATCCTCCGTTACGCCGACGACGGTTCGCCGCCGGAGTCGCCGGGCAGCGAACTGATCGGACGCTCCTGGACGCGGTGCCTCAGGGACTATGGCCTCGACCCGAGCCGGCCCCGCAGTGCCCGGATCGTGACCCAGCAGACGCTGCGGGAGCATCAGGATTCGGTGGACGAGTTCCTCAGCGTGGCCCGGGCGGGGGTGGAACAGTTGTACGGCATGATTGCCCGGCTGGGGTACGTGCTGCTGCTCACCGATCACCGCGGCATCACCGTCCAGTACCTGGGCGATCAGCGCTCGGACCGGCGCCTGCGCAAGGCCGGATTGTATCTGGGCGCCGACTGGAGCGAGCCGTACGCCGGCACCTGCGCCGTGGGGACCTGCATTCAGGAGAACCAGGCGCTGACCTGCCACCGAATCGACCACTTCGATGCGACCCACATCGGCCTGACCTGCACCTCGGCGCCCATCCGCGATCCGTCCGGCAAGCTGCTGGCGGTGCTGGACATCTCCGCCCTCGATTCGCCCCAGGCCCGGCACAGCCAGACCTTTGCCCTGCATCTGACCCAGCTTTACGCCCGGATGATCGAGGACGCCTACTTCCTGCGACGCTATCGCAATCAGACGGTGTTTCGTTGCGACGCCTCCCGGGAGTTCGTGCAAGTCAATGGCCAGTACCTGTTCGCCATTGACGACGAGGGGGGCATCGGGGCCGCCAACACCGCCGGCCGCTCGCTTCTGGACGGGCGGCCGGAGACCGGCGACGGGGCCAGTCTGACGCAGCTGTTCGACTGCCGGCTGCGGGACATCTGGAGCATTCCCTACGATCAGGACGACCAGGTCCGCGCGTTTCGTCTTCGGCAATCGGGGGAAACCCTGTTCGCGGCCCTGATCCAGCCGCGCGCGCCGGTGCCGACGACGGCCGGGAAGCCCCGGGAACACTCCGAGGACGTCGTGCCGGAGCTGGACCGCCTGGCCGCCGATGACCCGGTCATGCGCCGCACCCTGGGCCTGGCCAAGCGGCTTCGCAACCGCGACGTGGGCCTCCTGATTCTGGGCGAAACCGGGACCGGCAAGGAGGTGTTGGCGCGGGCGATCCATGCCGCCAGCCACCGCAGCCGGGGTGCGTTCGTGGCGATCAACTGTGCCGCCATCCCCGAGTCGCTGATCGAGAGCGAGCTGTTTGGCTACGTTGCCGGGGCCTTCACCGGGGCACGCGCCAGGGGCATGCGCGGCCTGATCCAGCAGGCCGACGGTGGCACGCTGTTTCTGGACGAGATCGGGGATATGCCCCTGCCGTTGCAGACCCGTTTGCTCCGGGTCCTGGCCGAGGGCGAGATCCTGCCCATCGGTGCCGACCGTCCGGTGCGGGTGAACTGCCGGGTGATCGCGGCCACCCATCAGGATCTGGGCGAGCGGATCGCGCATGGCCAGTTCCGGGAAGACCTGTATTACCGTCTCAATGGCGCCACCCTGAGGCTGCCACCGCTGCGGCGGCGGGCGGACCGGCCGCACGTGATCCGTTCGGTGCTGGATACCCTGGTGGCGCAGGGGCGGCTTTCGGCGGTGCGTCTGCGGGCCGACGCGATGAGCGCTCTGCTGGCCTACGACTGGCCGGGCAACATCCGCCAGCTGGTCAATGCCCTGGCTTTCGCCGAGGCCACCTGCGAAGGCGGCGAAATCACCGCCAACGACCTGCCGGAGGAATGTGTGTCCGGTTGCCTGCCGCCGGCGGACGACGGCCCGGCCGGGGACGAAAGCCCCCTGCGACGGGCGCTGCGCGCTGAGCAAGGCAACATTTCCGCGGTGGCGCGGCGGTTCGGGGTCTCCCGCCCCACCGTATACCGCTGGCTGGCGCGGGAGGGGATCGCGCTGCGGCGCCTGCCCGGCTAACCGGGCGGAGTCTCGGTGGAGCGGCCGCCGTTCATGCTGCTCTCCTCGTGCGGCGCCAGCCACAGGAACAGCCCCAGCGCCGCCAGTAGCAGGGCGGTGCTGACAATGATCGCCACCGGGTAGTAGAGGTTGCCGGCGAGGTCGAGCTGGCTGTACTTGATGATCATGATCAGCCCCTCCAGGGACATCGCCACGCAGGCTGTGGCGATGAACCGGGGCAGGGTGCGTCGCAACATGGTGATCAGGTCATGGGACTCGGAACGGCCGCTGTACTCGGAGCGGATGACCATGGCCAGCTCATACACCGCCAGGGCGATGACGCTGCCGTTGACCCCCTTGATCAGCACCTGCATCAGGCTCTGTTCCGAATCCAGGTGGTGGAACACCTCCACCACCGTCGCCAGGACCAGGGAGAACGACAGCAGAAAAAAGATCAGCGAGAAAAAACGGGCGAACAGGGCCCGGACGGGAATCGATGCCAGCAGGTTGAGCATCCGGTAAAGCCTCCGAGGGTTGCCATAGTCTGTCGGCACAGGCTACCCATGCTGCCCCGGGGCTGTCGCTTACGGATGGCACATGGTCTGTCCATCTTGCGCGGGAATCCCGGCATGGATACTGCTTGCGGCTCCGGTGAAGCCATGGGTTTTTCCGGAGGTTGAATGAAAGTTTCCATTGTGGGCATCGGCCATGTCGGCTCGGCGCTGGCGTTCGTGCTGACTCTCAAGAACATCGTCAAGGAGCTGGTGCTGGTCGGACGGACCCGGGAGTCCGCCAAGGGCGACGTGCTGGATCTGCGTCACGGCCAGCTGTTCGTGGACACACCGGCGCAGGTCACGGCGGGGACCCTGGTCGACACCGCCGGTTCTGACATCATCGCCATGTGCGCCTCAATTCCGACACCGAAGGACATGCGCAGCCGACTGGAACTGGCCCGGGGCAATGTCGAGCTGATGCGCCAGCTGATGCCTGAGCTGGCCCGGTTGTCGCCCGGCTGCAAGGTGGTGATGGTGTCCAACCCGGTGGACGTTTTGGTGCACTATGCCCTGGAATTTACCGGGTTTCGCCCACACCAGGTCATCGGCACCGGCACCCTGGTGGATTCGGCCCGGTTTCGGCAGCTGCTGGCGGAGGAACTGCGCATCCATTCGGGGGATATCCGGGCCTATATTCTGGGTGAGCACGGCGACAGCCAGTTTCCGGCCATGAGCTGCGCCGGCGCCGGTGGCGAGCCGCTGGACCCGACCCCGGGCCGCTACCGGCTGTTCGAAAAGGCCTCCAAGGCCGGTTTCGAGGTGCTCAAGCACAAGGGGTGCACCAACTACGCGGTGGCCCTGGCGGCGGCGGAGATCATCGAATGCATCATCACCGACGCCAAGCACACCATGCCGGTGAGCCTGCGGGTGGACGGCTTTCTGGGGGTCCGTGACGTGTGCCTGAGCCTGCCGGCGGTGGTGGGGGGCAACGGCATCGAGCGGGTACTGCATCCAAGGCTGAACGAGCAGGAACAGGCCGCCTTTCTGCACAGTGCCCAGGTGGTGCGCGACGCCATCGCCGCGTCCCGCCCCGGCTGAGGCGGCCGCGCGCTCAGCGGGAGATGTCCTTGACGTTTTCCATGACCACGAAGGTGCTGGTCTGCAGTACGTGGGGCAGGTTGGAGATCTGCTCCCCCAGCACCTGCCGGTATTCCGCCATGTTGCGGGTCCGCACCTTCAGCAGGTAGTCGAAGTTCGCCGCCATCATGTGGCACTGCTCCACCGCCGAGATTTCCTTCACCGCCGCGTTGAACGCCGCCAGCGCCTTGCTGCTGGTGTCGTTGAGGGTGACCTGGGCAAAGGCGATGTGCGCCAGCCCCAGCTTGGTCTGGTTCACCAGCGCGGTGTAGCCGGTAATGTAGCCCTGCTGCTCCAGCCGGCGCATGCGGACCTGGCAGGGGGTTTTCGACAGGCCGACTCTGGAGGCCAGCTCGGTGACGGTGATGCGGCCGTTCTTCTGGAGTTCCCGGATGATGGCCAGGTCGATTCGGTCCAGCTCCGCCATGGCTGCTATCCTTGATAGTGGTGTGTTGGGTTCGCTTTGGTCGAATTGTCTGATAATAGTCCTAAATTGGGAAAATGTCCGTATTTTTTCGCCACAAAAAAGGAAGGTTTCCTGCCTCTGAAATCTGAATAGGAAAATGGTCTGGGCTCCCTTCGATAGAATTCGGCCAAGGTAAAAAACACCAAGGCTTTAATGACAGGAGGGTACACACATGAGACCGCAGCAATCAGTGACGCGCTCGCTGGACGAGTGCCGGCAGGCGATCCGCCAGAACTATCTGGCGGATGAGTACGACGTCATCCACCGGCTGATTGCTGACGCTCGGTTGTCCCAGGAAGAGCGCGCGGCCATTTCCGCCCGCGCCGCCGACCTGGTGCGCAGCGTCCGCAACAGTGCACGCCCGACCATCATGGAAAAGTTCCTGTCCGAGTACGGACTGACCACCAAGGAGGGCGTGGCGCTGATGTGTCTGGCCGAGGCCCTGCTCCGGGTGCCCGACACGCTCACCATCGACGACCTGATCGAGGACAAGATCACCTCCGGCAACTGGGGTGCCCACGTGGGCAAGGCCAAGTCCGGTTTGGTGAACACCGCCACCATTGCCCTGCTGATGACCAGCAACCTGCTCAAGGACTCCGAACGCCAGAGCGTGGGTGACACCCTGCGCAAGTTGGTCAAGCGCCTGGGTGAGCCGGTGGTGCGCAGCATCGCCGCCCAGGCGATGAAGGAAATGGGGCGCCAGTTCGTGCTTGGCCGCGACATCGAGGAAGCCCAGGAGCGCGGCAAGAGCTACATGGCCCGGGGCTACACCTACTCCTACGACATGCTGGGCGAGGCCGCCCGCACCGATGCCGACGCCAAGCGTTACTTTGGCGCCTACGCCCTGGCGATCGACAGCATCGGTAAGAACTGCACGGGCGACATCCGTATCAACCCGGGGATTTCCGTGAAGCTGTCCGCGCTGCTGGCCCGCTATGAGTACGGCCAGAAGGAACGGGTCATGAATGAGCTGGTGCCCCGCACCCTGGAGCTGGCCAGAAAGGCCGCGGCGGCCAACATGAGCTTCAACATCGACGCCGAGGAGCAGGACCGCCTGGACCTGTCCCTGGACGTGATCGAGGCGGTGCTGTCCGACCCATCCCTGAAGGACTGGAACGGCTTCGGCGTGGTGGTGCAGGCGTTCGGTAAGCGCGCGTCCCAGGTTCTCGACTGGCTCTACGCCCTGGCCGAGAAGCTGGACCGTCGGATCATGGTGCGCCTGGTGAAAGGTGCTTACTGGGATGCCGAGATCAAGCGCGCCCAGGTGATGGGGCTGTCCGGTTTCCCGGTGTTCACCCGCAAGGCCTGCAGTGACGTATCCTACCTGTCCTGCGCCTCCAAGCTGCTGGGCATGACCGACCGCATCTACCCGCAGTTCGCCACCCACAACGCCCACTCCGTGACCGCGGTGCTGGAAATGGCGAAGGACCTGCCCCGTGACACCTTCGAGTTCCAGCGCCTGCACGGCATGGGTGAATCCCTGCACGACCAGGTGCTGCGTGAAAGCGGCGTGCCCTGCCGGATCTACGCCCCGGTGGGTGCCCACAAGGACCTGCTGGCCTACCTGGTGCGCCGGCTGCTGGAGAACGGCGCCAACAGTTCCTTCGTCAACCAGATCGTCGATACCCGCATCAGCCCCGAGCAGATTGCCCGGGACCCGATCGACACCGTGCTGGCGCTGGGTCGGGATGTGGCCAGCAAGATGATCGTGCCGCCGGCGCAGATTTTCGGTGACCAGCGCCGCAACTCCAAGGGCTGGGACATCACCGATCCGGTCACCCTGGCGGAGATCGAGGCCGGCCGCGGCACCTTCCGTGAACACCAGTGGCAGGGTGGCCCGCTGCTGGCGGTGGATGCCGCCGGGGGCGAACGGGTGGAGGTGCGCAACCCGGCCAACCCGGACGATCGGGTGGGGCAGGTCACCCTCGCCTCCCAGGCCGACATCGACGCCGCCCTGGACGCTGCCCAGGACGGTTTCCGAACCTGGTCCGCGATGCCGGCCGAGGCGCGCGCCAAGATCCTGTGCCGGGTCGGTGAGCTGTACGAGCAGCACGCCTACGAGCTGTTTGCCCTGACCACGCGCGAGGCGGGCAAGTCCCTGCTGGATGCCGTGGCGGAGATCCGCGAGGCGGTGGACTTCGCGTTCTACTACGCCAACGAAGGCATCCGCTATCAAGGTGCCGGCGAGGCGCTGGGTGTGATGTGCTGTATTTCGCCGTGGAACTTCCCGCTGGCGATCTTCACCGGTCAGATTCTGGCCAACCTGGCGGCCGGTAATGCCGTGGTGGCGAAACCGGCCGAGCAGACCTCGCTGATCGCCGTGCGCGCGGTCGAGCTGATGCACGAGGCCGGGATTCCGCGCAATGTGATCCAGCTGCTGCCGGGTTCCGGCGCCACCGTGGGCGCGGCCCTGACCTCCGATGCCCGGGTGGCCGGCGTCTGCTTCACCGGCTCCACGGCTACGGCCCAGCGCATCAACCGGACCATGGCCGAGAACTTGGCACCGGACGCGCCGCTGGTGGCCGAGACCGGTGGCCTGAACGCCATGATCGTGGATTCCACCGCGCTGCCTGAGCAGGTGGTGCGGGATGTGCTGGCATCCTCCTTCCAGAGCGCCGGCCAGCGTTGCTCCGCGCTGCGCATGCTGTACGTCCAGAAGGACATCGCCGATCATCTGCTGGAGATGCTGTACGGTGCCATGGAGGAGCTGGGGATCGGCGACCCCTGGCTGCTGTCCACCGATGTCGGTCCGGTCATCGATGACGCCGCCAAGCGCAAGATCGAAGCCCACTGCGAGGCCTTCGAGCGTGCCGGCAAACTGCTGAAGAAACTGCCGGTGCCCGCCACCGGGCGCTTCGTGTCCCCGGCGGTGCTCAAGGTCAGTGGCATCGAGGAGCTGGAGGAAGAGATCTTCGGACCGGTGCTGCACGTGGCCACCTTCGAGGCGAAGGACATCGACAAAGTGGTCGACGCCATCAACGCCAAGGGCTACGGCCTGACCTTCGGCATGCACAGCCGGGTGGACCGTCGCATCGAACAGGTGGCGCGCCGCATCCGGGTGGGCAACACCTACATCAACCGTAACCAGATCGGCGCCATTGTCGGCTCCCAGCCGTTTGGCGGCGAGGGGCTGTCCGGCACCGGCCCGAAAGCCGGTGGTCCGCTGTACGTGCGCCGGTTCATGAAGGCCCGAGTGGCCGAGCAACCGGTACCGGCGGAAGCCCGGCGCATCGACGCCAGCCAGGCCCGGAAACTGATCAGCGAGGTGGAGTCACGGGCGGTGCCCGCGCCGGAGGCCCGCCAGGCGGTCCTCAAACCGGTATTCGGGGACGTTCCGGCGCCGATGGATCTGGGGCATCTGGACATGCCGGGACCCACCGGGGAGCAGAACCACCTCTCGTTCCACGCCCGGGGTGTGGTGTTGTGCCTGGGGCCGGATGCGGCATCCGCCAGGGTGCAGGCGGCGACCGCGCTGTCCCAGGGCAACCGGGTGGTGGTGATCGCCGAGGGGGCCGAGCCGGCCTTGGCCGAGGCCATTCGCGCCGGCCTGCCGGTGGTGGCGATGAACGGCCTGCTGGCGCCGGAGGCTCTGGTCGAGCTCAACGGCTTCGAGGCCGTGGTCAGCGTGGCCGAGCCGGCGCTGCTCAAGCGCTATCGCCAGGCCCTGGCCCAGCGGGACGGTGCGCTGCTGCCGCTGATCACCGAACAGGCGCTGGATCAACGCTTCGTGCTGGAGCGGCACCTGTGCATCGACACCACCGCCGCCGGTGGCAACGCCAGCCTGATCGCCTCCGCCGAGTAAGCCGGCGAGGCCAGAACAGGAACCGGGCCCTCGGGCCCGGTTTTTTTGTGCCGGTTCAATGGGCGGCGTAGCGTTGGTGCAGGATGCCGACCCGCTCCACGTAGGCCCGGGTTTCAGCGTAGGGGGGCACGCCCTTGTAGCGGCTGACGGCGCCGGGACCGGCGTTGTAGGCGGCGGTGGCCAGACGGATGTCGCCGTCGAAGGTTTTCAGCATCCGGGCCAGGTAGCGGACTCCGCCGCGGATGTTGTCCGCCACGGTCAGGGTGTCGGTCACGCCCAGCTCCCGGGCGGTGCCGGGCATCAGTTGCATCAGGCCCTGGGCGCCCTTGGGCGAGCGGGCTTTCGGATTGAATGCGGATTCTGCGTGGATGACGGCGCGGACCAGGGCCGGGTCGACCCCGAACTCCCGGGCCGCCGTCTCGATTTCGTCCCGGTAGGGGGACAGGAACAGCGGCGTCTTGTGCCAGTCGATCTTAGAGTTCGGGTCGCAGGCGTAGCAGTGGAAGCGGATGACGTCGAATTCGGCATCCCGGGGCCGGATGCTGGAGTAGGACACCACGCCGTTGGCGTCGGTGTACCGGTACACGGTTTCGCTGCGGGTGGAGGCCAGGGGCGCGTCCGGTGCGCGGGTGTTGGTGAACTCCACCGTACCGTCGGGGTGCACGATGCGGCGGATGCCCTCGGCCTGGGCGGAGGTCACCAGGGACAGGGCCACCAGGCAGGGCAGCAGGGTGCGGAATCCGGTCATCATGGCATGGTCTCGTCGTCTGGCACCGTTCAACATGCAGGTTCCATTATTCCAGCCCCCGGCCGGCCGGCAAAGGGGCCGGGCCCGAAAATGCGCGCCGCTTCCCGGGCCTCGGTGGTTGGCCGCCTTGCCATGGCGTGAGCGGCACCTAGACTGAATCTGTCACAATCACAACATGAGGTCAGAGCATGCCATTCTCGCCGAACCATTTCGCCGAACTCAATCTTCTGCTGCAGTTTCCCGGCACCTCCGCCCAGGCCGGCATCAAGGTCCACCGGCACGGTGCTGCCCCGGAAACCGTCCGTGCCGCCGAAAGTCTGTTCGCCAAGGGCTTGATTACCCAGAAAGACGGTGGTTATCTCACGCCTTTGGGTAGTGAAGCGGTGGAGCTGACCCAGAAGTTGCAGTGTATCCTGTCCAGCCGCTGACCTGTCATCCAAGGGGTGTGGCCCATGCCAGCAGTCATCCAGACCTTCCTGATTCCGGCCCTGTTCGTCTGGCTCTGGAGTACCGGATTCATCGGCGGCAAGTATGGTCTGCCATACGCCGAGCCTTTCACCATGCTGGCGCTGCGGATGCTGTTGACGCTGGTTCCGCTGGCGCTGCTGGCCTGGCTGACGAAAACCCGCTGGCCCGGATGGCGCGGGGCCGGGCATCTGGCGGTGACCGGCCTGCTGGTGCAGGGCTGTTATCTGGGCGGGGTGTTCTATGCCATCGACCAGGGCATGTCCGCCGGGGTGGTGTCGCTGATCGTCGGCTTGCAGCCCTTGCTGACCGCGTTGGCGGCGGTGCTGTTCCTCGGGGAATCGGTGACCGGCCGGCAATGGCTGGGGTTGGGGTTGGGGCTGCTGGGCGTGGCCCTGGTGCTGGCGGAGAAACTGGGCGGCGGCGCCGGTGTACCCGGCATTCCGCCGCTGACCCTGGTCTGGGCGGCGCTGGCTCTGGTGGGCATTTCCCTGGGCACGGTGTATCAGAAACGGTTCGGTACCGGCGTCGACCTGGTGGCCGGGACCATGATCCAGTACACCGCGGCCGGCCTGTTTTTCGGCCTTGGCGCCTGGCTGCTGGAAACCCGGGAGGTGCAGTGGACACCGCAGTTTCAGCTGGCGCTGGGCTGGCTGGTGTTCGGGCTGTCGATCAGCGCCATCCTGATCCTGATGTGGCTGATTCGTCACGGCGCGGCGTCTCGGGTGGCCAGTCTGTTCTACCTGGTGCCGCCGGTCACCGCGTTGGAAGCCTGGCTGCTGTTCGATGAACGGCTGGGGCCGATGGCCATGGCGGGCGGGCTGGTGGCAATCATCGGCGTGGCCCTGGTAACCATCCGGCGCGCGCCGGCCGCCGGTTAAGGCACGGGGCCGCCGCCCGCCTCAGGACGGCGAGTTGAAGCGGGGCGCTCGTTTTTCCAGAAACGCCGTCATGCCCTCCACCCGGTCGGGGAGCGAGAGACTGTGATGAAACGCCGCCCGCTCTTGCCGGAGCCCTTGTTCCAGGGGCAGGTCGGCACCGGCCCGGGCAGTCTGCTTGATCAGGCGGAGGATTTCACCCGAGAGGGAGGCCAGGTCGGCGGCGACTTGGCGGCCTTCCTCGAGCAGGCGTTCGGTCGGCACGACGCGGGACACCAGCCCGCTGCGTTCCGCCTCGTGGGCCTCCATGCGGCGCCCGGTGAGCAGCAGGTCCAGCGCTTTGGCCATGCCCACCAGCCGCGGCAGGCGCTGGCTGCCACCGGCCCCCGGCATGGTGCCGACGCGGACCTCCGGGTGGCCGAAGACCGCGTTTTCCGCCGCCAGCACGATGTCGCACATCTCCACCAGTTCACACCCGCCGCCAAGCGCGAAGCCCTGGACCAGAGCCACCACCGGCTTGGGAAACGAGCCGAGCGGCGCGCAGCAGCCGGCAAAGTCGGTTGCGCGGGCCTGTTCCGCGCTCATGCCCAGCATCTCCTTGAGATCGGCCCCGGCGGCGAAATGTTCGCCTTCGGCCCGCAGCAGAACCACCCGCACGTGGGTATCGTCAGCCAGCCGCGCAAGCTGCTCGGCCATCTCGTCGGTCAGGGACCGGCACAAGGCATTGCGTGCGGCGGGCCGGTCGATGATCAGCTCGGCGTAACCTTCGGCGTAGGACTCACATCGAATGAAAGGGGTTGGCATCGGACTCTCCTGAGGGTGGCCGGTATCACCGCCAAGCATGGGGCGCGGGGCCGCCTTCGGTCAAATGCAATGATCTCAGTCGCCGTTGAGAAATACGCTCGGGCACGGATACGTTTTGTCACTGACTTTGGTGTGTCAACGCGCGATGATAGCGCCCCGCATGGTCAAAACGATCAGGATGATTGGCCAGAAACGCCAAAGGCCCGTGCGGGCCGTCTCCGTCTGAACGAATTACCGAGAAGGATTGTCGAATGCACGTGATCACTGCATCCCGCAAGGATTCCCTGTTCCGGAAAGCCCGGGTGGCTCTGGGCGCGCTCCTGTTGACGCTGGCCGGCGGTGTCCTGGCCGGGGAACGGCTGCACATTTTCACGGAGCACTACCCTCCATACAACGCCTCCACCTCCGGCGAGGAGTTTGCCCACAGCGCGGATGAGATCACCGGCATCTGCACCGATATGGTGAAAGCGATACTGGCCCGCACGGATTTTGACTATGTCATGAAAGTCCGGGCCTGGAGCTACGTGTTCGACCGGGTTCAGGGCCGGCCCAATCACGGTCTGTTCTGCACGGCCCGTACCGAGGACCGGGAGGACCTGTTCCAGTGGGTAGGGCCGCTGGCGTCGATCAAGTGGACTCTGTTCGCCGCGCCGGATTCGGACCTGACCCTGGAGCGGTTGGAGGATGCCCGCCCGCTGCGCATCGCCGGCTACAAGGGGGATGTGATGTCGCAGTATCTGGTGGACCAGGGGTTCAACGTGATCATGAGTCTTAGCGGCGACCTGAACCCCCAGCGTCTGGTGCTGGGGCAAGCGGATCTCTGGGTCACCGATGGCCTGGTGGGGCCGCTGGTGGCCCGTGAGACACAGGGTATCGAGGGGTTGAGGCCGGTTCTGGTGTTCCGGGAGACGCCCATGTACCTGGCCATGAGCAAGGAGACCGACCCGGCCATTGTCGCCAAGCTCCAGAACGCTTTGGACGCGGCCCGCGCGGCCGGGGAGCTGGACGCGATTCAGGCCCGCTACGAATAGGGCGGCTGGAAGGGGGAGGGGACGGTGGCCGCCTGGTCGATGGGGACCGGGCGCTGCATCAGGAATCCCTGGCCGACATCGCACCCGAGCATGCGCAGCTGGTGCCATTGCTCGGGCGTCTCGATGCCCTCGGCGGTGATGCGCAGTCCGAAGGCACGGCCGATACGGATGATGGAGTCCATCACCGTGATGCCTTGGGCGGTGTGAATGGCGTCCACGAACTGTTTGTCGATCTTCAGTTCATCCACCATCAGGTTCTTCAGGTAGCTCAGGGATGAGTAGCCGGAGCCGAAGTCATCGATGGCCACCTGCAGGCCCCGCTCCCGCAACCGTTTGAGGTTGTCCGCCACGCCCGGCACCCGTTTCATTACCACGCCCTCGGTGATTTCCAGATGCAGGCGTTGGCCCGGCAGATCCCGTTTCGCCAGTTCCGCGTCGATGAAGTCGGCGAACTGGGGTTGGGCGAAGTGTTCGGCGGTGATGTTGACCGCCACGTACAGCTCCGGAATGTCCGGCCAGGGACCGGTGGCCAGATAGTCCAGGGCCCGGCTGAGGACGTAGCGATCCAGGCTCTCGCCAAGGGCCGAGGACTCGGCGATGGGAATGAACTCGCCGGGCGAGATCCAGCCCAGCTGGTCGTCGTGCCATCGCAGCAGCACCTCGAAGCCGCTGAGCTGGCCGTCCGGCAGGTGGTACTTGGGTTGCAGGTACAGCGACAGCAGGCCTTCGTGCAGCGCCGCCTTCAGTTTCTGCTCGATGTCCAGCCGCCGTTGCAGTTCCTGGTGAAACTCGCTGTCGAACACCACCAAGCTCCGTTTCTGCCGCTTGGCGTCGCGCAGGGCCGACTCCGCCAGATCGGGCAGCCGGGCGATGTCGTCGGAGTCGTTGGGAAACAGTGCGATACCGCCGGAGACGGACAGGTGCAGCACCTGGTCATAGACCTCATAGGGCTGGGCCAGGGTGTCCCGTACCGTTCGGGCCACGTTCAGGGCGTCCTCGCTGCCCAGCACCGACAGCGCGACAAAGAACTCGTCGGCGCCGAAACGGCTGGTCAGGTTCGGGCGCAGGATGGCGGTTTTCAGCCGTTGTGCGGCCAGGATCAGCACCGCGTCTCCGGTTTCGTGGCCGTATTTCTGGTTCACCAGCGTAAAACCCTCGAAGTCGAAGGCCATGACCGCGTAGTGTTTCTGGCGGTTGACCTGCCGGCGCATGGCCCGCTGGAAGGCCCGGGTGTTGAGGGTTCCGGTCAGCTGGTCGTGGGATTCCAGATAGGAGGCTTCCAGCAGCGCCCGTTCCCGGTCGGAGACATCGATGCCGAATCCCTGGACTTCATGGCGGGTGGTCTTGAGTTTGTAGAACCGCCACTGGACGAAGCGGGTTTCCCGTTCCCCCGGAACGCGGGTGACGAGGGTCAGTTCGGAGCGGTCGGACGGGTTGGCAAACAAGGCCCTGAGGGCCCGGGCCTGATCGCCCGCCAGTTCCAGGCCGGCGCCCTGCAGGGTCCGGCCCAGGATGTCCTCCTGGGGCTTGCCGAGCAGTGTCGCGAAGGCCCGGTTGACGAAGGACAGGCGCCGCTTCCGGTTGATCCGGCAGATGAACTGGTCCTGGCTGTCGACGATGTCCTGGTAGCGTTCCTCGGAGGCCACCAGCTCCCGGATGGCGTTGTGGTACAGGGTCAGGTCATGGCAGATGCCGACGAAGCCGACGGCGCCGTCGATGAAGAATTCGCCCACCGACAGGTACAGGGGGAAGCGGGTGCCGTCCTTGCGCCGACCCTCGACTTCGCGGCCGGTGCCGATGACGCGGGCCTTGCCGGTGCGCAGGTGCCGCTGGAGGTAGTGGTCGTGGTTCTGGGCATGTTCCGGAGGCATCAGCACCGACACGTTTCGGCCGATCACCTCGGCGCGGCGGTAACGGAACAGACGTTCGGCGGAACGGTTGAACGAGGTGATGATGCCCTGGGCGTCGATCGTGATGATGCCGTCCACGGCAGCATCCGACAGCGCGGAGAACTGCGAGTTCGCGACAAGACGTACGTTGGTGGTCATGGTGCCTTCACCCCCTCCATGTGAACGGACCGCTCCGTTGGATGGCGATTTTCACCAATCGTCGTGCTCTGCCTGAAGGATAGCTCAGTTATTGATCAGGTCCAGAAAACGGACAAAAAACGCTATGGCTGTGGGCCGTGGCGGGCTTGCCGGTAGCGCCGCTCTGGTCGGCCGACGCTGCCGTAGGTGACCTCGGCGCCCAGCTCGCCGGTGCCCACCAGGTACTCAAGGTAGCGGCGCGCGGTGGTGCGCGAGGCGCCCAGGGCCGCGCCCATTTCCTCGGCGCTCCAGTCGTTCCCCCGGGCGATCAGCTCCCGGACCTTGTCCAGGGTGAGGGCGTCGATGCCCTTGGGCAGGCGCTCGCCGACGCCTTGCGGGTCCTCGCCGCCACCCCGGGGCAGCAGGGCGTCCACTTCTTTCTGGGCCAGATGGTTCAGGGTGGCGAGTTTGCCCAGGTGATCCCGGTAGCGCTGGATGGCGTCCTGCAGGCGTTCGAACACCAGGGGCTTGAGGATGTAGTCGAACACCCCGACCCGCAGGGCGCTGCGCAGGGTGTCCACCTCCTTGGCGGCCGTGATCAGGATGACATCGACGCTGCTGTCGCGGGCCCGCAGTTCCCGTAGCAGGTCCAGGCCGTTGCCATCCGGAAAGTAAACGTCCAGCAGCACCAGCTCCGGCGCCAGCACGTCGATCAGGTCCCGGGCGTCGGCCAGGGTGTGGGCGATGCCGCACAATTCCACCGGTTCCAGCCGCTCCACGAACCGCTTCTGGATTTCGGCGATCTGGCGGTCATCCTCAACGATCAGAAGTCGAATCGGTGCCATGGTGTGGCTCTCCCTCCGGGTGTTTGGGCAGGTACAGGGTAAAGCGGCTGCCGCCTTCCGGCAGGTTGTCCACCGTCACCGACCCACCCCAGCGGTTCAGGAACTGCTGGACCAGGTGCAGGCCGATGCCGTGGGCCTCGCCCTTGGTGCTGACCCCTTTCTCGAAGATGGCCCGCCGGGCGTGCTCGGGAACGCCGGGGCCCTGGTCTTCCACCTCGAAGATCAGCTCCTCGCCCAGATCGGTCATGGACAGCATGACCCGGCCGCCCGCGCCGGTCTGTTCGCGGGTGGCCTCCAGGGCGTTGTCGATCAGGTTGCCCAGCACGCTGACCAGCTGGTCCCGGGGCAGGGCGTCGGGAATATCGATCATCTGGCTGTCCGGGTCAATGTCCAGGCGCAGGCCCATTTCCCGGGCCCGGTTGTACTTGCCGAGCAGGCAGCCGGCGATGACCGGGTCCGGCACCGCCTCCAGCAGCAGGTGCAGCAGTGCCTGATGGTCGCTGATTTCGCTGCCGATCAGGTTCAGGGCTTCCTGACTGGCACCGAGCTGGATCAGGCCGGCGATGGTGTGCAGCTTGTTGGAATATTCGTGGGTCTGGCTGCGCAGGGTGTCGGCGTACTGCTGGATGCGGGTCAGCTGGCGGCTGACCAGGTCCAGCTCGTTGCGCAGCCGGAAGCTGGCCACCACGCCGATGATGTCGTCTCCCTGGCGCACCGGCAGCCGGTTTACCACCATCTGCCGGCCGCGCAGCCAGATCTCACCGTCGAAATCGGGTTGGCCCGAGGTCAGCACCGACAGCAGCTGGCTTTCTGGCAGTACCTCCAGGATTGGCCGGCCGGTCAGCGGCGGTTCCGCCGGCAGGTCGAGGGTTTCGTAGGCGGCGCGGTTGGCGGTGGTGATGATGCCGTCCCGATTGATGGCAATAATGCCTTCCCGCACCGATTGCAGAGTGGCTTCCCGCTCTTGGAACAGCCGGGCGATTTCCTCCGGCTCCAGGCCGAAAATGGCACGCTTGAAGCGGCCGGCGATGACAATGGCGGACAGCACCGTCACCATCAGCATCAGCCCGACCACGCCGTACAGCACGAATTTGTAGCGGCGGATGGTGGCTTCCACCTGGGTCACGCTGTAGCCCACCGACACGATGCCGATGATGTCGCCGGTGCGGGGATCGACCACCGGCGCCTTGCCGCGCATGGATTCGCCCAGGTTGCCCTTGGCCATGGCCACGTAGGCCCGCCCCTCCACCAGGGCTGGGCGGCCGTAGTCGCCGTCGTCGTCGCCCATGGAAAAGCCGATCCGTTCCGGATCTGGGTGGGCCAGGCGGATGGCGTGGCGGTCGCCGACGACGATGAACAGCGCCTCGTTGGTTTCCGCCAGTTGCCGGGCCAGGCGGTTGAGGGCAGGGATGTCCTGGCTGCGGATACCCTCGATCACCGCCGGCGTGGCGGCGACGGTCTTGGCCACCATCAGGGCGCGCCGGCCGATTTCCTCGTACAGGGAGTTGCTGAGGTAGTACCCGGCGAAACCGCCGATCAGGATGGTCTGGAGTGCCCCGAGCAGGCCCAGGGTCAGGATCATTCGTGTCTTGAGCTTGGTCTTTCTCGGCACGGCGGGGTGTGATGTCTCCGGATGTGTGCTTAGGGTACCCGATTGCTGGCCGGCGCAGCCATGATCATTATGAACAAAACTCGGTTTATGTTCTTTAAAGGTTTTACGTCCAGAAACTTCTGCGCGGGGCCGGTCACCTTTTAACCTGCGCGGATTCACTCTCGTGGTTTCTACGTACGGATCGCGCCAACCGGTCCCGTCACGGGGGTGTGACAACAACAAGTTGAGAGGTGACAAGCATGTTTCTCAAGCGAACCCTGACCTTCATGGCCGCTGCGGCCTTCTCCATGTCCGCCCTGGCATGGCAACCCTCCGGAAAAGTCGAATGCCTGGCACCGGCCGATCCCGGCGGCGGCTGGGACTTTACCTGCCGTAGCGTCGGCAACGTGATGCAGAAGCTCGGCCTGGTAAGCGGCAGTGTCCAGACCATCAACATGGCCGGCGCCGGCGGTGGTGTTGCCTACGCCCACACCGTGAGCAAGCGCGCCAACGACAGCAATCTGCTGGTGGCCGCCTCCACCGCCACCACCACCCGGCTGGCCCAGAAGCAGTTCCCGGGCATGGACGTAGACATGGTGACCTGGGTCGGTGCCCTGGGCGCGGACTACGGTATCATCGCCGTGGGCAAGGATTCCCCCTACCACAACCTGAAGGACCTGATGGCCGCGCTCAAGGACAACCCGAAATCCGTCAAGTTCGCGGGAGGCAGTGCCCGGGGCGGCTGGGATCACCTCAAGGTGTTGATCGCCGCCAAGGCCGCCGGCGTGGACAAGCTGCCGGCGATTCCCTATCTGTCCTACAACAACGGTGGCGAGGCCATGACCCAGGTGGTCGGCGGTCAGGTGGATGCGTTCACCGGCGACATCTCCGAGGCGACCGGTTTCATGGAATCCGGCGATCTGCGGGTGCTGGCGGTTCTGGCGGACGAGCGCCTGCCCGGCAAGTTCGGCAACATCCCCACCGCCAAGGAGCAGGGCATCGACGCGGTTGGTCCCAACTGGCGCGGTTTCTACATGCCCAAGGGCGCCGATGAGGAAGCCAAGAAATACTGGGTCGAGGCGATCGACACCCTGTACGCCAGTGACGAATGGCGCCAGGTGATGCAGAGCAACGGCCTGATCCCGTTCCATCCGCCGGCGGGTGAGTTCGAGTCCTTCGTCCGCAACCAGGTGCGGGACATCGAAACCCTGTCCCGCGAGATCGGGCTGCTGAAATGAGCGGACTGGGAGATCGCATCCTCGGCCTGGGCCTGCTGGTCCTGGCCGTGGCCTACGGCTGGGCCGCGCAGCAGTGGCCCGAGCCGTTCGGGGGCGCCGAGGGCGTCGGCCCGGAAACCTTCCCGACCATTTTGTCGGTGGTGCTGGTGGCCGGCAGTCTCTACCTGATGATCAAGCCGGACCCGGACACCCAGTGGCCGGTCGGCAAATCCTTGGTGGAGCTGGTGGTGGCCCTGGTGGTCCTGGTGGTGTACGCGCTGTTGCTGGAACCGCTGGGCTTCGTGATTTCCACCACCCTGGCGGTGGGCACCCTGAGCTGGCGCATGGGGGCCCGGCCGCGCCGGGCCTTCCTGACCGGCCTGGCCAGCGCCGTGGTGGTGTTCGTTCTGTTCAACTACGGTCTGTCGCTGAGTCTGCCCGCCGGGTTGCTGGAGGTGGGCTGACATGGAAACCCTGAACTTCCTGATGGACGGGTTCGCGGTGGCGCTGACCCCGTACAACCTGATGTTTGCCCTGTTCGGTGCCTTCGTGGGTACCCTGATCGGGTGCCTGCCGGGCCTGGGGCCGGCCAACGGTGTCGCAATTCTGATTCCGCTGGCGTTCACCCTCGGGTTGCCGCCGGAAACCGCCATGATCCTGCTGACCTCGGTGTACGCGGGGGCCATGTACGGGGGCCGGATTTCCTCGATCCTGCTCAACATTCCGGGTGACGAGCCGGCCATGATGACCTGTCTGGACGGCTACCCGATGGCCCGCAACGGTCGGGCCGCCGACGCTCTGGCCATCTCCGCCATTGCGTCCTTCGCCGGTGGCCTGATCGGCACCATTGGTCTGATCCTGCTGGCGCCGGTGCTGGCCCGGTTCGCGCTGACCTTCGGTCCGGCCGAGTACTTCGCGCTGTTCCTGCTGGCGTTCGCCACCCTGGGGGGCATTACCGGCAAAAACCCGATGAAGACGGTGATCGCCGCGACCCTGGGCATCATGATTTCCACCGTGGGCATCGACATTTCCACCGGCACCCAGCGTTACACCTTCGGGGTGCTGGAACTGTACGAGGGGATTGACTTCATCCTCGCCATCGTCGGCCTGTTTGCCATCTCCGAGTTGTTGTTCTTCGTGGAACACCGGGTTCGGGGCGGACACAAGCAAGTGCGCGTGGGCAAGCTGACCCTGAGTGTCCGGGAGCTGGTGTCCACTCTGCCGACCCAGCTGCGCGGCGGTATCCTGGGGTTCATTTCCGGAGTGCTGCCGGGGGCCGGTGCGTCGCTGGGCAGCTTCATCAGCTATACCCTGGAAAAGCAGGTGGTGGGCAAGAAGGGCCGTTTCGGCGAGGGGGATATCCGGGGCGTGGTGGCGCCGGAGGCCGGCAACAACGGTGCCTCCTCCGGTGCCCTGGTGCCGATGCTCACCCTGGGCGTGCCGGGCAGTGGTACCACGGCCGTGCTGCTGGCGATGCTGATTTCCCTCAACATCACCCCGGGACCGCTGATGTTCACCCAGAACGCGGACATCGTCTGGGGCGTGATCGCGGCGCTGCTGATCGGCAACGTGCTGCTGCTGGTGCTGAACATCCCGCTGGTGGGCCTGTTCGTGCGACTGCTGTCGGTGCCGCCCATGTACCTGCTGCCGATCGTGACCATGGTGGCGTTCGTGGGCATCTACTCAATCAGCCACAGCACCTTCGATCTCTACTTCATGGTGGCGTTCGGGGTGGCGGGGTATTTCCTGCGCAAGCTGGACATCCCCCTGGTGCCGATCATCCTCGGTCTGTTGCTGGGCCCGGAGATGGAGAAGAACCTGGGGCACGCCCTGATCCTGTCCGACGGCGACTGGAGCATTCTCTGGTCGAGCCCGCTGGCGCTGGGGCTTTGGATCCTGGCCGCGCTGGGTCTGGTGCTGCCTTACCTGGTCGGTCCGTTGCTGCGGCGGCGGATGAACGCGGCGATCAAGGAGACGCCCGTCAGCGACTGACGTCCGCCGGCATACCCCACCCGATGACCCTGCGTCATCGTGTCCTTGCACCGGCTTCGGCCGGTGCCTTTTTTTTGTCCGGCCGCCCGGCGGGTGGCCGGGCTCACCCGCCGTTCAGGATCCAGCGCGCTGCCTTTTCCGCGATCATCAGGGTCGGGGCGTTGGTGTTGCCGCTGGTGATGGTGGGCATGATGCCGGCGTCCACCACCCGCAGCCCGGTCACGCCGCGCACGCGCAGGTGCGGATCGACCACCGCCAGGGGATCCTCGGCCCGGCCCATGCGGGTGGTGCCCACCGGGTGGAAAATGGTGGTGCCAATATCGCCCGCCAGCCGGGCCAGTTCCTCGTCGGTCTGATACTGGGGGCCGGGCTTGTATTCCTCCGGCTGGTAGCGGGCAAAAGCGGGCTGCCCGGCAATGCGCCGGGTTACCCGCAGTGAGTCCGCCGCCACCTTGCGGTCTTCCTCGGTGCTCAGGTAGTTCGGGGCAATGGCTGGGGCTTGGTGTGGGTCGGCGCTGCGAATGCGCACGGTGCCGCGGCTGGTGGGGTTGAGGTTGCAGACGCTGGCGGTGATCGCCGGAAAGGTGTGCAGGGGCTGGCCGAAGGCGTCCAGGCTCAGGGGCTGCACGTGGTACTCGATGTTGGCGTGGGCATAGTCCTCGGAGCTGCGGGTGAACAGGCACAGCTGGGACGGCGCCATGCTCATCGGCCCGGACCGGGTCAGCAGGTATTCGAGCCCGATGCGGGCTTTGCCCAGCAGCGAGTTGGCCATGGTGTTGAGCGTGGTGGCCCCCTTGACCTTGTAGACCGAGCGGATTTGCAGGTGATCTTGCAGGTTCTCGCCGACCCCGGGCAGGTTCACCCGTACCGGAATGCCGTGGGCCTGCAGCAGCTCGGCGGGCCCGATGCCCGACAACTGCAGCAGCTGTGGCGAGCCGATGGCGCCGGCGGACAGGATCACCTCGCGCCGGGCCCGGGCAAGGATTTCGCCCTGGCCCGGGCGTGCCACCCGGACCCCGGTGCAGCGGGGGGTGTCACCGGCGCTATCCAGTGCCAGCCCCAACACCTGACTGGAGTGCCAGAGGGTCAGGTTCGGACGTTTCGCCGCCGGACGCAGGAAGGCCTTTGAGGTGTTCCAGCGCCAGCCTGCCCGCTGGTTGACCTCGAAGAAGTCGACCCCCTCGTTGTTGCCCCGGTTGAAGTCCCGGGTGCGGGGCACCCCGGCCTGCACCGCCGCTTCGGCGAAATCCTCCAGCACCTGCCAGCGCAGACGCTGGCGCTCCACCCGCCACTCGCCGCCGTGACCGTGATACAGGCGGTGCTGGGGATCGGCGTCGCCGCCGTCGTCCAGCCGGTAATGGTCTTCGTGGCGCATGAAGTCCGGCAGGCAGTTGTCCCAGCGCCAATCCGGCTCGCCGGTGACCTCCGCCCAGTGGTCGTAGTCCCGCGCCTGGCCACGGATGTACAGCATGCCGTTGATGCTGGAGCAGCCCCCCAGCGTCTTGCCGCGGGGGTAGATCAGCGAACGGCCGTTCAGGCCGGGGTCCGGCTCGGTGCGAAAGCGCCAGTCGGTGCGGGGGTTGTCGATGCAGTACAGGTAGCCGACCGGAATGTGGATCCAGTGGTAGGTATCCCGGCCACCGGCTTCGATCAGCAGCACCCGGAGCGCCGGGTCGGCGCTGAGCCGGTTGGCCAGCAGGCAGCCGGCTGAGCCGGCACCGACGATGATGTAATCGAATGTTGGCGCGTGTCCCTGGTGCTTGTTGTTGTCGGACATGGCGGTCTCCTTGGATGAACGGGGCTATTTGGCCGTGGGCATGACGAATTCGGCGCCTGCGGCGATGCTGTCGGACCAGCGCTGCATGATCGACTTCTGTCGGGTATAGAAGCGTACGCCTTCCTCACCGTAGGCGTGCATATCCCCAAACAGGGAGCGCTTCCAGCCGCCGAAGCCGTGCCAGGCCATGGGCACCGGAATCGGCACGTTGATGCCGACCATGCCCACCTGAATACGACGGCCGAACTCGCGGGCGACATGGCCGCTCTCGGTGAAGCAGCTGACGCCATTGCCGAACTCGTGGGCGTTGATCCGTTCGATGGCGGTGGCGACATCCGGTACCCGGACGCAGGCCAGGACCGGGCCGAAGATTTCCTCCCGGTAGATGGTCATCTCCGGGGTGACATGATCAAACAGGGTACCCCCCATCCAGAAACCGCCCTCGCAGCCTGCGCCGGCACTGGCCGGGTCGAAGGTACGGCCATCGATCACCAGCTGCGCGCCTTCGGATACGCCCTGCTCGATGTAGCCGGTGATGCGGCGATGGGCGGCCTCGGTAACGATCGGGCCCATTTCCGCATCCAGCTCCAGGCCGTTCTTGACCTTCAGGGCCCGCGCCCGTTCCGCCAGGCGGGGCACGATCCGGTCGGCGACATCGCCCACCAGCACCGCCACGCTGATCGCCATGCAACGCTCACCGGCGCTGCCGTAAGCGGCTCCGATCAGGGCGTCGACGGCTTTGTCCAGATCGGCATCCGGCATCACCACCATGTGATTCTTGGCGCCGCCGAGGGCCTGTACCCGTTTACCGTGCCGGGCCCCTTTCTCATACAGCAGGTTGGCAATGGGGGTGGACCCGACGAAGCTCAGGGCCTGTACGTCCGGATGCTCAATCAGCGCCTCCACCGCTGTCTTGTCCCCTTGTACCACGTTGAACACGCCGTCCGGCAGGCCGGCCTGGCGCAGCAGGTCCGCGATCATCAGGGACGGGCTGGGGTCCAGGGGGCTCGGCTTGAGCACGAAGCTGTTGCCAGCGGCGATGGCCACCGGGAACATCCACATGGGCACCATGACCGGGAAATTGAACGGGGTGACGCCGGCGACCACGCCCAGCGGCTGACGGGTGGTCCAGTTGTCGATGCCGGTGCTCACCTGTTCGGTGTAGTCACCCTTGAGCAGCTGCGGAATGCCGCAGGCGAACTCGACGATGTCGATGCCCCGGCTCACTTCTCCCTGGGCGTCGGTGAATACCTTGCCGTGCTCGGCGGTGATCGCCCGGGCCAGATCGTCCTTGTGCCGGTTCAGCAATTCCAGAAACCGGAACATGACCCGGGCCCGGCGAATAGGCGGGGTGTCGGCCCAGGCCGGAAAGGCCGCCCGGGCGGCGGCTACCGCCGCCTCGACATCGTGGTGGTTGGCCAGGGCGACCTGCCCGGTGACCTGGCCGGTGGCCGGGTTGTAGACGGCCTGGGTCTGGTCCGAGCCGCCGGCTGTTATTTTGCCATTGATATAATGCTGGATGGTTGCTTCGCTCATGTCCGTCTCGCCTGGATGGGTGTCTGGTCCTTTACCATAGGGGGCTGAGGGTGAATCGGGCAATTGAGACTTTTAAACACCAGATATAACATTTTCTGATATCACGGGCGGCAACGGAGCGATGTATGAAAACCCAACCCCTGCAAACCCTGCGGGCCTTTGTCACTGTGGCCCGGGAGGGCAGTGTGTCCCGGGCGGCGGAGCGGCTGCACCTGAGCCAGCCCGCGGTCAGCCTCAAGCTCAAGCAGCTGCAGCAGGATCTCGGCCTGACCCTGTTCGAACGGCGGCCCCAGGGGCTGGCACTGACGGCGGACGGACAGGCGCTGCTGCCGTCGGCGGAGCAGGCGCTGGCGGCCATGGCGGCGTTCGAGCAGAGCGCCCGGGCGTTGCACAGCCTGGTACGGGGCCGGCTGCGTATCGGTACCATTGTGGACCCGGAGTTCATCCGTCTGGGGGCGTTTCTGAACCGGCTCATGGAACGGGCGCCGCTGCTGGAGACCGGTCTGCGTCATGGTATGAGCGGCAGTGTCCTGCGCCGGGTCCGGGCCGGGGAACTGGATGCCGGCTTCTTCCTGGCACCGCCCGGGGTGGGGCCGGGAACCCAGGCTCCGGAGGTGGCGTTCCGGGAACTGGCACGGTTCGATTACTACGTGGTGGCGCCGCCGGGGTGGGCCGGGCGAACCCAGGCCACCGACTGGCGCTCGCTGGCTGCGTTGCCCTGGATCGTGACGCCTGAGGATTCGGTGCATCACCGGCTGCTGCGCGGTGCGCTGGAGCCCCTCGGCCTGCGGGTCAACGCGGTGGCGGAGGTGGATCAGGAAGCGTGCATGCTGGATCTGGTGCGTGCCGGGGTGGGGCTCAGCCTGGCCCGTGACGCTCTGGCGATGGCCGAGCGGCAGGAGCGTGGGCTGGTGGTGGTCGAAGGTGTGCGGTTACCCTGCGCCCTGAGTTTCGTTTGGCCTCGGGAGCGGCAGGAAGCACCGGCCATGGCCGCCGCGCTGGAGGCGCTGACTCGGGTTTGGGGCGGCACCTGAGTTCAGGACTGGGGCGGGCCCGTCCGGTCGGTGTGCCCCAGCGGGCGGTCCGGCGCCACTTCGTCTCGGACCAGCTGCTTGAGCTGGGTGATCTCGGGGAATCCCTGCTGTTCCTTGCGTGACCAGATTCGCTTGCCGTTGACCCAGACCTCGAAAATGCCCCCGGTCCCCGGGTGCAGGGTCAGCTCGCCGATCTCCTGCTCGAAGGTGGTCAGCAGTTCCTGGGCCATCCAGGCGGCGCGCAGCAGCCAGCGGCAGCCGGTGCAGTAGTGGATGTCTACCTTGTTGGACATGGGATGTGCGTGCGTTCCTCGGTGTGTGGCGCCAGCGCCCGGCGCAGGCGCTGGAACAGGTGATCCTGGAAAGTATCGGACAGCGGGTACAGGTGTCCGGCCTCGGGCAGCCGGGTCAGATCCGCATGGGCCAGATTGTCCGCAAGATGACGGGCGTAGTCCATAGCCACGAACGGGTCCTGTTCCCCCTGGTATAGCCAGATCGGGCGTTTCACCCAGGCCAGCCGGAAGCCCCAGTCGTTCAGTTCCGCGAGCAGGTCGTTGGCGATGGCCCGGCCGCCACTGTTCAGACAAATCAGCTGATCCTGCCGAAAGGTTTCGCCCGTCAGGGCCTGGCGCAGCAGCTGGCGATCCTGCTCACTCACCAGATGGCGCGCCTGACGCAGGTACAGGCCCGGATGGCGACGGGACAGGGCGGCCACCAGCGTCACCGCCAGTCGTACCAGTGTGGGGCTGAGCCGGGCCAGTCGCGGCCCCGGCCAGCGGGTGCCCTCGATCAGCCGCAGGCCGCCGGGGTATTCGGCAAAGTGGGTGTAGCCGGACAGGCACACGCCAAGATCCAGCCGGTCGGCCAGGACCAGGGCGCAGGCCAGGGTGCGGGAGCCGCCACTGGACCAGCCGATGTGGCTGAAGCGGTCGATACCAAGGTGGTCGAGCAGTTGGCGCAGGTCATCCGGGTAGTCCCGCAGGGTCTGTCCGGGGCGGGCGTCGGAGGCGCCGATCCCTGGCCGGTCCGGGGTCAGGATGCGGAACCCGTGGTGGCGGGCCCGTTCGTGGAAAAACGTGCCTTCCCGGTGGCAGCCGGGCATGCCGTGGCCCAGCACCAGGGGGTAGCCGTTCGGATCCCCCCGATCGGAGTAGGCCAGCCGCCGACCATCGGCCAGGCGCAGCAGCCGGGCCGACGGCGCCACGGCGGAGGTGACGGGCTTCACGGTGTCAGCGCGACCGCTGACTGGGGTAGACCGACGGCGCCAGGGTGGGGCGGCAGCCCACCACGTTCACCGCCCGCTCGTGGGCATGCAGGTACCAGCGTCTGCCGCCCTCCGGGAAGGTGTTTTCGTCGACCTTGAAGCGGGCGGTCTGCACGGTGGCTGGGATTGGGGTCCCGTCGGCGTGGCGATAGATGCAGGTCGTCTCCAGGGTCAGCGCGGTGCGGATGGGCAACTCGATGAAGCCATCGGGCCGAACCTGTGCCGGCTGGCCGTCGACCGACAGTACCTTCAGGCAGGGGCCGAAGTGTACCCTGTCGTTCTGGTCGGGTTGGGGGTCCTGCAGGCAGTGCCGGGCACTGAGCAGGACCCGATCGGCGGCAATCCCGCCCTCCGGGCCGGAGGGCAGGGACTGACAGCCGGCCAGCAACAGACCGAGCAGGAGAAAAGACCGTGTGCGCAACATGGGGCTCCTTGTCGAGGCCTATCCCCGCCAGGGCCCGGGCCCGTCAGTCGAAGGTGCGCGGGCGCAGTACCTCGGGCTTGAGGAAAGGCTTGTCGCCGGTGTTGTCGTGATCACCCAGAAGCTTGCCGTTCACCACCGTGCCATAGTTGGTGTACTTGTGGAAGTTCAGGTACTTCTCCCGGGTTTCCTTCACGTCACCAGTGTAGCGCGGATCCTGCGGCCGCTCCTGGGAATTGATGTAGTTGGCCACCTGCCAGGCTTCCTCGTCGGTGAGGGAGCCGGGCTTGCCCAGGGGCATGTTGTTCTTGATAAACGAAGCGGCAGTGAAGATGCGGGTCATGCCGGCGCCCCAGTTGTAGGAGTGGTCACCCCACAGCGGCGGGAACACCACCTGGCCGTCCACGGTCTTGCCCTGGCCATCCTCGCCGTGGCAGATGGCGCAGTTGGCCTCGTAGACCGCCTTGCCTCGCTGGTAGTCCAGCTCGGGCTTGTCTTTGCCCAGGTGGCTGAAGCCCCGGCCGCCGATGTTCTTCTCATACACCGGTGCCCCCTTGGCCAGCCACCGGTGGTAGGCTACCAGGGCCAGCATGTCGTCGCTGCCGTACTCGGGGGGCTTGCCGTTCATGGAAAAGGAGAAGCAGCCGGCAATGCGCTCCTCCAGGGAATTGACGTGCTGGTTCTTACCGCGGAAGTCCGGCAGCGTGGTGGCGGCGGGCCAGATCGGGCCGGACCAGTTCATACGGCCCTCGCCCATGTGGCAGGACTTGCAGTTCAGGTCGTTGAACACGTACTTACCGCGAAACTGCTGGGTGTTCATGAACATGTCCCGGCCCTTGAGAATGACCTTCTTCAGTTCCGGGTGAATGCTTTCATCCGCCATCAGGTCTTCCACCGTGGGTGCCTGGTGGACGTACTGGCCCGGTTTGAACTCGGGCAGGTTGACCGGCACTTCCGGCTCGGCCAGGGTGGTACCGGCGGTCATCAGCAGGCCGGCAACCAGGGGGATCGTGCGTGTCAGGTTCATGGTTTGGCCTCCCGTTACTCGGCGGTTGCGCTCAGACTGCCCAGATAGGCCGCCACCGCGTCGATTTGCTGCGCGGTCAGGCGCTCGGCGATGGCGGTCATGAGCTGGTTCGGGTCATTGTTACGCTGGTTGTTCTGCCAAGCTTGAAGCTGGGCCCGGATATAGCTGGGGTGCTGCCCGGCCAGCGCGGGGAAGCTGTGGCCGACCCCCCGGTTGCCCGGGCCGTGGCAGCTGCTGCAGGGAGGAATGTAGGTGTCCCAGTCGCCTTCGGTGGCCAGCTTCCTGCCCAGTGCCAGCTGCGCGTCGCTGACATTGGCCGGCGCGGCGCTGGCGGGAGCGGGTAGACTGGCGTAGTAGGCGGCCAGGTCCCGGAGCTGCTGCTCGTCGAAGTTGTCGATGTTCGGTTGCATGATTGGGCTGACGCGCTTGCCGGCGTTGTAGTCCAGCATCTGCTTGGCCAGATAGTCGGCGTCGAGTCCGGCCAGGCGCGGGAAGCCCGCCGCGTCGTTACCGGCGCCGTCGGCACCGTGGCAGGCAAGGCAGGGGGCGCCGCTGCCATCGCCCTGCATGGCGAGCTGGGCTCCGCGCTGCGGGTCGCCCCCGGCGGCCAGGGCCGAGGAAGCCATGGCCAGCAGGCCGGCCAGGGCGAGCTTGGTGAGGGGTCTCATGGCGGTCGTCTCCGTATTTATAATTGGTAAATGGAATTACCTTATTCTTTTTATGGATAAAGTCAATCCGACCTGCGGCTCCGGGTCGCCGCCGAGGTGTTACCAGAGCGCCATCTGTTCTCCGCCCGGGCGACGGAACCGATCGGTTCTCAGGCCCGGCCCCCGGCCGACGTTCAGGCCCAGTTTTCTCGCCCGGGCCCGGAATCGCTGGCGGATCAGGTCGGCGTAGGGGCCGGTGCCGGTCATACGCTGGCCAAAGGTGGCGTCGTAACTGCGCCCGCCTCTCAGGTCGCGGATCCGGTTCATGACGTGCTCGGCCCGGTCCGGAAAGTGGCGCCGCAGCCAGTCCTGGAACAGCGTGTCCAGCTCCAAGGGCAGGCGAAGCATGATCCAGCCGGCACGGGTCGCACCGGCCTGCTGGGCGGCTTCCAGGATGCGTTCGATTTCATGGTCGTTGATGAAGGGAATGACCGGCGCGATCAGGATGCTGACCGGAATCCCCGCCGCGACCAGGCGTTCGATCACCCTGAGCCGGGTGGCGGGTGCGGCGGTTCGGGGCTCCATCCGCCGCTTGAGGTCGTTGTCGAGGGTGGTGAGGCTGACCGCGACGGTGCACAGCTGGTCGCGCGCCAGTTCCGACAGCAGGTCCAGGTCGCGCAGGATCAGCGCCCCCTTGGTGATGATTGAGACCGGATGCCGATATTGCACCATCACTTCCAGCAGGCTTCGGGTAATGCGGCGTTCCCGTTCGATGGGTTGGTAGGCGTCGGTGTTCATGCCCAGGGCGATGGGCGTAACCCGGTAGCCCGGATGGTCAAAGGCTTCCCGCAGCTTCCGGGCGGCGTTGGGCTTGGCGATCAGTCGGGTCTCGAAATCCAGGCCGGGAGACAGGTCCCAGTAAGCGTGGCTGGGGCGGGCAAAGCAGTAGATGCAAGCGTGCTCGCACCCCCGGTAGGGGTTGACGGACTGCTCGAAGGGGATGTCTGGCGACTGGTTCCGGCTGATGATGGTGCGAACCTGTTCGTCCACCACCTCGGTGGCGATGGAGTCCGGGCACAGGGTATCCTCCGGTGCCTGGTACCAGCCATCGTCCTGATCCCGGTCGGTGGCGATGGGCTGAAACCGGTTGTGCGGGTTGAGCGCGGTACCCCGTGTCTTCATGCGTCACCATACTGTTTATTTATACAGTATCTGCCATGCTACTATGGCGGATCGTCCGCGGCAAGTGTCCCGCTATACGTGCGTCATGCATCTGGAGAAGTCAGTACGATGTCCGATTTGAGTCTGGTCCAGTACGTTCTGATTGGCTTGATTTTCATCTGGAGCGGTTTTGTCCGGTCCGGGCTGGGGTTTGGCGGTGCCGTGCTGTCATTGCCGTTTCTGCTGCTGGTGCTGGATGAGCCGCTGGTGTTTCTGCCGATCATCGCCGTGCATTTGCTGGTGTTTTCCGCCCTGACCATCTGGATGAACAACCGCAAGAACCGGAAGACCGGCGGGGCACGGGCCGAGGGCACGGTGGATTGGCGCTATCTGTGGCGCATTCTGGGCATCATGATCGTGCCCAAACTGATCGGTGTGTTTGGACTGATCACCCTGCCGGGCGATGTGTTGAGCGCCATCATCTTCGTGATCGTGGCGCTCTATTCACTGTCCTACATTTTCAACCGGCCGTTCCGCAGCGGCAGCCGGACAGTCGACGCTCTGTTCCTGATGGCGGGCGGCTACATCAGCGGTACGTCGCTGATCGGCGCGCCTCTGATCATCGCGGTGGTGGCGCAGCACCTGCCCCGGGAAAAACTGCGGGATACGCTGTTCGCGCTCTGGTTCATTCTGGTACTGATCAAGATGGCCGCCTTCATCTGGGCCGGGGTCGACCTGCAGCTGGTTCACCACCTGTGGCTGCTGCCCTGCGCCGCGATCGGTCACGTGCTGGGGCTATACGCCCACGAGCGTATCCTGCGGGCGGAAACGCCGGTGTTCTTTCGGGTGCTCGGCGTGGTGCTGCTGGTGGTCAGCGGCGTCGGCATGGTCAACGTGCTGGGTTGAGGCGCGGCCCTAGCCCGCCCGGCCGAACAACCGCTCCAGCAGGCCGGCTTCCCGGACATCCGGTACCGGCAGTGACTCCAGCTCGGCCATGGCGCGGCGCCAGTAGTGGTCCGGCCGGTCCAGTTCGGCCACCCGGGCCCGTTCCTCCGCACTGTAATGGTTGTGCTCGCCGCTCAGGCCCTGCTCGGCCAGGGCGCGGGTCCATAGGTACAGACTGGCCCGCACGGTTTTCAACAGGCGGCAGTAGACCTCGCGGCTGACGTTGATGGCCAGTTCGGCGGTCAGGTTCACCTGCTTCTGCAGGCTTGCCAGGGCCTCCGGTGCCAGCAGTACACGGTGGCCATTGCCTTTCCTACAGCCGAGGCAGATCTGTTCCAGGGATTTCACGCCGTCGATCAGATCCAGGCGACCGTACTTGATCTTCTGATCGTCTTCCAACGGGGCGGGAATCCAGCCATATTGGGGGGAGCGTGCCACCACGTGGCCTGGCAGGTCGCGCCGGTAGGGGGGCGCGTCGGCGACCTCCGGATAACCGTCGAACTCGGCCCTCAGCCAGGTGGCCATCTGGCGGTGCCGGAGCATCATGGCCAGGGTGATGGCGGAGGGCATGATGCCTTCGAGCAGTTCGCGTTCGTCCAGCAGTCGCTCTTCCAGATGATTGACGGATGCAGACATGGGGATCCTCCCTGGCCACGCCGGCGGCAGGCTGCGTTCCGGCACGGCCTGTTTTTGTTGTTGTTCAAGGTGCCGCCCGGCAGCGCCGGGCGGAGTGTCTAAAAGATAGACAGTGCCCGGCGCGCTCACCGTTGTAAAACGGTTACTGGATTGTTACCGAGGGTAAAAGCGGCGGTGTCGACCGTCAGCCGGCATGGGTGCTCTCGAAGATTTTGTCGGCGGAGGCGGCGACGAACCCCTGATAGAGGCGGCCGTCGGCGAGGGGGTAGCGCCGGGCAAATTCGTAGAAGCAGCTGGGAATCACGGCTTCCCGGTCACTGAAGGCAACCGGCACCCGGTCCGCCATGGTGGAGGACTGTTCCAACCGCTGTTCGGGGGACCCTTTGACCTCGCCGCCGGCGCTGTTGACGGTGAAGCCGTTGTCCTTGAGCAGCCGGTTTATGTCGGCCACGCTGTCGAGGCTTTCCAGATGATTGATGCTGACCGTGAAATGGTTGGCGCGATAGCCCCAGGCGGCCGTCCAGGCGGCGTATTCGCTTTCCTCGAGCAGGGCGCGGTAGGTGTCGTAGTCCAGCTGCCAGGGCCGGCCGGCGTAGAGGAAATCGTCGGCTTCCACCCGGGCCGGGTCCACCTGGGCCACCAGGTCACGGACGATGGTTTGGAGTGCCGGGGAGCACAGCTCCACCCGCAACTCCGAAATGAACACCTTGGGCGCGTCGTCGTCCGGGTGCTCGTAGTGCCGCGCATAGAGTTTCTTGGCCTCGAAGTGGTATTCGTCGCCGGGCCGGTAGCCCAGGTTGAGGAAGTGCGCGGCCAGCGCGTCCAGACCGACCGGCGCCAAGTTGAAGGTGCGCAGGGCGATGTGGTCGTTCACGATCGGCTTGGACTCCCGCTTGCCCAGCAGCGTATGAATACGCTCGGCGGAGGGGGTCACGGCCCGGTAGTTGTCCCACAGGGCCTGGAACAGGGTGTGTCGGTCAGAGTGCATAGGGTCGAGCTCCATATCCTTCGGCGGACAGAGAATGGGATTGGGTTGCCGGTTGCGGCCGGCGGGCCTGGTCGGGGGTCAGCGGCAGCAGCCAGACTTCCGCCTGTTCGGACAGGTCCAGGCGCCGGGCCAGAGCGTCGGGAACGGTCACCGTGTGTTCTTCCGGGCAAACGCGGCACTGATCCGTGATCGTTGCCCGGAAGCCCTCGGTGCGACCGTTGGCGATGATCACCGGCTGGCCGCTCCGGTGCTCAGGACGCGCTGTGCCGGTCATCAGCTGATAGGGCCGGGCAGCACGCACGCTGGCGATGTCCTTGAGCGGGCATTCGACGGTGGGCCCGGCATCGAACAGGTCGACGAACCCCCGGTGGCGGAAGCCTTCCTTCTCCAGCATCGCCAGCGCCGGGCGGGTATCCGGGTGGACCTGGCCGATCACCGCGCGCGCCGCGTCGTCCATCAGATGGGTGTACAGCGGGCCGGCGGGCATCAGCTCCTCGATGAACTCCGTGTGGCCGGCTCCGACCAGTTGCGTGACGGAGGCGAACTCGAGATCCACGAAATGGCGCCGCAGCCAGTTCCAGAAGGGGGAGCGGCCCAGATGATCGGACACCCCGCGCATTTCCGCGATCACGGTGGGCGTGAATCGCTCCGGGTACTGCGCCATAAACAGAAAGCGTACTTTCGACAGCAGTTTGCCGGCATTGGCGCGCCGGAACGCAGGGCGCAGGTACAGCGAACAGATTTCGGTGCACCCCCGATAGTGGTTGCAACGGGTCAGGGTGTGAAATTGCCGGCGCAGCCCCAGGAAATGGGAGTGGTGAAGCTGACGGCTGTGGCGAAAATGGTACAGGGGGCGAACCTGGCCGGCGACCGCGTCGATGCCGGTGGTCCCCATGAGGGCTCCGGTTTCGGTATCTTCCAGCACGAACAGGTAGTGTTCGTCGCTCGGCAGACCGACGGGGCGGCTGAAACTCGCCCGGGCGTGCTCGACTTTCCTGGCAAGCGCGTCCCGGTCCGGCATCAGTGACGTGAATCCCGGTCCGGACTCTTCGGCGATCTGGTACAGGCCTTCCAGGTCGGAAGGTGCAACGGGTCGGATGATCATGGTCGGGTCCCTGGCGTTTTTGCCCAGTATGCCGAGCCAGCCCGCCGAATTGCAGTTTCAAAACGTCCGAAATGATCTAGTATTGGGTCAAAATGACCAATCTGGATATCAAAATGATTAATTCGCAGGATCAGAAACTGCTCATGCTGTTGCGTACCAATGCCCGGGCCAGCGTGACCGAACTGGCCAAGGCGCTGCATGTGTCGCGCTCGACCGTGCAGAACCGGCTGGCCCGTTTGGAGAAGGCGGGGGTGATCCGGGGCTATTCCGTCATTTTGGGCGGGGAGTACCTGGACAACCAGGTGGAGGCCCATGTCTCAATCAAGGTGGTGCAGAAGCTGACCGCCCGCACCAACGCCGCCCTGGAAGACATTCCCCAGGTGACCCAGCTGTTTTCGGTGAGCGGGGAGTACGACCTCATTGCCATCGTCCAGGCTCAGTCCCTGGAAGAACTGAGCCGGGTTCTGGACGATATCGGCAACCTGGAAGGGGTGGAGCGCACCAACTCCGCGGTGGTGCTGGAAACCAAGTTCCGCCGCTAGGGGAGTCAGCCGCCGAGTAGGCCGGCGTAGGCACAGTACAGGAAGGCGGCGGAGCCGATCAGGATCATGCCCCAGACCGGGAAAATCAGGAACGAGCGGGATGCGTTTCTCACGGTGACCTCCAGGCGGAATGCCATTTGAGACAGTGTCCCTTTTACTCTAGTCCACTCCCTCCGGATGTCATAGGTTAAATTTTGAACAGGTTCTCGTTCCGACGCTCCGCTTGAGACGAGCCGGATCTCGACTACTATGAAGCAGGTATGACACGCGCATACGCAGGTCAGAAAAATCCAATAAAAACAAACAGGAGTGACCGATGGCCGTCGACCCATGCAAGCGGACGTCCCTGCATTGCCTCCACCACTGGGCGGAGCACACCCCCGATGCCGTCTACCTGAGCCAACCCGGTCCGGATGGCCAGGTCGAGGACATCACCTGGCGCCAGGCCGCCGACCAGGTGTCCCGCATGGCCGGATATCTGGAGCAGCTGGCGTTGCCGGCCTGCAGCAACATCGCCATCCTCGGGCGGAACAGTGCCCACTGGATCCTGGCGGATTTGGCCATCTGGGCGGCGGGGCATGTGTCGGTGCCGTTGTATCCGACCCTCAACGGCGACACCGCCCGCTACATTCTCGAACACTGCGAGGCCCGGTTGCTGTTTCTGGGCAAAATGGACGGCAGCGCCGACGGCTGGCACGGCATCCGGGACCGGCTGCCGGCGGACCTGCCGCTGGTCTCGCTGCCCCTGTCGCCCCGGGACGACGTGCCGCAATGGCGCGATATCGTGGCTCGCCAAGCGCCGGCGGCGGCGCGACGGCCGGACCCGGACAGCCTCGCCACCATCGTCTACACCTCGGGCAGCACCGGTCAGCCCAAAGGGGTGATGCACAGCTTCCGCACCATGATCTCGGTGGCCGACGGCCTGCAGCAGCTGTTCCCGGTGAGCCGGGAAGAGCGGATGCTGTCCTATCTGCCCCTGGCCCACGTGGCGGAACGGGCCGCGGTGGAAACCCAATCCCTGTACTACGGCTTTCACCTGTATTTCGCCCATTCCCTGGATACCTTCCAGGCCGACCTGCAGCGGGCCCGACCCACCCTGTTCTTCTCGGTCCCCCGGCTGTGGACGAAATTCTACCTGGGTGTGAACGCCAAGCTGCCCCCGTCGCGACAGGCCCGCCTGTTCCGGATTCCCATACTCGGCTCGCTGGTGAAGAGAAAGATCCTGCGCCAGCTGGGGCTGGACCACTGCCGCGCGGCCCTGACCGGCGCCGCGCCCCTGTCCGCCGAAATCATTGCCTGGTACCGCAACCTGGGCTTGGAGCTGCTGGAGGTGTACGGCATGTCCGAGAACTTCGGCTACTCCCATGCCAACCGTCCCGGGCAGGCGAAAGTGGGAACGGTGGGCATGGCCAATCCCGGCGTTGAACACCGGATCGGGGCGGGCGGCGAGATCGAGGTGAAAAGCCCCGGCCAGATGCTGGGCTACTACAAGAATCCGGACAAGACCCGGGAAGATATGACCGGGGACGGCTTCCTCAGGACCGGCGATATGGGCGAGATCGACGAAGACGGCTGCCTGCGGATCACGGGCCGGGTGAAGGACCTGTTCAAGACCGCCAAGGGTAAGTACGTGGTGCCGGTGCCGATCGAAAACCGCTTCCGCCATCCCCAGGCGGAAGTGGTCTGCGTGGCCGGCGCCAACCAGCCCCAGCCCTGCCTGATGGTGCTACTGTCCGAGGACGCCCGCCGGCAGCTGGTCCAGGGCGGTGACCGTGGCGCCCTGGAGCGGGAACTGAGCCAACAACTGGACACGCTCAACGGCACGGCCGAACCCCATGAGAAGCTCGCGTTCCTGGTGGTGGTGAAAGACCCCTGGACCATGGAGAACGGGATGCTGACGCCCACCATGAAGATCCGGCGAAACGTGATTGAACGTGCGTATCAGGAACGTATGGCCGAGTGGGCCGCGGTGGGGCGGAAAGTGGTCTGGGAAACCTAGTGGGGATGATCGGCTGAGCCCGGCAGGCCGGTATTGCCCGGCCCGCCGGCGTGGCGCTGTCGTCAGTGGCCGCCCTGCACCTGGGGCATGTCCTGGGCCACTTCCGTTGCCTTGCGGTTGATCCGGCGGATCTTGCGACGGAGGAAGCCGGCCAGTTTCCGAGCCGCAGCGCGGGTATGCTGCCGGCGGACCTCGGTGCCGTTGTGGAGGATACTGGACGGCAGTGGTCGTGTGGTCGTGACGAACGTTTCAGTCATCGTGCCTGCCTCCCGTGCTGACCGGTGAAATGTCGGCTGAATACCTGTTGAGTAACCCATTCACCGGGGCAGTGTATGGGCTCTTATTTGCAGTATGAATACGTTAAACTTCGTACTCGTGTTGCAAATATGCAGTGATGATGGACTGGGATTATCTTCGCTACCTGAGAGCCCTAGCAATCGGCGGAACCCTGGCCAAGGCCGGTGAGTTGCTGGGGGTGCACCAGACCACGGTGCTGCGGCGCCTGGACCAGATGGAGGACGCCCTGGGGGTGCGTTTTTTTGAACGCAACCCGAACGGCCTGCGCCTGACGCCGGCCGGTGAACTGGCATTCCGGGAAGCCGAACGGCTGGCGGCGGATCTGGAGACCCTGCAGCGCAAACTGGTGGGCGCGGACACGGCGCCGGTGGGCAAGGTGCGCATTGCCGCCGAGGACGTGATGCTGGCGTGGCTGCTGGCCCCGGTGCTGGCGGAACTGGTGAACGCCTACCCGGACATCGAGCTGGAGGTCCTGACCGACAACGACGTCAGCAACCTGGCGCACCGGGAGCCGGACCTGACCCTGCGGCCGGAAAACCGCCCCCAGGCGACCTGGGAGGGGGAACGCATTGCCAGCCTGGCGTCCGCGGTCTACGGCAGCGGCGGTTTCTGCCGCCGGCACCGGGACATGGACCTGGAAAACGCGCCGGACCGCCAGACCTGGATCCTGCCGGATGAAACCTTCAGTCACTTGGCCACCGGCCGATGGTATCGCCGCCACCTCAGGCACGCGGTCTCGGTGATCCGCTGCAACAGCCTTCAGACCATGGTGTCGCTGGCCCGGGCGGGTGCCGGCCTGGCCGTGCTGCCGTGCTACATCGGCGAGCGGGCCGGCGACCTGCGGCGGCTGTCCCCGCCGCTGGAGGGGGAATCGGTCGACCTGTGGCTGCACGTCAACCAGGACACCCAACAGATGACCCGAGTCCGCGTGGTCATGGAGTTTCTGGCCGGGCGCCTCCGGGAACTGGCGGTGAATCCGGAGCCGGAGGCCGGTTCTTCGGGTTGATGGAAACGCGGCCGCCGGCCAGAATGAAGGTCACGCCACATGAAGGTCACGCCACGGCCGTGTTTCAGGACCCCCATGACCCGGACCCCGCACCGAATCCGCCCCTTCAGCGCCAGTCAGCGCCTGCCGGCGACCGCAGCCCCTTCCGAGCCGATGCCGCCGGAACGGGCTGGGGCGCGGCTGGCGGAATTCATCCACCGACATCCCCGGCTGCTGATTCTGACCGGTGCCGGGGTCAGCACCGATTCCGGCATCCCGGACTACCGTGATGTGGACGGAGGCTGGAAACGCCGGCCGCCGGTCCAGCATCAGGAGTTCATGGAGCGGGCCGCCACTCGCCAGCGCTACTGGGGACGCAGCCTGATCGGCTGGCCGGTCATCCGCGACGCCCGCCCCAACGCCAGCCACGCCGGCATCGCCGAGCTGGAGTGGCGCACCCACTGTCACCTGCTGGTTACCCAAAATGTCGATGGCCTGCACCAGAAGGCCGGTAGCCGAGCGGTGCTGGACCTGCATGGCCGGGCCGACCGGGTCCGCTGCATGGGGTGCGGCCTCCGCCTTGCTCGGGACGACGTGCATGCCCGCTGCGCAGACCTCAACCCGGCATTTCTTGGCCACACCGCCCACTCCGCGCCGGACGGGGATGCCGACCTGGACGTGGATTTCTCCGGCTTCCGGGTGGCGGACTGCCCCACCTGTGGCGGTATTCTCAAACCGGACGTGGTGTTTTTCGGCGACTTCGTGCCCCGGGAACGGGTCACCCGGGCGCTGGAGGCCCTGCGGGCCTGTGACGGGCTGCTGGTGATCGGCTCATCGTTGATGGTGTATTCCGGCTTTCGTTTCTGCCGCCATGCCCGGGACTGGGGATTGCCCATGGCCACGCTCAACCGGGGCCGGACCCGGGCCGACGAGCTGGTGGATCTGAAGCTTGATGCGGACATCGCCGGGACCCTGGCGGTGACGCTGGCGAGCCTGTAACCGGCGGGGGGGATACGGGGAGGGGAGCCCGGCTGGGCTCCCCGGAAGGTCAGATCAGGTTGTAGACGAACACCACGGCCACCGCCACCGGAGTGAGGAAGCGGACGGTGATGAACCACAGGTTGAACGCCGGCGCCGACAGCGACAGCTCGTTCTCCATGGCCTGGCGGGACATCACCCAGCCGGCGAACAGCGCCACCAGAAGACCGCCCAGGGGCAGCAGGATGTTGGCGGTGAAGAAGTCGAGCAGGTCGAAGATGGTCTTGCCTTCCAGCGCCGGGATGAACGACAGCGGCGCCACGTCGGACCAGAGATTCAGCGACAGGATCGAGGCGATGCCCAGCGCCCAGCAGATGAAGCCGGCGCCCAGGGTGCTGACGGCCCGGTTCAGGCCTTTCTGTTCCTCCAGCCATTCCACGATGGGTTCCAGCAGGGAAATGCCGGAGGTCCAGGCGGCGAAGATCAGCAGCACGAAGAACAGGGTCCCGAAGAAAGCGCCCAGGGGCATCTGCCCGAACGCCAGCGGCAAGGTCTGGAAGATCAGACCGGGCCCGGCGCCGGGTTCCAGGCCGTTGGCGAAGACCACGGGGAAAATCGCCAGGCCCGCCAGCAGCGCCACCGCGGTGTCAATCACCGAGACGGTGATGGAAGTCTTGGCGATGGACACGTGCTTGGGCAGGTAGGAGCCGTAGGCCATCATCACCGCCATGCCCAGGCTGAGGGTGAAGAAGGCATGCCCCAGGGCAATCAGTACGCCGGAGGTGGTGAGCTTGGAGAAGTCCGGCTGGAACAGGAACGCGGCGGCCCGGCCGAAGGCCCCGGTGGTCATGGCGTAGCCGACCATGATCAGCAGCAGCACGAACAGGCCCGGCATCAGGATGCTGACGGCCCGTTCGAGACCGGAGCGCACGCCCCGGGCCACCACCACCATCACCAGAGCCATGAACACGGTGTGCCAGAGCAGCAGTGTCATCGGGTCGCTCAGCAGATCGGAGAAGATCGCACCGACCGCTTCCGCGGACTGACCGGTGAGGGCCCCGCTGGCGGTGGTGCCGACGTAGGACACCGCCCAGCCGCCAATCACCGAATAGAACGACAGAATCAGGAACCCGGCCAGGATGCCAACCGCGCCAACCAGTTTCCAGGCCGGATTGAGCCGGTCCCGTTCCGCGATCAGGCGCAGGCTGTTAACCGGGCTGCGGCCACCGCGACGGCCGATCATCACCTCCGCCATCATGATGGGGATGCCCACCACCGCAATGCACACCAGATAGACCAGAACGAAGGCGCCGCCGCCATTCTCGCCGGTGATATAGGGAAACTTCCAGATGTTGCCCAGGCCGACCGCCGAACCGGTGGCGGCCAAGACGAAGGCGAGCCGGGAGGACCAGAGCCCGCGTTTGGCGTTGGCACCCTCGAGTGCCCCCGTGTAGGTGGCGGAACCGGATGAACTCAAAGACATGACTTGCTCCTGTCGTACTTGTTGTTGTCAGGGAAAAGGGGCCGCGGCGAACCGCGGCCCAAGGGGGATGCGCCGGCGTCAGGTCAACCGGCGCGAGCCAACCGCCCAGGCGCCAGCCCAGCACCGGCGGTGTGCTTCCGGAACCGCTCCTCCGCCAGTTCGTTGGCGATCTCGCCGGTCGGCAGGCCGGTCCGGCGCGAGCGGTTGAAGATTTCGGTCAGGGTGTCGCCGATGGTCTCGATGTGGGCGCGCACCTGCTCCGGGCGGCCGCCGGTACGCTCGTGGAACACATCGATGATGCCGCCGGCGTTGATGGCGAAGTCCGGGGCATAAAGGATGTCGCGTTGCTTGAGCAGGGCATCGTGCTCCGGACGTTCCAGCAGGTTGTTGGCGGCGCCGGCGACAATACCGGCCCGCAGTTTGGGAATGCTGCGGTCGTTGAGGACCGCGCCCAGGGCGCAGGGGGCGACCACGTCCACCGGCAGGAACAGAATGTCCTCGGCGGTGGCGGGCTTGGCTCCCAACTGTTCCACCGCCCGCTGCATGTTGTCGGCGTGGATGTCATACACCCACAGTTCGGCGCCGGCGTCCCGCAGGTGCCGGGCCAGCCGGAAGCCGACGTTGCCAACTCCCTGTATGGCCACCTTCAGGCCTTTGAGGTCGTCCTGTCCGTATTTGTGCCGCACCGCGGCCTTGAGGCCGATGAAGGTGCCGTAGGCGGTGGCGGGGGAAGGGTCGCCGTTGCTCGGCAGACCGTTGAAACCGGTGCGTTCGGCAATGCCCGCCACGTGGCGGGTGTACCGGCCCATCACCTTGAGGTCGGGCACGCTGGTGCCCGAGTCCTCGGCGGCGATGTAGCGACCGCCCAGGGTTTCCAGATGCCGGCCCATGGCCTCCAGCAGGCCCTCGGTTTTGTGCCGGCGCGGATCACCGATGATCACCGACTTACCGCCGCCCAGATCCAGGTTGGCCAGCGCGGATTTGTAGGTCATGCCCCGGGACAGGCGCAGCACGTCACGCAGTGCCTCCTCGTCGGTGGCGTAGGGGTACATGCGGCAGCCGCCGAGGGCCGGGCCACGGGAGGTGTTGTGGATGGCGACAATGGCCTTGAGTCCGGTTTCCGCGTCGCAGAAAAAGGACAGGTGTTCGTGCTGATCGAACTCGGGATGGCTGAATACGTTCATGGCGTTTCACCTCTGGTTCATGGCGGTCACCACCCGTGTGGGGCCCGTGACCGCCGTTTTTTGTTGTCAGACGGCCGCGTTGGCGATTTGCTGGTGCTCGCGTGCGCTCGGGTTGATTTCCGCCCGCAGCTGTTGACGCTCCTTGCGGGTGGCCTGATAGGCCTTTTCCTTCACCGGACCGAAGCCACGGATGCGGGCCGGCAGGCTGGCCAGGCCTCGGGCGGCGTCGGCGTGATCCCGGCTCAGGTGCTTGAGCAGGAAGCCGATGTCCGCCTCATACTCACGGATGATGCGCCGCTCCAGCCGGCGGTCGGCGGTGTAGCCGAACGGGTCGAAGGGGGTGCCGCGCAGCACCCGTGCCTTGGCCAGCCAGCCAAACACGGTCTCCATCCAGGGGCCGAACGTCAGTTTTTTCGGGCGCTCGCCGTTGCCAGCCCGGCTCAACAAGGGCGGCGCCAGGTTGAACTCCAGTTCGAAGTCCCCCTCGAACTCCTGCGCCAGCTGCCGGCGCAGGCTGCCGTTGCTGAACAGCCGGGCCACTTCGTATTCGTCCTTGTAGGCGAGCACCCGGGCGTAGTTGTCGACGATGGAGCGCAGCAGCATCGGGTCCTGGCCCAGCTTCTGCCGGATGGTCTGCTCGGCCTTGCGCACCAGTTTTTCGTAGCGCTGGGCCAGAGCGGCGTTCTGGTACTCGGTCAGGTACGCCATGTGGCGCTGAATCCGCTGCTCGGTGGTTTCCATCACCTGTACCACCTCGCCCTTGGCGGCGGGGAAGGCCAGTTGCCGGACCCGCTCCAGATCGTGGGCGGCACGGCGACCCCAGAGGAATGCCTGCTTGTTCTTGGCCACCGCCACGTTGTTCAGTTCGATGGCCCGCTCGATGGCCTCGGCGCTCAGGGGCAGCAGGCCCTTCTGGTAGGCGAAGCCGACGGTGAACAGGTTCACCGCCATGCCGTCACCCATCAGGGCCTTGGCCAGACCGCCGGCATCCAGGAACCAGCTGCCGTCCTCACGGCAGGCCTCGCGCACGCTTTGGGCCATGGACTCACCCGGGAAGCGGAGATCCGGGTCGCGGGTGAAGGCGGCGGGCATGGCCGGCTCGGTGTTCACCACGGCCCGGGAAAACCGGTTGTCGAGCTTGGCCAGGGCGTCGTCGGAGGCGGCCACCATCAGGTCGAAGGCCAGCATCAGATCGGCCTCGCCGGCGGGAATGCGCACTGCGTGGATGTCGTCCTGACGGTCACTGATCCGCACGTGGCTGACCACCGCGCCGAACTTCTGGGCCAGCCCGGTCTGATCCAGTACCGACACGCCCTTGCCTTCCAGGTGCGCGGCCATGCCCAGCAGGGCACTGACCGTGACCACGCCGGTGCCGCCCACGCCGGTCAGCAGGATGCCGTAGGGGGTGTTGCCGGTGACTCGGGTGGGCTCGGGCAGTTCCGGAAAGTCCACGTCCGAGCGCACCCCGGCGGGTTTCCGCAAACGGCCGCCCTTGACGGTGACGAAGCTCGGGCAGAACCCGCGCACGCAGGAGAAGTCCTTGTTGCAGGCGGACTGGTCGATGGTGCGCTTGCGACCGTGTTCGGTCTCCTTGGGCAGGATCGACAGGCAGTTGGACTGAATACCGCAGTCGCCACACCCCTCGCAGACGTCGGCGTGAATGATCACCCGCTGGTCCGGGTCGGCCAGGGTGCCGCGCTTGCGCCGCCGGCGCTTCTCCGCCGCGCAGGTTTGGTCGTAGATGATCACCGAGCAGCCTTCCACCTCGCGCAGTTCCCGCTGCAGCGCGTCCAGATCGTCACGATGATGGAACGTGGTGCCGTCGGCGAAATCGGCCCGGGACGGATACTTGCCGGGATCGTCACTGACCACGGCAATGCGCCGGACGCCTTCGCCGTAGAGCTGATGGGTGATCTGCTGAACGGTCAGGGTGCCGTCCACCGGCTGGCCGCCGGTCATGGCGACCGCGTCGTTGTATAGGATCTTGTAGGTGATGTTGGCGCCGGAGGCGATGGCCGCGCGGATGGCGAGGGTGCCGGAGTGGAAATAGGTGCCGTCACCGAGGTTCTGGAACACGTGTTTCTGACGGGTGAACGGCGCCTGGCCCAGCCAGGTTACCCCTTCACCGCCCATCTGGGTGAAGGTGTCGGTGCCCCGGTCCATCCAGGTGGCCATGTAATGACAGCCGATTCCGCCCAGAGCGCGGCTGCCCTCGGGCACCTGGGTGGAGGTATTGTGGGGGCAACCGGAACAGAAATGGGGCGTGCGCTCCAGCCGTTCCCGGGGCTTGGCCAGACTGTTTTCCTTTTCCGTCAGGAAGTCCAGTCGTTGCTTCAGCGTATCGGTGCAGTAGCGGCCGTCCAGCCGCGCGGCGATGGCTCGCGCCACCATGGCCGGGGTGAGCTCACCGATGGTGGGCAGCAGCTCGCGGCCCTGATCATCGTGCTTGCCGACCACCCGGGGGCGACGGCTGTCCTGCCAGGTGTAGAGTTGGGATTTGATCTGTTCTTCGATCAGGCCGCGTTTTTCCTCAACCACCAGGATTTCCTCGAGACCGGAGGCGAATTCGTAGATGCCCTCCGGCTCCAGCGGCCAGGGCATGGCCACCTTGTACACGGTCAGGCCGATGGCCTCCCGCTCCGCCTCGCCCAGGCCCAGGTCGGCCAGGGCCTGAATCACGTCCAGATAGGCCTTGCCGGTGGTGACGATACCCAGCCTGGGCTGGCGCGCGGAGAGCACGGTCCGGTCCAGTCGGTTGGCGCGGCAGAAGGCCTTGGCGGCTTCCAGCTTGTAACGATGCAGGCGCTCTTCCTGCTCCATCGGCTTGTCCGGCCAGCGTGCGTTCAGGCCGCCTTCGGGCATCTGGAAGTCCCGGGGCGTTACGATCCGGATTCGGCTCAGGTCCAGGTTGGCGGAAATGGAGGAGTCCATGTTCTCGGCCAGCGCCTTGAATCCGACCCAGCAGCCGCTGAACCGGGACATGGCCCAGCCGTACAGGCCGAGGTCAAGCATGTCCTGGATGCCGGCCGGGTTGAGGACCGGCATGCCGGCATCGATGAAGGCGAAGTCGCTCTGGTGAGGCAGGGTGGAGGACTTGCAGGCGTGATCGTCCCCGGCGACGGCCAGAACCCCGCCGAACCGGGAGGTGCCGGCGGCGTTGGCGTGTTTGAACACGTCGCCGGTGCGGTCGACACCGGGGCCCTTGCCGTACCAGAGGGCGAACACGCCATCGTATTTGGCGCCCTCGAAGATGTTGACCTGCTGGCTGCCCCAGACCGCGGTGGCACCGAGGTCCTCGTTGACGCCGGGCAGGAAATGGATGTGCTGTTTCTTCAGGTAGTCCCGGGCTTTCCACAGGACCTTATCGAAGCCGCCGAGCGGCGAGCCCCGGTAGCCGGAAATGAAACCGGCGGTGTTCAGGTTGTTCATGCGGTCCAGCTGGGCCTGCAGCAGCGGCAGGCGGGCCAGCGCTTGGCTGCCGTTCATGTAGACCGGGCCGGAGTCTTTTTCCCAGACGTCGTTCAGGCTGACGTTTCGCAGTTGTGTCATGGCAGTCACCGTTTCCAGATGCGTTGGGGCACCGGTGCGCGTTCGCGCCCCAGGATACCGGGCATGGGGTTATCGGGGTGTCGGTCAGGCGCGCGCCGTCAACGTGTTGACACGGCCGACGACGAAAGGGCCGTCAGGGGCGATCCCGAAGGACTGGAACGGGGGCTGGCCAGGGGGCCGGTTGGAACGGGCTGGACGGACCGGCGGTCCGCGCGAAGCGTGATGGTTGACATGTCGAAATCCTCTCCCACCTGCCGGATCTCGGCGAGCGTGGCGGTGTTGTTGTTGTCATCGTCCGGCTTTTGGCCGCCGGTCGATTTCGTCGTCCCTGCCCGAGGCGAGGTGCCGGGGCGTGCCCTTGTGGGGCTGGACGAAAAACACGCTAACCCCGTTTTACGTTAACGTCAACTGTTGTCGCCCGCCGGGCGGGGCGGAAAAGATGCAAAACTCATGTAACAGGCTGAGGCGGCAGTGAATTTCAGGTTGCGATTAGTGGTTTGTACCTATACGCTTTCCCTGGCTTCCACCCTAGCTTTGGCAGATGACCAGTCCGCGTTATCCCTACCAGTTTCAACCGCGCAAAGTTCGCGCGGAATTCTTCCGGCTCCTGCCCATCTCGTTGTTCGTGGTGGCGTTCGGTGCCGCGTTCGGCCTGGCGGCCACCCAGGAGGGGCTGACCCCCCTGGTGACCATCGTCATGAGCACCACCGTGTTCGCCGGCGCGGCGCAATTTGCAGTCCTGGATCTGTGGGGGGCGGACGTGCCGGTGCTGCCACTGATCGCGGTGGTATTTGCCATCAATTCCCGCCATCTGCTGATGGGCGCCTCGCTGTATCCCATGCTCAAGGATCTGTCTCCCGGCCGCCGCTACGGTCTGCTGTTACTGCTGACGGACGCCAACTGGGCGGTTTCGGCCCAGGATTACCAGAACGGCCGCCGTAACCTGGAGGTGATCCTCGGCGGTGGCCTGGTGCTCTGGCTGGCGTGGATTTTCGGCACCTGGCTGGGGGCCTATTTCGGTGGCCTGCTGGATAACCCCAAGGCATTCGGGCTGGACATGGTGCTGGGGTGTTTCCTGCTGGCGATGGCCCTGGGCGGGCGCAAGTCGCCCCGGGTGCTGACGGCCTGGGCGGTGGCGGCCGCCGCCTCGCTGGTGGCCTGGGCGTGGCTGCCTCCCAACACCCACGTGGTGATCGGGGCCCTGGCCGGTGGTCTGGTGGGTTACTTCTGGCTGGATCGCACGAGCGCCGATGGGGCGGCCGGGGCCCGGACCGAAGGAGGTGCCCGTGAGCATTGAGACGACCGGGCCGGGTCTCTGGCTGCTGATCGCGATCATGGCGGTGGTCACGCTGCTGACCCGTTATGGCGGGGTCTTCGCCATGTCCTTCGTGCGCATCAGCCCGCGCATCGAAAGCTTCATCAATACCATGGCCAGCTCCGTGCTCATCGCCATCATCGTGCCCATGGCGGTGTCCGGCGATCTCGGCGCGCTGGCGGCACTGCTGGTCACCGCCGGCGCCATGTTGCTGCTGCACAAGCCCCTGCCGGCCATCACCCTGGGGTTGGTGGCGGCCGCCGCGGTGCGGTATGGGGTGGGCGCCTAGGGGCTGCCGCCTTCGGGCATCGGGTTGGGGTTGAGCAGCGCCAGCTCGCCGATACCCGGCAGCTTGATGCCCAGGGCCCGTGGGTTGATGCCCAGGCTCAGACCCAGGACGTTCAGTTCGATGCCCTCGCGTACACCCGCCAGTACCCCCAGATAGCCGCCCAGGGACAACTGGTAGCCCAGGCCGCCGGGCACCGGCGCGGCGATCCGGTCGCCAAGATAATCCTTGCCGATGGCATGATTCGGCAGCGCCACGTCCAGACCGGGTACTTCGCGGATCACCCAGGCGGTGAAGGTGTTGCTGTTGGGGCCGGGCCAGGCTCGGTACTCGTCGGGGTAGGGGTAGGCGGCGATGGCGTCGTAGATGTGGGGAATCAGGCGGGCCGCCTGGTCGCCGCGCAGGTCGGCATACAGGGTAGGCTCGGCGCCGAACCAGTAGGTATCCGGCGCGGCGATCCGGGAGCGGACCACCGCACGCCGCCAGCCCGTGACTTCGTGCACCAGGTAGTGGCTGGCCCCCGCTTCCTTGGTGGCGATCCAGGTGTGAACGGCGAAATAGCCCCGCCAGCTCCAGGCGCGGGCACCGTACACCTGCACGATGGCCTCGGGGGCCTGCTCGGGCGTGGGGGCGATGTTGGCGCTGTCGCGGCGGGCGCTCTGCCAGCTTTCGGCCCCGTGTAGGGCACCGCTTGCCGCCAGCAGGAGCGGGCCGGCAAGCAGTGTCAGCAGGCTGGCGAAGAACCAGAGGGCGCTGGATTTGAGGCGTTTCATGGTCGCGTCCGGGGTGGTTACCGTAGGCTCCAGTATAGGCGCTCAGCTCCGGCGCACAATCGGGCTCATTCCTCCGCGCAGCGTTTTTCCAGCTTCTCTTTCCAGTGCTCGGCGCGCTCCTTGAACTTCTCGCGACGCTCCTGATGGATCTCGTCCCAGATCTTGCGCTGTTCCTCGGTCAGTTTCAGCCGCTTGGCCATTTCCTCCTGGTACTTCTCGGCCTCGGCACGGTGTTCCGCCATCCGTTTTTCACGGGCGTCCGGGTCGAACGGCCCCGTGCCTTCGCGGAACTGCTCGCACATTTTGTCCATGTCCGGCCGCTCGCCGAACGGCGGCTTGCCGTGATGGTCGGCCAGCGCCAGCGGGCTGCCGATGAGCAGGGCGGATGCCAGCGCACTGGCGGCGATCAGGGATGTCTTGTACTTGATCATGGTATTACCTCGTGTTGTGTCGAGTGTCTGCGTTGTTCGCCACCGGGGCGAATCAAACCGTGGGGCCATCTTACCCCTGGCGTGGGTCAAGGAACGTCAGGCTTCTGTAAAGGTTGTGCAAAGAAAAAAACCGGCGCGGCGGGGCCGGTGCGGCCCCGTGTTAGACTCCCGCCAAGTGATTGCGAGAGGGTGTGACATGCAGAACCGAGTACTTCTGGTCGAAGACGATGACGAGCTGCGCTCGCTGCTCGCCCGCTATCTGGACAATCAGGGATTCACCGTGCGGGAGGCCGCCAACGGCCGCGACGGCCTGACTCTGGCCCTGGGCCAGGACTGTGATCTGGTGGTGCTGGACATCATGCTGCCGGATATCAGCGGCCTGGATGTGCTGCGCCAGCTGCGGGCCCGAACGCACCTTCCGGTGGTGCTGCTCACCGCCCGCGGCGACGAAACCGACCGAATCGTCGGCTTCGAGGTGGGGGCCGACGACTACATTCCGAAACCTTGCAATCCCCGGGAACTGGTGGCACGGCTGCAGGCGCTGCTGCGCCGCATCGCCTGGGACCAGAAGGCGGAGCTCAACGCCAGCCGCGAGTATGGGGACCTGCGCATCGAACCGGCTCAGCGCCGTATTTACCAGAACGGCGAGCCGGTGGACCTGACCGCCACCGAGTACGAGGTGCTGTCGGTTCTGCTGGCCCACGCCGGCAGTGTGGTGCGCAAGACCGATCTGATGCAGTGGGCGTTGGGACGGCGCCTGGAAGCCTACGACCGTACCCTGGACATGCACATCAGCAACCTGCGCAAGAAGCTGGGTAACGACGACCCGCCCCGGATCGAGACGTTGCGCGGGCTCGGTTACAGCTACCGGGTGCCAACATGAGCCGGCGCCTGACCTTTCCGCTGTTCTGGCGGATTTTTCTGACGATCTGGTTGGCGATGGCGGTGGCGGTGGTGGCCAGCAATATGGTGACCCGCTACTTGATGGACCGGGAACGGGAGACCATTGAACGCCAAGTGGGGCTGCAGGACCTGGCCCGGGAAGCGGTGGACATCCGGGAACGGCTGGGCCGGGTGGAGACCTGGCGGTTCCTGCGCCGGGAAGGGGAACGGCGGGACCTGCACCTGCTGCTGATCGAGCGGGACCTGGATCTGGGGCGCCTGCCGAAATCGGTGCGTGAGCGGATGGATTCCTTCTGGCACCCACAGAAGCCGGCGGTGATCGACTTGCCCGGTGGGCGTTACCGCCTGGTGGCCTGGCCGCGCATGCACAGCAAGGGTTGGCTGGATCCCCGCTTCTTTCAGGCCATCGAATCCGGCCTGGCGTTCCTGCTGATTTCCCTGGCCTGCTGGTGGATTGCCCGCTGGGTGTCGCGTCCGCTGCGGCATATGGAAAGCACCGCCCGGTCCATCGCCCAGGGCGACAACACCCTGAGGGTCAACGCCCGGATTGCCGGCCGTCGGGATGAAATCGGCCAGTTGGCACAGGCCTTCAACGCTATGACCGATCAGCTGTGCCGTCTGCTGGAGCGTCAGAACCAGCTGCTGCGCGACATCTCCCACGACCTACGGACGCCCTTGGCGCGACAGCGGGTAGCCATCGAACTGGCCTGTGACAGCGGCGCCGACCCGGAGCTGATGACCAGTATCCTGCGGCAGAACGAGCGTCTGGAGACGATGACCGGGCAGATCCTCACGCTGTATCGGGTGACCGAACAGGGGCAGGACATCCAGCGGCAGCCGGTACAGCCGCTGGTGCTGGTCAACCGAGCGCTGCAGGAGGTGGCGGATTACGCCGAGCACCAGGGCGTCGACTGCCGGCTGGTGGCCGAACCCGAGGTGCGCGGGGCCACGTTGTTGGGGGATGAAGGCCTGCTGCACCGGGCCATCGACAATGTGCTCCAGAACGCCCTGGACCACACCCCACCGGGCAAGGTGGTGCGGGTGTCACTGGCACTGCAGGGGGAGGACTGCGTGGTGACGGTCGAGGACCAGGGCCCCGGGGTGGACGACCGGCTGCTGGCGCACCTGTTCGAGCCCTTTTTCCGGGCGGATCCGTCCCGGGGCGGCAACGGCTGGGGGCTGGGGCTGGCGATCGCCAGGAACATCGTCAGCGCCCATGATGGTACCATTGCCGCCGAGAACCGGCCCGAGGGGGGGCTGCGAGTGACGCTGCGGCTGCCGCTGCTGGCGTCGGGCTAGACGCCGTCCCACCCGCCCATGGCCGGTGGTGTGCAGACAGGTGGACAGCATGCGCAGAGACTACCCCGTACCCGCCGGGTTCCTGGAGCGGGAAACGGACGTGAAAAAGAGCCGGTTCATTGCCTGGGTGGCCCCGGTGAGCAGCCGGGACGACGTCCGGTGCTGGCTGGAACGGGCACGCCAGGCGCACCCGGATGCCCGGCATGTCTGCTGGGCCTACCAGATCGGTCGCCCCGGTTCCGCGGCGGAGGCCGCCATGAATGACGACGGCGAGCCATCCGGTACCGCCGGCAAACCGATCCTCAACGTCATCCAGCACAAGGACATGGGGGATGTTCTGGTGATCGTGATCCGTTACTTCGGAGGCATCAAACTGGGGGCCGGAGGGCTGGTCCGGGCCTACGCCGGCGCTGCCGAGCGTGTGTTGTCGGCGGTCGATCGGGTGATCCAGCAGGCCCGAGTGACGGCCCGGGTGCGCTTGCCCTTTGCCGACGAACAGCGGCTTCGCCACTGGTGCGAGGTGCACGGGGCGGAGATCGGCGCGGTAACGTATGGCAGCCAGGTGTCCGCAGAGGTCTCCCTGCCGGTGGACCGTCAGCCGGACTTCTCGGCATTCTGCGAGGCCCAGAAACTGGATTACAGTTTTGAAACCTGAGGGACCCCTGGGCCGGTCGCGACGTGTAACAGGCGTATACTCAAGACAACATGAACGGACAGCCTGATTCAGGGGAGGATTTCATGAGGTGGATTGTCGCAGGACTCATCGCCCTGGCGCTGGCGGGATGCGCCGCCAACGTCGTTACCGACTACAATCACGCCGCTGTGTTCGGCCACTACGCCACCTGGGCGTTCGCCGAGGACGCCGGGGAGGGGACCTTTGTTTCCCTGGACGGCAGCCGGGTTCAGCGCGCGGTCGAGCGGGAGCTCAACCGCAAGGCCATGCGTCAGGTGCCGGCGGACGAGGCGGATCTGCTGGTGAACTGGCAGATCGTCGAGGAGGAGCGGCTGGAACAGACCGGGGTCGGCCTGGGTTTCGGCTTTGGTTCCGGCCACTTCGGCTGGGGCGTGGCGGCCCCGCCGCCCGTGCGTGAGGTGCATGAGGGCAAGCTGGTGGTGGAACTGGTGGACACCGACACCCGCCAGGTGGTCTGGCGTGCCGCCAGCCGCCGTTACCTGAGGGAAAGCCAGTCTCCGGAAACCCGCAGCAAGCTGATTGACGAGGTGGTGTCGGAGATGTTTTCCAAGTACCCTCCCGGCCTGGATTGAGCACAGCAATGGGTTGGGACGCGCCATGAAAAAACGTTCCGGTGGTCTGGTCTATTCCACCGAGCAGGGCCGCATGTGCCCCGAATGCCGGAACCCGGTGAACCAGTGTGACTGTCGCACCCCGGCACCGCCGGCGGGCGACGGCATTGTCCGGGTCAGCCGGGAAACCAAGGGACGCAAGGGCAAGGGGGTGACTCGGGTGACCGGGGTGCCTCTGGCCGGTCCGGAACTGAAGGCCCTGGCGAAGGAGTTGAAGGCCCGGTGCGGCACCGGCGGTACCCTCAAGGACGGTGTGATTGAAATTCAGGGTGACCACCGGGACCTGCTGGTGTCGTTGTTGTCGGCCAAGGGCTGGACCGTCAAGCGTGCCGGCGGCTGATTTCCGGGCACGCAAAAACCGGGACCTCGACTACAATGGTCACTGTGAGGTTCCTCACGCCAAGAATAACCTGATCAATTCACGGACAGTGCGAACCCGGCCCGGCGCCGGGGTGGCGTCTATTGACTGGAGGCAAGCATGCACATCATGGTGTTGGGCGCGGGAGTGGTCGGCATAACCACGGCCTGGTTCCTGCAGAAGGAAGGGTATCAGGTCACGGTGGTGGACCGGCAGAACCGGGCCGGTCTTGAAACCAGCTACGCCAACGGTGGTCAGATTTCCGTGTCCCACGCCGAACCCTGGGCCAACCCCTCGGCGCCGCTGAAGGTGATGAAGTGGCTGTTCCAGCCGGACGCGCCGTTGCTGTTCCGGCCGCGCCTGGATCCGGCACAGTGGCGCTGGGCCCTGACGTTTCTCGGGGAGTGCACGGCCAGCAAGTCCGCCCACAACATTCGCCAGATGGTCAACCTGGGCACATACAGCCGCAGCCAGTTGCAGGCGCTCCGCCAGGAACTGGGTCTGGAGTACGATCACCTGGAGAAGGGGATCCTGCACTTCTACACCAACGCCGAGGAATTCGAGGGCGCAATCGAGCCCACCCGTATCATGCAGGACCTGGGGTGTGACCGGCAGATCATTGATGCCGCCCGGGCGGTGGACATCGAACCGGCGCTGGCGCCGATCAGGGACCGGATCGCCGGTGCAACTTACACCTCCGAGGACGAGTCCGGCGATGCCCGCAAGTTTACCCAGGCCCTGGCCGAACGTTGCCAGCAGGCCGGGGTCAACTTTTGCTACGGCGCCGAAGTGCTGGGCTTCGACCGCGCCGGGGATCGGGTCCTGGGGGTACAGGTTCTGAAGGAGGGACGCCACCAGACACTGCGGGCGGATAGCTATGTGCTGTCCCTGGGCAGCTTCAGCGCGATTCTGGCGCGCCAACTTGCCCTCACCCTCAACATCTACCCGGCCAAGGGCTACTCGATCACGGTGCCGGTGAAGAATCCGGAAGCGGCGTACCAAGTCAGCCTGACCGACGATGAGTACAAGCTGGTCTACTCACGGCTGGGGGATCGCTTGCGGGTGGCCGGAACCGCTGAGCTGAGCGGTTATACCCGCACCCTCAACCAGACCCGGTGCCGGGCGATCGTACGGCGCGCGGCGGAAATCATGCCTGAGGCCGGGGACTGGGACCGGGCGGAGTTCTGGACCGGCCTGCGTCCGGCCACGCCCTCCAATGTGCCGTACATCGGCCGCAGCCACTACGGCAACCTCTACCTCAATACTGGGCATGGCACCCTGGGCTGGACCCACTCCTGCGGCTCGGCCGCCGCTCTGGCGGACATCGTCTCTGGCCGCCGGCCGGAGGTGGATTTCGCCTTCACCGGCCTGTAAAGCGACGAAGCCAGCCCCCAGGGCTGGCTTCGGTGATCCCGCGGGCCGGGCTAGTTCAGCTGGTCCCGGATCAGCTTCTTGTTGATCTTGCCGACGCTGGTCTTGGGAATGTCGTCGACGAACCGGATCTGTTCGGGAATCGCCCACTTATTGATGTCGCCCCGTGCCACGTACTGTTGCAGGTGTGCCTGGATATCCTCCGGGCTGGCGTCCGCGTCCGGTTTCAGGACCACCAGCGCGTAGGGCCGCTCGCCCCACTTTTCGTCCGGGATGCCGACCACGGCGGCGGCGGCCACCGCCGGGTGCTGGCTGATCAGGTTTTCCAGATCCAGGGATGACAGCCACTCCCCGCCGGTCTTGATGACATCCTTGATCCGGTCCTTGATGACCAGGGTATGGTTCGGCTCCATGCTGCCGACGTCGCCGGTATGCAGCCAGCCGCCCTGCCACAGCTCTTCGCCTTTCTCCGGTTCCTTGAAGTAGCTCTGGGTCAGCCAGGGCGCCCGCACCACCACTTCACCTTTGGCCTCGCCGTCGTGAGGCACCGGGCGGCCGTTGGGGTCGACAATGTCCAGCTCCACCATGGGAACCGCGATGCCGGTCTTCACCCGCTGGTCCGTCTGCTGCTCCAGCGGCCGTTCCAGATCCTCCGGCTGCAGATGGGTGGTGCTCAACAGGGGGCAGGTTTCGGACATGCCGTAGCCGGTGTACAGGCGAATGCCCAGCTTGGCGCCGGCCTCGCACAACCCCTTGGTCAGGGCGCTGCCGCCGATCAGCACGTGCCAGTTGCTCAGGTCGGTGGTCTTGATGGATTCGGTGGCCATCATCATCTGCATGATGGTGGGGACACAGTGGGAGAAGGTGACCTTGTGTGTCTTGATCAGTTCCACCAGCCGTTCGGGCTCGTAGCGGCCGGGGTAGACCTGCTTGATGCCCAGCAGGGTGGCGGCGTAGGGCACACCCCAGGCATGCACATGGAACATCGGGGTCACCGGCATGTAGACGGAACTGGAGCGCAGCAGCGGCATTTCGTCGTAGGCCGCCAGGGCACCGGTCATGGACAGGGTGTGCAGCACCAGTTGCCGGTGGCTGAAGTACACGCCCTTGGGATTGCCGGTGGTGCCGGTGGTGTAGAACGTGGTGGCGACGCTGTTCTCGTCGAAATCGGGGAAGTCGAATTCGGTTCCGGCCTGGGCCAGCAGTGCTTCGTACTCACCCAGGACCGGCAGCGAGGTGTCGGCCGGCCGGTCGTTGTCGGTCAGCTGGATATAGCCCTTGACCGTGCGGATCTCGTCCTTGACGCCTGCCAGCAGCGGCAGGAAATCGTCGTGCACCAGCACCAGGTCGTCTTCGGCGTGATTCATGGTGTAGACGATCTGTTCCGGCGACAGGCGGACGTTGACGGTGTGCAGCACCGCGCCGAGCATCGGTACCGCGAAGAAACATTCCAGATAGCGGGGCGTGTCCCAGTCCATGACCGCCACCGTGTCCCCCGGCTGAACGCCGGCCCGGGTCAGGGCGTTGGCCAGCCGGTGAATGCGCTCAACCAGCGTGCTGTAGGTGTAGTGGCTCCGGTTGGCGTAGTGAATCGTCTGGTCCGGGTTGTAGCGCGGCCCGGACATCAGCAGGCGCTTGATCAGCAACGGATAGGGGTAGGCGTTTTCGGCCGGGGGCAAGAGGCGCGGCTGTGCCATGGGGAACTCCTTGTTCTCGGTATCTGTTTGTTATTGGTCGGGAAAGCTAAATCTGACACAGATTGGCGAAAACCGGAACCGGAGGACCTGGGAAATTTTCGGAAAGGCCCCGGCCGCGTGGCGGGGCCGGGGTTCCCGTGTTTCAGGGGGTTATTCGTAGGTGCACAGGTAGGCGGTGTCGATGTCGGCCTTGACCTTAAAGCTGGCTTGGCCGGCCACTTCGAAACTCTCGCCCGCGCCGTAGGTCATCCATTCCTCCATGCCCGGCAGGAGAACGGTGAGGGCGCCGCTGATGACCGTCATGGTTTCTTTCTGGGTAGTACCGAACTCATATTCGCCCGGACTGATCACGCCGACGGTGGCGGGCAGGGTCGCGGTCCGGAATGCGATGGACTTCGCCTTGCCGTCAAAATACTCGTTTACTTTCAGCATGGAGCAGCCTCCTGTGATTCGTTGGGCTGCCTACTATACGACAAAACCGGGAACGGCCAATGACAATTTTTCGCGGTGTCGGTTACTGCTCCCAGGGATTGCCTTCGGTGCCGTCCATGGTGGCCACGCCGATGTGCATGGCGGCCTTGGCCAGCAGATTGGCGCTCACCGGCGCGGTCATGAACAGGAACACGGTGATCAGCACCTCGGAGATGCCGATGCCCTCGCCGCGGCAGCTGAAGTAGAGCACCGAGCTGAGCATGATCGCGCCCACCCCGAGGGTGGTGGCTTTGGTGGGGCCGTGCAGGCGGGTGAAGAAATCGGGCAACCGCGCCAGGCCGATGGCACCAACCAGGGTAAAGGCCCCCCCGAGCAGAAGCAGGGCGGCAACCAGGTATTCGGCGATGGGGTTCATGGCACCTCCTTATTCGATGACGCTGCCGCGTTTGAGGTACTTGGCCATGGCCACGGTACCGACGAAGCCCATGACCGCGATCAGCAGGGCCGATTCCAGGTACATCCGGGTGCCGAGGGTGATCCCCAGCAGGATGATCAGGGCGATGGCGTTGATGTAGAGCGTGTCCAGCGCCAGCACCCGGTCCGGCGCATCCGGGCCCTTGATCAGGCGGTAGACGTTGAGCAGGGCGGCCAGGGTGACCATGGCGATGGTCAGGTACAGAGCGAAGGTCAGCATGGGAACATCTCCAGCAACGGCTGTTCGTAGCGTTCGCGGATGGTGTCGATCACCTGCTGGTCGCTGTCGGCGTCCAGGGCGTGGATCAGCAGGGTACGCTGATCGTCGCTGACGTCGGCGCTGACGGTGCCGGGGGTCAGCGAGATGGTGCTGGCGAGGATGGAAATGGCCAGCGGGTGTTCCAGTTCCAGCGGGTAGCAGACGAATCTCGGCCGGGGCCGGCGTCCGCTGAGGATCAGCGCCGCCACCTGGAAGCTGGCGGTGACGATGTCGCGGATCACCCGCAGCAGGTAGCGGGGCATCCGCCAGACGTTCAGGAACGACGGGCGTTCGGGCCAGAACCCCTGGGTGATTTGGGGAATCGCCCAGGCCAGCACGAAGCCGAGCACGAGGCTGCCGCCACTGATACCGTCACTGAGGAGCTGCCAGGTGATGAACAAGATCAGGCTCAGCCAGGGTTGAGGAAAACTCAAACGGTCAAGCATCAGTCGTCCTCCCCGACCACCGGGGTCTGCAGGATATCGAGATAGGCGTCACGGTCCTTGAGCTGGGCGGCCGTGGCGTCGGTGTACTGGGCAATGGGGCCGGCCAGGGCCACGATCACGATGCTCAGGGCGAGCAGGGCACCGGTGGCTGTGGCGGTGCGGGCCTTGAGCGGACGAGTGTCCTCAATGTGGCCGCTGACGGTGCGCCAGAACACGATGCTGCCGGCGCGGGCGTAAGCGATCAGGGAGAAGAAGCTGCCCACCAGCAACACCCCCCACAGCCAGGCCATTTCCGGGCCGGGCGTTACCGACTTCAGGATCAGTACCTTGCCAAAGAAGCCGCTCAGCGGCGGCAGGCCCACAGCCGCCACGGCGCCGACCAGGAACAGCACGCTCAGCAGGGTCCGGTTGTGCATCGGTGGCGCGGTGACCACCGTGTCCCGGGCGCTGCCGCGCTGGCTGGCCACCAGATCCGCCAGCAGAAACAGGCCGGCGACGGTCCAGGTGGTGCTCAGCAGGTAGAACAGGGCAGCGGACAGGCTGGCCTGGGAGCCCAGGGCAATCGGCGCCAGCAGCGTGCCGACGGAAATGATCACCTGCCACGCCACCAGGGTTTTCAGGCTCTGCGCGCCCAGGGCGCCGATCACGCCCATCACCAAGGTGGCCAGGGCCAGCGGGAACAGCCAGTGCATGCCCAGGTTGGCCAACGCGCCGGCGCTGTCACCGAAGATCAGCGGATAAACTCGGAGAATGGCATAGATGCCTACCTTGGTCATCACCGCGAACAGGGCGGCGACCGGCGCCGTGGCCCGGGCGTAGGCCCGGGGCAGCCAGAAGCACAGCGGCAGGACCGCCGCTTTCAGACCAAACACCACCAGCAGCATCATGCCGCCGGCCTTGACCAGGTTCAGGCTTTCGCCGTCGATGTGCGGAATTTTCAGGGCCAGGTCGGCCATGTTGAGGGTGCCGGTGACGCTGTAAATCAGGCCGACACTGATCAGAAACAGCGCCGAGCCCACCAGATTGAGCACCACATAGTGCAGGCCCGGCACCGTACGCAGGGTGCCGCCGCCATGCATCAGCAGGCCGTAGGAGGCGATCAGCAGGACCTCGAAGGCCACGAACAGGTTGAACAGGTCTCCAGTCAGGAAGGCCATGTTCAGTCCCATCAGCTGGAACAGGAACAGGCCGTGGAACTGCCGGTTGCCCTCATCGGCACCGCCGATCGAGAACAGGTGGCAGAACAGCGCCAGCACCGCCGTGAGCACCAGCATCAGGGCCGACAACCGGTCCAGCACCAGCACGATGCCAAACGGCGGCTGCCAGTTGCCGAAGGCGTACAGTCGGTGACTGCCGTCGCTGGCCATGGCCAGCAGCACCAGTGCCGACACCAGCAGCAGGGTGGTGGTGGCCAGCGCCAGGGTCCGGCGCAGGCGGATGGGGGCATACCCCATCAAGGCCTGCAGGATGCCACCCAGCAGGGGAATGAGGATGGGAGCCGTCAGCCAGTGGTTCATTGACGCGGGACCTCCTCACTCTTGGGTTGCGGGATCCGGCTCCCCTGGTGACCATCGACGTGGTCATCCTCGTTGTCGGCCAGGTTCCTCAGGGACAGCACCACCACGAACGCCGTCATGGCAAAGCCGATGACAATGGCGGTCAGCACCAGGGCTTGGGGCAGCGGGTCGGCGTAGGTGTCCGCACTGCCGATGACCGGCTGGGCGCCGGTGCTCAGCCGGCCGGTGGCGAACAGGAACAGGTTGACCGCGTAGGAGATCAGGGTCAGCCCCACCACCACCGGGAAAGTGCGGGCGCGCAACAGCAGGTAGACACCGGAAGCGGTCAGGGTGCCAATGATCAGGGCAAAAACGAGTTCCATCAGGTTCCCTCCCTCTTCGGCTTGATGGCGGAATGGGGTGACAGCCGGCCGATGCTGACCAGGGCCAGCAGGGTGGCGCCGATCACCGTGAGATACACGCCCAGGTCAAACACCATGGCCGAGGCCACCTCGAACGTGCCCACCACCGGCCAGGTGATATAGCCAAAGGTGGAGGTCAGGAACGGGTAGCCGAAGGCCAGGCTGCCGGCGCCGGCGATGACAGCGAACACCAGCCCGACGCCGATGACGTTGTGGTATTTGACGGCGATGCGCGCCTGAGTCCAGACCATGCCACTGGCGATGTACTGCAGGATCAGCGCGACCGAGGTGATCAGGCCGGCAATGAAACCGCCCCCCGGCAGATTGTGGCCGCGCAGGAAAATGAACACCGACACCAGCAGCGCCAGCGGCAGCATCGGCCGGGCAATCTGCTTGAGCATCAGCGGGTGGGCGTCCCGGGTCCAGGGGTGACCCAGGCCGTCGCCCGGTGGTGGCGTCAGGGCGGTGTCCTTGAGCATGGCGTAGATACCCAGTGCAGCAATCGCCAGTACCGTGATTTCGCCGAGGGTATCAAAGCCCCGGAAGTCCACCAGGATGACGTTCACCACGTTGGTGCCGCCGCCTCCGGGCTTGCTGTTCTCTAGGAAAAAGTCGGAAATGGAGCTGAACGGTTGGGTCAGCATGGCCAGGGTGACCAGCGTCATGCCGACACCCGCCAGCAGGGCGATGGCCACGTCCCGGACGCGTTGGCTGCGGCGGCTTTCCAGCGGTGTCCAGGAGGGCATGTAATACAGCGCCAGCATCAGCAGCACGATGGTGACCACTTCCACGGAAAGCTGGGTCATCGCCAGATCCGGCGCGGAGAAACGGGCAAAGGCCAGCGCCACGATCAGTCCCACCACGCTCAGCAGGGTCAGGGCGTAGAAGCGCTCGCGGTGCAACACTGCGGTCAGCACTGAAGCCAGGATCATGACCGCGGCGGCGATGGCGGTCGGCGCATCGACCGGCGACAGGCCCCGCTCGCCGATGAACAGGCCCAGGTCCAGCAGCGGTGCCAGGGTAACGGCGATCACGCTGATCAGCAGCAGCAGCAGGTAACGCTGCAGCGAGCCGTTCTCGATGCGGCCGGTCAGGCTGTGGGCGACGCTGGAGACCCGGGATACCACCGCCTCGAACACCGCCTTTTCATCGATTTCCCGGAAGCGCGCATGGAAATCGAAGAACCGCTGGCGCTGGCTGTACATCAGCAGGCCGCCGAAGAAAGCGACGAAACTCATCAACAGCGGCAGGTTGAAGCCGTGGACCACCGCCAGATGGTATTCCGGCACGTCGCCGCCGAGGGTGGCGGAGGCGGCGGCGTACAGCAGTGGGCCGATGGATACCGCCGGGAACATGCCCACCATGACGCAGGCGAACACCAGAATTTCCACCGGAATTTTCATGTAGCGGGGCGGCTCGTGCGGCGGGTAGATGGGGAGGTCCACCGGTTTGCCGTTGAAAAACACGTCATGGATGAAGCGGGCGGAATAGGCCACCGCGAAAATGCCGGCCAGGGTGGCGACGATCGGCGGCAGCCAGGCCCACAGTCCCGGCAGGTTCAGGGCCAGGGACTCGGCGAAGAACATTTCCTTGCTCAGGAAGCCGTTCAGCAGCGGCACCCCGGCCATCGACGAGGCCGCCACCATGGCCAGGGTGGCGGTATGGGGCATATAGCGCCAGAGGCCATTGATGCGGCGCATGTCCCGGGTGCCGGTTTCATGGTCGATGATGCCGGCGGCCATGAACAGGGATGCCTTGAAGGTGGCGTGGTTGATGACATGGAACACCGCCGCCACGGCCGCCAGCTGGGTGCCCATGCCGAACAGCAGGGTGATCAGGCCCAGGTGACTGACCGTGGAGTGGGCCAGCAGGCCCTTGAGGTCATGCTTGAACATGGCCACGTAGGCACCCAGCAGGAGGGTGGCCATGCCGGTGAAACTGACCATGTAGAACCACTGCTCGGTACCGGCCAGCACCGGATACAGACGGGCCATCAGGAACACCCCGGCCTTCACCATGGTGGCGGAATGCAGGTAGGCGGAAACCGGGGTCGGCGCCTGCATCGCGTGGGGCAGCCAGAAATGGAACGGAAACTGGGCCGATTTGGTGAAGGCGCCCAGCAGAACCAGCGTCAGGGCGATCGGGTACAGGGCATGCCCCTGAATCAGCTCGCCGGCGGCCAGGACATCGTCCAGCTCGTAGCTGCCGACCATCCGGCCTATGAGCAGGATGCCGGCGAGCAGTGCCAGACCACCGCCACCGGTCACCGCCAACGCCATGCGGGCACCGCGCCGGGCGTCCTGCTTGTGGGTCCAGAAACTGATCAACAGGAAGGACACCAGGCTGGTCAGTTCCCAGAACACCAGCATCAGCAGCAGGTTGCCGGACATCACAATGCCCAGCATCGCCCCCTTGAAGCACAGCAGCAGGGCGTAGAACTTCGCCACGTTTTCCTTGGGTTTCAGGTAGTAACGGGCGTAGAGAATGATCAGCAGGCCGATCACCAGGATCAGCAGGGCGAACAGCAGCGACAAGCCGTCGAGCCGGAAACTCACGGCAATGCCGATGGCCGGCAGCCAGTCCTGGTGAAAGCGCACCACACCGCCGTCGGCCAGAACCGGCCAGTGCGGGTACAGGGCCGCCAGGGCAATCAGGGCAGGTACCGAAGAGGCTATGGCAATTGCCGTTCGGCCTCCCTGGGCGAACAGGGGCGCCGCGATTGCCCCGAGAAAGGGCAGTAGAACAACCAGCGGTAGCGACATCGCAACCTCGTTATCGGTTTTTTTCTTTTCGGGTAAACAGGCGTGTGTGCAGGAGTTTAGTTGCCGGCCAGGTAACCTGCATGGCGTCGGGCATGCAGGCGCACACGGCGGACCGGGCGTCAGGCGATGGGCGGGTCCGGGAAATAGGGCAAACGGCCACGATGCAGCGCGATATCGGCCGTTACCGGAGAACGAAGGGTCTGTTTGCAGCCGAAGGACCTTGCGGTCATTGGGTGCTCCGTCAGTCAAACTTGGTGACCGATAATACGTGCCCCGCGTGTCAGGTCAAGTCGGAGGGTGATTGACGTGGCCTATGTCAGGGATAGGCTGGCCGTGGCGAAGGTCTCGTCGGACGGCCGGTCGAGTACCCGAATGGGTCACATGGGTGACGCGGAGCGTCAGGTGACGGGGATTCGTCGGAAGGTCGTCATCGGAGGGTTTTCAGAGCGTCGAGAATGGCACGGGCCTCGGCTTCCAGCACCTGGCAACGCAGGTGATTGCCCTGGCGGACCGCCTGTGAGAGCTGTTTCTGCTTCATGTCGTAAAGCCGATTCAGGATGCTGAGCTGGCTTTGTTTTTCCGGAGCGTTCATGGACACTCCCTCCCGTCGTTAGACTGCTGTCGAGATTTTTTACACTATCCGGCCGGGATTGGGCCGTTACCCGGATTCATGCATTTCCCGCGCCAGAGGCCGCCCGTCCGAAGAAAATATGCACGGACCGGGTTCAATCGGGCCGCCGGTTGTGCGACGCTTTCGCGGAACCCAAGGAGAGCCGCCATGACCGACACCCTGATCGACCGCCGCGACCTGGCCTTCCAGCTGTACGAGGTGCTGGATACCGAATCGCTGACCGCCCGCGAACGTTTCCGCGAGCATAACAAAGGCACCTTCGATGCGGTGCTGGAGACCGCCGACCGCATGGCCCGGGATCTGTTCGCCAATCACAATCGCGCCGCCGACCAGCACGAGCCCCGGTTTGAACACGGCGCGGTGACCATGCTGCCGGAGGTCAAGCGGGCGTTTGATGCCTATGCCGAAGCCGGTTTCATCGCCGGCCGCTACGACAACGAGCTGGGTGGCATGCAGTTGCCGGAGACGGTGATGGCGGCCTGCAACGGCTTTTTCACCGCCGCCAACCCCGGCACCGCCGGCTACCCCTTCCTGACCACCGCCGCCGCCAACCTGATCCGGGTGTTCGGCAGTGACCGGCAGCGTCGCACCTTTCTGCCGCACATGCTGTCCGGCCGGTTCAGCGGCACCATGGCCCTCACCGAGCCGCACGCTGGCTCCAGCCTGGCGGACATCCGCACCTCCGCCTCCCCGACCGGGGACGGGCATTACCTGATCAAGGGCGCCAAGATCTACATCTCCGGGGGCGAGCAGGCCATCACCGAAAACATCGTGCACATGGTGCTGGCGAGGATCAAAGGTGCCCCGGCGGGGGTTCGGGGGATCTCCCTGTTCATCGTGCCCAAGTTCCGGGTGGACGAGCAGGGCGCGTTGGGAGAGCGCAACGGCGTGGGCCTGGCCGGCCTGATTCACAAGCTGGGGTACCGGGGCACCACCTCCACCGCCCTCAGTTTTGGTGACGATGGTCCCTGCCACGGATACCTGGTGGGGGAACCGCACCAGGGGCTCAAGTACATGTTCCAGATGATGAACGAAGCCCGCCTGGGGGTGGGGTTTGGCGCCGCGGTGATTGGTTACCGGGGCTATCTGCACAGCTTGGCCTACGCCCGAGACCGGCTCCAGGGACGTAAGCCGTCGGAAAAGGACCCGGAAAGCCCGCAGGTGCCCATCATCGAGCACGCTGACGTCCGGCGCATGCTTTTGGCGCAGAAAGCCTACTGCGAGGGCGGCCTGGCGCTGTGTCTGTATGGCGCGCGCCTGGTGGACGACCAGCACACCCACCCGGACCCGGACCGGCGCCGGGAGGCCGGTAAGTTGCTGGACCTGCTGACCCCGATTATGAAAGCGTGGCCCTCCGAATATGGCCCCAAGGCCAACGATCTGGCGATCCAGGTATGCGGCGGCGCCGGTTACACCCGCGAGTATCCGGTCGAGCAGTGCTGGCGGGACAACCGTCTGAATCCGATTCACGAGGGAACCAACGGCATACAAGCCCTGGACCTGCTTGGCCGTAAGGTCTGGCAGGACCAGGGGCACGGCCTGCAGTTGCTGTTGCAGGCGATGCAGCGGGACCTGGAGGCGGCCAGTTCCGAACGCTGCCAGCCCTGGGCACTGTCCCTGAGCGAGACCCTGCAACAGGCGGTGCGGGTGACCCAGAGCCTGGGCCAGGCCCTGATGTCGGGCAACCCGGACAGACCCCTGGCCAATGCCGCCTGCTACCTGCACCTGTTCGGTCATATCGCGGTGGCCTGGATGTGGCTGCGCCAGGCCAATGCCGCCGTTGCCGGCCTGGACACGGCGACTGACGATGGCGAGCGGCATTTCTACCTGGGCAAGCTCCAGGCTGCCCAGTATTTCTTCCACTGGGAATTGCCCACCGTGGCCCAGGATCTGGTGTTGCTGCGCAACCAGGACGACACCTGCCTGACCATGCGGCCGGAGTGGTTCTGACCCGTGCCGTCCGGTTCAATGCCTGCACGGCCGGGCCTCTGAGCGGCGCTCCCGCCCGGAAGCCCGGCCGTCTCCGGAGCGGGCGTCAGGCCGCCTCGGAGGACTTGGAGGAACCTTCGCGCCGGGCCCGGGCCTCGGCCGCCACGTTCGCCGCGTAGTCGGCGTACTTGGCCATCAGTTCCTCCTTGCGATCCGGGTCCCAGTTGATTTTCGACAGATCCCCTTCGTAGTGCTCGATCACCCGCTTGTCCATTTCCTCGTACCACCACTTCGGAATGTACGCCGGCAACAACATAGAGGCGTAGCCGCCGGGTAGCTGGGGGGCCTTTTCGAAGTGCCGGAGCGCCTGGAAGCTCCGGGTCGGGTGGGCGTGATGGTCGGAGTGCCGCTGCAGCTGGTACAGGAACAGGTTGGTGACGATGTGGTTGCTGTTCCAACTGTGTTCCGGGCGGGTGCGCTCGTACTTGCCGTTGGCGTCCTTCTGCCGCAGCAGGCCATAGTGCTCGATGTAGTTCACGCTTTCCAGCAGGCTGGCGCCATACACCGCCTGGGCGGCCAGGAAGGGAAGGGCGCGGGGGCCGCAGATCAGGGTGGTGGCGCCAAAGAAGCCGGCGCTCATGAGCCAGCCCTGCAGCAGTTCGTTGTCCAGGCTCCAGAACGACTTGCCGCGCCGTGCCAGGCGTGCCTTCTCGATCTGGATCGAGGACCGGATGCCACCGATCACCGTGCGCGGCAGGAATTTCCAAAAGCTTTCACCCAGCCGGCTGCTGGCCGGGTCCTCCGGCGTGGCCACGCGCTTGTGGTGACCGAAATTGTGTTCCACCACGAAGTGGGTGTAACCGGTGGGTGCCAGCGCTGCCATGGCCAACAGCTTGTTCAGCCTGTTCGGTTTGTGGCCCAGCTCGTGGGCGGTATTGATACCGACACCGTTGATCGCGCCCACGGTCAGGGTCAGGCCGATCTTGTCCTCCAGGGGCGTTTTCTTGCGGCTGGCCAGCCAGGCGCCCAGGACGGTCATCGCATACTGGGTTGGAATGAAGGCCTTGACGATGCGGTCATAGTACTTGTCCTGCTCCAGGGAGCGGACGGCCGTCTCCGGGGGATTGCTTGGGTCCTCGCCGATGGCCCGGTCCAGCGCCGGAATGATGGCATGTACCAGAGCCGGTCCGGTCCAGGCCAGAGCCTTGAGCTTTTTCGGTGCCAGGGCGTATCCGGTCAGTGCGGCCAGGCCGATGCCGGGCAGCGCGGGTCCCAGCAGCCACAGGTAGCGCTTGGGATCTTTCCAATCGGCCCCGGCCGTGGCTGTGGTCTCAGGGGGTGGGGACTGGACGGGCGGGGACTGGACGGGCGGGGACTGGACGGGCGGGGACTCAGGGGGCTGGTGGGCTTGGGCGGTCATCTCGGACTCTCCTTGTGTTCAGGGTGTGCCTTCAATTTATGTCGGACAATCTGGCAATTCAACAGTCGTCCGTCTGTGGCGGAGGGTTGGCTCGATATGACAAGGCGCCGGCCAGTGGCGGAACCGGAGATCCTGGACCAGACTGAAAGGCGAGACCGCCCCCCGAACAGGACGTCGCCATGACCGCCTACAAGCCTCAGGACGCGCTTGCCCACTGGACAGTGCAGGACATGCTCCGTCAATGCCTGACCTCCGGCCGTATGGTGGAGGTGGTCTACCGGGACAGCGCCGGCCAGGTGTGCATCGCCCATGATGTCATCCGGGACCTGTTCAACCGGGCCGGACGGGACTTTATTCTGCTCGGGCGGGGCGCGTTGCTGAGCCTGGATCACGTGCTCACGATCGACGGTCTGCCGCCCTGCTCAAGCTGCGGTTAACCAAAGGGTAATTGCCCCGTAATTGCCTTTGTTCCGACCCCCCGCGTACCCTCTAGGTCGGTTTTCAATGACTTCAAGGGAGGGAAACGCGATGAAAAAGCAACTCGTACTGGCTCTGGCCCTGGCTTCGTCCATCACCCTGGTGGCCTGCAGTTCCGAGGACGAAGGCCCGGATTTTGACCAGGCCGCCGACAACGCCGGCGAGATGATGGACGAAGCCGGTAACAAGATCGAAGAAACCTACGAGGAAGCCACCGGCCAGGATGAAGGTGCGCTCGGTGAAATCCAGGAAGGCGCGGAGAATGCCGCCGATAACATCGGCGATGCCGCGGAAGAAGCCGGGGACGACATGGACGACGCCCGCCAGGAAATGACGCAGTAACCGTTCTGACCGGGGCCCCGTGCCAGGGCCCCGGCACGCTCTCCCGCATGTAAAAAAATGTTAACCGGACTGTCGTCAAACAGTTCCGGCCCTGTCATATTTGCCGCCGAAACTGGCCTCTCCAAAAAACACCCCATGTCGACCGTTGAGAGAGGCAACCATGGCCAAGCATCATCTTGATCCCCAGTATCTGGACCCCAACTACGAGCCGGTGGTGAACCGGTCCGGCAACACCCCCTTTGGCGACATCCTCGCCGCCCGTATGCAGCGCCGCACCATCATGAAAGGGAGCGTGGGCGCGGCCCTGGCCGGCCTGATGGGCGCGGGCCTGGCGGGTTGTGGCAGCGACGACGATGACGACCGTGCCTCCAGCAGTGGCGTTGCTTCCACCGAGCTCGGCTTCAAGGCGGTACCGGTATCGACCGAGAACCGCGTGGTGGTGCCGGAAGGTTACAGTGCCGTCGCGTTTCTGCCCTGGGGAACCCCAATCACCGGTGCCTACCCAGAATACCGTCCCGACGGTACCAACTCCGGGGAGGACCAGGAGCAGCAGGTGGGCATGCACCACGACGGTATGCACTTCTTCCCGATCGACCTGAAAGCGGGGGGCAACAGCTCCAGCGAGGGGTTGCTGGTGATGAACCACGAGTACATCAATCAGAATGCCCTGCACGCCACCGGCCCCTCCTATGTCAACGGCCTGCGCCCGGCGGACGAAGTACGCAAGGAAATCGCCGCGCACGGTGTCTCCGTGGTCCACATCAAGCGTGACAGTGCCGGCGTCTGGGACCTTGTTCACGGCAGCCCCTTCAACCGCCGCATCACCGGCAATACCGAGATGGACATCCGCGGCCCGTTGCGCGGCTATCACAAGCTGGTGACCAAGTTCAGCCCGGACGCCACCGAAACCCGCGGCACCCTGAACAACTGCTCCATGGGGCCGACCCCCTGGGGCACTTATCTGGCGGCGGAGGAGAACTGGCACGGCTACTTCGCCAACAAAGGCGCTTCCCAGCCCCGTGAGCAGGTACGCCATGGCGTCGGCAGCGAAAGCCGCTATGACTGGGAACTGGCGGACAGCGGCGCCGATGCCTATGTTCGTTTCGACATCACGCCGGGCTCCGGCAGCGCCGCCGACGACTATCGCAACGAGGCCAACACCTACGGCTTCATGGTCGAGATCGACCCCTTCAACCCCCAGAGCAAACCGCAGAAACGCACGGCGCTGGGCCGCTTTGGCCATGAGGGCGTGATTTTCGCGCCGGTGAGGGAAGGGGAGCCGGTGGTCTGCTACTCCGGCGACGATTCCCGCTTCGAGTACATCTACAAGTTTGTGTCGTCCCAGCCATACTACGCGGCCACCGCCGGTGGCTATCTGCTGGACGAAGGCACCCTGTACGTGGCGCGTTTTAACGATGACGGCAGTGGCGACTGGCTGTCCCTGGACCTGGAAGACCCGGACTTTGCCGCCAAGGTTCAGGCGGCCATGGGGACCACCGTGGGCGACATTGTCTTCGAGGGTTTTGAAAACCAGGCGGATGTTCTGCTCAATACCCGGCTGGCGGCGGACATCGCCGGCGCCACACCGATGGACCGGCCCGAGTGGGGCGCCATCGATCCCAACACCGGTGAGGTCTATTTCACCCTGACCAACAACTCGCAACGGACCGAGGATCAGGTCAACGCCGCCAACCCGGTTGCCAACAACCAGACCGGCCACATCATCCGCTGGCAGGAAGCCGGTAACGACCACGCTGCCACCGGCTTCCAGTGGGACATCTTCGTGTTCGCCGGAACCCAGGGCACGGAAACCGTGGTCGACGGTGAAGCGGTGGTGACCCTGGATGACGACAACATCTTCAACTCGCCGGACGGCCTGTGGTTCGACTACAACGGTCGCCTGTGGATCCAGACCGACGGTTCCGACGACGCCCCCTACCAGAACAACATGATGCTGGCGGCGAACCCGGAAACCCGGGAAATCAAACGCTTCTTCGTCGGCCCCACGGGCTGCGAGGTGACGGGCGTGGTGTCCACGCCGGACGTTCGCACTTTGTTCGTGAACATCCAGCACCCGGCCGGCAACTGGCCGGATGCCAGCGACCCGAGACCCCGTGACGCCACGGTGATTGTCACCCGCGACGACGGCGGCATCATCGGCGCCTGATCACCACCGGCCACCGATCACGCCGAAGGCCCGGACGATACCAGACGTGTCGTCCGGGCCTTCGGCGTTGTGGTTTTAGAATCGTCGGATTTGGCCGATACTCCCCATGACTGCACTAAAGTATGAGTTATTCAGCCGGCACGATTCATTAGGCTGGCGGATGGTGTGAGTACCAATGTGAAACCAACAACAATAACGATGGAACGGTTATGGGACTGCTTGATCGGACTGCGATGTACTGGGGGCTGGCGGTCGCGCTCGGCCTGGTCCTGGTGGAGGTCGTGATGGCGACCTTCTTCGGCCTGGATGTGACGGCCCTGTTGATGGGGCTTGTTCTGGGGCTGGCGGGGGCGCTGGTCTTTGTCATCGTCCGGGTCCTGGACCCGCTCGATCGCCGGCTGGCGGCCTTGGCCGAGGGACGTCTGGCCGAGGACGATCCGCTCCGGAAGCGGTGTGCCGGCCTGCTGGCGGACGCCCAGGCGGGCCGGGCGCTGGTGGAGACCTTGTCCGGCAGCGCCGATCGCAACGCCATATCCGCGGCCCAGGTGTCCCATGCGGTGGATCAGCTTAAGCTGCGCCTGGACCGCCAGGTCGATGAAATCGCCCAGATGGCCGACTATGCCGGGCAGATCACCGCGAGTGTCCGGGAGTCGTCGCAGCAGGCCACCGATGCCGCCACCATGGCCCACCAGGCCAGTGTCACCAGCGAGGAAGGGCGGGCGGCGCTGGCCGAGGCGATCGAACGGGTGCGGCAGGTGCACCGGCAATCGGGAGAAAACCTCCGGCTGATCCAGGAACTGAACGAGAAGTCCAACCGGATACAGGGGGTCACCGCCACCATCCAGGGGATTGCCGAGCAGACCAACCTGCTGGCCCTGAACGCGGCCATCGAAGCGGCGCGGGCGGGGGAACAGGGGCGGGGGTTCGCGGTGGTGGCCGACGAAGTCCGGCAGCTGGCCAGTCGCACCGGTCAAGCCACCAGCGAGGTTTCGGAAACGCTGGAGGAGATCCGTTCCGACACGGCACTGATCGTGCAACGAATCGAGGATCTTGCCCAGGGTGTCGACAGCGGCTTGGCGTCGGTGGAAAGCGTGGGCGAACGGCTGGAACAGATTCGTGACCAGTCCGATCGGGTCCAGCAGCAGGTCGCCCGTATCGCCGAGATTGATCAGGCCAACGAACAGAGCTTGGCCCGGGTGTTCGCCGCCATCGAGACCCTCAAGGACCAGATTTCCGAAAGTGACCAGAGCGTGGCCGGGCTGGCGGAACAGGCCGGCACGCTGATGGAGCTGGCGGAGCAGGGGAACGCGGCCTTTGCCCTGAACAGCGAGGCCAGTTACCACCGCTTCTTCTACGAGCAGGCCCGGGCCGGAGCCGAGCAGGTGGGACAGTTGTTCGAGCAGGCCATTCGCGAAGGCCGTCTGAGCGAGGCCGACCTGTTCGACAGCCACCGGGAGCCCATCCCCAACACCCGGCCGCAGAAGTACTCCACCCGTTTCGACGGCTTCACCGATCAGCATCTTCCGGCCATTCAGGAACGGATCAAACAGTCTCACGAGGCGCTGGTGTTTTCCATTGCCTGTGCCCGGGACGGCTATGTGCCCACCCACAACCAGGCGTTTGCCCACGCCCCCACGGGCGATCCGGACGTGGACCTGGTCCGGAGCCGCAGTAAGCGGCTGTTCAACGACCGGACCGGCATCCGCTGTGGCACCCACACCCAGGCCATGCTGTTGCAGACTTATCGCCGCGATACCGGTGAAATCATGCACGACCTGTCCGTGCCCATCTACGTGAACGGCAGGCACTGGGGTGGTTTCCGGTTGGGGTATCGGCCGGAGGCGCGTTGACGGCGGCCTGGCCCGGGCGCTGTGATAGACTGGCGTTTCCCTTGTCCCTGGAGAACAGATTTTGGCCGAACCCGACTACATTCCGGCGAACCCCGACCCCCGTGAGCAGCGCTCCGACCCGGCCCGGAACCTGGCCGTGGCGGTCTATATCCTGCAGGCGCTGGCCTTCTTTCTGGGGGGCGTGACCGCGCTGGCGGGGGTGATTCTCAATTATCTCAAGCTCGATGACGTGCGGGGCACCTGGATCGAACGTCATTTCCGCTGGCAGATCCGGACGTTCTGGATCGCGCTGCTGTGGGGGGTGATCGGCATGCTGACCGTGCCCCTGATCATTGGCTGGTTCATTTTGTTGGGCACCTCGATCTGGGCCATCTACCGGATCGTCAAGGGGGCCCTGGCCCTGAACGAGGGAAAGCCGGTGTAGCGGTAGCTCCGCTCAGACACCGGTGACCAGGAGCAGCATACCGATGACGGTGTTGCTCACGGCGGTGTCATCGGTGCGCTTGTTGCCACCGGCCATGTCCAGGGGCCGATCGGCCGATCTCCGAGCTGGGTCAGTACGTTGCTGGCGAGGATCAGAAAGAAATTCCGGGGGACGTCCCGGCAGGCCGACTCGGGAATGTCCTTGCAGACCCGGGCGTCTTCCTCGTTGGCGATCAGGCTGTAGAGCGGGTCCAGGGTATCCGGATGGTGGTTCGACAAGGTGTCGTCCTCCTGACACATGAGGGCCAGGGATAGCCGCAGCGATCCCGGCCCTGAAGGTCAGGGGGCGGTTCACACCAGATGGTGGTCCCAGTAAACCGGCAGGCTGGCCAGTTCCGTCGGGCGGTTGTCGCCGCCGAGCCGGACCAGCTTGCCGCGCCCGGAGGAAATCAGAAAGTCGCCGCCGGCCAGTGGCTGGATACCGGCGCAGTCCGGCAGCGACAGCCGGGCCCGCAGTCGGCCGCTGGGCCCCTCGAATATCACCGCGGTGCCGCCGACCGGAGAGGTTGCGGCCACCAGATCGTTTTCCGGGTGGGCGATGACACTGGCGATGTAGTTGGCCAGAGCCGCCTGGGTGTCGTCCTCGAACCGGATCTCCCGTAGCTGGCCGCCCTCGAGCCGGGACAGTAGCGCGGGCGTTTCATAACGGGGGCCCTGGTACTGGTAGGCGACATACACGGTGCCGTCGGGGCCAACGTCCACATGGCGGGTGCTCTGGTGATGATGGCCGGGCCGGACGCGGCCGACGATCTCGCCGCTGTGGCGGTCCATCAGGACCAGGGCCGGGTCCATGGTGTCCAGATTCAGTTTGATTCGGTCATAGTCCGGATGGGTGAGAATGCCGCCCAGGCCGACCACCAGGGTATCGCCGTCCGGATGCAGGGTGATCTGGTGCGGGCCGATACCGCCCAGATCGAAGGTGTCGGCCCGCCGGTACCCGTTCCGGGCATCGTATACCGCGACGATGGCTTCGCCTTCCTCGTAGCGGCTGGCGGTGGCGTACAGCCAGCGGCCGTCGGGAGAGAACACCCCGTGTCCGACGAAATGTTCGCCGTCGGCGGCCCGGATGTGGTAGCGGCGCTCGCCGGTGTGACGGTCGAACACATAAAAGGACCAGCCCGGACGCCGCTCGAAGAACAGGATTTCGTCCGCCGCCGGCCGGTTGCAGCCGCTGTGGCAGCGGGTGGCCACCGGCGATTGCCACAGCAGCCGACCCCGACGGTCGACGACGCCAACCCCGAACGTGCCGTCGGGGAGCCCCAACGCACCGCCGTACTGATCCGGCGCCGGCCCGGTCGTGCGGGGCAGCAAGCCGCACCCGGTCAGCGTCAGGGCCAGGCTTCCGGCCAGTCCGCCCTGGAGAAAACGCCTGCGGTTCAGCTGCGCCATGTCGCCGCCTCCTCAGTCACCGTCGCTGGAATTGAAGCCACGGACCACGCCGAGGGCAACCGCCGCCTGGTCATTGACCAGGACGGCCAGCTGGGACAGGTCCACGTACAGGCCCTGCAGGGCGCCAAAATGGCCCTCGGGGGCCAGCAGGGGGGCCATCGGCTGGCGCAGCGCCGGGAAGTGCTCCAGGACTTCCCCGAACTGGGCGTCGATCCATGGGCCCAGTTCCGGCTGGTCACTGTGCTCAAGCAGCAACGCCAGTCCCGGGAAAAAGTACTGGTGCAGACCGCGCACCGAGGCTTCGATGCCGGCCAGGCTGCGGCCGCTGCGCCAAGCGTCGGCGACGTAGACGGAGCGTTTGCCCGTGCCGCGCAGCCCCATGGGCTGGGCCAGGCGTCGCTCTTCCAGAATTTCCAGGGCGGCGACGCCGGCACGCAGGGTGGTGTCGCGGAACTGGGCGGTGTCGAGATAGTGGGGCCGGAACGCCTGCCAGTCGGCCAGCAGTTGCTGGCTGTTGTCGGCGATGTGGCCGGCCACCGCGGTCAGCAGGGCGCAGCTGGACGTTGCCGGCAACGCCTGGTCGCTGGTGCCGAAAGCGTCGTCGAACAACAGATACTCAGCCATGGGGAAACCCTGGACGGCGACGCCACCCTGTTCCACCTGCTCCCGGGTCACCGGGGCGCCGGAGGTCAGCAGCGCCCGGGCCTTGCGGGCGACCAGGTTCTTCGGATCGGGCCAGAACTGGAACTGCCAGGCCCGGTTGTCGTTTTCCACCGGCCCGAAATCGACGAAACGTACCGCCTGCCAGGCCAGGAATGCCCGTTGCCAGGCATCCCGTACCTGCGCCAGGGTGGTCTGCTCCGGAGCCTGGCAGTAATCACCGGCAACCCGGGCGAAGGTCTGGGCTTCCCGGGCCAGGGCCTGGTAGCCGGACAGGATGCCGTCATACCAGAGGTGTCGGGCTTGGCGGTCGAGGTCCGTGGTGTCGCCGGCGACGGCGAGTCCGGAAGCCAGCAGCCAGGTGCAGGCGAGCAGCAGTCGGGTCAGTCGTTGCATGTCAGTACCTTAGAGCGATTGCAGGAAGTCGATCAGCGCTTGGCGGTCCTCCGCCGGAAGGCGGCTGTACCGGTCGGCCGCGGCCTGGGCCTCGCCACCGTGCCAGAGGATGGCTTCCTCCAGGGTGCGGGCCCGGCCATCGTGGAGGTAGCCTGCCAGCGGGTTCACCACTTGTGCAAGGCCAATACCCCACAGCGGCGGCGTGCGCCATTCGTTGCCGTCGGCCAGGAACTCCGGGCGGCCGTCGGCCAGGCCCGGGCCCATATCGTGGAGCAGCAGGTCGGTGTAGGGCCAGATGGTCTGGTGGCTCAGGTCCGGACGCTCGGCGACCTCGCCGGTCTGGTAGGTCGGCCGGTGACAGGCGGCGCAGCCACTCTCGTTGAACAGCTCCGCGCCCCGGCGCACCGAGGGCGCATCCAGATTGCGTCGGGCCGGAACCGCCAGGCTCTTGGCGTAGAAGGTCACGAAACTGGCCACCTTGTCGCTGACTTCCGGTTCCCCGCCGGAGGCGAACCGTTCGCACTGCTGCTCGGGCGTGCAATCGGTGGTCGGTTTGAGGGTGGACGTCAGCCCCATGTCACCGGCGAAGGCGCCCATGCTCTGCTGGTGAACACTCGGCTCGCCGGCCTTCCAGCCGAACCGGCCGGGCACGGTTTGCTGGCTGGCCAGGTCCCAGACCTGGTTGAGCTTGCCGGAGATGCCGTCGCCATCACGGTCGTCCGGGTCTGCCTGGGCGGCCAGGGTATCGATGGGAATCGCCTCCAGCAGGCCCATGCCAATCATCTGGGGCGCCACCCGCGGGGAGATCAGCAGGTTGTCCGGCAGGGGGCCGTAGTTGGGGTTTTCAATCCGGTACCGGGGCTGGCGCAGTGCCACCTGGGTGCCGTCGGCCAGGGTCCGGGTGAGCGGCTGCCACTCCACGATCAGGTCGGCCTCCGGCCGGGCGGCGGGCAGGGCCGAGGTCTGCAGTTGGCTGCCGTAGACGGGGGCGGGTTTGAAACCGTGGACACGGAGAATCTCCGCGTCCGTGTCCGGATCGGCCGGAACTGCCAGCCGCAGGAACAGGGACACCGAAGGAGCGTCCGCGCTGGGCGGGTTGCCCCGGCCGTCCTTCAGGTGGCACCCCTGGCAGGAATTGGTGTTGAACAGGGGGCCGAGGCCGTCGCGGGCGTCGGTGCTGGCCGGTGCCTCCACCCAGGGGTTACGGAAGAAACTGTTGCCGACGCTGAAGTCCAGGCGCTTGGTCATGGACAGGTTGGCCTGGGGCAGGGAATAGGCGTTGGTGTCGGACTGCTCGACCGTGCCTTCGCCGCCGGTCATCGGGGTGGTCTGGATCGGATAGCCGGCATGGCTGTCGGCCAGCACCGGGGCGGCCCCGAGCGCCAGCGCCAGGGCTGGGAGTAGACGGTGTCGTTTCATGAATCACTCACGCATCAATTGAAGAAGCCATGGAAAACCCGCGTCATTCGAAACAGGCTTTCCATGGCTCGTTCTTGGTCTTTACAGGATATCGGGAGCCTTTGGCTCCCGATATCCGGATCTGGCAGACCGTATCGGTCAGAAGCTGTGGCCGGCGTCGTCCGGAGACAGCGCCTCGATGCCCAGTTCCTGGGCGGCCTGCTCAATGGAGCCGGTCTGCTCGACCAGCGCCATGATAGCACCGTTCACGATTTTCGCACCGGCGGCGTTGCCGGGGGCGATCATCATGTCAAAGCGCATCGGTGCCTGGCTGGACTCGGCCTTGGCTTTCAGCAGCCCCAGGGCTTTCATGCTGGCTTCCAGCTGGGCGTTGAGGCGGGCATCCAGTTCCGGATTGGTTTGCCGGACCAGATCGGACAGGGACGGCCCCTCGACCAGGCGGCCGTCCACGCGGCGGTAGCTGCCGGTGTAGACGTTCTGGATGCCCTGGCCATTGTAGTAATGGGAGTTGTGGGTGTTGTCGCTGAAACAGTCGTGCTCATCCTCGTAGGAGTTCGCTTCCAGGGCAACCTTCATCCGCTCGCCCGCCAGCTCGCCGAGGGACAGGGAGCCCATGCCGAACAGCATTTTCTGGACGCCGTCGTTGGCGTCCGCCGCCAGCAGCTGGGCCCGGTAGTTGTCGTCATGGCCCGGCGCCCATTGGTCGACCATCCATTCCAGGTCGGAGACCAGCAGGTCGGTGACTGCGTCCAGGTATTGGGCACGCCGATCACAGTGACCGTGGGTACAGCCGGCGCCGGTCACGTAGTCGGAGACCGGGCGCTCGCCGGCACCCAGCTCGAAACCGTGCAGGTCCTGCCCCCACAGCAGAAACTCGATGGCGTGGTAACCGGTGGCGACGTTGGCCTCGGAACCGCCGATTTCGTTCAGGTTGGCAAGCAGCTCCGGCGTGAGGTTGGACACGTCGATGGTTTCACCGCCCACGTTGATGCGGGTGTTGGCGATGATGTTGGCGGTGGCGCCGGCATTGCCGAGTTCGTGTTGGTAGTCGTCGGCCTTGACGTAGTCGATCAGCCCCTCGTCCAGAGGCCAGGCGTTGAGCTGGCCTTCCCAGTCATCAACGATGGTGTTGCCGAACCGGAACACTTCGGTTTGCTGGTAGGGTACCCGCGCTGCCAGCCAGGCCTGTTTGGCCGCTTCCAGATTGGCATCGGTCGGGTTGGCGATCAGTCGGTCGGTGGCTTCGTCCAGGGCCCGGGCCGTGGTCAGTGCGTCCTGATAGTTGGCATAGGCCAGGTCGGCGTAGTGCTCAACCACGTCCGCTTTGGTGACCGGCGCGGCGGTGTCCTTTGACCAGGGGGTGTGGGTGCAGCCTACCGTCAGTACGGCGGCAACGGTCAGCGCCAGCGGGGCTGGGCGAAACGGTGTTTTCATTGTGGGCTCCGTGTGTGGGTAAAAAATACAAATGGTAAGGATTCTCGTTCAGATTATGTTGGCTGAATCCACACAAAGCAAGGGGACTTTGCCGGGGATTTGACCTGAGTCGGTTGACAGCCAGAAAGCATTTTAAAATTTAATGAGAATGATTTGCAAAAACTTCCGTGAGTGCTAGATTCAGTCTCAGTGGTCATCACATGGGGAGGATGGGACGTGAGTTGGACTGCCGTTCAGTTGGCCGGTTCGCCGGAAAGCGTGTTTTCTGCCTGGCAATCACTGCGCAAGGCCGCGGTAACCCGTGAACCGGGGCGGTCGGAAGACCGGTCGCCGGATGCCCGGCCGGCGACCCCCCGTCGGTCTACGGCCCGGCGCTCTGGGTAACGACGGCCCGCCGTTCCCCGGTACCGGAGGTCAGGCTCCGGAGAAAACTCTCCAGGGCATCCAGCTCCCGCTGGGTCAGTCCCAGCGGTTGCAGGATCGGCGAGGTTTTCGGGAATAACGGATCGTCCGCCTGGTGCGCCTTGGGCGTGGGCCTGGGGCCGCCGCCGTTGTAGAGGGCCAGGACACCTCGAAGGTGCGGAAACAGGCCGTTGTGCATGTACGGTGCGGTCGCCGCCACCTCCCGCAGGGAGGGGGTTCGGAAACGGCCGACATCGTCCGGGTTCCGGGTGACCTGGTAACGCCCCAGGTCTTCGTATTTGCCGCCGTAGTAGGTCAGGCCGAGGTTGTGGAAACGGTCGTCTGACAGCAGCGGTCCCATGTGGCAGTTGATGCAGCGCGCCTTGGTCCGAAACAGGTGCAGGCCGAGGATGGCCTGATCGCTGAGAGCCCGATGATCGCCCTTCAAGAAGCGGTCGAAGGGCGATGATCGCGACCGCAGCGTGGCCTGCCAGCTCGCCAGAGCCTCCGCCACCTGCTCCAGAGTAATGGGGCTCTCCCCGAACGCTTCCGCAAATGCCTTCCGGTAGTCCTCGTCTTGATTCAGCCTGTGCTCGATCCCTTCCCGGCTTGCCGCCATCTCGACCGGATTGAGCATGGGCTCCATGGCCTGTGCCGCCAGGGAGCCCGCCCGGCCGTCCCAGAACCAGACCCGATGCAGCCCGGTATTCAGCAGGCTCGGACTGTTGCGATGTCCGGTCTTCAGGTCATGTCCACTGGACGTGCGTCGGCCATCGGCGAAGCGCTGATCCGGATGGTGGCAGGAGGCACAGGCAATCTGGCCCGAACGGGACAGGATCGGGTCGAAAAACAGACGGCGCCCCAGCGCCCGTCGCGACTCCTCGGCCGCGTTGGCGGGCGGCGTCACCGGTGGCAGTGGCCCCAGCTCCTGCCAGTGATCGATGCCGGCAGCCAGGGTTGGGGGCGGCCAGTGTGCCGGGGGCTGCTGATAGCACGCCCGGAGCGCGGCGGGGGAGGCCTCGCAGGTTTCGTTCTCCGCCAATGGGCCCGGCGTGCCGGTGGTCGCCGGCACGGCTTGGGTCGGAGCCGCCAGGCCTGCGGCCAGGGCGGCGATGAGCGTCAGTCTGATCATGCGGATGTCGGGTGATATTCCTGAGGGGTTTATGAATATGAATGATTTGCAATATGTATGCAAATGAGGATAATTCGCATTCGTTTTGGCGTTGTGAAATTTTCATCGCGGGGTGCGAGCATGACAAACACATGGCGAGGGCTGCCGGACCTACTGGCAGCATTGAAAGTATCGGTGATGCTGATCACCGTATCGTTGATGACCGCCTGCGGCGGCGGTTCCGGTGGTGGCGGCGACGGTGACAGCCGTGACGACGGCTCGGTAAGCATCACCGGCAAGGTCACCGATCCGGAGATTTCCGGGGCGGCGGTTCACTTGGAGGATGCCGACGGTCAGGCCCTGACCCGGATCGTGCAGACCGGCGACGACGGCCGGTTCAGTTTCACGCTGGACGCGGCCGCCGTGGATGAAGGGCTGCGGGTGATCGCCGTGGGCGGGCGCGACACCGCCACCGGACAGGACCTCGGCAGTCTGACCCTGGCCGCACCCTACGCGGGGACGGGCACGGACACCGTGGTGTCGCCACTGTCCACGCTGGCTCTGGCGTATCAGGACGCCAACGGCACCATCGCCGGTCTGGCCCAGTTGCTGGGGCTGTCCGAGCCGGAACTGCTGGCCGACCCCGCCGGGTCGTTGGCGGCGCAGCGCGCCAGCTTGCTGACCACGGATCTGCTGGTGGCCCTGAAAGGGGTGGAGGCGCCGGTACAGGACCTGCTGGAACAGCTGCTGATGGTGTCCGGAGATTTTGCCGCTGCCGCGGCGCGTTTGGCGGGCGACCCGGAGATCCCCGATGAAGTCGAGGCCTCCTTGCTGAGGGCGGCACAGCGTATTCAGGCCCTGGATGGCTTGGCCACTCCGCCGGCGGATGCCGAGGCCCTGGTGCTGGCCATGAACCGCATCCAGGTGCGTCAGGGGCTGGCCGCCTATCTGGAGCAGTCGCTTGGTTTCGTGCCGGCGAACGAGACCGAAGAACAACGTCTGTCGGATCTGGCGGAGGCCATACTGGCCGCTCTGGGTGGTGCGGGCGTGCCCGCGGACAGCGCCGCGCTGGTCAACATGGCCCGCTACCTGGTGGTGGCCCACGGTCTGACCGCCGAAGTGCTGTCGGCGGATACCTTCGAGGTGCCGCAACCGCTGGACCCGGACAACCTTCTGCCCCTGCTGGCCGACAGCGATGTGCTGGAAACGGCCTTGCCTCTGGCTCAGGAGGAACTTCTGGGTGATGACAACGAGGCCCGGCTGAACTACTTCATGCGTTCCGACCAGTCGCCGTACTATCAGGCGGCGCGCCTGTTCGATGGGGTGATCGATGACCAGGTGCTGGACCCGATCTATGCCTCGGTGGCGATCGGCCAGGCGGAAGCCGGCCTAGTGGAATCGGCCATGCTGACGGTGGCCTCCTCGATTTTCCAAAAAACCTGGAAAGCCCAAGCGTACAAGGGGATTGGTTTGGCCCAGGCCAGCTTCGGCGACCTCGACGGGGCCCAGGCCAGCTGGCAGAAGGCCCTGAGTCTGTACGACGCCTACCTGGCCACCACCGAGGATGGCTCCGGCGTACCGGTGATCAGCGCCGACGACGGTCTGTTTTATCAGTCATTGAGCCGGGCCCTTCGTGACGCCGGCTTCCCGGAACAGGCGGATCAGGCGCTGGCGCCTCTGAATACCTATTTCGATGCCATGGCGGGCCAGCCGTACACCACCGCCTATGGCCGCCTGGCGGTTGCGGCCGGCAGCAATGCCGAGGATCTGGTCACCGAAGCGGTGGCGCAGGGGCTGGCCGGTGACGCCTTCGACGCGGCCCTGAGCAGCGTGACCTTCTTCCACGACGTGGTGTCCGGCATGGGCAAGCGGGATTCCGAGGACAAGTGTTACGCACTCAAAACGATGCAGCTGGCGAGCGTTGGCGAAGATTATCTGCAGTTGGCGCTGCCGGATCGGGCACGGGCGGTACTGGAAGAATACGAGGCGTTGTTTGACGTGGCCTGCAACCAGGCGGCGGTGGCGACCTATGCGGATAACTTTGCCGGCATCTACGGCGCCCTGGGGCTGACGGATGAGTTTAAGGCCCTGGTGGCCGGAGATGTCCGTGCCTACGACCAGGCCCATGACAAACACTACGAGGCCGATGCCCTGGCGGCACTGGCGGTGTATGAGGCCCGGGACCTGGCCAATGCCGGTGAGGTCGAGGCGGCGATCGACACCGTGGTGGCGTCCACCGATGACCTGGCCGAACAAGTGGAGCTGCTGACCTTCACCGGCGAGGGTTCAACGCAGAGCGGTAAACGCTACCTGGCCCGCTTGCTGTGGGACGACGGTCAGCCCGAAGCGGCGCTGGCTGTGGCCGATGCGGCATTCGACATCGCCACATCCGCCGCGTTCGCCGCAGCCGAAACCACCCCCGGCAATTACCTGGGCCAGGGGTGCCGCAAGGTGGCGATCCTGTATCACTGGCTGGAGCGGACGGATCTGGCCAGAACCCGCATGGATGCCTGCGCCGCGCTGGGCGAGTCCCGCATGTCGCAATGGTCAACGGAAGAACAGGCGAAAGCTTGGGGGCAACTGGCCGGTGGCTACTACTTTATCGGTGCGTTCGAAACCAGCCAGACCTATCTTGACCGCTGGGAAAGCCTGATCGATCAGCTGGGGGATTCCGGAACCCGTGCCAGCCAGTACGCCGATATGGCCCTGTTCCGGGCGAGTAACGCCAGCTATGACCTGGCGTTGGCCTCAATGGCGGCATCGGTGCAGGCGAGCCTGTCCGCCGCGACCGTGACGGACAACCAGGAGACCCTGGATGACGCCATCCACGATGTCCTGGGCGGTTCCGGTAACACCGGACGGGTGGACGAGTATCAGTCCCTGATTGAATTCCTGCGCACGGCGATTGGCCCGGAGGCCCCGGAGACCGCTGCGGCGGCTGCCAGCGAGGCGAAGGCCCTGCTGCGTCGGGTGCTGGTCGGTGAGGACGGTGCCTCCGGATTGCTGCCACTGATTGCCGCGCTCAACGATCCGGAAGACCAGGAAACCTACCGCCAGGATTTGGTGTACTGGCTGACCTACGCCGGTTACGGTAGCGAGGCCGAAGTCCTGGCCCGGGAGGTTGAGCTCGCCACCAGTCGCAATGCCCGTCTGGCCCGGGTGGCGGAGGCCTGGGTCGCGGCCGACGACTATCCGTCGACCACAGTGGCTCGGTTCGACTACGACGGCGATGGCCGGCCCGACTTCTACAGCCCGGACAGCACCGAACAGCAACGCACCGAGTTCGGTCTGGCCCTGGATGCGGATATCGATGGAGACGGTATCCCCGACGCAACGGACGCGACACCCTACTGTGCCTCCTGTGATCTGTGAGGCCGGTCGCGGGGCGCCAGCGCAGCCATCACCCGGCACCGTGGCGCTGGCCCCGAAAAGCCACACTGGCCACCGTTCTGGTGGCCAGCAGCGGTGCCTCGGCGGAAACGCCCACCCCGTCTCCGGAAGATGCCGTGTCTCTGCCCACCCTGCTGATTACTGCGCCGGTGCAGAACCCCGGTGGGCTGGACGACACGGGCGCGGGCGAGACGGTGTTCGATCAGACCTATGTGGAACAATTTGGGCAGGCGGACGGTACTCTGGACGGCGTGCTCAAGCTGGTCCCGGGTCTCCAGTTCGGTGAGGACAGCGAAAGTGTCGAGGGCCTGACCGAGCTCAGGCCCCAGTCGGTTTCGATTTCCGGTGGCCGTTTCTACGAGAACCAGTTCGTGCTGGACGGGCTGAGCAACAGTAACCGGCTGGATCCGGCCTCGGATGGCGACGGCTCCGGGATTCACGGGGTTGCCGGTCATGAACAGTCCCTGTTTCTCGATGCGGGTGTGATCGACCGGCTGGCCGTCTACGACGCCAACGTGCCGGCGGCATACGGCGGCTTTACCGGCGGCGTGGTGGACGCCACCACCCGGCGCGCCGGGGACGAACCGGAAGGCCGTGTCCGGGTGTCTGGCACCCACGCAGGCTGGACCCGGTTCCATGTGCTTACCCGCGACTGGGATCCCGATACCCAGACCGAGCCTCCCGAGCCCCCGGACTCGCCAGATTTCAAGCGCTACCGGGCCAGCGCCACCTACGCCACGCCGCTGGCGGATGGGCTCGGCCTGCTGGCCAGTCTGAGCGAGTCCTATGCCAGCACGCCGGAGCTGACACTGGATCAGACCCGCAACCGGATTCAGCGCAACCGGAACCTGCTATTCAAGCTCAGCTCGGACGTGGGTGGCGCCGGGACCCTGGACCTGACCGCCACCTGGGCGCCTTATGAAAGCGAGGGCTTCATCGAGAATGTCCGCGACAGCGACTACACCCTGTCTGGGGGTGGCTATGGCTTGAAAGCCGGTTACGAGCACCTGGGCGCCCACCTGGAGCAGAGTCTGGACTTGGGCTGGACCCGAAGCGACAGTTCCCGGGAGGCGCCCAACGGGTACTTCCCCTGGGAGAACACCCGCAGCCGCCAGTGGGGGCTGGAGGCGGATGTCGGCCTGAGCCGGGAAGGGGGCTATGGCGACCTGGATATGGTCGAGGACGCCACCAGCCTGGGGTACAGCCTGCGGACACTGCCGGTGGCCTGGGGCGACGTGGACCTGCACCACGAGGCCGGCGTCGACGCCCGGCACAGCCGCTCCTGGTTCCGCCGGGACGACACGCTCTATGTGTACGACGACGCCGTCATCAACCCCGACGTCCAGTGCCGGGGTTACACCACCGACTGTGTTCAGGAGGAGCAGTACTTCTCCAGCCGCCGGGTCTATCAGGCCGATGATGTCACCGTGGCCCTGAACGAGATCGGGCTGTATGGCGAAACCACCGTCACCTGGCGCCGGCTCACCGGTACCCTCGGGTTGCGGTATGACTACAACGATTTCCTGCGCAATCATGACCTGGCTTGGCGCAGCCGGGCTCGATTCGATGTCTTCGGCGACGGTCGTACCCAGCTCATGGCGGGCCTGAACCGCTACTATGGTGCCCCTTTGCTCAGCTACAAGCTGCGGGAGGCCCGGGCGCCGTACTACACCGAGTACCGGAGCACCGAGCAGAACATCGTCACCGACTGGGAGCGCGCCGCCGGCCAGGGCGACTATCGCTACCGCTTTGACGGGCTCAAGACGCCCTACAGCGACGAAGTGGCCCTGGGCCTGAGCCAGGCGCTGTTCGGCGGTACCCTGACCCTGAAGTTGGTGCGTCGGGACAACCGGGATGAATTTTCCCGGACCACCACCGAAACCCAGACGGACGGTTACCGCTACTACCTGATGAACAACGAGGGCAGCAGCGACTACCGGGGTATCTCCCTGGGCTGGAACGGAGTGTATGGCCAGACTCTGGTGAACATTCATGGCACTTGGTCGGAAACCGAGACCCGCAACGCCGATTACGACGATCCGGTCGATGCCACGGCGTCGTCGGAGTACGTCTGGTACCGGGGCAAGCGCATCAAGTACGGGGAACTGGAAGCCCTGAGGGAGGACTACAACCGCCCACTGGTGATTCAGGTCGCGGTGTCCCATCGCTTCTCCGAGGCCTGGAGCGGTACCGTCAGTGGACGTTACCGGGGGGGCTACGACGCCATTGTCGAAACCAGCCGAACCGTCGACGGCGAGCTGGTGGACACCGGTAACGGAGAGGTGGTGCGGGAATCCCTGGAGGTGTACGAGGACGAGCGCCGCCGGGCAACCCTGCTGTTCGACGCCTCGCTCGAGCATCGCTATCCCATCGGCGACACCGAGCTTGTGGCGGGCGTCGAGGTCCGAAACCTGCTGAACGACCGGGTCTACACGGTGTCGGACGGCGACTCCGGCATCGAGCCTGGTCGCCAGCTCTGGCTGACCCTGGGCCTGGACTTCTGAGCTCCGGCCGCCGCTTGCAAGGGCGGGGCCTCTCGGGCTTAATGGCCTCCGGATCACCGGAGGCCATTCATGCTGAGTTACCTGCACGCATTTCACGCCGGCAATTTCGCCGATGTCCACAAACACGCCGCCCTGACCCTGGCCATCGCCATGATGCAGGCCAAGCCGTCCGCCATTGCCTGCTTCGATACCCACGCCGGCAGTGCCCGCTACGATCTCACGGACATGCGGGCCCGCAAGACTGCTGAAGCGGACAACGGTATCCAGAGGTTGTGGCGTCAGCGCGCCCGCCTGGCTTCTCCGGACTGGCAGCCGATGCTGGCGCTGCTGACGCAACTCAACCCGACCCCGGGAAGCCTGACGGTGTATCCGGGCTCGCCCGCCTGGCTGGCGGAACTCGCCCGGCCGGTCGATACCGTCACTGCGTTTGAACTGCATCCGAATGAAGGCCGGCAGCTGCAAGACTGGGCGGTCGCCTCGGGTGTCCGCGTTCTGTGTCAGGACGGTCTCAAGGGACTGCTGACCCAGCTGCCCCCCGCCCAGCCCCGGCTGGCGGTGCTGGTCGATCCGTCCTATGAGGTCAAGACCGAATACCGCCACGTCGCGGATACCCTGGCCCGGGCGTGGAAAAAGTGCCGCCATGGCGTCTATCTTGTGTGGTATCCCATTCTCACCAGCGGTTTGGAACAGGGCCTGCTGAGTGCGTTGGCGAACGGCCCGGTCCGCAAGGTTCTGCGCAGCGAGGTGAGGCTGCACGAGGCCCCCGGCCGGGGCATGGTGGGATCGGGCATGCTGGTCGTCAATCCACCCTGGACATTCGATCAGCGTTTTGCCGCGATGATGGCGGACCTTCAAGACGCGGAAGGTCCCTGGCTGTCGGCCACCCAGGATTGGCTAGTGCCGGAATAGCGTATTGGGAGACGCCCCTGTGACAACGGATACGGATGCGGAACACCCGGCCATGCCGGGCGGGCTGGTGCCTCTGGAGCAGTGGCAGCTGCCGGAAACCTCGGTGCACAGGACGGTGCGCAGTGCCCTCCGTGACATTCTCGCGCAGTTGCGCGCGGGGGTTACGCCGGAGGACACCACATTCCGCAGCCTGGATGCCTTGCCGGCCCTGTCGGCCCGCACGCTGGCCGAGGTCGCACCGGCGCCGGATCCGGCCACAACGGCGGACGCAGTCGGGCGGCAGCTGGCGCGCCTGACCCGGGGCGGCGGCCGCCCGCGTCGGGTCCCGGTGCTGGTGGCGCCGCCGTTTTCAGGGGTCCGGGAGGCGTTGGCCTGCCTGGATCGACGGCTGCTGACGCCTCCGGACGAGGTGTCGATGACGCCGGCCGCCGCTGCCTGTTGGTGGGACCGTCAGGCGCTGACGGATGGTGACTGGGTGTTGCCGGAGCTGGCGGACTTCTGGTTGCGGCACCCGTCCGGTCTGGCGCTGGTGCGCGAGTTCCTGTCCCGGGTCGCCCTGGATCAGGCCGGTGACGGCTTGGTGGGTTGCTCCAGCTGGTGCTGGACGTTTTGGACACATTACCTGCCCGAGTTGCACTTGGCCCCGGTGACGCCGGCGCCCCTGACCGGTGAACGACTGACCCGGTGGCTGGCATTCCTGGCCGGAGGAGCCTCCGGTCGCACGGTCACGGCACGGATGAGTCACGATGGCCTGTACGTGCTGCCGGCCCCTGACGACGGGCAGGAGCGCAAGTACAGTGGCTTTGCCCGGGACCTGGCTGCACTGTCCCGGGGCAATCCCGGGGTGGCCCTGGCCCTCTGGCGACAACGGCTGCGCTCACACCCGGAGGACGAAGCCGCGGCGAGGCCGCTCCGGGACGAGTCCGGCGGTGGCCGGCTGTACTGGGTGGCCCCTCTGGAGCCGATGAAACTGCCCGCGGTCCCTACGGCCGCCGGCCCCGGCGCCGGGCACATTCTGCATGCGCTGCTCTTGCACGACGGCTTGCCGCTTGACCGGCTTGCCCAGGTCACCGGCCTGGCCGAACCTGAGGCGCGGGTGGCGCTGTCGCTGCTGCTGCGGGCGGAGCTGGTGGCTCCGGCCGGGGCCGGGGAGGACTACCGGGTCCAGCCGCTTGGTTATCCCGCGGTTCGCAAGTACCTGCATGCCCGGGGCTACCCGGTGGACGGATTCTAGGAGGCACCATGGACACCCGCCCTGTCAGGGAGGCTCTCGCCTCCATCACCTCGCAAGCGATCCTGGAGGCGCTGGCGGTGATTGTGATCGCGGCCCTGCTGATCCTGCTGGTGCAGAAGCTGTTTCCGGCGCTGGCGGGGAAACTGTCGGGCAAGCCCCGGCTGTACCTGCTGGCATCGGTGCCACTGCTGCGGCTGCTGATCATCCTCCTGACCCTGTTGATGGTGGTGCCGATTCTGGTGGAGCCGTCGTTCGAGAACATGGTGGCGATTTTCGGCGCCCTGGGGCTGGCCCTGGGGTTTGCGCTCAAGGACTATGCCAACAGCCTGATTGCCGGGATCGTCACCCTGTACGAGATGCCCTACCGACTCGGTGACTGGATCGAGGTGGATGGGCGGTACGGCGAGGTCCGGGCCATCGGCGCCCGGGCTGCGGAAATCGTCACCCTCGACGACACCGTGGTGGTGATTCCCCACGGTGTGCTGTGGAATGCGCTGCTGGCCAACGGCAACGATGGCACCGACAATCTGATGTGCGTCGCCGACCTGTATCTGGAGCCCGACCACGATGTCGCCTTCCTGCGCGCGCGGTTCCGGGACGCGATCTTTACCTGCCCTCTGACCAGAACCTATCAGCCGGTCCAGGTGGTGGTGTCCGGTTGTGAGTGGGGGCTGCACTATCGGTTGAAGGCCTATCCCCTGGAGCCTAGGGCGCAACGCCGCTTCATTTCGGAACTCACGGCCCGGGCCGCGGCGATCTGCGAGGAAGCCGGGGTCGGAATGGTGGCTGGGCCGGGGCTCGGGTACCGGCCAATCCATCAAGGGAGTTGACAATGGTGAACCAGAAACACGCCATGGCTTATGGCTTGGCGGCCGTGCTGTTGTGGTCCACGGTGGCCACCGCTTTCAAGCTGGCGCTGGCCTCCCTGGCGCCGGTGCAGGTGTTGCTGGTGGCCTGCTCGTCGTCGGTGCTGGTACTGGCCCTGGTGTTGTGGCTTCAGGGCCGGTGGCGGGCGGTGTTCCGGTTGCGGCGTGCCCAGTATGCGCAGTCCCTGGCCATGGGGCTGATCAATCCCTGCCTCTACTATTTCCTCCTGTTCGGCGCTTTTGACCGCCTGCCCGCCCAGGAGGCCCAGCCCCTGAACTATACCTGGGCGCTGGTGCTGGCTTACCTATCGGTACCGTTTCTGGGACAGCGCCTGCGCGCCGTCGACATATGGGCCGGATTGGTGTGCTATTCCGGGGTTGTGGTGATCGCCACCCGTGGCGAGGTCACGTCCCTGACGTTCTCCGATCCGCTGGGGGTCGGTTTTGCCCTGGGAAGCACGCTGGTGTGGGCCTGCTACTGGATTCTGGCGACTCGCGACAGCCGGGATCCGGTGGTCGGGCTGTTCCTGAACTTCCTGTTTGGGCTGCCGTTCATCGCCCTGGCCTGCGCCCTGACCGCTGGTTTCACCTTCCCCTCGGGACGGTCCCTGGCCGCCGCCGGTTATGTCGGAGTGTTTGAAATGGGGGTGGCGTTCGTGCTCTGGTCCCAGGCCATGAAAAAGGCGGAAAACACCGCCAGGGTCAGCAATCTCATCTTCATTTCCCCGTTCCTGTCGTTGGTGTTCATTCACTTCGTGCTGGGGGAGGTGATTCTGCCCTCCACCTACCTGGGGCTGGGCCTGATTCTGACCGGCCTATGGCTCCAGCAGCGTCGGGTAGTCGCCAGGGAGGCGAGCCTGGCCCATGGCTGAGCAGTGGCATCTGTATCTGGTGCGTACCGCCACCGGAGCCCTGTACACGGGCATTTCCACGGATGTTGAACGGCGGTTCGCGGAGCACCAGGCGGGGGCGCCACGGGGGGCGCGCAGCCTGCGTGGCAAAGGGCCGCTGGCGCTGGTGTTCCAGGCACCGGTGGGGGATCGCCGGCAGGCCTCCCGTGTGGAGTGGCGGGTCAAGCGCTGGCCCAGGCCCCGGAAGGAGGCGCTGGTGCGGGGGGAGATCCGTCTGTCAGATGCGTTCTGATGTGCTCGCCGGCGGTCGCCATGGCCGCGGTGGCCCTCGCCAGCGGCCCGCTGTGCACCTGAAACACATGCCAGAGGCCGTTGTGGATGTCGAGGCGAACCTCGGTACCCTGTCGGCGCGCCCGGGTCGCCAGCCGTTCGGAGTCGTTCAGCAGGATTTCGTCACCACCGACCTGGATCAGCATCGGTGGCAGGCCGCTCAGGTCGCCGAATACTGGCGACAGCAGGGGGGTGTCGAGGGCGTGGTCGCCGGCATAGAGACGCGCGGCATGGCGGGTCCATTCCGCTTGCAGGACCGGTTCGCTGGCCGGCGAGTAGAGCCGGCTCTGGGTCAGGTCGGTCCAGGGTGAGAACAGGGTCAGTGACGACGGCAACGGCTGCCCCGCCGCCTTCAGCCGCAATGCCAGGGCCAGGCACAGGCCGCCACCGGCGGAGTCTCCGGCGAAGGCAATGCGGTGCGGTGGGCGACCCCCTTCGAGCAGCGCCAGATAGCTGGCCTCGGCGTCGTCCAGGGCGGCCGGGAAAGGGTGCTCCGGTGCCAGTCGGTAGTCCGGTGCGATCACCTCGCATCCGCTGGCCTTGGCCAGGTGCCCGGTGATGCCCCGGTGGGTGTCGGGGGAGCCGATGATGTACGCACCGCCATGGAAGTACAGCACCACCCCGGCGGGCGTATGGCTCCAGCAGGTCCGCAGTGCCGGTACGCCGCCCAGCGTTTCCCTGGAATAGCGGGTCCCCCTGGGGGGGATCGAGCTGCGGTAGGCCTGGCGGATCAGCAACCGTTGGGCACTGATGGGCAGTCTCGGAGTCAGTAGCGGACGCACCAGTCGTTTCATGGTCTGGCGCAGGCCGGCTTCAAGGGCAGGCTGTAACATCTGGGTTCATCTCGCGCGATACGGTAGGATTGCAGTCCATCTCGTGCATCGACGGACCATGACAGGCGTTTAACTCTACGTGTACTGGAAAACGGATACCATAGAAATACCCGATTGGGACAGGCGTTCGCTGCTGGAGCGGCTCGAGCCCTTTGACCCCGAAGCCCCCCGGGCGCTGTCCCGGGAGATGGAGGCGTACTGTCGGTTCTACGGACTGGATCTCTGGGTGGAACATCCGGAGGCGCGTTACCATCAGGGGTACGTGCACGCGGGCGGTCACGAAGTGATGGTCCACTACTACCGGCTGCCGCAGGCGCGGGGGACCGTGTTTATCCTGCACGGCTATTTCGACCATGTGGGACTGTACAGTCAGCTGATCGACCGGTGCCTGGGGGCGGGGCTGGATGTCCTGGCCTATGACCAGCCCGGACATGGCCTGTCCAGCGGCACGCCGGCGGCCATCGGCAGCTTTCTGGAATATCAGGAGGTGCTGACCGCCGTGATGACCCAGGTCCGGGGCAGGGTTCGCGAGCCCTGGTTCGCCGTGGGTCAGAGTACCGGAGGCGGCATTCTGATCGACTACCTGTTGTCGAACCAGCATTCGGTGGACTCCTCGGATTTCAAGCGGGTGGTGCTGCTGGCCCCTTTGGTCCGGCCCACGGGCTGGCTGGGGGCCAAGATCCTGCACACTCTGGTGCGACCGTTCCTGAGCCACTGGCGCCGGGTGTTCGCCGAGAACAGCGGCAACACGCGGTTCCTGCGCTTCCTGCGGGATCATGACCCGCTTCAGGCGCGGGCGGTTCACGTCGACTGGGTCACCGCGTTGCGGCAGTGGGTGCCGCACATCGAATCGGCCCGGCCGGTCGACTTTCCGGTGACGGTGGTGCAGGGGGAGAAGGACACCACTGTGGACTGGCAGCACAACCTGAGGATCATAAGGAACAAATTTTCCTCGGTGGAGGAACTCCGGATCCCGGATGGGCGTCATCACCTTGTGAACGAAGCCCAGGATTTGCAGGCGCAGGTTTTCAATACCATTATCGATACATTCACCCGGGCGGTGGGCTCTCCGCCGCAAGCGGCCGCCGCCCAGAGTTCCAGGCACAGGAGACAACCGTGAAAAAAACCATTCTGGCATTTGCCACCGCGACCGTCGTGCTGGGCGGTTGCATGACCTATGACCCCTACACCGGCGAGGAAAAAACCTCGAACGCGACCAAGGGCTCCATCATCGGGGCCATTGGCGGTGCGGCCATTGGCGCGGCGACCTCCAGCAAGAGTGACCGGGGTAAGGGGGCGCTCATCGGTGCGGCCAGCGGCGCCGCCCTCGGAGGGGGGATCGGTTACTACATGGACAAACAAGAGGCGGAGCTGCGCCACAAGCTGGAGGGTACCGGCGTGCGGGTGGTGCGCAACGGTGACCAGATCGAACTGGTGATGCCGGGCAACATCACCTTCGACCTGAACCAAGCGACCATCAAGCCGTCGTTCACGGATACCCTGGAATCGGTGGCCCTGGTCCTTAAGGAGTACGACAAGACCATCATTCAGATCGAAGGCCACACGGACAGCTCCGGCTCCGACAGCTACAACCAGCTGCTGAGTGAACGTCGTGCCAGCGCGGTGCGCGACTTTTTGCTGAATCAGGGGATCGAGCCGCGGCGGACCCGCGCCGTGGGCTACGGCGAGCGTTACCCGATCGCCTCCAACGACACGGCGGCCGGTCGTGAGCAGAACCGCCGGGTCGAGCTGACCCTGGTGCCCATGCAGTAAGCGTACAGCCAGTAAAGCAAAAGCTCCGGAGCCGGCAGGCCCGGAGCTTTTTTTGTATCGGCCGGTGCCAGGGTCAGTTGGTGTTGCTTGGCAGCCAGTCGTCGATTCGCCGGCGCAGTTGTTCCAGCTGGTCTTCGCTGGCGTCCTTCAGTTCGCCAAGCTTGTCGCGTGCGGCGTCGATCCTGTGCTCCAGGGACTGCATATGCTCGGAGAACTCCCGCTGGATCTCCGCCTTGGCCTTCTCGTCCTCCGCCCTGGCCATGCGGGTTTCCGCGTCGGCCCGGAGACGTTCCAGCTCCTTGCTCCACCGTTCTGCCTGGGTTTCCAGTTTCCGCTGCAGGGATTCCTTCAGGGACATGATGACCTCCTTGGTTGACGTGCTGCGTGGATTTGCAGAGTAACGTCTATCACCATGGCCTCGGCCGGACACATATCAAGGGGCGGGTGGTTACGGCCGAATGACGGCTGGGTAATCCGGGCAAAAAAAACCGGAGCCGAGGCTCCGGTTGTGGCGTCGCGTCGGGCTTAGAACAAGACCCGGCAGCGGATGGTGCCTTTGACTTGGCGCAGCTTCTCCAGCGCCAGTTCGCTGTAGGCCTTGTCGACATCGATGACGACATAGCCGATGTCTTCCTTGGTTTGCAGATACTGGCCGCAGACGTTGATGCCGTTCTCCGAGAACACTTGGTTGATCTCGGACATCACGCCCGGAACGTTCTCGTGAATGTGCAGCAGGCGGTGCTGGTTCGGGTGCGAGGGCAGGGCAACTTCCGGGAAGTTCACGGACGAGACGGACGTGCCGTTGTCGCTGTACATGGCCAGTTTCTCCGCCACTTCCCGGCCGATGTTCTCCTGGGCTTCCATGGTGGAGCCGCCAACATGGGGCGTCAGGATCACATTGTCGAATTCACGCAGCGGCGAGACGAACTCCTCGTCGTTGGACTTGGGCTCCACCGGGAACACGTCGATGGCCGCACCCAGCAGCTTGCCCGAGCGCAGAGTGTCGGCGAGGGCGTCGATGTCGACCACGGTGCCACGGGAGGCGTTGATCAGGATGCTGCCCGGTTTCATCTGCGCGAACTGCTCGGCCTTGAACATGTATTTGGTGGCCGGGGTTTCCGGTACATGCAGGGATACTACGTCGGCGATGTTCAGCAGTTCCTGCAGAGTGCCGACCTGGGTGGCGTTGCCAAGCGGCAGTTTGGAAACCACGTCGTAGAAGTACACTTCCATGCCAAGTGCCTCGGCCAGCACACTCAGCTGGGTGCCGATGTTGCCGTAGCCGATGATGCCCAGTTTCTTGCCCCGGATCTCGAAGCTGTTCTTCGCGGATTTGAGCCACTTGCCGCGATGGGCCTTGGCATTCTTCTCGGGAACGCCGCGCAGCAGCAGGATGGCCTCGGCCAGCACCAGCTCCGCCACCGACCGGGTGTTGGAGAAGGGCGCGTTGAAGACGGCGATGCCGCGACGGGTGGCGGCCTTCAGGTCCACTTGGTTGGTGCCGATACAGAAGCAGCCGACCGCCACCAGCTTGCGGGCGGCCTCAAATACGTTCTCGGTGAGCTGGGTGCGGGAGCGGATGCCGACAAAGTGGGCATCGGAGATCTTCTCGATCAGCTCCTCTTCGCCCAGGGAGTGGGTCAGATACTCGATGTTGGTGTAACCGGCCGCATTCAGGGTGTCGATCGCTGACTGATGGACGCCTTCCAGCAGCAGGATCCGGATTTTGCTCTTTTCGAGAGAGGTATTTGACATGGGCTTGCTTCCGAACCTTTCGTCGCGTGAGATGACCTGTGGCCGCAGATCGTCGGACCGGCTCACAGAACAGGGGCGGTATGATACCATAAACGCAAATTTTCACAGCGTGCCGTCCGGCCCCGATTCCCGGTGTGAGAAACCCGACAGCGGGCCCCCGGCCACAACGCCAGAGAGACTGACGTACCCATGAACTCCGAACAGATCATCGCTTCCCTCAACGACCTGGTGGCCACCGGCGACGCGCCGGGCAAGGTTCTTACCGACCCGGCCGATCTGGACGCCTACGGCAAGGACTGGACCCGGATGTACCCGCCCCGGCCCTTGGCCATCGTGCTGCCCAAAACCACCGAACAGGTGCAGGCGGTGGTCCGTTTCGCCAATGAACACGGCGTCGCACTGGTGCCCTCGGGCGGGCGCACCGGCCTCAGTGCCGGCGCCGTGGCTGCCAATGGCGAGGTGGTGGTGGCGTTCGACCTGATGAACCGGATCCTCGATTTCAACCCCAGTGATCGCACCGTGCGCTGCCAGGCTGGAGTCATCACCGAGCAGCTGCAGAACTTCGCCGAGGAAAATGGCCTCTACTACCCGGTGGATTTCGCCTCCGCCGGCTCCAGTCAGCTGGGCGGCAACCTGTCCACCAACGCCGGCGGCATCAAGGTGATCCGCTACGGCATGAGCCGGGACTGGGTCGCCGGTCTGAAGGTGGTGACTGGCAAGGGCGATATCCTGGAGTTGAACAAGGACCTGGAAAAGAACAACACCGGCTACGATCTGCGTCATCTGTTCATCGGCGCTGAAGGGACCCTGGGGTTCATTACCGAGGCCACCATGAAACTGACCCGCAAGCCGGATGATCTGACGGTGCTGGTGCTGGGGCTGGCGGACCTGAGCAACACCATGGATGTGCTGCAGGCGTACCAGAAAAAACTGGACCTGACCGCGTACGAATTTTTCTCGCACCAAGCCATGCAGCACGTGCTGGCCCACGGCCAGGTACAGGCGCCGTTCGACACCGAAGCGCCTTTTTACGCGCTGCTGGAGTTCGAGGCGGTGTCCGACCAGGTGATGGACGACGCCATGGCTCTGTTTGAGCAGTGTGTCGAACAGGGCTGGGTTCTGGACGGCGTGATCAGCCAAAGCGAAACTCAGGCCCGGAACCTGTGGCAGTTGCGCGAGCGCATTTCCGAATCCATTGCACCGCGCACGCCCTACAAGAATGACATCTCCGTGGTGGTATCCCGGGTGCCGGGGTTCCTGAGGGAAATCGATCAGGTGGTGACCGAGCACTATCCCGATTTCGAGATCATCTGGTTCGGCCACATCGGCGACGGCAACCTGCACCTGAACATCCTCAAGCCGGAAGACATGGCCAAGGAAGACTTCTTCGAGAAGTGCCAGCAGGTCAATCAGTGGGTGTTCGAAATCGTGCAGAAATACGAAGGCAGCGTGTCGGCCGAGCACGGTGTCGGCATGACCAAGAAACCCTACCTGCATTACACCCGCAGTGAAGCCGAGATCGCCTACCTCAAGGGCATCAAGCAGGTGTTCGACCCCAACGGTATCATGAATCCGGGCAAAATCTTCGACTGATGCCGGCGCATATCGTGGTGCTCTCTGGCGCTGGCATCAGCGCCGAGAGCGGCCTTTCGACCTTCCGCGACAACGGGGGCCTCTGGGAGCAGCACAGCGTCTACGACGTGGCGACGCCGGAGGCGTTCGAACGCAATCCGGAGCTGGTGCTGCGGTTCTACAACGAGCGTCGGCGGCAGTTGCAGGAGGCACGTCCCAACCCGGCCCACCGGCTGCTGGCGGAACTGGAAAACCGCTACCGGGTGACCGTTGTCACCCAGAACGTGGACAATCTGCACGAACGTGGGGGCTCGTCGTCGGTGCTGCATCTGCACGGGGAGCTGACCAAGGCCCGCAGCAGCCGTTACCCGGAGCTGGTGTACGACATCGGTTACCGCGACATCCGGCTGGGCGACTGTTGCGAGCGGGGAGCCCAGTTGCGCCCGCATATCGTCTGGTTCGGCGAGGAAGTGCCGATGCTGGCCCGGGCCGCAGAGTTGGTGCGCAGCGCCGACCACCTGCTGATCGTGGGGACTTCCTTGCAAGTATACCCGGCGGCGGGGCTGGTGCACGAAGTGGGCTGCGAGGTGCCCGTCACGGTGGTGGACCCGGGCGAGCCGGCGTCGGTGTCGCGGGCCCAGGTCATCCGCAAACCGGCCAGCGAAGGGCTGGCCGAGTGGATACGCAGCTTGCCCTGATCCTCCCCCGGATACCCCCTTTCACAGCGCCATCACCACGGGCTATAATCGCCCCCGACTCAGGATGAGTTGAGCCAACCCCCAACT
>NZ_MSCW01000006.1 GCF_001981305.1 Marinobacter lutaoensis | reverse complement strand
ACCGCTTTGACTTTGAACTCAGTGCTGTACTGCTGGGTTTTCTTCCCCGTGATCATTTCCGGCATCGGTTTTCTCCCACTGCGGAGTTATCGATGCGTGTCCACTGAACTGGGGGAAGTCCAGAGTGAACTTGACCGGCTTGTTATGTGTTGTCACTAAGCACCAACCTTAGACCTGGACCTTGGGGTTCTGATTCATCGTAGCCCAAGTGGACATGAGTACCGTCTGATCCCTTTGCCAGTTCACTAAATATTTTTGCAAATGCTTCACACGCTTTCTTATTTAGAGTTAGAACTACGCCATCACCTGTTTCGATGTCACTAGTCACAACATCTATGACGTACTTTTCACCTGAATTATTATCGAAGGGTATTTCCATGCTTAGACTCTATTGAGACACATAACGCCCCAATCACCGGGCCAGCGGAGTGGAGCAATTTTTGTGGTATAAAGGAGCGCAGCGACACCATAAATAATTGCGCAACGTAGCTGGCTCCGCGTGCATTGGCTTGTTATATTTTTTTACTTGGAGGGGGGAATAATTGAAATAAAGCCAGGTTTGACCTGCTTAATTTGGCACTCATCAATATCTATCCACGCATTTGCAGCATCAATACGCTCACGAAATGTATGGTTATTCTTTTTGGCAAGATCAGACCGACTAATAAACCTTTGTTTTTTAAGTGATATTTTCGGTTTCATGTTAGTTGTCCTTCAAGAATCGCCGTAATTCTCTATCAGATATATTACTTTTACAATAGCTCGTAATCCTACGATATCCATTGCAATCGTTTCCCTTCTTAGCTTCGCTTCTTCCCGTTTGATCAATCTTTATGAAGGTAACCTTACCATCTTCCTCTTTTTGCCATCGCCTTTCAGTGCCAGTTTCACAATACTGCCAATCAAGTTCATTCCCATCAATAGCAGAAAGTTCGTTTATAAGGTCAATGACTGTAGTAAAGCGTTCATCAGGATCTACCTTGAGTGCCTTTTTAACAATTTTTCTTAATTTCTCTGGGATATGCTCAAGAAAAAAAGATCGATTAGGAAACGCACCGCTTTGAACGTCTTGAATAAATCTAGCTTGTTCAAAACCCTGGTGGCTTATATACGCATTAAATTGCTGCTCAAAATTGTGTTCACCATTACACATTCTGTATAGACACAGCCCGGCTTGAAAAATATCAAATGCTGATGAAAACTGAGCAGCAGCCAGAGCTTCAGGAGGAACCTGTTTATTGTATATTTGATCTGGCTGAGCCAACCCAAGATGATTAGTATGTTTAGCTAGCCCGAAATCTGATACTAATGCTTCATTATTTTTTGATATGAGAATATTGTCTGGCTTCAAATCGAAGTGGATCAATCCCTTTGAATGGATATTATGGAGCCCACTCAAAAACTGACATGCATACCGTATTATTTCTCTAATCGTAAGCATTCGGCTTTGTATAATTTTTTTTAAGGAACCATTTTGAAAAAAGGGCAATGCAATGTAAATATAGTCATTGTCTTCACATGCATAATTCACAGGGACTACGTTTGGATGAGAACTCAAATAAAGCACTTTGGCTTCAGAAAAAAACTGACTCTGATTGCCATTAAAATCTGCCTTAGGTACTCGCTTGATTACTAACTCGGCATCAAGATGATGATCATGAATTCTGTATACTTGGGAATTTTTCCCCTCGAACCCAATCTCTTCGAGAATATCAAATGCCACTTCCGCTCTGTTATAAGGCTTGATCATGCAGCGGCTCCTATTGCAGCAAAGACAGCTTCTTTTTCCGGCTTAGTCAGATTCCCCCAGTTTTCAATTTCATAATCCATTTCTCCCTCAAGATATTTTTTGAAATCAGACCGATTAAATCCGAGCTTCGCTGATATATTCGATATTTGTCCAGTGTAGTAAGACTCTACGCAACTACTTGCGATCGCCTCTTGTATGACCCCCTCAATTTGCAGTCTTGCAATATTCAGATGTTGTGAATTGGATTCTGTAATTCTGATGCCTGCGCGTGTTATATCGAATTCCCTAAAAATATCGAGCATATTAGATCTTATAAACTTCAATCGCTCTGGAATATCTAGTGCTTTCGGAACATTCAGTTTTTCGATATTTACAATTTCTGCACTATCAAAGTCGTAGACAGCAAACGTAACGCTTTTTGGTTCAACTCTGATTCCTATGCTTCTCATTATCTAAGGTCACTCTTAAAGTTTTCGAATAATACTCTGGTGCTCTGATCGGGAATATAACAGCAATTAGGCAGAACGCTTCAATATTGCACAACTTTGACTGCGTCATGATTACGCAATTTCATGGCACGAGCGTCCGCCAATGTCTCAATTCATTCATTAGCCTAGCCGATGTCAAGGCGCTTCGCCATGGAATCATTTAACATCCACGATTTACTCTTGCAATGGTACTGTACAAATACACAGTATCAGAAAGGGGGCGGGGAGACGCCCATGGAAGGGAAATCGCCTACGTTGTGATACCAGCGACCGCCGACCAGCCGCGGTATCCGCATAACGGTTAATTTATAAATAAATGGCATGCGCCGGCGGACTGAAAGCACCGCCGGCGCATGTAAACCCCTGCAATGCAGCCGCCGCTAGACCCGCAGCAACGTTTTGATGGCCCGGCGTTCGTCCATCGCGCGATAACCCTCCGCCACGTCGGCGATGGGCAGCTCCAGATCGAATACCTTGCCCGGGTCGATCTTGCGCGAGAGCACAAGTTCCATCAGGTCTGGCAGGAAGCGGCGCACCGGTGCGGGGCCGCCGAGCATGTTCTTTTGATGGAAGAACAGCTGCTGGCCGTCGAACTCCACACCATGGGGCACGCCCACGTAGCCGATGCTGCCGCCCGGCCGGCAGCAGTTCAGAGCCTGCGCCATCGATTCCGCGGTTCCCACGCATTCGAGCACCGAATCCGCACCCACGCCGCCGGTCATCTCCCGGATGCGGGCGATGCCTTTCTCACCCCGTTCGGAGACGATGTCCGTTGCTCCGAACGCCTGTGCCAACGCCTGCCGCTTGGGATGGCGGCTCATGGCGATGATGCGCTCCGCGCCCCTCTGCTGAGCCGCGAGAACAGCCATCAGGCCGACCGCGCCATCGCCCACGACCACCACCGTGGAGCCGGGCCGGACCCGCGCCGCGTCGGCGGCGTACCAGCCCGTGCCCAGCACGTCGGATGCCGCCAGCAGCCCGGGCACCAGATCGTCGTCCGGGATGTCATCGGTGGCCACCAGCGTACCATCGGCCAGGGGCACGCGTGCCAGGGGGGCCTGTGCGCCGGTCATGAACTCGCGGTTCTCGCACGAGGACTGAAAACCGAACCGGCAGTGGGGGCAGGTGTTGTCGGAAATACAGAAGGAACCGACGACGAACTGGCCGGGCTTGACGCGGGTCACCGCGCTGCCGACCGCTTCCACGATACCGCAGTATTCGTGTCCCATGGCCTGTGGCGCAGAAATCTCCTGCAAGCCCCGGTAGGGCCAGAGATCCGACCCGCAGATACAGGTCGCGGACAGGCGGATAATGGCATCGGTCGGCTGCAGGATCTCCGGTTCCGGCACCGATTCGTAACGGACATCCCCCGGGCCATAGAGCATGGTTGCACGCATGTTGGATACCTCCTTGAAGGCGGATTGAAGGCAGGAACAAACCTGTCTCAGGATAGTCCACCGGATTTTTATGATAATGTGCTAAATAACGAATGCTCTTATCGATTCAGGATATAAATGGACAGACGCGAACTGGCTGACCTGATGGCGTTTCTCGCCGTTGCCCAGGAACGGAGCTTTACCCGGGCCGCGGCCCGGTTGGGGGTATCCCAAAGCTCACTCAGTGCCACCGTGCGCCGGCTGGAGGATAGGCTGGATCTCCGGTTGCTGACCCGCACCACCCGCTCGGTGATGCCAACGGAAGCCGGTCTCCAGCTCGCGGAGACTCTGGGCCAGGCCTACGAGAACATCGAAAACCGCCTGGCGAACCTGAACGAACTCCGCCACCGTCCCGCGGGTACCCTTCGCCTGACCACCAGCCGGTCGGCCGCGCTGCGTCTTTTGATACCCGTGGTGGACCGGCTGATGGCGGACTACCCGGAGCTGAAGGTGGAGATTTCCGTCGACCAGCGGCTTGTCGACATTGTCAGGGAAGGCTTCGATGCCGGCGTGCGCCTGGGCGAGGAAATCGACAAGGACATGATCGCGGTGCCGATCGGCCCGGACATGAGGATGGTCGTCGCCGGCGCGCCCTCCTACTTCGAGACCGCCCCCTACCCTCAAACGCCCCACGACCTGACCGATCACGTCTGCATCAACCTGCGCCTGTCCACGCTGGGCGGGCTCTACGCCTGGGAGTTTGAAAAGGACGGCCGGCCCCTGAACGTCCGGGTAGAAGGGCAGTTCACATGCAACGATCCGGACCTCATCATCGAGGCTGCCCTGGCCGGCCGTGGTCTGGCCTGCCTGCCCAACGATCACCTGGACCCCCACGTCCGTGCCGGCCGGCTGATTCAGGTTCTGGACGACTGGTGCCCGCCCTTTCCCGGTTACCACCTTTACTACCCCAGCCGCCGCCAGGTTTCGCTGGCGTTCCGGCTGCTGATCGAGGCGCTGCGCTACCGCGGCTGACCGGGCGCTGGCGGTCCGGCCTATTCCTGGCAGACTTCCACCCGGTTCCGGCCGTTTTTCTTGGCCCGGTACAGGGCCTTGTCCGCCTGGCTCATCAGGGCATTGACGTTGGCGAAGTCCGGGTACGCGGAAATGCCGATGCTGACGGTGAAACGGACCAGGGTATCCCGGTCGTGGAGCACCTCCAGGGCCGCGGTCCGGCGCAGGATCTCGCCCGCCAGGGCAGCGGCGGCCTGGCGGTGGGTGTCGGGGAGAATCACCGCGAACTCCTCACCGCCAATGCGGCCGATGATGTCGCTCTTGCGCAGCAACGAGCGCAGCAGCTCGGCAAAGTGTTTCAGCACCTGATCACCGGCGGCGTGGCCGTAACGGTCGTTGATGGCCTTGAAATGGTCGAGATCCATCATCATCACGCTGAAGGCCGTCCCTGTCCGGGCCGCCTTGTTCAGCTCCGCCTCCAGGAATTCGAAGAATATGCTGCGGTTGAACAGCCCGGTGAGATCGTCGTGACTGGCATTACGGCTCAGCTGCGCGCAGAAACAGAAGTGCTCGACCAGCGCCGCCAGTACCCTGGCGACCAGATGCAACACCGGAGCGAAGGTCGGGTCCGGGGCCCCCTGCCAGTACACCTGAAGGGTTCCGGACAGCTTGCCGGCGGACGAGTACAGGGGAAACCCTTCTCCGGCCCGGGCTTCACACCCGCTTCCCGGGACCAGCCAGCGCGGTCTCTGCGACCGCGGCCCCGAGACCCGGCCAGCCGCCGCGCTCAACGGCTGGGCACACAGCAGCTCGTCGGCGAGGTGAAGGCGGCAGCGGGCCGCCGGCAGATATTTTTCCACCTCGCGTAACACCGCAGGCAGTATTCCTGTAAGATGCTCGCCCCGCTGGATGGACGACAGGGCCTCCATCATCAACAACGGTAGCGCTTTCAACAATCCATTGCGGCCGCTCTCGGCCTCAGGCTCACTGCGGCTGAGGTCGCCGGTCTTTTTCATCTGCTTACCCTTCCTTAGCCTGGCGGACTCCGACCCACGGGAAAACGACAAGTATAGGCCAATATCCCAAAATGGGATATTTCGAGTTTGCCCATAGAGTGCCGCAATGGCAAACACTTTGTGGACATACCGACAACAGGCCTTTCGCAAGGCCCTGCGAGCCTTGCGGCAGCGGGCGGAACTCAGCCAGTCGGCCCTGGCCGAGCGACCGGGCAAGCCCCAAAGTTTCGTATCCAAGTATGAAAGCGGTGAACGGCGCCTGGAGTACCTGGAAGTCGAGATGATCTGCCTGGCCTGCAACACGACCCTGAGCCGCTTCGCTTCGGAGTTCGAAACCCTCTACCCGCTGCCAGCGCGGGAAGAACCCCGGATGGTGGCCGAGACACGGGCCGGAGCCTACACTGTTGGCACGGACTCCGACGCTCCAGGCACAAGCGCAGACCTCCGCAAGCCCAAGGACTGAGCGGCCCTGGTTCGCCCCTCCGGGTCACCAGGTGCACACGCCCCCAAACCAAGGAAAGGGTGGCCCCATGACACGACTGCTTTCCCTGATCGCCCTGCTCCTGCTGTCCTGCGGCGGCCAGGCGGCGCCCACGGTGGTGCTGGATTCACCGGTCGTCAACCTGACCGACTTCGCCATGGCCACCTTCGTTGACGAAACCGAAACCCTGGCGTTCGAAACGGTCCGGAACCAAGCGTTCACGCCATCCAGTAACCGAGTCTCTTTGGGAACCCAGGCCAAAACCACCTGGTCGCGCATTGAACTGGTCAACCGTTCGGGTCAGGACCTGGAACTGTTCCTGCATCATCCCTACGCCTACCACAACCGCCAGGTCGCCTTCTTTCTGGAGGACGGCGATACCCTGGTGGACCGCAAGATTCTGGACCTGGACCACGCCAGCGACAGCCCCCTGATGTACCGGGGCAGCGCCGTCTACCCGTTCCGGCTGGAGGCGGGCCAGAGCCGGACTCTGTATGTCCGGAGCGTGTCCTACTCGCACCAGTGGTTCACCTTGCTGCTGCTGGATGAAGATCATTCCAAGCGAGCCCTGATCGGCAGCCACGTTGACATTGCCCTGCTGATCGGGGTCCTGCTGGCGCTGATCGTGTACAACTTCCTGCTGTACCTGGCTTCCAGCAAGAAGGAGAACATTTTTTACGCGTTCTACCTGATTTCCGGAGCGGTCTGGATCGCCCTGTCCTACGGCCTGCTGGCCCACGTGTTCAACGTCTACGGCGCCGGCGTGTTCCGTCTGCACCTGTCGCTGATCACCATGCCCATCTTCCTGATCCTGTTCATGATGGCGATCTTCGAGACCCGGCGCGCCTACCCCACGGAGCACCGCTGCCTGCAGTTCATGTTGCTGATCCTGCTGGCGGACCTGGTGTACGGGCTGTTCGACATCTACGCAGCCCTCAAGCCTGCCAGTTCCCTGGCGGCACTGATGATGGTGGTGACCATGTCCGTGAGCGTGTCCCTGTACCGCAAGGGCAATCCTCTCGCCAAATACTTCCTGATCGGCCATGCCTTTTTCCTGCTGTTCAACGGCCTGGCGGTCCTGTTCTACAAGGGCATCATCGGGTTCACCTACCTGGCCAGCCACGGCGTCGGCATTGGCATCACCTTGGAAGCGCTGATGCTGGCCTTCATCATCGCCTACCGGATCCGGATTCTGGAGGACATCAAGGCGTCCCAGGCCGACCTCAAGGTCCAGGCCCTGACCGACCCGCTCACCAAGCTCTACAATCGGCGCCATTTCTTTACCGAGGCCAACAACCTGGCGGACATGGCCAGACAGCAGAAAACGCCGCTGTCGGCCCTGATCATGGACATCGACCACTTCAAGGCGGTGAACGACAACCACGGCCACGCCGTCGGAGACCGGGTGCTGGTGGAACTGGCTCGAGTATTGAGAAACGGCAGCCGGTCCAGCGACCTGATTGCCCGTTTCGGTGGGGAGGAATTCGTGATCCTGCTGCCAAACTGCAAACAGGACGAAGCGGCGATCGTGGCCGAGAAAATCCGCCACGCCGTCGCCGGCCGGGGCGTGGACCTGGGCGGCGGCCGGCGGCTGCACTTCACCATCAGTCTGGGCGTGGCCGAGCTTGACCCTGGCGTGGAGGAATCCGTCGATGCCATGCTCAACCGGGCCGACCAGGCGCTGTACCAAGCCAAACGGGCCGGTCGTAATCAGGTGTGTGTCTACAGCCGGAACGGAGACACCGGGCACTATAGCGGCCAGCAGGTCTGACCGCCCCGGCCTAAAAAAACCGCCCGAAGGCGGTCAAAAAGGACAACACAACTCAGTGTCCGGCACGACTTGGCGGATCCTCGCCGGCCTCCCGCTGCTGGCGCCAGAAGGTCTCATGCACCTCGGCCGCCTCGTCCTCCAGCAACGGGCCCAGCACCGTCACCGGCCGCTGGCCGGCGGCGAACACCGTCCGGCAGGGCAGGTCCAGCGTCGGGTTTTCCGGGTGATTGCCGGTCAGCGCTTTAAGGCGTTTTTCGGAGACCCCGTACACCAGCCGTCCCAACCCGGCCCAGTAGGCGGCGCCGGCACACATGCAACAGGGTTCGGCGGATACGTACAGGGTGCAGCGCGCCAGGAAATCCGGGCGCCAGCGTGTGCTGGCCCGGGTCATCAGCACCCGTTCGGCGTGTCCGGTCATGTCCAGATCCGGCAAGTAGGCGTTGATCTGCTCCATCAGCACCTCGCCCTCGGGACCGACCAGAATGGCGGCGAACGGGTGAATCCCCCGGGCCGCCGCGTGGCCGGCCAGGTCGAACGTCCGGCGCAGCAGCGCCAGATCGGTGTCGGTGGGGGTACAGCGCATGGCCGGCTCCATAACGGTCAGGCCCCCTTCCTGGGCAAACTCCAGGGGAAGAGCAGCTGCTGCGCCCATTGCACGGACTTGAACAGCAGAAGGCTCACCACCGCCAGGAAGAACAGCCCGGCGAACGCCTGGGGAATCCGGAAGAACGAGGTGGAAAACTGGATGAAATACCCCAGCCCTTCCTCGGCGGCCACGAACTCCGCCACCACGGCACCGATGATCGCCAGGGTGATGGCCACCCGCAGCCCACTGAAAATGTGGGGAATGGCGTAAGGCATGCGAATCTGCCAGGTTTCCCGCCGGGTCGGCGCGTCCAGGGAGCGGCTCAGTTCGATCAGCTCCGGCGGCGTTTCATTGATCCCGGTGGCGGTGGAAACCACCAGCGGGAAAAAGGTCAGCAGGCAGGTGATCAGGATCCGGGACGGGTCGTCCGACCCCATGATCACAATGATCAGGGGCGCCACCGCCACCACCGGCGTGGACTGGATCACCACCAGCAGGGGGTACAGTGTCCGCGACAGCCATTCCGAACGCATCATGGCGATGGCGATGGGAATGGACACGGCGATGGAGATCAGGAACCCCAGCAGGGCCACCCGCAGGGTCGCCCACAGGTGCTGCATCCAACGGGAAAACTCAACATCGAAAAAGGCGTTCAGGATCACGCTGGGCGCCGGCAGAATGTAGGCCGGCACGGAAAACAGGCGGCAGCCCACCTCCCAGACCGCGATTAGGGCCACGAAGAAGAGCCAGGGCGAGGCGCCGAGCAGGACACGCCGCAACCGGCCCTCAGGCAGCGTCAGGCTCATAGATGTGTTTCCTTATGCGATCGGTCAGTTCACCAAAGCGGGCGTCGGAGATGGTGTGGGTGGTGCGGGGCCGGGGCAGATCCACGTCGATCAGGTCGAGCACGGTACCCGGCCGCCGGCTCATGACCAGCACCCGGTCCGCCAACAGGACCGCCTCGGCGATGGAGTGGGTGATGAACAGCACGGTCTTGGGCTGCTCCTGCCAGAGGCTGAGCAGGTCGAACCCGATCTGCTCCCGGGTCATCGCATCCAGGGCGGAAAAGGGTTCGTCCATCAGCAGGATATCCGGGTTGAGCAACAAGGCACGAACGATCCCGACCCGCTGCTGCATGCCGCCGGACAGCTCGTCAGGCATTTTCCGGGCAAAGGCCTCCAGGCCGGCCATGGCCAGCAGAGCGTCGGCCCGGGCCTCGTCTTCCCGGTTGTAGCGGCCGTACTTGTGCCGGAGTGGAAAGAGCACATTCTTACGCACGTTCAGCCAGGGCAGCAGGGTCGGTTTCTGGAATACGATGCCGACGTCGTCCCTGGGACCGTCCACTGCCCGGCCAAACACGGTGACACGGCCCTCGCTGGGTTTCAGCAGGCCGGCAATCATGCGCAGCAAGGTGGACTTGCCACAGCCGGAAGGCCCCACCACCGCCACGAACTCGTGACGGTGGATGTCCAGATCGATGCCGGTAACCGCCGGTGGGATGGCCGGGTTGGGATCGTAGCGGTGGCCGACCCCGGCCAGCTTCACGAACGAGCGGTTGACTGCCGGTTCCGCCATCACTCCAGCGCCTCGAGCAGGGACCGGTCGATCACGGTTTCCGGGTCCAGGCGGTCCTTGGACAACCCCTCAGCCTGAGCCACCCAGTCCCAGGTCAGGGCAACGCGGGACTCGGTCAGCGCACCCAGGCCGTCACGCTCGCTGACGCTGTTGAACACCAGCGGCATGGTCGCGCCCACCTGCTTCTCGACCACCACCTCATCCACCTCCGGCACCATCGCCTTCAGGGCTGCGGCGGCCTCGGCGGGATTGTCCCGGGTGTAGCGGAGCGAGCGGTCAAACGCTTTCAGGAACCGCCGGGCCACATCGGGCCGTTCGCTCAGGAAACGTTCGCTGGCCACCACCGAGGCGCTGTACAACTCCAGCCCGGCGGAGGACCAGGGAATCACCACCAGCGTGTTGCCGGTCGCCTCCGCTTGGCTCTCGAACAGCGGCACGTTGGTCACCCAGGCGATGATGGCATCGGCGCCGCCATTGACCAGCATCGGCCCCAGGGCCCCCGGATCCGCCTTGGTCAGATTCACGGCGTCCTCCGGCAGGCCGTTTTCCTTGAGCACCAGGGGCAGGAAAGCGTTGGACGAGGTGAACGGCGAGGTGGCCACTTTTTTGCCCTCGATATCCGTTAGGGTCTTGATGCCACTTTTGCCGAGGGCGAAGAAGGCATGGGGCGCCTGGTTGAAGATGGAATACACGGCCTTGACGGGCACCGTCGCGTCCTGAGCCTTGGCCGCCATCAACGCGGCGATGTCGGCGCTGCCGACGTCCGACTGGCCGGTGGCGATGCGGGTGATGGCGTCGGTGGAGCCCCGTCCCACGGAGATGCTGACGTCCAGCCCTTCGTCTTCGAAAAAGCCTTTCTGGACACCCACATACACGGGCGACTTGTCCCCGCCCGGCAACCAGTCCAGCTGGTAGGTAATCTTGTCCGCGGCCGCGGCCGACTGCCCCAGGAATCCAGCCGCCAGGGCGGCGGCCACGATGAACGAACGTGTCTTGCGGTTGCGCATGGGTGGTCCCTCTGGTGATGGCTATCGCCGAAATAAACTGATCATTCGGTCAGGTTTTATCTCGTCGATGCAAAGTACGGGCCAGGAGCGCCCAGCTGCCGCAATCACGCCCCCGGCCGGGGGCCTGTCCACCCGACGCGCTCCGCCAGGGCCGCCAGATCCCGCTCGATACCGGTGCAGAAATCCCCCGGGCGCCCCGATTTGAAGCCCCGGTTATGCGGCCGGCCGCGCCCGGAAGCCCTCCGCCCCCGAGCCCGCGGCAACCACCGCTGGCACGCTTTATGAATACCTGACCATATGGACAACTCACGACATCCACCCAGCGAAGGAGAAGGCTCCATGACATCCGCCAAGGCATCCGAGGCTGCGCCCGGGCCAACGGCCCTGCCCATCATCGATGTGTCCCTGCTCGATGCCCCCGCCCCGGACAGTCGGGCACGGCTGGCCCGGCAACTGGACCGGGCCTGCCAGGACAGCGGCTTTTTCTACGTGACCGGGCATGGCATCCCGACCGAGTTGATCGACGCGGTATTCCGGCAAAGCCGCGCCCTGTTCGCGCTGCCGGAACACAGCAAGCGGCAGCTCGACAAGGCCCGGTCCGCCGCCAACCGGGGCTACGAGCCCCTGCGCGGGCAAACCCTCGAACCCGGCGCACCCCCGGACCTGAAGGAAGGCTTCTACATTGGCGAGGAACTGGACGAGGGGGATCCCAGAGTGCGTGCCGGCCGTTTCAATCAGGGGCCCAATCAGTGGCCGCAGGCGCTGCCGGATTTCGCTCCGGTCATGATGCGCTACTTCGACGCCATGAACCGGTTGAGCGCTCGGATCATGACGGCCCTGGCACTGGCGCTCGGCCTGCCCACCGATCATTTCCGGGCGTTCTGCGAACAGCCACTGTCCACCCTTCGGCTGCTGCACTACCCGCCGCAACCGGCCCATGCCAGCCCCGGTGAAAAAGGCTGTGGTGCCCACACCGATTTCGGTGGGATCACGGTGCTGCTGCTGGACGAACACCCCGGCCTTCAAATCTGGGACCACCGGCATCGGCGCTGGCTCCAGGCAGACCCGGTGCCCGGCACCTTTGTGGTCAACCTCGGAGACATGATTGCCCGCTGGACCAACGACCGCTACCGCTCCACCCTGCACCGGGTGGTCAACCTGTCCGGCGCGGAGCGGTATTCGGTGCCCTTCTTCTACAGCGGCAACCCCGACCACGAGGTCCGGTGCCTGCCCAATTGCCTGACAGCGGGCGAACAGCCCCGGTACCCAGCCACCACCGTGGAACGACACCTCATCGAGATGTACCGGAAAACCTACGCCTGACGCCGGTGGTCGTAGGTGGCGTTCAGGCGCGAGGCCAGGTATTCGGCGCAGGTCATGGGTGGGTACTTGGGCGGGGCATCGGAGATATCCCTCGGGTCCACCACCGCGTCCGGATTGACCTCCAGAAAGAACGCCACCGCGTAGCGTTCCCGTTCCGGCGGCCGGACCCGGTGCGGCGTGGACACGTAGGTGTCGTTGCTCCAGCGCATCAGGCAGTCACCGATGTTGACCACGAAGGCCCCCGGCAGGCTCGGCGCCGGAATCCACTCGCCCTGGCGGTTGAGCACCTCCAGACCCGGCACGCCGTCGGTCGCCAGGATGGTGATGTTGCCATAGTCGGTGTGGGTCCCGGCACCGCCGTCCGCCCGCGCCACCTCGCCGGCACTGGCCGGGTAATGCAGCATCCTCAGGGTGGCGATGGGCTGGGTCAGGTGCTGGGCGAAGAAGTCCTCGGGCAGGCCAAGGTCAAGGCTGAAGCCCCGGTGCAGGGTCCGGCCCAGTTCCAGGCAGGCGTCGAAATACGCCAGCACCTGCGCCCGCCAGCCGTCGATCGGCGGCCAGAAATTCACGCCCCGGAACGGTTTGCCGGCCAGCACGTCCGGGTGGTCCTCGGGGAAGTCGGTGCCGATGTTGAAGGCTTCCTTGCGGTCCGCCCCGGCCTCGGGGTTGAGCTTCTCGTCGGACATCGCCACATACCCCCGGTTATGGGGCGAGCGCTTGATCGACAGGGTTTCCTTGATCTCGTCGGGCAGCGCGAACAGGCGGTGGGCGTTGTCGAAGACCGCGTTCACCCGCGTTTCCGGAATGCCGTGATCGGTCACGTAGAAAAAGCCGTGATCGCGGCAGGCGGCCCCCAGTGCCGCCGCCGCGCGCCGGCGAACGCCGGCGTCGTCGCTGAGCAGGCCGGATACGGAAATGACCGGTAGTTGTTTCATGATGAGCCTCCGGGTGTCGGGTCGGATGGGTCGGAAAAATGGGACGCCCGGGGCCGGCCCGGAGCGAGTCGTTCAAGGGCGCGCCGGAGGCCGCCGTAACCGGTACAACGGCACAAATTGCCGGCCAGGGCCTCGGCCAGTCGGTCGCGATCCGGCTCCGTTTCGTTGCGCAGGCAGGACACCAGCGACAGAACGATGCCGGGGGTGCAGTATCCACACTGCAGGGCACTTTCCCAGGTCAGGGCCGAGGCCACCGCCTGGTAGTGGGGGTCCCGCGCCAGCCCCTCCACGGTGTCCACCCGGCGGCCCTCCAGACGCCAGGCCGGCACCAGGCAGGCGGGCACCGAACGGCCATCCAGCAGCACAGTACAGGCACCACAGCGGCCAATCCGGCACCCTGCCCGGACCGAGGTCAGGCCGCCCGGCCCCCGCAGCAGGTCGAGCAGGCTTGTTGCCGGGGGCACCTCGACCGCCAGGGGCTGGCCGTTGAGCCGGAACGACAGGGACTGGGTTTCGCCAGTAGGGATCATACCGGGTGCTCCGTGTCACGCAGTGCCGCCAGCAGCCGGTCCGGGTCCACCGGCAGATGGCGGACCCGGACGCCACAGGCGGCCTCGATGGCCGCGACAATGGCCGGCGCCACCGCCTCGATGCCCAGCTCGCCGACGCCCCGCACCGGATAGTCGGCGTCTGCCGGCGTGTCGTCGAGCACGTCCACCCGCTGCTCCGGCGCATCCTGGAGGGTGGGAATGAGGTACTGGTCCAGGTTGTCGAAACGGTAGCGGCCATCGTCGGTGGGCATGTCCTCGGTCAGGGTCATCCCCAGCCCCATGACCGCCGCGCCTTCGATCTGGCCGAGATACCCCGGTGGGTGGATCACCCGCCCGGCGGCGGTGATATGGTGCAGGGCCTGTACCCGGACGCAGCCACTCAGGCGGTCGACCGCCACCCGGGCCACCGTGGCGATAAGCAGCTGCAGGAACCGTCCGACCGGCGGCGTCGGACCCGGCGCCACGGGAAAGTCACCGCGGTGTTCGGCCGGCACCGGCCCCAGGCTCGCGGCCAGCTCCCGGTAGCGGCACAGCCGCCGCTTCGGGGTCCGCGACCAGATGCCCCCCGGGCCGCACACCAGCGCCTCCGGTGGCAGCCCGGCACGGCGCGCCGCCTCGGCACACAGCCGTCGGGCCCAGCCCGGCAGAACGGCACGCAGCACCTGGTCCACCACCACGGTACTCCGGGAGGCGCTGGTGGGGCCGGAGTCCGGCCCGTCGGAACGTCCCAGCACCACGTCGATGTCCTCCGGGGCACAGGGCAGCGCCTCGCTCACCCGGCGGATCACCAGCTCGGTCAGGTTCTGGCCGTAGTCCACGAAGCCGAACTCGACCCGTATCCTGCCCTCGGGGCTCAGGTTCAGCCGGCCCCCGCCGGCGTCCGGCAAGCCGTCACCCAGGCCGTTGCCCTGTCCGCCCATGGCCAGCCCGGTCCCCTCCAACCAACGCGGGTCTTCGCCTGGGCTCGGCCGCCACAGGGGGGAGCGGGCTGCCAGGTGCAGCAACTCCGCCGGCGGCCGGGTCCAGCGGACCGGCTGGCCGCGACTGCCCGGTTCCCCGGGCCGGCGCAGGTTACGCCGGCGAAACTCCACCGGCGTCAGGCCCAGGCGGGCCGCCAGGGCGTCCATCTGGGATTCCACCGCAAAGGTGGCTTGGTTGCCGCCGAACCCCCGGAAGGCCCCGGCGACGCCATTGTTGGTGTAAAGCAGCCGGCCATGGACCTGGTATGCCTCGATCCGGTACAGGGGCGCGGTGGCGTGATCCAGGTAGTTTTCCAGCACCGCGGGCCCCAGGCTGGCGTAAGCGCCGGTATCCAGCACCGCGTCCACTCGATGGGCAAGAAGGCGGCCGTCCCGGTCGCACCCGGTGGTCACTCGGGCCACCACCGGGTGCCGCTTGATGCCGCTGCGGCAGGACTCAAAGCGGTCCAGCTGCAGCCGCACCGGCCGGCCGGTACGCAATGCCAGCAGGCCGGCGATCGGCTGTACCGTCAGTTCGTCCTTGCCGCCAAAGGCGCCACCGGTGGCCACCGCCCGGATCGTCACCTGTTCCGGCGCCAGTCCCAGGATATCCGCGAGCTGGAGCCGATCCCGGTGACCCGACTGGCAGCCCACCTGAACGCACAGCCCGCCCCGGCCATCGGGGATGGCCACACCGCCTTCGGTTTCCATGAACGCATGCATCTGCCTGGGCGTACGGTAGTCCTGCTCCACCACCAGCGCGCACCGGGCCAGGGCCGCGTCCAGCTCGCCCCGGCGCAGAGTATGCTCGGCCAGCAGGTTTCCCCCTTCGTGCAGGGGCCAGGCTTCGGCCGCGCTCAGGGCATCGCCGACGATCGGCAAGGGCTCGTAGGTCACCTCAATGGCCGCCAGCGCCGCCCTCGCCTGTTCCGGGGTATCGGCGGCCACCGCCGCCACCGCGTCCCCTTCAAACCGGACCCGGTCTCGGCACAGCACCGGCTGGTCCCGGAGTACGATGCCAAAGCCGTTGGTTCCGGGGACATCCTCGGCCGTGACCACCGCCCGCACCCCGGGCATCGCCCGGGCCCCGCGGACATCCAGGGAGACCACCCGGGCATGGGCCACGCCGCAGCGCAGCACCGCGCCATGCAGCAGGCCGTCCAGGGGCGGGACATCGGTCGCGTAGGCGGTGCGCCCAGCCACTCGACGGGCCGTTTCCGGGCCAACCCACCAGTGCTCGCGCTGGCGGTCCGTCCCCAGGGTCTGTACCGGCAGGTCGGTGTCCGGGATCATGTCGTCAACCTCCCCAGCAGGTGAGCGATCAAGCGGCCACCGGCGGCGCGCAGGCCGGGGTTGCCCCAATCCAGCTCGGCCAGGGCCTGTTCGCCGTCAGCCGCCGACGCCTGGCCGCCGGCCCGGGCCAGGCGGGCCTCCAGCGCCGCCAGACGGACCGGCCCGCCTTCGCCACTGACGGCCACGCGAACATCGGAGCCCAGCCGGGCACAGGCCACGGTGATCCGGGGCGGGCTGAAGCGTTCCCGGTGGCCCAGTTTCTCCAGAACCACCGGGCAGCCCCGGGGGATGCTCAGGTGCACCGAGCGGATCAGGGCACCGGGCTCCCGGCGGACCCACCCGGGCCAAGCACTCAGCGGCAGGTGATGCCAGCCGGCCCCGGAAAACACTCGAAGCTCGGCCTCAAGCACCAGCGCCAGGGCGCTCAGATCGCCACCCGCCACCAGGTTGCCGCCGAGGGTGGCCAGCTGCCGCACTCCGGGCGACGCAACCCGGTCCATGAACGGTGCCAGGGAAGGCAGACGGCGGGCCAGTGCCGGCGCACCGGCCAGGGAGGCCAGGGGCGTCAGGGCACCGATGTCCAGCCGGTCACCGGTGACGGTGACGCCGGCAAAACCTGGCCAGTCCGCCGACAGCGGCACCACGCAGGCCGGCCAGCGCGCCTGGCGCTCCCACACCGGCTGCACGCCGGTGGCTCCGGCCACCAGCGGGGCCCGATGGCGCCGGGCCAGCTGCCACGCCGCCTCCGGACCGTCCGCCGACAGCACCCGCATCTGGCTGCGTTCGGTGACGGTGAGCGGTAACGGCGCCGTGGTCATGCCCTACCCGTGCCAACCGGAGAGGTCTGGCCGGACCGGCACCGCAAGGTGCACTTCGTCACAGTTGTGACCCGCCCCCTGGCGGTCCACCACCAGGTAGTCGGCGTCCCCGGCCAGGGGCAGCAGCGGCGCGTGCCAGGTCCCGGCCCGGTAGTTCACGCCCTGGTGCGGTTGCACCAGGAAGGCCTGGATGGCCGACTCCGAGAAGTCCCCCGGCGGTGCCACCACCGCCAGGAACGGGCAGCCGTTCAGCGGCACAAAGGCCTGGCTGCCCAGGGGATGACGCTCCATCAGGGTAATCACCAGCGGCGTCAGCGGCTGGCCCCGGAAGATGGAGAGGATGGCCTGCCCGCCCGGCGCCGGCAGGTCGACGCCCGCCAGGGCATGGAACCGCTCGGTGCGGCCGTCGTTGATGAGAAAGGACGCCGCGCCCTCGGTGTCGATGACATCGCCGAACGGTTCAAACGCCGACCGGGTCAGCGGCGCCACCGGCAGCAGGCGCACCCGGCTCATGCCTGGGGCCTCCCGTACAGTCGCAGTCGGCTCACGCCGCCATCGGGAAGAATGTTGAAACGAAGGTGGGTGATCACGCCCAGATCCGCCAGCGTCTCGAACCGGTGCACACTGTCGGCGGACAGCGGCTGTTCAGCCATCAGCACCGGCCAGAACATGCTCTGGGTGACCAGGGACTGGACCGTGCCGGTTCCCGGCGCCACGCGGGCAGCCTGGATCGAACAGGCAGCGGGGTAGTTGCCCTTGAAGTGGGCGGTGTCTACTTCGACCCGGCGCGGCAGCCCCGGATGGCCCAGGGCCAGGATGCACCAGTCGTTCCCGGGCTCGCGGCGACGCCGGGTTTCCCAGCCGTCGCCCATGTTGACCCCCCGCCCCGGACGCAACAGTTTGCGGGGCTCGCCGTAGTGGGCGTCGCTCCAAGCCACCTGGTCACCGCCATGGGCCAGGGCCAGCAGGTCCACCTCGTCCTGCTCCCGCAGCCCGGACCAGTCGCAGTGGGGCTTGCCGTATACCCGCAGGCGGGCCAGGCCACCGTCGGGATACAGATGCAGGCGCAGGTGGCTCCAGGGCTGGTCCGAACGAATCTCCCGGAAGCCATGGTCGTTGCCTTGCAGGGGAGTGGCGGGCACCAGGGTCTGCCAGTCGGCGTCGTCACCGGGATCGCCGCCGGGGCAGTAGCAGGCATCGAGGGACACCGCGGGCGGATAGTTGCCGGTAAAGAAGCTGGTGTCGAAGTCGACGCCCATGAGGCGTCCGGGCATGGCCAGCCGGATGACGCACTCGTCATGGCCGGTGCTGCGGCGGCGCCGGGTTTCCCAGCCATCCATCCACTTGCCGTGGTCGTCATAGCGGTCCGGGTAGAACACCGGCGGTGCCGGGTCCAGCATCCGCTCCCGGGGCGCGAAGAATTCGTCGGTCACGAACAGCACCCGGGCGCCAAGGCTGGCGTCGGCCAGGTTGAGACCGGCCCGGGTGAATTCCGGCCCCTCGACGGCGGGGGCCACCACTGCGTTGCTCATTGTCCGTGCTCCGGATGGTGTGAAGTGTCAGGGTGCACCGTGCGCCAGTGCCGGGCGATGTCCACCCGGCGGCAGACCCACACCCGGTCGTGCTGCTGGATGTGGTCCAGAAACCGTTGCAGAGCCCGGAAGCGGCCGGGGCGCCCGACGATGCGGCAGTGCAGACCGACCGACATCATCTTCGGTGCCGTCGCCCCTTCCTCGTACAGGACATCGAAGCTGTCCCGCAGGTACTGGAAGAACTGTTCACCGCTGTTGAACCCCTGGGGCGTGGTGAAGCGCATGTCGTTGGCTTCCAGGGTGTAGGGAATCACCAGGTGCGGGTGGCGCTCGCCGCTGAAGGTTTCGACGCAGGTCCAGAACGGCAGATCGTCGCCGTAGTAGTCGCTGTCGTATTCGAAACCGCCCTGCTCCACCACCAGACGACGGGTGTTCGGACTGTCGCGGCCGGTGTACCAACCGGCCGGCGGCGCGCCGGTCAGCTCGGTGTGCTGCTGGATGGCGGCCTGGATGTGACGCCGTTCCTCCCATTCGCTCATGCTCTGGTAGTGAATCCAGCGCAGGCCGTGGCAGGCGATCTCATGGCCGTCGTCAAGCATGGCGCGAACCACCTCGGGATTGCGGGCCAGGGCCTGGGTGACACCAAAGACGGTCAGCGGCAGGCGACGCCGGCGGAATTCCCGGAGGATCCGCCAGACACCGGCGCGGGAGCCGTATTCGTACAGCGACTCCATGCTCATGTGGCGGTCCGGGTAAGGCTGCGCGCCGATGATGTCGGACAGGAAGGTTTCGGAGTGCTCGTCGCCGTGCAGCACACAGCTTTCACCGCCTTCCTCGTAGTTCAGCACGAACTGCACAGCAACCCGGGCGTCGCCAGGCCATTGGGGGTGCGGCGGATGCGCGCCGTATCCGCGCATGTCCCGGGGGTAGGTGTCCTGGTGGCTCATGTCGGTACCTCAAGGCCACAGCCGCGCAGGATGACTCCGGTCAGGAAATCGGCGGCGTGGTCAAAATCGCGTTTCTCGTATTCCGCTTTGTTTTCCACCATCAGAATCTGGACCTGGAAATCGGCGTAGTGCTGGGTCGAGGACCAGATCAGGAAAATCAGCTGGACCGGGTCCACCGGTGCCATGCGGCCGTCGTCGATCCAGGACTGGATCACCGCGGCCCGGCCCCGCACCCACTCGCGCATGCTGGTTCGCAGGTGTTCCATCAGGAAGGGCGCGCCCTGGATGATCTCCATGGCGAACAGCCGCGATGCCAACGGGTAGCGCCTGGACATTTCCACCTTGGTACGGATGAACGAGGACAGCGCCCTGGCCGGGTCGTCTTCCGGGCGGATGTCGGTGAACACCCGGTTCCAGCGGGCCAGGATGTCGTCGAACATGGCGGCGTAAATACGTTTCTTGTTGCTGAAGTAATACAGCACGTTGGATTTCGGCAGCCCGGCCCGTTCGGCGATGCTCTGGATGGTGGCACCCCGGAAGCCGTGCTGGGCGAATTCCTGCTCCGCCGCCTGCAGGATCTTCTCGCGGTTTCGCTCGCGGATCCGCCCCGGCCGGTACTTGCGGCCGCGGCCGGCGGGTTTGCCGTCCTTGCGTGTGGTCTCGGTATCGGCAACGGTTGGCTCGGTCATAACCTTCTCACTTGTTGTCCATGGGGTCGGGGGCCGGTCAACCCATTCTGCCGGCCCCCGGGTAGGATCAAAAGTGGAATTTCACCAGCGCGCTGACGGAGCTCTGGGTATCGATCAGGGTGTCGTCCAGACCGTACTTGTTGTTCCAGTACTGGTACTCGATACCGGCATAGAGCACACCCGGGTTGCCCCAGAAGTTGCTGACGTCCAGCTTGATCTGCGGCGTGAACTGGAACTCCGAGGCGTGGTCGCCGGCAGCGGTGGACCAGTCGATATACCCATCCACCAGGAACAGCGCCGGGCCCACGCTGAACGGCACGCCCCAGGTGACGGTCATCTGCCAGTCATCGGAGATCTCGCTGTTGGTCACGTAGTAGAACGAGGTGGTCAGATAGTTGAAGCCCGGGGCATCCCACACCAGTCCGAAGCCGGTCAGGTAGTTGTTGACTTCGGTGCTGCCACCGAATTCGTACTGGCCGGCCAGGGTTACGTCCTTCACCGGGCCGAACGACAGATCCTGGCCGGTCAGCCAGCCCAGGCTGAGGTTGGGGGCGAATTCGCCGTACACCTCGTCGGTGCCATCCAGGTCGCCCTGGGGCTGGTCGCGGTCGATAAAGAAGAAGGTGCCGCCCCAGTTATGCACGGTCACGTTCTCGAACGTGAAGTAGGTGGCCTCGTACTCACGGCCGCCGTTGCCACCGGCATCGAACTCGACGCCCTGGTAATCGGCACTGTGCAGGAGGGTCACGCTGGAGCTGCTGAAGAACTTCTCGGCATGCGCCATCGGCGAAAGGGAAGCAGCAACGCAGCCAGCAATCAGAGTTTTACGAAGTGCGGTCATGTTCAAACCTCGTCGGTTACTTTTATGGTTAGTCATCGGTTGGCAAACCCATGGTCATTATTGTTAGCGGCCAGGCCGGTAGGGCTGGCCGAGGGAAAGGGGGGTGTTCAGTCGCGTTCGCGCCGGATGCCAGGACAGCAGGACCAGCATCAGGATGGTGACCACGTACGGCAGCATCGCCAGCAGCTCGGTGGAGCTTTTCCAGCCCAGCCCCTGCAACACCAGATGCAGGATGCTGGCGGCGCCGAACAGATAAGCGCCCAGCAGCACCCGCTCCGGCCGCCAGGAGGCGAACACCACCAGCGCCAGCGCAATCCAGCCCCGGCCGGCGGTCATACCTTCCGTCCACATCGGGGTATAGGCCAGGGACAGATAGGCCCCGGCCAGGCCGGCCATGCCGCCGCCAAAAGCCACCGCCAGATAGCGCACGGTCATCACCTTCAGGCCGTTGGCGTTGGCGGCGTGGGGGGACTCGCCCACAGCCCGCAGCAGCAGCCCGCCCCGGGTCCGGCTCAGGAACAGCAGCACGGAAACGAACAGGATCAGGGAGAGGTACACCAGCAAATCCTGGGTAAACAGGACCTTGCCGATCACCGGCAGGTCACTGAGGAGGGGAATGGCCAGCTTGCCGAAACCGTCGATGGAGTGGCCCACGAATCCGGCACCGACGAAGGCGCTCAGACCGGTGCCAAAAATGGTCAGGGCCAGCCCGGCGGCGTACTGGTTCGCCGCCAGTGTCACCGCCATCAAGGCAAACAGCATGGACATGGCGATACCGGTCAGGATGGCCGCGAACACGCCCACGGCCAGACTGCCACTGGCCTGGGCCGCAATGAAACCGGCCACGGCGCCCATCAGCATCATGCCCTCCTGGCCCAGGTTCAGCACGCCGGAGCGCTCGCACACCAGCTCCCCGAGCGCCACCAGCAGCAACGGGGTTCCGGCCACCACGGTGGCCGCCAGCACGTTGGTCAGCAATTCCATGTCAGGCCTCCCCCGCCGGAGCCACGGAGCGGACGCCGGCGGTGGCCGGGCCACGCCACCGGAGCCGGTAATGGATGAACGCGTCGCAGGTCAGCAGGAAGAACAGCAGCAACCCCTGAAACAGTCCGGTGACCGCCTTTGGCAGGTTCATCGCGATCTGCAGCATTTCACCGCCGAGAAACGTCAGGGCCAGCAACGCGCTGGCGGCAACGATGCCCAGCGCGTGCATGCGCCCGAGAAACACCACGATGATCGCGGTGTAGCCGTACCCGGGCGAGACCTGAGGCACCAGCTGGCCGATCGGTCCGGTCACCTCCGAGGCCCCGGCCAAGCCCGCCAGGGCTCCCGCCACCAGGAACGCAAACCAGGTCAGCCGGCGGGCACCAAAACCGGCGAAGGCGGCGGCCCTCGGGTCCTCCCCCACCACGTTCAGCTGGAACCCCACAAAGCTGCGGGCAAACAGGGCCCAGACCGCCAGCGCCGCCAGCAGCCCGAACGCCAGTCCGAGGTGCAGCCGGGTGCCGGGCACCAGCGCCGGCAGCAGCGCCGAGTCGCCAAACATCACCGACTGCGGAAAACCAAAGCCGTAGGGGTCCTTGAGCGGGCCATGCACCGTGTACAGCAGCAGGTTCAGGGCGATGTAGTTGAGCATGATGGTGGTCAGGATTTCGTTGCAGTTGAGGTGTGTCTTCAGCGCTGCGGCGATGGCCGCCCAGGCGGCTGCGGCGGCCATTCCGGCCAGCAACACCAGCGGCAGCACCCAGGGCCCCTGCGCATCCACCAGCTGCACCGCCATGATGCTGGCGCCCAGGGCCCCCATCAGAAAATGGCCCTCGGCCCCGATGTTCCAGAGCTTGGCCCGGTAACAGAGGGTCAGGCCGGCGGCGCACAGCAGCAACGGCGCCATTTTCAGCCCCAGCTCGGCCAGCCCCTGCACGTCGCTGACCGGCGTCACGAAGAAAAACTTCAGACCCGCCAGCGGATCCCGGCCCATGGCCAGAAACAAAAAGAAGCCAGTCACCACCGTCAGCAGCAACGCCAGCAGTGGCGATGCCCAGCGCATCACCGGCGACGCCACCGGACGACGCTCAAGCAGCAGCATCGGACACCTCCTGCGGGAAGTCCCCGGCCATCCACTGCCCCAGGCGTTCGATGCTCAGGCCCGCGGTGGGCACCAGCGGCGACAGCCGACCATGGCACAAGGCCCCCATGCGGTTGCACAGCTGGTAGAGTTCGTCCAGGTCCTCGGAAATCAGCAGGATCGCGGCCCCCTGATCCCGCAGCGCCACCAGCGCCTCGTGGATCGCCACCGCAGAGCCCACATCCACTCCCCAGGTCGGGTGCGAGGCGATCAGCAGTTTGGGGTTCTGTAGCGCCTCGCGGCCCAGAATGTACTTCTGCAGGTTGCCGCCAGAGAGGCTGGCGGCGCTGCTGTCCTCGCTGACACAACGCACGCCGAAACGGCGGATGACCTCCCGGGAGAAGGCCCGCACCTTCGGATAACGGATCAGCCCGTGGGCCACCAGACCCTGGCCGGAGGCCGTCAGCAGGGCATTACTGGCCAGCGACATGGACGGCACTGCACCCCGCCCCAGCCGTTCCTCGGGCACCACCGCCATGCCCAACCGGCGGCGCTCCTGGGGCGCCAGCCCGTCGATGGCGGTGCCGGCGAAGCGGATCGCGTGACCGCTGAGCCGGATCTCCCCGGACAGCGCCTTCAGCAGTTCTTCCTGACCATTGCCGGCGACGCCGGCGATGCCCACGATTTCCCCTTCCCGCAACGAAAAACGGATGTCGCTCAGGCTGGTGCCGAACGGATCGTCGGTCCGCCAGCTCAGCCCTTCCACCGACAGCAACAAGGCCCCGGGCTCGGACTCGCCCACCTGAGTGGAAATCGGGGTGTCGTCGCCCACCATCAGGCGGGCGATCTCCGTGGCGGAGACCTCCGCCGGCCGGCAGTCGCCGCTCACCCGCCCCTGGCGCAGCACCGTGGCGTTGTCGCACAGGGCCCGGACTTCTTCCAGTTTGTGGCTGATGAACAGAATGCTGCAGCCTTCCTTTGCCAGCTGCCGCAGGGTCTGGAACAGCACCCGGACCTCCTGGGGCGTGAGCACCGAGGTCGGCTCGTCCAGGATCAGCAGGGTGCTTTCCTGAATCAGGCAACGCACGATCTCCACCCGCTGGCGTTCGCCCATGGACAGGGTGCTGACGTAACGGCGCGGATCCAGGGCCATGCCGTAGCGCTCGGACACGTCACGAATCCGCTGCTCCAGCTGGCGCCGGTCCCGGGTCTCGTCCGCCGGCAGGTTCAGGGCGATGTTCTCCGCCACGGTCAGGGTTTCAAACAGTGAGAAGTGCTGGAACACCATGCCGATGCCCAGTTCACGGGCCCGGGCGGGGCTGTCCACCGTCACCGGATGGCCATTCCAGATGATGCGGCCCTCGTCCGGCTGTACCACGCCGTAGATCACCTTCATCAGGGTGCTCTTGCCCGCGCCGTTCTCGCCCAACAGGGCATGAATCTCGCCGGCCTCCACCACCAGGTCGATGCCGTCATTCGCGCGGCAGCCGGGGTATTCCTTGACGATGTTCTCGAGTCTCAGGCGTGTCGCCATGCTCATCGTTACCGTGCCTCGTTCGTGTCCCGGGCCAGGAGAATCTGACCATTTATTCAGCATTTCTCGACGAGCAATAACCCTGCCAACTTATAAAGCCGACATGGAAACCGCACAGATTTAACCAATTGGTCAGATTTTTGCAGAGACCGGATCAGATTCAGGCGGCAACGGGGCCCGGACCGGGACCGTCCGTCTTGTAGACCACCGGAAATCAGGCAGTAATGGAGACGGGAGTGATTCAATTCGCGCTGAACGGGCAGCTCCAAAAACTTGACCAGGCTGACCCAAATCTGAGCATCCTGACATGGCTGCGCACCAAAATGCGGCTCACCGCCACCAAGGAGGGCTGCGGTTCCGGCGACTGCGGCGCCTGCACCGTCATCATGGGCACGCCTGACCCTTCGGGCGACATGCGCTACGAAGCCGTCAACAGCTGCATCGCCCTGATCGGCAGCCTGCACGGCCGTCACCTGATCACTCTGGAAGCGTTCCAGCAGACCCCGTGCCACCCCGTGCAGCAGGCCATGATCGAACAGCACGCCTCCCAGTGCGGCTTTTGCACCCCCGGCATCGTGATGTCGCTGATTGCCCTGCACGCCCATCAGGCTGGGCAGCCGGCGCCGCGACCGGCGGTACTTGAGGCGCTGTCCGGCAACCTCTGCCGCTGCACCGGATACCGCCCGATCGTGGCGGCCGGCCAGCAGGCGATGGTCCAGCAGTGGCAGCCGGACACCCCCGGGCACCCTGCCCGGGGCCTGGCTGATCCGGCCCGGGATCCGATCCTGACCGTGGACAGCAGCGGCGACGCCTGCCTGGCGCCGCCTTCCGGAGCCCGTTTCGACGCCCCCGCCAGCCTGGCGGCACTGATCGAGCTGCGCCGCCGCCACCCCCGGGCCCAGCTGGTGGCCGGGAGCACCGACCTCGCTCTGAACATCACCCAGGGCCTGGCGCGCTTCGAGCACCTGATCAGCGTCAGCCGGGTGCCTGAGCTGCGGGGCTGCCAGGTCGAGGACGGGGCACTGGTGATCGGCGCCGCCACCACCTTTACCGAACTGCGCGCCCCGCTCAGCCAATACTGGCCGGCCTTCGATGGCCTGCTGGAACGCCTGGGTTCACTGCAGATCCGCAACCGGGGCACCCTGGGCGGCAACATCGGCAACGCCTCCCCCATTGGCGACATGCCGCCGGCACTGATCGCCCTCGGCGCCACCCTGGTCCTGAACGGACCGGACGGCGAGCGTCGGTTGCCCCTGGAATCGTTTTTCCTGGGCTACAAGAACACCGACCTGCGCCCCGGCGAATTCATCCATTCGGTCCGCCTGCCCCTGCCAGCGGCGGACACCCGGCTGTTCATCTATAAGGTCTCGAAACGGCTGGATGACGACATCTCCGCGGTCCTCGGCGCCTTCCACCTGACCGTCAGCGACGGCCGGGTGAGCGATTGCCGCCTGGCCTATGGCGGCATGGCCGCCACCCCCGCCCGGGCCCGCCAGGCGGAGTCGGCGCTGCGAGGCCAAGCGTGGACGGAAACCACGGTGGCGGCCGCGGTGGCCGCCCTGGACCAGGATTTCTCGCCACTCAGCGACGTACGGGCCTCCGCCGAATACCGGCGCAGGGTGGCCGGTAACCTGCTCAGGCGGGCGCTGGCCGCGTCCCGGCCGGACGAGCGCAACCAACCCCTGACGGTGACCGACTATGCGTAAGCTCCCCCTGAACACACCCACCCCGGCCCGCTCCGCCCGGGGCGTGGCGGGCTCCGCCAGTTACCACGACAGCGCCTGGAAACACGTCAGCGGCCAGGCCCGCTACATCGACGACCTGCCCAGGCCGGAGGGCCTACTGTATGCCGCCGTCGGCCACAGCGCGCAGGCCCACGCCCGCATCCTATCCATGGACCTGTCCGCCGTGGCCGCCTATCCGGGGGTGGTCGCGGTGGTGACAGCGGCGGACGTACCGGGCCATCTGGACATTGGCCCGGTGTTCCCGGGGGATCCGCTCCTGGCCGGCGAACACGTGGAATACGTCGGCCAGCCACTGTTCGCCGTCGCCGCCACCAGCCACGACACCGCCCGCAAGGCGGCCCGGCTGGCCAAGGTGGAATACCAGCCACTGGAGGCGGTGATCACCGTGGAGCAGGCCCTGGCGCGCCAACGGTTCGTGCGCCCCAGTCAGCGCCAGCAACGGGGAGACCCGGACCGGGCCCTGGCGGAAGCCCCGCACCGGCTGCGCGGCGAACAGCGGGTCGGCGGCCAGGAGCACTTCTATCTGGAAAGCCAGGCCTGCCTGGTGGAACCCACCGAGGACGGCGGCATGTTTGTGCACACCAGCAGCCAGCACCCGTCCGAGGTGCAGAAACTGGTGGCCGAGGTGCTGGGCCTGCCCATCCACGAAGTGCAGGCGGAAGTCCGGCGCATGGGCGGCGGCTTCGGCGGCAAGGAAACCCAGGCCGCACCGGTGGCCTGCATCGCCGCCCTGCTGGCCCACGTCACCGGCCGGCCGGTGTCCTACCGCCTGGCCCGGGCCGACGACATGATCCAGACCGGCAAGCGCCACGACTTCTACAACACCTACGACATTGGCTTCGACGACGACGGCCGCATCCACGGCGCCGACATCATGGTGGCGGGGCGCTGCGGCTACTCCCCCGACCTGTCCGACGCCATCGTCGACCGTGCCATGTTCCACGCCGACAACGCCTACTTTCTGGACAACGCCCGGGTGGTCGGCCACCGGTGCAAGACCCACACCGTTTCCAACACCGCCTTCCGGGGCTTCGGTGGCCCCCAGGGCATGATGGTGATCGAACAGGCCATCGAGGACATCGCCCGCCACTTGGGCAAGGACCCACTGGATGTGCGCCTGCTCAACTGCTACCGTCCGGGGCGGGACACCACCCACTATGGCCAGGTGATTGAGCAGCACGTCCTGCCGACCCTGATGGCCTCCCTGGCGGAGTCCGCCGAGTACCGCCGGCGGCGCCGGGAAATCGCCGATTTCAATCGCACCAGCCCAGTGCTGAAGCGGGGGCTGGCGCTGACACCGGTCAAGTTCGGCATCTCCTTTACCGCCAAGCACCTGAACCAGGCCGGCGCGCTGGTGCACATCTACACCGACGGCAGTATCCACGTGAACCACGGCGGCACCGAAATGGGTCAGGGCCTGTACATCAAAGTGGCGCAGGTGGTGGCCACGGCCTTTCAGGTGGACCTGGACCGGATCAAGGTCTCCGCCACCCGCACCGATAAGGTACCCAACACCTCGCCCACCGCGGCCTCTTCCGGCTCCGACCTGAACGGCATGGCGGCACTGGACGCCTGCGAAAAGATCCGGGAACGGCTGATCGCCTTTGCCGCCGACCACGGGTCGGTGCCCGAGGACCAGGTACAGTTCCACGACAACCAGGTCCGGATCGGCGATCGCCGTATGCCCTGGCCGGAGTTCATCCAGGCGGCCTACCTGAACCGGGTCTCGCTGTCGTCCTCGGGCTTCTACGCCACCCCGAAGATCCACTACGATGCCACCACCGGCACCGGCCGCCCTTTCCTCTACTACGCCAACGGCGCCGCCTGCTCCGAGGTGGTTGTCGACACCCTCACCGGGGAGTACCGCGCCCTGCGTACCGACATCCTCCAGGACGTGGGACGCTCCCTGAACCCCGCCATCGACATCGGCCAGATCGAGGGGGGATTCGTGCAGGGCATGGGCTGGCTGACCACCGAGGAGCTGGTCTACCATGAGGATGGCCGGCTGCTGACCACCGGCCCGGCCACCTACAAAATTCCGGCGGTGTCCGACTGCCCGCCGGACCTGCGGGTACAGCTGCTGGCCGACAGCCCCAACCACGAGGCCACGGTGTTCCATTCCAAGGCCGTGGGCGAGCCGCCGCTGATGCTGGGCATCTCGGTCTGGTCGGCCTTGCGGGACGCGGTTTCCAGCCTCACCGGGTACCGTTTCAGCCCGCCGCTGGACCCACCCGCGACGCCGGAAACGGTGCTGAACGCGGTGGCCGCCAGCCAGCAGTGGCTGGCGCGGCAGGAGGGGGCCTGATGGACACGCGCATGAACTGGTATCAGGCAGTGGCCGACTGCGAACAGCGGGGCGAGCCCTATGTGCTGGTCACCGTGCTCGGGGTCACCGGCTCGGTGCCCCGGGAGCCGGCCAGCAAGATGGTGGTCACCGGCGACCACAGCTTCGACACCATCGGCGGTGGCCACCTGGAATACCGGGTCTGCCAGCAGGCCCGGGAGCGTCTGGCCCGACGCGACTACACACCGGAGCTCGCCCATTTCCCCCTCGGCGCCAGCCTGGGCCAGTGCTGCGGCGGCCGTGTTTCGGTGCTGCTGGAGGCCCATCCCGGCTGCCAGCAGCAGCTGGTGCTGTTCGGCGCCGGCCACGTGGCCAAAGCCGTGGTACAGATTCTGGCCGGCCTGCCCTGGCGGGTGACCTGGGTCGACTCCCGAGCGGCACAGTTTCCCAAAGAGGCACCCACCAACGTTCATCCTCACCTCACCGACGACCCGGTCGGGGATGCTCCCGACCTGTGCGACGGCCGGCACGTCCTGATCCTCACCCACAACCACGCGCTGGATTTCGAACTGTGCCGGACCCTGCTGATCCGGGGCACCTGCAACAGCATCGGCCTGATCGGCTCCGGCACCAAGGCTCGCCGGTTCCGGCAACGGCTGGCACACCGGGGCTTTGACGCGGATGCGATCGGAACGATCCGGTGCCCGGTCGGCCTGCCCCAGGTTCCGGGCAAGCGCCCGATGGAGGTGGCCGTGTCCATCTGCGCCGAACTGTTGGCCATGACCCACCAGGTACCGGCAACGCCGCCCCGACGCGGCGTTGCCTGGAAAGACCTCAGACAGCTGATCGAACACCCCTCGGAGGGAGACGCCACCCCATGACCCTGGACGAACTCAACCATTTGCCGCCGGAAGCGGCGGCCCGGATCTTCCGGAACTGCTGCGCCGCCGAGCCCTGGGTTGCCGGCATGGTGGCCGGCCGCCCCTACCGGGACCTGACCGAGATTCTGGCCTGCAGCCGCGCACTCTGGCCCACTCTGGACGAATCGGACTGGCTGCAAGCGTTCGAGGCCCACCCGCGCATCGGTGATGTCGACAGCCTGCGGGAGAAATACGCCAGCACCAAAGACCTGGCCAGCGCCGAGCAAGCCGGCACCCGCCAGGCGGACGAGACCGTGCTGCGGCGCCTGAAGGAAGGCAACGACCGTTACTTCGACACCTACGGTTTCATTTTCATCGTCTGCGCCACCGGTAAGAGTGCCGCCGACATGCTGGCGCTGCTGGAACAACGATTGGGCACCCCCCGGGAGGAGGAAATCCGCAACGCCGCCCGGGAGCAGATCAAGATCACCGAACTCCGGCTGGAGAAGCAATTCATGGCCCCACGAAGCCCCATCACCACCCACATCCTCGACCTGGGCAACGGTACCCCCGCCGCCGGCGTGGGGGTCACCCTGACCGGCCCGGACGACACCGGCGCCCCCTCGGCGGTATTGGCACAGGGCACCACCGATACCGACGGCCGCATTGGCCAATGGTTCGAGGGGCCGCTGAAACCGGGCCGCTACCGGTTGTGCTTCCAGACCGGCGCCTGGTTCGCGGCGCGGGGGCAGGACACCTTCTTCCCCGAGGTGAACCTGGACTTTCAGGTCACCGACAGCCAGGCCCATTACCATGTCCCACTGCTGCTGAACCAGTGGGGTTACTCAACCTACCGGGGGAGCTGATGACCAGGCCACACGCATCCGAACCGCCGTTTCCCGATGACATTCAGGTACACCGGGGCGCGATCCTGCATTTCCTCGACGATCCCGGCAACGACACCGACCCCAGGCCCGACAGCCTGGCCTTTCTCGATGACGGCCTGCTGGTACTGCACCGGGGCCGGGTGCTGGCCACCGGCACCCCCGAGGACCTGATCCCCCGCCTGCCGGTGGGCACCGAAGTGCGCTACTGGCACCATGGCCTGCTGGTGCCCGGGTTCATCGACACCCATGTGCACATGCCGCAACTCGGCGTCATGGCCAGCTACGGCACCCAGCTTCTGGACTGGCTGAACACCTACACCTTCCCCCACGAGGCCCGCTTTGCCGAAGGCGACTGGGCCCGCGCCGAGGCTGAGCGCTTCACCCGGCTGCTGCTGGCCCACGGCACCACCTCCGCGTTGGTGTTCTGCACCTCCCACGCCCAGTCTGTGGAGGCCCTGTTCGAGGCGGCGGAAAGCCGGAACATGGCCCTGACGGCGGGCAAGGTGCTGATGGACCGCTTCGCCCCTGAGTCGTTGCTCGACACCGCCGAACGTGGCTACCGGGACAGCCTCGACCTGCTCCGGCGCTGGCACGGGCGGGGCCGCCTGCGTTACGCCGTCACCCCGCGGTTCGCCGCCACCTCCACGCCGGAACAACTGGCCCTCGCCGGCCGGCTGGCGCGGGACTGCCCGGATGCCCTGGTCCAGACCCACTGGGCCGAGAATCCGGCCGAGATCCAGTGGACCCGGGAACTGTTCCCGGAACGGGCCAGCTATCTGGACGTCTACCGACACTACGGCCTGCTCGGCGACCACACCGTGCTGGCGCACGGCATCCACATCAACGACCACGACCGGGCGGTGCTGGCGGCCACCGGCACCCGGATCGCCTTCTGCCCGACCTCCAACACCTTTCTCGGCAGCGGTTTGTTCGACTTCGCCGGTGCCCGGGCCGCCGGCGTTCCGGTTGGTCTGGCCACCGACGTGGGCGGTGGTACCAGCCTGTCCATGCTGGCCACCATGGCCGAAGCCTACAAGGTGTGCCGTCTGCGGGGGCAGACCCTCAGCCCATGGCAGGCGTTCTACCTCGCCACTCTGGGCAATGCCCGGGTCCTGCACCTGGAGCACAGCGTCGGCAGCTTCCGGGACGGCCGCCACGCCGACTTCCTGGTACTGGACATGACCGGGTCCCCCCTGCTCGACATGAAGCGGCCGTTTTGCCAGTCGCTGCAGGACACGCTGTTCAGCCTGATGATGCTGGGCGACGACCGCGCCGTGGCCGCCACCTTTGTCGCGGGCGAGCTGCAGCATCAACGGCCCGGCCCGTCACCGTCACAGATCCAGACGGTCGCCCCTGCTCACCACACACACCCGACACAAGGAGCCTGATTCAATGGAGGCCTACCTCACCGAGTGGCTGGCCCTGCTGGTCCGCTGGATACACGTGATCGCCGGCGTCGCCTGGATCGGAGCATCCTTCTATTTCATCTGGCTGGACAACCACCTCCGGGAACCGCCGGAGTGGAAGAAGCAGAAAGGCATCAAGGGGGATCTGTGGGCCATCCACGGCGGTGGCTTCTACGAAATCGCCAAGTACCGCTACGGCCCGGAACGCATGCCGGAAGAGCTGCACTGGTTCAAGTGGGAAGCCTACTCCACCCTGCTCAGCGGCATGGCGCTGCTGTTCGTGGTGTACTACCTGGGCTCGCCCGGCTACCTGGTGGACCCGGCCAAGGCTGACCTGACCACCGGCACCGCCATGGCCATCGGGCTGGGGGGCATTGCCCTGGTGCTGGCCCTGTACGAAGCCCTGATCCGGAGCCCGCTGGCGAACAACGGCCGGCTGTTCGGCTTGGTGTTCTTTCTGGTCCTGGTACTGGCGGACTGGACCTACTTCCAGTGGTTCTCCGGCCGCGGCGCCTTCATCCACGTGGGCGCCACCATCGGCACGGTGATGGTCGCCAACGTGTTCCTGGGCATCATCCCCTCCCAGAAGGCCCTGGTGGCCACGGTACGCGCCAACCGCGAGCCGGACGCCCGGGTCAAACGCCTGGCGGACCTGGCCAAGCTGCGCTCCACTCACAACAACTATTTGACCCTGCCGATCCTGTTCATCATGATCAGCAACCACTACCCGTCCCTATACGGCCACGCCCATGGCTGGGCGATCCTGGCGGCCATCGGCTTCATCACGGCCTTTGCCCGTCACTATTTCAACCTGCGCCACCGGGGCATCCGTAAACCGTCCATTTTGGTGGCCTCGGCCCTGATGGCTCTGGCCCTGATCTGGGTACTGGCGCCCGCACCGGCCAGCGACGCTCCGGCGGCCTCGGCGCCGGTGTCCGACAGCACCGTGCGGAGCATCGTCCAGACCCATTGCCTGGGCTGCCATGCCCGCCATCCGAGCCAGCCGGGCTTCCAGGCACCGCCGGCCGGCATCGTGCTGGAGCAGCCCGCCCAGTGGCTCAGCCACAAGGCCCAGATTCTGCAGGCGGCGGTGGCCACCCAGTACATGCCCCTGGGCAATCTCACCGGCATGACCGAACAGGAACGGCAACAACTGGGACAATGGCTGAACCAGACACACTGATACACCGACAAACCCGGGAGATTGGCATGCACGATTTCATTCGGCAGCTACCCAAGGTGGAGCTGCATCTGCACATCGAAGGCACCCTGGAACCGGAACTGATGTTCGAACTGGCGCAGCGCAACCGGATCGACATCCCCTTCGCCTCGCCCCGGGAAGTGCGCGAAGCCTACCGGTTCAGCAACCTGCAATCGTTCCTGGACATCTACTACCAGGGCGCGAACGTGCTGATTCACGAGCAGGATTTCTTCGACCTGACCTGGGCCTATCTGCTGCGCTGCCGGGACGATCGGGTGATGCACACGGAGATCTTCTTCGACCCCCAGACCCACACCGCCCGGGGCATCGACTTCGCCACGGTGGTCGGGGGGATCCGCAGAGCACTGGACCAAGGCCAGGCGGAACTGGGCATTTCCAGCCACCTCATCCTGTGCTTCCTGCGTCACCTCAGTGAGGCAGAGGCGATGGCCACTCTGGAGCAGGCCCTGCCCCACCGGGACCGCATCATCGGGGTGGGGCTGGATTCCTCCGAACGGGGCCATCCACCGGAAAAATTCGCCCGGGTCTTCCGCCGGGCCCGGGACGCCGGCTTCCTGGCCGTCGCCCACGCCGGCGAGGAAGGCCCCGCCCGGAACATCCGCGGCGCCCTGGAGGCTCTGGGCGTCCAGCGCATCGACCACGGTGTGCGCTGCGTGGAAGACCCGGCCCTGGTCCGGGAACTGGCCCAGACCCGCATGCCGCTGACCGTCTGCCCCCTCTCCAACGTCAAACTGAAGGTGTTCGAGAACATGCAGGCACACAACATCGTCGAGCTGCTGCGCCAGGGCCTGTGCGTCACCATCAACTCCGACGATCCCGCCTATTTCGGCGGCTACATGACCGACAACTTCCTCGCCGTCGCCGAGGCCCACACCGTCACCCGGCAGGAACTGGCCCAGTTCACCCTCAACGCCATCGAAGCAAGCTTTGTCAGCGAAGAGCACAAACAGGCAATGGCCGAGAAGGTGCGGCGTTTTCTGGCGGAGAATGGCGGGTAAGTGGCCATTGCCGGGGGGACTGTTGGCACAGACCCTTCCTGTCTACACAGGGTTCACCGGCCTTATGGTGGGCCGAGACGGACGGAGTGGACTTGTACATGGCCTCTTTCTTTCACTGCACGCCTGCGCCAAGCTGATGACATATGCCATGCTGGCGTGAACCCTATGATGAGCAGCTATTTAAATCATCTTTTTGTTTAACCGACACCCGTTTTTGAACCAGCCAGGCAATGATGATCGCATTGAAGTATGCAAAAAGAACCAGCCCAATCTTGTTGAGCACGATAGTCGCAACCGTACCACCAAAGGATTGAGCCTGTGTAATTGAAACCTTAGCGTTCATAATATTTAAAAAAGCCCACCATAGTGCTTCATTCGCCGTGCTTATTCCGCTAGCGTACCCTTTCTCAAACTCCAGTATCAGGCTTGCACACGCGGTATATGTCACAAAGGTAACGAGAAGGACGACAAGGGTAAGGCTCTTAAACTTGCTTTCATGAATAGATGAAATTATTAACTTCATAGATTTTATTGTCCGAAAAAATCTCAATATTCGAACAATTCTGGCAAGCCTTCCCCAACGCAGCGGATCAACGAGCGGGATAGAGGATAGCAAGTCTATCCATCCCCATTTTAGGTATGAAAGCTTACTTTTTGCGGCATACAAGTTGACAAAAAAGTCGCCGAGAAAAACAAGGCATACAAAGAAGTCGATACGTTGAAGAACCTCAGATACTTCTGGATCGCTGACTAGAAAGCTTTCAACAAAAACGACAATCAAAACATACACACTGAGGATCAGCAAAAATAGCTGATAGATTGCACTTCCCTTATCTCTCACTCTTGAAATTCCTTGATACGCTCATCAACAACCAGCACAACTTTGCTGAACCTGACAGCCTTTGCCGCATGTATGCCATTGGCGTCTAACTACGGAACATCCATATGTTTCTGGCTGACCAACTGGGAATATCACTGAATAGCCTTGGTCCAGATTAGCAGATCATGGTCGAGTTTTCGGAAATTACCCGACGAAGGTACGCCGCAATCCAGCCCCCACCACCAGAAAAACAAGGAGCCCGGGGCCTCATAAGCCCACAGAGCTCCCTGCGGATCTTGCCCAATGGCGAAGGCTGCGGGGCTCGGATACCAGCAACCTCAGGAGGCAACCGGCCCCCTGGCCTCGAAATTGGCCTGGATGCGTTGCAGCAGATAATCCCGGGCGGAAATCGGCGGGTATTTTTTCTCCGGACCTTGGATGATTTCATCCTTGTTGGCTTGGCAGAAGAACGCCATGCTGTAGCGCGCCCCCCGAGGCTCGCCCGGGCGGGGCATGCGGACACGGTGCAGGGTCGACTTCAGGCGGTCGTCGCTCCAACGCATGAGCATGTCGCCGATGTTGCAGGTGATCAGGCCGTCTTTCGGTGTCACCGAATACCACGCCCGTTCCTCGCCCTTGCCCTCGGTGCCCCGGCCAGGGCTGACCTGCAGGCCGCCCTGGCCTTCCTGCTGAAATACCATGGTCAGGCAGTCGAAGTCGGTATGGGCGCCGGCGCGCCAGATCGAGGGATCCAGCGGCTGGTCCTCCGGCAGCGGCAGATAGTGCAACAGCCTTAGGGTGCTCTGATAGTCCGGCCGGGCCCGGTCATGCGCCCGGGTGAAGAACGCCCGGTCGAACCCCAGGCGGTCGGCGAAGCAGGACAGGATGTCCATGCCCAGCCGCCAGGCCCGGTATTCGAAATCCAGCATCACCCGCTGGAACTCCGGTACCACGGTCTGATTCGGCCAGAGGCCGTCCATGTGCGGCAGGGTGATCTGAAAAGACTCCTTCTCGTCCGCCGTGCCGGTGGACGGCCGCACCTGGGACTTGAACTCCCAGCCGGCGTTGAGTCCCTCTTTCAGGGGGTACGCCTGTTTCCGCGCTTCCGGCAGGGCGAAGAACCGTTCGGACAGGGCAAAGGCCTGCCGGATCCGGGCCGGCTCCAGGCCGTGGTTGGCGATCTGGAAAAACCCCACCTCGGTGGCGGCGCGCCACAGCTGGTCGGTGATCTCGGCCCGGCGGGCAGTGAAATCGGACAGGTCGATGACGGGAATCTCCCGCTCCGTTTCCCGGCCGAAGCCCCCCAGGGTACGTTCCAGATTCAGTTCTTTCAGTTGGTATTTCTGGGCAGTCGAAGTCATCTGTGCCTCCTCGGCTCATACACGCGATTCAGGACCGGAGAAACACGGGTGACGACGGAAGGAAGGACAGTCCGGGTACGCCTTGCCGCCGCCCACCGCGCCTATTCACCGGTCGACGACTGAGCAATGACCCGAAACCGCCGACAGGGCGGCTTCTGACTGCTTCTACTCAGGACGGGGCACTGGGGCCCCAAACGGTTGGATACAGTTTTCATGCCAATCGGCAACGGACGCTAAATCAATCAGTTAGCCTAGATCGACCGGACCTGGGGCCCCCCGAAACGGTGCAGACGTTCGGTGTCGGCACCCAGGTTGTGCATGCCGCCCGCCCGGGCGTCTGAAAGCCCAGACCCAACGACTCCGGACCCGGGTCCAACAGCCGACCGGCGGCCCCTGTGGAAGCGGCCGGTCGGTGTCGGCTTGGGCCGGCGGTTACTTCGGCAGGGTGGCGTCGATGCCTTCGACGTACCAGTCCATGCCGGCCAGTTCTTCCTTGCTCATGGTTTCGCCGGCGGCGACCCGCAGGGTGCCGGTCTGATCCTTGAGCGGACCGGTGAAGGGGTGGAGTTCGCCGTTGTGAATGGCGTCGATCACCGATTCCACCTTGGCCCGCTGGTCCTCCGTCAGACGGTCGCTCAGGCCCACGATCTGGATGACGTCGTCCGCCAGGCCCCCCCAGTAGTCCTCGGACGTCCAGGTGCCGTCCATCACCGCCTGGACTGTATTGATGTAGTACGGCGCCCAGTTGTTGACCACGGACAACAGGTGCGCCTGTTCACCAAAGTGGCGCATGTCGGAGGCCTGGCCCACGCCCCACATGCCACGTTTTTCCGCGGCCATCAGCGGTGCCGGGCTGTCGGTGTGCTGTACCAGCACGTCGGCGCCCTGGTCCATGAGGGTGTTGGCGGCATCCGCTTCCTTCGCCGGATCAAACCAGGTGTTCACCCAGACCACCTTGATCTTGATGTCCGGGTTGACGGCCTTGGCGCCCAGGTAGACCGAGTTGATGTCGCGGATAACTTCCGGGATCGGGAAAGAGGCGATGTAGCCGATGGTGTTGGTCTCGGTCACCAGGCCGGCGGCGGTACCGGTGACGTAGCGGCCCTCGTAGGTCTTGGACAGGTAGGTGCCGAGGTTGTCCGAGCGCTTGTAGCCAGTGGCGTGCAGGAAGGTGATGTCCGGATATTCCGCGGCGACCCGCGCCGTCGCATTCATGAATCCGAAGGAGGTGGTGAAAATCACGTCGTTGCCAGCCTGAGCCAGACGGCGGATGGTCCGCTCGGCGTCGGCGCCCTCACTGACGTTTTCCACGTAGGTGGTTTCAACCCGGTCACCGAAATGCTTTTCCAGCGCCAGGCGCCCTTGGTCGTGCTGGTAGCTCCAGCCATGGTCGCCGATGGGTCCAACGTACACGAAGCCCACTTTCATGGGATCGGCCGCCTGGGAGGACAACGGAAGTGCAAGTGCCGCCACAAACGCGAGCGTGCGTTTTAAGCTCATGGGTCTTTCTCCTGAACATTTAGGGTTGTCTTTGGGTTGATGTGCGTCGAACCCTGTTTTCACCAGCAAAAAGCTGGCCAAATGTTCAGGTTTTATAACTTACTGATTTTAAAGGCTGGAAAAAATCACCCAAGCCCTTTCAGCCCGGAGCCGCACCAGGAGCGGGCATGGCGGCACGCACGCCCCGCATCCGGGCAGGCCGGCCCGATTTACCCCTCCCTCGCCTCATACTCCCGCACCAGGGCCATCAGGAAACTCTGCCCCGCGGAACTCAGAAAACAGCGCCCCGCGCCGGAGCGGAACAGCAGGTGGCGCCGGGCCAGGTAATCCAGCGCCTCGGACCAGCCCTTTTCGAAACGGGCGGCGCGCAGCATGTCGTTGTATTCGTCATCGGCGGCCAGCGCCGCCAGGTCGTTTTCATCGAGCCCGGCATCCGGACGCGCGAGGTAGTCCAGGTCCCGGCCGCTGCGGGCAAAGTAGCGCCCCAGCAACAGCAGCACCACCTGCACCCGGAAGGCGTGTTCATCATGCTCCTCGGATTCGTCATCACCGGGATCACGCAGGTAAAAAAAGGCGCCCGATTCGTGAAACACCAGCTCGCTGCCCAGGTGCTCATAGAAGGTTCGGAAGTGGGACAGGTGGTTGTACAGCAGCTGGTAATGGGGGTTGGCCACCAGCTGTGAACGGTTCGGGTCCCAAACCTCGCGCACGATCACCCGGCCGGACAGGAATTCCCGGTAGATGGCGGCACTCTGCGCCGGCAGGATGGCATCGAAGGCCGGGGAGGCGGTGGTGTCGGCGGTGGCGTTGGTCAGATCAGTCATGCTCGGTTTCCGGTCGTTTCTCTAGGCGACGTTTTCGGTAGACAAAGCGTTCATCGGGGGCATGGTCCCCGGCCGGTGGGGCCAGGGTCCGGAACCGGTTGGTGGTGAACACCCGATAGCCCGCCGGGGGCCGGTTCAGCATCCGGTTGAGGGCTGCCAGCAGGTCGGGGAAGCGGTAGCCGTCGATGAAGCCGTCGAGGCGGCCGTGCAAGGCTCGCACCAGATCGTCCGTGGGTCGCAATTCCAAGCGCTCCAGCCACTGGTAGAGGCGGTTGATGCGTTCCACGTCCACCCGCGAGTGGCGACCGGCTCCGGCCACTTCGGGCAGGGCCGGCACCTACGCCTGCCGGCGCAGGTCCGCCAGGCGCAACTCCAGTTCACTGAACAGCAGCTGGTAGTAGCTGGTGGACTGGCCAAAGGCGTAGTGCCGGGGCCGCGGCTGGGCCCGCAGCCCGACCAGGAAACCGGTACTGCGGGAGAAGCCGGAGCCGTCCAGCCACTTGCGCCGCAGGCTCAGGGTTTCCGTTTCCCCCTTCAGTGCCCGCAGCTGGCCGTAGAAATGTTCCATGGCGTTGTACTGAACCATGCCCCGACGGGTCTTGCGCAGGAAATGTTCGACCTCCTGCGCCACCGCCTGGATCGGCTTGTACAGGGCATTGAGACTGATGGAGGAACGGAACAGTTGGTCCGCCAGCGCCGGGTGGCCATGGTCATCCAACAGCCGGACCATGGCGTCGAAGGTCTCGAACAGGTTCGTGCCATCGTTCAGGCGACTGTCCGGGTTGAGGAACACCAGCGTCGGCTTGATGTGGCGGTCGTACAGGGTCACGATCTGCTCGAACAGGTTCTGGCGGAACTGCTGAAACCGGTCGGGGTTGCGGCTGGCGTCGCCGGACATGTCGGCCAGCTGGGCGCTGATGGTTTGCATCCGCAGCACGTTCTGGCGCAGCAGGCCGATCAGCAGGCTCACCCGTTCGTTCAGATCATCGCAGAGTTCGGTGAAGTCCGGGTCGACGTTGCTGAAGGAACTTCGCTCCAACCGGTCCCGCACATCCCGCAACGTCACCAGGTGGCCCCGCAACCGGGCGTCGGTCAGCTCCTGATACAGGGAAGCATTGCACGCCCGCATCAGGTTGATCAGGGCATCCTGAAACACCAGCCGGCGTTCGCCGTCCACCTTGACGATGTCGATCACCAGGCCGCTGCGGAACAGGTTGTCGGTGTTGAGCGCCAGCCGCAGGCGCTCGCGGTCGGCCCGGCTCAGGCCCCGGGAGTAGGCCACCACCTCGGCCATCAGGTCCGCCTCACGCAGGTAGCGGGTCTCCTGCCGGTCCATGCGTTCGATCAGCCGGAACAGGATACGCGGATGCTCGAACAGCAGCCGCGTGGTGTCCAGCGTGCTGAACCGCTTACTCATCGGCCGGCTCCAGCAGCGAGTCCTGGCTCTGGTCAAGCCAGCGGTTCAGGGGCTGGCCGCCGGTGAAGCCCTCGGCGCCCCCCCAGAACACCAGGGTGCGCTGTGGGCTGTAGGGGCGCGCGGTGCGCATCTGCCCCACCTCCAGATGCCGCCCGATCAGGTAGATCATCTCGGCGCTGGCGCTGTGGGTGGCGGCGGAAAAGAGGTTGAAGCCCTGGCTGCCCAGGCGCTCCAGCAACGAGGGCATCTGGCTGATGTCGACGCTGGCCAGTTCGTCCAGAACCAACGGGAAGGACAGGCGCACCCCCGGGAACAGGACCCGCTTGAGCAGCCGGTACACCAGTTCCAGGTTGATCAGCGCCGTGGTCGAGGTGGACTGCCCCTTGCGGTCCAGCGCCGTGGCGTGGGCCTTGCGGGTGCGGTAGGAAATACCGGTGATCACCTTGTCCATGGTCAGGCGCTTGCTGCCCCCCTGCTCGCCGAAAAAGTCGGCCACGAACACCCGCAACCGGTCGTAGAAGGCATCCGACTGCAACTGGTTGCCATAGGGGTCAATGTTGTTCGCCTCTTCCACCAGGTTGCGGAATTTGGGGTCGGTGTGAATATCGACCCGGATTTCCACCAGGTCGTTGATTCGGACCCCGTCCAGCTCCCGGTTCAACTGGGCCTCGAACCGAGCAATGTGATCGTGGTTGGCCTTGAGTGCCTGGCGGTAGCTGGCCACGGCCTCGTTGTGGACGGCGATCTGCTCTTCCAGGACCCGGCGCTGCTCCGCCAGCGCCGCGAACAGGTCGGACAGCGCCTTGAACACATCCCGGATAGCGCCGGCCTGGGGGCTGTCCTTCTGCAGGGTTCCCTCCTTGTCCTCGTGAATGCCCAGAGAGACAAACTGGCGCAGATGTTCGAGGATCTGCCAACGCAGGGATTCCAGTTCGTCCAGGGCATCCTGCAGGTCGTCAAAGGCGGCCACCGACACCTGGTCCGCCGGTACCGGCGCGTCCGGCTCCACTGCCCTGAGGTGCGGGAAGCGACGTTCCACGGTCGCCAGGCTGTGCTCCAGTTGGGCCAGCTCCCGCTCCCGCTCTTCCACCCGGTCCTTCTCGGCCCGGACCCGGGCTTCTTTCTCCCGCAGCGCGTCCAGTTTCTCCTGCTCCTGGCGAGCCTGCTCCTGGATCGCCGCCACCTTCAGTTCCGCCTCGGCCTTCTGTTCAGCGGCGTCCTGCAGGGTGGTGGCGGCCGCGGGGTAACGGCGGAGGGTTTCCAGGTCCTTCGTCAGTGCTTTGAGTTCCCGCTCGGTACGGGCGATGACCTGGGGACGGTCTTCATGGGCGTCGGCGCTGCCGGTCAGCTCCAGGCGCTCCTTCTCCAGCGCCTGCCGCTCCCCCTGCAGGCGCCGGCGCTCGGCGGCGAAGTCCCGCCGCTGCGGCGCCCGGGCCGGGTAGTGCACATCGAACCAGTCGAAGCCGCCGTCCCGGGCCTGAAACAACCCGGCGAAGGCCTGGATGCGGGCCCGGGTGTCCTCATCCAGCGCTTGGCCCGGGCTGGCGCTGACCAGCGCCGGGTCCAGCGCCCGCAATGGCGCCAGGGTATCGTCCTCCAGCTGGTTCAGCAGTTGCCAGTGCTGGCTCTGCTCGGCCTCGTCCAGGCGGGCCAGCTTCTGCTCCAGCGCGGCGATGTCCTCGGCCAGGCGGGCCAGGCGCACTTCCGCCTGGGCCGCGCTTTTCAGGGCACTCAGGTGCGCCTCCTTACGCTGGCACTCCTCCCTCAGCGCCTCGCCGATGTCCTCAAGGCTGAGGTCGCCGTATTGGGACACCAGCAGCTCACCGTCCCGGCGGTCCTGCTCGGCCCGTTTCAGGTTGCGATCGGCGGAGCGAATTTCCCCCTCGAGGGTGCCCGCTTCCCGCTCCAGGCGCTTGAGGGTATCGAGCACGTGCTTGAGTGATCCGCTGACATCGTTGTGAGCACGCACGGTCTGACTGCGCTGTTCCGCGACCGTCTTCCGGGCCGCCGCCACGCCGGCCCGGAAGTTGGCGAAGGCCACCTGGCTGGCCAGCAAGGCCTGATAGCGTTCGTAGTCCCGGCACAGGCGCTCGAACCGGGGGCGTTCCCGGTCAATGCGGTTGAGCTGGATCTGCTGCTGTTTGAGCTCCTCGTGCCGGGTCAGGAACTGGTCGATGTTGAAGTCAAAGGCGTCATCGGCGAATTTCTTGTCCGCCTCGATGATGCTGGCTACGGCGTTGGCCATGGCCTGATCATCCGCCTTCATCTCGAACAACAGCAGAATCAGGGTACGCAGTGACTGCACCCGGCGCTCATCCAGCTCCCCCAGCGGCAGCACCGAGTAGCGCACGGCGTCCGCATTCATCATTTCGCTGCTGTACAGCAGCGACTTGAGCTTGGCCGGATCGCTGGTAAACAGGGTGTCCCGGGACACCGTTTTCAGGGCCTGGGACAGGCGGCCGAAGGACAGCTCCGGAACCGCCTGCCCGATGCCGGTGTCATCGTCCCCGTTCCAGAACAGCGGCCGCAACTGCTCATAGGGCACCGGTACGAAGGCCCGGCCGTAGCTGAGCTGGCTGCTGTGCTCGCGATACAGGATCTGGCAATGGACCCCCGCCGGGTTTTCCACCTCCATGATCAGGAAGGAATGCTGGCTGGGGAAGTAGTGCTGGTAACTCTCTTCATTGCTGTAGAAACTGCCGGCACTGGCGTTGCGGAACGCGAACTTGCGGCGGCTGTTGCGGAAGTTATTCTCCGGCAGCAGAAACAGGCGCAGGGAGTTCAGCAGGCTGGATTTTCCGAGGTTGCCCGGCCCGAGAATCAGCGCGTGGTTGTCGACGGGGATCTCCACGTAGCAGAAGCCCGCGGAATCCACCAGCACCAGACGCCGGATGCCAAAGAAAAAGGCGTTACGAGTCGCCTGCTGGTCGCTCATCCAGAATCATCTCCTGTTCCATGAACTTGCCGGTTGCCCGAAAGGCTCGGGCGAGGGAGTCAAAGCCCAGGTCCTCCGCCAGGCGGATGGCCCGCGCGAAACGCGCCGTGCGCGCCGGCGTCCGCCGGAACCGGTGGTACCACGCGCTCCAGTCCCGGGGCTGGAGGTACCCGGCCTTGTCTCCCAGGTGGGTGCGTATGGTAGCAAAGATCTCCAGACCACCGGCATCGTAATCCAGTGCGCAGTACACCCGCTCGTACCGGTCCAGCCAGTCCAGGCAGCTGCGCCGGGTCACCCGCTTGCCGCCCCCCAGCACCACGTCGCAGTTCGACAGATCCAGCCCCGGCACCGCTTCCCGGGCGGCAAAAGCCAGCATGGTCCGGAACGCGAAGAAATTATCCTCGTTTTCCACCACCAGCACCTGGCGCTTGGGCTCGAAACCGCAATCCACCGCAGTCTCGGACAGCACCAGCGTATCGGGCCGCCCCGAAGGCCGCTGTTCATGGTAGACCAGAAGAAAGGTGTGCCGGGTGCGGCTGCGATGGGAGTCCCCTTTCGCGGCCGCCTCGGTCCGGTCCCGGGCCGGTGCGGCCCAGGCTTCGAGTTCAGCGAAGGCCCCCTCGTCAAGGACCTGCACCCGCCAGCGGTTCGGTGCTACCCGCTCGCTGCGAAACAGCCGGCGCTGACGGGCCCGGACGGCGGCCGGCAAGCGCTTCAGGAACGCCTCGTAGTTGATCGGCTGCCCCGCTCGGATCTTGTCCAGATACTCCCTCACTCCAGTCTCCTCCGTCTGCCCGGTGTCTGACACGACCTCGCCCCCTCGTGCCTTGGCCTCGATCCCGTTACCATAGGCCATTCCAACACTGCGAACCGCGATCGAGGCAGGCATGTCGCTGAAGTACCGAATTATCCCCGTAACTCCGTTCCAACAGAACTGCACCCTGATCTGGTGCGAGGATACACGGCGGGCGGCCGTGGTGGACCCGGGTGGTGACCTGGAACGTATCCGCGCCGCGGTGGAGGCCGAGGGGGTGACCCTGGAAAAGATTCTGGTCACCCACGGCCACATCGACCATGCCGGCGGCGTGGGCACACTGGCCCGGACCGAGGGGCTGCCGGTGATCGGCCCGCACCGGGAGGACGCCTTCTGGATTCAGGGACTGCCCCAGCAGTCGCAGATGTTCGGGTTCCCGGCCGCGGAGGCCTTCACACCGGACCACTGGCTGGAAGATGGCGAGGAGGTCCGCGTTGGCAACCAGACGCTGGACGTGCTGCACTGCCCGGGCCACACGCCGGGGCACGTGGTGTTCTTCCACCGCGACTCGGGCCTGGCCCTGGTGGGGGATGTGCTGTTCCAGGGGTCCATCGGGCGTACCGATTTTCCGAAGGGTGACTACGACACGCTGATCCGCTCGATCCGGGGCAAACTGTTTCCGCTGGGCGACGAGGTCGCCTTCATCCCTGGCCATGGCCCCATGTCGACCCTGGGCCAGGAGCGGGCGACCAACCCCTTCGTTTCCGACCACCGGGGCTGATCACAGCCCCGCTTTTACTTGGGCAGGTTCAGCCGGAACTGGGCGATGGTCGCGCGCAGGGTTTCCGCCATCGCCAGCAGGTCACCGGCGATGCGCGCGGTTTCCTGAGCGTCGTTGGAGGTCTGCTCCGCTGAACGGCTGATTTCGATCACGTTGTGGTTGATCGACTCGGACACCTCGCTCTGTTCATTGGCGGCGCTTTCCATTTCCTGATTGAGATCGGTGATCTCGCGCACCGCCGCAGCGATGGTCTGCAGTTCAGTTTCCACTTTCAAAATGGCCTGCACCTGCTGCTCCGCCATGTCCGAAGCGTGGCGCATGGTCTCCACACAGTCCACCACTTCGGTCTTGAGGCCGTTGATGGTGTTGCGGATGTCCTCAGTGGAATCCTGGGTGCGGCGGGCCAGGGCCCGGACCTCATCCGCCACCACGGCAAAGCCGCGCCCCTGTTCACCGGCCCGGGCCGCCTCGATGGCGGCGTTCAGGGCCAGCAGGTTGGTCTGGTCGGCGATGTCGGAAATCACCTTGAGCATGTCGGACATCTGACTGGTGCGCTGGTCCAACTGCTCGATGCGGCGAGCGCCGTCCTGAACCTCGGTGTTCAGGGCCTCGATGCCCTCGACGGCGTTGCGAGCCAGGGATTCACCGGTACTGGCAGACTCAGCGGTGGCCATGGACTTGCGAGTGGTATTGATGGCGTTTTCCCGGACCTGAACCGCCGAGGCGGCCATTTCGGTGGTGGCACTGGCCACCTGATCGGTGTTGTCGCGCTGGGCCAGAACCTCACGCTCGGTGGTTTCCGCCTTGCGGGCAATGCTGCGGGCCGCCTGTTCCACCCGTTCGGCGTTGTCCATGACGGTGTGCATGCTCTCGCGGATCTTCGCCATCATGCGGTTGAAGGCGCGGGACACCGAGCCGATTTCATCGTTGCGGCGCACGTCCAGTTCGATGGTCAGGTCGGAATTCCGGGAGATCTCATCCATGCGATCATGCAGGCGCCGCAGCCGGGCAAACACCAGGCGGCTGAGCACCACGGAGGTCAACACGAAGATCACCAGGAACAGCACCACCTGGAAGCCGCCGCTGGTGAGCAGCTGGCGGCGCAGCTTGGCGTCGCTCTCGGCCAGGGAGTAATCGATCCGGATGGCCCCCAGGACTTGGCCTTCCTCAGCCTGGTGGCATCCCAGGCAGTTCACGCCCTGGTAATTCTCCCGGGCGATCACCGGTTCCACCAGGGTGTAAACCCGCCCTTTCTCGTTGCTGCTGTAGGACTCGACCCGCTGGCCGCGCAGGGCCTGCTCGTCCAGCGCATCCCGCTTTTGCTCGTAGTCGTTGCCGGCCCCGAAGGTCCGGTTCAGGTGCTCGCTACGGATCACCCGCACATCCAGAATGTCCTCGGGGGCCATGAACTTCTCGCGCAGAACCCCGCGGTTCCCGATGGTGCCGGTCACCATCATGGTGTTGAGGCCGTCGAAATAGGATTTGGCGAGGCCCTCCACGTACTTGTGGGTGAACGCCTCCAGGTGCTCGCGCTGGGAGCTGGCACTGTGCAGTACCGTCAGGACCAGGATCAGGGAGAAAGCCGCGGCCAGGGCCGCAAGCAGAAGAAACTGTATCGAGTGATGTTTTTTCATGGCTACCCAACAGCAACGCCGCCACTCCCGGCAGCTTGGACCGTGTTAACTGACTGTAGTTGTTGACGGCAAACCGACGTGGAACTTTAAGGAATTCTGTCGGTTTTTTTCATGACGCAGATCAGTCCAAGCGGCAAATTCAACCTGGCCCCAAACTTGCTTTTCCGAAGATAGACGACGAATGAGCAGCCATCAAACGGAGCGCCGCCGGAGGACACCATGTCTTCACTACTGACCTCCCTGATTCGGGCGGGCACGCAATTCCAGCAGGCTCTGGAAAAACGCAGCACCCGGACCGACACCCCCGCCGACACCCGCCAGGCCACGGCCGACGCCGCCGTGGAGACGGATCCGGCCAGCGCCGGCGACGACCGTTTCACGCCCACCGGCGCGGGCGCACCGGATCCATTCCGCCAGAAGGTACAGCGGCTGGCCCTGGCCGACTACAAGCAGACCCTGGGGAAAGATGTTGCCTTTGTCCGGGACACGCTGCGGCACAAACTTGCCGAATACAACGTGCACCCGGCCACCGCCCTGAGCGTGACCCGGCAGGCGGGAGGCGAGCTGGCGGTGGAAGGGAAGCTGCCGGACAGCACCCGGCGGCAGATCGAGACGGACCTGAACCACAACCAGGGGTTTCGCGAGGCCATCACGCGCCTGAGCGCCAGCGAACCGACGCTGCACTTCGTGGACACTGCCGTCAAGCTCAGTCAGGCCTACGGTGTCGGCAACACCCTGCTGGAAACCCTGGTCAGCGAAGACCAGCAGTTCAACGGCCTGCAGGACCTGGTGCACCGCTACCAGACCCTGCGCCGCAACGTGGAAAGCACCACCGGCAGCGCCTCAGACACCGCCTCCCGCTATGCCTTTAGCCTGAACGTCCGGGCCTGATCCGGTCAGCCTTGGAAGGGGGCCGGATCGCCCTTACCCACCCGGACCACCTGAGGCACATCACCGGTGAAGTCCACCACGGTGGTCGGCTCCAGGCCACAGAAACCGCCGTCGATGATCAGGTCCAGCTCGTGCTCAAGCGTTTCCCGGATGTCGTAAGGGTCGGTCATGGGTTCGGTGTCGCCGGGCAGGATCAGGGTACTGCTCATGATCGGCTCCCCCAGCTCACCCAGCAGCGCCTGCACGATCGCGTTGTCCGGCACCCGGACGCCGATGGACCGGCGCTTGGGATGCAACAGCCGGCGCGGCACTTCGGTGGTGGCATTGAGAATAAAGGTGTAGGGCCCCGGAGTGAACGTTTTCAGCAGGCGGTACTGGGTGTTATCCACCTTGGCGTACACACCGATGTCCGAGAGGTCCCGGCACACCAGGGTGAAATTGTGCTTTTCGTCCAGCCTGCGGATGCGCTTGATACGGTCGGACGCCGGCTTGTCGCCCAGATGGCAGCCAATGGCGTAGGCGGAATCGGTGGGATAGACGATGACGCCACCCTGGCGCAGGATTTCTACCGCCTGGTTGATCAGACGCTTCTGGGGCGTTTCGGGATGAATCTGGAAAAACTGACTCACGACTTGCCTCCCTGCTGACGGGCCGCCATGGCCGGATCCTTGCGGGAACCGCCCAGACACCCCGGTGACGCCGGCACCGACTCGCCGGTGGCCTGCCATTCTTCCGGCGTGTACAGGTGCAGGGCCAGGGCGTGCACCGGCCCGGCCAGCTCCTGCGCCAGCACCCGGTAAATTTGCTGGTGCCGCTTGACCCTGGAGCAGCCTTCGAAATCCGGCGACACCAGGGTCACCTTGAAATGGGTCTCCGAGTCCGGGGGCACGCTGTGCATGTGGCTCTCATTTTCCACCTGCAGCCGATGCACCTGAAACGCCTCGCTCAATTTCGACTCGATGGCACGTTGTACCTTCATCCGCTGTAACTCCCGTTGCTCAACCGCGGTCACGATCCGCACAGTCTACTACACCCGGCCCCCGCCTTGACACCGAGCCGCCAACGCGCCACATTCCCCCGCCTAACCCGAATCACCGAACGTCATGCGCCTTTACATCGCTGAGAAGCCCAGCCTTGCCCGAGCCATCGCCGCCGCGCTGCCCGGCCCCCACCAGAAGGGACAGGGCTGGATTCGCTGTGGCTCCGGCGACGAGGCCGCCACCGTCAGCTGGTGCATCGGCCACCTGCTGGAACCGGCCGAGCCCGGCCACTACCACCCGGGGTGGAAAAAGTGGCGGATCGAGGACCTGCCGCTGTTCCCCGAGCGCTGGGAACTGGTGCCCAAGGAAGGCGTACGCCAGCAGCTGGCGGTGCTGGAATCCCTGATCCGTCAGGCCGACCTGATCATCCACGCCGGCGACCCGGACCGGGAAGGCCAGCTGCTGGTGGACGAAGTGCTGCGCCACGTCGGCACCCAGGCTCCGGTACAGCGGGTCCTGATCAGCGACCTCACACCCGCGGCGGTGGCCCGCGCCCTGCGAGCCCCGAGAGACAACCGGGAGTTCCGGCGCCTGTCCCATTCGGCACTGGCCCGGCAGCGGGCCGACTGGCTGTACGGCATCAACCTGACCCGTTTCTACACCCTGAGCTACCAGCAACAGGGCGAACAGGGCGTCTACTCAGTGGGCCGGGTGCAGACCCCGGTGCTCGGTCTGGTGGTGGCGCGGGACCAGACCATCGAAAACTTCCAGGCCAAACCCTATTTCCGGATCGAGGCCAGCTTCCGGGCCACCGAGGAGGAGGATGACCCGCGGCCGTTCACCGCCCGCTGGCTGCCCGACGAGGCGTTCCAGGACCACCTGGACGAGGAAAACCGACTGCTCGACCGGGCACTGGCCGAACGGATTGCCGGCGAGGTTCAGGGCCGGCCGGGCGCCATTGTCGAATCCCGCTTCCGGGACCGGGCCGAGGCACCGCCCCTGCCGCTGTCGCTGTCGGCCCTGCAGATCGAAGCGGCGCGACTGTTCCGTATGGGGGCCAAGGAGGTTCTGGACACCGCCCAGAGCCTGTACGAACGGCACCAGCTGATCACCTACCCCCGCTCCGACTGCCGCCATCTGCCGGAAGAGCAGTTCCAACAGCGGCAACAGGTGATCAACGCCATCGCCCGGGTCGCCCCCGAGCTCGCCGGACCCTGTCAGAATGCCGACCTGGATCGACGCAGCGCGGCCTGGAACGACAAGGAAGTGGATGCGCACCACGCCATCATCCCGACCACCAGAAGCGCGGCCAGGGGCACGCTGACCCCGGCCGAAACCCGGCTCTACGACCTGATCAGCCGCTACTACCTGATGCAGTTTTCCGCCGACGCCATCCACCGGGAAGGACGATTGACGGTGCGGGTCGCGGAACACCGGTTCCGGGCATCGGAGTCCGCGGTGGCCGAGCCGGGCTGGAAAACCCTGGAGCTGAAACGCCGGGAAGACCGCAGCACGCCCGAGAAACCGCCCCTGCCCCGGCTGGACACCCGCGCCCCCGTGCTGTGCGAGCAGGCCGGGGTCAGTGACCACAAGACGCAACCGCCACAGCACTTCACCGACGCTACGCTGCTCTCGGCGATGACCAACATCGCCCGTTTCGTCGCCGATCCGGAGCTGCGCAAAACCCTGCGGGAAACCGATGGCCTGGGCACCGAAGCCACCCGGGCGGCCATTATCGAAACCCTGTTCAAGCGCGACTACCTGTTCCGGGAAGGCCGCTTCATCCGCGCCACCGACAAGGGCAAGCGCCTGATCGAAGCGCTGCCCGAATCCGTCGGCAAGCCGGACCGAACCGCCGTCTGGGAAGCCACCCTGGAGTCGATCCGGCGGGGCGAAGGCGACCCACGCGCCTTCCTGACCGCGCTGCAGGAGGAAATCCGGGAATTTCTGTCCACCCCCCGGGACAGCGCCGTTCCGGATCCGGCCGAGCCCGCGGCCGGCCCCCACTGCCCCAAGTGCCGGGCACCGATGGTGGAACGGGAAGGCCGGTTCGGCCGCTTTTACGCCTGCAGCCGATACCCGCGCTGCACCGGCACGCGACCGCTGGAAGACACCGCGCCCGAGGACGGCACCAGCCAGAAACCGGTCCCCTGCCCCCGCTGCTTTTCCCCCCTGGTGCGCCGGCAGGGTAAAAAAGGCTGGTTCTGGGGCTGCAGTAATTTCCCCGCCTGCCGACAAACGGTCAACGACCTCGAGGGCGTGCCCGATGTTCGTTTACGCAAGGCTACATAACGAAACGGAATCCCCTGTGTCGATCTGGGACAATGACTTGATACGGATTGGCGGACCGTATATCACCCTGTTCCTGTACGATGTCAGGCAGCGACCTTTCCCGGAGACTCCCGATGCGCATTGCTCTTCTTGAAGACGAACACGAACAGGCGCAGAACATTCAAGCCATCCTCGCCGACCGGGGGCATCATTGTGACAGTTTCCCCACCGGCCAGACGTTTCTGAGCGCCGTCCTGCACCGCAGCTACGACCTGCTGATCCTGGACTGGCAGATTCCCGACATGACCGGCATCGACGTGCTGCGCAGCGTCCGGGCCCATCTCAACTGGCCGATTCCGGTGGTGTTCCTGACCCAGCGCGACAGTGAGTCGGACATTGTCCAGGCCCTCGATGCCGGCGCCGACGACTATCTGGCCAAGCCGGCTCGGGCCGCCGAGCTGGTCGCCCGCATCAACGCCCTGGCCCGTCGCAGCAACCCGGACGCAGACAAGGAAGTGCTGACCTACGGACCGTTCGAGATCAACACCCAACAGCGCACCATCCGCCTGCACGGTGAAGAGCTGACCCTGACCGACAAGGACTTCGACCTGACCCTGTTCCTGTTCCAGAACCAGGGCCGCCTGCTCACCCGTGAACTGCTGCTGGAACGGGTCTGGGGACTGGCGCGGGACATCAACACCCGCACCGTCGACACCCACATGAGCCGGCTGCGCCGGCGTCTGGGCCTTAACCCGGAAAACGGTTTCCGCATCAAGACCATTTATCAGCGGGGCTACCGCCTGGAAGCCATTCAGGCGCCCCAGAAACACCCCGCCGACCATTCCCGGACCGCCGATGCCTAGCATGAGACACGGGCTGATTCTGGTATTGCTGGCGCTGCTGGCGACCCCCAGCCATGGCGAGCTGTCCATCACCCGGGGCTCAGCCGGTGCCCAACCTGTGCCGCAAACCGGCGGCACGCCCGAATGGGTCTACACCCTGAAACCGGGCGAAAGCTTTGGCGAAGTCGCCCAGCAGCTGCTGGCCGGCGGGCACGGCGAGGCCCAGCTGCGCCAGTACAACGGCATCGACAACGCCGCCGTGCTGGACGCCGGCGCCACCATCCGTATTCCCCTGTCCTGGCTCAAGCGACAGCCGGAACCGGCCCGCGTCACCGCCGTGTCCGGAACCGTGCAACGGGTGTCCGGATACGACCGGCGCAAATCCATCCTGAAGCCGGACACGCTGATTCGAGTCGGCGACGAAATCCTGTCCGGCGCCGGAACGGCCACCATCGTGCTGGCCGACGGTTCGGTGGTTCGACTGTCCCCGAACTCGCGCCTGCTGTTCAACCGACTGACCCAGTATGGCAAGTCCGGCATGGTGGACACCCGCCTCCGGCTGGACAAGGGGGAAGTCCACACCCGCGTGCAGCCGCTCACCGAGGACGGCGCGCGCTTCGAGATCGAGACCCCCTCGGCGGTGGCGGCCGTTCGCGGCACCGCCTTCACCCTGCAAACCGAAGCAACCGGCACCCACTTGCAAGTGACCGAAGGCGTGGTCGATTTCGGCAAGCCCGGCCGGACCCGCCGGATTCCGGCGGGCTACAGCGCCACCGTGGGCTCCGGCAGCGCCGGAGCGCTGGCCATCCGGCGGCTGCCACCGGCACCGGAGCTGGAGCCGCTTCCGGAAACCGTGGCCGAACTGCCCCTGAAACTGGCATGGAAACCGGCCGGCGCGCCGCTGTACCGCCTGGATGTCTTCGAGCAGGACACCGGACGCTGGATCGAGAATCGCAAGGTCAGCGGCTCCAGTTTCGAGCTCGGACTGCTGGATAACGGTCACTACGAAATCCAGCTGGCCGCTCTGGACAGCCACGGCCTGGCCGGCATCCCGGCGGTGGTTCCGGTATCGGTGGCGCTGCAGGCGCGCAAAGCAACGCTGGTGGCCCCGGAACCCGGCGCCACCGCTAACGACGACATGCCGGAATTCCGGTGGCAGTTCAACGGTCACAACGAGGTGGCACGGGTCGAGATATCCGAGGACGACAGCTTCCGCCAGCTCATCGCCACCAGCGAGTGGGCACCGGAGACGTCCGCCCTGCCCTCCCGGCCGCTGAGTCCGGGCCAATACTACTGGCGGGTGGTCACCGAAGCGGGCGGCACCTCGGTGGCCGCGTCCGAGCCCCGGACGCTGGTGGTCAACGGCAGCCTGCCGCCCACCCGCATCATCAGCGTCAACTACCTGGACAACCAGGTACGGATCTTCTGGGAAAAAGTGGATACCGCCACCGGCTACCACCTGCAGCTCTCCGAAGAACCGCAATTTCACAACATCATCAAGGAAGCAACGGTTACCGATACCACCGCAGCCTTGCGTCTTATTCCCGGAAGAAGGTATTTTGTGCGCCTGAAAGCCCTTTCGGACGGACCATTGACCAGCCGGTGGGGACCGGGGAGGGAGCTATACCTGGACTAGGCACGGCATCGATCAAGCAACGCAGCAGGGCTAATGAAGCGGGATTTTCCAATCATTCGAACAACGCCCTGGAGCCTGGGCCTGGTCCTTCTGGTGCTCCTGCTGCTGGTTCAAACTTCGACCCTCCCGGACCGGCTCGACAACTGGCTGTTTGACGCCTATCTGGTCAACCACCCCGCCACCCCCGCCAACGACGTGGTCGTGGTCGCCATCGACGAAATCAGCCTCGGTCACCTGGGGCGCTGGCCCTGGCCCCGCTCCATTCACGCCCAGCTGATCGACAAACTCCAGGCCGCCGGCGCCAGAACCATTGTGTTCGATGTACTGTTCCCGGAACCCTCGCCCCAGGACCCGATACTGGCCGGCGCTATGGCGCGCCACGGCAACGTTGTCCTGCCCGTGCACTTGGCCGAGCCCGGCCCACGGCAGCTGCTGACCGAGCAACTGCCCGCGCCCCAGCTGCTGGCCCAGGCAGCCCGGCTCGGGCATGCGCACGTGGAGCTGGACGCCGATGGCGTGGCCCGGGGCATCTATCTGTTCAACGGCCTGGGCGACACCCAATGGCCCAGCTTGGCTTTGGCGGCCCGGGGAGAGCGGCCCCGACACCCGTCCCGGGACGGCCTGGCCCCCTACACCAATGTCCGGGAGCAGTACCGGGCCGTCCCCCTGGCCGGCGGCGCCGGCTCGCTGCCGACCGTGTCCTACGTCCAGGTCCTCAACCAGCCCCCCATGCCGGAGTGGTTCCAGGGCAAAACGGTGTTTGTCGGGGCGACCGCCGCGGGCTTCGGCGATGTGCTGCCCACCCCGTTCTCCGGTCTCAGGCGCCCGATGTCCGGCGTCGAGTTCCACGCCAACGCCTATTCCGCCCTGAGCCAGGATCGGCTGATCCGTCCGGCGCCCCCCTGGGCCCCGCCGCTGCTGTATGCCGCCTGTCTGGCGGTACTCAGCCTGCTCCTGCCCCGGATCCGGCCGTCGCTCGCCTTCCCGCTGTGCCTGGGCGTCGGCGGCCTGGCGCTTGCGCTCTACCTGGCGGCCCTGGTGCTGTTTCAGCTCTGGCTGCCGGTAGCCAACGCACTGCTGATTCCCCTGTTTGCCCTGCCCGTGTCCAGCGGCCTGCGCCTGGCCCAGACCAACCGTTTCCTGAACCGGCAGCTGGACGAACTGGCCCGGACCCCACAGGTCACCCTGCCCTCCCCCGCCCACCGCCACCCATGGCAGTTGCTGGAACAGATCCAGGCCCTGGTACCGCTGACCGGCTGGCTGCTGACGGACGATACCGGCGTCGTGTCAGCCCGGGTACTGGGTCCGGCGGACATTGAGGGCCTGCCGCTGAGCCCCGGGCGCTGGCTACACCAGGACAATCGGAGTTTCATCCGGCTGACGCGCGGACACAAAACCTACACCCTTGGGCTGATCCTGCCGGACGACCTGAGCCGGGAAGCCATCCAGCAATACCTCCGCCGTCTGCGCCTGGAGGAACGGCAGGATCCGTCGCTGGGGTCGGACACCCGGGAAAACATCTCGGCGCGGATCGAGCGCCTGAAGGCGGCGACCCAGCGCATGGAACGCATGCAACAGTTCATCCGGCTGAGTTTCGAACGGATGCCGGATGGCATCATCGTCACCGATGAACTGGGGGTCATCCGCTTCGCCAACGGCCACATTGAGGAATGGTTCCACGAGCCGATGCCCAGCCTGACCGGACTGCCCTTGGCCCGCCTGCTGGAGGGCCACGACCCGCGGGAGACGCCCCCCTGGCACGAAACCGTGTCGGACACCCTGACCCTGCACCAGAGCCGGACGGTGGACCTGAGGATCCGGGACAAGGATTTCCTGATCCACTTCGCCCCGTTCCGGCTGCCCGACACCGAACAGCACGGCATCATCGCCAACATTTCCGACATTTCCGAACTGCGGGAGCAGCAGCGCCAGCACCGGGAAGCGATCGACTTCATCTCCCACGACGTGCGCTCGCCGCTGGTCTCCCAGCTGGCCCTGATTGAGCAGCTGAAGCGGGACCCGGCCAACATCGAACCGGAGCAGCTCGAACAGCTGGGCCGGCTGGCGCGCCGCAGCTACCACCTGGCGGAGGAGTTCGTCCAGCTCGCCCGCGCCGAACAGCTGACCGAGACCCGCTTCTACGAATGCGAGTTTCTTGCCATCGTGGAAAACGCCAGAGACAGCGTCAGCGAGCAGGCGATTGAGAAGAACATCCAGCTCAAGCTCCATGGCCTCGAGGATCTCTGGCTTCGGGGGAACCCGGAATTGCTGGAACGGGCCGTGATCAACCTGCTCACCAACGCCGTGCAGTACAGCCCCGAAGGGACCACGGTGAACATTCAGGTCTATCGGGCGGGCCACCTGGCCTGCCTGACCGTCTCGGACGAGGGCATGGGCATCGACCCGGAAGAGCTGCCGTACCTCTTTGACCGCTACCAGCGGCAAAAACGGAGCGAGCTGGCAGGCATCCACGGCACAGGGCTGGGCCTGTCATTCGTCAAGACGGTGACGGAGAAACATCGGGGGGAGATTTCGGTGACATCCGTTCCCGGCCAGGGAACCTCATTCACCATGAAACTGCCGGTTGCCGACCCCATGGCCTGAGACTGCGGACTTCAGGCTGGGAAACGGTCCGGTATCAGGACTGGATGGTCTTGCTGACGGCTTCCGAGGGTTCGCTCATCAGGCCGCTGGCATCCTGGACCTGAATGGTGAAATACCAAGTGCCCACATCCAGGTCTTCGATGGTGTAGGACACGCTGACCTGGCCACTCACATCGTCCAGGACCACGCTCTGGTCCAGATTGTTCGGGTCCTGGCCGTAGCGGATGGTATAGCTGATCAGCTCATTCGGACTGATCTGCTCCCCATTGACCCGGCGATCCGGCGCCAGCCAGCTCAGGGTTGCCGTCTTGTCCACAACGGCCGGAGAATCGCTTCCATTCGAACCACTCGTGTCACCCGAATCCACGGGTGCCGTGCTGGCTGTCGAGCCGGAGCTGCCGCCCCCGCCGCAACCCGTGAGCAATGCGCCGGCAAAAGCCACCGCCACCCACGTGCCTGACATTTTAATGACGCGATTCATGATCAGAACTCACCATTTTTTCGTCAATTTTGTGAAATTGTATAAAACGGGGAGCATTATGGATGTGAAGGCGGTCATCAACCAAATTAAGAATTTGTCAATTTTTCGACAGATATTGGCAACAAAAAACACGAACCGGCTGATTTTTCGGGCAATTTTTTGCCAGCCCCGCCCAGGAAGGGACATCGACGCCGAGGCAGGACGGCAACTCGGGTCCGTAAACGCAAAAAGCCGGACGCATGTCCGGCTTTTTGAATTGGTAGCGGGGGCTGGATTCGAACCAACGACCTTCGGGTTATGAGCCCGACGAGCTACCAGACTGCTCCACCCCGCATCAAACTTGGCGTTTTTCGGGGAACACCCCCCGTCAACGTGGCGCGTATATTACGGATTGATGGCGCCCCTGTCAAACCCTAGCGTTCAAACAAATCCGTAGGGAACGGCGCGGCCGCGTCCCCGCCCCGTTCCCGGCCCCCCAGCCGCTCAAGCGCGTCCCGGACGGGCCTGAAGGAACGGCGGTGTTCCGGGGTTGGACCCAGGCGCCGGAGCGCCTCCAGATGCTCCGGGGTCGGGTAGCCCTTGTGCCGGGCCAGACCGTAACCCGGGTACCGGCCATCCAGCGCTGCCATTTCCCGATCCCGCGCCACCTTGGCCAGGATCGAGGCGGCACTGATCACCGGTACCCGGCTGTCGCCCTTGACCACCGCCTCGGACGGCCAGCGCCATGTCGGGCATCGGTTGCCGTCCACCAGCACATACTCGGGGGCAATGGCCAGCCCCGCCACGGCCCGTTCCATCGCCACCAGCGTCGCCTGATAGATATTCAGGCGGTCGATTTCCCCGGCGTCGCAACGGCCAAGGCTCCAGGCCAGCGCCTTGTCCATGATTTCCTGACACAGGGCTTCGCGCTTGGGTTCCGTCAGTTTTTTGGAATCGGCCAGGCCCGGGATCGGCCGTTCCGGATCCAGAATGACCGCGGCGGTCACCACCGCACCGATCAGGGGTCCTCGCCCAACCTCATCGACCCCCGCCAGCAGCCGCCCCTGGTAACGACACACAAACGGTGCCGGCGCCCTGCCCGCCATCAGCCCGTCCTCCGCTTCAGCAAGCCGGCCACGGCCTCCGCCGCGCGCTCGTCGGCATCCCGGCGCAGGGTCCGGTGCAGCTCGGTGAAGCGGGCCACCAGGCGCTCGCGACCGGCGTCGTCCCGCAACCAGTGCAGCACGTCCGCCCCCAGCGTCTCGGGCGTCGCTTCGTCCTGGAGCCGCTCGGGGACCAGGGACTCGCCGGCCAGCAGATTGGGCAGCGCCACGTGGGGCACGCTGACCAGCCGGGACAACAACCGGTAGCTGATGGCGCTCAGGCGGTATCCAACCACCATAGGCTTCTTCAGCAACATGGCCTCGAGGGTCGCGGTACCGGAGGCCAGCAGCACGACGTCCGCAGCCGCCATCACCCGCCGCGATTGCCCCCGGACAATGGTCACCGGCAACTGAACCGCCCGTTGGGCCACCAGCGCCCGGATCTGCCGCTCCCGCTCGCGGTTGACGCAGGGAATGACCAGCTGCAGGTCCGACTGGCGATCCTGCAGCCAGCGGGCGGTATCAAGAAACAGACCACCCAGCCGGGCCACCTCGCCGGCCCGGCTGCCTGGCAACACCGCCAGCACCGGTGCGTCGGGTACCAGCCCCAGTGCCGACCGGGCCGAGGCCGGATCGGGCATCATCGGAACCCGGTCCGCCAGGGGGTGACCGACGAACGCGACCGGCACATCGTGCTCTTCATAGAAACGGGCTTCAAACGGGAACAGCGTCAGCATCAGATCGACCGACCGGGCGATGGTATGGATGCGGCTCTGGCGCCAAGCCCAAACGGAGGGGCTGACGTAATGGACGGTGGCGATGCCGGCCTCCCGGCAGCGCCGTTCGACCGCAAGGGTGAAATCCGGCGAGTCGATACCGATCACCACGTCTGGGCGATTGTCCAGCAGGTAATCCAACAGACGCCGGCGGATCTGGAACAGCTCCCGGATGCGACCCAGCACTTCCACCAGCCCCATCACCGACAGGCGCTCCATGGGGACCAGCGAATGAAAGCCTTCGGCGATCATCTCATCGCCGCCGATGCCGACGAACCGGGCATCCGGATAACGGCGGCGCAGGGCCCGGATCAGGCCAGCACCGAGGATGTCCCCCGATGCCTCGCCGGCAATCATGGCAATGGTCAGACGGCGTGATGGGGTCATCGGGGGAAAAGGACTCGGCTGGCGCTCGGACCGCAGGTCAGCGGATGATGCCGCGGTCGGCGCCGCGCAGGGAATCGATCAGCGGACGGACCTCGGGCACGTCGCCGTACTGGCGCTCCAGCTCCTCGACCGCCTGCTCCGTGGTCAGGCCCTGCCGATAGATCACCTTGTAGGCCCGGCGCAGGGTCAGCAGCACGTCCTTGCTGAACCCCCGGCGCCGAAGGCCTTCGACATTCAGGCCGTGCGGACGGGCGGACTGCCCGCTGGCCATTACGTACGCGGGAATGTCCTTGAGCACGATACTGCCGCCGGCGGCCATGCTGTGGGGCCCGATGTGGCAGAACTGGTGCACCATGGTGCCTCCGCCCAGAATGGCGTAGTCACCCACGGACACATGGCCGGCCAGGGTCGCGCAGTTGGCCAGGATGGTGTTATCCCCCACCACGCAGTCGTGGGCGACGTGCACGTAGGCCATCAGCAGGTTGCCGCTGCCGATGCGGGTTTCGCCCTTGTCCTGGACCGTGCCGCGGTGGATGGTGCAGTTTTCGCGGATCACGTTGTTGTCGCCGATGATCAAGGTGGTCGGCTCGCCAGCGTACTTCTTATCCTGGCATTCCTCGCCGATGCTGGCGAACTGGAAGATCCGGTTGTTGCGGCCGATGACCGTCGGCCCCTTGATCACGACGTGGGAAAGGATTTCGGTCCCCTCGCCGATTTCGACGCCGGGACCGATGTAGCTCCAGGGGCCAACGGTGACGTTGTCCGCAAGCTTGGCTGATGGGTCCACAATCGCCTGAGGATGGACACCCGACCAGTCATTTGTCGCCATCAAACTTCTCTCTCAGCGGTCAAAACTTCCGCCACGCACACGACCTCACCGTCAACCAGTGCGCGGCAATCAAATTTCCAGATACCCCGTTTTCCCGAGACGAACTCCGACTCCATGCACAGGCGGTCCCCCGGCAACACCGGGCGTTTGAAACGGACCTTGCTGGAACCGGCGAGGTATTGTACCACGCCGTCCGCGGGTTTCCGGCCCACGGTCACAAATCCGAGGATCCCCGACAGCTGGGCCATGGCCTCGATGATCAGCACTCCCGGCATGATGGGGTTGTTCGGGAAATGCCCCTGAAAGAAGGGCTCGTTGTACGAAACGTTCTTATAGCCCTTGATCGATTTGCCCTGCTCCAGCTCGGTCACCCGATCCACCAGCAGGAACGGGTACCGGTGTGGCAGGTACTCCAGAATTTCATGGATATCCATCATGTTTTTGGCCTCAGCCCTCTAATTTTTTTTCCAGTTCCTTGAGCCGCCGCGCCAGCGCGTCCAGCTGACGGAATCGCACGGCGTTCTTGCGCCACTGACGGTTGGTGTCGGTACCGGTGCCCGACGAGTAGACCCCCGGTTCCCGAATGTCACCGGTGACCAGCGTCATGCCGGTCAGATGGACATGGTCGGCGATGTCGAGGTGGCCGGCCACTCCGGAGGCGCCCCCAAACACACAATGACGGCCGATCCGGGTGCTGCCCGCAATGCCAACCTTGGCCGCCATGGCACTGTGATCGCCAATGTGAACGTTATGGGCGATCTGGATGAGATTATCCAGCTTCACGCCATTGCCGATCACGGTATCGTCCAGCGCGCCCCGGTCGATGGTGGTATTGGCGCCGACTTCCACGTCGTCCCCGAGCACCACCCGCCCCAGCTGGGCGATCCGGTGCCAGACGCCCCGCTCGTTGGCGAAACCGAAGCCGTCGGAACCGATGACCGCGCCGCTGAGCAGATGACAACGCTGGCCGACAACCACGTCATGGGCCAGGGTCACCCGCGGGTGAATCCGGGTATCGCGGCCAATGCGACAACGGGCACCGATCACCGAGCCGGCGCCGATCACGACGTTATCTTCGATCCGAGCCTGCGCCGCCACCACCACGTGGGGACCGATGCAGGCCGTATCGGCCACGGACGCCGAGGGGTCGATCACCGCCGTGGGGTGGGTGCCCGGCTCGGCCACCGGTGCCGGGTCGAACCAGTGGCTCAGCCGGGCATACCCCAGATAGGGGTTGTCCAGCACCAGCATGTCGGTGCGGCAGTCCTTGGCGGCGGCCGGGGACAGGATCACAGCCGACGCCCGGGTCTGGGCCAGGTACTTGGCGTAGGATGGATTGGCAAGAAAGCTGATCTGGCCGGGGCCGGCCGCCTGCAGGGTGGCCAACCCGGTAATGCGCAGCTCGCTGTCGCCCCGCAACTCCGCCCCCAGGGCCTCGGCAATCTCACCCAACCGATATGCGCGTTCTGTCATGACATGCTCCAGGGCACCAACCGGGGCGAAGTCTCCCGCCCGTCGGTCAGCGGTTCAGTTTTTCCAGCAACTCGGCGGTCAGGTTCAGTTCCGGCTTGACGTAGACCACCGCCTCGCTTGGCAGGATCAGGTCCAGGTCGTGCTCTTCCAGCAGTTCCTTGACGGCGGCATCCACTTCCGGACGGGCGTCATCAAGAAACGCCTGCTTCCGCTTCGCCACTGCGGTATCCAGGCGTTGCTTGAGGAAATTGAACTCCTTGACCTTGTCCTGGAACTCACCGGCCAGCTGGTTGCGCTCGCTCTCGTTCATCATGGCGCCGTCCTTCTCCAGGCGCTCCTTGAGCTTGCGGGCTTCTTCCTGCACGTCCCGTACCTTGGCTTCGTCCGCAGAGAAGTCCTTTTGCAGGGTTTCGCTGAACGCCTTGGCATCGTTGGAGGAAAACAGGGCCTGGCGCAGGTCCACCACGCCGATCCGGGTCTCGGCCATCACCGAGGTGCTGGCCAGCAGCAACAGGGCCGCCAGCAGGGGTTTGATTCGCAACATCGGGATTCTCCTTCGTTTCATCCGTTCCTTATGATTGTGGGCCCGGCCGTCAGAATGTCTGGCCGAGAGAGAACTGGAACACCTGGGTTTTGTCGCCCGGTTTGTCGTTCAGCGGCTGCGCCAGGCTGAAGGCGAGCGGACCCACCGCCGTGATCCATTGGAAGCCAATACCGGCCGACAGGCGAATTTCGCCCAGCTCCGGGTCATATCCCCGTTCGGTATCGAACACCTGACCGGCATCCAGGAACACAGAGGTCCGCATCGAGCGGGTATCGCCGGCAAACGGCGTCGGTGTGATCAGCTCCAGGCCGCCCTCGGTCAGCAGGTTGCCGCCGAACGGGTCGGGATCCGAGAGGTCGTACTGGCTGTTGGTCGCCCGCAGGCCCAGCGAGTTCGCCTCGTAGCCCCGGACGGAGCCGTAGCCACCGGAATAGAAGTGCTCGTAGAACGGCATCTGGGTACGGTCGCCGTAACCGTCACCATAGCCGATTTCCGTACGCGCCCGCAGGACCCAACGCTGGTCGTCGCTGATGGGGAAATAGAAATCGGTCTTGTGGGTGAGCTTGTAGAAGGTCAGGTCGCTGCCCGGCACAGCCACGTCCAGAGACAGGGAGTGGCTGAAGCCGTCGGTCGGCAGCACGCCGCGGTTGAGGGTGCTGCGACGCCAGGTACCAAACAGGAAGTAGTTGTCGAAGGAGCTCCCTTCCTCCGCCATGAATTCGCGGACTTCCTGAGCGGTATAGAGGCCGGCCTTGATGTTGGACCGGGTGTAGCCCAGCCCGAAACTCAGGCGGGTGATGCTGTCGGTCGGGTAGCCGAAGGTCAGGCGCCCGCCGTATTCGTCCAGGAGGTAGGAAGAGATGTCCTCCTCCTCGTAGTCGGTCTCACGCGCGAACACGCTGAAGCCCCGGCTGACACCGTCAACGGTGTAGTACGGGTTGAGGTAGGACACGTTGGCGCTCTTCACCGAGTCGCTGGCATTCACCCCGAAGGACACCCGCTTGCCGGAGCCGAAAAAGTTGTTCTCGGAAACACTGGCACCAAGGATGATCCCGGAATCCTGGGAGAAGCCGATGGACGCGGACAGGCTGCCCGTGGGCTGCTCCTCCACGGTGTAGTTGACGTCCACCAGGTCATCGGTGCCGGGAACCGGCACGGTCTCCACGTTCACGCTTTTGAAAAAGCCCAGGCGCTCCAGACGGGTCTTGGAGAACTCGATCCGGTCGGAGGAGGCCACGCCGCCTTCCATCTGGGTCATCTCCTGACGCAGCACCTCGTCACGGGTGGAGACGTTGCCCTCGAAGTTGACGCGGCGCACGTAGGCACGCTTGCCGGGATCCACGAAGAAGGTCACCGAGGCGGTGTGGTCATCCGCCGGTTCCGGCACCGCGTTGACGTTGGCGAAGGCGTACCCCTCCTTACCCAGGCGGAACGCCAGGGCCTCGGAAATCGCCGTCATGCGAGCCCGGGAAAAGACGTCGCCGGGTTTGACCGGTATCAGCTTGCGCAATTCCTCCTCGCCGACCACCAGGTTGCCCCGGAGCTTGATGTCGGAAATGGTGTACTGCTCTCCCTCGTTGATGGCGATGGCGATGAACACCTGACGCTTGTCGGGGGAAATCGACACTTGGCTCGACTCCACCGAGAAGTCCAGGTAGCCGCGGTCCAGATAGAAGGAGCGCAGGCTCTCCAGGTCGCCGCTGAGACGCTCCCGGGCATATTTGTCGGCGTTGGTGATGGAATTCCACCAGCTGGTGGTTTCCAGTTCGAACAGGTCCAGCAACTCTTCTTCGCTGAAGTCCCGGTTGCCGATGATGTTGATGTGCTGAATGGCGGCCACGTCGCCTTCGTTGATGTCCAGGCGGATGGCGACCCGGTTGCGGGGCAGCTCCTCGGCGGTGGCCTTGACCCGCGCGTTGTAACGGCCCTGGGCGATGTAGGAGCGCAGGATTTCCAGCTCCAGACGCTCGAGGGTGGCGCGCCGGAACACCTGCCCCTCCTGAAGTCCGGCGCCGGCCAGCGCCTCCATCAGCATGTCGGTTTCGATGGCTTTGTTGCCTTCGATTTCGATGGAGCTGATCGATGGGCGCTCCCGCACGCTCAGGATCAGGACATCGCCGTCGCGACTGGCCTCGATGTCGGTGAACAGCCCGGTCCTGAACAGTGCCTTGATGGCGGAGGACAGCTCGGTCTCGTCCACCTGCTCACCGATCCCCACCGGAAACGCGGAGAAAACCGTACCGGCAGAAACCCGCTGGAGCCCTTCGACTTCAATATCCGCAACCGTAAACTGATCCGCAAGCGCCGGCTTCATGCCCATGGAGGCAACAGCGAGGCCCACGGCTACTCCTAGAAGAGAACGTCTCATCAACTATTTCGCCTGGTTAATGCGCGTAAGGAGCCGCAATTCTCACAACCGCATCAGGTCGTTGTAAAGAGCAAACACCATTAAAGTAAGAATCAAAGCCATACCGATTCGTAAGCCGATGGCCTGCGCCTGTTCGGACAACGGCCTGCGCCGGATCGCCTCGATCGCATAGTAGAGGATGTGACCACCGTCCAGAACCGGCACCGGCAACAGGTTCAACACCCCGAGACTGACGCTCAGGTAGGCAAGAAAGCCGATGAAATCCTCCAACCCGGAACTCACGCTCGCCTCCGCCACCCGGGCGATGGTGATCGGGCCACTGAGATTGGTGGGCGACAGCAGCCCGGTCACCATTTTCTGGATGGCGACCAGCGTCAGCCGGGTGTCAGCCCAGGTTTCTGCAATGGCCTGGGGAATGGCCGCCAGGGGGCCGTAGCGAACGTTCTGAATCATCTCGTCTGGCCACGTCACCGGCTGCACGCCCGCGCCAACAAAGCCAACCACCTCGCCGTTTTCCAGGGTCCGGCGGGCGGGTGTGACGACCAGAACCTGCTCGGCGTCGCCCCGTTCGACGGTCAGGCGCAGCGGCTGTTCCGGCGAGCTCCGGACATGTTCGACCAGATCATACCAACTGGCGATCGGCTCGCCATTCACCGCCACGACCCGGTCCCCGACCCGCAGACCGGCGGCCCCGGCACGGCCGTCCTCGGTGATCTGGCCGATAACCGGGGGGATCTCCGGGCGCCAGGGCGCCATGCCGAACTCGGCAAGCGGATCCGGCGTGTCGTCGCTCAAAGTCCAGCCGCCCAGGGGACCAGACACGGTGCCCGTGATGTCGCCGTTCCGTACCCGGAACTCGATCGTGTCCTGCTCACCGGCACGCTCCAGCAGGCGCATGCTGACATCCCGCCAGGAATGCACCGCGTGGCCGTCCACCGCCTGGATCTCCATGCCCGGTTCCAGCCCGGCCTGCGCCGCGACGCTGCCGGGGGTCACCTCGCCAACCACCGGCGCCACCGTGGTCACGCCGAGCACGCTGATCAACCAGTAGGCGGCGATGGCGAACAGGAAATTGGCCGCTGGCCCGGCCGCGGCGATGGCGATTCGTTGGCCCGGCGGCTTGGAGGTAAAGGCCTGGTCCCGGAGCGCCTCGGGCACTGGGCCTTCGCGCTCGTCCAGCATTTTGACGTAGCCGCCCAGGGGGATCGCCGCCACGGCAAATTCGGTACCGTGGCGATCGTGCCAGGAAAAGAGCGGCTTGCCGAAGCCGACGGAAAAGCGCAGGACCTTCACGCCGCAACGCCGGGCCACCCAGAAATGGCCATACTCGTGAAGCGTGACGAGAATTCCCAAGGTCAGCGCCAGGGCCAGAATGGTCTCGATAATCTGCATAGCGTTTCCGGTTACTCACTGATGCCTGGCGGCGCACACCCGCCAAGCGGTTCAGACCGTCAACAAGCGGATCTGTTCCCCAGCCCGCCGACGTGCCTCGGCGTCCTTGGCAAAGATGGTTTCAAAACTGTCCGCATCGACCACATCCGTGGCGGTCAAGGTGCGCTCTATGATAACGGGGATATCGGAAAAACGCAGCGCTCCTTCCAGAAAGCGGGCCACCGCCACCTCATTGGCGGCGTTCAGCACCGCAGGTGCGGTGCCACCCGCCTCGAAGGCCTCCGCCGCCAGACGCAGGCAGGGGAAGCGTGCCAGGTCCGGACGCTCGAAGTGAAAGCGCCCGATGGCAAACAGGTCCAGAGGTGCGACCCCGGCATCGATCCGCTCGGGCCAGGCCAGCGCGTTGGCGATGGGAGTGCGCATGTCCGGGCTGCCCAGTTGCGCCAGCACCGAACCGTCGGCGTACTCCACCATGGAGTGAATGATGCTTTCCGGGTGAACATGCACCTCGATCCGGGAGGGATCGGTGGCGAACAGCCAGCAGGCCTCGATCAGCTCCAATCCCTTGTTCATCAGGGTGGCGGAATCCACTGAAATCTTCTTACCCATGGACCAGTTGGGGTGGGCGCAGGCCTCGGCCGGAGACACCGTACGCAGCTGTTCCGCCGTGTGGCCGCGGAAGGGGCCGCCTGAGGCCGTCAGCAGGATACGGGTAATGCCGGCCGCCTCCGGGTCCCGGGTCTTGCCCGCCGGTAGGCACTGGAAAATGGCGTTATGCTCCGAGTCGATCGGCAGCAACTCGGCACCGGACTCGGCCACGGCATCCATAAACAGCTGACCGGACATCACCAGTGCTTCCTTGTTGGCCAGCAGAACGCGCTTGCCCGCGCGCACCGCCGCCAGGGTCGGACGCAGGCCAGCGGCGCCGACGATGGCCGCGACCACGGTGCAGGCCTCGGGGGCGGCGGCCACCTCACACACTCCGTCATCGCCGGCCAGCACCCGGATGTCCGGCAAGTCCGCCAGCAGTTCCCGCAACAGCGCCGCGGCCGACGGGTCCGCCATCACCGCGACCCGGGGCCGGAATTCGCGGCACAGGGCCGCCAGTTCGCGGGCCCGGGTACCTGCCGCCAGAGCGTGTACCCGAAACCGGTCCGGGTGCCGTCGGATCACGTCCAGCGTGCTGCGGCCGATGGAGCCGGTGGCTCCCAACAGGGTGACGTTGCGCCGGGCCATGATCACCAGTGCCCGGCCGTGAGCCAGCCCAGCTGGGTAATGATCAGGGCAAAGACGGGAATGGCGGCGGTCAGGCTGTCAATCCGGTCCATGATGCCACCGTGCCCGGGCAGGAGCTGGCTGCTGTCCTTGATCCCCCGGAAGCGTTTGAGCATGCTTTCCAGCAAGTCACCCAGCACCGACACCAAACCGGTAACCAGGCTGGCGATCACCAGCAGCACCGTTTCGCGGGGACTGGCCGAGGCCAGCTGGCTGACCAGCACGGCAAACGCGCCCACCGCCGCCAGTCCCCCCCAGACCCCGGCCCAGGATTTGCCCGGGCTGACCCGGGGCGCCAGCTTGGCCTTGCCGAAGGCGCGCCCGGCGAAGTAGGCACCGATGTCCGCCACCCAGACCACGCAGAGCACGTACAGGATCACCCAAAGGTTGTTGCCCACCTGGCCAAATTGAAAGCTGCCGGTGCGCAGGTGGTTCAACCCCACCCAGGCCGGCACCAACACCAGCAGGCCCATCACCGCCCGGACCGGCAGACTGCCCCAGCGGGCGGTACCGGCGGGATAGCTCCGGACCAGCCACAGGCAAACGCACCACCAGGCCAAGGCGAGCCATAGCACGGTCACCGCCGGCACGTTGAGCAGGCCATACAGGATGACCGCGGTGATCAGGGCATAGAGAATCCGGCCGCTCTGGTGACGGAATCCGGCCATGTTGGCCCATTCCCAGGCACCCAGGGTAATCACCGCGCCGGTGAAGATGGCAAAGCCCAGGGGGGGCAGGAAGAAAATGCCACCAATGGCAATGGGGGCAAGAATCAGTGCAGTAATGATGCGGGTCTTAAGCACGGTCGAATCGCTTTGCGTCGTTATTGTTGTGCGGCTCTGGCGGCAATCTGGTCATCGGTCTGGCCAAACCGGCGCTGCCGACCGGCGTAGGCCTGGAGCGCCTTTTGCATTTCCTCTTCTTTGAAATCCGGCCAGAACACCGGGGAGAAATAGAACTCGGTGTAGGCCAGATGCCAGAGCAGGAAGTTGCTGATCCGCTGTTCGCCGGCCGTGCGTATCATCAGATCCGGCATCGGCAGGTCGCCGATGCACAGGTGCTGCTGGATCAGGTCGTCGGTGATGTCCGAGGGTGCCAGCTCGCCATCGCGGACCTTCGCCGCGATGCGACGGGTGGCCTGGGTGATATCCCAGTGCCCGCCGTAGTTGGCGGCAATGACCAGGGTCATGCGGGTGTTGTCACGGGTCAGCGCCTCGGCCTTCGCCATGTGCTCCTGAAGGGCCGGACTGAAGGCGGATCGGTCGCCGATGATACGCAGGCGGATGTTGTTGCGGTGCAGCTTGCGGACTTCCCGTTCCAGGGCCATCAGGAACAGTTTCATCAACGCGGACACCTCATCCTTGGGGCGGCGCCAGTTTTCACTGGAGAAGGCAAACAGGGTGAGCACTTCAACGCCTGCCGGGGCACAGGTTTCCACCACCGCCCGTACCGCATCGACTCCCGCCTTGTGGCCAGCCACCCCGCCCAACCGTCGAGCCTTGGCCCAGCGATTGTTACCGTCCATGATAATGGCTACGTGCCGGGGCCGGCTGTCAGCCGACACCGGGATATCCGCAGTTACAGTTCCCGTCATGTATTCCCCTGCTTGGCCCAGGGCCGTCCCCGGGCCGATTGCTACGTTCCAGTGCCCGGCGACTCAGACCGCCATCAGGTCCTCTTCTTTAGCTTTCAGCATCTTTTCGACTTCGGCGATGTACTTGTCGGTCAGCTTCTGGATCTCATCCTCGGCGCGACGCTGATCGTCCTCGCTGATTTCCTTTTCCTTCAGCAGTTCCTTGATCATGTTGTTGGCGTCCCGGCGGGCGTTACGGATGGAAACCCGACCGTGTTCGGCATCTGCTTTGGCCTGCTTGACCATTTCCCGGCGGGTTTCCTCGGTCAGCATCGGCATGGGCACCCGGATCACGTCACCGCTGGTGGAGGGGTTCAGGCCCAGATCGGACGCCATGATCGCCTTTTCGATGGCCGGCACCAGGTTCTTTTCCCAGGGCGCCACGGTCAGAGTCCGGTTGTCCTCGACGTTGACGCTGGCCACCTGCTTGAGCGGCGTTTCCTGGCCGTAGTAGTTGACCATCACGCTGTCCAGAATGGCCGGGTGAGCCCGGCCGGTACGGATCTTGTTAAAGGCCGAGTGCAGAGCCTCCAGACTCTTTTTCATCTTCTTCTCGGCTTCTGCTTTGATGTCGTTGATCACGTCAGCATCCTCGATTCGTTAACAGGGTTATTCGATCAGTGTACCTTCTTTCTCGCCGGTCACGATCCGGGTCAGCACCCCGGGACGGTTCATATTGAACACCCGCAGCGGCATGCCATGATCCCGGGCCAGGCAGATGGCGGTCAGGTCCATCACGCCCAGTTTCTTGTCCAGAACTTCATCGTAGGTCAAACGGTCGTACATGACCGCGTCCGGATCCAGTTCCGGGTCCGCGGAGAAAACACCGTCCACCTTCGTGGCCTTGAGCACCGCGTCGGCCTCGATTTCAATGCCCCGGAGACAGGCCGCGGAGTCGGTGGTGAAGAAGGGATTGCCGGTACCGGCGCTGAAGATGACCACATCGCCTTCTTTCAGGTCGCGCACCGCGCGTCGACGATCGTAGTGTTCCACGATGCCGCTCATGGGAATGGCGGACATGACCCGGGTGCGGATGTTGGAACGTTCCAGAGCATCACGCATCGCCAGGCCGTTCATGACCGTGGCCAGCATGCCCATGTGGTCGCCGGTGACACGGTCCAGGCCAGCGGCATTGAGAGCGGCCCCCCGGAACAGGTTACCCCCGCCGATCACCAGCCCCACCTGTACGCCAATGCCCACCAGGGCACCGATTTCCAGCGCCATGCGGTCGAGAACCTTGGGATCGATACCGAAATCGTGGTCGCCCATCAGGGCTTCACCACTGAGCTTGAGCAGAACACGCTTGTATCTTGGCTGGGTCTTGGAAGATGTCGGCATGGTGATCCCCTTCTCGTCTGATGGCTTCCGCGTAAACCGCTTTCAGGCTTGTATCTGACATACTCCTCGAAAAAGGGGTATCTCAGATACAAGCCCGCCACGAGAGCCGGGGTGCCCCAGCTAACGTGGCAGACTCAGATAGATACCCGGAACACGTCCGGGTATCGACAGCAAAGGATCAGGCCTTTCCGGTGCCCGCCGCAGCGGCAACCTCGGCGGCAAAATCAACCTGCTCTTTCTCGATGCCTTCACCCACTTCCAGGCGAACGAAGCCGACCAGGTCACCACCGGCAGCCTTGATCAGCTCGCCCACGGTCTGATCCGGGTTCTTGACGAACGGCTGCTCGACCAGGCTGTTTTCCTTGAGGAACTTCTTGATGCGGCCACCCATCATCTTCTCGACGATTTCAGCGGGCTTGCCTTCCATATCCGGCTGAGCCTTGATGATTTCCTTCTCTTTCTCCAGCACCTCGGCCGGCATGTCTTCAGGCTTGCCGACGCGCGGGTTGACGGCAGCCACGTGCATGGCCACGTCACGGGCCACTTCGGCGTCACCGGCGCTCAGCGCAACCAGAGCCGCAATCTTGTTGTTGCTGTGAACGTAGCCGCCCACGACCGGCCCTTCCACCTTGACGATGCGGCGCACGGTGATGTTTTCGCCGATTTTCTGGACCAGCGCCTTACGTTTCTCTTCCAGGTCGCCTTCCATCAGCTTGGCCACGTCGGTCTCGCCCTGGCCAAAGGCCACGTCCAGCACTTCGTTGGCAAACTGGAGGAAGTTGTCGTCACGGGCAACGAAGTCGGTTTCGGAGTTGACTTCCAGAACGATGCCCACGGTGTTGTCGTCGGAGATCTTGATCAGGGACACACCCTCGGCGGCGGTCCGACCGGCTTTCTTGGCAGCCTTCAGACCGGAGGATTTGCGCAGCTCCTCGATTGCGGCTTCAACGTCACCACCAGCCTCAACCAGTGCTTTCTTGCACTCCATCATGCCGAGACCGGTACGCTCGCGCAGCTCCTTGACCATTGCAGCGGTAATTGCAGCCATGTTCAACCCTCTTAACTTGTCGAATTCGGTGGGGAGGTGTTGCCGCCCCTCGGACGGCAACACCTTACAACTCAAACGTGAAACTAACGCGTCACTCGGCGGCCGGAGCGGCGCCTTCGGCGTCTTCGCTGACCTCAACGAACTCGTCAGCACCGGCACCCGCGGACTGGGCCGCTTCGATGCAGGTGTCGGCAACGGCTTTCACGTAGATCTGGATGGCGCGGATGGCGTCATCGTTACCCGGAATCACGTAGTCAACGCCGTCCGGATCGCTGTTGGTATCGACAACACCAATCACCGGGATGCCCAGTTTGTTGGCTTCCTTGATGGCGATCCGCTCGTGGTCCACGTCGATCACGAACAGCGCGTCCGGCAGGCCACCCATGTCCTTGATACCGCCGATGGAGCGCTCCAGTTTCTCCATCTCACGGGTACGCTCCAGCGCTTCCTTCTTGGTCAGCTTGTCGAAGGTACCGTCCTGGCTCTGGGTTTCCAGGTCACGGTAGCGACGGATGGACTGACGGATGGTCTTGTAGTTGGTCAGCATACCGCCCAGCCAGCGGTGGTTGACGTACGGCTGACCGGCACGCAGTGCCTCTTCCTTAATGATCTTGGCCGCGGCACGCTTGGTACCCACGAACAGGATCTTGTTCTTGTTCTCTGCCAGCTGCTGAACGAACTTCAGCGCTTCTTCCATGGCAGGAACGGTCTTTTCGAGGTTGATGATATGGATCTTGTTGCGGGCGCCGAAAATGTACTTGGCCATTTTCGGGTTCCAGTAACGGGTCTGGTGACCAAAGTGAGCACCTGCCTTGAGCAGGTCACGCATATTTACCTGAGCCATGAGTCTTTACCTTTCAGCTTCGGGTTAGTCCTCCACGCGTCCGATTGCCCCAACCCGGTTCCGCCATGGCGAAACGGGCACCCTGGGACAACGTGCCGACACGTGTGTGAATTTGCCGGTTTGTTTCTCGGCGGGCGCGTTTATACCACAAAGCAAACCTCGACGCCATTTATTTTGCGCCGACCATTCCTTGTACCGGACTGCCCGCCCCCTTAAAATGCCCGTTTGACCCCAACCAATCAGGAATCCCGATGCAGGCACTGATCAAGACACCGGAAGAAATCGAAAAGATGCGGGTGGCCGGCCGGCTGGCCGCGGAAGTCCTGGAAATGATCGACGAGCACGTCAAGCCCGGCGTTTCCACCGAGGAGCTGAACCGCCTCTGCCACGACTACATTGTCAACGTGCAGCAGGCGATTCCCGCGCCCCTGAATTACAAGGGCTTCCCGAAATCCATCTGCACCTCGGTCAACCACGTCATCTGCCACGGCATTCCCTCGGAAAAGAAAATCCTGAAGGATGGCGATATCCTGAACATCGACGTCACCATCATCAAGGACGGCTATCACGGTGACACCAGCAAGATGTGGATCGTCGGCAAGCCCAAGCCAGGCACCGAACGCCTGGTCCGCATCACCCAGGAGTGCCTGTATAAGGGCATCGAGCTGGTCAAACCCGGCACCCGTCTGGGCGACATCGGCCACGTCATCCAGAAACATGCCGAGAAACACCACTACTCCGTGGTCCGGGACTACTGCGGCCATGGCATCGGCAAGGGATTCCACGAGGAACCCCAAGTCATGCACTACGGCAAACCGGGCACCGGCATGGAGCTGAAAGAAGGCATGACCTTCACCATTGAGCCGATGATCAACCAGGGCAAGTACCACACCAAGCTCCTGCCCGACGGCTGGACGGTGGTCACCAAGGATCACAAGCTGTCCGCCCAGTGGGAACACACCATCCTCGTGACCGCCGACGGCTACGAGGTGCTGACGAAACGGTCCGAAGAGTCGTTCTAAGTGGATCTTCGCGAGCTGGAAACCCGCATCAGCCATGATCCTTCCCCGGTGCCGGCGGCCCGGGAACTGCTGAAGGCGCGTTACCGCGCCGACGCCGAGGCCTTCCGCCAGGGCGTGGATGTCCGGGCTCTGGTGCACGCCAGGGCCTCCACCGTGGACACGGTGCTGCGTCTGATCTGGAACCGCTATGCGTTTTCCGGCTCCGAGGACATCGCCCTGATTGCGGTGGGCGGGTACGGCCGGGGTGAGCTGCACCCGCACTCCGACATCGACCTGCTGATCCTGACCCGGGCCGGCATCCGCGAGGAATGGCACGAGGACCTTGGAGCCTTCATCACCCTGCTCTGGGATCTGAAGCTGGACATCGGCCACAGCGTCCGCAGTCTTGAGGAGTGCACGCAGGCCGCCCGGGAAGATGTCACCATCCTGACCAACCTGCTGGAGACCCGAACCATCGCCGGCCCGGATGCGCTGCGACAGGAGCTGAGCCGGCAGGTTTACTCCGACGAGGTCAGTACCGACCAGGATTACTTTCTCGCCAAGCGCCGGGAGCAGCAAGCCCGCCACGAGAAGTACGGCGATACCGAGTACAACCTGGAACCCAACCTCAAGGGTGCACCCGGCGCCCTGCGGGACATCCAGACCATCGGCTGGATCACCAAACGCCACTTCGGCCTGCAGACCATTGCCGACCTGACACGCTTCAGCATCCTGACCGAGGAAGAACACGAGATTCTGTATCAGGGCGAGACGTTCCTGTGGCAACTCCGCTACGGCCTGCAGCTGATCGCCGATCGCAACGAAAATCGTCTGCTGTTCGACCACCAGCGGGCGCTCGCGGAAATGTTGGGGTACCGTGACGAGGGTAAGCGTCTCGGCGTGGAACTGATGATGCAGTCCTACTACCGCACCGTGCTGGCGCTGGCCGAGCTGACCGACGTAATCCTGCAGTATTACGACGAGGCCATTCTTGGAGCCGGCGGCGAGGACGAGATCCAGCCGCTCAACAAACGGTTCCAGATACGCAACCGCTACATCGAGGCGGTCAACAACCAGGTCTTCGCCTACGCCCCCTACGCCATCATGGAAATCTTCGTACTGATGGCCCAGCATCCAGAGATCAAGGGCATCCGGGCCACCACCATCCGGTCGCTGCGGGCGCACCGGCACCTGATCGACGATGCTTTCCGTTCCGACCTGGCCGTCACCACCCTGTTCATGGAACTGCTGCGCACCCCGCACGCCTTGGACCGCACCCTGTCGGCCATGAAAAAGTACAACGTGCTGGGCCGGTACCTGCCGGAATTCGGTCAGATCATCGGCCAGATGCAGCACGATCTGTTCCACATCTATACCGTGGACGCCCACACCATGCGGGTGATCCAGAACATGGTCCGCCTGAACACCGGCGAGAACCGGGCCGAGTACCCGCTGGCTTCGCGGCTGATCCACCGCCTGCCCAAGCTGGAAACCCTTTACATCGCCGGCCTGTACCACGATATCGCCAAGGGCCGTGGCGGCGACCATTCCGAACTGGGAGCCATCGACGCCGAAGCCTTTTGCCGCCGTCACCACCTGAGCGAACGGGATACCCAGCTGGTGTCCTGGCTGGTGGAAAACCACCTGCTGATGTCCATGACCGCCCAGCGCAAGGACATATCGGACCCGGACATCATCCACACCTTCGCCCGGGCCATCCCCAGCCAGGCGCACCTGGATTACCTGTACATCCTGACCGTGTGCGACATCAGCGCCACCAACCCCAAGCTCTGGAACACCTGGCGCGCCTCCCTGCTGCGGCAACTGTACATCGAGACCAAGCGGGCGCTGCGCCGGGGCACCGAGACCCCGATTGACCGGCTGGAGTGGGTCCGGGCCACCCAGTCCGAGGCCCGGGAGATCCTCCACGCCCAGAACATGACGGACGAACAGATCGACCGGGTCTGGGACACTGTGGACGAGGACTATTTTCTGCAGGACTCCACCGTCGACATTGCCTGGCAGACGGCGGCCATCATTCGCCATGGCGACAACCCCGACCCGCTGGTGCTGATCCGCGACACCCGGGGCGGCCCCACCGACGGCTACTCGCAGATCATTATTTACATGAAGGACCGGGTCGCCCTGTTCGCCGCCACCACCGCGGTGCTGGAACAGCTCAACCTGAACATCGTGGATGCCCGCATCAGCTCCGGCGACGGGCCCTACTCCATCAGTTCCTATGTCGTCCTGGACGAGAAGGGCCAGCCCCTTGGCGTGGACCCTGCCCGCAAGGAACGGGTCCGCCAGCGACTGATCGAGGAACTGGACGACCCCGAGGACTACCCGAGCATCATCCACCGACGCACACCCCGGCAGCTCAAGCACTTCGCCTTTCCCACCGAAGTCACCTTCTCCAACGACACCGGCAACCAGCGCACGGTCATGGAAGTGATCACCCCGGACCGGCCCGGTCTGCTGGCCCGGATTGGGCAGGTGCTGCTGGAACACCGGGTGCGGCTGACCAACGCCAAGATCGCCACCCTCGGCGAGCGGGTGGAGGACGTCTTTTTCATCACCGACGAGCACGGCGAGCCGCTGAGTGACGCGGCCAAGTGCCTGGCCCTGCAACAGGACCTTTGCAAAATGCTGGACGAGACTCAATGAATCCCAATCTTGACCGATTGCACCCCTACCCCTTTGAAAAACTCGCCAGGCTCAAGGCCAACATCCAGGCTCCCGATCACCTGACACCGATCTCTCTGGGCATCGGCGAACCCCAGCATCCGGCGCCGGCCTTCGTCAAGCAGGTCATCGCGGACCATCTGGCGATGCTGTCCAATTACCCCACCACCCGGGGTACCGACGCCTTGCGGGAAGCCATGGCCGACTGGGCCAGCCGCCGCTTCCTGCTCGCTCCCGGCAGCCTCGATCCGGCCAGGCACGTGATCCCGGTCAACGGCACCCGGGAGGCCATCTTCTCCCTGGTGCAGGCGGTGGTGGACGGCAGCGCCCCAGGGGCCACCGTGGTCAGCCCGAACCCCTTTTACCAGATCTACGAAGGCGCCGCGCTGTTGGCCGGTGCCACGCCGGTCTACCTTGCCTGCCGGGCCGACCGGGGGTTCATTCCGGATTTCGACTCGGTACCGGAGCGAATCTGGCGGGACTGTCAGCTGCTGTTCCTGTGTTCCCCCGGCAACCCCAGCGGCGCGGTCATTCCCCGGGAAATCCTGGCGCAGGTGATCGACCTGGCGGACCGGTACGATTTCATCATTGCCTCCGATGAGTGCTACTCCGAGCTCTATCCGGACGAGCACCGGCCGCCCGAGGGACTGCTGCAGACCTGTGCTGCCCTGGGCCGAGACGACTTCCGCCGCTGCATCGTCTTCCACAGCCTGTCCAAGCGCAGCAACCTGCCCGGCCTGCGCTCCGGCTTCGTGGCCGGCGACGCCGACCTCATCCAGCGCTATCTGAAGTACCGCACCTACCATGGCTGCGCCATGCCGCTGCACAACCAGCTGGCCAGCATCGCCGCTTGGCGGGACGAACAGCATGTCCGGGAAAACCGAGCGGCCTACCGCGCCAAGTTCGAGGCCGTAGTGCCGATTCTGCGCGAAGTCATGCCCGTCGACATTCCGGACGCCGGCTTCTACCTCTGGCCAGCGACGCCGATGGACGACGAAACCTTCGCCCGGGAACTGTCGGCGCAGCAGAATGTCCACGTGCTGCCGGGCCGTTACCTGTCGCGCACGGTGGACGGCGAAAATCCCGGCGAGAACCGCGTCCGCATGGCTCTGGTCGCGCCTCTGGAGGCGTGCGTGGAGGCCGCAAGACGCATCGTTGAATTCGTAAAGGCAAATACGGCATGAAACTCTACGGCATCAAGAACTGCGACACCGTCAAGAAAGCCCGCCGCTGGCTCGACGATCAGGGCATCGCCCATGAATTCCACGATTTCCGGAAGGACGGACTCAGCGAGGCCCTGCTGTCCCGCTGGGAGGCCGAGCTGGGCTGGGAAGCGCTGATCAACCGCCGGGGCACCACCTGGCGCAAACTCCCCGAGACGGTTCGTGATACCATGGACGCCCAGTCCGCTCACCAGGTCATGCTGGGCAACCCGTCCATCATCAAACGGCCCGTGGTCGAGCACAACGGCACCGTCCGCGTCGGTTTCAACGCGGATGACTGGGCCCGGCAGTACGCCAACGGTTAACAGACAACAGACAGGAGCAACCACCAGATGAGTTTTGCATTCGGCATCGGCATCGGCACCCAGAACAATCAGGGCGAGTGGCTGGAGGTTTACTACCAGCAGCCGATCCTGACACCCGACAAGGCGCTGATCGATGTGGTTGAGAGCACCCTGGACTATCAGGGCGGCAACCAGGCCATCGCCGCCGCGCCGGAACAGCTGAAGGCTCTGGCCAACGCCCTGCGCCAGGTCGGTCAGGTCAGCCAGGCCAACCTGGCGGAAAAGGCCGCCACCAGTGCCCGCCCGGTGGTGGTCACGGTGCTGGCGAGCGATGATGCCGCCTCCAGCACCCCCGAAGTCTATCTCAAGCTGCACCTGCTCTCGCACCGGCTGGTCAAGCCCCATGGCGTCCGGCTGGACGGCATCTTCGGCCTGCTGCCGAACGTCGCCTGGACCAGCGAAGGCGCCATTGACCTCAACGAGCTGCCGGAACGCCAGCTCAAGGCCCGTCTCGAAGGCCGCACCCTGGAAGTGAAATCTGTGGACAAGTTCCCGCAAATGACCGACTACGTGGTGCCCAAGGGCGTGCGTATCGCCGATACCGCCCGGGTACGGTTGGGTGCCTATGTGGGTGAAGGCACCACCGTCATGCACGAAGGCTTCATCAACTTCAACGCCGGCACCGAGGGAACCTCCATGGTCGAGGGCCGGATCTCGGCCGGCGTAGTGATCGGCAACGGATCCGACCTGGGCGGCGGCTGTTCCACCATGGGGACCCTGTCCGGGGGCGGCAACATCATCATTTCCGTGGGCGAGAACTGTCTGCTGGGCGCCAACTCCGGCATCGGCATTCCCCTCGGCGACCGTTGCACGGTCGAGGCCGGCCTGTACATCACCGCCGGCACCAAGGTGGCCCTGCTGGACGACAACAACCAGCGGGTGGAGGTGATCAAGGCCCGGGACCTGGCCGGCAAGTCTGACCTGCTGTTCCGCCGCAACAGCCAGACCGGCGCCGTGGAATGCAAAACCAACAAAACCGCCATCGAACTGAACGAAGAACTCCATGCCAACAACTGATTCCGCCACCCTTGAGCTGGCTATCGAACTGATCCGCCGGCGCTCCGTCACTCCGGACGACGCCGGCTGCCAGGCACTGATGATGTCGCGGCTGGCGCCCCTGGGCTTCCGGGGCGAATCCCTGCGCTTCGGCGAGACCGACAACCTGTGGGCTCGCCGGGGCTCGGATGGTCCGGTGCTCGCCTTTGCCGGCCATACCGATGTAGTCCCCCCCGGGCCGGAGCAAAACTGGACGCACCCACCGTTCGATCCGGTGGTCCGGGACGGCTACCTGTACGGCCGGGGCGCCGCGGACATGAAAGGCAGCCTGGCGGCTTTCGTCACCGCCTGCGAGCGTTTTGTCCGGAATCACCCCGGGCACCGGGGCTCCATCGCGCTGCTGATCACCAGCGACGAGGAAGGCCCGGCTCAGGACGGCACGGTCAAGGTGGTGGAGACGCTGGAGGCCCGCAACGAGAAAATCGACTGGTGTCTGATCGGGGAACCGTCCAGCAGCCACGAAGTCGGAGACGTCATCAAGAACGGCCGGCGCGGCTCCCTGCATGGCTATCTCACGGTGCATGGCGTTCAGGGTCACGTCGCCTACCCGCATCTGGCGGAAAACCCGGTGCACAGGGTGGCACCGGCGCTGGATGCCCTGGCCCGGGAATTCTGGGATAACGGCAACGACTTCTTTCCGCCGACCACCTTCCAGATCACCCGGGTCGAGGCCGGCACCGGCAGCAACATCATTCCCGGCGAGTGCCTGGTCCATTTCAACTTCCGCTACTGCACGGAAAACACGGCGGAGAGCCTGGAGGAACGGGTCGTGGCCATCCTGGACCGGTTCGACCTCAAGTACGACCTGCAATGGCACCTGAGCGGCCGGCCCTTCCTGACCGACAGGGGCGCGCTGGTCTCGGCGACCCAGGACGCCATCCGCACCGTTACCGGCCGGGAGACTCAGCTGTCTACCTCCGGCGGCACCTCGGATGGCCGTTTCATCGCCCCGACGGGGGCACAGGTGGTGGAACTTGGCCCGGTCAACGCCACCATCCACAAGATCGACGAATGCGTGAAAGTGGACGACCTGGAGACCCTCTCCCGGATCTACGAGCAGATCCTGGTGGAACTCCTGGCCTGATACCCGCGCGGCCCGGGCACCCTCCGGGCCGCGCCGTCACCGGTTCAGTAGTGCGGGGGCGGGGTTTCCTCGTCCTCCCGGCGCACGTTCGAAGGCGCCAGTTCCTTGAGTTGCTTGTGCAGCAGCCTCTTCGCTTCCCACAGTTCCCGGATATCCAGTTCCTGCTTGGCCATCTGTTCGCTCAGGGCGTTGATCATGTCGTCCTGAAAGGCCAGCCGGGTCTCCAGCTCGGCCAGTCGTGCTTCAAGCTCATTCTGTGTCATGGGTTTGGTCAGTGCTCCGGGTAATCTGGTAGTATTCGCCTTTTATCCGCCAGGTTCCCCCGCGTTCGGGGGTTGGCGGACTCACCGGCCGGGTGCGTCATTTTACCTGATATCCGGCCCTGTATCGTCAGCCTCAATAAAATGGAGAAGTTCGAGTCAATGCGTAATCCCGTGAAAGCGATCCTTGTCGCCCTGCTGATCGCCATTCCCGCCCCGCTGGTTCTGGGTTTTCTGCTCACCGCCACCCCCGAGCCCCTGCGTCTGATCGCCGCCGGCGAGGTTATCGAAGCCCTGGGTAGCGACCGTGGCATCGCGGCCTACCTGATCACCCTGGTTCTGTTTGGTCTCGCCGGCTTTCTCGCCATTGCCCTGGTCGCGCGTCAGCCGGCCGGCCGCACGCACCGGCGCCGCAGCACGCCCACGCAACAGGATGCCGATGACGACGGTTACGACGAAAACGCCCCGGAAGGCAACGAGGAAGGCACCGTCAAATGGTTCAACGTCAAGAAAGGGTTCGGCTTTATCGTGCGCGAGAACGGTGACGAGGTGTTCGTCCACTTCCGTGCCATTCGTGGCCGTGGCCGCCGGGTACTGCGCCAGGGCCAGCTGGTGCGTTTCGACGTGGTGGAAGCGGACAAGGGCCTGCAGGCCGACAATGTGTCCATCCTGAGCGACTGAGGCGCATCCCCCCGGTATGAAAAAGGCAGCTCACGCTGCCTTTTTCAATTCCAGACCACCCGCTTTTCCCCCCGGCTGTCCAGACGCCACCAGGTTTCGTCCTCCACCGGGTCCCCTTCCTTCCAGTCCCCCGGACTGCACCGGATTTCGGTTTCCAGAGCACGCCAGGCACTGCGGGCACAGTCCAGGTCTGTCCGCCAGGGAAGGTGCTCCCCTTCCAGCACCAGCGAGGCGTAACGCTTGCCGAAGGCACCGGGATACAGACTGATCCTCAGCGGATGCCCCTGGTAACGGGCCTGCCCCTTCACAACCCCGGACAAATCCTGATCGTTCAGTTCCAGGGCATCCACATGGGCGCCCAGCCAGGCCGATACGGCTCCGGGTTGCACATCACGGATGTAGATCTCCAGGTCCTGCACTCGCGGATTCTCCCTGCTGTTGATGTTGGTGGCGCACATAGTGACCCGGGGGCGCCTCGGCTGCAAGCCATTGTTCCAGTTCCCGGTGCAGGTCCTCGGCCAGCAACCGCCGGAGGTTGCCCGCTCGCTCCCGAGCCTGCCAGTCGGCCAGCGCGAGCGCCCGCTTCCGCTCCAGTTCGACCCGGGAGGTTTCCAGCGCTTGTGTGCACTCCCGCCGGGCCAGTGCCACCAGAGCCTGCCGCTCCAGCGTGTCCTGCTGGCCCCGCAGCGCGACGGCACCCGCCGGTCCCCGGCGGGCCAGCAAATCCAGCCGGGCCGCGGCTCGACGCAGCCATTGCAGCAGGCCACCGGGGCTGGCGACCCGGGGGTCGCGGCAGGCGGCCGCATAAGCCAGAGCCGAGCCCGTGAGCTGGACGTTCCAGGCCTTTTCGATCAGCGGTTGGTGAGCAGTGACAATGGCCAAGCGCTGACGACGGCCACAGGGCACCATGTCCATCACACGCACCTCACGTCCCAGCCAGGACTCCAGGCTGCCGACCGCGCGCTCGTCGCCCCGGTCGGGCCCCAGCAGCAGGATCGGCCCGTGCCAGCCGGGCACCAACGCCGAGGCCAGGCCCGACGGAACCGCCAGCCGTGCCAGAAGGTCCGGCGGCGGCAGATTGTCCAGCACCAAAACCGGCCACGGCCGCTCCGCTCCCGCCGGCACCGCTGGCGACTCGGACGCCAGCACTTCCTGTTCCCGGCGCAGGTCCACCTCAACGCAATCCAGACCAATTACCTGGAGCAGATGCCGGAGCCAGCAGGACTTGCCGCTGCCGCGCTCGCCCCGGACCCAGACCAAGGCGTTCGCCGAAGCCGACAACGCGACCGAAACCTGATCGGCCAGCTCCGCCCAGCGGGTGTCGGCAATCACCACCGGTACGGCGGCATCCAGCCCAAGGTTGGCGGCGCGGGGTTCCAGCTGGCCGACGGGCCAGTCGGTCACCCGTTCCAGCACCGCCACGTAGGCCTTTGCCTGAAACCGGTCGGCGCCACGGACCAGAACCGCCAGCAGCTCCGGCCCCCCGAGCCAGGGCTGTGCGTGGATTTCCCGGGTCTGAGCCAGCCAGTCGGTCAGCTGGGAGGACAGGACACCGCCGTCCCCAACGCCGGTGATGATCGGCTGCTCGCACTGGATGGTCCGTACCAGTTCATCCAGGTCGACTCCCCGCCGTTTCAGGAACCGGGGCACGGTACCAACGGTCTCCAGCAGCGACAGGAGAAAATCCTCTATCGTTACCACGGCGCCGCCGCGCTGTTCCACTTGCCTGTGCGCATGCACCAGTGCCGTCTGGCACTCCGGTGTCAGGCATCCTTGCCAATCGTCCATGACATGATCTCCTTAAGGGTGGGTTTACCAGGTTCCGGTGTTCTCCATATTGGCCCAGGGCTCCCGGGGCGGCAGGGGGTCACCTTTTTGCAGCAGTTCGATGGAAATGTTGTCGGGGGTTCGCACGAAGGCCATATGGCCATCCCGGGGTGGCCGGTTGATGGTGACGCCATTGGCCTGAAGCTTCTCGCAGAGAGCATAGATGTCGTCCACCCGGAACGCCAGATGGCCGAAATTGCGACCGCCGGTGTACTCCTCGGGATCCCAGTTGTAGGTCAGCTCAATCATCGGTGCCTTCTCTTCACGGGCCCGGACTTCATCCTCCGGCGCCGCCAGGAACACCAGGGTGAAACGCCCCGTTTCACTGCTCTTGCGGCTGATTTCGACCATTCCCAGCAGGTCGCAGAAAAAGTGCAGGCTCTCCTCCAGATTGCTGACGCGAATCATGGTATGCAGGTATTGCATGGTCTCTCCTCCAAGCGTGACTTTCGCGAAAACCGCGCCGATACAGAGTGGCAGTTTACGGTATTCTTCGTCTATGGACGCAAACCACGATACCCGCTTCCTTCTGGAACTGGACACCGCCTCCGTGCGCCACCTGGCGTGGCTGTGCAGCGCGCCACCGTTGCTGGAAAGCTCCCGGACCTTCCGGCCCCGGGACAGCCTGCCCGGGGACTATCGCCAACGGCTGCGGCACTGGGACACGGAGCTCACGGGGATGCCCGAGGCCCTGCAACCACCCTACCCCAGGCGGCTGGGCTTCTACGCGGAGCGGCTGTATGGCGTTTTGCTGAATGATCTCCTCGGCTGGCCGGTACTGCTGCACAACCAGCCCGTGCGCGACCATGGCCGAACCTTGGGGGAGCTGGACTTCGTGGTGCGTAATCTTCGGGAGGGCCGAATCGAACACCACGAGATCGCCATCAAGTATTACCTGGGCATCCGGGCACCGGACGGCGACTGCCGGTGGTACGGCCCCGACGCCCGCGACCGCCTGGACCTCAAGGTGGCGCGTTTGCTCAACCATCAGAGCCTGATGACCCATCGGCCCGAAACCCTTGACCTGCTCGCCCAGCACGGCATTGCCGGCCCTCTCACCTCGCGGCTGTTCATGCCGGGCTACCTGTTCTATCCAGGGGGAGCGCAAGCGGGGGTGACGCCACCGCCCTACGTGCCCGGCGATCATCTCCGTGGCCTCTGGCTGTACCACCGGGAGGCCGAAGCGACGGCGCTTCGGGATTGTGTCCCCCTGATCAAGCCCCACTGGATGGGGCCTTGGCGACAGGCCCAGGCGCCGGAGGCGTCGGCGGTACGGGCGGCACGGGCCCTGTGCTGCGAACGGCAGCGGCCGCAACTGTTCGCACGGCTGGCGTGGCGGCCCGAGCTCGGCGCCTGGACGGAGGTCGAACGGCTGTTCGTGGTGCCCGACGGCTGGCCGGAGCTGCCCGGGCGCTAAAGACGCGCCCTAGGCCCGGTTCGACAACCAGACACACTGGTAGGGCTTGAGGGTGATGGAGCCGGCAAGATCCTCGATCGCCAGACCGGAAATCAGATCGACCCAGTGGTCGGTGCCGATCAGGTTGATGTCGCTCAGGGCGATTTCCTGCAATTCGCTGCTGATGTTGTGAATGCAGAAAATCGACTGGTCGCGGCGCATGCTCTGGCGCCAGAAGCCGAAGATTTGCAACCCCAGGTGCAGGGTGAACTGGGTGGCGTTGGGGTGGAAGGCCGGCTGACGCCGGCGGATCGCAATCAGCCGCTTGAGTTCGCTGAACGCCTTGCTGTGGTGGCTGAGAGGGTCCGCCAGCGTTTCCTTCAGGGTATCAAGCTGCCACTGGCTGCGGTTGATGGAGCGCAGCCGTCCGGTGTTTTCCATGCGCTCATAGTCGTTCTCGGTGGCCAGCAGGCTGTGGATGTAGAACGCCGGAATGCCCTCCAGCGCCAGCATGATGGTGTGGGCACACAGGAAGCGTGACAGCTGCCAGTGGTCGGCGCCGCCCTCGGCGGTGCCCTTCAGGGCATCGTACAGGGCGATGTTGATCTCGTAGGGCTGATCCCGGCCATCGGCGGCCCGGCGGTAGGACACCTTGCCTCCGAACGACTCCATGGTGTTGATCAGCCGCTGCTTTTCGGCATCGTCCAGCAGACCGTCCGTGGGTCGCAGCCCGACCCCGTCGTGTGAGGCGATGAAGTTCAGATAGGTGGTGCCCATCTGCGCCGGCGGCATGCTCATCAGCCAGGTTTTCAGATGACGGCAGTTGCCGGTAACCAGGGTGTTGATCAACAGCGGCGGCAACGAAAAGTTATAGATGATGTGCGCTTCGTTGGCGTTGCCGAAATAGGTCAGGTTCTCCCGGTTGGGAACGTTGGTCTCGGTGATAATCACCGACTCCGGGGTGTGATGCTCGATCAGCAACCGCAGGATCTTGATCAGCTCATGGGTCTGCTGGAGGTGGATGCAAGGGGTCCCCGGCTCCTTCCACAGAAACGCCACGGCGTCCAGCCGAAACAGCCGGACGCCGTGTTCCAGATAGCTCCGGATGATGCCCGCGAATTCGATCAGCACCTGGGGATTGGCAAAATTGAGGTCCACTTGGTCCTCGCTGAAGGTACACCAGACATAACGCTCACCGTCCTCGGTCTGCACCGGATTGAGCAGCGGCGAGGTCCGGGGCCGCACCACGGCACTGAGGTCATCCTTGGGGCTGGCTTCAAAAAAGTAATCCTTGCCCGGGTCCACGCGCTTGCGGAAGTTTTCAAACCAGCGGCTGCGGGCAGACATATGATTGATCACCAGGTCCGCCATCAGTTTGAAGTCTCCGGCGATGCGTTCGATATCCTCCCAGGTGCCGTGGGACTCGTTGACCGCCAGGTAGTCCATGACCGCGAAACCGTCGTCGGAGCTGTAGGGGAAGAACGGCAGAATGTGCACCGCGGAGATAACGTCCCGCAGGTGTTCGTCGAGAAAGCGGTGCAACGTCACCAGGGGCTTTTCGCCTTCCTGGCGGAGGGTGTCGGCGTAGGTGATCAGCACCACGTCCGACTCGTCCCAGTTGTTCTGGTGCGGCGGCGGTGGCGCCTGGTTAGGCGCCAGTCCCATGGTCTTGAGCAACTGCTCGGCCAGGAAGTCGCAATCCAGGGCCGGGTACACCACTTCCAGCATACCCGCCAGCTTCACCTTCAGGGGTGCGGTCACGGGCGATACTCCTCGTTATCCAGCTCCACCGCCTCCATCAGTTGTTCCTTGATGTCCGGGATGGCGCTGGTGACACGGTTCCAACTGGGAATGAACGGGGTGTCCATGGGGTTGTCGAGAAAGTAGGCGCCGGCCCGCATCACATTCTGGGCAAACAGTTCGACGGCTTTCTCCTCCTTGTGCCGGTCGAAGGTCAGGCCGTTCATCACCGCATCGTTCTGATAGGTTTCCACAAAATCCAGCGCGATTCGGAAATAGGTCGCCTTGATGGTCCGAAACTTCTCGTTGGAAAAAATTTCGCCGTTGGTGGCCAGTTTCCGGAACAGCGCCTTGGCGATGTCCATGCTCATCTTGGACAGACCACGGCTGGAGTCCTCCGGCGACAGCTCCTGGTGCTTGTGGTCGTAGGTGTCGGCAATGTCCACCTGGCACAAGCGGTTGGTGGCGTAGTTACGTTTCATTTCCGACAGCACACCGATCTCCAGCCCCCAATCGCTGGGAATGCGCAGGTCATTGATCACATCGGTCCGGAATGAAAACTCGCCGGCCAGGGGGTAGCGATAGCTGTCGAGGTAGTCGAGGAAATCGTTCGGCCCGCACACCTTCTTCAAGGCCCGGATCAGTGGGGTGACCAGCAGCCGGCTGACCCGGCCATTCATCTTGGCGTCGGCCACCCGGGCGTAGTAGCCCTTGCAGAACATATAGTTGAACCCGGGGTTGGCCACCGGGTAAATCAGCCGGGCCAGAAGATCCCGGGAATAGGTCAGGATGTCACAATCGTGCAGCGCCACCGACTTGCTGATCCCGGACGCCAGTACATAGCCGAAGCAATACCAGACGTTGCGCCCCTTGCCCATCTCCGTGGGCGCCAGCCCCTGTTCACGCAGCTTGAGGTCCAGGGCCCGCAAACGTGGGCCGTCGTTCCAGAGCACCTTGAAATCCTGTGGCAGCTCGGCGAAATAAGCCATGGCGTGGCGGTACTGCGCCTCATTGGCCCGGTCCAGGCCAATCACCACCTGGTCCAGATAGGGCACCTTGGCCAGCTCGGACACGATGTTCTTCAGTGCGGGGCCTTCCAGCTCCGAAAACAGGGATGGCAGCACCAGGGACATGGGGCGGGCCTTGCGAAACTGCATCAGCTCGGCCTCGATGTCCTCCACCGGACGGCGGACCAGGTTGTGCAGGGTGGTGATGATGCCATTCTGGTAAAAGTCGCCCATGGCGGCTCTCCTCTTCAGTACCCGTACTCAAACAGCAGGTTGAGCACACAGTCGTTCCAGCCCTCGGGACCGGGTCGGAGGGAGCGCACCGGGTGGCTGGACGAAGGCAGCTGCACTTCGTCGCTGTTGACGCCACGGATCACCACCGCGATATCGGCCGACTCCAACAACCGCTGGTCATTGGGACTGTCGCCCAGGGCAATCGCGACCAGTTCCTCGCCCGTGTAGCGCTCCTGATATTTCCTCAGCAAAAACCGGGCCCCATCGGCCTTGTCGAACACGCCCATGGCGTGCCAGAAGCGCCCGCCCTTGACCAGCCGCAGCTTCTCCCCTGCCAGCCGCGCCTGAAACTGCTCCAGCTCGTCGTCGCTGCCCAGCCACAGCAGCGGCTCGGTGCCGTACCGCTGTTTCGCCCTGGAGGCGGCGGCGATGTCCAGCCCGGTCTCGTCCGCCAGCTCCTCCGCAGTCATGTCCTCGAAGCCCCGAAAGCGTGCACCAGCGGCGCGCAGCCGGTTCAGCACCGACAGCACCACGGTCCGGGATGCCCCAAAATTAATCACCTGCTCGCGGCTGTCCGCAAAAGTGTTGGCGGGAATCACCACCGCTGCCCCATTCTCGACGATGTACGGATCCCGGTTGTCCAGCTCGTTCCGCAGTACCTGAATCTCTGCTGCAGTCTTGCTGGAGTTGAGGATCAGGGGGATGCCCGCCTGCCGGATGCGGGCCAGCGCTGGTCGGGCGGGTTCCCAGGTGTAGGTATGATGATCGAGCAGGGTGCCATCGAGGTCGGTGAAAAGAATCAGCTTGGGTCTGGACATGGTGCCTTCTTGCGTTGCGAGGTTATTCGGTGGCCGGAGGCGGGCGGAAGCGGGGTTCGGACAGGCTGTGATCCGGCGCCACCTCGATCAGGACATCGGCCCGGTCCGGCAGGTCCCGGAGGCAGTGTTCGGTGGTCCGCTGGTAGTGCATGATGAAACGCGCCACCGCCTGATCCGACATGATGCGTGACGGCGGCGCGCCGGCGGCATCGTTGCCCGATTCTGGTGCAGAGCCAACCTTCTCCGCCAACTTGTGCTCCTGAAGGGTGCGCCACTCCCGGACACAGGCCAGCGAAGGGGCCTTCAGCATCACCAGGGTGTCCAGCCGCTCGAACAGTTCCCGGTACGGGCCCTTGAGGCAGTCATTGACATAGCGGCGCCAAGCGCCGTCGGCGTCCTCTTCCGCCTCCAGCGCATTCACCGGCCGGGCCAAGTCCGCGTCCGGCTCCGGTCGGGCGGCGACACACCAGCCCTCGAACAGAATCACCTGTGCCGGCCCCTCGAAGACCGGCCACTGGTCATCGGGAGCCCGGTCGTCCCGGGCCTTGTCAAACGACGGAATCGACGTGGTCTGCCCGGGCTTGGCGCTGACCAGCGCGTCCATCAGGCGCAGCCCCAGGGCCACATCGTGAGTGCCCGGTACCCCACGGGTCAGCAACAGGGGATGGACGGTGTCGGCCAGGGTTTGCCGCTCGGCCCGGGTCAGGTACAGGTCATCCAGTGAGAATGCGGCGGCCCTTAGATGAAAGTGATGGTCCAACAGCTGCTTCAGGAACAGCGTCAGGGTCGATTTTCCGGTTCCCTGGGCACCGTGGATCCCCACCACCACCGGGCGCCCGAGACGTTCGTGCAGGGCCTGGATGTATCGGGCCAGGGGCAGGATGGTCGTCGCCACCGTGCGGTGATAGCCCGGCGGCAACCCTTCCTGCTGGATCAGAGTTTCGACAAGCGTTTGCAAGGCGGTGTCGGACACTGGCAAAGTTCCCATGAAGCGTCGCATGATGAAATGGGTGCAGCAGAATCTGTACCAATTGGGAGTATAGGCCGATATGAGCACTGCCGAGGTTCGCATCGAACACCGCTATCTGGAGCTGCCGGACAGTTTTTACACCCGGGTCCAGCCAACCCCGCTGACCGGAGCCCGCATGGCGGTGTTCAACCACGAGCTGGCGGCGGAGATGGGCGTGCACACCCGCTCCGCCGATGACTGGACCGGCATCGGCGCCGGCACCGAACTGCTTGAGGGCATGGACCCGGTGGCCATGAAGTACACCGGGCACCAGTTCGGCGTCTACAACCCGGAGTTGGGCGATGGCCGCGGCCTGTTGCTGTGGGAGACGGTCGGACCGGACGGGCGCCGCTGGGACTGGCACCTCAAAGGCGCCGGCCCCACCCCTTATTCCCGCTTCGGCGACGGCCGGGCGGTACTGCGCTCCAGCATCCGCGAGTATCTGTGCAGCGAAGCCATGCACCACCTGGGCATCGCCACCACCCGAGCGCTGTTCCTGGTCAGTGCCCGGGACCCGGTGCGCCGGGAGTCCATCGAAACCGCAGCCACCCTGATGCGGGTGGCCCAGAGCCACATCCGCTTCGGGCATTTCGAATTCGCCGCACATCACGAGGGGCCCGAGGCCGTCCGGACGTTGCTGGAACACGTCATTGCCCTGCACTTCCCGCACCTGATCCCGCTGCCCGAGCACGAGCGACACCGGGAATGGTTCCGTGAGGTGGTGAGCCGGACCGGCCGCCTGATCGCCGACTGGCAGGCCGTCGGTTTCTGCCACGGGGTGATGAACAGCGACAACATGTCCATCATCGGCGACACCTTCGACTACGGCCCCTACGCCTTCCTGGACGATTTCGACGCCGGCTACATCTGCAACCATTCCGACCAGGGTGGCCGCTACGCCTACAACCGCCAGCCCCACATCGGCTTCGTCAACTGTCAGTATCTGGCCAATGCGCTCCTGCCGATCATGGACGAGGACAGCGTCCGCCAGGGCCTGCGGGACTACGAACAGGCGTACAACCGCCGTTTCCTAGAGAATATGAGGCACAAACTGGGCCTGGCGGACGCCGACGACAGCGACCTGGGGCTGATCATGGACACCTTCAGCCTGCTGCATGAGCAGCGTGTGGACTACACCCTGTTCTTCCGGGGCCTGTCCCACCTGCACAGCCGTGGCGTGGCTCCGGTCCGGGACCTGTTCGTGGACCGGAGTGCCTTCGACGAGTGGCTCAACCGATATCAGGAACGCCTGACCCGGGAAACCCGCGCCCACGACGAGCGGGAGCACGCCATGCGCCGGGTCAATCCGAAATACATCCTGCGCAACTATCTGGCCCAGCAGGTCATCGTCGAAGCCCAGAGCGGCGATTTCGGGCCGATGAAGACACTGCTTCGCGTCCTGAGCCGGCCGTTCGACGAACAACCGGAATTCGAGGCCTACGCGGCGCCCCCCCCGGATTGGGGCAAGCACCTGAACATCAGCTGTTCGTCCTGATCCAGGCAAACAAAAGCGGAGCCCGAAGGCTCCGCCCTGCGCCGGAGAACACCGCAAGGGCGCCGGTCAGACCGCCTTGGCGGCAATGATTTTCTCGTGCCACTCCACCGGACCGGTCTGGTGCACGGAACTGCCGCGGGAATCCACGGCCACGGTCACCGGCATGTCTTCCACCTCGAACTCGTAGATGGCTTCCATCCCCAGTTCCGGGAAGGCCACGACCTTGGCTTCCTTGATGGCCTTGGACACCAGATAGGCGGCTCCACCCACAGCCATCAGGTATACCGCGCCGAATTCCTTGATGGCGTCGATCGCCACCTGGCCCCGTTCGGCCTTGCCGATCATGCCGGTCAAGCCGGTCTTCTCCAACATGGTCCGGGTAAACTTGTCCATCCGGGTGGCGGTGGTGGGGCCAGCCGGACCCACCACCTCGTCGCGCACCGGATCGACCGGGCCCACGTAGTAGATGAAGCGCCCTTTCAGGTCCACCGGCAGCGGCTCGCCATTGGCGATCATGTCCACCATTTTCTTGTGGGCGGCGTCGCGTCCGGTCAGCATCTTGCCGGACAGCAGGATGGTTTCTCCGGGTTTCCAGTCCTTCACGTCTTCCGGCGTGACGGTATCCAGATTGACCCGGCGCACATTCTCGCCCACCTCCCAGGTGATTTCGGGCCAGTCATCCAGGCTCGGCGGCGTCTGCAGTGCCGGGCCGGAGCCGTCCAGCACGAAGTGGGCATGCCGGGTGGCGGCACAGTTGGGGATGATCGCCACCGGCTTGTTGGCGGCGTGGGTCGGATAGTCCTTGACCTTCACGTCCAGCACCGTGGTCAGCCCCCCCAGGCCCTGGGCGCCGATGCCCAGTTCGTTGACCTTTTCATACAGTTCCAGACGCAGTTCCTCAGCCCGGTTGGAAGGCCCGCGCGCCTTCAGTTCGTGGATGTCGATCGGCTCCAGCAAGGCTTCCTTGGCCAGCTCCATCGCCTTCTCGGCGGTACCGCCGATACCGATGCCGAGCATCCCGGGCGGACACCAGCCAGCCCCCATCTGCGGCACCATCTTCAGCACCCAGTCCACCACCGAGTCGGAGGGGTTGAGCATGGCAAACTTGGATTTCGCCTCGGAACCCCCCCCCTTGGCAGCCACGTGCACTTCCACCTTATCACCGGGCACCATCTTGTAGTGGATGATCGCGGGGGTGTTGTCCTTGGTGTTCTGGCGCTTGCCGTCTGGATCAGCCAGGACGGAGGCCCGCAGCACATTGTCCGGATGGGTGTAGGCCCGGCGAACCCCTTCGTTGATGACGTCGTCCAGCGGCATGTCACACTCGAACTTCACGTCCATGCCGATGTTTACGAATACCGTCACAATGCCGGTGTCCTGACAGATCGGGCGGTGCCCCTGGGCACACATACGCGAGTTGATCAGGATCTGGGCCATGGCATCCTTCGCCGCCTGGGACTCTTCCTTTTGGTAGGCCTCGTACACAGCCTGGATAAAGTCCTTGGGGTGGTAGTAGGAAATGAACTGCAGCGCGTCCGCGATGCTTTCAATCAGGTCATCCTGGCGGATTACGGTGGTCATAGGCGCCTCATCAGCTTGTGTCGTTATCGTCACGTCAAAACGGGTTCAACGAATGTGAACAAAAAGTGGCGAGAGTTTACCAGAAAATCGCAACCGCGAGTGATGAGACGGAAGGCGAAGGGGCTATCAGGCCGCTCGGGAAAAACTATCGGAAACCTCGGCTCCGGCCCATTGTCGGCTCGACAAAGCCAGGACAGCCATCTATTTTTCACAGAGGCCGACACCCCCGTGCCAGGCGGTTGGAAACGCCAGAATCACACTTTCGGCTGATCAACACTTGCCGGACTGCCGCTATAGTCAAAACTACGAAATTGGCTCAAAGCGCTGGCCAGAATTTCAGAAGAACATAACGACACAACAACAGGAAAAGGTTCCACCCATGTTCAGGAAAACTCTAATAAGTCTTGCCGTGGCGTCTTCCCTTGGACTGACAGGCTGTCTTGACAGCGGTGACACCGGGGCCAATGCCAACCCCGACTACCCGATCTCCAACCCCGACTACGAGGGCAAGACCTGGCCGCAGTTCAACCCCGTTACCGGGGAGCTGCCAATCCCGAACGATCTGATTTTCGACTCCGTGGCTGGAGACGGAACCTTCAGGGTCACGGATACGACCCCTCCCGTTACCACCGCCCTGAATGGCCTGAGCGGCGCCTCCACCGTGGCACCGCCGGTGGTGCGCTTCAATGGTCAGATTGATCCGGACAGCGTCGATGCCCGTGCCTTCATCATGAATCAGGGGGTACCGGTTCCCAACCCCAACCAGAACGTTTTCCTGATCGAGCTGGAGTACGCCAGTGGCGACCCGGTACGGGCACTCAGTGCCGGTGAGCCGCCCACCATTCCGCTGGCCGCGACCGCCCTCGCCGCGGCCGGAGGCGATACCAGCGCCGGAGCCGAACTGGCCGCCCTGGCCATGTCGCCGGCCTACGAGGCCGAAGTGGTGCAGCTGGATGGCCAGTCCGCCATCCGCATCAATCCGCTGAAGCCCCTCGACCCTCGGAAACGGTACGTTGTTGCCGTCACCAAGGAAGTCCTGGACATCAACGGCGACCCCATCGTCCAGTCCCCCAGCTACGCCAACCTCACCGATGAAGAGCTGCCGCTTGGCAGCGACAGCCTGGCTGCGGTACGCACGCTCATGAACAAACTGTGGGAGACGATCGCCGGCAACTACTTCCAGCTGACCAACAGCGCCCGGCCGGCCGAGAACGCGCTGACCGTGGATGACATTGCCCTGACCTACAGCTTCACCACCTCCAACGACGAGAAGGTCCTGCAATACATCGCCGAGCCGGCCGCCTGGTTCTCCGACCAGCTGACCACGTTCCTGCGCGCCTCCGCCGCCAAAAAGGTGACCGGTGCCGCCCAGTTCTACTCAGGAGCCACGCTGTCGCCCACCAGCTGGGATCTCAACGGCGACGGTTCAGTGACCGCAGCCGACTTCGACAGCAACGGCGACGATGCCGTCACACCCGTAGACTTCATGCTCGACGGTGATTCCAGCTTCGGCTATGGCGACACCAAGGTCGCCGCCGATGCGGCGGTTGCCAGTTTCCCCAGCACGGAGATCAGGGCCGCCCTCGCACCGGTTTTCGCCGCCGCACCGCCCTCCGGCTGTGACGGTCTGACCGGGCAGCCGGCCATTGACTGCGTTGGCTTCGCGCTTGCCAATACACCGTCGTCATCCGGCGGCTTCGCCGACCTGTTGCCGACCCCGAAACCCTGGGCCGTTAACCTTGACCTTGCCGCCACCAACGATGTCGCCCTGACCTCCGCCGTGGCGTCCCAAGTGGTCTCCGCCGGTTCCGTCAACATCGTCCAGGGCACCATCGAGCTGCCCTACTACCTGGGCGTCCCCAGTGGCAACAACGGGGCTCCGCTGGTCACCAACTCCTGGAACGCCGACAACACCCTGGCCTCGGCGCTGAACAGTGCCTTTGGCCCGCTCGGCCTCAGCATTCCCCAGGCGGACGCAAGCGTCAGTGACGTAGTGAACTATGTTTTCCCGTTCCCGGAACTGACCGAAACCGTCGACGTCCCGGTCCTGGTCCTGTACCCGTCCGACGGTGACGTCAGTGGCGGTACCGTGATCTACCAGCACGGCATCACCACCGACCGCAGCGCCGCCCTGACCTTCGGCAGCGCCCTGGCCGACGCGGCCCATGTCGCAGTGGTCGCCATCGACCAGCCGCTGCATGGGGTCACCCCCTTCTCCACCGCATTCCAGGACGCACTTGCGGGGCAGCTGCTGACAGCGGCAGGCCAGACCAACGACGAAACCACCCGGGCCGCGGTGATCAACGGTCAGCTGTCGCTGGGCGCGCTGCAACAGATCGACGCGGCCTGCTCAGCCATCACCGTGGATTTCGGCGACCCCGCCAGCATTCAGGCGGCCATCGACACGGTTCTGACCGGCGGCTGCGAAAGCGAAGTGCCCGGAGCGGCCGTCCAGCTGGGCGGTGCTATTTCCATCGAGAATACCGTGGCCAACGCGGGCAGTACGATTCCGGGCCTTGCCGCGACTGGGCATGAACGCCACTTTGGCTTCTATGCCAACGAAGCCAACCAGCCGGTGCCGATGGACTTCGATCCGGCGGTGGCCGCTGGAGAGGACGAGTCCGGCAGCTTGTTCATCAACCTGACCAACTTCCTGGCCGGCCGTGACAACCTGCGCCAGGGTGCGGTGGATTTGATGAACCTGCGAGCCAGCCTCGGGAACTTCGACCTGAACGGCAGCGGACTGACGCTGGACACCAGCAACGTCTACTTCATTGGCCATTCCCTCGGTACCATCAACGGCTCCCCGTTCGTGGCCGCCGTCAACCAGAACCAGATCAATCTGGGTATCCCTGGCGCTCCCAAGACCTCGGATGACATCGTCGCGGCCAACCTGCTGACCCCGGGTGGCGGTATCGTGCGACTGCTGGAAAACTCGCCCACCTTCGCGCCGGAAATCCTCGGAGGTCTGTCGGTTGCTGCGGGGCTGGAACAGGGCGATGCCAACCTGGAAACCTACTTCAACGTCTTCCAGGCGGCCCTGGACTCGGTGGACCCGATCAACTTCTCGGATAACCACCTGAACGGCGGCTCACCGGCACGCATTCTGCTGTCCGAAGTGATTGGCGATACCGTGATCCCGAACAGCGCCGAAGCCGGCAACACCCTGGGCAACGCCTTTGCCGCGCCACTGGCCGGCAGCGAACCGCTGGCGGCGACCCTCGGCGCCAGCAAAACCGGCGATGACGGCAACCTGCCTGCCATCACCCGCTACACCGCGGGCTCCCATGGCACGCCGGTGTCCATCGACACCCCGGACGTGTTCGCCGAAATGGTGACCGAAGCGGCGCTGATGATCGGCAACAGCGGCACCGCCACCTCAGTCGTCGACACATCAGTGGTCGAGAACTGAGCCTCGACAGCGGTCATCTCCCGCAAACCAAAGCCCTCGCCATGCGAGGGCTTTTTTATGACCCAATGGATCAGGCAAACCGGATCGGCACGCCAATCTGGCGTTGCCGGGTCCCATCCCCCCGGTCCACCTCGATCACCATGCCCCGGGCCTTCAGCTGGGGGTGCTCAGCGGCCTCGGAAACGGTCAGCACCGGCTCCACGCAGGCGTCCACATCCGCGAACACCGCCCGCCATTCATCCAGGGTCTGGGTCGCCACCCGCTCGGCTATCGCCGCTTTGAGCCGACGTTGCGCCGCCGGGTCCTGGTTCAGGGCCAGCGGTTTATGATCCGACAGCCCCAGAACCTCGCACAACCGTGCCGAGAACTGGGGCTCCAGGCTGCCGACGGAGAGCCAGCGCCCATCCCGAGTCTGGTAGTAATCGTAAAAGGAGCCGCCGTTGAGCAAGCCCCCCTCCGGTACCGGCTCAACGCCCCCCGCCAGGGCCGCCGCACCGGCCATGGCGTTCAGAGCAAAGGCGGCATCGGTCATGCTGATATCCACGAACGCCCCCTCGCCGGTTTGCTGGCGCCGGATCACCGCCGCCAGGATTCCCATGACCGCATGGTGGGAGCCGCCGGCCACATCCGCCACCTGGATTCCCAGCGGTGGTGGCCCACTGTCGGCCCGCCCGCAATGACTGGCAACACCGGACAGCGCCAGATAGTTGATGTCGTGGCCGGCCCGGAGTCGGTAGGGCCCGGTCTGGCCATAGCCGGTGATGGCGCAGTAGATCAGCCGAGGGTTGATCTGCCGCAGCGTTTTATAGCCGATGCCGAGTCGGTCCATGACACCCGGCCGGAACTGCTCGACAACGATGTCGTAATCCCGCACCAGCGCCTTCACCTCGGCTACCGCCTCCGGCGTTTTCAGGTTGAGGGTCAGGGTCCGCTTGCCCCGGGTCAGGTAGGAAAACGCAGTGCTGTGCGCGCCATCGAACGGCGGCATGACTTTGGTCAGATCAACCCGGTCCGGCGCTTCGATTCTCAATACCTCGGCGCCCAGGTCCGCCAACAGCAAGGTGGCATAGGGGCCGGGCAACAGAGTGCTGAAGTCGAGCACCTTCAGGGAGTGCAGGGGGCTTGGCATGGTCGTCTCCTTATGCCTGGTCGGGTCTGCCTCCATGCTGCCGTGTTTCCCCGGCCACGCCAACCACCGCCGGAATCAAGAGCATTGACCAAATCTTACAGGGCCATCCCGGATCACCCGGTTGCATTGTCCCGCCGGGTTCTTATGATGAACCCGTTGCCATGGAATCTAGAGCCCGATGTCCAACCTCACGGTTTCCCGACACTTTGTCCAGGCCGCGCTGACCGGCGCCGAGGCCCTGGGTTTCGATACCCGCGAGATGCTGCGGGCAGCCGGTATATCGCCGGACCTTCTGCGCATCGACATGGCCCGGGTCAGCAGTGACCAATTCAGCCGCCTGATGCAGGTGCTGTGGAACCGAACCGGTGACGAGTTCATGGGGATGGGGCCGCGTCGGGCCCGGACCGGCACCTTCGCCACCATGTGCGCGCTGGTCATCGCCTGCCCCAACTTGGAGGCGGTGTATCGCCAGGCCTACCAGTTTTCGCGCCTGTTCGAGCCCATGGTGGCGATGGAACTGGAGACCCAGGGCGAGAAGGCACGCCTGGTGCTCCGGATCGAAGGCGAGATCCGAGATCCGTGCTATTTCCTGCGGGAAAGTATTCTGGTGATCTGGCACCGGCTGGGCAGCTGGCTGATCGGGCAGCCGGTGGAGCTGGAACAGGCCCGGTTCCAGTACCCGCGGCCACCGCACGGGGATGAGTACCGGCACATTTTCCACTGCCCCCTGGCGTTCGAGGCCGGGGAGACCGCCCTGACCTTTGACAAGCGTTTTCTGTCGGCACCGGTGATCCGGGATCAGGCGGAAATGCGCCAGTTTCTCAAAACCTCACCGGCGGACCTGCTGTCACGTCCGGACGAAAGCAACACCTGGACCGGCAGGATCCGGGCCCTGATCGGGCGGGATTTTTCCAGGCCACTGCCGGACTTCGAGTGGATCGCCTCGGAGCTGCACATCAGCCCGCAAACACTGCGCCGCCGGCTGAAACGGGAAAACACCTCGTTTCAGGAGATCAAGGATCTGCTGAGGCGGGACTTGGCGATCTACTACCTAAGCCGCCAGGAGCTGGCCATCAACGACATCGCGGCGAAGGTCGGTTTTACCGAGCCCTCCACCTTTCACCGCGCATTCAAGAAATGGACCGGCGTCACCCCCGGGGCTTACCGCGAGGGTGACCGGGGCACGCTCAAGGGCTGACCTGTTCAGGAACCGGACGGACTCTGGAGGTTACGGATCAGTTGACCCAGCGTCTGGGCGATTTCCTCGGTCCGCCGCCGATCATGGCCCAGCTGCATCAGCCGGGTGCCGTCCCGCGGGTCGTAGATCCAGCACGCGGAAGCAGTCGGCTCGCAGCTCCATTCGACCATCGGGTTGACACCGTACACCTCCAGGGGCTCCGACTGACGAACCAGCCGGTTGCCCGGGTCCCGACGCAGCTCCTGAATCTGCAACACGCCGCCAGAGACACTGACCTGATACGAGATGTCCGCCGGCCGGTCCAACCGGACCACCGCCTGATCCACGCGCCAACCCGCCAGTTCCAGCAGACTGTTGAGGTGCAGCACCAGGGCCTCCCGGTCATTGTCGGTCAGGTACAGCTGACGCAGCTTGGCCAGTTCCTGATCCCCGGCAGGTTCAATCACCGCGATCTTCGCGGGCTGGCCGGCAGCGGCCACCGCCCCCTTCGCCGCGCCCGCCTTGCGGGCACGCTCGACATCGGTGATCAGGGCCAGCGCCTTCGGGTAATGGCTGCCCTCAGCCCCGGCCCGGGTCACATAGGTTTCCAGGGCCGCCTGAGCCTCGTTCAGGTGCCCGGCCTGGAACATCACCTGCCCCCGGTAAAAGTAGTAATCCACCGGTTTGTCGCCCTCAAGTTGCTGAAGGCGGTTCAGGAACTCCCCCGCCTCTCCCCAGTTGCCGGCGTTGACGGCTTCCTCGGCGGCCAGCATCAGGCGGCGCATTTCATGCTCCGGTGGTAGCGCCCGGGCCGGCATGGCCGACACAACCGCCAGCAGCAAGGCGACACGCGCCAACCGGTTCACCAGATGAGACAAGACTGCCATGGGATTACTCCTGCTGTTTGTCGGTGTCGAGGGTGGCCGGTTCGGGGTCGTCGTCCGCGTCCACCTCCGCCTGTTCCAGTATGCTCTTCGGCAGCTCCTTCTTGACCCGTACCCCCAGCTCGACAAAACGGTTGGCCTGGGAAATCAGGTTGCCGCGCCCGCGGGTCAGGGTGTTCATCGCCGCGTCGTAGGTACCATGGACGGTCTGTAGCTGGCTGCCCAGGCGCTCCATGGCCTCCACGAATACCCGAAGCTTGTCATAAACCGCGCCGGCCCGGTCCGCGATACGGCGGGCATTCTGGCTCTGACGCTCATAGCGCCAGATGTTCTCAATGGTCCGCAAGGTGGCCAGGAGGGTGGTCGGCGTTACTACGATAATCTTTCGCTCGAACGCTTCCGCGAAAAGGTTCTCGTCTTGCTGAAACGCCGCCACGAACGCCGGCTCAATGGGCATAAACAGCAGCACAAAATCGGGCGAACGGAGCCCGTTGAGCTGGCTGTAGTCCTTCTCGCTCAGCGTCCGGATGTGATTACGCACCGCCTCGACATGCCGTTTCAGGGCCTCCTCCCGGGTCGCCTCGTCCTCGGCGTTGACCCAGTCCTGATAGGCCAGCAGGGATACCTTGGAGTCGATGATCAGGTTGCGGCTGTCGGGCAGGTGCACCACCACATCCGGACGCAGCAGCTGGTTGTCGGCATCCCGGTAGCTGCCCTGGGTCTCGTACTCCACCCCTTTGCGCAACCCGGACCGCTCCAGCACCCGCTCCAGGATCAGCTCGCCCCAGTTGCCCTGGACCTTCTTGTCGCCCTTGAGCGCCCGGGTCAGGTTCGCAGCTTCCTCGGTGATCTGCCGGTTCAGCTCCTGCAGCGACTTGATCTCACTGCGCAACGCCTGCCGGTCCTGGGTTTCCGTGGTGTACACATCCTCCACGCGCTTGCGGAAATCCTGGAGCTGGTCCCGGAAGGGGGTCAGCAAGCTGTCGAGACTGGTCTTGGTCTGCTGGCTGAAGCGCTCGCTTTTCTGCTCGAAGATCCGGTTCGCCAGGTTCTCGAATTCCTGCTTCAGGGCATCCCGGTTGCGTTCCAGCAGTTCAAGCTTTTCCGCCGCCGACTTGCGCTCGCGCTCCAATACCACCTCGCGCTCCCGCAACGCCAGGGTCGCCGACTGCAACTGCGACGACAGCTCGTCCAGCCGGGCCTGCAGTTGTCGCCGCTCGCCTTCCGCCTGGTCCAGCCACTGCTGTTTGGCGCCAAGGTCGGATGTCAGGGCCGCCACCCGGTTCTCCGCCTCGTGGGCACGGGTCTGCCAGGCCCCGCGCCCACGTAGGGCGACGCTCAGGGCGACCGTCAGGGCCACGGCAGCCAGCGTCAGCAGTACCGTGAGGGTCACGGTGAGGTCGGGATGCGCCAGCACCCATTGGGTCAAAGCTTCAGGCACGCTCAATCACTCCTGCTCGTTCCATCGTCCAATACCATGTGCAAACATCCAGTTTACCGCATGCCCCGGGGCAATTGCCCGTGTTCCTCCGGACTCGACCCGGTCACTGCCACCCCCTCGACTGCTTGGCAATTTGGCGCGTGTTGGCGATCCACCGCTGGACGCGCCCCGTAATATCCACTAAAAGGGTAAAGAGTCCTTTCCGAAAACACGCATTACCTTTCATTAACCCTCGGAACGGGCGCAGTCACATCGGGCGGGAGCCGGTGGCCATGCTGAAAGAACTGTGGCGGAAACTGGGAGCGGAGCTGTGGCCGGGCAACCGGACGGGGCGCGCCGACTCGTTTGGCGCCAACGACCACGCCTACTCCGATTCCTTCCGGATTCTCCCCCACATCACCCACACTGGCGAATTTCATCTGGAACGGCTGTCCCAGGTTCTTCGGGCACGCTACGGTTACCCCCCGGAGGGCAGTACGCCGGCCCCGGGCAACGACTCGATACTCGGTCTGATCAGCTTCGCCGCCCGGATCCAGGATCAGGACGTGCAGCGGGAACTGCTGCTGTTCTACCTCAACTGTTCGCCGGTGATCCAGGAGTACCTGCGCGCGGAAACCGACCTGGGTGAAGGCCCCCTGCTGCCCCGCTAGACGCCGTTAACCAACTGTAAAGTCACTACACAGGTCGGTTAAGGTATACTCCCGTGCCAATTGTTTTTCCGTTTCGGGGCACAGACCACCCTGGCGTTTATCGGGTGTTTCTCGTCTGCCGGCTCAGGGGTATTTCATGGATCACAAACGTTCACGGGCTGGTTTTCCGTTCGCTTCCGCATGGCTTGTCGCCGGTGTCGCGCTGGCACTGGCCGGTTGCTCCTCCGACCGCTACTTCATGGTTCCCAAGCAGGACCTCCATGGGCTCAACGCCTCCCTTCAAAGCCAGCGAGCCACGCTGGTCACCATGGAAAACAACGCCTCGGTCCGCCATCAACAGCTGCTGGATCAGCAACAGGCCTCGACCCAGACCATTCTGGAGGCCATTGAGAAAAAAGTTGAGAAACCGGTCTGTCCACCGCCGGTCACCGTGCCCAGGGCCTGCCCGCCGCCGGACGACCGGGGCCGAGCGGACCGGCTCAAGGGCAAGGTGGTGGTCGGTGAGGTGGAGAAGTTCTACCTGGCCGAGGCTGGCCTGGTGTACACCGCGCGCATCGACAGTGGCGCGGAGACCTCATCCATCGATGCCCGCAACATCACCCGGTTCGAGCGCGACGGCAACAACTGGGTCCGCTTCGACGTGCCGGTGCCGGGCACGGACCGCTTCATTACCCTGGAGAAGGAAATCTCCCGGCGGGTCCGCATCGTCCAGGCCAGCGCCGACGAGTCCGAGCGGCGGGTGGTGGTGGAACTGCAGTTCGCCATCGGCGACCACAAGCAGGTGGCCGAATTCACCCTGGCCGACCGGTCGAATCTGACCTATGAAGTGCTGATCGGGCGTAACATCCTGCGGGATGTCATGCTGGTGGACGTCGGCAAGGAGTTCGCCACCGAACTGCCCAGAAACCTGATCAAGCGTAATGGAGGGGACTCTTGACCGCGCGCTCCCGCCTGCCTTTCTACATCGCCGTACTGCTGTTGATCAGCGCCGGCATCGCCCTGGCCATCTGGCGTCACGTCGAACTGGGCATTCCCTGGCTGACCGGCGAACAGCGGCCGGTCTGGATGATCGAGGCCCGGGTCGATTTCGAGGGCAAGGGCGAACCGGTGCAGGCCAGCCTCAATGTCCCCGAGGACCCACCCGGCTTTCTGATCATTTCCGAGCAGGCCGCGTCCCCCGGCTACGGTTTTTCCATTATCGAGAGTTCCGGCAGCCGGCGGGCAGAGTGGACCAAGCGCCAAGTGTGGGGCCCCCAGACGCTTTACTTCAAGGCCCAGTTCATTCCTACCGACCAGAATCCCCCGGCCCGGCCCGGCAAGCCGCCCAAGCCCCGGGAGGTGTTCTGGCAGGAGCCCGAGGCCACCGCGGTCCGGGAAATTCTGTCCCAGGCCCGGGAGCGCTCCAGTACCCCGGAGAGCCTGACCCGGGAGCTGATTCGCCTGATGCAGCCGGACACCCGCACCCAGAACACCACACTGCTGGTGGCCGACGACAACTACCTGCAGCTGCTGGTGGACATGCTCAATCACGCCGGCATTCCGGCCCGCACCGCCGACGGTCTGCGGCTGGAGGACGCCCGCCGGCGCCAACCCCTGATGTCGTTCCTGCAGATCTACAACGGCTCCGAATGGCTGACGTTCGACCCCAAAACCGCCGAACAGGGGGTGCCCGACAACCTGTTGCTGTGGCGCCAGGGTTCGGAATCGCTGCTCGACGTGGTCGGCGGCGACAATTCCGAGGTCAGCTTTTCCATGTTGCGGCAGACCATTCCGGCGCTGCAGCTGGCGGCCATGCAGTCGGACTCCAACGGGCTCGGTTTTCTCAGCCTCTACGAACTGCCGATCGAGGAGCAGAGCATGTTCCGCATGCTGTTGCTGCTGCCGCTGGGGGCGTTGGTGGTCGCCTTCATGCGCATGGTGGTGGGCATTCGCACCTCCGGTACTTTCATGCCGGTACTGATCGCCGTCGCCTTCGTGCAGACCTCGCTGGTTCCCGGCCTCATTGCCTTCCTGGCGGTGATCGCCATCGGCCTGCTGATGCGGGGCTACCTGTCGTCCCTCAACCTGCTGCTGGTGTCGAGAATCTCGGCGCTGATCATCCTGGTGATCTTCATTACCGCCGGACTGTCCATCATCGGCTACCAGATGGGGTTCAACACCGGCATGACGGTCACGTTCTTCCCCATGGTCATCATTGCCTGGACCATTGAGCGGATGTCCATCCTCTGGGAGGAGGAAGGGGTCCGAGAAGTCCTGGTCCAGGGCTCCGGCAGCCTGCTGGTGGCCATCTGCGCCTATCTGCTGATGAGCGCGCCTCTGTCCAAGCACCTCACCTTCAATTTCCCGGAGCTGCACCTGGTGGTGCTCGGGCTGATTCTGCTGATGGGACAGTACACCGGTTACAAGCTCACCGAGCTGCGCCGATTCTCCCCCATGAAGGCCTACGACTGACATGGACTGGATCTCGCCCCGACAACTCAGGCGGCTGGGCATGCTCAACATGAACCGGCGCAACGTCGATTACATTGCCCGGTACAACGAGCGCTCCGCCTACCCGCTGGTGGACAACAAACTGAAGACCAAGCTGGTGGTCGCGGAATATGGCGTCAGGACCCCACGACTGCTGCAGGTGGTACGCCAGCAGCATGAGATTTCCCACTTTCGGGAAATGGCCGAAGGGCTCGACGGTTTCGCCATCAAGCCGGCCAAGGGGTCCGGCGGCAAAGGCATCACCGTGATCACCGGGCGCGACGGCGACCACTACGTGAAAGCGTCCGGCGCCCGGGTGGATGCCGCTTTTCTCCAGCGCCATCTCACCAACATCCTGGCCGGCCTCTACTCCCTGGCCGGTACGCCCGACGTCGCCATTGTCGAGAGCCTGGTCCAGCCGGATCCCCTGCTCGCCCGTTACTCCCATCAGGGTGTTCCCGACATCCGCATCATCGTCTTTCAGGGGTATCCGGTCATGGCCATGCTCCGGCTGGCCACCACCGCCTCGGACGGCAAGGCCAACCTGCACCAGGGCGCGGTCGGCGTGGGTCTGGACCTGGGCACCGGGCGCAGCCTGAACGCGGTGCAGTTCAACCGCCCCATCACCCTGCACCCGGACACCGGTCTGGCCCTTGAGCACATCGAGATTGGCGCCTGGGAAGAAATGCTGGAGATGGCGGCCCGCTGTTACGAGGCCACGGGCTTGGGCTACATGGGCGTGGACCTGGTGGTCGATGCCCGGGAAGGCCCCATGCTGCTGGAACTCAACGCCCGGCCGGGGCTGGCCATCCAGATTGCCAACGGCCGAGGTCTGCTGCCCCGGCTGCAGACCATCGAGCGCCTCAAGCGTCCTCACTTCTCGCCGGCCGAACGCGCCCGCTTCGCCATGGACTCCTTCGCCAGCCTCTGATCCGCCTGCCGGGCACAAAAAGTGCCGGCATCCAGTCTTGCGCGCAAAACACGCAGGGCCTGAAACCGTAGATGGGACCGTAGGTTGATTCTTTTTGAGGGGGCTTACTGCCAAGCGTGGATATCTCAGGCGAGGTTGAACATTTCTCGCTAGAACGGTGGCGAAAGACGCCCCAGAATTGCAAGACACGGACGGTACGTGGTCTCCCTTCTGGCCCCCGTCCGGCATGCATCCCGACACCGGATCCCTTCAATAATGGCTGAGCCCATCGACATTCGCGCCGCCGACGGCTATCCCTTGGGTGGATTCGCCTGGCGCCGCCCCTGCGATCCACGACGCCCGCATCCGGTCGCGGTCATCAACGCGGCCACCTCGGTGCGCTGCCGGTACTACGCGCGCTTTGCCGACTGGCTCCACGGCCACGGATGGGACGTGGTGACCTACGACTACCGCGGCATCGGCGAATCGCGACACTGTGGGCTGCGTCGGCTCCAGGCCGACTGGATCGACTGGGGGCAGCACGATTTCGAGGGTGTGCTGCAGTACGTTACCTGGGGATTCCCCGGCCAGCCGATCGACGTGGTCGGCCACTCCGCCGGGGGCTTCGTGATCGGGCTGGCCGAGTCCGCGCACCGCGTGCGGCGCATCTTCACCATGGGGGCCCAGTACGCCTACTGGCGCGACTATGCGCCTGCCGCGCGCCGCGCCATGTTCCTGCGCTGGCACGTGGCCATGCCGTTGCTGGCGCGGGTGCTTGGCTACGTGCCGGCCAAGCGCCTGGGATGGATGGAGGACACGCCCAAGGGCGTGGCGCTGGACTGGGCGCGCATGGGTCCCCGCTTCGAGGGCACGGTACGCCGCGGCCGAGAGACGCAGGAAGGCGAGCCCGAAGCCGAGATGCTGGCGCGGCGCTTCGGCCAGGTGCGCGCACCGATCCTGGCACTGGGTATCGAGGACGATCCGTTCGGCACAGTCCCGGCGCTGGACCGCCTGCTAGACTACTACACCGGCAGCGAGCGCCATCACCTGCGCTTGGCCCCCGCGGCCATCGGGCAGGCCGAAATTGGCCATTTCGCCTTCTTCCACGAGCGCTTCCGCGAGGCGCTATGGCCCCTGGCGCTGGACTGGTTGCGTACCGGCGAGCCACCGACCCGCCCCCTCGGCGCACTGACGCATCGACCTGCGGACGATCCGCAAGCAACAGGAGGCACGACATGGCCGCGCGCCTGGTGGCGACGACGGCGGCGGCGCTACCAGGCGCGCTAAGCCGCCTGAGGTTCTGGATATTGGCTGCGGTACCGGGCGGGTTGCCGAAGCGCTGTCCATGGATCGGGCCGATCAGGTGGCGGGCGCCGCCATCATCCTCCGGCTGCGGAAGACGCGACCAATCGACCTGCTGCAGGTTGTTCATGGCTTTACCACCGCTCGTTACCTGCCAGCCAAAGCACGTAGCTCTTCCAGCCGGCAGGTTCGGCGAAGCGCGCGTAGGCCCGGATGGCATCGGGGTTGTCCTCGGGGACCAGCCAGCGCAGATGGACCCAGGCGCGTGATCGCCCGGTATCGGCGATGGCCATGATGAGCCGCTGCGCGAGTCGTTTCCCCCGTTCTGCGGGCAGAACGTACAGGTCGTCGAGTTGGCCCGACCGCCCTCCGGAGATCGCCTCGGGCAGGTCGAAGAACACCGCGAACGCGACGAGTTCGTCGCCGAGAAAGCCGCCCAGCACTTCCGCGATCGGATCGGCGATCAAGGCATCGGCCCGGGCCCGTGCGTCTGCTCCGGCACCTTGTCCGTGGCGCATTTCGTCACCGTAGGCGGCCAGCAGAGCGGCAAGCGCAACGGCGTCCTCGGCAACGAGCTGTCGAAGCGTCACACCGTCATTCGGCAGGGTGTGCTGATCGCGCGAGTGTGTGGCTTTCATGGAGGCGTATGCCGGCCCCGTTGCTCGGGTTTCGGGTCGGTTCGATCGTGATTCATCCGCATCGGCAAGCCCACCGCCAAGCCGAACGCCCCGAGCTCTCTCACTTTGCCACCATCGACGGCGGCAACGGTCAGGGTATCGACGAGTCCGCCGACTTCGAGACCGTGATCGTTCAGGTCATCACACAAGCGCTTGGCAAGCCAGTGGTCGCTACAGGCACCCATGGTGATATGCGGGATGAATGGAACGTCAAGACGCAGGTGTTCTGCCAGCACGCCCCTGTACAGATGGTCATGAAGCCGCGACAGATCGCTATAGCCTTCGTCTGGAACCAGGAACACGTAGGCGCTGTCAGTCTGGTGATCGGTGCCGAGCATCGCATATCGACAGGTGAAGCGAATTGGACGGGCCAGGTTGCTCGCCGCCTCGACATGCGACATGTACACGTCCTCGCGCACGTCGGTACAACCAAACGCCATTGTGAAGTGAGCGTTGACAACGGCAAACTGCGGATCGTATTCATGACGAAAGGCTTCGATCCAATGGCCGTCATGATCTGAGAGCACGGGGTAAGCAAGCGTGTAAAGCATGCTCACGGTGCGGCTAGGCTCCTGTCGCCTGAATTCCGGCTACCGTTCTGCGGCGGACATAGTTCACGCAGCCAGCCCCGCAGGTTGTCCAGCCGTCGGTCCTCGGACAGCGCCTCGGGATAGACGAGCCAAAAGCCGACACCCGCGCTCACGGGGTGATCGAAGACCGAAACCAGCCGCCCGAGCCGGACGGCGCTCTCGGCCAGTTCGCAGACGGCGATCGACACACCGACGCCGTCGGCCGCCGCCTGCATCGTCAGGCCGCCCGAATCCACGCGGGTCACGATAGCCGGCTCGAACGGCCCGCCGGGCAGGCTGTCCATCCAACGCCGCCAGCTGAGGCAATGCCGCGACACGAACAGGTTGGCGCGCGCGACCTGCTTGAGGCGTTCCCGGCGCGAGCCGGTGGTAAAGCCCGGGCGCGCGTACAGATCGATGGTGGCCTCGAACAACAGGTCGGCCTGCAGGCCGGCCCACTGGCCGTCGCCATACCAGATGCCGGCATCGGCCACGCCGGCCGCCAGATCCACGCCATCCTGTGTGGTGGAAATCTCCAGGGAGAAGCCTCGCCGCTCGAACGGATACAGACTCAGGCGGGGCGACAGCCAGTTGGTCGCGAACGTCGGCAACATATTGACACGCAAAGGCCCGCCGTGCCGCTCCTCGCGCAAGCTGCCCACGCTCTCGGCGATCAGGGCGAAACCCTCGTTGAGGCCGGGCGCCAGGCGACGACCGGCGCTGGTCAGTTCCAGCCGCATGCCCACGCGGCGCAGCAGCTCGACGCCGAGCATGTCCTCCAGCGTGCGCAACTGGTGGCTGACCGCCGAGGGCGTGACCGCCAGCTCCAGGGCCGCGTCCTTGATCGAGAGATGGCGCGCGGCGGCCTCAAAGGCTTGCAAAGCGTTTAACGAAACAGGTATGCGCATTGAGGATATACCCTCCTCGGAATCATTCGACGTTCGCAGGTTCATTAAACATGAAATCATCGCTATTGCATGCATCGTCGCGCGGACCAAATCTCACCAACAACTTAGATTTGCTCAATTGCTACAACCGCGAACAGGCCGCAAACTGAATCCAACTGCAATCCACGTGATGGTGCCTACCATGCTCAATTCCCTTGACGACAACGACGGTTTGATCTGGCTCGATGGCGAGCTGCTGCCCTGGCGCCAGGCTCGCCTACATGTACTTACACATTCTCTGCACATGGGGGGTGCCGTCTTCGAGGGTATGCGCGCCTATGACGGACATGTCTTTTTAAATATAGAACACCTGGAACGATTGCAGCGGTCCGCCACGATGTTGGGCTATCACCTGCCGTGGTCGCGAGACGAACTAACAAAGGCCATTGAGGCAGTTCTGTGGGCCAACCAGCTCGACAATGCTTACATCCGGCCATTGGCATGGCGCGGTGCGGAAAGCGTTTCCATCGCCTCGCCGCGCGCCCGCATCCACGTGGCCATCGCGGCCTGGGACTGGCCCACGGCAGCATCCCAGGGCCGCGCCGAGGACGGCATCCGGCTGCACCTGGCGAGTTGGCGGCGCCCCCGTCCCGACACCGCGCCTACCGCGGCCAAGTGCTCGGGGCTGTACATGATCGGCACTCTCGCGCGCCATGCCGCCGCCGCGGCGGGCTGCGACGACGCGCTGCTGCTCGACAGCGAAGGCCGGGTCGCCGAGACCACGGCGACCAACCTGTTGATGGTCCGCGACGGGGTGCTGGTGACCCCATTGCCGACCTGCTTCCTCGACGGCATCACCAAGCGGCACGTGATGGGACTGGCTCGCCAGCGCGGGCTGCGGGTCGAGGAGCGGACAGTGACGCTGGAGGAACTACGCGCCGCCTCCGAGGTATTCACCGCGGGCACCTCGGTCGAACTGCAGCCGGTGGTTGCGCTGGTCGAGGATGCGGTGACCACCGAATGGCCAGTGGGGCCGGTGACTCGGCAAATGATTCGGGACTTTCGCGCGTCCGTGACCGAAGCGAGCAAGATCAGCCGGGCCCTGCGGGAACGGGAGACCGGATTGTTGGAGCGGCGCCCCTGGCCCGCTCGCGTCGCCGACTTGCAGACGACCTAACGCGCGATGGACAGGTGCGCAAGCGGCCGCGCAATGGGGCAGGTGCCATGCTCTGTCGTGTGGTTACGACGTTTATCAGAGAACGACGCAATTGCGAGGCAAAATTTGCCGTGTCAGAGGATTCGAGCGTGGAGATAGTAGCGTGCAGCACGGGAAGCTCCGGTGAAATCGCGAAGGCGCCACCTGACCACTGGGCCCTGGCACCCGGCAATTTGTCAGAGCTCGGCAATCCGAACCTTCGCTCGTAAGCTTCCTGGTCAGTAAAGCTCACTCCAGACATCCAGCACTCCACTATGACAAGCCATCAGATCATTCGCCTCTTGATGCTACCCGGTATAGGGGGTTCCGGCCCGGGACATTGGCAGACGCTTTGGGCATCTCGCCAAATCGGATGCCGGCGATTCCAGCCTGCCGACTGGGACAGGCCGGATCTGGCCGACTGGCTGCAGGCGCTGGATGAGGCGATCGGCGAGTGCGCCGCTCCCGTCGTCCTGGTGGCGCACAGCCTTTCGTGCCTGCTCGTCGCGCACTGGGCATTGCGGCCGGGAATCGGAGAAGACCTCCCGCATCGGATCGCCCAGGTCCGGGGCGCCTTCCTCGTTGCCGTCCCGGACCCCGGCGCGCCGGTGTTTCCGGTCGAGGCGCGCGCGTTCGGCCCGGCACCGACCGGGCCCTTGCCGTTCCCTGCACTGGTGGTCGCCAGCAGCGACGACCCCTATGGCTCGCTGGAGCACGCCCGGCGCATGGCCATGGGCTGGGCCGCGGGATGCGTGGAGGTCGGCGCACTTGGGCACATCAATGCCGCCAGCGGCGTGGGCGCCTGGGACACCGGCTGGCATCTGCTGCAGGCGTTCGGTGCGGGGCTGCGCCTCCAGATGCCGGCATCGACGACGCAGCGTTCTGCCACCGCGTCACCGCGGCCCTGAGCAGCGGCGGGCGCTGTATGGCGAACCAAGCCTGACCTACGACCCGGCGCGTGGCACGGTGATCTGCGGCCAGGCCATCGTCAGGACCATCGAATCGACGATGTACAACAAGACACTCGACTTGTCTGTGCTCTGACGGAGTCCCCAAATGAATGCATCGAGCGCGATCCTGGGCTTCACGCTGACGGCGCTGCTGCTCACCCTGACCCCCGGCCTGGACACGGCGTTGGTACTTCGTACGGCCGCCGTGCAAGGGGGGCGCAAGGCGATGGGAGCGGGCGTGGGCATCGTGACTGGCGTGCTGATCTGGGGGCTGGTCGCGGCGCTCGGGCTCGGAGCCGTGCTCGCGGTCTCCCGACTCGCCTACACCCTGCTGCAGATCGTAGGCGCGGCCTATCTGCTCTGGCTCGGCTGGAAGCTGTTTTCGGGCGCGCTCAGGAGCCGGCCGACACCGCCCGCCGACGCTCCGCCGCTCGTGCGTGGCGAGCGCTGGTTCCTGCGCGGCCTGCTGACGAATCTGCTCAATCCCAAGGTCGGGGTGTTCTATGTGAGCCTTTTGCCACAGTTCGTTCCCGCCGACGTGCCGGTGGTCGGGTTTAGCGTGCTGCTGGCTGGCATCCACGCTGTGATGGGACTGCTCTGGTTCGCCGCACTGGTGCTGGCCACGCGTCCCCTGGGCCGCTGGCTGCGCCGGCCCAGGGTGATGCGCTCGCTCGATACGGTGACCGGCCTGGCACTGATGGGGTTTGGCCTGCGGCTGGTCCTGTCCAAGCCGACGAGCTGAGGCGCGAACGGCATGGACATCTGAACCTGAGGTATCGGACTTAGGCGCAGTCCATAGGAATGCCAGGCTAGAGTCATCGTCAAACAAAAACCGGGGCGTACGCCCCGGTTCCGGCTCCTGGCGTGACTCGCCTCAAAGCTCGCCGCGGGCGATCAGCAGCCGACGCTCGTGGCTCAGCCCCTTGAGCAGGCCCCAGGTCATGACCAGCAGAATCGCGGTAAACGGCAGACCGGCACTGATGGCGGTCGCCTGGATCGCGCCCAGGGCATCGGCCCCACCACCGAAGATCAGCGCCGCGGCGATGGCCCCTTCCATCACCGCCCAGAACACCCGCTGAGCGGTGGGTGCGTCGGTCTTGCCACCGGCGGTGATGCTGTCGATCACCAGTGATCCCGAGTCCGACGAGGTCACAAAGAACACCAGCACCAGGATGATACCCACGAACGAGATGATGCCGGTCAGCGGCAGGTTGGCGAACATCTGGAACATCGCCAGGGAGACATCGGTCAGACCGTCGCTGGCTAGCGCGCCGATCCCATCCTGAATCTGCTCCAGCGCGGTGCCACCGAAGCTGCTCATCCACACCGCGGTGATCACGGTCGGGATCAGCAGCACCGCGGTGATGAACTCCCGCACGGTGCGCCCCCTGGAAACCCGGGCGATGAACATGCCCACGAACGGTGACCAGGAGATCCACCAGGCCCAATAGAACACGGTCCAGCCCTGGAACCAGGCTTCATCCTCGCGTCCGAAGGGATTGCTGAGCGGCAGGATATTGGCGACATAGCTGGAGGACGTCACCCACAGGGTCTCCAGAATGCTCATGGTCGGGCCGGCGAAGATGATGAAGAGCAGCAGCAGCGCCGCCATGCCCATGTTGATGTTGCTGAGCACCTTGACACCGCCGTCCAGCCCCCGCAGCACGGAAAGCAGCGCCACCGACGTTACCGCCACGATGATCGCCATCTGGACATTGATGCCGGCCCCCACGCCAAACAGATAGTCGAGGCCGGACGCCGCCTGCTGGGCACCGAACCCAAGCGAGGTCGCCAGCCCGAAAATGGTGGCGACCACCGCCAGCACATCAATGATGTGGCCCGGCCAGCCCCAGACCCAATCCCGCAACAGCGGGAAAAACGCCGACCGGATGGTCAGCGGCATGTTCTTGTTGAAGGCGAAGAATGCCAGAGACAGAGCGACGATGGCGTAAATTGCCCAGGGATGCAGGCCCCAGTGGTACATGGTGGCCCCCATCGCCAGGTCCGCCGCAGCCGGGGTGTTGGGCTCGACGTTGAACGGCGTTTTGTACCAGCCCGTGTAATAGGCCGTCGGTTCCGCCACCGCCCAGAACATCAACCCGATCCCCATGCCGGCGGCGAACAACATGGCGAACCAGGATAACGTGGAAAACTCCGGTGTCGCATCCTGCCCCCCCAGCCGGATCTTGCCCACTGGCAGGAAGATCAGGGCCAGGCACACCACCACGAAAATGTTGGCGCTGATCAGGAAAAACCAGTCAAAGCGGGCGATGATGTCCCACTTCATGCCGTCCAGAAGTTCCTTGGCCTGGCCGGGAAACATGAGCGTCCCGATGACAAACGCGACCACAATCAGGGCCGATACCGGGAACACCCAGTTATGCAGGTCCAGGCCCAGTATGTTGATGTTGTCCTGGCCAGCCACGTAATCCGTCTGATACTCGTCTTTCACTACCTCGCCCACGTTTGGCGCCTCCTGGTCTGGAAATTCATGTCAGAAACGGAGTTCCGTCATTACAAGCCGGTTATGTTAATGATTTGAACTCAAAACATCAAAAACACCCGGAACGCCCCATTTGCCCGAACGGCCGCCGCCATCTATATACTGTTTGCCCGACAGGACACCGCGCCATCACCCCAACGAGGATCCCCATGGAGAAAACCACCCCCTTTCCCCTGCGCTACTCCGCCTATGCCCTCAGCATTGCCGGCTTGCTCATCTCCCTGCCCGTCACCCTGTGGCTGGGGCACGGCTACCTGGTGCCCGTCGCCTTCGGTGCCCTGACCGCCCTGGGCACCTACGACCTGCTCCAGCCGCACCATACCGTCCGGCGCAACTATCCGATCATGGCGAACTTTCGCTACCTGTTTGAATCCATCGGGCCGGAGATCCGCCAATACTTCATCCAGTCGGACACCGAGGAGCGCCCCTTCTCCCGGGAGCAGCGCACCGTGGTCTACCAACGGGCCAAGGACATCCTCGACAAGCGCCCGTTCGGCTCCCAGTTGCCGATGTACGAGGAAGGTTTCGAATGGATGAACCATTCCCTGACCCCCACCCGGCTCGACCACAGCGACTTTCGGATCGACATCGGCAAGCGGTGCGAAAAGCCCTACAGCGCCAGCGTCTTCAACATCTCCGCCATGAGCTTCGGGGCCCTGTCCGCCAACGCCATCCTGAGCCTGAACACCGGCGCCCGCATGGGCGGCTTCTACCACGACACCGGCGAGGGGTCGATCTCCCGCTACCACCGGGAACCCGGCGGCGACCTGGTGTGGGAGATCGGCTCCGGCTACTTCGGCTGCCGCCATCCGGATGGCCGCTTCAGTGAGGAACGCTTCCGCGCCAACGCCACGCTGGACCCAGTCAAAATGATAGAGGTCAAACTATCCCAGGGCGCCAAACCCGGCCACGGCGGCATCCTGCCCGGGGCCAAAGTCACCCCTGAAATCGCCGAAGCCCGGGGGGTGCCGGTGGGCGAAGACTGCGTGTCACCCTCCAGTCATTCCGCCTTTTCCACCCCGATTGAGCTGCTGGAGTTTCTGGACCACCTGAGGGAGCTGTCCGGCGGCAAACCCGTGGGCTTCAAGCTCGCCATCGGTCACCCCTGGGAGTGGTTCGCCATCGTCAAGGCCATGCTCGAAACCGGCCGTAAACCCGACTTCATCGTGGTCGATGGGGGCGAGGGCGGCACCGGCGCGGCACCGCTGGAATTCATCAACCGCCTCGGCATGCCGCTGACCGAAGCGCTGCTGCTGGTGCACAACACCCTGGTGGGCGCCGGGCTCCGGGAAGACATCGCCCTCGGTGCCGCCGGTAAGATCACCTCCGCCTTCGACATCGCCCGCACCCTGGCGTTGGGAGCCGACTGGTGCAACGCCGCGCGCGGCTATATGTTCGCCCTGGGCTGCATCCAGGCTCTGAACTGCCACACTGGCCGCTGCCCCAGCGGCGTGGCCACCCAGGACCCGAGGCGCGGCAACAAGCTGGACGTTGGCCTGAAAAGCCAGCGCGTCTACAACTTTCACCGGAACACCCTGGAGGCCCTGAAAAACCTGCTGGAAGCCTCCGGCTTGAACCACCCATCCGAACTCGGACCGGAACACGTCATCCGCCGGATCTCCAAAACCGAGGTCCGCTCCTATCTCGACATTTTCCCGTTCCTGGAACCCGGAGACCTGCTCGGGGAGGCCGACACCGGCCTGCCGGCGTTCGACAAGTACTGGAAAGAGGCGAAGGCAGACACCTTCGAGCCCCCCGAATTCATCCGCAAACTGCGAGAGACCAAGCTGAGATAGACCGGAGGCCGGAAAACGAAAAAGGCTGTTTATTTTTACGATCGGCTGGTGTAGACTTCGCTCCCGCTAAGCCACTGAGATAAACCCCTTTTCCTGGTGGCCTGCGTGTTAACGGGGCGTAGCGCAGTCTGGTAGCGCACCTGTATGGGGTGCAGGTGGTCGCAGGTTCAAATCCTGCCGTCCCGACCATATTCCCAAACAACAAGGCCCGGCGTCGAAAGACCCGGGCCTTGTTGTTTTCGGACCACAGCCATCGGCCAAAATCCTCACTGGCTTGCAACGCTGGCTGCCCCTCCCGGAGTCCCGGGGTCGCCATGACCGGCGGCGGAGCCGTCCCCCCCATTCCGGGTGATGACGAAGAATTCATGCCGTTTCCGGGATGGTTTCGCGGGGTGCCCTCAGACAGCGACCGCCATGCCCCTCTGGGCCCAGGGCCGCTCATTGATGGGCAGATGGATGAGCGCCGACAGGGCTCCCACGCCCACACCGATCCACCACACCAGGGTGTAGTCCCGGTAGATGTCATACAGGGCGCCCCCCAGCCAGACGCCCAGGAAGCCCCCCAGCTGGTGCGAAAAGAACACCACCCCGTACAGCGTGCCCATGTAGCGCAGACCGTAGATGTGCGCCACCAGGCCCGATGTCAGGGGCACCGTGGCCAGCCAAAGCGAGCCCATGGCGATGGAAAACAGCACCACGCTCTCCGGCGTGATCGGCGTCAGAATGAACGCACCGGCCACCAGGGTACGCAGCAGATAGACCGTCGCCAGCAGATATTTCCGGGAGTACCGGTTGCCCAGCCAGCCGGCCATCAACGTGCCGCCAATGTTGAACAGCCCGATGAGCGCGATGGAGACGGCCCCCAGCCCGGACGCCGAGGTCACCCCCAGTAGGTAAACCAGACTGTCCGGCGTGACCGGGCCGCACATTTCGGTGATGAAGGCCGGAAAATGGGCGGTGATGAACGCCAGCTGGTAACCGCAGGAGAAGAAACCGATGAAGATACACGCGAAAGACGGATCCCTCAGTGCCCGTCGGACGACGGTGCCCATGGATTCATCCCCGCCCGCAGTGGGCTCAGCCCTGGGGGCCCGGATAAACAGCACCGCCAGCATGGACACCAGAATGAAACCGGCGAACGCGAGGAACACCGACTGCCAGGGCATCTGGCTCATCAGTACCTGGGCAACCGGCGGCCCCACGATCTGGCCGGCAGAGCCCGCCGCCGTGGCGATCCCCAGTGCCATGGAACGGTGCCTGGCCGGTGTGGCACGGCCGACCACCGCCAGGACAACGCCAAAGCCCGTGCCGGCAATACCGAACCCTACCAGGATCTCAAGCCACTGGTGCTGGCCGGGGGTGGTGGCGTAGGCCGACAGTAACAGCCCGACAATGTAGCAGGCACCGCCGACGAGAATGGCCTTGCGATCCCCATACCGCTCCGCGAAGGCACCGAACATCGGCTGGCCGATGCCCCAGAACAGGTTCTGTAGGGCAATCGCCAGGGAAAAGGCTTCCCTCGGCCAGGCAAACTCCAGGGCAATCGGAAGCTGAAAGAGCCCGAACGACGCCCGTACCGCGAAACTGACCAGAATAATGACGCAACCGGCGATCAGGACAGGGCTGATCAGACGGTCATGGGCGCCCGACAGAAGCTTAGCCACACACGCATCCTCCCATAACAGGGACTGTACACCGGTTCGCCGTGGCACCGGTGATTTTTTACCGGGCCCGGCCGAGGCGTATCAGAACAGCTTGCGTCCGTTGGGTACCGGTGTGTCCGGCGACACCAGCGTCACCGCGCCATCCTCGGTCTGGACGCCGGTCACCAGGCACTCGGAAAGGAACGGGCCAATCTGTTTCGGCGGAAAGTTGGTGACCGCCAGCACCTGCTTGCCCAGCAGCGACTCACGGTCGTACAAATCGGTGATCTGGGCGCTGGACTTGCGCACGCCAAGCTCGGGGCCAAAGTCCACTTTCAGTTTGTAGGCCGGCTTGCGAGCCTCCGGAAACGCCTGCACATCCACGATGGTGCCGACCCGCAACTCGACTTTCTCGAAATCTTCCCAGCTGATCATACCCGAGTGTCCTCCAGGGGATTGGTCATCAACACGGCCGGTACGGCCGCGACATCCGCCGTAGTCTAGCGCAACGGCGCCCCCCTGGCAGCGCCAGGCCCCATCCTCACGGCAGAACCCAATGGAACATGGCCGCGCGTTTGCCCAGAATCGTGGCGGACACGGAACGGTCGCACGGGCCGCCGGCAAGCCCATAGCAGACATGCAGGGGCAGCAGGTGCTCCTCGCGCGGGTGGCAAAACCGGGCATGGGGGGCCTGCGACCAGTGCGCCAGCCGACGGCTCCGTTCCGGTTCGGGCAGATCCGGGTCGCTACAGGTGTGCTCCAGCCAGTCGTGGAAGGCGTCGTTGCGGGCCCGGATATCGGCGGTGTCGGGGCCGAAGAACGCCCGCATGTTATGGAAGGAAAAACCGGAACCGATCACCAGCAGCCGCTCCCGGTCCAGTGCCCGCAGAGCCTGCCCCATGGCCAGATGCGTGTCGGCGTCCAAGGAGTCCACCAGGGACAGCTGCACACAGGGGATATCCGCCTCCGGATACATCAGTTTGAGGGGCACGAAGACGCCGTGATCCAGGCCCCGGCGCTCGTTCAGCCGGACCGGCAGGCCAGCCCCGGCCAGCGCATCCCGGACCTGCCGGGCCAGCCCGGGCTCGCCCGGACAGGGATATTCGATGCGGTAAGCCTCGGCTGGGAAACCGTAATAGTCATAGATCAGCGACGGTTGGGCGGCACCGGTGACGGTGGCGACCGGCGCCTCCCAGTGGGCACTGATCACCAGGATCGCCGAGGGTCTGGGCAGCTCGGCCGCGAACGCCCGGAGCCGGTCCACCATGTCGCGGTGGCTCGGATCACCCAACAGGGGCATCGGGCCGCCGCCGTGGGACACATACAGGATATCCATGGTCGATCTCCGGAGGGTTACAGGTCACCGGGCCCCACCGGAACGATACCGCCGGGGTTCAGTGCCTTGATGGAGTAGTAACCGGCCTTGATGTGGTCCAGGTCGACAGTCCGGGCCACGCCCTCCAGCGCCAGAATCCGGTGCAGGTAGGCGTGCAGGCCCGGCATGGCTTTGAGGGTATTGCGGTTGCATTTGAACAAACCGTGGTAGGCGGCGTCGAAGCGGACCAGGGTCACGAACAGGCGGATGTCGGTCTCGGTCAGGCGGTCACCGAACAGATAGGTACGGCCATCGGCCAGGCGGGCTTCCAGCCGGTCCAGCGTCGTGAAGACCTTGTGATAGGCCTCCTCGTAGGCCTGCTGGGTGGTGGCGAAGCCGGCCTGATAGACACCGTTGTTCAGATTTTCGTACAGCTCGGCGTTCAGGGCGTCAATGGCATCCGCCAGATCCGGCGGATACAGGTCCGGCCCTTGGTCGACCCAGCCGGAGAATGCCCGGTTGAGCATGCGCACGATGTCCGCCGACTCGTTGTTGACGATGGTACCGGTCTGGTTGTCCCACAGCACCGGCACCGTGGCACGACCGGTGTACGAAGGATCGGCCCGGGTGTACAGCTCATGCAGGTAACGGGCACCGTTGAGGCGGTCTTCATCCGCTCCCGGGTAGCCGCCGAACCGCCAGCCCTGATCGGTCAGGCGGGGATTGACCGCGGTCACACCGATGAGCTCCCGCAGGCCCTTCAGCTCCCGGACCATCAACGTCCGGGAGGCCCAGGGGCAGATATAGGCCACGTACAGATGGTATCGCCCGGGCTCGGCCCGGAAGCCACCACGTCCGGTCGGCCCCGGGGCGCCATCCGGCGTGACCCAGTGCCGGAACGCCGAGCTCTGGCGCAGGAAACGCCCTTCCCCGTCCTGGGCCTGAACCGGCTGCCAGTTTTCCTTCCAGACACCATTGACCAGCATGTGTGCCGTCTCCTCTCGCAGATTGGGCGGACCAGTCCGGCCCGCCGGTTCGTGTGATGCCTCGCCGTCAGGCCAGGGAGCGAAGGTCGTGCCGGGTTCCGTTGTCGCCGGCTATACGCCGGGAGAGCCAGCCATCGACCGAGAAGTGCCCCGCGCCCAGAATCGCCAGCGACAGGGTGGCGGCGAGCAGTGTCAGAGCGTATTCATAGCCGTTGTTGGCCATGAACAGGCCGTTGCCGATGTGCACACTGAAGATGGCCACCAACAGGGTGAAGGCCGTGACCAGCGCCGCAGGACGGGTCAACAGGCCAAGTGCCAGAGCCAGACCGCCGAGGAACTCGGCGCCCCCCGCCAGCAGCGCCATCAGGAATCCCGGCTGCAGGCCGATGCTGGCCATCCACTGGCCGGTGGCCTCCAGACCATAGCCGCCAAACCAGCCAAACAGTTTCTGGGCACCGTGGGCCGCCAGAATCAGGCCGACCGGCACCCGCAGAATCAGGGCGGCGCTGCCGCCCCGGGAATCCAACAGCGCCCGGGTAAAGGAAGTTGTCATGATCGTCACCTCGATGTGTGTTTGCCGTGATGGATGAGACCACTTTACTATCATCAAAACGGAAGACTAAGATCACTTCCGTTGCTTAATTAAAAACATTATGTTGATAATCTGGATTTGCACACGCCCAAGGACACCCCATGGACCGAATCGATGCCATGCGCGCCTTCGTCACCGTGGTGAACGAAGGCAGCTTCACCCGGGCCGCACAGCGGCTGGAGCTGTCGCCCCAGCTGGTCAGCAAATACGTTTCCCAGCTTGAGCAGCACCTGGGGGCCCGCCTGCTCAACCGGACCACCCGCAAGATCCACCTCACCGAGGCCGGCGCCCGCTACCATCAGCGGGCCCAGGCGGTGCTCGGTGAAATCGAGGACATGGAAAGCCAGCTCGGCGATCTCCAGGCCCAGGCCCGCGGCCGGTTGCGCATCAGTGCTCCGGTGTCGTTCGCGATCCGGCATCTGGCGCCTCTGCTGAGGGACTTCCAGCAGGCACACCCGGCGGTGGATATCGACCTGCAACTGAACGACCGCAAGGTCGACATTGTCGAGGAGGGCTTTGATGTTGCGTTGCGCATCGGCCGACTGAAAAGTTCGTCGCTGATCGCCAGGCGCGTGGCCCCGGTGCGTCTGGTGATGTGTGCCGCGCCGGCCTATCTGGCGCGCCACGGCACACCCCGGCGACCGGAAGACCTGAAGGCGCATCGCTACCTACACTACAGCTACATGGATCCGAGCGGCCGCGAGCCGGTGTTCCGGTGGCTCCAGGCGCGCACCCCGGGCCATGGCGAACTGGTCAGCAACAACGGCGATGTCCTGGTGGCAGCAGCCATCGCCGGTGCCGGTATTGTCCTGCAACCGACGTTCCTGTGCGGCGCCGCGATCCAGGCCGGGCAACTGGCGGTAATCCTGCCGGAATACGAACCCGAGCCGATGGCGCTTTATGCCGTCTACGCCCACCGTCGGCTGCTACCCAGCAAGGTGCGTGGCTTCGTGGATTTTCTGGACGGCTACTTTGGCAACCCGCCCTATTGGGACCGCTTCGGCTAGGCCATCGGTCCACCATCACGGCTGGCCGCCACCCGCTGGCGTCGGAGGCCCACCAGAGCGATCAGCACCACACAAGCAAGGCCCGTCGCCGCAGGGAACAGCACCGTGGTGGCGGTGTAACGCTCGAGCGCCAGGATCGCCACCAGATTGCGCAGCGCGAACAGGATGAAGAAGGTCAGATTTTCTTCGAAAGGATGAGCGAGGGCCTTGCGCAGCGTCGGCCCGAACCCGGCCAGGTCCACCGTGGTCAGCACCAGCACGGCCCAAAATGGATCGGCGCTGAGGTACCACAGCGGCAGTGACGCCGTAGCCACCAGGAAGCATCCCCAATCGGTCCGAGTGATGCGGGTATCGGACCGACGGCCATAGGCCAACACCGCAATGTAGAGCGTCACCAGACCGGAGACCCCGATGGGCCAGGCCCCAGCGCCACCGCCGTCACTCAGCTGCGCCAGGAACACTACGAAGGTGGTGGATCCCCAGATCATCCAGGAAAACACATGCGGTTTGACCCTGCCCTGCCGGACCGTCCGGATATAGGGCACGAAGCCGGCGAACGTCAGTGCGATCGCCGCCGCGCTCAGCCACTCCCGATAGCCCACTGCCGCCTCAGTACGCCGAGGCCGTCGTCACCGGCGCCCGGCGTACCAGCACCCGGCCGTCGCGCACCGAGGCCATCACCGGATACTGCCCCAGCAGCACCTCGTAGGGCGAGCGGCCCTGCAGCACCATGCAGCGTGCCGGCAGCCCGGGGGCGATGCCATATTGGTCCAGGTCCAGGGCTGCGGCGCCGTTGTCGGTGACCAATTCCAGACAGCGTTCGATCCAGCTCATCCCCAGCATGTGGCAGGCATGCAGCCCAACATCCAGGGTCCGCAGCAGGTTGCCGTTGCCCAGGGGATACCAGGGGTCCCGGATCGAGTCCTGGCCGAACGCAACGCTCAACCCCGCCTCCAGCAACTCCGGGACCCGCGTCAGCCCCCGGCGCTTGGGATAGCTGTCAAAGCGCCCCTGCAGGTGCAGGCTTTCGGTGGGCATCGACAGAAAGCGCAGGCCCGACTTCTTCAGCAACCGGAACAGCCGACTGCAGTAGGCATCGTTGTAGGAGCCCATGGCGCAGGTGTGGCTGGCCGTGACCCGGGAACCGTAGTCCAGCCGCAACGCTTCCGCCGCCAGCACTTCCAGGAACCGGGAGGCAGGGTCGTCGATCTCGTCGCAGTGAACATCCACCAGCCGGTCGTGCCTGTGGGCCAGCTCCACCAGCCAGCGCACGGAGGCCACGCCGTCATCACGGGTGAATTCAAAATGGGGAATGCCACCCACCACGTCCGCGCCCAGGCGCAGCGCTTCGGTCATCAGATCCCGACCGGCGGGGAAGGACCAGATGCCCTCCTGGGGAAAGGCGACAATCTGCAGATCCACCCGATCCGCCGTCCGCTCCCGTACCTCCAGCATGGCTTTCAGCGCCGTCAGATTCGGATCGGTGACGTCGACATGGGTCCGGACATACTGAATGCCGTGGTCCGCGAACAGTCGCAGGGTCTGCTCAGCCCGGGCGAGCACGTCGTCCCGGGACAACAGCGCCTTACGCTCGGCCCAGCATTCGATGCCCTCGAACAAGGTCCCACTCTGGTTCCAGCGGGGCTCGCCCGCCGTCAGCGCGGCATCCAGATGAATATGGGGCTCCACGAACGGTGGCGCCACCAGATTGCCGGCGGCGTCCAGCGTCCGGTCGTCGCCGGGAACCGTCCCGGGCTGGGGGGTGATCTCGGCAAACCGGTCGCCGGCGATGGCCAGCCGATACAGCCCTTCCTTGCCCTGCAGCCGGGCGTTCACAATGGCATCCACTCGATCGTTCATATGTTCTCCTGTAAGCGGCTCGCCAGGCCCTCCGCATCCAGCAGCAGATGGGCCAGCAGCCGTGTCTTGAAGTGTTCATGCCCATCGCGGCCGCCGGGCGCGGGCCCGGCGAGCCGATGGAGCCGGTTTCGGATGGTGTTGCGATGGCAGCCCAGGGCTTCCGCCATCAGGCTCTGGTTGCCCCGGTGACACAGCCAGGCGTCCAGCAACTCGCCGTCCGTTCCGGCCGGGTCCTCTCCCAGGTACCGTTCGACCAGCACCCGCAACCGTTCCCGGCCCAGATCCGCGACAATCGCGTCGGCAAGGGTCCGGGCGGCGCCGTCCTGGCGTTCCGCCGACACGATGGCCCGGCCGATTGCCTCGGTGACGTCCACCATCGGCAGGGAGTAAGGCTGCTCGAACAGCGGGAGGGACAGTTCGTCCGCCAGCTGGCACAACCGGCTCGGCAGCAGGCCGATGTAGGCATCCCCGGTCAGCACCACCAGGCCGGAAATGCCGCATTCCCGGCCTTCGTAGAGGCACTCGGCCAGGTTCTGGGGACTGCGGTGGCGACTGATGCCGGTCACGAACACCAGCTCGCCCCCCTTGACCCAGTCCCTGAACGACCGGTTCTCCGCCACGTAGGGCCAGCGAACCGGTCGGTCCGCCCCCGATGCCCCGCCCCGCAGCCGGATCGCGTCCAGGCCCGGAAGTGCCGGAATGTCGCGGCATCGCAGAACCATGGATTACAGGCTACCCAGGACCTGGGCCCGGCGCTCGCGCACCGCGCCGGTGACCAGCAGCAACAGGCCATAGCTCAGGGCCGCCACCAGCACGCCGACAATGGGCGCGATCCAGGGCGAGGTGTAGGCCGCCAGGGAGCCGATCACATAAGCCGCCAGCCCCGGCAGGTTGAACGCCGGCAGGGTCACTTGGTCCAGGGCCGGATACTGGCGCCGGTAGCCGATGAAATAGCTGGCCATGATGACGCCGCCGATGGGCGGAATGAAAGTGCCCAACAACACCAGGAACGGAATCAGCCACTCATACATGCCCATCACCGCCAGCACCGTGCCGATCGCCGCGCCGCCCACCGTCACCAGCCGGCGACGACGGGTGCGCAGCAGGTTGCAGCCGGCCACCGCGAAGTTGTAAACGGTGTTGTCCTGGGTCGTCCACAGGTTCAGGAACAGCATCAGAATGCCCAGTGTCGCCAGGCCCTGGGCCACCATGATGTCGACGATGTCTGCCTGCTGATACACCAGCGCGCCAAACGCGCCGATCAGGGTCATCAGGCCATTGCCCAGGAAAAACGCCAGCAGCGTGGCCACCACCGCGGCCTTGCCGGAAGTGGCGAACCGGGTCCAGTTGGTGGCCTGGGTGCCGCCACTGACGAAGGTCCCAAACACCAGCGTGATCGCCGCGGCCACGGACAGGTCCCCAGTCGGCGTGATCGCGAGCAGACCCGAGAGGCCGCCGGCATCGTCGGTAGCGATGGTCATGCTGACCGCCACCAGGATGATCATCGCCGGCACCGCAAACCGCGACAGCCACTCCAGGCCACGGTAACCGATGAAGGCCGTCACGCAGAAACCAAAGCCAAACACCACCATCAGCGGTGTGGTCCAGCTTTCCGGCAGGCCGGTGAGCTTAACCAGCAAGATCGCCATGGTGGCGGTGCCCCAGGCATACCAGCCGATCTGGGTAAAGCCCAGGATAAAGTCAGACAGCTTGCTGCCCAGCTCACCGAAGGTGAAGCGACTCATCAGCGCGGTGTTCAGACCGGTCTTGGCGGCGATATAGCCCAGGACCGCCGCGTACACGCCCAGCAGCAGATTGCCTGTGGCCAGAACCAGCAGCATGGTGGAAAAATCGAAGGCGACACCGACGCTGCCGCCGGCCCACATGGTGGCGGTGAAGAAGGTAAAGCCAAGCAGGACCAGCCCCATGGACCAGAGGCTCTTGCGTTGGTCCATGGGTACCGGACTGAGGGGGTAATCCTGTTCCTGCGGGGTAACTTGGGTGCTCATTGCCATCTCTCCCTTTTGTGAGTAACCACCCGAGGAATGGCAACGTTCATGCCATACACCCGATACCGGCCCCCGATTCGCCGGGCCCACCCTGAATAATGTGCAATTTGCACAACCCGGGCAAACCCAATCCGGCCATGGGCGGCCATTTGCACCGATTCCATGCAAAAATTGCCCGAATTCCCCGGAACGGTGCGCCGCGACCGTCAGTCGCGTCGCAAGACCCGATAGAAAAGATAGCCTACGACGATGCCCCAGAAGGCCGAGGACAAGCCACAGAACGACACCCCCGACGCGGTCACGATAAAGGCAACCAGCGCCGCCTCCCGGTGCTCTGTGTCCGCCATGGCGGCGGCCAGGTTATTGGCAATGGCGCCCAGCAGGGCCAGCCCTGCCAGCACCGTCACGAAAGCCCCCGGCAAGGCCGTGAACAGCGACACGATGGTGCCCGCGAACAGGCCGCCAAGCAGGTAGAAGACACCGTTGGAGACGCCGGCAACGTGACGGCGGGAACGATCCTCGTGGGCATCCCGCCCTGTGCAGATGGCCGCGGTGATCGCCGCCACCACGGTGGTGATGCCGCCGAACAGAGCCGTGGGAACCGACACCAGGGCCGACACCGCCAGTACCGGCCTTGCCTTCACCGGGTAGCCGGCGGCGTGCAGGATGGCCATACCGGGCAGAAACTGGCCGGTCAGACTGACCAGCACCAAGGGAATGGCCAAACCAAGAGTGGCGCCGACCGTCCACTCCGGCATGATGGGCTGAGGCACCGCCAGACTCAAGCGCACACCGGCCAGGGAGGCATCCTCCAGCGTCACCGCCAACACCACGCCCACCACCAGCAGCAACACCAAAGTGTACTTGGCCAACCAGCGCCGACCCACCAGGTAGGCCAGCACCATGCCCAGGGCGAGGGCCGGTGTGTCGCCAATCTCGGAAAAGGCATCGACGCCGAACCGAAACAGAATGCCGGCCATCATGCCGGCGGCCACGCCTCTGGGAATGGCCCGCACGAGCGCATCAAAGGTACCGGACACGCCGATCATGAACAGCAGCGCCGCGGCGGTGAGATAGGCACCGACGGCCTCATTGAGGGACAGCGCGGGGAACAGGGTCACCAGCAGCGCCGTACCCGGGGCCGACCAGGCCGTGACCACCGGGGCCCGCAGCCAGATCGACAGCAGGATGCCGGACAAGGCCGCACCCATGGAGATCGCCCAGACCCAGGAGGTCATCATCTGTGACGACACGCCCGCTGCGGCGCCGGCCTGGAAAAAAATCGCCAGCGGCCCCGCATAGGAGACGACAACGGCGAGAAAACCCGCGGCCATGGCGGATAGGGAAAGGTCTCGAAACAACGACGGCATGCACGATTCCTTGTCTGATTGGGGTTGCATTGAGGGACACGAAAAAGAAAAGGGCCCCGGACGCAGCCGCGCCGGGGCAAGGGGGAGCGGCGAACCGCTCCACGGTCACATCGTTACCCCGGGGCTCAGTTGCCGGCGGCCAGTCCGGCTTCACGGTCCGGGCGGACGTCCGCCGCCCCGAAGCGGCGGCCGACCATCGCCACAGCCAGGGTGGCAATGGCCCCCGGCACCGCCAGCGCCAGGAAGTTCATGTGGTGGGGCAGTGCCAGGGTCAGCAGCAGGCCACCCAGCAGGGGGCCGACGATGGCACCGTTGCGGCCGATGCCGGAAGCCCAGCCCAGGCCAGTGGAACGAATGCCGGCGGGATAGTACTGCGCCACATAGGCATACAGCAGAATCTGGGAACCGATGGTGGTGGCTCCGGCCACGCCCATCAGGGTGTACAGGAACCACATCGGCCGCTCATGCCCCAGCAGCACCAGGGACACCGAGCCCAGCACGAAGAAGCTCACCAGCACCGAACGCAGGGAGAAACGGTCCGCCAGCCAGCCACCGCCCACGGCGCCGATGATCGCGCCGATGTTCAGCACCATCAGGAACATCAGGCTGGAGCTGAGCGCGTAGCCGGCCATGGACATCAGCTTCGGCAGCCAGGACCCCAGGGCGTACACCATCAGTAGGCAGCAGAAAAAAGCCAGCCAGAACATCAGGGTGCTGAGGGCCCGACCGCTTCGGAACAGTTCCAGTACCGGCGCCCGGGCCTCGGCCGCAGCCGGTGCCTGCAACCGGTCCAGTTCACCCATCCCCCGCCCCGGCGCCAGCCGCTGCAGGATGCTTCTGGCCTCCCCTTCCCGTTTCTGCGCCATCAGGAACGCCACCGATTCCGGCAGGAAACGCACCATCAGCGGAAGCATCAGCAGGGGCACCACGGCCAGGAAGAACATCACTTCCCAGCCGTAATTGGGGACGATCCAGATGCCCAGCCCGGCGGACATCATGCCCCCAACGGCATATCCGGAGAACATCAGCGCCACCAGGGTGCTGCGGATTCGTCTGGGGGAGTACTCGCTCATCAGCGATACCACGTTGGGCATCACCCCGCCGATGCCGAGCCCGGCGATGAACCGGAGCACGCCGAACTGCCAGGGAGTCGAGGCAAAACCGTTGATGAAGGTGGTGAGACTGAACAGCGTCACGCACAGGAGGATGGTTTTCTTGCGACCGAGCCGGTCGGACAACATGCCAAAGCCCATGGCGCCAAACATCATGCCGAACAGCGCACTGCTGCCCAGCAGGCCGGCCACGTAGGGGCTGAGCTGCCACTGTTCCATAAGCAGCGGCAACACCACGCCGTAGATCACCAGATCATAGCCGTCGAAAATGATGATCAGCGTGCACCAGAACAGCACCCGCCAGTGAAACCCACCGAAGCGGGCGTGGTCGATAACCTCGTTTACGTCGATATTTCTCATGGTCTGTTACCCCGTTTGTTGTATTTGTTTGGAGTGCGTTGATCAGCCCTGGTCGCCGCCGGCCACCGGCAGCACCGTGCCGGTGATGTAGCTGGCGGCATCGGACGCCAGGAACAGGATGGGCTCGGCCTGTTCGTCCAACGTGCCGTAGCGGTGCATGAAGCTGGTGGCCTGGGTTTGTTCCACCAGGGTCTGGTACCAGGCTTTTTCCCGTTCGCCCTGGGGCTCGCTATTGCGCGGCGTGAGCCGGGGCGGCGCCTCGGTCCCACCGGGCGCGGTGGCGTTCACGCGGATGCCGTGCCCGGCGTACTCGAAGGCCAGATTCACGGTCAGTGCGTTCACCCCGCCCTTGGCGGCACCGTAGGGCACCCGCATCAGGCCTCGGGTGGCCACCGAGGAGACATTGACGATGGCGCCGCCTCCCTGGGTCACCATGTAGGGCAGGACCGCCCGGCAACACCACAGCGTCGGGAACAGGGAGCGCTGGATTTCCTTCTGGATCTGCTCCGGCCGGTAGTGCTCGAACGGCTGTGCCCAGATGGTGCCGCCGACGTTGTTGATCAGGATGTCGATGCGCCCGTAACGCCGATGCGCTTCGATCATGACGGCTTCGGCGCCGTTCCAGGTTTCCAGGTCCGCCTGCAGCGCCAGGACCTCGGAGCCCTGGTCGCGGAGGCCGGCGGCCACCCCCTGAACGTGATCGGCGACATCCACCAGCACCAACCGGGCCCCTTCGGCCGCCGCCCGTTCGGCAACGCGCCGGCCAATGCCCTGGGCCGCTCCGGTCACCACCATCACCTGGCCGGTAAAGCGCGGCTTCATGCGACTTTCTCCCGGGCAGCAGGCCGGCTCGGCGTGAACTTCTCGTAGTGGAACGAACGGGGCTCAATGCCCTGTTCCCGGAAGTAGCCCAGTACCGCCTCCACCATCGGGGGCGGCCCGCACAGGTAGACATCGACGTCCCCATCCCGGATCGGCGCGTCCTCCAGATGGGCCGTCACATAGCCCTTGCGCGGGTGCGCGCTCTGGTCGCTGGCCACCACCGTCTTGAAGGAGAAAAACGGCATCGACGCCGCAAACCGTTCCAGGGCATCCAGGCCGACCAGATCGTCGTCATGGGTAACGCCGTACACCAAATGGACGGGGTGCTGGCAGCCGGTGGTCTGGAGGCTGGCCAGCATCGACAGGAACGGCGCCAAGCCGGTACCGCCGGCCAGCATCAGCACCGGCCGCTCGGGCGGCCGCAGGTAAAACACCCCCATGGGACCGGTCAGGATGAGCCGGTCCCCAGTCCGGGCCTGGCCAACCAGCCAGGAACTCATCAGCCCCCCGGGCACGTTGCGGATCAGGAAACTCAGCTGGCGACTGCCCGGCCGGGAACTGAACGAGTAGGCCCGGGTTTCCTCCGTCCCCGGAATCCGAAGGTTGACGTACTGTCCGGGCAGGAAGCCGATGTCCGCCTCCGCGGTCAATTTCAGTTCGATGGCGGTGGGCGAGATCAGGTTAACCTCGTCCACGACGGCGGAGACGGACGCGTCGCCGGACGTGCAGCACAGTGAAAACGGTGCGGGGATTTCCACCACGCAATCGCTGGCCGGGACCATCTGACAGGTCAGCACCAGCCCACGTTCAGCCTCCTCGTCCGACAACGCCTCGTCCAGATAGTCCTCGCCCATGTCGAACTGACCCTGATGGCACGCACCCTTACATGTGCCGCAGACGCCGTCGGAGCAGTCCATGGGCAGCTTGATCTGGGCCCGGTAGGCGGCATCCAGCACCGTTTCCCCGGGTTGGCAGGAAATCACCCGGGTGACGCCGTCCTCGAAATTCAGCGCAATGTTGTAGCTCATGGCGATGCTCTCCCGTCCATTACAGGTGGTAGATGTCGATGACCTGGTTGATGTAGTCATTCTTGAGAACCACCTTCTTTTCCCGGATCAGCGGCCGCTCGCCACTGCAATCGAGGGTGTAGAAGGAGGTGCCGAAAAAGGACTGGGTGCGGTGATAGCGGTGGCTGTGGGTCTGCCAGTTGAAGCGCAGCTTCACGGTGTCGCCGTTCCGCTCCAGAATCTCCAGGTTGCTGGTCAGGTGCACGGTGCGGGGCTCCGGCATGGAGCTGGCCCCGGAACGCTCGGTTTTGATCCGATAGACCCGGTCCTCCAGACCCTCCCGGTTGGGATAGTAGATCAGCGATATCTCGCTCTGGGGGTCTTCGGTGAGTTCATCGTCGTCATCCCACGCCGGCATCCAGTAGGTCACATCCTCGTGGTAGCACCTGAGCCATTCGTCCCACTCCCGGTCGTCCAGCAGCCGGGCTTCGCGGTAAATGAAGGCCTGGATCTGTTCGTAGGTCATGGTCATGCGCTGGCCTCCTCTTGCAGGGCGATGAACCGGGCGCGCTCGGTCTCGATGGCCTTGCTCATTTCCCGCACCCAGTGCTGGTGATGAGTCACGTACAGGCCTTCATCTTCCGGCTTGGCCCCACTCAGGATGGGCTTGAGGTCGATGCGCCGGGCCCAGTCATCGGCGCCCTCGATCCAGTGGCGGGCGCCCCGGCTCATGTCGTTCCAGCGCATGGCAGAGGCGTGATAGCCCTCCTGGCACCCCCGGAACTCTTCCAGGTCATCCGGCGTGCCCATGCCGGACACGTTGAAGAAGTCCTCGTACTGACGAATACGCTTGGCCCGGTCGGCGGCGGGCTCTCCCTTCGGCGCCCAGCAGTAGATGGTGATTTCCGTCTTGTCCACGGCCAGCGGGCGGAGCACCCGGATCTGGGTGGAGAACTGGTCCATCAAATACACATTCGGGTACAGGCAGAGATTCTTGGTGGTGCGCACGATGAAGTCGGCGCGGGCCTCGCCCAGGCTCTTTTCCAGACGCTCCAGGTGGTTGTACACCGGCCGGACTTCCGGGTTGGTCAGCCGGGTCCACAACATCATGTGGCCGTTCTCAAATGAGTAGAAGCCGCCCTCGTTGGACCAGCTCTTGGCATCCACTGCCTGGGTTCCGCCCTTCTCGTAGTTGCGCTGGCCCATGGTGGAGAGGTAGTTCCAGTGCACCGTGGCTACGTGGTAACCGTCGGCGCCATTCTCGGCCGTCAGCTTCCAGTTGCCGTCATAGGTGTAGGTGGATGTCCCCCTCAGCACTTCCAGCCCATGCTCCGCCTGATCGACGATGGCGTCGATGATCTTGGTGGTTTCCCCCAGATACGCTTCCAGCGGCAGCACGTCGGCGTTGAGACTGCCGAACAGGAACCCCCGGTAGTTGCCGAACCGGGGCAGCAGCTTGAGGTCATGGGAGCCGTCGACGTTGAAGCTGTCCGGATAGCCCCCCTTCTTCTGGTCCCGAGCTTTCAGCAGCTTGCCGTCGTTCCTGAACGTCCAGCCGTGAAACGGACAGGTGAAGGACGAGCGGTTGCCCCGCTTCTTGCGGCACAGCGTCGCGCCCCGGTGGGAACAGGTGTTGAGGATGGCCTTCAGCTCCCCGTCCTTGGTGCGGGTCAGGATCACCGGCTGCCGTCCGACGTAGGTGGTGTAATAGTCCCCCGGATTCTCCACCTGGCTCTCGTGGGCGAGGAAGACCCAATTGCCTTCGAAGATGTGTTTCATCTCCAGCTCAAACAGCGCTTCGTCCGTGAAAATCCGGCGGTCGCAACGGTAGCGGCCGGTCTGTGCGTCGGCCTCCACCGCGTGGCGAATCGTGTGCTCGAGACGGTCGAGTTGACGAGTCATGTTCATCACTCCCAATGCATTGTTGTTGTTCGTTGCCGCAGCCAGGGCTCGGCTCGGCCCGGGCCGGCCCTGCGAAGGGCCGGCTGGCGGGACTCAGGCGGTTTCGTTCTCCAGGGCGCGTGGCCGCTGATGCCGGGTCTGCAGCTCCGGCTGCTCGGTCGGCACCAATTCAATGTCGAACTCCACCAGGGTGAAGGGGGCATTCAGGCCGAACGCCTCCGCCCGGGCAGGGTCGTCGATGCGGCGCCCCTCGATCACCAGTTCGTCCCGGGTGGCAAAGGCAAAGTCATCGTAGGTATAAGCGTCGCCAGCCAGGTTGATCTGGGTGGTCAGGTGCTTGAAACCCGGACTGGAGATGAAAAAGTGAATGTGCGCCGGGCGGTTGCCGTGCCGGCCCAGCAGGTTCAGCAGCGCCTGGGTGGAACCGTCGGGCGGACAGCCGTAACCGGCAGGCACGATGGAGCGCGCGGTGTAGCGTCCCGAGGCATCGGTGCGGATACGCCGGCGCAGGTTGTAGTCGCTCTGGGACGGATCGAAGTAGGAATAGTTGCCCATGGTGTTGGCATGCCAAATGTCAACCACGGCACCGGCCAGCGGCTGGCCGTCGGCGTCGGTGACCCGGCCGGTCAGGATCATGACCTCCGCGCTCTCGTCGGTACCGTCATCCATGCGGGCATACCCCTCGCTCAGCGGCGCGCCGGCCACGTACAGCGGCCCTTCGATGGTCCGGGGCGTGCCCCCTGCAAGGCCCGCCTCGGCGTCCCGCGCGTCCAGCCGGATATCCAGGTAACGATCCATCCCGAGCCCGGGCGCCAACAGCGCCGCCTCGCCGTTCTGTCCCAGCCGGTTCACGTAGTACACGGCCTGCCAGAACTCCTCCGGGGAGACATCGAAGTCCTCGATCAACTGGAACACGTCGTGCATGAACCGGTGCACGATCTCCTTCACCCGGGGATTGCCTCCGTCCCGGTCAAAGCCGGCAACCCGGGCCAGCAGGTCCTTTACATCGGCGGTTTGCATGGTTTTTATGGTCATTGTTGGTCTCCTTGGTGCTTGTGCTTGTTGTTGTCATTCACCCGCCCCGGTCATCGGCCGGTCGCGGGGCCTTGCGGCACTATCGGTCGTCCTCGTGGATGGAGGACGGATGTCGGCACAGGGGCACGACGCTGATGTCCATGTAGGGAAACAGGGGCAGATTCGAAATCAGCGCCTGCAGCTCCCCGTTGTCCGCCACGTCGAAGATGCTGACGTTGGCGTAGCTGCCCGCCACCCGCCACAGGTGGCGCCACTTGCCCTGCGCCTGCAGCGTCTGCGCGTAGGCCTTTTCCCGGGCCTTGATGTCGGCAGCCACCTCGGCGGGCATGTCGTGCGGAATCCGCACCGTCATCTCAACCTTGAACAGCATGTGATCCTCCTCGGTTACAGGTCCTTGCGGCGATACGCGGCGAGCTTGTCCTCATCGATCTCGACACCAAGACCGGGACCGTCCGGCAGCTCCACGCCGTTATCGCGAAACGTCAGCGGGCGAACGACGATGTCATCCTTCATCAGCAGCGGACCAAACATCTCCGTGCCCCAGTGCAGGGTTTCCAGAGTCGACCAGGCATGCAGCGACGCCGCGGTGCCGATGGTGCCTTCGAGCAGCGTGCCGCCGTACAGGCCCAGCCCCGCGGCGGAAGCTACCGTCGCCTGGGCCAGGGCCCGGACCGGGCCTCCAGCCTTGGCGATCTTCATGGCGACGGCACCGGTGAAACCGGCGGCCGATAGGTGAAACAGATCCGTGGCGTCGGCCACCGACTCGTCGGCCAGGATTGGCAGGTGGAACCGCCGCGACAGGCGGACCAGGGCGGCGTGGTCCTTCATGGGGGTCGGTTGCTCCACCAGATCGACGCCGGCGGCCTGCAGCTCGGCCATTCCCCGGGCGGCGGTACTCTCGTCCCAAGCTTGGTTCACGTCGACCCGCACGCTGGCCTCCGCCCCAAGTGCCTGCTTGACCGCCGCGACATGACGCACATCCTCCATCAGCGGACGGGCGCCGATCTTGAGCTTGAAGTCGCGGTGGCGTCCGGTTTCGATCCGGTCCAGCGCCTCCTCGATGTCACGGGCAGTGTCGCCGCTGGCCAGGGTCCAGAGCACCGGCAGGTGCCGGTGCACAGCGCCGCCGAGCAGGTCGGAGACCGAACAGCCCAGGCGCTTCCCCCGCAGATCCAGCAACGCGGTTTCCAGCGCCGACTTGGCCAGGTGGTTGCCTCGAGTGGTCCGCTCTAGCATTACCCTCAGGGTATTGATATGGTCTGCAGGCTGGCCAATCAGTTGTGGAGACAAATAGGTGTCAATGACAAGCTTGATGCCCTCCGGGCTTTCCGGGCCGTACGACAGGCCACCGATGGTGGTCGCCTCGCCCAGGCCTTCCAAACCGTCGGAATCCTTCATCCGCACAATCACCATGGTCTGAACCCCCATGGTTGTCATGGAAAGCTTGTGCGGACGGATGGTGGGAATATCGACCAGAATCGCTTCGATGGATTGGATGGTGACGGCCATGGGGTCTCCGAGTCACATGATTGAACGTCTTTGACTCGAACACTACGGAGTTTCAGAAACCGGAACCAATATTGATTAAGTAACAACCAATACTCTGGAGGTATGGATGGAGCTCAGACACCTGCGGTACTTCGTGGCCGTCGCGGAGGAACGCAACCTGACCCGGGCCGCGGAAAAACTGTTCATTGCCCAGCCCCCGCTGACCCGGGCCATCAAACAACTGGAGGAAAAGGTGGGCGTGCAGCTGTTCATCCGCAAGCCACGGGGGCTGGAGCTGACCACCGGGGGCGAGTACTTTCTGGAACAGGCCCGCCAGATTCTGGACAAGGTGGCCGCCACCCTGGAGGACACCCGGCGCATCGCCCAGCACCGGAAAACCGTGTTCTCCATCGGCTTTGTGCCCTCGGTGTTCTATGGCCAGCTGCCCTCGATGGTGCGCCGCCTGCGTCAGAACAGAAATCTGGAAATCCTGCTGCACGAACTGAAAACGCGGGAACAGGTGGACGCCCTGAAGGTGGGCAAGATCGACATCGGCTTCGGCCGTATTCGCATTGAGGACCCGGACGTGGAACAGGAACTGTTGTTCGACGAGCCCATCATCGCCGCCGTGCCCGCCGGGCATCAGCTTACCCACGAGCCCCCCTCGATGAAGGCCCTGTCCGAGTGGCCCATGATCGCCTTTCCCTCCGGCCCAGGGCCGAACTTCGCGGACATCACCCAGGGCCTGTTCCACCGGCGGGGGCTGCGGGTCAACGTCATCCAGCAGGTCAATGACCTCCAGACCGCACTGTCCCTGGTTGCCTCCGACATGGGGTTCACCCTGGTGCCGGAGCAGGTCCGCCGGCTTGGCCGCGAAGGGGTCGACTACATGCCGCTGGCGGACGATAACATCAGCACCCCGGTCATCGCATCCCGACGCAAAGGCGAAAGCCCCAACGCCGCCATGCGACTGGCCAACACCATTCTGGCCGAGCTGGTGGAAAACCGGCTGACCGGACGCTACCCATAACCCACGGTCTTGACGGCACTCGTCAAATCTGACTAACTATGTTCGTATTAAAAACATAAATTCGTAATACGAACCAACAACATCAAAACATCCGGGAGTTCCCATGTCGTTTCTCGAACACCAGGGCCGAACCCTCTGTTATCGCCTGCTGGGGGACCCGGCGAAGCCACTGATGCTGCTCGCCCATCCGCTGGGTATGAACCAGACCGTCTGGGACGAGATGCTCCCTGCCCTGCTGGGCCACTTCCGGACTCTCACCTGGGACCTGCCGGGCCACGGCAGCAGCAGCGCCTGGCCGGAGCAGGCCGTCACCGCAGCCGACCTGGCCGCCGAAGCCCTGACACTGGCGGCCGTGGCGGGCGCCGAACGCTTCCATTTCGTCGGCACTTCGATCGGCGGCATCATCGGCCAACAACTGCTTTGCCAGGCCCCCGAGCGGCTGGACTCGGTCACCCTGACCAACACCGGCGCCGTCATCGGCACCCCCGAAGCCTGGCAGCTCCGGGCCGGCAATGTCCGAGCCCGGGGGCTGGCCGCCATGGCGCACGAAATCGTGCCACGGTGGTTTGGCGCCGCCGCCCGGGAGCAGCAACCGGCCCTGCTGGCCGGCTGGACGGTAGCGATGGCGCGCGGCGACGCCCACAGTTACGCGCAGCTGTGTGAGATGCTGGCCGGCACGGACTTCCGCGACACCCTGGGCAGACCGGATGTCCCCATTCGCCTGGTGGCCGGCGCCGACGACCTTGCGACACCGCCGGAGTCCCTGGCCTCCCTGGCCCGAATCACCGGAGCTCCGAGCCCGGAGGTTCTGGAGCACGTCGGCCACGTGCCTTCGGTGGAATGCCCGGAACGCTTGGCCGAGCGGCTGCTGCGGCACCCGGAACGGGAGTAGGCGCCAGCACAGGCAAGGGATCACCCCGGCAACGACTATCACCCCAATTTTTTTCATCAATTGGAACTATCATAACTTGCAGCCATATAGTTATTACCAAAAGGCAGCAAGCCGTCGTTGCAGGAGGTACGTCTCATGAAAACATTCAGGCTCTCCGAATCCAGAGGCCCCCACTCTCCGGACGTGGCCGGGTTCTTTGATCCACGCACATTCAGCGTGCAGTACATCGTTACCGACCCGGCCACCCGCAAGTGCGCCATCATCGACCCAGTCCTGGACTATGACGAAAAGTCCGGCGCCACGGCGACCCGTCATGCCGACGAGCTGCTGGCGTATATCCGGGATCAGGGCCTGGAGGTCCAGTGGATTCTGGACACCCACCCGCACGCCGACCATTTCTCGGCGGCCCAGTACCTCAAGGACAAGACCGGCGCACCGACCGCCATCGGTGCCTACGTGACTCAGGTACAGGAACTTTGGAAGGGCATCTACAACTGGCCGGAGTTTCCGGCGGACGGACACCAGTGGGACCACCTGTTCCGGGCCGGTGACGCGTTCGCCATCGGTAACCTACCGGTGCGGGTGTTGTACTCTCCAGGGCATACCCTGGCTTCCGTCACCTACGTAGTCGGCGACGCGGCCTTCGTCCACGACACCCTGTTCCAGCCGGACTTCGGTACCGCCAGGGCCGACTTCCCCGGCGGCGACGCGCACCAGCTGTGGCGCTCGATCCAGGAGATCCTGTCGCTGCCGGACGACACGCGGCTGTTCACCGGCCATGATTACATGCCCGGCGGCAGGGAGCCGGAATGGGAAAGCACGGTACGGGAACAAAAGCAGGCCAACAAGCACCTGGCCGGCATTCAGGAGGACGCATACGTGCGACTGCGTAACCGGCGTGACCGCGAGCTCCCCATGCCGAAGCTGATCCTTCACGCGCTGCAGGTTAACGTTCGAGGCGGTCGCCTGCCCGAGCCGGAAAACAATGGCCGACGCTATCTGAAAATTCCTCTGGACGCCCTGGAAGGCGCGGCCTGGGATTAAAAACACCTGGTATCACAACCCCTTACGGGCCTTCGGGCCCGTTTTTTTATGCCCGAAAATCATGCCATAGCCATCATATATCATATTGATATAAGTTTATCTCTTGAGGTTATTTAAGACCTGGCCTACTGTGGAAACGTCAACCGACAACCCACGCAAAGAGGACATCCACATGGAAACCCAAACCGCACCCATCGCCGGCCTTCCCCGTATCAACGAACCGGCCCCCGACTTCAAGGCCCTGACGACCGCGGGGGAAAAATCCCTGAGTGACTACAAGGGCAAATGGCTGGTGCTGTTTTCCCATCCGGCCGACTTCACGCCGGTCTGCACCACCGAGTTCATGGCCTTCGCCAAGGCGGCACCGGAATTCGCCAAACGGAACTGCGAGCTGTTGGGTCTGTCCATTGACAGCATCCATTCGCACATCGCCTGGATGCGTAACATCAAGGAAAACTGGGGCGTCGAGATTCCGTTCCCGATCATCGAGGATCTGAAAATGGAGGTGGCCAAGGCCTACGGCATGATCCACCCGGGCGCAGGTGACACCTCCGCCGTTCGCGCCACGTTCATCATTGATCCGAATGGCATTCTGCGGGCCATGGTTTACTACCCGATGAGCAACGGCCGCTCCATTCCGGAGTTCCTGCGGTTGCTGGAAGCGCTGCAGACCAGCGATGAGCACGGCGTGGCTACGCCCGAGGGGTGGAAAGCCGGTGACAAGGTCATCGTGCCGCCCGCCAAAACCGCTGCGGCGGCCAACGAGCGCGCCGCCTCCGGCGACTACGAGTGCAAGGACTTCTACTTCTGCACCAAGAGCCTCTGAGTCAGGCACCCGCCCTGCCGGTCCTCGGACCGGCAGGTTTCTTTCCGGCCGCGCCCATAGCGGTGCCGGTCCTGACGTCCCCTACCCCGCTCAGAAAAGCCTCCGAGTCCGCAAAGCCGGCTGGAACCAAGGTCAGTAGCGCACCCTCCCGGAGCGGCGGCGCGAACAGGAACCCCTGCACCAGATCACAGCCCATCCGGGCCAGACAGGCCAGTTGCTCGGCCTGCTCGACGCCCTCGGCCACGGTCGCGAACCCGAAGTGACGGGCCATGTCGATGACCGTGCCGGTGAGTTTCTGGTCCTGGTGGTTGCAGTGCAGCTCCCGGATGAACGCACGATCCACCTTCAGCACGGATACCGGCAACTGCTTGAGATAGGCCAGCGACGAGTGGCCCGTGCCGAAATCGTCGATGGCGATGTGGAAACCGGCACCGGTCAGGGTGTCCAGCTGGGTCATCGCCAGGGCCATGTCCTGCATCAGGCCGGTTTCGGTCACCTCCAGCTCCAGATGTTCGGGGGAAATTCCGCTGGCGCCGACGACATCGATCAACCAGCGGGCGAAATCCGGCTGCATCAGCTGCACCGGCGCGACGTTGACCGCCAGGGTGAAATCGTCGGGAACCGCTTGCTCCCGGCGCCAGCGAGCCAGGGCCGAGAGCGCTTCAAGGACCACCCAGCGGCCGATGCTCAGGATCTCGCCACTGGCCTCGGCGATGGGCACGAACTCCCCCGGGGAAACCCGGCCGTACGCCGGGCTTTCCCAGCGCAGCAGCGCCTCGGCGCCAACAATGTCCCCGGTGGCCAGGGCCACCTTGGGCTGGTACGCCAGATGTAACTCTCCCCGATCGGCGGCGCCGGACAAGGCTTCCCGGAGCCCCGTGCGACGCTGCAGGGCGTGCTCCAGCGATTCGTCATACCCCTGCCAAGCCCCCGCTCCGGACGGCAGAGCCAGGGCGGCAAAACGCACCAGCTGTTCCGCCGTCCGTCCGGGCAGGGTGGCGCTGGCACCGACCCGGGCGGTCAGGCGCAACTGCATCTGGTCCACTTCAAATGGCGCCTCGAAACACGACAGCAGACACTCGGCGATCGGCGCCACCGCCTGTTCCTCGGCGACGCAATCGGAGAGCATCACCCAATCCGTGCTGTTCCAGACACCGAGCAGCTGTCCAGAGGCCCGGACCCGGTCCCGCAGCCGGCGGGCCACCACACCGACCAGCTGATCGGCGGTGGCAAACCCGTGCACCCTGGCCACCTCCTCGATACCGTCCAGGGCGACGAACAGGACCGCGGCGCTGCGCCCCTGATCGATGCGGTCGCGGATTTCGTCCAGGACCGCATGCCGGTTTGGCAGCCCGGTCAGGGGGTCCTGGCGCGCCCGCAACGCCAGCTCCCGGGTACGTTCCGCCACCAGCGTCTCCAGCAACCGGGCCCGCTCCGCCCGTTCCTGCATCAGCCGCTGCAGATGCAGGGTGTTGTTGATCCGCTGCAGCACCTCCAGATGGTCGAACGGCTTGGTCAGGAAGTCGCGCGCGCCCAGCGTCAGTGCCCGGTAGCGGGTATCGTTGTCGATCTGCGCCGTCAGCACGATCACTGCGGGCAGCGAGTCGCCATGGTGCTGCCGCAGCTGCTCCATCACTTCGAATCCGTTCATGTGCGGCATGCGCACGTCCAGCAGAATCAGGTCCGGGGGCCGGCGGCGCACCCGGTGGCCGACGTCCCGGGGATCGGTCAGGCCATCGACGCGGGCATAGCCCTCGTCTTCCAGCAGGGCGATCAGCAGCTCGACATTGGCGACGTTGTCGTCCACCACCAGAATATCCGCTTCGACAAAGCAGGGGGACGAACGCCTCATCGGTGGGCTCCTTCTTCCAGAATGCGATTGACCTGGCCGACGAACGCCAGCAGGTCGAACGGCTTGGTCAGATAGTCCACGAACCCGGCTTCCCGGGCACGGCGAATGTTGCCGGACGACGCCGCGGCCGAAATCGCCAGCACCGGCACCCCTGCCGTCAGCGGATTGCGGGCCAGCAGCTCCTGGGCCTGGAAACCGTTCATATCCGGCAGGTCGATGTCCATGAGAATCAGATCCGGGACCTCGGAACAGGCCAGCTCGATGCCCAGCGCGGCGGAGTTGGCACAGGTCAGCTGGGCATGGTCGATCTCCTCGAACAGCTCCTGCATCAGGCGCTGGTTGGCCGGGTTGTCCTCGATGTACAGCACCCGATGCCGGGTGGCGAGCGACACGGTCTCGGGCCGCTCGGCCTCGGCTTCCGCCCCGGCCTCGTCCGACACCGCCTGATGGCTCAGCGGCAGCTCGAACCAGAACGCACTGCCCTCGCCTTCCCGGCTGTCGACGCCCAGGCGCCCTTGCATCAGGGTCACCAGCTTGAGGGTCAGGGCCAGGCCCACTCCGGTTCCCTCGACACTGCCGGATTCCGCCCCCAGCCGGTTGAATGGCTGGAACAGCTCGTCCAGCCGATGGGCGGGAATACCGATGCCGGTGTCCCGCACGCAGATCCGGAAGGCATCCGCCACCACTTGGCCCTCCAGGCTCACCGAGCCGCCCGGGCGGTTATACTTGATGGCGTTGCTGAGCAGGTTGATCAGCACCTGCTTGACCCGGGTGTAGTCACCCACCAGGTGCACCTCGCCTTGGGCACGGATCGGCAGGTTCACCGTGATGCCCTGTTGCTGCGCCAGGGGCAATACGATCTCAATGGCGTCCTGGACCACATCCTGGGCCCGGATGGCTTCCATGGACAACTGCAGATTGCCCGACTCGATGCGGGCGAGATCCAGTACCTCGTTGATCAGGCTGAGCAGGTGCCGGCCGCTGCGAATGATCTGTTCCACCTGGTTGTGCTGGCGCGTCGGCAAGGGCTGCCGGCTGTTGCGCAGCAGCTGGGCAAAACCGAGGATGGCGTTCAGCGGCGTACGCAGTTCATGGCTCATGGAGGACAGGAACTCGGTCTTGGCCTGGTTTGCGGCCTCCGCCTGTTCCTTCGCTTCCCGCAGCTCCTCGGTGAAGCGCTGCTGCTTGCTCAGCTGGCGATACAGGTTGATCAGCAGCGCACAGGTCGAGGTGAAGGGCTTGAGCCAGTCCACCAGCCCCTCATCGTAGGCCCGGGGCGCATTGGCGATGGCGTACATGCCGATGACCTCACCACGGTCGGTGATCGGCACCCCCAGGAACCGTTTCAGTTCGGGGTGGCCGGACGGCAGTCCGCCGCCGCTGTGTTCCCCCGGCATGTCGTTGCTGAGCACCGTCTCGCCGCCGGCAAATACCCGCCCCAGCAGGCCCTCCGGGTTGCTCAGCATCATATCGCCCCGTACCAGCCGCTCCATCAGATAGCGGGATTCGTCGCTCCAGGACAGGTCGGTAATGGCGTGAACCTTGAGGGCGGGCTGACCGTCCTGCCGCACCACCTCTCCGATCAGGGCATAGTCGCTGCCGGTAAGGCGGCACAGCGCTTCCTTGAGGAAGGCCCACAGGGTGTTGCCGGAAAGCAGCGCGTGGTAGTCCGTCAACCCCCGGTGCAGTACCTCCAGCAGCGCCCGTTCCTTCTGCTCCCGTTCCCGGGCGGCATGGACATCGCGCAGGTCCGACAGAATACCGATGAACTGGCGGCTCTCGTGGTCGTCGGCGCCGGCACCATGCTCCACCTCGCTGACCGCCAGATGCACAGGAATGCTGTGGCCGTCCCGGTGCAAGGCTTCCACTTCTCGCCCCTTCCCGATCACCTTGGCCTCACCCGTGCGCTGGTAGGCCTGCACGTAGCGATCATGGGAGTCACCCCAGCGGGACGGCATCAGCATTTTTACGTTCTGACCCAGCAGTTCGTCCTGCCGGTAGCCCAGCATCCGGCAGGCAAACGGGTTGACCTCCAGGATGCAGCCGTGGCCATTGATACGGACGATCCCCGCCGCCGCGCCCTCGGTGATGGCCCGGTAGCGCGCGCTGACGGCGGAGGTCTGGTCAACCTGAAACGACAACTTGCGGCTGCGGTGGTGCAGGCGCAGCAGCAGCTCGGCCTGACGCGCCAGCCCCTGCAATACACTCAGCTCCCGCTGCCCCAGGGCGCGCGGGGTCCGGTCGATGACGCAGAGGGTTCCCAGGGCAAAACCGTCGTCTGAAAACAGCGGCGCGCCGGCGTAAAAACGGATGAAGGGCTCGCCCGTCACCAGGGCATTGTCCGCAAAGCGGTCATCGCGGGTGGCGTCCTCCACCACCAGCAGAGCCCGGTCGTATACCGCGTACGCGCAGAACGACACGTCCCGGGGCGTTTCCCGGACCGGCAGCCCGTACGCCGACTTGAACCACTGACGCTCACGGTCCACCAGGGAAACCAGGGCAATGGGCGCATCCAGAAGCTGGGCGGTAAGACAAGTCAGGTCGTCGAAGGCAGGGTCCTGGGGGGTATCGAGGATACAGAGGTCATGCAGGGCGGCAAGACGCAATTCTTCATGGTCGGGGATTGGCGGGGGTGACATGGTACATCCTATGCGAGGGACCTACGCCAACCCACGGAGGGTGCTCGAATGAATTGGCCTCCAGCCACAAGATTGACAGAGAAACGGAGCCCGATCCACCCCCATTAGACAAAAGATATGACACCAGGGGCGACAGAAAAGCGGCACCGCCCCTGGTGCCCACTGAATCGGATGGCTAGGACTCGGGAAATGCCGTCCAGCCATCCATCCAAGTAACTGAACTGACGGGATTTATAGCGCCAACAAAGTGAGCGGACTCATCAAAGAACTCGCTCTGGGGGGGGCGCTTCGCGTGCATCTGTTTCAACTGCAAACGGGGCATGAAGGTGGGCCGGACCACATCCCGGGCCCCCGGAAACAGTGCCGTATCGACCCGAAATACGTTGTTGTTGGCCGCCCGCTCCATCCATGCCTGCTCGTCGAAGCCAAAATCATCATCGTCCTCGCCCTGCTCCCGGGCCACCCGGCCCAGGTGCCCCAGGTTGGCCAGCAGATTGTTGCTGAAGGTGAGATAACCGCGATTCACCATCGACAGGGCTTCATCCCGGACATCCAGCGCCTCGATCGCATAGCTGTCGATGATCATGTTGTGAAAATGGGCGCCCGAGCCCTCGCGCACCACGATGCCCCGGTGCTTCTTGGGACTGTTGCCGGCCCCCACCAGCGTCACGTTGTAGAAGGTGGGCTCGGAGCGGGGCTGGGCCTCGTGGTCCCGGCCGTTGTTGTCCCCCTCGAACGCGTTGTCGCCCGCATCCGGATGCTGTTGCACCACCGCGAACTGGACGTTGCCGTTCCAGCCCCAGTCCCAGTCAATGCTGTCGTCGCCGGCGCCGGAAACCACGATGTTCTTCAGGTCCACATTGCCACCGAAAATCTCAATGCCGTCGTCCAGGGCACGATGCACCTGCACATTGCGAACGATGGTGTGCTTGCCGCAGCCCCCCAGCGTCAGGCCGTTGAGTTCGTTGTCCTTGTACACCTCGAAACCGGCAAACTCGATGCGCGCATATTCGATCACGCCGCAGGAATCGTTGACATCCGAACCGCCAAAACCGCCCCGGGTTTCCCCCTCGGGCAACCCCTCGATCGACGCATTGGGCTCATTGACCGGCGCCCGGCCCAGCAATACCACCCCACCCCAGTCGCCACGGGCTCGGGCGCCTTCTGGCTTGGCACTGGTGAACACCACCGGGCTGTCCGCCCGCCCCCGGACAAACAGCTTGGCATCGGCCGTGACCACCAGCGCCGAGCCACTCTCACCCTCGACCACCACGCCGGGCTCGATGGTCAGGCTGGCATTTTCCACGTAGATGGTTTTCTCCAGGATATAGCGCGACCCGGACGACCAAGTGGTATCGGCAGTGATATCGGCATCCACCCGTACCGCCCGATTCTCGAAGGCCGTGAAGCCGGCCGCCAGCGCACACACCGCCATCACCGGCAGCAGTATGACCCGGTTGCGCCAGAGCCAGCTTCCGCGCTTAGGCGCCTGCGGCGCCGACGACGCCAGCCGGGAGGTTACCTCCCGGGCCATCAGCGGCTCGCCACTGTCGACCTCCCGGATCTCCCGGGCCAGCGCCTTCAGCTCCGGCGTCCCGGCGCTCTCGACGCGCCGCAGCACGTCGGCCCGGTAGTTCGGCTCCCGTAGAAGGGTGTTGAGGTGAACGAATTCGACACCGGGGCAGGCGCCCTTGTCGATCCGGCGCTTGAGACGCCACAGCTTTTCGACCAGAAGGGAAGAATCTCCAGACATGGACAACGACTCTCCATATGGAATGAAGGCCCAAGCCTAGGGATTCCAGGTGACCGTTTGATGACCCAGACGGACGCCACCGGCTCACGCCGGCGGGACATCTCCCGGTGCCGGCGCGCGCCGCAGCCAGCCCAGGACCATCAGGATGGCCAGGATCGACAGAGCGTACACCGTATCCATACCCAGCATGCACAGCACCAGCGCACACAACAGCGTGGCCAGCAGCGCCATTCCCCGCCAGCCGCCTCTGAGCAGGACCACGCCGGACAGCATGCTGAGCAGATAGATCAGGACAAACACACCGTTGGCATAGCGTATCAGCGACGCCATCGACGTGGCCTGCCACCAGGCCACCAGAGTGGCCAGCGCACACGCCGCCACCACCCACGTCAGTGCCGTGGCGGGCACCCCCTGGCCGTTGCGCGCCGCCAAAGCCGACGGCAGCTTGCCCTCATCCGCGAGGCTCCAGATCAACCGGGCAAACCCCTGCAGGTAGATGTTGATGGACGCGAAACACGCCAGGTAGCCGACCAGAGCCGCGAGCCAAAGCCATCCGTCGCCCCACAGGCTCGCCACCAGCGTCGGCAGGGAGGCGCCGTTGGCCCGCTCGTCGCCAAACACGCCAAAGTGCACCACCGCCACTGCGCACGCCCAGTACACCAGCCCCGCCAGCAGCACCCCAAGCAGCAGCGCCAACGGGAAGTCCCGCTCCGGCCGGCGAAACTCCTCGCCCAGGTGTGTGAACGCCTCAAGACCGACAAAACACCAGAACATTACCGCCAGGGCGGGCGGAATCAGCCCCCAGTCCACGACCTCAGGGGCCGGTACCCCGCGGGGCCCGGACACCAGGCCACCGCGCCACCAGATGGCCGCCACCGTCAGCAGAATCATCAGGGCAATCACCATCTGCACCCGCCCGGACGCCCTCGCCGGACGCTGCCCGAGCCACAGCATCAACCCCAGGGTACCCAGCTGGATCGCCAGCTCCTGGACGTCCGAAAGCGGATAGAGGGCATGCCAGAAGCCGCTGGTCATCCTCAGGGCCGCCGGCAACCCAACGCCAATGACCGACAGGAACAGGAACGCCACGGCCTGTTCCATGGGGGCGCCGAACGCACGCCCGACCAGGCTGGGTGCCCCCCCGGCATGGGGGAACCGGCGGCCGAGCTGGGCAAAGGTAAGGGCGACCGGCAGCACCAGCAGCGTCAGCAGCGGCCAGGCCCACAGCGACGACGGACCGGCGATGCCGGCGGCGGTGGCCGGAACGATGAAAATCCCGGTGCCAAGCAGCGAGGTGCTCAACAGGCCAACTCCCTGCCACAAGCCCAGGTCCTGGTTCAGACGACTCATGCTCGTGATCCATGGAAAAGACGGAGGAAATCCCGGCCGCCCCCGGAACGGGTCGCCGGCGTATGGGTTTGGAATACCGGCTGATATAGTATGCGGTCGGCGCGCCGGAGGGAGCTGTCGAAGCGCCGGCAATCGCCGTCGGATCGTCGGAAATCGCCGGCATTCCGCCGGCGCCGGAAGACCGCATCCGTTCGCGCCACGAACGCAAGGAGACACCACATTGGACAAATTCGACCAGCAGATCCTCGCACTGCTGCGAAGCGATGCCCGGTTGCCGGTAACCCGCATCGCCCAGGCGGTCAATCTGTCACGCACCGCCGTCAGCGAGCGAATTCGCCTACTTGAGCACAAGGGCATCATCCAGGGCTACCATGCCGCCGTCGCCAGCCCGGACCCGCCCGGCGTGCGGGCCTACCTGGAACTGTTCTACAACGACAGCCGGTGCGACATGTATGTGGACCGCATCCGCGCCTTCCCGGAGGTCAAGCGCTGCTGTGGCATCAGCGGGGAAACCGACATGCTGATCTACCTCGAAGCGGCCAGCATGGAACGCCTGATCGAGATCCGCGCCGCTATCGAGGCCTTTCCCCGCATGCAGCGGGTCAAGACCCACATTGTCATGAAGGAATGGACGATGTGAGACTTCGTTCAGGCGCCGGCCGGGGCGATCCGGAATTCGTGCACATCCTGGCGGGCATTGAGGGTCTCCGCCAGCCGCGAGGTACCGGTTGAGTCGTCGGTAAGCGAGGACATCCAATGGGATTCGTAAACGGTCACCAGCATCAACAGGCTGGAGGCGGTACACACCAGGGCGTGGGTACGAAAGCCTGCGGGCCGGCCCCGGTATGAACGCTCATACCCGACAATCGCTCCCGCCACCAGTGCCACGACCAGCCGCAGCAACATGTCCAGATTGTCTTCCGCCATAAACCAACCCTCCGATGGTTCAGGCCGGCCGCCACAACCGGCACAGCCTCACATGTGGGGAGAAATAGCTTAGCCCACTAACGAAGAGCTTGCATGTGACCGGCCATCCCCCTTGGCATGGCACCGCCAGAGGCACACAATCGGGAGCTCCCATACCCACAAGGAGACCACGGAATGAACACCCTGCCCCAGCTGACGGATGCCCTGCTGAGCCTGGAGGAGCGCGTCGCGGTATTGACTCTGAACCGCCATGACGTGCGTAATGCCCTGACCGGTACCCGCCTGGTCGACGACATTGTGACCACGGCGGAGTGGGTCAACCGATGCCCGGACGTCTCGGTTCTGGTCATTACCGGCGCCGGCTCCGCCTTCAGCGCCGGAGGCAACATCCGGGACATGGCGGAGCGCGGCGGCGATTTCGCCGGCACGCCGGCCGAGTGCGCCGAGCGTTACCGCCGGGGCATCCAGCGCATGCCCCTGGCAATGGAAGCCGTGGACGTGCCGGTGATTGCCGCCGTCAACGGCCCGGCCATCGGCGCCGGCTTCGACTTGGCGAACATGGCGGACATCCGCTTGGCGGCCGAATCGGCCCGGTTCGGGGAAACGTTCCTGAATCTGGGCATCATCCCCGGCGACGGCGGAGCCTGGTTCATGCAACGGCTGATCGGCTACCAACAGGCCTTCGAACTGACCCTGACCGGGCGGCTGGTGGAAGCGGAAGAGGCCAAAGCATTGGGCCTTGTGCTGGACGTGGTTCCGGATGACGACCTGATGACCTCGACCCTCACCCTGGCCCGGCGCATGGCGGCGCAGCCGCCGAAGGCCACCCGCCTCACCAAGCGACTGATGAAAATGGCCCAGCGGATGGCGCTGAAGGACTTTCTCGAGCTGTGCGCCTGCTTCCAGGGTATGAGCCACAACGAACCGGAGCACCTGGAGGCGGTCCAGAACATGCTGGCCAGCATGGGCAAGGGTTAACGGCGAACTCAGTCCAGGCCGGACAGCTCGCCGGTCACGTCAATCCGCCCCCGGGACAGACGAACCTGCCCCCGCCGCTCCAGTTCCTTCAACAGCCGGCTGACAACCTCCCGGGCTGTACCCAACTCAATCGCCAGCTCCTGATGGGTGATGGCGATGGTTCCCTGGGCGGCCCTGGCGGCCAGCCATTCCGCCAGCCGCTCATCCATGCGGCGGAAGGCCACCTCCTCCACCAGCAGCATCAAGTCGTCCAGGCGACGACCGTAGGATTCCATGATCCCCAGACGGAACTCCGGGGACTGTTCCAGCAGCCGGTCGAACAGGCCTCGGGGGATCATGGCGGCCTCGGCCTCTTCCTCCACCACCGCCTCGGCCCGGTAGCCCCGTCCAGTCATCAGGCAACCAATGGACAGGGTGCAGATGTCGTCCGCCCCCATCCGGTACAGCACGATGCTGTGGCCCGACACGCCGGTCATCTGCACCTTCACGCTACCGGACAGCACCAGCGGCAGACCATGGCAGCGCTCGCCGGCGGTAAACAGCACCTGGCCAGCCGGGAAGGTCATGAACTGGATACGCTCGAGGGCCTGGCTCCGAAGGGGCTCAGGCAGGGTTTGCAGGATGCTGTGACGAGCCATGAAAACAGCCTTGTCGATACGAAATGCCTTGCTCTGTGACTTTATCACCGACGCCAGCGGGAAGCGCACGCTAAGGTGTCCCCAACGTTCCCGCTCAGCTAAGGAGAAGAGCCATGACCGTCAACATGGGTTCCGCCGACCGCATGATCCGCGCCATCGTCGGCGTGGTACTGATTGCCCTGGTGTTCGTGGGCCCGCAGACCCCTTGGGGGTGGATCGGGATTATCCCCCTGGCCACGGCCCTGGTGGGCAATTGCCCGGCCTACAGCCTGTTGGGCATCAAGACCTGCAAGAAGAAATAAGTCATCCAAAAAGCCGAAGCGGGCACGTACCCCTTCGGCTTTGTTCCTGCCATTTACCGGGTGGGCGTGTTGAGCACGTCCAGCACCTCTTCCAGCTCGGTGATCATTTGCCGGATGAGCTGCTTGTACTGGGAGGTGTCTTCCTTCACTTCCTGGCTGCTCAGCTTCTGCTTTGCGCCACCGATGGTGTAGCCCTGATCATAGAGCAGGCTGCGGATCTGACGGATGGTGATCACGTCCGCCCGCTGATAGTAGCGACGGTTGCCCCGGCGCTTGACGGGGGAAAGCTGCGGGAACTCCTGCTCCCAGTACCGGAGCACATGCGCCTTGACGTTGCACAGCTCCGCCACCTCACCGATGGTGAAGTAGCGCTTCCCGGGAATCGCCGGGAGCTCGTTGTTATGACTGGGTTCCAGCATACGCTTCCACTTTCTGTTTCAGTTTTTGTCCTGGTCGAAACGTAACCACACGCCGGGCACTGATGGGGATCTCTTCACCGGTCTTCGGGTTCCGTCCCGGCCGTTGTTTCTTGTCCCGCAGGTCAAAGTTGCCGAAACCGGACAACTTGACCTGCTCGTTGTGGCTGAGTGCGCCTCTGATCTCATCGAAGAAAGCTTCCACCATTTCCTTGGCCTCGCGCTTGTTCAGCCCCAACTCCTCATACAAGCGCTCCGCCATGTCCGCTTTCGTCAAAGCCGCCATCTGTCAACTCCTCAGTGTTGCCCCCAACTCGTCTCTCAAGGCGTCAATCACACCGTTGAAGAGCGAATGCACTTCGTCTTCGTTCAACGTGCGCTCGGGATGCTGCCAGAACAGGCTGAGTGCCAGGCTTCGGTTACCTTCGCCCAGGCTTTCGCCTTCATAGACATCGAACACACGCAACGCCGTGAGGTATTCGCCGGCGTGCTTTCTGGCCACACGCTCGACATCGGCGAATGCCACCTCGCTCCCGATAATGATAGCCAAATCCCGACGAACTTCCGGGAATTTTGAAATTTCTTTGAAATTAGGCACATATCCAGAAACGATTGAATCCAAGAATAGCTCAAACATCAGGATCGTGCCATTAAGTTCAAGATTTTTCTGCACTTGTGGGTGCAGCGTGCCTAGCCACCCCACCGACTCCCCGTCGCGGACCAGTTCGGCGGTCTGTCCCGGGTGCAGGGCTGGGTGGTGGCCGGGCAGGAACCGCACCTCGATCCCCAGCAACCGGAACAGTCCCTCCAGCTCTCCCTTGACGTCGAAGAAGTCGGCGCCCCGGCGGCCGTTGGCCCAGTTTTCCGGATACTGACTACCCACCACCACGCCGGCCAGCATGGGCCGCTGTTCGATGCGCTCACCCCGCTGGCGGAACCGCAGACCGGTCTCGAACAGGCGGATGCGGGGCTGCTGCCGGTTCTGGTTGTAGGCCACGGTTTTCAGCAGGCCCGTCCACAAGGTGGTGCGCATGACCGACAGGTCCGAGGAAATCGGGTTCGCCAGGGCAATGCCCTCCTCACCGGGATCGACCAGCGCCTGCACCTTGGGATCCACGAAGCTGTAGGTAATGGCTTCCTGGTACCCCCGGTTCACGAAATAATTGCGGATCGCCGACACCGGACGCCGGCCTTCTTCGCGGGGCCGAAAGCCAAGGGAGCCGAAGGGTTCGGTGACGGGCAGATTGTTGTACCCGTAGATGCGCCCGACTTCCTCGATCAGGTCCTCCTCGATGGCAAGGTCGGGCCGGTAACTCGGCACGCTGACGCGCCAGCCGTCCCTCAGCAGTTTCTCGATGTGCAGCCCCAAGCGGGTCAGGATCTCTTCCACCTTGGTGCGGTGGATCGCCATACCCAGAACATCCGCCAACCGCTGTTCGCGCAGGTCGATGGTCCTGTCCTCGGGCAGATGGTCGTCGCTGGCCACCTCGACGATCTCTCCAGGCTCCCCGCCGACGATGTCCATCAGCAGCTGGGTCGCCCGCTCCATTGCCTCCCGCGCCAGCCGGTAATCCACGCCGCGCTCGAAACGATGGGACGCATCGGTGTGCAGGCCATAGTGCCGTGCCTTGCCGGCCAGGGTGATGGGGTCGAAGTAGGCCGACTCCAGCACCAAGTCCCGGGTCTTTTCACTGACTCCGGAGTGCTCGCCGCCCATGATGCCGGCGATGGCGATCGGCTTTTCGTGATCGGCGATGATCAGCGTGTCGGCGGTCAGCTCAACGTTCTGGCCATCGAGCAGAACCAGCGTCTCGCCGGCTTCGGCCATACGTACCACGATACCACCACGGATCTCGTCCCGGTCGAACGCATGCATGGGTTGGCCCAGTTCCAGCATGACATAGTTGGTCACATCGACCGCGGCATCGATGGAGCGGATCCCGGAGCGCCGCAGCCGCTCCTTCATCCACAAGGGGGTCTCGGCCTGAAGGTTCACGTTACGCAGGATACGGCCGAGGTAGCGGGGGCAGCCTTTCGGGGCTTCAACCCGGATATCCGGCACTTCCGAATGCACCGCCGCCACCGGTTCAATCTCCGGCGCCGCCACCGGCAGACTGTTGAGCACGCCCACTTCCCGGGCCAGGCCCTTGATGGAAAGGCAATCGGCGCGGTTGGGGGTCAGGTCGACATCGATGGCGATGTCGTTGAGTTTCAGGTAGTCCACCAGGTCCCGGCCAACGGGGGCGTCCTCCGGCAGCTCCATAAGACCGTCATGGTTGTCGGACAGCCCCAGTTCGGATTCGGAGCAGAGCATGCCCTCGGATGGTTGCCCGCGCAGCTTGGCCTTCTTAATCTTGAAATCCCCGGGCAGCACCGCCCCTACCACCGCGAACGGCACCTTCAGGCCGGCCCGAACGTTCGGCGCGCCACAGACCACTTGCACGGTCCGGGTGCCATCACTGACCTGACACACCCGCAGTTTATCGGCGTCCGGATGCGGCTCGGCGGACAGCACCTCGCCAACAACGACACCGGTGAATTCGCCAGCCACCGGTTCAAAACCGTCCACTTCCAGACCGGCCATGGTGATCTGGTCCATCAGTTCCTGGGAACCAATGCCCGGGTTAACCCACTCTCGCAGCCACTGTTCACTGAATTTCATGATGTTTGCCTTGTCCTGATGCAGTATTCGCGGTTGATCGGATTGCTTCGTCGTGCGCCGGGTACCGGAATTACCGGAACTGCCTCAAGAAGCGCAAATCGTTCTCGAAGAACATCCGCAGGTCCTTAACGCCGTAGCGCAACATGGCCAGGCGCTCCGCACCCAGGCCAAAGGCGAATCCCCGGTACTCCTCGGGATCGATACCGCAATACTCGAACACTTTCGGGTGCACCATGCCGCACCCCATGATCTCCAGCCAGCGGATGCTGCCGTCCGGCTCACGCCCCCACTCGATGTCCACCTCGGCGGAGGGCTCGGTGAACGGGAAATAGGAGGGACGGAAACGCACTTTCAGATCCCGCTCGAAAAACACCCGCAGGAACGCTTCGATGGTGCTCTTGAGATCGGCGAAGCTGACATTCCGATCCACCAGAAGCCCCTCGACCTGATGGAACATCGGGGTATGGGTCATGTCGGAATCACAGCGGTACACCCGCCCCGGACAGATCATGCGGAACGGGGGTTTGCCGGCCTCCATGGTTCGGATCTGGACCGGAGAGGTGTGGGTCCGCAGCAGCGTACCCGGGTTGAAGTAAAACGTATCATGCATGGCCCGGGCCGGGTGGTGCCCCGGAATATTGAGGGCCTCGAAGTTGTGGTAGTCATCCTCGATTTCCGGCCCCTGCTCCACGGTGTATCCCGCCTGGGCAAAGATTTCCTCGATCCGCTGCAGGGTCCGGGTCACCGGGTGCAGCCCCCCCAGGTCCTGGCCCCGCCCGGGCAGTGTCACATCGATGGTCTCACTGGCCAGTTTCGCCTCGATGGCGGCCGTTTCCAGCTCCACCCGGCGGGCGTTGATCGCCCGTTCCACCTGCCCCTTGGCTTCATTGATTTTCTGGCCGGCGGCAGGACGTTCTTCGGGAGACAGCTTGCCCAGGGTCTTGGCCTGCTGGGTGATAACGCCTTTCTTGCCGAGATACTCCACACGAATTTGATCAAGTGCTTGCAGGCTGTCCGCCGCCGCCACGGCCCTCAGCCCGTCCTGAACCAGTTGTTCCAGGTTTTCCATTGACCCTGCTCCAAACCAGAAATGGGGTAGGTTAAAACAAAAATAGGGGAAGAGCGTGCCCTTCCCCTATCAGGAGGCGCCACCATGATGCCATGGGACGCCGGATCGATCAGCAATCGATGAGAGATCTTAAGCGATCACAGGGCCGCTTTGGCTTTCTCAACAACAGCGGCAAACGCCTGCTGCTCGTTCATGGCCAGGTCGGCCAGAACCTTGCGATCGATTTCAACATTCGCCTTCTTCAGGCCAGCGATCAGACGGCTGTAGGACAGACCGTTGGCGCGGGCGCCGGCGTTGATCCGGGAAATCCACAGGGCGCGGAAGGCGCGTTTGCGGTTGCGACGGTCACGGTAGGCATACTGCTGAGCCTTGATGACCGCCTGTTTGGCAACCCGGAACACACGGCTGCGGGCACCGTAGTAACCCTTGGCCTGCTTCAGAATCTTCTTGTGACGACGACGTGCGACCACGCCACGTTTTACACGAGCCATAGTTCAATCCTTCCTAACCAGTGAATCTTAACTTGCGATCATACGCTTGATGGATGCCACGTCGGCCTTGGCGATCAGCTTGGTACCACGGAGCTGACGCTTACGCTTCGGGCTCTTCTTGGTCAAGATGTGGCTGGTGAAGGACTGCTTGTGCTTGAAGCCATTGGCGGTTTTCTTAAACCGCTTGGTGGCTCCGCTCTTGCTTTTCATCTTCGGCATTTTTAAAACTCCGCATTCTATTTTAAAAAACACATGTGTCCCTGAACGACAAATCCCCCGCCAGCGCGGGGGACCCGTCATTGGATCAGGTTCACTTCTTCTTGCGGGGCGCCACCACCATGGTCATCTGGCGGCCTTCCATTTTCGGCCGCTGTTCGACCTGGCCCAGCTCGGCCACGTCTTCCTCGATCCGCTGCATGAGCTTCATACCAAGTTCCTGGTGTGCCATCTCACGCCCGCGGAACCGGATCGTGATCTTGCCGCGGTCCCCGTTCTCAAGGAAACGTACCAGGTTGCGTAGTTTGACCTGGTAATCCCCTTCCTCCGTTCCTGGTCGGAACTTCAGCTCTTTGACCTGGGTCTGTTTCTGCTTTTTCTTCGCAGCGGCCCGGGCCTTTTTCTCTTCGAAGATCTTCTTGCCGTAGTCCATTATCTTACAGACGACCGGATCGGAATCCGTAACCTGAACCAGGTCAAGAGACGCTTCTTCTGCCAGCCTGAGGGCTTCCTCAATGGGAACAATACCCACCTGATTGCCTTCGGCGTCAATCAGGCGGACTTCAGTTGCGTCAATATTCTCATTGATGGGCGCACGCGGTGTACGCCCACTCCGATTCGCTCGCTGTTTAATAATCAGATCTCCGTTTAGATTCTACCCTTGCGCTCGACGTCGTCAGCCAGCAGCTTCTCGAATTCGTCGACCGACATGGTTCCCAGATCCTCCCCCTTTCGGGTCCGGATCGCGACGGCGTTGTTTTCGACTTCTTTGTCGCCAACCACCGCCAAATAAGGAACCTTGTTCAAAGTATGCTCGCGGATTTTAAAGCCGATCTTCTCGTTTCTCAAGTCGGCATGCACGCGATAGCCCAAAGAATCCCATTTTTGTGCCAGTTCCTGACAATAATCACGCTGGTTGTCCGTGATATTCAGGATCGCCACCTGGGTCGGCGCCAGCCAGGTCGGGAACGCCCCTTCGTATTCCTCGATCAGGATACCGATGAAGCGCTCGAACGAACCCAGAACGGCCCGGTGCAGCATAACCGGCGTCTTGCGCTCGGAGTTGTCGGCCACGTACTGAGCCCCCAGCCGGCCCGGCATGGAGAAATCCACCTGAATGGTACCGCACTGCCAGACCCGGCCGATGCAGTCCTTCAGGGAGAACTCGATCTTGGGACCATAGAACGCACCCTCACCCGGCAGCAGCTCCCAGTCCACCCCCGCCCGGTTGAGGGCTTCTTCCAGTGCGGCTTCGGCCTTGTCCCAGACCTCGTCGGAGCCAACCCGCTTCTCCGGACGGGTGGACAGTTTGTACAGGATCTCGCTGAAACCGAAATCGGCGTACACCTCGTGCAGCAGCTTGATGAAGGCGGACACTTCTTCCTGAATGGCATCTTCCTCGCAGAAGATGTGCGCGTCATCCTGGGTGAAGCCTCGCACCCGCATCAGGCCATGCAACGCGCCGGACGCCTCGTTCCGGTGGCAGGAGCCGAACTCGGCCAGACGCAGCGGCAGGTCCTTGTAGCTCTTCAGCCCCTGGTTGAACACTTGCACATGGCACGGGCAGTTCATGGGCTTGATGGCGTAGTCGTGTTTCTCGGACTCGGTGGTAAACATGTCGTCCTTGAACTTGTCCCAGTGCCCGGATTTTTCCCAAAGCGTACGGGACACCACCTGCGGCGTCTTGATTTCCTGATAACCGTGCTTGCGCAGCTTGTCGCGCATGTACTGCTCAATCTGTTGGTACAGGGTCCAGCCGGCCGGGTGCCAGAACACCATGCCCGGCGCCTCTTCCTGCATGTGGAACAGATCCAGCTTCTTGCCAATCTTGCGGTGATCGCGCTTCTCAGCCTCCGCCAGGCGGTTCAGATACGCCTTGAGGTCCTTCTTGTTGCCCCAAGCGGTTCCGTACACCCGCTGCAATTGTTCGTTGCCAGTGTCACCCCGCCAGTAGGCACCCGCCACCTTGGTCAGTTTGAACGCCTTCAGCTTGCCGGTGGACGGCACATGCGGGCCACGGCACAGGTCGATGAAGTCCCCCTGGCGGTAGAACGACAGGTCTTCATCGCCGGGAATGTCCTGAATGATGCGAACCTTGTACTCCTCGCCCATATCCTCGAAGAGCTTGATGGCCTCTTCCCGGGACATCACCGAGCGGCTGACCGGAATGTCCTGCTTCGCCAGCTCTTCCATACGCTTTTCGATGCGTGCGAGATCGTCGTTGGTGAACGGCCGGTCGTACTTGAAGTCGTAATAGAAACCGTTTTCGATGACCGGGCCAATAGTCACCTGGGCACTGGGAAACAGCTCCTTGACGGCCATAGCCAGCAAGTGCGCGGTGGAGTGCCGGATGATGTCGACACCTTCCTCGTCCCGGTCCGTGATAATGGCCAGCTCGGCGTCTTCCTCAATGACATGGCTGGTGTCCACCAGCTTGCCGTTCACTTTACCAGCCAGAGCCGCTTTGGCCAGGCCTGCGCCGATGTCGGCCGCCACGTCGTGGACGGTTACGGGTTCGGAAAAACTGCGATGACTGCCATCCGGCAGGGTAATGACGGGCATAAAAAGACTCCTTCTGGTTACTCAGCGGTGATCTATACCAAAGATCACTTGCGTCAGGCTCACCGCGACACAAACCGCGGGCCGTAACGCTCCGGAGTCTAACAGAAAAAACCCCGGCAGGTTAATGCCGGGGTTATACGGACTCGCAGGCGCGGGTCGCGCTAGGCGGGAACCTCCGCGGCCTCCTCGCGCGCCTTGCGCCTGAGCTGGCCAAAGGCCACCAGACCGAGCAGGATCAGCGCGGGGATAAACATCAGCTCCTTGGGCGGCCGGTCCTTCTCGATCTGAACCTTGTCGATGGTCCAGCCAAAGCTGATGCCCGCCTTTTCAGCAAGGCTGCCGAAGTTCACGAAATCCACCACCAGCTGGTCTCCCTGGGGCGATACTTCCAGACCCGCCTCGGCCAGACGCTGCTGGGGCGTTTCCCCCGCCGGCAGCGGCAGATGCAGATACTTGGAGACATCGCGGCCATCCAGGGCCATGCCGGATGCACGGATGATGATCGCCTCGCCTGCCGGAATGTCATCCACATGCTGGAACAACTCCGAGCCCGGACGGTCCTCGGTGGGGGGATACACCATGTCCCACCAGAACCCCGGCCGGAACAGCGTGAAGGTGATCAGCAGTAGCAGCACCGTCTCCCACCAGCGGGTTTTGGTGAACCAGAATCCCTGGGTGGCGGCGGAGAACACCAGCATCGCCGTGACTGCGCTGAAGATGGTCACCAGCAGATCGAACCAGCCGGTCAGGCCGATCAGCAGCAGCTGGGTATTGAAGATGAACATGAACGGCAGGATCGCTGTCCGGATATCGTAGGTAAAACCCTGGATACCCGTGCGGATCGGGTCGCCTCCGGAGATGGCCGCCGCGGCGTAGGCCGCCAGCCCCACCGGTGGTGTGTCGTCCGCCAGAATGCCGAAATAGAACACGAACAGGTGTACCGCGATCAGCGGTACCAGCAGGCCGTTTTCAGCCCCCAGGGTCACGATCACCGGCGCCATCAGCGTCGAGACCACGATGTAGTTGGCCGTGGTCGGCAACCCCATGCCCAGAATCAGGCTGATCACCGCCGTGAAGATCAACATCAGCAGCAGATTGCCACCGGAGATGAACTCCACGAACTGGGTCATGACCAGACCGATGCCGGTGAGGGTCACGGTTCCCACCACGATGCCCGCCGTGGCGGTGGCCACGCCGATACCGATCATGTTACGGGCACCGGTGACCAGGGAATGCGCCAGATCGACCCAGCCCTGGCGGAAGCCGGCGAACAGTTCGCCCTGGTTGCGGAAGAATGCTTTCAGGGGGCGCTGGGTGATGATGATGAAAACCATGAACACCGTCGCCCAGAACGCGGACAGCTGCGGCGAGAAACGTTCAACCGTCAGGCACCAAACCAGTACTACCACCGGCAGCAGATAGTACAGGCCGGTCTTGATGGTGGGGCCCGCCAGCGGCAGCGAGTCCATGGCCTTCTCGGGGTCGTCCTCCTCCAAGTCCGGGAAGCGGCAGGCATAGCCGACCAACCCGATGTACACCAGCACCAGCAACGGCGCCAGGACCCAGATGGCGGCGGCGCCGAGCCAGCCCTTTACCCAGCCGATGCCGTAATAGACCACGAAAGTCAGCACACAGAGACCGATCAGGATCACCACCCAATTCAGCAGGCGCTGGGCCAGGGTCGGCCGATCCAGCCGTTCGATGCCCTTCATGTTGAGCTTGCAGGCTTCCAGGTGGACGATGTAGATCAGCGCCACATAGGAAATCAGCGCCGGCAGGATGGCGTGCTTGATCACCTCAATGTAGGAAATGCCCACATACTCCACCATCAGGAAGGCCGCCGCGCCCATGATGGGCGGCGTCAGCTGGCCATTGGTGGAAGCCGCAACCTCGACCGCACCGGCCTTGGTGGCCGGGAATCCGACCCGCTTCATCAGCGGGATGGTAAAGGTACCGGTGGTCACCACGTTGGCGATGGAAGAGCCGGAAATCACACCGCTCAAGCCACTGGACACCACTGCGGCCTTGGCCGGGCCACCCCGCAGGTGCCCCAGCAGCGCGTAGGCCACCTGAATGAAGTAGTTGCCAGCACCGGCACGTTCAAGCAACGCGCCGAACAACACGAACAGGAACACGAAACTGGTGGAAACTCCCAGCGCGACACCGAACACCCCTTCGGTACCAAGCCACTGGTGAGACGCCAGCTTGCTGAGGCTGGCCCCCTTGTGGGAAATCACATCCGGCATGTAGGGGCCGGCCAGGGAATAGATGATGAACACGCCCGCGACGATGGTCAGCGGCAGACCGAGCGCCCGGCGCGTGGCTTCCAGCAGCAGGATCAGGCCGCCCAGGGCGACGATCATGTCCTGGGTATTCGGCGCCCCAGGTCGGGAGGCCAGCTGCTCATAGAAAAAGTACAGGTACGAGGCGGCAAACGCAGCCGCCAGGGCCAGAACCCAATCGTATATCGGCACATGGTTCTGGTGTTTTCCCCGGATCATGGGAAACGCGGCAAAAGCCAGAAAACAGGCGAATGCCAAATGGATCGATCGGGCCTCGGTCGAATTGAACAGGCCGATGTCGAACAGATAAGGCAGCGGTGACGCTATCCACAGCTGAAAAAGGGACCACAACAGAGGAACAAGGAACAGGACAACCGCGGCGGGGCCGGTCGCGGCCCGCCCGCCAGACTCGGTCTGGAGGAATTCCTCAACTTTCTGCTTATCGATGGCATCCCCGGCTCTCGGGTCGCTATTCGTCATAGCTGGATCCTGTCAGAGGGAAATCGGGAAGGTCAGAAAAAGGTCGCGGACCCGAGCGGTCCGCGACCCGTTGGCTTCAAAGTGGCCGATCAGTCGATCAGACCCACTTCCTTGTAGTACTTGGCGGCGCCCGGATGCAGCGGCGCACTCAGGGCATCCTTAACCATCTCTTCTTTCTTCAGGTTGGCGAACGCCGGATGCAGGCGCTTGAAGCTGTCGAAATTCTCGAACACGGCCTTGACCACTTCGTACACTACGTCCTCGGGCACGTCGGTGGAGGAGACGAAGGTTGCAGCCACACCGAAGGTGGTCACGTCTTCATCGGTGCCACGGTACATGCCACCCGGGATCACCGCCTTCCGGTAGTACGGGTTCTCCTCGATCAGTTTCTTGGTGGCGGCATTGTCAACGGTCACCAGCACGCTGTCACAGGAGGTGGTCGCTTCCTTGATGGCACCGGAGGGGTGACCCACGGTGTAGAAGAAGGCGTCGATGTTGCCGTCACACAGGGCCTGGGACTGCTCCGCTGCCTTCAGCTCGGCGGCCAAGGAGAACTTGTCCATGGTCCAGCCCATGGCATCCATCAGCACCTCGGCGGTAGCCCGCTGGCCGGAACCGGGGTTACCCACGGACACGCGCTTGCCTTCCAGATCCTCGAACTTCTTCACGCCGGACGCTTTGCTGGCCACCACGGTGAACGGTTCCGGGTGCAGGGAGAACACGGCGCGGAGTTTCTTGTCCGGGCCTTTTTCCTCGAACTGGCTGGTGCCGTTGTAGGCATGGTACTGCCAGTCGGACTGGGCAACGGCCAGATCCAGCTCACCCTGGCGAATGGCATTCAGGTTGTAGACGGAACCACCGGTGCTCTCGACGGAACAACGAATACCATGTTCCTTACGATCCATGTTGACCAGGCGACAGATCGCACCACCGGCGGGATAGTAAACCCCAGTTACGCCCCCGGTGCCGATGGTCACAAACCGCTGCTCCTGGGCGGAAACGGTGGTGGAGGCAGTACCCAGACTGACCGCAGCAGCCATGGCAAGGGCGGATACCTTGAGTTTCAGTGTCATATGATTTCTTCCTTTGTCTGGTCGTTGTAGGTTGTAGCTGCCCGCGTTTCCTACGAGCAGATTTCACGTCCACTTTAGAACATAGACCACTTCAGGGCATAAATAAAGTTAGAGTTAGCACTCTAACTAATTGAGCGATCAACAAAAAAGCCCGCAAGGCGGGCTTTTTTGCATGGGCCGGAAAGCTTATTTTGCCGCCCGGGCTTTTGCAACCATTCGATCCGGCCGGAGCAGGAACCGGGCCAGGGCCGGCAGCAGCCAGATGGCCCCCACCATGTTCCAGAGGAACATGAAGAACAGCAGGAATCCCATGTCCGCCTGGAACTTGATCGGCGAGAAGATCCAGGTCACCACCCCGATGCCCAGGGTCACGCCGGTGAACACCACCGCTTTGCCGGTGGACCTCAGGGTTTCGAAATAGGCCTCCTGGAGCGTCTTGCCTTCCAGCAGGTACTTCTCCAGCTTGCTGTAGATGTAGATACCGTAGTCCACGCCGATGCCTACCCCCAGCGCGATCACCGGCAGGGTTGCCACCTTGATGCCGATGCCGGAGACGGCCATGATGGCTTCGCACAATACCGACGTCAGGCCCAGCGGGATTACAATGCACAGCACCGCGCGCACCGAGCGGAAGGTGACGAAGCACAGCAAGCTCACCACGCCGTAGACGAACAGCAGCATCATGTCCTTGGCCTTGGAGATGACCTCGTTGGTGGCTGCCTCCACACCGGCGTTGCCAGCAGCCAGCAGGAAGGTGTGCTCCTCGTTGCTGTTGGCGGCCGCAAACGCCTCAACGCGCTCGACCACCGTGCGCAGAGTCTCGGCCTTGTGATCTTCCAGGAACACCAGCACCGGAGTCAGGCTGCAGTCGGTGTTGATCAGGCCAGACGGAGCCTCACGAATGGAGGCGTTGATGATGGTCTGGTTCCGGGAAATGGCATACCACTTCCAATTGCCCTCGTTCAGCGCCTTGGTGACGATCTTGGAAACGTCCGCCAGGGATGCGGTGGACTGGACGCCCGGGGTGTTCTGGAGCTCCCATTGCAAGGCATCCATGGCGTGCAGCACATTATATTGGGTGCACTGCTCCTCCGGTGTTTCCACCATCACCACTAGAACATCGGCGCTGGTGGAATAGTTGTGGATGATGAAGGCGTTGTCCTGGTTGTAGCGGGAGTCTTCGCGCAGCTCCGGCGCGCCCTGATCCAGGTCGCCCACCTTGAGCCCCTGTTTGTAGTAAAGACCGAGCCCGAGACCGATGACAGCGATCAGCAGAGAGATCGGCGCCACCCCGGGATGGGAGAAATAGGACATCAGCCGCCACTTGCGATCCTGTTTTTCGCCGTGGTTCTGAACATGCCGGACACCGCCCTTGGAAATGCCCACATAGGACATGATCAGCACGTGCAGCACCAGGTTGGTGATGATCACGAACGCGACACCGATACCGGCCGCCACGGCCAGGTCACGGATGACATCGATTTCAATGAAGAACAGCGTCAGGAAACCGAAGGCATCGGAGATCAGCGCCAGCATGCCGGGAATATACAGCGCCCGGAACGCCAGCCGCGCCGCCGTGACGGCATCGAACCCCTTGGCCGCCTCCACCGCCATGGCGTTGACGATCTGGACGCCGTGACTGATGCCGATCGCGAACACCAGGAACGGCACCAGCACCGAATACGGGTCCAGGCCGTAGCCCAGCAACTTCAGGGTGCCCAGCTGCCAGAACACCGCGATGATGGAGGTGAACACCGGCACCAGGGTGCCGGCGATGCAACGGGAGTACCAGTACAGCAACAGGGTCGTCAGAATGATGGTGATCCCCGCGAACCAGGCAATGGCGCCAATGCCCTCGATCAGGTCCCCCACCTTCTTGGCGAAGCCGACGATATGGATCTCAATGTTCGGATTCTGGGCCTCGTACTTGCTCCGGATTTTCTCTTCCAGCTGCCGGGAAAACTCGGCGTAGTCCAGCGGCTCCCCGGTTTCCGGATCCTTTTCATACAAGGGCGCGTACACGATGGTGGATTTGAAGTTGTCGGACACCAGACGCCCCACCTCGTTCGAGCGCAGCACATTCTGGCGCAGCTGTTCCAAGCTTTGCCGGGAGCCATCGTAGTTATCCGGAATCACGGTGCCACCCTGGAAGCCCTGTTCGGTCACTTCCACCCAACGCACGTTGGACGTCCACAGTGACTTCAGCCCGGAGCGGTCGACACCGTTGAGGTAGAACACTTCGTCAGTCAGCTGGCGCAGGGTTTCCATGTACTCCTGAGTGAAGATGTCCCCTTCTTTGACTTCGACCGCAATCCGGACGAAGTTGCCCAGGTTTTCCAGGTCGTGCCGACGCTCCATCATGTTGATGATGTACGGATGCTCCAGCGGAATCATTCGCTCGAAGCTGGCATCCGGCTGGATCTTGACCGCGTTGTAGCCCAAGAACAGGGTCAGCAGGGTCAGCAAAACCAGAATGACCGCCCGGTTGTTGAAGATCAGCCGCTCCAGGAACGGCTCGGCCTTCGGCGTGGTCAGGTAGTGTTCGCCCTTGTCATGCATCGGGTTTGACATTCAAAGCCCCTCTACTGTCTATCGATTGTTGCCACATCAGGGCGTTATTGAAGGTTCTTGCCTTGGGCATCGGCGTGCTTGACGCCGCCCTCGCCCACCAGCAGCAGACGGGTGCTCGCCACCGGGACCACGCCCATCACACCCTGGCGATCCTCGCGCAGATACTCACGGAAGGTGGCGCCTCCGTTGCCACTGGTCAGGACCGCGCCCCCGTTGCCACCGAGGACAATCCGGTCGCCATCGGCGAAGCCATCGTTAAGGGTGGCGGTGGAGCCGGTATTGACGATGGTCCAGGAGCGCCCCAGATCGGTCGACTCCAACAACGTGCCACGCAGCCCGAAAGCCAGAATCTCGTTGACCCGCCCGGTGCCCAGCACGCCGAACAGGGACCCCGGGTAAGGGCTTTCCCGGCGCTCCCAGGTTTCGCCACCGTCCACCGAGACGTGGATCTGCCCAGCCTCGCCCACAACCACGAGCGCGCCACCGGCCACCTCGGTGATGGCGTTGAGGTGGAAGTTCTGGGGGTTATCCAGGCGCGGTGCCCAATCCTGCCAGGTCCGGCCGCCATCCTTGGTGTGGAACATCATGCCGTAGGCGCCCACCACGAAGCCATGCTCGGCGTCCCGGAACCAGACATCCAGAAACGGGTTGACCGGCCCGATGTCCAGATCCGCCTCCATGTTTTCCAGGGCGAAGGTGAGGTCGTCCAGAGCCCACTCCAGGTCTTCCTTCTGCGCGTCCGGCGCGTCCTCGATGCGCCGCTCCATGTCGGCGATTTCCGCTTCCTGGCTGGCGATGGCCAGCCTCGCGGCCTGAATACCGTCCAGTTGCAGCTCCCAGGTCGCTCCCGCGTCGCTCGAGTGCAGCACCGCGCCACTGTGGCCCACGGCCCACCCCTCACGCTCGGTCCCGAAGTCCACGCCCGTGAGGGTAACCGACACTGGCACCTGGGCCTGGGTCCAGCTCTGACCCTGGTCATCGGAATAGATGATGTGCCCCCGCTCGCCGACGGCCACGATACGGTCGCCGGCGACGGCGACGTCGTTCAGCAACCGGTGGGGCGCCAGTTCCGTGGGGCGGGCAGGCGTCTCGAGCAGATCCCCGACGGCCATCGCCGCTGGGGCCGCGCAGGCCATGGAAAGCCCCAGGCAGGTCACACCCAGGGTTTTACGCATCAAGCTTGTAACCATTCGAAGTGCCTATTGGTTGTTTTACTGTGTGTCTCTGGCCGGCAAAACACCGGGTCTTAACGGTAAACATGCCGGCAATACGTGGACTGCCGGCATGTGAATAGCCACCCGATTCCCTGTGGCGCGGACGGACTCCGGTCAGGGCAACTCAGCGGACGCTCCGGCGGCGCAGAGACGCCGGCGAGAAATACCGCTTGTTGGGGATGTCATCCGAGAACACCCGGGTGTTGGGCTCCTCGGTATCCAGACCGAGCACGTGGTAGCGGCGGGCCTGAAGGTCGTGATAGACATCCAGAACGCTCCAGACGCCCGGCAGCTCGTAGTAGTTCTTGAGCACCGCCATGGTGACCCGCCAAAGCTCGCCACGGCCATCGTATTGATCGAGCAGCACGGTGTTCCAGCTGTCCTCGTCCACGTAGAAACGGCGTTTGGCGTAGATGTGGCGTGCGCCTTCCTTCAGGGTGGCTTCCACCACGTGCACCCGGTGCAGTTCCCAGCGCATCAGGTCCGGATTCAGGTGGGAGATGCCCAGGATTTCCGAATACGGCAGGCCCTTCTGCCCAATCCGGTAGTTGTTGTAGGGAATGTAAATCTCCCGCTTGCCCAGGTACTTCCAGTTGTAGCGGTCCAGGGCCCCGTTGAAGATGTCGGTGTCATCGGCCGTGCGCAGGTTGTCCGAGGCGGCGATCGGTGAGTCGTAGCCAAGATTGGGCGCCCGGCGCACGCGACGCTGGCCGGCGTTGTAGCCCCAGCCGTTGCGCGGGTTGATGATTTGGTTCAGGGTTTCGTGAATCAGGATAGCGCCGCCGGCCAGGCGAGGCGGCGACAGGGTGAACGACAGGTAGTAGAAGATGACGTTGTCGAGGGTGCTTTCATCGCCCTCGGGGTTGTAGTAGTTGAAGAACGCCTCCTGCTGGGAGGTGACCAACGAGTAGTCGCCATTCTGCTGCACCGCCACCTCGCTGGAGCGGCGGGTGACGTAGATGCCCCGCCAGCGGGTCAGGTGATTCCAGATCACCTGCCATGCCTTTTCCTCGTCGTTACCCTGAAGAATCGGGAACGGGTAGCCGCCGTAGGCGCCCTTGATCCCTTCGCCCTGCCCCACGATTTCCGCCTTGGTGGCGTTTTTCCGGGTGTTCTCAGCCACCCAGTCGGGTACCGCATGGGTACGGCGGCTCTGGTAAACCGGCACACGGAAGGTGGTGGGATAGGTCTCGAACATGGCCTTGACGCCATCGGTCAGGAAATCGGCGTACTGGTCCATGTTCGCGGCGGTGATGGTAAACAGCACCTGGTCGTCCGGGAACGGGTCGATGTGGTGTTGGCCGGAGCCTTCATAGCCCGGCGGCGGCTCGGTCAGCCCCCCGTCCCAGGCAGGGATGGTACCGGCATCATTGCCGGCCCTGGGCGAGCCGAAGGGCGTCAGGTCTTTGCCGAGATGGGCCGCCTCCGAGGAAGAGACCGCCGCCAGGCAGGGCGTGGCAACGACAGACAACGCCAAGATGCCACCAAACAGCACGTTCTTGTTATATCTCATGGGTTACCTTAATCCGTCTGGAAGCCTCTTGTGGGGCTTATTATTGTGGTCTTCAAAAACGACAGACTGTCCAACAGATTAGCCGATCGGGCACTGATGTCTATCGACCGAAAGTGCGATTTTGTATCCGGCCACGGCGTCGGCAGCCGCCGTGGCCAGCGCCGGCTCAGCCCGCCAGGCTCTTGTGCACCACTTCGTAGACATCGCGGGACAAACTCGGCTTGTCCCGGATGCGCTCCAGCGCTGCCCGCATCCGTTCCCGATAGGCCGGGGCGAACTTGCGCCAGCGGGTCAGCGGCGTGACCAGGCGCGCGGCAATCTGCGGGTTGCTGTCGTCCAGACGGCACACCTGCTCGGCCAGGAAGTCGTAGCCGGAGCCGTCGACTTGGTGGAAGGCGGCCAGGTTTTGGCCGGCGAAAGCACCCACCACCGCCCGCACCTTGTTCGGGTTCTTCCAGTCGAACGCCGGGTGTGTCAGCAGCGCCCGGATCTGCGGCAGCTGGCCGGCCCGGTCGCTGGCCGCCTGGACCGAGAACCACTGCTCCACTACCTGGGGGTCGTCCTGGTAGCGTTGGTAGAAGCTGGCCAGCGCCTGGTTGCGATCGTCCTCGTAGTCGGAGTTGACCAGGGCCCGCAGGGCACCGATCCGGTCGGTCATATTGTCGGCATCCCGGAACTGGCGCACCGCCAGCGCCCGACCTTCCTCGTCGTTGATGGCCAGCAGCCAGGCCAGTGCGGTGTTGCGCAGGCTGCGCCGGGCGATGGCCAGCGGGCTGAGGTCGTAGGCGCTGTCCTGGGCGTTGCGGCGATAGCAGGCCACCAGTTCATCGCGCAGGGAAATGGCCAAGTGCTTGAGCACGCGCTCCCGGGCCTGATGGATGGCCGGTACGTCGGCCTCGTCCGCCAGCTCGATCAGGTAGGCCTCAGAGGGCAGCTGCAGCATCTTGGCCACCAGTGCCTGATCCAGGGACGCATCGCAGATCAGGTGTCGGTAAGCGGTCACCAGCCGCGGCTCGACCTGCGTGTCGCGCGGGGCGCCCACCAGGGACTGGATCACGTCCACCGCGAGCCGTTGGCCGGCATCCCAGCGGTTGAATCCGTCCGGATCGTGGCTCATGAGGAACAGCAGCTGTTCCCGGGTCCAGGGATAGTTCAGGCGTACCGGAGCGGAGAAGTTGCGCAGCAGGGACGGCACCGGACACTCTGCCAGACCATGAAACTCGAACGTATGGGCACGCTCGGTCAACTCCAGCATCCGCTCGGTGGGGGCCTCTGTGTCGTCGTCGGCCAGGCGCAGTGGCAGAGGCTGGCCCCGGCGATCCAGCAGCCCCAGGGCAAATGGAATGTGATGGGGCTTCTTGTCGGTCTGGCCCGGGGTGTCCGGAAGGGTCTGCTCAACGGTGAGGCGGTACACCCCGCGATCGGCGTCGAACTCGTCACGGACGGTCAGAACCGGGGTCCCCGCCTGCTCGTACCACAGCCGGAACTGGGACAGGTCACGGCCGGACGCGTCCTCCATCGCCCGGACAAAGTCATCCGTGGTCACCGCCTGGCCGTCATGGCGCTCGAAGTAAAGGTCACTGCCCTTGCGGAACAGCTCCGGCCCCAGCAGGTTGTGGAGCATACGCACCACTTCCGCGCCTTTCTCATAGATGGTCAGCGTGTAGAAGTTGGATATTTCAATGTAGGACGACGGCCGCACCGGGTGCGCCATGGGGCCCGCATCTTCGGCGAACTGGGCGGTCCGCAGCAGGGTTACATCCTCAATCCGCTTCACGGTCGCCGAGCCCATGTCGGCGGAGAACTGGGAGTCCCGGAACACGGTAAAGCCTTCCTTCAGGCTCAGCTGGAACCAGTCACGGCAGGTGACCCGGTTGCCGGACCAGTTATGGAAGTACTCGTGCGCGACGATCGCTTCGATGCGCTGGTAGGCGGCATCGGTGGCGGTATCCTGGCTGGCCAGCACGCAGGACGAGTTGAAGATGTTGAGCCCCTTGTTCTCCATGGCCCCCATGTTGAAGTCATCCACGGCCACGATCATGAAGATGTCCAGATCGTACTCGCGACCGTAAACTTCCTCATCCCAGCGCATGGCCCGCTTGAGGGAGTCCAGGGCATGCGCGCACTTGTCGGCGTTCCTGGGCTCAACGTACATGCGCAGATCAATGTCGCGCCCGGAGCGGGTACGGAAGCTGTCCCGTTTTTCCACCAGGTCCCCGGCCACCAGGGCAAACAGGTAACAGGGTTTCGGGAACGGGTCTTCCCAGGTGACAAAGTGACGCCCGTCCGGCAGGTCACCCCGGTCGATGTCGTTGCCGTTGGACAGCAGCACCGGATAGGCGCTCCGGTCCGCCTCGATACGGGTCCGGAAACGGGCCATCACGTCCGGACGATCTGGGAAGAAGGTGATGCAGCGGAAGCCTTCGGCTTCACACTGGGTGCAGAACATGCCCGACGATTTGTACAGTCCCTCCAGGCGGGTGTTGTTCTGGGGCTCGATCCAGGTCACCACGGACAGCTGGAACTGCTCCGGCACATCGGCGACGACCAGCTGGTCGCCCCGGTCCTCGTACTGGTCCCCGTCCAGGGGGGTTCCGTTCAGGGCCAGCGACTCCAGCACCAGACGGTCGCCGTCCAGCACCAGCGGCGCGCCGACGTCGTCGGACTGGGGGTTGCGGCGCACGGTCAGGATGCTGTGTACCCGTGCGCCGTGCTCGAACAGTTCGAACCGCAGATCCACGTGGTCCACCAGGTAGGCGGGCACCTTGTAATCGCTCAGATAGATGGTTTGTGGCTGGTTGCTTCGCATGGCATTCTCCACGGCATTCGTTTCAACGGGGCCCGGCGCGGAAACGGACTTCATAGCCGGTAAACTTGCGGACATTGAGCACGCCGGTGTCCAGAATCAGGTACTGACCCTTGATGCCTTCCAGGACACCTTCCACTTCCAGGGTTTTGTCCAGATTATGGGTTTTGATCCTGTCTGGCCAGACCTGCACGGGATAGCGCAGAGCCCGCCCGTCCTCCGACACCGGACGGATGGCGTCCTCGCCATGACTCCGGCGCAGTGCGTCCAGGTCATCGGCGATCAGCGACAGCAGCCGCGTTCGCTCGGTCGGCAAATCCAGCTCCGGAACCGCTCCCTTGAGCATGGCGCGCCAGTTGGTGCGGTCGGCCACGTGTGACTTGCAGGCGACTTCCACCAGCCCCGCCAGGTAGCGGCTGGCCACACGCAGCATGGGAATTGCTTCGATCGCGCCCTGGTCAATCCAGCGCGTCGGCACTTGGGAGGCTCGGGTGATCCCCACCTTCAGCCCCGAGGAGTTGGCCAGGTAGACGACATGCTCCACCATGCAATGGGCCTCGCCCCACGCCGGCTCCCGGCAGGTTCCCAGGTGAAAGTGACATTTTTCCGGGCTGACGATGCAGCTGTCGCAGGCCGCCAGCCGACGGAAACAGGGATAGCAATAGCCTTGGTTGAAGCTTTTCCGGGTGGTGCGGTCGCAATGAATACAGCGGATGACGCCACCAAACTCGATTCGTACCTGCTGCCCCAGCAGACCGTTGAGAGGCACCCGGGTATCGCCAATGGCAAGGTGGTACTCGACCGGCTCCGTCGCCTGCACCGGCATTTTCCGCAGACGCCCGGTCACGTCGACGGTATCGATCAAGATTTGACCTCGACGAACAGATCCGGGTCGATGTCGGGCATACCGCCGGCGGCCTTGACGGACGGATCACAGGCAGTCCCCGCCTTTTCGCCACGATCCAGGTAGCCTACCCGCTCCTGCTCGGGAATGTTGTGCAGGTTTTCGTAGTAGATCACCGCTTCCAGGCTGATGGCCTTCTGCTCCGCGGTCATCGTGCGGCCATCCGGCCATTTGCCCAGTTCGATGGCCCGACGCAGGTTCTGGTACACCGTCGGGTCCAGGTGCTTGATCAGCTCTTCATAAGTCATCCCGCTCTCCTGAACAAATTGTCATAAAAAAATGCAAGAACCGTTTGACAGACGCAAACGATAATAATTATCATTAACTCACCAAATGACAGCGGTCGTATCATTTGGTCTCTCTCATCAGGAGCTTATAGCTCTTTTACGCCCCACCCTTCGGTGGGGCTTTTTTATGCCCGACGTGCCGCCGGTGGCAGAAGCGCACATAGCAGCCCGGCCAGGAAGCCGCCCAGATGAGCCTCGTTGGCCATCCGGCCCAGCCCAAGAAACTCCGGCAACGGGGTATAGCCAAACACCATCCAGGCCACGGCGAAGGTGACCAGCGCCGGAGGGATCTGGAACCTTGGGTACCGCCGATGGCTGAGCCAGCAGTATCCCAGGATGCCATACACGACCCCGGACAGGCCGCCGAACAGGGGGCCCGATACCAGATATTGCAGGCCATTGGACAGCAGGCTGGCCACCACGAACAGCAGCAGCAGCCGGCGGCGGCCATCGAACCATTCTACCTGACTGCCCAAAAACCAGATCATCACCGAATTGAAGATGATGTGGGGCCAACTGAAATGCAGGAAATCCGGGCTCAGCAGGCGCCAAACCTGCCCCGAGGCGAGGGTATCCGTCAGGGCTTGCAGCCGCTGCGCCAGGGTTCCCCAATCGTGGTAGCGGGGGTCGACCAGCATCAGCGCGGTGGTCAGCGGGCCGTTGCCCATGCCAGTCAGCCACACCATCAGGAACGCCACCGCGATGATCCCCACCACCAGGGGAGCGTGCCGGGGCGAAGGCTGCCAGCGCCCAGCCACGAACGCCGGCGACTGGTTCTGCCGGGTCAGCTGGGCCCGAAGTTCCGGCTCCGACAGGAACCGGTCCAGAGCCGACAACACCGGCTCGGCCAGCTCCGGAGACTCCAGCCACAGCACCTGACTGCCGCCTTCCTCGGTGATCCGGTGCGGCACACCCCGGTCCCGCAGCCAGCGGCTGAACTCGGACAGGTCAACCGAGGTATCCAACTGTTTTACCCGATACAAGGGCCACCTCTTGATACGTTGCGTTGCGGACCGACAACCGGGCCGGGCTCACCGGGCCACGCTGTCCTCACTGGTGGGATACTCGACTTCTTCCGGCCGCTCGACCTTGACCCAGACGAACTTGTCCGGTGACAGGACCCGCTCACCATCGAACCGGTAGGCCACCAGTTTGCCGTACTTGACGGCGCTGAAGTCCAGGCACGCCACGTTCGGCTTCAGCGGGGCCGGCAGGCCTTCCATCCAGTAGTGCCCCACGAACACCGGCGGGGCGTCCTTCGGATAGGTGATCAGCTGGCGCCGCTCCGCCTCGGTCAGCTCTCGGCTGGCCACCTCCGGCGGCAGAGGGTCGGGCTGAAACACCACGTCCGCGTAGGTTCGCGGGTTGTCGGCCCAGAACTTGGTGCGGAAAAACTCGCGCACGTAACCGTCCCGGCCGGTGATGGTCACGCCCTCCGGCAACCGCAGGTCCGTGCCCCGCAGCAGGGTATCCATGACCTGACCGGCAAAGGATTCGAGGGCCGCAGACGCGTGCAGGAAATCCTCGTCAATGCAGGCTCCCCCCTGCACCTGCTTGAACTTCTCAATCAGGTCGCCATCCCAGCACGCATGCACCACTCGAAAATCCTCGTCCTCGATGAACAGGGGAATGGTGTAGAACCATTCCAGGAATTCGTTCCACTCGCGGGGGTAATGGTCGAACTGTTCCAGGGTTTCCCGGATCAGCCGGTCGTGCCGGGCGTTGTGTTCACGCAGCCAGGTCTTGCCGCTGCCAGGACGGGCCCGGGTGCAGTAACCCAGGGCGTTGTATTCGTGGTTGCCCATGACGATGCGGGCGGCGCCATGCTCCACCATGTCCCGCACCAGATGCAGGGCCTCGCGGATGCGGGGGCCGCGGTCGATGATGTCACCCAGGAACACCGCTTGGCGCCGGGGGTGGCGGTAGACACCGTTGACCTTACGGTAACCCAGCAGGTCCAGGAGTTTCTCCAAAGTCAGGGCGCAGCCATGAATGTCGCCGATGATGTCAAATCCGCGATTCGCGGTGGTGGTCTTGCCGGCCATGGTCAACTCGCTGCTATTTCGCTCGCCCACCCCAGCTTGTCCCGGCAGGTGGCGTAGAAGTTATGGTCCGTGGGGTGGATCAGACGGATCTTGAAGGGTTTCTTGGTGATTCGGATGATGTCGCCCGGCGCGCAGGCAATGTTCATCTGGCCGTCGAAACTGACCTGCGGATAGGTCTCGTTGGTTTCGCCAATCACCAGTTTGATCTCACTCTTGCCGTCCACCACGATGGGCCGGCTGCTCAGGGTGTGCGGGAACATGGGCACCAGAACGATGGCATCCAGCTTCGGGTGCATGATCGGACCGCCGGCGGACAGGGAATAAGCGGTGGAACCGGTCGGCGTGGAGACGATCAGGCCGTCGGAACGCTGGCTATAGACAAAGTGACCGTCAATGAACAGATCAAACCCGATCATGCGGGTGGATTTGCCCGGGTGCAGCACCACATCGTTCAGGGCACTGCCGAAGCCAACCGGCTGGCCGTTGCGCTCGACGTGACCGTCCAGAAGAAAGCGGGTTTCCTCGATGTACTCCCCTTCCAGTACCTTGCCCAGGCGCTCCTCCAGATCGGACGGCGAAATGTCGGTCAGGAACCCGAGCCGCCCCCGGTTGACCCCCAGCAGCGGAATCTTCGACTTGGCCAGTTCCCGGGCCGCACCCAGCAGGCTGCCGTCGCCGCCCACCACGATCACCAGATCGCAGATTTCCCCCAGCAGTTTCTTGCTGGCCACCTGTAGGCCGTGGCCGGGAATCATGGCCGCGGTGTCTTCCTCCAGGATGACCTGATAATTCTGTGACAGAAGGTACTGTTTGAGCTGGCGCAGCGTCTCCACCACCTTGACGCTGCCCATGCGGCCAATAACACCGATATTCCTGAAATGGTCCATGAAGTTTCCTGTTGTCCGGGGTGCAACGGGGCCTGCCGGCCTCTCCCGCCTAACACTGGGCTACAGTGTATCGAAACTCCGTCCGTTTCTGAAAAAAGATGCGTCGGCTCAGTCGCGGTGCCGCTCGCAGCGGTCATCGATGCCCCGGCGGAACTCCGCCGGCTGGCTGACCCGCAGGATCGGCTCGCCACAGCAGCGGCCGTCCTCTTCCTGGTGGCGGCACACGGGATTCTCGTAATGGTCCAGCCAGTCCAGATAGGCGGGCTCGTTCAGGCCGCAACGCTCGGCGGCATAGGCGGCCGGATTGCGGAAATAGGTCTCGATGTCGTCGTATGGCAGGGTAATGTGGCCGACCCCAGGGTGATAGGCCACCAGGAACACCGACTGCTGGCGCAGCTGTTCCATCAGGGAGTTTTCCGGGGGCTGCCGTTCTTTCAACTCGCGGATGTCCTGCTCCAGCGCCACGATCTTCTCATCCCGGGCTTCCAGTTCGCGCTGGCGACGCTCCAACTGCTCGCGCAGCAGCACCACCTCCGCACCGGCGTTGGCGTCTTCCCGCTGTCTCGCCTCGGCGGCGGTACCGATCTGCTCCTGCATCGACAGGTACTGGGCGTTGCGCTCGGACAGGCGCTGCTTGAGCTGCTCGTTGCTCACCCTCTGGCGCTCGTATTTCTGCTCCAGTTCCGCCAGTTCGTTGCGCAGCGCCTGCAGCTCCAGTCGGTGCTGGCGCTGGAGTTCGGCCAGGGAGTCCCGGTGCACACTCTGAAGCGTTTTGATCCGAAGGCGTTGCTCACGGATCAGCTGGGCCAGCCGAGCACGGTCCGGGTCACCGCCCGGACGGACGCCGGCGGGCACCTCCGCGTGGAGCACGGGAATACGGGCCTCGTCCACGGCCTCGATCTTGCGGAATTTCAGGGTATTGCTTTCAACGGCCTTGCGGATGGCCTGGAAATGGTTGTTGCCCGGGGTCATGTCCGGGTCCCAGAGTTCGTCGGCGTAAGCCGGATCCGGGCACAAGCTGCGGCATACCAAGCGAATGGCGCCGGCCCCCAGGTCCGGCCCCTTGGCACCGCGTCGGGCCAAGTCCTCCACCGGAATGTTCCAGTGGGTATCGGCCCGCCCTTCCTCGTCGAACCAGATGCGGAAAAATACCAAGGCGCGCACCAACAGATCGCTGCCCAGCTCTACCCACACCGCCCGAACATCGGTCTCGGCCAAATCGGACAGGCCCACGTAGCCATCCAGGAAGGCATCGAACTCCGAGGCGCGCATCTGACGCGCCACGCGCCCGTCCTCCATGAAAAAAACCGCCGCGTAGCCGTCGGTGGCGGGGTCGGCAGGAACCATTCTCGCTCTCCAGGAAACCGTCTACGACAGCCACACGCACCGCCTGCAGGGACGGTTCCATGCCATCACACGCACGCGACCGGGCTGGCCATGAACGAAAAGCCCCCGACCCAGCGGAGGCTTTTCAACAGTCTAGCCAGACTGATCCTGAAACGCAGCGAAAAACTGCAACCTTTTGTGAACCGAAGGCCGTCAGAGCTCGGCGGCGAGGCGCGCGCCCTGGTTGATGGCCCGCTTGGCGTCCAGCTCGGCCGCCACATCAGCCCCGCCGATCAGGTGCACCGGCAGACCGGCGGCTTCCAGGCCGGCCTGCAACTCACGCAACGGCTCCTGGCCGGCACAGATGACCACCGTATCCACCGGCAGCACCTTGTCCTCGCCATGTTCCGCGCCCTTGGGCGTGATGGTGATATGCAGTCCCTCATCGTCGATACGGCGGTAGGTGACCCCCGGGATCATGGTCACGTTGCGGTTTTTCAGTGAAGTACGGTGAATCCAGCCGGTGGTCTTGCCTAGGTTCTTGCCCACCTTCGACGGCTTGCGCTGGAGCAGGTAAATCTCGCGGGCCGGCGCCGGCACTTCCGGCTGAACACCCTGGATACCGCCCCGGTGCCGAACGCTCAGGTCCACACCCCATTCCTTCATAAACGCCTGTATGTCCAGCGACGGCGACTGGCCCTGGTGCACCAGGAACTCCGACACGTCGAAACCGATTCCGCCGGCGCCGATCACCGCCACCCGTCGACCCACCGGCTTGCGTTCCAAGAGGGCGTCGAGATAGCCGATCACTTTCGGGTGATCGATACCCTCGATGTCCGGCACTCGCGGCGTCACACCGGTGGCCAGCACCACTTCGTCAAAGCCGCCGGCCTTCAGATCCTCGGCGCTGACCCGGGTATTCAGACGCAGGTCCACGCCGGTCTTTTCCAGCATGACCCGGAAGTAGCGCAGGGTTTCATAAAACTCTTCCTTACCCGGAATCCGTTTGGCCACGTTGAACTGGCCACCGATTTCACCGGACGCCTCGAACAGGGTCACGCGGTGCCCCCGCTGGGCAGCGACGGTGGCGAAGGACAGGCCGGCGGGCCCCGCCCCCACCACGGCGATGGCCTTGGGCGTGGCGGTCCGGACATAGGCCAGCTCGGTCTCGTGGCAGGCCCTGGGATTCACCAGACAGGAGGTGAGCTTGCCACTAAAGGTGTGATCCAGACAGGCTTGGTTGCAGCCGATGCAGGTGTTGATTTCCTCGGCTCGGTCCTCCGCGGCCTTGAGCACGAATTCGCCGTCGGCCAGGAATGGGCGGGCCATGGACACCATATCCGCATCCCCGTCCGCCAGCACCTTCTCGGCCACGTCCGGGGTGTTGATCCGGTTGGTGGTGACCAGCGGAATGCCGACCTCCCCCTTCAGGCGGGCCGTAACCTTGGTGAAGGCCGCGCGCGGCACCGAGGTGGCGATGGTGGGGACTCGGGCCTCGTGCCAGCCGATGCCGGTGTTGATGATGGTGGCGCCGGCTTTCTCGATTTCCTTGGCCAGATGCACCACCTCGTCCCAGGTGCTGCCATCCTCGATCAGGTCCAGCATGGACAGGCGATAGATGATGATGAAGCGCTCCCCTACCCGCTCGCGCACGCGGCGGACGATCTCAATGGGCAGACGGATGCGGTTCTCGTAGCTGCCACCCCAGCGGTCGGTCCGATGGTTGGTGTGGGAGACGATGAACTGGTTAATAAAGTAGCCTTCCGAGCCCATGATCTCGACCCCGTCGTACCCGGCGCGCTGGGCCAAGGCGGCGCAGTTGACGTAGTCGTCGATCTGTTTCTGGATTCCTTCCTCGTCCAGCTCGCGCGGTTTGAACGGGTTGATCGGCGCCTGGATCGGCGACGGCGCCACCAGCTTGGGAGAATAGGCATAGCGGCCGGCATGCAGAATCTGCATGCAGATCGTGCCTCCGGCCTCATGCACCGCCTGGGTGATCACCTTGTGCCGGTCGGACTCCTCCTCGGTGCTCATCTTGGCGGCGTGCTGATACACCGCGCCCTCTTCGTTCGGGCCAATGCCGCCGGTCACGATCAAGCCGACACCGCCCCGGGCCCGTTCGGCATAGAACACGGCCAGGCGCTCGAAACCATTCTTAGCCTCTTCCAGGCCGGTGTGCATGGACCCCATCAGAGTCCGGTTACGCAGCTGAGTGAACCCCAGATCGAGGGGGGCCAGCAGGTGGGGGTATTTGGCCATGCCGGGTGCGGTCATCTTGCTCTCCTCATTCGTGGCGCCGGTTGGCGGCGTCTTCGTTATAGGCGACACGTTACCGAGCTGGAGCGCATCGAACAATATCCAAAAACAACTTTATAATATCCCTGGATCACACTTGCCAGGAAAACCACATGCCAGCCAACGGAAACCGCCACCACGCCCTCGGCGACATCAGCATGCTCTATGTGTCCGTGCTGCTGCGGGCCGCAGCGGAGGAAGGCGCCGACGGCCCGCAACTGGCCCGTCGCTTCAACCTGGACTCGGCGGCTCTGGCCTCCCCCCAGGCCCGCATCAGCATCCCCCGTTTTATGCGCCTGGGGCATGCCGCCATCTCCGAGACCGGCAACCGGGCTCTGGGGCTGCGCATGGGCGCCCTGACCCGCCCGGTGGACGCGGGCCTTGCGGGCCTGGCCGCCGAAACCGCCGCCCATGTGGCCCAAGCAATGGCGGTGCTGGTGCGCTACTCCCGGCTGACCAGCCACAACAGCCGCGGCCAGCCCCACCTGCGACCGGAGCAACGGGAAGTGCATTTCCATTCCATCCGCCCCTACAACCCATTCAACTATTTCGTGGTGGACTCGGTCCTGGCGGCCTGGACCCAGCTGGCCCGGACCCTGACCGGCCGCTACGACGTACTGGAACGGGTGGCGATCGAATACCCGTCCACCGGCCAGGATGAACTGTTCGAACGCTGGTTCCTGTGCCCGGTGGAATTCGGTGCCGACAGCAATCATGTCCGCTTCAAGCCAGCGGTCTGGCGGCAACCGGGCTCCCAGGCGCATCCGGCCATGCACGAGCACCTGTGCCATCTGTGTGATCAGGAACTGGAAAAAATCGAGCGGGGTTGGACGATGGCGGACCGGGTCCGGCACCTGATCCCCCCCTTATTGCGGGGCGAAACCCCAAGCCTGGAGGCGGTCGCCATGCGCCTGGGACTGTCGCCCTGGACCCTGCAGCGGCACCTGGCCGACGAAGGCACCGGGTTCCGCCAACTGCTGGACGAAACCCGTCAGCAACTGGCCCTGGACTACCTGAGGGAAACCGACAGCTCCCTGTCGGAAATTGCCTGGCTATTGGGTTTTGCCAACCCGCCGGCCTTTCACAAGGCGTACCGGCGCTGGTTCGGCATCAGCCCCGGAGAGCATCGCAGGACGCTGCGCCACTCACCCCAACGCTGAATAGAAAACGCGGGCGTGTTACAGCTCGAATGCATCGTCGACCCGAGGGTCGTCCTCGAACTCGTCCAGGGTGGTTTCCAGAAGCTCTTCTTCGTACTCAGACATGATGGATACCCGAAAGGACACAGACTCCCAGAGTACGCACGAAACGTGACAACGATATGACGAGGTGTTTGAAAGCGGCAACGGCCGAATCGGGAAACAGACAGAACAACAGGAGGGAAAAATGGCGGAGCGGACGGGACTCGAACCCGCGACCCCCGGCGTGACAGGCCGGTATTCTAACCAGCTGAACTACCGCTCCGCATGGGGCTCACCGATGCCGGTCATACGGCTGCAGTCAGGGGTGTGACTGCTCGGTGACAACGAGGGCGCATTATATAGCGGCCCCCGCCCATGTCAACGTTTTTCATGAAAAAATTTTCCCGGAGGATCTCACATGACATCCACCAGGGCGTCCTTGCCCTGGGCGGTCTTGCGGTACTCGATCGGCGTCATGCCGGACCAGCGTTTGAACGCCCGGTAAAAGGTGCTGGGCTCCGAAAAACCGGTCAGGTAGACGATTTCGTCGATGGATTCGTCGGTGGTTGCCAGCAGCTGCCGGGCCAGGCGGTAGCGGAAATCCGCCAATACTTGATTGAAGCTGGTTTCCGCTTCGGCCAGTCGGGTTCGCAGGGTCCGGGGCTTGATGCCCAACCGCTCGGCCACGGCATCCAGGGTCACCTCGCCACTGTCCAGCAACTCCGCGACGATCCGCTCCACCTGGCCGACGATATCCTTCTTCTCCAGGCGTGCCACCTGCTCGCTGGCAAACCGTTCATGCAGCGCCAGCAGTTCGGGTTCGGCGTGGGGCGAGGGGTGATCCAACAGGTGGGCGGGGAAATACAGTCGGTTCTCGTCGGCACCGAACACCACCTCGCAGCCGAGAATGTCACGGACATGCGCCTGCCCCTCCTCCCGGGTATGCTCAAACTCGATGCGGGAGGCATGGAAGGTGCCGTCGGTAATGGAGCGGAAGAAGGTGATCAGGCCCTGCACAAAGCATTCGTTGAAGTGCTTGAGACGGCGGACCTCGTCCGAGGCGGTGTCGAGTACCATGCAGGCCTCGTCGCCATCGATGAAGAAGTCGGTGTTGGCAGCATCGCTGAGCAGCCGCTGGTAGTTCTGGGCCCGGCGCAGCCCCTCACCGAAGGTGGGGCTGCTCAGGAACAGGTATTCGAGCACCTGGCCCTTGTAGGCGGGCAACAGCTGGCCGAGGTGCAGCCCGATGTCCGGATCTCCCGACACGTCTTCCACCACCTGCCAGAAATACAGCTGGGCACTGTGAGGCGTGCGCAACTGGTCCGCGAAAACGTAGCTCTCGTCCACTCCGAGGCGGTTGAAGATGGCGTCGGTGTCAATTCCCTTTTTCTTCATGGCCTCGTAGATCAGGCGCAACATCACGCCCGCGTCACGTAATTCCTGCATATGATCCCGCTTTTAATTTTTATTGGTACGATCTTTGACCCGCCGGACAAACGGCAAGGCACGCCAAGTCAATGCCCGAGCTGGCCCGTTCCGCCAAACTCTTAGACTATCGTCTCATATTAAACAGTAGAGCATATCAGGCCACAAGGACACCAGCACCATGCCCGCTTCATTGATTTTTCGTCACGCTCCGCCACCCTTGCTGCCGTTGTTTGCCCGCGCGTTCCGGCGCCGCCCCAAGGTCGATCCCGACACCCTGACCCTGCCGGCCCTGGAGGCCCGTTTGCTGGGCACGGCCTCCGTCACGCCGGCACTGGCGAACTACCGGTCCCTGTGCGGCTTTCCAGGCGGGAGTCAACTGCCAGCGACCTGGCCCCACATCCTCGCGTTTCCCCTACACCTGCGGCTGCTCACCGATACCACTTTCCCGCTTCCGCTACTGGGGCTGGTGCATCTGCGCAACCGCATCGTTCAGCACCGGGCCATTGCCGAGGGGGAGGCCCTGGATATCCGGGTATACCTCGGCAACTGGGTTCGCAGCCACCGGGGCATCGAGTTTGATCTGGTCACCGACGTGATGGTCGCCGGCCGGACCGTCTGGCAAGAAACGAGCACCAACCTGTACCGGCAGGCCAAACCCGAGGCCACGGAATCTCGGGGGCAGACTCAACCGGGTGACTTACCCCGCTATCCCAACAGCCTGGAAGTACGGGCGGACGCGGCCCTGGGACGCCGCTACGGTGCCGTGTCCGGGGATCGAAACCCCATCCACCTGCATCCGGTCACGGCCCGGCTGTTTGGATTTCCCCGGGCCATTGCCCATGGTATGTGGAGTCAGGCGCATTGCCTGGCGCTGTTGCAGCAGCAGCCGGAGTGGCGAGGCAGCCCTTTCGCGGTGGCGTGCCAGTTCAAGAAACCACTGCTGCTGCCGGGAACGGCGCAACTGAACTGGAAAACGGACACGTCCGGGTGGGCGTTTCAGCTGTTGAACCGGCAAGGCGATGCGCCCCACCTGAGCGGGCGCATCGACTGGCTCTAGGCTTCCGGTGACGCCGGAGACTCGACTTCGCGGCCAGCCACCGGCAGCGTGAAGTAGAAACAGGCGCCGCCATCCTCGGGGCGCTCGAAACCGATCTCCCCCCCCTGGGCCTGGATCAGGGAGCGGCAGGTGGCCAGGCCAATCCCCATGCCTTCGTCCTTGGTGGTGTAGAAGGGATGGAACAGCTTTTCCTCGGCGTCCTCGGGGAGCCCGACACCGTGGTCCCGCACCTCGATCTTCACAAACCCTTCCCCGGCACGCCCGGCGCTGACCCGGACCGGCACCGAGGAGCCCGCGGAGCGGGTCGCTTCCAGTGCGTTCCGGATCAGGTTCAGGGCCACCTGCTGGACCTGAATCGGGTCCGCCAGGACATCGGGAAGCCCGTCCTCGATGACCACTTCGATGCCCCCGTCGTTGTTGCGCATGTCCACCTCGGCGAACTGCCGGGTGTCTTCCAGCAGGACCGGCACTGCCAGGATTTCCTTGCCGGCCGCCGGTTTTTTCATGAACCGGCGAATGCGGCGAATGATTTCGCTGGCCCGGTGGGACTGCGCCTCCATCTTGTCGAGGGTCTGGCGCAGCAGGTCCAGATCCGGCTCGTCCCGCGCCATCATGCGCTTGGCCACACGGGCATAGTTGGTGATGGCTGTCAGTGGCTGGTTCACCTCGTGGGCGAAGCCCGCGGCCATCTCTCCCATGGTGGTCAGGCGCGAGGTGTGAGCCAGCTGGTCACGCTGTTCCTGCACCAGGGCCTGGGCCTCCTGCAGGGCCTGCTCCTTTGCCAGCTCGGCGGTGATGTCACGGAACAACACCACAGCTCCACGCAGCTCGCCGTCTTCCTGTTTCGGGGTTGACCGATACTCCGCGGGGAATCCCTGGCCATCGGCCCGCAGCAGGCGGATGTTGCGCTGGTTCTCGGGAATGCCCTGGCGACAGGTGGCCTGCACCGGCAGGCTGTCCGGGTTCTCGGCGCCGGTGGCGAAGTGCAGTTCGAAGAAATTCCGGCCCACCAGTTCCTCCACCGGCGCGCCGACGATCATCGCCGCCGCCGGATTGGCAAACTCGATCACGCCCTGTTCGTCGAGCCCGTAGATGCCTTCGCTGATGGAATTGAGAATGCGGGTCTGGTCCCCCTGGAGCTCGCGGTTGCGGGCTTGAAGCTCCCGCTCCAGACGGATCACCCGGGCATGGGTCCGGACCCGTGCGATGACTTCTTGGGACTGGAAGGGCTTGGCGATGTAATCCGCCCCGCCCAGATCAAAGCCCTTTACCTTGGCCTGGAGATCGTCGAGGGCGGACAGGAAGACGATGGCGCAGTCCGCGGTTTCCGGGTCGGCCTTCAGTCGCCGGCACACCTCGTAGCCGTCCATCTCCGGCATCATGATGTCCAGGAGAATCACTTCCGGCTGATGCCGGTGCGCCAAGTCCAGGGCCTTCTCCCCCTCGTTGGCGATCAGCAGGCGGTAGCCCTTGTCCTTGAGCGTTTCGTAGAGGACCTCCAGGTTCTGCGGATTGTCATCCACCAGCAGAACGGTGACCTCCGGACTCTCGCTAACTACTTCAGTCATAGACACGTGACCGGTTAGAAACGTCAGGGTATCGTGCCGGAGCCCCGGAACTTAGTCGATAAGGTCCTTTACGGACAGTACCATGCGGACCAGGTGTGCCAGAGAGTGGGTGCCCATTTTGTGCATCACCCGGGAGCGGTGGATCTCCACCGTGCGCTGGCTGATCTCCAGCTCGATGGCAATCACCTTGTTGGCCTGGCCTGCGATCATCCGGTCCATGATTTCCCGCTCCCTCGGCGTCAGGCTCTTGACCCGGCGAATGATCTCCTGCTTTTCCTCCAGGGACTTGCGCTGTTCCAGGTCCTGCTTCAACGCCGCCTCGATTTTCTCCAGCAGAGCCTCTTCCCGGTAGGGCTTCTGGATGAAATCCACCGCCCCTTCCTTCATGGCATCCACCGCCATGGGCACATCGCCGTGACCGGTCACGAAGATGATCGGCAAGATGGAGTGTTTTTCGTTCAGTTTTTTCTGCAGCTCCATGCCATCCATGCCCGGCATGCGAATATCCAGCACAATGCACCCCGCCATCTTGTCGGAGTAGTCCCGGAGGAACGCGTTGGCGCTCTCATAAGTCTTGACCTGCTTGCCATCGGACTTCAGCAGCAGCTCCAGGGAGTCGCGTACCGCCTCATCATCCTCAACTACGTATACGGTTTGCTGGATATCGGTCATGGGTCTTTTCTCTCCTGTCCGTTTTCTTGTCTGCGCCGGTCAGTGAATCGACGGGTCCTTCTGCTCGCTCCTGGCGTGCTCCTGCCGATCGTGTTCCCGAAGTTTTTCAAGCCGTTGCTGGATAATGCCAAAAACGCTCTGTTTCGGGTACCTGCCTTTGTCGTTGGCCTCGCCCGCCGGGCGCCCAAGCAGCAGGGTCACAGCTTCTTCCACGGTCGAAACCGCGTAAATGGAGAATTTCCCTTCCCGAACCGCCGCCAGCACCTCGCTGTCCAGCATCAGGTTCTGCACGTTGGTGGCCGGAACGATCACGCCCTGGGTTCCGGTCAGGCCGCCCTTGAGCTGGCAGGTGGCGAAGAAGCCCTCGACCTTCTCGTTGACACCGCCAATCGGCTGCACCTCTCCGAACTGGTTGACCGAACCGGTGATCGCCAAGTCCTGACGTACCGGCACCTCGGACAGGGCCGAAACCAGCGCACACAGTTCCGCCAGCGAGGCACTGTCGCCGTCGACCTCGCCATAGTTCTGTTCGAAGGTCAGACTGGCCGACAGGTGCATCGGGTCCTCGACGGAAAAATGGGACGACAGCCAGGAGGTCAGAATCAGCACGCCCTTGGAGTGGATGTTGCCGCCGAGCTTCACATCGCGCTCGATGTCCATCACCCCTCCATCGCCATAATAGCAGGTGGCGGTCACCCTGTTGGGCAGGCCAAACTCGAAACCGCCGGTGGACAATACGGACAGGGCGTTGACCTGCCCCACCCGCACGCCGGTGGTGGACACCAGCGTCGAGCCATCACGAATCGAATCATACAACTGATCCCGGATGCGACTGCTGCGGTATCGCGCGCTCTCCAGCGCCCGTTCCACATGCACCTCGGTGATCAGCCGGGCGTTGGCCTGGCGCGCCCAGAAATCGGACTCCCGCAGCAGGTTGGCGATGTCCGCGGCGTGCAGCGACAACCGTTCCTGATGCTCCGCCATGCGGGCGCTGTGTTCAATAATCCGGGCCACCGCCTTGTTGGTGCAGTGCAGCAGCTTTTTCTCGTTGACCAGGCTGGCGATAAACTTGGCGTACAGCAGCTGGCTGTGCTCGGTGCGGTACATTTCGTTCTCGAAGTCCGCCGTCACCCGGAACAGCTCGGAGAACTCCGGGTCGTACTCCTGCAGCAACAACCAGGTCTCGCGGTCACCGAACAGCACGATCTTGACATCCAGCGGCACCGGTTCAGGCTCGATAGAGATGGTGCCGGACAGAGTCAGCTCGCGCTCAAGGGAATTGATCTGGAGCATGCGCGAGCGCAGTGCCCGCTTCAGCCCATCCCATACGAACGGTTGTTCCAGCACCTTGATGGCGTCCATCAGCAGGTAACCACCGTTGGCCCGGTGCAGGCTGCCGGCGCGGATCAGCGAGAAGTCGGTGAACACCGTGCCCTTGTAGGTAACGTTTTCCACGTAGCCAAACAGGTTGTGGTAAGTGGGATTGTCCTCGACCACCACCGGCACTTCGTTGGTTTTCTGCTGCACCAGCAGGTTGACGAGGTAGCGCCGGGGCATCTTCTTGTCCAGGGAGGCATAGGCAATGGCGGCCTGCTCCTCGCTGTCATCCAGGAAGATGTCCAGGTTCTCCACCAGATCGGCGCGCACCGCCTCCAGATACGCCACCACGTCCGGCAAATCCCGGTACTTTTCCTCCAGATCGTCGATCTGGTGCCCGGAGATGCTTTCCAGCGTCTCCTGATTCAGCGCCTGCTGCTTCTCGGTGTATTCCTGCTCCCAGTCGGCAATCCGGCGCAGGGCCTGGCGCAGTTTCTTTTCCAGACGGTTGATGGCGTCCTCGAACTTCTGGCGCTGTTCGTCGGTCAGGGCCTGGAACGACTCGGCGGTGTGCGGTTCGTCACCGTTCATGGCCACCAAACGGTAGCCCCCGGGGGTGGAGATGGTCAGGCTGACCTTCTTGCGCCGGGCCTGGGCCGCCACCTTTTCCAGCTCTTCTTCCTGCTTCTTGGCATACTCGCCCTTCAGCTGTTCCGAGCGTTCAAGGAAACTGTCGCTGTCAAAGGTCTGAGGAATCACCTTCACCAGGCGCGCCATCAGCTTTTCCATGTCCTGCTTGAGCTGAATGCCCTTGCCGGCGGGCAGCTTCAGCAGCCTGGGTTCCCTCGGATCCTCGAAGTTGGCGACGTAGCACCAGTCATGGGCCTGCTGCTCGGTGTCCACATGATGCTCCAGATACCGCAGCATCATCGTCCGCTTGCCCAGGCCGTTGCGACCCACGGCGTAAACGTTGTAACCACCATGGGGCATGGCCAGGGCAAAACGAACCGCCTCCTGGGCCCGATTCTGGCCTACAATTTCTTCAAGGGGCTCCAGCTGCCGGGTGGTCTTAAATGGCAGATCTTTGAGAACGCAGGCTTTATACAGCTTGTGCAAAGGCAGTGGCTTCAAGGTCAGTTCCTGTAGCAATCCCGTGGCCCGGTGAGCAATCACCCGGGCGGACAACAACTTAAAGATAAAACATCGGCGCCCATTGTAGAGTCTGAACGCTGCCCTGTCGCGCCCATGCGACAGACACGGCAAAACAACAAGAACAGCCAGGGAGATGTCCACATGACGCACGCGCTCACCGATCGCCGGATCAAGGACCGTTACCGAGCCTCCTGCCTGGGGGTCCGGTTGCGCGAGCACGGTCTGTTCGGCCGGAGCACATCCGGAATACCGGTCACCTGCCTGGACCTGAACCGCTACGGCATGGCGGTTCTGAGCCCACGGCCATATGCCCCGGGGGCGCGGCTGCTGATGGATTTTGAAGGTAAGTACATTCGCGAGTCCCGGGTGGGCGCACGGGTGATCGAATGCCAGCCGTTCCAGGCTGGCTATCGGGTCAGCGTACAGTTCAGCTATTGCCGGGACAAGAAAGGCTACTCACGGGCTGCGGACAACGCCCTGTCTCGGCTGGAAGGGCTCTATAACACGGGCTGCGCCGGCTAGACGCCGCTCAGATCAGCCCTGCCTCCAGGCTGGCCGCCACGTACAATCCCAGCTCCCGGCACTGTTCCTCGAACTCATCACGATACTCGCCCCGGCAGATCAGGGGCGGCTGAACCTGTCGCCAGCGCAGACCGGTGGTGATGGACTCAATAGCGCGCCGAGTGCCGGTGCCGTCATGGCCGGCGCGGATGTAGAACGCGAAGGGCAGCCCCTGGGTCCGATCCAGGCAGGGGTAATAGCTGCGGTCGAAAAAGTCCTTCAGGGCGCCGCTCATATACCCCAGGTTTTCCGGCGTCCCGAGCACAAGAGCGTCACAGGCGAGCACATCATCGGGGCCGGCGTCCAGCGGTGCCTTGACCACCACCTCCACCCCTTCGACCTCGCCGCTGCGGGCCCCGGACGCCACCGCCGCCCGCAGGCGGCGGGTATTCGGGGACGGCGCATGGGCCACGATCAGCAATCGCTTCATGCGGCCCGCCCCGGAGTGCTCCCCGCCCGGTACGGATCAGAGCAGCTCGCCATTCGCCTCGGCCGGTGCCGCCTCGGGTACGGCCTCCTTCTTCACGGGCTTGGGCATGAGTTTTTCCCGGATCCGGGCTTCGATCTCGTGCGCGATCTCCAGGTTCTCCTCCAGGAACTTGCAGGCATTCGCCTTGCCTTGACCGATCTTATCGCCGTTATAGGAGTACCAAGCCCCGGATTTCTCGACGAAGCCTTCCTTCACACCCATGTCCAGCACCTCGGCCATATGGTAGATGCCTTTGCCGTACAGGATCTGGAACTCGGCCTGTTTGAACGGAGGCGACACTTTGTTCTTGACCACCTTCACCCGGGTCTCGTTACCAATGACCTCGTCGCCGTCCTTGACGGAACCGATGCGGCGGATGTCCAGGCGCACGGAGGCGTAGAACTTCAGGGCGTTACCGCCCGTGGTGGTTTCCGGCGAGCCGAACATGACGCCGATCTTCATCCGGATCTGGTTGATGAACACCATCAGGCAGTTGGCATTCTTGACGCTGGCGGTCAGCTTACGCAGGGCCTGGGACATCAGGCGGGCCTGCAGGCCCACATGGCTGTCGCCCATCTCGCCCTCGATTTCCGCCTTCGGAGTCAGGGCCGCCACCGAATCCACGATGATCACATCCACCGCGTTGGAGCGCACCAGCATGTCAGCGATTTCCAGAGCCTGCTCGCCAGTATCCGGCTGGGACACCAGCAGCTCGTCCACGTTCACGCCCAGCTTCTCGGCGTAGATCGGGTCCAGCGCGTGCTCGGCATCCACGAAGGCGCAAGTCTTGCCCTGCTTCTGGGCCTCGGCGATCACCTGCAGGGTCAGCGTGGTCTTACCGGAGCTCTCCGGACCATAAATCTCCACAATCCGACCGTACGGCAGGCCGCCGATCCCGAGCGCGACGTCCAGGCCCAGTGAGCCGGTGGATACGGCCGGGATGGCCTCCCGGGGCTGATCCCCCATCTTCATGACCGCGCCCTTGCCGAACTGGCGCTCAATCTGACTCAGTGCTGCACTCAGTGCTTTCTTGCGGTTATCTTCCATCGGTCGAATCCCCTCGTCGCCTGAGCTGCCGGCATGCCGCGCGGGCCGGCAGCGGATCGTGGACAGGATCCCCATCCGGGCAAATCCTGTATATTTGAACAGTATTAAAACACAAGCCGGGGAGCAGACCAACCCCTCCCCGCGACACCGGTCACGAATCCATGAGCGCCGGCGCCAGATACCGGCTCACCGACTCCAGAGCGAACAGCACCGACTGGCGCCGTACCTGGTCACGATCGCCCTGAAACCGCCGGACCGCCGTTTCGGTGTGCTCCGGCCCCGAGCCCCAGGCAAACCAGACCGTACCCACCGGCTTGTCCGGGCTGCCACCGCCGGGCCCGGCGATGCCGCTGATCGCCACCGCCACATCCGCGCCGGTGGCGGCCAGCGCCCCCGCCACCATCTGCCGCACCACCGGCTCGCTGACCGCGCCATGCTCGGCCAGGGTTTGGGCCGACACCCCCAGCACCGCCTGCTTGGCGGCGTTGCTGTAGGTCACCAAACCGGCCGTGACATAATCCGACGAGCCCGGCCGGTCCGTCAGCACCTTCGCCACCCAGCCGCCGGTGCAGCTCTCCGCCGTCGCCATAACCCAGCCCTGCTCCTGTAACAGATCCCCCAGATGGTCCGCCGCCTGATTCAGGGCCTCATCACTGACCTGAACAAAGTCACTCATCATCCGCTCCCATGTATCCGCTGACGACTGGTTGCGCTCACCCCTACGGGTTCGCCGCCGGGGTGAACCACTCGCTCATTTCACCATATCCGTACACAAAAGCCAGCTTGCGAAGCTGACAGAGGCTCCGGACATTCATTGACCCGCTTCTGCCCTCATCATTCAGCCTCCACCCGCTGACAGGCCCGACATCAGCGGCCGAACAGATATGCTCTGCATTATAAGACCGGCAGGGGTCTGAAACGGAATATCACCGGTCAGTTTCCGAATGCAGCCAGTCCCGGCGTATGCCAGTGGAGCATTTCCAGGACAAGGATCGGAAACTGCCCGGGCCGGGTAACGCTATCGCGGTCTTGCCTGACACCTCCCGGGCAATAAAATAACCCAAATACCTGGGCGGTAGTGATGTACAGGCAGCCCCAGCCCGTAGGCACACACATGGTTGCGTGTATTTCCTCGTAACAGTGGCGCCGTCACAAGGGTGCTGCAGTTACATGAAGAAAATGGAAGGAATGGACATGGCTATGATCGGCCTGCCATGCAGTTCTGACGGGCGTGCCACTCTGATTACCAGGGCATCCGGACAGGATGCTGCCGGAACCGCCACCTCACTGCATGGAAAATACTGCATGGAAAATACAGATGTCTGCCCGGAAGCTCCGCCAACGGGAAAAGTCCGAACCCTTCTTCATGTTCCCCGCAACAACTTTGGTGTTGCTTCTCTTTTTGCTGGCTACAGAGGCTTATTCCTTGTCTATATTTGATACAGGAAAGGTGTGCACATTTTTGGCTTTTTCCGGAGTCATCCTCAAAGGCAGAACTCCGGTTTCAAATGCAACCGTTACAAGAACCACTTCTTACCAGAAAAAGGAAACCGACCGGACCAGAACTGACGAGCACGGCTATTTTGAAATGCCGGCACGATTTGAAAGAAGCATTTCAAGCCTGCTCCCTCAGGAGTTTGCGGTTGGCCAGCTTGTGACCGTTACCGTAAATGATGTCGATTATGTAATATGGGATGGCGTCAAACGTATAAGGGATGAAAATTCGGAAGCAAGAGGGAAGCCGCTGATCGTCACCTGTGACATTGAAAATGAACTCAGAGCCATAGAAGTCGATTGTCAGCCTTTCGTTACCAAGTGCACATGGGATGTGGTTCCGGACAAGATTGACAAGGGGTTCTAGGAGAGCTCAGCAGAGTCGCAGACAGCCAATCCCGGACAACACCCGGGATTGGCAGATCACTCTCCCGGATACCGGCCAAGTACAGACAACTCCACCTTCCCCGCCTGCCACCGCCCGCACTCCCACAGGTCGGCAGCCACGGTTTCAATCACCGGCCGCAGTTCCAGGGGCTCCAGCCAGCATGAGGGGATGGCCGCGGTGCCGGACATCAGCCCCAGCAGCTGGCCGGCCATGGCACCGGTGGAGTCCGAGTCGCCATCATGATTGACGGCCAGCAGGATGCCCTGTTCAAAACTTTCCGCCACCAGTGCGCAATACAGGGCTATGGCCAGAGCCTCTTCCGCAACCCAGCCTTCTCCTAGGGCCGCAATGGCGTCCGCATGGGGCATGCCGGATGTGCTCAGGGTCAGGGCCAGATCCAGGGCGGCTGCAGTTTCCTCATGCCCGGGCTCCGCAAGCAACCGCTGCCGGGCTGAAGCCATGGCGTCCGGCAGGGGCTGACCATCAAGCAGATTGAAAATCACCGCTGCAAAGACGCCGCCGCTCAGATAACCGGTGGGATGCCCGTGCGTAAGGCCCGCACACATGCAGCCATCGGCAAAGGCCTGATCCGCTCCTGCCTCCTGCAGGGCCCACCGGAACAGGCCCACCGGTGCCACCCGCATGACGCCGCCGCAGCCCTTGCTGTCGTTACCGGCAATTCCGGTTTCGCCCGGGTAATCCTGCAGCGCCGTCAGGCAGGTCATACCGGGAGAGCGGCGGCTGTGCAGGCTCTTCTGCCGGAACAGCCAGCCATCGGTACGGGCTTCCATTTCCTGATATTCACCTCCCTGGGTCACCAGCCAGCGCAGACAGGCATCTGCAACTGCCTGCCCGTAATCCGCACGCCCCTGCTGCAACTGCTGCAACCGGCCCCGCAACAGGCCCTCGGCAGTAAACAGCGTCATCTGGGTATCATCGGTGATCCGGCCGCGGCCACCGTAAGCTTCGGCATGGTCGGTAATCCCCTGCGGCCCGAACCTTTGCAGAATCTCCGCCCGGGACAGGAATTCCACCGGCGCCCCCAGGGCATCCCCGATAGCTCCGCCGAGAAGGCAGGCCGTGTAGTGATCGCGGGAGGGGAATGTCACCGGCACTCTCCCCCGGCAGCAGAACCGGGACGTTTTGTCGCAGTCTGTATGAAACTGAGCTGTGTCATTGTGGAAATACACCGACTGGGGCTATTGATAGAGCATGGTTCCGGGATCCTGCCCGGATGTCCGGTATCCGTCACGACTGCAGTCCGGGAATGGCCCATGGTGCCTGACATCCCCACGGGCACAGATACAATCAGGAGGATACGGGAGCCGCCGGCGGGCTGCTCTGCGTGATCATCCGGACACGGGTCCCCGAATACCCGCCCCGAACAGTTTTCCGTAAGGAGGTCATATGCGCAAGGTCAACGTTGCTGTTATAGGCGCCGGTAGTGCCGGCCTTACTGCCTACCGTTCTGCCCGGGAACATACCGACAGTGTTCTGCTGATTGATCCGGGCCCGCTGGGCACGACCTGCGCCAGGGTCGGCTGTATGCCCAGCAAGCTTCTGATCGCCGCTGCCGACACCGCCTGGCATATGCGCAAGGCCGACATGTTCGGAGTCAGCGCCGGAGAGATTCAGGTGGATGGCAAGCGGGTCATGCAACGGGTACGCAGGATGCGCGATGGTTTTGTCAACAAGGTGCTCCGGGGAATGGCCTCCATACCGGAATCGGACCGGCTGGACAAGGCCGTGCATTTTGTCTCGGATCACCGGCTGGAAACGGAGGATGGCGAGCAGATAGAAGCAGACAGCATTGTGATTGCCACCGGCTCACGGCCCAATATTCCGGGCATGATGAAGGCTGCCGGCGACCGGCTGCTGGTCAATGATGACCTGTTTGAACTGACTACCCTGCCTGAATCCGTGGTGGTGTTCGGGGCCGGTGTGATCGGGCTGGAACTGGGACAGGCCCTGCACCGGCTGGGAGTCAGGGTACGCCTGTTCGGACTGGGCGGCCTGATCGGCCCCATTGGTGACGAGGACATCCGCAAGGCCGCCTACCACTGCTTCAATGACGAGTTCCCGCTGGATCCGGACGCCCATGTCAGCCATATCGGGGAAACGGCCTCCGGGGTCCGGGTATCCTTTACCGACAAGGACGGCCGGGAAGTCACCGAGCAGTTCGATTACCTGCTGGCGGCCACGGGCCGGCGCCCCAACGTGGACAGGCTGGGTCTGGAAAACACCAGCCTGGAGCTGGACGAGCATGGCATCCCCGTATTTGATCGCGACACCCTGCAGTGTTCCGTCAGCCATATTTTCATTGCCGGGGATGCCAACAACTACCTGCCCCTGCTGCATGAAGCCGCGGATGAAGGCAGAATTGCCGGCCGCAACGCCGCCCGGCTGCCGGACGTCACGCCGGGCCCCAGAACCGTGCCCCTGGCCATTGTCTTTTCCGACCCGCAGATTGCGACCGTCGGGCTGCAGCCGGCACAGGTGGAACAGCAGTATGCTGGCCGCTACGCCGTTGCCGCCTTCGACTTTGCCCAGCAGGCCCGCGCCAAAGTACTGGGCCGGGACCGCGGCCTGATGAAAATATGGGCGGAAACCGGTAGCGGAAAACTCCTGGGCGCGGAAATCTTCGGCCCGGACGCCGAACATCTGGCCCACCTGCTGGCCTGGTCCATGCAGCAACGACTGACGGTAAAAGACCTGCTGGCCATGCCCTATTACCATCCGGTCCTTGAGGAAGGCCTGCGCAGCCTGCTGCGGGAGCTGCAGAGGCGGGTGTGAATTGAGGGAACGGGGGCGTTGCCCCCGTTTTCCTGCCCGGACAGATGATACACTGCTTCATACCTGCCTCCCCTTCCTGCTTTCTACTCGCCGAAACGTCACAAAATCTTAAACATCCTGTCACCTGGCTGTTTCCGGATTGTCATCCGCCGGAACCAGAATTTTCGCTCGAAACCTCTGATCAGGCATACGAAAACCGGAGGCCTGCAGAACGGGAAAGATGCGAAACCTCATGAACCTGTCAACACGACAACAGCAGATCCTTGCCATGCTCGCCCAGACGGATGGCCGCCTGGACAGCAGCGAACTGACTGAAGCCTTTCAGGTCTCGGTACAGACCATCCGCAAGGATCTCAATGAACTCAGCAACCGGGGACTGGTGCAGCGGGTACACGGCGGCATCACCTGGCCACGTCAGAACCGGAACCTGTCGTTTTCCAATCGACAGGTGATCAATCTGGAGGCCAAGCGTGCCATCGCCCAGGCGGTGGCGAAACGGCTGCCGGAAGGTGCCTCCATTTTTCTGGGCATAGGGACCACGCCCCAGCAGGTGGCCCAGGCGCTGCTGGATCATCCCGGGTTGCAGGTGATCACCAACAATCTGAACGCCGCCATCACCCTATGCCATAACCCCCGGATCGAAACCTTGGTGGCCGGCGGCCGTATCCGCCCTGCGGACCAGGATCTGATGGGGGAGGACACCACCCGTTTTCTGCGCCGCTTCCAGGTCAACTACGGCATCTTCGGTATCGGAGGCCTGAGCGCTCGGGGTGAACTGATGGATTTCTCACCGGAGGAATCACATCTGTCCAGGGCCATTATCGACTGCGCCGATCAGAGCATTCTGGTGGCGGACAGCAGTAAGTACCTGCGCAACGCTCCAGTGCGCACCGGGCTGCTGGAGGAGGTCAACATCTTTGTCACCGACCGCCTGCCGCCGGAAGTGCACGCCCTGCTGGCCCATACCGAAACCGAACTGGTCTGTACCAGCATGCCAACAGAGGAACACACGGATGAGCCAACTTGAGGTGCAATCCCTGAACAAGGGCTGGGCCGGGGTTCAGGCGGTCGACGATCTCACCTTCCGCATTGAACAGGGGGAGTTTGTCGCCCTGCTCGGCCCCTCCGGCTGTGGCAAGTCCACCACCCTGAAAATGATCGCCGGGCTGGAGCAGCCCGACAGCGGGAGGCTGCAACTCAACGGCCGCGACATCACCCGGCTGCCGCCGGGCCAGCGCCAGCTGGCGATGGTGTTTCAGTCCTACGCCCTCTTCCCCCACCTGAGTGTGGAGGAGAACATTCTGTTCGGCCTCAAGGCCCGTCGGGTGCCCCCCGCCGAACGCCAGCGCCGCCTGCGCCGGGTGACGGAACTGGTTGATCTGGGCCCCCAGCTGCACAAGAAGCCTGGCCAGCTCTCCGGCGGTCAGTGTCAGCGCGTGGCCCTGGCCCGGGCGATAGTGGCTGAAGCCCCCCTGTGCCTGATGGACGAACCCCTCTCCAACCTGGATGCCCGGCTGCGCAACGAGATGCGGGTCGAACTCAGAGCCCTGCAGCAGCAGCTGGGAATGACCGTGCTCTATGTCACCCACGACCAGGTGGAAGCGATGAGCATGGCCGATCGTATCATTCTGATGAACCAGGGCAGAGTGGCCCAGTACGGTCCCCCGGAAACGCTCTACAGCCAGCCACAAAACACCTTTGTGGCCCGTTTCATCGGTAACCCCCCCATGAACCTCATCCGCTGTGGCGAACGGCTGCTCGGCATCCGTCCGGAACATGTGACCCTGCAACAGCAGGGGGTAGACGCGCGGGTTGTGCATGTCGATTACCAAGGGGCCGACACCATTATCGATGCGGCCTTGCCCGGGCACGACAACCAGATCCTCAAGCTGCGCCTGCCCGGCCATCAGTGCCTGGCGCTGCACAGCGAACTGAAGCTCGCCTGGCCCTCGACCCAGGAGCACCACTTCTGTCTCCACAGCGGAGAGCGACTGAACAGGGATTTTGCAACACCCGACCATCCACTGATACAAACGGAGCCTACCCATGTTGTCTAGAACCAAACGTCTGCTGGCCGCTGGCCTTGCCTCCCTGGTCGCCATTGCCGCCCAGGCCAAGACTGAACTGACCATGTACTACCCGGTCTCTGTCGGCGGTCCCCTCACTCAGGTGGTGGATGGCATGATCGAGCAGTTTGAACAGCAGAACCCGGAGATCGAGGTCAATGCCATCTATGCCGGCAACTACAATGACGCGAGGGTCAAGGCGCTGGCAGCACTGAAAAGCGGTCAGCCGGCTCAGCTTTCGGTCATGTTCTCCATCGATGTTCACGAACTGATGGACCAGGACGCGATCATCCCCTTTGATGAGCTGGTGGAAACGGACGAGGAGCGCCAGTGGCTCAACAGCTTTTATCCCGCCCTGATGGAAAACGGCAAGGTGGATGGCGTCACCTACGGTATTCCCTTCCAGCGTTCCACCATCGTGATGTACTACAACAAGGATGCCTTCCGCGAGGCCGGCCTGGACCCGGAGCGTCCCCCGCAAAACTGGGATGAACTGGTCGAGATGGGGCAGAAGCTGGTGAAGACCGATGCCAGGGGGCAGGTGGAGCGCTGGGGTGTCATGATTCCCTCCACCGGCTACCCCTACTGGATGTTTGGCGCCCTGGCCAAACAGAACGGCGAAGTGCTGATGAACAGTGCTGGCAACCAGACATGGTTCAACAAGCCTGGCGTGGTTGAGGCCCTGGAGTACTGGCGTGACCTGGGCAGCCGATACGGTGTCATGCCGGAAGGAACCATTGAATGGGGCACCCTGCGCCAGAACTTCCTGGAACAGAAAACCGCCATCATGTGGCACTCTACCGGCAGTCTGACTGCGGTCAAAAGGAATGCGGACTTTGACTTTGGTGTTGCCATGCTGCCGGCTCGCAAGAACTTCGGCTCACCCACAGGAGGCGGCAACTTCTACATTTTCAAACAATCGACCCCGGAAGAGCGCCGTGCTGCCCTCAAACTGGTCCGCTTCATGACCTCTCCAGAACAGGCTGCTCACTGGAGCATTGAAACTGGCTACATTGGCGTCAGCCCGGCTGCCTATGAAACCGAGGCCCTGAGCCGGTATATCAAGGAGTTCCCGCAGGCGGCAGTGGCTCGGGATCAGCTCAAGTACGCTACCGCCGAGCTGGCCACCCACCAGGCCGGTCGCATCCGCAAACTGCTGGATGACGCCATCCAGTCGGTTCTGAACGGCCAGGCCGAACCGGAGGCCGCGCTGAATGCGGCCCAGAAACAGGCAGAGCGCATACTGTCCCGCTACTGATTCCGGTATTGATCCAACCGCCTGGGGTGAGCAAGCGCCCCAGGCTCTCCGGTATTCGACTCTCTCCAGGGTGACCCGATGAACCAACGTACCTGGCTACACGCCTGGCTGATGCTGTTGCCGGCACTGGTCATGCTACTGGCCTTTACCCATATACCCGCTCTGAGCACACTCTGGCACTCCCTGTACCTGCCCGCCCGCAGCGGCGAACAGGCCGAGTTTGCCGGGCTCGACAACTACCGCATGCTGCTGGATGACGAGGTGTTCTGGCAGGCGCTGAGCAACAACCTCTGGTACGCCCTGGGCACGGTACCCACCTCCATGGTACTGGCCCTGGTGATGGCCCTGTGGGTCAACAGCCGGATTCGCGGCCGCACCGCTCTGCGGCTGGCCTATTTCACTCCCACCATGCTGCCCATGATTGCCGTCGCCAATATCTGGCTGTTCTTCTACAGCCCGGAGATCGGCCTGTTCAACCAACTGCTGGGCAGCCTGGGGCTGGACAGTATCAACTGGCTGGGGGATCCGGACTGGGCCCTGCCCAGCCTGATGCTGATGACCATCTGGAAGGAGGCCGGCTTCTTCATGATCTTCTACCTGGCGGCCCTCCAGGGACTGAACCCCGACCTCTACGCTGCGGCGGCGCTGGAAGGAGCCAGTCCCTGGTACCGTTTCCGCCGCCTGACCCTGCCCCTGCTGATGCCAACCAGCCTCTTTGTGCTGGTCAACGCCGTGCTCAACGCCTTCAAGCTGGTGGACCACCTGTTCATCCTGACCAAGGGCGGCCCCAACAACGCCACCAATCTGCTGCTCTACTACATCTACGAAAACGCCTTCGCCTTCTTCGACAGCAACTATGCCGCCACCCTCACCCTGGTGCTGCTGGTACTGCTGATCCTGCTGGCGCTGCTGCAGTTCACCCTGCTTGAACGTCGTATCCACTATCGCTAAGGAGCTGCCATGACTAATCGTCTGACCAGAGCTCTCACCACCGCTGCCGCCTGGTGGCTGGGGCTGCTGTGGATCATGCCCCTGATCTACGCACTCTGGGCCGCCACCCATGGAGCACAGTTCACCACCCATTTTGATCCTTTCGCCCCCCTGACCGGGGAACACTTTGTGACCGCCTGGCAGCAGGCACCCTTTGTCACCTACATGCTGAACACCCTGATCATTACCGGCCTGATTCTGGCCGGGCAACTGCTACTTTGTACCCTTGCCGGCTACGCCTTGGCGCGGATGCCCTTTCCCGGCCGGGGTATGGTGTTCGCTCTGGTTCTGCTGCAACTGATGGTAGTACCGGAGATCCTGATCGTGGAAAACTACCGTACCCTGGCCGGGCTGGACCTGATCGACACGCCACTCGGCGTGGGGCTGCCCTACATGGCCAGCGCCTTTGGCATCTTTCTGCTGCGGCAAACCTTCAAGGGTGTGCCCCAGGAGCTGGAGGACGCCGCACGACTGGAGGGCTGCTCCCGTCTGGGGGTGCTGTGGAAGGTCTACGTCCCCCTGGCCAAACCCACCTATCTGGCCTACGGTCTGGTCTCCGTCAGCCACCACTGGAACAACTTTCTCTGGCCGCTGGTGGTGACCAACACCGAACAGAGCCGCCCCCTGACCGTGGGGCTGGCAATCTTTGGCGCCCCTGAATCCGGCGTCGACTGGCCGGTGATCTGTGCCGGTACTCTGATCGCCATAAGCCCACTGCTGGCCCTGTTTCTGCTGTTCCAGCGCCGCTTTGTCCACTCATTTATGCATGCAGGACTGAAATGATGCCCGCACCCTGTCCCGAGGATGTAACACCGACTCAACCCCCCAGGCCCGGCCCCCTGCCGGAGCGGCTGGAACACCGCATCCGCTATCTGTTCACTGACGTGGACGACACCCTGACCTGGCAGGGCCGCCTGCCGGTGGAGACCTTCGTCGCGCTGGATCGGCTGCAGCGTGCCGGCATTCAGGTGATTCCGGTCACCGGCGCCTGCGCCGGCTGGTGCGACTGCATCGCCCGCACCTGGCCGGTAAGCGCCGTGATCGGTGAAAACGGCGCCTTCTGGATCCAGCCCGATGATCGGGGCACCATGAAGCGCACCTATCGGCAGCCACTGGTGGAAAGAACCCGCAACCGCGCCCTGCTGCAGCGCCTGCAGCAACGGTTGAGCACACAGCATGACTTTGCCCGCCCCACCGACGACCAGCCCTATCGGGAGACCGATATCGCCTTCGACATCGGCCAGCAGTGGCAGGCCAGCCGGGAAGAGCGGGAGCGGCTGCTGACACTGCTGCACCAGGCCGGCGTACAGGCGCGCCTCAGCTCCATTCACATCAACGCCTGGCTGGGCGATTACGACAAGGCCAGCACCGCTCAGGCCTGGCTGGAACAGGAAGCAGCCAGAAGCGGACAGCCGATCTCCACCCATGAAGTGGCCTTTATCGGTGATTCCGGCAACGATGCCGCCATGTTTGCCCACTTCCCCTACAGTGTGGGCGTGGCCAACATCGCCCCCTTTCTGGACAGCCTGCCCCACCCCCCGCGCTATATCACTTCGGCCAGCGGAGGATTCGGTTTTGCCGAATTTGTCGAACGATTGCTCAAATAAAGACTCCCTAGGCCGCCTTCCGCCGCTACCTTCTCATCCCCTGCCGCAGGCCCGGCCCTGATCGCTCAGCGCCCCCGTACCGGGCAATCGCTTGCAGGACCCGCCGACACTCTGGTGGCAGCTGATGCTACTGCATCAGCTGCAGGTGGACTGGCTTTGCAGCCATACTCGCCAGCCACCGCAGGCGGTGATGTCGGTGGCGCCGCTCAGGCCGGAAGCTTCACAGATGAAACCACTGACCCAGCGCCCGTCCGCCAGTTCCACCTTGCCGATGCCCAGGGGCGCGGGAATGGCGGCGACGAAACTGCCCAGCTCCGCCGTGGGCAGGGACCAGATCTCCACCTCGATGGCCGCCCCCTGCTGCTCGTCCCGGACCAGCGCCGGGCGCTGTGGCGGTCCCCCGGCCAGGGCGTAAAGCCTGTAGCTTGCGGCAGTGGTGGTGCAGGCCTTGAGGCGGCCGCCGCGCTCGGTCAGCTGCCAGTTCAGCGGCTGTCCCTCCAGGTGTGCACCGCACACCAGCAGCTCCGTATACCGGCTGTCCCTGCAGGGCGGCGCGGCCGTTGCGCTGCCGGCAATCTCCAGAGCCCCCAGGGGCAGGGGCAGGATCTGGCGGATGCGGTTGGCAATGGACAGCAGCATGCGGTCGCTGAAGTGATCCCCCACCAGGGTTACGCCAAAGGGCAGGCCCCGGGCGGTAAAGGCCGTAGGCACGGCCACCGAGGTCATGTCGAGCAGGTTCATAAAGTTGGTGTAGTAGCCCAGCTGGGCGTTGTAGAGAATGGGCTCGGCCAGCATCTCGTCCACCGTGAACAGCCGACCGGCGGTGGGGGTCAGCAGGCAGTCCAGCCCTTCCATCTGAGCCATGCAGGCCAGCCGCAGTTCCTGCAGCCGGTACTGAGCCCGGAACAGATCCGTGGCCCGCGGCTCTCCGCCCGGTTCCACAATGGCCCGCACCACCGGGTGGATGGCGTCCGGCTGCCGTTTGAGCAGGGGTTCACAGGCGATGTAGCGCTCCGCCACCCAGGGCCCCTCGTAGAGCAGCCGGGCGGCCTCGTCGAAGGGGGCATAGTCGATGGTCACCAGCTCCACGCCCGCCTGTTCCAGCGCTGTCAGAGTCTGTCGGTAGGCCTGTTCGTAGTCCCTGTCGCCAAAGAATCTGAGCTGGTCGTCGGCCAGAATACCCAGACGCAGGGGGCCGGTGTGCAGGCCGTACTGGCGGGAGCTGTTGTCAAAGCGGTTGCGGCGGCTGTAGCCGTCTCGCGGGTCGAAGCCCTCGGCACAGGCCAGCACCCGGTCCGCATCATCGGTATCAAGGGCAAAGATGCTGATGCAGTCCAGTGAGCGGCAGGCGGGTACCAGCCCGGTGGATGAGAGCAGCCCCTTGGTGGGCTTGAGCCCCACCAGATTGTTGAAACAGGCGGGCACCCGTCCGGAGCCGGCGGTGTCCGTGCCCAGACTGAAACTGGCCAGCCCCAGTGCCACCGCCACAGCGGAGCCGGAACTGGAGCCACCGGAGATGTACTCCGGATCAAAGGCGTTGCGGCAGGGTCCGTAGGGGGAACGGGTACCGTTGAGGCCGGTGGCGAACTGGTCCAGATTGGTCTTGCCCACCGGAATGGCGCCGGCGTCGATCAGCTGTTGCACCACCTGTGCCGAGGCTTCCGGGGTATAGGCAAAGGCCGGGCAGCCGGCGGTGGTGGGGATGCCGGCCAGATCAATATTGTCCTTGATGGCAAAGGGAATGCCCCAGAGCGGATGCCGGGCCGGATCCTTGTCCGCCAGGGCATCCAGCCAGGGTTTCTGCTCAGCGCGACTTAGCAGGTGTATCCAGATGTTGCGCTTCTCATATTCAGCGGCACGCTGGCGGATCTGTGCCATCACCTGTGCCGGTGTGGTCCGCCCCTCGGCGTAGGCTGTCTGCAGAGCCTTGATGGTCATATCGGTTTTCATGCGCATTCTCCTGTTGCCTTCAGGCTCGCTTCATCTTCCAGTACCACCAGCGCCTGCCCGGCGCTGACCCGACTGCCGGCCGCCAGCAGCAGCTGGCTGACCACCCCGTCACAGGGGGCGTGGATGGGAACCTCCATCTTCATGGACTCCAGTATCATCAGGGGCTGGCCCGCCCTGACCGTATCGCCCGGCTGCACCTCGGTCTGCCAGACGCTGCCGGAAACCGGGCTGTCCACCACGGTGGCATCCTCGGGCCAGTCCTGTTCGCTGATCTCTGTCTCCGGCTCTTCCACTTCGAAATTGAACTGGCCGTTGGCATGCCAGCGCTCCAGCTCCTCCCGGAAGGCCCGGTTACGCGCTTCCGTAAAGGCCCGGATTTCGTCCTGGTTGGCGGCGATAAACTGCTCATACTCGGCCAGGGAGAAGCGGCTTTCCTCAATCTTCAGCGGATAGCGCCCCTGGGGGAAATCCCGCCGGATCTGCTGCAGCTCCTCGTGGCTGACCTCGTAAAAGCGGATCTGGTCAAAAAAGCGCAGCAGCCAGGGCTTTTCGAACTCCGCGGTGCGGCGGTAGCGGTTCCACATCTGCAGGGTGCGGCCCACAAACTGGTAACCCCCCGGCCCCTCCATGCCGTAGACACAGAGGTAGGAGCCGCCAATCCCCACCGAGTTTTCCGCGGTCCAGGTGCGGGCCGGGTTGTATTTGGTGGTCACCAGCCGGTGGCGCGGGTCGACGGGTGTGGCCACCGGAGCCCCCAGATACACATCCCCCAGCCCCATCACCAGGTAGGAGGCGCTGAAGACGATCTCCTTGACCGCCTCGATGCTGTCCAGCCCGTTGATCCGGCGGATAAATTCCAGGTTGCTCGGGCACCAGGGGGCGTTCTTGCGTACCGACTGGTCATATTTTTCAATCGCCAGCCGACAGGCCACGTCATCCCAGGACAGGGGAATGTGGACAATCCGGGAAGGCACGCTCAGCTCCGTCAGCCGGGTGGACAGCTCCCTTTCTCCCCGTTCGACATGGGCCAGCAGTGCCTGCTGACTGAGGGTCTGGCTGTCGTAATGGATCTGCAGGGAGCGGATACCCGGGGTCAGCTCATGGATGCCCTCAAGGGGATGCTGCTGCAGCCACTGCATCAGCGCGTGGGCACGGAAACGCAGGCGGATATCCAGCTCCTGGGGGCCGTATTCCACCAGCAGGAAGTGGTCGCCGGCGGCGCGGCAGACAATTTCGTCGCCAAAGGTTGCGGCATCAAAGCGGGCCAGGACCGGCGAGCGGGGCGCAACCGGCTGCCAGGGAGCCGGTACCTCCGTCAGGGTTTCGATGGCACGATTCTGGGCCGCTTCCAGGGCCACCGCATCGGCCTGAGTCACCGGCACAAAACGCACCCGGTCTCCGGCCCGCAGCTGCCCCAGCTTCCACAGATCCGCGGTGATCACCGTGGCGGGACAGACGAAGCCGCCCAGCGAGGGGCCGTCCGGGCCGAGAATAACCGGCATGTCGCCGGTGAAATCCACGGTACCGAAGGCGTAAGCGTTGTCGTGGATGTTGGAGGGGTGCAGGCCGGCTTCGCCGCCATCCTTCCGAGCCCACTGTGGCTGGGGGCCGATCAAGCGGATGCCGGTACGGCTGGAGTTATAGTGGATCTCCCAGTCGGTATCGAAGAAGGTGCGGATATCGGCTTCGGTAAAGAAGTCCGGCGCCCCCTGCGGGCCGCAGATCACCCGCAGTTCCCAGCGGTTGCCGATCTCGGGGCGCAGGCTTTCAGGGACAGTGGCCGGAGCAACGGGTTTGGCCGTAGCATCCAGATGCAGCACATCACCGGCACGCAGGGCCCGGCCGTTGTGGCCACCGAACTGGCCCAGGGTAAAGGTGGCGCGGGAGCCCAGATAAGGCGGGCACTGAAAGCCGCCCCGCACCGCCAGATAGGCCCGGGCACCCGCCTCGCGGATACGGCCCAGCTGCAGGGTCTGTCCGGCCGCAATATCCACCACCTGCCAAAGCGGGACCGGCTCCCCGTCCAGTCTGGCGTCCACCGGGGCACCGGTCAGGGCGATCTGGGTATCCGTGGCAAATTTCAGGGTGGGGCCCTGCAGGGTGATCTCGAGTCCGGCCGCCTCCGGCGGATTGTTGAGCAGCCGGTTCGCCAGCCGGAAGGAACGGTTGTCAAAGGCTCCGGACGGGGGAACCCCCACATCCCAGTATCCCCGGCGGCCCGGAAAATCCTGCAGGGTGGTCTGGGTGCCCCCGGCCATCACATCCACCCGTGCCGGACGGAATTCGAAACTGTTCAGGTAAGCGGTGGTCACCTCACCCCGCTGCAATACGGGGTCACGGGTCAGGGCGCGCAGATACTCCAGGTTGGTCTCGCTGCCGTAGAGCTGAATCTCCGCCAGGGTCTGCTGCAGTTTTGTCAGGGCGGCACTGCGGTTCTCCGCGTGCACAATCACCTTGGCCAGCATGGGATCAAAGAAGGGGGGGACTTCGATGCCGGATTCGATCCAGTGGTCGATGCGGATGCCCTCCCCTTCGGGGAAACTCACCTGGCTGAGCAGACCGGCACAGGGCTGGAAGTCTCGCCAGGGATCTTCCGCATAGAGGCGGACCTGAATGGCGTGGCCGGCCGGTTTGAGTCGCTGCCGCTCCGCTTCCAGATCCGGCGCTTCACCGGCAGCGATGCGCAGCATCCACTCCACCAGATCCACGCCATAGACTTCTTCGGTCACCCCGTGCTCGACCTGCAGGCGGGTGTTCACCTCCAGAAAGTAGAACTGCCGGGCATCCGCGTCATAGATAAATTCCACCGTCCCGGCGTTGCGGTAGTTCACGCTGGCAAGCAGGCGTTCCGCCGTGCGCTGGATCTGTTCCCGCAGGGCATCGTCCAGGTTGGGGGCGGGGCATTCTTCCACCACCTTCTGGTTGCGCCTCTGGCTGGAGCAGTCCCTATCCCCCAGCGCCAGTGCCCGGCCTTCACCGTCACCCACCACCTGCACTTCGATATGTCGGGCCCGGGCGATGAACTTCTCCAGAAACACCCCGTCATTGGCAAAGTTGTTGGCCCCCAGTCGCTTGACCGACTCGAAGGCCCGCGCAAGTCCCGCCTCATCCTCACACAGCTGCATGCCGATGCCGCCGCCACCGGCGGTACTCTTGAGCATGACCGGATAACCGATCCGCTCCGCTTCGGCTTTGGCCGCGGCCAGATCGGTGAGCAGTCCGGAGCCGGGCAGCAGGGGCACTCCGGCCGCTTCCGCCAGCTCCCGGGCCCGGTGCTTGAGGCCAAAATCCACCATCTGATCCGGGCGGGGACCGATAAAGGCGATTCCTGCGGCCTCGCAGCGCTGCACAAATTCGGCATTTTCACTGAGAAAGCCGTAGCCGGGATGGATCGCCTGGGCACCGCTTTGTGCGGCAATCTCCAGCAGACGGTCCATATTCAGATAGGTGTCCGCCGCCCCGCCCTCGCCCAGGTTCCAGGCTTCGTCGGCCTGGCGCACATGCAGGCTGTCGGCGTCACAGTCGGCATGGACGGCAACAGAGGCGATGCCCAGGCGTTTCAGAGTACGGATGATGCGGGTCGCGATGGCGCCCCGGTTGGCAATGAGTACTTTATTGAACATTGCAGATCCTGGCACGGGTCGTCCCGTGATATATGCTGCGACAGCGGTCGTCCGCTGAAGGGTCTTCAGATGTAATCCGGCCGTCAGTTGTCCCAGACCAGCAGTTCGATCGGCGTCGGGTTATAGCCGTTGCAGGGGTTGTTCAGCTGGGGGCAGTTGGAGATGAGTACGATCACATCCATGCAGGCGGTCAGCTCCACATACTTGCCCGGGGCCGAGATGCCGTCCGCAAAGGTCAGGCCGCCCTCTTCCGTCACCGGCACATTCATGAAGAAGTTGATGTTGTGGGTGATGTCCCCCTTGTCCAGGCCATACTCGGGATGCTCGGAGATCGCCAGCATCCAGCTGTCCCGACAGGCGTGCATGCAGCGCTTTTCCAGGTCGTAACGCACGGTGTTGCTCTCGGTGGCACAGGCCCCGCCCAGGGTGTCGTGGCGGCCACAGGTATCGGCCACTATCTCCAGCATGGGCCGGTTTTCATTGGAGCGCAGCACCGAACCTGTGGTGAGGTAGACATTGCCCTGTTCCCGGATGGTGTCCATGGCACTGTAGCGCTCCGTGGGATCGGCGGCACTGTAGAACAGGGTATCGGCGGCCTGGTTGCCCTCCAGATCCAAAATGCGCAAGGTCTGGCCGGCTCTGAGGATACCGATGTAGTAATCCCCGGCGGGGACAGTGTGGCGGGCAGAGGCCTGTTCCGGCAGGCGTGTACTTTCTGTCAGCATGATCGTCTCCTCACTGGCCGAAGTAGTAAAGTGCGTTGTTCTGGAAGCCGCGGCGGTTTTCCGGACAGTGGTTCAGGCAGATATCATCCTCCCTGACCGGCTCTGCCCGGCCCAGCTCTATCCGGACCGGCTTGCGCGGGTAGCTGTCTGCCATATTCAGCGGATGCGGACAGGTGTGCAGCAGCACCAGGGTGTCCATCTCAAATCTCAGGGTGACCTGGCTGCCCGGCGTACTGTGGCCTTCGACCAGACGCATATTGCCGTCGGCATCGGTGACCACCTTGCTGAACCAGTTGACATTGGCGGCCATGTCGGCACGGTCCAGGCCATACTTGGCCAGCTCCACCAGAAAGGCGTCATGGCCGTTCTGATGCCAGTCATTGCGGTCGTGCTGATAATCCCGCTGGCCCCAGCGCTCAGCCACCTGATCCGCCCGGCTGTTGCCGCAGACGGTTTCATGCCAGCCCAGGGTATCCTCCACAATGGACGCGAAGATGCGCCCCATGTCGGAGTAGAGGCAGTTGCCCCGGGTCAGCCTGAAGGTGTGCTGGCATTTGAGGGTGTCCGGCGCGTTATAGCGCTCCAGCAGGTTTTCCGGGTTGTAGAAGAGCATGCCCACATTGGCGCCGCCTTCCAGATCGGTCAGACGCATCCGGGTGCCTCTGCGCAGCCGCAGTGACCAGTGGCCACCCGGTGCAATTTCCGTGGTGTATTCAGTGATTTTCATAGTGCTTTTCCGTTTCTTTCGCTGTCAGTGTGAGATCACGGTCAATTTCATCCAGTGTGCTTCTGTCCACCTGCCCGACCGGCAGGTCGTAGGTGATGGATGCTCCATAGGCGTCCGGGGCCTGGGGATCGTGACGCACCTTGTCGAACACCCAGAGGCGGGTGCCCAGATAGAACCCCTCCTTCAGGTCATGGGTCACCATAAAGACGGTCAGCTTGTATTCCCGCCAGAGGCGCAGAACCAGCTCGTGCATGTCCGCCCGGATGCCCGGGTCCAGGGCGCCGAAGGGTTCATCCAGCAGCAGGATGCGGGGGCGGCCCAGCAGGGCTTGGGCAATGGCCAGACGCTGGCGCATGCCGCCCGACAGTTCCGCCGGATAGAGGGCGCTGGCGTGCTCCAGACCCACTTCCTTCAGCATCGCCAGGGCTTCCTCCCGGGCCTGACGGCGGGCAGCGCCGAACAGCAGGCCGGTCAGTCCGGGCCTGGCAAAACCGCGGGCGGCCATTACGTTTTCCAGTACCGTCATGTGCGGGAACACCGAGTACTGCTGGAAGACAATGCCCCGGTCCGGCCCCGGTTCACCGGGGACCGGACTGCCATCCAGCAGCAGTTCACCCCGGGTCAGGGTTTCAGTGCCCAGCAGCATTTTCAGGAAGGTGCTCTTGCCGCAGCCGGAGGTACCCACCAGGGTGACAAACTCCCCCTCCTCGACCTGCACACTGATCCTTTCCAGAACCACCTTGTCGCCGTACTTCTTCCACAGGTTGCGGGCTTCAATCATCACCAGGCTCCTTTACTCTGCCAGGGGTAGAGACGCCGGCTCAGGCCCGCCAGCAGCAGGTCAATCAGAAATGCCAGCAGGGTGATCCAGGCCACATAGGGCAGAATCACATCCATCGCCATGTAGCGGCGGACCAGGAAAATGCGGTAACCCAGCCCGTCGGTGGCGGCAATGGCCTCCGCCGCGATCAGGAAGAGCCAGCCGGCCCCCAGCGAGAGGCGGACCGCATCGATCAGCCGCGGCATCAGCTGGGGCAGGAGCACCCGACAGATGATCTGACTGGTACCGGCACCCAGGGTCTGCGCCTTGACCAGCTGTTCTGACGGGATTTCCCGGGTGCGGCGCTGCAGATCCCGGGCGATATAGGGGGTGATGCCGATGGCGATCAGGGCCACCTTGGAGACCTCACCCAGCCCGAAGATGATGAAGAGCACCGGCAGAATCGCCAGTGGCGGAATCAGGGAAACCACCGTCAGCAGCGGACTGGCCGCGGCGGATACCAGCGGCAGGGCTCCGGTGAACAGGCCCAGCACCAGACCAATGGCGGCCGCAATCAGCACTCCCAGTGCCAGCCGGCTGAGACTGCTGGCGGTATCCGCCCACAGCAGGTATTCCCCGGTCCGTTTGCTGGGTTCAAAGGCCATGCGGTAAATGGCGTCACCGATCTGGGTGAAGCTTGGCAACAGCTTGTCCGCCGGGTTTTCAGCCAGACGGGCCTCGGAGGCCAGCACATAGGCAATAACCAGCAGAACAAAGGGCAGCAGGCCAAGCAGGGCACGGGTTACCGGTGCCGGGGTCTGGTTGATCAGTCGTTTCATGCTTAATCCTTGAGGGGGCTGGCCCCTGTTCATAACCGGGGGTCAGAGGCTGCCATCCAGGGCCATCTGCATGTAGGTCGGATTGAAGCGCAGCTTGATATTCTGCGGATTGCCGTAAACACCGGCGGGGGTTTCAACACCGATGAAAGTGGCATCGGGCGCACCTTCTCCCAGCAGACCATGTTCAAAGGAGAATTCCGCCACATTCTGCATGGTGGTTTTCAGGCGGGGACTGTTGGTCAGTTCGAGGGCCGCGGCCGGGGTATAGAACATTTCCGTACTGGCCAACTGGGCTTCGTAACCGGCCAGATCCGTACCCGACGCCTGCGCCATATAGGTTTTGGCGGCCCTGGCGGCATCATCCTCACCGCTCATGACGGCCATGATCTCGTACCAGGCACCAGTCAGCGCCTTGCCCAGGGCCGGGTTCTGTTCCAGGGTTTCGGTGTTCACCACCAGCAGGTCGATGATTTCGCCGGGGATGCGGGAAGAGTCAAACACCTTGTGACTGTCCGGCATGGAGGCCACTTCATTCAGCAGCGGATTCCAGGTGGCCACCGCCGTCACCTCATCCGTTCCGTAGACTGCCACCAGATCCGCGTCGGAGGTGTTGACCACCTGAATGTCACGCTCGCTCAGTCCCACGGATTCCAGCGCCCGTGCCAGCATGTAGTGGGATACGCTCAGTTCCACCAGGTGCACGGACTGCCCCCTGATATCCTCCAGGGAGTCCTTGCCCTTGAGCACAATACCGTCGTTGCCGTTGGAGAAATCGCCGACCACCAGAGCGGTGCTGTCCACACCTCCGGCGGCGGGGATGGTCAGGGCATCCATGTTGGTCATGGTGCAGGCATCAAATTCGCCTGCGGTGTACTGGTTGATGGACTCGATGTAGTCGTTGATCTGAACAACTTCTATATCAATGCCGTATTTGTCAGCCCACTTCTTTACGATGCCCTGCTCGGCACCATAGGCCCAGGGCATCCAGCCGACGTAGATGGACCAGCAGACTCGGAAACTGTCGCGGGCGGAAGCTGTCGAGGACAGCAGCAGAAAGAGCAGGAGAATGGAAAGTCGCTTCATAGCGCACCTCTCAGTTCGGTTCGGTCGGTTGCTCATGGAGTACCCCCGGCATTACGCCTTCAGTCCTCCCGGGCTTTTGTCCCGCCGTGTAACCTTTCACTGAAAGGTCGAGTGCTCTCGGACCAGTCGCTGCCTCTGATTGTCGGTATCGGCAGCCGGAACCCTAGCGCTCCATTTTCCAAATTGTCTGTCACGTAGTGTCAGGAGTACGGACACCCACGTAAAAGCACGCACCAGGCCCGAACTCAAAAAAAGTCATACAAACAATATGTTAGAAAATCAGGTAAACAGCCGGTTTTGCGGCAGGGACAAAGCTTGCACCAGATGTGTTCACATTCAGCAGGTTGCGCACAATTCCGGGGCCCGCCAGCCCCTGGCCCTTCCTGGTACGCCGGAACGAAAGCCGGGACAAAAAAGATACGCGCACCAGAATCCACCCCTTCATTTCCTCCCACTCCCCTTTTTCCTTACAATTCCCTGTTTCATTCAGAATCCCGAACAAGGCAAACCGGACACGTCTCATGTCAGCAGCCCAGACAGATCTTTCCAAGCATACGCCGATGATGCGGCAGTACCTCCGGATTAAGGGGGAGCACCCCAACGAGCTGGTGTTCTACCGCATGGGGGACTTCTATGAGCTGTTCTATGACGACGCCAAAAAGGCGGCGGAGCTGCTGGACATCACGCTGACAACGCGCGGCCAGTCCGGCGGCAGTCCGATTCCCATGGCGGGTGTGCCCTATCATTCCGCGGAAAGTTACATTGCGCGCCTGGTGCGGGCCGGGCAGTCCATTGCCATCTGCGAGCAGATCGGGGATCCGGCTGCCAGCAAGGGGCCGGTGGAGCGGCGGGTGGTACGCATCGTCACTCCGGGCACTCTCAGCGACGATGCCTTTCTGGAAGAGCGGCGGGACAATCTGCTGGTGGCCATCCACAGCCACAAGGAGCAGTTCGGATTTGCCTCGCTGGACATTTCCAGTGGCCGTTTTGCCGTGTCCGAGCTGGAAGGCACGGAAGCCCTGCAGGGAGAACTGCAGCGGCTGCGTCCGGCGGAAATTCTGATCAGTGAGGACTTTCCCTACGGCGAGCTGCTGGAAGGGTTCACCGGCGTACGCCGGCAGGGGCCCTGGCTGTTCGAAGCGGACACCGCTCACCGGCTGCTGACTCAGCAGTTGCAGGTGCGGGATCTGACCGGCTTTGGCTGCGAGGATCTGAAACTGGCGATCTGCGCCGCCGGCTGCCTGCTCCAGTACGCCCGGGAAACCCAGCGCACCGCCCTGCCCCATATCCGAAAACTCAGCCGCGAACGGCGCGAAGACGCGGTGATTCTGGACGCCACCAGCCGCCGTAATCTGGAAATCGATACCAATCTGATGGGCGGCCACCAGCACACCCTGGCCTGGGTCATGGACCGCACCGCCACCGCCATGGGCGGGCGCGAGTTGCGTCGCTGGCTGAACCGGCCGCTGCGGGACGTGGCCGTGGTACGCCAGCGCCAGCAGGCGGTCGCGGCCCTGCTGGATGGTTTCCACTATGAGCCGGTGCACGACCTGTTGAAACAGGTGGGCGACATCGAGCGCATCCTGGCCCGGGTGGCCCTGCGTTCGGCCCGGCCCCGGGACTTGGCGCGGCTGCGGGATGCCTTTCAGGTGCTGCCGTCGCTCCAGGAAGCCCTGACGCCGGTGGCGTCCCCCCATGTGGCCAAACTGGCCGATACCATCGGTGAATACCCGGAACTGGCAGACCTGCTGGAGCGGGCGATCATCGACAACCCACCGGTGGTGATCCGGGATGGCGGCGTAATCCGCGAGGGTTTCGACGAGGAGCTGGACGAGTTGCGCAACATCAGCGAGAACGCTGGCCAGTATCTGCTGGACGTGGAAACCCGGGAACGGGAGCGCACCGGCATCAGCACTCTGAAGGTGGGTTACAACCGGGTGCACGGCTATTACATTGAAATCAGCCGGGCCCAGTCGGAGCAGGCGCCGGCGGACTACATCCGCCGCCAGACCTTGAAGAACGCCGAACGTTTCATCACCCCGGAGCTGAAGGAATTCGAAGACAAGGCCCTGAGCGCCAAGAGCCGGGCCCTGGCCCGGGAGAAGGCACTGTACGACGAGCTGCTGGAAACCGTGGCGGCCGAGCTGGCGCCGCTTCAGGATGCCGCCCAGGCACTGGCGGAGCTGGACGTACTGAGCAACTTCGCCGAGCGGGCCACCAGCCTCCGTTTCGCACCACCGGAGTTCTCCGACGCCCCCGGCTTCGATATCGAGGAGGGGCGCCACCCGGTGGTCGAGCAGCTGCTGGATGAGCCCTTCGTGCCCAATGACCTGCTGATGGATCCGAAGCGGCGAATGCTGGTCATCACCGGCCCGAACATGGGCGGTAAATCCACCTACATGCGCCAAGCGGCGCTGATCGCCCTGCTCGCCTACACCGGCAGCTTCGTGCCCGCCACCCGCGCGGTGATCGGTCCGGTGGACCGGATCTTCACCCGCATGGGTTCCTCCGATGACATCGCCGGCGGCCGCTCCACCTTCATGGTGGAAATGACGGAAACCGCCAACATCCTGCACAATGCCACCGAGCACAGCCTGGTCCTGATGGACGAGGTCGGCCGGGGCACCAGCACCTTCGACGGCCTGTCGCTGGCCTGGGCCACGGCGGAGCACCTGGCTCGGGAAATCCGCTGTTTCACCCTGTTCGCCACCCACTATTTCGAGCTGACGCAGCTGGCGGACGAACTGGAGCACGCCGTCAACGTACACCTGACCGCCACCGAGCACGACGACGCCATCGTGTTCCTGCATAACGTGCACGACGGCCCGGCCAGCCAGAGTTACGGCCTGCAGGTGGCCAAATTGGCGGGCGTGCCCCAGGACGTCATCCGCAATGCCAAGGCACAGCTGGCGCATCTGGAGAGCCAGGCCGCACCCATGGTTCCCGGTGCCGGCCGGCCGGCCCAGACACCGCCGCAAGCCGCCAGGGGTGGCCACCCCGGATGCCCGTCGCCGGCGCAGCCGATCCGGGAACCCGTGGCGGTTCAGGGCGACATGTTCGCCAGCCTGGAACCCAGCCCGGTGGAGGAAGCCCTGAAAACACTGGACCCGGATGAGCTGACGCCCCGGGAAGCCCTGAACCGGCTGTATGAGCTGAAGGCCCTGCTGGAGCGTTGAGATCCGGCCCGCGGTGCCTGGCCGGCGGAATAAGGATATGACCGGGCGCCGCTTGCCCCTGGGGGGGCCGCTCCCTACAATATCGCGCACAAAACGATAAGTGGGGGCCTGTTGTGATGCGCTCCTGATGAGACCGAACCTTGCAATAGACCAGGGAGCTGAGTATGGCGTTTGTCGTTACTGATAACTGCATCAAGTGCAAATACACGGACTGCGTGGAAGTCTGCCCGGTGGACTGTTTCTACGAAGGTCCCAACTTCCTGGTCATCGATCCGGACGAGTGCATCGACTGCGCCCTGTGCGAGCCGGAGTGTCCGGCCGAGGCCATCTTCTCCGAGGACGAGCTGCCGGAAGATCAGGTGCAATTCATCGAGATCAATGCCGAGCTGGCACAGAAATGGCCGAACATCACCGAGAAAAAGGACCCGCTGCCGGACGCCGCGGAATGGGACGGCAAGCCGAACAAGCTGCAGTATCTGGAGCGCTGAGTCTCAGCTCAGCGCCAGCTTCGCCCCCAGCGCCACGAAGAACCCGCCGGTGAGCGTCCCGAGCATTCGTCTCAGGCGCTCACTGCTCCCGAGCCCGCGAAACCGCCCCACCGCCCAGGCCAGACCGCACTGCCAGATCATGGCGACCCCGAAATGCACCGCCGCCAGCCACAGGGACTGCTGAAAGGCACTGCCCGCCGGATCGATGAACTGCGGCAGCAGGGCCATGTAGAACAACGCCGTCTTGGGATTGAGCAGATTTGACAACAGCCCTTCCCGCAAGGCCTGGCCAATGCCCAGCGGACGCCGGCCGGGCGGCGGGGCCACCGCCTCAGCGGCCGGCCCCACACGGGCCACGGCACGCCGCAGCGAGCCCAGCCCCAGCCAGATCAGGTAGAGCGCCCCCGCCCATTTCAGCAGGGTGAATGCCCAGGCGGTCTCCACCAGCAGCACCGAAATGCCCAGAGCCGACAGGGTGGCGTGCACGAACAGCCCCAGGCAGATTCCGAGACTGGTCACACAGCCATCAACAACCCCTCCCCGGCCGGTGTTGCGCACCACCAACAGGGTATCGGCGCCCGGGGAAACGGTCAGCAGGGTAATGGCCACCAGATAGGCCCAGATCAAGTCCGGCAACGGCGTACCTCGCACTTCAGTCAGCCGCCAGACTCCGGAGCTCCAGCCGCGCCCGACAGCAGGTTCCGCGCCGCCGCCGAGCGATAGAAGGAAGCCAGCCGGCGACGCACCAGGGCTTCAAGATAGCCCTCTTCGCGCAGCACGTCCATGAGGGGGAAACCGTAGGCGTCGATCTCCGCCCAGATCAGATCGCGGGTCACGCCCAGGTCCCGCAACAGGGTCTGCACCGGCTGCGCCCCATAGCGCTCGAACAGATGGCGCACCACGGTCTCGGCGCAGGCCTCGAAGTAGCCGGTTTTTCGGAATGCCAACCAGAACTCATAACCGAGCACCACGAACTCCTGCAGCTCCAGGTCCCCCAGCCCGTCCTGCAGGTCGGCCAGGGTCCGGTCCTCCAGCGCCACCCAGGCCGCCATGATGGTGTCGCGCAGCTCATCGTCGCTGAGCGCCTGATTGAGAAATTGCTCACTGCGCCGGATCAAGCCCGGTAGGCTGTCCGCCAGCCATGCCTTGACCCGGCGCTCGAAGGTCTCGTCCAGCCCCGGCACCGCCTTGTTCGCCATGCGCTTGCCGAACTTCATCATCGAGCCGACCCCCGGCACCGAGCGGGCGATGAGGTTGTCCTCGTACAGGTAATTCACCAAGCCGTGGTACACCAGGTTGGATACCAGCTCCTGGTACACCGGATGCGCCATGATTTCCCCGATCACCCGCTCACGCTGGTGCCGGAGGGTCAGCGCCTGCTCCAGGAAGCCGGCGACCTGCTCGCGGGAGATAATGTCGCCCAGCCGGGTCCGGGACTGGGCCTCCGCGTTCAGGACCCGGGTCGCCATCTCCGCCGCCAGCTCCGGCACGCCGGCGTCCAGCTCCATGTTCACCACCACCCGGCGGATCACGCCCATGACCTGTTCCGGGCTGCTGAGCCGGCTCAGGGTGACGCGGCCGGCATGGTCCAGCAGTGCGTCCAGTTCCTTTTCCACGAAACGTTTCAGCCGCGTGCCCTTGAGCGCCGCCAGTTCGTGCTTGACGTGCGCTTCGAGCAGAGCCTCGGCCAGGGGGGCATGGGTCTGGGTCATGGCGGTATCCTTGTGCGGTCGGAAAACAATGGAACGCTAGGCTAACACGCCCCCCACGGGCCGGCGTTCGCCGAAATACCCGGGCGCCGGCGTCAGCACGCCCGACCGCGCCCCCGGATTACTGGAAGTCGCCGAACGCATGGGGCTCGGCGGCCAGTGCCAAGCAGAGGCTGCCGGGGCCAATGTAGAGGCTGCTGGTGATGCCCATCTGCGACAGCAGCAACTCCACGCCATGGCGCTCACAGGCGTCGCGCAGCCGGTTCAGACCGGGCAAGTCCTCGATCTCCGTCCAGGTCAGGCCGCAGGAGAGGCTGACGTAGGGGGTCAGCAATCCCGCCTCGACCCGGGCGGTGGCGTAGTTCATCACCTTTTCCACCGCCACCTCGAAGCTGCGGGTCTTGGCCACCGGCTGCCCCTCGGCACCCTGGCCGAACAGCACCGGGGTAATGTTCAGAGCCTTGCCCAGAAACGCCACCAGCGCCGACACACTCTTGTCGCCCCGGCGCCGGGCCCGCTCCCGGATGTAGTGCAAATCCCTGGGAATGACGCAGGTGTAGATCCGGTCGGTGAAAGTTTCTACCTCGTGGCGCAGCGCGTTCTTGGACAGTTTCTGCCCGATCAGACGCAGGGTGTGGGCGGCCAGCAGACCCTGGCCGGCGAAGATCTGCTTGCTGTCGATGACCCGCATGGAAAACTTGCCGGTCCGGCCCGCCGCCGCCCGGGCCTGCTCATAATTGGCCATGACCGCGTTCATGGCCTCGGTGGCATTTTGGAAGATCTGGCTCCGGCTGCGGGTCACCGTCTCGCAGATGGCGATATCGAACTGGGTCACGATCTGTTCCATGAACAAGCTGTAGATCTGCTCGGTGGTGAAGGCGCGGGTCTCGGCATGGTGACCCTTTTGCAACAGGCCACTTTGATAGAACTCCTGGGTGCGCACCGGGTCGTGAGTATCGACGTAGGTCTGGCCATCGATGACGGCGGTCACCGGCAGAATGAACAGGTCGTGCTTGCGACGGAACTCGTAGGGAAGATCACAGGCGGAGTCGACGATCAGACCGACTCTCATGGCGGACGGGGTGGACATGGTGGGCGCCTCCAGCTCCGGGCCCCTCCTTCCTGGAACGGCCCGCTGTTATTGTTGTTGACTGGACAGTGTTGCACATGCCGCGCAGGATTTCAGCACCCCGGACCACCGGACCCGGCCGTCGCCTCCAGTTCCTTCAGGTTGCGCCGGAGCAGGTCGCGGTTGTCCTGTTGCCAGGGGTGGAAGTCCCGGCGCAGGTAAGCCAGAAACTCCGGCAGGCAGCGGCGGATGACTCCGGGCCGCCCCCACAGGAAATTCAGGCCACCGAGCCAGGTCCGCAGGCTCCAGAGCTTGCCGTCGGTGCGCAGCAGGCTGCAGGTGTTCAGGAAGGTGTACTTGAAGAAGTTCCAGGTCACGAACAGGAACACCACCCGGCGCAGGGTCTCATTGCCGACACAGGCGCGGTAAACGTCGAAGGCGACGGACTTGTGCTCGGTTTCCTCGATGGCGTGCCAGCGCCAGAGCTGCTTCATCGCCGGTGTCGCGCCGTCCATCCACTCCGGATTCTTCAGGATCGCGTTGGCCAGGACAGCAGTATAGTGTTCTGCCCCGCAGGTGCCGGCCAGCTGGCGGCTCGGGGGCAGTTTTGCGACCCACTCCATATGCTTCCGGAAGCGCCGATCGATGGCCTCAATGTCATAACCACGGGCCTTCAGTGCCTCGTTATAGCTCTTGTGCTCCCGGCTGTGCAGGGCCTCCTGGCCGATAAAGCCCCGGATCTCCTGCTTGAGCTTGGGATCGTCAATGCGGTCCCGGTACAGGCGCACGGCATTGATGAACTGCTGCTCACCGTCGGGAAATTGCAGGGACAATGCATTGAAAAACGCGGTGCGGAAGGCGTTGTTGCCATGCCAGAAGGATTTCAGATCCTCGCTGACGTCAAAGTGGATGTGCCGGGGTGAGACAGACACCCCTTCCGGGGTCGAGCTGACTGACATGGTGGCCTCCTGTCGTCAGGTTATTGTTATCAGCGCATTGGACTTCGTCTATTTTTTAACCGGTAAAACCAGTTTAACCTCACCGGGATTCTGCCGAATAGACAGGATTAAGATAAATGAGACAATTTGTCACGATATGACAAATTGTCAATACACCACGCTGATTTCCCGCCTGTAACGATCAGGATCAAGGCCACACCCAGCTCAGTACACGTCCTCCAGATAACGCCCCTGCGCTCTCAAGTCGTCCACCTCCAGGCGCAACGGTCTGAGAATCTCTTCCAGAACCTGCTTTACTCCGGCAGCCATGTCCCTGCCGCCACACACCAGAATCTGGGCTCCGGTATCAACCATCTGTCGCAAGGCTGTCTGATCCTGCAGGAGCCTGTCCTGCACATAAGCCTTTTCTTCGGATCTTGAGAAGGCGGTGCTCAAGCCCGTCAGCCGTTGATCCTCAAGGTAATGCCCCAGCTCCGGCTGATAGAGAAAATCCGAATTCGGGCTTCGCCCGCCCCAGTACAGGTACATGGGATTGCGGGCGGTATTTTTCCGGATGAATCCGATCAACGGGCCGATCCCTGCACCGGCACCAATCATGATGACCGGAACCGGGCCAGTGGCCGGGCGGAACTCCGGATTGTGACGGATGAAGGCATCAATACACTCCCCTGGTTGCAGGCCATGCAAGTAACCGGAACAAAGACCACCCGGCTGTTTGCGCACACAGATCTCCAGCACCCCGTCACTGGAGGACGAAGCCAGTGAGTAGAACCGGGCCTCCTCACTGCCGGGCGGCAGAATGCCCAGCAGGTCACCCGCCTCAAACGTTGGCAGGCTATTGCTGCCAGACCGGAAAAACCGGGATTGCCAGCGTTGCCCCTCGCCTGCCAGCCGGAAACGCAGGATGCTGGTCGGTGCCTGTACCGCCAGGCCGTAATCAACACGCCCGGCAAGTTCCAGCCGGGAGGTGCGTGGCGGCATCGGATCATGGCTCAGTGAGAGCGGAGCGCCGAGCGCAGTGCCCAGCCCCTCACCCCAGTCACTGAATCGTTCAGCGGAACAGCGGTCAATCAGCTCAACGGGCTGAATTCTGCTCAGGCCCTTGCCGGCGAGTGCCGCATCGACTTCCAACGCAAACCGGCAGAAATGCGCAAACTGCCTATCTCCGAACCCAAGCACAGCATATTTCAACGCGTTACAGGCCCTGAAATCGCGAAGCCGAACCATGAATCGCCGCGCAGATGCCGGGGCATCGCCATCACCGTAGGTGGAGGTCAGCACGAGCAACAAAGACGCCTCAGGATACGTCGTCTCCAGCGCGTTCATCTCCGCGCAATGTACCTGAAAGCCGACACTGGTCAGCCCCTGCTCCAACGCACGGGCAAAGCCCCAGGTTGAACCGCCCTCCGACCCCACCAGGACAATCACATCGGCCTCGGCTGCAGGGGCATTTTTAACTGCCTGTGATGACGACCGACGCCGCTGCCACCAAACGATGGCTCCGGTTACCGATAGTGCCGGCACGGCAAGCGCAGCCACACCAAGTATCAGGCCCAGCCACCAAAGCCCCTCACCGGTATGCAGCCTCATGATCCATTGCTGGACAACACTGCCGTTGGACCGGGGCTGGAACTGCAGCAGCTCACCGGTCGCCGGATCAACGAACCCGGAGCCCCCCGAGGTGGTCAGGGAGTACACGTCCTGAGGGTCATCAGGATAGGGAAACACGAGTTCCCGGAGATCGTTAAGATCAACCTCGGAGAGTGCCTGGAGCCGGTCTACAGGACGGGGCTGCCCCCCGGAAACCTCAGCCGGGAAGCCTGGCCCCAGGTCGGAGACCTCGGGCAGCAGACCAAATCGCTGGGCCGAAAGGAAACTGCCGGTCAGTGCCGACAACAGGAGCCCCAAAACCGCCAGCCGGGCGATTTCGGCGTGAAGGCGTTTACTGCCAGTGCCGGCCATTGGCCGCATCAATGCTCTCCAGCCACCGCAACGACGGGCCAGCAACACCAGGCCAGACAGGCAAACAACCAGCATCAATGCGGCCGAGATGCCTGCCATCATCCGGCCTGGTGTATCCAGCAAGAATGAACGATGCAGGTTTTTGATCCAGACAAAAAACGCCGATGGCTGATAGGCCCCCAGGCTGTCGCCGGTCACCGGGTTGATGAGATCGGCCCCGGCCTGGCCATTTTGACTGTAATAAACGATCACCTGGCCCGAGAGTTCGCGCACAATCTGTTCCGTACCCGGATAGTTTGCAACCACCCGTCCTGCCAGCTCGGCAACGCTAACCTCCCCGGCCGGGGGCACCACAGCGCCGGCCCTGTCCAGCGCCGGCGCAAGGCCCAGGATCGCACCAGTGACAGCCAGTGTCACCAGGACCAACGCTGCAATAAGACCGGGCAGCCCATGCCATTTACGCAACATCATTCTTGCTCCCGGCTATGCATTAAAAGTCGTAACGGAATGAGCGAACGTAACCGTGTCCGGAAACCGCCGTGCCCGCTCCGTCGGTGGTCAATGGAAGCGCGATATCGGCGCGATTGTCGCGCATATCCTCAACTGCTGTGTCGACACGGACTTCGTAGCCGCTGTCGAACAGCGTATCATCGAGATCCAGCGTGATCTTGAGGGTTCGGCCACTGGTGATACTCGCTCCTGTCAGCCCGTCGTATTCGGCGGGGTCCAGTCGGCTGCCGCGGGCCCAGCCGCTCAGGTGCTTGTAGTACTTGGACTTTTTCCCGGCGACCCAGAGGGTGCCCTGGTACGCGCCTGCCTCATCCGTCAGGTAAAGGGCCATGTAGGCACCATCTCCGCCGTAATCGTATAGCTCGGTTGTGAAAGTGACTTCACGAGCCTGCGCAAACGCGGGCAACGTGACCGAGACAACCAGGCCCAGAACAAGAAGAATCTTTTTCATACCGTACCTCTTCATACCGTACTTCCGGCATCACGCTGAATTGCAAAAACATTGGTTAAAACAATGGGCGGGTTATTCCACCGTCATTGTCGGACGGCCCTTGACGATGCCGTTGCGGGGAACCGGACGATCGGCCTGAGCCTGGTCCCCGGCTGTACCGTCACTCCACTCATCCCTGTTGTCATCGTCGTCTTCCCGCTCCAACTCCATAAGTTCCAGGGAAGCCGGTGCAAAGGAAGCCTCGGCACGAAATCCGTCCGGGGCCAGCCCCTTCACTTCATAACAACCGTCATCCACCTTGATGCGGTATACCGTCCAGCCCTCCGCCTCCAGTTTCTGACGCAGCTGCTCCCGTGGCTGCCAGTCAGCCATCGGGTCGTCACAGTCATCGTCCGCCAGCACCGGTGCGCTGAGGCAAAATAGCGCGAGGCTGATAATCACAGGTTTGGTTTTCATGGGATATCTCCTGTTGAATCCACTGCAGCTATTCTGGGGCGCGGACCTGACAGTGGCCTGAACGCCCCGGCAATGGTTAACGGAACTGGAAGGCTTCCTTATGGAAGCGCGACAAACGCAACGGTGCCGCCCTTAATCCCCGCTCCAGAGCCTGCCCCAGCCCGGCCGGGCCACAGAACCAGACTTCGGCCCGGGCACCCAAGAGTTCATTGGCGGACAGGGTTTCTGCCGAAAGGCTCTCCCCTTTGCTGCTGTCGTGAATCTGGAGTCTGATGCCGGGGAAATCACGGCAAAGGGCCTGAAGCCGCTCGACCATGGGGTCCCGGGATGCGTTACGGGTGCAGTAATGCAGGTCGGCTTCGGGTGTCGGCTGGTTGGCGGCACCCGCCGCTTCAAGCCAGGCCAGAAAGGGCGTTACACCAATACCGCCGGCAATCCAGATCTGATGGGCTTTGCGATTCCTTCGATTGAAGTCGAAACAACCGTAAGGGCCTTCCACGGTCACCCGCTGACCCACCCTGATCTTATGGGCGAGGTTGCGGGTGAAGTCGCCGAGAGACTTGATCAGGAATGTGACCTGGCCATCACCGCCATCGGCACTGGCAATGGTGAAGGGGTGCGAACCTTCCAGCTTGTTGAACGTCACGAGGGCAAACTGTCCGGGCTTATGCCCCTTCCAGGCCTGACCCAGGTCCAGCGTCACCTCGGTGATGTTGGGTTCCGGGGTATCGATGCTTGCAATCGTGCCCTGAACCTGACGATGGCGACCGACCCTTCCGGCCAGTGACAACACGCTGGCAAGACTGCCGCCGGCCAACAGAGCGGCCATCAGCCAACCGATGGGTTGCCGCCACCAGTCCAGCGGAGCCAGCCAGGCAGCATGAAACGCCAGCAGCAGGTAAAGTGCGGGCATCGCCCGGTGCAGATAGCGCCAGTACCGATACGGGAACTTTCGCCACAGCGTGATCAGCAACATGGCGAACAACAGGTAAATGGCAAACTCACCCACTTCCTCTGCTGCATCGCGCATGACCTCGATCAGCCCACTGTAGTGCAGGTCGTCGAGCCGGCTGATACCGCCGAAAATTTCTTCAATGGCATCGTCACCCATCTCGATCAACCAGTGGGCCGCCGCAAAGGTCACAGCCAGAATACCCGCCCACTTATGGGTACGGTAGATCTTGTCCAGTCCGCCCAGAGGCCGCTCAAGCCACGCAGGACGAAGGGCCAGCATCATGGTCAGAGACAACAGCGCAATGGATAACCACCCGCTGAGCAGCAGCCCCTGATCATAGACAGACCAGGGCCCGCCGGTTGTTGCCAGGCTCCACGCCCACAGGCCGGTAACGACAAGCACGAACGGTAATATCAGCCGGATCATGGTTTCTCCTCTGATCAGCTCCGGGAATGTTCAGGATCAGGCTAACGCCGGAACCTGACAGCCAGCTGAAGCCGAAGAGAAACAGGACCAATCCTTGACTTTTCAGGCTGCTGTCAGGTCCTGGCTGTAGTATCTTTCTCTCAAATCGCATCAAAGGTGGGCTATGCGAATATTGCTGGTGGAAGATACCGAGGGGCTGGGTGAGGCCGTGGGAGCCCAGATCACCGAGGACGGCCATGCGGTGGACTGGGTGCAGTCTCTCCGGTTTGCCCAGAACAGTTTGCGGACCACCACTTACGACCTGATACTCCTCGACCTGATGCTCCCGGATGGCCATGGTCTGGATTTTCTGAAAACCATCAGAGCCAGCGGAAACAGCACCCCGGTGATTATCCTCACAGCCAGGGACCAGGTTTCAGATCGCATCAACGGGCTGAATGCCGGTGCGGACGACTACCTGATCAAACCCTTTGATCTCTCCGAATTGTCCGCACGTGTGGCCGCGGTGGCCCGTCGTTACCGGGGCAACCCGAACCCCCTGATACGGGTGGGCAACCTGGAGGTGGATCTGCACGATCACCGAATCCAGCGCAACGGCCAGCCGGTGGAACTGACAGCCCGCGAGTGGGCCTTGTTTGAGGGCTTCCTCCAGCGGCCAGGGATACTGCTCTCAAGGCAGCAACTGGAAGACAGACTGTATGCCTTCGGGGCCGAAATCGAGAGCAACACCATTGAAGTCTATATCAGCCGCTTGCGAAAAAAGCTCGGGCGCGACGCCATCGTAACGGTCCGGGGCATGGGCTACCGCCTGGAAACCGATGAGACATAACCGAAGCCTGCAAAAACGCCTTGGCGTTGGTCTGACTCTGGGAGCCACCCTGCTGTGGCTGCTTGGTGTTGCTGCGTCCGGGCTGGTGGCACAGCATGAAATGAACGAAGTCTTCGACAGCGCCCTTGAAGAAACTGCCCAACGCATTCTGCCACTGGCTGTGACAGACATCCTGAACCGGGAAACCGCTACCGGGAGCCGGACCGCACCGGCCCTGAAGGAACATGACGAGTACCTCACCTATGTGGTCAGGGATCGCCAGGGAGCCCTCCTGCTTCAGTCCCACGATGCGGACCCCGATGTCTTCGCTGCTCTGCCCCGTGAAGGCTTCACCGACACTCCCACCCACCGCATTTATGGAGCCTCGGCGGTCAGCGATACCATTTACATCGAAGTCGCCGAGCCACTGGCCCACCGGCGCGAGGCCGCTCTTGAGGCCGGCCTGGCTTTGCTGGCGCCCCTGTTCATCCTGATTCCGGTCAGCCTGTTCGGTATCTGGTGGGTGTTAAGGCTGTCACTGCGCCCGGTCGTCGAATTCCAGCAGTCGATTGAATCCCGGGGCGCGAGCGACCTCTCCCCCGTCAACCAGGATGGGCTACCCGAGGAATTCGAACCCACAGCGGTTGCCGTCAACCGGCTGCTGGAGAGACTGAACCGCGCACTTGACGCAGAACGGAGCTTCACCGCCAACAGCGCGCACGAATTGCGCACACCGCTGGCCACGGCACTGGCCAAGGTGCAACGGCTGAAAACGCAACTCGAGGATCAACACCTGCGAAAGAATGTGGTTGAAATTGAAGAGGCGCTGCGCAGCCTGTCCACCTTGTCCGGAAAGCTGCTTGAGCTGGCCAAAGCCGAGGGTGGTGGAGCCCTGTCACAGAGTCCCCATAACCTTGTGCCGATACTCGCCATGATCGCCCGGGATTTTGAATCTCGAACGCCCGACCGGATTCGGCTCACGCTGCCAGAGGGTGAGGTGCAATCCCTCCTTGATCCGGATGTTTTTGCCATTCTTATCCGTAACCTGATCGAAAACGCCCTGAAGCACGGCGATAAACAACAACCCGTGGACGTGTCCTTGACCGGCGCAGGCATCCTGAGAGTCTGCAACGGCGGCGATATCGTGCCACCTGACCAACTGGCCTTGCTCCGGAACCGTTTTTCCCGCTACGACACCAAGGCAGCGGGCTCCGGCCTCGGACTCGCCATTGCTGATGCCATTGCTTCAGGCTCCGGCATGACCTTGCATTTGCGTTCTCCGGCAAGCGGGCGGGCGGATGGTTTTGAGGCCGAGGTCAATGTTACCCATGCCGGCGGGAATTCTGGCCCGTGTACCTGACTCTGAACGACCTCATTCTGCTGACCAGCATTATCCAGGCGCTGAGCCTGGCCACGTTCCTGTTGCTTCCCTCCAATATTCGACTGGTAAGCAATCAGCTGCTTGTTGCGACACTGATTTTCTTCGCAGCCGGACTTGGAGAGATTTTTCTCTATAGCAGCGGTCTGGCGCTCGAACATCCCAATCTGGCTTACCTCGGCACCCTTATCGGATTGCTGCAGGCAGGCACGCTCTTCTTATACGCCCGGGCGTTGATGTGTCGGGAGTTTCGATTGCGCAAGGAGCACCTCGTGCATACCCTCCTGTTCTGGGTTGTCGGTGCCATTTTCCTGGTCGAGTACTATTTGCAGCCAAGCGACGTAAAGCTCCGGATTCTGAACGAACGTGACCATCCGGGCGTGTTGACCTCACCGTTGCTGGCCGGGGCCGGTGCGGTGACCGGATTTCTGTTCATCAACTTCCTGACGGTTAACGCGCTCCGGTAACCGGCTATATTCACGGGGCTGGCTGCCGACCAGGCTGCGTTACTGAACGACACCACACTTCCCGAGTTTGATCAGCACCTGAAACAAGAACTGGCCCGGTTTATGGAAGAGGATAAACCCTACCTGAACTCCAACCTGACACTGGAGCAACTCGCCCAATTACATCCATTACGTCGAAGCCGTTCACGGTGCAGCCGGTGCGGGTAAACACGGGCACTGAATCTGCCCGAACAAAAAAGGGAGGCGCTCAGGCCTCCCAAGGACACACAGGGGGTAGATGCCGCCGCCGAACGTGGCGGCATCGGTTTCAGTGCTCGTTGACCGGCTCCGCGCCTGGCGCTTCCGGGTCCGGGGTGAAGCCAAGAAGGTGGGTACGCTCAATCAGGAAGTACAGCACCGCGCCGGTGGCCAGGCCCCAGCCCGCGCCGTAGACCGCCAGGACTACGCCCATGGTGCCGGCGATGCCCCGTTCGGTGTTGTTCTCCAGTTGCTCCAGCCCGACCATCAGGCAGATGTAACCGGTCAGCAGCAGGGTCAGGGACAGCGCGATGGGCAGCACCGGCTGGAAGAAGCTCACCAGGGGCAGAATGAACAGCGCGATGAAGCCGGTGATCCAGAAGGTACCGCCGCCACTGTAGATGGAATCCATCGCGTTGCGGCCGTACTTGTAGCGTTCGGCCATGGTGGCAGTCACCGCCGTCCAGATCGGGCCGGCCAGGCCCGGATACGGTGCCAGGAACGCGTGCATGCCATTGCGGATCGCGGTCACCAGATGGATGCGGTCGACACTGTTGTCGATGACCTCGTCCTTGCGCAGGTGGTCGACACGGTTCATCAGCGACTGGCCCACCACGATATCGCCAAAGGCAATCACATAGGCAATCACGGCGGTTGGGATGGCGTACAGGAACACCGAGGCATCCGGGAAGCCGACCGCGAATGGCAGGTAGTTCCAGAGTTCATCGAAGGCCGGTTTGGTAATGCCCCACTCCACATTCGGTACCGCGTACTCACCGGTGGCAAAGCCCACCAGGATAGCCACCACCATGCCCGGCACCATGCCGTAATTGGCGATCTTGCGGGCGATGGAGTTGCTCTCAACGAAGCCCTTGAACGAGGCCGAGAACATCAGGTACAGACACACCAGACCGCCGACGATCAGGGAGATCGGGGTGTTGGCCAGACGCCCGCCGGCCTCGATTTCGCCCATCAGCGCGGCGATGCCCGCACCAATGATGATGCCGCCCTTCATGGAACGGGGAATCAGATCCACCAGTTTGCTGCCCAGCCCGGTCAGACCCAGCACCAGGAAAATCACGAACACCAGAAACTGCAAAGCGAACAGCGCTTGGATCGCCTCGGGGCCGGGCTGGTAGTCCCCCAGGAACAGCAGCACCACCGGAATGCCCGGGGTGATCCAGCCGGGCACCAGGGGCACGCCGAGCAACGCCGGCAGCATGAAGCCGATACCGCAGATAACGACATAGGCCAGCGCCACGTCGTAGGGCACCCCCAGATACTTCTCCAGCAGCGGAATCATCGCCAGGCTGACCACGAACATGATCAGCGCCTGGATCATCTCCGCGAATTCCCAGCGGTAATGGACGAACGGGAGCCGGATCCGGAACGGGCCCAGGGGCCAGCAGGGCTGCTCTTCGCCGTTGTTGCGGTGGTAGATTTGCATACGTCGATCTCCGGGCCCGCGCCGGAGGCACGAGCCGATACTGTTGTTTTTGTGTCGGATTCCGGCCGCGCCTCACGGCACGGCCGGCAGGAGGGTCAGTTCAGTGCCTTGGCTTGGTCCCGCAGCACGAACTTCTGGATCTTGCCGGTGGAGGTCTTGGGCAGATCCGTGAAAATCACCGTCTTGGGCACCTTGAACCGGGCCAGATGCTCACGGCAGAAATTGATGATGTCGTCCTCGGTGACCTCCCCGGCCTCCGGCTTGAGGGTGATAAAGGCGCAAGGCGTCTCGCCCCACTTCTCGTCCGGCCGCGCCACCACCGCCGCCTCCAGCACCGCCGGATGACGGTACAGGGTGTCCTCCACCTCGATGGTGGAAATGTTCTCGCCACCGGAGATGATGATGTCCTTGAGTCGATCCTTGATTTCCATGTAACCGTCCTCGTGCCACACCGCCAGGTCTCCGGTATGGAACCAGCCGCCGCGGAACGCTTCCTCGGTCGCGGTCGGGTTCTTCAGGTAGCCCTTCATGACGGTGTTGCCGCGCAGGAAGATCTCGCCGATGGTCTTGCCGTCCCTGGGCACCGGTTCCATGGTGTTTGGATCGCCCACCATGATGCCGGCCAGGGTGTGGTAACGGACGCCCTGACGGGCCTTGATACGGGCCCGCTGCTCCAGCGGCAGTTCGTCCCACTCGGACTTCCAGGCACACACGGTCACCGGGCCATACACTTCGGTCAGGCCGTACACGTGGGTCACCTTGATGCCCATTTCCTCGACCGCGCCAATCACCTGGGCAGGGGGTGCAGCCCCGGCGGTCATGGACTTGACCTCGTGATCGATTCCCGCCTTGGCGGCAGCCGGGGCGTTCAGCAGCGCGTTCAGCACGATCGGGGCACCGCACATGTGGGTGACCTGATGGTCACGGATCAATTGCAGGATTTTCTCCGGGTCCACCCGGCGCAGGCACACGTGGGTGCCGGCCATGGCGGTCACGGTCCAGGGGAAACACCAGCCGTTGCAGTGGAACATCGGCAGGGTCCACAGATACACCGGGTGCATGCCCATGGACCAGACCGCCTGGTTGCCCAGGGCATTGATGTAGGCGCCCCGGTGGTGGTACACCACGCCTTTCGGATTGCCGGTGGTGCCGGAGGTGTAGTTCAGGGAAATGGCGTCCCACTCGTCGTCCGGGAACTGCCACTGGAAGCCGGGGTCACCTTCCTGGAGGAAGGCCTCGTAGTCGAGGTCGCTGACCTGAACCCCTTCGCCGTATTCCGGGTCGTTGACGTCGATGACCAGGGGCTTGTGTTCAAGGTGGCGGATGGCATCCTTGATGACCTGGCCGAATTCCCGGTCGGCGATCACCACCTTGGCCTCGCCGTGTTCCAGCATGAAGGCGATGGCGTCGGCGTCCAGGCGGACATTGAGGGTGTTCAGTACCGCGCCGATCATGGGCACGCCGAAATGGCATTCCACCATTGCCGGAATGTTGGGCAGCATCACCGCCACGGTATCGCCCCGCCCGATGCCCCGCCCCTTCAGCGCGGATGCCAGGCGGCGGCAACGTTCGTAGGTTTGGGCCCAGTTGTAGCGAATCGCGCCATGAATGATGGCCGGGTAGTCCGGGTATACGCTGGCGGTGCGCTCAATAAAGTCGATGGGCGACAGAACGGCGTGGTTGGCGGCGACGGGCGGCAGGCCCTGATCGAAAATCGAGGTCATGGTGTGGTCCTCTCCGGTTCTGTTGTTCTTATGGCGTCGTCAGGAATTCGTTAACATAGCTAGACTTCCAAGTGGCGGAGATAGTATTTAATGGGAACAATACTAGAAATTACACCAAGGTCTTATAGTATATATTCTATAAACATAACGACATGATCCGAGACGCCTCCCCCCTTGGGTTTAGCCTGCCCAGCCGCGACCCGCAACCTGGCCTCATTCTGGACGCGGCCGGCCGGGCGCTCCGGGCCAACACCGCCGCCGAGACCCTGCGGGCCACCGCCGGCGTGGCCCGGGCCACCGAGCTGCTGCCGGCGAACACCCCAGCCCTGGTGCGCGCCTGCTTGCAACAGGGACGCGCCATCGACGCCGTGGAATCCCGAGTCGCCGGTTACATCCTGCTCTGGACCTTCATTCCGGACACCGATACGGACCAGGTGCTGGCACGGGGCCGGGACGCCACCGAAGAGCTTCGACTCCACGACCAGGCAGTGCAGTCCAACCGCCTGTACCGGTTGATCACCGAGAACACCACCGACCTGATCTCCCGTCACGCGCCAGACGGCCGGTTTATCGACGCCACCCCAGCGTCCTGGCGGCTGCTGGGCTACTGGCCCGAGGAACTGCGGGGACAACCCCTGGAAGCCATTGTCCAGGGCGACGCTTCCTTCGCCGAGCAACTGACGGACGTCCGCAACCGGCTGCGTGACGAGGGCTACGCCACCATGACCCTGAAAATCCGGCACCGGGACGGCAGTGAACGCTGGTTCGAGGTGGCCAGCCGGGCGATACGGGAAACCTATACCGGTGCCGTGGTGGAGGTGATCAGCGTGTCCCGGGACATCACCGCCCGGGTGCAGTCAGAGGAAAACAGCCGCCGCCTGGCGGATGAACTGGCCCACGCTGCGCGCCTGGCGACCCTGGGCGAGCTGGCCTCCAGCATCGCCCACGAGATGAACCAGCCGCTGGCCAGCATCGTCAACTTCGCCAGCGCCAGCCAGCGCTACCTGAAGCAGGCGCGGAGCCGTCCCGAGTGCCTGGACCGGGTGGACGACGGCCTGCAGAAGATCGTGCACCATGCCAACCGGGCCTCGGAAGTGATCAAGCGTCTGCGGGCGTTTCTGCGCAAGGGCCAGAAACGCACCGCTCCGATCGACCTGAACGAGGTGATCGCCAACGTCGCGAAACTGTGCCAGTGGGAGGCGGACAAGAACCGGGTGCGAATCCGGGAACAACCCGCCAACGCCCAGCCGGTGATCACCGCCGACCCGATGCTGCTGGAACAGGTACTGATCAACCTGGTCCGCAACGGCATCGAAGCCATCGCCGACGCCCAGGGCCCCCGGGACGACGCCCGGCGGATGCCCGAAATCATCCTGGCCACCGGCCTCAACGCCGATGGTGAACCGGTCATCGAGGTCACCGACGAGGGCCCCGGCCTGGACGAGCAGGGCATCCGCCAGATGTTCCAGCCCTTCTACACCAGCAAGCCCCAGGGGCTGGGGCTGGGATTGTCCATGAGCCGCTCCATCATCGAGGGCTTCGGCGGATTCCTGGACGCCCGCCGGGCCCCCGGGGGCGGTCTGACCCTCACCTGCCGTTTTCCCAACCACCCGGCCAAACCCCTGACGACGGCCAAGGAGACACCAACCGATGACTGACCCTTCCGCCACCACCGTCTATGTGGTCGATGACGACGCCGGCATGCTGGAGTCCACCCAGTGGCTGCTGGAATCCGTGGGCCTCCGGGTTGAGGCCTACCGGGACGGCCGCCAGTTTCTGGACTCGGTCACCGATACCGGCGCCGGCTGCGTCATCCTGGACGTGCGCATGCCGGGCCTGGGCGGCCTGAATGTGCAGGAGGAACTGCAGAAACGGGGGCTGGCCATTCCCATCATCTTCGTTTCGGGTCACGCCGATGTTCCCATCGTGGTCCGGGCGTTCAAGTCCGGCGCCTTCGACTTCCTGGAGAAGCCCTTCAACGAACAGCTGCTGCTGGACAGCGTGCAGCAGGCCCTGCAACGGCATCCGCCGTCCGCCCACCGGCCGGGCGACGCCCCCGATCTCCAGGCGCGGATCGAGGCCCTCACCCGGCGCGAGCGGGACGTGTTCCTGCCCCTGGCGCAGGGCTATACCAGCCGTGAAATCGCCGATCAGCTGGGGGTCAGCGTCAAGACCATCGACCTGTATCGGGCCCGGGTGATGAAACGCCTCGGCGCGGACCGGCTGCCGGACGTCACCGGCATGGCCATCGCCGCCGGCTTGCTTGATCCGCTGGCTCTGCGCGAGAACCGCTAGCGCCCGGCGAGTGCCTGGACCAGGGTGCCCAGCCGGGTCACCGCGTTCTCAATGGTGGCCGTCCAGGGGTTGCCGGCGTTCAGGCGGAGACAGTTCTCGAATTTATCGGTGGTGGAGAACATCCGGCCGGGCGCCACGTTGATGTTTTCCGCCCGTGCCCGCTGAAACACCTCGGTGCCCGATACCCCATCCGGCAACTGCACCCAAAGCACGAAGCCCCCCTGCGGGCGACTGACCGCGGTGCCCTCGGGAAAGGCCCGGGCCACCGCCGCGCGCAGCCGCTCCGATGCGTCCCGGTAGTGCTGCCGGGCCGCACGCAGGTAGCGGTCGTAGCCACCCTGTTCCAGAAAGTGCGCCACCGCCAGCTGCGGAATCGTCGAAGTGGCCAGATTGACGAAATACTTGTGCTGCCGGGCGCCGGCCATGTAGCGACCGGGAATCATCCAGCCCAACCGCAGACCCGGCGAGACGGTCTTGGAAAAGGAACTGCAATAGATGACGTTGTCGGCCTGGTCGAATGCCTTGGCCGGGCGCGGCCGCTCCCCGGCATAGTAGAGATCGCCGTAGATGTCATCCTCGATCAGCGGCACGCCGGCGGCGGCCAGCATCGACACCAGCTGGCGCTTGCGCGCGTCCGGCATCCGCGCACCCATCGGGTTGCTGTGATTGGTCACCACCACGCAGGCCTTCAGCGGCCACTGCTCCAGCGCCACCTGCAGACCTTCGAGGCTCAGCCCCTCCGACGGATGGGTGGGGATTTCGATCACCCGCAGGCCCACCACCTCCAGAGCCTGGAGGATGCCGGGAAAGGACGGCGACTCCACCGCCACAATGTCCCCGGGCTGGGTCACCGCCCGCAGTGCCAGGATGATGGCTTCCTGGGCGCCGTTGGTCGCCAGCACCTCGTCCGGGCTCACTGGCACACCGATCGCGGCCATCCGCTGGGCGACCTGGCGCCGAAACTCCAGCTTTCCGGGAAAGGCATAGTCCAGCGTTTCCAGACCGCGCCGGGCGGCCCACAGAGTGCTTTGCTGGATCTGCCGCAGCGGCAGGAAATCCGGGTGCGGGATGGCGGTGGCCAGAGGCACCATGCGCTTCTGCTCGTCCGCGCACAGGTCCAGGGTCATTTCCCGGGCACTCACCGGCACCGGGCGGCTGCGGTGCCGGGGCATGTTCGGCTCAGGCAGCTCCCTCGCCGGCCGGCGCACGAAATAGCCGCTGCGCTCCCGGGCCTGGAGATAGCCCCGGGCCTCCAGGGTCTGATGGGCCTGGAGGATGGTCGATACGCTCACCCCGAATTGACGACTCAGTACCCGCACGCCGGGCAAGCGGTCACCTTCCCGGTACACGCCCTCCCGGATCAGCGCCTGGATCCGGTCCGCCACCTGATTGTAGAGGATACCCATGATTCACCCCCGGTTCGCCAGACAGACCCCCATTGCACCAGAACCGCCGCCTGTCCGGGCAGTACAGTTGCCTGGGGATTGAACCGGCACAGAACCTTCGAAAAGACATCTGTACCGATGCAAAAACAGGTTAGCTGGATCTGTTATGGCCGCCAGCCCCACCGGAAAATAGATCACAGGTCAACCGAAGAAGGAGTTTCACGATGGGAATCGCGTCCACGTCCCGGCCCATTCTGGTCCGCGGTCCGTTTCGGGAAAACCGGCAGGACGTTCTCGGCCTGTCCGGCCCCGACGACACCGCCCCAACCAGCCCCCGGGCAACCCGCCAGTGGCTGAATGCACTGGGGTTCCGGGTCAACCGGCACGGACCGGGCCACTGGGTGGTCACCCACCAGCGGGCCCTGCCGGAGATTCACCTGTACAGTGAGTCGGAGCTGGCCCGGTTCGCCCGAGACAAGGCCCGCCACTACGTTACCCACCCCCATCCGGAGAACACGCCATGAACCTCCCGATCTACCAGGTCGACGCCTTCACCCACCAACCGTTTCGGGGCAATCCCGCCGCCGTCATGCCGCTGTCGCATTGGCTGCCGGATGAAACCCTGCAGGCCCTGGCCCAGGAAAACCACCTCTCGGAAACGGCGTTCCTGGTCCCGTTGCCGGAATCCGAACCGGCGGATTTTCACATCCGCTGGTTCACCCCCACCACCGAAGTCCCCCTGTGCGGGCACGCCACCCTGGCCAGCGCCTGGGTGTTGTTCAACCGCCGGGGCTGGTCGCAACCGACGGTCCGGTTCCAATCCCGAAGCGGCCTCCTCGGCGTCCGGCGGGACACCGACGGGTGGCTGACCCTGGACTTTCCGGCCCTGGCGTTCGAGTCCGTGGCCACGCCCGCGACACTGCGCGAGGCCCCCGACGGCGCCCCGGACACCGCCTTCTATGTGCCCGCCGACACCAACTACCTGCTGGTGCTGCCGGACGAGGCGGCGGTCCGGGCCGCGCGGCCGGACCTGCGCCGGCTGACCGGCCTGGGCAACCAAGGGCTGATCATCACCGCACCCGGTCAGGACTGTGACTTCGTCAGCCGCTATTTCGCGCCGGGCGCGGGAATTGACGAAGATCCAGTCACCGGCTCGATCCACAGCGTCCTGACCCCCTACTGGTCCAAGCGGCTTGGCCGTGAGCGCCTGGAGGCCCGGCAACTGTCGGCCCGGGGCGGCGTGCTGCGCTGTCACGACCGGGGCGACCGGGTCGACATCTCCGGACAGGCGGCGTTCTATATGGAGGGCTCGGTGCAGCTGCCCTGAGGCTGGTATACTGCCGGCCGTTTTCACAGCGGCAGGCAGTCATGACGAGCGAGTCCCTTCCCCATTACGATGTCATCATCATCGGCGCCGGCGCCGCCGGCCTGATGTGCGCGGCCACCGCCGGCTACCGGGGGCGCCGCGTACTGGTACTGGACCACGCCAACCGGCCGGGCAAGAAAATCCTCATGTCCGGCGGCGGCCGCTGTAACTTCACCAACCTCAACAGCACGCCGGCCAATTTCCTGTCCGACAACCCCCACTTCTGCATCTCGGCCCTCAAACGGTATACACCCCAGGACTTTCTGGACTTGGTGGAACGCCACGGCGTGGCCTATGAGGAGAAAGCACCCGGCCAGCTGTTCTGCCGGGACAGCGCCCGGGACATCGTCAGCCTGCTGCTGACCGAGTGCGAGTGGGCCGGCGCCGAGATCCGGATGAAGACCGACGTCCAGGCCATCCGGGACGACGGTGACGGCTACCGGCTGACCACCGGTGCCGGGGCACTCCGGTGCAGCGCCCTGGTGATCGCCACCGGCGGCCTGTCGATTCCGACCATGGGCGCCACCGGCTTTGGCTACGACGTGGCCCGGCAGTTTGGGCTGGCGGTGCGGCCCACCCGGGCGGGCCTGGTTCCCTTTACCCTGCACCCGGAACTGAAGGCACACCTGGCCCCGTTATCCGGCATCAGCTGCCCGGTGGAGGTGAGCTGTCGCGGCCAGCGTTTCCGGGAGCCCATGCTGGTCACCCACCGGGGGCTCAGCGGCCCGGCCATGCTCCAGATTTCCAGCTACTGGCACCCCGGCGACGCGCTGAACCTCAACCTGGTGCCGTCCCGTCAGCCCCGGGACGATCTGGCCACGCTGCGTCGGGAAAAACCCCAGGCCACGGTGGAACAGTACTTGGCCCGGCGCCTGCCCCGGCGCTTTGCCCAGGCCTTCGCCGAACTCCAGGGCTGGCGCGGTCCTCTGCAGGGCTACCGGAACGCCGACCTGGAGCGGGTTGCCGAGGCACTGAGCCAGTGGACCGTCAAGCCGGCGGGAACCGAGGGCTACCGCACCGCCGAAGTCACCCTGGGCGGTGTCGACACCCGCCAGCTGTCGTCCAAGACCATGGCGGTGCTGGACCGCCCCAACCTGTTTTTCATCGGTGAAGTGGTGGACGTGACCGGCCACCTCGGGGGCCACAACTTTCAGTGGGCCTGGGCCTCGGGCGTGGCCGCGGGGCAGGCCGTGTGAGGGACCGGGCCGGTGGCAGGACGACGCCTCAGGCCACCCGGGCGCCGTCGGTCAGTTCCAGGTCGAAGGACGCCGCCAGCAGCTGTCGGGTGTAATCCTGCCGCGGATGGTGGAAGATCTGCTCGGCGCGGCCATGTTCCACCACCCGGCCGTGCTGCATCACGATCACTTCGTCGGCCATGGCCCGCACCACGGCCAGGTCATGGCTGATGAACAGGTAGGTCAGGCCGTACTTGCGCTGCAGAGCCTTGAGCAGGTCCACCACTTTCACCTGAACAGAGCGGTCCAGCGCCGAGGTCGGCTCGTCCAGCAGCAGAAATTTCGGCTTCAGCACCATGGCCCGGGCAATCGCGATGCGCTGGCGCTGGCCGCCGGAAAACTCGTGGGGATAGCGGTTGCGCAGGCCGGGGTCGATGGCCACTTCCTCCAGTGCCTGGATCACAGCGGCCTCCCGTTGCCGGGCACTCATCAGCGGTTCGTGTACCTTCAGGCCCTCGGCAATCACCTCGCCAATGGTCATGCGTGGAGACAGGGAGCCGAACGGATCCTGGAATACCACCTGCATTTTCCGGCGCAACGGCTTCATCTGCAGGGGGGACAGGCCATCGATGGCCGCGCCCTCGAAGCGGATGCGGCCGTCGCTGTCCAGCAGTTTCAGAATTGCTTTGCCCAGGGTGGACTTACCGGAGCCGGACTCGCCGACGATGCCCAGGGTCTGTCCTTCCCGCAGGGTCAGGCTGATCCGGTCAACCGCCTTGACATGCCCGGTCACCCGGCTGAACCAACCACCGCGGATCGGGAACCAGACCTTCACATCGCGCGCTTCGAGTAGAACCGGCGCGTCCTCGGGGGGCGGTTCCTTGTGCCCGTGGGGCTCGGCGTCGAGCAGCTCGCGGGTGTACGGGTGCTGGGGGTTGGCGAACACCTCCCGGGTGCTGCCCTGCTCCACCACTTCGCCCAGGCGCATCACGCACACCCGGTCGGCGAAGTGATGCACGATGCCCAGGTCATGGGTGATGAACAGCATCGCCATGCCGAAGCGCTGCTTCAGATCTTTCAGCAGCGCCATGATCTGCGCCTGGATGGTGACGTCGAGGGCGGTGGTCGGTTCGTCGGCGATCAGCACGTCCGGCTCGCAGGCCAAGGCCATGGCGATCATAACCCGCTGGCGCTGGCCGCCGGACAATTCGTGGGGATAGGCCGAGAGGCGCCGCTCGGCATCGGGAATGCCCACCAACCGGAACAGCTCCAGTACCCGGGCCCGGGCCTCTTTCCGGTCCATGCCCCGGTGCTCCGTCAGCACTTCGGCCACCTGCTGCTCCACCGTCTGCAGCGGGTTGAGCGAGGTCATCGGTTCCTGAAACACCATCGCCACCCGGTTGCCGCGAATCGTCTGCAGGGTACCGGGGCGGGCGCCCAGCATTTCCTGACCGTCGTAACGTATCGAGCCCTGGGGGTAACGGGCCACCGGCGGCAACAGCTGCAGGATCGACAGGGCGGTGACCGACTTACCGGAGCCGGACTCCCCCACCAGCGCCAGGGTTTCCCCCTTGCTCAGGCTGAAGCTCACGCCTTTCACCGCCGATACCGTGCCGGTATGCAGGGCGAAATCCACGTGCAGGTTTTCCACTTCGAGAATCGGTTGCTCGGCCATCATCCATCCCTTCCAGGGTTAGCGGGTCTTCGGGTCGAGGGCATCGCGCAGGCCGTCGCCAATAAAATTCAGGCAGAACAGGGTGACGGCCAGGAACAGTGCCGGGAAGAACAGCATCCAGGGGGCGCTCTCCATGCTGGCGGTGCCCTCGCTGATCAGCACGCCCCAGCTGGTCATCGGTTCCTGCACCCCCAGGCCCAGGAAGGACAGGAAGCTTTCCAGCAGGATCACCTTGGGTACTGTCAGGGTTACGTAGACGATGACCGGCCCCACCGCGTTGGGCACGATGTGGCGCAGCAGAATGCCGGTGTCGCTCACCCCCAGGGCGTGGGCCGCCGCCACGAATTCCCGCCGTTTCAGCGCCAGCGTCTGGCCCCGGACGATGCGCGCCATGTCCAGCCATTCCACCGCGCCGATGGCGATATAGATCAACAGGATGGAGCGGCCAAACACCACCATCATCAGGATCACCAGGAACATGAACGGCAGTGAATAGAGAATATCGACGAAGCGCATCATCAGGTTGTCGGTACGGCCGCCGACGTAGCCGGAAATGGCCCCGTAGGTCACCCCGATGATCAGGCTGACGAAGGTCGCAACCAGCGCTACGGTCAGCGAGATCTGGCCGCCGTACAGGGTACGGATCAGCAGATCACGGCCATTGCTGTCGGTGCCGAACCAATGCTGGCCGTCCCAGGTGGGCGGCCCGCCCATGTAGTCCCAGTACACATCATCGATTTCGGTACCCAGCAGTACCGGACCGAGAAACGAGGCCAGAACGATCAGGGCCAGCAGGATCAGGCTGACCATGGTCGCCCGATTGCGCACCAGGCGGCGCATGGCATCCCGGATCAGGCTCTCGCCCCGGACGGTTTGAGTTGCAGTTGCAGTCGCTGTCGTCATCGGCCCGTCAGTCATCGTAACGAATCTGAGGATCCAGCAGACCGTAGATCAGGTCCACCACCAGGTTGAACAGGATGATCAGGGCGCCGTAAAACACCACCGTGCCCATCACCAGGGTGTAGTCCCGGTTCAGGGCTGCCTGCACGAAGTAACGGCCAATGCCGGGAATGCCGAAAATTTGCTCGATCACCACCGAGCCGGTGATGATGCCGGCGGTGGCCGGACCCAGGTAGGACACCACCGGCAGCAGCGCCGACTTGAGCGCGTGACGGCGCACCACCTTGCGCTCGCTCAGGCCCTTGGCGCGGGCGGTGCGAATGAAGTGCGAGCCCATCACCTCGATCATGCTGCCGCGGGTCATGCGCGCGATGTAGGCGATCTGCGGCAGTGCCAGGGCGATGACCGGCAGCACCTTGTTGGCCACGGCACCACTGTCCCAGCCGCCGACCGGCAGCCAGCTCAGGTAGACGCCGAACACCAGGGTCAGGATCGGCGCCATCACGAAGTTGGGGATGGCAATCCCCGCCATGGCGCCCCCCATCATCAGATAGTCCAGGCGGGTGTTCTGTTTCAGGGCGGCGTAACAGCCGATGCTGACCCCGAACACCACGCCCAGCAGCATCGCCCACATGCCCAGCTCCAGGCTGACCGGGAAGCCCGCCCAGATCAGGTCGGAGACGGTGAAGTCCTTGTACTTGAAGGAGGGACCGAAGTCGCCCTGCAGAATCCCGCCAAGGTAGTCGAAAAACTGCCAGTACAGGGGCTTGTCCAGGTTGTAGGCGGCCAGGATGTTGGCTTCGATCTCCGGCGGCAGCTTGCGCTCGCCGTCGAAGGGGCCGCCGGGCGCTAGGCGCATGAGAAAGAACGAGATCGTAATGACGATGAACAGCGTCGGTATCGACTGCGCCAGGCGCTTGAACGCGTAACTCAGCATGGCCGGAACTAGCGCTCGATACTCATCCAGCGGGTACGGTGCTTGTCCAGTACGTTCGGCACCCACCCCTTCACCTTCTGGCTCACCAGGTTGGTGGCCACATAATAGTAGATGGGGATGGTCGCGTAGTCGTCCATGGCGATGCGCTCAGCCTGTTCCATCAGGCGGGTCCGCTGGGTGCTGTCCTGGGTCTCGGCGGCCTGTTTCATCAGCGCGTTGAATTGCGCGTTGTTATAACCGCCGTAGTTGTTCGGCGTCGGTTCCAGCAGGCTCAGGAAGTTCTGCGGATCGGCGTAGTCCCCGACCCAGCCGGCACGGGCCACTTCGAAATTGGCCTCCTTCAGCTCGGCATAGTGCACCGCCACTTCACTGTTCAACAGCTGAGTCTTGACGTGGATGGCCTTCCACATCGCCGCCACGGCCACCGCCACTTTCTTATGCGCATCGTGGGTGTTGTAGCGCAGCACCAGCTCCAGCGGGCGATCCTCGCTGTAGCCAGCCGCTTCCATCAGTTTGCGGGCGTCCTCCAGGCGCTTGTTATAGGGCATGCCCTTGAAGTCCAGCTCCTGAATCCGGTAGTCACCAATGCCCGGCGGCACGAAACTGTAGGCCGGCACCTCGCCGGTCTTGAGGATCTTGTCCGTGATCACCTCGCGATTGATCGCCATGGACAGCGCCTTGCGCACCCGCACATCCTGGAATTTCGGGTTGCGGAGGTTGAGCGGGTAGTAGTACACGCCGAGCTGCGGGCTGACCACCGTCTCCTCCGGCATGTTCTCCCTGAGCCAGTCGTACTGGTCGATCGGGAATTCATAGTTCAGGTCCAGCTCACCGGCGCGGAAACGTTTCAGCGCCGCGGAGCGGTCCTCGGTCGGATAGTAGAACACGGTGTCGATGGCCACATGGTCAGCATCGTAGAACCACTCATTCTTGACCGCCTTGATGTGGGTCTGGGGCAGCCATTCCACCAGCTTATAGGCACCGTTGGAAACCAGGTGACCGGGCTTGACCCAGTCCTTACCGTACCTCTCCACCACATGCTTGGGAATCGGGAATGCCGTGTAGTGGGTCAGCAGTTCCAGGAAATACGGTGTGGAGGATTCCAGGGTGATTTCCAGGGTGTAGTCGTCAATCGCACGCACGCCCAGCTGGCTCAGATCCCGAATCTTGCCGGTGTTGATCGCCTCGGCGTTCTTGATGGGGTACAGGATGTAGGCATAGGTGGAGGCCGTTTGCGGATCCATGACCCGGCGCAGGGAGAAGACGAAGTCATGCGCCGTAACCGGTTGGCCATCCGACCACTTGCCGTCCTTGCGGAGATGGAAGGTGTAGACCGTTCCGTCGTCGCTGACGGTCCAGTCGGTCGCCGCGCCCGGGATGACCCGGCCATCCGCCGCGTCGGTGACCAGCCCCAGGAACAGGTCGCCCACCACCATATCTTCCCAGTTGCCGGATACCAGGTTGGGATCCAGGGTTCCCGGCTCTCCCCCGATCCCGCGGTGCAGGGTCTGTGCCCCGCTGATGCTCGCCAGCCCCAGAGAAAGGACCGACAGCACGGTCAGCAGCATGTTCTTCAACGTGTTTCTACGGTGCTTCTTCTTCATCCTTGGTTGTCCTCAATGATCCCGTTTGATCATGAATAACGAACCGCAGTGTAGGAAGGCGCCGAAGTTTCACGCAATTGAAATACGACATACCCCCTATTCTGATTTTCGATACCAACCAGAAAAAAACAAATAATTTCAAAAACTAACAAAATGGCGGCCGACCCAGCCGCCATGGTGAACGCCCGCCCCGCCTTGAGGCCGGCTCACGACTCGCGACGATAGCCGCCCGGTACGCCGCCCTTGGCCAGGACCCACTGCCAGAGCTGCAGGTCGCGGGCGCGGAAGGCACCGGCGCAGGATAGGAGATAGTATTCCCACATCCGGTGGAAACGCTCGCCCAGCTGCTCCCGGAAACGGGGCCAGGCGGCCTGGAAGTTGGCGTGCCACGCCATCAGGGTGCGGTCGTAGTCCGCGCCGAAGTTGTGAAGGTCCTCGACAATGAACAGGCGCTCGGCGGCACGGCTGATCTGGGCCAGGGTCGGCAGTTCGCCGTTGGGGAAGATGTACCTGTCGATCCAGGGATCGGAGCCCGGCGAGGGGTCGTTGCTGCCGATGGTGTGCAGCAGGAACAGGCCGCCGTCCTTGAGGCAACGGTGCGCCACCTCCATGTAGGTGCGGTAGTTCTTGCGACCGACGTGCTCGAACATGCCCACGCTCACGATCCGGTCGAACTCGCCTTCGACTTCCCGATAGTCCTGTAGGCGAAACTCCAGTGGCAGACCGGCGTACCGTTGTTCAGCCCAGGCCGCCTGCTCCCGGGAAATGGTGACCCCCACACACTCGACGCCGTAGCGCTCGGCGGCATAGCCCATGAAGCTGCCCCAGCCACAGCCGATGTCCAACACCCGCATGCCAGGCTCAAGGCCCAGCTTGCGGCAGATCAGGTCCAGCTTTGCCTCCTGGGCCTGGGCCAGGGTTTCGGCCTCGCGCCAGTAGCCGCAGGTGTAGGTCATGCGCGGGTCCAGCATCGCCTGGTAGAACGCGTTGCCCAGGTCGTAGTGCTGTTCACCCACCTGCCAGGCCCGGCGCCGGTTCTGCCGGTTCAGCAGCCGCGCTTTGAGGACATGAAACGCGACCCGGGCAGGCGACACCCGGTGCTGGAGACCGGCGCGCAGCAGCCGGTGAAAGAATTCATCCAGCCGGTCGCACGTCCAGTCACCGTCCATGTAACTTTCGCCGAGGCCGAGGTTGCCCTGGGCGAACACCCGGTCCGCCACACCGGGCCGTAACAGCCGCACATCCCACGGCCGGTCTCCCCCCAGGGTGATACCCGCCTCGCTCAGCAATTCCGCCAGGTAACGCTCAGACGAAGACAACCGCGCCTCGGACACCTGGGTGCCGGGCTGGCCAGACATGACTCGGGACAAAACAGCTTCCTCCCTTCCGGTTTGCGTACGGACACATCGCTACGATGAATCACGGTCAACCTATCTTTTAAAAGATAGTGAAAAATCGGCGGAGGCGCGGTTGTTTTTCTTAATCGGAGCCATAGCCGGACATGGACGCCCGGCCAGGGTTAGCAGGCAGGCTCAGCGCAGGATCACGAGAGGACGGGTAGCGGTCTGCAGCATGGTGGTCGTGGTGCTGCCCAGAAGGAACTGACGCAGGCGCGAGTGACCGTAGGCGCCCATCACCAGCAGATCGATGTCGTGTTCCTCCTGATAGGCATGCAGGGTCGGCTCGACATCGCCGGGGCGGATGGCCAGGGTCAATTCCGCCTGCCAGTCGGACAGCCGCGTCCGGGCCTGTTGCAGCTGCTCCCGGCGATCGCCGGTATCCGGCCCCACCATGACCAGATGCAGCGGCAGCCCCTTCAGCAGGGGGCTGGCGGCCAGCAGCTCGACGGCACGGAAGCCGGTGGCACTGCCGTCGAAGGCGAACATGGCGCTGCGCGGCGGCGTGTACTCGTCAGGCACCAGCAGGATCGGCCGGTGTACGCTGCGGATCACCGTTTCCAGCTGGCTGCCGACGTGGCTGTCGGCCCCGGAGCTGCTTTCACCGTGCAACCCCATGACCAGGAGCCGGGCCTGATCCTCCAGGGCCAGCAGTGATTCCGGCAGGGAGTCATGGCGCTGGCGACGGGTCACCGCCTCCACCCCGGCGGCACGTACCCGGCGTTCGGCTTCTTCCAGCAGATGGTGGCCGTGTTCCAGGGCCAGCTTGGCACGGCGGCGGTCCAGCTCGGCCAGCTCATGCAGCAGCTGCTCGCGACTGCCCAGGCCAATGCTGCCAGCCAGGTCCGGCTCCACCGGATACCGGGCCTCGTCCAGAACGTGCAACAGCAGCAGGGGCGCCCCCACATGCCGGCTCGCCCAAGCCGCGTAATCACACACCGCCGGCGCCGCCCGCGAACCGTCGACACACGCCACAACCTGCAACATACTACCTAGCCTCACATTTGTCCGTTTCTGCCAGTATGGCAACCACGGGCACATTGCGCCCGGAAATCCCCGGCTCAGTGCCCCATCAGCTGTTCGACGGCTCCGGGTTTGTCATGCACGCCGAAGCGGTCGACGATGGTGGCGCTGGCTTGGTTGAGCCCGACCACGTCCACGTCCGCGCCTTCCCGGCGGAACTTGATCACCACCTTGTCCAGCGCCGCCACCGCGGAAATATCCCAGAAATGGGCACGGCTCAGGTCGATGACCACCCGCTCCGCCGCCTCCCGGAAATCGAAGGCGGCCAGGAATTTCTCTGTGGAGGCAAAGAACACCTGACCCACCACCCGGTAGGTGCGGGTCTGGCTTGCCTCGTCCCACTCCGGAGCAATCACCAGGTAATGCCCCACCTTGTTGGCAAAGAATAGCGAAGCCAGCAGCACGCCCGCCAGAACCCCGAACGCCAGGTTATGGGTGGCCACCACCACCGCCACGGTCACCACCATGACCACGTTGGTGGAGAGCGGATGGCGCTTCAGGTCACGGATCGAACCCCAGCTGAAGGTGCCGATGGACACCATGATCATCACCGCCACCAGTGCCGCCATGGGAATCTGCACCAGGATGTCGTCGAGCACCAGCACCATGATCAGCAGCACCACACCGGCGGTCAGCGTGGACAGCCGGGTACGGCCACCGGACTTCACGTTGATGATGGACTGGCCAATCATGGCGCAGCCGGCCATGCCACCGAGCAGACCGGCGGCGATGTTGGCCAGGCCCTGCCCCTTGCACTCCCGGTTGCGATCGGAGTGGGTATCGGTCAGGTCGTCGACAATGGTGGCGGTCATCATGGTTTCCAGCAGCCCGACCACCGCCAGGCCAAGGGAATAGGGCAGGATGATCCACAGGGTGTCCAGGTTCATGGGCACGTCCGGCCAGAGGAATACCGGCAGGGTGTCGGGCAGCTCGCCCATATCCCCGACCGTCCGGATGTCCAGGCCCAGGGCCATGCTGACGGCGGTCAGCGACACGATGCAGACCAAAGGCGACGGCACCAGTCGACCCGCCACCGGCACTTTCGGGAATAGGTAAATGATGCCCAGACCGGCCGCCGTCATGGCGTAGACGTGCCAGGTCACATGGGTGAGCTCCGGCAGCTGGGCCATGAAAATCAGGATCGCCAGCGCGTTGACGAACCCGGTGACAACCGAACGCGAAACAAACCGCATCAGCCCGCCCAGCCTGAGGTATCCGGCCAGGATCTGGAAAACCCCGGTCAGCAGGGTGGCCGCCAGCAGGTACTGCAATCCATGCTCCCGGACCAGCGTCACCATCAGCAGCGCCATCGCCCCGGTGGCGGCGGAAATCATACCCGGCCGGCCGCCGGCGAAGGCAATCACCACGGCGATACAGAACGAGGCGTACAGCCCCACCTTGGGGTCAACCCCGGCAATGATGGAAAAGGCGATGGCCTCCGGTATCAGGGCCAGGGCCACGACAATGCCGGCTAGGACATCGCCACGGATGTTGGAAAACCACTGAGTCTTGAGGGTGTTCACCATAGCTTGGGGGATCCGTTTTCTAGCGACAACAAGCAACCGGACCGCATGGCCGCGCCCGGGCGCCGGCAGCCGGTGGGGAGCCTTCGGGGAACTCGACGGACGGGCCGATGACAACGCCAGGGGCCGCCGGTCGAGGGGCGCGAAGCTTACCAGAAGGCGCCGGCAAACGTAAGGCGCGCCCGCCAGGCTGGCAAACCATCGTCATTTCGGTAACACTCCGTGCTGAACGGAGGCGGATGCCACCCGCCCCACCCCGACCCCACCCGGTGAACCGGAGCCCGCGCCCACCATGGACGACGTCGCCAGCCAATTCCTCGCCACCAACCGCGACACCCTGAACCTGGCCGTGGCCCTGCTGCTCGGTGCCATCGTCGGTCTGGAACGGGGCTGGGACACCCGCGACCAGAAATCCGGCGAGCGCATCGCCGGCATCCGCACCTTCGCCCTGATCGGCTTGCTGGGCGGGATCTCGGCGGTCCTGGCGCGGGAGGTCACACCCTGGGCGTTTCCGGTGCTGCTGCTCGGGGTGGTGGCCATGGGCATCGTCGCCTACAGCGAGCGTCTGGAGCACATCCGCAACTTCAGCATCACCAGCACCGTCGGCATGGTACTGACCTTCTGTTTCGGTGCCATTGCGGTGGCGGTGGACGTAGTGATGGCCACCGCCGCCGCAGTGGTGACCGCCATCGTGCTGGACAACAAACCGGAGATCCACGGCTGGGTCCGCAAGCTCAAGGCCCACGAGCTGGACGCCGCGCTCAAGCTGCTGCTGATTTCAGTGGTGATGCTGCCGCTGTTGCCGGACGCGCGGCTGGGGCCCGGCGGCGTACTCAACCCCCGGGAAATCTGGTGGATGGTGGTGCTGATCGCCTCGGTGTCATTCATCGGCTATTTCGCCATCCGGGTGGCGGGCGCGCGCAAGGGCATCCTGTTCACCAGCCTGTTCGCCGGCTTGAGCTCTTCCACCGCGCTGACTCTGCACTTTGCCCGGCAATCGGCCCGGGTGCCGGAACTGAGCCCACAGTTCGCGGCCGGAATCCTGTTGGCCTGCGGCACCATGTTTCCCCGCATTCTGGTGTTCTGCTTCATCATCAACCGGGAGCTGCTGCCACAGCTGGCCTGGCCGGTGGCGGTGATGACGGTGCTGCTGTACGGACCGGCGATCGTCATCTGGCGCCGGCACGCCGGAGAGCTCCAGGTGTCCCAGCCCCGGCTCAGCCAGAACCCGCTGGAACTCACCTCGGCACTGATGTTCGGCCTGTTGCTGACCGCCATACTGGTACTCGGCGAATGGCTGGAGCGCGGGCTGGGAGACACCGGCATCTACGTACTGGCGGCCAGCTCCGGCATGGCCGATGTGGACGCCATCACCCTGTCCCTGACCCGTATGTCCACCGAGTCCCTGGCTATGGAAACGGCGGTGATCGGGATCGTTATCGCCGCCACCGTCAACAACCTGGTGAAAACGGCGCTGGCCTGGGGAGTCGGCAATCGCCGAACCGGTCTGATGGTGGCCGGGCCGATGCTGGTGTCACTCTCGGCGGGGCTGGCGGTGGCCTGGTTCCAGGCGGCATGAACCACGTATAGTTGGCAGTTGTGTTTTAGAGCAAGGACATCCTGATGCTATTAGCCATGTTCCTCGGCGGCCTGATTGGTTACGCCTTTGGTCGTTTCCCCGGTTTCCTGGTCGGCGCCGCCCTCGGTGCCTTCTTCCTGCACCAGGCCAAGTCCCGGCTGGTCGGCAAGATTCGGGACCTGCAAAACCATTTCCTGGAGTCGGTGTTTTCCGTCATGGGCGCCCTGTGCAAGGCCGATGGTGTGATCACCCGGGACGAAATCCAGATGGCCGAGGCCATGTTCGTGCGATTCCGTCTCGACGGCACGCAGCGGGAAGCGGCCAAGCAGGCATTCAACCGGGGTAAATCCCCGGGCTTCGACCTGGACGCGGAGCTGGATCGCTTCCTGCGGGCCTGCGGCGGCCAGCCGGCGCTGCTGCAGATGTTCCTGCAGGTGCAGGTATCGGCGGTGGCGGCCGATGGTGTGGTCCACCCCCAGGAGCATGAGATGCTGGTGCGCATTGCCCGACGCCTGGGTTTGCCGGAAAGCCAGGTGGACCAGCTCGAGGCCATGCTGAGGGGCGCCTACGCCGGTCAGTCCGGCAGCGGCGGCCGTTCCCACTCGCAGCAACTGGAGGATGCCTACAAAGTGCTGGGCGTTCGCCCGTCCGCCAGCGATGCCGAGGTTAAGCGCGCCTACCGGAAACTGAGGAGCGAGAACCACCCGGACAAACTGGCCGGCAAGGGGCTGCCGGAAAGCATGCGGGAACTGGCCGAGGAGCGCACCCGGGAAATCAGCCACGCCTACGACGTGATCAAGGACGCGCGCCGGAAGGCCTCCTAGGCCCGGCTCATCTACCCGAAATGACATGAGCCTGGCGCCGGGGCCGGGGTAAAGTGGAGCGCACAGCCACAGGGAGCGTTTCACATGCCGGCCCCATCCAAGACCGTATCCGCCTTTACCGACGACGCCCTCGGCCTCGATGACGCCACCGCCCTGGCCGAGCGACTCCGCCGGCGCCAAGTGTCGGTGCGGGAAGTGACCGAGGCCGCCATCGCCCGGGCCGAGCGGGTCGACCCGAACCTGCACGCCATCGTCGCCCGGAACCACAAACAGGCGCTGGCCACCGCGACGCGACTCGACCAACGCCCGCCGCCGGCCGACGCCCCCTTTTTTCTGGGCGTGCCCACCTACATCAAGGACAACCTGGACCTCGCCGGGCTGCCGACCCGGCACGGTTCCGCCGCCGTGCCCCCCCATCCGGCCCGCGACAGCAGCCCGTTCGTGCGACAGATGCTGGCTCAGGGCTTTCTGTGCCTGGGCAAGAGCAGCCTGCCGGAATTCGGTTTCAATGCCACCACCGAACCGGCCCATGCGCCGCCGACCCGCAACCCCTGGCACCTGGACTATTCCACCGGCGCCTCGTCCGGAGGCTCGGCGGCACTGGTGGCCGCCGGCGTGGTGCCGGTGGCCCACGCCAACGACGGCGGCGGTTCGATTCGCATCCCCGCCGCCTGCTGTGGCCTGGTGGGTCTGAAAGCCAGTCGGGGCCGACTGGTGGATAACGAGGCCAACGCGGCCCTGCCCATCGCCATCATCGCCGATGGCATCGTCAGCCGCACCGTCCGGGATACCGCCCAGTTCCTGGCCCAGGCAGAGCGAAGCTACCGAAATCCGGCGCTGCCCCCGGTCGGTACCGTCCTCGGCCCTCCCCGCCGCACGCTCCGGATAGGCTTGGTCATTGACTCCATCAACGGCCACCGCACCGACGACGTCACCCGGGCAGCGGTGGAGCGCACCGCCCGCCAGTTGGAGCGCCTGGGCCACCGACTGGAGCCCATGGCCGTGCCCGTCCCGTCGTCTTTCCCGGAAGACTTCGCGCTGTACTGGGCGATGCTGGCCTTCGGCGTGCGGGCCCGGGGCCGCACGCTGCTGGCCCCGGATTTCGACAAGCACCGGGTCGACGGCCTGACCCTTGGCCTGGACCGGCGTTTCCGGGCAAACTTCTGGCGACTGCCCGCAGCCCTCTGGCGCCTGAGACACTCCCGGGTAACCTACGCCCGGGCCATGGCTGGGTTCGATGCGGTCCTGACCCCGGTGCTGGGTCATGTCACGCCCCCACTCGGTTACCTGGCACCCACCCTTCCGTTCGACACCCTGTTCGAGCGACTGACCCGCTACGTGGGCTTCACGCCCCTGGCCAACGCCACCGGTGCCCCCGCGATCGCCCTGCCCGCCAGCCTGACCGACGACCGGCTGCCCGTTGCCATCCAGTTCATGGCGCCACACGGCGGCGAGCGGACACTGCTGGAACTGGCCTATGCCCTGGAAGCCGACGTCCCCTGGCCGTCGCTCTGGGCCACCGGCGGGGAGACCGGGCACCGGAGCCCCGGCCGGGCCGAACCGGCTCACGGGGATGGCGGATAGGAAAACCCGGGGAAAATCTCCAGAACCCGCCGAAAGCTGGCCTCCAGCGGAGCCGACACCGACAGCCACTGGCCATCCCGTGGATGCTCGAACTCGATGCGGGTGGCCGCCAGCATCAGCCGCCCCTCGCCAAACCGCTGCGCGAAGTAGCGATTGTGCCGGCCACGGCCATGATTGGCGTCACCGATGATGGGGTGACTGATGTGTTTCATGTGGCGCCGCAGCTGGTGTTTGCGACCGGTTTCCGGGAACAGTTCCACCACAGCGTAGCGGCTGGTGGGATAGGTTTCGATGGCCACCGGAATCTCAGTGGTCGCCAGGGTCCGGAACCGGGTCACCGCAGACCGGACCGTCTGCGCCCGGTCCTTCAGGCGCCGGTCCTCCGGTTCATCCCGCAGCGGATGGTCGATCACCCCCGATGCTGCTGGCCAGCCGCGCACCACGGCCAGGTAGGTCTTGCGCACCCGCCCCGCCATCATCGCCTGCCCCAGAGCACGGGCCGTGTCCGGATCCCGGGCGAACACCAACACACCGGACGTGGGCCGGTCCAGCCGGTGGACCGGGTACACCCGCCGGCCCCCGTTCAGTGATCGCGCATACTGCAGCGCGAACTCCGTCTCATGGCGGTCGATCGGGCTGCGGTGCACCAACAGACCGGCCGGCTTGTGCACGATCAGCAGCGCCTCGTCCCGATACAGTTCCGCCAGCGGATTGTCACCGTGGCCTCCCGCCAATGCCTCACCCAACGTCATAAAACCCCAACAGACGCGTTTCAGAATTTGTGGATAATACCCCCTGTTTACACGCCATCACAGGACACACCGGATGAACTGGTATTTTCGCAGCATCCTGAACCGGGTGCTCACCATCGTAATCGCCACCAACCTCGTGGTTGCCCTTGCCGCGGGCTACAGTCTTAAAAACGCCCTGGACGCCAACGACGACTACAGCCGCCTGGCCGGTGCCGAGATGCCCCTGGCCCTGGAAGCCCAGGACATCCTGGTGGCATTCAAGACCCAGGTGCAGGAATGGAAGAACGTGCTGCTCCGGGGCGCCGACGACAGCCGGCGGCAGAAGTACTGGGGGCAGTTCCAGGAACAGGAAAGCCGGATCCAGGCCCGGCTGGAACGCCTGATTCCGCAGCTGACCGACCCCGAGGCGCGGCAGCTGATGAGCCGTTTTCAAAGCGCCCACCGGCAGATGGGCGACGCTTACCGGAGCGGCTTCCAGGCGTTCGTGGACGCCGGCTACCGCCCCGCCGCCGGCGACGCCGCAGTGACCGGCATCGACCGCGAACCCGCCCAGCTGATCGAACAGGCTGCCGCACGCATCCGCGACCTCGGCATGGCCCGGGCCGAGCACCTGAACAACCGCGTAGCCGCCGACGCCACCCGCAACGGCGTGCTGATGTTCCTCGCCATCCTGCTGGGCACCCTGGCCTGCGTCATCGTCCTGATGCGCTCCGTGGTCCGGCCCGCACAACAGCTGATCGCCCAGATGAACCGCCTGGGCCAGGGCGACCTGACCCAACCGGTCACCCTCCAGCGCCAGGACGAGCTCGGACGTCTGGCGGACACCGCCCGTGCCCTGCACCGATTCATGTCCGAAACCGGCAGCCTGATGACCCGGAACAACGAACAGCTCGCCCGCACCGGCGACCTGATCCGCCGCAACGCCGACCAGGTGTCCCGGCTGTCCGACCAGGCCCACCAGCGCATCGACCAGGTCGCCGCCGCCATGAATGAAATGTCGGCGACCGCCCAGGACGTTGCCAAGCACGCCGCCTCGGTGGCCGCCCAGGTGGAGGAAACCACCGCCCAAACCGAAGAAGCCGACCGCCAGATTCACCGGGCGGTGGACAGCATGAACCGGCTGACGACCCAGATCCGCAGTTCGGCGGAAACCGTCAACCGGCTGGCCAGCGACGGCCGGCGGGTGGGCGACGTCATGCAGGTGATCCGGGAAATCGCCGACCAGACCAACCTGCTGGCGCTCAACGCCGCCATCGAAGCCGCCCGCGCCGGCGAGGCCGGACGGGGCTTCGCGGTGGTGGCGGACGAAGTGCGCAACCTCGCCGCCAAGACCCAGCAGGCCACGGTGGAAATCGACGAAATCATCGAAGCCATCGCCGCGGCCTCCCAGGACGCCACCGACTATATGCAGGCCTCCGAAATCGTGGCCCGGGAAAGTGGCGAAACGGTGGAGACGGTTCGGGAAACCCTGGGGGACATCAACCAGCGCATGGCCCGGGTCAACGACGCCACCACCCAGGTCGCCACCGCCGCCGAGGAACAGACCAGCGTCAGCGAGGACATCAACCGCAACATCACCGAAGTGGCGGAACTCTCCGAAGCCATGCACCAGGCCGCCGAGGAAAATCTGCGCTCGGTTCCGGAACTGGAGGCCATGGCCCGAGGCGCCCACGAACTGGCCAGCCGAATCCGCCAGTAACCCCGGCCTCCCCTAAGCCCGCCCCCACAGGCGACGCATCCCCTGCCCTGCTTTCTCCCCCAGCACCAGCAGGGCCGGGGTCAGCAGCAGGGTGAGCACGGTGGCGAAGGTCAGACCTCCGGCGATGGCGCTGGAGAGCTGGGTCCACCATTGGGTCGACGGCGCGCCCAGCCCCAGTGACGGGGTCAGCAGGTCGACGTTCACGCCCAGCACCATCGGCATCAGGCCCAGCACCGTGGTGACCGCGGTCAGCAGCACCGGGCGCAGGCGCAGGCAGCCGGTTTCCAGCGCCGCCTCGTAGGCCGGCATGCCGTCCTGACGCATCTGGTTGTAGGTGTCAATCAGAATGATGTTGTTGTTCACCACAATGCCCGCCAGGGCGATGATGCCCATGCCGACCATGACGATGCCGAACGGCTGACCGGTCACCAGCAGGCCGATCAGCACGCCGGCGGTGGACAGGACGATGGCAGACAGGATCAGGAAGGTCTGATACAGGGAGTTGAACTGGGTCACCAGGATCAGCAGCATCAGGCCGATGGCCACCAGGAAAGCCGAGCCCAGGAACGACGCGGCCTGCTGCTGGTCCTCGCTCTCGCCGGCGAAGGTCACCGTGACGCCATCGGGCGGATCCGGCAGTTCGGCGGCCAGGGCCCGGAGCCGTTCTTCCACCTGACGCCCCGGCGCCAGATTGGACTGGATGGTCACCGTCCGCACGCCGTCCACGCGGACAATGCTGCCGGTCTTGTCACCGGGCTCCAGGGTGACAAACTGGGCCAGCGGTACCTGCCCCCGGGAGGTGTTCAGGGTCTGCCGCTGCAGCTGATCCAACGCCCGCCAGCGGTTCGGCACCCGGACCGCGATGTCCACTTCGTCACGGACGTCCTCGGGGCGATAGGTGGCGATGACCAGGCCATTGGTGACCAGCCGCACCGCGCTGCCGATGCTCAGCACGTCGGTGCCGAACCGGGCCGCCGCCTCCCGGTCGACCTTCAGGCGCCACTCGATGCCCGGCAGGCTGCGGTCGTCCTCAATGTCGACGAAGCCGCCAAGGTCACGCATCCTGGCCTCGACCCGATCCACGTAGCCATTCATGGCGTCGTTTTCCCGGCTGCCGATGCGAATCTCGATGGGCTTGCCTTCGGCCGGGCCATCTTCCTGTTCCCGGAATTCCAGCTCAATGCCGGGGATGCCCCGGGTGCGCGCCCGAAAATCCTCCAGAATGGCACTGGCCGGGCGCCGGGTATACCAGTCGTTGAACTGGAACTGGAGCACACCGATCACGTCCGGCGCCATCTGGGTGCTGACGGTCACCATGGAGCGGGCGTACAACGCTTTCACCTCGGGCATGCCCTGCAGGCGCTGCTCCACGTCCCGGACAATGGCGTCCCGCTCCCACACCGACAGGTCACCCCGTGCGCGAATCTGCACCTGGGCCGAATCCGGTTCCACGCTCGGGAAGAATTCAACGCCGTGGTTGAAGCGGCCGTAGGCGGCGTAGATCAGGACGATCACCGTCAGCGCGCCCAGCAGCGTCACCCCCGGTGCGTTCAGCAGCGCTGCCAGCAGCGCCCGATAACGCCGTGTCCAGAGTCCCGGGGCCGCCGACGCCCGGGGTCGCCGGCCGCCGCTGATGCCGCCCAGCACCGGCAGGAACACCAGGGCCATGGCCAGGGAGGCGGCCAGGCAGATGATGACGGTCATCGGCAGGAACTTCATGAACTCGCCCACCACCCCGGGCCAGAACAGCAGCGGCACGAATACCGCCAAGGTGGTGGCGGTGGAAGCGATGATCGGCCAAGCCATGCGGATGGCCGCCTCGCTCCAGGCTTCGCGGACCGTCCGGCCTTCCGACAGGTTCCGGTCCGCCAGTTCCGACACCACGATGGCGCCGTCCACCAGCATGCCGGCCACCAGAATCAGGCTGAACAGCACCACGATGTTGAGGGTGACCCCCAGGCTCCAGATCACCAGGATGCCGGTGAGAAACGCGCCCGGGATGGTCAGCCCCACCAGCAGCGCCGAACGCGGCCCCATGGCGGCGATCACCACCACGATCACCAGCACGATGGCGGTGAGCACATTGTTGAGCAGATCACGGAGGATGTCCTGGACCTCCTCCGACTGATCCATGATGTAGCGGATGTCCAGGGTGTCCGGCAACCGGGGGCGGGCCTGCTCCACCAGCTCACGGACCTTGGCGATGGTCTCGATGATATTGGCGCCGGACCGTTTGGACACCTCCAGAACCAGCGCCGGTTCGCCGTTGATGCGGGCGAAGCCGGTCGGATCCTTGAAGGTACGCTGGAGCATCGCCACATCGCCAAAGGTGACCACGGTATCACCGGATACCTTCACCGGCATCGACATGACATCCTCGATGTTCTCGATCACCCCGGGCACTTTCAGCGCCATGCGGCCATGGCCGGTGTCCAGGGAGCCCGCCGCCACCAGCTGGTTGTTGCGGGTCACCAGGGTTGCCAGCTGATCGAAGTCGATGCCGTAACTTTCCAGCACCTGGGGATCGACCACGATTTCCAGCAGGTCTTCCCGGTCGCCGCCGATGTCCACCTCGAGCACTTCGGGAATCGCTTCAATGGCATCCTGCAGGCGCCGGGCGATGGTGATCAGCTCCCGCTCCGACAGTGGGCCGGAAAGCCCGATGGACATGACCGGAAACAGCGACACGTTGATTTCGTGAACCCGGGGTTCATCCGCTTCGTCCGGCAGATTGCTGCGGGCAGTGTCCACCTTCTCACGCACGTCCTGCAGCGCCTTGTCTGGATCGAAGCCGGCGTCGAATTCCAGCATCACCGACGCATACCCTTCCGAGGCGTTGGCCCGCATTTCCTTGATGCCTTCAAGAGAACGCAGTTCCTGTTCCATGGGCCGCACCAGCAAACGCTCCGCGTCTTCCGGGCTGATGCCTTCCAGCGTCATGGAAACGTAAATCATCGGAATGGTGACGTCCGGGTTGGCTTCCTTCGGGATGCTCACAAACGCGGCAATCCCGCCGAGGATCAGGAACAGCAAGGTCAGCAGGGTCGTGCGGCTGCGGCTCATGGCCGCGAGAATCAAGGCGCGCATGGTTCAGCCCCGGTCATCCGCAAGGTCCACCGGCGTCACCCGCTCACCCGCCTGGACGAAACCGCCCCCCCGGGTGATCAGGCGGATCTCCTCGGGCAAGCCGGCCACCCAGGCGCCGTCGGTGGCGACGCTCAGCAGGCGCACCGGCGTAAACACCACGCGGTTGTCGCCAGCCACGTGTTTCACCCCCGGCCGGCCCTGGTCATCGAGGCTCAGATAGGCCGGTGACAGGAACAGGGCCCGCACCTCCGGCAGGGCGATTCGCAGGCTCGCGGAGCCGCCCGCCACCCGCTTGAGGTCCGGGTTGTCCACCGCCACTTCCACCGGGAAGCTGCGGGTCTCGGGGTCGGCGGCGGCAGCCACGAAGGTCACCGTGCCATGCAGCAAGTCCCCGTCCAGCAGTTGGACCGTCACCGCCTGCCCCACCGACACTTGACCCACCGACGACTGCGGCACCTGGCCGGTGGCCTTGAGACGGTCAATGCGCACCAGGTCGAACAGGGGCGAACCCACCTGGACCAGGCTCCCCGGATCGACGGCCCGGGCATTGACGATGCCGTCGAACGGGGCCGTGGGCGACAGGTGCGCCACCGCCAGCCGGGCCGCGGTCAGTTCCGCCCGGGCCGCCGCCAGCTCACTTTCCAGATTCAGCAGTTCGCTCTGCGCGGTATAATTGTCCGAACGCAGGCGGCGGGCGGCGGCCACGTCCGCCTCCAGCTTGCGCACCCGGGCCTGCCAGCGCTCGACCACGGCGGAACGGCCGTCATCCGACAGCCGCGCCAGCACCTGGCCCCGGGCCACCGTCTCCCCCAGGGCCACCGGAATCTCCGTGACCGTGCCCGACACCTGGGCGCTGACGGTCACCGCCAGCCAGGGTTCCAGCTGCCCCTGCAGCCAGATGCCCGGCTCATAGGTCTGGGCCGATACCGTCGACACCTGGACCCGGGTCGGTTCCCGCGTGGCGGCGGGGGCAGGCTCCGGGGGCTCCCGCGAGGCCTCCTTCAGGTCGCCCGTCGCCATCCATACAACCAGCAAAACCACCACCAGCAGGGCCAGCCCCAGGCTGCCCCATCTCGCCCTCGTCATAGATTTCTCGCCACGCCTGCACGATGAATGACGGCGGGCCATCCGCCCGCCGGTGAAAAAAACGCCGGAAAGCGGTTGCATCCGGCCAAAAACGTGGGTTAGATTCTACACACATTGATCTGACGAATTCAGAACGGAATGTCGATTTCATGAATTTCAACGTGGTTGTGGTCCTTGTGAAGCTTGTCCTGGTGGTCGTGGTGCCATCCGGGGGCTTTTGCGTGGACAAACGGTTGAAATAACAGAAACCCGACGAGACACCAGAAGCCCCCGGCACCGCAAGGTCCCGGGGGCTTCGCTTTTTGCGGCAGAGAAAAAGGAAAAACGACCATGAACGGCGCACAGCACATTCTCGAGGCGTTTCACCGCCACCAGATCACCACCGTGTTCGGCTACCCCGGCGGCTGCATCATGCCGCTCTACGACGCCCTGGTGGATGATGTGGGGGTGGAACACGTGCTGTGCCGCCACGAGCAGGCCTGTGCCCTGGCCGCCGACGGCTACGCCCGGGCCAGCGGCCGGCTGGGCGTGTGCATCGCCACCTCCGGCCCCGGTGCCACCAACCTGATTACCGGCGTTGCCAACGCCCACCGGGACTCGGTGCCACTGCTGGTCATCACCGGCCAGGTACCGGCACCACTGATCGGCACCGACGCGTTCCAGGAAACCGACGTGTTGGGCATGACCCTGGGCATCGTCAAGCACAGCTACCTGGTGGAAGACGCCAACGCCCTGCCTGGCATTCTGGAGGACGCCATCAACCTGGCCCAGAGCGGCCGGCCGGGACCGGTCTGGATCGACATTCCCAAGGACCTTCTGCTGGCCGAAGTACAGACCCGGGCACCCGCCCGTCCCCCGCGGCCGGAACCGGCCTGCCCGGACATCCGCGAGGCCCTGGCGCTGCTGCGCGACGCCCGCCGGCCGCTGCTGTACAGCGGTGGTGGCGTGTCGCTGGCGCACGCGGAAGCGAGTTTCCGCGCCTTCGCCGAGGCGTCCGGGCTGCCCGGCGTCACCACCCTCAAAGGCATTGGCAACGCCGGCAAGCACAACCCGGACGATCTGGGCATGCTGGGCATGCACGGCTCCCGCGCCGCCAACCGGGCGGTGGACGAATGCGACCTGCTGCTGGTGATCGGCGCCCGGCTGGACGACCGCGCCACCGGCCGGCTGGACGGGTTTGCCGCCAACGCCCGGCTGATCCACATCGACGCGGACGCCGCCGAAATCGGCAAGCTGCGCCCGGCGGACGTCGCCCTGCGCGGTGACCTGAATGCCATCCTGGGCGCGTTCACCGAGGCCCTGCGGCAAACACCTCTGGCCATTGAGCCGTGGCGCAAACAATGCCGGGAATGGCGCACCACCGGTGGTTTTGCCACGGCGGACAACGAGGAGCCGCACGCCCCCATCACCGGGCCGGCGTTCGTGCGCCAACTGTCCCGGATCGCTCCCGACGACACCCTCATTGCCTGCGACGTAGGCCAGCACCAGATGTGGGTTGCCCAGCACTACCGTTTCGACCATCCGCGCCACCATCTCACCAGCGGCGGCCTCGGCACCATGGGCTTCGGCCTGCCGGCGGCCATCGGCGCGCAGTTCGCCGACCGCCAGGCCACAGTGATCAACGTCAGCGGCGACGGTTCCTTCATGATGAACGCCCAGGAGCTGGCCACCATCCGGCGCTACCAGCTGCCGGTCAAGCTGATCATTCTGGACAACCAGTGCCTGGGCATGGTCCGCCAGCAGCAGGAGCTGTTCTACAACAACCGTGAAAGCCAGATCGACCTGGACGACAACCCCGATTTTGTCGCCATGGCCCGGGCCTTCGACATTCCGGCCCTGCACATCGAACGCACCGATCAGATCCGCCGTGGCATCGAGACCATCCTGGCCTACCGGGGACCGATGCTGCTGCATGTGGCCATTGCCCGCGAGGACAACGTCTGGCCCATCGTCAAGCCCGGCGCCAGCAACCGCGAGATGATCGACCAACCCCGACGCACCACCAACGCCAGTAAGGAGCAAGTTGCATGAACACCCACAATCCGTCATCCGCCCCCAGTTACCAGATCCATTGCCGTATGACCCAGGAAGCCGCCGCGCTGGAACGGTTGTGCCAGGTGGTGCGGGTGCGCGGCTTCCGCATTCACCAGATGGCTGTACACACCGCCGGTGACCACCTGGAGATTGCGTTAACGCTGGAAGGAGCGCGCCCTATTGCCATGTTGCAGGCGCAACTGGAAAAGCTGCACTCGGTTGCCGAGGTCTGTCTGGCGATGCCGTCACTGGCCCGGCCCCGCACCGCCTGAACCCGGTACCGCCCCCAATACAGACGGCGCCGCGTCGTCTTTACCGGGGGGCGGGAACGACCCCAACCTGTGACAGTGCGTAGCTCACCACCACCCAGAGCAGCATGGCCACAGGCAGGTAGCGGCCAATCAGATACATCCGCCACTCCCACCACCGTGTCTCGGTGCCCAGGACGGTCCGGATTTTCCCGGGCGGGATGAACCAGCAGAACAGGGCCGCCCCCAGCACACCGGAGAATATGATGACGTTGCCGCCAGCGACACGGTCAATCACATCCAGCACCGGTTCACCCGCAATACGCCATTCCAGCGGCGTAAAACTCAGCGCCGAAGCGGTGCCGAGCACCAGCATAACCAGCGTAACAATGGCTACCGCCTGGCCGTTGCTCAGCCGAAATTCCTCCGCTACCGCGGCAACCATCACTTTCAGACCGGCCAGGCTCGAGCTGAACGCGGCCAGAAAGAACAATCCGAAAAACAAGGTACCGATCCAGTAGCCGCCGGCCATGCCCTCAAACACCCGAGGCAGAGTAACGAAGGCGAGCTGGCTGCCCTCCGCCGGCGCCATGCCCAGGCTGAACACAAACGGAAAGATCATCCAGCCGGCCAGCAGCGCGACGCTGGTTTCTGTACCGGCCACAATCAGACAGGCTCTGGGAACGTGGGTTTGCCGGGGAATGAAGCTGCCGTAAGTGACGAGATAGCCCTGGCCGATGGCCAAGCTGTAAAAGGCCTGACCAAAGGCAAATGCCCAGAGCGTACCATCGGTCAGGCGGCTCCAGTCCACCCGGAAAAAGAACACTTTGGTTTGCTCCCAGCCCGGGGTTCGGCTGGCCAGAAACACCAGGCCGATCATCACGACGATCAACACTGGCATCAGAAGTTTGGACAACCACTCGATGGCGGTCACGTCCCGGGCCAGAATGACCGCGCCAAGCGCCGTCACCAAGACGAAATACCACAGCGAGTTGTACCCGGCGGTGAAGTCGCCAAACGCTCGCAAATTGCCGGTGGCAGCATCTACGGCGTAGCCGAGTGTCCACCCCGTGATCACCAGGTAGTAGCTGGTGATGGCGGTGGTGATGGCCACAACAAACCAGCCGTACACCGCGCCAAACCGGTTGACCTGCCGGTAGGTATGAACGCTGCTGCCCTTGGACAGCCGGCCCGCGGCCACTTCAAGAATCATGATCGGCAGTACGACCACCACCAGCGCCAGCAGGTACGCCACGACAAACGCTCCGCCGCCGTTCTCTCCGACCATGTAGGGGAAACGCCAGAGGTTTCCGAGCCCAACCGCCGCGGCCGCCATGGAGGCAACGAACGCCGGCTCGGAACTCCATTGCTTTCTGGATTCGTCAATAAACTCGTGACGCTTTGCCAAGGTGGCCTCCTTTTCCTGACCGGCACATAGGATTGGGAGGCTAACAAATTAACGAGGTAGACGCATGACCGGGGTCAATCCGGGCATTTGAGGGGCACGATTGGAGACGGTTATGGGGCCGGAGCCCCCCCCCGGCCCGAGCCGTCGCGTCAGATCAGTTCGATCGCGACTGCGGTGCCCTCACCACCGCCAATACACAGGGACGCCACACCACGCTTCAGACCCCGCTGTTTCAGGGCGTTGATCAGGGTGACAAGGATGCGGGAACCGGAGGACCCGATCGGGTGGCCGAGCGCGCAGGCGCCGCCGTAGACGTTGACCTTTTCCGCCGGCAGCTTGAGCGCGTTCATTGCCGCCAGGGTGACCACCGCGAAGGCCTCGTTGATCTCGAACAGATCCACCTCGTCGACGCTCCAGCCCGCCTTGGCCAACACCTTCTCGATGGCACCGATGGGCGCCAGGGTAAACTCCGCCGGCAACCGGGCGTGGGTGGCGTGGGCCACAATGCGCGCCTGGGGCGTCAGACCACGGGCCTCGGCTTCGGCTGCGGACGCCAGCACCAGCGCAGAAGCGCCATCGCTGATGGAGCTGGAATTGGCGGCGGTCACGCTGCCGTCTTTGGCGAACGCCGGCTTGAGATGGGGGATTTTCTCCGGCTTGGCATTACCCGGCTGTTCGTCGGTATCCACCACCGTCTCGCCTCCCCGGCCCGGCACCGTGACCGGCACGATTTCCGGTTCGAACCAACCGTTCTTGATGGCGTCCAGGGCCTTGGTCAGGGAGCCGATGGCGAACTCGTCCATCACCTCCCGGGTAATGCCTTCGTTGTCGGCGGTGCGTTGGGCAAACACGCCCATCAGTCCGCCTTCGTAGGCGTCTTCCAGGCCATCCAGGAACATGCTGTCGAGCACCTGGCCGTGGCCCATCCGCATGCCGCCACGGGCCTTGGGCAGCAGGTACGGGGCCTGACTCATGTTCTCCATGCCACCGGCGATCATGATGTTATTGGTGCCGGCCTTGATCTGGTCGTGGGCCATGATCACCGCCTGCATGCCGGAGCCGCACATCTTGTTGACCGTGGTGCAGCCGGAACTGTCCGGCACGCCGGCACCTCTGGAAGCCTGACGCGCCGGCGCCTGGCCCAGGCCGGCGGGCAGGACACAGCCCATCACCACCTCGTCAATGTCGGCCGGCGTCAGGCCGGCGCGCTCAATGGCGGCGCGGATCGAGACCGCACCCAGTTCCGGCGAGCGTACGCTACTCAGTGACCCCATCAGCCCCCCCATCGGGGTACGCGCAGAGCCTGCAATCACAACGTCGTTGGTGCTCATCATCTATCCTCTCTCAATGCCTCAGGCCCGGCCCAGAACGGAGCGGGCAATGATTTCTTTCATGACTTCCGACGTACCGCCGTAGATCCGCTGCACCCGGGCGTCGATGAAGGCCCGGGAAATCGGGTACTCGGTGGTGTAACCGTAGCCCCCGAACAGCTGCAGGCAGCCGTCCGCCACCCGACACTGCATTTCGGTGGCGCTGTACTTGGCCATGGAGGCGGTGGGCGCATCCAGCGTGCCGGCTTCGTACTTGGCGATGCATTCGTCCACGAACGCCCGGTTCACCTGATAGTCGGTCTCCATGCGGGCGATCTCGAAGCGGGTGTTCTGCAACTGCGCCAGCTTCTGGCCGAACAGTTCCCGCTCCTGTACGTAGCGCAGGGTCAGGTCCAGCGCGCCACGGGCCGCGGCCACCCCCAGGGCGCCGATCACCAGTCGCTCTCTGGGCAATTCCCGCATCAGATAGATGAAGCCCTGGCCTTCCTCCCCCAGCAGCGCCGAAGCCGGCACCCGCAGGTCGGAGAAGAACAACTCGGAGGTATCACCGGAGTGCTGGCCGATCTTGTCCAGATTGCGGCCGCGGCTGAATCCGGGCAGGGAGGTGTCGACCAGGAACAGGCTGATGCCCTTGGCCCCGGCGGCCGGGTCGGTCTTGGCGGCGACGATCACCATGTCCGCGTGCTGACCGTTGGTGATGAAGGTCTTGGAGCCGTTCAGGACGTACTCGTCACCCTGGCGCACCGCCGTGGTCCGGATCGCCTGCAGGTCGCTGCCGGCCCCGGGCTCGGTCATGGCAATGGCCCCCACCACCTCGCCGGACACCATGGCCGGCAGCCACCGCCGGCGCTGCTCGTCATTGCCCAGATGGCTGATATAGGGCGCAACGATGTCCGAATGCACCATCACATTGGTGGACAGGGCCCCGAAACCGAGCCGGGCCATTTCCTGCCCCACCACCACCGAATACAGGAAGGGCGCGCCGCAGCCACCCCAGGCCTCGGGCACATCCACGCACAGCATGCCGGCGTTGCCCAGCGTCTGCCAGAGTTCGCGGGGGACGATGCCGGCCTTTTCCCACTGCTCGTAATGGGGCGTCACTTCGGTCTCCAGGGCCTTGACCACGGACTCCCGAAACAACGCCAGCTCTTCTTGATCCACTGCCTGTGTCATCACGATCACCTGCGGTTGACGGGTTATTTGGGCGCCATGCGCAGGGCGCAGTCAAGGCGGATCACCTCGCCATTGAGCACCGGGTTGCGCACGATCTGATCCACCATCAGGCCGAACTCCTCGGGTCGGCCCAGCCGTTTCGGGAACGGTAGGGTGGCCGCCAGACTGTCCTGGACCTCCTGGGGCATGCCAGCCATCATCGGCGTCATGAACAGGCCCGGTGCGATGGTGTTGACACGAATGCCCTCCCGGGCCAGCTCCCGGGCAGCCTGCAGCGTCAGGGAGACGACGCCTCCCTTCGAGGCACTGTAGGCGGCCTGGCCAATCTGGCCTTCGTAGGCGGCGATGGACGCGGTGTTGATGATCACGCCCCGTTCGCCGTCGGCATTGGCCTCGCGGGTGGCCATATCGGCGGCGGCCAGACGCAGGATGTTAAAGGTGCCGATGAGGTTGACCTCAACCACCGTGCGGAAGGTGTCCAGGGGCATGACGCCGTCCCGGCCCAGAATCCGGGCGGCCGGGGCAATGCCGGCGCAGTTGACGGCGACACCGCAGGGGCCATGGGCCTCGCGGGCCGCGGCCAGGGCCGCTTCGGCGCTTTCGGGGGAGGTCACATCACAGTGAACGAAAAGGCCGCCGAGATCGGCGGCGACCTGACGACCCCGTTCCTCTTGCAGGTCCAGGATCGCGACTTTGCAGCCGGCGGCGGCGAGGGCTCGGGCCGCGCCCTCGCCCAGACCAGAGGCGCCACCGGTAACGATGGCGGCTACATTTTTGAAATCCATCGATTTTTCTCCTTGTTATCGAAGCGACGGCACCGTACGGAGCCGAACCAGGCTTTACGTTTACGTAAACTTTACCTAATTCAACCCCGAAAAGGAAACCGCCACATCGATCAGGAGAACCGTTCGATGATCAGGGCAATGCCCTGCCCACCTCCGATGCACATGGTGATCAGGCCGCGACGGCCACCCCGACGCTCCAGCTCCGCCAGGGTCTTAACGATGAGGATGGCACCGGTCGCCCCCACCGGATGCCCCAGCGCGACCGCGCCGCCGTTGGGGTTCACCCGGTCCTCCGGCAACCCCAGCTCGCGGCTGACCGCCAGCGCCTGGGCAGCAAACGCCTCGTTGGATTCGATCACGTCCAGGTCGTCCACCGACAGGCCGGTATTCTCCAATACCCGGCGCACCGCCGGAATCGGCCCCAGCCCCATGACCCCCGGCTCAACCCCGGCGAACGCGTACCCCAGCAGCCGGGCACGGGGCGTCAGGCCACGTTTCTCGGCCTCGGCGATGTGGGTCAGCACCAGGGCGGCAGCGCCGTCGTTGATGCCAGAGGCGTTGCCGGCGGTGACCACGCCATCCGGCTTGAACACCGGCTTGAGACCGGCCAGGCTTGCCGCCGTGGTACCCGGACGCACGTGCTCATCCTGCTCGAAGACGAACTCGTTGCGGCCCTGACGCACGGTGACCGGCACGATCTGGTCCTTGAAATAGCCTTTCTCGATGGCCTCGGCCGCCCGGCGGTGACTTTCCGCCGAGAAGGCATCCAGGTCCTCGCGACTGAGACCGTACTGCTCCGCGATCCGCTCGGCGGTCATGCCCATATGGCCACTGCCGAAGGGATCGGTCAGAGTGCCCACGGTCATGTCGATCACCTTGCCGTCGCCCATGCGCAGGCCCTTGCGCACGTTCGGCATGACGTAGGCCCCCTGGCTCATGCTCTCGGCACCGCCGGCCAGAGCCAGGGTACTGTCCCCCAGAGCAATCATCTGCGCCGCGCTGATCACCGCCTGCACACCGGAGCCGCACAGGCGATTGACGTTGAAGGCCGCCGAGGTTTTCCGCAGCCCGGAATTCAGGGCAATGTGGCGCGCCACGTAGGCATCCTGGGGCCCGGTGGGAATGATGTGGCCGAACACCGAGTGATCGATGGCCTCCGCCGGCACACCCGAGCGCCGAATGGCCTCCTTCGCCGCCCAGGTACCCAGCTCCGCCGGCCCCAGACTGCTCAGGCTGCCGCCAAAGCTCCCGATGGCGGTGCGACAGCCATCCAGGATCACCACGTCTTGCAGTTTCATATCGAATCTCCTCACTCAATCGGAACAGGCTGCCGGATCACGCCCCACGGGTTTGCCGGCAACACGACCTTGTTATTAAATGACGCGACAGCGCGGCGCACCATTTAACCGCGTATTCCGGCCGCCGGGAATGGCCCGTGCAGCCGAAAAAATTAACCCGTTGCGCAACACCATGACCAAAGCCCATATCCTCAACCACTACCTGCGGGCCACCGTCCGGGGGGCGGAGCGCCTGGGGCACCCGCCGGAGGCGCTGCTGGCGCAGGCCGGTATCCCGGCGCAATGGCTGCGCCAGCCCGACCGGCGCATCACCGAAGCACAGCTCACCCGGCTGATCCAGACCGTCTGGCGGTGCACCCGGGACGAGTTCATGGGCTTTTCCACCCACGCCTGCCACCTCGGCACCTTTGCACTGATGGCGGACTACTGCCTCGGTTCAGCCACCCTGGGCGCCATCCTGAGAAAAAGCGCACGCTTTTACCGGACCCTCTGCGACAATCTGGACATCGGCTTCGAGCCCCACGACCCGGGGGGCGACCGGCAGGTGTTTTTCCGCCTCAGCCTGCGCGACAGCCGCCAGGATTCGGACCACCTGCTGCAGGAGTTTCTGCTGCTGATGTGGCAACGCTTCAGCTGCTGGTGGGTCAGCCAGCGAATTCCCTTCGCCACCACCCGGTTCAGCTATCCGGCACCCGCCTACATTCTGCACCGGCCAAGCCAGGACGGAAGCCTGGGCCACCGGGTGCGGGCCCTGCTGTCGGCCTACAGTTACAGCGACATGCCCGGCCTGGAGGCGCTGGCCCGACAGCTGCACATGACGCCCCGGAGCATCGGCCGGAAACTCCAGGAGGAAGGCACCTCCCTGCGCGACATCAAGACATCCCTGCGACGGGAACACGCGATCCGGCTGATGAGCACGGAGAACCTCACCATTGCCGAAATCAGCGAACGGGTGGGTTTCTCGGAAACCGCTTCCTTCTGCCGGGCCTTCAAGCGCTGGACCGGCAAGTCTCCCTCCCACTGGAACGACTGACCCGTCCTGTCCGTTTGGGTCAACTTTTTCGACCTGTCCGGTCATTCCCCGGAGCCGGGCCGTCTGCATTAATGGCTGAACCCCCGACAACAACAACGAATGTGAGGTGGATACATGACCGACTCCCGTGCCGCGACCCCCGCCGCAACGCCTGCCGATATTCACCGGGCATCCCGTAACACCATCGGCGATGCCGTCGCCCGATCCGCCGCCCGCAACGGCAGCCGCCCGGCGCTCGCGTTCGGAGATCGCCTCTGGACTTTCACCGAACTGGAGCTCGCCAGCAACCGGTTGGCCCACCGGCTGACCGGCCTCGGGCTGAACAAGGGTGACCGGGTCGCGGCCTATGGCCGAAACTCCGACGCCTACCTCCTGCTCTGGCTGGCCTGTACCAAGGCCGGGCTGATCCATGTTCCGGTCAACTATGCCCTGGTGCACCAGGAGCTCGCCTACATACTGAGCCAGTCCGGCTGTCACGCGCTGTTTGCCGACACGGACCTGCAACCCCAAGTCGATGCCGTCCAGCAAGACCTGAACATCGCCATCGCCGGTAGCCTGCATGGCGGCGGCAACCCGGACGTGCTGGCCATGGCCCGAGCGCCGGGCGAGGACTCGCCACCGACGCTGGAGCTGACGGACACTGACGTGGTGCAGATTCTCTACACCTCCGGCACCACCTCCGACCCCAAGGGGGCCATGCACACCCACCGCTCTCTGCTGACCGAGTACGGCGCCTGCCAGTACCACCTGGACATCCGGGCCGACGACCGCTCGCTGGCCGCCCTGCCCCTGTACCACTCGGCCCAGATGCACGTGTTCACAATGCCCATGCTGCTCACCGGCGGCTACAGCCGACTGATTCACACCCCCACGCCCGAAGCCATTCTCAGCCTGCTGGCGGAAGAGCGTCTGAACGCCTTCTTCGCGCCGCCCACCGTCTGGATTTCCCTGCTGCGGCACCCGGCCTTCGACGAGGACCGGCTCCGGCACATGACCAAGCTCTACTACGGGGCCTCCATCATGCCCGCCCAGGTGGTCGATGAGCTGGGCCGGCGGCTGCCGGATGCCGGCTTATACAACTGTTACGGCCAAAGTGAAATTGCCCCCCTGGCCACGGTTCTCCTGCCGGACGAGCACGGCGCCCGGCCCACCTCCGCCGGTCGTCCGCTGAACACGGTGCTGACCCGCATTGTCGACCCGCTGACCGGACAGGACTGCCCACCCGGGGAGCCGGGGGAAATCGTCCACCGCTCCCCCCAGCTCATGGTCGGATACTGGGATAAGCCCGAGGCCACCGAGGACGCCTTCCGGGATGGCTGGTTCCACTCCGGGGATCTCGGCTACCGGGACGAGGCGGGGTATCTGTATGTCGTTGACCGCATCAAGGACGTGGTGAACACCGGCGGCGTCCTGGTCGCCAGCCGTGACGTGGAAGACGTGCTGTATCGCCATGACGCCGTGGCCGAAGTCGCCGTGATCGGCGTCCCGGATGACAAATGGATCGAAGCCATTTGCGCCGTGGTGGTGGTCAAGGACGGCCACCCCGAGGATGCCGAATCCCTGCTGACCCACGCGCGCGCCAACCTGGCCCCGTTCAAGGTGCCCAAGCACATCCGCTTCGTGCCCCAGCTCCCCAAAAACACGGCGGGCAAACTCCTGAAACGGAAACTGCGGGAGACATTCGCGCCTCTGGACACCAACGACTGATCCCCCCTCAGCCCGTGGGCGCGCCCAGCGCCCACGACGCCGATCCCCGACGCCTCCGCCCCTGTTACAATGCCGCAAGATCGCGGATCGTGCCGGCCGCGCCCGCGCCGTGCGTGACACCACAGAATCACCCTGAAACCACTTTACGTTTACGTAAACTTCATCTAACCTAGGTCAAAAAAGGGGAATCGCCATGTCCGAAAAACGCACCTTCAGCATCAGCGAACTGTCCCAGGAGTTTGACGTCACCACCCGGAGCATCCGCTTCTACGAGGATCAGGGCCTGCTCAAACCCAAGCGCAAGGGCCAGACCCGGATCTTCAGCACCAAGGACCGGGTTCGCCTGAAGCTGATTCTGCGCGGCAAGCGCATGGGCTTTTCCCTCGCCGAAACCAAGGAACTGTTCGACCTCTGGGACGAAACCCCGACCGGGAATGAGAAACAGCTGAAGAAAATGCTGAAGATCCTGGAGGAGAAACGGGCCCAGCTGGAACAACAAAAGAACGACATCGCCCAGGCGGAGATGGAAATGGAAACCGCCGAGGCGCGCTGCCGGGAGGCCCTGGCCGAGCTCCAGAAAAAGAAGCAAGTCATGGGGCTGACCGAGGCACCGGAAGAAGTCGAAGAGACATAACCCCGCAGACCATGGTTGGCGGGACAACAATCACAAGACACAAAGGTAGCCAACAATGAAATCACAGTACTCAGAGCTCAATTTCGGCCTTGGTGAAACCCTCGACATGCTCCGCGAGCAAGTCAACAGCTTCGCCGCCGCAGAAATCGCGCCCCGGGCCGCCGACATCGACCGGGACAACGAGTTCCCCATGGATCTCTGGCGTAAGCTCGGCGACATGGGCCTGCTGGGTATTACCGTGAAGGAGGAGTACGGCGGTGCCGACATGGGCTACCTGGCCCACGTCATCGCCATGGAAGAAATCAGCCGGGCCTCCGCCTCCGTTGGCCTTTCTTACGGCGCCCACTCCAACCTGTGCGTGAACCAGATTCACCGCAACGGCACCGAAGAACAGAAACGCAAATACCTGCCCAAACTGGTCAGCGGCGAACACATCGGCGCCCTGGCCATGTCCGAGCCGAATGCCGGTTCCGACGTCGTCTCCATGAAACTCACCGCCCGTGACGCCGGCGACCACTACGTCCTCAACGGCAACAAGATGTGGATCACCAACGGCCCGGATGCCAACGTCTACGTCATCTACGCCAAGACCGATCCCCAGGGCGGATCCCGGGGCATCACCGCCTTCATCGTCGAGCGCGACTTCCCCGGCTTCAGCCGCCACCAGAAACTGGACAAACTGGGCATGCGTGGCTCCAACACCTGTGAGCTGGTATTCCAGGATTGCCCGGTACCCAAGGAAAACATTCTGGGCGAAGTGGGCGGTGGCGCCCGCGTCCTGATGAGCGGCCTGGACTACGAACGGCTCGTCCTGTCCGGCGGCCCGCTGGGCATCATGCAGGCCGCCATGGATGTGGTGGTCCCCTACATCCGCGAGCGCAAACAGTTCGGCCAGGCCATCGGCGAATTTGAACTGGTGCAGGGCAAAGTCGCCGACATGTACACCCAAATGAACGCCGCCAAGTCCTACGTCTACATGGTCGCCCAGTCCGCCGACCGGGGCGAAACCACCCGCAAGGACGCCGCCGGCGCCATCCTCTACTCCGCGGAAATGGCCACCAAACTGGCGCTGGACGCCATCCAGCTGCTGGGCGGCAACGGCTACATCAACGAATACCCGACCGGCCGCCTGCTGCGGGACGCGAAACTCTACGAAATCGGCGCTGGAACCTCTGAAATCCGACGGATGCTGATCGGTCGCGAGCTGTTCCTGAACAAGTAAGTCTCTGCACCGAATCCACCGACAAGGTTGGACGAGGGTCTGACGGGGTGCTCTTTCCAGAACACCCCGCCAGACCCGGACGCGCCCAAACCGAGGGATACGAACCAATGACCGTGCTCCAAAGCAAAATCAACCCAAGGTCCGACGAATTCCAGGCCAACCATCAGGCCATGCAACAAGCCGTCGCCGACCTCCGAGAAAAAGTCGAAAAGATTCAGCAGGGCGGTGGCCCCGCTTATCAGGAACGCCACGTCGCCCGTGGCAAGCTGCTGCCCCGTGAGCGCATCAACCGGCTGCTGGACGACGGCTCGCCGTTTCTGGAAATCGGCCAGTTTGCCGCCTACAACGTTTACGCCGAGGAAGTGCCCGCCGCCGGCGTCATCGCCGGCATCGGCCGGGTGTCCGGCGTCGAGTGCATGATCGTCGCCAACGACGCCACCGTCAAAGGCGGCAGCTACTACCCGCTCACCGTCAAAAAACACCTGCGCGCCCAGGAAATCGCCATGCAGAATCACCTGCCCTGCATCTACCTGGTCGATTCCGGCGGCGCCAACCTGCCACATCAGGACGAAGTCTTCCCCGACCGTGACCACTTCGGCCGCATCTTCTACAACCAGGCTCGTATGTCCGCCGCCGGCATCCCCCAGATCGCTGTTGTCATGGGCCTGTGCACCGCCGGCGGTGCCTATGTGCCCGCCATGGCCGACGAGTCCATCATCGTGCGCAACCAGGGCACCATCTTCCTGGCCGGCCCGCCGCTGGTGAAAGCCGCCACCGGTGAAGTGGTCAGCGCCGAGGACCTGGGCGGCGCCGACGTACACTGCAAAGTCTCCGGCGTCGCCGACCACTACGCCGAGAATGACGCCCACGCCCTGGAAATCGCCCGCCGCTGCGTTGCCAACCTCAACCGCCGCAAACCGGTTCCCGTGGAAGTCCAGAAACCGAAGGCACCGCTGTACGACGCCGAGGAAATCTACGGCATCGTCGGCACCGACCTGCGCAAGCCGTTCGACGTGCGCGACGTCATCGCCCGCATCGTCGACGGCTCCGAGTTCGACGAGTTCAAACGCTACTACGGCCAGACCCTGGTCACCGGCTTCGCCCACATTCACGGCTACCCAGTGGGCATCATCGCCAACAACGGCATCCTGTTCAGCGAATCCGCCCAGAAGGGCGCCCATTTCATCGAACTGTGCTGCCAGCGCAACATCCCGCTGCTGTTCCTCCAGAACATCACCGGCTTCATGGTCGGCCGGAAGTATGAGTCCGAAGGTATCGCCAAGCACGGCGCCAAGATGGTCATGGCCGTCGCCTGTGCCGAAGTGCCCAAGATCACCGTGCTCATCGGCGGCAGCTACGGCGCCGGCAACTACGGCATGTGCGGCCGCGCCTACAGCCCCGACTTCCTGTGGATGTGGCCCAACGCCCGCATCTCCGTGATGGGCGGCGAACAGGCGGCCAACGTCCTGGCCCAGGTACGCCGTGAGGGCCTGGAGCGCAAGGGTGAACGCTGGAGCGAGGAAGACGAGGCCGCCTTCAAGCGCCCCATCACCGAGAAGTACGAACATCAGGGCCACCCTTACTACGCCAGCGCCCGCCTCTGGGACGACGGCGTGATCGACCCGGCCCAGACCCGAGAAGTGGTGGCGCTGAGCCTATCCGCCGCGCTGAACCGGCCGGCCCAACCGACACGCTTCGGCGTGTTCCGCATGTAACCGGGAGAAACACCATGACCGAACAGGAATCCGCGGTTCTGCTCCGTCGCCGTGACGGCGGCGTCACCGAGGTCGTGCTGAACCGTCCCGACAAACGCAACGCCTTCGACGACGTGATCATCCAGCAGCTGATTCACGCCCTCACCGACGTCAACGCCGACACCGGCACCCGGGTGGTGATTCTGCGCTCCGAGGGCAAGCACTTCTCCGCCGGCGCCGATCTGGCGTGGATGCGGCGCATGGCCGGCAACAGCCGCCAGGAAAACCTGGACGACGCCCGCCAGCTGGCGCGCCTGATGGCCGTGCTCAACGGCCTGAGCAAGCCGGTGATCGGCCTGGTCCAGGGTGCCGCCTACGGCGGTGCCGTGGGGCTTGCTGCCTGCTGCGACATCGTGCTGGCCACCGAACAGTCCAGCTTCTGCCTGAGCGAAGTGAAACTCGGCCTCATCCCGGCCGTCATCAGCCCCTACGTGGTGCGCGCCATCGGCGAGCGCCAGGCCCGTCGCTACTTCCTGTCCGCCGAAGTGTTCAGCGCCTGGCAGGCGCGGGATTACGGCCTGGTGCACGTCGTCTGCGAAGACATGGCCGCGCTGGAACAACGGTGCGACGAGCTGCTGCAACAGCTGGCCAAGAACGGTCCCGACGCAATGAAGGCGGCCAAGGACCTGGTGTTCGCCGTCAGTCACTCGCCGATCGACGACCACGTGATCGAAGACACCGCCCAGCGCATTGCCGACATCCGGGTAAGCGAAGAGGGCCAGGAAGGGCTCAGCGCCTTCCTCAACAAGCGCAAGGCCAACTGGGTTCCGGAGGAATAACCACCATGTTCAGCAAGATTCTGATCGCCAACCGGGGCGAGATCGCCTGCCGCATCATCCAGACCGCCCACCGGATGGGGATCCGCTGCGTTGCCGTCTATTCCGACGCCGACGCCAACGCCCGCCACGTGGCCCTGGCCGACGAAGCCTTCCGGCTCGGCCCCGCGCCCAGTGCCGAAAGCTACCTGAGGGGCGACCTCATCATCGACATCGCCAAGCGCAGCGGCGCCCAGGCCATCCACCCCGGCTACGGTTTCCTCTCCGAGAACGCCGGGTTCGCCGAGGCCTGCGAAGCCCATGGCCTGGTTTTCATCGGGCCGCCCTCCTCGGCCATTGCCGCCATGGGCTCCAAATCCGCCGCCAAGTCCATCATGGAAACCGCTGGCGTGCCGCTGGTGCCGGGTTATCATGGCGCCGACCAGTCTCCCGACCTGCTGCGCGCGGAAGCTGAAAAGTGCGGTTTCCCGCTGCTGCTGAAAGCCGTCGCCGGTGGCGGCGGCAAGGGCATGCGGGTGGTGGAACGCCTGGCCGAGTTCGACGACGCCCTGGCCGCCGCCCAGCGCGAGGCCCGCAATGCCTTCGGCAACCCCGACATGCTGATCGAGCGCTACCTCACCCAACCGCGGCATGTGGAAATCCAGGTGTTCTGCGACCGGCACGGCAACGGCATCTATCTGGCCGAACGGGACTGCTCGGTGCAGCGCCGGCACCAGAAGGTGCTGGAGGAAGCCCCCGCACCCGGACTGTCGGAAGAGGTCCGTCAGGCCATGGGCGAAGCCGCCGTGCGGGCAGCCCAGGCCATTGACTACGTGGGTGCCGGCACCGTCGAATTCCTGTACGACGTGGACGGTTCCTTCTTCTTTATGGAAATGAACACCCGCTTGCAGGTCGAGCACCCGGTCACCGAAATGGTCACCGGCCTGGATCTGGTGGAATGGCAGCTCAAGGTGGCCTGGGGCGAACCACTGCCGCTGGCCCAGGCGCAGGTGAAAACCCGGGGCCATGCCCTGGAAGCCCGCATCTACGCCGAGGACCCGGACCAGGACTTCCTGCCCGCCACCGGTACCCTGCGCTACCTGCGCACCCCGGATGAATCCGCCCACGTGCGGGTGGATACCGGGGTCACCGAAGGCGACGAGATCAGCATCCATTACGACCCGATGATCGCCAAGCTGATCGTCTGGGACGAAACCCGGGAGCAGGCCATCAACCGCATGGTCCAGGCCCTGGAGCAGTACCGCATTGCCGGCGTCCGGACCAACATCCGATTCCTGCGGGCCCTGGTGGATTCGCAGCCGTTCCGCGAGGCGGAGCTGACCACTCACTTCATCGGCCAGCACGAGTCGCTGCTGTTCCCGAAAGCCCGGCTGGACACCGACAAGGCGCTGGTTCTGGCCGCCGCGTTCGTGCTGGAACAACGCAAGTCGGCGGAACCGGTCACCGCCGATCCCTGGTCGCCGTTCGGCCGCAAGAACAGCTGGCGCATGAACTCCGAGTACGCCCAGCCACTCAAACTGCAGGTGGGTGACGACATCCACGAACTGAAAATCCTGGAGCGGGACGACCGCTACCTGGTACTCCTGGGCGACAGCACCTACCATCTCAACGCCCGCCTGGACGACGACTACCTGCAAGCCGTCATCAACGGCCACCGCATCAGCGTGCATGGCCATCTGCACGACGACGACCTGGTGTTGTTCCACGAGGGCGACACCTTCAAGTGCTCGCTGTACCAGGAAACCTACGGCTTCGAGGAACTGGCCTCCGAGGGCAGCCTCGCGGCGCCCATGAACGGTGCCGTGGTGGCCATCCAGGTGAAGGTGGGCGACAGCGTCAGTGCCGGCCAGACCCTGGTCATCATGGAAGCCATGAAAATGGAACACGCCATCAAGGCTCCCGCCGACGGCGTCGTCACCGAGATCTTCTTCGCCGAAGGCGACCAGGTGCCGGAGGGCGCCGAGCTGATGGCAATCGACACCGGGGAGGGCGCGTGATGGCATTTCCCAAACAGGTGCGGCTGGTGGAAATGAGCCCCCGGGACGGCTTGCAGAACGAGCCCGGCCCGGTCATCGCCACCGCCATCAAGACCGGGCTGATCGACCGTCTGGCCGACTGCGGCCTGACCCACATCGAGGCGGCCAGTTTCGTGTCACCGAAGTGGGTGCCGCAAATGGGCGATGCCGCCGAGGTGATGGCCGGCATCCACCGCAAGCCCGGGGTGTGCTACTCCGCCCTCACCCCCAACCTCAAGGGTTTCGAGAACGCCCTGGCGGCGGGCGTGGACGAAGTGGCGGTGTTTGGCGCCGCCTCCGAATCCTTCACCCGCAAGAACATCAACTGCAGCATCGCCGAGAGCCTGGAGCGCTTCGCCCCGGTGGTGGAAGCGGCGCGCAACCACGGCATTCCGGTGCGGGGCTATGTCTCCACCGTCATGGGCTGCCCCTACGAGGGTGACATCGCGCCGGCCAAAGTTGCCGAGGTGGCCCGCGCGTTGTACGACATGGGCTGCCACGAAATTTCCCTGGGTGACACCATCGGCGTCGGCACGCCGCTGAAGGCCAAACGTATGCTCGACGCCGTCGCAGCGCACGTACCGGTCGAAAAACTGGCCGCCCACTTCCACGACACCTATGGCCAGGCCCTGGCCAACCTGTACGCCGTGCTGGAAGACGGCGTGGCGGTGATCGACGCCTCGGTGGCGGGTTTGGGGGGCTGCCCCTACGCCAAGGGCGCCTCCGGCAACGTGGCCACCGAAGACGTGCTATACCTGCTGAACGGTCTGGGCATCAACACCGGCGTGGATCTCAACAAACTGGTCGCAACCGGCCACTGGATATGCCAGCAGCTGGGCCGGCACAACGGCTCCAAGGTTGGCCAGGCACTGGGCGGCAACTGCCAATGACAGACCCTGGCAGGCGGGTACAAGCGCCTGCCGCAGAATCCTACAAAGACACCAGGAAGCCAAACATGAACAACAAGAACGTCGTGGCCCTCGATCTGCCGATTCCGGAACTCAGTGACCTGCCGGAAGACACCCGCAAGTACTTTGAGATCTGCCAGGAAAAACTCGGCCTGATCCCCAATGTCCTCACCGCTTACAGCCACAACCTCAAACAGCTGGAAGGCTTCACCCGCTTGTACAACGAGCTGATGCTCGGCGACGGCGAGCTGAGCAAGCTGGAACGAGAAATGGTGGCCGTGGTGGTCTCCTCGGAGAACAAGTGCTTCTATTGCCTGGTGGCCCACGGCGCCGCCGTGCGCGTTCTCAGTGGCGACCCCGCCCTGGGCGAACACCTGGTGATGAACTACCGCAGTGCGCGCCTGGAACCGAGGCAGCGGGCCATGCTCGACTTCGCCTCGAAACTGACCCGCACCCCGGCACAGGTCACCGAGGCGGACACCCAGGCCCTGCGGGACGCCGGATTCAGCGACCGGGCCATCTGGGACCTGAGCAACCTGGTCGGCTTCTACAACATGTCCAACCGCGTCGCGATCGCCAGCGACATGCAACCCAACCCCGAATATCACAGCCAGAGCCGCTAGCAAGCCTAACCGCTTGCTCGCCCTCGACTACAACAACAATGGGAGGCAGAGATATGCGCAAGACTCTACCCAGCTACACCAGCGGTACCGCCGAGGTTCCCCTGCTCGGCATGACCATCGGCGAGATGCTCGACCGCACCGCCGAGCAGTTCCCGGACAACGAGGCCTTGGTCTGCCTGCATCAGGGCATCCGGTGGACCTACCGGGAATTCGTCGAAAAGGTCAACGAGGCCGCCCGGGCCTTCATGGCCATCGGCGTCAAGCGGGGCGACCGAGTCGGCATCTGGTCGCCGAACCGTTACGAGTGGACCGTGACCCAGTTCGCCACCGCCAAGGTGGGCGCCATTCTGGTCAACATCAACCCGGCCTACGGCGTGCATGAACTCCAGTACGCCATGAACCTGGCCGGCATCAGCGTGCTGGTGACCGCCGACCGCTTCAAGACCTCCAACTACCGGGCGATGCTTTACGAGCTGGCGCCGGAACTCAAGCGCAGCGCGCCCGGCAAGCTCAAGGCGGAAGCCGTGCCGGAACTGCGGGCGGTGATCAACGTGCACGAAGACCGCCACGACGGCATGTGGACCTGGCAGGAGTTCCTCTCCCACGCCGGCGCGGTCAGCCAGGCGCAGCTGGAACAGCGCCAGGACGAACTCCAGTTCGACGACCCCATCAACATCCAGTTCACCTCCGGTACCACCGGCAATCCCAAGGGGGCCACCCTCACCCACCACAACATCCTCAATAACGGCTACTTCGTGGGTGAAAGCCAGCGCCTGAGCGAGAAGGACCGCATGGTCATCCCGGTGCCCCTGTATCACTGCTTCGGCATGGTCATGGGTAACCTCGGCTGCATCACCCACGGGGCCACCATGATCTACCCGAGCGAGGGCTTTGAACCGAAAAAGGTGCTGGAGGCCGTGCACCAGGAGAAGGCCACCGCCCTGTACGGCGTCCCGACCATGTTCATCGCCGAACTGGCCGAACCGGAGTTCGAGTCCTACGACCTGTCCAGCTTGCGCACCGGCATCATGGCCGGCTCCATCTGCCCGGCGGAAGTCATGAAAAAGGTCAACAGCAAGATGCACATGAAGGAAGTGCAGATTGCCTACGGCATGACCGAAACCAGCCCGGTTTCCACCCAAACCAGCTCCAACGACCCGTTCGAGAAGCAGGTCACCACCGTCGGCCGGACCCAGCCGCACCTGGAAACCAAGATCATCGACCCGGCCACCGGCAACGTGGTGCCCCGAGGCGAGATCGGCGAACTCTGCACCCGGGGCTACAGCGTGATGCTCAAGTACTGGAACAACGAGGAGAAAACCCGCGAAGCCATCGACGAGGCCGGCTGGATGCACACCGGTGACCTCGCCACCATGGACGAGGACGGCTACATCCAGATCGTCGGGCGCATCAAGGACATGGTGATCCGCGGTGGCGAGAACATCTATCCGAAGGAAATCGAGGAGTTCCTGTACACCCACCCGGCCATCGAGGAAGTGCAGGTCACCGGCATTCCGGATGAGAAATACGGTGAGGAGCTGATTGCCTGGGTGAAACTGCGCCCGGACGCCGAGCCGGTTACCGGCGAGGACCTGCAGGCCTTCTGCAAGGGCAAAATCGCCCACTTCAAGATCCCGAGGAACTACAAGTTCGTGGATTCCTTCCCGATGACCGTCACCGGCAAGATCCAGAAGTTCAAGATGCGGGAAATCTCCATCGAGGAAATGGGGCTGAAGAAGTAACGCCCCTCAACCCTGCCAGTAAAAGCAAGAACCCCGGCCGCTGACCGGGGTTCTTGCTGTGTGGGAAAGCAAAAAACGGTTGACGGCAACCGGCTCACCGTGATGTTATCGACGTTAACATTGTTATCATCGTTAACTTCGCACCACCGGTTCAAGCTCAAAGGAGAGCCCATGGCCAGACCAGCCTACCACCACGGCGACTTGGCACAACAGGCGCAGCAACTGGCGATGACCACCCTGCGCGAGCACGGCGACACCGCCATCAGTCTGCGTGCCCTGGCCAAGCGGCTCGGCGTCAGCGCTCCGGCCCTGTACCGCCACTTCTCCGACCGGGACAGCCTGCTGGCGGAGCTGGCCGTCACCGGTTTCGAGGCATTGCGGGCGCGGCTGCGGGCGGTGGACCCGTCCGAGCCCCGCCGGGCCCTCATCGACATTGGTCGGGTGTACGTATCCTTCGCCCGGGACGAACCCAACCTGTACCGGCTGATGTTCGGCGGCCGGGTGCTACCCAAGGGAGTACACCCGCGCCTCGATGAGGCCGGCCGCGGCGCCTTCCAGGTTCTGGAGGACACCGTGGCCCGGGGCCAGAGCGCGGGCTACCTGAAGCCCCTGCCCCTGGCCCTGATGACCGCCGCCGCCTGGTCACTGGTACACGGCCTGGCCCAGCTCAGCATCGACGGCCACCTGCCGGACACCCGGGCGGAACCGTTACTGACCGAAGGCGTACTGACCCTTCTACTGGACGGCGCCCGATCCGATCACCAACAACACCCCCAACAGGACCTCACCTCATGAGCAGCCCCAAACCCAGTACCCTCCGAGTTGGCCGCCGCTACCGGGCCAACCGCCTGGACGGCCCCTACGACGCGATTGTCATCGGCTCCGGCATTGGTGGTCTCACCACCGCCGCCTGCCTGAGCAAACTGGGCAAAAAAGTGGTGGTGTTCGAGCAGCACTACACCGCCGGCGGTTTCACCCACAGCTACGACCGCAACGGGTACGAGTGGGACGTGGGCGTGCACTACATCGGAGACATGGGCTCGGACCGGACCCTGGGCAGGCGCCTGCTCGACCACATCACCGACGGCCAACTGAAATGGGCGCCGCTGAACGACCACTACGACCGAATCTTCCTGGGCGACCGGCACGTGGATCTGGTCGCCGGGCCCGAGGCTTTCAAAGCCGAACTCGCACGGGCTTTCCCCGGGGAGGAACGGGCCATCGACACCTACCTCGACTATCTGCGCCAGGTCGCCAAGGCCATGCCTGGGCTGGTACTGGGCAAGGTGCTGCCGGATCTCGTCGCCGGGCCGCTGCGCAAGCGGGTGAACCGCAGAGCGCCGGCGTTCCTCAACAAACCGACCCGGGAAGTGCTGGAGAGCCTGACCGGTCATCAGGAACTGATTGCGGTACTGACCGGCCAATGGGGCGACAACGGCCTGCCGCCGGCGGAATCCAGCTTCATCATCCACGCGCTGATCGCCCGCCACTACCTGTATGGCGGCTACTACCCCATCGGCGGCGCCTCGGAAATCGCCAAGACCATCATCCCGGTCATCCAGCGCGGCGGAGGCGAGGTGTTCACCTACGCCGATGTCGCCGAAATCCTGATCGAACGGGGCAAGGCGGTGGGCGTACGCATGGCCGACGGCACCGAGGTGCGGGCGCCCCGGGTGATCAGCAATGCCGGCGTGTTCAACACCTTTGACACCCTGCTGCCGGCCTCCGCGCCGCACCGGGACGACTACCGGCAGAAGCTGCGCACCGTGGAACGTTCCATGGCCAGCAACTGCCTGTACATCGGCCTACAGGACACCGCGGAAAACCTCGGGCTGCCCAAAACCAACTACTGGATCTACCCCGGCCCGGACTACGAGCGCCACCTCCGCGACTTCATGGCGGCGCCGGAGCAGACCGACCTCCCGCTGGTCTACATTTCCTTCCCGTCCGCCAAGGACCCGTCCTTCACGGCACGCTATCCCGGCCGGGCCACCATCGAGATCGTCGCGCCCGGCCCCTACGCGTGGTACGCCGACTGGGCCGACAAACCTTGGGGCAAGCGCGGCGAAGATTACGAAGCCAAAAAAGAAGAATACGCCCAGCGCCTGCTCGCCAAGCTGTACGAGAAATTTCCCCAACTGAAAGGCAAAGTGGATTACTACGAGCTGTCCACACCGCTGTCGACAGACTATTTCTGCCGTTACCGCAAGGGCGAGATCTACGGTCTGGACCACACCCCGGAGCGTTTCGAACAGGACTGGCTGAAGCCGAAAACCCGCATTCCCGGCCTGTACCTGACCGGACAGGACGTGATGACTTGCGGCGTGGTGGGCGCGATGATCGGCGGTCTTCTGACCACCCTCGCGGTCAGCGGGCTCAGGGGGCTGCCCCTGGCCAAACGCATGTTCGTGGGGTAACGAGCGTGCATCTGCCCTTCTGGCTGACCACCGCCCTGCTGGCACCCATCGTGGTATACCAGGGCAAACGCACCCGCCAGCGCACCCTGCGCCTGCCCGAGGCCAGCGGCCCGACACAGGGTCAGCATGGGCCCGGCACCCCGGTATTCCAATTGCTGGTGCTGGGGGAATCCACCGCCGCCGGGGTGGGCGTGGCGCGTCATGAACAGGGCCTGGCCAGCGAACTGGCCCGCCAGCTGCACCGCGTGACCGGCCAGACCATTGCCTGGCACACCCACGGGATCAACGGCGCCACTCTGGCCCGCCTGAGCCAACGGCTGGAGCAGGTCGACCTGCCGCCGGCGGACGCGGTGCTACTGAGCATGGGGGTAAACGACACCACCGGGCTGACGCCAAGGCACCGTTTCCGACAGCAGCTACTGGCGTTGCGACAACGGCTGGTGGCCCGGCAGCCGGCGCTGGCCAACACGCCACTGCACCTGCTCAGCGTGCCGCCGATGCATCGCTTCACCGCCCTGCCTTCGCCCCTGCGCCAGCTGCTGGGGTGGCGGGCGCGACAGCTCGATGCCCAGTACCGGCACTTGGCGCAGCAGCAGCCACGTGACTTTGCCTACCTCGGCTACCCCGCGATGACCGGGCCGGAGCTACTGGCGCGGGACGGGTATCACCCCAGCGAAGCCGGTTATCAAGCCATCGCCGGAGCCCTGGTCGACCAGGGCTGGGGCGCGGCGACAATCCGCGCCCGCGCTACGACAGCCGCAGCAAGGTAACCAAGCTGTCCCGCAACGCCTCAGCGGCCGGGCGCCCGGCAATGCCCTCGGCAAGACGCAGGCGGCGGGAGCCATCGACCACTTCCAGGGCAAAGTACTCAATGGTGCGGTTGCCCCGGTTCAGACTGCCCCCGGACGCAAGCACCAGCTGATCGGCCCGGGCCAGCTCGCCCCGTCGCTGCCACAACGCCCGCCCCGCCCAGTACCGGATGACCGTGACCCGGGTGCCCTCGATACGAACCCTCAGGCCCCGCCCGGCCATGAACAGGCCGCCCAGGGTCATCGGGAACCCGAACAGCCCGAACACCCCCGCCATCAGGTACAGCGTCGCGCCTTCATCCGGTGCCTTGAACCAAAGCCCCACGCCGACACCGGCGAAGATCAGCCCGACCAGCAGCAACATCGCTGTCATCACCCGGTGGCGGCCGGCCCGGCTGATCAGTTCCACGCCCCCGGCCGTGGTGCGCACGTCAATCTGCTCAGCGGCGGCCTGCACCGAACGGATACGTGCCTGCTGCTCCTGGCGGCGCACATGACTGTCGCTCAGCCGAACCGAGGAACGCAGCGTGCCCTGTACCACCGGCAACTCGTAGGTCCGCTCCAGCGGCACCGGCGTTTGGGGCCCGGTCAGCATCAGGCGCCAGACCACCTGTTCCCGCCCCTCATCGTCGGTGGCCGGCAGGTCGCCAGGGGGTGAAAACCGGAACCAGACCTCGGTCGACCGCGCCTCATGTCGCAGTTCCGGCACCTGATCCTGCTGCCACAGCAACGACTCGTGCCGGCGGGTGTTCTTGCCACCGCTGATGCGGACCCTCAGGCACTGAAGCGTGAGAGACCCGTCGCCACCCGCCAGCCGACGGGCCAGGGTGATGCGTCCCCCCACATCGCCTCCGGCCTGGCCCGGCGCCGGGTCAAGCACCAGCGGCGCCGGGCCGTAAAAAGTCCAGTTACGCCAGCTTCGCCACCCCAGCCAGGCGAGCCAGCCGCCCACCAGGGGGAACAGCAGTACCGCCAGAATCGGCCAGTTGTCCTGCCTCAACTCTGAGGGAATCGCCAGGACACCCGGCAGACTCAGCCCCAGGAACATCAGCGCCATGAACCCGAACAGCCAGTGGCCGTGGCGCTCCGAGGACAAGATCGGCTCACCCCGGGCCATCGCCTCGGTCGCTGTCCTGATCCGGCCAAGCCGCAGGATGAACAGACCCGCCGCCGAAAACAGGCCACCAAACAGCGTCATGAACCCCAGCTTCGCCCAGCGCAGCTCCCGCACCAGAACGCTCTCCGAGGGATTGTCCGGATTCACCCATACCCGAGCCTGGCCCTGCGCGCGGGCTCGTTCCAGGCGCCGGACCAGGTCCCGGTGGTAATCGGTGATGTTGTCGCTGCCCCAGTCATAGCCGACCCGGTGCCCCCGGTAGTCGCGCCCGCCGTAGCTGTAGCGGTAGTCGGCCTCGACCGAATAGGTCGTGCCATCGTCGCCCTGGTGGCTGCGCAGCGCCACCCGCTCCAGCACCGCGGGCACCGGCTGCCAGCCGGCCGTGACCAGGTGCTGGTACAGCGTGTGCACCGGGCCAACCAGAATCACGGCCAGCCCCGGAATGAGAAACAGGAGGCCGAACCAGCGGGCTCCGCGCCAGGATCGTTGCTGGGAATGGGGACCGCTTTTCACGGGATGTTCCTTTGCCCTCATGGCCTGGGAAAGTGACGGGAAACATAGACGGTGGACGGAGGTTAATATACCTTGCCCAAGGCGTGAAGGCGGCGTTGCGCTTCACACTCCCCGTTCGATCCGATTCAGGCCCCGTCATGATGTTCCACAACCACCACGACCGCTCCACCCACCGCGCCCGGGGCAAGTCTCTGGGCATTCCCGAACTCATCGCCATCGCCCTGGGCGGCATGGTGGGCGGCGGCATCTTTACCGTACTGGGGATCTCCGTCTCCCTGGTGGGGGCCTACACGCCCCTGGTGATCGTGATCGGCGGGCTCATCGCCGCCCTCGCCGCCTACGCCTACATCCAGCTCGGGGTGTACTACAAGGACGAGGGTGCCACCTACGCCTTCTTCAAACGCACCTTCCCCGGCTCGCCGTTTGCCGCCTCCCTCATCGGCTGGTGGATCATCTTCGGCTACATCAGCACCCTGGCCCTGTACGCCTACACCTTCGCCTCTTACGCCATCAGCGGCTTTGCCTTTGCCGACAGCGTGTGGACCCGCAAACTGGTGGCCGGCGGCATCATCCTCGTGTTCACGATCATCAACGTGCTCTCGGTGCGGGGCATGGGCAAACTGGAAGACCTCATGGTGTACACCAAGCTGGTCATCCTCGCCATCATCTCGTTCGTGCTGATCAACCACAGCCAGACCTCCCTGCCAGCCCTGCTGGCCGACGAAGGACCGGTCAACCCCATGACCCTGCTGATCGTCGCCTCCATCACCTTCGTGGCTTACGAAGGCTTCCAGCTCGTCATCAACGCCGTCAACGAAATGGACACACCGGAGCGCAACATTCCCCGGGCCATCTACGCCGCCATCGCCCTGGCCATCCTCATCTACGTGGTGATCGCCCTGGGCGCCATCCTCGCCATCCCGTTCGACGAAATCGTACAAAACAAGGAATACGCCCTGGCCTCCGGCGCCAACAACGTGCTCGGCCACTGGGGCACCGACCTGGTCATCCTCGGTGCCCTGCTCGCCACCAGCAGCGCCATCAGCGGCACCGTGTTCGGCGCCTCCCGGCAAATGGCCGTGGTCGCCCACGACGGCTACTTCCCCGCGTTCCTGGCCCAACGTCACAACCGCATCCCGGTGCCCGCCATCGTCACCATGGCCGCCCTCGCCTTCCTCCTGATCCTGGCCGGCAACCTCCAGGTGATCCTCGAATTCGGCAGCGTCACCTTCCTGCTGGTCTCCCTCCTCATGGCCGTCGCCAACTTCCGAATCCGCCACCGCACCCGCTCCTCCCTGACCCTCACCCTACTCTCCATCGCCGGCCTGCTGACCGGCACCGTACTCATCCTCTACTACGAATACACCCGCCAACCGGAACAACTGGTGTTCATCCTCACCCTCTACGCCCTCCTGAGCATCGGCGCCTGGAGCTACGCGCGGCGGCAACGGCGCCTGGCGAAAGACGCTCCCCAAAAAACAGGCCCCTGAGTGGCCGGGTGAGCCTGTGGCGCCATGGGGCCTGGTTGTCTTGTCTAGACAGCAACAAAGGAGGGTGTCAGTGGGAACAGTGACATCAAGTGTTTCTCAGCTGCCTACGCGGCAGCGAAGGGCACCGATGATGGCGGATGTTGCGCTACTCATTTCTCAGCTGCCTACGCGGCAGCGAAGATATCCGGCGCTGTTGCCAGCGTTTGCCCGTGATTTCTCAGCTGCCTACGCGGCAGCGAAGCGTGGGTTACCCAATCGCTCAACGATCGCATATTTCTCAGCTGCCTACGCGGCAGCGAAGGCTGGTAACCGGGCTTGAAGCATGGGAAGCCTTTTCTCAGCTGCCTACGCGGCAGCGAAGGGCCAGGCAGGCGCACATTCCCGGGCCCTACATTTCTCAGCTGCCTACGCGGCAGCGAAGTGCGATTACCTGGAGGACACGCTCGACAACCTTTTCTCAGCTGCCTACGCGGCAGCGAAGGATCATCGGCGCGGTGGCCGGCGGTGCCATTGTTTCTCAGCTGCCTACGCGGCAGCGAAGCGTCCCTGTCCTTTCGAGGCCGCCTGGCGTTTTTTCTCAGCTGCCTACGCGGCAGCGAAGTTTATCAGCACCTTTCAGCGCTTTGGCGCTATTTTCTCAGCTGCCTACGCGGCAGCGAAGGACTGGGTGCGAGTGGATCAGGGCGCGGTAGATTTCTCAGCTGCCTACGCGGCAGCGAAGCGCTGCGCCGCACCGGTGGCCACTTGCTCAAATTTCTCAGCTGCCTACGCGGCAGCGAAGTCTTGCGGCCGCGCCAACGCAACGATGAGCATTTTCTCAGCTGCCTACGCGGCAGCGAAGATCAGGCAGAACTCGGCATCGAAGCGCGCGACTTTCTCAGCTGCCTACGCGGCAGCGAAGGCAAGTGACGCGGTGTGGTGCGGCAAGGTCCATTTCTCAGCTGCCTACGCGGCAGCGAAGTCCTCATTTTCGGCTGCGAATAAATCCAGTTCTTTCTCAGCTGCCTACGCGGCAGCGAAGGTGCGCGTGGAACTGATCCCGGGCTTCGTCCATTTCTCAGCTGCCTACGCGGCAGCGAAGCCCGATCGGCGGCGGCCGACCGTTTGAACTTGTTTCTCAGCTGCCTACGCGGCAGCGAAGACCAGGGCGTGGTGCTCAGCTCCGGCGGTGATTTTCTCAGCTGCCTACGCGGCAGCGAAGTATGCGCTGACTGGTCAAGGCAAGGTCGCCCATTTCTCAGCTGCCTACGCGGCAGCGAAGCGGGCGGTTCGTGCCGGTGAGTATCACGGTGATTTCTCAGCTGCCTACGCGGCAGCGAAGATGTTAAAGCCGCCATTCATTTGGGCCATATATTTCTCAGCTGCCTACGCGGCAGCGAAGTCGTATCCAGGTACTTGCTCGGGCCTTCCTCAGTTTCTCAGCTGCCTACGCGGCAGCGAAGCGTTGCCGGGATTACCGACACCGGCGACATGATTTCTCAGCTGCCTACGCGGCAGCGAAGCGCCCGTATGCGCTGCTGGTGCCCCTGGGCATTTTCTCAGCTGCCTACGCGGCAGCGAAGGATGCCCAATCCGCCCTGATGCGTGACTGGGTTTTCTCAGCTGCCTACGCGGCAGCGAAGATTGCGGCCTCATCCGGCGCTTATGAACTGCTTTTCTCAGCTGCCTACGCGGCAGCGAAGCTTTCTGACTCGGTTTGTCGGTTTTTGGATAGTTTCTCAGCTGCCTACGCGGCAGCGAAGGTGATCGCCCAAACCGCCGCCGGCGCCATCAATTTCTCAGCTGCCTACGCGGCAGCGAAGACAGTTCGTTGATACCGGAAATCAGCATTACATTTCTCAGCTGCCTACGCGGCAGCGAAGGATACGAACGAAGCGAATCGGGACATTATGCGTTTCTCAGCTGCCTACGCGGCAGCGAAGGGTTGACGTTTCGCCAGCGCCTCATCCGAGAATTTCTCAGCTGCCTACGCGGCAGCGAAGTCCTGGGAGAGCGCGAACTGGTGATCGTCCTGTTTCTCAGCTGCCTACGCGGCAGCGAAGTTCCTGCGCTACACGACACCAGATGACGAAAATTTCTCAGCTGCCTACGCGGCAGCGAAGCCGGACACCCGCTACGAGCTGGACGTGTCTTTTTTCTCAGCTGCCTACGCGGCAGCGAAGTTGGCCCTGGGTGACCGCGCCTATGATGACGTTTTCTCAGCTGCCTACGCGGCAGCGAAGAAATCAAAGAGCAGCAGCAGCACGGTTAACAATTTCTCAGCTGCCTACGCGGCAGCGAAGGCGTTCTGGACGCTGCCACCGAAGGCGTGGCATTTCTCAGCTGCCTACGCGGCAGCGAAGTAGAACAAAAAAACCATAACGTCCTGATTGTTAAAGAACAACCCAATAAAATCGGGCCTGCCCCCTATTTCTCAGGGGGCTCAGGGTGGCAGGTAAGCCTTTGATTTATTAGGTGCTTTTTTGCAGCCAAAAAAAGGGTCAGAACCAGGGGACCGTGGCCTGTCGGCTGAGCCCGTAGGTGTTGAACTGGCCAGCCTTCGGTTGGTCTCTCAACTCGCCTTGTTCAATGAACAGAACAAAGTGCTGATCCGTGCTTTGGCTTCGCATATGCACGAACGGCAGGTTCGGCGTTTGCTCGGCGCTGTCGGGGATGGCGCGGACGGCCTGTTCGTGGGTTTCGCCTTTGCGCTTCATGCGACGCCGGCGCAGCCGTTCGCTGCTGGTTTTGAACTGGCGCCGGGCAACCGTTCGGTAGTGCACGGCGTCCGGCACCGGCAGGATCTCTGAATACCGGACGTGATCGGCCATTCCTCTGAGCCAGTCCTGAGCCATCAGCCGCGATAGGGCCGTTTCGGTTCCATGCAGTCGCAGGCGGTTGCCCAGAGCCCGTGGTGACAGACTGTAGTCCGGAAAGCTGACGCCGATGTCATCGGATTCCAGCGTCACCAGTGCCCGGTGCAATTTCCCGTAGAGTGCACCAAACAGAAAGCTGAGCGGAAACTCCGGATCCGGCAGCAGTCGGATTTCCAGGTAGTAATCCATGTCACCCAGCCTCCCCGAACACACCGCCACGGATCAGCGTGGCCATTACGAAGTGCTGATCGCCTTCGGTGGGCTCCTTGTCCTTGAGCACCCAGTTGTCCAGCAGGCTATAGAAGTCCGCCTTGTCTTTCGGCTGGCGGTACGCCTTGCCCTGCGTGGTGACGGAGCCGTAGGGCTCGACCGCAATCGGGCCGAGCGGCATGTCGCCGTCCACCGGGTACCAGGTGTCGATGGTGCGCAATGCGTTGCCGACCTTCTGCGAATGCAGCCCCGCAATTCCGCTGATTTGATACAGGGTGCGACTCTTGTCTCCCTTGCCCTTGTCCAGGATCAGCTCCTGGGAAGGGAAAACCTCTTGCCCGGCTCCCACGCGCGCGAACGCGGTCACCTCCAGCAATACGTGCTGCTCGCCCGCCAGTCCCGATTCGATCTGCGCGGCCAGGGCCTTGAGTCCTTCGTCGTTGTCGCCGGACGGGTCAAAACCGCGCAGGGAATAACTCAACGCATCGAAGCGCCAGCTGTGCTCGCGCGCTCCCTGTTTAAGGCGGGATACCTGCACCTCGACGGACTCGGCACCGACGCGGTTACGCCACAGAAAGCGTCCGTTGGCCAGGTTGGCAGCATACCTTTGCGCCAACACACCAAACCCGTGCCGCTCGACATATCCCGACACCACCGCATTCAACTTTTGCTGATAGTCGGCATTGTTGCAGGCAGACGGGGTGCCGGCACCCGCCAGCACCCGCAGCGTGAAGCGCACCATCAGGGTGTCACAGTCGCTGGGCAGGGTGGCCACGTCGACCGTTTGCAGGTTGGGGTTTTCGATCGCGGCATCCAGTTTGGCGGGGTCCTGGTCCTTGGTTTTCAGGCGGTTGGAAATGGTTCCGCGCACGGATTTTTCACGGACCTCCACCGGCTGCCAGCGATCCGCATCCTCACGATTCGACCAGTCTCCTGCAAACATCAGGGCATCGGATACATCCAATTTCCGCTCAAATGCCAGTACGGAGGCGGTCTTCAGGGTTTCTTGCTTGGCCATGTCAAAGCTCCTTTTCTTCGTCACGCTGGGCAGTCAGGTGATAGTCATTGTTCAAGCGGTAGATGCCGGTATCCGGATCGTTGTCCACATACCAGAGGAAATCATTGAAAGCGTTAAAGCGGTGCGGGCTGACCCACTGACCGAGGGAGTAGATTCCTTCAACGAACCGGAACGGCGTCGTTGGGTCGCGAGCCGCTTCTACTTCGCCGGCCCCATACAGTTCCGACAGTGCCGTAAAACCGATGGGAATGGGCACCAGCCAGCCCGGGTAGTCACGCCGGATGAGCCATTCGATACCCTCGTCCGTTGCACGGCATTCGTGGTTCAAACGTGACAGATCCAGCCAGGCATCCAGCAGATCAGCGTCGGGGTCGGTTTTCCGCATCGTCCCGAGGTGCTGTTGCAGGAGGTCGTCCCGCAATACCAGGGCGAATCCCGGCAGCAGCTGTTGCCGGAGCCGGCGCAGCTGGCGCATCCGAACCTCCGGTGACGAGTCGACCGCTAACAGGCTGGGACGGTGCTGCCGCTTGCCCGGCAAGGGCGGCTGGATCGTCCCGCCCGCCACGCGCAGGGTCGTGAGCAGCTCCGCCACCCGTTCGGCAAACTCCGCTTTATCCTGATCGCTACTCAAGCGCATATCCTGCAAGTCGACCTCGAGGATCAGACTGATCTCCAGGTGGATACGCCCCTCCTCCACGATCGCAGCCGTCTTGCCGGTTTTGTCCACCGGGTTGCGGGTCAGGTGGAAAGCACGGGTGTAGCCACCGGTCGTCACCTGCGCCTCATGCTGATGGCAGACAACGCCGATACCGGGGAAGGCCACCTCCAGGCCATGGGCCACGCACTTGCGTTCCAGTGCGTGCATCAGCCCCACAAAGGCGGTCATGGCCGGGAAGCCCCAGGTCAGCACGCCGGAAATCGCATTGGCATTTTGGACTCGAAGCCGCGGCAGGATCAGCAGGGTACTGGGTTCAGTCATCGATCACCTCCCGCAGTGCATTCAGTTTTCGGTCGATACGGCGGCGCCATTCGCGCTGTTCGTGGTCTCCCACGGGCAGCTCCCGCAGCGCCCGGTTAACCTGATTGGCAAACCGATTTTGCACCTCATCAACCCAGTCGCCCGCGCTTCGGCGCGCCGAAAAGGCCTCGTCCTGCTCGGCTCGTCCCGGGTCCAGCCACAGTTGCTCCGCTTCAACCAGCCGGCACTCCGGCTCAGCGCTCCAGCCCGGCTCCAGTTGATGGAGATGGGCGCTGAACAGGATCAGCTCCTCGATCAGGGCATCGACCAAGGCGTCGACCCGCAAACGGGTGTGCCTGTTGGCCGGCGGGTTGCCGCGCAAAAAGGCCTGCAATGTCTCCATCAACCCGCGCGGTTGACGCTGGCGCATGAAGCGGGGAAACACAGAATCCACATGCAAGGGAGGCCGGTTGTCGCGGGAATGCCAGGTCGGCGGCAAGGACGCCAACAGGTAGTTATTGCCGCCACGCTCGCTGTTGAGTTGGGAGATATTTTGCGGTTTGGTCCCCCCCAGTTTCTGGGTTGCCAGATGGAGGTAGTCCACGTACCCCGTTTCAGCAGGCTTTTTCTCACGGTGCGCCTGACGAGCCGCCTTGGCCTCATCGCTGAAACGGTCGTGCTGAATGCGCTGATAGATACGATGGACCAGTGCGGAGGGGTACAGCGGCGCCAGCAGGTGGAAATCATCATCCTGCGTCGGGTCCTCCCCGACCAGCCAGTAGACCTGTTTGGCTCGGGTACTGCTGCGATGACTGCCTTTGGCCTGGGTAATGGCGGCGAAGGATTGTACCCACTCCCGTGCCTGATCCGGATCATCGCTCAGCGCCGCCAGCAGTACAGGATCCTTCTCGAGGGCACGGGCCAGCAGCGTCTTGCCTTCATATTCGAGCTTCAGGAACTTGTAGACGTCCAGGGCCGCCGCGTTCCCGACCACATCGGTGGCGTAGTCCTCCCCCAGCAAGTGGCTGCCAATCACAGGAATATCCGGCAGGTTTTCGGGGGGCACAAACAGATTGGTGCCTTTGGCATCGGGGTGGATCGCTTTCAGCGTGTGCGTCACCACCTGCAGTTGCCCGACGCGTCGGGCGGCGTCCTCAATCCAGTTGTCGAATTGGTACTGCGCCTGAAGCTCCGCGTATTTCGGGTCATCGGGCTCCAGTTTTTCCACTTTGGCGGCCAGGCGGTCGCCAATAAACGTCTGCATCAACTGACGCAGCGCTCGCCCTTCTTCCTGAACTAGGCTTTTCATTACGATCTTCCTTAGAGTTCGCTCCAGAGAAGCGGATTAACTTCCCCTCTTTTTCTAAAATTAGTAAACCCAATGAGATTTTCAACCAATTGAGTTTAACTTTTAAAAAATTTCAACTACAGTGTCCCTACTGTCGAGTAGACAGCTGATAAAAATTGCGTTTAGCTTTTCTTTCTGCCGCGCAGGCAGCATCAATAGTTGGCGGGCTAGATCGTTTTATTTTCAACGCCTTCGCGTAAAACCCAGCGCCGGATGAAACGCCCAGCCCTGGGTGCTCTGATCCAAGGACAGGGTCCCGAAACGCCGGGCACACACGTCCGGCGTCAATCCCATCTCATCCGCCAGGGCCTGCAGTGCTGTCAAGTAGTCCTCCGCGCCCCAGGTCACGATGCCCTCGGCCGGTTCCAGCTCGACGGGGTGGAACAGGTGGTCTACTGGAATGTAGAGATCCCGACGCTGACTGCGGTCGAACTCCACCTTGTACAGATTGACGTTCAGGCAGTCATCATCCGGCAGCAACACCAGATCATCCTGCTGGGTAGCGCTGGCGCGGAAGCGCTGCTTGCGCTGCAACAAGGCGGTGAGCATGGCACCGGGCTGGCGGTAGCAGCTGGCCGCCGACAGCGGCGGCGCCATAGAACGCTGGCGTCGGCGGCGGTTTCCCGTCGGGGTGGCCGGCGCCACCGGCTCAGCCAGCATCTGCGCCTGCAACCGGGCATGTTCCAGATCGACCAGGCTGTCCCTGGGCCGGAGTTCCCCTCGCGGCAGAATGCGCGGCCGCGCATCGATGACCTCCCGCTCCTCCGGTTGCAGGAGGCGAGCCAGGTCATGGCTGTTCAACCGGTGGTCATGGTCCTCGAACCCGGGACGGCAGAAAGCGGGCTGGCCCGGCCGCTCCAGGGCCTTCAGGTTGGTATGCAGCAGTGCGATATTGGGCGAGTCGCAAGGGCCAACACGATGGCGGCGCACCCGCCCGGCCAGCTGGATCAGCGAGCGCATGGACGACGGCTCGACGATGGCCCAGTCGTAATCATGGTCTCGCCCCACCTCCGAGACCGGGCTGGCCAGAACGATAAACAACTGATCCTGCTGCGAGTGGGCATCCAACCTGCCGCGAATCTCAGGCCGATCAAACACGGCCTGAGCGTCCTGGCGGTTCAGGGCGCCATCCAGCTGCTGCTCGATGGCGGAACGGAGCAGCAGGGGGTACTGGGCGTGGTAAACGCACAGATGCATCCATGTGCCAGCTTCCGCGCCGAGATGGTAGATCGCCCGCGCCACCTCGACCAGTGGCTCGATGTTGGCCATCCGGATCAGCCCGAAACTGACCCGCTTGCCGGAGTGGGGGTCGACGGTATGGTGAGCGTGGTGCAGCCGGTACGCCTGCTGCCGAAGGTCCCATGCAACGCGCTGACGTACGGTCTCCGCCTCGTCAGTGGCCGCCGATAACCGCACCAGCTGCGCACGACGCCGGACCTGATCCTGCGCCAGCTTATGGTGGCGCCGTTCCACAAAGGCACGGTGTGCCGAGGCAAACGCGTGCTCATCCGCGCAATCCTGATGCTGGCGGTCGTGCTCATCAAACCAGGCGCAGCAGATATTCACAGGCGTTCCCGGTTCGCCCCGGTTGCGTTGGTAAATCTCCCGGCCCGCCTTGTAGGCTCGGAACAGCCCTTCGGACAGGGCCGGCGGCAGGGTGGCCGAAGACAGCAGAACCCGGCTGCCCAGCAGGCCCGCCCAGTAGACCAACCGCGTCAGGGCGGGCAGATCGTTCAGGTCGAAATCGTCAATTTCGTCCAGCACCAGGTCGCTGCTCATCAGGCGCAGCATCGGGGCGATCTGGTGGCCCCCCCGTTCGCTCTCGGTCGCCGGCACCAGATGATCGACGGTACACACCAACACCGGCGCCGAGATCAGCGCCTTGATGCGATCATCGTGACCGGCCGTTTGCAGCACCGGGTGATCGGAAAAACCGCCTTCAAACACCACATGGCTGTCCTCGGGAACCAAGGCCTGTACGGAGGCGGAACCGCTTTGCTCGGCCTGGCGTTCATAGAATTCGTGCAACTGGCGGCTGGCGCTACCCCCCACGCGCACGGCCAGCTCATCGTCCCCGAGATTCAAGCGATCACGATAGGCCTGTCCGGTCTGTAACGTCAGGGTGCGCAGCCCGAGCGCAACGGAAAATCGCGCGCCTTTGCGGGGGTTTGCCAGGGCGTACAGGATGCGTCCGTTAGCGAGGGTCTTGCCGCATCCGGTCGAGGCCATGTTGATCCCGAAAAACCCCTGACGCTCCGCCTTTTCCCGCAGTCCCTCGGCCAGATCAAAGGCATGATCCTGCCACCGAAAACGCGGCACCGCGCTGCGTTTCCGAAAGCCTTTATGCCGGGCCAGCCGGGGCAGATTGTCGCTCAGCGTCGGCAGGTGGTGACTGACGCGGCCACTGATTCTGGCCACCCCCAGCAGGTGTTCATCCAAGCGCTGGCACAACGCCCCCGTCTTGCGGTTGGTATTGGCGTACAACGGGTAATCGGCCTCGCCTCGGACGCGATCGCTCGGCTCGGTGAGGCTCGAGTAGTGGTGGTCGGACAGCATCAGGGTCAACCGGGCCAGGTGCATGACATAGGGGTTCTCCAACCAGCCATCGGCAGCCCGGTCCAGACGCTGTTGCAGGCGCTGTGCGTATTTGGCGGCCTGGGTGCGCCAGCGTCCCGTGGCGACCGGAAGCCGGGCTGAAAACGTCCAGTAGGGTTGGATCGGGCGGGGGTCGTCACCGTCGTGGCGCTGATTCCACTGCGCGTCCAGATCCAGCAGCGGCGCTTCAAGGTCGATCTCTCTCAGGCCCTCAAGGTCGGGGCGACAGGGCAGGCGATGATGGGTCAGAATCAGCCAGCCGATGGCACAGGCCAGCGGCGGCATCGTCCTGAACGGGTGGCGCTCCCCCTTATCAAGGCCATCCCGGGTCAGCCCGTCCAGCCAAGCGTGCTCATCCATGCCCTCATCCGCCAGGCGGGCCAGCCAGCCGGCGTCGTTGTCGGTGCCGACGAAGGCCTGAAAGAGACGTAACGAAATCCACTCATGGCGATAGATGTTCGGCCCGTCCTCGCCCCTGCCCTGAAGCCGGCGCTGAAACGCCTCACAGGCCTTGCCCAGATCGTGCATCAGGGCGGCCAGCGCGGCCAGCAGCTTGATATCTTCCGCGGTGTGCCAATCGTTCTCATCCTGCTGCCGCAGGATGTCCCGCCGGGTGGTGTTGGTTGGCGCGGCACCTTCTTCGTTAAAGCGGCCGGCATCGCCGACAATCCACAGCAGTTCGCTGTGGTCCCGACCGCGAATCCAGTGGCAGGCTACGGCGGTATTTTTGCGCGCGGTTTTACGCAATAACTTACGCAGCGTCGTCAGCCCATCCCAGGTAATGGGCGTTTGCCAGGTGCGCTCGCCGCGGCGTTCCGCAAACTGATCCAGTATGCGCCGCGTCTCGGTCAGCGCGTTTTTGCTGCAACGGGAGATCAGTAGCACGTTCATGCCCCGCCCCCTCCAACGCGAGTGGCAATGTCTTTCAGCGTCTCGATCATAAAGTCCAGCGCCTCGGCTCGGGTCAGGGATTCAATGCAGTGGCGGCGAAACTCCTGCTCCTGTTCCCCTTTTACCGCGGACAAAAAGGCCTGCGGCAGCACCAGCGCGTCCTTGACCAGATCGGCGACATCAAACACCAGCCCACCCCGGCGGGTCTTGCCGTGCAGGACGGCAAGACCATGCGGTAATCCCAATACCCAGGTCGCGGTAGCCCCCAGTCCATACGCAAGGTAGTTGCCATGATCCAGGAACCGGTTGGCCGGATCGGTGCCGCTGCCCCGCTTGGCGCGCACGAAATCACCGTACGCCACCGTCTGGGCCGCCAGCTTGAACAGGTGTTTGGTCAGTCGCGCCTCTTCGGTCAGCAGCTCCATGACGTTGGCGGCCCGCTGGAGAGATTCCCGATGCCGGTCCAACAGGGGCACCAGCTGGCCGGATGAAACCTCAAACCTCTGTTCTTTCAGAAACCGGTTGCCGAGCCAGTGCTTCTGCAGCTGCTCAAGCCGGGCCTGCTGGATCAGGCGCGCGGCGTCCAGACGCTTGCCCTCATCGAACCAGAAGCGCACCCAGTGCTGCAGGTACTCCGTTGGCCGGTACTCGCTTTGGGGCGAAAACCAGGCCACGTCGATATCCACTTCGTTGGCACTGAACAGCGGAGTACCGCCACCGCCGCAGAACCCCACCAGCACACCGGCCTTGGCCAGTTCGCGCATGGCGGCCTGGGTGATGGAGGTTCCGGTCCCCAGCAAGACCGTGGTGGTGTTTGCGATCGGAATGTTCCAGTAGTGGGAACGCCGGCCTTCATCGGTGACATACTCAACCCGGCCGCCGTTTACCAGGACCCGGCAGTGTTCCAGATAATAGATATTGGCTCTTTTGGAATGGAGGATGGTTTTCAGGTCGGAAGGAGAAACGTCGTCCATGGCAGCTCCCGCGCGCGAGGGTTAGTCAGTCAGCCGATCTTGGCATACGTCCAACATCAGCGATAACACAGCGGCCGTCAACCATCAGGGCCACCGACCGGGCTTGAGCCGGCCGGTGGCCGCCGCGCCCTACTCCGCGACCACGGCTTCACCGCTGCGGGCAGTGCCCCGGCGGAACAGCAAAATCAGCGGGATCGCCGCCAGGGTCATCCAGGCCATGGCCTGGAAGTCGTTGAGGTAGCTGATGGCGGCGGCCTGGCGGGTAAGCTCCTGATTGAGATAGGCCAGAGTCTGATCGCTGCCGAGGGCGGGCATGTCCAGCAACGCCCGGACCGGTTCCCGGAACGGGGTGAGCTGTTCGCCCAGCACCGCGTGGTTGATCTGAGTGTTGCGGGCAGCCCAGGCCACCATGACCGAGATGCCGATGCTGCTACCGATGTTGCGCATCAGGCTGAACATGGCGGTCCCCTCGGTGCGGTAGCGGTGATCCAGGGTCGAGAACGTGATGGTGCTCAGGGGCACGAATACGAAGCCCAGCCCCAGGCCCTGGACGATGCCCGTACGCACCAGGGCCATGGGCGCAATTTCCAGGTTGAAGTGCGACATTTCAAACAACGAGACGGCGGTCAGGGTCAGGCCGAACCCCACCAGCAAGCGCACGTCCACCCGGTTCACCAGCCGTCCCACCAGCAGCATGGCGATCATGCTGCCGATGCCCCGGGGCGCCAGCACTTCACCGGTGGTGATCACCGGGAACCCCATCAGGCTTTGCAGGAACGGGGGCAGCAGCGCCAGAGTGGCCAGCAGCACCACGCCCACGATGAAGATGAAGGCCAGGCCGATCACCAGGTTGCGGTCCCGGAACAAGCCCGGTTCCAGGAACGGATCCCGGGCCGTCAGCATGTGGGCAATGAACAGGTAGAGACACACGGCGCACACGATGCCTTCAATGACGATTTCCCGGGACGAGAACCAGTCCAGGCTCTGGCCCCGGTCCAGCATCAGCTGCAGCGAACCGATGGCCAGCGACAGCAGGGTGAAGCCGAACAAGTCAAAGCGCCGGCGCATCCGCTCCGTTTCCGGCACGAACATCAGGATGCCGGCCAGGGCCAGCACGCCCACCGGCAGGTTGATCAGAAACACCCAGCGCCAGTTGTAGTATTCGGTGAGGTAGCCACCGAGGGTGGGGCCGAGGATCGGGCCCACCATGACTCCCACGCCCCAGATGGCCATCGCCGAACCGTGTTTTTCCTTCGGAAAGGTGTCCAGCAACACAGACTGGGACAACGGCACCAGGCCGGCGCCGAACACCCCCTGCAACAACCGGAACAGGACGATCTGGTCCAGGGATACGGCAACGCCGCACAGCAGGGAGGTCACGGTAAAGCCGGTGACGGATACCACGAACAGGCGCTTGCGGCCAAACCGGGCGGAAAGGAACCCCGTCATGGGGGTCATGATGGCGGCGGCGACGATGTAGGAAGTGAGCACCCAGGCGATCTGTTCGGAGGTGGCCGACATGCTGCCCTGCATGTGCGGCAGGGCTACGTTGGCGATGGTGGTGTCGACCGCCTGCATGATGGTGGCCAGCATGATCGACACGGTGATCAGCGCGCGGTTGAGGCCGGTATCCGGCGCCGTCGCCTGGGCGTTCACCCTTCCGCTCCGTCCCGTTCCGCCGCGGTGGCGCTACCAACCAGGCCACGCACCCAGGACACCACCGGCGCCAGGAAACCGGGACCGCGATGGTGCCAGCCGGTGTCGATTTCCACCAGCACACTCAGGCCCGAACGCAGGCGAACCGCCTCAGGCAGCGACTCCAGCTCAATCCGCACGGGCACCCGCTGCACCACCTTGACCCAGTTGCCGGTGGCATTCTGGGCCGGCAGGATCGAAAACTCGGAGCCGGTGGCGCCGGCAATGCTGCCAACACGACCTTCCAGCTCCAGATCCGGGTAGGCATCCACTTCGATCGTCACCGGCTGGCCCTCGCGCACATGGGTCAGCTGGGTTTCCTTCAGGTTGGCCTCGATCCAAACGCGATCGGAGGATACCAGAGTCATGGCGGAACGACTGGGGCCGACGTACTGGCCCACCACCGGCACCTTGGCGGCAAGGCCGTCCAGCGGCGACACCACCACGGTGTCGTCCAGATCCTGGCGGGCGGCCGCCAGGGCCGCCTCGGCTTTCCGGTACATGGGGTGGTCGCTTACGGCGATGTCCGGATCACCGGCCAGGCCCGCCCGCAGCCGGTCCAACGCCTTTTCAGCCTGGGCCAGTTGCTGCTGGGCCAGTTCCCACTGATGGCGGTAGCTGTCCAACACCGACTCGGACACCGCATGACTGCGGGCCAGTTCCATCTGGCGCTGGTACTCGCGGTGGGCGAACTCCAGATTGCTGCGCGCAATGCGCAGCTGCTGCTCCTGCTCCCGGTACTGGGCCTTCAGGGTCTCGATCTGGGTCTGCACGTCCGCGAGGGCGGACTCCGCCTGCGCCACTGCGATGCGGTAGCGGCTGGGGTCGATGGTGAACAGCCGGTCACCGGCGTGAACCGGCTGATTCTCCACCACCGACACCTCAAGGATGGTGCCGGCCACTTCGGGCACGACCGACACCTTGTCCGCGTGCACGTAGGCGTTCTCGGTCTCGACGTAGCGGCCGCCCAGCAGATAAAGGGTCCCCGCGGACACCAGGGCCACGAGCGGGACGATCACCAGTAGGAGAAAGCGCAGGGTGGCCCGCCCGGACAGCGCCGACAGGCGACGCAGCGCCTTGATGTTGTGGATGTCTTGTGTCATGTCCGTTCCCCGAAGCATGGGTTGGTCATTTGTTGTGTTCTTGTCAAAAGGCAAAGAATTATAAGCTTGCTTATTTTTTCATGGAACCGGGACTTTCGGTTTTCCACAGTCATCGGGTCAGTGCAGGCGCCGGCGTACCACGAAGGTGGCGGCGGAAAGGGTTACCACCGCGGCCAGCGCCATCGGCCACAGGTGGGCGATCACGGCACCCGCCGGCAGGGCCTTTAAGAAACTGCCCTGCACGATCACCAGAAAGTGCGTCAGGGGAATCGCCTGGGCCAGCCACTGGAGTGGCACCGGCATGTTCTCCACCGGCGTGGCAAAGCCGGACAGCAGCACCATCGGCACGCCCAGGGCGAAGGCGCCGAGAATCGCCTGCTGCTGCGTCTCGGCGATGGCCGACACCATCAACCCGATGCCGACCACGGAAACGATGAACAGCAGCAGCGCCAGGGCCAGCCAAGCCAGCGACCCGGTGAATGGCACCTGGAACAGCCACAGCGCCGCGTTGATCATCACCGTCCCCATCACGAACCCGACCAGCACCGCCGGCAGGCATTTGGCGAGGATGATTTCCAGGGGTGTGGTGGGCGATACCAGCAGCTGGTCAAAGGTCCCCAGCTCCCGCTCCCGGGCAATGGAGAGCGCCGTGACCACCAGCGCGATGAACATGGAGAGAATCCCGGACAGGCTCGGCACCACGTACCAGCGGTAGATCAGGTTGGGGTTGAAGTCATGTCTCGTCACCAGCGGTTCCACCCGGCCGTCCTGGGCCAAAGCCATCGCCTCCAGGTAACCGAGGGCGACCTGGGCGGTGTTGGCCTTCTGGCCGTTCAGCAGCACCTGCACGGTTGCCGGCGCCCCAGCCAGCCGGTCCCGGGAAAAGGTTTCCGGGATGTGCAATGCCAGCAGCACCCGCCCCTGCTCCAACAGCTGCCGCTGGTGGCCGGAATCGTGCACGCGGATCACCTCGCCCACGAAGCTGGCGTGGCTGACCTCGGCGATGAATGCCTCGGCGGCCGGGCCCGGGTCCTCGTTGAACACGGCGATGGTGGCGTTGCGCACTTCCAGGGTGGCGGCAAAGGAAAAGATCAGCAGCTGCAACAGCGGCGGCAGCACCAGGATGGCCCGGGCGCGGGGGTCCCGCAGCAGGCTCAGCAGTTCCTTGACAACCTGGGCCAGCAGGCGCGAGGCATTCATGTCAGGGCTCCAGGCTTTTGCGGGTCCGGGCCCGGGCCAGCGCGAACATCACCGCGCCGATGGCCAGCATCGCCAGCATGTCCCGCAGCAGCAGCGGCCACACATCCCCCACCAGAAAGACACTGTGTAGGGACTCGATGAAATAACGGGCCGGCACGATCAGCGTCAGCCAGCGGATCGGCGCCGGCATGGCATCGATCTCGAACAGGAAGCCGGACAGCAGGAAGGCGGGTAAAAAGCCCGAGAACAGCGCGGCCTGGGCGGCGATGAACTGATTCCTGGCCAGCGCCGAGATCACCAGCCCCTGGCCCAGCGCGGGAACCAGAAAGCAGGCGGACACCAGCAGCAGGGTGCTCCAGCTGCCCCGCAACGGCACGTCAAACACATGGATCGCCAGCAGCGTGCTGCCCAGCGTCGCCACCAGGCCCAGGGCGAAATACGGCAACAGCTTGCCCAGCAGGATTTCGGGAATACGGGCCGGGGTGGACAGCAGCGCTTCCATGGTCCCCCGCTCCCACTCTCGGGCCACCACCAGCGCCGTCAGCAGTGTACCGATCATGGTCATGATGATGGCGATGGCGCCGGGCACCAGGAAGCGGCGCGTTTCCACTTCCGGGTTAAACCAGAACCGGGGGACCAGCATCACCGGTACCGACAGTCCCCGTTCCGCCAGCCAACTCGACAACACCCCACGGGCATAGCCCGCCACGAAGCTGGCGGTGTTGGGCTGGGTACCGTCGGTCACCACCTGCACCAGGGGCTCACCACGCGCCAGACGACGGTCGAAATCGGCCGGAATGAGCACGTAACCCTTAAGCTCGCCCCGCACCAGCAGCGGCTCGACCTCGCGCCGGTCCCGGGCCGGCCGTACCCGGAAATAGGGCGTGCCGGCAAACTCCGCCGCCAGCGACCGGGCCTGGGCGCTGTCCGTCTGCAGGACCACCCCAAGGTGCAGCTGGCGGATATCCAGAGACACCGCGTAGGCAAACAGGAACAGAAGCAGCACCGGCAACACAAAGGCAATCAGCATGGCGGACGGATCCCGCAGGATCTGCAGGCTTTCCTTCTTCACCAGAGCCAGCAGGCGGCGGCTAGCCATGCGCCTGAGCCTCGATCAGGTGAATGAACGCCTGCTCCATGCTCGCGCCCTGGCCGGCCCGGGCCTTGAGGGCGTCGGGCGTGTCCAGGGCGATCACCCGGCCCCGGTACATCAGCGCGACGCGATCGCAATATTCGGCTTCGTCCATGAAATGGGTCGTCACCAGGACGGTCACGCCCTTGCTTACCAGGCCATTGATGTGGGTCCAGAACTCCCGGCGGGTGATGGGGTCCACCCCCGAAGTGGGCTCATCCAGAAACAGGATCGGTGGCCGGTGCATCAAGGCGCAGGCCAGCGCCAGGCGCTGTTTGAACCCCAGCGACAGCTGGTCCGGGGCGCTGTCCAGTAGGGGTTCCAGCTGGAATCCCTCGATCATCTCCCGGATACGGGCCCGTTTCTCGCGTCCGCGCAGGCCGTAGACGCCGGCATAGAAAGACAGATTCTGACGGACCGACAGCAGCCCATAGAGGGAAAACTTCTGGGCCATGTAACCGAGCCGAAGTTTGGCATCGCTGGCGCCGTGACGGAGATCGACGCCGGCCACCCGCGCCTCGCCAGAGGACGGTTTAAGCAGGCCGCACAGCATCTTGAAAGTGGTGGACTTGCCCGCGCCATTGGGGCCAAGCAGGCCCATGATTTCCCCCGGGCGCACGGTGAAGCTGACGTCGTCCGCCGCCACGAAGTCGCCGAAACGACGGGTCAGATGGCGGCAGGACACCCGGTCCCCCCGGGTCGTGACCGCCGGCATCCGGTCGGCCAGCGGGGAATGACCGCCGGGGCCACCCCCCAGCAGATCGATGAAGGCGTCCTCGAACCTCGGGGGCGCGGCGGACACCTCGCCCAGGGAAGCCAGCGCAGCCCCCGCCCCGGTGGTGCCTTCCGCCAGTACCACACGCACGCACTCGCCCTGGATGGTGGCGTCGCGGACGTCTGGCCTGGCCAGCACCTGCGCCAGCAACGCCCGCTTGTCACCGGCCGATGCCAGGCGAAAACACCGGTGCCGCAGGCGTTCCGTCAGCGCCTCCGGGCGGCCGCTGAAATGCAGCCGGCCCTCGTTCATCAGCAGCACCTCCTCGCACTGCTCAGCCTCCTCCAGGTAAGCCGTCGCCCAGACCACCGCCATGCCCTCGCCGGTCAGCGCCTGGACCATTCGCCACAAATCCTGCCGGCTGACCGGGTCCACGCCGACCCCGGGCTCGTCCAGCAACAACACCTTCGGTGAGGTGATCAGGGCACAGGCCAGACCCAGTTTCTGCTTCATGCCTCCGGACAGGCGCCCGGCCAGGCGGTCGGTGAACGGCTCCAGCCGGGTGAACGCCAGCAGCCGGTCGAGGGTGGCTCGGTAGTCCGCCTTCGCCACCCCCCGCAGTTCCGCGTACAAATGCAGGTTTTCCTGAACCGTAAGGTCTTCGTACAGGCCGAACCGCTGCGGCATGTAGCCCACGGACTCAGCCAGGACCTCACTGTCCTGAACCGGGTCCAGCCCGGCCACCCGGAGCTGGCCCTGATCCGGCGTCAGCAACCCGGCCATGAGCCGGATCAGCGTGGTCTTGCCGGCGCCGTCCGGCCCCACCAGCCCAGTCAGGCGACCGGCGGCGATGCGCGCGGAAATCCCCCGCAGGGCCCGGGCCTGGCCGAAGCGCTTGTGCACGTCGTCCAGAACGATGGCGGTCATGGCCGGCCGAGCCGGATGGTGACCGGCATCCCCTGCAAGAGCTGATCGTCGGCGTCCGGAACCCGGATCCGCAGGCGGTATACCAGCTCGGTCCGCAGCGCTTCCGTCTGCACGGTCTTGGGAGTGAACTCGGCCCGGGGCGAGACGAAGCCAACTTGGCCGGCGTAGGCACGTGGGCTGCTGTCGGTGGTGACCGTGACCTCCGTTCCCGGCGGCACCTCGCCCAGGCGGGCTTCGCTGACGTAAGCCCGAACGTACACCGGGTCCCGCAGTGCCAAGCTGACGACGGCGGTACCGGCCTGCACCACAGTGCCAGGTTCCACCACGCGAGTCAGCACCACGCCGTCACTCGGGGCGATCAGCCGGGTGTCCGCCAGCGCCGTGTCCGCCTGGGCCGCCTCGGCCCGGGCCAGGTCCAGCTGAGCCCGGGCCGCGTCGATATCCTCCTGCCGCGCGCCTTCTTCCAGCAACGACAGGGTGGCCCGGGCCGCCGCCCACTGCGCCCGGGCCTCGTCCAGGGCGTAGCGGGCGCTGTCCAGGGCCTGCTGACTGGTGGCGCCGGAGGCCGACAGTTCCCGCTGGCGCCGGTACGCCAGTTCACGGCTGGCGAACACCGCCGCCGCCTGTCGCTGCGCCTCCCGGGCCTGCTCGATTTCCTGGGCCCGGCTGCCCGCCTCCAGCCGGGCCAGGGCCGCTTCGGCCTGGGCTACCTGGGCCCGAGCCGCGGCCACCGCGTGTTGGAACGGTTCATCGTCCAGTTCCGCCAGCAGCTGGCCAGCCGAGACCCGGTCCCCCTCCTCCACCGACAACCGCGCCACCCGGCCGGACTGGCGAAAGCCAAGGGACACCTCCCGAACGTCCACGTTGCCGTAAAGCACCAACGGCCCGTCATCGGCGTCCTGACCGCGGTACCAGGCGTAGCCGCTGGCCACCAACAGCGCCAGCACCAGCAAAGCAAGCAATGCTTTTTTCATCGCGCAGGTTCCTCTTGCAGCAACAGGCGGATGTTGGTGAACAGACGATTCTTGATGGCCTCGATGTCCGGCTGCTGCCAGCCCAGATGACGCTGGATGCCGGCCCGAGCAAAGCGCCACACGATCACCTGCCCGATCATGGACACCACCAGCAGTTTCACATCTCTCCGGTCAAGGGCCGGACACAGGTGCGCCACCACCCGGGTCAGGGTGTCCAGCACCCGGCCCATGAAGCGCTCGTACAGGGCCTCGAACGCGGGCCCCGGCTGCTGCTGCTCGCGCAGGATCAGCTGGGACCAGTACTCGGTTTCCGGCTGCACCATCAGCTCGGCCATGCCACCGCAGACCCCTTCCAGCACAGCCAGGTAGGACGGCCTCGGCACCTCGGGTGCCGCCAGCATCGCCTCCAGGGTGTCCACCCGGGCAGCCATACGCTGTTCCAACGCCTCGGTGATCGAGACAAAGACGGCCTGATACAACGCCTCTTTGCTACCGAAGTGGTAACCGATCAACGCCTGGTTGACGTTCGCCGCCTGGGCGATCGCCCGAGTGCTGGCACCGTGGTAACCGGCCTGGGCAAACACCCGGGTCGCGGCCTTGAGCAGGGCGTCGCGGGTGTGGTCACCCTGACGCTTGCGGGAGTCCTTGGACATAAGAGTTTAGTTATTCGATTGAATAACTATAGAGAATAGACGGAGCAGCGGCGCCTGACAACCTCCGTCGGCGGCGCCGCCACTCTCAGCCGAGATTTCTGCGCACGAACTTCTGAATCTCGCCCACGATGCCATTGCGGAACGCCAGCACCGTCAGCACGAAGATGCCGCCCAGGATCGGATCCACCCAGTCCCGCAGGGGACCCTGGGACAGCTGGTATTCCACGTTGACCACGAAGGTGGCCCCCACCACCGGCCCCAGCAGCGTGCCCATGCCCCCCACCAGGGTCATCAGAATGACTTCGCCGGACATGTGCCAATGGGCGTCGTTCAGGGAAGCGAGCTGGAACACCACGGACTTCAGGGAGCCGGCCAGCCCGGCCAGCGCGGCGGAGATCACGAAGGCCAGCACCTTGTGGCGGTCCACGTTGTAGCCCAGGGACACGGCGCGGGGCTCGTTCTGCTTGATGGCCCTGAGCACCTGTCCGAAGGGGCTGCTGACCACCCGCTGTACCAGCACGTAGCAGGCGATGAACACCGCCAGCACGAAGTAGTACATGTTGTGGTTGTCCTCCAGGCTGATCAGGCCGAACAGTTCACCCCGGGGAATCCCATGCATGCCGTCTTCACCGCCGGTGAACGGCGACTGCACATAAAAGAAAAACACCAGCTGGGACAGCGCCAGGGTAACCATGGCGAAGTAGATACCTTGGCGGCGGATGGACAACAGTGCGAAGGCCAGGCCCAGAACGGTGGCGACCAGGGTACCGGCCAGGATTCCCAGCTCGGTGGTCAGCCCCGAGTGTTGGCTTAGCAGATAGCCGGTGGTGTAGCCTCCGGTGGCCAGAAACGCGGCATGGCCGAAGGACAGCAGCCCGGTGAAGCCAAACAGCAGGTTGAAGGCCACCGCGAACAGGGCGAAGCACAAGATCTTCATCAGAAAGACCGGGTACAGCACAAAGGGCGCCACCAGCAGGATGGCGATGAAGACGGTGTTGATGGCCAGTTTCTTGCGGTCCTCCGCCTTTTGCTGAGCCAAGATGGTGTTGTGAATGTCTGCCGGGTTGACGGGCTGGGTCATGCTCACGCCTCCTTACCAAACAGGCCAGTGGGCCGGACCATCAGGACCACCACCATGACCAGGAAAATGACCGCGGACGACGCCGGCGGATAGAAGGTTTTGGTGAGGCCCTCGATCACGCCCATCAGCACGCCGGTGATGATGGCGCCGCCGATGGAGCCCATGCCACCGATCACCACCACGGCGAAGACCACGATCAGAATGTGCGAGCCCATCACCGGGGTGACCGAGTAGATCGGTGCCGCCAGCACGCCGGCAAAGGCCGCGAGCATGACACCAAAGCCGTAGGTCAGGCTGACCAGCAGTGGCACGTTAACGCCAAACCCCTGCATCAGCTGGGCATCCTCGGTGCCGGCACGCAGATAGGCACCAAGCTTGGTTTTCTCGATCATGAACCAGGTACCGAAGCACACCAGCAGCGCAACCCCGATGACCCACGCCCGGTAATACGGCAGGAACATGAACCCGAGGTTGATGCCGCCCTTGAACATATCCGGCATGGCGTAGCGCAGGCCGGACACACCGTACAGGTTGGTGAGCACGCCCTGCACCAGCAGGGCGATGCCGAAGGTCAGCAGCAGGCTGTAGATATGGTCCTGCCCGGCAATGCGGCGCAGCAGGAAGTATTCGACGAGCATGCCGAACACCCCGACCAGAAGCGGGGCCAGGAACAGCGCCACCCAGTAATTGACGCCCAGGGCGTCGAACAGGATGACGGTTGCCATGGCGCCGAGCATGTACATCGCCCCATGGGCAAAGTTGATGATCTTGAGCAGGCCGAAAATAACCGCCAGGCCAAGACTCAGCAGCGCATAGAAGGCGCCGTTAATCACCCCGATCAGCAGCTGCCCGGAAAGGACCGCCAGGGGCACACCGAAAATCATGGTCATGTTGCAAACTCCAGAGGCAGCGCGGAGGTTGTTGTCGCCGTTGCGGAGCCCCGGGAAACCGGCCGGTGGCCGGACCCGGGGCTGGCCCGGTTATTTACTGCTAACCAACGGGCACTTGCTCTCGGAGAGCGGACGGTAGGCTTCGTCCGCCGGGATGGTGCGCAGGATCTTGTACAGGTCCCACTCGCTCTTGGACTCGGCCGGCGTTTTCACCTCGGCCAGGTACATGTCGTGCACCATACGGCCATCGGCGCGAATGCGGCCGTTCTTGGCGAACATGTCGTTGATCGGGGTCTCCATCATGTGCTTACGCACGGTCTGGGCATCGTCCGAACCGGTGGCCTCCACCGCTTTCAGGTACTGCAGAGTGCTGGAGTAGATACCGGCATGCACCATGGTCGGCCGGACGCCGGTTTTCTCCATGAAACGGTCGGACCAGGCACGGGTTTCGTCATTCATATCCCAGTACCAGCCGGTGGTGAGCTGGATCCCCTGGGCCGCTTCCACGCCCAGGGCGTGCACGTCGGTCAGGAACAGCAGCAGCGCTGCCAGTGTCTGGCCGGACTGGGTGATACCAAACTCGCTGGCGGTGTTGATGGCGTTGGTGGTGTCGGCACCGGCGTTGGCCAGGGCCACCACGTCCGCGCCCGAGGCCTGGGCCTGCAGGATGAAGGAGGAGAAATCCGGTGTCGGGAACGGGTGACGCAGGGTCCCGATCACCTCGCCGCCGTTGGCTTCCACCACCCGGGTCACGTCACTTTCCAGGGCATGACCGAAGGCGTAGTCGGCGGTGAGAATGAACCAGGACTTGCCCCCTTCCTTGACCACCGCGCTCGCGGTGCCGTTGGCCAGCGGGTAGGTGTCGTAGACATAGTGGATGTGGTTGGGCGTGCAGTGCTCGTTGGTGATGCTGGAGGCGGCGGAACCGGACACGATGCCCAGCTTGTCGTTCTCCTCCAGGATGTCACTGACAGCGATGGACACGGATGAGGCCACCAGTCCGGCCACCAGGTCCACATCGTCGTTCTCGAGCCAGCGGCGGACCGTACTGGAGGCGACGTCCGGGCTGTTGCGGTCGTCGGCGCTCACCACTTCGATCTTGGCGCCGTTGACCTTACCGCCAAAGTCCTCGACCGCCATGTTCAGCGCCGCCAGGCCATTCGGGCCAGCCAAGTCGCGGTAGGTACCGGACATATCGGCCAGGTAGCCGATTTTGATGGTGTTGTCGGATATATCGGCCTGGGCGCCACCCACCATGAGGGCTGAGGCAACGGCTGAGGTCAGAAGCTTTTTCATCATTGTCATTGTTGTATCTCCGCTACTGTCTTGCGTTGGTTCGGGTTGTTGTTGTCGTGTTTCAAACCAGCCGTCCGGAAGGTCAGACCCCCAGGTAGCTGTCCAGCACCGATTGCTTGGCACTGAGCTCATCGGCACGGATTTCCTCAACGATCTGGCCGTGTTCGACCACGTAATGGCGGTCGGCCAACGGCGCGGCGAAGTGGAAATTCTGCTCCACCAGGACGATGGTCAGCCCTTTGTTTTTCAGGGCCACCAGCACGTCCCCCAGTTTCTCCACAATCACCGGGGCCAGGCCCTCGGTGATTTCATCCAGCAACAGCATGTTGGCGCCGGTGCGCAAAATGCGCGCCATCGCCAGCATTTGCTGTTCACCGCCAGAGAGCTTGGTGCCCTGGCTGAAGCGACGCTCATAGAGATTGGGGAACATGGTGTAGATCTCTTCCAGGCTCATGCCACCGCTGCGCACCACCGGCGGCAGGGTGAGGTTCTCCTGGACGTTGAGTGAGGAAAAAATGCCCCGATGCTCGGGGCAATACCCGACACCCAACCTGGCAATGTGATGCGGCGCGCAGGCCATGGTTTCCTCGCCGTTGACCATGATCGACCCGGTACGGCGGCCCACCATGTTCATGATGGCCTTGAGGGTGGTGCTGCGGCCTGCGCCGTTGCGGCCCAGCAGGGTGACCAGCTCACCACGATGCACCACCAAGTCGATGCCGTGCAGGATATGGGACTCGCCATAGAAGGCATGGAGCCCTGAAATCCGGAGCTGTTCGTATTCGCGATTCGATGCATGGGTCATGAGGCGGCCTCCGGAACGGATGGCGCGGCGCCCCGCTCGCCGCTGGACTCGGTCCCCATGTAGACCTCGCGGACGCGGGGGTCCGCGGACACGGTGGCGTAGTCACCCTCGGTGAGCACCGCCCCCTGGGCCAGCACGGTGATGCGGTCACACAGTTTGCTGACCACGCTCAGGTTGTGCTCCACCATCAGAACCGTACGACCCTCGGCGGCCTTGCGCACCAGCGCCACCACTCGCTCCACGTCCTCGGTGCCCATGCCCTGGGTGGGCTCGTCCAGCAGCAGCACGTCGGGTTCCATGGCCAGGGTGGTGGCCAGCTCCAGCGCCCGTTTGCGGCCGTAGGCCAGCTCGACGGTGGTGGTGTTGGCGAACTCGGTCAGTCCCACCGCGTCCAGCAGTTCCATGGCCCGTTCGTTGAGCCTGTTCAGGCGCCGGCCGGACTGCCAGAACCGGTAGGAGTTGCCTTCAAAGCTTTGCAGGGCGACGCGGATGTTCTCCAGCGCAGTCATATGGGGAAACACCGCCGAGATCTGGAAGGACCGGACCACCCCCCTGCGGGCGATGGTGGCGGACTTGAGGGCGGTGATGTCCTCTCCCTTGTAGAGGATCTGCCCGCGGGTAGGGATCAGAAACTTGGTGAGCAGGTTGAACACGGTGGTCTTGCCGGCGCCGTTGGGGCCGATCAGGGCATGGATGTCGCCCTGGCGGATCTTCAGGTTGACGTCATTGACGGCGACGAATCCCTTGAATTCCTTGACCAGGTTCCGTGTTTCAAGCACGTAGGCTTCGGTCATACGAAATCTGCCTTTTGTTATTGTTGTATTTTTCAACTTTCACAGATTAAATTGACGTATACGTAAACGTCAATACCTGCTAGCGGTATTTTTCCGGCGGAATCGAATACGTCAGGGTGGCATGGGCCACTGGCTCTTCCATGCCCTCGGAATAGACGAACACCTCACCCACCCCCATGGTGCGCCCCACCTTCAGCAACTTGGCCCGCGCCCGGATGGCGGCGTGCGCCACGGGCTTGCGCAGGAAGTTGATGTTGAGATTGGTGGTCACCGCCAGCGGCACCAGGCCGATCCGGCTGAGCAGCGCGGCGTACATGGCGACGTCCGCCAGCGCCATCATGGTGGGCCCGGAGACTGTGCCTCCGGGCCGCAGGTGAGACGCGTCCACTTCCTGGCGCATCTCCGCCCAGCCGTCCCCCAGCGCCTGCAGGGTGCCGAACGCTTCCCCCTGCGGGAACTGCTCGGTGAGAAACCGTTTCAGTTCCTCCAGCGAGACCTTCATGCCTCAACCTCTTCCTTGGCCCGATTGCGCAGGATGAAACGCTGGATCTTGCCGCTCGGCGTTTTGGGCAGCTCGTCCACGAACTCGATCTCGCGCGGGTAGGCATGGGTCGACAGGCGCCGGCGCACCAGCTCCTGCAGCTCGTCCTTCAGAGCCTGCTCATCCGCCGGCTCCTGCCCCGCCTTGATCACCACGTATGCCTTGATGATGGCACCGCGCTTCTCGTCCGGCTTGGCCACCACCCCGGATTCCGCCACCGCCGGATGCTCCAGCAGGGTACTCTCCACATCGGCGGGGCCAACCCGGTAACCGGCGGTGGTGATGATGTCGTCATCCCGGCCGCTGAAGGAGTAGCTGCCATCACCATGGCAGATCACCATGTCGCCGGTCAGGTAGTAACCGTTGACGAAGGGGTCCTTCTCGCCCCAGGTGTAGCCGTCGAACTGGAACAGCGGCGAGGCGTTGAGATCCACCGCCAGCTGGCCGATCTCGCCCTCGCCCACTTCCTCGTATTTCTCGTTCAGCGCCACGACCCGGTGCCCCGGCGCGGAATAGCCCATAGAGCCTTGCCGGGTGGGGTGTTCGAGCCCGTGGAAGTTGCAGCAGGTCATGCCGGTTTCGGTCTGGCCGTAGTGATCCTTGACTGGGCAGAAATGACGGTCGCGGATCCAGTTGACCACCTCCGGGTTTAGCGGCTCGCCGGCGCTGGACGCCACTCGCAGCCCCAGATTCTCACCCGGCGGCAGGACGTGATCGTTGGCCTTGAGCAAACGGTAGGCGGTGGGCGCGGCGGCAAGGTTGGTGATCCTGTACTTGCGGATCATGTCGTAAGTGGACTCCGGGGTGAACGCGCCCGGGTTAAAGTGGGTGGCATGCCCCATCAGCAAGGGTCCGACCACTGCGTAGTACAGGCCGTAAGCCCAGCCCGGATCCGCCACGTTCCAGTAGCGGTCCTCCTCGCGCAGGTCAATGGCGTACTTCATGTATACATAGAACGGCAACAGCGCCCTGGCCGGTACGGCCACGCCCTTGGCCTTGCCGACGGTGCCCGAGGTAAACATTTGCAGGAACGGATCGTTGCCGGTAACCATGACCGGGTCGAACCGGTCGGACTGCGCGGCCAGGGTCTCGGCGAAATCTGGAACCCCGGCACCGGCCTCGGCGGCATTCACGCACAGCACCGGCGGGCAGTTCTTCACGTCACCGAGCTTCGGGTAGTTGGCCGGGTCGGTGACCACCAGCCGGGTGCCGGCCCGCTCCAGCCGGTATTCAATGGCACCGGAACCAAAGGCGGTAAACAGGGGCTGGTAGACGGCACCGGCGCGCAAGGTGCCGGCAATCACCATCAGCAGTTCTGGCCCGCGGGGCAGCAACCCGGCCACACGGTCGCCCTTGCCGATCCCCTGGGCATGCAGATAGTTGGCGAAGCGCGCCGAGGCGGCCTTCAGCTGGGCGAAGGTCAGCGTGCCATCACCACCCTCGGAGGTTTCATAATAAAGCGCCACCCTGCCCGGGTCCGCCGCCCATTTGTCGCAGATCTCATGGCATACGTTCAGGCCGGTATCCAGGCGACCGTCCAGGATCTCCGCCGCCAGGGCGTCGGGGTCGAAATTCTCATATACGTCGGCGTAGTTCGGCAGGCTCATGGTGAACTCCTGTTGTTGTTATGGTCGATTGCACGAGTTCAGATTTAGCACAGGCCGCACTTTACGTAAAGGTAAACTTTAGGTTGAGTTCCGGCTCGACAGAATGTGGTGCAGGCCGTCGCATTCCACCAGCGGGTCGTCACAGTTGACGACGATTTCCGAGCGCGCCAGGACATAGGCCCGTCCGGTGATGGTGTTGTTGACCACCCGGTAGCCGCCCGCCCTGGTTTCGGAGGAAAACTGGCCGATAAATCCGGTGTTCCGCAGGGATACGGTCTCCAGGCGATCGCCCGGGCGGATGCGACCCTCGTGGTTCATCAGGGCCAGGCGGGCAGAGGTCCCGGTGCCGGTGGTGCTGCGGCAAATCACGCCCGGGTGCACGTAGGTGGCGGAACGGGACCGGACGTAACCCTCCGCCACCCGTTCCTCCGGCCCCATGAAATGCAGGAACGGCAGCGGGCCGACATCCCCAAGGGTGTAGTGGGAAAACCCCTGTTCGGCCTGGATGGCCTCCACGATGGCATGGGCCGTCCGCGCCAGGGCGCGCTCTTCGTCCAGAGTCAGGTCGAAGCCGAGTTCAGCGGCATCCACCAGCGCGTAAAATCCGCCGCTGTAGGCAACGCTGTACGTCACCCGGCCCAGGTCCGGCACCTCGATATGGGCGCGGTGGGTGTGGATGTAGCTGGGCAGTCCGCCACAGGTGACGGCTTCCACCACCCCGTCCCGCACCACCGCCTCGATCTGGACCAGCCCCGCCGGGGACTCCAGCATAAACCGCTGCCGTCCCTCCCGCTTGGGCACCCATCCGGCGTCCAGCACCGCGGTGGCCGTACAGATGGTGTTGGAACCGGAATAGATCGGGTACCCCATGACCTCCATAATGATGTATCCGGCAGCGGCCCTGGGGTCGGTGGCGGGAACCAGCAGGTCCACCGACATCTCCGGGATGCCGTAGGGTTCCGCCAGCAGCAACCGGCGCACACCGTCGGCATCATCCCGAAGATACGCCATCTGCTCACGCACGGTCCTGCCGGGCAGCGGGTCAATTCCCCCGGTGACAATACGGCTGACATCGCCACCGGCGTGGGTGTCCAGCAACTGCAGGCTCAGCTCCGGTTTCATGCGTCGGCCTCCAGGGCATGGCGTTGTCCATGTGCCGGCCACTGCGCGTCGGGCACGATAACGATCTTGCCCAGATAACGGCTGCCCCGGTTCACGAAATAAGCCTCGGCGCGGCGCAGCTCGGACAGCCGGAAAGTACCGTGCAGCACGGGTTTAAGCCTGCCCTCGCGAATCCATCTGATCAGCCGCTCGGCCTCGTCCCGGGTACCGTGGGAGACGCCGAAGATCCGCACTTGGTACAGATAGATGCGGGTCCACAGGATTTCACTGAGGTTGCCGCCGCTGGCACCGGCAATGCTCAGACGAGGGTAGGTGTCCCGGGCGTTCATATCGAAGATCATGGCGTCGATGAAGCGGTCGGTCATATCACCACCAACCAGGTCCATCACCGCGTCCATCGGCTTGCCTCCGGTCAACGCCTTCACCCGCGCCACGAAACCCGCCATGTCGGAGCGGTCCAGCACCGCCTTGGCACCCAAACCAAGCAGGGCCTCGGCCTTGTCCGGCGTACTCAGGGCATAGGGCTCGGCCCCCAGGATCCGGCACAGTTGGATCAGCGCGGTACCGACACCGCCGCTGGCACCGGTCACCAGCACGCGCTCGCCGGCCCGCACATCGGCAGCTGTCAGCATGTGCAGGGCCGTCTGGTACGAACACAGGCCCAGAGCCGCCACTTCGGCATCGCTCAGCTCGGGATTGGGAATGGCATGAAACTGGTCCGAGGGCACGGCCACGTACTCGGCGTAGCCGCCATCAGCCCCATGGCCGTAATAGTCCGGAGTCAGGTTGATGTCCCGTCGGTCGTCGGCATAAAGGTTGAAATCCAGCAGTCCCCGCTCGCCGATGCGACTTTCGTCGACGCCCTCGCCCACGGCCACCACCCGGCCGGCCACGTCGGCGCCCTGGGTACGGGGAAATGTCAGAGTGGGCCTGCCCCCCATCTGGAAGGACGTCACTTCCCCCTTGCGGGTGGGATACAGCCCTTCCCTCGCCTTGCGGTCCGTGTTGTTCTTGGCGGTAGCGGTCACCTGAACCAGCACTTCGCCCGGGGCCGGCCTGGGTGTCGGCACCTCCCAGTATTCCAAAGCCTCAAGGCCCCCGTGACCGGTCAGAACCATGGCTTTCATGGTGCGCGGGATCATAGGCACGATCACCTCCTGTCCATGGACCGGGCCGACCAACGACCCGGTGAATGACGTTCAAACGGTCAGGATAGGAAAGATCGGCCGGCGTGTCAGGGCCGGTTTCGGGCATCCGGTACCCCTGACCGACCCAGCGGGTATTCAGCGGGCAATGACCCGATACACCGGCCGCAGGCGGGGGATCTGTTTCAGGACCACCTGAATCACCGTCATCAGGGGCACCGCCAGCAGTACCCCCACCGGCCCCCAGAGCCAGCCCCAGAAGAAGATCGACACGAACACCACCACCGGGTTAATGGCCATGCGAAAGCCGTGAATCCACGGCTCCAGAAAAAAGCCCACCACCGTGGTCAGGGCCATGAAACTGAGGGGCGCCAGCGCCATCATCCAATAGGCATCGAGGGTAACCACCGAGACCAGGGCCAGCAGCGTCAGTGTCAGCACGTTGCCCAGGTAGGGAACAAAACGCGCCAGACCGGCGACCAAGCCCCAGACGGCCGGGTCCGGCAAACCAATGCCCCAACAGATCAGACCGGTGATCACGCCGACGGAAGAGTTACTGACGCCCAGCACGCACAGGTACTGGGCAATCTGGTGCTGGGAGTCATGGGTTATCCGCAACACCCGCTTACGCTGATGCCTGGGCAGCTGCCGGACCAGGTTGCGGATCAACCGGTCACCACTGACCAGCAGGAAATAGGTCAGGGCCAACGTCAGAGCCAGGCCGGCCACGAGGTTACGCGCCTGCGCCAACACCTGGCTGCGCCAGGACTCCGTTTGCAGTACCACCGTGGTGGTCGCCTCTCCACCCGAATCCGAAAACTCCTGCACCGACCGCTCCACTTCCTCCGCCGACTGGGCCACCCGATCAAGCTGTTGCCGAATCGGGCTCTCCCCCACCAGCAGCCTCGACAATCCCTGAGGTGCCCGTTCCGCCCATTCCAGAGCCGGGGTCGCCACCGCCCACCCCACGCCAACGAGGAGCGCCAGCAACAGCAACACCATCACCAGAGCGCTGACGACCCGGGGCACGCGCCACTTCACATAAGCCTTGCGAACCGGAGGTGACAGCAGCAGGCTGGCGAGGACCGCCAGCACGATCGGAAGGATGATCTGATGGGCCAGATACAAGGTGTACAGGATGCCCAGAGTGAACAGACCGTACACCGGTGTCGACAGATCCGATGAGACCCAGGGGCGCGCGCCCTCCTCGTGCTTCGTCGAGCGTTCCGGCATCGGTTCGTCCATGGTCTGCGGGCCCCTCCAGACAGTGTATTGGAAAGGCACCAGTCTACTGCCCGCCGCCCGACAGGCCAACCTTGCCTACAGCCCCAAGCAACGCCGGCGACCTTCGCAGCCAGACCTCCCGCCACCCCCGGGTGACACGAGCATTCCAGAGCGCTAGAATGCCCCGGTAATCAAGGATGAAACGCGTTCTGGGGAGGATACCCATAATTATGCGCAGAACGGTTCTCTTTACCCTTCTGGCCGGCCTCACCGCCTGCTCGTCTCCAACCATCACCAGCGAGTCCCTGTCCCCGTCGGAGATCAACGACATCCGGGCCCGGGTCGCCGAACATCATCCGGACCTGTCCACCCGCAAACAGCACGAAGTCACCCAGCTGGTGGTTCGCGCTCTGGACAACATGGTGTTCATCGAAGGCGGTACCTTCGTCATGGGTGACTTCGGCATGCCCTGTGAGCCGGGCTCGACCCAAATGTGCCAGATCGATTACGACACCGA
>NZ_MSCW01000005.1 GCF_001981305.1 Marinobacter lutaoensis | reverse complement strand
CCACCAAAGATGGTCGGCTACTGGCCCTGAGTCCGGAACCAGTAGCGACCGGAGAGCGGGCGGTGAACGCGGTGGGGTGGATCCGCCGGAAGACGGAGGCGTGGCTGGACGTGCAGGGGGGCGACTGGCTGTTCGGGGCGGAATTCGCGCTGATGTTCCTGAGCCTGTTTGGGTTGATGATGGTGTTTGCCCTGCTGGTGACACTAGATGCCTACCTGGATGATGGGACAATGACCTGGATTCCTTTGAGCGTTGTGGGGGGCATGAACTTGCTGATCACTGCACCCTGGGGCCTCTACCTGCACTTTCTGGGCAATAAAGCGATCAAGGAGAGCCCCCCGGTGCGGTTTCACCGACAGCGCCGGGAAGTGGCCATGCCGCGCTGGACGGAAGGCCAGGCGTTCAAACTGCCGCTGTGGAATGACACAGTTGCTGGGTTTACGTACATTGGGGTGTTGTTCACCGTAGGATGGGCTCTGACCCCGTTTATGAATGAATACTCGTCCACTGAGTACAGGAACTCATTGGTTTTGGACGGGTTGGTGTTATTGGGCATAGAGCTTTTGGTCATCGGCACCTACCTCTTCATCGCCCTCCGCCTGAAGAAAAAACACGACCCCAAACTCGTCTACGAAATCTACCCCTGGGACAAGCTGGTCGCCTACATTGAGACAAAGCACAACATCGGCCCCGGCCTGATGGCCGCACACACGGTCCTCACCCTGGCGATTCCGAAGCCAGACGACCCGGATGGCCCACTACAAGGCCAAATGCCGCCAGGCCCGCAAAGAGATGTCCCTGTTACCCTGGCTGGGCAAGAAGGTGGGCGACTGGTTCTTCCAGCGATATCTGGCCCACATCATCACCGAGCGCCGCATCAAGACCCTGGCGCTGAAGCGCCTGCCAGAGGAACTGAAAGCCTGGTCCGCGCCTTTGCCCAAGGAACAGTGGGCCCAGCCATCCGAGGCACTGCAGAACCTGAATCAACAGCTCACCCGTGCTTACGAGCGGGGCTTGCGCTTTACCCAGATGGGTCCCGTGTCTGAATGGCAGGCGGGGCGTGAGGAGAAACGGCAACAAAAGCGGGGGAAAGGTCGTTTTCGGGCCCGAGCCTCGTCCTGAGCGAATCCCTACATCTTTATGCCCACAGCGCACGGAAAAAGGATCGTGACGATGGAACCGACGAGCAAGTGGACGGACACCCCGAATGAGACGGACGAACCCCGCTGGGAACCGGGTGGCGGTCAACAAGGCGCTGGCGCGAGACTATGCGTGGGGCTTGAACCTTTCCTTGCTGGGGCCGCTGTCGCGGTGGCGGGCAGCCCGGTCAAGAGGCCGGACTCCGGTGTCGTCAGGGGAATAAGTGCAGAATTTAGAATATGATGTTGGCCGTTGTAGTCTGCGGGGCCTTTTGCTAATATGCGCGCCGCCGTCGGGGGAAACCCCGGTCGGCCGTTATGGTGGCCCCATCGGTGCCTCCGCAACACGAAGCCGTGAACCCGGTCAGGCCCGGAAGGGAGCAGCCGTAGCGGTGGAGTTGTGTGCCGGAGATTTGCTGGTGGGGTCACCCCCAGTTTCCCTCCCGCTGTTCTAATTTCCTGATTCTGCATCCATTTTGGTATCCGGGTTAGCGGATTGTCGGCGCCTCGCCGCTTCTTATCAGCGCGGGTCCATGCTAAGGTTAAGCCCATTTTCACAGTTGTCGACGAAACATGAGCTACCAGGTCCTTGCCCGTAAATGGCGCCCCCGTTCCTTCGAGGATATGGTGGGCCAGGAACACGTACTCCAGGCGCTGATCCATGCCCTTGAAAACCAGCGGCTGCATCACGCCTATCTGTTCACGGGGACCCGGGGCGTGGGCAAAACCACCATCGGCCGCCTGCTGGCCCGCTGCCTCAACTGCGAGACCGGGATCACCCCGCATCCCTGTGGCAAGTGCGCCAGCTGCCAGGAAATCCAGGCCGGACGTTTTGTTGACCTGATCGAGATCGATGCGGCCTCCCGCACCGGGGTCGATGACATGCGGGAGCTGACCGACAACGTCCAGTACGCGCCAACGCGGGGCCGCTACAAGGTGTACCTCATCGACGAGGTGCACATGCTCACCAATCAGTCCTTCAACGCCTTCCTGAAGACTTTGGAAGAGCCGCCGGAGCATGTGAAGTTCCTGCTGGCCACCACCGATCCCCAGAAGCTGCCGATCACCGTGCTGTCGCGCTGCCTCCAGTTCAACCTCAAGCGGATGACCCCGGAGCACATTGTTGGCCACCTCAAGCATGTGCTGACCGAGGAGGGTATTCCTTTCGAGGAGCCGGCGCTCTGGCTGCTGGCCCGTGCCGCCGATGGCAGCATGCGGGACGCCCTGAGTCTGACCGATCAGGCCATTGCCTTTGGCAATCAGCGCCTGACCGCTGGGGACGTCAGCAACATGCTGGGGACCATCGACCAGCGCGACATCGAGCGTATTGTCAACGCGTTGGTTGACCGCGATGGCCCCGGTTTGATGGCGGAAATTGCCCGGATTTCGGAGTTTGCACCGGACTACAGTGTCATTCTCTCGGATCTGCTGTCGCTGTTTCATCGGGTCACCCTGGAACAGGTGGTTCCGGGGAGTGCCGACAACGCCATGGGGGATGCCGAGCAGGTGCGGACGCTGGCGCGCAAGCTCAGCGCCGAGGATGCTCAGCTGTTCTATCAGGCCGCGCTGATCGGCCGTAAAGATCTGGACATCACGCCGGATGCGCGCATGGGCTTCGAGATGACACTGTTGCGGATGCTGGCGTTCCGTCCCGGCAGCGACCGGCGGGAGCCCCCCGCTCTGACCGGCGGGCGTGACACTGCCGGAGCCGACGCCGGCGACGAGCCGGAGCCGGCACCGGAAGCTCCGAGGACGGCGCAGGAGCCGGAACCTGAGCCGGTGACGGCACCCGGCGACGACGACAACGACGAGGCTTGGCTGGCCAGTCTGGATGCTCAGGCGAACGCGGAACTGGCGGAACCCGAACCCGAGGGGGTGCCCAAGCCGGTGTCGCCGCCGCGCCCTGAACCGGAATCCGGGCCGGCCCCGGTCAGCGTCCCGCAACCGGCGGTGGCACCGGAGCCCGTGCCCGAGGCCCCGCCGGTGGACGCCAACGGATTTGTCTGGGAGCGGGATTTCCGCACCCTGGGGATCGTCGGTATGCCCGGGAACCTGGCCAGTCAGGCATCGATGAGCCGGGACGGCGACTGCATCGTATTGACCCTGGACCCCGGCCATGCGCGACTGCTCAACAGCCGGCACGAGGACAAGATCCGCGACGCCTTGAAAGATCGCTTTGGCGACACCATCCAGCTGCGGATCGAGGAGGGCGCGCCCGGTCCGCACACGCCCGCAGCCTACGAGGAGCGCCAGCGACAGGCGCGGCAGCGGGCGGCTGAGGAGGCGATCCGTCAGGACCCCATCGTCCGAACCCTTGTTGAACGATTTGAGGCCCGGGTAGTCGAAGAGAGTATCCGGCCGGCAGAAACACCCAGGAGGTGACATCAATGATTCCGAACATGGGCGAGTTGATGAAGAAAGCCCAGAAAATGCAGGAAGAAATGCAGAAGGCCCAGGAAGAGTTTGCCCGGGCCGAGGTCATTGGCGAGTCCGGTGCCGGCTTGGTCAAGGTGACCATGAACGGCCGTCATGACGTGCGCAAAGTGGAGATCGACCCCTCGCTGCTGTCCGAGGATAAAGAAATCCTCGAGGATCTGCTGGCCGCCGCCGTCAACGATGCGGTGCGCCGGATCGAGGCCAGCCAGAAGGAAAAAATGTCCGGCCTGATGTCCGGGATGGGCATGCCCCCCGGTTTCAAGATGCCGTTCTGAGCCCACCGCGCCACCCCCGTCACGAGGTTATTGATGGCTTTCAGTCCACTGGTTGATGAATTGGTCGAGGCCCTGCGCTGCCTGCCCGGGGTGGGCCAGAAAACGGCCCAGCGCATGGCGTTCCACCTGCTGGAGCGGGGCCGTTCGGGCGGCACCCGCCTGGCCGAGGCCTTGAGTCAGGCCATGACCGGGGTCCGTCGCTGTCAGTCCTGCCAGAATTTTGCCGACAGCGACCTGTGCAGCATCTGTCAGGATCCGAACCGGCGGAATGGCCTGTTGTGCGTGGTGGAAAGCCCTTCGGACTTGCTGGCAATCGAGCAGGCGGGGGATTACAAGGGCGGCTACTTCGTGCTCATGGGTCACCTGTCACCCATTGACGGAGTCGGGCCCGAGGAAATCGGTATCGAGCGCCTGCTCAAGCGGGTGCGGGAGGAGGGCGTGAGCGAATTGATCCTCGCCACCAACCCCACCGTCGAGGGGGAGGCCACCGCCCATTACATCGCCGATCGCCTCGACGGTGAGAATGTCTTGATCACCCGGCTGGCCCATGGCATTCCCGTGGGGGGGGAACTGGGCTATGTTGACGGGTTCACGCTGACTCACGCGTTCCGAGGACGCAAACCTCTCTCCGAATAGGGATCCGGATACTTCCATGACTGTTCCACCACAGACCCTTGTGGCGCCCGCCGCGCCGGACACCGTGCATTGGCTCGCAACCCCGGAGGCGCTCGACCGATGGCTGGCGTCCGCCTCCCACGACCACCCCCTGGCCCTAGATACCGAATTCGAGCGGATCAATACCTTCCATCCCATTCCCGGGCTGGTGCAGCTTGGTCTCGGGCCGGATCTGTGCCTGGTGGAGCCTTCGGTCGCCGAGGCCTCCAGCCGGTTCCGGTCGGTGCTGGCCGACCCTGCCGTGCCCAAGCTGCTGTATGCCATGAGTGAGGATCTGGAACTGTTTCGACACTGGCTGGGGGTTCGGCTGCGGGGTGTCGTCGATCTGCAGCTGGGTGCGGCGTTGGCCGGTGCCGGTTTTTCCCTGGGCTACGCCCGCTTGGTGGAAACCCTGTTTGGTGAAACCCTGGACAAATCCGCCACCCGGTCGGACTGGCTGGCTCGTCCACTGTCCGATGCCCAGCAGCGCTATGCGCTGGACGATGTCCGTTTTCTAGAGCCCATGTACCACTGGGTGCTGGGCGTTCTGCGCGAGCGGGGGCTGGAAGTGGCGATGGCGGAGGAGTCCGAACGTTTCGCCGAGGAACTGCACGATCAGGAAAATCCCGACACCCATTATCAGAAACTGCGGGGTGGCTGGACTCTCAAGCCGCGCCAGCAGGCGGTGCTGCAGGCTCTGGTCCGCTGGCGCGAGCTGGAGTGCCGGCGTCGGGATATGCCCCGAAATCGGGTCGTCGCGGATGCCGCGCTGATCGAGATGGCGGAGCGCCTGCCCGGTAGCCACCGGGAGCTGCGCCAGGTGCACGGTTTGTCTCCCGGCACCGTCCGCCGCTACGGCGAGGCCCTGTTGGCGCTTGTCCGCGACGCCTACGATACTGATAATCAGAGCTTGGAGTTGATACCGCCTCCGCTGCCCAGGGAGCGTCAGGAACACTACAAAAAATTGAGAAATATCTTCAAAAAGCAAGCTGAAGCCTTTGATATTCCAGTGGAACTGCTTGCACCCAGAAAACGACTTGAGCAACTGATGCGGGATCGGGACCTGGAGCGCAACGCTTTTTTTCAGGGGTGGCGGGCGGCGTTGCTGGCCCCGGTCAAGCGGGAAATCGAGGAAATACTGAGCCTATGAGCCAGCGTGAGTTTGTCTCTGTGTTCCGCAGCAGCCGAAAGCCGGACACCTACATCTTCACCCGCCGGGGCCAGCGCTGGGAGGAATTGCCAGATGCTCTGCGGGCGCTGTTCGGAACTCCGGTGCACAGCATGGATTTGCTGCTCACCCCCGAACGGAAACTGGCACGCACCACCGGCGCCCAGGTGCTGGCGGCGATCGACGACAAGGGGTTCTACCTGCAGTTGCCGGAAGAACCCGAGAGCTACATCGTGGAATTCAAGCGCAAACTGGAGCAGCACCGGCGATGATCGCCCAGATCCCGTTCTGGCAGCGCAAGCGCTTGCACGAGATGACAGCGGCGGAATGGGAATCGTTGTGTGACGGCTGTGGACTCTGCTGCCTGAACAAGCTGGAGGATGCCGACACCGGCGAGGTTTACCATACCGACCTGGCGTGCCGGTTTATGAATGCGGACACGTGTCGCTGCACCGTTTACCCGGAGCGAACGCGGCATGTGCCAGGCTGTACGACGCTGACGCCGGACACCGTTGGCGACTACCACTGGCTGCCTTACACCTGCGCCTATCGCACCCTGGCGGAGGGCCGACCGTTGCCGGACTGGCATCCCTTGCGCAGTGGCGATCCGGACTCCGTCCACCGGGCCGGGGTCTCGGTCCGGGGGCGCACGGTGTCGGAGGATGCGGTGCCCGAGGCGCAGTGGGAGGAACACATCATTCATTGGGTATTGTCATGATCGATGCGGATACACAACTGGCCTACGGCATATTCTGGACCGCCTATGTCGTTGCCTTCGTAGTGTTTTTCTACATGATGAAATTGCTGTTCCGGTGGATTCCGGTGTACGGCGTGCGCACCTTGCTGCTGGCGGCGCTGGTGGTCTTGCTGCTGACGCCCGTCGAGTCGCCGGATGTCCACGGCTGGTGGATGCCCGCTTGGCTGTTCGGTGGCTATGAAATGGTCCTGGGCGACCTGGCGGAGGCCAGCCGTGCCTTCTTCAACTTCGCCATCGCGGGACTGGTCATGCTCCTGGTCTGGGTTCTGGATCTGGTGCGTTACCGGCTGGTGCGGCGCTGATGCGGTTCGTCCTGTCGCGGGGGTACCCGCTCTGGCTCTTCCTGACCCTGGCCACCCTGGCGAAGGCCGGTGAGCCGGTGGCGGTGCCGGAACGGTCGGATATCCGGATGATTGTCGACATCTCCGGTTCAATGAAACAGACCGACCCCGACAACCTGAGGCGGCCGGCGGTGCGTCTGCTGGCGCGCCTGCTGCCCGACGGCGACACCGCCGGGCTTTGGACCTTCGGCCAGTATGTCAACATGCTGGTACCCCATCGCCAGGTCACTGAGGCCTGGCGCCAGCTGGCCATCGAACGTTCCGGCCAGATCAACTCGGTGGCGCTGCGCACCAACCTGGGGGGTGCGATTGAGGTGGCCAGCGACGATTACTACACCGGCGGTCGTCTGGACAATACCCATTTCATCCTGCTGACGGACGGCCGGGTGGACATTGCCGACGACCCGGCGGCGAACCAGGCCGAAGAACAGCGAATTCTGGAGACCCTGGTGCCAGACTTGGTCGCCCGCGGTGCCACCTTCCACCCCGTCGCCCTGTCCGACCAGGCCGATGCCGACTTTCTCCGGCGCCTGGCCACGGCCTCCGGTGGCAGTTTCCATATTGCCAAGGACGCCGAGGCGCTCAACCGCGCCTTTCTGGAAGCCCTGAACACTGCGGCCCCTCAACCCCAGATCCCTATTGAAAACGACGGCTTTCTGGTCGACTCCGGCGTCCGTGAGTTCACCGCGCTGATCTTTTGGGGCGAGTCGGAAACTTCTGCGTCCCGGCAGTTGTCTCTGGTCCGGCCGGATCAGACCACGATGGCGCTGGACCAGCACCCGGACAACGTCCGCTGGGTGCGGGAGGCCGGTTATGACCTGGTGACCGTGACCGGGCCACAGGCCGGTCGTTGGCAGATCGACGGCACCCTGGGCGAAGGCAGTCGGGTCACCGTGGTCAGTGACCTGAACATGAGGGTGGCCGACCTGCCGCCCAGCTTCACGGCGGAGCAGCCGGTAGACATCGAGGTGGCGTTTTTCGAAGGCGAAGAGAAGATCACCAATCCGGACTTCCTTCAGGTGGTGAGCGTCAGCCTGACCCTGGTGTCCGAGGACGGTCGCAGGGGCACCAAGATGCTGTCGCCCGAGACGGTACCGGCCGACGGCGTCTACCATGACCGGATTACCCAGCTCCCGGAACCCGGGCGTTACCAAGTGGAAGTGGTCGCGGATGGCCGCACCTTCGCCCGCAAGTTCACCGGCCTGCTCGAGTATCGGGTACCGGAGGCAGTGACTGACGTCGGCGCTGGGGCGCCGGTGGCCGGGAACCTCCCGGAGCCGTCGCCGCCGGTTCCGGCACCCAAAGCGGCGATTCCTGCGCCCATCGACGTGGCGGACGTGGAAAACGCGACGCCGCCGGAACCGGAGCCACTCCCGGAGGTGGCCGCGCCGGCTCCGGAACACCCGGGCAATGCAGAGGAACCGGGCCTGACTGCTTGGTTGCCGTGGCTCGCCGCTGGGGGAGCCGGCGTTCTGGTCGTTGCGGGCGTGCTGGTGGTTCTCCTGCGCCGGCGGGGGCGGGCAACGGAGACGGCCTCCCGGTCGCCGGTGGCCGATGCGGCGGAGGTCCCGGCCCCGGAACGGGCCGAAGAACCTGAACCGGAGCCCGAGGTCATCCCGGAGGTGACGGACGTTGCCGAACCGGAACCGACAGACAGCCAGACTGCGGCGCCCGAGGAGGCTGTGGCGGAAGACACGATTCCGGTGGCCGACGAAGTGGTGGCGCCGGAGACCGAACCGGATGCCGAGCCTGAGCCGGAACCGGAGGAAGACGAGGAGTTCGGCCTGGAGGATTTCGACCTGTCCGAGTTCGACGACCTGCCCGGATACGATGAGGACGAGGCGCCGGACGACGAGGGGACACGGACCTCCGGGGCCGACGACGAGAAACCAAAGAACAATCCGCAGGAATGAGATCATGAAGTTTACTGGCACCGACAAATACGTAGCCACCGATGACCTGCAGATGGCGGTCAACGCGGCGATTGCACTGCAGCGGCCGCTGCTGATCAAGGGGGAGCCCGGAACCGGCAAGACCCTGCTGGCGGAGGAAATGGCCGCCGCCCTCGGCATGAGGCTCATCTCCTGGCACATCAAGTCCACCACCAAGGCGCAGCAGGGGCTGTACGAGTACGACGCGGTGTCCCGCCTGCGGGATTCCCAGCTGGGCGATGAAAAGGTCAAGGACATTCGCAATTACATCGTTAAGGGCAAACTCTGGGAAGCGTTCGAGTCGGACGAGCCAGTGGTGCTGCTGATCGACGAGATCGACAAGGCCGACATCGAGTTCCCCAACGACCTGCTGCTGGAGCTGGACCGGATGGAGTTCTTCGTGTATGAAACCCAGCAAACCATCCGCGCCAAGCACCGGCCCATCGTCGTCATCACCAGCAATAACGAAAAAGAACTGCCGGATGCCTTCCTGCGCCGTTGTTTCTTCCACTACATCAGCTTCCCCGATCACGAGACCATGAAGAGCATCGTCGACGTTCATTTCCCGAACCTGCAACAGGAGGTGGTCCGGGATGCCCTGGAGGTGTTCTTCGACGTGCGCAAGGTCCCCGGCTTGAAGAAGAAACCGTCCACCTCCGAACTGATCGACTGGCTGAAGCTGCTGATGGCCGACGAGCTGTCCGCCAAGGCACTGCAGGAAAAGGACAGCAGCTCGGCGCTGCCGCCGCTGTACGGCGCGCTGGTGAAGAACGAGCAGGACGTGCACCTGTTGCAGAAGCTGGCCTTCATGGCCCGCCGTCGCAGCTGATCCGGGCCTGGGGCGCCAAGCTATGCTGATCGATTTCTTCCTCGAAGTGCGGCGGGCCAAGGTGCCCGCCAGTCTGCGCGAGTTTCTGGATTTGCTTGAGGCGCTGCAGAAGCGCCTGGCGTTCGCGGACATGGAGGAGTTCTACTATCTCGCCCGTGTCTGCCTGGTCAAGGACGAGCGGCATTTTGACAAGTTCGACCGGGCCTTCAAGGCTTACTTCGAGGGAATCGAGCACCTGGACGACCTGCTGCAAGCCCTGATTCCCGACGACTGGCTGCGGGCGGAGTTCGAGAAGTACCTCAGTGAGGAGGAAAAGGCCCGGATCGACTCTCTGGGGGGGCTCGAGGAACTGATCGAGACCTTCAAAAAGCGCCTGGAGGAGCAGAAGGAACGCCACGCCGGTGGCAACAAGTGGATCGGTACCGGTGGCACCTCGCCATTCGGCGCCAACGGGTACAACCCGGAAGGCTTCCGGATCGGCCAGAAAAGTGGCCGCCAGGGCCGGGCGGTCAAGGTCTGGGAGAAGCGGGAATACAAGGACCTGGACGACAGCATCACCCTTGGTATCCGCAACATCAAGGTTGCCCTGCGCCGTCTGCGCAAATTCGCCCGACAGGGTGCGGCGGACCAGCTGGATCTGGACGACACCATCCGTTCAACGGCCCGTAACGCCGGTTATCTGGATCTGAAGCTGGTGCCCGAACGCCACAACGCGGTGAAGGTGCTGATCTTCTTCGATGTCGGCGGCTCCATGGATCCGCACATCCGGGTTTGCGAGGAGCTGTTCTCGGCGGCTCGACTCGAGTTCAAGCACATGGAGTATTTTTACTTCCACAATTTCATCTACGAGAGTGTGTGGAAGAGCAATATCCGCCGCATGAACGAGACCACCAGTACTTGGGACATCCTCCACAAGTACACCCCGGATTACAAAGTGATCTTCGTTGGCGACGCCACCATGGCGCCGTATGAAATTTCCCATCCCGGCGGCTCAATCGAGCACTGGAACGAGGAAGCGGGCGCGACCTGGTTCCAGCGCATCACCGATCATTTCCGTAAGGTGGTCTGGCTTAACCCTCTGCCGGAAGCCTACTGGGGCAGTGGCGGCTCGCTCGGGATGACCCGCCAGCTGGTTGGCGACCATATGTACCCGCTGACCCTCGAGGGCCTGGAATCGGCTATGCGGTACCTCAGCAAGTAGTGGGCTATTCTGAAAGGTGAAAAAAGGCCGATGCGGTTGAGAGCATCGGCCAAAGCTCGGCATATTTTCAGCGGAGCCGCCGACTGGCGGTTCCGCCACGATATTCTCAGCAAGACCAGGGCCAAAAGCGAAAGTCCCTGAAAAATCAAATAGCTGTTGTTCGTGGCCCGGGATTGCCGTTGGCCGGTCATGCCCCTTCTGTAAATTAATTCGACATCCCTCTTTGCCATTTGGTGATCTGGATACCGTTCTTTCTGGTTACCGGGTGTTACGCTTCCTGTCGGTTTGTTACAAGACGTTGCCGGCTCCGGGCCGGCAGGGCAGGAGACCGATGTACGGCTTACACTCAACAACAAGATGCCGGCGGGGGCCCTGGTGGTTTGCCTGGGCCGCCGCAACCCTGATCTCGCACACGGGCGTTGCCGCCAGCCTCGACGACGATATTGAGTCCCTGTCGGCCCAGGTCAATGAACACCTGGCGTCGGTGCGGTCCCTGGAACGCCAGCTGCTGTACCCCACCCACACCCGCCTGAGCGTATTCCTGTCCCTGGCCGAGCGGGAAACCCTGGACCTGGATGCCATCGAGCTGTTCCTGGATGATCAACCGGTGGCCTCGCACCTGTATCAGAACCGTGAACGCAGCGCCCTGGAGGCCGGAGGCGTCCAGGAACTTTACATCGGCAACCTGGCCACCGGCCAACACCGCCTCAAGGCGGTGATTACCGCCCGGGCGGCAGACAAGTCCTTCGTCCGGCGTGAGGCGGTACGGTCCTTCATCAAACCACCCGGGGCCCTGGTGGTGGAACTGACCGTGGCCGCCCCCGCGCCGGATTACCAGCCCCGTGTCACCTTTACCGAATGGAAGTAACGGCGCCGTGTCCGGTTCGAGCCTAGAGTGGTTTCGTCGCGGCACCCTGGGGCTGCTGATGCTGCTGATGCTGCCGGCTTCGGCCTCGGAGCCGCCAGCACCCGAACGGCTGAGGGAAGGGCGTATTCGTTACGCGCTGGCCACCGGCGATCTGCCGGAGGCCCTGCGACACCTGCCCGGGCTATCCGGCGCATCGGCTCCCTTTCTTCGGGCCCGGGCCTGGTACCAGGCCGGCTTCCGTGAGCGGGCGTTGGCAGAATTCCAGCAGGTGCTTGAGGGCCCCTGGCACCGTGGTGAAGCCGCCCTGGTACTGGCTCGCGCCGCGCTGGCCAACGGCGACCAGACCTCGGCGCAGGACCGGTTCGAACAGGCTGCCCGCTTGGGTCCGGCGACGGCGACCCAGGAGGCGCTGTATCAGCTCGCCATGCTGGCGCTGCGATCCGGCCAGGCGGACCAGGCCGGTGACCGGCTGGCGCGGATGCCCGAGGGTTACTGGGCGGCGTCGGGATACGTCAACCTTGCCCGTCACTACGCGGAGGAAGATCTGAGCCCGACTCGGGCCCTGGTGGCGCTGCGGGTGGCGCTCGCCATGACCGCCAAGGACCCGCTGCCGGAACGCGCCAAGGCGCTGCGCGACCGTATCCTGATACGTTCCGGCTACCTGGCGTACCGCAACGGCGATCCCGGCAAAGCCCTGGGCTTTCTGGAGCAAGTGTCCCTGACCAGCACCTCCACGCCCCGGGCTTTATACCTCCATGGCTTGGCTCGCATGGCTCAGGGTAACTATCGGGCAGCCATGCAGAGTTGGCACCGGGCCCGTAAGTTCCCGCTGGCCTATCCCGGTGCCGCTGATGCGTGGCTGGGCATGGGGCAGGGCTACGACCGTGCCGGCTATCTGGGGCAGGCTGGGGAAGCCTACCTCGCCGCGAATGCCGCATACGAAAGCGAGCGGGTAACCTTACGGACCCTGGCCCGGGACATCCATGACCGGGGGGCCTATCCGGCCCTGGTGCAGGCCGCCCGCAACGATGACGTGGAATGGTTCCTGGCCGACAACCGGACGCTTCAGCAACCACGCCTGGCCTATCTTCTGGATTTCCTGGAACAGCCGGAGGCCCAGCAGGCGGTGGCCGCCGTGGCCCGTCTTCAGGGCCTGGAACAGCAACTGATCGGTACCAGTCGTGACCTCGCGCTGTTCGCTGAAACCTTGGCCCGTGGCCACGGCGACGCGGGGCGACTGCCCGAACTGAGCGCCCGCAATCAGACCCTTCTGGAACGGGTGCGGGCGGCCCGGACCCAGGTGTCCGCCACCCGTCAGGGACCGTGGTTTGAGTTGGAACAGTCCCTGGTGCTGGCTGCTCATGCCCTGAACGACCTGTCCGCGCCCGCTAGTAACGGCGATTCCCGGGTGCGGATCGGCGAGTATCGCACGCTCGGCGAGGCATACCTACGACAGGTTTCCGAGCTTCGTCGCCGGGCCGAAGCCCGCCTTGACGCATTGGCGTTCGACTACGTGAACCGGCAGGACCAGCGGATGGCCCGCGCCTTGGGCAAGGCGGAGCAACGCATCGCCCATCTTTACGAATATCTGGCTCTGGAAACGCTGGGGGAGGCATCGCCGTGAAGCGGCCGGTTTCCCCAGTACTGCTGCTTGTTCTGATGCTGGCCGGGCCGGCCGCGGGCCAGGAGTCCTTCCGCGTTGAACTTGGCCGTGACGGTGAAACCCTGGCCGACATGCACCCCGTGTTCCTGACCTTTGAGAACCGCCCCTTGCCGGCCATCTCGCCGGAAGAAGTCGCGCGTCGTTATCGCCGCCTGTTTGAGACCTCCGGCGAGCCCGAAGTGCGGGTTGATGCGCTCAACCGGCTGGCCCAGATCCGTGACCGTTCCGGCCTGGAGCTCGGCCTTTCCGCCGAACAGGAAGTTGGGTTGTACCGGGACGCACTGGCCAGCTACGAGGCCATCCTGTCCCGGGGGGCGTTTTCCGGGCGACTTGATGAACTGCTGTATCAAATGGCTAAGGCGTATGCTCTGACCGGACAACCCGGCCGGTCCGTCGAGCGGCTTGAGCAGCTGGTGGGACTGTATCCCGACTCTCCGCTGGTGCCGGAGGCCCAGTTCCGGATTGCCGAGGCGGCCTTCGCCGGCGGCCAGTACCCAAAGGCCGAGAGCCATTACCAAGCGCTGCTGGCGGGCTCCGGCCGCCCGGACCTGAAGGCCAAGGCCCGCTACATGATGGGCTGGAGCCAGTTCAAACAGGGCGAAGCCGCTTGGAGGCGGGCCACCATTACCTTCATGGCGGTACTGGATCAGTTCCTGCCGGATGCACCAAGCCTGGCCCGGGTGCCTGAAGCCTCCATCGATACCCTCGACGATACCCTGCGGGTGTTGGCAATGATGGCCGCCCGCACCGGCGGGGTTGCCGCTCTGGATACCTGGCTGGCCAGAGCTCCGACGCTGCCGGCCTGGGCTGCCTTGCTGTACGACCGGCTGGCCGACGTTTACACCCAGCAAGGGAGGTTCGAGGAGGCAGTGGCGGTCAATCAGGCGTTCGTGAACCGGTATCCCCAACACCCGACGGTACCGGATTTCCGTGACCAGATCATCTCGGTCTGGCAGGCGGCGGGGCAGCCGGACCGGGCGGAGGGCGCCCGTGCGGACTACGTCGCCGCTTACCGGGAGGACGCGGCGTACCGGCGCCTGGACGCCCGACACCAGGAACGCTGGCGCCGGTTTGCCCGTGCCTGGGCCGACTCCCGCTACGTGAACGCCTCAGCCCTCCGGCGTGCTGGCGACCTGGCCGGCGCCGCCGAGTGGTACGCCCCGGCCGCCGCTGAATACCAGCGTCTGGCGATGCGAGTGGTGGCCCCGGGGCCCCTTTGGCGACTGGCTGGCGATGCATGGCTGGGGGCGGGGCGGCAGGCGCCTGCGCTGGCGGCCTTCCGGACGGCGGGCTACCAGGTTCCCGGCTATGATGCCGCGGTGGACTCGGCCTGGGCCGAAGTCAGGGTTCTGATCGATCGGGTCGGGCGATTGGCCGCGGCGGATCAGAGCCTCGCCCTGGTGTCACTGTCGGCGGCGGTGGACCGGTTTACCGAAACCTACCCCGACGATCCCCGGGGAACCGGGGCCCTGGCGGACGTGGCCGGACGGTGGTTGACCCTGGGCAACGGCAACCGGGCGCAGGTGTATGCCCGGCGGGTACAGGTCCACCCCCTGGCGCAGCCAAGCGAGCGCTACGCCGCCTGGCTGGTGACTGCCCGGGTACGGCAAGCCGCGGGCGCGTTCGCATCGGCGGAGCGGGCCTGGCGGCAGGCCCTGGCCCTGCACCACGGCGCCGGTACGGAGGCGGCCAGGGAGGAGGCCAAGCTGCGCCGACAACTGGCCGAGTCCATTTACCATCAGGGCGCGCAGGCCGCGGATCAGGGTGACGTGCCGCTGGCAGTGGCCCACTTTCTGCGGATCGAAACCGTTCTGCCTGGGTCGGAGGTCGCCATTCAGGGCCGCTTTGATGCCGCCAACACCCTACTTAGAGCGTCGCAGTGGCAGGACGCCATCCATCAGCTGCAACGGTTTCGTCACGATTATCCGGACCATCCGCTGGCGGTCCGCATCCGTGACAAGCTGGTGCTTGCCTACAGCCGTTCCGGCCAGCCGCGGCGTGCGGCCGATGAGCTGCTGGCTCGGGCCCGTGACCTGGCCAATCCCTGGCCGGACCGGCTCCGGGCTGCGGAGCTGTACCACGATGCCGGCGACATCGAAGCCCGTAACGCACTCTATCGCCAGTACCTGGCGACCTCACCGGTGCCTATCGAGGGGCCGGATCACCGCCGGTTGCAGCGTCTGAGGCATCGGCTGCTGTCCACCGAGGCGATACCCGAACCCTGGCACGAAGCCCTGGTGCGCGCCGAGCTGGACAGCCCGTGGCATTCCGACCAGACCCTGGCGTGGGCCACCGACAGCGCATGGGTGCTGGCCCGGCGGGCAGCGGACCGGTTCCGGTCCTTGCCGTTGGTTCAGCCGCTCGAGGACGCCCTGGCCCGCAAGGAACGTGCGTTGGCGGCGGTCCGGCAGCGTTTGGAGCAAGCAGAACGGCTGGGGGGCGAGGCGGTCCGCTCACAGGTGCTGTTCCTCCGGGCCGAGTTGTACCGGCAACTGGCCCGGGACCTGATGGCATCGGAGGTGCCCGGGAGCCTGAATGAACTGGAAGCCCTGCAGTACCGCGTTCTGCTGGAGGAGGAAGCCTACCCGTTTGAGGAAGAGGCCATTGCCCTGCATGAGGCGAATCATCAACGGATCACGAAGACCGGGTACGACGAATGGATTGGCAAAAGCCTGGAGGCCCTGGCCCGGATGCACCCTGGGCGCTACCAACGCCAGGTACGCTGGATGGAATGGCACCCGGAGGTGACGAATGACGGGGCGTGAGCGCATGGCTGTGTTCGGGGTCCTGCTGTGGCTGGCGGGCTGCGCGGCAACCCCGGAAACCGGTGGTTCCGCCGTGCCCCGGGACCCGGATCGGGCGTCGGTGCTGGCCAGGCGAGGGGACCTGGACTGGCAGGCCGGGCGCGAGGACGCCGCCATCGACGCCTGGCAGCAGGCGGTGGCGCTCAATCCGCAGGATGCCGTGGCGGTGAACAATCTCGCCCTGGCGCTGGCGGAACGGCATCGCTACGCCGAGGCCGCGCGACTGCTCGACGACGGCATCCGCCATTCGCCCGGGGTGCCGGACCTCCACTACAACCTGGCGGTCCTCTGCGAGCTGTACCTGCTGCAACTGGACTGCGCCCTGGTTCATTACCGGGCGTACCTTGATTTGACCGGGGACGACGCGCCTGACGTGGCGGGTTGGGTCGCCGACCTGGAACGGAGGCTGGCGCCATGAGCGGCAGAGCCCACCGGAGACTGACCGGACTGCTGTTGCTCTGGCTGCTGCCATTACCCTGGGCCTACGCCGGGCCGGACTCGGTGAGCGGGACGGCGGCGGTCCCGGCGCTGACCATCGAGGGGCTGGCTGCCCGTCCCGGCGAGGATAATCCCCGAATGCTGTTCATCCTGCCTTGGCAGGCCCCCACGCTCCCGCGCCACCCGGAGGCGTCGTTGCCCGAGCAGGCGCCGGAGCTGGAAGGACTTCTGGATCCCCGGGCCTTCGACAATCTCTGGCGTTTTCGGGACAGCCTCGACCCCTTGACGCTGGAGTACCCGGAGCGCCATCCGTAACCGTGCTGTCACCATGGGAGAACCGACATGCTGGAAACCATGATCCGATTTTTTCAGGAAGGGGGGATCTTCATGTACCCCATTGGCTGTGTCCTGGCCCTCGGGCTGGCCATCAGCCTGGAGCGCTTCCTGTACCTGCTGTCCGTCCGGCGCAGGAACCGGGTGACCTTCGAGAAGGGAATCCTGCCCCTGCTGCGTCAGGGCGACTACCGCCGTGCCATGAAGGCCGCGAGCCAGTCCGACAGCGCCATCGGCCGGATCATGGCCGCCGGGCTCGGTCGCCTGCTCGCGAACAGCCGTCGGGAGGAGGTGGAGTACGCCATGGAAGAAGGGTTGATGGAGGTGCTGCCCCGTCTGGAAAAGCGGACCCAGTACCTGGCCACCCTGGCCAACATCGCGACCCTGCTGGGGCTGCTGGGCACCATCATCGGCCTGATTTCGGCGTTCACCGCCGTGGCCGCGGCCGACCCCTCCCAGAAGGCCAGTTTGCTGTCTGGCAGCATATCCGTGGCGATGAACACCACCGCGTTCGGGTTGATGTCCGCTATCCCGTTACTGATGTTCCACGCCCTGTTGCAGACCCGGACCAACGAGATCGTCGACAGTTTCGAAATGGCTGGGGTCCGGCTGTTGAATCTTATGTCCGATACCGCCGCTGCGTCCGGAGTGCCGGCTTGATGGCCGGATCGTACCGAGTCGGTTTTTGTGCCGGGGGGTTCCGATGAAGCGTCGCCATCCGAGAACGCGTCTGTCCCCGGACCTGGATATCACGCCGTTCCTGAACCTGATGATCGTATTGGTACCGGTGCTGCTGCTGGGCATGGTGTTCAGCCAGCTGCGGGTGATTGAGCTCCGATTCCCGGAGTGGACCCCGACCGGGAGCAGCGAGCCGGGGTCGCTGGATCTGGTGGTCACGCTGCTTCCCGAAGGGGTGGCAGTGGCCGACCGTGGGCGGGGGGCGCTGGCTGTCCTGCCGGCCAGGGACGGCCAGCAGGACTTTGCCGGTCTCAGGCGGCTGTTGCGGGGAATCAAGTCCGGGCATCCGGGCACCACCGGTATTACCCTGGAAGTGGCCCGCGGCATCGATTACCAGACCCTGGTCCGGGCGATGGAGACCCTGCGTACTTATCCGGCGGTGGTGGCAGCCAGCGTTGTGCCGGGGGAGCTGTTTCCGGACATCGCGCTGCAGGATGCGCCGGAAGGCCGGACTCTGGCGCCCATCCCGGAAGCCGGCCCGGGAGGTGACTCGTGAAACCACGGAACAGACCCCGGCGTCTGCGCCGGCAGCCGGACCATCGGCGCGCCGCCGGGGGACTCAACCTGGTGTCCCTGATGGACATCTTCACCCTGCTGGTGTTCTTCCTGATGGTGAACTCATCCGATGTAAAGGTCCTTGAGAACCGCGCCGGAATCCCGTTGCCCAACGCTGTCGCCGGGCAGCCGGCCGCCGAGGCGTTGACGGTCGAGCTGGAGGGGCGCAGCGTTCGGTTGCAGGGGCGGGAAGTGGATCGGCTGACGGAGAGCGAGGAGGGGCCGCTCGCCGGACTGTCCGAGGCCCTGCTGCGGCAGCGTGCTGGGGTGGCCGTGGTGCCGGCGACGGGGCTGGCGATTACGGTGCTGGCAGCCCGGGATACCGATTACCGGGTATTGCGCCGGATCCTGTCCACCTGCATCGACGCCGACTTCCGCCAAGTACGATTGGCGGTCGAGCCGGAGGTGGACCATGGCTGAGGCCGGGCAAGGGTTCAGTCCGGATACGGCGAGCTTGCCTTGGTCCCGGGACCGGTCGGAGCAGGGCCGTTTCCTTGGGCTGCTGGCGCTGGTGTGCGCCGTGTTTCTGGTGCCGGCGATCTGGTTGCCGGGGGTCGAACTGCCGGCCCGGGAGCGGGCCGAGGTGGAGACGGTGCCGCCCCAGCTGGTACGTCTGATTCAGCCGCCGGAGCCGGTGGCCAGGCCGGAGCCGGTGGTGTCGGAACCGGAAGCGCCGGCCGCGCCACCGCCGGAACCCACCGAGATCGAGGTCTCGTCTCCGGTCGCGACGGTGTCCGAACCGGTTGCGGTGCCACGGCCACCGGCGCCGGTATCCCAGAGCCCAGAGCAGGCGCGCCAGGTGGCTTCCCGGTCTGGACTGCTGGCCATGAAGGAGCGCCTGGCTGCGCTCAGAGCCCCAGGGCAGGGGGCGGGGCCGTCGCTACGGACCAACCTGCGGGACGATGCCGCCCCGGCCGGGCCCGAAGCCGCACCGGCGGAGGTGCTGGCCGGCAGTGGTGGGCCTGGGGCGGCACCACCGGTGCCCGAGGCGACGGTGGCGGTGGCCGGTCATCGGGCTCGGGAGGTGGTGCCAGCGCCGGAACCGGAACCGGTCCGGGAGTCGGTTATGGCTTCGGCGGCGCCGGTGGCGAAGGAACGCAGTATGAGCAACATCCGGCGGGTGTTCGACGCCCAGAAGACGGTGTTGTATTCGCTGTACAAACGCGAACTTCGCCAGGACCCGACCCTGCGGGGCAAGGTGCTGCTTGAGCTGGTGATTGAGCCGGATGGGTCGGTGTCCGCCTGCGAGGTGGTCAGCTCAGAGCTGGACCATCCCGCACTGGAACAGCGGATTGCCCTGCGTGTACGGCTGTTCAACTTCGGTGCCGATGAGGTCGGCACTCGCCGTGTTCGTTTCCCGATCGATTTCCTGCCCGGGTAAGGGGCATCAGCGATCGATGCTGATGGCGGGAAGGATGGGCTTGTGCAGGCGAACCTTTTCGGTCGGCGCAATCACCCGGGCTTCCCCGGCGACCACCTGCTGACCGTTCTGGTTGCGCACGTCGCACTCGACCAGCAGCCGGTTCTTCGGTTCCTTACGCAGCACCTTGAGTGTCACGGTGATGGTGTCATCCAGCTTTACCGGGCGCTTGAAGGCCAGGCTCTGTTCCAGATAGATGGTGCCTGGGCCCGGCATGACCGTCGCCAGCGCCGCCGAGATCAGGGACCCGCTCCACATACCATGGGCGATGCGCTCCTTGAACATGGAATGGGCGGCGAATTCCTTGTCCAGGTGAACCGGGTTGACGTCGCCGGATACGGCCGCGAACAGGATCAGCTCGTCCTCGGTAAGGGTTCGGGTAAAGGTGGCGGTGTCGCCTTCGTTCAGTTCATCGTAAGTGAGGTTTTCCAGGGTATCCAGGGTGTCGTTCATGGTGTGCTCCGCGCGGGTTCGGGTCATCATCGGGTGCCGGTCCGAATGCGTGAAACCTACCTCATCGTTAACAAAACTGCTATTCTCTCCCCACTTTTTTTCGGCTGATACTTTTGTCGGGTTGATTATTTGACCATTTAGACATTGGTAGACCATTACAATCAGAACCAGAAGCGCCCAACAGGAGATGGTGATGGATTTTGAGCAGTTCTATCAGGACAAATACCCCGCCGGGATTCCGCGCGAGGTAGACCTGGATAAGTACGAAAGCATGGTCGAAGTGTTTGAACAGGCCGTGAAGAAGTACGCGGACCGACCTGCCTTCAGTGCTGTTGGCGCAACCCTCACCTACCGGGACCTGGACATCCAGAGCCGTAACTTCGCTGCCTGGATCCAGAACCGGACCGACCTCAAACCCGGCGACCGTATCGCCGTGCAGATGCCCAACCTGCCGCAGTATCCGGTGGTGGTGTTTGGCGCGATGCGGGCCGGCCTGATCGTGGTCAACACCAACCCGCTCTACACCCAGCGCGAAATGGAACACCAGTTCAACGACTCCGGCGCCCGCGCCCTGGTGGTTCTGGCCAACATGGCCGAAAACGCGGAAAAGGTGATTCCTCAGACCAGCATCGAGCATGTTATCGTCACCGAAATCGCCGACATGCACTCGCCGCTCAAGCGCACTCTGATGAACGCCGTGGTCAAGCACGTCAAGAAAATGGTGCCGCCGTTCCACATTCCCGGCGCCCACCGCCTGCCGGCGGTGCTCGGTGCCGGGGCCCGGGAAACCTTCACCCCGGTCGCCTGCAAGAAGGATGACATCGCGGTGCTGCAGTACACCGGAGGGACCACCGGTGTCGCCAAGGGCGCCATGCTCACCCACGGCAACCTGGTAGCCAACCTGCTGCAGGTGCGGCCGATGCTGGAAGACAACGTCGACGAGGGCCGGGAAGTGGTGGTGGCACCGCTGCCGCTGTACCACATCTATTCCTTTACCCTGAACTGCGGCATCATGCTGGAGGCCGGCGCCCACAATATCCTCATTCCCAACCCCCGGGACATCCCGGCGTTTGTCAAGGAACTGAAAAAGCACCGGTTTACCGCGTTTCTCGGCCTCAACACCCTGTTCGTGGCCCTGTGCAACAACGAGGAATTCCAGGACCTGGACTTCAGCCCGCTGAAACTCACCGCGTCTGGGGGCATGGCGCTGACCAGCGACACCGCCAAGATGTGGCACCAAGTCACCGGCTGTGAAATCTGTGAAGGCTACGGTATGACCGAGACCTCCCCGGTGGTGACGCTCAACCCCCCCAGTGCCATTCAGGTGGGTACCATCGGCCTGCCGATTCCCTCGACCCGCGTCAAGACCCTCGATGAAGACGGCAAGGAAACGCCGCTGGGCGAGCCGGGTGAACTGTGTGTGCAGGGGCCCCAGGTCATGCGGGGCTATTGGCAGCGCCCGGAGGACACCCGCAAGTCCTTCACCGAGGATGGCTACCTGAAAACCGGTGACATCGCGGTCATCCAGGAAGACGGTTACATCCGCATCGTCGACCGCAAGAAAGACATGATCATCGTGTCCGGTTTCAACGTGTTCCCGAACGAGGTGGAGGACGTGGTCAGCTCCCATCCGAAGGTGCGGGAGTGCGCGGCGGTGGGTGTGCCCGACGCCAAGAGCGGCGAGGCGGTCAAGGTGTACGTGATCCCGGCGGACGACAGCGTCACCGAAAACGAACTCAAGGAGTTCTGCCGCGAACGCCTGACCGCCTACAAGGTGCCCAAGCACTTCGAGTTCCGCGACGAGCTGCCCAAGTCCAACGTGGGCAAGATCCTGCGTCGGGAACTGCGGGACGAAGCCGCCAAGTCCTGAGCGGCAAGCGCCAGATTCGGACAGACCCCGCCCCGGCGGGGTCTTCTCGTTTTACGGTGGTCCGATTCCCGCTAGACTGTGCCGCCTGGCATGACCGCCACCCGAAAGCAGGAGTACACTTCCCAGGCCATGACGACACCGACCTTCGATTCGCCCCGCGAGGCGGCCCAGTACCTTTCCGGCCAGCTGGCTGAGTGCAACCAGCTGGAAGCGGCCCGCATTGCCCGGACCCTGGCCCGGAGCCGGGGCGAGCCCGGACCGAAGGAGCTGGAGAGTCTGCGGCGTTGGCTCGCCCGGGGACAGGACATCCTCCAGCGGCGCCGGCAGCGGCACCGCCCTCTGACTTTTCCGGACAGCCTGCCGGTGTCGGACCGGGTGGAGGACATCCGCGCCGCCATCGAGCAGCACCAAGTGGTGATCGTGGCCGGCGAGACCGGCTCCGGCAAGACCACTCAGATCCCTAAAATCTGCCTGAACATGGGGCGAGGCCTGCGTGGTCTGGTCGGGCATACCCAGCCGCGCCGGATCGCTGCCCGCAGCGTGGCCGCGCGCATTGCCGAGGAACTGGGCGAGACGGTGGGGCAGCAGGTCGGGTATCAGGTTCGGTTCACGGACCAGACCCGTGAGGATTCCCGGGTCAAGGTGATGACCGACGGTATCCTGCTGGCGGAAATTCAGCACGACCGGTTCCTGGATCGCTACGATACCCTGATCATCGACGAGGCCCACGAGCGCAGCCTGAACATCGACTTCCTGCTGGGTTATTTGAAACAACTGTTGCCCCGGCGCCCGGACCTGAAAGTCATCATCACCTCCGCCACCATCGAGGTGGAACGGTTCAGCGATTTCTTTGACCAAGCTCCGGTGATCGAGGTCAGCGGTCGCACCTACCCGGTGGACATCCGGTACCGGCCGTTGGCCGGGGACGAGGATGACCGGGACCAGGGCTGGGGCGAGGCGGTGCTTCAGGCTCTGTCGGAAATCGAGGCGCACGAGCGGGCCGAGCGGAAACCGCCCGGAGACGTGCTGGTGTTTCTGCCCGGGGAGCGGGAAATCCGGTTTCTCAGCAAGGTGCTGCGCCATGCCGATCTGCGCCACACCGAGGTGTTGCCCCTGTATTCACGCCTGAGCAACCAGGAACAGAACCGGGTGTTCCAGGCCCATCGGGGCCGCCGGATCGTGCTGGCCACCAACGTCGCGGAGACGTCGCTGACAGTGCCCGGGATCCGGTACGTGATCGATACCGGGGTGGCCCGGATCAGCCGCTACAGCGTGCGCTCGAAGATCCAGCGGCTGCCCATCGAGCCCGTGTCTCAGGCCAGCGCCAACCAGCGCGCCGGCCGGTGTGGCCGGGTGGCGCCCGGGATCTGTTTCCGGCTGTACGATGAATCGGATTTCAACAACCGACCGGAGTATACCGATCCGGAAATCCTGCGGACCAACCTGGCCTCGGTCATCCTGCAGATGGCCACTCTGGGCCTGGGCGACATCCGGGCGTTCCCGTTCCTGGAAGCGCCGGATCGCCGCCAGATTAATGACGGTTACAAGCTGCTCGAGGAGTTGGGGGCGGTGGACGCGAAGCGTCGCCTGACGCGGCTGGGGCGCACCATGGCCCGGCTGCCGCTGGACCCGAGACTGGCCCGGATGCTGGTGACCGCCGCCGAACTCGGCAGCCTGAGCGAGGTGCTGGTCATCATCGCCGGACTGAGCGTGCAGGACCCGAGGGAGCGTCCCCAGGACAAACAACAGGCCGCTGATCAGGCCCACGCCCCCTTCCAGGACAAGGAATCGGACTTCACTACCTTGCTCAACCTGTGGAACTGGTTCGAGGAACAGCGCCAGGCGCTGTCCCAGAATCAGCTCAAGAAGCTGTGCCAGAAAACCTTCCTGAGCTGGATGCGGTTGCGGGAGTGGCGGGACATCCACCGCCAGCTGGCACTCATCTGCCGGGAGCAGGGGCTGGCGGCGAACCGGGAACCGGCGGCCTACGAAGCCGTTCACAAGGCCATCCTGGCCGGCCTGCTGGGGCAGGTGGCGGTCAAGGTGGAGAACAAGGAATACCTGGCCACCCGGAACCGCAAGGTATGGATCTTCCCGGGTTCCCGGGTGGCCAAGTCTGCACCCAAGTGGATCGTGGCGGCGGAAATCGTTGAGACCAGCCGGGTGTTCGCTCGTACCGTGGCGGCCATCCAGCCGGAGTGGATCGAGCCTCTCGCCGGGCACGTGGTCAAACGCCACTACTTCGAGCCCCACTGGGAGCAGAAACGGGCCCAGGTGATGGGGTATGAACGGGTGACTCTTTACGGCCTGGACGTGGTGGCGAAGCGTCGCATCGCCTACACCCGGGTGGATCCGACGGTGTGTCGGGAGCTGTTTATCCGGCGGGCCCTGGTGGAAGGGGACTACCGGACCCGGGCACCGTTCATCGCGCGCAACCGGGAACGGCTCGACAGCGTCGAGAATCTGGAAAAGAAGACCCGGCGGCGGGACCTCCTGGTGGACGACGAGACCCTGTTCGCCTTCTACGACCAGCGCCTGCCCGGGGAAATCGTCAGTGGCCGGCATTTCGAGACCTGGTGGCGGGGGCTGTCCGAGCCGGAACTCAAGGCGCTGGAACTGACCGACGAGGACATCCTGCAACGTCCGGTGGATGCCGAAGCGGCGGAGCAGTTCCCGGACTTCCTGGCCTGGGAGGGCGTGCGCTATCCGCTCAGGTATGAGTTCGAGCCCGGCAGCGAACGGGACGGGGTCACCCTTGAGGTGCCGCTGATGGCGTTGCGGCAGTTGCCGGTGCGGCGCCTGGAATGGTTGGTACCGGGGCTGTTGCGGGAAAAATGCGTGGCGCTGGTGAAAGGCCTGCCCAAGGCGTTGCGGCGTAATTTCGTGCCGGTGCCGGATTTCGTCGATGCCGCCCTGGCCAACCTGCAACCCTGCAACGAGCCCCTGAGCCTGAAGCTCGGTGAGCAGCTGCGACGGATGACCGGTGTCCAGGTGGATCCCGACGCCTGGCCCGAGCAGGCGCTGCCGCGCCATCTGCGGATGAACGTGCGGGTCCTGGGCGACGATGGTCAGGTCCTGGCCGAAGGGCGGGACCCGGTCCGGCTGCAACGCCAGCTGGAGGGGCAGGCAGAGGCCGCCCTGGCGTCAGCGGCCGACCGGTCGCGCGCCGCCGAAGCCCCGGCCCAGCGGCATCAGGACTGGCAGTTTGGCGCCTTGCCGGCCCAGGTCCAGACCGAGAAGGGAGGCATGCAGATTACCGTGTTCCCAGCCCTGGAGGACCTGGGCGACAGCGTTCGAGAAGTCCGTTGCCTGGACCCCCTGACGGCGCAGGAGAATACCCGGCGAGGCGTGGCCCGGCTGATCATCAACCGGTTCGGCAATACCCTGAGCGATCTCGATCGCAAGCTGCCGCATTTCAAACAGTCGGCGCTGATGTTCGCACCGGTCGGACAGGCCCGGGGGCTGCTTGACGACCTGCTGGTGGCCAGCGTCATCGAGCACTTCCTGGGAGAGGCGTTGCCACGTTCGCCGGAGGACTTCGAGCGGATATTCCAAATCCATCGGGGCGATTTCATCCCGGCCCTGGAGCGGGCGGACCAGCGCCTGCACCAGGCCATGACCGGCTACCAGAAGGTGGCCCGGCAGCTCAAGGGCAAGATCAGTCTGGCCCTGGCCAACAGCATGGCGGACCTGAAATTCCAGCTGGCCAACCTGGTTTATCCCGGATTCCTGGTGGCCACGCCGCCGGAATGGTTGGCACGGTTCCCGGTCTACTTCGAGGCCTGCCTGGTGCGTCTGGAAAAAATGCCCCGGGAAATGGGGAGGGAGCGGGAGTTCCTGCATACCATTGAGCCCCTGTGGGCCCGTTATGCCGCCAAGCGGGACGAGCTCGAACGCCAGGGTATCCGGGATCCGGAGCTGGTGCTGTACCGGTGGATGCTGGAAGAGTTCCGGGTGTCCTTTTTTGCGCAGCAGCTGGGCACGGCCATGACGGTGTCCGTCAAGCGCCTGGACAAACAGTGGCAGAAGGTCCGGGCCTGATCCGGACATGCACCAAAGCCTAACGGGAAACGCGGCCGGACTGTGGTACCATTTCTGCCATCGGAACAGTGTGTCCATCCAATTTTCACAGTTATGACGTGGGGTTAGCGTGATTAAAGCGGTCATTAGCGGAACCGGTCTGTACACACCACCTGCAACCATCGACAACGACGAGCTGGTGGCGTCCTTCAACCAGTACGTGGACATGTTCAATGCCGAGCATGCCGGCGAGATCGAGCGGGGCGAACGGGCGCCGCTGCAATACTCCTCCTCTGCGTTCATCGAGAAAGCCTCCGGCATCAAGCGCCGTCATGTGATTGACAAGGACGGCATCCTGGACCCGAACCGGATGGTGCCGCGCATTCCCGAACGCCCCAACGACCAGCCCTCGGTGCAGTGCGAGATGGCGGTGGCGGCCTGCCGCGAGGCCCTGGCACAGGCGGGGCGGACCGCGGCGGACGTGGATGCGGTGATCGTGGCCTGCTCCAACATGCAGCGCCCGTACCCGGCCATCGCCATCGAGGTTCAGGACGCGCTGGACATCGACGGCTTTGCCTACGACATGAACGTGGCCTGCAGCTCCGCCACCTTTGGCCTCCAGGCTGCAGTCAACTCGGTGGAGAACGGCGCCGCCCGGGCGGTGCTGGTGGTCAGCCCGGAAATCTGCTCTGGCCATCTCAATTTCCGTGACCGGGACAGCCATTTCATTTTCGGCGACGCCTGTACTGCGATCCTGGTGGAGCGGGAGGAGAACGTCCGGGACGGCGAGGGCTTCGAGATTCTGGGTACCCGCCTCAAAACCCGGTTTTCCAATAACATCCGCAACAACTTCGGGTTCCTGAACCGTGCCGATGAATCGGGCATCGGCCAGCCGGACAAGCTGTTCGTGCAAGAGGGCCGAAAGGTATTCAAGGAGGTGTCCCCCATGGTCGCGCAGACCATTCAGGAACACCTGCAGGGCCTGGGTTTGGCGCCGGAGAACCTGCGCCGGATGTGGCTGCACCAGGCGAACCTCAACATGAATCAGCTGATTGCCCGCAAGGTTCTCGGCCGCGACGCGACGGAAGACGAGGCCCCAGTGATTCTGGATGAATACGCCAACACCAGCTCCGCCGGCTCGATCATCGCCTTCCACAAGTACAAGGACGACCTGGCATCGGGTGACCTGGGCGTCATCTGCTCCTTTGGCGCTGGCTATTCCATCGGCAGCGTCGTGGTCCGCCGCCGCTAACGGCGGCGTGTCAGCGTGCCGCCAGCGCCCTCAGGGTGTCTGGCAGCGGCGCCGACTTCCGGGTCTTGCGATCGAACCAGACGATCTTGGCATACCCCTCGGCGTAGATTTCTCCGGTCTCGGCATCCTCCAGCAGGTGGTAGGTGTCGAGGCTGGTGTTGCCGGCCTTGTCGGCGAAGGTCTTGACCACCACCGTGGCTGGGTGCGTGAGTTCTTTCAGGAAGGTGGCGCTGGTCTTTATAATGACCGGCCCGGTGGGCTCCTCCGGAGCGCCCAGTTCCAGAGAGCTCAGCCAGACAATGCGGGCTTCCTCGAAGAATCGGAAGTAGACCGTGTTGTTGGCGTGGCCGTAGGCGTCCATGTCACCCCAGCGCAGGGCCATGGTCAGCGTGCTAACATGATTTCCTGGTACTGACATCGCGCTCCTCCGGAAGCTGAAACAATAACGACAACTCAAAGCGCCGGTATTGTCGTCGAAGCGAAACGGTAATCACAACCCAAGAGTGCATGATGATAGCTACTTCAATCCGGCGTTGGCTTTCCCCCCTGGCACCCGCCGCCATCCTTCTCATGGCATTGGGCGCCACTCCGTCCGTTCTGGCCCAGGCCATGCAGGAGCCTGCGCCTGCCGGTGCCCAGCCGGTCTCGGTGGAGGATCCCTACGAAGCCTGGAACCGCAAGGTCTACCACTTCAACGAAACCGTGGACCGTTGGATTCTGAAACCGGTGGCGCAGACTTACCGCGACCTCACCCCAAGCCTGCTCGACAAGGCGGTGACCAATTTTTTCAATAACCTGACGGAGGTGCGCAACTTCATCAACAGCGTGCTTCAGCTCAAGGGGGAATCCGCGGTGGTGGCAGCGGGTCGCTTCACCTACAACACCGTGTTCGGCCTTGGCGGCCTGATCGACGTGGCGACGGCGTTCGACCTGCCGGAACGCCCCGAGGACTTCGGCCAGACCCTGGGGTACTGGGGGCTGGATTCCGGCCCCTACCTGATGCTGCCCTTGCTGGGGCCGTCCACGCCCAGGGATTTCGGCGGACTGGCGACGGACAGCTTTGCCTTTCCCTCGCTTTGGGATAACGTGGAGTCTCCGGAAATCTACTACGCCCGGGCGCTGCAGGTGGTGGATAAACGGGCGGACCTGATTCCGGCCGAGGGATTCATTTCCGGCGACCCCTATATCTTTGTACGCAACGCCTACCTGCAACGCCGGGAATTCCTGATCAACGACGGTCGGGTGATCGACGACCCGTTCGCCAGCGACGACGAAGATTTCATGCTGGATGACTTCTGATCCGGGCCGATAGACGAGGAGGGCCAGGCCGTGATCCGGGATTCGAGAATCGCCAAATATCGCCGGATGCTGGCCGAGGCCCCTCACTACGAAGCCTGGAAGGCGGCGGCACTGGAGCTGGACTTCCTTGAAGGCAACGCCGAGTGGAAGGAGGCGTTCGCCTCCGACCTCTACCACTACGAACTGATCCACGACCGCCTGAGCAGCCTCAAACAGTACCGGCAGCACAACGATTTCGAACGCCTGAAACGGGCGCTCCGGGAGGGACTGCATCACGACCTGGGCAACATGGGCAACCCGGCCCTGTACACCCGTTCCCGCGTGGGCACCAAACATCTGATCGAGGAATACATCACCCAGGTCTGTGAATCGCTGGATTTTTTATGTGACCACCCGGTCCCCGGGTTTCCCCTCGCCGACAAGCTGCAGTTCTTCCGGGACACCCTCACCAGCTATGGCCGGCCGGCCCTGCTGCTGTCCGGAGGCGCCACCCTGGGCATGTTCCATTTTGGCGTGATCAAGGCGCTCTGGGAGAAGGGCCTGCTGCCCCAGGTGATTGCCGGTTCCAGCATCGGCGCGGTGATCGCGGGGATTCTCGGGGTGCACACAGACGCCGAGGTGCCGGACATGCTGGTGCCGGAAAACCATAATCTCAAGGCCTGGAAATGGCGGGGATTGCTCAGCGCCATGCGCGGCGAGGGTCTGATGGACCAGGATCAGCTGCGCGCCTGTCTGCGTGCCAACATCGGCGAATACACCTTCGAGGAAGCGTTTCAGCGTACCGGCCGCTCGGTCAACATCAGCGTGTCTCCGGTACAGGCTCACCAGAAGGCGCGCTTGTTGTGCGGTTACACCTCGCCCTATCTGCTGGTGTGGAGCGCAGCGCTGGCCAGTGCCGCCGTTCCCGGCATTTTTCCGCCGGTGACGCTGATGACGAAAGACCTCGAGGGGCACGCCATGCCCTACATGCCACGGGTCAGTTTCGTGGACGGTTCGGTGGTCAGCGATCTGCCCATTGAACGGTTGATGCACCTGTATGACGTGAACTTTACCATTGTCAGCCAGACCAATCCCCACGTGGTGCCGTTCCTGAGCCGGAAAGGCCCAGACGAAAAACTGTCCCTGGCACGGCTGCCCATGCATCTGCTCAAGGCGGAGATCCAATTCCATGGCCGTGGCGTGTTCGACTACCTGCGCAAGCGGGTCCGCCCGGAACTGCTGCGGCAGGTGTCCGGCCAGCTCTACACCATCATGGCCCAACGCTATTCCGGGGATGTCACCATCGCACCGTCCTACCGGCCGGCGGACTTCCGGCGCATGCTGTCGAATCCAGACCCGGATTATATTCGCCGGATGATCCTGGCCGGCGAACGGGCCACCTGGCCGAAAATCTCCATGATCCGCTCCCACGCCCGCATCTCCAAGACTCTGGAGCGGTGCGTCCGGCGCCTGAAACAGCGCAGCCGCCGGACCGTGGCGCTGCGTCTGGTGACCGACGCCGGGCCTGGTGCATCCTGAGATGGCATGTGCCCGGGGCGAGCGGTATCATAGCCGCTAAACACGCCGCGCTGCCGGGGCGCCCCAGGGCCTGGGGCCTGGGTATCAGACTGGACATCCATGTATTACGACTTCTTTGGCTTTCGGGAACCGCCGTTTTCCATCGCACCCGATCCCCGCTACCTCTACCTCACCGAGCGCCACAAGGAGGCGCTGGCCCACCTGATGTACGGCGTTCAGGGGCAGGGAGGGTTCATCGTCATCACCGGGGAGGTGGGCACCGGCAAGACCACGGTCAGTCGTTGTTTCATCGAAAACGCGCCGGACAACGTCGACATCGCCCTGATCCTGAACCCAAGGCTGACCGCCCGTGAGTTGCTGTCCGCCATCTGCGACGAGCTGGAGATTCCCCATGAGGTGGGCGCCAGCATCAAGCAGCTGGTGGACCTGATCAATCAGGACCTGCTCAAGGCCCACGCCGCCGGCCGCCACAAGGTACTGATGATCGACGAAGCCCAGAACCTGTCGGCGGATGTGCTCGAACAGCTGCGCCTGCTGACCAACCTGGAGACGGCGGAAAAAAAATTGCTGCAGATCGTCCTGCTGGGACAGCCGGAGCTGCAGGAAATTCTCGCATTGCCGGAATTGCGTCAGCTCAACCAGCGGGTGACCGCCCGTTACCATCTGGATGCCATCGGCCGCGACGAACTGCCGGCGTATCTGAAATACCGCCTCGGTGTGGCCGGCATGCGCGGGGACCTGTTCACCGCCGGCGCCGTCGCCCGCCTGTATCGGGAGAGCCAGGGCATTCCCCGGCTGATCAACCTGATCAGTGATCGCGCGCTGCTGGGAGCCTACGCCGAGGGCGAGCACGAAATCACCGCCGCCCATATTCGCCAGGCGGCCCGGGAAGTCCGGGGGCAGGGCGTCCGGCCGCGCACGCCTTCCCGCACGGTCCGCCCCCGCTACCTCTGGGGCCTGGTGGCGGTGCTGCTGGTGGCGGTCGCGGCGGTGGCCTCGGTCGAACACTGGCTGCCCGGGCTGAGCGCGCGCTTCGGCTCGAGCCTGCCCTGGGCCGGCACAGTGGAGCGCGCGGACAGCTCAGGGGACAGCGCCAACGCGGGTGTCGAACCACCTTCGGTGGCGCCGCGGGAATCCGAGTCCCTGGCGCCCTTTCGTTTTGCCGAACAGACCCTGCCCGAGCAAGACGCCTATGCCGTGCTGTTTCGCGTCTGGGGCCGGACACTGCCCGAGGACCGGGGAACCGAGCCCTGCGCGTATGCCCGTGATGTCGGGCTGGGCTGCTTGGTGCGGGAAGGCTCCCGACGCAGCCTGGAATTCCTGGACCGGCCGGCCCGCCTGACCCTGCGCGGCGAACGGGGCGAAACCGGCTATGTGGTGCTGCGCCGGTTGGACGGTGACCGGGCAGAACTCTGGCTGCCGGGCGGGCGCTCGGTGTGGGTCTCGTTCGAGCGGCTGGCGGAGGCCTGGTTCGGAGAGTTCCTGGTGCTGTGGCGGCTTCCGGAATACCTCAGCGGAGATGGCTTCTACGCCATTGAGTCCGGCGAACAGTTGTGGCTGGGCGCCCGCATGATGGAACTGGCGGACCGGCTGCTGCGGGAGCCGGCGGAAAGTGCCCGGGTCAAGCGCCTGCCGATGGCAGAACAGGTCCGCTGGTACCAGGCATTCCGGGGGCTCTCGGTGGACGGCATCGCCGGGGCCATGACCGTGATCCAGATTCACAATGACCTGAACGCGCCGGTCCCAAGGCTCAGGTCCGTGGTCTCGCCGATTGGGGGTAGCTGATGTCCTATATCCTTGATGCGCTGAGAAAATCGGAAACGGAACGTCGCCAGGGCAAGGTCCCGGACCTGGGGCAGCAACTGCACCTGGTCCACCGCCCCAAGCGCCGGCGCCGGGTCGGAGCCGCCGGCTGGCTTGCCCTGGCACTGATGGCCAATGCCGGCGTGCTGGCCTATATCTTCTGGCCAGCCACGTCCCGAGCGCCGGAAACACCGGTGCCGGCCGAGGCGGTGGAGCCTGGGATTCCGGCGCCCATGCCCGCCCAACCGGTTGCGGACGCGCCGCCGGAGCCGGTGACACCTCCGGCACCCACGGTTCCGGAACTTGCTGAGCGGGCCACGATTATCGTACCGTCCGCCCGGCCTGGCGGTGATGAGGCACCGGTGGCCGCCACCGGCATCGAGATCGAGGAGCGGGTTCCGCACTTGGTCGAACTCCCCCTTTCATTTCAGAAGAGCATTCCGGATTTGACGTTCAACAGCCATATTTTTTCGTCCGATCCCCAGGCGCGTCGTGTAATGATCAACGGCCATTACCTGCGTACGGGTGAGGGCTTCGCCGGCCTGAGGGTAGAGCGGATCACCGAAGACGGCGTGGTACTGAGCAAGGACGGCCAGCGCTTTCGCGTGGGTGTGGTCCGGGACTGGGTGAGCCCCCGCTGATGGCCCTGAGCGACGCACTCAAGCAGGAAATTCAGCAGGCCTACCGGGATCTGCTGGCCGGTAAGGGCATCCGTGCCCGCTACGGTCAACGGCTGATGATCGCGGAGATCGCCCGTTATATGGGGGAGATTACCGCCGATGACGGTCGCCGCACCTCGCCGCCGGCCACCTGTGTCATCGAAGCCGGGACCGGGACCGGCAAGACTCTGGCCTACCTGGTCGCGGCGGTACCCGTGGCCCGGGCCCTGGGCAAGACCCTGGTGATTTCCACCGCGACCGTGGCATTGCAGGACCAGATCGTGCTGAAGGACTTGCCGGACCTGAAGCAGCATACCCGCCTGGATTTCCGCTGGACCCTGGCCAAGGGCCGGGGGCGCTATCTGTGCATGTCGCGGCTGGAGGCCCGCCTGCATGACGAAGGCAACGGCGACAGTGAGACCATGCCGCTGTTCTTGCTGGAGGCCCAGGCCGGGGATGAGCCCGGCTCCCGCGCCTTTTTTGAGCAGATGCTGGCCCGTTACGGCGACCGCAGCTGGGATGGCGATCGCGATCATTGGCCCGAGCAGATTCCGGACGACGTCTGGCGTCAGGTGACCACCGACCACCGTCAGTGCACCAACCGCCACTGCAGCTACTTTGACAGTTGCGCCTTCTTCGATGCCCGTAAGGAGCTGGATCAGGCCGACGTGGTGGTGGCCAACCACGACCTGGTGCTGGCCGACCTTGCCCTGGGCGGTGGTGCCATACTGCCGGAACCGGAGAATGCCCTGTACATCTTCGACGAGGCTCACCACCTGCCGGATAAGGCATTGAATCATTTTGCCGCCTCTGTGGCCCTGAACGGCACACGTCAGTGGCTCAAGCAGCTGTCCCAGGCCTTGGTGAAAATGCAGCCGTTTCTGGCGCCCGGTACTCAGGCCGTGAAGACCCTGGACAAGATCGGGACCGCGGCCCGGGACCTGGATTTGGTGCTGGGCCGGGTTTACCAGGAGGCGGAAACGAATACCCGCTGGGACTTTAACGAGGAACGCCGCAGTGCCCAATGGCGCTACCCCGAGGGTGAACTGCCGGACGCGCTGGCGGCACTGGCGGCGGAGGCGCGCGTGGCCACGGCGACTCTGGTCCGTCATCTGGGGGCGTTGGCGGACGATGTGCAGGCTGCCTTCGACGAGCGCAAGGAGCACGACATCGACCGGGAGACGGCCGAGGCTTGGTATCCGGTGATCGGTGCGTTTCACAGCCGTGCCGAGGACCAGTTGCGACTCTGGGTGGCCTGGTGCGAGCAGGTCAACGAGTCCACAGCGACCGAGAACGGGGACGACGACAGCGCCAGACCCCGGGCCAAGGTGCCGCCGCCCGCCCGCTGGGCGGTGCGACAGCGCTGGGAGCACGCCGAGGATATTACCTTCTACAGTTCCCCGGTGCTGGCGGACAATCTCCTGTACAGCCGCCTTTGGTCTCGGGCCTACGGCGCCGTGCTGACCAGCGCCACGCTGACCGCGTTGGGCCGCTTTGATCGTCTGCGCAGCCGGGCGGGACTGCCGGAGGCCAGCCGCTACTGCGTGGTACCGAGCTCTTTTCGCTATGGTGACATGGCCACCGTCGAGGTGCCGTCGATGCGAGCCATGCCAACCGATGACGCCTTCACCGACGCACTGGTGGAACGCCTGCCGGATCTGTGGGCCGGGGAGCCGGCTACCCTGGTTCTGTTCACCTCCCGTCGGCAGATGCACCGGGTGCGGGACGCCCTGGCGCCGGAACATCCGGACCTGATTCTTACCCAGGATGACATGGCCAAGGGGGAAGTCTTGCGCCAGCACTGCGCACGGGTGGACGAGGGGCGGCCCAGCGTGCTGTTCGGCGTGGCCAGCTTTGCCGAGGGGATCGACCTGCCCGGCAAGTACCTCAAGCATGTGGTCATCACCCGGCTGCCGTTTTCGGTACCGGATGATCCGATCGAGGCCAGCCTGGCGGAGTGGGTCACCCAGCGGGGAGGCAACCCGTTCATGGAGATCACCGTGCCGGACGCGTCGGTGAAGCTGGTCCAGGCGGTGGGGCGGCTGCTGCGGACCGAGCAGGATACCGGGCGGGTCACGATTTTGGACCGGCGCATCGTCACCCGCCGGTACGGCCAGCTGTTGCTGGATGCGCTGCCACCGTTCCGGCGGATCATCGAGCCCTGACAAAAGCCGCTTGCCAAAAAAAAGAGCCAACCATGGGTTGGCTCTTGTCGAAGGGGTCCATCTGAACCCTGGCGTTGAAACAACGCGGAACAAGAAATCTGAAGGCCTGAAGTTTCAGAATTCGGGGCGAGGGCCATGCCTCACCTTGACTGCCATGATAAGGAAAGGCCGGGCGTAGCGGGATCGTCCAAAGGGCGTAGAGGGCGTAGAAAGCGTTCGGAAAATGTGAGGTGCGTCACAATACCGGCGGGCAGGATTACAGCAGGCCCAGTGCCCGAGCCCGCGCCAAAGCCTCGGTGCGGCGGCCGACGCCGAGCTTGCCGTACAGGTTGCGGATATGGGCCTTGACGGTGGCCGGCGCCACCGCCATGGCCCGGGCGATGTCCTTGTTGGCCAGGCCTTGGTGGATCAGCGCCAGCACCTCCTGCTCCCGCTGGCTCAGAGGTTCCGGCAGGGCCTCCTCCGGTACCGGTGATGGGCCGGCCTCTCTGGCGGGCACCGTCTCCTGTGGCTGTCGGGCCCGGTGTTCCTGATCCCGAAGCATGGCCAGCACGTCGCGGTTCCAGCGTCCGGGGGCGCGCAGTGCCGGCAGGTCACACAGCAGGGTCCGGACGCGCGGGCTTTCCTCCGCGAGCAATCGAGCAAAACCACTCTCCCGGGCCATGGCAATGGCTTGTTCCAGCTTGTTCTGGGCCTCGGCGGGGCGGTTCATCAGGTCGAGCGCCTCGGCCATGACCAGCAGGGCCTGTACCAGGTGCCGGTTATGGCCGGCCCGGCCGGCGCTGGCCTCAAGTTCGGCCAGCAGGTCCAAGGCCCGTTCCGGTTGTTGCAGGGCATTGCAGACTCTGGCCCGACTGATCCGGTGCTGTTCCCGGTTCAACGGATTGGTCAGTTCGTCGTCGTGGACATCGTCCAGGCAGGCCGCGGCCTTTTCCGGCATGCCGATGGCGAGCAGGCAGCGCGCCAGCAGCGCGGCGCTGGCGGGCGGCTCGAAGACGATGTGGTCCCGGCGCCGGCGGCCGGTGAGCAGGGCGTCTTCCAGCGCCTCGGTGGCTTCCTGCAGGCGTCCCTCGCTGAAGGCCAGATGGCCCCGGACATACTGGATGATGACATGCTGGCCCGGCTCGGTGCCCCGGGTGACGTGCTCCAGCAGCGGCGCCAGGTGATTGTGGGCCAGCGTCGGCTCGTTGCGCTCCCGATAGATTTCCGTCAGCGTGCTGTTCTGCCAGCAGGAGATGAGCCTGGGCTGGCTGGGGTCCGAGTAGTGTTGGTCCACCCAGCGGCGCACTTGGGTACAGGTGTCGAGGGCCAGGTCGGTATCGCCCCGGTTGTACTGGATCCACGCCAGCAGGCCGCCACTGGACAGCGCCGTGCTTGGCTTACGCTCGACCTGGCCGTAGTGCACCGCCGAACGCAGCACTTCTTCCGCCTTGCGCAGTTCACCACGACCGTAATAGTCCAGGCCCAGGCCGTAGTAGGTCACCGACTTGAGCGGAATCTGGGTGTGGTCGATTTCCTCCAGCACCTGGCGGGTCAGGTCGCTGACCCGTTTGTCATCGTTGCGGGTCCGGGCGAGGTAGGAACGTATCAGCGCCAGCTCGGAGTGCAGCCCCAGGGCGCCCTCCGCGTCTGGGTGGGAATCCGCGACCCGACGGTCCAGCAGGTCTTCCAGGGCGACCAGGCGGGGCTCGATGCTGTCCACCCGGTTGGCGAAGAACAGGCCCCAAATCCGCACCATCTGTAGTCTCGGGCTGTCGTTGACCAAATGGGCGGGCAGGGCTTCCAGCCAGTCCAGGACCGGCAGATGAAAGCCGGCGTGGATCAGGTTGTTGCCATGCTCGGCCAGGACCCGGGCCAGCCAGGGCCAGTCCTGCTGGCGCACGATCTGGGCGATGGCGTCCTGTACGTGGCCATGTTCCAGCAGCCAGGTCACTGTCTGGCGCCACAGGGATTCCGCCCGGGCCGGGTCGGTGTGGCGCAGCCGTTGCACCAGCGCATCCCGGAACAGGTCGTGGTAGCGGAACCATTCGTTGCGGGTATCCAGGGGGATCAGGAACAGGTTCTGGCGCAGCAGCTCCTCCAGGATTTCCTGGCTGTCGTCCCGGCCCCGGAGGGTGTCGCAGAGGGACGCGGTCAAGCGGGGGCAGCAGGCGGTCTGCAGCAGGAAATCGGCGAGCCTGGACGGTTGCTGCTGCAGGACCTCGGTCAGCACATAATCGCTGATCTGGCGCTCGTCGATGTTAGCCACGGCGGCGCTGTCGCCGCTGATGCGATCACCGCCGGACAGGGCGGACAGTTGCATCGCCGCCACCCAGCCTTCCGTCTTGCGCCAGAGGGCACTGGCGTCGGCCTCGGAGATGTCCCGGCCCATGGTATCGCGGAAAAACTGGCGGCATTCCCCTTCAGAAAACGCCAGCAGGCCGGGGTGAATATCCTCAACCCAACGCCGCACCCGCCATCGCGCCAGGGGCAGTGGCGGCTCGGTGCGTGACACCAGGGTAATGAGCACGCCCGGCGGCAGGTAATCGAGAAACCAAGCGAGCTGACGGTGGATGTCGGCATTGCCCACGAAGTGGTAGTCGTCCAGGACCAGACACCAGTGCCCGCCGTCCCGCTCCAGGGTATTGAGCAGGGCGGTCATGACCGGCGTCAGGTCACTGCCGTCCTGGCGGGTTAGCTGCTTGCGGCAGGCCGGCATGTCGGGTAATCCGGCGTGCTCAAAGGCACCCAGCACGTACTGCCAGAACCGGCGCGGGTCGTCGTCGTGCTCGTCCAGGGACAGCCACGCGTCGTGCAGGGAGGACTGGGCACACCACTGGCTGACCAGCGTGGTCTTGCCATACCCTGCCGGCGCAATCACCAAGTTCAGTCGCTTGCTGCCACCCGGAGCCAGCCGCGTGCTGAGCCGGTCGCGTCGGACCGCCCGGGCGTCGGTGGTGGGTCTAAGGAATTTCGTGGTCAGCAGCATTGGGTCCTGAATGCCGGTGGAGAGTTGTTACCGGATTGTGTGCCTTGTGTGATTCAAGTCAAGGGCCCTAGTGACGAAAGTGACTGTCCAGGCCCGTGCACATTCGGTTTTGGTCTAAACTGAGGCAAAGGCTTTGCCTATATTAAAAAAGAATGAAAAATAAATTTTTTATGCGTATTCTTTGGCCCAACGTCTGTCCTGTCGACAGGCAGTTCCACTAAGGCCGGGAATCCAGGGAGCAACAGACTCGATGAAACTACAACAGCTGCGTTACATCTGGGAAGTCGCACACCATGATCTGAACGTTTCCGCAACCGCCCAAAGCCTGTTCACCTCCCAGCCCGGGATCTCGAAGCAGATCCGCCTATTGGAGGACGAGCTGGGCCTGGAAATCTTTGCTCGCAGCGGCAAGCACCTGACCCGGATCACCCCGGGAGGGGAGATCATCATCCGCGAGGCGGGCGAGATCCTGCGGCGTGTGGAGGGCATCAAGAAGATTGCCCAGGAATTCAGCAACCAGCGTAAGGGCGACCTCAGCATCGCCACCACCCATACCCAGGCACGGTACGCCCTGCCGCCGGTGATCAAGGGCTTCATCGCCGAATACCCGGACGTGTCCCTGCACATGCATCAGGGGACTCCGATGCAGATTTCCGAGATGGCGGCGAACGGCGCGGTGGACTTCGCCATTGCCACCGAAGCCATGGAGCTGTTCAACGACCTGATCATGATGCCGTGCTACAAGTGGAACCGCAGCGTCATCGTGCCGAAGGACCATCCGCTGGCGAAGGCGCCGGAGCTGACGTTGCCGGAGCTGGCGGAATATCCGCTGGTGACCTATGTGTTCGGGTTTACCGGCCGCTCCAAACTGGACGAGGCCTTCCAGTCCCAGGGGCTGACGCCCAAAGTGGTGTTCACCGCCGCCGATGCCGACGTGATCAAAACCTACGTGCGTCTGGGGCTTGGGGTCGGCATCATCGCCAGCATGGCCTACGACCCGAAAAATGATACCGACCTGGTGGCGCTGGATGCCCGTAAACTGTTCCGCCCGAGCGTGACCCGCATCGGCTTCCGGAAGGGCACCTTCCTGCGCGGCTACATGTACGATTTCATCCAGAGGTTTGCCCCGCATCTGACCCGGGACAAAGTGGATGCCGCCGTTGCGAATCAGGGCAGCCGGACGGAAATCGAGGAACTGTTCAAGGACGTGGAACTGCCCACCTACTGAGGTGGGCCGTCGGGTAGGGCGCGTCGGCCGTCAGCTGCGGGCGATCAGGTTGCCGGCGTGCAGGCCGCATTCCTTCTTGGTGGCTTCCTCCCACCACCAGCGACCCTCCCGCTCGTGTTGCCCGGGCAGGACCGGGCGGGTGCAGGGCTGGCAGCCGATGCTGATGAACCCCCGCTCGTGCAGTGTGTTGTAGGGTGCCTCGGACATCCGGATGTAATCCCAGACTTCCTTGGAACTCCAGTTGGCCAACGGGTTGAATTTCACCAACGTCCTGTCCGGACCGGAGAAGGTGGGGTCTTCCTGCACGACCGGCACGTCATGGCGGGTGCCCGGGCTCTGGTCCTTGCGCTGGCCGGTGATCCAGGCGTCGACGGTGGCCAGCTTGCGCCGCAGCGGGCTGACCTTGCGGATGCCGCAGCACTCGGAATGGCCGTCCTCATAAAAACTGAACAACCCTTTGCGGTTGACCAGGTCCTGAACCTCGGCGGCATCCGGAAACAGAATCTCGATGTGGATGCCGTAGTGCGTGCGGACGGTCTCGATGAATTCGTAGGTTTCCGGGTGCAGGCGGCCCGTATCCAGTGTGAACACCTGCAGGTTGTCGGTGAGCTTGTGGGCCATCTCGATCAGGGCCACGTCCTCGGCACCGCTGAAGGAGAGGGCGATGTTGTCGTATCGCCGGAAGGCTTCCTTGAGTATGGCGCGTGGACTCTGGTCTTCGAGTGACTGGCGCAGTGTATCGATGTCCGTCATGGTCTGTGCTTACCTATCGTGAACCTGCGTGCAGGCTACCACTAAACCCCTCATAGCCTGAAGGAATGACAATCTATATCTTTATGCACCCTCACGAACTCGGGCGCGGCCTCAACGCCCCCGATGCATTCGGGCGGAGTTTTTCTTATCATACGCCCCTGACCCTGGCCGGGCGCCAGCTCGCCGATCATTCGACGTAATCAGGAGACCATTGTGGAACTCGCATGCCTTGACCTTGAAGGAGTACTGATCCCCGAAATCTGGATCGCATTCGCCGAGAAAACCGGTATTGAGGAGCTCAAGGCCACGACCCGGGACATTCCTGATTACGATGTGCTGATGAAACAGCGCCTGCGCTTGCTGGATCAGCATGGCTACGGTCTGCCGCAGATTCAGGAAGTCATCGGTGAGCTGGACCCGCTGCCCGGCGCCCGGGATTTCCTGGACTGGCTGCGCGAACGCTTCCAGGTGGTCATTCTCTCCGATACCTTCTACGAGTTCGCGATGCCGCTGATGAAAAAACTCGGCTATCCGACGCTGCTGTGTCACAAGCTGGAGGTGGCGGAAAACGGCCAGATCACCAACTACCTGTTGCGTCAGCGTGATCCCAAGCGCCAGTCGGTACGGGCGTTCCAGCTGCTCAACTATCGGGTGATTGCCGCCGGCGACTCCTACAACGACACCACCATGCTCGCGCAGGCGGACCGGGGCATCCTGTTCCATGCGCCGCAGAATGTCATCGACGAATTTCCCCAGTTCCCCGCAGTGCACACCTTCGACGACCTCAAGCGAGCATTCCTCGAGGCCAGTGTCATCCACGACGACTGAGCGCCAACGCCGGGCGGGCCGGCTTCAGGTGCCGGCCCGGCCTGCTGTGAACCCCTCCAGAAATCGCATCAGCGGCCCGACCTTGGTCAGGGTTTCCTGATATTCGGCGTCCGGGTCTGAATCCTCGACGATACCGCCACCGCCCCAGCAATGGATCCGTCCCTGACCGTCGCACAGCAGGGTGCGGATGGCGATACTGCTGTCCAGGTGGCCATCGAACCGGTAGTGGAAGACCGAGCCGCAGTAGGGGCCGCGCCAGTGTGGTTCGAGTTCCCGGATGATCTCCATGGCCCGAACCTTGGGCGCACCGGTGATGGAGCCTCCCGGAAACGCATCGAGCAGCGCCTGCAGGGGAGACACGCCGTCCGCCAGCTCCGCCCGGATGTGACTCACCAGATGATGAACGTTGCGGTAGGACTCCAGTGCGAACAGCTGCTCCACGGTGACCGAGCCTGTGCGGGCGTTCAGGCCCAGGTCGTTGCGGAGCAGATCAACGATCATCAGGTTTTCCGCCCGGTCCTTTTCCGAGTCCAGCAGGGCCTGGGCGAGGGCGTGGTCTTCCTGCGGCGATGATCCCCGGGGACGGGTTCCCTTGATCGGGCTGGTCCTGACCGTACGCCCTTCGATCTCGAGAAAACGCTCGGGCGAGACCGAAAGCACCGCCCGTTCCCCAGCCCGGAGGTAGGCGCTGTAGGGGGTGGGGTTGGCTTCCGCCAGTCCCTGATAAGCCAGCCAGGGATCGCCCTGATAGCGGCCGGTGAACTCCTGGGATAGGTTGGCTTGGTAGCAATCACCGGCCCGGATGTAATCCTTGACGGCGCGGACGCTCTGCTTGAACTCGGCGGCGGTCTGGCGGGCGCGGAATGGTGCCGTCATGCGCCAGTGGCGGGTTTCCTCAGGGGCCGGCTGTTCCAGCCAGCACCGGATCTGCCGTCGTAGATCATCCGGGCAGGCTGGGTGCAGCCACAGGTAGTGCTGCCCGGTGCTCTGGTTCCGGCTGGCCATCCACAGGAACAGGCCGGCGTGCAGCGTGGCGACCGGGAGATCGGGGCAGAGGGGGGCCAAGCGGGGCTCCTTGAGGTAGCCATACTCGTAGCCCAGAAACCCCACCAGTCCGCCCATCGGCACGTTGGGGCCGGGGCTGGCCGGCGCCAGGCGGTAGTTGGCCACCAGAGCCTCCATTGCCTGGGCGACGTCCCGGGCTGCCGTAGCCGGGGAATCCTCGCGGGTGCTCGGGTAATGCCCCGTCGCCCGGGCGGAGAAGGCTTGCCAGCGCCCCCGGCCGGGGCCGGTGCCATGGCTTCCTAGGTGCACGAAGTCCGGTTCCAGGCTGGCCCAGGCTCGCAACTGCTGGTAGGTCTCGGGACTGATCGCTTGCAGGGAAGGTTGTTTCAAGTCTGCTCCGTCGAATTTCCGAAAATGCCAACGCGGTCAAATTACGGGCGTTGAGCCGGGAATTGGATCGCTGGTGTAATGGCAGGGCTGCCCCGGGGCAGCCCGCACCCATTCTAACGCCAATCCGGCGCCGGCCGCCCCACCCATCCATAACAACAGAACAAGGGAAACCGCATATGACCCGCTTCAAGACGCTGCTCACCGGCCTGGCTTTGGGCTCCGCCCTTCTGTTTGCCCCCGTGGCCTCAATGGCGGCCCCGGCCGGCTCCCCCCTGGACGATGGCAAGCTCAGCGAGGAGGAGCTGGTCCAGATTTTGGCCTCGGCTCAGCAGCAGCTCATTCATCTATCGGAGGTGGCAACGTCCGAATACGAGGCCGAACTGAAGGACGGCGCGCCGAACATGCCGGCGGCGTGGATGTTGATGAAAGACGGCAAGACGGTCAAGCGTATCAGCCTGGGCGAGGAGGGCGAACGGGTTCCCGCTGCCGCCCAGATCTATATGTATCGGGCGGCCATCAAGGCGATCGCCCGACAGGGGGAGATCAACGCCGCCGCAATCCTGTACACCGGTCGCCTTAGCAAAGAGGACGATACTGAGGTTCTGGTGGTGGAGCATGAGCACCGGCTCGGCGTCTCCGGTAACAAGGTCGTGGCCTACGCCCTGGAGAATGGCGCCCTCAAATGGTCTGAGCCGGTTACCCAGAAAAAGCCCTTCGAATGGTTCTACGACAGCAAGGACGGGGAGGCGGCAGAGTAAGGCCTGGCGCCGGATCTGAGAACCAGTCGTGGTTTGTTTCGTTGTGTAATCGGCTGGTTAAAGACTGTGAATGGAGTCACGGATTCGGACTGTAAAACAATCTTAAATGGCATCGTGGAGTCGCAGGCTTCACATCCAAATCAAAACTCAGATAACAACAAATATGAGTTTCCAAGGAGATATAAAAATGAAAGGCCTGAAGAAAATCGCTCTCGCCGCGGCCGTCGCCGCTGCTCCCTTCGCCGCTCACGCGGACCTCAAAGCCATGGACGACAGCGCGATGGGCAACGTCACCGGTCAGGCCGGTGTCACCATCGAACTGGAAACCCAAGTCAGCATCGGTCAGTTCCGCTACACTGACGAAGGTTCCTTCGTCGTGAACGACATCGTGCTGGGTGGTTCCGGCGTTGCCGGTGGTCCGGGTACCAACCTGTTGGACCAGCTGAAGATCGATATTGACGTACTGGCGGACGGTGACGCAGTCATCCACGTCGGCTCCCTGGATGGGCTGCCCATCGACTGGGGTATGACGGCCAGCTCCATGGCTCTGGAAGGCGCCACGGACTCCACCACCCTGGTATCCAACCTGAGTGGCTGGGGTAACCTGGGCCAGCTGGACATCACTGTTGACACCGCGACCGATACCCTGAACATGGCCGTGGCGTTCAATGTGGTGGATATGGACTTCGACGTTGAATTCCTCGGCGTTGGTATCCAGGACATGGCCATCATGGGCGCGAACTTCTTCGAGTCCGCTGACCCGAGCACGGATCCGACCGCTCTGTTCGCTGTTGCCAACGTCAACGTGTACAAGGGTGCCGGCCTGGGTGCGTCCACCAAGACCGACGTCCTGCGCATTGACGTGGCGGACATCAGCATGGATATGAGCATCGGTGCCATCAACATCGGTGGTGCGTCCATCGGTTCCGTGGCCATGGACAACCTGTCCATCACCAACACCAAGCTGGCTGTCTACGGTCACTAAACCGACCCGGATACCTGGCGTTGGACGCCCCGCTCTGGCGGGGCGTTTTTATTTGTCCGCCCTCGACATCGGGATATAAAGACCGGTGACGCGAAGTCTGGCCGGCTTCAGGAGTCGGGCACGGCAATGGACAGGTCGAAGCCGCCGCCAGGGCGGGGCGTCAGGGTGATGGGGCCCTCGTTAATCGCCTGGGGAATGTGGATTTGATCGATACCGGGCGGGTTGCCGATGGAAAAGTTCAGGTTCTGGCCGTCGAAGCCGATGCCCAGCTGGTCGTTCAGGAAGGTCTGGGTGAAGGGTTCATCCGGGATCTCCGGCTGCTGGCCGAAAATCAGTGGCGGCAGCACGGCCCTGAACTCGGCGGCGGGCTGCGCCCGGGCCAGTTCGTCGGTGGGCAGTAGCAGGGCCCGGCGGACAAACTCCTCTTCCGCATTTTCCAGCGCATCCTCTCGGCCGCTCTCTATGTAGCGCTGCAGGGCTTCCCGGTAGGCTTCTTCCTCCGCTTCGGTCAGCACCGGCTCGCCCGGGGAGATGGTGAGCGAGCGGATGATCCGCTTGCGGTCCTCCACCTGGCTGGGCGTGCGGGGCACGACGATGACCGCCGAGTCCTTGACGTAGGTATCGACCATTTCGTCGGAGGTCAGAGTTTCGACCCCCGCCTGGGCGGTCAGACCGGTGCTCAGCCCGGCAATCGCGCAGGCAAGCAGACAATGGCGGTTCATGGTGTTGGCCTCATGATGGGTCTTGCCACCAGTATTTGGTGTGCCTGGATGTTTTTCAACCCGATCCCGTCAGGATTGTGATCCGCCTCCTCGAATTTCCGGTAAGCTGGAACATCGGGTCACGGTTCGTTGCTATAGTCCGTTCCCGGTAGCGCATTCCAATCGTCTCGTGGGGCAGGATGATCAGTTTTTTCTCCAGGCAGTGGCAGGACTGGGTCCATCGGCGCATTCCCCGTGCCGACACGCGCCGGTTTAACCAGAAGAATATTTTTATACTGCCGACCGGCGCAGGCGTGGTCTTTGGCGTGCTGTTGGTGGTGATGTTGCTGACCGCCATCAACTACCAGAACAGTCTGATCTACCTGACCACCTTTCTTCTGGGCACCGTGTTCGTGGGCGCCATTCATCAAACCCACCAGAACCTGTCCGGACTGGTGCTGACGCTGGTCCAGGCTGGGGAAGGGTTTGTCGGGGAGGGCATTGCCTTCCGCCTGCGCGCCGCCGCCGGCAAGCGGGGGGCCGTGGCGATTCGCCTGTCCTGCCCGGGGGCGGCGGAGGTGTGCTTTCACGTTGTTCCGGGCCAATCCGAGGATGTCACCCTGGCGGTCCGGGGGCAGGCCCGGGGCTACCTGCGGCCGGAGCGAATCCGGGTGGAAACCCGTTTCCCATTCGGATTGCTCAAGGCCTGGTCCTGGATACGCCCGCTATCCTCGGCGGTTTGCTACCCCAGGCCACGGCCGGCGCCCGAGGCCCTGGCCACCGGTGAGGACGGCGATGACCCTCAACTGGTCCGTGACCGTCAGGGAACCGAGCAGGCCGAACTGAGGCCCTGGCGCGAGGGTGATCTCAGCGCCCGGGTGCTCTGGAAGCGGGTCGCCCGGGACGGGCAGATGGTGGTGGCGGACTGGCGGGGTGGCGCCGGTCAGCCGGATCGCCTGGACTTCGACGCCTTCCCTGGCGTAGACCACGAGCGCCGCCTGAGTTATCTGTCCGCGCTGGTACTGGCGCGTGCCAGCCAGGGCGTACCTTTCGGTCTGAACCTCCCCGGCGAGCGCATCGAACCGGACCTTGGGGCGGTCCATGTTCGCCGCTGCCTACGGGCACTGGCGGTCTGGAGGTGCGATGAGCCGGCGTGACGATCGACAGCGGGGCCGCCAGCCGTCGCGCCTTCCCAGCCAGGGACTGCTGTGGCTGATGGCCGCCTTTATCGTACTGTTGCTGCCCCAGTGGGACCGGTTGCCGGCGTGGCTGATCGCCGTCTGTCTGGTGCTGGCGGGCTGGCGCTGGCGGGCTCAGCGGGGACGGGTCCGCCTGCCGGGCCGCTTGCCCCGGATGGGGATCATGGCCTTGCTGATTGCGGTCTACATCGCCTCGGTTTCCGGGCGTTTTACCGTGGATACCGCGGCCTCTTTCTTTGTGCTCGCGGTGGGTCTGAAATGGCTGGAAACCCGAAATCACCGGGATTTCTATGTTCTGTTCTTCATTCTGGCCTATCTGGCGTCGGTGAATTTCCTGTTTCGCCAGGAAATCCTGTGGGCGCTGGTGAATTTCCTGGCCCTGGGGTTGTTACTGGTGGCGTTGCAGGTGGTCAACGCCCCGGATCTGCCGGACGGTCTGGCATCCGGATGGCGGCGGCTCGGTGGCCTGTTCCTGAAAGGGCTGCCGTTCGTGATTCTGGTGTTCGTGTTCTTTCCACGCATGGGCCCCCTATGGACGGTGCCACTGGTGTCCGGTCACGCCCGGTCGGGGCTCAGCGACACCCTGCGCCCCGGCGACATCTCCCACCTGGCACAGAGCAGCGAACGGGTTTTCCGGGTGACGTTCGGGGGGGCGGTACCGGCTTACCGCGACCGATACTGGCGGGGCCTGGTGCTGGACTACCTGGACGGCGAAACCTGGCGGCAGACCGGCGGCGCGCCCGTCGAACCGTTAGCCCGGGTCGCCACCGACGGTGGTGTCGGGCCACTGGCAGCCACCGAGTACGAGGTGTTGCTGGAGCCCACCGACCGCCGCTGGGCGTTTGCTCTGGCCGGTTCCGAGGCCGCCTCGGGCAATCTGTTCGAAGTGGAGGAGGACCTGTTTCGTTTCCCCCGTCCGGCCGATAGCCCGGTTCGCTACCGGCTGCGACTGACGGGTCTGCCGAAGGTGCCTGGCACCCCGCTGGATGCGACGCAACGGCACCGTTATCTGCAGCTGCCGGAGCAGGGCAACCCCCGGGCGAGGGCGCTCGCAGCCAGCCTGGCGGGCCGCCTGGCCGACACCGATGTGGTGGCCGAGCTGCTGACCCGGTTCCGGCAGCAACCCTATTTCTACACTCTGCGGCCTCCCGCCATGCCTGAAAACGGGGTGGATGCCCTGTTGTTTGATCAGCGACGGGGGTTCTGTGCCCACTACGCCGGCGCCACCACCTTCGTACTGCGCGCTGCCGGCATCCCCGCCCGTATTGTCATGGGTTACCAGGGGGGTGAGGCGGGGGTGGATGACGAGTACCTCATTGTCCGTCAGTACGACGCCCATGCCTGGGTGGAGGCCTGGTTGGACGGTCGGGGCTGGGTGCGGGTGGACCCGACGGCGGCGATCGCGCCCGCGCGCATTGAATCGGGCCTGCGCGATGCGGTGGCGGAGGAGGGCTCGTTCCTGGAGTCGAACCCCTTCTCGCCCCAGCGCTACCGGGATATCGCGTTGCTGCAATGGGCCAGCCTGCAGCTGGACCGGATCAATTACCAGTGGCAGCGCTGGGTGGTGGGTTACCAGGGGCAGAGTCAGATGGATCTGATGTCCCGGTTGCCCGGTGGCCTGGGCTTGCGTGAACTGGGCTATCTGACCGCAGGGGGGGTCGGTGTGGGATTGTTGGCCCTGGGGCTGGTGAGCTACGTTCGCTCACCCCGGGAAGCCCGCAGGGACGGCCACCGGCGCCTGCTGGAAGCCTGGCAGGCGCTGTGCCGACGTGCCGGGGTCGAGGTGCGGCCGGGGGATACCCCGGACGACCTGGCAAAGCGACTGGCCCGTACCCGCCCGGAAGCCGGAGATACGGCACGCCGCTTTGCCCGGATGATCAACAGCCATTACTATAACCCGTCGGCTCCGGCATCGAGCAGCGATCTGCGGCGCATGCGCCGGACCTTGTCGATCATCCGGCGCCAGCTACGTGGCCACAGGACAGGAACCGGAAACGCCCCGTGACAGACATCGCCCAGACAATGCCTTGGTTGGAACGCGCCTGGCGTCAGGTGCAGGCGCGCTTGGCGGAGGACCGCCTGCCCCATGCCCTGATCCTCAACGGTGAGCGGGGCGTGGGCAAACGTGCCTGGGCGGAAGCGGTGGCAGGCCTGTTGCTGTGTGAAACACCGGCTGGCCGCCACGAGGGGCGGCCGGTCGCTTGCGGTACCTGCAAACAGTGCGAGTTGGTGATGGCGGGCAGCCATCCGGATCTACGCGTCTATGCCCCGGAAACCTCACGTATGATCAAGGTCGATCAGATCCGGGCCTTGTCCGCCTTTGCCGTGGCATCGCCGCAGGTTGCCCATCACAAGGTGGCCATCATCGACCGGGCGGACCAGCTGAATGTGAACGCGGCCAATGCCCTGCTGAAAACCCTGGAGGAACCGCTGCCCGACGTGACCCTGCTGCTGCTTCAGGAAACCGGGCGGCCGGTGCTGCCGACCATTCGTTCCCGATGTCAGACCCTGATGGTGCCCGTACCCTCCATGGCACAGGCGGAGCAGTGGCTGGCGCGGGCTCTGGATGGCCTCGGTGGCGATACACCCGCCCCTCCGGCGGATCGGGTTCGCCGCGCCCTGGCACTGGCCGACCGCGCGCCGAGACTGGCGCTGGAATATCTGACCGGCGATTTTCTTGAACTGCGTGACACCGCATTTGACGCCTTTCGCCGGTTCATGCGCGGTGAGATGCCCGTGGCCGATGCCGCCCGGGCCTTCAAGGCCCTGGGCCTGGAGGAGGCGCTCGGTCTGTTTGAGGGATGGGCCGCGGATCTGGCCCGGCTGGCGGCGGGGGGTACCGTGGCCGACCCGGACGCGGCCGATATGCTGGAGTTCCTGGCCCGGCACAACCCGCCCTGGCGGGCCCACGAGCTGCTCGATCAGGTACGGGAAGCCCGCGCGGCCGGTGTCTACAACGTCAACCCGGAGCTGGAGGCGTCCCGGTTGCTGCTGGCCTGGCAGGCGCTGATGCCCCGTCGCAGGGCCGGCTGACGCTCCGGTTTGCGTGTCCCGCTCCGGCAGCTGCTATGATTGCGGAATGACAGGTTTTTCGGTATTCCTGTCCGGTCCGTTCCCCAGTAACGCAAGAATAGGTGTCGACTATGGGCCCAGGATTTGGCGCACGCAGTGGTATTCTTACCCTGACCATCAAGGACAAGGCGGTCCTGTACGCAGCGTACATGCCGTACATCAAACAGGGTGGCCTGTTCATCCCGACCCAGAAACAGTACCAGTTGGGCGATGAGGTGTTTCTGCTGCTCAACCTGATGGACGAGCCCGAGAAAATCCCGGTGGCGGGCAAGGTTGTCTGGATCACGCCGAAGGGCGCCCAAGGCAACCGTGCCGCCGGGATAGGCGTCCAGTTCAACGGCGACGACGAAACCGCGCGGACCAAGATCGAATCCTATCTCGCTGGGTCACTGACCTCCGACCGCCCCACGCACACCATGTGAGGTGGCCGGACGATGGATATGCCGGTGACCTCTTCCGCCCGTGTGACATGCCGTGACGCTTCCTGGCCGCTCTCCCAGCTGACGCTGGTGGGCATGTCCTGGTCTTCTCCGGCGGCCGCAGTCCCTTCGCGGCCTCTGGTGCTGCTGCACGGCTGGCTCGACAACTGCCTCTCCTTCACCCGGCTCGCGCCGGAGCTGGCCTCCCTGGGGCCGGTTCATGCCATTGATATGGCCGGGCATGGTCACTCCGGGCACCGCAGCCCCGGACAGTCCTATTGGCTGATGGATTATGTCTCGGATCTGGCAGAGCTGCTGGAGCACCCTCTGTGTCCTGGCGCTGACGACCGGGTGGACCTGGTCGGTCATTCGCTCGGAGGCATCGTCGCCGGGCTGTATGCCGCCGCGTTTCCCGAGAGGGTCCGGCGACTGGTGATGATCGACAGCCTGGGGGCGATCAGCCGGCCGCTCGAAGACACGGTGCCACAACTGCGCCGTGCCATTGGCAAGCGGCTTCGCGGCTCGGGCCGGGCGGTGGTTTACCCCGACATCACAACCGCGGCGAAGGCGAGGGAAGGGGGTGTCAGCCCCCTGAGCCACGAGGCGGCCCTGACGCTGGTGCCACGCAACCTGAAACCCGTCGAGCGGGGCTTTGTCTGGCGCACCGACCCGAGACTTCGGCACCCGTCTCCCCTAATGATGACCGAGGATCAGGTTCGTGCCACGCTGGCGGCAATCACCACGCCGACGCTGCTGGTACAGGCGGCGAATGGGCTCTTGGCCAGCCGGGGCCAACTGGTGGAGCGCGCGGGGTTGATCCGCGACCTGTCGGTGATCGAGGTGCCGGGCGGCCACCATTGCCATCTGGATGGGGACACGGCTCCGGTCGCGCGGGCGGTGAGTCGCTTTCTGGAGCAACCCTGAATCATGATGACCCTGTCTTCGAGGTGGATGCTGTCAGCGCTGCTCCTGCTGCTGGCCGTGCCGGCCCGGGCCGACGCGTTCCCCGATCCGTTTCCGCAGTCGACCCGGGAAGCCTCGGTGGAGATCGAATCTCCGGGCCATCTGGTGCTGTTCAGCCCGGTCCGGGAAATCAATGACGAGATCCGCTCCGAAACCATGGCCCGGTTACCGGTTACCGGCGAGGGTCGGCTATACCAGCTGGCTCGGGACGCGACCCGGCGCGAGGCCCGCGATCATTACCTTCGTGGCTTACAGGAGGAGGGCGCGCGTATCCTGTTCGAGTGTGAGAACGTTCGCTGTGGTCGCAGCGTGATCTGGGCCAACCGGGTGTTCGGGCAGGCCGTGCTCAATGGCCGCGACTCGGAGCAGGACTATTTGGTCGCGGTGTCGGAGGACGGGGATGGCGCCCGCTGGCTGACGCTGGTTTATACCGTGACCCGCGGCAACCTGCGCGAGTATGTATGGGTTGAGCACCTGCGGGTGCAACCCGAGGCTGTGATACCCGGTCTTGCCGAGGCTTCCCGCCGGGTGCTTGGCCCCTGGGTGGTTCCCTGGCAGGGGGAGGTGACCTATCGGTTCGACTGGCACGCCACGGACCGGCGCCGGATCCGCGAGCTGGCGGAACAGCCGGGCGCCCTGGTGGTGCTGGCCGGGTTCTCGGCGTTGGCACCGGATGAATCCTACGAATCGGCACGGGCACGGGCGGAGGCGGCGCTGACCTCGCTCAGCGAGGTTCTGGCCCGAACCGGCGTATCCCGTGACCGGCAACGGCTGATTGTCGTGGGGCCGGGCATTGCTCTGTCCGATCCCGAACGCCAGGGGAATCGAATCGAAATCGTCGTGATCAGGAGGTAAGGCCATGACGGGGGATGAGGAAGGTCCGGACGTTCCGGCCGGGACGGAAGAGACGGAGGTGCCCGAGCACCGGGTGTCCGTGGTGGTGGAGAGTTCCGATCTGTCCGCGGCATCGGTGGCGACCGCGAGCGAGGAATCCCGGGTGCAGCCGGAACACCAACGGACCGTGGCGCTGACACTCGGCAGCGGCGGCGCCAGGGGGTACGCCCACATCGGCGCCATCGAGATTTTGCTGGAGCGGGGCTACCGGATTGTCGCCGTGTCCGGCTGTTCCATGGGGGCGCTGATTGGTGGCTTCCATGCCGCCGGCAAGTTGCAGGACTATAAGGACTGGGTGACTGGCCTGGGCCAGTTCGACGTGTTGAAATTGTTGGATGTAACCTTCAGCTCCGTTGGCGCGATCCGGGGCGAGAAAATTTTTTCCATTGTCCGTGAAATGCTCGGTGACATCCGCATCGAGGACCTGCCCATTGCTTATACCGCCGTCGCCACCGACCTGCTCGCCCACAAGGAAGTCTGGTTCCAGGAAGGGCCTCTGGATCAGGCGATCCGGGCATCGGTGGCGATTCCCGGCGTGGTGACGCCACTGGTGCTCAACGGCCGGGTGCTGGTGGACGGTGCCCTGCTGAACCCCCTGCCGATCATCCCCACCATTTCCGCCCACGCCGATCTGATCGTCGCGGTGAACCTGAGCGGCGAGGATGACCAGCGTCAGCGGATTCCGGATGCCGCGTTCGTGACCGGCCACGAAAGCGGCCGGGAAATCGACGAGTGGGTGGATGTGCTTAGGGAAAAAGCGTCCCGCTGGTTCGATTGGGAATCCCTGAAGTCCCTGACGTCCCGTCGGGCGGATCCGGACACCACGACCGCCGAGCAGAAACTGGAGCGGGAGGTGCGCCGGCGGGAGCTGGACAAACCGGCACCGGAGCCGGATGCCTCTGGTGAGCGCAAGGCCGCGAAGGGTGCCGCCGAGGAGCGGGAGGTCATTGATTGGGACAAGCTCGGGATCGGCAAGTTCGACGTCATGAACCTGTCCATTGAGACGATGCAGAGTGCGCTGATTCAGTACAAAATTGCCGGTTATCCGCCCGACCTGCTGGTCAACATTCCCAAGAATGCCTGTCGCAGTTACGACTATCACAAGGCCCCGGAACTCATTCAGCTGGGGCGGGAACGCATGGCCGCGGCTCTGGATCGCTACGAGCGGCACCGTACCAGCTCCGGGCCCCTGGCGGTCTAGAACCGGCGGAAGCGGCTGCAGTAGGGTGCGGATTCAGCGTATAATCCGCGCGACATTTGCCAAACAACAGGAATCATCCGCAGTGACCAGCCCCATTGATGACCTGACCACCGTAAGGGACTACCTTCGTTATGCCACTTCCCGGTTCGCCGGCTCCGACGTGTATTTCGGGCACGGCACCGACAATGCCTGGGACGAGGCCGTGCACCTGGTGCTGCGCAGCCTCAATCTGCCGTTGGCAAACAACACGGTCTTCCTGGACGCCCGGCTGTTGCGACGGGAACGGGAGATCGTGTTCGAGCGCATCGAGCGGCGGGTGAGGGATCGGGTGCCGTTGGCGTATCTTCTGGGCGAGGCTTGGTTCATGGGGATGCCGTTCAAGGTTGATGAGCGGGTCCTGATTCCCCGTTCCCCCATCGGCGAGTTGCTGGAAAAGGGGCTTCAGCCGTGGCTCGGCGAGACGCCGGTGCATCGGGTGCTGGATCTGTGTACCGGCAGCGGCTGCATTGGCATCGGTGCGGCGACGGTGTTCGAGGGCGCCCTGGTCGATCTGTCCGACATTTCCGAGGATGCTCTGGCCGTGGCGGAAGCGAACATCGACCTGCACGAGGTCCGTGACCGGGTGCGCACGATCCGCTCCGATGTATTCGACGCGATCACCGAACGCTACGATGTGATTCTGAGCAATCCTCCCTATGTCGACGCCCGGGATCTGGCGGCGATGCCGGCGGAGTATCGCCACGAGCCCCAGCTCGGCCTGGCGGCCGGCGACGACGGTCTGGACATTGCCCGCCGTATTCTGGACGGCGCCGCCGATCACTTGACCGAGGAGGGTCTGCTGATCGTTGAGGTCGGGAACAGCTGGGAAGCCCTGGAAGCGGCCTATCCGGACCTGCCGTTCACCTGGCTGGAATTCGAAAACGGCGGCGACGGCGTGTTCCTGCTGCGGGCCCAGGACCTCCGGGACTGGCAAGCCCGCCGTTCCAGCGCCCACTGACCACAACACGGGACAAGATACGCAACCATGTCGGGAAACACCTTCGGAAAACTGTTCACCGTCACCACGTTCGGCGAGAGCCACGGCCCTGCGCTCGGCTGCATCATTGATGGCTGCCCGCCCGGGCTGGCCCTCTCGGAGGCCGACTTGCAGCGGGACCTGGACCGTCGCAAACCGGGCACCTCGCGTCACACCACCCAGCGGCGCGAGCCGGATGAGGTGCGGATCCTGTCCGGGGTGTTCGAGGGCCGGACCACCGGCACGCCCATCGGGTTGCTCATTGAAAACACCGATCAGCGATCCAAGGACTATGGCAGGATCGCCCGCCAGTTCCGTCCCGCCCACGCCGACTATACCTACTGGCACAAGTACGGCATTCGGGATTACCGGGGCGGTGGCCGTTCATCCGCCCGGGAGACCGCGATGCGGGTGGCTGCGGGGGCGGTGGCACGCAAGTTCCTGGCTGAACGGCTGGGGATCCGGATCCGGGGTTATCTGGCCCAGCTTGGCCCGATCCGGGTGGAAACGCTTGACTGGGATCAGGTCGACCGGAATCCGTTCTTCTGTCCGGATCCGGACAAGGTGCCGGAACTGGAGGCCTACATGGATGCCCTGCGCAAGGAGGGGGACTCCATTGGCGCGCGGATCAACGTCGTCGCCGAAGGGGTGCCGCCGGGTCTGGGCGAGCCGATCTTCGACCGGCTGGACGCCGATCTGGCGCATGCGCTGATGAGCATCAACGCGGTCAAGGGCGTGGAAATCGGCGCCGGATTTGCCTGCGTCGAGCAGAAGGGAACCGAACACCGGGATGAAATGACGCCCGAGGGCTTTCTCAGCAACAACGCCGGGGGTGTGCTTGGGGGGATTTCCTCCGGCCAGCCGATCGTGGCCAGCATTGCCCTCAAGCCCACCTCCAGTCTCCGCCTGCCGGGGCGGAGCATTGACGTGGAGGGCAACCCGGTGGAGGTGATCACCACTGGGCGGCACGATCCCTGTGTCGGCATCCGGGCCACCCCGATCGCCGAGGCGATGATGGCGATTGTGTTGATGGATCACTATCTGCGGCACCGTGCGCAGAATGGTGACGTGGCCGTGACCACTCCGGTGCTCGGCCAACGCTGACCGTTCGGAGTCTGAGCGATTTACTGGCGCCTGTCGAACCTCTACTTCTGGTTTTTCGCCCTACTGGGCGGCATGCTGCCGTACTGGTCGCTCTATCTGGAAGCCCGGGGCTTCGGTTATCTGCAGATCGCGACGCTGATGGCGTCGATCCAGCTCACCAAAATCGTTGCCCCCAGTGTCTGGGGCTGGCTGGGCGACCGCTCCGGCCAGCGGGTCCGCCTGGTCCGTGTCGGCGCCATCGGCGGCGCTCTTTGCTTTGCCGGGGTCTTTCTGGAGCCGGGTTTCTCCGGCCTGCTGCTGGCAATGCTGGCCTTCACCTTTTTCTGGAATGCCATCCTGCCGCTGTACGAAGTGATCACCCTACGCACCCTCGGGCCGGAGCGGGACCGCTATGGTAAGGTGCGACTTTGGGGCTCGGTCGGCTTCATCGGTGCGGTGGCGTTGGTGGGGGCCGTGCTTGAGCGTGTGCCGGTGTCGGCTTTGCCCTGGTTGCTGCTCCCGGTGTTTGCCGGCATTGCCCTGTCCACGTTCCTGGTGCCGGCGGAACGGGGCGAGCGGCGGCGGAGCCTTCCGGCAGGGAGCCTTGGCCGAGTTCTGTGGCAGCGGGCGGTGCTGGCCTTCTTCCTGATGAATTTCCTGTTGCAGGTTTCCCATGGCCCCTACTACACGTTTTTCAGTATCCATCTGGAGCGGCACGGATACGGCAAGTTCTCGATCGGACTGCTGTGGTCGCTGGGGGTGCTGGCTGAGATCGCCCTATTCCTGGTCATGCACCGGCTTCAGCGGCACCTCTCGTTACGGCGGATTGCCCTGGGCGCGCTGTTGTTGACGGCGCTGCGCTGGGGCGTGATCGCCGATCTCACCGGCGGCCTGGCGCTGCTGTTGCTGGCGCAGCTGCTGCATGCGGCGTCCTACGGCGCCCTGCACGCCCTGTCGGTGCAATACATACACGGTTATTTCGGGCAGGCTCACCATGGCCAGGGCCAGGCCTTGTACAGCGGCCTGAGCTTTGGTGCGGGGGGAGCCGTGGGCGCCTGGATGTCCGGCCTGTTGGTGGAGTATCTGGGTACCGGCGCGGCCTTCTGGGGGGGTGCGGTGGCGGCGACCCTGGCGCTGCTGGTGGCCTGGTGGGGGATACGGGCGCCCGCTGAATCCCGTTGACCCGGGGGCTAGAGCCCTTCTTCCTGGCGAACGATGTCCAGCAGGGCCCGGGCAGCGGCACTGAGCGATCGTCCCTCCAGCCCGATGGCACCCAGCACTCGGGACACCGGGTGCCCCACCTCCAGTATCCGCAGATTGTCGTCCACCATGCTCACCGGCAGCACGCTCCATCCCAGCCCCACATTGGTCATCATCTTGATGGTTTCCAGATAGTTGGTGGGCATCATCAGGGACAGGTGGAGGTTCGCCTCCAGAAACAGGCGGCTGACCACCCGGTAAGTGGCAGTGTTGGTGTCCGGCAACAGTGCCGGATGCGCCGCCAGGTGTTCCAGTCGTGGCCGGGGTTGCTCGGCCAGGGGATGGTCGGGGCCGCAGACAAAGGCCATCGGGTCCTGCCACTGTGCGTGTATTTGAAAGCCCGGTGCCATGCTGTCGCTTAGGGTGACAAAGCCCAGCTCCGCGTGCCGTTTGAGCATTTGTCCATAGGCTGCGTCGGATTCCAGGAACTGGGGGCTCAGGCTGACGTCTGGGTAGCACTTGCGCAGCTGCCGCAGCCAGCGGGGCAGGTGATGCAGGCCAATGTGGTGACTGGCGATGATGGGCAGCTCGCCGGCGATCTCCGCCGCTTCCGGCGATACCGCCATGCGAGCGTTGTGGATTTCATCAAGGATGCGGCGGGCGTGGGGCAGCAGCCGCTTGCCGGCGTCGGTCAGGCGAATCTCCCGCTGGCGCCGGTCGATCAGGCGCACGCCAAGCTGGTTCTCCAGCGCTGCCAACCGTTTGCTGATGGCCGGCTGGGTCAGGTGAAGCACCTCGGCGGCTTCGGAAAAGGAGCCCTGATCGACAATGGTCAGGAAGGCCTGTATCGCGTTGGCGTCCATGGTGGATCCGGTCACTGGGTGATTTCGTCTTACCCTAATTCATGCCTATTAGGAATTCAATGAATAAAAAACATGAATTGGAGTTATTTATTGGGCCGGAGTATGATGCCTTCATCCAATCAAAACCACCGGCAATGAGTGAGAGAGAACCATGGCGGGCAAGACCTTGTACGACAAGTTGTGGGACGACCACCTGGTCAAGCAGCGGGACGACGGCTCCGCGCTGATCTACATCGATCGGCATCTGCTGCACGAAGTGACGTCACCCCAGGCATTTGAGGGTCTGCGCCTGGCGGGCCGTAAGCCCTGGCGGATCGATGCCAACCTGGCCACCCCGGACCACAACGTGCCCACCACGGAGAGGGACAAGGGGATTGACGGCATTGTCGATCCGGTCTCACGTACTCAAGTGGAAACGCTGGACCGGAACTGCGATGAGTTCGGCATCCTGGAATTCAAGATCAAGGACCAGCGCCAGGGTATCGTGCATGTGATCGGTCCGGAGCAGGGCGCGACCCTGCCGGGCATGAGCATCGTCTGCGGTGACTCCCACACCTCCACCCACGGTGCTTTTGGCTGTCTGGCCCATGGCATTGGTACGTCCGAGGTGGAGCATGTTCTGGCCACCCAGTGCCTGGTGCAAAAGAAGATGAAGAACATGCTGGTGCGGGTCAACGGCCAGCTGGCACCCGGTGTCACCGGCAAAGATGTGGTGCTGGCGATCATTGGCACCATTGGAACCGCCGGCGGTACCGGCTATGCGGTCGAGTTCGGGGGTGAGGCCATCCGGAGCCTGAGTATGGAAGGGCGCATGACCATCTGCAACATGGCCATCGAGGCCGGCGCCCGGGTCGGGATGGTGGCGGTGGACGAGACCACCATCGAGTATGTCCGTGGCCGGCCGTTTGCTCCCAAGGGAGACGCGTGGGATCGGGCGGTGGCCTACTGGCGAACCCTGCACAGTGATCCGGATGCGGTATTCGACAAGGTGGTCGAGATCGACGGCGCGGCCATCAAGCCCCAGGTCAGCTGGGGGACTTCCCCGGAAATGGTTACCTCGGTGGATGGCCGGGTGCCGGATCCGGCTCAGGAAGAGGACCCCATCAAGCGGGAGGGTATCGTCCGGGCGCTCAAGTACATGGGACTGCAGCCCAACCAGAAGATCACCGACATCCGGCTGGACCGGGTATTCATCGGCTCCTGCACCAACAGCCGGATCGAGGATCTGCGTGAGGCGGCACGGGTGGTGAAAGGGCGGAAGGTGGCGCCAACCCTGAAGCAGGCGATGGTGGTGCCCGGGTCTGGCCTGGTCAAGGCGCAGGCGGAGCGGGAAGGTCTGGACAAGATTTTCATTGAGGCGGGGCTGGAGTGGCGGGATCCCGGCTGCTCCATGTGTCTGGCGATGAACGCCGACAAGCTGGGGCAGGGTGAGCACTGCGCCTCGACCTCGAATCGTAATTTCGAGGGTCGTCAGGGGTTTGGCGGGCGCACCCATCTGGTCAGCCCGGCCATGGCGGCTGCGGCGGCCGTGACCGGCCATTTCGTCGATGTCCGTGAACTGTTGAACTGAGCCACAGGAGAAAGACCATGAGAGCATTCACCCAGCACAAGGGCATCGTGGCCCCCATGGACCGTTCCAACGTGGACACGGACATGATCATTCCCAAGCAGTTCCTGAAGTCGATCAAACGCACCGGCTTTGGCCCCAATCTGTTCGATGAACTGCGCTACCTGGACGAAGGCAAACCGGACCAGGACTGTTCTCAACGGCCCCTGAATCCGGACTTCGTACTGAACCAGCCCCGCTATCAGCGCGCGAGTGTGCTGCTGGCCCGGCGCAACTTCGGATGCGGCTCCAGCCGCGAACACGCCCCCTGGGCCCTGGAAGATTTCGGTTTTCGGGTCATCATCGCCCCGAGCTTTGCCGACATCTTCTACAATAACTGCTTTAAGAATGGCCTGTTACCTATTGTTCTTGATGAAGAAATCGTTGACAGGCTGTTCCAGGAAACCTACGACAACGAGGGCTATGAACTGGCGGTCGACCTGGCGGCGCGTACCGTGACCACGCCGTTCGGCGAGTGCTTCCCGTTCGAGGTAGACGATTTCCGTCGACACTGCCTGCTCAACGGCCTGGACGACATCGGTGTGACCCTGGAAGACGCCGACCTCATCCGCGCCTACGAGGAAAAACGCCGGCAAACCGCGCCCTGGCTGTTTGCCGGTGGTCACTGATTGATACCGACTGAACGACTCAAGGAAACCGTAATGTCCAGAAACATTCTGTTGTTGCCGGGAGACGGCATTGGCCCGGAGATTGTCGCCGAGGCGGAGCGTGTGTTGGCCAGGGTCAACGACCGCTTTTCCCTGGGACTGAATTTTGAGCAGGCGCTGGTTGGCGGTGCCGCCCTGGATGCCTGTGACACGCCGCTGCCGGAAGACACTCTGGCGAAGGCCCGGCAGGCGGATGCCATCCTGCTGGGGGCGGTCGGCGGGCCGAAGTGGGATGCACTGCCGATGGCGAAGCGCCCGGAGAAGGGGCTGCTGGGGCTGCGCTCCAGTCTGGAGCTGTTTGCCAACCTGCGTCCGGCCATCCTCTATCCACAGCTGGCTTCGGCGTCGTCCCTGAAGCCGGACGTGGTGTCCGGGTTGGATATCCTGATTGTCCGTGAGCTGACCGGTGGCATCTATTTCGGCCAGCCCCGCGGTGTGCGTCATCTCGAAAACGGCGAACGGCAGGGCTACAACACCTATGCGTATACCGAATCGGAAATCCGCCGCATTGGCCGGGTGGCGTTCGAGGCTGCCCGGCAGCGCAACGGCAAGCTGTGTTCCGTGGACAAGGCCAATGTGCTGGAGGTGACTGTGCTGTGGCGGGAAGTCATGGAGGACCTGACACGGGAATACCCGGACGTGGCGCTTTCCCACATGTACGTGGACAACGCCGCCATGCAGCTGGTTCGGGCACCCAAGCAGTTCGACGTGATTGTGACTGGCAATATGTTTGGTGATATTCTCTCGGACGAAGCCGCGATGCTCACGGGCTCCATCGGCATGTTGCCGTCCGCCTCCCTGAACTCGCAGAAGCAGGGAATGTACGAGCCGTGCCACGGTTCGGCGCCGGACATTGCCGGCCAGGGCATCGCCAACCCGCTGGCCACCATCCTCAGTGCCGCCATGATGCTGCGTTACAGCCTGGGCGAGGAGGAAGCCGCCAATGCGATCGAGGCGGCGGTCAGCCAGGTTCTGGACCAGGGGCTGCGGACAGCGGATATCCTCTCCGAGGGCACCCGCAAGGTATCCACCCGGGAGATGGGCGAGGCCGTTCTCGCGGCGCTGTAAGTCAGGCCCGGTCCAGGCGTTTGAAACCCGACGGTAACAGGATGCGGTTGCCGCGGGATCATCCATCCCGTCCCTGCCAGCGACAACGGCAATGGGCGGGCACAAATGCAACGAGGTTCAAAAGTCGCATGAAGCGAGTTGGACTAGTAGGTTGGCGCGGCATGGTGGGCTCTGTCCTCATGCAGCGCATGCGTGAAGAAAACGATTTTGCCGACATCGAGCCGGTTTTCTTTTCAACGTCCCAGACCGGAAAACCGGCCCCGGACGTCGGCAAGCCCGGGGTGCCTGTACTGCAGGATGCCTTCGACATCGATACCCTGAAAGGCATGGACGTGATCGTGACCTGCCAGGGGGGCGATTACACCACCGACGTGTATGGCAGGCTGCGCGATGCCGGCTGGCAGGGCTACTGGATCGACGCCGCCTCCACCCTGAGAATGGCCGACCATTCCGTAATCGTGCTGGACCCGGTCAACCGCAAGGTCATCGACGCGGCCCTGAGCCGGGGCGTCAAGGATTTCATCGGCGGTAACTGCACCGTCAGCCTGATGATGCTGGCTCTGGGCGGTCTGCTGGAGCAGGACCTGATCGAATGGGTTTCTCCGATGACCTATCAGGCCGCCTCCGGCGCCGGCGCCCAGAACATGCGCGAGCTGCTCAACCAGATGGGGGCGCTGCGAGACAGTGTCCGGGCCGAGCTTGACGATCCGGCGTCCGCGATCCTCGAGATCGACCGCAAGGTCACCGAGACCCTGCGTTCCGGCGACTTCCCGACGGACCACTTCGGTGTTCCCCTGGCCGGCAGCCTGATCCCGTTCATCGACAAGCAGCTCGATAACGGCATGAGCCGGGAAGAGTGGAAGGCGGGCGTGGAAACCAACAAGATCCTCGGCCGCTCCGGTAACCCGATTCCCATTGACGGCATCTGTGTTCGCATTGGCGCGATGCGCTCTCACAGTCAGGCGCTGACCATCAAATTGCGCAAGGACCTGCCGGTGAGCGAGATCGAGGCGATCCTGGCGCAGGCGAACGACTGGGTGAAGGTGGTGCCCAACGAACGGGAGGCGACCATGACCGAGCTGACACCGGCCAAGGTGACCGGTACGCTGAGTATCCCCATCGGTCGCATCCGCAAGCTTGCCATGGGCCCGGAATACATCTCGGCATTCACCGTGGGTGATCAGCTGCTCTGGGGCGCGGCTGAGCCGCTGCGCCGGATGCTCCGCATCCTCCAGGAGTGCTGAACCATGGCCCTTCCGGCCTGGTAATGCCAACTGTGTCCGGTTTTCGCATGCCGGCCAGGGGCGGAGGCTGATTTCAGCCTCCGCCCCTGTTATTTTCAAGGATGCTAGGAAGTTCCGGCCGATAGATAAAAAAATGGTACAAGGTGTGCGGCTGATTGATTGATAAAACGGCTTATATCAACAATACTTCCGGAACCAAATATTAAAATCACGACATAATAAAATCAGATTACCCAGACGAAAGTCATCCAACCTCGTCCGATTCTGTTTTAGGAAAGCAGTAACGCTAACGGAGACTGGAAAGGAAAAAGCATGAAGGTACGCAAGCTTGCGGTTGCCCTCGCTCTTGCGGGTGGGCTCGGTTCCGGCGTCGCACAGGCCCTTGGGCTGGGGGAAATTGAACTTCAGTCCTACCTGAACGAGCCGCTGGACGCGGAAATTGCCCTGACCCAGAGTCGGGGGATCAGTCCCGGGGATGTCTTTGTCAATATCGCACCTCAGTCCGCCTACGAACGTGTCGGGCTGAGCCGCAATCAGTTTCTCAGCAAGCTCCGTTTCGAGGTTGTCACCGGCTCCGATGGCAATCTGGTCGTCAATGTTTCCTCCCGGGAACCGCTGCGCGAGCCGTATTTGAACTTTCTGCTCGAGTTGACCTGGCCGAGCGGCCGTTTGATGCGTGAGTACGCGGTGCTGGTGGATCCGCCTGTCTACGCCGAGCGCTCGGGTCTGGCTGAGTCGGTATCGGCACCATCGGTTGCTGAAACCGCTCCGGCGGTCCGATCCCGGAGCCAGGAATCGGTGCGCCGCCAGGCGGCGGCCGAAGGTAGCCTGTCATCCGGCTATAGCCGTTCCACCATCGGCCCGACCGGGCCTTCCGATACCCTTTGGACCATCGCCTCCCGGGTGCGTCCGAACGACAGTGTATCCATGCAGCAGGTCATGCTGGCGATACAGGACTTGAATCCCGATGCTTTCATGGGCGGCAATATCAACCGCCTGAAACGGGGCGAAGTGCTTCGGGTTCCCTCCCTTGAAGACATCCAGCGGCGCAGTCGGGCCGAAGCTGTGCGCCAGGTGGCCCGGCAGAATGAGGCATTCGAAGCGTCCCGCCGCACCGTTGATGCCACCGCCACCGGTCGCTCCGCTCCGGCACCCACCGCGACGACCGGGGGGGAGGCCGAACTCAAACTGCTGGTCGCGGACAACGAGGGTGGCCGTGATGCCCAGGAAGGCGGCTCCGCCGGCGGGGACAGCCAGCTTCCGGGGGGCGTCGATGCCGGCACTGCGGTGGTGATGGAAGAACTGGAAAGCGCTTGTCGCGAGAACGCGGAGCTGAACAGTCGTCTGGAGGACCTGCAGGATCAGGTGGAGACCTTGCAGCGGCTGCTCGAACTCAAGAACAGCCAGCTCGCCGATCTGCAGCGTATGGCGGGTGATCAGGCCGCGACCGATGCTGCTGGCGAAATGCCGGCGACCCCGGAAACGCCCGACGCCACCACGATGGCCGCCGACGCCGCCATGCCGGCTGAAGGCGATGCCGGGGAAGGTGCGGAACCGGGAGCACCGGCCGAGCCGGCTGCTGATGCCATGGCGGCCGACGTCACCATGGCACCGGAAGAGAGTTCTGCTCCGGAATCTGCCGGCGACGCTGGCACCGACATGGCTACCGGAAACAAGGCCGAGCCGGCGGATGCCGGCGGCAAGACCGAGCCCATGGAGGCAGCGGAACCGCAGGCAGCCAGCGCGCCTTCCAGCGATGCCGGCGAACCGGCGCCGGCAGCCGAGCCAGCGAAGCCGGCGGCGCCTGCGCCGAAACCGGCTGCGGAGAAGGGCTTCCCTGGCAATGTGATCGACCTGATCGTCAGCAACCCCATGTACCAGATCGCCCTGGGGGGCGGCCTGATCGTCTTGCTGTTGCTGCTGTTGCTGCTGGCACGGCGCAACGCCAACCGGGAAAAGGCGTTTTACGAACAGCTCAACAACGAGCCGGCTGATGAGTCAGACACTTTTGACCTGACCCTCGACGAAGAGGCCCCGGAGGCCGCTGAAAACCCGCGTGATGCTCTGGACGAAGCGGACTCCTACGTTGCCTTCGGCCAGCTGGAACAGGCGGCTCAGGTCCTGGAGGAAGCCATTTCCAGGGAACCCAGCCGGACCGATCTGCGCTTGAAACTGCTGGGCATATACGCCGACAGCCAGGACCGTGAGTCGTTCGAGAAGCAGCTGGGCGAAATTGAGGCACTGGACGACGAGGACGCCCTGGAGCAGGCCAATGCGTTGAAGGCGCGTCTGGAAGAAGCCGAATCCATGCCGAGCATCGACGATCTCGAATCCGAACTCCGTTCCGATGCATTCGCCAGCGGGGAGGATCGCGGTTTCGGGGCAGAAACACCGGCCGAGCCGCTGTCGGATGAACTGCTGGCCGATACCTTCGAGGCTGGCAGCGAAGAAGAGCTTGAAAACGAGTTCGGCGAGTTTGCGTCCGACCTGGAAATGGAGGACAGCGACCTTCAGGAAATGGCCGAGGCTGACGCCGACACCCCGAAGGCCGATGACCGGGATGAAATGATTGAGTTCGATCTGCCGTCGCTGGACGCGGAGGAGGATGCCGCCGCGTCCGACGAAGCTCTGATCGACCAGGGGGATCAAGAGGAAGAAAGCCTTGCCGAAGACGATCTCGGCATCGACTTCGAACTTGATGAAACCGGGGAGGACGACGGCTCCGCCGATCTCGAACTGCCGGAGGAAGAGCTTGCCGCGCTTGAATCGTTCGATCTTCCGGAGGATGAATCTGGCGACAAAGAACTGGAACTGCCGGCGGACGACGATCTGACCCTGGATCTCGAAGACATGGAGGCGACGGACGGCGGGGACGATACTGGCAGCCTGGAGTCGGAGCTGGAAGGTCTGGATGAGTCCTTCCTGGACGAACTGGACGCCGAGTTGGACAAAGCCGCCGACGAGGACGAAGCCCTGGCGGACGCAGCCAGCGAGGAGTCGCCCTTGGACGAGCTGGAGCTGGATGTGTCCGACGAGGACCTGGCGCTGATGGAAGAATTTTCCGAGGTGTCCGAGGATGAATCGTCGGAAGTCCCGGCGGCCGAGGATCCGTCTCTGGACGAAGAGCTTGGTCTGGAGGATGCACTGGAAACGTCCGGGGACGAAATTCCGGAAGACGAGGTTCCGGTGGCCTCCGAAGCCATTGATTCGGTGCCGTCGACTCCCGAAGCCGTGCCGGATATCGACGAGGAGGCTCTGGGGGATGAGGACGATTTCAGTTTCCTGGCCGGTACCGACGAAGCCGCCACCAAGCTGGACCTGGCCCGGGCCTATATCGAGATGGGCGACAGCGAAGGCGCCCGCGACATCCTTGAGGAGGTCGCCCTGGAAGGCAATGAGGAACAAAAAGCCGAAGCCCAGGATCTCCTTAAAAATCTGTCCTGATTCGTTATAATCGGACCGTCAGGCAGCGAGCGCCGGCACCCGGAGTTATCGGGCCTGCCGGCGCTTTGTTTTTGTAGCAGGATTTTTGGACCGCCTCCTTGTTCCTAGAAGCCCAAGCACTCACCACAGACAATGCCATTGGCCAGGGCCGGGTTGTCCTTGCCTTCGAATACGATGGCCGCGGGTTCCACGGCTGGCAGATGCAGAAATCCGGTGTTCGTTCCGTGGAAGGCGAGCTGGCCGCCGCAGTCGCGAAGGTAGCGGCGCACCCGGTCGAACTGGTCTGTGCCGGCCGAACCGATGCCGGGGTTCATGCCAGTTACCAGATTGCCCATTTCGAAACTGGCGCCATCCGGAACTTGAGATCCTGGGTCATGGGGATCAACACCGCGCTGCCGGACGACATTTCGGTCCATTGGGCAGGGCAGGGGTTGGATGATTTCCATGCCCGCTTTTCCGCGCTGTACCGCCGCTATCGCTATGTCATCTACAACCACCCGGTACGACCGGGAATTCTCCGGGGCCAAGTGAGCTGGACTTTCCGGCCCCTGGATGCCGAACGCATGCACGCGGCGGCCCAGGCGCTGGTGGGCGAACATGACTTCACCTCGTTTCGCGCCGCTGGCTGCCAGTCGCGAACTCCGGTACGCTTCCTGGAATGCATTTCGGTGAAGCGCCAGGGGGCATTCGTGGTGATCGACGTCCAGGCCAACGCTTTCCTGCATCACATGGTACGCAATATCGCCGGGGCCCTGATGGCGGTGGGCAGTGGCAAGCAGCCGGTGGCCTGGGTAGCGGAGGTCCTGCGCGCGCGGGACCGTCGCCTGGCCGGTGTCACGGCACCACCGGACGGCTTGTACCTGGTTGATGTCGGGTATCCCAAGCAATACGGTATCCCGGCCGCCAACTGTGGCCCCGCGTTTGTCCGTCCCTGGTTCGAGGCGGACGTGAACCGGCCGATCGAACCCACGCACATTCATGTCAAGCAGCCCAGGCACACGGTATGACCACGCGAGTCAAAATCTGCGGACTGACCCGCCCGGAGGATGTTTCCGCCGCCGTAAGCTGCGGCGCCGATGCCCTAGGATTCGTCTTTTACGAGCCCAGCCCACGATCCGTCTCCCCCCGGCAGGCCGCCGAGCTGGTCCGCGCGGTCCCGCCGTTCGTAACCGTGGTGGGCCTGTTCGTGAATCCGGAGCCGGCCTGGGTGCGAACGGTGCTGGATCAGGTTCCCCTTGATGTGTTGCAGTTTCACGGAGATGAGCCGGCTGCCTTCTGCCAGCAGTTCGGGCGGCGCTGGATCAAGGCGATCCGGGTACGGGACGGTGGTCAGATCGAGGCGGCGTTCGAAGCCTATCGCCAGGCTTCCGGGCTGCTGGTGGATGCCTGGGTCCCGGACCGGTATGGCGGCACCGGTCAGTCCTTCAACTGGGCCCTGATCCCGCAACGCCGGCCGTTGCCCCTTGTGTTGGCCGGTGGTCTGTCATCTGATAACGTAGCTCGCGCCGTGTCGGAGGTCAGACCCTGGGCCGTCGATGTCAGCGGTGGTGTGGAATGCCGCAAGGGCATCAAGGATATCCAGAAACTTTCTGATTTCATCAAAGAGGTTCACCGTGTCTGTAAAGCTGACTGAAGAAATGCTGAAAGCGCTCCCGGATGCCCGGGGGCACTTCGGTGCCTTTGGCGGACGGTTCGTGTCCGAAACCCTCATGGATTCCCTGATGACCCTGGAGCGTGAGTATCTGCGCCTGCGGGAGGATCCGGATTTTCAGGCACGTTTTGATCAGGATCTGGCTGATTACGTGGGGCGCCCAAGCCCCCTCTATTTCGCGGAGCGCCTGACTCGGGAAACCGGGGGTGCGCAGATCTGGCTTAAGCGGGAAGACCTGAACCATACCGGCGCGCACAAGGTGAACAACACGATCGGGCAGGCATTGCTGGCCAGCTTCCTTGGTAAGAAGCGGATCATCGCCGAGACCGGTGCCGGCCAGCATGGCGTCGCCACCGCCACCGTGTGTGCCCGTCTGGGCCTTGAATGTCACGTGTTCATGGGTGCCGAGGATGTCCAGCGCCAGTCCCTGAACGTGTACCGGATGAAATTGCTGGGTGCCCAGGTGCATGCTGTGGAGAGCGGTACCCGGACCCTCAAGGACGCCATGAACGACGCCATGCGGGACTGGGTGACCAACGTCGACGACACCTTCTACATCATCGGTACGGTGGCCGGACCTCACCCCTATCCTCTGTTGGTGCGGGATTTTCAGTCGGTGATCGGCCGTGAGATCCGCCGCCAGGCGATGGAAAAGGCCGGCCGGCTGCCGGATGCGCTGGTGGCCTGCGTGGGTGGTGGTTCCAACGCCATTGGCATGTTCTATCCCTTCCTCACCGAAGAGCAGGTCGCTCTCTACGGCGTCGAGGCCGGTGGCCTGGGTCTTGAGAGCGGCCAGCACGCGGCCCCCCTGTGCGCCGGTCGGCCGGGGGTGCTGCATGGCAACCGCACCTACCTGATGGAGGACGAAAACGGCCAGATCATCGGAACCCATTCGGTCAGCGCTGGTCTGGACTACCCCGGGGTCGGGCCCGAGCATGCCTGGCTCAAAGACATTGGCCGCGCCAACTATGTGTCTGTCACCGACGATGAGGCCCTGGAAGGATTCCGGTTGCTGACCCGGGTGGAAGGCATCATGCCGGCACTGGAATCCGCTCACGCGGTGGCCTACGGCGTCAAGCTGGCTGCCCGGATGGACAAAGACCAGATGCTGGTAATCAACGTGTCCGGCCGGGGCGACAAAGACATCCACACCATCGCCCAAATCGATGGCATTGAGATCTGAGTAAGGACGGGGAACACGCATGAGCCGAATCGAAGGGGTACTGAAGGCCCTCAAGGGGCAGGGCCGGAAGGCGCTGATTCCATACATCACTGCCGGCGATCCGCATCCGGATGCCACGGTCGAGCTGATGCATACCCTGGTGAACGCCGGCGCCGACATCATTGAACTGGGGGTGCCATTTTCCGACCCTATGGCGGACGGCCCGGTCATCCAGCTGGCCTGCGAGCGCGCGCTCCGGTACGGCACCTCCCTCCGTCAGGTGCTGGACATGGTCCATACGTTCCGCAGCCAGGATGACAAGACCCCGGTGGTACTGATGGGGTACCTGAACCCGATCGAGGCCATGGGCTATGAGGCGTTCGCGGACGCGGCGGCGGATGCCGGGGTGGACGGGGTACTGACCGTCGACCTGCCCCCGGAGGAGGCGGAGGATGTGGCTCCTCTGTTCGCCAAGCGCGGCCTGGATCCGATTTTCCTGCTGGCGCCCACCACCACGGACGAGCGCATCCGGGCAATCAGCGAGCACTCTTCCGGCTATGTGTACTATGTTTCCATCAAGGGTGTCACCGGCGCGGCGACCATTGATGTTGACGAGGTTGCCAGAAAGGTGGCGCACATCCATGAGCTGACGGCCCTGCCGGTGGGCGTGGGCTTCGGCATTCGGGACGCGGCCACGGCGGCGGCGATCGGCCGGGTATCCGATGGTGTAATTGTTGGCAGTGTACTGGTCGATACAATAGCCCGACACCAAGCAGATAGAGTGGAGCTGAAGCGGGCTCTGACCAATCTGCTCAACCCGATGCGCGAAGCCCTGGACAGTCTTGCTTCCTGAGGGCAGGGGCGGGCCAGGCTTCAAAGGACAGGACAGAATCATGAGTAGCTGGTTGGACAAGATCATGCCGAGCAAGATTCGCTCGGAATCCAGGCAGAGGACCGGTGTTCCCGAAGGGCTCTGGAAAAAATGTCCCAAGTGCGGGGCGTTTCTGTACAAACCGGAGCTTGAGAAGAACCTGGACGTGTGTCCCAAGTGCAATCACCACCTGAGGGTATCCGCCCGGCGCCGCCTGGATATTTTTCTGGACCCGGACGGGCGCGAGGAAATCGCGGCCGAGCTGGAACCCTGGGACCGCCTGAAGTTCAAGGACAGCAAACGCTACAAGGACCGGTTGGCTCAGGCACAGAAAGCAACGGGCGAAAAAGATGCCCTGGTCGCGATCAAAGGGACCACCATGGGCGTGCCGCTGGTGGCGTGTGCTTTCGAGTTCAATTTCCTGGGGGGCTCCATGGGCCAGGTGGTTGGCGAGAAATTCGTACAGGCCGCCAACGTTGCCCTGCGTGACCGTATTCCACTGGTCTGTTTCTCTGCCAGTGGCGGAGCCCGGATGCAGGAAGCCATTCTGTCGCTGATGCAGATGTCTAAAACTGCCGCTGTGCTGGAGCGCCTGAAGCAGGAGGGCATTCCGTACATTTCTGTGATGACCGACCCGGTGTTCGGCGGCGTGTCCGCGAGTCTGGCGATGCTGGGCGACCTGAACATCGCCGAGCCGTACGCCCTGATCGGGTTCGCCGGGCCCCGGGTCATCGAACAGACGGTGCGGGAAAAGCTGCCGGAAGGTTTCCAGCGCAGTGAGTTCCTGCTGGAGCACGGTGCCATCGACATGATTCTGCACCGTCACCATCTGCGTGAGCGCATTGCTCACCTGCTGGCCAAGTTCACGGGGCAGGAAAAGCCGGGTACCGAGGAACCCATCAAGTTTGAAGTGACGGAGAAGCCTGAAGACGATGCCGTCGCACCCTGATTCCGGCCGACCGGCCCCGGTTGCCCCCGGGGTCGGTGCCTCTCTTGAGCAATGGCTCGCCTATCTCGAATCCATCCATCCCATCGGTATTGATCTCGGCCTCGACCGGGTACTTCTGGTACTGCGTCGGCTGTTTCCCCACAAGCCTGCGGGACGAATCATCACCGTTGCCGGCACCAACGGCAAGGGCAGCACCGTTGCCGCGCTGGAAGCTCTGCTGCAGGCCGCCGGGCGCAGGACCGGGGCCTACACCTCGCCGCATCTGCATCGCTATAACGAGCGGATACGCATCGACGGCAACGACATCGACGACGCCACGCTGATCCGTGCCTTCGAGCGGGTGGAGCAGGCACGGGGGGCGGTGTCGCTGACCTATTTCGAGTTCGGTACCTTAGCCGCGTTCGTGACATTCGCCGAGGCAGGCGTGGAAGACTGGATCCTCGAGGTGGGGCTGGGTGGTCGCCTGGACGCAGTCAACGTGCTGGATGCGGATCTGGCGGTGATTGCCTCCGTCGATATCGATCATGCCGATTTCCTGGGGCATGACCGCGAAACCATCGGTTTCGAGAAGGCCGGGATTCTGAGGCCGGGGATTCCGGCGATCTACGCCGACGATGACCCGCCCCGCTCGGTGCTCCAGCAGGCGGCTGCCCAGCGGGTGGCCCTGGCGCTGCTGGGACGTGACTATGAGATCCGTCACGAGGGTGGGGCCGTGTATCTGCAGTATCAGTCGTTGCGTTTGAGCTTGCCGGCTGGGCCCTTGCCGGTGAAGAGCCTGGCGGCCGCCGCCGTGGCGGTACACCGCCTGGAGCCGGAGTTGCCTCCGTCCACCCTGGAGTCCGTGCTGGCGCGCGTGAGGGTTGCCGGTCGCTTTGAACGGTTGGGGGAGGCTCCGCCGGTGTACGTGGACGTGGGGCACAATCCCCATGCCGCAGGCTGGCTGGCGGGGCGTGTTCGGGATCTGCCGGGACCGCCGCGCAAGGTGATCGCCGTGTACGCGGCCCTGGCGGACAAGGACGTGGAAGGGGTGGCCCTGCGGATGGCGCCGGTGGTGTCGGAATGGCATCTGGCGCCGCTTGCGGTTCCCCGTGGGCTGGCATTGGCGGACCTTAGTGCACGCCTGGCGGCCGCCGGTGTGACCGGGCGGGGGCATGACTCCGTGGCCGATGCCCTGGCGGCGGCGAAAGCTGCGGCTGGCGAGGATGGGGTTGTGGTGGTGTTCGGCTCCTTTTTTACGGTGGCCGAAGCCCGGGCTGTGCTGGTGTCCGGCGTGCCTTAAACTTTGTCCATAGCTCCGGGTTTGTCTTTGAGTTCTCGAAGGCAGGGAATTACTATCATCGGTAGCGGCTTGACCGCGACGAATCGAAGGTTGATGGGAGTCGACGCGTGGACGGACTGAAGCAACGAATCATCGGAGCGCTGGTGCTGGTTTCCCTGGCGGTCATCTTTGTACCGATGATTTTTGACGAGCCCCATTCCGAACGGGTTTCCTCGCCCATTCCGATTCCCGAGGAGCCTCCGTTCCCGGAGGTCGACGTGTCGACGGATGCCATGCCCGAGCCGCCCCGGTACGAAACGGGGGGCTCGGAGCAGCCGGTTCCCGACCTGACGGCGGAAGCGCCCGAAACGTCCGCGGCGCCAGCCTACCGTATCCTGGAGAGTGGCGATGAGCCCGCCGCTCAGGTGTCCGCACCCACCGACGAGCCGGCCGCCCCGACTGGCGGGGAACCGTCCATGCCGGTCACTCCGGCGGCCTCCGAACCGGCCGCCGCGGCACCAGCCACGCCGGCGGAAGCGCCGGAAACCGAAGAGTACCGCCGCTCCCTGGCCGGTGCCTGGGTGGTCCAGCTGGGCAGTTTTGGCAACCCCGACAACGCCCGTCGTCTTCGTGATGAGGTGCGCGCCAAGGGCTACGGTTCTCACCTGCAGCAGGTGACCCGGGGCGACACCACGCTGACCCGGGTGTTCAGTGGTCCCTTCGCCACCCGTAATGAAGCGGAAGCCGCAAAAAAGGCGCTGGATGACGCCTTCAAGCTCAATAGCCTGGTTACCGAAGGGGAAAAATGACCGGCGCGGCGCCGGTGGCGGTTTGGTGGCGGCGGGATTCCTGTTAGAATTCGCGCTTTCCTCTCGCCATCGGGTTGTTCATGGACGCGCTTATCTGGGTTGACTGGGTCATCATTGTCCTGATCGCGGTTTCCACGCTGATCAGTCTCAAACGTGGCTTCGTCAGGGAGGCTCTCTCCCTGGTCACCTGGGTCGCCGCTTTCCTGATCGCCAGAACCTTTCACCCCCAGATGCAGGCGCTGCTCGAAAGCTCCGTGGAAACGCCCCTGGTGCGCTTGATTGCGGCCTTTGCCATCCTGTTTTTTGGCACCCTGATCGTCGGCGCGATCATCAACAACATGGTGGGCCACCTGATTCGCGCCACCGGGCTCTCCGCCACCGATCGGGTTCTCGGCATGGGCTTCGGTCTACTCCGCGGATTGGTGGTGGTCGTGGTGATGATCGCCTTCCTGCGTTACACCCCGGTGGCGCAGGACACCTGGTGGCGGGAATCGGTGATGATCGACCACCTGTCGGTGGTGGAAGACTGGTCGCGCCGTACCTTCGGCGACGAGTTCGCCCGTTTTCTCGGGCCCGCGGACGAAGCCTCGAACGCCCCGGGGGGCGAGGAATTCGTGGAACCCGTGTCCGCGTCCCGCTAACATTTTCAGTATCACTATTCGGAGAAGATCCTATCCATGTGTGGCATTGTCGGCATCGTCGGTACATCCAACGTCAATCAGGCGCTCTATGATGCGCTGACCGTTCTCCAGCACCGGGGCCAGGACGCTGCGGGCATTGTGACTTTTCAGGACGATCGCTTCTATCTGCGCAAGGACAATGGTCTGGTACGGGACGTGTTCCACACACGGCACATGCGCCGGCTGGTCGGGAACGTCGGGATCGGGCACGTGCGCTATCCGACCGCAGGTACGTCCAGTTCCGCTGAAGCCCAGCCGTTCTATGTGAACAGCCCCTACGGCATCACCCTGGCCCATAACGGTAACCTCACCAACGCCGACGAGCTGGCCAAGGATCTGTTCCGGACCGATCTGCGCCACATCAACACCAACTCCGATTCCGAGGTTCTGCTCAACGTGTTCGCTCATGAGCTGCAGAAACTCGGCAAGCTGGTGCCTACCAAGGATGAGATCTTCTACGCCGTCAAGGCCGTGCACAAACGCTGTCGGGGTGCCTATGCCGTCATCGCCATGATCACCGGCTATGGCATCGTCGGTTTCCGCGACCCGAACGGCATCCGGCCGGCCTGCTTTGGCGTGCGCGAGACGGAAGATGGTCGCAAGGAATACATGATCGCCTCCGAAAGCGTTGCGCTCAGCGCGCTTGGCTTCAAACTGATCCGGGACATCGCGCCGGGCGAGGCGGTATACATCGAGACCGACGGTTCGCTCTACACCCAGCAATGCGCGGACGATGCTCATCTTTATCCCTGCATCTTCGAGCACGTGTACTTCGCCCGTCCCGATTCCATTCTGGACCAGGTGTCCGTATACAAGGCGCGCCTGCGGATGGGTGAAACCCTGGCCGAAAAGATACTGCGGGAACGGCCGGAGCATGACATCGACGTGGTCATTCCGATTCCCGACACCAGCCGGACATCCGCCATGCAGATGGCACACCGGCTGGGGGTGAAGTTCCGTGAGGGCTTCATCAAGAACCGTTACATCGGCCGGACCTTCATCATGCCGGGCCAGAAGATGCGCAAGAAATCCGTGCGCCAGAAGCTCAATCCCATCGATCTCGAGTTCCGGGGCAAGAACGTCATGCTGGTGGATGACTCGATCGTGCGAGGCACCACCTGCCGGGAAATCGTTCAGATGGCCCGGGATGCCGGCGCCCGGAAGGTGTATTTTGCGTCCGCTGCACCGCCCGTGCGTTACCCGAACGTGTATGGCATCGATATGCCGTCCGCCAACGAATTGATCGCCCACGGGCGTACCGTCGAGGAAATTCGGGCGCTGATCGGCGCCGACTGGCTGGTGTACCAGGATCTGGATGACCTGATCGCCTGTGTCAGCGAGGTGAATGACGACATCGAGGGTTGGGAATGCTCCGTGTTCACCGGCGACTACATTACCGGCGATGTCGACCAGGCGTATCTGGAACGGCTGGAAGAACTTCGCAAGGACGAAAAGCGGAGCCCGGAGGGAGCCACCGCTTCGACGGACAACGGCATCATCGACCTTCACAACGACGAAGACTGACCGGTCGGCAGCCAGGCCCAGGAGACAACCATGACGTATCGCAGAGAAGAAACGGTCTGGATTCCGGAGTCGGACCTGGATGGCATGTCCGTCGACACCCTGGCGGTGAGGGCAGGGCAGATCCGGACCGATCAGCTGGAACACAGCGACGCGATTTTTCCTACCTCCAGTTTTGTCTACGGCAGCGCCGCCCAGGCGGCGGCCCGGTTCGGAGGGGAGGAGCCGGGTAACATCTATTCCCGTTTTACCAATCCCACCGTCCAGGCCTTCGAGCAGCGCATTGCTGCGATGGAGGGCGGCGAACGGGCGGTGGCCACGGCCTCCGGCATGGCGGCTATTCTCAGTACCTGCATGGCCCTGCTGAAAAGCGGCGATCACGTGGTTTGTTCCCGGGGCGTGTTCGGCACCACCAACGTGCTGTTCCAGAAATACCTGGCCAGGTTCGGCGTGGAGACCACGTTCGTGAGCCTGACGGACATGGAGGCATGGCGCGCGGCCGTGCGCCCGGACACGCGCATGCTGTTCCTGGAAACGCCGTCCAACCCCTTGTGCGAAGTGGCCGATCTGGCGCAACTGTCGGCGCTGGCAAAGGCCCAGGGTGCGCTGCTGGTGGTGGATAACTGTTTCTGCACACCGGTTCTGCAACGGCCCTTGGAGCATGGTGCGGATATCGTCATCCATTCAGCCACCAAGTACCTGGACGGTCAGGGCCGCTGCGTCGGCGGCGTGGTGGTTGGCCCGAGAGCGCTGATGGACGAGGTGTACGGGTTCATCCGCTCGGCGGGACCGACCATGAGCCCGTTCAATGCCTGGGTGTTCCTTAAGGGGTTGGAAACCTTACCAATTCGTATGCGCGCCCACTGCGACAATGCGCTAGAGTTGGCGCAGTGGCTGCAGCAGCAAAACCGCGTGGAAACAGTGTATTACGCCGGTCTTGAACGCCATCCCCAGCATGCGCTGGCAAAGCGGCAGCAGAACGGGTTCGGCGGTGTGGTGTCGTTCCGTCTCAGGGGAGGGCGGGAAGAAGCCTGGCGCTTTATTGACGCAACCCGGATGATTTCCATCACCGCCAACCTCGGCGATGTGAAAACCACGATCACGCACCCGGCGACCACCACCCACGGGCGCTTGTCGCCGGAGGACAAGGCACGCGCGGGCATCACCGAAAACCTGATCCGTCTTTCGGTGGGAATCGAGGCGATTGATGACCTGAAAACGGATCTCGGACGAGGCTTCGCCGCCTTGGGCGGTTAACCAACGGAAACGTCAGAGCATTCATGGCCGAAACCGCAAAAGCGAAAAAAGCACCGAAGGAACTCACGGAAAAACAGCAGCGTTTTCGGCGCCTGGTTGCCCAGGGCGCCCGCGAAGGCGCCCTGATTGCCCTGATCGCCTTGGCCATCTACCTGACCATGGCGCTGGCCACCTTCACCCCAAGCGACCCCGGCTGGGCCAGCATTGGTCACGACACCACCGTCCACAACTACGCGGGACGCACCGGGGCTTGGCTGGCCAGCTTGTTGATGGACTTCTTTGGTCAGGTCGCCTATCTCTTCCCAATGATGGTGGCTGGTTACGCCGTCATGCTGATCCGCCGCCGCCACGATCCGCTGGACCTGCACTGGCCGCTGTTTCTGATGCGTTTCGGTGGTTTTCTCCTGATCTTGCTGTCCGCCACCAGCTTGTTGTCCCTGTATTCGGTGTTTGGGCTGGGCGCCTCCTCCGGCGGCGTTCTCGGCACCTCGGTTTCCGAGGCGATGGTCCGCTTCTTCAATCTGCCGGCCACAACCCTGTTGCTGATCGCCATCTTCCTGTTTGCCCTGACGGTGACCACCGGCCTGTCCTGGTTCTGGCTGATGGATCAGGTCGGGGCCCTGACGCTGCGTCTGGTGACCGGGGCGAGGGCGCTGGTGCAGCGCCAGCGCAAACCGGCAGGGAACGCTCAGGAGCCGCCGCCCCGTCCCGCGCCCAAGGCCAAGGAGCCTCCGGTGGTGACGGACCGGGTGGACGAAGCGCCGTCGGCCTCCGGTACCCGCACATCCTGGTGGCGCAAGCTGCCGGGATTGCGGGGCGACAAGGCTGAACGGGCCCCGGTCGCCAGGGAGCGCCGGGAGCCCGCCCTGGAAGGGTTGTCGGCAGCGCCCGTGGCTGAACCCGTGGCACTGGAAAAACTGAGCGCTCGGGACGAGGCTCCGGCCAGGCCCCGGAAGACACCGAACCCGGCCGGCCAACCGGCGGCCGGTTCGGGGCGTTCATTCAAGATTTCGCCGTTCAAGAAGGAGGCACCGCCGGCGGACGGAGCGGATAAAAAGACCCGCCAGGGCTCGCTACTTGAGGACATTGAAAGTCCGATCCCGCCGATTTCCCTGCTGGACCCGCCCGAGGAACACAAGGAAAAGGGGTACTCCGAGGAGTCGCTGGAACACATGTCGCGGCTGCTGGAGGAGAAACTCGCGGATTTCGGGGTTTCGGTGGAAGTGGTCGAGGTCAACCCCGGCCCAGTGATCACCCGTTTTGAAATCAAGCCGGCCCCGGGTGTCAAGGTCAGCAAGATTTCCAATCTGGCCAAGGACCTGGCTCGTTCTCTGGCGGTGCTCAGCGTCCGGGTGGTGGAAGTCATACCGGGCAAGTCGGTGGTGGGTATCGAGATTCCCAATGAACGCCGGGAGATCGTCCGCCTGTCGGAGGTTCTGGGGGCCCGGGTGTTCACCGAAAGTGCCTCGCCGCTGACCCTGGCGTTGGGCAACGACATTGGCGGCAACCCTGTGGTGGCCAACCTGGCCAAGATGCCTCACTTGCTGGTGGCGGGCACCACCGGTTCCGGTAAGTCGGTGGGGGTCAATGCCATGCTGCTGAGCATGTTACTGAAGGCTTCGCCGGATGAGGTTCGTTTCATCATGGTCGATCCGAAGATGCTGGAGCTGAGCATCTACGACGGCATCCCCCACCTGTTGGCACCGGTGGTCACCGACATGAAGGAAGCGGCCAACGCGCTCCGCTGGTGCGTGGCGGAAATGGAGCGGCGTTACCGGCTGATGGCCAATCTCGGCGTCCGTAACATTGCCGGATACAACCGTAAGGTCAAGGAGGCCCGGGAAGCGGGCGAGCCGATCCTGGATCCGTTCTGGCAGCCGGATGACTACCTCGACAACGACGAACAGAACCGCCCTGAACTGGACACCCTGCCGTTCATTGTGGTGGTCATCGACGAATTTGCCGACATGATGATGATCGTCGGCAAGAAGGTGGAGGAGCTCATTGCCCGCATCGCCCAGAAGGCGCGGGCAGCGGGGATCCACCTGATCCTGGCCACCCAGCGGCCGTCGGTGGATGTGATCACCGGCCTGATCAAGGCGAACATCCCGACCCGTATCTCGTTCCAGGTGTCCTCGAAGATCGACTCCCGTACCGTTCTTGACCAAGGGGGCGCGGAGCAGCTGCTGGGGCACGGTGACATGCTCTACCTGCCACCGGGCTCCGGACTGCCGGTTCGGGTGCACGGTGCCTTTGTCGATGATGATGAGGTCCACCGCGTGGTCAGTGCCTGGAAGGCCCGGGGCGAGCCGGAGTATGTCGATGACGTGCTCAACGGGGCCGAGGGTGAGAGTCTGCCGGGAGTACCCAACCTCAATGACGGAGGTGGCGACAGCGAGGGCGATGCCTTGTACGACGAGGCGGTGGCGTTTGTGACCCAGGGCCGCCGGGTGTCGATTTCATCGGTCCAGCGTAAGTTCAAGATCGGTTACAACCGGGCGGCGAATCTGGTGGAGGCGATGGAGGCATCGGGCGTGGTCAGTCCGCCGGGGCACAATGGCACCCGAGAGGTTCTCGCCCCACCGCCGCCGCGAGACTAGGAGCAACCTATGAATACAGTTTTTTGGCGAATGGTATTGGCCGTTCTGGCCCTGGCCTGGATCAGCACTCCGGCCAGCTCGGCGGAAACGGATAGCCGCGAGGCGGCGGAGCAGCTGGCGACGCTGCTCAAGGGCTACGAATCCTATCAGGCACAGTTCATCCAGGTGGTGGTGAACGAGACGGGCAGCCGGGTTCAGGAAACCCGGGGCCAGCTGAAGGCCAAGCGGCCGGGCCTGTTTTACTGGGAAACCCGGGAACCCATGGCCCAGTTCATCGTCAGTGATGGCCATCAGGTGGAGGTGTACGATCCCGATCTGGAACAGGTCACCATCCACACCCTCGACGACCAGGTCCAGGCCACGCCCGCGCTGTTGCTCAGTGGCGAGGTGGACAACCTGGACGAAACCTACCGGGTCAGTGAACGGCGGCTGGGTAACGACACCCGGGAGTTCACCCTGGAGCCCCGCAGCCCGGATTCCCTCTTCGTATCCCTGCGACTGACATTTTTCCAGGGTGAGCTGCAGGAAATGCGCATGAAGGATTCGCTGTCGCAGCTGAGCATTCTCAGTTTTGACCACATTCGTCTCAATGCGCCCCTGGAGAACACCGAGTTTTCTCTCGAGTATCCCAAGGACGTGGACATCATCCGGGACGGTGCCTGATGCAGGACAGCCTGTTCCAGGACTCCGAGGGCTTCCAGCCACTGGCTGCGCGGATGCGGCCAACGTCCCTGGACGAATACGTCGGCCAGGCCCACCTGGTTGGCCCGGGCAAGCCCCTGCGCCGGGCCCTGGAACAGGGGCAGCTGCATTCGATGATCCTGTGGGGACCGCCCGGTGTCGGCAAGACCACTTTCGCTCGTCTGCTGGCGACGGTGGGGCATCTGAGTTTCGAGACGGTGTCGGCGGTGCTCAGTGGTGTCAAGGACATCCGGGCTGCCGTCGACCGGGCTCGCCACCGCAAGCAGTCGGAAGGGCGGGATACCCTGCTGTTTGTCGATGAGGTGCACCGCTTCAACAAAAGCCAGCAGGACGCCTTCCTGCCTCACATCGAGGACGGCACCTTTATTTTTGTCGGAGCCACCACCGAGAACCCCTCCTTCGAACTCAACAGCGCCCTGCTTTCCCGGACCCGTGTGTACGTCCTGAAGCATCTGGAGGAGGGCGACTTACGCCAGTTGCTGACCCGGGCCCTGGTTTCGCCACGGGGGTTCGCCGGCCAGCTGGAGGTTCCGGAACCGGTGCAGGCGATGATTGCCTCAGCGGCCGGTGGCGATGCCCGACGGGCCCTCAATATCCTTGAGGTGGCGGCGGACTTGGCCGAGCCGGGTCCCGACGGCCGGAATCAGGTGACGGAGGCGGTGCTGGAGCAGGTGATGCAAACCAGTCTGCGCCGTTTCGACAAGGGTGGCGACGTGTTCTACGACCAGATTTCGGCGCTGCACAAGTCGGTGCGCGGCTCCGATCCGGACGGCGCCCTGTACTGGTTGTGCCGCATGCTCGATGGCGGATGCGATCCGCTGTACGTGGCCCGCCGCCTGGTGCGCATCGCCAGCGAGGACATCGGCAATGCCGATCCCCGGGCGCTGCGACTCAGCCTGGACGCTTGGGACGCCCAGGAGCGGTTGGGCTCGCCCGAAGGGGAGCTGGCCTTGGCCCAGGCGGTCACCTACCTGGCGCTGGCACCCAAGAGCAACGCCGTGTACAAGGCCTTCAACCAGTGCATGGCCGATATTCGCCAGGACCCGGACTACGAGGTGCCGGTACACCTGCGCAACGCGCCCACCCAGCTGCTCAAGTCCATGGGGCACGGCGAGAGCTATCGCTACGCCCACGACGAGCCTGGGGCCTTCGCTGCGGGGGAATCCTACCTGCCGGAAGCCATCCACGGCCGCCGCTATTACGAGCCGGTGAACCGTGGCCTGGAGATCAAGCTTGCGGAAAAGCGTCAGCGCCTGGATACGCTCAACCAGGAAAGCCCGCGCAAGCGCTATACCTGAGCCCGACGGTAGTCTCCGCCGTTCGTGCGGGTATAATGGCCGGCATCTCCATTCACAATGCAAACCGGAAAAACCAGGACTACCATGCTCGATCCCAAACGCGTCCGTACCCAGACAGAAGACATCGCCCGCCGGCTGGCCGTCAAGAATTTCGAGTTTGATACCGCCACCTTCGAGCAACTGGAGGAGCGCCGCCGCGCGATCCAGGTGCGGACCGAGAGCCTGCAGAGCGAACAGAACAAACGCTCCAAAATGATCGGCAAGGCCAAGGCTGCCGGTGAAGACATCCAGCCGCTTCTGGATGAGGTGGAGAACCTGAAGAAACAGCGGGCGGAGGCCGAGGACGAACTGCGTCGGCTGCAGGAGGAGCTGAATGCGTTCCTGGCGGGTATCCCCAACCTGCCGGACGACGATGTGCCCGAGGGCCGGGACGAGGACGACAATGTCGAGATCCGGCGCTGGGGCGAACCGCGTGCCTTCGACTTCGAGCCGCGTGACCATGTGTCCCTCGGCGAAGGGCTCAAGGGGATGGACTTCGAGACTGCCAGCCGTCTCGCTCACTCCCGGTTCGTGGTCATGCGCGGCGCGGTCGCGCGGCTGCACCGGGCCCTGGCCCAGTTCATGCTCGATCTGCACACCTCCGAGCACGGCTATACGGAAGCCTATGTGCCGTATCTGGTCAACGCCGATACCCTGTACGGCACCGGCCAGCTGCCGAAATTCGAGGAAGATCTGTTCCGAACCGGGGGGGAGCATCCGCTGTACCTGATCCCCACCGCCGAGGTTCCGGCCACCAACCTGGTTGCCAATACCATTCTCGATGCCGATGAACTGCCGCTGAGGCTGGTCTGCCATACTCCCTGCTTCCGCAGCGAGGCGGGCTCCTATGGCCGGGATACCCGAGGCATGATCCGGCAGCACCAGTTTGACAAGGTGGAACTGGTGCACGTGGTGCGCCCGGAAGAGTCCGAGGCGGCCCTGGAAGCCCTGACCGGCCACGCGGAGAAGGTATTGCAGCTGCTGCAACTGCCATACCGCGTGGTAGCCCTGTGCGGTGGCGACATGGGCTTTTCCGCGGCCAAAACCTACGATTTGGAGGTCTGGTTGCCGGGGCAGGGCAAATACCGGGAAATTTCTTCCTGTTCCAACACTCGGGATTTTCAGGCACGAAGAATGCAAGCTCGCTGGCGTAACCCGGAAACCGGCAAGCCCGAGCCCGTTCATACCCTCAACGGCTCGGGCCTGGCGGTGGGCCGTGCTCTGATTGCGGTCATGGAGAATTACCAGCAGGCCGACGGCAGCATCGTGATTCCCGAGGTGCTGCGGCCGTACATGGGAGGCCTTGAGCGAATCCAATGAAACAACACCCGGCGCCTGCCCTTGAACAGGGCATTCCGGCGCGTCCCGCACCGGCCCGGAACCAGGCCAACCCGGTCACCGAAAATCCAAACAGCTCGGCGGGAGAGGTCGCTCTGGTGGGCGCGGGGCCGGGCGACCCGGAGCTGCTCACGATCAAGGCGCTGCGCCTGATTCAGGCGGCGGACGTGGTTCTGTATGACCGCCTGGTATCCCCGGAAATTCTCTCCCTGGTGCCGGACTCCGCGCGTAAGATTCATGTGGGCAAGCAGCGCTCAAACCACACTCTGCCGCAGGACCAGATCAACCAGCAGCTGGTGGATCTGGCCCGGCAGGGACTGAGAGTGGTGCGCCTCAAGGGCGGCGACCCGTTCATTTTTGGTCGGGGAGGGGAAGAGATTGAGACCCTGGCCGCCGCCGGCGTCCGTTTTCAGGTGGTACCTGGAATCACAGCGGCCTCCGGTTGCGCTGCCTATGCCGGCATTCCGTTGACGCACCGGGACTATGCCCAGTCGGTGCGCTTCGTCACCGGCCACCTGAAGGATGACTCCTGCAATCTGCCTTGGCGGGACTTCGTGCAGAACCATCAGACCCTGGTGTTCTACATGGGGCTGGTGGGGCTGCCCATCATTGCCCGGGAGCTGATACGACACGGTATGGAACGGGACATGCCGGTGGCCCTGATTTCCAGGGGGACGACCCCGGAGCAGCACATCGTAACTGGCACCCTGGAGACCATCGTCGACCGGGTGGACCAGGAGCAGGTAAAAGCACCGACGCTGGTGATCATCGGCCCGGTGGTGGCCTTGAGAAACAAGCTGGACTGGGTGGCCGGTCTGCCGAATGGCGGCCTCTAGGGCCGCCCCTTCCGTCAGCCCTGGATCCGCCGGGGCAATACCTTGCGCAGCTTGTCCCGCATTTCCAGAATGGCTTTTTCGGTGGTTGGCCAGTCAATGCAGGCATCGGTTACCGAAACCCCGTACTTCAGATCGGCCAGGTTTTCCGGAATCGGCTGGTTGCCCCAGTGAATGTTGCTCTCGATCATCAGCCCCTGAATCGACGTGTTGCCTTCGAGAATCTGGTGCGTGATGTCCTGCAGGACCAGCGGCTGGATCGCCGGATCCTTGTTGGAGTTGGCGTGGCTGCAGTCCACCATGATGGACTTGCGCAGTCCGGCTTTCTCCAACGCTTGCTCACACAGCGCCACGCTTACCGAATCGTAGTTCGGCTTGCCGCCACCGCCCCGCAGCACCACGTGGCCGTAGTGATTGCCTTTGGTTCGGATGATGGCCACCTGGCCTTCCTGATTGATGCCGAGAAAACTGTGGGGATGGGAGACGGATTTCATCGCGTTGACGGCGACATCGAGACTGCCGTCGGTACCGTTCTTGAATCCGATGGCCATGGACAGGCCACTGCTCATTTCCCGGTGTGTCTGGGACTCCGTGGTCCGGGCACCAATGGCGGACCAGGCGATGGTGTCCTGCAGGTACTGGGGCGAAATCGGGTCCAGTGCCTCGGTGGCGGCCGGCAGCCCCATCTCATTGATGTCCAGCAGCAGGCGCCGGCCAATGTGAAGCCCCTGCTCGATGTCGAAGGTGTCGTTCAGGTGCGGATCGTTGATCAGCCCTTTCCAGCCCACGGTGGTCCGGGGCTTCTCGAAGTATACCCGCATGACCAGCAGGAGGGTGTCGCTGACTTCATCGGCGAGTTTTTTCAGGCGCCCGGCGTAGTCGCGGGCCGCGTCCACGTCATGAATGGAGCAGGGGCCGACCACCAGAAACAGACGATGGTCCTTGCGGTCCATGATGTCGTAAATCGCCTGCCGACTCCGGGCCACGGTCTCCGCTGCTGCGTCTGAGAGCGGCATTTCCTGCTTCAGCGCCTGTGGGGTGATGAGCGTTTCCGTGCTGGCCACATTCAGATCTTCGAGTTTCTTCGCCGACATGTCGTTGTGCTTCCCAGGTTCTTATCGAGTCATCGCAGCGCCGGCGGCGCGTGTCGCGAACCCCGGCGAGTTGGTTATACTGCGTTATTTGAGGGGCCTTTTCAACGCTTCGCGGCGATGGGGAATGCATGGCTGGAGCACCGGAGAATGCGCGTCCCGCGCCGCCTCAGCGTGAGCGGCACGGGGGTATCGAAACCATCTTATCCGGCATTCGGGTACCCGACCTGCCGTACCCAGCGGGCCGGCTTCGCGACTCGGACGTCCGGGATTGGCGGCCGCTGCTGGCCTCCTGCTGGAGCGAACAGCGGGACGAGCGGGTCACCCACGTGCTTCACTCCGTTGACCTGGAATGGTCGGTGCGGCAGGTAAATGCCGCCTATGTCGCCGACCGGATCATGGACGTGTTCCTGAAAACCAGCGGGCTGCACCCGGAATTGGTGCGTCGGGTGGCGCGTTTGCGGTTCTACCTGGCTTGGCGCATGGAACAGGACGGCGACGAGGCCTTCGGCACGGAACTGATCGAGTGGCTAGACGGCCTGCGGGAATGGCGAGGCTGGAGCAATTCCGGTGGCCGTTCTTCCCGGGTGCTGCTGGAACAGCTGGACGGGCTGGTGCTGGCGGTATCGGCCGCGTTCGAGGGAGAGGGTAAGGCCCTGGGATCGTTCTGCCTCGCCTGGCAGGACGATTCAGGTAAGCGCCGGCAGCAGATCGAGCGCCTGTGCGAACGGCTGCTGGAAACGGAACGGGGGGCGGCGAGCCAGCGCCGGGCGGACCGACGGGCCCGGGCTCTGATTGGCCGGGCATTGCAGGGGCGTCGTTTACCCGAGCCTCTGGTCCGCTTCATTCTGGGACCCTGGCAGCGCCTTCTCAAGCAGGCGGCTGTCACCACCGCCGGGGGCGACCAGGATGCCCTGCGCCGGGCCGGCAAACTGCTTGAATGGCTGGTGTGGGTCGGGGATCCGCAGCTGTCGGAGGTCGACCGCAACCGGCTGTACCACGTTGGCGAACAGTTGGGTGACCGGATGCTCGAAGTCTGGCATCAGGTGTTCGACCAGCCCTTGGCGCACGATCAGCTGAACGAAGTGGAAACCATCCTGGTCGCGCGCCTGCGCGGGGATGCGCTGGCCCTGGTGGACGCCTTCGGCCCCCCCGAACCCTTTCACTGGGAACCTGCCTGGCTGGCGCCCGCGCAGCCGGATCCCGCGGCCCTGGCGGCCGCGGAAGGGCGCTGGTTCGTTTCCGGTGAAGGCGCGAGGGAAGAGCGCCGTTTCTTCTTTGCTTACCTGGCGGATTGTGCGGAAATCCTCTGGACCAACGGTGCCGGGGTCAAGCTGGGTGTCGAGCCCTGGCAGACCTTCGAGGACGGGCAGGCTCAGGGCCGTATCCGGCCATTGCCCCCGCTGACACCGTTTCGACAGGTGTTGTCGGACACCACCCAGATCCTGTTGGGGGTGTGCGACAGGCAGCAACGGCAGCGGCAACGGGCAGCGGAACAGGCACGGGCCCGTGCCGAGGCTCTGCGGCGTGAACGGCAGGCCGAGGAGGAGCGTCGACGGCGGGAGGAGGACGCGCGCCAAGCCGAACTGGAACGACAGCGTCGCGAGGCCGAGGCGCAGCGACTGGCGGATGCCCGGGCGGAGCAGGAGCGTCTGGAGCGGGAGCGGCGTCTGGCGGTGGAGCGGCAGGTGGCGGCGATCAAGCTTGGTGGCTGGATTGCGTTGCAGGACGAAGGGATGCCGGAGCCCAGGCGCCTGAAGCTTGCGGTCCGGATCAATGCTTCGCGCAAACTGGTGTTTGTCGACCGGATGGGCCTGAACCGGCGGGAATGCCTGGAAGCGGATCTGGTGCACTGGGTACTGTCCGGTCAGGCACGGGTGCTGGACAGCTCGGCGGAATTTGACGACACCCTGACCCGTGTGGTTGGACGAATTCGGATGGGGCGAAACGGCGATGTCTGATCTCGACTATGGCATGGCTCCGGACGGCGGGGCGAATGGTGATGGGGATCAACGGAGGGAGTACCGGCTGGTCGCCCGGGCACGGGTGTGGCTGGAGCTGGAATCCCCCCCGCCGGAGGATGGAAAGGGGGCGCACCTGGACGACGCGCGCTGGCTGGCTTGCGGCATCCGGGATTTCTCCGCCCACGGTCTGAGCCTCACATCGGCGGAAGCCCTGCCCGAGGGCGCCTTGTTGCCGGCGCGGGTTCAGCTTGGGCGGCAACCGGAACCGTTCCGGCTGATGGTCGAGGTGGTCTGGAGCCGGCCCGGTGCGGGCGGTTTTCTCTCGGGGGTGCGGATTCTGGAATCGGATGGCACGGCTTGTCTGGAGTGGGTGGAAGCCGTAGCGGAGGCAATGTCGGACGGTTTCTAGAGTGGCTCCGGACCGGTCCTGCGGGGTGGCGCCATGGAGCCACCCCGCAGTGTGCGCGATCAGTCCTCGATCTCGCCCATACCGGTGATGTTGAAGCCGGCGTCCACATACATGACCTCGCCGGTGACGCCGCTGGCCAGATCGGAGCAGAGGAAGGCTGCGGCGTTGCCAACTTCCTCGGTGGTCACGTTGCGACGCAGGGGGGCGCGCTTGGCGTTCTCGGCCAGCATCTTGCGGAAGCTGGCAATGCCGGAGGCGGCGAGGGTCTTGATCGGACCGGCGGAAATGGCGTTGACCCGAATGCCTTCCTTGCCGAGACTGGCGGCCATGTAGCGCACGTTGGCTTCCAGGGAGGCCTTGGCCAGACCCATGACGTTGTAGTTCTGCAGTACCCGCTCCGCACCCAGGTAGCTCAGGGTCAGCAGGGCACTGCCTTCGTGCATCATGCTGCGCGCACCCTTGGCCAGGGCTACGAAACTGTAGGAACTGATGTCATGAGCGATGCGGAAGCCGTCCCGGGTGGTTACATCCACGTAGTTGCCGTTCAGCTCGTGCGCGGGCGCGTAGCCCACGGCGTGAATGATGATGTCGATGGTGTCCCAGTGCTTGTTCAGCTCGGTGAAGACGTTGTCGATCTGTTCGTCGCTGGCAACGTCGCAGGGAAAGGTCAGCTTGCTGCCCCATTGCTCCGCGAAGGTCTCCACCCGGGAGCGAAGCTTCTCATTCTGATAGGTGAATGCCAGTTCCGCCCCTTCGCGGGCAAAAACCTCGGCGATTCCGTAAGCGATGGAGTGTTTGCTGGCAACGCCAACGATCAGTGCTTTCTTGCCACTGAGCATTCCCATGGGTTGATTCTCCCTGTATTCGTGATGTTGGAGCATTATCGCCAAGTTACCGGCGGCGAGTAACACTCAATTGGTCGTAGGCGAGGGCCGAGACTCCCCGCCCTGGTAAAAGAACGCGGCGCTGAGCAGGGCTTGGGTATAGGGATGTCGGGGGGCGCGGAAAATGTCCTCCGCGTCACCGTACTCCACCACCTTACCCCGTTGCAGCACCAGCAGTTGATGGCTCAGCGCCCGAACCACCGCCAAGTCATGACTGATGAAGATATAGCTTAGCCCATACCGTTGCTGGATGGCCCGAAGCAGCTCGATGACCTGTTTCTGAACGGTGCGGTCCAGTGCCGAGGTGGGTTCATCAAGAATGATCAGCTCCGGCTGCAGGACCAGCGCCCGGGCAATCGCGATGCGCTGGCGCTGACCGCCGGAAAACTCGTGCGGATACCGGTGTCTGGCCTCCGGGTCGAGACCCACGTCGGCAAGGGCCTGGATAACCCGCTGCTCATGCCCGTCCTTGCCGGCAGGGTCATGGATCTCCAGACCCTCGCCGACGATTTCAGCCACCGACATCCTGGGGCTCAGGCTGCCAAAGGGGTCTTGGAATACGATCTGGATCCGGCGTCGATAGGGACGGAAGCTTCTCTGATCGCAGTGGGACAGCTCCTCCCCCTGCAGCTGGAAATGGCCGTCGCTGGCAATCAGCTTGAGCAGCGCATGGCCGATGGTGGTCTTGCCACTGCCGCTTTCCCCGACAATACCGAGGGTCTGGCCCTTGTCGAGGTCGAAGCTGACGTCCTCGACAGCGGTGAACGCCTGCGTAACCCGCCCGAACAGGTTGCGGCGGATCGGGAACCGGACACTCAGGTTCTGTACCGACAGCAAAGGCTGCTGCTGGGCGGGCCGGCCGGGGGGCCGGCACGGTGGCTCGGCGTCCAGAAGTTTGCGGGTGTAAGGGTGGCTGGGCCGGGTGAACAGATCGTTGGTGGTGGCTTGCTCCACGCGTTGCCCCTGTTCCATCACCACCACCCGGTTGGCGTAGCGGCGGACGATGCTGAGGTCGTGGGTGATCAGCAGAACGGCCATGCCCAGCTTCTGTTGCAGGGAACCGAGCAACTCCAGAACCTGTTTCTGGACGGTCACATCCAGAGCTGTGGTGGGCTCGTCGGCGATCAGCAGTCGCGGTTCGTTGGCCAGAGCCATGGCGATCATAACGCGCTGTTTCTGGCCGCCGGACAGCTGGTGCGGATAGCTGCTCAGGCGTGATTCCGGCTCGTGGATCCCAACCAGTTCCAGTAACTCCAGACAGCGGCGACGAGCCTGGGGGCCGCGCATGCCCTTGTGGACGGCGAGGGTTTCGGTGATCTGCTTTTCCACCGTATGCAGGGGATTGAGCGAGGTCATCGGCTCCTGGAAGATCATGCTGATCTCCCGGCCCCGGATCTGACGCAGCCGTTTTTCGCTCGCTTTAAGCAGGTCCTCGCCCTGAAACAGGATCTGCCCCGAGGGATAGCGGACATGGCGGGCATCCAGCAGGCGCAGGATCGACAGGGCGGATATGGATTTACCGGAACCGCTTTCGCCCACCAGCGCCAGGGTTTCACCTTCGCGGATGTCGAAGGACAGGTTGCGCACCACCGGGGCGGCCTGGTCGAAGGCGATGGACAGGTCGCGGATCTCGAGGAGTTCGCTCATATCAGCCTTTCCTGGGGTCGAATGCGTCCCGGACAGCTTCACCCACGAATACCAGCAGGGTGAGCATGACCGAGAGCGAGACAAAGGCGGAGATACCGAGCCAGGGCGCCTGCAGGTTGGCCTTACCCTGGGCGATCAGTTCCCCCAGCGACGGCGATCCGGCGGGTAATCCGAAACCGAGAAAATCCAGGGAGGTCAGGCCGGTGATGGCGCCGGTCAGGATGAACGGCAGGAAGGTCAGGGTGGCGACCATGGCGTTCGGCAGGATGTGCCGGAACATGATCTTGCGGTTGCCCAGGCCCAGCGCCCGGGCCGCCTTGACGTACTCGAAGTTGCGTGCCCGCAGGAACTCGGCGCGCACCACGTCCACAAGCCCCATCCAGCTGAACAGCAGCATGATGCCCAGCAGCCACCAGAAGTTGGGCTGTATGAGACTGGACAGGATGATCAGCAGGTACAGCACCGGCAAGCCGGACCAGACCTCGATGAAGCGCTGTCCCAGCAGGTCCACCTTGCCGCCGTAATAGCCCTGGATGGCACCCACCAAAACCCCGACCACGCAACTGGCCAGGGTCAGGGTCAGGCCGAACAGCACCGACGTCCGGAATCCGTAGATGACGCGAGCCATCACGTCCCGCCCCTGATCGTCGGTACCCAGCCAATTTTCCGGAGACGGCGGCGCCGGTGAGGGCACCTCCAGATTGTAGTTGATGGTGTCGTAGCTGAACCGGATCGGAGGCCAGACCATCCAGCCATGGGATGTAATTTCGCCGGCGATGAACGGGTCCCGGTAATCCGCTTCGGTGGGCAGGAATCCGCCGAAGGTCTCCTCCGGTACCGATTGGAAAACAGGAAAGTACAGATGATCCTTGTAGGACACCAGCAGCGGTTTGTCGTTGGCGATCAGTTCCGCGCACAGGGACAGTCCGAACAGGACCAGGAAGATCCACAGGGACCAGTAGCCCCGGCGGTTGCGACGGAAGTTGCGCAACCGACGCTGCTGGACGGGGGAAAGCGCCTTCACGATCAGGCACCCTCCCGGCTTTCAAAGTCGATCCGGGGATCGACCAGCATGTAGGTGATGTCGCTGATCAGTTTCAGTACCAATCCCATGAGCGTGAAGATGTAGAGAGTGCCAAAAATCACCGGGTAATCCCGGTTCAGGGCGGCTTCGAATCCCAGCAGGCCGAGCCCGTCCAGGGAAAAGATCACCTCGATCAGCAGCGAACCGGTGAAGAACAGTGAGACCAGAACCCCGGGAAGGCTGGCAATGACGATGAGCATGGCGTTGCGGAAGACGTGCCCGTACAGCACGCGCCGCTCGTCCAGTCCCTTGGCACGGGCCGTGACGACATACTGTTTGCTGATCTCGTCCAGGAACGAGTTCTTGGTCAGCAGGGTCAGAGTGGCGAAACCACCGATGACGTTGGCTGTCACTGGCAGGGCCAGGTGCCAGAAATAGTCGGTGATCTTCTGGTACCAGGGCAGCTCGTCGAAATTCGGTGACGTCAGCCCGCGCAGGGGAAACCAGTCGAAGTAATTGCCGCCGGCGAACAGTACGATCAGCAGTATGGCGAACAGAAAGCCGGGGATGGCGTAACCGACCACGATGGCGGAACTGGTCCAGACATCGAAACGGGAACCGTCGGTGACGGCCTTGCGAATCCCCAGGGGAATGGACACCAGGTAAATGATCAGGGTCGACCAGAGCCCGAGGGAGATGGAAACCGGCATCTTGTCGAGGATCAGCTCGATGACGCTCCGGTCACGGAAGAAGGAGTCGCCGAAATTGAAGGTGGCGTAGTCTGCGAGCATTTTCAGGAAACGTTCATGGGCTGGCTTGTCGAAACCGTACATGACCCGGATTTCCTGCAGCAACTCATCCGGAATCCCCCGCGAAGCGCGACTGCCGCCGCTCCCGGTGGTCACCTCGCTGCCACCGCCGCCTGACGCTCGCGCCAGCGCGCTGTCGCCGTGGCCCTCCATCTGGGCGATCAGTTGTTCCACCGGGCCGCCGGGGGCGGCCTGCACGATCACGAAATTGAGCAGCATGATGCCGACCAGGGTCGGGACAATCAGCGCCAACCGTCTCAGGATGTAGATGCCCATGGAGAGGGAGGTTCCTTTCGCTACTGCCTGGCAGGGCGAAGCCTGTTCAGGGCTTGGCCCACCAGTTGTTCAGGTCGATCCCTTGCTTCGGTGTGACCGACGGCCGTACCAGATGGTTCCAGTAGGCGACCCGGTCTTTCCCCAGGTGCCACTGGGGAATCGCGTAGTATCCATGCAACAGCACACGATCCAGCGCCCGGACCCGGTACACCAGTTCCTGGCGGTCCGGCGCCTGGATCACCAAGTCGACCAGCTGATCGACCACCGGATCCCGGACACCCATGTAATTCCGGGATCCGTGCATGTCCGCAGAGGAGGAATACCAGTAATCCCGCTGTTCGTTGCCCGGGGAGTCGGATTGTCCCAGTGCCTGAACGATCATATCGAAGTCGAAGTTCCGGAGCCGCTGGACATACTGATTGCTGTCCACCGTGCGCACCGTCATGTCGATCCCCAGCCGGGCCAAGTTGTTCTTGAAAGGCAGGACAACCCGTTCGAATGTCTTTTGGAATAGCAGGATCTCGAAGGCCAGGGGCTCGCCGGTGCCGGCCTTGACCATCTTGCCCTCGCGGATCTCATAGCCGGCCGAGCGCAGCAGATCCAGGGCCGTTTTCAGGTTGCGTCTGAGCCCTTCGGGCCCATCGGTGGTCGGCGGTTGATACGGCTCGGTGAACACCGACTCGCTGAGCTGGTCCCGGAACGGTTCCAGAATTTCCAGCTCCCGTCCGGTCGGCAGCCCGGACGACGCCAGTTCGCTGTTCTCGAAGTAACTTTTGGTACGGGAATACTGATCATAAAACAGGTTCTTGTTGGCCCATTCGAAATCGAAGGCATAGGCCAGGGCCTGCCGCACGCGGGGATCGGAGAAGACCGGTCGCCGGGTGTTGTACAGGAATCCCTGCATGCCGGCGGGACGATGATGTCCAATCATCTCCTTGACCACGGAGCCGTTGTCGAACATCGGGCCGGTATAGGCGGTTGCCCAGTTCTTGGCGGAGGATTCCAGCCGGAAGTCGAAATTGCCGGCCTTGAAGGCCTCCAGGGCAACGGTGTCATCGGTGTAGTAGTCGTAGCGGATCCGGTCGAAGTTGAAGCGGCCTTTGCGGACTCCGAGATCCCTGGCCCAGTAATCCTTGACCCGCTCGTAGGTGATCGAGCGCCCCGCCTCGAAATCCGCGATCCGATAGGGGCCGCTGCCCACCGGCGGCGTCAGGCCGCTGTCGCCGAAGTCGTGGTGTCGCCAGTAATGGGCGGGCAGAACCGGTAGCTGGCCGAGGATCAGCGGTAGCTCGCGGTTGGTGGTATCCCGAAAGTTAAAGCGGACGCGCCGGGGCCCTTCGACGACCACCTCGGAAACGTCAGCGTAGTAGTTGCGGTAAAGCGGGTGCCCCTGGGTGGTCAACAGCTCGAAGGTGAATTTCACATCGTCGGCGGTGATGGGTTCCCCATCCTGAAAGCGCGCTTCCGGGCGCAGATTGAACACCACATAGCTGCGGTCCTCCGGCGTTTCCAGAGATTCGGCGATCAGGCCATAGGCGGAAAAGGGCTCGTCGGCGGAGGACTCCATCAGGGTGTCGTACAGGTATGTGCCGATGCCGGCGGCGGAGACGCCCCGAATGGTGAAGGGGTTGAACGAGTCGAAACCGTTGGCGACGACCGCCAGGCGCAGAGTGCCCCCCTTGGGCGCATCCGGGTTGACATAGTCGAAGTGACTGAAACCTTCCGGATACTTCGGTTCGCCGTGCATGGCGATGCCGTGGCGAGGCGCCGGGGCGGCGACCAGGCACTGGGCCGCCAGTAACAACATCAGGAAAGCAAACGGGCGGGTCAGGGAACGGGGCGCACTCGGGTTTCTTGTCATGGTTTGGCGTCAGGGGCTGTTACGAATGTCCACGTAGAGTACCAGACTTTGCCCGGGTTGCAGATAACGGGAGGTGTTCAGCCCGTTCCAGGATGCGATGTCGCTCACGTTGACAGAAAAACGGTTGGCGATGGCATACAACGAGTCGCCCTTGCGCACCCGGTATCCCACTTTCCGGACCATGGATTTGCCTCGCGGGCTGGTGCTGGCCAGCGCCGCGGCGTTGGCGGACTTGGACCAGATCACCAGCTCCTTGCCCGGAATCAGCGGGTCGCTGGGGGCCATGCCGTTCCAGGACGCCAGCTCCCGTACCGACACCCGGTGCTCCCGTGCAATATCCCAGAAGGTATCGCCCCGCCGGACCAGGTAGCGAACTTTGTGGCCGCTGCGCTGACGGGCCTGTTTGCGCTCGAGGCGGTTGCTGGCGCTCAGGGCATAGGCGTCGGCGTCCCGGGTGGCGGATGGAATGAGCAGTCGCTGGCCAACCCGGATCAGGTCGGAGTTCAGTTTGTTGACCTGTTGGATCACCGACGGAGTGGTGTGGAATCGACGGGCGATGGTGATCAGGCTGTCGCCCGAACGCACCTTGTAGTTCTGCCAGGACACCCGCTGTTCCACCGGGAAGTTGGCCAAGGCGGTGCGAAAGGCTTCCGCTTTCTCTCTGGGCACCAGCAACCGGTGCGGACCATCGGGATGGGTCGCCCACCGGTTGTAGGAGGGATTGAGTAGATAGATTTCGTCGATGTCCACCTGGGCGAGCTCCGCGGCCTGGGCAAGGTCCAGCTGAGAGCCGGTGTCCACCACCTCGAAGTAGGGCTCATTCTTCAGTGGCGGAAGTTCGAGGCCATAGGCCTCCGGGTGGTCGAAGATCTTTGCCAGGGCAATCAGCTTGGGGACATAGTGCCGGGTTTCTCTCGGCAGTTCGAGGGACCAGAAATCGGTGGGGCGGTTGGCCTTGAGGTTGCGTCGAATGGCGCTGGACACAGTACCACCACCGCTGTTGTAGGCCGCGAGCGCCAGGGTGTAATCGCTCTCGAACCGCTCGCTCAGGCGCTCAAGGTATTCCAGCGCCGCGTCGGTGGAGGCGATGATGTCGCGACGATCGTCATGCCACCAGCTCTGAGTCAGGCCGAAGTACTTGGCGGTGGAGGGGATGAACTGCCACAGGCCGGACGCACGGCCGTGGGAATAGGCAAACGGGTCGAAGGCACTCTCCACCACCGGCAGCAGGGCGAACTCCGAGGGCAGGTTACGCTTTTCCGTTTCCGAAAGAATGTAGTAAAGATAGCGGCGGCCGCGCTCAACCACGCGCTGGATGTACTTCGGATGGCGGACGTACCAGTCCAGCTGGGCCTGGACCCGGGCATTGTCGATGTCGTGATCCAAGGCAAAGCCGTGTCGAAGCCGGTTCCAGAGGTCCTCTTCCTCAGCCAGGGCGCCGGTGTCTGTCTGTCCCGGGTCGTCGAGCTTTTCCCGGGCGTCCCGGGCCTTGGCACGAAGCTCCGGGGCAATCGCGGTGTCCAGACGTTCATCCGCCGTGGCATCCCGGCCATCACCGGATTCGACGGCCTCCTTCAGGTCGTCGTCGCCCGTGGCCACCGTGACTTGCTCGGAGTCAAGAGGGTTGTCGGAGGCGGCATGGAAACTGGCGCAGCCCCCAGCCAGGGTGCAGGCAATGAACAGGCAGGAAAAACGGTGAACCGACATATCTGGGCGTTCCGGCTTGGTTTCCGGCCAACGTGCTGGAAACAGGCTCCGGCCGGATGAATGAATGAGTGTCTCGAACTGGCTCAGATTCTATGAGAGCGGTTTTCAAGGGGTCAAGAAACCGCTCGTTACGAAGTGGTCCAAGAACGTTAAAAAGCCGTCAGAAGTGATCCTTGGCGTGGCGGATTGCCGCGAACACCTCGTCGTCTGTACCCGCTGGCAGGTTCCGGTCCGCCGCGTAACGGCGAGCGGCTTCGGCCACCGAGGGCTCATCCCAGCGCAGGAAGGGATTCAGCCGCCGCTCCTCGGCCAGTACCGAGGGCACGGTGGGTACGCCCGCGTCCCGCTGGTTCCGGCATTGGCGCTCGAACTCGACCAGGCTGGTGTCGTCGGGCAGGAAGCTCCGGGCGAACGTCAGGTTTGCCAGCGTGTATTCATGGGCGCAATGGACACGGGTGGTGTCTGGCAGGGCCCGAAGCTTGGCCAGGGAGTGGCGCATCTGGGCCGGTGAGCCCTCGAACAGCCGGCCACAGCCGCAGACGAACAAGGTGTCGCCACAAAACAGCAACGGCGGTTCACCCTCAGGTTCAGTGAAATAGGCGATGTGGTCCAGGGTGTGCCCCGGTACCGACAGTACCCGAAACCGGAAACCCTGCCACTGTACGGTGTCACCCTCGCGTACCGTCTCGGTGGTCCCCCGGAACGGGGAATCGGCGGGACCGACCACGCGGCAGTTGGGGTGCTGGTTGCGCAGCGCGCCGATGCCGCCGACGTGATCCGGGTGATGGTGGGTGACCAGGACGGTGTCCAGCACCAGTCCGTGGCGTTCAAGGTACACCTCGACCGGCGCGGCCTGGCCGGGATCGACCACCAGAGCCTTGCCTGCCTGGGGATCGGCGAGGCACCAGATGTAATTGTCGCGAAAGGCTGGAATGGCGGTTGGGGTTGCCATGATGCACCCTACTGTGTTCGCAATGTGTGGCTGTTATCATAATGCAATTGGCCCAGGGGGCCCAACTTGCCGGTAATCACGAGCGGGGGAGCGCAACGTGGAGACATCGGGTACCGTCGACTATCCGGCACGTCACGAGAGTTTCGAGCGCTGGTTCCAGTCCGCGCTCGGGCGGGCCTTGCTGGCGGATCAGAGGGCGTTCTGCGACCATACTCTGGCGTCGTTCTCCGGAGCCCGGCAGCTGCAGGTGGCGGTGAGTCACCGGCTACCGCTGGCCAGCAGTACCGACTACGCTCAGAAAATCATGACGACGCCGCGTTGGTTTCCCCATATTCCCGACGGAGTGGTGGTGTGCGAAGCCGACGAGCTGCCGTTTCCTTCCGACTCCATGGATCTGGTGCTGCTGCATCATGCGGCGGACTTCTCGCCGAACCCACACCAGGTACTGCGGGAGGCGGCCCGGGTACTGCGGGGGGAGGGCTCCATCGTTCTGATCGGTTTCAACCCGGTGAGTCTGTGGGGGGTGAGGCGGCTGCTGTCGCGCCATCCCCACGGCCCTTGGGGCGGCCGCTTCATGTTCCGGCGGCGGATGGAAGACTGGCTGAACTTGCTGGGCTTCAGCGTGGAGTGCTCGGTCACGAGGTTTCACCGGATGCCGCTGCAACGGTGCCCGGACTCCGGCCGGGAGTGGCCGCGCCTCAGGCGCGTCGCCAACCGGTTCCTGCCCTTGGGCGCCTATTACTGTATCCTTGCCAGGAAACGGGTTTATGGGCGAATTCCTCGGCAGTCTGCGTGGCGCACCGGCAAGGTGGTGACCCTGCCGGGCACCGGCACCGTCGGAGCGTCCCGGAGTTGTCGGGGCCAGCCCCGGACGGTGGCCCAGAGCCGAAACATATCGCTGAAACAGGAGTATTGATGTCGGGCAAGGTAACCATGTATACGGATGGCGCCTGCAAGGGCAACCCGGGCCCTGGTGGCTGGGGGGTGGTACTGCGGTATGGCGCCAAGGTGAAAACCCTGCACGGGGGGGAGCGCCAGACCACCAACAACCGAATGGAGCTTCGGGCTGCCATTGAAGGCCTGAAGGCGCTGACGCGCCCCTGCGAGGTGGATCTTCATACCGATTCCCAGTATGTCCGCAAGGGAATCACCGAGTGGCTGGCCAACTGGAAACGCAACGGTTGGAAAACCGCCTCGAAACAGCCCGTCAAGAACGAGGACCTCTGGCGGCAGCTGGACGAGCTCACGGCCCGGCACCGGGTGCGCTGGCACTGGGTCAAAGGGCACGCGGGAGTTCCCGACAACGAGCTGGCGGATGAACTGGCGAATCTGGGTGTAACGGAGTTGATGGAAGCATGAGGCAGATTGTCCTGGATACCGAAACCACCGGTATCGACCCGAACGCGGGTCACCGCATTATCGAGATTGGCTGCGTGGAGGTGATCGAACGGGAGCTGACCGGCCGCAACTACCACGTATACATCAATCCGGAGCGGGAGGTGGAGGCCGAAGCCATTACGGTACACGGCATCACCAACGAGTTCCTGGCCGACAAGCCCACGTTTGCCGAAATCGCCGAAGAGTTCTTCGAGTTCATCAAGGGCGCCGAACTGGTTATCCACAACGCCGCGTTCGACGTTGGCTTCATTGACGCCGAATTTGCGCGTCTGACCCCAGCGCGCAAGGTGGCCGATCACTGTGGCATCGTGGACACACTGGCCATTGCCAGGGCCAAGCATCCGGGGCAGAAGAACAGCCTGGATGCACTCTGCAAGCGCTACGGCGTGGACAACAGCAACCGGGAGCTGCACGGCGCCTTGCTGGACGCCGAAATCCTGGCAGACGTCTACCTGCTGATGACCGGCGGCCAGACAGCGCTGTCCCTGGATGCCGGTAACTCCGAGGGTGGCGCGGTCGGCGGTATTCGCCGGCTACCCGCCGGACGCCCCCGCCTGGCGGTGGTGCGCGCCTCGGAAGAGGAGATGGGCGCGCACCGGGAATTTGTGTCCCTGCTGGAAAAACAATCCGGTAAGAACCTCTGGAGCTTGCTCGAGCACGCGGAATGAGAACTGCATCAGCCTGTACCAAATGTTACATTCCGCCTTTCTTGAGGGACTTGAGTTTTGTGTTATAAGTAATGATAAGTTCGCCGTTTTTTTGCGAACTTTAAGCCGGTGAGCCAGGAAGCCACCGGCTTTAGAACAAAAAGGCCCTGTGTCGGGTGGGTCCGGGTCAGACTTCAGGATTGGCACGCGGTGGTCTCCGCGCATTTAACAGGAAGCGTTTATGGTCCAATCGTCTTTGGCGACGAAATCGCAGTCGTTTGATCTGGTCAAGGGCGAGATCGAGCAAACGATCAGACAAGCGGAGTCCAGCCTTGAGCGCTTTCAGGAAAACCGGGAAAGCGGGGAAGACCTCCAGAACTGCATCGATTTCCTGAATCAGCTTCGTGGCATCTTCGTGCTTGTGGAGCTGCGAGGGGGCACCCTGTTGTGCCAGGAAGCCGTCGCCATGGCGAACGATGTTCCGATCGGCGCCAACGACGACAAGAACATCCTCTTGACCACCCTGAGCAGCGCACTGTTCATCCTGCGCCGTTACGTCGAATACTACCATCAGCAGCGGGAAGACCACCCGGAGCTGTTGCTGCCCATCATCAATGACTTGCGCGAGGCGCGCCGGGAAAAACCCTATCCGGAATCCTGCTTTTTTGAAGTTGATGTCAGGGAGCGGCCGGATTTTTGCACCGGTGTGGCTCTGGTGCCGTTCGAAGGAAACGAAGCCGATTACGAGCTCCACGCCCGACGCATGCGCCTGATGTTCCAGGTCGCCTTGCTTGGGGTCCTCAAGGAACGCAACGATGTCGTCAGCAAGAAACTGATCGCGCGTGCCGCCCGGGGCTTCGCGCGGCTGTGCCAGGGGGCGCCCATGGGCCAAATGTGGTGTCTGCTGGCCATTGTCGCCGAAGCGATGCTGGATCGGGCCATGGTGTTCACCAAGGCCCGCAAGCGCATGCTGATGCGTATCGAGCGTTATGCCCGGGAAATGGTCTACGTGGGCAAGGTGGCGACCAGTAAGGACGCCCCCGATTCGCTCATTCGCGACCTTCTGTACCTGCTGTACCGCAGTGGTTCGGCGAACCCGGAGGTGACCCGGGTGCTGTCCGCCTTCAGCCTGGCCCCGGCGGAATTCCCGGATTCCATGCTCGAAGCCCATGCCCGCCGGCTGTACGGACCGGGAGCGGATGTCCTCAAGTCGCTGTCCGAAGCGCTGCAGGAGGAACTCAACCAGCTCAAGGACAAGCTCGACATCATCGAACGGGGCATTGAGCCCGACTTGTCTGAGCTGGCGTCTATTGCCGGAACACTGGAGCGCCTGGCCAACACCCTGACGATGCTGGATCTGAATCGGCTGGCGGAGCTTGCACGGGGTGAGGCGGTGCGCCTGCGTGACTGGCAGCAGGAAAACCGCCTGCCCGGCGACGAGGAACTCTATCGGCTGGCGGACTCGGTCCTGAACATCGAGGATGCCGTCATGCAGATCGTCACCCGCGGCATCACCTCGGAAACCGACGCCCTGGCCGGTGGCCACACCCCCCGTGAGGAGTCGGTGTATCTGCAGGAAGCCTTGTATGTGGTGGCGGACGAGGCGAAGAGTGCCCTGACCCTGGCCAAGCGCGCGATTACCGCGTTCATCGAGTCGGATTACGACAAGCTGCACCTGGCCAATTTGCCGGCGACCCTGCGCAGCATCTGGGGCGGGTTGCGCATGGTCAACGACCCGGAAGCCGCCGAGGTTGTGGCCCGGATCGCCGCGTCCATTCAGGAACGTCTGCTGGATGCCCGGGAAGCCCCTCCGGCGCAGGTGCTGGAGGCGCTGGCGGATGCCTTGACCTCGCTCGAGTATTACATCGAAAGCATCGGCAAGCGCGAGGAGCGGAATCCGGACCTGCTCAGGCTCGCCGAATCCTCGCTGGACGACGTGGGGCTGTAACCCATGTCGCACGAGCTTGCCACCCTGGTGCTTGCGGCTTTCGGCGGCGTGCTGGTGGTGGGCTCGCTGGTCTTTTTCCTGCGGCCACGCTGGTTATGGCAATGGTTGAAAGGCATGGTGGTGTTTGCCGTCCTTGCCTTGGGCCTCTACAGCTTGGCCATTGCGGTCAGCTTGCTGGAATACGAATCCCTGGAGGGCATGGACACGGTGGCCACCGTGTCCACCTATCGCCAGGGCGATCAGCTGTGGCAGGTGGCCCTGCAGCTTCCGGACGAACCCCCAAGGTATGAAATGGTGCGCGGCGACCAGTGGCAGCTGGATGCCCGGATGATGCGTTTCGCCGGTCCCATCCGTTGGCTGGGGGTGGCGCCGGGGTACCGTCTGGAGCGTCTGAGTGGCCGCTACACCTCGCTGGAGCAGGAACGCACGGCCCCACGCTCGGTCATCGCGTTGCACGGGAATCGATGGCTTGACCTTTGGGCGCTGGATCGCGAATACAATCTGCCTTTCGTGGAGGGGGTCTATGGCAATGCCACCTTCATGCCGATGCGCGACGGTGCCAGCTACGATGTGCGCCTGTCCTCCTCGGGCTTGGTGGCTGTGCCGTTGAACGAGGCCGCCCGGGAGGCGGTGCAGCACTGGAATGACGGGTAGGGGCGGACACAAAAAAACCTGCGGTAACCGCAGGTTTTTTCAGGACCTGGGGGGCGATCAGCCCATGTTGAACAGTTCGCCCAGTTTGGTCGCCAGCATCATGTCGCCTTCGGCGCGCAGCTGGCCGGCCATGAAGGCCTGCATGCCATCGGTCTCGCCGGACACGATGCCTTGCAGGGTCTCGGAGCTCATGATCAGGGTCACGGAAGGGTCGTCGTGAGCACCTTCGTGCAGTTTGCAGGTGCCGTCATTGATGACCAGGTGGTAGGTCTTGTCGTCCTCGATATCGAACTGGAACACCAGATCCAGGCCCTGGGCGGCGTCCGCGTTGAAGTTCTGTTCGAGCTTTTCAAATACCTGAGCTACAGACATTGGTTTACCCTTCTTGATGGTTGTCTTGTCTTGACGACGGCTTGTGATCCCTGGCCGTGTGAGCCTGCACCGGAGCCTGGGCAGCGCCGACCTCGCCATCCGACTTTAGGGTGAGTCTCCACGTCCTGTCAAGCTCGATCGAACGCTTGTTTAAATTTTGCGTTCGGCTTATCACTCCGGTGGCCTTACGTTACACTCATGCCCCTGGATCAACAGCTGGAGAAGCCTCTTGGAGTTCCTGACAGAATATGGCCTGTTTCTGGCCAAGGTTGCCACGTTCGTGGTTGCGGGCATCATCCTTGTCAGTGCGGTCGTATCGGCGGCCCAGAAGGACAAGGGGGACCCCGAGTTCGACGGCGAACTCAGAATTCGCAAACTCAATGACAGCTACCGCAAACTGAAGGACAACATCGAGGCGCGCCTGATGTCCGATCAGGCGCGTAAGGTGTACGAAAAAGCCCGGAAAAAGGAGCGCAAGGCCGAGAAAAAGGCCGCCAAGGGCAAGTCCGGAGAAACTGGGGCGGACGAGGCCGGTCGACCCCGGGTTTTCGTGCTGGATTTTGACGGCGATATCAAGGCCAGCGATACCGACCAGCTTCGGCGGGCGGTGTCCGCGGTGCTTGGCGTCGCCGAGCCCGGTCGGGATGAAGTGGTGGTTCGCCTGGAAAGCGGTGGCGGACTGGTGCACGCCTACGGCCTCGCGGCGGCGCAGCTGGACCGGATCCGCAACAAAGGTGTCCGGCTCACCGCCTGCGTGGACAAGGTGGCGGCCAGTGGTGGCTACATGATGGCCTGCGTCGCGGATCGCATTGTGGCATCGCCTTTCGCGGTGGTCGGTTCCATTGGCGTGGTGGCCCAGTTGCCTAATTTTCATCGCTTCCTGAAAAAGAACGATGTCGATTTCGAGGTGCTTACCGCCGGTGAACACAAGCGAACCCTGACGATCTTCGGGGAAAATACCGACAAGGGGCGCCAGAAATTCCTCGAGGACCTGGAAGAGACCCATGGCCTGTTCAAGGAATACGTGGCGGAGCGGCGGCCACAACTGGATATCGCCAAAGTCTCGAACGGCGACATCTGGTTCGGCAAGCGAGCGCTGGAGGTTCAGCTGGTGGATGAGCTGAAAACCTCCGACGAATATCTGATTGAGGCAAGTGAGCGGGCTGACGTAGTGTCGGTGACATTCCAGCGCAAGCGCACGCTGCCGGAAAAATTGGGACTGGCGGTGGGCGCGGCGTTGGAACATACGGTATGGCGCCTGCTGAGCGTCTTCCGTAACCAGAACATCCAATAACGACACGGGGCCAAGACCATGACCATTGACACGACCGAGTTCAGAGCCTGGCGGGTTGAAGAAACCGACGCGGGATTCGTGGGGCGGGAACGAACGCTCCGGATCGCCGACCTGCCCGATGGCGAGGTGCTGGTCCGGGTGGCTCACTCCTCCCTGAATTACAAGGATGCGCTCTCCGCCTCCGGCAACCGGGGTGTGACCCGGCAGTACCCCCACACGCCTGGCATCGACGCCGCCGGGGAGGTGGTGGCCTCCTCGGTGGATGCGGTGACGGTCGGCCGCCCGGTGATTGTGACCGGTTATGACCTGGGCATGAACACCGACGGTGGTTTTGGTGAGTACATTCGCGTGCCGGCGTCCTGGTGTGTTCCCATGCCGTCCGGTTGGGATAGCCGGACAGCCATGGTGTACGGCACCGCCGGTCTGACCGCGGGATTGTGTGTCCGGAAGTTATTGCGCATGGGCGCGGCGCCGGAACAGGGCAGGGTCGCAGTCACCGGTGCCTCGGGCGCAGTGGGCTCGGTGGCGGTGGAGCTGCTGGCGAAGCTTGGGTTCGAGGTGGTGGCCATCAGCGGCAAGGCAGATCACGCGGACCAGCTCAGACAGCTTGGGGCCACCGAAGTGATGGGCCGGGATGCCCTGGCGGAGGACCGGAAACCTCTGCTTAAACCGGAGTTCGCCAATGCTGTCGATACGGTGGGTGGAGTGCCGCTGGCGGAGCTGCTCAAACGCATTCAGCCTGGCGGTTCGGTTTCCATCTGCGGGCTGGTCGCCGGCCCGCAGCTGCCTACCAGTGTCTTTCCTTTCATTCTCCGGGGAATCAACCTGCTGGGGGTGGATTCGGTAGACATTCCGCTGGCCGAGAAAGCCGAGATTTGGGAAAAACTGGCCGGGCCCTGGGCGTGCCCCGGAATTGAGGCGTCTGCCCGAGACATCGGCCGGTCACAGCTGGATGAATGCCTGAAGGCGTTTCTGGCGGGGGCGTCGGCGGGCAAACGGGTGCTTGACCACGCGCTCGACTAAGCGGAAACCCTCGCTCACCATCAAGCAAGGCGGGGCTTCGTGCCCCGCCTTGATATGGCGGCCCCGGGTATCAGGCTAGGCGCCGGCGGAACAGGGGCAGGTCGGTATCGGTGGCCGCCTGGTAGGCAAGGCTGAAGAAGTTCAGGCAGCGGGCGGCCTTGGAGAAATCCTTGTCCGGGCGCAGCGCATAGGTGTCGAAACCGCAGCGTTTCATGAACTGGAGTTGATCCAGCAACACGTCCCCGATCGCCCGCAGCTCATTCCGATAGCCAAATCGTTCCCGCAGCAGTCGGGCAATGCTGTACCCCCGGCCGTCGCTGAACTTGGGGAAGTTGACGGCAATCAGCGGCAGCTCGTTGACCCTGTCCGCGAGCATTTCCGGTTCTTCGTGGCTGTCGAACCAGACACCGATGTCCTCCCGCCCGGCGTAGTGCTCACGACCGGCAAGCCAGAGCCGGACGGGAATCAGGGCTGGCTGTGTTGGCAATGCCAGAGACTCTCCTTCGGCCGGGTGGGGCACGACGACCCAGTGATCCTCGCGAATGCCGCCATCGGCGGTGACGATTTTAGGCATAGACCCGCTCCTTGAAAGGATCAATTCCAATACGCTGATAGGTGTCGAGGAAGGTTTCCTCCTCGGTGCGCTGCTCCACGTAGACGTCAATGATCTTGGCAATCACCTCGGGAATATCTTCCTGGGCGAAGGACGGCCCGAGGATCTTGCCGATGGAGGCGTTGTGGTGGGAGTTGCCGCCCAGGCTGATCTGGTAGAACTCCTCGCCTTTCTTGTCGACGCCCAGGATACCGATGTTGCCAACGTGGTGGTGACCGCAGGCGTTCATGCAGCCGGAGATATTCAGGTCGATCTTGCCCAGGTCGTACAGGTAGTCCAGGTCGTCGAAACGGCGTTGGATTGCCTCCGCAACGGGAATCGACTTGGCGTTGGCCAATGCGCAGTAGTCGCCGCCGGGGCAGCAGATGACGTCAGTCAGGGTGTTCAGGTTGGGCGTCGCGAACCCGAGCGGCCTGAGCCGCTGCCAGAGCTCCAGCAGACGGTCCTGCCGGACATCCGCCAGCACCAGGTTCTGCTCGTGGGTGGACCGGACTTCCCCGAAGCTGAACTCATCCGCCAGGTCGGCGATGTGCTCAAGCTGGGCGTCACTGACATCACCGGGCGGGATGCCGGTTTTTTTCAGGGTCAGGGTGACAATGGCGTAGCCCGGACGTTTATGGGCATCGACGTTGTGGGCCACCCACTGGTCGAATTCCCGGTTCTCGAAACGCTGCTGGGCCAGCAACTCGGAGGCATCCGGCAGGGTTTCGTAAGCCGGCTCCGTGAAGTAGCTGCGGTAGTGTTCGATCGCCTCGGGCGTGAGCCGGGTGGGGGAGTCCTTGATGTGCTGCCACTCGGTTTCGACTTTCTCGGCAAAGCCTTCCGGGGTCAGGGCCTTGACCAGAATCTTGATCCTGGCCTTGAACTTGTTGTCGCGCCGGCCATAGCGGTTGTATACCCGCAGGATGGCTTCGAGATAGGTGAGCAGGTCGGCTTCCGGAAGGAATTCGCGGATGACCGGCCCGATCATTGGCGTGCGGCCCAGACCACCGCCGACATGGACCCGGAAACCCAGCTCGCCCTGATCATTTCGAACCAGTTGGAGCCCGATGTCATGGACCTGGATGGCAGCGCGATCGGTCCGTTCCGAGGCGTTCATGGCAATCTTGAACTTGCGCGGCAGGAATGCGAATTCCGGGTGGAAGGTGGACCACTGGCGAATGATCTCGCAGTAGGGGCGAGGATCCGCCACTTCGTCCGCCTGCACGCCGGAGAACGGGTCGGTGGTGGTGTTGCGGATGCAGTTGCCACTGGTCTGGTTGGCATGCATCTCCACTTCCGCCAGTTCCGCCAGGATATCTGGGACATCCTCAATGCGCGGCCAGTTCAGCTGGACGTTGGTGCGGGTCGTGAAGTGGGCATAGCCCTTGTCATAGTCCCGGGTGATGCGGGCCAGGCGCCGGAGCTGATCGGATCGCAACATGCCGTAGGGTACGCAAATACGAAGCATGGGCGCCAGGCGCTGCACATAGAGGCCGTTCTGCAGGCGCAGCGGCAGGAACTCCTCTTCGGACAGTTCGCCGGCCAGGGCGCGTTGAGTCTGGTCCCGGAACTGCTCGACGCGCTCCAGGGCCAGTTTGCGGTCGTGTTCGTCGTATACGTACATAGGTGGAAAATCCCGATGTTCTTATATCCGGACGGCAGGATATCACCGGTTTTTTATTTCCAAAATGATTATTTCAAAATATGTTTATCGATTCGGGCGATAAGGGCGAGGGGGTTCTGGACGCCGGGACAATCCGTGCTTAACTGAGTACTGGAGCCTTGCCAATAACAACATCCGAGCCCAAAGGAGTACGTCCATGAAGAAAAGCACCCGTCCCGACAGTCAGGTCGACGCCATTGCCGCGGTGCTGGTGATACTGCTGCTGGTTGCCTTCGCGGTGGTGTGGGTCTCCGGGCAGTAGTCCATTCCGGTCAGTGGCCGGCCAGCACAACCTGAACCACCAGGATCAACCCGACCACGAACGCAGCGGTGAACAGAAGCCCGGCGACGATATAGGGCCAGGGGCTGTGGCTGGCAAAGTCTTCCTGCCGGCGCCGATCGGACTGTACGCCGAAAGCGCCGGCCAGGATGCTCTGTAGGATCTTGAGGACGCCGGGGGACCTGGGCCGGCGGTTGTTGTCGTTCTCGGTTTCCTGGGTCATGGCGTCAGTGCCCTCCGTGCCTGATGGTTACTCCGCCGGGTCGTAGGCCAGGCTGGGCATCAGCCAGCGCTCCGCCTCCGCCCGGGAGAGTCCTTTTCGAACAGCATAGTCCTCCACTTGATCCGCGCCAATTTTGCCGACAGCGAAGTAGCGGGATTCCGGGTGCGAGAAGTACCAACCGGACACCGCTGCGGCCGGATGCATGGCGAAGTGCTCGGTCAGCTGGATACCCGTGCTCTCCGGCGCCTTCAGCAGCTGGAACAGGGTCGCTTTCTCGGTGTGGTCCGGGCATGCTGGATAGCCCGGCGCGGGCCGAATGCCCCGATACCGTTCCTTGATTAGGTCCTCGTTGGCCAGGGCCTCGTCACGGGCATAGCCCCAGAATTCCCGGCGGACCCGCTCGTGCATGCGCTCGGCGAAGGCTTCGGCCAGGCGGTCCGCCAGGGCCTTGACCATGATGGCGTTGTAGTCATCGTGCCGGTCTTTGTACTCCTGGGCCAGTGCCTCGGCGCCGATGCCGGCCGTCACCGCGAACCCCCCCACGTAGTCCGCCTTGCCGGAGCCCTCCGGTGCCACGAAATCGCTTAGGGCCAGCATGGGCTTGCCCGGGGCCTTATCGTCCTGCTGGCGCAGGTGGTGCAGCACGGCGAGTTCGTCTTGCCGGGCGTCGTCGGTATACACCACGATGTCATCGCCGCGGCGGTTGGCCGGCCAGAAGCCGATCACCGCCCGAGCTTTCAGACGCTTCTCGTCCACCAGCTGGCGCAGGATTTTCTGGGCATCGTCGAACAGAGTACGGGCAGCCTCGCCCCGCTTGGGATCGTCAAAAATCGCCGGGTATTTGCCCGCCATGTCCCAGGAAATAAAAAAGGGTGTCCAGTCGATGTAGTCCACCAGTTCCGCCAAGTCATAGTCGTCGAAGACCCGGATGCCGGTGAAGGCCGGACGCGGCGGCTCATACGTCTCGAAATCCAGCTGCGGTGCGCGGGCGCGGGCTTCCTCCAGGGAGACCAGCTTCGTGCGTTCACCCCGGTTCTTGCGGCGCTCGCGGATTGCTTCGTATTCCCGGCGCGCGGCCGCCACGAATTCACCTTTGGCGGTCTTACTGAGCAGTTGTGAGGCCACATTGACGCAGCGGGAGGCGTCGGACACGTACAGTGCGATGTCGTTCTGGTACTGGGGCTCGATCTTGACCGCAGTGTGCGCCTTGGATGTGGTGGCGCCCCCGATCATCAGGGGAATGCGGAAGTCCTGGCGCTGCATTTCCCGGGCGACGTGTACCATTTCGTCAAGGGAGGGCGTAATCAGCCCGCTCAGACCAATGATATCGACCTGTTCCCGACGTGCGGTTTCCAGAATTTTTTCGCAGGGCACCATCACGCCCAGGTCGATCACTTCATAGTTATTGCACTGCAGCACCACGCCGACGATATTCTTGCCGATGTCATGCACGTCGCCTTTGACCGTGGCCATCAGGATCTTGCCCTTGGCCTGTTGGTCCTCGGTTTTTTCCGCCTCAATGTAGGGAATCAGATAGGCGACCGCTTGTTTCATGACCCGGGCGCTCTTGACCACCTGGGGCAGGAACATCTTGCCGTCGCCAAACAGGTCACCGACGACGTTCATGCCGTCCATGAGCGGGCCTTCGATGACTTCGATGGGGTGGCTGGCCCGCTGCCGGCAGGCTTCGGTGTCTTCCACGATGTAGGTGGTGATGCCTTTGACCAGCGCATGCTCCAGCCGTTTTTCCACCGGCCATTCACGCCAGGCCAGGTCTTCCTCCTGGGTCTTGCCCCCCTTGCCCCGGAATTTCTCGGCCACCTCCAGCAGGCGGTCGGTGGCATCCGCGCGCCGGTTCAGGACCACGTCCTCGACCCGCGCCTTCAGCTCCGGTTCGATTTCATCGTAGATTACCAGCTGGCCGGGGTTGACGATCCCCATGTTCATGCCTGCCTTGATGGCGTGGTAGAGGAACACCGAGTGAATGGCCTCACGCACCGCGTCGTTGCCCCGGAAGGAGAAGGAGACATTGCTGACACCGCCGGACACCGAGGCGTGCGGAAGGTTCTGGCGAATCCAGCGGGTGGCTTCGATGAAGTCCACGGCGTAGTTGTTGTGTTCCTCGATACCGGTGGCGATGGCGAAGATGTTCGGGTCGAAGATGATGTCGGCTGGATTGAAGCCGATGCCGGTCAGCAGCTCATAGGAACGCTGACAGATTTCGATTTTGCGCTGATAGGTATCCGCTTGGCCCTGTTCGTCGAACGCCATCACCACCACGGCGGCGCCGTAGCGCATGCAGTCCCGGGCCCGCTTGAGAAACTCCGCCTCGCCTTCCTTGAGGCTGATGGAGTTAACCACCGGCTTGCCCTGAATGCAGCGCAGCCCGGCTTCGATCACCTCCCATTTGGAGGAATCAATCATGATCGGAACGCGGGCGATGTCCGGCTCGGAGGCGATCAGGTTCAGGAAGGTGACCATCACATCCCGGGAGTCGAGCATGCCCTCGTCCATGTTGATGTCGATGATCTGGGCGCCGTTCTCCACCTGATCGCGGGCCACACTCAGCGCTTCCTCGTACTGCTCTTCCTTGATCAGGCGCAGAAAGCGTTTGGATCCGGTGACGTTGGTCCGTTCGCCCACGTTGATGAACAGGGTGCCGGCATCGCCAGTGAACGGCTCCAGGCCCGCGAGTCTCAGCGCCTTGGGCCGCTCGGGGATTTTTCGGGGCGGGTACTTGGCCACGGCCTGGGCAATGGCCTCGATGTGTTCCGGGCGGGAGCCGCAGCAGCCGCCAATGATGTTCAGGAAACCGTCCCGGGCGAAGCCTTCGATGATCTCCGCCATCTCCTCCGGGGTCTGGTCATATTCACCGAATTCGTTGGGCAGGCCGGCGTTGGGGTGAGCGGAGACGTAGGTTTCCGCCTTGTTGGCCAGCTCCTCCACGTACGGCCGCAGGGCGTCTGCGCCCAGTGCACAGTTCAGACCCACGGATAGGGGCTTAGCGTGGGCGATGGAGTTGTAGAAAGCCTCAGTGGTCTGGCCAGAAAGGGTACGGCCGGAGGCGTCAGTGATGGTGCCGGAAATCATGATCGGCAGTTCGACGCCGGAGTCCAGGAAGTATTGCTGGGTGGCGTAGATGGCCGCTTTGGCATTCAGCGTGTCAAAAATGGTTTCGATCAGGATCAGGTCGGCGCCACCTTCCACCAAACCGGACACCGCTTCGTAATAATTGTCCACCAGCGTCTGGAAATCGACGTTCCGGAACCCGGGATTGTTGACATCGGGGGAAATCGAGGCCGTTCGGGAGGTGGGGCCGACGGCTCCGGCCACAAACCGGGGTTTGTCGGGATTTCTCGTCGTGTATTCATCCGCGACCTCCCGGGCCAGACGGGCGGAAACCAGGTTCAGCTCCCGGGCCAGTGCCTCCATGCCGTAGTCCGCCTGGGACAGGCGCGTGGAGTTGAAGGTGTTGGTCTCGATGATGTCCGCGCCCGCATCCAGATACTCCGCGTGAATGTTGCGCAGCAGGGCCGGCTGGGTCAGGCACAGCAGGTCGTTGTTACCTTTGACTTCCCGGTCATAGTCCCGGAATCGCTCGCCACGGAAGTCGGCTTCGTCCAGCTTCTGGTTCTGGATCATGGTGCCCATGGCGCCGTCCAGTATGACGATGCGCTCGTTCAGGATCCTGTGCAGCTGTTCCAGGCGGGTCTTTCGGTCGGTCATAGAGCTTCTTCCGGCGGTCGTATATCGTCGTTTTTCCGTTGATGGCGCGGGATCATAGCAAACTTCAGGGATACGGTCGTAATACGGATCATCAAACCGTGGCCCGGTCCGGTACCAAAATTCCGACTATTTTACTTGGTCTTTTATGTTCCGGCGATCTCTCTTAAAATAGGAACCCAATGTTCCAACGGGTAGGAAAGATGGCACTGGTTACTGTTACCGACTCCGCGAGAGACTACCTCGCGCAACTGATCGAGAAGCAGGATGTCGAAGGCATGGGCGTCAGGATTTTCGTGACCCAGCCCGGCACCCGCAACGCTGAGACCTGCCTGGCGTACTGTCCTCCGAACGAAGTGGTGCCCACCGATGAAACGATGGATCTGGGCAAGTTCATCCTCTATGTCGACCACAACTCCGTGCCGTTCCTGGAAGACGCTTACATTGATTATGCCAAGGATCAGATGGGGGGGCAGCTGACCATCAAGGCGCCCAACGCCAAAGTTCCGAAAATCGACGACGATGCGCCGTTACCGGACCGCGTCAACTATGTGCTGGCATCCGAGATCAATCCCAACCTGGCGGCACACGGGGGCGAGGTGTCCCTGGTGGAGATTGTCGACGGTTCGGTGGCGGTGCTTCGGTTCGGCGGCGGCTGCCAGGGGTGCTCGGCGGTAAGCCTGACCCTCAAGCAGGGCGTAGAGACCACGCTCAAGGAACGGGTGCCCGAGATCACTGCGGTCAAGGATGTGACTGACCACTCCAACACCGAAAACGCCTACTATCAATAATCCCTGTCTCCCCAGCCCGCTCCGGAAGCCGGGGCGGGCTGCCGCAATTGCGTGCTTGCCCTGGCGTCGTGGCCAATGTCCGTGTCTTGCCTATCCGTCATGATGCGTTATCAAACTGAAAACGACGGTCCGTTACACTTCTTCGCCATCCACCACGGCCGGATGATCGTCGGAAGGCAAGCGCAGATTGAATCGGGGTAATGCTTGGTAGACCTAACACTCTTGTCGGTTCCCATCATGGCCGCCGTGACCGGCTGGGCAACCAACTGGCTGGCGATCCAGATGTCCTTTTACCCGGTACGTCCGCTGGGGCTTGGCCGCCTCGAATGGCAGGGGGTGATCCCCCGCAAGGCCGAAAAAATGGCTCACATCTGTGTGGACCGGACCCTGCAGGCGTTCGGTGATCTCAACGCGGTATACGAGGAACTGGAGCCCCGGCGCATCGTTGAGCAGGTGATCTCTCAGATCGGCCCTCGGGTGGATGAATACATCGACGAAATCATGTACCAGACCCATCCGGTGCTTTGGGACAACCTGCCACTGTTTCTCCGGAACCGGGTCTACGATTGGGCCCGGCAGCAGCTGCCATCGCGAATCGAGGCGCTGGTGGATGATTTCCGGGACGACCTGAATGACCTGGTCGACCTGAAGGCACTGCTCAGCCGGGAGCTGCGACGCCATCCGGATCTGATGAATCGCATCTTTCAGCAGGCCGGCTCGGTGGAGTTGAAGTCGGTAATCCACCTTGGCGCTGTCATCGGTGGCTTGCTGGGGGCGGCCCTGGTGCCGCTCTGGAGTCGATTCCCAGAGCCTTGGGTGCTGCCGGTGGGGGGCTTCCTGGTGGGTTTTCTGACCAACTGGCTGGCCATTCACCTGATCTTCAGCCCGGCCATGCCCCGGAGGTTCCTGTTCTGGAACGTTCAGGGCTTGTTCCTGAGGCGTCAGCCGGAAATCAGTGAGGTGTGGGCTAGGTTGGTGGCGGAGGAGCTGATCACCGTCGAGCGCGTGGCCGACGCCATGATCCACGGTGCCCAGGGCGACCGGACCCGTGCCATGATCCAGAAACATCTGCGCCCCCTGCTGGACAGCTCACCGGCGATGCGCCTGATGGCCCAGGTCTCCGTCGGCGTGACCGGCTACACCGAGCTGAAAAAAGCGATGTATCAGACCGCCGTGAATGCGACTGGAGAAGTGTTCGCCGATCCCGCCTTCAATCGGGAGCGGGCCCCGGTCGTGGCGAGGGTGCTGGCGGGCCAGATGAAGGCGCTGGAGCCGGAGGCGTTTCAGGGCATTCTCCGGCCCGCCTTTCAGGAGGAAGAATTCCGGCTGATGGTGGTGGGCGGCGTGTTCGGAGCCCTGGCGGGGCTGCTCCAGTTTGCCTTCCTCGGCCATCTGCCGTTCTGAACCCCTACAGGCAGTTGGTGGGCCGGGGCAGGCCGGCTATCCTGCAGGCCGTCTTGGCGGGCGTGCCAGGGAACAGCTGCATCAGGTAGATACTGTTTCCCTTTGTCTCGCCAAAGCGCTCCTTGACGGCTTTCACGAACAGCCGGTTCGAAGGCGGAGAAACTTCATGCTCTTTGTAGAAATCTCTAAGGAACTTTATGATTTCCCAGTGATTTTCTGTAAGATCAATGTGCGCCTCGGCGGCAAGAGCCTGCGCCACCTCCGGCGTCCACTCCCAGGCATTCTCCAGAAAGCCTTCGTTGTTTCTGGTTGGCAGCGTTGCGTTGTCCATAGTCACCAGCTGATTACGCGCCGGGCTTTGGCGGTCAGTGCCACCATGCCGGCATAGTCCGTGGTTTCGATGCGTTGGCCCGTGCTGACCTCCAGTCCCCGAGCCCGGAGGTCCGGGGCGAGTGCGAGGCAGGGCACATCCGCGGCCAGCGCCTTCAGGCCTGTGGCCAGTACGGCATCCTCGATCAACAGCAGGGTGTCGCCAGGCGCCAGCATCGCCAGGCAGCGTCGGAATCTCGGATGGTCGGGCGCCTTGTTGACGATGTGCAGTGTTTGGATCTCGTGCATGGTGCGTTCCTAACTGGCAAAGGCAATGTGGTCGAAGCCGGCCAGAAGCGCCGCGTCCGCGGTGACCCGGGTGACCCCGTCCAGCAGGCGGTCTTCGCTCAGGCCGTAGGTCTGGCAGGCTCCGTCGTCCGCGAGCAGTGCCTCGACGCCAAAGACCGGCGCTGCCAACAGGTTCCGTTCCGCCGACTTCTGCCGAATGTCTTCCGGGGCTTGGCCCTTGCGTAGCCAATGGACTCCGGCGTCCAGGAACAGCAGGCTGACTTCCTGGTCGAATGCGGCCAGGGAAAAGACCATGTCCAAAGCCTCCCGGCCACCCCAGCTGCCGTAGGGAGGGGTATCAACGATGATCAGGGTACGACTCATGCTCAGCGTGCTCCGTGGAAGTACAGGACCCGGGAATCGCCTCGTTGGGCCTCAACCCACTCGCCCAGTCCGGCAATGATGAACGGCGGGCGGAGGTTGCTGGCGGTCAGTTCGTGGCGTTTCCGCTCGTTTTCGTCGACCAGGCCCCGGCGCAGCGCGGAAGCGATGCAGACAATGCCGGGGATCCCTTCCGACGTCAGAAATTCCGCCCAGACCCTCGGCCAATGGCTTTCGTCGGACGGGGGCGCGGTCAGTGCGGAGGCCAGCTGCACCCCGTCGCCGTACAGGAATACGCGCTTGATTCGATGGCCGCTGGCCCGCGCCGCCCGGGCGAATTCAAGGGCGGTTTGCGGCGCCTGGGAGGCATAGGGCGCGCCGGTGATGACAAGGGTATAGGACTGTGGTGTGACTTCCTGCATGGGGCTCAACCGGGGTTGTCGGGAAAGGTGTTCAGTTTACCTAACGTAAAAGCCCCGGCAAGGCCGGGGCTCAGACAGTTCCTGTTTGCCGTGGAGCTGGTTGCGGTCAGTCTTCGCCGCTGAAGGCGGCCAGCAGTTGCAGCAGGCTCAGGAACAGGTTGTAGATGGAAACGTAAAGGCCGACGGTGGCCAGGATGTAGTTGCGTTCGCCACCCTTGATGATCTGGCTGGTCTCGAACAGGATCATCAGTGACGCGAACACCGTAAAGCCTGCGGAAATGGCCAGCTGCAGCGCGGAGCTTTGCATGAAGATCGCCAGCACCATGGCACCGAGCAGCACGAAGGCGCCGGCGGTCAGGAAGCTGGACATGAAGCTGAAATCCTTGCGGGTAATGATCGCCGTGGCCGAGAGTCCCACGAAGGCAATCGCGGTGAGGGCCAGGGCCTGGGCCACGATCTGGGATGCGCCGGCGGCCACGAACGCGCCGATGATGGGGCCCAGGGTGTACCCCATGAAGCCAGTCAGGGCGAAGGTCGTTACAATGCCCCAGGGGCTGTTCTTCAGTTTGTAGGTGGCGAACAGGAGTGCCACGTAGCCCACGATGGTCACGAGGAAGCCCGGGTGGGTTCCGTTCATGTTCAGGAAGGCGGTTACGGCAGAGAATGCCAGGGTCATGCCGAGCAACATATAGGTGTTGCGCAGCACCTTCATGGCTTCGGCGTCAATGCCGGTGGTTGTCGCGCGCTCGGCCTGGGATACAGAATACGCACCCTGGTTGTGCTGAACGCCGAATCGTCTGTCTTCCATTGTCATCTCCGTTTCAGTAACGACTGGGTCTGTTGGTAACAATCATAATGTCCGATTCTCAACTTTCAATCATTTACGACAGAAAAGCGCCGTCTGGATTCCATTAAAACGAGTTAATGTTTGAGCCCCGTTCATTTTATGCAGGGCGTTGACAGGGCAGGGAATTCCGGTATCATGCACACCGCTGTCGTGATCGCGGCGGCGTTCCAGACGGTGGGCTGGCAGAGTGGTTGAATGCAGCGGTCTTGAAAACCGCCGAAGGTGATGAGCCTTCCCGGGGTTCGAATCCCTGGCCCACCGCCATTTTTCCTTTCTTTGTACGTACGCTTTCCCTGCAGTTGTCAGCTGGACGCTCCTGTCCCGGCCGCTCCCTTGATTTTTTGCTCTTGGCCCCGACCGTAGGGCATCATGGACCTGTTTCTGGAGGAGGTGCCTATGAGCCAGTCGTCGGATGAGAAAGCGCTTGAGCGGGACAACCGAAAGTTCTCGGTGTCCGCGAATCGCGGGCAGGCCCGGGCCAGGATTCGCTATGTGGAAACCGGGGGCGCGGCGGTAGACCTGGGTGAGTGTACCTTCTGTCAGGCCGTACCGTCGCTGGACGACAAAGAAGGAGTCAGAGCTGATCCAGAGGCCGACCGGGATAGTTCGCGTTCTTGATCGCCGTGGCCCGCTGCTGACGCTGGGCCAGCGTTTCCGGACGGTTATCGGGCAGCGTCCAGCCTTTTAGGTTCTCCTCGATCAGCTTCACCAGTGCCTCTATGTGTCCGGGCGTTGCATTCAGCGCCGGGATGTAGCTGAAGCTTTCACCGCCGGCGTCCAGAAAGTAGCCGCGGTTTTCCTCGTTGATCTCTTCAATGGTTTCCAGGCAGTCGGAGGAGAAGCCCGGGCAGAACACGTCCACGGATCTCACCCCCTGGCCCGGCAGCGCCTTCATGGTTTCGTCGGTGTAGGGCTGGAGCCACTCTTCGCGCCCGAAACGGGACTGGAAGGTGGTGATGTAATCCTCGTCGGAGAGCCCCAGGCGGTCTGCCAGCAGGCGGGAAGTCTTGTGGCATTCGCAGTGATAAGGGTCGCCCTGGAGCAGGTACCTGAACGGCACGCCATGGTAGGACAGCACCAGTTTTTCCTTGCGACCATGATTGGCCCAGTGCGCCTCGATGTGGCGGGCCATCGCCTCGATGTAGGGCGGGAAGTCGTGGTAGTGAGCGACGAAGCGCAGGTCCGGTAACCAGCGGCGCCGGGTGAAGTCCGCCGCCAGTGCATCGAAGGTCGAGCCGGCGGTGGATGCCGAGTACTGGGGATACAGCGGCAGCACCAGCAGTTTGCTGACGCCCTGGGCCTGAAGTTCATCCAGAGCGGTGGCGATGGACGGGTTGCCGTAGCGCATGGCAAAGGCGACCACAAGGTTCTGGCCATGACTCTCCCGGAGGGCCTCCCGTATCCCCTCGGCCTGCCTGGCGGTATGGAGCAGCAGGGGCGAACCCTCCGGCTGCCAGACCTTGGCATAGGCCGCTGCGCTCCGGCGTGGGCGTACACGCAGAATGATGCCGTGCAGGATCAGCCACCACAGTGGACGCGGTGCCTCCACGACCCTCGGGTCCCACAGGAATTCCGCCAGGTAACGCCTCAGGGCGGAGGGGGTTGGGGCATCCGGCGTGCCCAGGTTGGTGATCAGTATACCAATGCGTTCCGTCTGACCGTGCTGGAAATTCCGTATGCCTTTGTACTTCATCAAGCCTTTCCTGCGGGTGCACCCCTGGGGGGCTGGTGGTTAACTCGATTTTCGGGCGTGCTGTGCGATCCTCGGCTCCAGGCCGGACAGGTCATAGCCTGCGCCACGGGCCCTCTGGATGATTTCCAGGGCCGGCAGGGTCGGCGCCGAGCTAAGCGCCCAGAGGATGGTGCAGCGCGTGCCCGACCGGCAGAAGGCCAGTACGGGCTTTTCCGCGCCCTGGATCATCGGCGCAAAGCGCTCGACGTCTTCGTCGGTAATGTTACCGGAGGCCACCGGCAGATACACCCAGTCGAGCCCATGGGCCTTGGCGGCCGCTTCGATCTCCGCCATCGAGGGTTGGCCAGGTTCCTCCCGGTCGGGACGATTGGCGACCAGAGTCTTGAAGCCTAGCCGTGCGATCTCGGCAACATCCTCCACTCGGATTTGCGGTGAGACTGAGAGCGAGTCGTCGATCTTGCGGATATCCATGGTGTTCCTCCGGAAACGTCGTGCGCTTAAGGTATCAGAAATCGTCAGGATTTGGCCCGGTTGCGTTCGATGATCTCGAAGATGGCCATGCCGGCCACCATTGAGGCAACGAACACGGCGGCCTTGGCTTCGCCAGCGCCGAGCGCAACCAAACCGGGGCCAGGGCAGAAGCCGGCGATTCCCCAGCCGACTCCGAACACAAGGCTACCAAGGACAAGCCGTTTGTCGATATGGTTGTGGCTGGGGACCTTCATGTTGAAGCCGAGGAATGACAGGGTGCGTCGGCGGGCAACCGTGAAAGCCACGATGCCGACGATGATGGCGCCGCCCATGACGAAGGCGAGGGAGGGGTCCCAGAGGCCAGCGATGTCCAGGAATCCCAGCACCTTTTCCGGGTTGGCCATGCCGGATACGATCAGGCCAAGACCGAACAGCAGACCTGCAAACAGTGAGGCAATGGAATACTTCATGGTGACTAGACTCCAAGCGCGTGACGAAGGATATAGACGGTGATGAAGCCGGCGGCCATGAAGCTCAGTGTGGCAACCAGCGAACGTGGAGACAGCCGGGACAAGCCGCAGACGCCGTGGCCGCTGGTGCAGCCGGACGCATAGCGGGTGCCCAGCCCGACCAGCAGGCCGGCGATGATCAGGGCCGGATAACCGGCCTCGATCCGGATGGCAGGCCATTCGCCTCCCAGCCACCACACCGCGGGTGCGCCGATCAGTCCAACCAAAAAGGCAATCCGCCAGGCGATGTCACCCCGGGAGGGGGAAAGCAGGCCGCCGAGAATACCGCTGATTCCCGCGATCCGGCCGTTCAGCAGCAGAAAGCTGGCGGCCGCCAGCCCAATGAGGATGCCGCCGGCCAAAGCCGACCAAGGAGTGAAGTGACTCCAGGCAATATCGATCATTCAGCAACTCCGAATCTGACGAATGGTTGATTTGGAATAAGCTTATAAATATGGGCGATATTACCATAAAAAAAGCCCGGCGAAGGATGCCGGGCAGAGGCGTGCGAGTAGTATCCATGAAAGACTTCCAGACAAACCGACATCCATCAGATGCCGGTAATGGGAAGTATTGACTATATTTTGAACAGTTCAAGAAACGCCCCCCACGCTTTGAAAACATTTTTTCATATCGGGTGCGTGGTTATACTGCGGCCTTTACTGATGCGGCTTCCCGGCCGACTGCAATCGCCCCCGGGCTGTAATACAATGGCGGTCCCGACGCACACCCTGCGAGGAAACGGCATGTCTGACGAAAAAAACCGCAAACCCGAGAGCGACTCCCAGCTGGCCGACAGGATCAAGGATTCCGCCCGGCAGATCTGGCTGGCCGGGTTGGGCGCCTACACCAAGGCGGAGGAAGACGCCGGGCGCTTCTTTGAGCGCCTGGTGCAGGAAGGAGAGCAGTTGGAGAGCAAAACCCGGGGCGTGGTCGAGAAGCAGATCAAGTCCGTGGAAGACCGCGTGGAGGGCGTACGGGAACGGGCCTCCGGCACCTGGGACAAGCTTGAAACCATGTTTGATCAGCGGGTATCCGGTGCGCTCCGCCGACTGGGTATCCCCCGCCGGGAGGACATCGAGGCGCTGCAACGCCGGATCGATGCTCTGGAAGCGGAACTCCGCCGTCTGCGAGGCGGGGAGGATGAAGAAGAGTAGTCAGCAGCGGTAGTCCTGACTGATCAGTCGGAGCTGCTCGTGCTCTTCCGGCGACAGGTAAGGCTGGATCAACCGCAGCATCTGGTAGACACCCCGCCCAGGATCCACCGACTCCCGTTCATCCAGATGGGATAGGGAGTCAAAACTAACCCAGTAACAGGATGTTAGGGTTAACTGTTCACATAGGGAATCAAGTTCCTCCTCGGCAATGGCCATGGTTCCCTGGGCCTGAAAGCTCAGACAAACCCGCTGGAAAGCGCGTCGCTTCCGGCTCAGCAGGCGCTGGAATCCGGGCTGAAGCTGGGGGTAGCGTGACAGTACGTTGACCAGGTCCTGATAGAGAAACCGGTAGCGGGCCACGGTCTCGAACAGTACATGTGCGAAGAATCCGTACTGGTCCAGGCTGATGACGGCATCGTCCGGTACGGCCAGAAGCTCCGCCATTTCGCTTTCGAAACGTTCATACAGCTCCGTGACGATGTCGCCCTTGCTCTTGAAGTGGTAGTAGAGGTTGCCCGGGCTGATCTCCAGCTCGTCGGAGATCAGCAAAGTGGTGACGTTGGGCTCGCCGATGCTGTTGAACAGCATCAGGCTGGCATCGAGAATGCGGTCACGTGTTTTATTTTTTTTCATGGGGCGCCCGGACGCGCGTCGGATCAGAGGTCGAAGCGGGCCCAGACCGGACAGTGGTCCGATGGCCGCTCCATGGCGCGAATCTCGTAGGATACCCCAGCGTCGACGGCTTTCTCCAGCAGGCCATCGCTCGCGAGGATCAGGTCGATACGCAGTCCCCGTTTGGGTTCCCGCTCAAAACCACGGCTGCGGTAGTCGAACCAGCTGAAGGTCTCGGTTTCGTCCGGGTGCAGATGGCGGAACACATCGGTCAGCCCCCGGCTTTCCACTTGGCTCAGCCACTCCCGTTCTTCCGGCAGAAAACTGCATTTACCGGTCCGCAGCCAGCGCTTGCGGTTGTCCTCACCAATACCGATATCCTTGTCGGTGGGGGAGATGTTCATGTCGCCCATCACCAAGATATGACCACCCTCCGCGCGGATGTCGTCCAGATAGCGCATCAGGTCGGCGTAGAACTTCTGCTTGGCCGGAAACTTGACCGGGTGGTCCCGGCTCTCGCCCTGGGGGAAGTAGCCGTTGATGACGGTCAGTTTCTGACCGTTGACGGTAAAGTGGCCGGTGATCAGCCGGCGCTGGGAGTCCTCGCCGTCCCAGGGGTAGCCCTTGAGCACGCTGTCCGGCTCCTCCCGCGACAGCAGGGCCACGCCGTAATGGGTTTTCTGACCATGGAAATGAACCCGGTAGCCGAGCTGGTGAATTTCCTCGACGGGAAACTGTTCGTCCTGCACCTTGGTTTCCTGAAGGCCGATCACATCCGGTTGCAGGTCCCTGACCACGGCTTCGAGTTGATGCAGTCGGGTGCGAATGCTGTTGACGTTGAAAGACACAAACATCATGACTTCGGAGTCTCCGGGGGAATTTCCCGGGAGTTTAACACAACCGTCCGGCGCTGCCCCCGCCGGTCCCGGGCGGCTATTCAGGGGTCGGGCGTGCGGCACGTCGGTTGGCCGGCTTGGCCATTACCAAGTGGGCTACGCCAATCGCCCGTTCGCTGAAACCCGCCTCGCAATAGGCGAAATAGAAGTGCCAGAGCCGCTGGAAGACCGGGTCATACCCCAGCGTTTCCAGTTCCTGATGGCGCGCCATGAAGCGGCGGCACCAGTCGCGCAGGGTCCGGGCATAGTGATCGCCAAAATCTTCAAGATGGGTCAGCACCAGGTCCGACTCGCGGCCCATCGAGGCCAGGATGGCGCCGAATGAAGGAATGAAACTGCCCGGGAAAATGTAGCGCTGGATGAAATCCACATTCTTCAATGCCCGCGGGTAGCGTTGTTCCGGCATGTTGATTGCCTGGATCAGGGCCCGTCCGCCTGGCTTCAGCAGGTGACTGATCCGGGATAGGTAGCTGTCGAGGAACTGTGGTCCCACCGCCTCAATCATTTCGATGGAGACCAGCTTGTCGTACTGGCCGTCCAGATCCCGGTAGTCCTTGAACAGCAGCGTAATCCGGTCCGCCAGTCCTTCGGCGTGCACCCGGGCCCGGGCCAGTTCCAGCTGTTCCCGGGAAATGGTCGTTGTCGTGACTCGGCAGCCATAATGCTTTGCCGCGTGAATGGCGAACCCGCCCCAGCCGGTGCCGATTTCGATCACCCGATCCTCCGGGCGCAGATCCAGTTTCCGGCAAATGATATCGAGTTTGTGGACGGCCGCTTGTTCCAGAGTCGCATCTTCATGGGGGTAGATGGCAGCGGAGTACATCAGGGTCGGGTCCAGGAACAGCCCGAACAGCTCATTGCCCAGATCGTAGTGGGCGCTGATGTTCTTGCGGGCACCTTCCGGGGTGTTGCGATTCAGCCAGTGCAGGGCTTTGAGCGCCGGTTTGCTGACCCAGGCAAACCGGTCTTCAAAGCGGTTCATGGTGTCGATATTGCGGGAAAAGAAGCGGAGCAGGGCGGTCAGGTCCGGAGAGCTCCAGTCGCCCGCCACATAGGACTCCGCGGCGCCAATGCTGCCGCCGGTCACCAGGTCCCGCCAGGCACTGGGGTTGCGAATCACCAGCTCGGCCTGGGGGTAGCGTTCGTCGCCATCGCCGAACACGAGCTCGCCACCGCCGGCGTCCCGGATCACCAGGCGGCCATGGCCAAGCTGCGACAATTGCAGGCAAACGAGTTTTTTCGCCGTGCGGCTGATCAATGAAAGCCGCTGGCGGCCGCTGCGAGGGTGATCAATCGAGGTATTCAGGTTCTCCATGAGCTGACCCTTCCTGCCGAATCGGGGGTGTCCTGTGCGGTTGGTGACTTTTCCGTGACGTCCCGGCCCCGATCCTCGGCGCCGAGCCGGTATGTACCGTCGCTCCTGTCGAGTGTGTCCGGGTGAGGGTGGAATGGAGCCCCCTTGAGCTTCAGTATCAGGGCGTTCCAGTAAATGCCGGCCATGCCTTTGAGGGTTTCCAGGGGAAACCGCCTCAGGCTCCGGTGCAGAGTTTTACGATCAAGAGGGGTGCGCCGGACCACCAACGTGGCATCAAAGTGCTTGCGGCCGTCCTCCTCCACGTTCATGTGAATGCGCATCTCCCCGCCCCGAAAACCGAATAGCCACCGGTACTGCTGGTTCATGCCGTTGAAGGGAGATACATGGAAACGCTTGCTGAATGCAAACCGCTCGATATGCCAGGCGTGATCCGAACCGGCTACCGCCGGACGGCATTCCAGGCAATAAACGTGGCGCTGCTGCCAGGGCGTATTGGTGATCTGGGCGACAATCACCCGGGGTGTGGCGCCTGCTGCCGGGTTACACCCGCGTTCATAGCACAGGTAGAAGCTGACCGGGTTGAAGATGTAGCCGAGATAGCGCGGGTGGGTGACCAGCTCGACCGGACCGTCCGGAGCCCAGCCGGTGGCGCTTTTTACGCGGTTGAATACCGCTTGGCGCAGGCTGGGTACTTCCGGATCCAGGTAGTCCCGGCGGTACAGTCCCAGCCAGTTGAACCGTTCCTGGGAAAAGAGCGGGCTGATCCTGGTCACGGTTGGCCAGTCGTCAAGGTCCAGGGCGAGCATGCCGATGTTGTAGCGAAATTCGTGCTGGACCGGGAAGTTGCGGCGATGTCTTATCGTGCCTTCAAGCCATTGACTGGCCATGGTCAGAGCTCCACCCCAAAGGTCCGGGTAACCCGCAGCGCACTGCGTACACCATCCTCATGAAAGCCGTTGAACCAGTAGGCGCCGCAAAAGTGGGTACGGTTCCGGTTGCCGATGTCGTCGTAACGCGCTTGCGCACCAACCGCTTCGGGCGTAAACACCGGATGGTGGTAGGTAAACCGTTTGATCACCTTGTCGGGACGGATCTCCTGGCTGCGGTTCAGCGTGACACAAAAGGTCTCGGGGGCGTCGTCAAAATTCTGAAGGATATTCATGTTGTAGGTCACGGAGACGGGCTGGCCGCTGTGTTTGGGGATGGCGTAGTTCCAAGCGGCCCAGGCCCGGCGGTTGGAGGGCAGAACACGGGCGTCGGTATGCAGCACCACGTCATTTTTCTGGTAGCTGATGGCGCCCAGGACCTGTCTTTCGGCGTCGGAGGCGTCGTCCAGCATGGCCAGTGCTTGGTCGCTGTGGCAGCCGAAGATGACTTGGTCAAACCGGTGTGCCTTGCCGTTGGCCACAACGGTCACGCCGTCCGCATCGCGTTTGACGGAGGTGACCGGGCTGTTCAGGTGGGTGCGCTCGCCCAGCCGTTCCATCATCCTGTGTACGTAGGTTGCGGAGCCCCCTGAAATGACACGCCAGGTGGGGCGGTCATCCACCGACAACATGCCGTGGTTATTGAAGAACTGCAGGAAGAAGCGGATGGGGAATCGTTCAAGGACGATCTCGGGCGCCGACCAGATCGCCGCGCCCATGGGCACAATGTAGTAGTTGCGAAAATAGCGGCTGTAGCCGTTGCGGTCGAGGTAGTCTCCCAGCGTCTCGTCGTCCGGTATGATGCCGGCGGACAGGTCTGTGCGGGTTTCCCTGTTGAACCGCAGGATTTCACGGACCATGTTCAGGAAGTTCAGGTTGAACAGGTTCCGGCGCTGGGCGAACAGGGTGTTCAGGCGGGTCCCGTTATATTGCAGGCCGGTGGCGTGGCAATCGACGCTGAAACTCATATCACTGATTTCGGAGGTTACGCCGAGCCGATCCATCAGCCGGATGAAATACGGGTAGGTCCAGTCGTTGAACACAATGAAGCCGGTGTTCACCGGCCAGGTGCGGCCACCCGCCTCAACCGGCTCGGTGTTGGTGTGGCCACCGGCGTAGTCACCCGCCTCGAACAGCTGCACGTCGTGGTTGTCGGCCAGCAGCCAGGCTGCGGTCAAACCCGAGACCCCGGCGCCAATCACGGCAACACGCTGTCGTTGCGGGGTCGTGCGCGGTCTTTCCATCGAGGTGCGGCTCATCCCGCCTTCCCCTTTGCCCAGCGAATCACGCCACCCAGAACCGGCAGGTTCTCATACAACAGCTGGCCGGCATCGAAATAGTCTCGGTGGTACCGGACTTTGCCGTTCCGGATCTCCAGATGGCTGAGGCCATCCACCAGCACCGGCTGGCCGCCGCGGATACGCTTGTGCTCCAGCTCCATCACCCAGGGCAGAGCGCACCGGTGCTGTTGCAGCACGGGCTCCCCAAAACGAAACCGGCAGCGGATGACGTTACCGTAGGCCCCTGCGAGGTACTCGGTCAGTTGCTCAAGTCCCGTAACCCGGCGAAACGGGTCCTCAAACACGATGTCATCGCCGTAAACTTGCCGGAGCCTGTCCAGGTTGTCCTTGCTCAGCTCGTTGAAAAGCTGACGGAAACGCTCCAGCACCCCGGACAGCTGGGATTCCGGCGCTCCGGTTTTGATGGCGGAGGCAGGCGTCGTCATGGGCGGTTTCTCCTCTGTTTGTCCAGCTCCCGGGTTTCTTTCCGGATGTGAGCCGGGATCGGATTGAGGTCCCAGATGATGCCGAGTTTGGCAAGCAACCAGAGGCCATACCAGGTCACGTCGATTTCATACCAGCGAAACCCCTGACGCGCGGACTGGGGCCAACGGTGGTGATTGTTGTGCCAGCCTTCGCCCAGGGTGATCAGGGCCAGCCAGACGTTGTTGCGGCTGTCATCGTCGGTGTCGAAGCGTCGCTGGCCCCAGATATGCGCTAGGGAATTGATCGAGACCGTGGCGTGGAACAGTACGACGGTTGAGATGAAAAATCCCCAAGTCAGCAGTTGCAGTCCATCGGTGTCCAGCCCCGGAGCCCAGCGGGCCAGTGCTTCGCCAAGTAGGTAAATGCCGATAGCGCAGATTGCGGGTACCAGTGAGTCGAAGCGGTTGATCAGCCTCAGTTCCGGAAATTTCAGCCAGTCGCGGACACGCCGTTCATCCATGGCGAAACCCGCGTCGCAGGTGAACCAACCCAGATGAGACCACCAGAACCCGCCTTGGCGGGGGGAATGCAGGTCCTGCTCTCGGTCGGAGTGCTGGTGGTGGTGACGGTGATGCGCCGCCCACCACAGGGGACCACGCTGGGCCGCGCTGGCGCCGAGAATGGCAAACACACACTGTGCCGTACGGCTGGTTTTGAAGGTCTTGTGGGAGAAATACCGGTGATAGAAGCCGGTGATCGCAAACATCCGCACCAGGAAAAAGGCAATGGCGAAAGCCACGGCGAAAGGGCTGACACCGGTATGAAAGGCCAGCAAGCAGGCAAGGTGGAGGGCGATGAAGGGCAGCACCCGTACCCAGTTCAACGTTCGGGACCCCGTGTCCAGGTGATCGCAACCTGCCTCGGAGTCGAACCATCTCAGAATGTTTGTTAACCAACGATTTGCTTGGGTCATATATCCGCATACGTGACGTAACACTCGACACCACATCCTTACGCAACATCGAGGGGATTGGTTCAGAGTGGAGAACACGGTAGCGGCAATGGGGGGCGGCTCGGCCCCCGACCGGAAGTCTCTCGCTATTCGGCCAGATCGGCGGGCGCTGTTTCCGCCACCTCCGGCCGCCGGTAGAAGTGGGTGATGGTGCCATCACGGAATTTACTGAAAAACGCGCTGACCTCGGTAATCTTACGCAGCGACCGGCAACGGGTTACCGGGTCCCGAACCAGCACCTTCAGGCCGTTGAAATTATCTTGGATGTTGGAGAACCGGGCCCGCATGGAACAGGTGACCACCCGGTCCGGGTCCAGATCCAGCTCCCGGGCCAGCCAGGCACAGTGACGGGCGATGTCCTTGGCCGTGAGATCCTCGCGGGTATCGAGATGATCCAGCTTGACCCGGTTGACGATGCAGAACGAATAACTGCCGGGGTTGCGCCGGGCCACCTTGCGAAAGGCCTCCCAGAAGAAGCTGTCGGTGAGCTCGGCGAACAGGCGCATGTCGCTCAGGCAGGTGTCGATCCAGGCAAAGTTCTCCGGGTCCTCCAGCACTTCATTGATGGCTTCCCGCAGCAGCCAGTCGAATCCCAGTGCGGTTTTGTGAGCGTACACCTTGCGGTACATCTGGTAGCGGCTGTAAACGAAATCCTCCAGTGCTCCCAATCCTTTCTGGGTGATCGCCAGGCCCAGCCAGGGTTCCTCGGCGTCCCAACCGAACCGGAAATTGGTGACCAAGTGATCGAGATTGAGCCCGCCGATGGTGACGGAGGAATGGAATCCGTCCCGCAGCATGTAATCGGCGCGATCCGCGTCGATTTCCCCGGACACGATGGACGAGAGCAACCCCATGACCAAGCGGGGAATGTTGTCCCGGGTCAGTGACCCGGACTCTGCCTGCTCGCCGGCGATGAACTGCCAAAAGGTGAGGGCGTGACGGCAGAAGGTGTCGCTGGGGCGAACTTCGGTGGTTTCCATAATGCCGATGACGTCGCGACGATCCAGCCCGGCGGCGTCCAGGTCCACCGAGCTGAGCACCTCATGGGCCACCCGAACAGAATAATGCTCGTGTTCCAGTTCCTCCGGCTCGGTGCGGTAGTACTGACGGTAGTCGGCCCCCCGCCACAGCTCCTGGAAGCGGTCACCGCGGGACATCAGCTCCCGGATCCGGCGGGCCTGGGTGAACTGGTGGGAAAAGCTGGAATGGCCGCTGTCGTGCAGAAGGCAGGCCAGCCGGATGGTTTTAACCAGATAATCGATGGCGTCCAGCTGGCTCAGGCTGAGATCGGCGTGCTCGCTCAGCTGACGCTCACGCAGGTAGGCATCGATCATGGCGCGGAACATCCGCGCCCCCACATGCATCACGCCGACGCTGTGCAGGAAGCGGGAGTGGGTGGCTCCCGGGAACACCAGGCTCAGGATGTCGTTCTGGCAGATGTTGCGCAGGCGCTGGAACAACGGATGGTCGATGACCTGGATCTCGTGCCGGTACAGGGGGATGCCGCCGTGCACCGGGTCCATGATCAGTTTGTCGTAGGCACCCAGTAGGTCGTTTACTGCACGTCGCATGGCGCGGAATCCCCCAAATATTCACGAAACTGGCCTTGTTATATCACAACGCCGTGCCAGAATAGGCTTAACCAACCCATCATGTCGTTTATGGTAGTTTAAGGCAGCCGCCATGACAGCGCGCACCGAGCGCATACTGATTATCGACGCCGACGAGGCCGCCCGGGCCGACCTTTCCCGATATCTGGAAACCCGTGGATTTTACGTGACAGGGTGCTCGAGCCGTGCCGCCGCCCAAGGCGAGGTGAGCGACGACAGCACCGTGCCGGATGTGATTTTCGCCGATCTCCAACCGGACGGCATCCGGGAGCTGGCGGGCCAGCTGGAGGAAAAGGACGCCTTCATTCCCATCGTGGCCTGTTCCGACAGCACGTCCAGCGTCGACGTGGTGAACGCCCTGAGGGCGGGCGCCTCGGACTTCGTCCTGAAGCCCTACACCGACGACAAGGGCGCCCTGGACGACGTGATCGGCAAACTGCTGGACCGGGTCCGGGTCAACCGGCTGAATCAGCTGTACCGGCAGGAGCTGGAGGAAGCCAACCGCGACCTGCGGGACGGCATCGCCGAACTGCGCGCCGACCAGCGGGCCGGGCGCAAGGTTCAGCTTAAGATGCTGCCGGACCGGGAGCAGGTGACCGGCGGCCTGTACGTCGACCACCTGATCAAGCCGTCGCTGTACCTCAGTGGCGACTTTCTCGACTATTTCCGGATTTCCGAGGACAAGCTGCTGGTGTATATCGCCGATGTTTCCGGCCACGGTGCCAGCTCCGCCTTTGTCACGGTGTTGCTCAAGAACCTGACCAACCGGCTTCAGCGCAACCTCCGGCGCGGCTCCAGTGACGACATCCTATACCCCCAGCGATTTCTGGAGCGGATCAACTCGGAGCTGCTGGACACCGGGCTGGGCAAGCATGTCACAGTGTTCGTCGGCATCATCTCGGAAGCCGAGCGCACCCTGCAGTACGCGGTGGGGGCGCATTTCCCGATGCCGATCCTGTCGTTCGAGGGCGGAGAAACCGCGTATCTGGAGGGCAGCGGACTGCCGGTGGGGCTGTTCGAGAAGCCGGATTGGGAAGTGTACGAGGTGTCCCTGACCCGACCATTCCATCTGTTGCTGTTTTCCGATGGCATCCTGGAGGTAATACGCGCAAAATCTCTGGATGAAAAGGAGAAGACGCTACTTGAACTCGTGTCGGGAGGTCGTCACACTATCGCCTCCCTGAACGAGGCGCTGAGTCTGGACGGGATGACTGAACTTCCGGACGATATCGCGATCGTAACGGTTACGGACACGATGAGTCCGTCAGTTAGCACGTCCCCTGATTAGTGGCAGTGTGGAAAATGACCGGTTACAAGATCCTGCAGGCTGAAAAACAGGGCATTTACGTCCTGAAGTTCATTGGTGAAATCCGGCTGAACCTGTGTTCGACGCTGGACAATCTGGTTGAGTCCATCACCCAGGATCCGAACTTCAAGACTGTGGTGATCGACCTGACCGAAACCGAAATCATCGACAGCACCACACTGGGCCTGCTGGCCAAGATCGCCCTGGCGGCGCAGAAACAGAGTCATTTCCTGCCGACACTGATTTCCACCAATCCCGATATCACCCGCATCATCACGTCCATGGGGTTCGACAAGATCTTCATCATTGTCCGAGAACCCGCCTCCCGAATTGAAGAGCTGGAAGAGATTCCGGTCCTGAAGGCCAGCGAGCAGCAGGTCCGGGACAAGGTCCTGGACGCCCATCGGGTCTTGATGGGCATGAACAGCAAGAACCGGGAAGAATTCAAGAACCTTGTCCGTGCCCTGGAGTGCGAAGAGCACGGCTGATCCGCAAGAACAAGACGGAAACACTATGCCTGAGAAGACAATGGTCCCGTCTTCCTCACCGGGCAAGGCGGTGCGTGACATCGCCGTCCTGGGGGGCGGGAGTTTTGGTACCGCCATGGCTAAGGTGCTGGCGGAAAATGGTCACCGCGTGCATTTCTGGATGCGCGATGCCCAGCAGGCCGAGGAAATTCGAAACACCGGCATCAACAGCCGCTACATGCCCGGCGTCGTCCTGGCGGGGGAGATCGAACCCACCACCGACTTTGCCGGTGCCGTCTCCCGCGCCGAAGTGGTGTTCGTCGCCATACCCAGCAAGGCGTTTCGCTCGGTGATCCGCGAACACAGTACCGATTTCCACGACGGCCAGATTGTCGTCAGCCTGACCAAGGGCATCGAGGCCCAGGGCTTCAAGCTGATGAGCGAAATCCTTCAGGAGGAAATCCCCCGCTGCCGTATCGGCGTGCTCAGTGGCCCCAACCTCGCATCGGAAATCGTCAGCCGGGACCTCACCGCCACGGTGATCGCCGCCAAGGACCCAGACGTCCGCCGTACCGTGCAGGACCTGCTCGGCTGCGAATACTTCCGGGTTTACGCCAACGTCGACGTCTACGGCGTTGAGCTCGCCGGTGCCCTGAAAAACATCTACGCCATCGTTGCCGGTTTGGCGTCGGCGCTGGACATGGGGGAAAACGCCAAGGCGATGCTGATCACCCGGGGGTTGGCGGAAATGAGCCGCTTCGCGGTCAGCCTGGGCGCCAACCCGATGACGTTCATGGGATTGGCCGGCGTGGGTGACCTCATCGTAACCTGCACCTCCTCCAAGAGCCGGAATTTCCGGGTCGGCTACGCCGTGGGCAAGGGGCAGAAACTGGACGACGCGGTTCAGGAACTGGGGCAGGTGGCCGAGGGGATCTACACCCTCAAACTGGTCAAGGAAAAGTCCGAGGCCATCGGTATCTACATGCCCCTCGTCCGTGGCCTGTATGAAATCCTCTACGGTTCGGCCTCGATCAAGGCGGTGATTAGCAGTCTGATGATGGCGGTCCAGAACTCGGACGTGGAATTCATCTTGCCGCGCACCATCCAGTAACCCGAGGAGGAAGGGCCGTGCAACTGATCATCATGCGCCACGGCGAAGCCGGCTGGCATACGCTCGATCAGGAACGGTCGCTGACGGACGCCGGGCGCCGGATGGTCGGTACCGTTGGTCACCGCATCGCGGAATCCACTTGGCGCCCCGCGCGGATCTGGAGCAGTCCCTACATCCGGGCGCGCCAGACCGCCGGCATCCTGTCTGAGATTCTGAACTGTCCGGTCGAGGAAAAGACCTTCATCACCCCGGACGACGACCCCGGCGCCTGTCTGGACGAATTGCTGGCGAGCCAGGTTTCACCCCTGTTGCTGGTTTCACACATGCCGTTTGTCGGTGTCCTGTCCACCTTGCTGGTCGACGGTCATCGTCAGGGCATTCCCTTCATGACCGCCCAGGCCGTTCTGCTCGACATGCCGGTGGTGGGCCCCGGCTGCGCGGACTTGAAAGACCAGTTTTTGCCCTGATCTTTCCGGCAGTACACGCAAGGAGCAGGTTACCCGCATGCACAGTTTTCCGATCGAGTACATCGAGCCGGTGTTCCGGCCCCCCAGTGAAGCCAAGTCCCTGATTCTGCCGGTCACCAATGGCTGTTCCTGGAACCGGTGCACCTTCTGCGAGATGTACACCCAACCCCAGAAGAAGTTTCGGGCACGCAGGCCCGAGGACATTCGTCGGGACATCGAGCGGGCGGGCCAGGTTCTGGGGAACGTCCGGCGGGTGTTCCTGGCGGACGGAGACGCCATGGTGCTGCCCACGCGCCGGCTGCTCGAAATCCTGGCCGATCTGCGACGGGCCTTTCCTGACCTGCAGCGGGTATCCAGCTACTGTCTACCCCGCAATCTGGCGAAAAAAACCGTTGATGAGCTGCGTCAGCTAAAAGCGGCGGGGCTGGAGATTCTGTACGTGGGCATGGAGTCCGGCGATGATGACGTGCTGCGGCGGGTCAACAAGGGCGAAACCGCCGAATCCACCCGTTCGGCCTTGCTCAAGATCCGCGACGCCGGGCTCACCAGCTCGGTGATGGTGCTGAACGGGTTGGGTGGCACCGCGCTTTCGCGCCAGCATGCGATCAACAGTGCCCGTCTGTGTAACGACACCCAGCCTGACTATCTCTCCACCCTGGTGGTCACCTTTCCCCTGGGGGAGGAGCGTTTCCGCGCCGGCTTTGGTGCTGATTTCGAGCCCCTGTCCCAGCAGGGACTGTTCGAGGAAATTCGCCTGTTTCTTGAACATCTGGAGCTGGAACGGACCGTCTTTCGAAGTGATCATGCGTCCAACTACCTGGTGCTGAAAGGTGTGCTCGGGCGGGACAAACAGAAGCTTCTGGCGCAGGTCGATCTCGCCATCACCCAGCCGGGTGCCGTGCCCCTGCGACCGGAATGGATGAGAGGTTTGTGACAACGGGAGGACGTGATCGTGAGCATTGAACCGGATGCGTTGGCAAGACAGGTCGAGGCCTCCGGCCAATCCCGGACGCTGCCGCCGCTGGATCAGTGGCAGCCGGAGTTGTCCGGAGACATGGATCTGGTGATCCGTCGCGATGGCTCCTGGGTCTACCAGGGCGACCCCATCACCCGGGATTCGGTGATCCGCCTGTTTTCAACCATCCTGCGTCGGGAGCCCGACGGCGAGTTCTACCTGGTGACACCGGCGGAGAAGTGGCGCATCCGGGTGGAAGATACCCCGTTGCTGGCACATTCCCTGGAGGTCGAGGGCGACGGAGACGACCAGGTGCTCAGGCTCACCACCAACGTCGGCGAAATACTGACCGTTGGCGAGGCACACCCGCTGACGGTGGGGGAGTATCCGGAAACCGGGGAGCCCCGCCCGGTGATCGGGGTCCGCCACGGGGTGGAGGCTCGACTGGTCACCGCCGCGTTTTACGCACTGGCGGAGCGGGTGGTTGAGCGTGAGGTGAACGGGGCGACCGTCTACGGTGTCATGAGTCAGGGCAAATTCTGGCCAGTGGGGCCGGGCAGCTGAAAAAGGCGCCCGGAACCCGGCAACACGGTGGCCAAGCCCGTCCGTGACTTGCTAAACTGTCTACTCAAGCTTGTTGAGCCAGGGTGCTCTGCGAGGCTTGGTGGTCGTTAGTTCCTCTGTGCAGTCCGGCTGTTCACGATCACTTTCGATCGCCGTCATCCATAAATACAGTCATTGCGACACGCAAGGAGAAAAAATGGCCCAACCTCGTGTTGTTACCATTCATTACACCCTCACCAACGACCAGGGCGAGCAGCTCGACTCTTCCCGCGTGGAAGGCCGTGAGCCACTGTCCTACCTCGAAGGTGCGCAGAACATCATCGGTGGGCTCGAAAGCGCGCTGGCCGAAAAGGAAACCGGCGACCAGGTCACGGTCTCCGTGGCGCCGGCCGAAGCATACGGCGAAGTGAACGAAGAGTTGATTCAGCCGGTTCCGCGCTCCGCCTTTGAAGGGGTGGACACCATCGAGCCCGGCATGCAATTCCAGGCGCAGACTCCGGGTGGCCCCCAGATCGTCCGCGTTGTGGAAGTTGGCGAGGACACCGTCACCATCGATGCCAACCATCCTCTGGCTGGCCAGACCCTGCATTTCGACGTGGAAGTGGTTGCTACCCGCGAACCGACCGAAGAAGAGCAGGCGCACGGACACGTGCACTGAAACGCCATTCGGCGTTGCAAAAAACGGCCCCGAGCGGGCCGTTTTTTTGTATCTGGTGGTCGCCGATACCCAACAAAAAAGCGGCCCCGAAGAGCCGCTGTTCTGTCCATATCCCGAACCCTTACATGTTCGGGTAGTTGGGGCCGCCGCCGCCTTCCGGAGTCACCCAGGTGATGTTCTGGGCGGGGTCCTTGATGTCGCAGGTCTTGCAGTGGACGCAGTTCTGAGCGTTGATCTGGAACTTCTTGCCACTGCCGTCCTCGGCATCGACCACCTCGTAGACTCCGGCTGGGCAGTAACGCTGAGCCGGTTCGTCGTATTTCGGCAGGTTCTCCCGAATGGGGAGGTCCGGGTCCGTCAGCTTCAGGTGAACCGGCTGGTCCTCTTCATGGTTGGTGTTGGAGATGAACACCGAGGACAGGCGGTCGAAGGTCAGCTTGTTGTCCGGTTTCGGGTAATTGATCTTCGGGCACTCCGCCGCCGGCTTCAGGGTGGCGTAGTCCGGGGTGGTGTCGTGGAAGGTGATCGGCAGGCTGCCGCGCAGAATGTTCTGCTCGAAGAACGCGATGGCGCCGCCGATCACGTTGCCGAACTTGTGCATGGCCGGACCGAAGTTACGCTCGGCGTAGAGCTCCTTGTACAGCCAGCTGTCCTCGAAGCGCTTCTGGAAGCTGGTGATTTCCTCGCCGGTCTTGCCTTCCTTGAGGGCCTCGAAAACGGCCTCGGCACCCAGCAGGCCGGACTTCATGGCGGTGTGGGAACCCTTGATCTTGGAGCTGTTCAGGGTGCCGGCGTCACAACCCAGCAGCAGGCCCCCGGGGAAGCTCATCTTCGGCAGCGAATTGTAGCCACCCTTGGCGATGGCGCGGGCGCCGTAGGCAACGCGCTGGCCGCCTTCCAGGTACTTACGGATTTCCGGATGCAGCTTGAGACGCTGGAATTCCTCGAACGGGCTCAGGTGCGGGTTGCTGTAGGACAGGTCGGTGATCAGCCCCACGTAAACCTGACCGTTTTCCAGGTGGTACAGGAACGAACCGCCGGTCGAGCCGGATTCGTTCAGCGGCCAGCCCGTGGTATGGATGACCAGGCCGGGCTCATGCTTGGCCGGGTCGATGTCCCACAACTCTTTAATGCCGATGCCATAGTGTTGAGGGTCCTTGCCCTCATCCAGCCGGAACTCCTTGATCAGCCGTTTGCCCAGGTGGCCACGGCAGCCTTCGGTAAAGAGGGTGTACTTGGCGCGCAGCTCCATGCCCGGCATGTAGCTGTCCTTGTGGGAACCGTCACGGGCGACCCCCATGTCGCCGGTGATAATGCCCTTGACCTGGCCGTCCTCAATGATGGTTTCGGCGGCGGCGAAGCCCGGGTACACCTCGACACCCAGCTGTTCCGCCTGTTCAGCGAGCCAGCGGCAGAGGTTGCCGAGACTGATGATGTAGTTGCCGTGGTTGTGCATGTTCTTGGGCACAAAGGCATTGGGGATCTTAATCGCCTTTTCCTGATCCTTGAGCAGGAAAATGTCGTCACGGGTTACCGGAGTATTCAGCGGAGCGCCTTTCTCTTTCCAGTCGGGGAACAGCTCGTTCAGGGCGGTGGGCTCGAACACCGTGCCGGCGAGAATATGGGCACCGATCTCAGAGCCTTTTTCCACCACGCATACGGTCAATTCCTCGCCGGCTTCCTGCGCCAGTTGCATGATGCGGCAGGCTGCCGACAGGCCCGCAGGGCCGCCGCCGACGATCAGAACATCAAATTCCATCGATTCGCGTTCCACGTTGGTCTCCTCAAACAGCTTCTGTTGGAAATAGTTATGTGCCCGCAGGCCAATTCTGGGCCGCCATCATACCGTTAATTGGGCTTGCAGACGACAACCTGTAGCCGACTCGCGCGGCTTATATGAGCAAAAGCATACCGTATTCGGGGAGTCAAACAAACGTTTGTTTGAAATCTGGCGGAAGCTTTGGCATTGTACGCGTACACCGAAATATCGTGTGTTTTGAGTCGATTTTTAGTATCGTCTCACTGCGTGGCCGGGTCAACACCGGCGAACTGGCCGTGACAGCAGTCCTGGCGCGTCGGTTGGGGCTATTGACCCTACTGACCTTTGCCGTCAGTATTAGTGCGCACTTGAATAGAGTAGGTGGCGGGCTCTCCGCGAGGATTGCGAGTCATTCAACCCATCGTAGAAGAACGAGGAATCTATGAAGGTTCTGGTCGCTGTTAAACGAGTTATCGACTACAACGTAAAGGTGCGTGTCAAGCCGGACAACACCGGCGTTGACCTTGCCAACGTCAAGATGGCAATGAACCCCTTCTGCGAAATCGCTGTTGAAGAAGCGGTTCGCCTGAAAGAGAAGGGCGTTGCCAGTGAAATCGTGGTGGTTTCCATCGGTCCCAAGGCGGCACAGGAGCAGATCCGTACCGCGCTGGCACTGGGCGCGGACCGCGGTATCCTGATCGAGACCGATGAAGAGGTGCAGTCTCTCGAAGCGGCCAAGCTTCTGAAGGCGGTGGTCGAGAAGGAAGAGCCGAAACTGGTGATTCTCGGCAAGCAGGCCATCGACTCCGACAACAACCAGACTGGTCAGATGCTGGCGGCCTTGACCGGCATGGGTCAGGGCACCTTCGCCTCCGAGGTCGTGGTAGATGGCGACAACGTTCAGGTTACCCGTGAAGTGGACGGCGGTCTCGTGACCGTAGCCCTGAACCTGCCGGCCGTGGTGACCACCGACCTGCGCCTGAATGAACCTCGCTACGCGTCCCTGCCGAACATCATGAAGGCCAAGAAAAAGCCGCTGGATACCCTGAGCCCGGCCGACCTGGGTGTCGACATTGCTCCGCGCCTGACCACCCTGAAAGTTGAAGCACCGGCGCCGCGTCAGGCGGGTGTCAAGGTGGCGGACGTAGCTGAGCTGGTAGACAAACTGAAGAACGAAGCGAAGGTGATCTAAATGAGCATTCTGGTAATTGCTGAACACGATAACAGCAGCCTGAAACAGGCGACCCTGAATGTGGTAGCGGCGGCCAAGGCCATCGGCGGCGACATCGACGTTCTGGTCGCCGGTGAGAACTGTGGCGCTGTTGCCGAGAGCGCGGCCAAAGCCGAGGGCGTGAACAAGGTTCTGGTTGCCGACAACGCCGTGTACGGTCACTTCCTCGCTGAGAACCTGGCCGAGCTGGTCGCCGAAGTGGGCAAGAACTACAGCCACATCCTCGCTGCCGCCGGCACCACCGGCAAGGATTTCATGCCGCGCGTGGCCGCGATGCTGGATGTTGCCCAGGTTTCCGACATCATCCGCGTCGAATCCGAGGACACCTTCGTTCGTCCGATCTATGCCGGTAACGCCATCGCCACCGTCAAGTCCAGCGACAGCATCAAAGTGATCACCGTTCGTCCGACCGCGTTCGATCCGGTGGCCGCCGAAGGGGGCTCCGCTGCGGTTGAAGCCCTGGACATCGTCAAGGATGCGGGCCTGTCTTCCTTCGTAGGCGAACAGAAGGCTGAATCCGACCGTCCGGACCTGGCGTCTGCCAGCGTGGTGATTTCCGGTGGTCGTGGTATGCAGAACGGCGAAAACTTCAAGATGCTGGAGCGCGTTGCCGACCTGCTCGGTGCCGCTGTTGGCGCATCCCGCGCAGCGGTTGACGCCGGCTTTGTTCCCAACGACATGCAGGTGGGCCAGACTGGTAAGATCGTGGCTCCGCAGCTGTACATCGCCGTGGGCATTTCCGGCGCCATTCAGCACCTGGCCGGTATGTCCGACTCCAAGGTGATCGTGGCCATCAACAAGGACGAAGAAGCCCCGATCTTCCAGGTGGCGGATTACGGCTTGGTTGCGGACCTGTTCGAAGCGGTTCCGCAGTTCGAGGAAGAGTTGAAAAAGGTTCTTTAACCTTTTGACTTTTCTGAAAAAGGCACCCTAGGGTGCCTTTTTTCTTTTCTCGATCACCCGTTTCTCCGCGCGATCCAGAATCAGTGTTTCCGCCAGCACGTGGAGGGCTCGATTGGTGGTCCGGACTGCCTGGTAGAGATCCCGCCGCTTGCGGTCGTGGTTGCGACGGGCCCGGCGGGCGCTCGCTCGTGTGGCGTCGTCCCGGGAAAACAGGTCGATCAGACCGAATGTGGTGCTGGAAATCGCTTGGTGCACCTTTTCCACGGCCTGGGTGCCACTGGCAACGGTGTCTTCCAGAAGCTTGGCCCGGTTCCGCACTTCCAGCAGGTCCATCCGGCTCTTTTGTATCGCCGATCGGGCTGCCCGGCGATGGGCTCGAAGCCGCCTCAGGTCTCGCCACGAGCTTTCCAGTTGTCGCAGGGATAAGGTACTCAGCGTGGCGCCGGCGGCGACCAGCAGCCAGCTTGCCAGGTCGGTCAGCATGGCCGTCATCCTCAGTTACCGGTATTCAATGCGCATGTCGACGTCGATGTCCCGGGACTGTAGCTCCTGCTCAAGTTCCCTCATCACTTCCTGATACACCATTTTAGTGACCATGACCGGCAGCCGGTCCGCCAGAATCCGGGCCGACCGGGATTCCCGCTTGGCCAGCACCAGGGGGTCCCGGATTCTCAGGGTCAGGATCATCTCCGGGGCTTCTTCCAGATTGTCCAGCGATTCCTCCGTCAGCATGTTCTCGATGGTCCGGCGCTGCATACGCACCTGCCACCAGAGATAGGCGCTGACCAGGGCCAGCAGCAGCGTGAAAATGAATAGCAGCGTCTGCAAAGGGGGACCTCCGGCTTTTGTCGTCCTCGACAGGGTAACCAGTGTGCCCCAGTGTCACCAGCAAACGATTGGCCCGGCGGACGGCAACCAGAGGGATCCCGGGGAACTCGCTCCGGTACCCAAAGTTGGTACCATGGCGACAGACAATCGACAAAGAGACGTTGCCATGACTCAGCAAACCAACGCCGCGTACGATCTAGTGGTTTTCGGCGCCACCAGTTTTGTGGGCAGGATCCTGACCCGCTACCTGCTGGATACTTACGGCCTGAACCGGGAGGTATCCTGGGCGATTGCCGGCCGCTCGGAGGCTCGCCTGACCGGGCTCAAGGGAGACCTTGGCCCGGCGGCCCAGGACCTGCCGGTGGTGATCGCCGACGCTTCGGATGATCAGTCACTGGCGGCCCTATGCCAACAGGCCCGGGTCGTGGTATCGACGGTTGGCCCCTACGCCCTGTACGGCGAGCCGCTGGTCCGCGCCTGCGTCGACACCGGCACCGACTACTGTGACCTCACGGGGGAAGTACAGTGGATCCGCCGGATGATTCAGCGCTACGAGGCCCAGGCACAGGCATCCGGCGCCCGGATCGTGCATTGCTGCGGTTTTGACTCAATTCCGTCGGACCTTGGGGTCTGGTTTCTACAGCAGCAGGCGGAACAGACCTTTGGCCGCCCCTGCCAAGACGTGCGGATGCGGGTGAAGGTGGCCAAGGGCGGGCTGTCCGGTGGCACCGTTGCCTCAATGATCAACATCGCCAGGGAAGCCGCCTCAGATTCGGCCTTGCGCAAGGAACTGGCCAATCCCTTTTCCATCTGCCCGCCGGAGCACCGTTCCGAAGCGCGCCAGCCCAGTCTCAAGTCGCCACAGTACGACCCGACTTTTGACGCCTGGCTCGCCCCGTTTGTGATGGGTGCGATCAACACCCGGGTGGTGCATCGCTCCAACGCGTTGATGCAGGCCCGTTACGGCAGGGAATTTACCTACGACGAGGCCATGATGACCGGCCGGGGCCTGGCGGGTCGGGCACGGGCCTACGGCGTGACGGCGGCACTGGCGGCGTTCTTCGCGGCCTCGGCGCTCAGACCCAGCCGCTGGCTGCTGGAAAAATGGGTGCCCCAACCCGGCGAGGGGCCGAGTCCGGAGGCGCAGGAGGCCGGCTTCTACGACCTGCGTTTTGTTGGCCGCACCGAAGATGGCCGCACCCTGATCACCAAGGTGACCGGCGACCGGGACCCGGGATACGGGTCCACCGCCAGGATGCTCGGGGAGGCGGCCATGACCCTGGCCTTCGACATCCCGGCGGATCAGGCTGGAGGGTTCTGGACCCCGGCCTCACTGCTCGACGGCGCTCTGCTGGAGCGGTTGCGCTCCAGAGCCGGACTGAGCTTCGAGGTGCTGGAAACCCGTTAACCCGGTTACAGGTGAATGACCCGATCGGTGCCCGGCAGGGCATCCGGGCCGTGGGCAAGGGCGATGACCGCGCGCCCTTCCAGCCAACGGTCCAGGCGTTTGACGATGCGTTCCCGGGTGTCCGAATCGACACCCGTGAAGGGCTCGTCCAGAATGACCAGCGGCGCGGGACATAACAACACCCGTGCCAGGGCCACGCGTCGTGCCTCGCCGCCGGACAGGCGGCTACCGGTGTTGCCAAGCCAGGTATCCAATTGCTCGGGCTCGCGGGAAAAACGGTCACCCAGGCCCACCAGCTCCAGAACCTGCCAAAGTTGTTCGTCGGTGGCGCCGGGACTGCCAAGCCGCAGGTTGGCCCTGAGGGTGTCGTCGAACAGCACCGTGCGTTGGGTCAGATAGGCGCAGGGATGTGCGGCCAAAGTGCCCCGGGCAGGGGCGAGCAACCCCGCTAAGGTATCCGCCAGGGTGGACTTCCCGCAGCCGGAGGGCCCCACGATTCCCAGCCGCTCACCGTTTTCCAGATCAAGATCCAAATGGGTGATGACGGGTGTCGCGCCCGGATGCCGGACCGATAGGTCCCGGGCCACCAAGGCATGGCCTTGGGGTGGCGAGACCGCTTCGGGGGTGTCTTCCGGGGCAGCGGGTCGGGTATCCTGGGTCAGCCGGGAAGCGGATGCCTGGGTACCGCCGAGCTTGCCAAATGCGTCCGGCAACATGGCGTACACCTCCACCAGGCCAAGAATGGCGATGGGCATCAGCACCAGTACCGGTCCGGAGATCCGGCCCGCCGCCATAACCTCAATCCCCAGCCAGAGCACAAGCACCGCAGACAGGTTGATCAGCAGCTGGGTGCCGGCCTGATGCCAGCCCACCCGGGATTCCACCCGCGCCTGATGCTGATTGATGCGGCCCGCCTCTTCCAGCAAGGCCGTTGCCTGGGGATGGAGCTGGCCGGAGGCCGTCAGCTCGGAAAATCCGTCCAGGTGTTCGATGACACCGGTTCTTAGCTGCTCCAGTTGTTCGCTCTGGGTCGCCGCCATGGCGTGGCAGCGCCGGTGCACGCCAACGGTCGCCAGAACGAAGGCGGCCAGGCAGCACACCGCCACCAGCAGGGCGGCGCGGCCATCGATCAGAATCCAGGCCAGCAATGCCACCAGCAGCGAAACCACCAACGCCAGGGCGGCCGGTGCAATCAGTCGCAGGTACAGAGTATCTAGGGCATCGACATCAGTGGTCAGGCGCGACAGCCACTGTGCGCTGGACATGCGGTAGCGGGCGGTCGGGCCGGTCCGGGCGAGGCGCCGGAACAGAGCGACCCGGATATCCGTGAGCAGTCGCAGAACTGTGTCGTGGTTGTACACCCGCTCAAGGTAGCGGGCCACGGTGCGCGACACCGCGAAGAACCGGATGGCCCCGCCAGGAACATAGAGATTGACCGAGGCCTGAACGCCCGCCGCAAGCAGCAGCCCGACCAAAGCCGTCTCCGTGATGAACCAGCCGGACACCGCCAGCAGGGCGATACCGGAAAGCAGGGTCAGCAGGATCAGGCCAGCACCGGCCAGCAAACGCCTGGGCCGCTGAAAGATCAAGGCCAGCCAGGGCAGCAACTCACGCATCGCGGACCTCCCCATGCTGCACGGTCAGCACCCGGTCCGCCAGCCTGAGCAGCGCCGGGTGGTGGGTGGAGAACACCAGTGTTTTGCCGGCTTCGGAGAGCTTGTGCAGACTTTCCAGAACGAAGATCTCGCTGTCCGCGTCCAGGCCGGCGGTCGGCTCGTCCAGCAGGATCAAGTCGTAGTCGGCGACGAAGATCCGGGCCAGACTCAGGCGCCGGGCCTGACCACCGGAGAGGCCGCGACCGTCTTCGGCAACGGGGCTGTGAATGCCCGCCTCGCGGCTGTCCAGCAGGTCACCGAGCCCAACCCGTCGCAGCGCCGTTTCGATGGCGACGTCGGTGGCCTCCGGTGCGGTCAGGCGAAGGTTGTCGGCCCAGCTGCCATGTACCAGAAACCCCCGTTGCCCCAGCCAGCCGAAGGGGGACTGACCGGCGGGTTGGCCGAACACCCAAACCTGCCCGGCGTCCGGCACCAGGAATCCTGCCAGCAGGTTGAGCAGCGTGGATTTACCACCGCCAGAAGGGCCGGTGAGAGCAAGGGTCTCGCCCCGACGGATGCTCAGCGACAGGCCGGAAAACAGGGGCTCCGGCGCACCTGGATGGGTAAAGGCGACGGCCTGGCATTCAATGCGCTGCGGGTCGCCGGGGGGGCCTGCCGGGGTGGGCGCCGGTAGCGCGGACGACCGGGGCAGGGCCGACAGCCGCGCCAGAATCTCACCGCCAGCCCCCAGGGCCGCGGCCCGGTCATGGTAATGCTGGGACAGCGTTCGCAGCGGCTGGAAGAATTCCGGCGCCAGCAACAGGATCAGCAGACCGCTGAACAGGGTGAGCTCCGGCGCAGGACCGTAGGTGATGTAGCCCAGCAGTCCAAAGCCAATATAAATGGCGATCACGGCGATCGCCACGGAAGCAAAGAACTCCAGAACCGCCGAGGATAGGAACGCCACCCGCAGGGTTTTCATGGTCAGGCTCCGGTAACGGTCGGAGCGGGCGGCGATTTGTCTGGCCGCGGCCTCGGTCTGGCCAAACAGTTGCAGGGTCGTCAGCCCCCGCACCTTGTCCAGGAACTGCCCTGAGAGGCGGCTGACGGTTTCAAAATGCTGCTGGTTCAGTTTTTCCGCACCCATGCCCACCAGCGCCATGAACAGCGGAATCAACGGAGCCGACAGCAGTAGGAACACGCCGGCCAGCCAGTCCAGCCAGAATACCAGCGCCAGAATCATCAGCGGAATGATCGCGGCCAGTCGCATCTGGGGCAGGAAGCGCGCGAAATAGCCGTGAAGCGCTTCAATGTGGTCAATCCACTCCCGGGCCAGGGCGCCTGCGGACTGCTGGCCGAGGGCAATCGGCCCGGCGCTGCGCCAATGCCGGTGAATCCGAGCCCGAGCCGTGCGCCGTACCTGCTCACTGCAACGGGCCGCGAGATGGCTTTGCAACCCCTGGAACAGTGCCCGCAGGACGAGTGTGAGAAGCAATCCCAGCAGGGGCGTGGTCAATTCATTGGCGGGAACCCGGTCGACCACGCTCTGGTGGACGACCCAGGCCAAAAGAACCATCTGAACAATGGTGGCCACCCCGGCCAGGGTCCCGGCGAGCACGGTACCCTGAATCCAGGGGCGGCCTTCGGCAGCGAGCTCCGAGAGCCAGCGACGAACCTCACGCTGTTCCGGAGCCGGCACTTAGTGGTAGCCCTCGCCAGCGCGGACCTTGCCGCGGAATACCCAGTAGGTCCAGGCGGTGTACGTCAGGACAATGGGAATCACGAACAGCAGGCCGAGCAACAGGAACAGATGGGACTCCGGCGCCGCCGCCGCTTCCCAGAGGGTGTAATCCGGCGGGACCACGTAGGGCCAGCGGCTGACCACCAGGCCGAGGTAGGTGGTGATGAACAGTCCCATGGTGGCCACGAATGGCATGCCCTCGAAGCGGTTGCGAACCGCGCGGTAGATCTGGAAAGCACAGATCAGTGTCAGCACCGGCAGTACCCAGATGATGCTCAGATTGGAGAACCAGCGCTCGCGAACCATGTCATCCACGAACGGCGTCCACACGCTGATGATGCCGAAGATCACCAGTACCGCGGCCAGCAGGGGCAAGGTAATGCGATAGGCCCACGCCTGCAGATGCCCCTCGGTCTTCATGATCAGCCAGGTGGACCCCAGCAGGGCGTAGCCCGCCAGCATGCCCAGCCCGGTGAGCACGGTGAACGGTGTCAGCCAGTCCAGCGCGCCGCCGACGTAAACGCCGTTGGCGGTCTCGAAACCCTGAATGTAGGCGCCGACCACCGCGCCCTGGGCGAAGGAGGCCACCGTGGAGCCCCCGGCGAAGGCCCAGTTCCAGAGATAGCGGGAAGTACGGGCCTTAAACCGGAATTCGAACGCCACGCCCCGGAAGATCAGGCCCGCCAGCAGCAGAAACACACCGATGTACAGTGCCGGCAGGAAAATGGTGTACACCAGAGGGAACGCCGCCAGCAGCCCCGCGCCCCCCAGCACCAGCCAGGTTTCATTGCCGTCCCAGACCGGCGCCACCGAGTTCATCATGGTGTCCCGGGCTTCCTCGTTCGGCGCGAATGGAAACAGGATGCCAACACCAAGGTCGAAGCCATCCATCAGCACGTACATGATGATGCCGAAGCCGATAATGAACGCCCAGATCAGGGCCAAGTCAAACATTTCCATGATCAGTGCCCCCCTTGCTTGGCTGAGTCGCCGTGACCGGCCTGGTCGATTTCGAACGGAACATGGGTCGCCGAGAACGGACGCATGGGCCGCTCGGCTTCATGCTCGTCCTCGCCATAAGTGTCTTCCAGACCCACGTACAGCACCCGCATCAGGTAGTACAGGCCGGCGGTGAACACCAGGGCGTAGACCACGATGTAGCCAATCAAGGTAAACAGTGCCATCGCACCGGTGAGGGAGGGCGTCAGCGCCTCCGCCTGATCCATGATGCCGTACACCAGCCAGGGCGCGCGGCCGGTTTCGGTGACGAACCAACCGGTGAGTACCGCAAGGAACGGCGCCACACTCATAAACCTCAGCCCCTGCAGGAACCAGGGCGCCTGCCAGTAGCGGCCGTTCCTGCGCAGCACCAGCCCGGTTAGCGCGAACAGGATCATCAGCACCCCGATACCGACCATGACCCGGAAGCTCCAGAACACGATGGCCACCGGCGGCTGCTCCTCCACCGGAACTTCGGTGATGCCCGGAACCTCACCGTCCCATTCATGGGTCAGAATCAGGCTGGCGAGGTTGGGAATGGGGATTTCCAGGTGATTGGTCTGGTTTTCCTGGTCAGGAATGGCAAACAGCAGCAGCGGCACATTGCGGGAGGTCTCCCAGTTACCTTCCATCGCCGCCACCTTAGTGGGCTGGTGCTCCAGAGTGCTCAGACCGTGGAGGTCGCCGACGAACAGTTGCGCCGGCGCGATGAACAGCAGCAGCCACAGGCACATGGACAGCGCTTTGCGGTTTGCCTCCACCTCGCGGCCGCGCAGCAGGTACCACGCGCTCACACCGGCCACCACGAACCCGCCGGTAAGGAAGGAAGCCAGCGCCATGTGCATGAAACGATAAGGGAAGGAGGGGTTGAAGATAGCTTCGCTCCAGGAGGTGACGTGGAACATGCCATCACGCAGCTCGACACCCGCGGGCGTCTGCATCCAACTGTTGGCCGAAAGGATCCAGAACGAGGAAATGAACGTGCCGGTGGCGACCATGACTGCGGCGAACAGGTGAACCCCTGCCGGCACCTTGTCGCGCCCGAACAGCAGCACACCCAGAAACGCGGCTTCCAGGAAGAAGGCCGTCACCACCTCGTAGCTGAGAATCGGCCCCAGGAAGTTGGCGGAGGCCTGGGCGAAGTTGCTCCAGTTGGTGCCGAACTGGAAGGACATCACGATGCCGGACACCACCCCCATGCCGAACACCACGGCGAACACCTTCGTCCAGAACCCGGAAAGCTTGGTCCACACGGGGTCTCGGGTCTTGAACGAAAGCCCTTCGAGCACCGCGATGTAGGAAGCGAGACCGATGGTAAACACCGGGAAAATGGCGTGAAATGACACGACAAACGCGAATTGGATTCGCGATAGGATGAGAGGATCAAGTTCCATTGGGAACCTCCGGCAAAACCAAACATCACATGAATGGACACCAATGGCACCCATCCGGCTGCTGCCTTAGTCCCGTTTGTTATGTTGTTATAACCGGCAGATGGTTACCATGCTACAAAAAAAGACACTCTAACCGATAGGACAGATTGTCGCATTCAAAAAATTTGATGGTGCTCCGGACACACGTATGAGTTTCTACGAAGACCGAATTTTGCCACACATCATAGACAAGGCCTGCTCCATGGGCCAAGTGATGAAACTGCGTAGCCAAGTGGTACCCCTGGCCCGGGGCACCGTGCTGGAGGTGGGGATGGGCTCGGCCATCAACCTGGAATTCTACGACCCGGGCCGGGTGACCAAAGTGTACGGCCTGGAACCGTCCGAAGGCATGCGGCGCAAGGCTCGGACAAATCTGGCGCGTGCCGCGGTTGAAGTGGAATGGCTGGATCTGCCCGGTGAACGGATTCCCCTCGCCGACAACAGCGTCGACACCGTACTGCTCACCTTCACCCTCTGCACCATCCCGGACGGTCCTGCTGCACTGGCGCAGATGAAACGGGTGCTCCGGCCCGGCGGCGAACTGATTTTTCTGGAGCACGGTGAATCCGAGCATCCCCGGGTCCGCCGCTGGCAGCACCGCCTCACACGGGTGTGGAAACCCCTGGCGGGCGGTTGCCACCTGAACCGCAACATCGCTGAGCTGATTCGCCAGGCCGGCTTCGAGATCGTCGAGCTGCGCAACCTGTACGTCTCCAAGGCCCCGAAAATCGCCGGCTACCTCTACCTGGGCCGAGCCACCAAGCCCGCCTGATGAGCGCCCGAGAATCCGAATTGCGTTGGCCTACAGGGCCTTATACAATTCTGGCCCGCTAAGCCTCCCTCCAAATGCCCGGATGGTGAAATTGGTAGACACAAGAGACTTAAAATCTCTCGGCCGCAAGGCCGTGCCGGTTCGATTCCGGCTCCGGGCACCACTCAGTTCCCTTTCCACCCCTCACTCCCGATAAATCTCATACGGCCCCCAGGCCTGACGTACGGGGACCATTTCCACTCGGTTGATGTTGATGTGATCCGGCAGGTTGGCGATGTGGGCGATCTGGTCGGCCACGTCGTCGGGGGAGAGGGGAACGGTGCCGTCGTAGACGGCGTTCGCGGCGGTTCGGTCGCCCCGGTTACGGACCAGGGAGAACTCGGTTTCGGCGATGCCCGGGGCCAGGTCGGTGACGCGAACGCCGGTGCCGAGGAGGTCACAGCGCAGGTTGTAAGAGAATTGCTTGATGAAGGCCTTGCTGGCGCCATAGACGTGGCTTCCGGGGTAGGGCCACTGGCCGGCGGTGGAGCCGATGTTGATGATGTTGGCGCCGGCGCCGGTTTCGATGAGGGTTGGGAGCAGGGCGTGGGTGACGTTGACCACACCGGTGATGTTGGTGTTGATCATGGTGTGCAGGTCGGACAGTGCCACCTGCTGCATGGCGGCGGGGGCCAGGGCGAGGCCGGCGTTGTTGACCAGGGTATGGACCCGGCGGAACTCGGCGGGCAGCGACTGCACCGCCTGGCGGACGGCTTCGGCGTCCTGCACATCCAGTTTCAGGGGATGAACGGGCACCAGGGCGCCCAGTTCGTCAGCCAGGGCATTCAGGCGTTCCAGGCGGCGCCCGCTGATGATCACGGACCAGCCGTCCCGGGCGAAGCGACGGGCGGTGGCGGCGCCGAAGCCAGAGGTAGCACCGGTAACAAACAGGATCTTGCTCAACGTTCTCTCCTTTCGCTTGTTTGAGGGGATGCGCGCGCCTGGCCGGGTCAGGTGCGCTCCTCCCGAATGAACGGGGTGCCCAGAGCGCCGGGCTGGCTGCGGTTCTCGCGCTTGGCGGCGGCGACCCAGATCATGACGCCCAGAGTGATGGCATAGGGCGCCATGAACACGAAGTACTGGGACAATTTGATGCCGGAGGCGGCCAGCTGGGGAATCAGCGCCTCGATGCAACCGAACAGGAGAGCGCCCGCCAGGGCTTTCCAGGGGGACCAGCGGGCAAAGATGACCAGCGCCACCGCGATCCAGCCCCGTCCGGCGGTCATGTTGGAAATCCACAGCTTGGTGCTGAGCACCGAAATGAAGGCACCGGCCAGGCCGATCAGGGCCGAACCGATGACGATGGCCGCGAGCCGGTAGCCGAGCACCGGAATTCCGGCGGCGTCGGCGGCCTGGGGGTTCTCGCCCACCGCCCGCAGGCGCAGGCCGGGGGTGGTGCGGTTCAGGGCCCAGACGGCGATGAGGAAGATCACCGGCACTAGGTAGACCACCAGGTTCTGCACGAAGAACCGGCCCACGTAGGGCAGTTCAGACAGTGGCCACAGGGCAATGGCCGGCAGGCCCGGAACCGGCTGGTTGGTCCAGCCCATGAGGGTGCCGGTGAGGGTGGTCAGGCCCTGGCAGAAGAACACCAGGACCAAGCCCGAGATCACCTGGTTGATGCGCATCACCAGCACCATCAGGGCGAACAGGAGTGAGACCACACCGGCCGCGAGCATGGCCATGACCAACGCCACTGCGGTCTGCCCGAAGGTGAGATAGGCTCCGATGCCGGCCACGGCACCGACCAGCATCAGACCCTCGGCGCCCAGCGCCAGCACGCCGGATTTTTCGGTGATGATCAGGCCCAGGGCCGCGAGGGCGAAGGGAACGGCGAATTCCGGAGTGTTGCCGATCCAGCTGGTAATCAGAGTCATGGCTATTCTCCCCCCTGAACGCGGCGAATGCGGTGCCGGATGAAGAAATCCGAAGAGGCGACGCAGATGACCAGGACGGCCTGGATCAGCTGCACCATGGCGAACGGGATCTGGTAGAACACCTGCAGGCTGCGGCCGGCCACGAACAGGGTGGCGATCAGCAGAGCCGCGCAGGTGGCCGCGATGGGGTTGTTGCGGGCCAAAAAGGCGATCAGGATGCCGGAGAAGCCGTAGCCGACGTAGAACGAATGGGTCAGCCGCCCCTCCTGGCCGGCGGCCACCATCAGCCCGGCCAGGCCCGCGAGGGCTCCGGAAAAAAGCACCGCCATCAGGATGGTTCGGGCCACGGGCACGCCCACCGAACGGGCAACGTCCGGGCTCTTGTCGACGAACCGCAGGTACAGGCCGGCCCGGGAGATGCTGACGAACCAGAGCACCAGAACGGCAAGGCCGATGGCGATAGGAATCGACAGGCTCAGGCCGCCGGGCAGGTCCGGCAGCAGCTCGAAGCTCTCGTATTTGGGCGAATAGGGGAAGGCATCCTTCGGGTCCTTCCAGGGGCCATACATCAGGTGCAGCAGGAAATTGACGGCGATGTAGTTCAGCATCAGCGTGGAGACGATCTCGTTCACCCTCAGCTTGAGCCGGAGCAGCACCGGAGCCACCGCCCACAGCAGTCCGCAGGCCATGGCCGTGAGGATCATCAGGGGCAGGCGTAGGCTGGGGCTGCCAATGTCCCACAGGGTGATGGCGGTGGCGCCGATGGCGCCGAAAATCATCTGCCCCTCCAGGCCGAGGTTCCAGAATCTGGCCCGGAACGCCAGGCAGCCGGCGAGGCCGACCATGATCAGCGGCGACGCCTGGAACAGCACGGACTTGAGGCTTTGTGCGTCGAACAGCGTGTAGAGCACGAATTCGTTCAGCAGTTCGCCGGCGGGCACCCCCGCCGCCACCAGAATGGCCCCCGAAACGAGCAGCCCGAGCACCAGGGAGGCACCGAGGATCAGGGCCTGCCAGTACCAAGCCATGTGCTGGCGCAGTTCCAGGGTGTATCTGCGGTTGATCAATGGTCGTCGTAAGGCAAGTTCAGACATGGTTCACCATTGCTTGGCCAATCGCCTGGCGGTCTGCCGGCTGTGAAAATTCGGCCACGATCCGGCCGGCGGACATCACGCCGATCCGATCGGCCATGGCCATGACTTCGTCCAGATCCTCGCTGATCAGCAGCACCGCGGCGCCGTTGTCCCGGGCCGCCCGCAGGCGCTCGCGCACGGCTTCCGTGGCTTTCACGTCCAGGCCCCGGCTGGGGCTGTGGGCGAGAACCAGTTGCGGCGGGTGGCTGAACTCCCGGGCAATGACCAGCTTTTGCGCGTTGCCGCCGGAGAGCAGGGCAGCCTTCTGTTTCAGTGACCGGACGCCCTGGACATCGAACTGGCGCACGGCCTCGGCGGCGTCGGCCTCGATGGCTCGGGTGTTCAGGTACCAGAACGGGCCGTAGCGCCCGGAGTGGATATCGCCGAGCGCGAAGTTGTCGGCGATGGAGAGGGGGCCGGCCAGGGCGGCTCCGTAACGGTCGGCGGGGATGGCGGCGATGCCGAGAGCCCGGCGCCGGGCGGCGTCGAAATCCGCCAGGTCACCCTCGCCGACGATCTCCATCCGGCCGCTGACCGCCTCCGGTATTCCCATCAGTGCGTTGGCCAGCTCGCTCTGGCCGTTGCCGCCCACACCGGCGATGCCGTAAATCTCGCCCCGATTCAGGGTGAGGTCCAGGCCGTTAAGGGCCCTGCGGCCACCGGTACTGCGCAGCCCCTGGACCCGCAGGAATGGCTCGCCCGGGACCCGCCCGCCGGGCGAGGCGTCCTGCCCGGCGGGTGATTCACCCACGGTGAGCCGGATCAGCTCGTCTACGGAGACGGCGTCGGGTTTGAGGGTTTTCACGGTGCGACCGGCCCGCATGATGGTGACCTGATCGGCGTACCGGAGCACGTCGTTCATTTTGTGGGTCACCAGGATCACGGCGGCGCCTTCCCGGGCGAACCCCTGCACGGTGGTGAGCAGGCGTTCCGCCTCGTCCTCGGTCAGGACGGCGGTGGGTTCGTCGAGAATTAGGATCTTGGCGCCGGCCAGCAGAACCTTGAGGATCTCCACCCGCTGCTGTTCGGCAATGGACAGCTGGCCGATGCGGGCGTCCGGGTCGATGTCGAAGCCGATCCGCGCCGCCATGGCGCGGATGTCGTCCGTGACCCGGCGCAGGCGCTCCCGGTACAGGCCGCTGGTCTGGATATGCCCCAGGTTCAGGAGAATGTTCTCGGCCACCGTGAAGGGAGTCACCAGCTTGAAGTGCTGGTGTACCATGCCAATGCCGAGTTTCGCGGCCTCCTTCGGCCCTTTGAGCTTGACCGGGTTGTCGTCGATGAACAGCGATCCGCCTTCGGGGCCGTACAGGCCGGCCACGATGTTCATCAGGGACGACTTCCCGGCGCCGTTCTCACCCAGCAGGGCATGGACTTCGCCCCACCTGGCGGTGAAATTGGCGTCGGCCAGAGCCTTGAAACCGTCGAAGGTCTTGCTGACGCCGCTCAGCTGGATCGCGTTCTGCTTGCTCATTGCTGCGTAATGACTCCGTCAACGAACCAGTCCATCTGCCAGAGTTCCGGGTCCGGGATCACCTCGCCTTCGGCGGCGCGGAGGTTACCGTCCTGGTCGTACAGCGGGCCGGCGTAGATTTGCAGTTCACCCTTGAGCAGCTTGTCGCGGGCGGCCATGATCTTCGCCTCTTCCTCTTCCGAGATGTTCGGGCCGCAGCAGGCGATGTCGGTACCGCCCTCCTGCATGGAGAGCAGCGCGCCGTTGGGGTTCGGTACCCAGTTGCCGGCGATGATCTTCTCCAGTTCGGTCTTCAGGAAGCGGTCCCACACCCACACCGAGGAGCACACCGTGGCTTTCGGGGCGAACTCCCGGAAATCCCGGTGGTGGCCGGTGCCATAGACGCCGTTCTCCTGGGCGACCAGCTGCGGCGTGGGGGTGTCCACGTGCTGGCCGATCACGTCCGCGCCCTGGTCGATCAGGGCCTTGGTGGCGGACCGTTCCTTGGTGGGGTCGTTCCAGGCGCCGGTATAGACCACGGTGACGGTGGCGTCCGGGTTGATCTCATGGGCGCCCATGGCGTAGGCGTTGATGGTCCAGTTGACCTGGCCGAACGGGTTGGCGGCAACGAAGCCGAGCTTGCCGGTTTTGGAAGCCGCGGCGGCGGCCATGCCACACAGGTACTGGCTCTCGTAGGTCCGGCCATAGAAGGACAGCAGGTTGGGGCCGTTGGTGGTGCCGGAGCCGTTCAGGAAAGCCACGTTCGGGTATTCCTCGGACAACGCCTTGAAGGTGTCGGAATAGCCGAACGCGGTTCCGATGATGATGTTCGCGCCCCGTTTGATGAAGCGTTCCACCGCCGGCCGGATGGCGGAGGCGGATTCCGGCACGCTCTCGACGTACTGGATCTTGATACCCAGGTCCTTCTCCAGACGCTGACGGGCTTCATCAAAGGCCTGGGTCCAGCCGCCGTCGTTGGTGGGCGAGATGTACAGCATGGCGATCTTGGGCGGCCCTTCCAGGGTCAGTCCCTCGGCGTTCACGGTGCTGATCAGGCCAAAGAAACCGGCCAGTGCGAGGCAGGCACTGAAAATCATCTTTTTCATGGTGAGTTTCCTTCGGTTGGGCGGTTCTACATCATGTGGTTGATTCGAAACACGTTATCTTCCGGGTCCAGGAGCACGGCCTGGTACCAGTTGTAGTAAGTGGTGTAGGGCTCCTTGACGAGGCGGGCGCCGGCTGCAATGGCCTTGGGCACGAAGCGGTCGACCTCTTCCTTGCTGTCCACGTCGATGTTGAGCAGGAACTTGCAGCCCCGGGTGTCCGAATACGCGTCCAGCTTGAGCATTTCGTAAGCGTCCAGGGCGTTGAAGCCGATGCAGGAGCGGCCGGTGTCCAGCCCGCGGAAAATCGGGGAGCGGATTTCCGGGATGTCCCGGAACCCGAACAGGTCCCGGTAAAAGCCGCTCAGCCCCTCGATGTCCCGGGCGAAGACGTTGACGTAGGAAAGCGTGCTCATATCAGGCCACCTCCTGTTTGCTGCCACCGAAGGTGGTCTGTTTCACGAACTTGGATTTGAGGTGGTCGCCGGAACTGACCGGCGGATATTTGGCCTGGCCGTCCGCGCCCAGGCAGCTGGGCAGGCATTCGATCATGGCGTCGTAGTTGGGCTGGTGGAAGAACACGATGGACTGACGGGGCCGGGTGGCCTCGGCGTCCAGGGGCGGGTTGACCACCCGATGCAGGGTGGAAACCCACTGATCGTTGGTCCAGCGCATCATCAGGTCGCCGATGTTGACGACGAAACTGCCGTCCACGTAGGGCACGTCCACCCAGTCGCCGTTCTGATTGCGAACCTGCAGGCCGCCGGGGGAGTCATCGGGTTTGACGATGGTCAGGCTGCCATAGTCGGTATGGGCGCCGGCGCGCATCTGGCCTTCCTCGATGCGGGTGCCCATGTTCGGATAACTCAGCGTGCGGAGCATGCTGATTTCCTTGTCGATCTTGTCGTCGAAAAAGTGCTCGTCCAGATCCAGCGCCAGCGCGAAGATGCGCATCAGGGAGCGGGCCAGATCGCTCATGGCGCCGAAATACTCGCCGTAGGCCTCCCGGAAGCCGTCGATGGTCTCCGGCCAGACATTGGGGGCAAAATGAGGCCCCGCATCCGGCCCCCGGTGGTAGGCATCCTCCGGCACGTCAATGGGGCCGATGGAGAAGGACTCCTTCAGGTCGCCCGGGGCCGCCTCTTCCATGGAGTACGACAGGCTTTCCTCGGCAACGGCGCTGTACCCGCGAACCATGTCCGGGCTGGGCCGGTCCACCTTGCGCTTTTCCGCCATCGGCTGATTGAAGAACTCACGGCTCAGGTTGTAGACCCGCTCGATCAGTTGCCGCGGAATGCCGTGGTTGGTGATGACCAGGAAGCCGATGTCCTTGCACGCCCGGTCGACCTCTTTCGCCACCTTGCGCTTGCCCTCGGCGGTTCCCTCGAAGTAGGGGGCAAGGTCAATGGTGGGTACATGTTGCAGTTTCATGGTGCACGCCCTCGTTTCAGGTCGGTTGTCGCGAGGAAGGGCTGGCGACCGCCAGTGATGGGCTCTTCTCGCTCGCCGACTGGACGTAGCAGCAAACGTGCCAGCTCTTTGATGCCTTTTAAATCAATGGCTTACGTTTTAATTGAAAATTGATCTGGATCAAATGGTCCAAATTAGAGCGCTTGGTTTGATGGCAGGCACAAATTGGGGGCGGGGGGCAGGGCGCGGAAACCGCGCCTCAGGTCCGGGGGCGAATGCCGTCGAGAATCAGGGTTTCCAGGCTGTTCAGGGTTTCCTGGAAAAACGCCGGATCTTCCAGGGTCTTGCCGGCAACGGCTTCCACCTGAACACGGAAATCCGCGTAGTGCTGGGTGGTGGCCCAGAGGGTGAAAATCAGGTGGTAGGGCTCGATCGGCGCGATCTTACCCTGGTCGATCCAGGAGCGGATGACCGCGATCTTGTTTTCCACCAGGTCGTGCAGGGGCTGTTGCAGCTCGGTCAGCATCAGCGGCGCGCCCTGCATCACTTCCATGCAGAACAGACGGGATTCGGCGGGGTGGTCCCGGGAAAACTCCAGTTTCACCCGGAGGTAGTCGCGGATTGCCACCACCGGGTCCTGTTCCTCGGTAAAGGCCCGCAGCGGTTTCAGCCAGAGGTCCAGCAGGTTGCGCAACACGCTGACATACAGCTCTTCCTTGCTGCTGAAGTAATAGAAGAGGTTGGTCTTGGAAACATCGGCCAGGCTGGCGATCTGATCAATGCTGGTGCCGTGCAGGCCGTATTGGGAAAAGGCTGCCAGGGCCGCCTCCAGTATCGCGCCCCGTTTCATCTCGGTATTGCGCATGCGGCGTTTCATGGACGCGGCGGTGGGCACGCGCTGCGGTTTTCTCGGGTTGGCCTTGGCGGATTCCCTGCCTCTTCTTGTAACACTCACGCGTTTCTCCACTGGATAAACCGGAGGCACATTCTAACACCGGATTTCCTCATGAATAGGCCTGAGGCCACCACCGCCGGCGCTGCCCCAAAAATGCCCGTCCTGCACAAACCAAGTGCTCTAAAACAGACCAAATGGTCTGAAAAAATTCCTGAAAATTTCATAACGAATTGAATTATATGCATTTAACCGATGTTGGCCGGCGCTGTGCTTTGGTCGGGGTGACGGTTAGCGCACCGTGACAACCCGGTGCCGCCACGACGCAGAAACTGTTAAGGGGAAACAGATGAACGAGCAGATGAACATCGGAGTCTTCATTCCTATCGGCAACAACGGCTGGTTGATTTCCAAGAACGCGCCCCAGTACATGCCGACGTTCGAACTGAATAAGGAAATCACCCAGAAGGCCGAGAGCTACGGCTTCGACTTCGCCTTGTCGATGATCAAGCTGCGCGGCTTCGGGGGTGAAACCCAGTTCTGGGAGCACAACCTGGAGTCGTTCACGCTGATGGCCGGCCTGGCCGCCGTGACCAGCAAGATCAAGCTGTTCGCCACCGCCGCGACCCTGACGCTGCCGCCGGCCATCGTGGCGCGCATGGCCTCGACCATCGACTCCATCTCCAACGGCCGCTTCGGCGTCAACCTGGTGACCGGCTGGCAAAAGCCGGAATACAGCCAGATGGGGCTCTGGCCGGGCGACGAATTTTTCGGCTCCCGTTACGAGTATCTCGGCGAGTACGCACAGGTGCTGCGGGACCTGTGGGACACTGGCCGCAGCGATTTCAAAGGCAAGTACTTTCAGATGGACGACTGTCGGGTCAGCCCGATTCCCAAGGCCGACATGAAGATCATCTGCGCTGGCCAGAGCGAGGCGGGCATGGCGTTCACCGCCAAGTACGCGGATTACAACTTCTGTTTCGGCAAGGGCGTGAACACGCCCACGGCGTTCGCACCGACCGTGGAGCGGCTGGTCCGGGCCACAGAAAACGCCAACCGGGAGGTCAGCTCGGTGGCGCTGTTTATGATCATTGCCGACAAGACCGATGAGGCCGCCCGGGCACGCTGGGAACACTACAAGGCCGGGGTCGACGAGGAAGCGGTGGCCTGGCTGGGAGAGCAGGGCGCGGCGGACAAAACCTCCAAGTCCGACACCAACATCCGGCAAATGGCCGACCCGACCTCGGCGGTGAACATCAACATGGGCACGCTGGTGGGTTCCTACGAGTCCGTGGCCCGGATGCTGGACGAAGTGGCGACGGTAAAGGGCGTCAGCGGCGTCATGCTGACCTTCGACGACTTCGTCGAGGGCATCGAGAACTTTGGCAAGTACATCCAGCCACGGATGAAGAGCCGGAGCCACGTCACCCAACAACTGGAGCAAGCGGTATGACCATCGCAACGGAAAAATCGGGGTACGCACTGAACACCGGCTCCGACGCCATGCTGGAACTGCCGGGCAAGCCGGAGCCCCTGCATCTGCGGGCCAGTGAAACGGCACTGGTGGTGGTCGATATGCAGAATGCCTACGCCACCATCGGCGGCTACCTGGACCGAGCCGGATTCGACGTGTCCGCCACCGGGCCGGTGATCCGCCAGATCCGTAAGGCCATCGCCACGGCGCGCGCCGCCGGCATGCCCGTCATCTTCTTCCAGAACGGCTGGGATCCGGACTACGTCGAGGCCGGCGGCCCAGGCTCCCCGAACTGGTACAAATCCAACGCCCTGAAGACCATGCGGCGGCAGCCGGAACTCAAGGGCAGCCTGCTGGCCAAGGGTACCTGGGACTACGACTTGGTCGACGAGCTGACGCCGCAGGCCGGCGACATCGTGATTCCCAAACCCCGCTACAGCGGCTTCTTCAACACGCCGTTTGACAGCGTGCTGCGGGCCCGGGGCATCCGCAACCTGGTGTTCACCGGCATTGCCACCAATGTCTGCGTCGAATCGACCCTGCGTGACGGCTTCTTCCTGGAGTATTTCGGGGTGGTGCTGGCCGATGCGACCCACCAGGCCGGGCCGGACTTCGTCCAGCAGGCAGCGCTGTACAACATCGAAACCTTTTTTGGCTGGGTGTCCACCACCGAAGACTTCTGCCGGACGTTCGGCCGCGCAGACGTTCCGGCCGAAACCCACGAACCCCAGGCGACCACCGCCTGACTCACGGAGACTGACCATGCCCAAGACATCCATTATTCCCGAAGGCTCCGGCAAACCGCTGGCCCCCTATGTGCCCGGCTCGATGGCCGATGGCGTGCTCTACGTCGCCGGCACCCTGCCGTTCGACAAGGACAACAATGTGGTCCATGTCGGCGATCCGGAAGCCCAGACCCGCCATGTCCTGGAAACCATCAAGGGGGTGGTGGAAGCCGCCGGTGGCACCATGGACGACGTGACCTTCAACATGATCATGATCACCGACTGGGATCACTACGGCGCGGTCAACAAGGTCTACGCCGAGTACTTCCCCGGCGAGAAACCGGCCCGCTACTGCATCCAGTGCGGCCTGGTAAAACCAGACGCGCTGGTGGAAATCGCCAGCATCGCGCACATAGGCAAATAACCATGAACGGCGCGGCAGCAATCCATTGGCAGTGCCACGGCCCCGCGACGGCGGAAACCGTGGTCCTGAGCGCCGGCCTGGGGGGTTCCGGAAACTACTGGGCCCCACAGATCCCGGCACTGGCCGAGCGCTACCGGGTGTTGGTGTACGACCACTTTGGCACCGGCCGCAGCCGGGGCGAGATTCCGGAGTTCTACACCGTCGCCGACATGGCACGGGAGCTGGAAACCGTGCTGGACGACGCGGACATCCCGGGGCCGGTCCACTTCGTTGGCCACGCCCTGGGCGGACTGATCGGGCTGGAACTGGCCCGGCGGGCACCGGAGCGGATTGGCAGCCTGCTGCTGATCAACGCCTGGGCAGAGCCCAACGCCCACACCCGACGATGCTTTTCGGTCCGGCGGAAGCTGTTGCTGAGCGCCGGGCCGGAAGCCTATCTGGAAGCCCAGCCGCTGTTCCTGTACCCGCCGGTTTGGATCGCCGAACACAGCGAGCATCTGGAACAGGAGCAGACCTATCTGCTGGCGAGCTTTCCGCCCCGGGACAATCTGCTGCGACGGATGGCGGCCCTGCAGGCCTGGCAACCGGCACCGGCGGAGCTGGCCCAGATCCGTGCCCACGCCCTGGTGCTCGCCACCCGCGACGATGCCCTGGTGCCCTGGACCTGTTCCCAGAAACTGGCGGCGCGGCTGCCCAACTCCAGCGTGCGGCTGCTGCCCACCGGCGGCCATGCGGTCAACGTCACCGAACCGGACCGGGTCAACGCCCTGGTACTGGACCACCTGCGCCGGCACCGCTTGCCGGCAACCGACCGGATCACCCAGGAGGCCCTATGAGTCAACCCTTGGCTACCCCCGTCCTCGGCCAGCTGTTCACCGAGGCCCGCACCCACAACGGCTGGCAGGACCGCCCTGTCAGCGATGACACCCTGCGCCAGCTGTACGATCTCGTAAAGATGGGCCCGACCTCCGCCAACTGCGGCCCGGCCCGCTTCGTGTTTGTCCGCACCGCCGAAGGCAAGGCAAAGCTGGAGCCGTGCCTGTCCAGTGGCAACCGGGACAAAACCCTGAGCGCACCGGTCACCGTGATCGTAGCCTACGACGAGACCTTCTACGAGCGCCTGCCGGAACTGTTCCCCCACGGCGACGCCCGTAGCTGGTTCACCAGCAGCCCGGAACTGGCCCATGAAACGGCCTTCCGGAACAGTTCGATGCAAGCGGCCTACCTGATCCTCGCGGCCCGCGCCCTGGGCCTGGATACCGGCCCCATGTCCGGGTTCGACCCGGACAAGGTCAACGAAACCTTCTTTGCCGGCACACCCTGGAAAGTGAATCTCTTGATCAACCTCGGCCACGGCGATCCCACGCGCCTTTACGGCCGGCTGCCCCGGCTGGACTTCGACGATGCCTGTCGCCTGGCCTGAAAAGGAGAGAACCATGAAATCCCAAGCACAACTGCGTGACATCGTGAACCTGCCGCCGCTGGTGGACAAGCAGACTTTCCGGAATGCCATGTCGACCCTGGCGGCCGCCGTCAATGTGGTAACCACCGACGGCCCCGGTGGCCGGGCCGGCTTTACCGCCACCGCGGTCTGCAGCGTCTGCGACGAGCCGCCGACACTGCTGGTGTGCCTCAACCGGGGCTCCTCGGTGTACAACGTGTTCAGCCGCAACGACGTGCTGTGCGTGAACACCCTGGCCGATCACCAGTCGGAGCTGTCCAACCGGTTCGGCGGCAAGAGCCCCATGGCAGAGCGTTTCGCCGCCGCCGAGTGGGGCCAGTCGGTCACCGGAGCGCCGGTTCTGGAAGACGCCCTGATCAACTTCGACTGCTACATCCGCAAACGGGTGAACGTGGGAACCCACGAAATCCTGTTCTGCGAGATTGCATCGGTGCGCCAGCGGGACGAAGCCGGCAGTCTGGTGTACTTCGGCCGGGGTTACCACCAGCTGAAGCTGCCGGCGTGAACACTGCGGGTGCTCGGGACGAAAGCCCGGCACCCGCCCGACAAAAGTCGCTTCGACAGGGTAATCGCCTTGCGGGATACTGCCAGTTATAGGTTCTGGCACAACAACATCCAACGCAACCCTGGAGGCAGACATGACGGAAACCGCGGAATCACGAATCAAGGTGTCCCGGGACAACGGCGTCACCACGGTGACCCTGAACCAGCCGGAGCGGCGCAACAGCCTCTCCATGGCGATGCTGGAAACCCTGTCCGAGGTGCTGGCGTCGCTGGCCACGGACGCCGATACCCGGGTGGTGGTACTGGCCGGCGAGGGCCGGGTGTTCTGCGCCGGGCATGACCTGAAGGAAATCCGCGAACAGTTCGACCGGCACGAGTTCCAGCTGGCCTTGTTCGAGCGCTGCAGTGCGGTCATGCAGCAGATCGTACACCTGCCCAAGCCGGTGATCGCACGGGTGGCGGGCGTGGCCACCGCGGCCGGCTGCCAGCTGGTGGCGTCCTGCGACCTGGCCGTGGCGGCGGACACGGCGCGCTTCGCGACGCCGGGCGTCAATATCGGCCTGTTCTGCTCCACGCCGATGGTGGCGCTGTCCCGCAATGTGTCCCGTAAGCATGCCATGGAAATGTTGCTGACCGGCGAGATGATCAGCGCCTCCCGGGCCGAGGAAATCGGGCTGGTGAACCGGGTGGTGGACGAGCAGGTGCTGGACGACACCGTCTACCGGCTGGCCCGCACCATCGCCGACAAATCCTCCCACACCCTGCGCATTGGCAAGGAGGCCTTCTACCGGCAGCTGGATATGCCACTGGCCGAGGCCTACGACTACACCGCGAAGGTGATGGCGGACAATCTCCAGGCAGACGACGCCCAGGAAGGGATCTGCGCGTTTCTGGACAAGCGGACGCCGGAGTGGAAGGACCGCTAGCGGTGACAGTCGTCGCCCAGCCGCAGCCGGTCACCCACCTCGATCTGGTTCGCCTGGTAAAACCCAGCGTTCATCTCCACCGCGGACCAGTAGGGTACCCCGGCAGGGTAGGTGGGGCAGCCGGCGCTGTCGCCGGCCAGGCAGGGAATCATGGAGCGGATTCTCAGGATGTGGTCCTGGCGATCGAGAAAGGCAATGTCGAGGGGAAGGCGGGTCCGGTACATCCAGAACCCCTGACTCGGTGAGCGCTCCTCTGGATAGCGGAACAGCATGCCGTGATTCGCCGGCAGCTCGCTCCGGCCCATCAGACCGACCCGGCGCTGCTCCGGCGTGCTGGCCAGTTCCAGCACCACCGGCACGGTCCGGGCGCCGGCGACGAAGCAGGCCGGCACCACCGGCCACTCCGATTGCGAGGAAACCGTACCGGTGCGACAGCCGGCCAGCAGCGCCAGTGCCAGCGCCGGGAACAGAAGGCGTGCGCGCCGGTTTCGGTTCATGTGCGCAGCCGGTAGCCGGTGCGGAAAATCCAGGACACGATGCCCACGCAAATGGCCAGGAACACCAGGGTCATCGCCACGCTGATGCCCACGTGCACGTCCGAGACACCGTAAAAGGCCCAGCGGAAACCGCTGATCAGATACACCACCGGATTGAACAGGCTGATGGTCTGCCACACCTCCGGCAGCATGTCGATGGAGTAGAAGGTCCCCCCCAGGAACACCAGCGGGGTCACGATCATCATCGGCACGATCTGGAGCTTCTCGAAACCGTCGGCCCAAATACCGATGATGAAACCGAACAGGCTGAAGGTCACCGAGGTGAGCACCAGGAACGACAACATCCAGAGCGGATGGAGAATGGCGTAGTCCACGAAGAAGCGGGCGGTGATCAGGATGATCAGCCCCAGAATGGTGGACTTGGTCGCCGCCGCGCCAACGTACCCGACCACCACTTCCAGGTAGGAGACCGGCGCCGACAGCACCTCGTAGATGGTACCGGAAAAGCGGGGCATGTAGATTCCGAAGGCGGCGTTGGAGATGCTCTGCATGAGCAGGGTCAGCATCACCAGGCCAGGGATGATGTAGGCGCCATAGCTGATGCTGTTGATGTCACCCATGCGCGAGCCGATCGCCGAGCCGAACACCACGAAGTACAGGCAGGTGGAAATGACCGGCGACAGCACGCTCTGCATCACCGTGCGTTTCATCCGGGCCATTTCGAACAGGTAGATTGCGCGAATACCGTGAAGGTTCATGAAGGTCTCCGTAGCGGGAACACTATTCGTGGACCAGTCCGACGAAAATTTCTTCCAGGGAGCTTTCCCGGGTCTGTAGGTCCCGATACTCAATGCCCAGGTCGCCCAGCGTGCGCAGCAGGCGGGCAACGCCGGCCTGTTCCTGCTGGGAGTCGAAGGTGAAGATCAGCTCCCAGCCGTCGTTCGCCAGTTCCACCGGTTCCAGGGTAAGTTCGCCGGGAATCCGGTCAAGCCGTTGCTGCAGTTGCAGGCGCAGCTCCTTCTTGCCCAGCTTGGTCATCAGCCGCGTCTTGTCTTCCACCAGGATGATTTCCCCCTGCCGGATGACGCCGATGCGGTCGGCCATCTCCTCGGCTTCCTCAATGTAGTGGGTGGTCAGGATGATGGTCACGCCGCTTTCCCGCAACTTGCGAACCATCTCCCACATATCCCGGCGCAGTTCCACGTCAACGCCGGCGGTGGGTTCGTCCAGGAACAGGATGCGGGGTTCATGGGACAGCGCCTTGGCGATCATCACCCGGCGTTTCATGCCACCGGACAGGGACATGATGCGGTTGTTGCGCTTGTCCCAGAGCGAGAGCGCCTTGAGCACCCGCTCGATATGGCCCGGGTCCGGCGCCTTGCCGAACAGTCCCCGGCTGAAGGAAACCGCGTCCCAGACGGTCTCGAAGGCATCCGTGCTCAGTTCCTGGGGCACCAGCCCGATCAGCGAGCGGGCCTTGCGATAGTCCTTGACGATATCGTAGCCGCCGGCGCGAACCTCGCCGCTGGTTTTGTTGACGATGCCGCAGATGATGCTGATCAGAGTGGTCTTGCCGGCCCCGTTCGGGCCCAGCAGCGCGAAGATCTCGCCCGGATGGATTTCCAGGTTGATGTCCTTGAGGGCCTGGAACCCGCCGGCGTAGACCTTGTTGAGGTGCTTGACGGAGATGTCCGGTTGCACGGGCGTGTCCTGTGTCTGAGGGTGGATGGGTTCTTGGCAGGCGCAGTATTTTGTCACGACTGGGCCCGGTTGAGAAACCTTTGCCAAGCCGACGGGATTCCCCATAATGCGCCTTTGTCCTGAACGAGGTGAGGCATGTTGCGGGAAGTTTTGGTGGCGAGTGTGATTGTGGCGGTCCTAGCCGTGCTGGTGTTTGTGCCCCGGTGGCTGCGTTCACCGGAACCCGCGGCCCAGATGCCGACCTGCGACGTACTCGCCGGCCCGTGCCGCTGGCACAGTGACCAGGGTGAGTGGGTGGTCGAGGCCGAGCCGCTGGGCGAGGGGGACCAGGGCACGGAATTCCGGCTCCAGGTCCGCGCCCCGGTGGCACCGGAGCGGTTCCTGGCGGTACTGCGGGGCGAGTCCATGTACATGGGAGAGTATCCGGTACCGCTGATGCCCGACGACAAGGGTGGCTGGAACGCCCGTTTCACCGCGCCCTTCTGCACCACCGGCTCGGAAATGCAGTGGCGTATTGACCTTCAGAGCGGGCAGCGGCCGGTCGGCGCCCCTCCGGCCAGGCTCACGTTCTGGGCCCGGTGAAGCCGGACCCCGTCGTCAGCAGCTGGGCAGGGTCTGCAACGCCAGCCTGCGCCGGATGAAGCGTCCCAGAGCATCGATCCCGATGTTCAGCAGGGCGGTGATCAGGATCAGCACCATCGCCCGGTCAAAACGGATGTTCTGGATCGCGCTGTCCACGTAAAAGCCCAGGGTATAGATGCCGAGAATGCCGAGAATGGCGGTCTCGCGCATGATGATTTCCCAACGGTAGAACAGAAACGCCAGAAACGGCCGGTACAGGCGGGGCACCAGCTCCCAGGCGTAACGGTGAATGCCCCGGGGCGCGTCGGGCCGGAGCCGGAGGGTATCGCTTTGCCGGCCGATCAGGTGGCCGATGATGCCCCCGTTGTGCAGCGCCAGGGCGACCACGGCGGGGAGCATGGATGGCCCCCACAGTTGCAGCAGGATATAGGCCAGCACGTATTCGGGCGTGGACCGGGCAACCACCAGCAGGATGTGGCCGGAGGTGCGCCGAACCGGCCCGCCGAAATGGCGGGAAATCAGCGGAAAGGACAACAAGGCCAGCAGTCCCGTGGCCACCAGGGCGATCTGCGTGAGCAGGACGGTGTTCCAGATCCCCGGCAAGGCTTCGTTCAGGAACAGGTCACCCAGCCACGACAGCAGCCCGCCCACCCCCTCACCGTGCCGCAGGGGCGCGGGAACGATGTCCTCGGTGAAGAAACGCTCGACGTTGCCCCAGACAATCGGAAACCCTTCGCCCAGGAAAAACGGCGCCGCCACCAGGTACACGGGCAGCAGTTTCGGCCGTACCCACAGGGGGATGGCCGCGATCAGTACGTAAAACAGAATCAGGACGGCGCCGGCGTCGGAGTACAGCCCCTGGGAAAAGGACGTTTCCAGATAGAAGCCCAGCGTCGGCAGGCCCACGAACCCCAGGATGGCGCTGGACCGCAGGCCACATTCCAGGCGATAGGCGGTGTAGGTTCGCAGCTGGGCCCAGCAGTCCGGGATGCGGGCATAAACAAAGGCGGCGACCACGCCGGTGCCGGGGGGCAGCAGACGGTAGGGTTCCGGGTCCGCTTCATCGAGGATCTCGGCGTACACCTTGGCGAAAATACCGGTGTAGGGAATGGCGATGGCCAACACCCCAGTGAGCGGATGGAAGCCGAAGAACTGTAGGAAGATCAGCGCCCAGAACAGCTCGTGGATGGCGCGGATGAAGGCGCAGAACACCCGGACCGGCCCATGGCGGTAGAGCAGGGCCAGCAGGAACCCGCTCAGACTGCCGAGCGCCACCCCGACGAAAGCGAAGGACACGGTTCGCAACAGCGCTGTCAGCAGGCCCTCGGAGCTGAAAAAATTGGGGGTGACCACACCCAGGAAAAAATTGCCCAGATCCCGCCAGGGGTTGGAGGCGGTGATGCTGATATCGGCCAGCAGCAGCCCGACCAAGGCCAGGGCCACGAACAGCAGGCTCAGTCGTACGGTCGGGTAGGAGAACATGCCCGGACGTTCCTCAGTACAGGGACATGATGTCCGAGGCGGACAGCCGGTCGGCGCCGGCGTCCAGGGCGATGCCGCCATCCTGAATGCCGACGATCCGGTTGCAGTAAGCCAGCGCCAGGTCCACGTCGTGCAGGGCAATGACGCTGGTTTCAAACCGGTCCCGGAGCAGGGCCATGACTTGGTGCGCCATCGGCCCGTCCAGCGCCGACACCGGCTCGTCGGCCAGCAACAACGGTGCGCCCCGGTAAAGGGCGCGGGCAATGGCGACCCGCTGGCGCTGGCCACCGGACAGAGCCGCCGCCGGCGTCCAGAGTTTCTCCGCCAGATGCAAGTCGGCCAGCAGCGCCCGCACCGCTTCCCGGTCCGCCCTGAACGGCCGCACCAGCGTCAGTAGGCTGTACCAGGTCGCGTGCCGGTCGAGCCGGCCCATGAACACGTTGTGGAACACCGGCAGGGCGTTGACCAGCCCCAGCTCCTGGGGCACCAGGGCGGAGGCGCGGCCCACCCGCTCATGGATCAGGCGGATGAGGGTGGACTTGCCCGCGCCGCTTTTACCCACCAGCGCCACCTTCTCACCGGGTTGCACCCTCAGGGCGAGCGGGCCCAGGACCCGCTCGCCGCCGAAGGACGCGGTCAGGCCGGAAAGGTCAAACGCCGACATCAGTCCAGAATTCCGATCGCTTCGGCCGTCTCGCGGATGGGTTCGTAATCGTCGTTGGACGCGGGCACGAATCCGGAACGGGGGAAGCTTTTCAGCAACTCCGGGTCATCCAGGTCGAGCAGCGCCTGCCGGACTTTCGCCTTGAACCCCTCGCCAAAGCGCTGGTCAACGTCGCCACGGATGGTCCACTGGTAGTCCGGGTAGGGCGGTGTCTGCCAGATGACTCGCACCGCGGATTCGTCGATGTTGCCGTCTTCCAGTTCCTTCTGCCAGACCTGGAAGTTGAGCGCGCCCACCTGATAGGTGCCCGCCTCCACCAAGCGCAGGGTCCGGGTGTGGTTACCGCTGAAGCCCACCCGGTCGAATACGTCCTCGGGCGAGGTGCCAAAGGCTTGGCGCAGGAAGAACTCGGGCATCAGGCGGCCGGAGGTGGACCCCTTCGAACCGAAGGTGAAGGTCTTGCCACGCAGACTGTCCGTCAGTTCCTTTAGATCCTGGGCCGGCGCAATGCCGGTACTGGTGTTGGCAATGAAATAGGTCTGGAAGGCCTGATCCTCCACCCCCTGGGCGAGGGCCTCGGACCCCGGGACCAGCCGGCGGGCCTGGACGCCGGACAGGCCGCCAAACCAGGCCAGCTGCACCTGATTGTTGCGAAACGCAGAGACGGCGGCGGCATAGGACTTCACCGGAATGTAGCGAACCTCCACATTCAGTTGTTCCGACAGATAGTCGGCAACCCCGCGAAAACGCTCGATCAGCTTGGTTTCGTCCTCATCCGGAATGGCGGTGAAGACGAAGGTCTCGGCCCAGACGGCCGAACTCGCAAGCAGCAACAGTGCGGACGCGATGACTTTCCGTATCGTGGTCAATGACATTGTGAAACCCTGTTCTGGTTAATGGGGAAGGGTGCACAGGATACCCGGATTTACCGGAACCCTGAACCGTCGGAAGCCGGGCCCGGTTCACCGAGACGGTTACCCGGGCCCGGCTCCGGAGGTCTAGCCACAGAGACGGATCGGCTCGATAGCGCCCTGGCGCTCCTGGGCCAGCACCTGCCCGATGATCGCGGTGTTCGGGTAGCCCAGGGCTTTGAGCTCCCGGACACAGGCTTCGGCGTTTGCCTTTGGCACGCCGGCCAACAGGCCGCCGGCGGTCTGCGGATCGAACAGCAGCGGATAGCGCGGGTGCTCGCGCCAGCGGGCCTGGTCGCGGATGCCCCGGCGCAGCCGGACATTGGCCGGTTGCAACGAACTCAGGATGCCGGCGGCCACGGTTTCTTCCGCCCCCGGCAGTACCGGAATGGCGGACAGCGACAGTTCGGCGTCGACTCCGGAGGGCCGGGTCATCTCGATCAGGTGGCCCAGCAGACCGAAACCGGTGACATCGGTACAGGCCCGGGCACCATGGCGCCGCAAGCAGTCGGAGGCCAGCCGGCTGGATTGCACCATCGAGGCGAGCGCGGTGTCGATCCAGCGCCCCTTGGCGGCCAGCCGGGCATGAGCGGCCAGCAGGGTTCCGGTTCCGATGGGCTTGGTCAGCACCAGCGCATCCCCGGGGCACAGTCCGGCCTTGCTCAGGATGTGGTCGGGGTCGACCAGTCCGTTGACCGCAAATCCCAGGGCCAGCTCTCGACCCTCGCCGGTGTGTCCGCCCACCAGGGCACAACCGGCATCGTTCAACACATCCACCGCCCCGGCCATCATCTGGAACACCACGTCTTCGACCTTGGCCTCAATACCATAGGGCACGGTGGCCACGGCGGTGGCGCTCTGGGCCTCGGCGCCCATGGCAAAGATGTCGCCGAGGCTGTGGTTGGCGGCGATCCGGCCAAAGACGTAGGGATCGTCGATAAAGGCGCGGAAGAAGTCCACGGTCTGCACCACCGCCTTGCCGGCGGGGACCCGCAGAACCGCGGCATCGTCGGGCGCGTGCAGGCCCACCAGAATGTCGTCCCGCTGCACGGGGCGCAGCTCGCTCAGCGCCCGAGACAACACGGTACTGCCCACCTTGGCCCCACAGCCGCCGCAGCGCATGGCGACGGCGGACAGAGCCTGAGCCGCTTCCTCACGGCTGCGGGCAGCGGCGGTGTCCGGCATCGCCACCGCCTCCGGCATCGGCGGCAGTTCGGTGAACCGGCGCATGAAGCGGCGGTCAATCCAGTCCTTCCAGCGCCAGACCCAGGCGCCGTGCAGTTCCAGGTCGCCCCGCGATGCCACCGCGTATCGGTCGCCGGTGCTGATCAGGGCCAGCCACCGCTTCTGGGGGCGGAAGTCCCTCGGGGCCCGGCCGGTGGCCAGACGGCGGAGGTTGTCGGCCAGTGGCGGTCCCTGGCGTACGGCGAAAACCCCGGCTTTCTCGCGCGGGTGGTGAACAACGTTGGCAATGTCGCCAGCCGCGAAGATGTTGTCGTCGGTTTCCGTTTGCAGAGTGTCCCGGACGCGGATGAAACGTCCCTCGTCCAATGCCAGCCCAGTCTGCTCCAGCCAGGCCGGGCCGCCGGCCCGGGTGACCCAGAGCACTTCGTCCACCCCCAGGCTCTGACCGGCCTCGGTACGCAGCTGGCCGGCGTCCACCTTGACCACCGGTGATCCCAGGTGGACGGTCACACCACGGTCGGCGAGCGTGCGCCGGAACACCGCGCGGACCCTGGGGTTGTGGGTGGGCAGGATATCCGCCGCCGCGTCGAACAGATGAAAGTGCAGCTGGTTCGGATCCTTGCCGCGCTGGCGCAGTTCCCTGCGCAGACGGTACTGCATGGCCAGCAACAGCTCAACACCGCCGGCGCCGGCACCCACCACGGCGATCACCAGGGGGCCGTCGTGATTTTCGACGCGGCTGAGCAGCTTGAGCCAGCGCTGGTTGAAACCGTGGATAGGCTTGACCGGCACCGTGTACTTCTCGGCGCCGTCCACGTCCGCCACCCGGGGCGAGGAGCCGATGTTGATGGACAGAAGGTCGTAGGGCACCTCGGGGCGGTTGCGGCAGACGACCCGTTGTCGGTCGCGGTCGAGCCCGATGGCTTCGTCCCGATAGAAGCGGGCGCCGGCGAACTCGGCCAGCCGGCTCAGGTCGATATGGACATCGTCGTAGCTGTAATGCCCGGCGACATAGCCGGGCAGCATGCCGGAGTAGGGGGTGTGGGTGTCCCGGCAGATGAGGGTCAGGCGGACGCCGGGGACCGGGTCCATGGCGAACCGCTTGAGAACCCCGACGTGGCTGTGCCCGCCGCCAACCAGGACAATGTCCCGTAATACAGGCTGGTCAGGCGTTCGCATCAGAGCAGTTTCTTGGCTTCAGCGGACAGCTGGCTATAACCTTTGAGGCTTTTGAATGCCTTGAGCTTTTCCCGGTCCTCGGCGGACGGGTTGGCGATCTGGTCAATGGAGGTGATACCCGCTGCCTTCATTTTCTTGGCGGTGGCCGGGCCGATGCCCTTGACCCGGGTCAGGTCGCCCTTGTCCAGCGGTTTCTTCCCGGTCTTGGCAGCGGTGGCGCTCCTGGTACCGGTCTTCGGCTTGGCGGCAGCCTTCGGTGCGGGCTTGGTGCCAGTCGGTACCGCGGCTTTGGCCTGTTCGGCCACGCTTTTCACCTCGGACTCGGCTTCCCGGGCGGCAATGCCCAACCGTTCCAGGACGGCTTTCTGGAACTCCTGAAGCTCGGTCAGGCGGCGATCGAATTCTTCGTGGAAACGCTTCATCTCACGCTCCCGGAGTTCGTTGACCTCCTTGAGTAGCTTGCGCACCGGCTCCTCGATCTGGCTTTGGAGGCTGTCGAACTGACGCAGGGCGTCGCTGATCAGGCCCTCGATCTGACTGGATGTCTTCTCGAATTCCTTGTTGACCTTCTTGACGATCTTATCGACGCTCGGTTTGGCTTTCTTTGCCATGGATTGTCTCCTTACGGACGGGGGGTGAAACGCTGCGCCACCGGTCAGGCCATTTGCCGGAAGCCGGAAATTGGGGAACGGCGTGACTTCAGGGTCAGTTTTCGCGACAGGACCTCGCGAATCCTTGTGAGCTTTTCGGATAGGGGGGAATTTGGGTCAAACTCCACAAAATCAATGGAATAAAAGAAATTGCTACAGTGCTTTCGACGTTCCGTCACCAGGCCGGAAACCCCTTCGGCGCGGATTTCCTCGAAGGGCATGTCCATAACCAGATCCAGCACCAGGGTATCGCCGGGGTTGAACACCTTGTCGGTCTTCATCACACAACCGTAGCCGTCCAGCTCGAACAGGGAGGCTTCAACAATTTCCTTGCGAAAGAGCCCATGCCTGACCCGGAACCGGGCCGTTAGATCGGGAAGTGCTTCGTTCATGAATGACGTTCTCTGATGATATCCCTATCCACTGCAGCCGGCCCACCGGTCGGGCGACTTGGATAATGGTTAAACAATAGACACTCTTCGATGAATTGACAATGTCATCAGTGTCCTACACCAAAACCCTGAAGCGGCACATCAACTGCCGCCGTGCACCGGCGCCAGCAGCTCGACCCGATACAGGTCGGCGCGGCGGTCCTTCAGGTTGTTGACGGAGCCTTCGTTGCGCACCAGTTTCAGTTTTGCCAGATCCATGTCCGAGAACATGATCATCTCGGTATTGGGGGTGGTTTCGGCCATGACCGCGTCGTGGGGGAAGGCAAAGTCCGACGGCGAGAAGACCGATGACTGGGCATACTGGACGTCGAGGTTTTCCACCTTCGGCAGGTTGCCGACGCTGCCGGTGATCACCACGTAGCACTCGTTCTCGATGGCCCGGGCCTGGGCGCAGTGCCGGACCCGGAGGTAGCCGTTCTTGGTGTCCGTCCAGAACGGAACACAGATGATGTCCACTCCCTGGTTTGCCGCAATCCGCCCAAGCTCCGGGAATTCGATGTCGTAGCAGATCAGGATGGCCACCCGCCCGGCATCGGTTTCAAACACCTGGAACTTGTTGCCGCCCTCGATGACCCAGTCCCGCCGTTCGTGGGGCGTGATGTGGATCTTGCGCTGTTCGTCCACCCGACCGTCACGGTGGCACAGGTAGGAAACGTTGAACAGCCGGTCGTTTTCCAGCAGTGGCATGGAGCCGGTGATGATGTTGATGTTGTAGCTCACCGCCATTTCCGACATTTCGTTGCGGAACTGCTCGGTGAATCCGGCCAGGAAACGGATGGCCCGGGTCTGATCCACCTGGTCGGTCAGGCCCATCAGGGGCGCATTGAAGAATTCCGGGAACAGCGCGAAGTCGCTCTTGTAGTCCGACAGCGCGTCCACGAAGTATTCCACCTGCTTGAGCACTTCTTCGACCGAGCCGAACTCCCGCATCTGCCACTGGACCGCGCCCATGCGCACCTGGGTCTTCTTGGCCCGCAGCACCGGTTCCGGCGGGGTATAGAAGATGTTGCGCCATTCCAGCAAGGTGGCGTAACCCATGGATTTTTCATCTTCCGGCAGGTATTTGTGCATCAGCCGGGTCACCTGGAAATCGTTGGAGAGCTGGAAGGTCAGGATCGGGTCGTAGATTTCCTTCCGGTCCACCCGCTGAATGTACTCCTCCGGCGAGTACTGATCCTTGTACTTGTGGTAGTTGGGAATCCGGCCACCGGCGAGGATCGCCCTCAGGTTCATGGACCGGCACAGGTCCTTGCGCGCTTCGTACAGCCGGCGCCCCAGACGGTAACCCCGGTACTCCGGATGAATGAACACGTCCAGACCATACAGGGAGTCGCCGTCGGGGTTGTGCCAGATTTTCTCGTTGCGCAGGATCAGGTCGTCGTAGGTGTGGGGGTTGCTGAAGCGGTCGTAGTTGACACACACCGTCAGAGCCACCGCCACCAGTTCGCCGCAGTCCTCGATGCAGATCTGCCCGTCCGGAAACTGTTCCACCAGCGCCCTGATGGTGTCCTTGGGCCAGGCTCCGCCGATGTCCTCGTAAACCAGGTCCATCAGGGCCTGCAGCTGGTCGTAGTCGTCCAGCGTCAGGTTACGGAGGTTGAGGTGGAGTTCTTCGTGGGCCATCGAAACGCTCTCTCTTCGTCGGGCTGGGTCACGTGGGTGCCGGCAGGTGTCTGCCGGAGGTTGCGCAGAAGGAGTTTAACAGATGGCGCTAAAGACTTCGTAGCAGGGGCCGAAACAAGATATAACAGAATTTGGTCCCGAAAGTGGGTAATCTTTCGGCCCTTCCTGCACTTGTGACTTGTATTCTCCGATCCTGCTAGGGGAGTTCTTCCTGTGAATCTGACATTTGGTCAAAAACTGCTTGTTGCTTTCGGGGTCCTCCTGCTCCTGGTGATGGCCGCCTTCACCGTAACCAGCGACCTCCGCCTCCGGCACACCACGGAAACCTATGTCGAGGCGATGATCGATGAATCAGTGGCCCAGAGCACCTCGAGTATCGCCGAGTGGCTCAATTCGAAGCTGGCCACCACCGAAGCCGCCGCTTCGGCCCTGCAGCCGGTCGCCGACGATGCCCAGGCTCGCAACATTCTGGCGGCCTTCACCCGGGCCGGCGGCTTCCAGAACGTTTATGTCGGGAAGGCCGATGGCTCCATGCTGATGAAAACCGTGGCGGATGACGCCACGCTGCCCCCCGGGTTTGATCCCCGTACCCGCCCCTGGTACAAGAAAGCCGTGGAAACCGGACGCGCTTCCTACACGGAACCGTTTACCGATGTCAGCACGGGCAAGACCATCATTTCCGCCGCGGCACCGGTCACCCAGGGAGACTACCGTGGCGCTGTGGGTGGCGATATCACCCTCGATGCCATCGATAAAATCCTGTCCACCATCACCCTCGGTGGCAACGGCTACGCCGCCCTGATCAACCAGCAGGGCACCGTGCTCTTTCATCCGGACCAGGCGCTGGTGGGCAAGAACGTGAGCGCCCTGATCGGCGGCCAGGCCAACCTCGACGGCGCGCCCCGCGCCTACCAGACCGACGGCGTGAACTGGGAGGTCAGCTTCCATCCGATCACCGGCGCCCGGGGCGTGAGCTGGTATCTGGGCACCTTCGTCAACATGGACAAACTGCACGCTCCGGTCCAGAGTGCCCGCATGACCGGGCTGATCATTGCCGCCATCGCCCTGCTGCTGTCACTGGTGGTGCTGCATCTGGGCATCCGGGTGCTGATGGCACCGGTGCGGCGCCTGAACGCCGCGATGGATGACATCGGCTCCGGCGACGCCGACCTGACCCAGCGTCTGGACGATTCCGGCAGCGACGAGTTTGCCGACTTGGCGCGCAGCTTCAACCGGTTCGTCGAGAATATCCGTACCGTGGTGCGGGACGTGCAGCAAGGCAGCCGGGAACTCGGGGATAACGTGGTGTCCCTGAAAAAGACCGCCAGTGCCAGCCGCACCAGTGTCGAAAAACAGCAGTCGGAAATCGACATGGTGGCCACCGCCATCAACGAAATGTCGGCGGCGGCGGCCGAGATTGCCCGCAATGCCCAACAGACCGCCGACGCGGCCAACACCGCCGATGCCGACAGCCATGCATCTTTGGAAACCGTGGCCGCCAGCCGGGACGCGGTGCAAAAACTGGTCAAGGAAATCAACGCCGCAGCCGAGGTGATCGACCGGCTGGGTCAGGATGTCACCTCCATCACCTCGGTGCTGGAAGTGATCCAGGGCATCGCCGAGCAGACCAATCTGCTGGCGCTGAACGCGGCCATCGAAGCCGCCCGGGCCGGGGAAGCCGGGCGCGGTTTCGCGGTGGTGGCCGACGAGGTGCGCAACCTGGCACAGCGGACCCAGCAGAGCACCGAAGAGATCAACGACATGATCGAGCGGTTGCAGAAAGGGGCCAACAACGCCGTGGATGTGATGAAAGCGTCCACGGCCGTTTCCAACATGAGCATGGAGAAGGCCCAAGACGCGATGGAAGCCCTGAACCGGATCGCCGAAGCCATTTCAGCGATCAGTCAGATGACGTCCCAGATCGCCACCGCCTCGGAGGAGCAGACGTCCGTGACGGAAGAGCTCAATGCCTCCATCAATCGCATCGCCGAGCAGGGCCAGCAGGCCGCCGCCGCGGCCAGCGAGAACGATGTCTACAGTGGCCATGTCGAGGACATCGGCCGCACCCTCAACGAGCACGTTTCCCGCTTCCGGGTCTGATCAGCGCTCCGGGACAAGGAGGTCCAGGCGCCGCCGCAGGTTGTCGAAAGTTTCCCGGCTGACGTACTGGGACTCCTCGCTCAGCAGCGGATTGTCGAGCACGATCAGCCGCCGTTGTTCCAGATTCAGGCGGGCCACCGCCTGACCGTAAAAGTGGTCCAGATAGGTCCCGAAACTGCCGTCCTCGATCGCCCGCTCCAGCCCCAGTTGCAGCCGGTGCGCCGTCAGGGTGTCCCGGGGCCCGACGAACAGGTAGGACGGCATGGGGTAGGCGATCAGCAGATTGGGTTCGATCACCAGGTTGGGATCGGCGGCCAGCCGCAGGTCGTGGGTCACTTCGCTGATGCCCCGGGCAAAGCAGTCGAAACGGTCGTTGCGCAGCATGGTCAGGAGGATTTCATAGCGGGTGTGGGTGATCACCGTAAGCCCGCTTTCCCGGAGAATGGTGGTATCCGGCCAGTGGCTGCCCTGGCCGATCCGGATGCCACTGTCCCGCAGCTGCGCCAGTGTCTGGATGCCCCGGAAGCGAGGCAGGTGGTCCGCTTTTACCACGCATACCCGAAAGCCCAGCAGGCCACCGTCGATGGGAATCGGGATGGCGGTCAGCTCCGCTTCCCGCTCCTTCGACGTGGCCACGTTGGCGATATCCACCAGCCGGGAGCGGCCGCTGGCCAATTCCAGCAGGGCGCGCCCCTGGCTCAGCTCCTCGCTGCGACGCAGGGTATAGGGACCGTACTCGGGCGTTTTGTCGAGGGCCAGTTGGACCAGGGAACGAATGGCAGGGCTGTCGTAGTTGCGGTACCAGAGGACGAACGTCTCCGGAGCGGGCTCGGTGGCACGCCCGTCCGTGGTCGTGTCGTCATTTGCCTGCGCCTGGCAGCCAACCCAGAAAAACAGGGCCAGCACCAGGGAGCGACCGGATAGCGCCAACGGCGAGTTCCTTCTCTGATGGTGTCTGACGGATGACTTTTGTCCTCACTGTAAACGAGATTTTCGCAAAAATAACGTATAAATTGCGGGATCGGTCCCATCCACGACAACCGTCACAACAACAGGACATGCCATGGCACTGATTGACCACCTGATTACCGCCACCGGCCAGTGGGTCGCCGGCGCCGATCCCCGGGCCACCCTGAGCCACCCGGTGGCCTGGCTGAAAAAAACCGGAGGCTATGCCGCGGTCAACCGGATCATCGGCCTGTCGATTCCGTTCGCCAGGCGCAACGGTTTCCGGGTCGAGGAGCTGCGCCCAGGGTACGTGAAGGCCCGGATTCCGCTGAAAGGCAACGGCAACCACTTCGGCAGCCTGTACGCGGGCGCCTATTTCCTGGTCGCCGAGATTCCCGGGGGCGTACTGAGCCTGTTCGATCTGGGGCCGGCCTATACGCCGATCCTCAAGGCGATGACCCTGGAGTTCCTGCAGCCGGCGAATTCGGACGTGACGGTGGCGTTTTCCCTGTCGCCGGAACAGATCGCGGCGATTCTGGCGGAGGCGGACGAAACCGGTCGGGCGAAGTTCACCCTCGAAGGCCGGCTGATGGATCAGGAAGGCAACCACGTGGCCACCTCCATTGCCCACTACCGGGTGAGAAAAAGAGGCTTCCAGGCGGGAACGCACCGTCCGCCTAGCTAGGCGTCCAGTTCGGCCAGTGCCGCCAGGAAAGCGTCGCCGTATTTTTCCAGCTTGGCGGCACCAACCCCGTTGATCTCTGCCAGTTCCGCCAGGGTCCGAGGGCGGCGCTCGAGCATCTCGAACAGGGTGGTATCGTGGAAGATCACGTACGGCGGCACACCCTGCTGATCCGCCAGGGCCTTGCGGCAGGCTCGCAGGTGGTCCCAGGCGGCCTGATCCCGGATCTCCAGGCTGGCCGTGCGGACGTTTCCCGTTCCCCGGCCAGCCGGCCGGCGCGAGACCGGATCCTTGCGTAGCCACACCTGTTCTTCCCCCTTGAGGATCGGGCGGCACCGTTCGGTGAGCTGCAGCGCGCCATAACCGTCCGGATCGGCGCGCAGGTAGCCCTTGGCGACCAGCTGCCGGAATACCGATTTCCACTCGTTGGCGCTCAACTCCTCGCCAATGCCATAGGTGGACACGGCCTGATGGCCCGCCTGCCGGATCCGTTCGTTGTCGGCCCCCCGCAACACATCGATGAGATAGCTCACGCCGTAACGCTGGCCCGTTCGGTAGACGCAGGACAGAGCTTTCTGTACCGCCACCGTGCCGTCCCAGGTCTCGGGGGGATTGAGGCAGGTGTCGCAGTTGCCGCAGGGCTCCGGCAGGTCGTCCCCAAAATAGCGGAGCAGCACCTGGCGTCGGCAACTGGTCACTTCGCAGAAGCCCAGCATGGCATCCAGTTTCTGGCGTTCGATCCGCTTGAACTGGTCGTTGCCAGCAGAGGCCTCCAGCATCTGCCGCAGTTTGATCACATCCTGCAGGCCGTACACCATCCAGGCCGTGGAAGGGTTGCCGTCCCGGCCGGCCCGACCGGTTTCCTGGTAGTACGCCTCCAGGCTTTTGGGCAGGTCCAGATGGGCGACGAAACGAACGTCCGGCTTGTCGATGCCCATGCCGAAGGCGATGGTCGCCACCATAATGATGCCGTCCTCCCGCAGAAAACGCTCCTGATGGTGGGCCCGATCCTGGGCGCTCATGCCGGCATGGTAGGGCAGGGCCTGGAAGCCCTGTTCCACCAACATCCGCGCGGTGGCTTCCACCTTGTTGCGGGAGAGGCAGTAGACGATGCCGCTGTCGCTCGGGTGTTCGGAGCGGATGAAGTCCAGCAGTTGCCGGTTGGCGTTGGTCTTGGGCGCGATTCGGTACTGGATGTTGGGCCGGTCGAAACTGCTGATGAAGTGACGGGCCTCGGTCAGACACAGACGTTCGGCGATCTCCCTGCGTGTGCGCTCGTCGGCGGTCGCGGTGAGGGCGATCCGGGGCACGCCGGGAAATTCCCGTGCCAGCAGACTCAGTTGCAGATAATCCGACCGGAAGTCATGACCCCACTGGGAGACACAGTGCGCCTCGTCGATGGCGAACAGGGCGATGGGCGTATTGTGCAGCAGCTCCAGAGTGCGGGGCTGGATCAGCCGTTCCGGCGCGCAATAGAGCAGGTCCAGCTCGCCGGACGTCAGGGCGTACTCGGTGGCCCGGGCCTGCTCAAAGTCCATGGTGGAGTTCAGGAAAGCGGCCCTGACACCCAGCTCGCGCAGGGCATTGACCTGGTCCTGCATCAGCGCGATCAGCGGCGACACCACGATCGCGGTACCGGGGCGGACCAAGGCCGGCACCTGGTAACACAGGGATTTGCCACCACCGGTGGGCATCAGCACCAGGGCGTCCCCGCCATTGACCACCTCTTTCACGATGTCTTCCTGCAACGGTCGGAAGGACTCGTACCCGAATACCTCGTGCAACACGGCCTCCGGCGTTCGTTGCATGCCCTGGGGGCGTTCGGTGTCCAGTTGCTCGAAGTCGTGGTCGAAATACATGGATGAGCCGCTTGTCGTTGTTCCGGAAGGGGTCAGTGTGCCGGAGGGGCGTCACCCCGGCGAGGAAATGTGGAAGATCATACCAGATTGTGCCAGTGCGTGGGTCAACCCGCCTTTCGGGTGAGGCAAACCGGAAACAGAACCGCTACAATAGCGCGGCTTTCATGCATGCCATGGTTTTGGCACCAACCCGATTTCCGGTAGTGACCACAACAACAGGACTCCAATGCAGGATTTTGATGCCATCCGTCCCTATTCGGACGAAGAGACGGCTCCGGCGATCCGGCGTCTGCTCGACGACCAGGAATTCCTGGACATGGTGGGTCGGTTCAAGTCGCCGACCCTGGCCCGCTGGGCTCCGGCGGTGCTGCGCGGCTTCACCCGCCGCTGGCTGGCTCGCCACTTTGGCGGCATCACCCGGGTGGACGACCTTCAGGCCCACCTCTCCCGCTACGTGGGCGAGCTGGTGGAGCACACCACCACACGGGTGACCCACAGCGGCCTGGAGCGGCTGGACAAGCATAGCCCCTACCTGTTCATTTCCAACCATCGCGACATCGTGTTCGACCCGATGGTGGTCAATTACCTGCTGTTCCAGAACGGCTTTCATACCACCCGCATCGCCATCGGCGACAACCTACTGCAAAACCGGGTGTTTGCGGAAATGATGCGCCTAAACAAGAGCTTCGTGGTGCGCCGCAACCTGACCAGCCCTCGGGAAATGCGGGACGCCTACATGACGCTGTCGAGCTTCATTAACCACAGCATTGACACCAACCACAGTATCTGGATCGCGCAGCGCGAAGGCAGGGCGAAGGACGGCCTGGACCACACCGACCCGGCGATCATCAAAATGTTCTACATGAGCCAGAAGAAAAGTGGCCTGGGTTTCGGCGAGGCGATGAACCGCCTGCACATCGTACCGGTCTCCATTGCCTATGAGTACGACCCGTGCGACGCCGACAAGGCCCGGGAGCTGGAAATCCGGGCCCGGACCGGCTCCTATACCAAGGCCGAGGGTGAGGACAGCGAGCAGATCGTCAAGGGGCTGCGGGGGTTCAAGGGGCATGTTCACGTCCATTTCGGCACCCCGATACACGACGCGCCGGATAGCCCGAAGGAACTGGCGGCCCGGATCGACCGGGAGATGCACGCCAACTACCACCTGCACGCCTCGAACCTGGTGGCCTACCAGATGCGTGGTGTACACCCGGACGCCCACGCCACTCCGGAGTCGGTCAGCGACGCGGTGGTGACTGCCGAGACTTGGTCACCGGCGGACCTGGCCGCGGCGGAAGCGGAAATGGAGCGTCGCCTGGCGGCCTGCGAGCCGGCCATTCGTCCCTATCTGCTGGACATGTACGCCAACCCCGTGGCCACGTCCCTGGCCGCAACCGCGGGTTAGGCCCAGAGCATGCAGCCCATCTCGAACAGGTGGGTGAGGGCCGGATGGTAGGGATACATCCGGAGGCGGAGGGTTTGCAGTCCCGGATAGGGCGGCGCCACTTCCGTCTCGAACACCGTCCGGCCATCCTGTTCCGAGGCTTTCGTCAGCAGGAACCGGTCCGGACCGGGTGAGTCATGGCTGCCGGTGCATTCGGGGGTGACCAGGCACTCGACACGCACATCCCCGGCATTCAGTCCATTCAGATCCGCCTCCACCCGCAGCGCGATACTGCCGTCGCTGCGGCAGAGTTCCTCCACGCAGCCGACCACCTTCAGTGACACGCCACTCCAGGCCTGGCGCACCCGGGCCTTCCATTCGGCCAGTTCCCGGGCTTCCGCACCGTTGTCGGCGAGCAGCCGATCCCCTTGGGCGGAGGCCGGCTCGTAATAGCGTTCCACATAATCCATCACCATGCGCTGGCTGTTGAACCGGGGCGTGATGGTCTTCATGGATGCCTTGGAGCGGGCCACCCAGCCCTTGGAATACCCTTGGGAGGCGCGGTCGTAATAGAGGGGGATGATGTCATGCTCCAGCAGGTCGAGCAGGTCCCGGGCTTCCTCCTGATTCCGGAATTCCGGATCCAGACGGGTGTCCCGGGGCGTGATCGCCCAGCCATTGTGGCCATCGTAACCCTCGCCCCACCAACCATCGAGGATGCTCAGGTTCAGGGCTCCATTGAGGGCAGCCTTTTCTCCGGAGGTGCCGCTGGCCTCCTTCGGATACTCGGGGTTGTTGAGCCATACGTCCACGCCTGCCAGCATCTGCCGCGCCATGGCCTGGTCATAATCCTCCAGCAGCAGGATGTGGCCCATCAACGACGGCCGCATGGACAACTCGTGAATCACCTTGATCAGTTGCTGGCCGGGGTTGTCCCTGGGGTGAGCCTTGCCGGCGAAAATCAGCACCACCGGCCGCTCGGGGTCGGTCAGCAAGCGCTCAAGGCGCTCCAGGTCGGCGAAAATAAGGGTGGCCCGTTTGTAGGTGGCGAAACGTCGGGCGAAGCCGATCACCAGCGTGTCCTTTTCCGGTGACACCAGTTGCCGGGTCATGCGCTCGGTCACCGAGTGGCCGGTGCCGTTGCGTTGGTGTTGCCGCTCCAGCTGCTCCACCACGAACTCGCCCATCTGCTGTTTCAGGGCCTTGTGCACGCTCCAGTAGTGGTAATCGGGAATCTGGTCAACAAAACTCCAGAACTCCGGGTTGCGCAGTTCGCTTTTCCAGGTGGGGGCGTGGATGTCGAACAGGCTGGCCCATTCCGGCGCCAGAAAGGTGGGTACGTGGACGCCGTTGGTGATATAGCCGATGGGATTTTCCTCCGGCGGAATCTGTGGCCAGATGGCCCCTTCCATGGCCGAGGCGACGCCGCCATGGATACGGCTGACACCGTTGTGAAAGCGTGATCCCCGCAGCCCGAGGCTGGTCATATTGAAACTGTGATCCCCTGCCTTGGCGCCCAGCGCGAACACCGTTTCAAAGTCCAGTCCGGATTCCTCGAGATAGCGACCGAGGGCATGCTGGACCAGGTCCCGGGAAAAAATATCGTGGCCGGCCGGAACCGGGGTGTGGGTGGTGAACAGCGTGGAGGCGGCCACCGCTTCCAGCGCGGCCTTGAACGACAGCCCCTCGGTCATGCGCTGACGACAGCGTTCGAGAATCAGGAACGCGGCGTGACCTTCGTTGATATGCCAGGCGGTGGGGCTCAGGCCCAGGGCCTCCAGCACCCGAGTACCGCCGATGCCCAGCAGCATTTCCTGACTGATGCGCGTGGACTCGTCGCCGCCGTACAGGCGCTGGGTCAGCTCCCGGTCCTGCTCGCTGTTCTCCTCGGTGTGGCTGTCGAGCAGGTACAGGCGGATGTGCCCGACCCGGGCCTGCCACACCCGTGCGACCACCAGGCGCCCGGGAAAGGGCACCGACACCTTGAGCTGCTCGCCGTTGCCTTGGGTTACCGGGGTGATGGGCAGCTCATCGCTGGAGTGAGACTGGTAGCGGGCGATCTGCTGTCCCTGGGCATCGATGGTTTGAATAAAGTAACCCTGCTGGTAAAGCAGACCAACGGCCACAAACGGCAGGCCCAGGTCGCTGGCCGCCTTGCAATGGTCACCGGCGAGAATACCCAGACCTCCGGAATAGATCGGGAAACTCTCGTGAAAGCCAAACTCGGCGCAGAAATAGGCCACCAGGTTGCTGGCCGGGTCCAGGATTTCCGTCACCTCCGGCACCGGCTCGAACTCCACGTAGGCATCGTAGGAGCTCAGGACCCGGCGGTATTCCGCCATGAAGGCGCGGTCCTGGGCCGCTTCGTCCAGGCGCTCCTGTGCCACCCGGCGCAGAAACAGTTTGGGGTTGTGCTCGACTTTCTGCCAGAGCGGGCGGTCGATGCGGGAGAACAGGTTCCGGACACCGTGGTCCCAGCTGTAGAACAGGTCGTTGGCCAGCTCATCCAGGCGGTCGAGCGCCTCCGGGATCGAGGGCCGGGCTTCGAGGCGGAATCGCGTCGCCTTGTCCATGCGGTGTCTCCTGTTGGGGCCCGCGCCCCGCTATGAGTGGTTGCAACGATCCCTCAGGATCGCCCGATACAATGCCTGGTATTCCTTTGCCCGCCGGCCCCAGGAGTGGTCGATGGCCATGCCGTTGCGCTGCAGGCGACGCCAGGCCCTGCGGTTGTCGTAGACGGCCAGGGCCCGGGTCGCGGCCTGCCAGAGTCCATCCGGGCCCGGCTGCCGGAAGCAGAACCCGGTGGCCTTGGCGGCACCGGCATCGTCGTAGTCCCGGACCGTGTCCCTGAGGCCGCCCACCGCATGCACCACCGGCACGGTGCCGTAGCGCAGGGAATACATCTGGTTCAGGCCACAGGGTTCGAAACGCGACGGCATCAGAAACAGATCCGCGCCCGCGGTGATCCGGTGCGCCAGCGGCTCGTCGTATCCCAGGGTCAGTGACAGCTGCCCGGGGTGACGGTGGGCAAGGGCCCGCAGGGGGTCGGCGTAGCGGGGCTCGCCGGAGCCGAGAATGGCGATCTGGCAGCCACGGTCAAGCAGGCCGGGCAACACGGCGAGTATCCAGTCGATGCCCTTCTGTTCCACCAGCCGGCCGATGAAGCCGAACAGCGGCGCACCGGTGCGCTCCAACCCCAGCTGCTGTTGCAGCCGTGCCTTGCACTGGGTCTTGTTTTCAATCTGGCCGAAATCGTAGTGAAAATCCAGGTAGGGGTCCTCGGTGGGGTTCCATATCCGGGTGTCGATTCCGTTCAGGATGCCGGTAAGGTGGTCTGAACGATAGCGCAGCAGCCCGTCCAGGCCATAACCGAATTCCGGGGTCTGGATTTCCTGGGCGTAGCTGGGACTGACCGTGGTTAGGCGGTCGGCGTACACCAGCCCGCCCTTGATGAATGACAACTGGCCATGGAACTCCAGACGATCGAAGCGCCACAGGCTGTCCGGCAGGCCCAGCGCCCGGAACGTCTCCCAGGAAAACACCCCCTGATAGGCGAGGTTGTGGATGGTGAACACGGTACCGGGGCGCTTCGGCAGCGCATCCAGAAACACCGGCACCAGGCCGCTTTGCCAGTCGTTGCAGTGGACGATGTCCGGCTGCCAGCTCAGTCCGACTTGGCCACTCGCCATCATGGCACCGACCCGGCAGAACAGCTGGTAGCGGTGAGCATTGTCCCACCAGTCTTGGCCGTCGTCGTTTTGATAGGGGTTGCCCGGGCGGTCGAACAACGCCGGGCAGTCCACCAGCCAGAGGGTGACGGGGGTGCCAGGCAGGCGCGTGCGCCAAAGGCTGAGGTGATACTGGCCCAGGCTGAGCTGGGCTTCCCGCCGTGCGCCGGTCGTCCGGGCCGTTTCCATGGCGGCGGGATAGCCGGGCAGCAGAATCTGTGTATCCAGGCCCTGTTGGCAGAGGGCCTCCGGCAGGCTCCCGGACACATCCGCCAGACCACCGGTTTTGATGACCGGGTAGACTTCGCTGGTGATGAACAGGACCCGCGTCACGTGGCCGGCCTCAGGACCACCGCCGCCAGTGGCGGCAGCGTCAGTTCCAGGGAAGCCGGGCGCCCCATCCAGGGTTCGTCCCGTGCCGCCAGGCCCATCGGATTGCCGACGTTACTGCCACCGTAGTAGGTGGAATCGGTGTTCAGCACTTCCCGCCAGTGGCCGCTCCGGGGCACACCGATGCGGTAACCGTAGCGCACCACCGGGGTGAAGTTGATCACCACCAGGGTGGTGTCATCCGGGCCCTGACGCAGGTAGCTGATCACCGACTGCGGAGCATCGTGGCAATCGACCCACTCAAAACCGTCGGCGCGGTAGTCACGGGCATGCAGCGACGGGGTGCCCCGATAGAGGTGGTTCAGGTCCCGGATCAGAGTTTTCAGTCCCTGGTGCCCGGGGTACTGGAGCAGTTCCCAGTCCAGCTCCCGGATCTCGCTCCATTCCCGACGCTGGCCGAACTCGCCGCCCATGAACAACAGCTTCGCACCCGGGTAGGTGTACTGGTAGGCGAACAGCAAGCGCAGGTTGGCCCGCTGCTGCCAATCGTCCCCAGGCATCTTGTGCAGCAGGCTGGCCTTGCCGTGCACCACTTCGTCGTGGGAGAGGGGCAGCATGAAGTTCTCGGAGAAAGCGTACATTAAACCGAACGTCAGCTTGTCATGGTGGTATTGCCGGTGCACCGGGTCGTGGCTCAGGTAGTCCAGGGTGTCGTGCATCCAACCCATGTTCCACTTGAGGTTGAAGCCCAGGCCGCCGACCCGGGGCGGGCGTGTCACCTGGGGCCAGGACGTGGATTCCTCGGCAATCATCAGAATGCCGGGGAACCGGGTCTGGCAGACCTCGTTGAGGGTCCGCAGGAAGTCGATGGCCTCTAGATTCTCGTTGCCCCCGTGCGCGTTGGGCAGCCACTCGCCGTCACGCCGGGAATAGTTGAGGTACAGCATGGAGGCCACGGCGTCCACCCGCAAGCCGTCGAGATGGTAGGTGTCGAGCCAGTACAGGGCGCTTCCGATCAGGAAGTTACGGACTTCGTGGCGACCGTAGTTGTAGATCAGCGTGCCCCAGTCCTGGTGCTTGCCCCGGCGGGGATCTTCGTGTTCGTACAGGGCGGTACCGTCGAACCGGGCGAGGGCGTGTTCGTCCTCGGGAAAATGGCCGGGTACCCAGTCCAGCAGCACCCCGATGCCATGGCGATGGCACTGGTCCACCAGATAGCGCAGGTCGTCGGGGCTGCCGTACCGGCGGGTGGGGGCGTAGTAACCGGTGGTCTGGTAACCCCAGGACTCATCCAGCGGGTGTTCAGTGACCGGCAGCAGCTCAATGTGGGTAAACCCCAGCTCCAGTACGTAGGGGATCAGCTGGTCGGCCAGCTCCCGGTAGGTGAGCCAGCGGCCCGAACCATGGTGGCGCCAGGAGCCGGCGTGAACCTCGTAGACGGAGAGGGGCGTCTGCTGCCAGGCATCCTGCCGTCGGCGGGCGAGCCAGTCACCGTCGCCCCAGTTGAACGGCTCCCGCGCGGTGACCACGGCGGCATTGGCGGGGCGCAGCTCGAACTGCTGGCCGTAGGGGTCGGTCTTCACCCGCACCTCGCCCCGACGGGTGGTGATGGCGAATTTGTACAGCGCGCCGGGCTCCAGCCCCGGAACAAATGCCGACCACACGCCGGAGGCACCGTGGCACTGCATTGGGCTCGATGCCGGCTGCCAGCCGTTGAAGTCTCCAATCACGCTGACCGCGGTAGCGTTCGGCGCCCATACGGCGAAGCGGACGCCATGCTCGCCCTGGAACTGGCAGGGGTGCGCTCCCAGGACGTTGTAGATGTGCCAGTGACGACCCTCACCAAACAGATACAGGTCGTAGTCACTGAGCAGGGGGCTATCCATAGACGACTCAATTCCTAAGTGGATTTGAGGTCATTGAACCCGGGGAAGGGTGTCGAAAAAATGACCTTTGGCAATTCTACGTCATAATTCCGTGATATTGTCCTAGTATTGTTACGACAGTACGAATTCTGTCGGTTTCCAATCACGGCCATCGGCAGTGTGACACTCCGTTGCAGGGATGGACCCATGCATACCGCCAAGCGCTTCGTCAGCCGGCTTACCCGGCAGACCCTCGCCCTGGTTCTCGCCGGTGGCCGCGGGTCGCGTCTCCATGATCTCACCAAGTGGCGGGCCAAGCCTGCCGTGCCCTTTGGTGGCAAATTCCGGATCATCGACTTTCCGTTATCCAATTGCATTAACTCCGGGATCGGGCAGGTGGGCGTGATCACCCAGTACAAGTCCCATTCCCTGATCCGGCACATCCAGCGCGGGTGGGGGTTTCTCCGGGGCGAAATGGACGAATTTGTCGAACTGCTGCCGGCCCAGCAGCGTATCGAAACCTCCTGGTACGAGGGCACCGCCGACGCGGTTCTCCAGAATCTCGACATCATCCGCAGCCACCATCCGGAGTATGTGCTGATCCTGGCCGGTGATCACATCTACAAGATGGACTACGGCACCATGCTGGCCGCGCACGTGGAAAGCGAGGCCGACATCACCGTCGGCTGCATCGAGGTGCCCATCGAGGAGGCCTCGGCCCTCGGCGTGATGTCGGTGGACGACGAATACCGCATCCGCGAGTTCGAGGAAAAGCCGGCACAGCCCCGGCCGATGCCCGGCAACCCGGGCCGGGCCCTGGCCTCCATGGGCATCTACGTGTTCAACACCCGTGTTCTGTTCGAAGAGCTGATCCGGGACCATCAGCTGCAGGAACGCTCGTCCCATGACTTTGGTAAGGACGTCATTCCCTCGGTGATCCGGCGGCTGCGGGTGATGGCGTTCCCATTCCGCGATCCGGCCACCAGCGCTCCGGCCTACTGGCGGGACGTCGGCACCGTCGATGCCCTGTGGCAGGCCAATCTGGAACTGATCGGCGTCAGCCCGGAACTCAACCTGTATGACTCCGAGTGGCCCATCTGGACCTATCAGGAACAATTGCCTCCGGCCAAATTCGTGTTCGACGACGACAACCGGCGCGGCACCGCCGTTGACTCCATGGTGGCGGGTGGCTGCATCGTGTCCGGCGCTCAAGTGAAGCACTCGCTGCTGTTCTCCCAGGTCCGGGTCCATTCCTTCAGCGAAGTCACCGATTCGGTGATCTTTCCGGATGTCGAGATCGGCCGCAACTGCCGGGTCCGCAAGGCCCTGATCGACCGGGGCTGCCGACTCGCCCCGGGCACCGTGGTAGGGTTTGACCCGGATGAGGACCGCAAACGCTTTCATGTCTCCAGTAAGGGCGTGGTGCTGATCACCCCGGAAATGCTCGGGCAGGACTACCCCCATGGCCTCTGACGGCAAAACCCCGGTGGTGTTGTGCTGGCATATGCACCAGCCCAGCTATTACGCCCGCCAAACCGGACAGTTCGTTTTTCCCTGGGTCTACCTGCACGCCATTAAGGATTACAGCGACATGGCGGCGCACCTGGAGACACACCCGGACGCCCGCGCGGTCGTCAATTTCGCCCCGGTGCTGCTGGAACAGCTGGAAACTTACCTGGTGCAGATTGAGCGCTGGCGTCACGGTGCCGGCACGCTGGGCGACCCGATGCTCGCGGCCCTGGTGTCCACGGAATTGCCGGTGCCGGGCAGCCCCGCGTTCCTGGAACTCATGGACAAATCGCTGCGGGCCAACAAAGACCGCATCATCAACCGCTTTCCCGCCTATGCCCGCCTGGCCGATCTCGCCGCCTTCTACCGCAGCCGTCCCGACATCCAGCGGTATCTTTCCCCGTCTCTGCTCACCGATCTTCTGGTGTGGTACCACCTGGGCTGGATGGGCGAAACGGTGCGACGCACCAATGCCCGGGTGCAGAGCCTGCAGGAAAAAGGTGCCGGCTTTACCCTGGAAGACCGCAAAGCCCTGCTGGACGTGGTGTACGAGGTCATGGCGGGCATCATCCCCCGCTACCGGGCCCTGGCCCAGAAAGGGCAGGTGGAGCTGGCGGTGAGCCCGTACAGCCATCCGATCCTGCCGTTGCTGCTGGATTTGGGCGCGGCCCGGGAGGCCATGCCCGATATCCGGCTTCCCCGCCACCCCGCCTACCCGGGCGGGGAGGCGCGCGCCGACTGGCAGCTGGCCGAGGCCCGAGCCTTGTTTCAACGCTGCTTCGGCATGGAGCCCACGGGCTGCTGGGCCTCGGAGGGCGCGCTGAGCCAGGCCACCCTGGAGGTTCTGTCCCGGCAGGGCTTCCGCTGGACCGCCAGTGGTGACTCGGTAATCAACAACAGCCTGGCACGGGCACGGGAGCAGGGCCAGGCCCCGGACACCGCAGGCATTCACCAGAGCTACCGTTTCGGCGACGCCGACATCACCGTATTCTTTCGCGACGATGGCCTGTCCGACCTGATCGGTTTCACCTACGCCGACTGGCACGCCAAGGATGCCGTCGGTGATCTGGTCCACCACATGGAGAACATCGCCAGGAGTGCCGTCGGGCGGCCGCCACCGGTGATTTCGGTGATCCTCGATGGCGAGAATGCCTGGGAGTACTATCCGGACAACGGCATCCACTTCCTCGACGAGCTGTACCGGGTGCTGTCCAAACACCCGTACCTGCGCCTGACCACCTATCAGGAGCTGCTGGAGCGGCCGGTGGCACCACCGGTGACATTGCCCCGTCTGGTGGCGGGCAGCTGGATCTACGGCACCTTCTCCACCTGGATCGGAGACCCCGACAAGAACCGGGCCTGGGATCTGCTGTGCGAGGCGAAGGGACACTACGACCGGGCTATGGACAACGGCACCCTGGGCACGGACCGGAAAGAGGCAGCCCGACGCCAGCTGGCGCTGTGCGAGGGTTCGGACTGGTTCTGGTGGTTTGGCGACTACAACCCGGCCCAGATCGTTTCCGACTTCGAACAGCTGTACCGGCGCCACTTGGTCAGTCTGTACGACCTGATCGGCTATGAGCCGCCGGCCTCGATCTTTCAGCAACTCAGCCAGGGCGGAGGCGAGCCGGCCCGCGGCGGAGCCATGCGTCAGGGCCACGAACAGGACGGCGATGGCGGATCATGAGCAGTCTTTCCCCCAGGCGACTTTGGCATACCCGGAGAGCCGGTGTCCTGCTGCATCCGACCGCCCTGGCCGGACGCTTCGGCCCCTTGGGCGACACTGCCCGGCGGTTCGTGGATTTCATCGCCGACAGCGGCCTGAGTGTCTGGCAGACACTGCCCGTCGGCCCGACGCACCGGGACTTGTCGCCGTACCAGTCACTGTCGGCGCACGCCGGCAATCCGGCCTTTATTGATGTGTCCGAACTGGCGACCCTGGGCCTGTTGCGCCCGGAGGAGCTGGACGAGCTCGAGCAGCAGGGGCGCCAGCCGCTTCTGCGCCGGGCCGCGACCCGGTTCTCCCGGGGTGAAGGCCGGCTCGGGCGCGAGGACTACGACCGGTTTTGCCGGTCACACCGGCGCTGGCTGGAAGACTTCGTCCTGTTTTCCGCGCTCCGTGAGCGGCACCCCGGCAGCAGCTGGCTGCAATGGCCGGAACCCTACCGGCACCGGGACCCGGCCGCTCTCAAAGCCTTCTCCGAGGCCAACCGCGACCTGTTGGAGGCGATCTGTTTTGAACAGTACCTGTTTCACCACCAGTGGCGGGACATCCGTGACTACGCCCGTGCCCGGGGCGTGCTGCTGTTTGGCGACATCCCCATCTTTGTCGCCCACGACAGCGCCGATGTCTGGGCCAACCGCCACCTGTTCAAGCTGGATGCCCATGGCCTGCCCACCGCCGTGGCCGGGGTTCCGCCCGACTACTTCTCGCCGGACGGCCAGCACTGGGGCAATCCGCTGTATGACTGGGAGCGCCTGGCCGCTTCCGGCTACGACTGGTGGCTGGATCGGCTGGACAGCCAGCGCCATCTGTTCGACCTGATACGCATTGACCACTTCCGGGGTTTCGAAGCGTACTGGGAAATTCCCGCCAGTACGCCCCAGCCCCGGTTCGGCCGCTGGGTACCCGGACCCGGCCGGCAGTTTCTCGAGGCCTGTTTCCGGCGTTTTCCCGAGCTGCCGCTGGTAGCGGAAAACCTCGGGGTCATCAGCGCGGAGGTGGAACAGCTGCGCCACGACTTCCAGCTTCCGGGCATGACCGTGCTGCAGTTCGGTTTTGACGGCAACCCGGACAATCCACACTTGGTGCACCGTCACCAGCCGGAAGACCTGGTGTATACCGGCACCCATGACAACGACACCACCCTGGGCTGGTACCGGAGCCTGGATGACCGGACCCGGAACTACGTTGACCAGTACCTGAACACCGATGGCCACAACATGCCCTGGCCGGCCATCGCAACGGTCATGCGCTCGGTGAGCTGGCTCGCGGTGGTGCCGGTCCAGGATTTTCTTGGGCTGGGCTCGGAAGCCCGTTTCAACAAGCCGGGCACGGTGAACGGCAACTGGATCTGGCAGCTGGACCTGACGCTCTGCACGACGGAACTGGCGGAAAACATCCGGAAACTGGTGGCCGAAACGGAACGATTGCCGAAACTTCCGATCAAGAATTGACCACAGTCAAGCCTGTTGGAACAGGCGTTTTGTATAAAAACTGTTCAAACAAAAAGTTCCTGGCGTCCAGGGAGGCAGATATGGAACACCGGCTCAGCACACGCATTCTCGGCAAACTTCCCATTCTCGTGTACAAGCGCGGCCTGCCGGTCGCCAGCGGGCAGATCATCAACGCCTCGCGGCGCGGTGCCTTCATCGCCACCGATTACGACGATGTCGCGCTGAACCAGTCGATCGAGCTTGAACTATGCTATCCGGGAAGGGCAGGCCGGTTGAAGGCCCACATCGTCCGCAAAGCGGCCGATGGACTCGGTGTCGATTTCGACACCACCGAGCAGGATGCCCTGGACATTTCACGGCTGTTGCAGTGGCTGCAGGATCAGAGTGCCGCCGCGTCGTTTCACCCACCGTTCCGACGGCGGGCCTGACGGACAGCCAGCCAAGCCAGTGACCTGAAGACGAGGATCTATGACTCTATACGCCTATCGGCCGAGACGACTCCCCGAGGCCCTTGGCGGGCTGTTCACCCTGGCTCTCGATCTTCGCTGGAGCTGGCATCACGGCAGCGACCGGCTGTGGCAGGCCCTGGATGAAGACACCTGGAACAGTACCCGCAACGCCTGGCTGGTTCTGAACGGCGTTTCCGGCGAACGTCTGGATATGCTGAGCCACGACCCGGACTTTCTGCAACGCCTTCAGGCCCAGCTGACCGCCCACGCGGCGTTTACCCGTGCGGAAACCTGGTACTCCGAAGCCCACCCCGGCAAGCTGGAGCGGGGCGTCGCCTTTTTCTGCATGGAGTATGGTCTGAGCGAATCGCTGCCGCTGTACAGCGGCGGGCTCGGCGTGCTGGCCGGAGACTACCTCAAGGCCGCCAGCGACCTGGGCGTGCCGGTCACGGCGGTGGGCCTGCTGTACCAGCAGGGGTACTTCCGCCAAGCCATCAGCGCAGACGGTGAGCAGCTGGAGTTCTATCCCTATAACGATCCCACCATGTTGCCGCTGTCGCCCTTGCGGGACGAAGATGACGGCTGGCTGCGTGTCACCGTGCCGCTGCCAGGGCGCGATGTGCGCCTGCGAGCCTGGATCGGCCAGGTCGGCCGCTGCGAACTGCTCCTGCTTGACAGCAACGACCCCCGCAACGAGCCCGGTGACCGGGGCATCACCAGCGAACTGTACAGCGGCGACCCGGAAAAGCGCCTGCAGCAGGAAATGATGCTGGGGATCGGTGGCTGGCGCCTGTTACGGAAACTGAAGCGGGACCCGGCCGTCTGCCACATCAACGAGGGGCACTGCGCGCTGGCCCTGGTGGAGCGGGCGCTGTCCTGGGGCCGGGACAACGAACGGGATTTTGAGACCGCCCGCTCGGCCACCCGGGTCAGCAACCTGTTCACCACCCACACCTCGGTGGCCGCGGGCTTCGACCGCTTTCCCAGGCGTCAACTGGAATTGTACCTGGCGCCCTGGCTGGCCCAGAGCGACCTGTCCGTGGAGCAACTGGTGGCCCTGGGAGTGCACGACGACGACCGGGACGCTACCGGCGACCCACTGCTCAACATGGGCCGTCTGGCCCTTGCCATGAGCGGCCGGGTCAATGCCGTGAGCCGGATTCACCAACAGGTTTCCCAGACCATCTTTCAACCGTTTTTCCCCCGCTGGCCAAGGCAAGACATACCGGTGGAATATGTCACCAACGGCGTTCACACGCCGTCTTGGGACTCACCGGAGTCGGATGAACTGTGGACCGGCGCCTGCGGCCAGGATCGCTGGTGCCGCCCTATGGAAACCCTGGAGCCCTTGGCGGAGGTTTCCGACCAGACACTGTGGCACATGCGCCTGGCGCAGCGCAGGCGCCTGATCCACTACCTCCGCCAACGCTTGGCCAGCCAGCACTGTGCACACCATCCCGGTGGCAATACTCAGGCTGCCTGCGGCCTTCTGCTGGACAGCGAGACCCTGACCCTGGGATTTGCCCGGCGCTTTACCGAGTACAAACGTCCCGACCTGCTGTTGAGCGACGAGGCTCGCTTGGTGCGGCTGCTCAGCCAGCGGGACCGGCCGGTGCAGATCGTCCTGGCGGGCAAGGCCCACCCCCACGACCATACCGGTAAGGCGCTGATCCAGCGCTGGAAGCGGTTTTCCCGTCGTCCGGAGGTCGAGGGCCGGGTGGTGTTCATCGAGGATTACGACCTGGGCGTGGCCAATCAGCTGGTGCAGGGCGTCGATGTCTGGCTGAACACGCCCAGGCATCCCTGGGAAGCCTGCGGCACCAGCGGCATGAAAGTGTTGGTGAACGGCGGCCTCAACGTCTCACAGTTCGACGGCTGGTGGGCCGAGGCCTGGCGTCCGGAAGTGGGCTGGGCCATCCGCCCCGGCGCGACCTTCGAGGAGCTGAGTCATACCAATGACCACGACGCCTCCGATGCCCTGGAGTTGTTCGAGCTGCTGGAAAATGAGGTCATTCCGGCGTTTTACGATGTCAACGCGGACGGGCTGCCGGAGGCTTGGCTCGCCCGGGTGCGCACCAGTATGAACACGCTCACTGCAACCTATTCCGCGAACCGGATGGTTCGGCAGTATGTCGAAGACTTTTATCTGCCAATGAGCGAAAACGGACGGCAGCGGACGGCAGCGGTGGCTCAGGCGCTGGTTGAGCAGTCCCGGCAAATCGCCGGGCACTGGCCCCGGATCCGCTTTACCGGAATGGAGGTGCAGACGCTGGACGGAGAGCAACAGGTGACGGTGGACGTATACCTGGACGGGTTGGATGAGCGCATGATCCGGGTGGAGCTGGTGGCGGAGGCCTCGGAATTCGGGCCACGGCTGGTTCAGCCCATGGCCGTTCAGGAAGCCCTGCCGGGGTCCGGCCATACCTGGGTCTATCAGTGCCGGGTACCGGCGCGACCCAAGGGACACTACACGCCAAGGATCGTGGTGGGCGACAACCGACTGACTCTGCCGCTGGAGGATGCCTCGGTGATCTGGATGCGCTAGCCCCGTTAGCCGCGCCAGAACGCCGGGGACAGCACGATCACCACGCTGAGCACTTCGAGACGCCCCATCAGCATACCGATGGACAGCACCCATTTGGCGGCGTCGGGCAGGGGCGCGAAGTTGTCGGCGGGGCCGATGATGTCACCCAGGCCGGGCCCCACATTGGTGAGCGCTGTCAGCGCTCCGGTGATGGCGGTGATGAAGTCCAGCTCCATCGCCGCCAGGGCCACGGTAATCAGCAGCAGGCTGAGCAGGAAGATAAAGGTGTAGGCGATCATGGACGAGATGATCTCGTCACTGACGGCACGACCGTTGAAATTCCGGCTCAACACCGCCCGGGGGTGCAGGAGTCGCATCAACTGTTCCCGAAGGATGATCAGCGACAACTGGAAGCGGAAGATTTTCATGCCCCCGGCGGTGGAGCCGGAGCAGCCCCCGACGAACATCAGGAAGAAGAACACCACGAACGCCAGCGGCCCCCAGGTGGAATAATCTTCCGAGGCATAGCCGGTGGTGGTGATCACCGACGTCACGTTAAACAGGGTGGCCACGTAGTTGTGCAGCGGGTTGAACGGAATCGGCGATACCCACCAGCGATACAGGGTGATCAGCACCGGCACCACGAACAGGATGGCCAGGAACAAGCGTACCTGCTGATCCCGGAACAGCACACCATGCTGGCCGTGAATCTCGCGCACGTACAGAAAGAACGGCAGGCTGCCCAGGATCATGATCAACGTCGACTCGAGCAGGATCAGGTCGTTGAACTTGCCCATCGACTGGTCGGAGGTCGAGAAGCCTCCGGTCGAGATGCTGGTCAGGCTATGATTGAAAGCATCGAACAGGGTCATGCCGGAGAGCCAGTAGATCAACACCCCGAACGCCGTCAGCACCACGTAGACAAACAGCAGGCTCCGGCTCAATGTCTTCATCCGCGGCAGCGCTTTGTCAGTCCACTCCGACGACTCGGTGGAAAACAGCCGCATGCCGCCCACCCGCAGAAACGGCAGTACCGCGACGAACATGCCGATGATGCCAATCCCTCCCATCCATTGCAGGATGGAGCGCCACAGCAGCAGGTCGGGATCCATCTGGTCCAGGCCGCTGAATACCGTGGCGCCGGTGGTGGTGATGCCGGAGGTGGATTCGAAGAAGGCATCGGTCATCGAAATGCCGTGGTTGCTCAGGTAAAACGGCAGGGCGGAGAGCAGGGCGACGATCAGCCAGCTGGAGACCGTCAGCACGAACATGAACCGGGGCTTGAGATCCCGGGGCTGTCGATAGGTACACAGGATGCCCAGAATGCCCAGCCCGCACACGATGGCGGCCGACTTCGCGAACGCCATAGCATTGGGCGCTCCCGAAAAGGCAAGCAAATGGACCGGCAGCGTCATGAAGATGCTCAGCAGAATGAACATGACGCTGACGATGAAGATAACGGGGTAAAGGTTTCTCAACGACTGCTCTAGCCAGCTGATCCAAAAGAGGCGTCAGAATACCTAGGGGTAAGGACATCCGCAAGACAGCCCGGACGATTAAGCGGGTATTAAATCGAGGTAAATTCGGTGCAAATCCGGATCCCGACTCTGGTCATCGGCGTCAGGGCAATGGTACTTAATGTCAGCGTACCGAGACGTTGCTTTTCAGAAGGAGAACCCACATGAACGCAACAAGAAGAATGCCCCTTGCCCTGGTGACCCTGGCCACCGGTCTGTGCCTTGCCGGCGCCGCCCAGGCCCAGGACATGTACAAATCCGGTGTCGGCGGCCTGTATGCCGGCCTGAACTACACCTTCCTGGATGTGGAGGATGACGGTCTGGACGCCGACCTTGGTACCCTGTCCGGCAAGGTCGGCGTTATGGCCACGCCGTTCCTGGGCTTCGAAGCGCGCGCCGGCTTTGGCGTCGACGACGACGAGGTCCGTGGCGTGGAGCTGTCTGTCGACAACTTCTACGGCGGCTACGCGACCCTCAATCTGGCCAACGAGTCCCCGGTGACTCCCTACGCCGTGGTGGGCTTTACCCGGGTGGAAGCGGAAGCGAAGTACCGGGGGGTATCGGTGTCGGATGATGATTCCGACCTGTCCTATGGCATCGGCGCCCATGTGAAGTTCGCGCAGAACCTCTCCGGCAATCTTGAGTACATGCGCTACTACGACGATGACGGCCTGACGCTGGATGGCCTTGGCCTCGGCCTGCAAGTCAACTTCTGATGAACCACCTTGCCCACGCGTTTCTCGCTCCGGATTCGCCCGAAGCCCGCGTGGGCAGCATCCTGGGCGATTTCGTCCGGGGGGTGCGGGTGGAGGCGTTGCCGGAGAACGTGCGCCGGGGTGTCCGACACCATTTCGCGGTCGACCGGTTCACCGACCGGCACCCGGAAGTCCTTGCCAGCAAGGCCGTATTCTCCAGGGAGCGGCGCCGGTTTGCCGGGGTCGCCCTGGACATGCTCTACGATCACTACCTGCTGCGTCACTGGCACCGTTTCAGTGATCAGGACCCGGATCGGTTCATCCTGCGACTCTACGGTGAACTGAGCGCGCACGAAGCGCTGATGCCGCCCCGCATGGTCGAGGTGACCCGGCGCACAGTGTGCCACGACGGGTTCAGAGCGTACCGGGATCTGGAGCAGGTGGGCCAGGCCCTGGACCGCGTGGCCAGCCGCGTCCGCTTTGCCAACCGCTTTCAGGGGATCATTGAGGAAATTCTCCGGAACCGGCAAGAGCTGGAAGATCGATTCCTTAAATTTTTTCCAGATTTACAGAAGAGTGCAGAAAATTTCTGATGCAGTTTATTAACTATTTTTTGATCATTTCCCTAGGGCTTCTGGGAACGGCTGGGCAGGCCCAGGCCGGGTCCGCGTCACCAGAGGCGGAAGTCCTCGGGTTTGTCGAATGGGTGGTTCTGGAGGAAGCCGGCGTCCGGCTCAAGGCCAGACTGGACACCGGTGCCAAGACCTCATCGCTGCACGCCGTCAATATCGAGGCGTTCACTCGGGACGGCCAGGAGTGGGTGCGCTTCCAGGTGCCCCTTGGGGACCACGAGGATCAGCCCAGCGAAGGTACCGTGGCGCACGAGGATGTGGTGCTGACGTTCGAGCGGCCGGTCTACCGGACCGTGCTGATCAAGCGGAAGGGGGCGCCCTCGCAACGACGGCACGTGGTCAAGATGCGCTTCTGTATCGCCGGCCACAGCCATGAAACCCAGTTTTCCCTGACCGACCGGGGCAAGTTTGCCTATCCGGTGTTGCTGGGGCGGCGTTTCCTGCGGGACGACAGCATTCTGGTCAGTTCCGAAGACAGTTTCCTCGCGCGCCAAGCGTGTGACTACAAGACGCTGGAACAGCTCGCGGAAACCTCGGCCAGCTAGCCCGTTCGCTCCGGAACCGCGCCAACATGGGCCAGCCGGAGTTCCCGGAGCATGGCCCGCTTTTTGGTCTGATGCGACTGCATGCGGGTCAGAATATTGTCGAGCGTCGACACGGCCTCCAGGACGTGCGGCCCCTTATTCAGCATGACACACTCGGCACGGTGCCCCATGGCGGCGTCGGTGATTTCCGCCCGGGACGGAAGCCCTTTCTGGGCCAGATTTTCCAGAACCTGGGTGGCCCAGATCACCGGCACATGGGCGGCTTCACAGATCCAGAGAATCTCCTCTTGAACCTCCGCCAAGCGCTCGAATCCGCACTCCACCGCGAGATCCCCCCGAGCAATCATGACGCCACAGCAGGGCCAGCGCATGGCCTCCAACAACATGGCCGGCAGGTTTTCAAAACCACGACGGGTCTCAATCTTCAGAACGATCGCGGGCTTTTCCACCGACAGCGCCCGCAGGTGCGCTTCCATCCGGCGAACATCCGCCACCGAATTGACGAATGACATCTCCACCGCGTCCGCATGCTCGGCGATGAAAGGCAATTGCGCAAGGTCTTCCGGCGTGGGTGAGGGCAGCACCAGGTCCGTATCCGGCAGGTTGATGCCCTTGCCGCCCCGCAACTTGGCGCCCCCCGGCCGGGCATGGGTGATTCGGACCAGAAAGGCCCCCGGCTCGACGGCCTCGATGGTCCCCCCGATCTTGCCATCGTCAAACCAGATGGTTTCACCGGCCCTGACCTGACCAACAACCTTCGGTTCGGTACAGGCGATGGTGGCCGGTTCCCGCCGTCGTCCCTGGGGGGGTGTTTTTGCGGGCTGTCCGGGCTTCGGATCGGCGGTGACCCGAATGCAGTCACCCTGGCGCAGAAGAATGACGCCGGGATGGGGAGCGAAGGCACCCACGGTGCATTGGCTGCGACGCCCTTTCTTTCTGGAAAGACGCAGCGGCGTGCCCGGCACGACGTAACACGCTTTAAACGTTTCCGCCCAGCAGCCTTCTGTATTCTTGGCCACCACCGACCACTTGCGGTTGGCCCCCCGGGCATCCAGCATGGTGATGACATCCCTCGGAGCCAGGGACTCCAGCCAGTCGCCAGGCACGGGCAGGGTGACGCCTTCAGGTGAGGGCGCGGGCCTGGGATTGTCCTGGGCGGTCAGCCAGATCCTGGCCGGCGCCACCGGGCGCCCGTATGGATCCCGCTCCGGTCGGATATGAATCACCGCAGGACCCGCTGCCACGGGGCCGGTACGCAGTTTCGGTCCGCCCAGATCCATAAACACCCGGCAGGACTGCTTCAGTTCCGCCTCGGCGGTGCGCAGGTTCCGGATCATCGCCAACCAAGCTCCCGGATCGTCGTGGGCACAGTTGATTCGCATCACATTCATGCCCGCCGCCAACAGTGCCCGCACCAGGGAAGGGTCCGTGGCCGCCTCGCTGGGCATGGTGACCATGATGCGGACTGACCGCTCCTCGGGCGCCGCGCCGAGAAGCGCTTCCGTGTGCTCGGCCAGCCATCGCTGGCCGGATTGGACATCCGGAAGCGCCGTCCCGATTCCGTGGGATTCGGGAATCGGCTCGCCCAGCAAACGCGCCAGTGCATGGCCAACCGCATCGACACTTGCCAGGACACAGGATTCGGCACGTCCGAGCGACGACAGTCCGAGTTCCGCCAGGCGTCGCTGCAGCGGACGAATGTCCTGTCGCCGTAAAGAAAGGTAGTGCACCAGGTTTTCTGCGCTGGCGCGGTAGGCGGGACTGACCTGATCCAGGCAGCCACCCGCCTGATCGGCGGCGGCAACCATCCGGTCACGGAGCTCCCGCAGTTGCCGCAGCAGCGCCGCCATCGCGTCACGGTTGGTTACCGGGTCAGCGCCTGCCGTTGCCTCTGATTCATTGCCCACGCGTCGTGCCTCCCGAGCGGAAACCGCTCACTCACGAAAGGCTGGTTGTTGCAGTAGGCCATGGTTTCGTTGCAGGGGGATGACGGCGCCCATACATCATTTAACATAATATACATTATGCGCACTTTTGGATGATCAAGACGACCGCGTCAGGGCACCGTGTGTCAATGTCCATATTCTTCTCATTCCACGCGTTCTTTCCACTCTATGCTTCCTTTCTGTGTTTTCGTTCTCCGTTTACCCCCGTCGGTCTGATGACCTTCAACCCTCTGACCGGTTCGCGGCGTTTCACGGGGCTGGCATGAAACCGCAACCTGGGCTCCCGCGTCCAGACACCCCCCGGTTTCGCCATGCCGGAATAGCGATCCCCGGAATAGCGATCCTCCGAAGCCCGACAGCGGAACGGCCCGCATCCCGCGAGCGCCTTGAGCCTTGAGGGGTGCCAACCTGGAATCCAGTAACGTCCGTACCATGCCAGGGTGATCACATCCGGGGAAACAGCGCCGGCGAGTCCGTGTCCCGGCGACAACGCCAAGTCTCGCCGGTTTGCGGGTATAAAGGCGCCGGTGTGGGATTACAGCGCGCCGTTGTTCCGTTAAGATGCTGATTTGACGGGGCTATCCATGACGTCCAATATTTAGGAGTATTGGACATTTTGCATACCCTGGCAGACATCCATCTCAACGCCAGATCGACCTTAAGACGCATCCGATGAACGCCCGAACCCGATTTCCCGGCTTTCCTCTGTTCGATACCGCCGAACGGATTCATGAGCAGTCAGACCTTGAGCTGTACCCGGACCTGCGGGTGGCCTTGGCAACGCTTCCGATCGACCCCCAAAGCGCCCACGAGGACTTTGAGACCAGTCGCAGGTTTCTGGAGAAATACAGCGACGTATCGGGAACCTACAACCGCTTTCGCAGCGAGATTCAGCGATTCCTGAATTACACCTGGCTGATCGCGCGGCGCCACCTGCCCCAGGCGGACAGTGAACTGGTCAGCAGCTATTTCGCCTTTATAAAGACGCCCCCGGCCTCGTGGATCTCCAGCGGCATCTATCCGGCGTTCCGCAGCCAGAACGATCAACGGCGATCAAACCCGGACTGGCGCCCCATGGCGCATCGCGCCAGGGATGGCGCGGCGCCCTATGCCGTCACCCAGGCCAGCCTGAATGCCAGCCGCACGGCCCTGCAGACGTTTTTCAAATACCTGGTCGCCCGGGACTACCTGCCGAAGAACCCGTTACTGGATGTCCGTAAACGGGACCGAAAGGCAAAACCGAACCTGAACCAGAACCGGGACGTGGAGGTCCGGCGGCTGACGGACTGGCAATGGTCGTTTCTGCTGGAAACCCTGACCGAACTGGCCAGTCTCCATCCGAAATACGAACGGCATCTGTTCGTCATCGTGACCATGAAAAGCCTGTTCCTCCGGGTCAGCGAACTGGCTCCCCGTCCGGTTGACCGCGGCCAGATGCGGACCCCGACCTTCGGCGATTTCCGGCGCACGGTGGTCGACGGCGAACCCTACTGGGTCTACTCCGTGTTTGGCAAAGGCGACAAAACCCGTCAGGTCACGCTGCCCGACGCCTATCTCGCCTATCTGAAACGCTGGCGTCGCCACCTCGGGCTGACGTCGCCGTTGCCGGTGCCCGGGGAGTCCACCCCGATCCTGCCGTCCGGTAAGGGCAACGCCATCGGCAAACGCCAGGTCCAGCGAATTTACGAGCAGGCCATGGTGGCCACCGCCGAGCGGATGGAACGGGAGGGCTACGCCGACGAAGCCAAGCAGATGCTGGCCATCCGATCGGAAACCCACTACCTCCGGCATACCGGCGCCAGCCAGGCGATCGAGGCCGGTGCCGATATCCGGCACATCAGTGAAGAGCTGGGCCATGCCAACGCCACATTCACCGAGTCCGTCTACGTTAACTCGGAACAGGCCCGCAGACGAACCGAGGGACGCCGCCGTCAGGTATGACGGCGGCAGGCCCGTCACTCACGCTCGCGGAAGACACTTTCCCGACGCTCGCTGAGTTCTTTCACTTCGGTGCACAGTTCCGCCGTCGGTCTGGCCAGGAGGCGGGGTATGCCGATAGGCTCGCCGGACTCCAGGCAGTAGCCGAATTCACCGGTGGCGATCCGCCGCAACGCGGCATCGATCTTGGGCAGAAGCTTGCGTTCACGATCTACGATGCGCAGCGCCATTCGGGACTCCTCCTCGTATGCCGCGCGATCCGCCTCATCATTGTGTTCGGGCGGATTGGCCAGGGTTTGCTTGGCCGCCTCGATGCTGTCCATGGTGTCCTGGCGCAGCTGTTCCAGCAGGGCCTTGAAAAACGCGAGCTGGTCCGCGTTCATGTACTCCGACTCCGGGGCGTTCAACAGCTCTTCCCTTGTCAGCATCGCATCACCTCCAGGATGAGACTTCGTAATAGTGGCAAGGTCTCCCCTCTTCCAGACCACGTTGCCACCGGGTCGCCATAAAGGTTATGTTATAATATAACGTTTAAGCAAGGGCATCGCGCCTGACATAACTGTCGGCCAGGCATTCGGAGAAGACCTGTGACTGAACCATTGCAGCAAGTGACAAAGCCCCCGGTCACCGTCGAGGGCTCCCACGCGGAAACCCTGACCCGCATTTTCCAGGACGAGGTGAACTTGGCGGTATGGCGCCGGCCGGAAAACCCGCACTGGCGCCCGTTCACCCAGGCACTGATCGAACAGGCGGGCCATTTCGAGCGCTTCGCCAGCGTGGTGCCGGGAGAAGCCGTGGATGGCCTGCTGCCAGACTGGGCACGGGAACTTGCGGGCGCAGACCTCTGGCTGGACGACGTCAATCAGCTGGTGGAGATGTTCTGCTGCCTGTTTGAACCCCAGGCGGTCGGCGTCCGGCTGCACGTGGTCGACCGGCCCCTGTGTCCCCGCTTCCATACGGACCGGGTCCCGGTACGCCTGTTGTGCACCTACTCCGGCCCGGGCACCGAATGGCTGCCGGAACACCGGGTAAGACGCTCCGGCAGCGGTGGGCCACTGCCGGAGCAGGTGGTGGACGCAAGCGACATCCAGCACATTCCCGCCGGTGCGGTGGCTCTTCTGAAAGGCGAGGCGTGGATCGGGAACGAGGGCCGGGGTATCGTGCACCGCTCCCCTTGCCTGAACCCGGAGCCACGCCTGATGGTTGGTCTGGACTGGCTTTCGGACTGAGCGTCGATGTTCAGAACCGGTATTCGAGGGACGCGCCCACCATCCGCGGCTGCACCTTCAGCGGGTTGTCGACCAAACTGTTGAAGATCAGCGTGTCGGCGTCCGTGTCAAACAGGTTGTTGACGAACACTTTGCTGGTCACCGGGCCATACCGGTAGGTCAGCTGGGCATCCGCCACGGTATAGGCACCGATCTTCTCGACCCCGAGGTTGTCGTAATCGGAATAGTAACTGTCGGTGTGACGCACGTTGCCACTCAGCTCCAGGTTCGGCAGCCATTGGTAAACGGCACCCAGCGTAGCGGCGTAACCGGGCGCTCGGGGCAGCTCGTTGCCCTCGATCGCGGTGCTGTCGAAGTCTTGGACTTCGGTCCGGAGCAGAGACAGATTGGCGAACACCGTGAACGCCTCGACCGGCATCCAGCGCGAGCCCAGCTCGGTACCATAGCTGATGGCGCGGTCGGCGTTGCGGATGACAATATCGTTGGCCCCCACGTATTCAGGCAACTGCATGTCGCTGTAATCGTTGAAGAACAGGTTGGCGGTCAGCTCCAGCTGACCGTCCAGCAGCTCGTTCCGGGTATAGACTTCGTAGCTGATGACGGTTTCCCGGTCGTACTCATAGGGGTCAAAACTGGTAATGGTCAGGCCGGCGCCCCCGGCGTTATAGCCTTTGGCCACCTTGAAGCCCAGGGTCTGGCCGGCGTGAGGCTTCCAGGCCAGGTCCAGGCGCGGCAACAAGGCGGTGTAGGTTTCGTCGAAATCCAGATCGACGGACCGAGACGGATTTAACTGTACGTCCGCCGTACGCTGCCGGCGTTCCCACTCATAGCGCAGTCCCAGTGTCAGGTCCACGGTGTCGGTCAGCGGATAGGTCATTTCACCGAACGCGGATCGGGTTTCGGTGTCGTCGGTCATCGGCTGGCTGCCGGAGGCATTGATGTACGCCTCGTCGGCGCTGGCTTGGTAGTAGCGCACGCCCACCAAGCCGCTGACCGTGCTCCCCCGGCCGCCGAAATGCAGCAGCGGCTCCAGGTGGTACTCGTCACCTTCGGAGGTGAAGTCCGCCACCGTGTTCTGAGTCTGACGCTTGTACTCAAGGTCGGTGTAGGTGACGTTGTTCTCGAACCGGAGCTGGTCCGACAGCTGCCAGTCCACGTCCCAGCTGCCGCTGGTGGCATCGGTGGTGTAAACCGGACGGTATTCGTTGGCCTGGCTGGAGGGTGGATCGGACAGCTCGTACTCACCCTGGGGCCCCTGGGTTTCCATGTCGCTCAGGGTGATTCCGGTACTGAAGTCTGGCAGTGCCCCGGGTTCGTACTGCAACCGGAAACGGGTGGTGGTCACCTCCACGTCCCGGGCATCCCCCACCGGATCGTAGGTGGCCAGGTCGACATAACTCTCGCGCCGCTGCCGGTCCACGGCGAGCCGGAAGGCCAACTCGTCCTCCAGCACCGGGCCGGACACCATGGCGGCGGTTTGCCGGTAGCCCTGGTTGCCGATTCCGCCCTTCACTGCCCCTTCCCATTCGAAGCTGGGCGCGTTGCTTTCCATGACCACCGCGCCGGCAATGGCGTTGCGACCCTGGATATGGCTCTGCGGGCCCACGTAGGTCTCCACCTGGCGAATGTCCCAGAGTGAACGGGGCCCAAAGGCGATCTCGCTGTAGCTGAGCGAACGGCCATCCAAGGACACGTTCAGGCGCGGACGAACCCCTGCGAAGGTGGCTACGCCACCGATGGAGGGGCCGGAGCCATCCACTCCGCGAACCGCCGGCATGTGATTGCCGACGCCGGCATCGACCACCGCCGGATTCAGCTTCAGCAGATCGGAAAGCTCGGTCGCCCCAGGGGTCGATTCGATGCGTTCCTGGTCATATACCTCGACACTGGAACCGGTTTCGAAGAGGGTCCGCTCGACCTTTTCGCCGGTGACCGTAATCGATGGCAACAGGGTGGAAACGGAGCCGCCGTCGTCGGCCCGGGCAACCGCGGCGGAACCCAGCCCCAGGCCGAGCGCCAGTAGGGGCAGATACGCCGGTTTCCTGGCGGCGGCCGGACCTGGTATGGGCGAAAACACTGAGGGCATGCAGGCATCTCCTGTCAACGAACGTAACCCAAGAAAATGAGAGTGAGAATTTCTCGCATTCGCTCGGTGCGCCGCCACCCAAGGCGGTAAAAAAACCACCCGTATTGGAAAACGTCACACACCGGCCCTACTCCGCGTCTCCCCGGCAGGGATGCCCAGATGGTCGGCGAAGGTGGTTCCGGAGTAGTCGGTGCGGAACACGCCGAGCTCAACCAGCCGGGGTATCACTTCATCGAGGAACAGATGCAGGGATGCGTCGGAACCGCTGGGCAGGGCGACAAAGCCGTCGGCGGCCCCGGTGTTGAAGCGCTGCAGAATGCTGTCGACCGCATCCTCCGGCGTGCCCACCACCAGCCAATGGGACGAACCGATGACTTCCGGCCGGTCCAGCAGTTCGGCCACGGTCGGCTGTTCCCGGATCACCAACCGGCGCAGCAGGGCGGCGTGGGTCCGGCTTCGCACCGGCCGGTCCGGCTCGGGGAGAAGAGCCGGTATCAGGCGCTGGCCGGGAGCCATCCCCCGGACATCCACCCCCAGGGCTTCCTCAATGTAGGCGTATTTACGTTCGAGGTTCTGCCGTGCGTGGGTGTCCCGGTACAGCGCCTGGGCCTCGCTCCGGGTCCGCCCCAGGAACAGGTTGAGACCGGGGAGCACCTTGACCGAGTGCGGATCCCGGCCGTGCCCCCGGACCCGTCGGCGAATGTCCGACACCAGCTCGCGGCCGGCGTCCGGGTCCGGCGTCGCCGCGAAAATCGCGTCGGCGACCCGGGCGGCGAAATCCCGCCCCCGGTCCGAGGCGCCGGCCTGAAGAAACGGAATACGGCCGAAATCGGTCTCGGGAATGTTCAGCGGGCCCTTGACCCGGAAACACGGCCCCTGATGATCAATCGGCTGGATCAGCGAACGGTCCACATAGCGGCCGGACTGGCGGTCCACCACCCTCGCCTGCTTCGGATAACTGCGCCACAGGTCGCAGACCACCTGGGTGAATTCCATCGCCCGGTCGTAGCGGGCGTCTGCCCCGGGCATCGCATCGAGGCCAAAATTCTCGTGACCATCCAGGGCGGTCACGATGTTCCAACCGGCCCGGCCCCGGCTGATCCAGTGCAGCGACTGCAGGGCTCGGGCAACGTGATAGGGATGGTTGAACGTGGTGGAGGCTGTCGTCACCAGACCGATACGGGAAGTTTCCCGGGCCAGCGTGGCCAGCAACAGCGTCGGATCCAGGCCTGCCAATCCCGGCGACTGATCGAGCATGTCCGGTTTCAGGAACAAAGCATCCGGCCGGAACAGGAAGTCCAGTCGGGCCGCCTCGGCTTTTTTGGCGTAGTCGACGTAGAAATCGGTCAGGCAGATCTCCTCGGCGCGGCTGTCCGGCCGACGCCAACCGTTTCCCGCCAACCACGTGGTGGCCAGCGACAAGCCGATGCACAATTGCCTGTTCTTCTGCATGGTTCACTCCTTCAGAAAGCGTCCGTCATCCATTCGTCCGACGCTGGCAATCGGCAGCACCCATGGGCAGCCGGTCACCGGGTCGGTCTCGATCCTGGCGCGGATACTGAACACCCGTTCCACCAGCTCCGCCGTCAGAATCCGCTCGGGCGCGCCGGCGGCGACAATCTCTCCGGCCTTCATCGCCACCAGGTAATCGGCGTAACGGGCCGCCTGATTCAGGTCGTGCAAGACCATCACCAGAGTCCGGCCCTGCTCCCGGTTCAGGCGCCGGCACAGTTCCAGCACTTCCAGCTGGTGGCAGATATCCAGCCACGTGGTCGGTTCGTCCAGGAGCATGACCGGTGTTTCCTGGGCCAGCAGCATGGCCAGCCACACCCGCTGGCGCTGGCCACCGGACAGCTCTTCCAGGGTGGCGTCGGCCAGTGAATGCACGCCGGTGGCTTGCATGGCCTGGGCCACCGCCTGCTCGTCCGCGGCGGTCCACTGGCGCAGGAGGGTCTGGTGCGGAAATCGGCCCCGCGCCACCAAGTCGGCCACACAGATGCCGGCGGGGGCACTGGACGACTGGGGCAGCAGACCCAGGATGCGGGCCACCTCACGGGAACCGTAACGGTGGATCTCCCGGTCCCGGAGCAACACCTGCCCCTGCTCCGGCACCAACAGCCGGGACAGGGTCCGCAGCAGCGAGGACTTGCCGCAGGCATTGGGGCCAACGATCACGGTGATCTGCCCCTCCGGAATGGACAGGTCGAGCCCCTTGAACACCCGCCGGGATTCATAGGACACCGAGAGCGACTCTCCGCGCAGCACGGCCGGATGGCGATCCTCCAAGAACATATCCTCCCGTTTCATGGTCATAGGGTTCGGCTTCGGCTCAGCAGCCAGATCAGGTACAGCCCGCCGACCACACCGGTCAGGCGCCCGATGGGCAATGACACGCCAAGCGGCAGGACGTGGCCGATCAGATCGGCGATGACCATCAGCAGGGCCCCCATGGCGGCGGCCACCATCACTGGCAGACGACCGGCCGGTGTCAACCGCCCGGCCAGCTGTGGCGCCGCCAGGGCAATGAAGGCGATGGGGCCCGCAGCACCGGTTGCCAAGGCCGCCAGAATCACCGCGCACAACACCATCACCAGACGCACCCGCTCCACCCGAACCCCGAGCTGGGCGGCCAGGTCGTCGCCCATTTCCACCAGGCTCAGCTGCCGGGCCAGCAGCACAATCACCGGGATCAGAAGGATGCAGCCCAGCATCACCGGCACCACATGCCCCCAGTTACGGGCGCTCAGGGAGCCGGCCAGCCACAGGTTGGCCATGATGGCGTTGTCCAGCGCCCCCTTGGCCAGCATCAGTCCGTTCAGAGCACTGAGAATGGAGCCCATGCCAATGCCCACCAGAACCAGGCGATAGCTGCCCACCACCCGGCGGCGCGCCGCCAGGGCGTAGACCACCACCGCCGTCAGCAGCCCACCGGCCACCGCCGCGACCATGACGCCGGCGGCACCCGAGCGGAAAAATACAATCTGGACAATGGCACCGCTGGCCGCCCCCGTGGTGAAGCCGATGAGGTCGGGTGAGCCCAGGGCATTGCGGGACACCGACTGAAACACCGCGCCAGAAACCGCCAGTGCGGCACCGACAAACACCGCCGTGAGGCCGCGGGGCAGCCGGATGTCCAGGAGAATGCGACGAGCCATGGCATCCGGGTCGGTCCCGGCCAAAATCCGGACAATCCGATCCGGCCCGATCTCCACCTGGCCCACCGACAGGGAAACCAGCAGCCCCGCCAGGGTCAGCAGCGACAACACCGTGGCGGCAGCCATCGAACGGGGACACAGGCGCAGGGAACACCGTCCGGGCGCCCAGACCCATACAGACGACCGCAGCCGGCTCATAGGTGCAGCAACCTCCGGCGTCGGGCCATGGCAATGAAGAACGGACCGCCAATCAGCGCCACCATGATGCCGACCCCCACCTCGCCGGGGTGAATGACCAAACGCCCTAGAATGTCCGCGAACAGGGTCAGAAGCGCGGCCAGCAAGGCCGTGCAGGGCAGCAGGCGATGGTGATCCGGGCCGGCAAGGCCCCGGGCGAGATGGGGTGCGGCGAGGCCCACAAAACTGATGGGACCGGCCGCGGCGGTGGCGGCGCCGGCCAGCAGGACGATGGCAACCGCGGCCAGCAGCCACACCAGGCGTGGTCGCAGGCCCAGCGCCCGGCCCAGATCACCCCCCAGCGCCATCAGATCGAGAGCACGGGCAAGGTAACCGGCCAGCACCATCCCAGCGAGTACCAACAGCCACAAGGGCAGCAGCAACGGACGCCCCCGCCCCTGCAACGAACCCACGGCCCAATGCCGGAACTGGTCGAACACCGGATCCTGGCTGTTGATAATCAAGATCTGGGCCAGGGCCATCAGCATCACCGTTACCGCGGCACCGGCCAGCACCACCCGCACGGGGTTGATGCCCTGCCTGAGACCGCCGAGCAGGTAAACACCCACACTGGCCAGGCCCGCGCCGACACACCCCAGCGTGAACTGGCCGGCCATGCCGGAGACACCCCCCAGGGCGATGCCCGCGACAATGGCCAGGGCCGCACCCGCGTTGATTCCGAGCAGGCCCGGATCGGCCAGAGGGTTGCGCGTCACCGCCTGCATGATGACACCGGCCACGCCAAGAGCACCGCCCACCAACACCGCCACCAGGGTGCGGGGAAAGCGGAGCTCTCGCACCAGCAGGTGATCGCTGATGCCGGGATCAAACGCGAGGAAGGCGTCCAGGATTACAGCCACCGGGAGCCCCCGGGCGCCCACGCCAAGGCTCACCAGCATCAGCAGGAGCAGCCCCCCTCCGGCAGCCAGCAGACCGTATCCCGTCCCCGGGGAACGGCGCCTGCGCAGGGTGCGGCCCGTCATCGGCCGAACCTGGCCAGCATGCCGTCGATGATTTCGAGGCTGCTGAAATAGTCGATCCGGAACGAATGAACGCCCAGGCCATACACCTGCCCCGACCGCACCGACGGCAGGTTCGCCAGCACCGGATCGTGCAGAAAATCCGAGACCCCCCGGTCATCGACACGGGTCAGGAAGGTGGTGGGGGCGGTCAGTCGGGTCAGGTGCTCGTACTGAGCACGCACGAAATCCGTGGCGTCGCCCATACCCGGGCTGTGCCAGGTCGGGTCCGGTTCCTCCACCTCGAACCCCAGAGCCGTCAGCAAACGGCCATGGACCCCGTCAGCGGTCGCCACCGGGTTACTCATCCCCGGCCCGTTATAGCTGATGATGTTGACCTGGCCGGCTGGCCGCACCAGCCGCGCCTTTGCCGCCTCCAGACGCTGATTGAATGCCTCGATCAGCTGCTCGGTCTGCCGTTCCAGCCCGGTGGCCTGTGCCAGACGCGAGGCCAGCGCCTGCCAGCTCTGGTTGCCGTAATCCACCAGGATGGTCGGCGCGATGGCGCGCAGGTCCGGAAGCAGATGGCCGACCGAATCGGCGCCGGAGACCGACACCACGATCAGGTCCGGAGCCACCGTCAGAACCGCCTCCAGATCCGGCGCGCCGGCGGACCAGAGCCGGGCAACCTGACGCGCCCGGGCGATGGCCTGCCACTGGCCGAAGAAGCGGCCGTCCGCGGCGGCAGCGCTGGCAACCACCGGAGCATCGATGGCAAGCAGAGTTCCCGTCACCGTGACCGAGGTGGACAGGATGCGTTGAGGCCGGGCCGGGATCGGCGTCACCGAGCCGTCGGCGTTGACGAATGTCCGCCATACCGGGGCTTTGTCGGTCGAAGCCCTTGGCGGCTCCGGTGAATCGCCACAGGCGGTGAGCGCGGCGGCCATCAACAGCAGGTAAACCAATGTGAGAAAAGGGGCAAACGGCATCCCGGATTCCATCATGAACGGTGTCACAGGGGGCAGCCGGGAACTGTCGCCCAACGGGCGGGAAACACGCCACCCGAAGGGGGAATTTTTCTGACGGAAAACGGAAAGTTAGTGCCCGCGGCCGGTTTCAGAGGGGCGATAGCCGAAATGAGTCCGGAACGCCGCGGCGAAGTGACTGGGGTTGGAAAATCCCACCTCCAACGCTGCCTGCTGGACGGTATAACCCTGACGGGCCAACAGGTGGCGAGCATGTTCCATACGCAGGGAGCGCACGTACTGGCCAATGGTCATGCCCACGACATCCTTGAAGCCGGACTTGAGGTAGCACTCATTCATGCCGACCCGGCTGGCCAGCTGAGTGATCGTGGGTGGGCAGCGCCACTCGGCATGGAGAATGTCCTGGGCCTCCCGGATCTGCCGTTTCTGCCGGGCATGGCGGCGTTCAGCCGCCGTCATGCCATGGTCATCACCGGCCCGGAGCAGAAACGCCAGCAGGCCCAGGGCCAGGGACTCGTATTCCAGCCGCGCGCACAGACTGCTGGTGGAGCAACGCAACATCTGCTGCGCCAACCGGTGAAGGGCCGGTGTAATCGGCGCGTAGCGGGCACACATTCCTTCGCCTTCCGCAAACCGGTGGCGCAGTGCCTGACGGATGGACTCGGGTGCCTCGTCCTTCCAGGCTTCCACCATGTGCTCGGGCAGGTCCAGGCCGATGCCCGTCATCTTTTCCCCCTGGCAATGGCGTGTGGTCACCGAAGCCAGATGGCCGCCACTGACCCACACCGAGCCTGCGCGGATGCGGTTGGAGAGCTTCGGATGCGGGAGTTCCACCTCATAGCGGCCGGCCAGCACCACGCTGAAACCGAGGGTCCGGCAAACCTGGGAATAATGGCTGGTCAGAGGCCGGGAGAAGGCGCAGTCCTTGCGGCTGATCACCAGGCCGCTGGGCAACTCGATGGATTCCAGATAGCCCTCGCCCAGCGGCGGCGTCAGTGACAGATGGGCGTGGCTGGCATAGGGACTGCGGGACACGGACGCCAGGGGGCGGACCGGTTCGGACAGGGATTTCGCCAGCTGATCACCAAACTGCTGAATACCTCGGGCAACGCCACGACTTCTCCCTGTCGAGGCCGGAGTTTCAACCTCAAGCATCACGCGCACGCCTTAAATGATAATGAATCTTATTGTATTTTGTCTGATGCCCCCGTGGTTGGCAAGGCGAACCGCCTTTGAGAGAATGCCCTGGCCCAGGGCAATGGTAATGGTCCATCCCCCTTCCGTTATGTTATAACGTCGGCAGACAACGGGCGTACCCAGACACAGACGGCGATGGCAACTCACGATCGATTTCCCCTCCTGCACAAAATCCTTTTGCTCCTTGGCGTATCCGTGCTCGTTGGCGCCGCCTTCCTTGGCACGCCGGACCGTTCCAGCGCCTACTCCATCGATCCCGCCACGGTCACCGGCACGGAAACGCCCGACCTGGCCCTCGCCGCCGCAGACGATCACGGCCATCCCCAACCTGAACAGGCGGTGGCGGAGCCCCAGGAGCGCGAGGAGGTCTACCGGGTCGAGCCCGGCGACACGCTGAGCGCCATCTTCGATGACAAAGGCATTTCGGTTCAGGTGCTGCACCAGCTCCTGGCCGCCGACGCCGAATACCTTGCCCTCGAAACCCTGCACCCCGGCACCGACCTGACCTTCAGGTTCGACCCGGAGGGCACACTCGAGGAACTGACCCTGCACCTGGACCCGGCCCGGAAGGCCGTGTTCTCACGCCAGGAAGACGGCACCTTCGCGTACCAGCAGATCGAAACGGAGACCCACTGGGTCCTGAATGTGCGCCAGGGAACCATTCACCGGAGCTTTTTTGCCTCCGGCAAGCAGGCCGGACTGACCGACCGGCAGATCGAGGAAATCAGCCATCTGCTGAAATCGAAAATCGACTTCCGCCGGGAAATCCGGGAAGGCGACCGGTTCGCCGCGCTGATCGCCTATGAGTGGACGCCCGAGCAGGAAACGGGCCGCTACCATATCGATGCCGTATCCTTTACCCGTGGCCGGCACACCTACAACGCGTTCCTGTACACCGACGGCAACTATTACGACGAAAACGGCGAGAGCGTTCTACCCGCATTCCTGCGCTGGCCGACCCCCCCGGCACTACCGGGTCAGCTCCCCCTTCAACCCGGCCCGGGTGCATCCGGTCACCGGCCGCAGGACGCCCCACAACGGAGTTGACCTGGCAACCCCGGTTGGCACCCCAATTCTCAGCACCGGTGACGGCATCGTCACGCGCATTGGCAACCATCCGTACGCCGGCAAGTACATCAACATTCGCCACAACGGCTCCCTGTCCACCCGCTACCTGCACCTGAGCCGGGTGCTGGTGAAGAAAGGGGAACGGGTCCACCGCGGCCAGAAAATCGCCTTGTCCGGCAACACCGGGCGCACCACGGGGCCGCATCTGCACTTCGAACTCCACATCGATGGCCGGCCGGTCAACCCGCTCACCGCCGACATTCCCACCGCCACCCGAGTCCCGGCCGATGCCCTGGCCTCGTTCAACTCAATGGTCCACGAGCGGCTGGCCTACCTGCAGGACCCGGGCAAACTCGACACCCTGTACGCCAGCGCACCGTCCAATACCGGTCCCGAGACCGGCGAAAAAACCGTGACGCGCTGAGGGCCCCAAGGGCCCTCATTCCGCCGCACCGCCCTCCGAGTCCCAGCGTTCCACGTCCCGCCGTGCATCCTCCAGAAACTCTTCCACGGTTTCTCCTGGCAGCAGCAGCTGCTTGCGGATCATGGCGTCGCGCCATTTGGTGTCGGCAAAGATGCAGCGGTAGTGGTTCGGGAACTCCACGTACAGGCGCTTGAAGTATTCCCGTGCCAGCACAGTGTTCTCGCCACCCCGGCGGGAGTGCAGCACAGCCATGTTGTAGAGGGCGGCCGCGCGGACGCCCTCGGGCTGAGCCGGGTCCCGGTAGAGGGTGTCCAGCCGCTCCAGAACCTCGTTGAAACCGCTCAGGCGGTACGTCTTGATAATCTCCACCGCCGAGTCGATCACCCGGTCCTCGCCGTTCCGGCAGGGTGAGTCGGCGTGGTCCCGGATGTACTCATCCACCTTCGCCTCCACCTCATGCTGGTACGCGTATTTCTGCTTCTGCTCGTAGATGATGCCCGTCCCAACGGCCGTCTCGATGGTTCCTGGCATACAGCCGGAAACAAGCGAAAACATAGAAAAAACAATAGGTAAAATAAAATAGTTAACTCGATTTCTGGAAATCCGAATTCCCTTCATTGTGGTGGTCCTTGCTCGGGCTCGTCGAATGTCATGGATCATTTTTTGGCGTATTAGAGCATGATCATCCGAGGCATAACGTGAGGCCGGTAGGAAAACCGGTCATTCCAGCGAACAGCGGATCCGGTCGATGAGCCATTCCATGAATACCTTGCCAGGCAGGCCGCTGCCCAGACCCTCTGCGCCCAGGCGCAGGCACTCGGCGGCCAAGCCGTGGCCCGGCCCCTGGATACCGGCAACCCGTCACACGTCCCGGCGTTCCGACAACGACTGATCGCGACTGTTCAACAGCACTGGCAGCGCGATACCATAGATGCCCTCGTGAACAATGCCGGGGGCATGTGAAAGGGCCCTACTTCCTGACCCAGGCACTGCTGCCGGTACTGGCCGACGGCGCCTCGATCGTGAACGTGTCCGGCGGCATGGTCCGGGACAACCCCGAAGATCACCGGATGGTGTCGTCGGTTACCGCGCTGGGGCGCCCGGGTGAAGCTGGGGACATCGGCGCGGCGATTGCCGCCCTGTTGAGCGATGACAACCGGTGGGTCACCGGCCAGCGGATTGAGGTGTCCGGGGGCCTGTTCCTCTAAAGCCGTCAGCCGTCGGTCTTGTTCGCGTCTCGTTAATTAGCTTGCTATGGAGATTCAATGTCAGAAACTGCGCGCACCCCGACAGTCGCCCCGGTACAGGCCCTCGTTATCCAGATCGTGCTTGCCCTGGGCGGATTCGCCATTGGCACCGGCGAATTCGTGCTGATGGGGCTGATGCCGAACGTCGCTGCCGACCTGGGCGTGACTGAGCCCCAGGTCGGCCACCTGATCAGTGCCTATGCCCTGGGGGTGGTGGTGGGCGCTCCCATTCTGGCAATCCTCGGGGCGCGTTTTTGCCACAAGTACCTGCTGATCGCGCTGATGGCCTTCTACGCCCTGGGCAATCTTGCCAGCGCCGTGGCGGGCCACTACGGCATGCTGCTGGGTTTCCGGTTCATCGCCGGCCTGCCCCATGGCACCTACTTCGGCGTGGCGGCCTTGGTGGCCGCCTCACTGGTGCCGGTGAACCAGCGCGCCAAAGCGGTGAGCCGTGTCATGATCGGGCTGACGCTCGCTTTGCTCATCGGCAACCCCCTGGCCACGGTGATGGGACAGAATCTGGAGTGGCGCTACGCCTTTGCCTTTGTCGGCCTGATCGCGCTGATTACCGCCATTGCCGTCTATCGGGTGGTGCCGGTCAACCAGCAGGAGGAGCGGCGCTCGCCGATGGCGGAGATCCGGGCGTTCGGGCGCCGTGAAATCTGGTATCCGCTGGCGATCGGGGCCATCGGTTTTTCCGGCATGTTCTGTGTCTTCAGCTATCTTGCACCGACGCTGCTGGAAGTCACCCACGTGTCCGAGGGCTGGATTCCGGTGGGCCTGTTTGTATTCGGGCTGGGCGGGTTCGTTGGCAACATTCTGGGCGGCTGGATTTTCGACCGCCTGCGTTTTCGCGGCGTTGGCGGGTTGCTGGCCTGGGCCGCCGTCATGCTGGCGCTGTACCCCATGGCAACCGACAACCTGTGGTTGCTGCTGGCGATGTGTTTCCTGGTGGCTCTGATGGTGGGGCTGGGACCGGCCCTGCAGACCCACCTCATGGACGTGGCGGAGGGCGCCCAGACGCTGGCGGCCGCCTCCCATCATGCCGCGTTCAATGTCGCGAACGCACTGGGTCCCTGGCTGGGCGGCATGGCCATTGGCGCCGGGTTCGGCTGGGAATCCACCGGCTTTGTCGGCGCCGCCACCGCCCTGGCGGGCCTGCTGATTTTCGTCATGGCCTGGCGCCAGCTGGCAACAACCGGCGCCCAACAGCCGACCTAGCCCACGGCAATCACGAACCGCGGGTGAGCGTGGCGTACAGCTCGTCCTTGAGCTGCGCCCGCCACGCCTTGAGCCGGTGCATCTTGTCATCGCCGATGGGCGCGCCCCGTCGCTCCAGCCCCTCGATTTCCTGATCCAGCTCCGAGTATCGGGCCAACCGTTCCTTGAACCTGGGGTCGCTGGCCTTGAGCGCCTCGATCCGGTCGTGGAATTCGGGAAATTCCTTCTGCAGCTGGTGGCTGGAAATGCCCATGGTCCTGGTCCTCTGGTTGGCCTGTGAATCGGAGCGCGGGGCTCACATTCCAGCATAGTCGACGTGCCCGGTTTCAGGGGGTCTTTGACAAATCGCTAATAACCCTCCGCGGAGTCCAGCGTATACGATGGAGGCCTGCGTCGATTCCAGACCCATTGAACATGCAACCCGAGGAATGAACAGAATGACCTACGCCCGCATTGTCGGCACCGGCTCCTACCTTCCAGAGAAAGTCCTGACGAACAAGGATCTGGAGTCCATGGTGGACACCACCGACCAATGGATTCGCGAGCGGACGGGCATTGCACAACGGCACATCGCCGCAGACGGACAGACCACGGTCGACCTGGCCGAGCGCGCTGCCTGGCGGGCACTGGAAGCCGCCGGCATCACCCCCGGCGATATCGACCTGATCGTGTTTGCCACCACCACTCCGGACAAGGTGTTCCCGAGCTGTGCCTGCATCCTCCAGGCGCGCCTGGGCATCCATGGCTGTCCGGCCTTCGATGTCCAGGCGGTGTGCAGCGGCTTTGTCTATGCCCTCTCGGTGGCCGACAAGTTCATCCGCACCGGCAGCAGCCGACGGGCCCTGGTGATTGGCGCCGAGGTGTTTTCCCGGATCATCAACTGGCAGGATCGAGGTACCTGCGTCCTGTTCGGGGACGGTGCCGGTGCGGTGGTGCTGGAAGCCAGCGAGGAAACCGGCATTCTCTCCACACACCTGCACGCCGATGGCCAATATGAGGAACTGCTGCATGTCCCCTGTGGCATTGCCGATGGTTTCGACCGGGTCAAGGCGGGCGAGGCGTTCGTGGAAATGAAGGGCAACGAAGTGTTCAAGGTGGCGGTGAACACTTTGGGCAAGATTGTCGACGAAACCCTGGCGGCCAACGGCATGCAAAAATCCGATGTGGACTGGCTGGTGCCACACCAAGCAAACCTGCGCATCATTTCCGCCACCGCCAAGAAACTGCGATTGCCGATGGACCGGGTGGTGGTAACCGTAGACCGGCACGGCAACACCTCCGCCGCCTCCATTCCGCTGGCGCTGGACGCTGCGGTCCGGGATGGCCGCATCCAGCGCAACGAGGTGCTGCTGCTGGAAGCCTTCGGCGGCGGTTTTACCTGGGGCTCGGCGCTGCTCCGGTACTGACCGGAAAGATCCTCATATTCCCCGAATGCATATTTTAATCGCGCATTAAACTTTTTAGTTCTTAAAAATCTTTGCTAGATTGCGGGCTTATTCACCAGCAGAGGATGGCTCGCATCATGAAAAAATTCTTCCGCGGCGTCGCGCTGGCCGCTCTTGTGACCGTACAGCCGGCATGGGCGGCCGATCGCGAGCTGCTGAACACCTCCTACGACATTGCCCGGGAACTGTTCGCTGCCTACAACGAGCAGTTCCAGACATACTGGCAGGAAAAAACCGGCGAAACGGTGACCATCAAACAGTCCCACGCCGGCTCCTCGAAGCAGGCGCAGGCCATCATTCAGGGGCTGAAAGCCGACGTGGCCACGTTCAACCAGGTCACCGACATTGACATCCTCCATAGCCGCGGCCACCTGATTCCGGAAGACTGGGCGAAGCGCCTGCCCAACAACAGCTCGCCCTACTACTCCACCATGGCGTTCCTGGTTCGCAAGGGTAACCCCAAGCACATCGACAACTGGGACGACTTGGTGCGGGACGGTGTCGAGCTGGTCATGCCCAACCCGAAAACCTCCGGCAATGGCCGCTACACCTACCTGGCAGCGCTGGGCTATGCCCAGGATCGGTTTGGGGATGATCAGGACGCCATCGATACCTTCATGGCCGACCTGCTGCGCCACGTCAAGGTGTTCGACAGCGGCGGCCGGGGCGCCACCACCACCTTTATCGAACGCGGCATCGGCGATGTGCTGCTCACGTTCGAGTCCGAGGTTCTTAACCTGGCGGACCGGTTCGACAACGGTGAATACCAGGTGGTGACACCGAAGGTCAGTTTCCTGGCCGAATTCCCGGTGACCTGGATTGACGAGTACGTCAAGCAGAACGGTACTGAAGATCTGGCCAAGGCCTACCTCGAGCACCTGTACAGCGAAGAAGCCCAGCGCCTGCTGGCCAGCTTTAACTACCGGGTCCACGATGCCACCGTCCAGGCGGAAACCCGCGACCGTTTCCCCGAAATCAAGCTGAAGTCGATCGAGGAGATCGCCGGCGGCTGGGAAAACGCGATGAAGACGCATTTCGCCAGTGGCGGCAAACTGGACCAGCTGCAGCGCCGGCGCTGAGATCCCGCCGTGTCCCAGTCCGCAAGTCGCGCCATCGGGCGGCCCCTGGTGGGCCGCAGCAAACGGGTTTTGCCGGGGTTTGGCTTAAGCCTCGGCATTTCACTGCTGTTCGTGAGTCTGGTCCTGCTGTTGCCGGTGACCGGGCTCGTCGTTGAAACCTCCGGCATGAGCTGGGATCAGTTCTGGTTCGTGATCACCGACCCTCGGGTGGTCGAATCCTACAAGGTCACTCTCTGGACTGCGCTGTCGGCATCACTGTTCAACGGCCTGTTCGGACTGCTTCTGGCCTGGGTGCTGGTGCGCTATGACTTTCCGGGCAAACGCCTGGTGGACGCGGTGGTTGACCTGCCCTTTGCCCTGCCCACCGCCGTCGCCGGCATCACGCTGGCCACACTGTTCGCCGAAACCGGCTGGTACGGGCAGCTGCTGGCCCGTCTGGGCCTCGAAGTGGCCTTCACGCCCTTGGGGATCGTGGTGGCCATGGCTTTCACCAGCATTCCCTTCGTCGTGCGCACGGTACAGCCGGTACTGGAGGAGATCGCGCCGGAAGACGAGGAAGCGGCCATGAGCCTCGGCGCCCGTGACGCCCGAGTGTTCCGTAAGGTGCTGTTTCCGGCGCTCTGGCCGGCCATCGTTACCGGCGTGGCCCTGTCCTTCACCCGCAGCCTCGGGGAGTTCGGCGCCATCATCTTCATCGCCGGGAATACCCCCTACGTCAGCGAAGTGACCAGCCTGATGATTTTCGTGCGCCTGCAGGAATACGACTACGCCGCCGCCAGTGCCATCGCTTCGGTGGTGCTGATCACCTCGCTGACCCTGCTGTTCCTGATCAACCTCTGGCAGAGCCGCTACCTGCGGCGTCTGGAAGGGAGGCGCTGAGATGCGAGCCCATACCGCTCACCGGATAGCCAGCGCCCCCTGGATTCGCCGTACCCTGATCAGCCTTGCCCTGGTCATCACCGTGGTGATGCTGGTCATTCCACTGGTGGTGATCTTTGCCCAAGCCTTCAGCACCGGCTGGCAGGCCTACATGGACAACCTGGCCGACGAATACACCCTGCACGCCATCGGGCTGACGCTGTTCGTGGCGGCATTGACCGTGCCCATCAACCTGGTCTTTGGCACGGCCCTGGCCTGGGCAGTAACCCGCTTCCGGTTTCCCGGTCGCAAGCTGCTGATCACGTTGATCGACATCCCATTCGCGGTATCTCCGGTGGTGGCCGGGCTGCTCTATCTGCTGCTCTACGGCCGCAACGGTTGGGTGGGGCAGTGGCTGGGCCAGTATGACATTCAGCTGATGTTTTCCTGGCCGGGCATCGTCATGGTCACGGTGTTCGTGACCTGCCCGTTCGTGGCCCGCGAGCTGATTCCGCTGATGCAACAGCAGGGCAGCGAAGAAGAAGAGGCGGGGGTGGTCCTGGGCGCCTCCGGCTGGCGTATTTTCCGCCGGATCACTCTGCCCAATATCAAGTGGGCACTGATTTATGGCGTGGTCCTGACCAACGCCCGGGCGGTCGGCGAGTTCGGCGCGGTATCGGTGGTTTCCGGCAACATCCGCGGCCAGACCAACACCCTGCCCCTGCACGTGGAACTGCTGTATCAGGATTACAACGTGGTAGGCGCCTTCGCCAGCGCCTCGCTGCTGGCGGGCATTGCCATCCTGACGCTGGCGGTGAAAGGCGCCGTGGAATGGCGTCAGTCCCGAATAAAGGCGAATGCCCCGGACGAGGAACCGAAACCATGAGTATTGTTGTCGATGGAATCAGTAAATATTTCGGTAACTTCCAGGCGTTACACGATGTTTCACTTGAACTCCCCGAAGGCAAGCTGACCGCCCTGCTCGGGCCGTCGGGTTCCGGCAAGACCACCCTGCTGCGCATCATTGCCGGCCTGGAGTCGGCTGAACGCGGACGCATCCTGTTCAATGGCCAGGACGTGACGGCACTGCACGTGCGGGACCGCAACATCGGTTTCGTGTTCCAGCACTACGCGCTGTTCCGCCACCTCACCGTGGCCCAGAACATCGCCTTCGGTTTGGACGCCCTGCCCCGGCGCGAACGCCCCTCCAAACCGGAGATCCGCAAGCGGGTGGCGGAGCTGCTGGAGATGATCCAGCTGCCGCACCTGGCCAACCGCTATCCCTCCCAACTGTCCGGAGGCCAGAAACAGCGGGTCGCCCTCGCCCGCGCCCTGGCCACCCAACCCCGTATCCTGTTGCTGGATGAGCCGTTCGGCGCCCTCGATGCCCGGGTGCGCAAGGACCTGCGCCGGTGGTTGCGCGCCCTGCACGACGAGTTCCACTTCACCAGCGTGTTCGTCACCCATGACCAGGAAGAGGCCCTGGAGCTGTCTGATCAGGTGGTCGTGATGAGCCAGGGGCGGGTGGAACAGGTGGACGCGCCCGCAGCCCTCTATGCGCGCCCGGACAGCCGGTTCGTGTTCGACTTCCTGGGCCATGTCAATGTCCTGTCCGGGCGCATTCAGGGCCAGGTCCTGCGCCAGGGTGAGGCCTGGGTCCGGTTGCCGGGCCAGCCGCCGGAGCAAGACGCCCAGCTCTACCTGCGTCCCCACGAAGTCCGGCTGGTGCCCAAGCCCACGCCCCACGCCTGCCTCCCCTTCACCGTGGAGGCGGTGAGCCTGATTGGCGCCGAAGTCCGGGTGGAATTGAGCCCGGCCGGCTGGGAAAGCGAGGAGATCTGGGAAGTCGGCATCAGCCATGGTGAGTTTGCCCGCCAGCCGCTGGCCCGGGGCGATCGTTGGTACGCGACGCCCGATGTCGGTCACCTGTTCCTGGCGCACGCCGAGAAGCCGGACACCCTGCACTGGGAGCCGGCTCATTATCTGGAGGCGGCGGGCTCAGGCATCTGACAACGGCACCAGTTCACCGCTGTCGTCCAGACGAAACAGCCAAAGCCAGCGGTTGCGAACCAGAGCCGACACATCCGGGTGGGCCGCGACCGCCCGCCGGATGGAGTCCTCCGGGGCATCCACCACCACGTTCAGGCGCAGCGGTTCATGCCGCCACAGGCGGCCGTCGTGCAGGGACTGGATCGGTAAGCCGATCCTCAGATCGGTACCGTTGCCCTCCACGACGCCGAGGTGTCCGCCCACCACCGAATGCAGCAGCTTGTTGCCGGCGCCGTACACCTCCGGGTTGGTCATGGATGCGAAATACTGCAGATTGATCCAGTTCGCCACGATCATCGGCGCGGACAGCAGCCGGGTCAGCACCTCGGCGTCCGGGTCCTGGTCGGCGTCGTAGTCATGCAGGAAACAGCGTCCCTTCAGGTTGATGCCCCGGGTCCGGTGGCGTTGCGCGAACACGATGGCGGCGTTACCCGCCAACCCCCACTCGGGTCGGACTTCGGCCCAGTTGCTGGTGCGCCGTGTCATCGCCGCCAGCAACGCCTCGTCATCAAGACCGTTGAGCCCCAGGGTGCTGGCACGCTCCCGGCGTGCTGCACGCCCCGCCTCGGCGAACGCCTGTTCCAGCTCCTGCAGGCGGAGCAGATGGGAATCGGGCACCTGATCCCGGTCCAGGATCCGCACTTGGTCGGTCACGGTACAGTGCTCCGCCGCCAGGACCCAGCAATGGTCCGGCAACCGGATACCGCGCTGCCGAAGACCGGCCCGAACGGTGCGGTCGTTCAACAGGTTCGCCGCGGCCCGGGCATTGGCGCCGCCGTTCTTGCCACAGCAGGCACCGCAGGCCAGGCCGGCCTCGTTCGGGTTGTTATCGGTGTGACTGCCATGCCCAACCAGCACCAAAAGACTGCCAAAGTTCCGGGTCAGTGACATGCCGCGCAGCACGGACTCGGCCAGTGCGACCCGCTCCGGATCACTCAGCGGGTCGCCGCCATGCAGGTGGCACAGGCGCCCTTCTCGCTGCGGTGAGGCATCGGTCTCGAGCCGGGTCCGCTTGCGCCCCAGGCTGTCCTTGACCAGTTTCCAGGCCCAGGCCAGGCCGGTGGTTTCCACCAGGGTGAAGGTGGACAGACTCGAATACTTGGCCCGGCGCACCGAATCCCGGGTGGCCTCTTTCTGATCAAGGCGCTGGCCCAGACGCAGGTCCTGCTCCAGGTTTCCGGTGGACTCCACGAAACGATAGGTCGGCGCCATCAGCCCCGGCAGCCGGGGAGAATCCCCCTCGGGGCCCGGCACACGGTGACTGATGGGCATGCCGAAGAAGCCGGCAAAGCCGAGCGTCTGAATGCCCGGCCGGCCCTCTTCAAGGTGCCGCCGGAACACTTCCGAGCGCACGTCGATACAGAACACGGCCTGAATCGCCGGCACCTGGACCGCCAGCTCACCGTCCCGGGGAACCGGCGCCCGAGTGGCCAGTTTGCCGCCGAACTCCCGCAGCCAGGCCAGCTCGTAGGCCCGGTGCCAGAGCCACAAACCGGTGAGGTCGCCGTCGCGCTCCCGGGACTGGGCAAACGACGCCCAGCGTCGTTGCCAGGCAGCCTTCTGCTCGGTACCCAGTGCCGACAGAGTCAGCGCCTCGAGCACCAACCAGGCAGTCAGCAGTTCCGCGCACAGGCTGGAAGCCCGGCCTTCGAGGCCGGCGCGCCAGTCTTCTCCTCGGCACCAGGAGGCCCAGCCCAGCAGGGCGTGCAGCAGGCGCCGGGCCAGGGCATCCTGGGCTTCGGACGCCAGCGGTATCGACGACAGTGCCCACTCGGCAGCGCTTGGCCAGGCGTCCGGCAGGTCCGCCAGCGCGGTGCGAAGGTCAGCCAGCCCGAGCTGTTTTTCCAGTGAGCGGTCACGGCGCGCCTGCCGTAACCAGGCCGAGAACAGACCGTCGTTGTCGGCCCGGCCCGGCCACCGGGCCTGGCGCCGATCGAAATAGCGGGCGCAGAAACGCCCCAGGTGATCCCGGGCACTGGCCAGCGGCGTGACACCATCGCCGGAGGGAGGCAGAAACTCCAGCGAGGAATACACCTGGCGCTCCGGTTCACCGGCGCTGGTCAGCATCGCCAGCCACGCCTTCGGGGAATCGGGGGGTGTCACCGCCAGCTCCCGTGCCGCTTGGTACAGATCCGACTCCCGGATGCGTCCGCTTGCAAAGGCGCTCCGGTAAAACGAGGGCGGCATCAGCATACCGACACCGGCCTCGCGCCGCAGTCGCCGCGAGGCCGCTTCCATGGGCAGCCGGCGCAACCCCCACCAGGGGTTGACGGCAATCCAGCGATCCAGGGGCCAGATCGGCGCGATGCTTTCACACAGTTCAGTCAGCCGTTTCCCGGCGTCGTTCACAGGCGCCGCCAGGGGAAGGTTCAGTTTTACCGTCATGATTGCTCTCCTGCCGGAAACGGGTAGGCATCCCGTTCATGCTGCCGACCGGCCGGACCGGCCAGGGCCTTGCTGGCCAGGCGGCGCGTCAGTCGTTCAAAGGGTTGGTCCAGATTCAGGCCGGTGGCGAATCTCGCCTGCCAGGGCACCAGCCAAGCACGGGTGCCGGCGAACACCACCAGCGCGGACAGCCCCAGCAGGACGCCGAGCAGACTCCAGGCCACGACACTGGCCCAGGTCGGCAGCGAAATCTCGGCCCCCGGCTGGAACACCAGGCCCAGCACGGCATGCAGCGCGCCATACACCGGCACCAGCGCCAGGGCCATCAGGGCCACCCAGCCCCGGGTTCTGCGATTGGCGCCGTGGGGAATCGCCAGTACCGAGGCGATCACAGCCAGCACCAGCACACCTCCGAGCACCGGCCGCCCCTCCACCAGGCCCGGCCAGAGCCAGAGCAGCCCCGAGCCCACGACGCCGCTGGCCAGAGCCAGCAGCACAGTCGCCACGCCCGGGGTGGTTTCCGGCGCGTAGCAGGCCGACACCTTGACCGTGCGGCCGCAGGCAAGGAACGAGTGCGCCTTGTAGAGGGAATGCGCCAGCAGGTGCAGAAACGCCAGCGTATAGGCCCCCAGGGCGATCTCGAACAGCATGAACCCCATCTGGGAAACCGTTGACCAAGCCAGCGCATGCTTGACGGAGGTCTGGGTCATCATGGTGATCACCGCGACCACCAGGGTGATGCCCGCCACCACCAGCAACAGGCCGTGCCCGGGGGTAAACACCGGAAATGCCGGATGCAGTCGCAGCCACAGGAATCCCCCCAGGTTGATCACCCCCGCATGCAGAAGCGCGGACACCGGGGTCGGCGCCTCCATGACCCGGATCAGCCAGCCGTGGAACGGAATCTGAGCACATTTGAGCAGCGCGGCCAGCGCCAGCAGTACCGAAGCCCATGCCAGGTCGACCGGCAATTCCAAAGCCCCCTGAGACGCGGGCTGGAGATCCGGCAGCCGGAAGCTGCCATAGTGGTGCCCCAACAGCAGGACGCCGGCGATCACACACACATCGCCCAGGCGACTGGCGATGAACTTCTGGGCGGCCGCCAGCCGCGCCTCGGAGCGCTGCGGATAGAGCGTCAGCAACTGGTGCAAGGCCAGGCTGACCCCGATCCAGGCGCCGGCCAGCACCAGCAGATGGTCGGTCATGATCAGCAGCAGGACGCAGGCCAGTGTGGTCAGGAACCAGGGCAGGAAGGTGTTCCGGGCGGGATCGCCGCGCAGGTAATCCGATGCGTAACGGAGGATGACCCAGCCGATGAACGCCACCATAAGGGACATCCACACCGCCAGCCCGTCCGGATACAGCCCAAACCGTGCGCCGGATTCGGGCAAGCCCAGTTCAACCAAGCGGCGGTCGACCCACAGCAGAACACCAATCATCAGGGAGACCGCCAGGATGGCAAGCAGCAACCGTTCGGTGAAGCGCCAGGCATACGCCAGCTTCCGGCCGTTCCGGCTCCAGTTGCTGAACAGGGCAATGGCGAACAGGGCCAGCGGCAGGCTCAGCCAGCCTATCAGCAGGGGGGGGGTCAGTAAGGTCAGGCTTGGGGTCATGGTGTCACTCCGGTCACAACGCCCCTTTACTCTGCCGGGTGTGATTCATAATTTAAAATGGTTTATAAGTATCAAATCGTTCACTTAAACAGAACAAAAGGAAGTCCCCCGTGAAACTGAACTACCACCACCTCTACTACTTCTGGACCGTGGCCCGCCTCGGGCACCTCACCCGGGCCGCCGAATCGCTTCATGTGTCCCAGTCCGCGCTGTCCGGACAGATCCGGAAGCTGGAGGAAAGCCTCGGGCACGACCTGTTCATCCGGGAGGGGCGCCGACTGAAACTGTCCGAGGCCGGGCGGGTGGCGTTTGGCTATGCCGAGGAGATCTTTCGCCAGGGAGAGGAGCTGGCGGCCCGTTTCCGTTCCGGTGCCCAGGCCAACCGGGAGGTTCTGAAAATCGGCGCGGTGGCCACTCTGTCACGGAATTTCCAAGAGGGCTTCCTGCGGCCGCTGCTGGGGCGCAGGGACCTGGAGCTGAAACTTCAGAGTGGCAGCCTGGATGACCTGCTGCGGCGCCTGTCGGCCCACCGGCTGGATCTGATTCTGTCCAACCAGCCGGTCACCGGCGACGAGGAGCATCCCTGGCGCTCGCGCCGGCTGGCCCGGCAGCCTGTCAGTGTGATCGGCCCGCAGGGCGATGGCGGCGCTGTGGAAATGCCCCGCTTCCTGCACGGCCAGAACCTGATCGTGCCCGGACCGGACAACCACATCCGGCAATCCTTCGACCAGTTCTGCGAGTACCACGGGATCTATCCCAACATCATCGCGGAGGTGGACGACATGGCCATGATGCGGTTGTTGACCCGGGATTCCGGACACTTCGCCGTACTGCCGCCGGTGGTGGTGCGAGACGAGCTGCGACAAGGGGTCCTGAGGGACTACGGCGCCCTGCCCGGCGTGTATGAGGAGTTCTACGCCATCAGCATCCGCCGCCAGTTCCAGCCGGCCCTGGTGACCCAGCTGCTGGCCCAGCCCGCGGAGGAACTGCTGACATTGCAGACCGGGTGAACGTTCCCGCCCGTGGCAATGGCACGAAACAACATGCCCCGGTTACCGGCACCCCCGTATACTCGGGTCCGGAACCCACAACAACAGGAAACAGCAGGAGCCCCCGATGCAGACACCCAACGCCTCCCCTTCCATCGCGATCATCGGCACCGGCTTCGGCGGCATCGGCATGGCCATCCGGCTCAAGCAGGCGGGGTACCACAACCTGACCCTGCTGGAAAAATCGGACCGGGTCGGGGGCACCTGGCGCGACAATACCTACCCAGGCGCCGCCTGCGACGTCCAGTCCCACCTGTATTCCTACTCCTTCGAGCCCAAACATGACTGGAGCCGGAAATTCGCCCCGCAAGCGGAAATCCTGGCGTACATCGAACACTGCGTGGACAAATACAATCTGGCCCCGCACATCCGCTGCCACAGTGAAGTCCGCGAGGCACGCTTCGACGAAGAGAGCAACCTCTGGCAGCTGACCCTGGCCGACGGCAATACCCTGCAAGCCCGGATATTGATCACTGCAACGGGACAGCTCAACCGGCCGGCCTGGCCGGACCTGCCCGGGCTCGATGCCTTTCGCGGCCGGGTGTTCCATTCCGCCCGCTGGGACCACGACTACGACCTCAGCGGCCGGCGGGTGGCGGTGGTGGGCACTGGCGCCAGCGCCATCCAGTTTGTTCCCGAGATCGCCCGCTCCGTGGACACCCTACACCTGTTCCAGCGCAGCGCCGCCTGGGTCCTGCCGAAAGCAGACCGGCCGTTCCAGCGCTGGGAGCAGGCCCTGTTCGCCCATCTCCCTGGCTGGGACCGCCTCTATCGCACATGGATCTACTGGCAGAATGAAAGCCGGGCCCTGGCCTTCACCCGCTTCCACCGGCTGCTCGACCTCTACGCGGCCCAAGCCCGCCGGGAAGCCGCCCGTCACATTCGGGATCCGGAGAAACGGCGCCGCGTCATTCCCGACTACCGGATCGGCTGCAAACGTATCCTGATCTCCAATGACTGGTATCCGGCCATCAACCGCGACAACGTCAATCTCGTCACCCGGCCGATCGACGGCATCCGGGAGGACGCGGTCGTCGATGCCGACGGCCGGCGCTACCCGGTCGACGCCATCATTCTGGCCACAGGGTTCCGGGCCACGGAGTTTCTCTCCCCGATCCGCATCCTGGGGCGTCAGGGGCGCCTCCTTAACGAGGCTTGGCGCGATGGCGCGGCCGCCTTCAAGGGGATCTCGGTGAGCGGTTTTCCCAATCTGTTCATGCTGTACGGGCCCAACACCAACCTCGCCCACAACTCGATCCTGTTCGTGCTGGAGTCGCAGTTCCGCTACGTCCTGAGCGGCCTCGACGCCCTGGCCCACCGTCCCGGAGCCGCCCTGGATGTGCGCCAGGATCGGCTGGAGCGGTTTTCCAGCCGGGTACAGCGGGCGTTGTCGGGGTCTGTCTGGGATTCCGGATGCCGCTCCTGGTATCTCGACCGGAATGGCCGGAACACCGTCAACTGGCCCGGTTTTACCTTCTCCTACCGATTCGCGACACGGCGGGTGAACACCGCCGATTATCAGTTTCTCGATCCCGCCCGGTGACGGCGGCGGGATCAAACACTCAGGTTGCCAGGTCCAGAAAAACATAGGATGATTGGATTTCATGATTTTTGGATGACCTGATCATGCTGACACGCATACGCAAGGGCTCCCTGGTGGAGACCGCCATCGAGGCCCTCAAGAGTGCCATCGAACAGGGGCAATGGACCGTAGGGGCCCGGTTGCCCGTGGAGACGGACCTGGCCGAGTCCCTGGGCGTCAGCCGCAACACCGTACGCGAGGCCGTCCGGGTCTTGGTGCATGCGGGCATGCTGGAAACCCGGCAGGGTGACGGCACCTACGTCATGGCCACCCGGGACGCCGGAGAAACCCTAAGGCGCATCGCCGCCACCGAACTGGCGGACCAGCTGGAAGTGCGGATCATGCTGGAGTCTGAAGCCGCCCGGCTGGCGGCCAGCCGACGCAGCCAGGACGATCTGGCCCGAATGACCGAAGCACTGGATGCCCGGGCCCGCTCCGGGGCCGATCTGGACGAACGGATCCGGCAGGATCAGCGCTTCCATCGGGCCGTGGTCCAGGCCGCCCACAACCCTGCCCTGCTGGAGCTGTACGACTATTTCGCCCACGGTGTCAGCCAGACCATTCAACAGACCGAGCGGGACGCCAACCTGCCGGAACCCAGCCAGGAGGAACACGAACTGCTGCTGGCGGCCATCCGCCGGGCCGACCCGGCACAGGCGGGGCAGCTGGCCCGGCGGCTGCTGGAGCCCAGCCTCGCGGTACTGCGCCAGCCCACGGAAATCGGGTCCCGTTGACATGAAACGCGCCGTCGATGTGTTCACCCTGCTGCTGCTCGGCGCCATTGTCCTGGCCTCTCTGGTTCCGGCCTCCGGTGCCTTCGCCGAGCGGCTCGGGCAGCTCGGCACGGTGGCGGTGGCCCTGCTGTTTTTCTTCCATGGCGCGGCCCTGTCACGCCAGCAGATCGTTGCCGGCGCCAGCCACTGGCGCCTGCACCTGCTGATCGCCAGCTTTACCTTCGTATTCTTTCCATTGGCGACCCTGCCAGTCCAGGCTCTGTCCGGCCTTTTGCCTTCCTGGATGCCGCGGGATCTGGGGCTGGGGTTCCTGTATCTTGGTGTGCTGCCTTCGGCGGTGTCCTCGTCCATCGCCTACACCGCGATGGCGCGAGGAAACGTGCCGGCGGCCATCTGCAGTGCCGCCGCCTCCAATGTGTTCGGTATGATGCTGACACCGTTCCTGCTGCTGGTGCTGGTCAATACCACCAGCGCCGCCGATTTCTCCATCGCCGGCGCTCTCCGGGACATTCTTGTGCAGCTGCTGCTGCCGTTCGCCATCGGCCACGCCCTACGTCCCTGGCTGGGTGCTTGGCTGGCACGGCACGAGGTTCTGATGGCCCGTTACGATCAGGCCGTGATCTGGCTGATCGTGTATTCCGCCTTTTCTCACTCGGTGGCCAGTGGCCTCTGGCAGAACCTGCCACTCCAGGCCGTCGCTTTGACCCTGCTGCTGTGCCTGGCTCTGCTGCTGTTTTTCATGCTCCTGGCAACCTGGGTGGTTCGCAGGCTGGGGTTCAGCCTGGCGGACGAAGCGGCGGTGGTGTTCTGCGGATCGAAGAAAAGTCTCGCCTCGGGACTGCCGATGGCCAAGGTCCTGTTCTCGGGACATCCCGGATTCGGCATGATCGTGCTGCCGATCATGTGTTACAACCAGATCCAGGTGGTGGTGGGAGCGATCCTGGCGCGGCGCTATCGTGCCAGGATCGACGCAGGCATGGGCTCAGTGGCCGCTCATGCCGCCAAAGATTGATGCCAGAATGGCCAGTCCGACGATCCAGCCGATCACGGCGGGCCAGAAGTTGACCATCTGCGGCGGTGCCTCCGGCTCGTGGGACAGATCGCCGGCCGGCTCCGCGTCCGGGTAGGCGCGATCATGGGCCTGGGCCGACTCACGCAGGCCGTACCATTCAAACCAGTCCCCCAGGAACCCGGCCACCGGCGGCGGCAGGGCCCCGTTTTCTGCCATCGGTCGCACCAGCCCCTCCAGTCGCGCGGCGATTGCCCGGCGCAACGCCGGCTTGTCCGCCGGCGGTTCGCACAGGATGGCCCGCCAGATTGCCACATCCTGGCTGCGAACGTCATCATTCAGCAGTGCCCGGATCTGGATCACCACTTCCCGGGCCACCTGGGCCTCCCGGGCATCCAGTTCCGCCCCGTCACTCCCGGCGGGCGTCTCCGTCCCGGCCCGCGCCGGTGTCGCCGCCGGGGCGCTCTGTCCGGTGGCTTCCCGGTAGGCCTGCTCCAGCCGCGCCACCTCCTCCGGAGACGCAAACTTGAGCTGCTGCTCGTAGGCTTCGCGAATTCGTGCAGTATCCCCGGTTGGCTCAATGCCAAGGACGTCCCAACAACTCATTCAGTACCTTCCCCAGATATTCATACAAAGACGACATAAATTGAAAGACAAGCGCATCATTGTCACTTAGGATGGGCCTGACGACTGTTTCATCTTCTCCCTTGGATCCGACGGATTATAGAGCTTGGCGATGCCCCTGACGAATACCACCGCCGTAGTGCCCTCGCGCGCCGAAAAACCAAGACCCCGCATCCCTCTGATCCTCCTCACCACCGGAGCCCTGAGCCTTGCCGCCGCCCCCGGAGTCTGGTCGCAGGAGCTGGAGGCGACGACCGGCGGCAACGGTTTTTACAGCTTCAGCGACGAGGTGCCGGAAGTGCTGACCACCACGCGCCTGAGGCAGCCCAAGGTCCGGGTACCCGGCACCACCACCGTCATCGAGGGGGACCTGATCCGCGACCTGGGCATCACCAGCCTGGTCGAAATTTTCCGTCTGGTCCCCGGCATGGTGGTGGCCGAGGTCGGCAGTGGCACGCCGGTCACCACCTACCACGGTACGGTCCACTACGAGCAGCGGCGAATGCAGGTGCTGGTGGACGGCAGGACCGCGCACAGGACCACACTGTCGGACATGGACTGGCAGACGATGCCCGTCCCCCTGGAACTGATCGAGCGGATCGAGGTCGCCCGGGGCCCGAACGCGGCCGCCTACGGCATCAACGCCTTTCTGGGCACAATCAATATCATCACCCGCGATCCCGCCGACACCGCCGGCGTGGAAACCCGGGTGGTCGGCGGCTCCCGGCAGTACCTGCGCACCTTCGCTGCGGTCGGGGCCGCCGATGACGATCTCGACTGGCGGCTGGATTACGAGAAGCGCCGATCCGACGGTTTCGACTATCAGATGGACCACGGCGAGAAAGTTCCGTTCCATGACGGCCACGACATCAATGTCTTCAACTACGACTCCCGGCTGAAGGTATCGCCGGGGTTCGACACCGAATTCCGGGCCGGAGTTACCGACGGCCTCAACGAGGAGGACGTGCGCAGGAACGGCGACATGGGGCTGGGCGACCACCCGGATATCGATGTCCGGGATTATTACCTGCACACCCGCTTCAACTTCAGGACCGACGAACATCACTTCTTCCATGTCCAGGCAGCCTACCAGAATTTCAACCGCCGCCAGTCATGGTCCATCTTCGTGCCCGAGCCGGCTTTATCCTGCCTGCGCGACGGCCTCTACGTGTTCGATCCCGCCAACCGGGATACCTGTTTTCCAACGGACGCCGACGGGAACCTGATTCTGGGCACGCCCCTGACCGCCCGGGTCGACGCCGATGCCGAGGACTCGCGCCTGGAGTTCGAGCTTCAGGACACGCGGCTGTTCAGCGACGATCTGAAACTGGTCTCCGGGGTCGGCTACCGGAAGGACACCTACCGCTCGGCCACCTACTTCAACGGTCGCGGCAGCAACTACCAGAGCCGGATGTTCGGCAATCTGGAGTACACCCCGATACCCTGGCTGACCCTCAATGGCGGCGGCAACTGGGAAAGCACGACCACCACCAATGAAAATTACTTTTCGCCCAGGGTGGCCGCCAATTTCACCCTGAACTCGAATCATGCACTACGCTTGGTGTATTCAAGAGCCGTGCGCACGCCCGACGGGTTCGAGCAGAATCCGGACTACGGATTCACCCTCCACGGGGTTCAGCCGTCAGTGTATTCGGAGTTCGAGGGGTTTCGTATCGCAAGCGTAAACATTTGGGAGCATCCGGACCTGGTCACTCTGGGACAGGACTTGGAGGAAGAACGGATTATCTCACGAGAGATCAGTTACTTTGGCCAGTTCCCAATGAATGAGGGGATATTCTTACTTGAAGTCCGGGGCTTCAAGGATACCCTTCGGGACATGATCAGCGGCGTCATCCAGTTCGACGACTGGACCATCGACAACAACGTCGCCATCGACCAGCAGGGTTTTGAGATCGAGGCTTCTCTGGAGTATCCGGATACCCGGTTCCGGGTAACCTACGCCTACCTGGACCAGAACACCTGGTATACCGGCGACCCGAACGTCAGCGAGGAAGACAAGAAATACAACGAGGACCTTCTGGAGCGCCTTTCGGTGCGCCATTCCGGCAGCGTGGCCATCATCCGGGAACTGCCCATGGGCCTGCTGGCCTCGGGCGCCATGTACTGGGCCGATGAATTCCGCAAGTCCGAGTTTCAGCGCGTCGACCTGCGGCTGGCGAAACGTCTCTATCACCCAGGCTTCACGGCTGAGCTGGCGCTCACCATGCAACACTATGTCGACGAGGAACCCGATCTGAGCAGTCAGAACAACATCGAGCACCAGAACCAGTTCTTTCTCGAAGCGGGCGTCCGCTTCTGAACGACAGCCGAGAAACGAACGGTACCCGGGACGGCATGAAACACCCTCAGGACGACAGCCAGCGAACATCGATCAGCGTCAGGGCGACGGGCATCGCAACACTGCTCATGCTGCTAGCCCTAGGCCTGCTTTGTCCGCCCACGTGGTCACAGGAAACACAGGAAAAGAAGTACCCAGACTTGGTCTACGTCGCGGGCTCCGGCAACGCGGCGCTGGACCAGCATGTCCGGCAGCTGCTTCAGGACAGCCTCGGCCCCGGTACGTCGCTGGTTCCGTTGCCGTCCAACCGGGCCGCCCTGGTGGGCGACGCCCCTGTGGTGGCGTTGGGACCCACCGCCTTCTCCAACCTGCGCCAGTTCAACCGCAGGGCTTCGGTGCTGGCGATGTTCGTGGAACGCTCGTTTATTCAGGCATACACGGAACGACACCCCGGCCAGGTTTCCGCCGTCTACTATGACGTCCCGCTGCTGCGCCAGGCCTTGATCGGCAAGGCCATTCTGCCCCAGGCGACCCGGATTTCCCTGCTGGCAACCCAGGAGTCCATCGGGCTGTACGACACTCTGATCACCCAGCTGCCCGCCTACGGATTGGAAGCCCGCGTGTTCGTGGTGGAAACCGAACAGCAGCTGATTCCGACCCTGGCCCGCGCCCTCAGCTATGGCGATTTTCTACTGGCCGCCCCGGACGATGCCATCTACAACCCCAGGACCATCAAACATATCCTGCTGACCGCCTACCGCCGCAACAAAATCGTCATCGGCCCGAGTCAGGCTTATGTCAAGGCCGGCTCCCTGGCGTCCGGCTATTCTTCCTTTCCAACCCTGATCCATGGGGTCGCTCACTATCTGGACACTTATTTCAAGACCGGAGCTTTCCCCGCACCGGACTACCCCGAAGCCTACGGCGTCGAGATCAACCGGCAGGTCGCCCGGTCCCTCAACATCCCGGTGCCGGATCGCGACCGGATCGTGACCGAGGTCGACGAAGCGCTGGCACTCCGGCAGAGGGCCTTGCCATGACCGACGCCAGGCCAGCCGGCATCACCCTGTCCCGCAAGCTGCTGGTCCTCGGCGCCCTGCCCGCTATCCTGATGTTTCTTGTGCTGATGGGTTTTTTCACCTCGGCCCGTCTGGACGACGCCCGGCAGACCCTGGCCGACAATGGCCAGCTGCTGGCCGACAGCCTGGCGCCGGCGCTGGAATACCCGGTGGTGTCCGGCAATACCCAGGCTCTGGAACAGATCCTGTCCCAGTCGCTGAAAAACAGCCTGGTCGACTGGATCCGGGTGACCGATGTGGTCGGCAACGTCATCGGCCAGGTCCCGGCGCCCGATGACACCTCGAGCGGCCGCGAACCGGCCCGCTACCAGACGTTCGAGGCGGAAATCCTGCAACAGCCCCTGGCAATCGGCAGCAACGAAGCCAATGCCTGGTTCGAGCTGGACTACGGCTTCAATCCACGCGCCCTGCGGGTGGGTACCATCACCGTTGGCGTCAGCACTCAGGCACTGCAGGCCCGACTGCAGGACATCCTGTGGACCTCCATCGCCATTGGCACGGCGCTTCTGGTGCTCACGGTAGTCATCATCCGATATTTTCTGGGCAATCTGCTGGCCCCCATTCACGGGGTATCTGAACGGGTGGACCGGCTGATTCGCCGGCAATACGACAGGCCGTCCGTCAGCCGCAAGGACAGTTCCCGGGAACTCATCGAAATCGGCGAAAAGCTGAATCAGCTGTCGATGCATCTGGAAGCTCTGGACGAGGGCCGTAACCAGATGCTGGCCGCGTCCGAGGCTGCCCGGCAGCGGGCCGAGTCCGCCAACGAAAGCAAATCCCAGTTCCTGGCCACCATGAGCCAGGAGCTGCGTACACCACTGCAGGGGGTGCTGGGAACCCTGGACCGGGTACAAGGCGATCCGCTGACACCATGCCAGCAGGACTATCTGAACACCGCACGCCAGTCCACCGAGGACCTGCTGACGGTCATCAACGACCTTCTGGGCTATGCCCACTTGGGCGACGGTTCGTTCGTGCTGGAACGTCGCGAGTTCGATCTGCGCAGGGTGATCGCCAACTGCACCGCCTCCTACCGGGTACCTGCCGAGCAGCAGGGCCTGTCGCTCAAACTCAGGTTCTTCGGCGACTGGCCGGCCCCGTGCCGGGTGACGGGCGACCCGGGGCGGTTACGCCAGGTGGTGGCCTGCCTGCTCGACCATGCCATCCGCTTTACCGACGAGGGCACCATCGACCTTCACGCCCACTGCCAGCCCGGGGCGGGCAACCGCCTCCTGCTCCGCTGCACGGTCAGCGATTCGGGGCCGGCGCTGGCCGCCGACCGCCTTGGCGACCTGCTTCACGCCTTCGAGCAACGAGGCGCGCCCCAGGGCCACGCCCAAGGCCGCACCGGGCTGGGACTGTCCCTCGTGCAGCGCCTGGTGGAACTCATGGGCGGCCACGTTCACCTCGAAACCGAACCCGGCCACCCTGGCGCCACCTTCCGGTTCGAGCTGCCCTTCGAGCAGCGCGTCGACGGTGACGTCAGCCCCTGACGCCGGTTCAGGCGACGGGTTCCCGCATGGTCACGAATTCTTCGGCCGAGGTCGGGTGGATGCCCACGGTGGCGTCGAACTGGGCCTTGGTGGCCCCCGCCTTGAGGGCCACCGCAAACCCCTGAATGATTTCACCGGCGTCCGGGCCGACCATGTGCACGCCCAGTACCCGATCATCCGAGTCATCCACCACCAATTTCATCAGACAGCGCTCGTCCCGGCTGCTGAGGGTGTATTTCATGGGCCGGAATTCGGAGCGGTAGATCCGCACCCGATGGCCACGGTCACGGGCCTGGGCCTCAGTCAACCCCACCGTACCGATGTTCGGCTGACAGAACACCGCTGTCGGAATCACCGAATAGTCCATTGTCCCCTCTCCGTCCCCGAACAGGCGACGCGACAGGACCATGGCCTGGGCGATCGCCACCGGCGTCAACTGGGGCGTACCGATCACGTCTCCCAGAGCGGTGATGGACGGTACCGACGTCTGGAAATGATCATCCACCTGGATGTGGCCGGAATCATCCAGCAACACCCCCACCTCGGCCAGCCCCAGGCCGTCGACCAGTGGCCGGCGCCCGGTCGCGGCCATGACCAGGCCGGTCTCCATCGTCCCGCCGGTATCCAGAGTCAGACGGTAGCCGCCGTCACAGGGCGCTACGGCGTCGATGTTGGTCCTGAAGACCAGATTCACGCCCTTCTTGCTCATTTCCTGCTCGGCAAAGCGTCGGATATCGTCATCAAAGCCGCGAAGGAACCGCTCACCCCGATACATCAGAGTGGTCTCCACCCCAAGGCCGGAGAGGATGCCGGCGAATTCAACCGCGATGTAACCGCCGCCCCAGACCACCGCCTGTTTCGGCAGCTGCGGCAGATAGAACATTTCGTTGGAGGTGAGGACATGCTCCTTGCCGGGAATGTCCGGCACCGAGGGCCAGGAGCCGGTCGCCACGGTAATATGACGGGCGGTGTAGCGCTGATCGCCCACAATCACCGTATGGGCATCCGCCAGTGACGCCGCGCCCCGGATCACGGTGACCCCGGCGGTATCCAGCAGACGGCCGTAGACCCCGTTCAGGCGCTCGATTTCCGCGTTCTTGTTGGCCACCAGGGTCGGCCAGTCAAAACGCACGCCGTCCATCGGAACGGTCCAGCCATAGCCCCCTGCGTCGTCCAGCTCGTCATGAACATGGGCGCCGTAGACAAACAGCTTCTTGGGCACGCAACCGACATTGACACAGGTGCCCCCCAGGTACCGGGACTCGACAACCGCCACCCGGGCACCGTACTGCGCGGACATCCGGGCCAGGCGGACACCACCGGAACCGGCACCAATAACGATCAGGTCAAACTCGCGGGAATCAGACACACTTACTCCTACCATCCAACGTATTTAAGAAGGCGCGGCCGACGCCGCCGGCCTCGCCTCGGACAACTGCCGAAACAGCACATGATCCTCGAAGTCACCCATCCGGATCTTGCCCAGGCTGCGGAACCCCTCCGATTCATAAAAAGGCAGGTACCGGCTGTTGCCGGTGTCCAGCACCAAGCCACTGCCCCGGGGGTTGTCCTCGCACAGGCGCTCCACCGCCCTCAACAGGACACGGCCATAGCCCCGGTTCTGGTACTTCGGGTCCACCCCCATCAGAGGCAGCTGGTGCGCCTGGGGCTGGGGCAGCAGGCCGCGGATTTTCTCGTGATATTCCAGGTATCGGCGGGTGGAGGCGAAGCCGGCCGTCAGTACCATTCGGATACGCCAGCTCAGCTGCTGCGCCAGGTTCAGGCGCAGTTCCGGCTCCCCCACGAAGGCCACGGCCACCAGGGTATGGTCGACCATGACGCCGACGGCCTCCTGTTCGTGCTCAAAATACAAGTCGACCAGTTCCCGCACCGTCGCCCGGACCCGCTGGTCGTACCCCGGACGACGGTGGTCGAACAGGTACTGGAAGGTGGGGTCTTCCCGATAGGCATGGTACAGGATGGACTGGGCTTCATTGCGTGCGCTCTCATCCAGGCGCACCACCACCGGCTCGAAATTGTTCTTGTTGTCGTTGCCGTCGGACATTGCGTTTTCCTCTACAGGGTCAGTGTTAGACGAACGGACACCGTGCCGGGCTGTTCGTCCCGGTCCATGGCGGCCTGGTCGATCACCACGTCATGGTCATTCCGGAGTTGCTCCAGCCAGGCCGCCACGCTGGCGAACGGCACGTTTTCCAGCCAGAGCCGGATGGCGTTCTCACCACTGGGCTCGAACCGTTGCAGGGTCAGCCCCGCCTCGGCGGCGGAGCGTGTCACCAGTCCCATCAGGGCACGGCCATCGGCCGGTTTGTCAACCGAGGGGCCGGTATTGTCGGACGCCCCCGCCAGCTGCTGGATGGTGGCCCGGTTGGCCTGCATCCAGGCCAGCAGCCCGGCGGCGTTGTCGCGGGCCTGCTCGGCCTGGTCGTGAAAATCGGACGCTGGTTTCCAAACGGCGAAATACAGCACGGCCAGCAACAGTGCGATGGCCAGAACCAGCAGCGCCTGCTGGTCGCGCCCGGGCAGTTCATCGTATCGCGCGACCCAGCGGCGAACCAGCGGGTGTTCCCTGAAACGTTCCAGCACGGGCTTATCCTCCGGATACCGTCAGGCGGCCACGGGTACCGCCGGATTCGTTGACGACCGAGCCGATCTGGGCTTCCAGACCCTGACCGGCAAGGCCATTGCGCAGGCCGCTGAGGCGTTCATAGCTGTCGGCCCTCAGATCGACCACCAACTCACCGCGATTGCGGCTGTAATTCACCGAGTTGAACACCACGGAGTCCGGCACCGGCAGCTGGCTGTACTGCTGGCCGGTGTACTTCATCAGGTTGATGAAATCCAGTTGCGGCCCGCGGTCGCCGGCGACCCGCAACTGCCCTTCGATGACCCTACGGACATTGCCGGCGTGGGTGCGCCGGTCGTTGGGAAACGCCTGGTGGTATATGGCCATCGCCTGCTGCTCCAGCTGCTCCGTCTGCTGCCGGTAATAGAGCCCCAGGCCCACCTCCAGAGCGATCTGGAGCACAAACCAGACCGACGCCACGGCGACCAGGGGCTTCCACGGGCCGAGGATCCCGGAGCGGCCGGACCGGATTGAAAACATCCCCTGGCACAGGTTGATGGGGCGACACAGGTGATGGTGATCGGCATGGGCCAGCAGCTCCAGCGGGGCGATTTCCAGCACCTCCTCCCGAACCGCCAGCCGACCCGGGGCTTTCAGCGATGCCACCACGGAGGCATGGCGCTCGAGCGCCTGGGGGGTCACGAACAGGGTAACCGGAACCTCGGCGGCGACCTCCTCGGCGGACGGGATGGCCAGGGTCTGGGCCAGCATTTCGAGGTTGTCGGGCTGGACGTTCAGCCATTCCCCCCGATCACTGACCAGCATGGCCAGCTCGGGCTCGAGACAGATGGACCAGCCTCCCTCGGTGGCCGGCAGCAGGGCGGCGTCCGGGAAAATGGCGGTCAGGCGGGTACCGGTCCATCCGGAAAAAAGGTCAAACCAGTGACCCATGCGGTCCCGGTCGATCGCCGCGACCCGGTAGCCGTCCGGGCCGGGTTCGCCCAACGCCAGGTGTACGGTGTCGATGTCCTGGGCGATTTGCTCCTCAACCGCGTAGGGCAGTGCCTGGGCGATATAGCGGGACTGACGGGCGGGAATGTCCGCGACGCAGAACAGGACGTCCTCGCCAGGTACCAGACCCAGCAGCTGCACGTGTTCCAGGGCATTCTGAGCCAGCACCTGCTCGATCGAATGCCGGCTTTCACCGGAGCCATGGGCCTGGGTGTCACCGTTGGCATCTTGCAGGACCCAGTGATACAGCTGGCCCGCCGGAGCGGACTCCGCCTCCAGATAAGGCGGCACGGGCCGGACATAAAGGCGGTACGACATGGCTATCCTTCTGAAATGGTAAAGGGTTCCTTGGTGATGCGGTTTTTCTGCCCGGCATCCCGGTGAACGGTCCGAACCTCACCCTCGCCATTCCGGAACACGGTGCTGACCAGGTTCACAACACGTTCATCGTAGGTAATCCGGGAAACAACTTCAAAAAAATGGCTCTGCACCGTCAGGCCGTTGGTGGTCAGCCCCAAGCCGGCGAACTCCGGCAGTGCCAGGAAATCCTGAAGGTTGTCGAACGGGGCGTCCTCGCGCCGCTTGAGCACCGAATCGATGGCCGCTTCGGTGAGCTCCTCATGCAGCGCCTGCAACACCGGCCCGGTGGCGGTGTTCACATTGACGCCCGCCCCCCGAACCGGCAGGGCCGCCACGTGCGGCTTCAGGGTCTGATAGATCTCCTCGGTCATGCCCTCGATCAGGCGCAGCTCGGTAACACTGACAAATGGCTGGTTCGCGGCCCGATATCCGGGCTCTGCCATCAGATATTCGCCGTCCTCGGCGCCATAGGCGCTCGCCGGTTCGTCGTTGGCGTCGATCCAGTCCACCAGGGCGTCGGCGTGAATTGCCGAAATCCCGAGCACCATGAGTAACCGGTTGAAACGCTCCTTGGCCAGGGTGTCCACCTGCCCGGTGGCGGTGACCAGGTCATTGAGATTGAAACGGCCGCTCAGGTCATCCACCTGGACCTCCACCACCCCCTGGTCGTCCAGGGGCAGGATCGCGGCATTGGCGGCCCAGAATTCGTCCAGGCTGTCCACCATCGCGTTGTCTTCTTTGTCGTCCTCGAAATCCCGGGTCAGGATCCGGCGGGCGAAATCCTCGGCACCGAGGGCGACGCTGTATCCCTGCTGCTGGGCCAGGTAATGTCCAGTCCGGAACACCCGAACCGATTGCTGGTGCGTCATACCCGCCGCCAGCAGAACCACCAGGGCCATGGCCAGTAGCACCATGATCAGGGCCACGCCAGACTGCCGGCGTGGGACACGGAGCCGACGGGCGCTCATCCGGATGTCCCTCCCTGCTCACCGGTGCCGGTTTCCTCCGGCTCCTCCGAGGATTCGTCGTCCCCGGACGTGCCCGTCCCAGAAGCCTGGCCGGCGTCGATCAGCGCCTGGGCCTCTTCCGGATCGAAATCAGGCAAGGGGAACAGCCGTTCGATCTCGCCAAACAGCCCGTGTTCCAGGGTGATCCGAATGGCCCGGGGTAGGCTGGTCTCCGGGCGCTCGCCCGGCAGGGTATCGGCCAACTCCGAATCCGGCGGCCATTGCTCTTGCCAGGTCGAGTCCTGGTCCAGAAACTCAACCTGGAAGGCCTGAACGTCATTGAGCAGAAGGATGTCCTGGCCGTTGTCTTCCTGCCCCTGATCCACCGTCGGCCAGTAACGCCGACGCAGCTCGCTGCCGGTGTATTCCCAGGCCACCCGCTGCAGGCTGCTGCGCCGCAGACCCAGGGGGTTGCGCCAGCCCTGGCGGGTCAGCATCAGCGCGAAGCCCTCCTCGCGGCTGGTCAGCGCCGGCTGGAAATCGCCATAGAGGTCCCGCGCCGGGCGATTCACCACCTGGGTCAGGTCACGCTCCAGCAGCAGCATGGTGCGCTGGAGTTCATCAAACGCTGCCGCCCGTTCGTCGACCCGGTCGCGGGAGGTGACGACACCATCGAGCACCTGCCAGACGCCCAGTCCGATCACTGCGGTGATCGCCACCGCGATCAGGACTTCCATCAGGGTAAAGCCGTCCTGGCGCATCACCGGGTCCCCAGAAACGCGGTGAGGGTGTGTACCGGCACCGGGTCGCCATCGTCTCCCCGGTATTTCTCGACACGCACTTCGATCCTCCGGATGGTCGCTTCCTCCGTTGCTTTCACGGCGGTGACGACGTGCCAGCGGAAATGGGCGAAATCCAGATCCCGGGTGGTTTCCGACACATCGGGCAACCCGGTCTGCAAGCGTGCCTCGTTGATACGGTTTTCCGCGATCCAGCCGGCCAGGGTCTTGTCGCGAATCCGTTCGAAGCTGCCGATGTACTGGCTGCCCACGCGGGCCGCGGCCGCGGCGATCAGGCCGAACACCAGCAGGGCCACCAGAACCTCGATCAGAGTAAACCCGCGCCCGGCGCGCATCAGTCTTCCTCCGATTCGCCCGGCTTGTGCCAGCGGACACCGGTGATGCCGTCGGACGCCAGCACGTGCATGCCCTCGGTGTCCTGGCCAACCGTGAATTCCAGCCGGAACGGCGTGGTCTCGCCACTGGAGAAGAACACAATGTCCGGCACCAGACGATCGCCCTGGGACGCAGACGTCAGCTTTGGAGCCTCGTTGTCGATGTCGTAGACGAGCACCAGCCCCTCGGGAAAGGTCCGGGGCTCGAACAAGCGCTCCGAGGACGGTTGCCAGCTCCCGTCGTCATCCTGATAGACGAGAAAGCGGTAACCGTCGGGGTCGAGCTTCAAGCCCAGTTCGAGGTTGTTCAGGACCGCCTGCTCCGAGGCCGTCCCCATCAGCAGGTAAAGGTCCTGGACCGCGCGCTCCAGCTGCCGCTGTTGGGAGCCGCCGAGGGTGAAAACCGCCAGCGACGCCAACAGCCCCACCAGGATCAGGACAACCAGCAGCTCAATGAGGGTAAACCCCGCCGGCGCCGACCGGGACCTCACAACCCCTCAGCCCTTGACGTCCCAGACACTGATGTCGGCGGCGTCACCGTCGCCCCCTTCCTGGCCGTCCGAACCCAGGGAGTACAGGTCATAGGGGCCCTCGGTGCCGGGGCTCACGTATTGATAGGGGGTTCCCCAGGGGTCTTCGGGAACACTTTTGAGATAGCCGTCGGGGTTCCAGTTCCGGGGCTCCGGCGTGCCGCTGGGCTTGGATACCAAGGCTTCCAGCCCCTGCTGGGTGGACGGGTAATGGCTGTTGTCGAGACGGTACAGGTCCAGGGCACTCTGGATGTTTTTGAGCTGGGTCTGGGCGATGGTGACTTTCGCCTGGTCACTGCGTCCCATGATATTGGGGGCGACAATGGCCACCAGCAGGCCGAGGATCACCATCACCACCATGATTTCAATCAGGGTGAACCCTCGTTGGGTTTCCGGTTGGCGTCGTGAGGTTGCATTCATCTTCGTGTCAGTCGTCATTGCTATGGCATCCATTTCTCGTTTTCGGTATGGGTTCGAAACCGGTGGCCGTCAACCCACCAGATTGCTCATGTTCAGGATCGGCAGCATGATCGCCATGACGATCACCAGCACCACGCCCCCCATCACCAGCAGCATCAGCGGCTCGAACAACCCGACGATCGTTGCGATCTTCGATTGCAGGGTATTCTCCTGCATCTGGGCAGTACGGGCCAGCATGGCGTCCAGCTCGCCGCTGGCCTCGCCACTGGCGATCATATGCAGCATCATGGGCGGGAAGTAACCGGTCTGCTCCAGCGACCGGTGCAGCGTCCCGCCCTCGCTTACTTTCCGGGCGGCGTCCCGCAACTGTTCTCGAAGGTAGTCGTTGGACAGCACTTCACCGGCGATGCGCATGGCTTCCACCAGCGGTACCCCGCTGGTGGTCAGAATGCTGAGGGTACTGGCGTAGCGGGCGGTGTTCACCCCACGCACCAGTCCGGACACCAGTGGCAGGTGCAGCAGGCGACGGTGCACTCGGCGCCGAAACCCCGGTTTGCGCAGCGCCATGCGAAACCCCGCCAGGCCGAGCAGGATCAGGATCAACAGGTAGACACCGAAATCGGCCAGGAATTCCGAGACCGCCAGCATACCCCGGGTAAGCACCGGCAATTCCTGCCCCTGCTTGAGAAACACGTCGATGATATCCGGGACAACGTAGGTCAGAAGAAACACCACGATGGCCACGGCGACCACGCTCAGGATGATCGGATAGATGGCCGCCAGCTGGATTTTCTGGCGCGACTCCTGGCGGCTTTCGGTGTAATCTGCCAGTCGGTTCAGGACCAGATCCAGGTGCCCGGCGTGTTCGCCGGCTGCGACGGTGGAACGGTACAGACGGGGAAAGGCACCGGGGAATTCGCCCAGGCTGTCCGCCAGGGTATAGCCTTCCATGACCTTGGCCCGGACCGCGATCAGCATGCCGCGGATACGCGGTTTGCCGGCTTGGTTGGCCACGGCGGCCAGCGCCTGCTCCACCGGAATGCCCGACTGAATCAGTGTCGCCAGCTGCCGGGTGATCAGTGCCAGGTCGGCGGCTCCGAGAGAACCGCGCGGCCCCAGAAAGCGGCGACGGCGCTGTTTTTCCACCGCCGGTTCGACCGCCAGCGGTGTCAGTCCCCGCTCCCTCAGCTGCTGACGAACCGCCCGGGGCGCGTCCGCCTCCAGCACCCCCTGTCGCTGCTTGCCCCGAGCATCCAGGGCCTTGTATTCGAACGCCGGCATCGGTTACTGGCCCCGGTGGGTCACGCGGAGAACCTCTTCCACGGTGGTCACGCCGTCGAGGATCTTCTGGACCCCGTCGGCATGGATGCTCGGCCCCCGGAGGCGGGCTTCCCGCTCCAGGTCCAGTTCGCCAGCCCGTTTGTGGATCAGAGAGCGGATGTCCTCGCTGATTTCCACCACCTCGTAGATGCCGATACGCCCGCGGTATCCAAGCTGATTGCAATGGTCACACCCCCGAGCACGGTAAATGGTGGGCGGGTTCGCCGGATCCTGCTGCAGGAACTCGCAGTGTTCGGCATCCGGGGTATAGGCCTCCCGGCAACGGGGGCACAGCACCCGAACCAGCCGCTGCGCGACGATGCCTACCAGGCTGGAGGAAATCAGGAACGGCTCGATGCCCATGTCCATCAGCCGTGTAATCGCCCCCACCGCGGTGTTGGTGTGCAGGGTGGACAGCACCAGGTGACCGGTCAGGCTCGCCTGTACGGCGATCTCGGCGGTTTCCAGATCGCGGATTTCGCCGATCATCACCACGTCCGGATCCTGGCGCAGAATCGCCCGCAGGCCCCGGGCAAAGGTCATGTCCACCTTGGGGTTGACCTGGGTCTGGCCGATCCCGGGCAGGTTGTATTCGATGGGATCCTCGACGGTGAGAATGTTGCGGCTGCGGTCGTTGATTTCCTGCAGCGCGGCATACAGGGTGGTGGACTTACCGGAACCGGTCGGTCCGGTCACCAGCAGGATGCCGTAGGGCCGGTGGATCAGCTTGCGCAGAATGGTCAGGTCGCGCCCGGCCATACCCAGAGACTCCAGCCGTATGGTGCCGGCCTGTTTGTCCAGCAGCCGCAGCACCACCCGTTCGCCGCTGGACGAGGGCATGGTGGACACCCGGATGTCCACTTCCCGGCCGGCCACCCGCAAGGCGATGCGGCCATCCTGCGGGATGCGTTTTTCGGCAATGTCCAGCTTCGCCATGACCTTGATCCGGGACACCAGCAAAGGTGCCAGGGCACGCTTCGGCTGGACCACCTCCCGCAGCACGCCATCGATCCGGAACCGCACCACCAGCTGCTTTTCATAGGTTTCGATGTGCACGTCGGAAGCGTTCGACTTGACCGCCTCGGTGAGAATGGCGTTGATCAGCCGGATGATCGGGGCATCGTCTTCCTGCTCCAGCAGGTCCTCGGTTTCCGGCACCGAGTCCGCCAGAGACGCCAGGTCCATGTCGTCACCAATCCCCTCCACCATCTGCATGGCTTCGGCGGAATCGCTCTGGTAGGCGGCATTCAGGGCCTGGTCGAAGCGGTCGGCGTCAATGGTGGTGAAGCGGGCCCGGCCGCCGCTCAGGCGGTTGGCCTCGGCCAGCGCGGTGTGGGGCGCGCCCGGGCGCACCAGGATGACCGGCTCGCCGTCCTCGGATCGGGTCAGAATGACGCCGTGGCGTTTGGCGAACGCAAACGGCAGACGCCCGAGGGGGGCTTCCTGGATCTGAACGTCGGTCTCGGTGCTCAAGGTCGTTCTCGTTCCTCTGGCAAGACGGGGGGGCGGCAGGCGGTATCGTCCCGGAAACCCTTTTTGTTTCAATCGATTCGGAAAAGGCTACCACAGGTTATGGACCCGCTGAATAACTCTATACACTATACTCCCACTAAAACATTTCCGTCTGATAACCTGTGGGCTTTTTCCAACCCCACCCAGCATCAGGATGTTCCATGTTCTCGATCGACCGCCGGCTCCCCCTGCTTGCCGCCGCCCTGGCCGGGCTGGCCATGATAGGCGTCACCACCTGGCAGGGCTACCGGTTCTGGCAAGCGGAGCAGCCCCCCACCCGGGCCGCCGCTCCGGCCCCTGGTACTTCGCCCCAGGCCGAGCCCCGGCGCATCCCCAGGTTGGACTGGCAGACGGTGCCCCTGTTCGGTCGCCAGACCGACGCCGGCACCCAGGCCACGGTTGCCACCGAAAATCTGCCCGAAACCAACCTACGGCTGTCTCTCCGGGGCGTGCTGGCGGCGGACGGCGACTTTCCCGGCAGCGCGCTGATCGAGGACGACAAAGGCAAGACCGACGTCTATCTGGTCGGGGACGAGCTCCCCGGGGGTGCCCGTCTGCGCACCGTCTTCCCGACCCGGGTGGTCATCGAGCGCTCCGGCAAGCTGGAGAATCTGTACTTCCCCGACACCGAGGACCGGTCCGGACTGTCCGTGGCGACCAGCGACGAGCCACCCCGGCCCGCGGCCCAGCCGCAACCCGCCCCCTCCGCAGCCCCCGCAACGGTTCCGGACAGCAACAGGGACCAGGCCCGGCGGGAAGAAATCCGCCGGCGCCTCGAACAATTGCGAGAACGCCTGAGAAACCAGAACTGAGGCGTCCATGGCCAGGGCCGTACCCAGATTCCGACGACGCTCTGGCTTCCTGCTTCTGCTGGCCCTGGTCTCAGCGGTGGCCGCCCTGGAGCTCAGTGACCGGCTGCTGAGCTATGTCCGCAGTGAATTCGGAGATGCGGCCTATCAGCGGCTGGAAAGCTGGCAGCGGCTCCAGAACCTGGCAGGCCACGCCCCCATAGACCGCAAGCTGTTTCTGGTCAACTCGTTTTTCAACCGGGTCCGCTTCGTCAGCGACATCCAGCACTGGGGCGAAGAGGACTATTGGGCCACCCCCATTGAACTTCTGGCCACCAATGGGGGCGACTGCGAAGACTTTTCCATCGCCAAGTACCTGACCCTCAAGGATATGGGCGTGCCGGACGACCAGCTCCGCATCGTCTATGTCAAGGCGCTGACGCTGAACCAGGCCCATATGGTGCTGGCCTGGTACCCGGAGCCGGGGGCCGACCCGCTGATCCTCGACAACCTGACCAACGAGATCAAACCCGCTTCCCAGCGTACCGACCTGGAACCGGTGTACAGCTTCAACGGCGACGGCCTCTGGCTGAACCAGTCGGGGGACCGGCGCATCGGCGAGGCGCAGAAGCTGTCCCGCTGGCAGGAACTGAACCGCCGGCTGACCGAATCCCTGCGTCCGGGCTCGTTCGGTGTCGGCAAATGACACTGGCGGTGTCGCCCGCGGGCAATGACGCCCGCGCCCCGGTCGCTACAATGCCGGCAGAATCACCGCAGCATGGAGTTACCGAATGAGACGCTGGAACGGATGGGGGGACGAAGCCGTCGCCCTCGACCTGCCGCCGGAAGGCGACGACTTTCTCCGCCAACGCATCGGCCAGGGCACGCCCCTACCCGACGCCGACCTGGCGGCGGTCTGCGCCCGGGTACCGGCCTCGCGCTTGCCCGCCGACCCGGCCGTCGACCACCTGCTCGACCACACGCCGGAAACCCGGATCCGCCACGCCCGTGGCCAGAGCCTGCCGGACTGGCTGGCCATGCGTTCCGGCGACATGGGCCCGTTCCCGGACGGCGTGGCCTTCCCCGAATCCAGCGACGAGGTGACCGCCCTGCTCGCCTACGCCCGCCGCCACGGCGTACACCTGATCCCCTACGGCGGTGGCACCAGCGTGGTGGGACACATCAATCCGCCCGCCGGAGCACAACCGGTACTGACCGTGGCCCTGAGCCGAATGAACCGCCTGCTCGATCTGGACGAGGAAAGCCGGCTGGCCACGTTCGGCGCGGGTACGCCGGGGCCGTTGGTGGAGTCACAGCTGCGGGCCCGGGGCTATACCCTGGGCCATTTCCCCCAGTCCTTCGAGCTGTCCACCCTGGGCGGCTGGATTGCCTCCCGCTCCAGCGGCCAGCAATCCCTGAGATACGGCCGTATCGAGCAGCTGTTCGCCGGCGGCCGCCTCGAGACCTTTGCCGGCACCCTGATTCTACCCACGGTTCCGGCCTCCTCGGCCGGACCGGACGTCCGGGAAATGATCCTGGGGTCCGAGGGGCGTTTTGGCATTCTCACCGAAGCCAGCGTTCGCATCAGCCAACTGCCCGAACATGAAAGCTTCCATGTCGTGTTCTTTCCGGATTGGGACCGGGCCCGGGCCGCCTGCCGGCAGCTGGTCCAGGATCGGGTGGCGCTGTCGATGCTGCGTCTGAGCAACGCCCGGGAGACGGAAACACAGCTTGCCCTCGCCGGCCACCCCGGCCTGATCCGCTTGCTGGAACGTTTCCTGGCCGTCCGGGGCGCGGACCAGGGCAAATGCCTGATGACCTTCGGCATTACCGGCCGACGTCGCCAGTGCCGGGCCACCCTGGCCCAGGCCCGGGCGGTATGCCGGAGCCACGATGGCGTCTATACCGGTACGCGCCTGGGTCGTAAATGGGCCGAGAAACGCTTTACCATGCCCTACCTCCGGGAGGCCCTGTGGCAGCGGGGCTACGCGGTGGATACCCTGGAAACCGCCACCGACTGGAGCAACGTCGACGCCCTGCTGAACCGCATTGAACACAACCTGTCCCGGCAACTGAGCGACGACGGCGAACACACCCACGTATTCACTCACCTTTCCCACGTCTACGGGCAAGGGTGCAGCATCTATACCACCTACGTCTTCCGGGTCGCCGACAGCTACGAACGTACGCTCGAGCGCTGGCGGCGCCTGAAGCACACCACCTCGGAGCTGATCGTTCGGCACGGCGGTACCATCAGCCACCAGCACGGAGTCGGCAAGGACCACGCGCCCTATCTGCCCATTGAGAAGGGACCGCTGGCCATGGCGGCCATTCAGGCTCTGGGACGGCACTTCGACCCAGAGGCCCTGCTCAACCCCGGGACTCTGATGGAGTGAGGCATGCAGCGACAGCGGATACTTTCCGACTTGGCCCGGGGGGATGCCACCTTTGACGTGGTGGTGGTCGGCGGCGGCATCACCGGCGCGGGCGTTGCCCGGGAAGCCGCCGGCAGCGGGTTACGAACCCTGCTGGTGGAACAGCGGGACTTCGCCTGGGGCACGTCCAGCCGCTCTTCGAAAATGGTGCACGGCGGCCTGCGCTATCTTGGCCGCGGGCACCCGGGGCTGACCCGGGAGGCCCTGCGCGAGCGGGAACGCCTGCTGGCCGAGGCGCCCGGGCTGGTGGAACGGCTGCCCTTCATCATGCCCCACAGACAGGGGCGCTTCCCTGGCCCCCGGCTGTTCCAGCTGCTGCTTCGGATCTATGACCGGATGGCCGGCGTGCGAACCCGCCGCTGGCTCCCGAGCCATGAGGCCAGAACCTGGGTTCCGGGCCTCGGCGGGTCCGACCTACGGGGCGCCAGCCTGTTTCTGGACGCCGTCACCGACGACGCGCGACTGGTCTTGCGGGTACTGGAGGAGGCCCGGCGGGACGGTGCCCTTTGCCTGAACTATGTGCGGGCGGAATCGGTGCGGCGGGACGACGGCCGGGTGAGCGGACTGGTCCTGCGGGACCAGGAAAGCGACCGCAGTTTCACCGTGCACACGCCACGGGTGATCAACGCCAGCGGCGCCTGGGCCTGCGATCTCCAGCGCGACCCGGCCAAGGTGCGGCTACGCCCTCTGCGGGGCAGCCACCTGGTGTTGCCCTGGTCCCGCCTGCCGGTCAGCTGCGCGGTGTCCCTGCTGCACCCCCGTGACCGGCGGCCGGTGTTTGCCTTTCCCTGGTCCGGCATGACCGTATTGGGCACCACCGACCTCGATCACACCCCCCCCCTGAATCAGGAGCCCGGGATCACACCGGAGGAAGTCCACTACCTACTGGCCATCGCCGAGGAACTGTTCCCGGGAACCCGACTGTCCCACCAAGACATCGTCTCCACCTGGGCCGGCGTGCGGCCGGTGGTGACGGACGGCGAGGGCCGCCGCCCACCCTCGGGAGAAAGCCGGGAACACGTGATGTGGCAGGATGCGGGTCTGCTCACCATTGCCGGCGGCAAGCTCACCACCTTCCGGACCATGGCGAGGCAGGCCCTAATCGCCGCCCTGGGCCCGGATCAGGCCGGGCGCCTCAGACCGGAATCGCAACCGCTGTTTCGACCCGCAGCGGTTCAGCCTCGGCCGGCGGGTGTGTCGCGCCTGACCTGGCGGCGCCTGCTGGGCTACCACGGCCAAGCGCTCGACGAGCTGATGGCGGCGGCAGAACCGGCGCCCATCGCCGGTACCGGGACGCTCTGGGCCGAATTGGTCTGGGCCTGCCGGAGGGAAGCGGTGGTCCATCTGGATGATCTGCTGCTGCGACGGACCCGGCTCGGCCTGGTCTTGCCCGACGGCGCCGACGCGCTGTTGCCGGACATCCGCCGGCGCTGTCAGCCCGCACTGGGCTGGACCGACGAACGCTGGCAATGGGAGGTCCGCCGCTACCGACAGATACACCGGGCAGCCTACCGGCTTCCGGACGAGTCAAGGAATCCCACGCATGACCACTGAGCCCCTGATCCTGGCGATCGACAACGGCACCCAGAGTGTCCGTGCCCTGCTGTTCGACATCGCCGGCAACTTGGTCGGCAAGGGCAAGCAGGAAATCGAACCCTACTTTTCCGAGCACCCGGGCTGGGCCGAGCAGCACCCGGAGTATTTTTGGCAGCAACTGGGCCATGCCTGTGCCCGAGTGTGGCAGGCTACCGACGCCCGCCCCGAGCAGGTGGTGGGCGTTACCGTCACCACCCAGCGGGGCACCGTGGTCAACCTCGACCGGGACGGCCACCCCCTACGCCCAGCGATTCTCTGGCTCGACCAACGCCACGCCGCCGTCAACGGCCCGTTGCCGGGCCCTTGGGGCTGGCTGTTCCGGCTCACCCGCCTGGAGGACACCGTGAACCGCTTCCGGGAGCGGGCTCAGGCCAACTGGATTGCCCAGAACCAGCCGGACATCTGGCCCCGGACCCACAAGTACCTGTTGCTCTCCGGCTACCTGAACTACCGTCTGACAGGGCAGTACCGGGACTCCACCGGCAGTCAGGTGGGCTACCTGCCGTTTGACTACCGTCGGCAGCGCTGGGCCGGCACCCGGGACTTCAAGTGGCTCGCTTTGCCGGTCACCCGCGACATGCTGCCGGAGCTGGTTCCCCCGGGCGCAACCCTCGGCCATCTCACCCCCGATGCCGCCAAGCATCTTGGGCTGCCTGCAGGTCTGCCGGTGGTCGCCGCCGCCTCCGACAAGGCCTGCGAAATCCTGGGCTCCGGTGGTCTGGCGCCGGACATCGGGTGTATGAGCTACGGCACCACGGCCACCATCAACACCACCAGCCGCCGCTACGTCGAGCCGGTGCGGCTGATGCCTCCCTACCCCTCCGCCCGGCCCGGGCACTACTCTACCGAGGTGATGATTTACCGGGGCTTCTGGATGGTGAGCTGGTTTAAGCGGGAATTTGGCCTTCGGGAACAGAAACTGGCCGAACAACGCGGTGTCGAACCAGAAGCCCTGTTTGACGAACTGATCCGCGAGATTCCCGCAGGCTCCATGGGCCTGATGCTGCAACCCTACTGGTCACCGGGGGTACGGCAACCGGGTCCAGAGGCCAAGGGGGCGATCATTGGATTTGGCGACGTGCATACCCGGGCTCACATCTACCGCGCCATCCTGGAAGGCTTGGCCTATGCCCTGAGGGAAGGAAAGGAACGCATCGAAAAGCGCAGCGGAGTACCCATTCGCCGGCTCCGGGTGGCGGGGGGCGGCTCGCAGAGCGACGCCGCGCTCCAGCTCACCGCGGACATTTTCGGAGTGCCGGCGGAGCGACCCCACACCTACGAAACATCAGGCTTGGGCGCGGCCATCGATGCCGCCGTGGGCCTGGGTCTGCACCCGGACTTCCCAACCGCGGTGGCCGCCATGACGCGGGTGCGGGACACCTTTCAGCCAGACCCGGAAGCCCATGCACTGTATGACCGCCTGTACCGGGAGGTGTACCTGGCGATGTATCCGCGCCTGCAGCCTATCTACCGCAGAATCCGGGAGATTACCGGCTACCCGCGCTAGCCACGCTCGGACGCGTCCCGCAGCAGGCGACACACATCATCGTCGGAAACCTCGCCAAAATCCTCGTACCAGGCGCCCACGCAGTGGAAGGTCCACGGCTCGTGCAGGCATACGAAATGATCCACCAGGTCGTCATAACGGTCGCGAGCTTCGGCAGGTGCCACCGGCACCGCCAGCACGATGGCGTGGGCGCCGGCACGTTTCACCTGCTCGATCGCCAGATCCACCGTCGCGCCGGTGGCAATGCCGTCATCCACCAGGATCGCTGTTCGCCCCTGCACATCCAGTGGCGGACACTGGCTGCGATACCGCGTCCCGCGCGCCTGGATCACCCGCAGCTCCCGATCCTTGACCGAACGGATCTGCGTCGGCGTAATGGCCATCGCAGTCACCCGTTCTGAATCCAGATGCGGCACCCCATCCTCCCCGACCGCCCCCATCGCCAACTCCGGCTGCCAGGGCACCCCGAGCTTGCGCAGGTTCAGAAAATCCAGGGGAAGACCGAGGCGAAGTGCGATTTCGTAAGCCACCGGGATCCCGCCCCGGGGCAACCCCAGCACGCAGGCATCCGGGTCGGTCACCACCCCGGACACCACCTCCGCCAGCTGACGCCCGGCATCGCGCCGGTCCTTGAACAATGACGTGGCCATGAGGAATCCCCCCAAGGCTGACATGCCAACGTGACATGAACGCGTGGGCCATGAAACGCCCAACCTTGAATCAAGGTAGACAAACGAGGGAAGAAAGGAAAGAAAATGGAGGCGCGGGTCGGAATCGAACCGGCGTACACGGAGTTGCAGTCCGCTGCATAACCACTCTGCCACCGCGCCGGGTGAAGCCCAGGATTCGGACTTTGCTCTCAGGGGGCAATGAGAGACTTGAGTTTGGATTTCCAACCGGCGTACCGGAGAGAAATTGGAGCGGGAAACGAGACTCGAACTCGCGACCCCAACCTTGGCAAGGTTGTGCTCTACCAACTGAGCTATTCCCGCTCTGTGTTCGCCCGGGGCGTTGCCCCGTCAACGGCTGCGTATTCTACGCATTCCGTTTTCGGCGTCAACACTTTTTTTACAAGTTTTTGTTTTATAGGAAGTTGTGGGCATTTTTTGCACAATCCCCCTGCCGGGCGTTACCCATTGGGATCAAAGTGCGCCGCCGCTGCCCCCGCCAAAGAAGAAGGCAAGCTCATCGCAGCTGGAGTAGGTTTCGATGGCCTGGCCGTCGACCCAGATCTCCGCAACGCGGGTGGAGCCGGTGTCGTCTCCCAGGCGCAACTCGGCGTCCCCGTCCGATTCGATCCGGACCACGCCTTCGATCGGGCAGTCTTCGGTGTCCGGCCAGCGGATGGTCTTGTCCGTGGTGACCTCGATGTAGCCCTCAATGGCAGAGCCGATCAGCTTGCCATTGAAATCAATCTCCGTTTCCCCATCCGCCTCTCGAAGGGACTCGTCTCCCAGGGTGATGGCAATGTACTGGGAGCCGATTTGAAACTCCAGGCCGTCGATCTCGAACGTGTCGGTTTCCCCGCTCAGACTGCCCAGGGAGTCGTAGGTATTGACCGAGACCGACCCGATCGTGCCGCGCATCGCAACCGGATCCGAGGAAGCGACAATCTCGCCCTCGATGTCATAGTGCTCGGCTGCCTGTTCCTCGTAACGCTCTGCGGTGTCCACCACGATCTGCTCATCGTAGCTGAAGGTGCCGCTCAGCCGGATGTCTCCTTCACTGTCGGTCGTCACCACGCAATCGTTCAGTGTCCATTCTTCCTGATAGTGCTCACCGGTGTCGCTGTAGTGCACAGTGGCGGTACCGCCGCCATCGCAGGCGGTGGTCCCGCTCTCTCCACCGGCCTGATCGTCCAGGCGCGCGCGAATATCCCAGGACAGCAACAGACCGTCCTGAAGGTCGGCATAGAGTCCGAACATGGCCTCCACATCGGACGAGGGGCGAATGCTCACGGGCGTATCGGCATAGTCACCCGGGTCAAGGACCAGATCGGGCTCGGTTTCCGACGTCCGCGCATCGCCACCGTTGCCGTCGACGACCCAGTCACACGCAACCAACAGGGTGGAAGCGGCCACGATTGCTCCAAACTGCACACGACATCCTGCCATGGTTCGGATCTCCCTACTGCGTTGAATATTGATCTTTGTTTATAACAACATGAAGCTAAGCATATTGCCATGACTTATATCAACCGCCGCTCTTCCGTTATCACGGCCCGACGGCTCCCCATGCTATACTCGCTCCCACTCAACGGGGTGCCCGCGAAGCGGGCTGAGACCATACCCGCGGAACCTGATCCGGATCATGCCGGCGAAGGGATTGAGTGATCACTCCAGAGTGACGGCGCCCGCGGCATGGTCCCCATTTACCAGAGGACACAGACCATGCGACTCCGCTCCCTTTTCCTTATGGCGGTCCTGGGCGCCACGGCTTTTGCCCAGGCCCGGGCCAACGAGACCCTGACGGTCTACACCCACCCTTCCTTTGCCGCCGAATGGGGTCCCGGCCCCGCCGTCAAGGCAGCGTTCGAGCAGCAGTGCGACTGTACGCTGCAGTACGTGGTACTGGATAGCGGCGGCGATATCCTCCAGCGCCTGCGACTGGAAGGCGCGTCCAGCCAGGCAGACGTGGTGCTGGGGCTGGACACCGCCACCATGGAGACGGCCCGTCAAACCGGCCTGTTGGCTCCCCACCAAGTGTCGCTGGCGGCGCTGGAGCTGCCGGTGGCCTGGCGGGACGAGCTGTTCGTGCCCTACGACTGGGGCTACTTCGCGTTCGTCTACGACACCGAACAGCTGCCAAACCCGCCCACCAGTCTGGACGAGCTGATCGGCGCGCCGGATGACCTCAAGATCATCATTCAGGATCCCAGAACCAGTACGCCCGGCCTCGGCCTTCTGCTCTGGATGCGCTCGGTCTATGGTGACCAAGCCGGAGAGAAATGGCAGGCGCTGAAGAGCAAGATCCTGACCACCACCAAGAGCTGGAGCGACGGCTACTTTTCACTGTTCATGAACGGCGAGGCGCCGATGATCCTGTCCTACTCGACGTCGCCGGCCTATCACATGGCCATCGACAAGACCGATCGATACCAGGCCGCGGCGTTCGAGGAAGGCCACTACCTGCAGGTGGAGGTGGCGGCCCTGGTGGCTTCGTCCCGGCACAAGGCCCTGGCCCGTCGTTTCCTGGCCTTCATGCTGACACCGGAGTTCCAGCGTGAGATTCCCCTCAAGAACGTCATGTATCCGGCCATCGACCTGGGCGATGAACTCCCGGACGTGTTTGACCGGCTGATTCAGCCCAGTCAAACCCTGTACCTGGACCCGGCCACCGTGGCCGAACACCGCAAGGCATGGCTGGAGGAATGGTTGGAGGCCATGAGCCGCTGATGCCCCAGGCACCGTTCCGGCATCCGGCTTGGCTGATCGGGCCGGGCTTGGCGGCCGCCGGCATCCTGCTGGTCATGACCGTGGCCGGCCTCGCCGCCTTGTTCTGGCAGGCACCGCTGCCAGCGCTGGCCGAGCTCTGGCAGCAGCCTTACCTGCGCCGGGTCCTGACGTTCACACTCTGGCAGGCGACACTGTCGACCCTGCTCAGTCTGGCGGTCGGGCTGGCCGTCGCCATGGCGCTGGCCCGCCGCGCGGTATTCCCCGGTCGCGGCCTGCTGCTGCGACTGATGGAACTGAGCTTGGTTCTGCCCACCATTGTCGCCGTCTCCGGCCTGATCGGTGTCTTTGGCCGGCAAGGCTGGCTGACCCGGCTGGCCGATGGCTGGCTGCCGGGCTGGAACCTCTATGGGCTTGGCGGCATCCTGCTGGCCCACGTGTTCTTCAACGCACCCCTGGCCGGACGCCTGCTGCTGCAGGCCCTGGAAAGCGTACCCGCGCCCCGGCGCCGCATCGCCAGTCAGCTGGGCCTGCGTGGCCGGTGGCTCTGGCTGGCCCTGGACTGGCCTGCCATCCGTCGGGTACTGCCCGGCATTACCGCCCTTGTGTTCACCCTCTGCTTCACCAGCTTCGCCATCATCATGACGCTGGGCGGAGGCCCGGCCAGCACCACCCTGGAAGTGGCCATCTACCAGTCTCTCCGGTTCGAGTTCGACTTTGGCCGAGCAGCCCTGCTCGCCGTGGTGCAACTGGCCCTCTGCGGCCTGCTCTGGCTGCTTCTGGTACGACGGGCGCCAACCCGCGGGCTGGCTCCGGATCGCCGCTTGCCGGAACCCATCCGCCGTCCGGACCAGGGCGGGCTGCGAGCTCTGCGGGACCGGGCGCTGTTGCTGGTCTTCAGCCTGTTTCTGGTCATGCCGCTGGCCGCCGTCCTGATCCGCGGCCTGCCGGGGCTGACCGGCATGTTCCTGCAGGGTGGCGCCCCGCTGGCCACGCTCTGGCACGCCACCCTGCGCAGTTTCGCCATTGCGCTTCCGGCCGGGCTGATGTCCGTCCTGGCCGCCCTGTGCCTGTTGGCCCTTGGCAACCGCGGCGGCCGCTATCTGGCCCCCCTGTCACCGCTGACCACCGCCATTCCACTGATGGTTCCCCCGATTGTCCTGGGCACCGGCCTGTTCCTGCTGCTCAGGCCCAGTCTTGGCGACGCCGCACAGGGCATGGCTCTGGTGGCCCTGATCAACGGCCTGATGGCCCTGCCCTTTGTCGCACAGCTGCTGCGCGGGCCCTTGAACAGTCTGGACGCGGCCAGCCTGCGACAGGCCGATCAGCTTGGACTGCTGGGTTGGTACCGCTGGCGCTGGCTGTACTGGCCAAAACTGAAGCAGCCTCTGGCTCTGGCCCTGGCCTACGGCATCGCCCTCTCCCTCGGCGACTTCGGGGTCATTGCGTTGTTCGGCGCCCCCCAGGAGCCGACCCTGCCCGTCCTGCTGTTCCAGCAGCTGGGCAGTTACCGCACCGAACAGGCCTCCGGCACGGCCCTCTGGCTGGGTCTGATGCTGTTGTTGGTATTCCTGAGCCTCGGCCGGCTCGGCCAGCCAAAGGCCGGCCGCCCAGCCACCACGCTTTCGACGACCAGGGTCCACCATGCTTGATGTCCGCGACCTGACGTTCCACTATCCGGGCGGCGCCCGGTGGCAATTCCAGTTTACCCTTGCTCCGGGCGAGTGCCTGGCGGTGGCGGGGCCCAGCGGTTCGGGCAAATCCACTCTGATGAATCTGTTGGCGGGCTTCCTGACACCGGATGCCGGTTCCATCCAGTGGCGGGGGCGGGAGCTGGTGGGAACGCCCCCCTGGGCGCGGCCCATGACCAGCGTGTTTCAGGAACACAATCTGTTCGAGCACCTGGACGTGACCACCAACCTCGGCTTGGGCATGGACCCCGGCCTCAGGCTGACGGCCCGGCAGCGCCAGCGGATCGCGGATGGCCTGAAAGCACTGGGGCTGGAAGGATTCGGGCAACGAATGCCCGGCGACCTGTCAGGCGGGCAGCGCCAGCGGGTCGCGGTACTGCGCGCCCTGCTCCGGGACCAGCCCATTCTGTTGCTCGACGAACCCCTGACCGGGCTCGATCCCGAGGCCCGGGCACTGTTGCGTGACTTGCTGCTGGCCCAGAAAGCCGAGGGACGGCTGCTGGTGTTGGCCAGCCACGACGCCGAGGACCGGGACGTCCTGGCCGACCGGCTACTGCCGGTCTGACGAGACCCGCTGCCCCGGGAACAGATCGCCCCAGGCGGCTTTGAGGTAGAGCACCATCGACCACAGCGTCAGCACGGCCGCGATGTACAGCAGAGCCACAGCCACCCGGGCCCAGACGTCACCCGGAGGAAACGCCAGCAACCCGACAATCGCGGCCATCTGGGCGGTGGTCTTGATCTTGCCGATGTAGGAAACCGCGACGCTGGCGCGGCTGCCGATTTCCGCCATCCACTCCCGCAACGCGGAAATCACAATCTCCCGGCCGATGATGATGGTGGCCGGGATGGTCAGCAGCACCGCCGCGTATTCCTCGATCAGCACCGCCAGGGCCACCGCCACCATCAGTTTGTCCGCCACCGGGTCCAGAAAGGCACCGAACGGTGTGCTCTGATCCAGCTTGCGCGCGAGGTAGCCGTCCAGCCAGTCGGTGACGCCTGCCAGCGCGAAGATCGCCGCACTGACCAGGTAACGCCATTCCACCGGCAAATAAAACACCACCACGAACACGGGAATCATGACGATGCGGGAGAGCGTGAGCAGGTTGGGCAGGTTCATGGTTTTCCTATTCATCATGCAATGCCGCGTAAATCGTTTCCGCCAATGTCTTGCTGATGCCCTGGACCTTGGCGATCTCATCCACGCTGGCCTTGCGGATTTCCTGTATGCCGCCAAAGTAGCGGATCAGTTCCCGGCGGCGTTTGGGACCGACGCCCTCAATCCCTTCCAGAGTGGACTGGCGCCGTTTTTTGTCCCGGCGCAACCGGTGGCCGGTAATGGCGAAGCGGTGGGACTCATCCCGGATGTGCTGGATCAGGTGCAGCGCGGGCGAATCCGCCGGAACCCGGAAGACGTCACCGGTCATCGCGTCGATCAGCTGTTCCATCCCGGCCCGGCGGGTCACCCCCTTGGCCACCCCGATCAGCGGGATGTCGGAGATCCCCAGCTCCTCGAACACTTCCCGCGCCACGTTCAGCTGTCCCTTGCCGCCATCGATGAAGACCAGGTCCGGGCGCTTGCCCTCACCCGCCACCAGTTTCCGGTAGCGGCGGCTCAGAACCTGGCGCATCGCCGCGTAGTCGTCGCCGGCCTTCACGCCTTCGATATTGTAGAGCCGGTAGTCACTTTTGAGCGGGCCGTTCTCATCGAACACGACACAGGAGGCCACGGTATTCTCGCCGTGGCTGTGACTGATGTCGAAACACTCCATGCGCGAGGGCGTCTCGGCCAGATCCAGCAGGTCGCGCAGAGCCAGTAAGCGGCGATACACGGTTTCCTTGCTGGCCAGATGGGTGCGCAGGGTTTGCCGGGCATTGGTCATGGCCAACTCCAGCCAGCGCCGCCGCTCCCCGCGCACATTACCACGAATCCGGGTCTCCCGGTTAGCCGCCTCCGACAGCGCTTGGGCCAGCAGTGCCTGGCCTTCCACCGCCACCGGTACCAGGATGTCCCGGGGGATTTCCCGCCGTGTGTTGCCGCCAAAGTAATACTGCCCGAGGAACGCCCCCAGCAGCTCGCTCTCGGTCTGCTCGATGGAGAAGCGGGGAAAGTAGTCCTTGGTACCCAGAACCCGGCCGCCCCGGACGATAATCACCACCACACAGACCACCCCGGCCTCCTGAGCAATGGCAATCACGTCCGCGTCGCCGCCCTGGCTGTCGATGGCCTGCTGCTCCTGGACGTGTCGGAGATGGTTGATCTGATCCCGGTAGGTCGCCGCCTTTTCGAATTCCAGACGCCGGGCGGCCTCTTCCATGGCCGCCATCAGATCCCGGAGGATGGCGGGATTCCGCCCTTCCAGAAACATGGTGGCATGCCGGATGTCCTCCTGATACGCCTCGGGGGTGACATAACCGACACACGGCGCCGAACACCGGCGAATCTGGTATTGCAGGCAGGGCCGCGTCCTGTTTCTGAAATAGCTTTCACTACAGGATCTTACGCGGAAAACTTTTTGCAGAACATTAAGGCTTTCCTTGACCGCTCCAGAACTGGGAAACGGTCCGAACCAGGTGCCGCCGCCTTTCTTGCTGCGCCCCCGGCGGAACGTCAGCGAAGGATAGTCCTTGTGTGAGGAAAGGTAGATGTAGGGGTAGGATTTGTCGTCCCGCAACAGGATGTTGTAGGGCGGACGCAACGACTTGATCAGGTTCTGTTCCAGCAGCAGCGCCTCGGTCTCGCTGCCGGTCACCGTGACTTCGATGGCAGCGATCTTGCCGACCAGGGCCTCGGTCTTCGGCGTCAAACCGGTCTTGCGGAAATAACTGCTGACACGTTTCTTGAGGCTGCGGGCCTTGCCCACGTAGAGCACCTGGCCCTGGGCATCGTACATCCGGTAGACGCCGGGGCGCTCGGTCAGCTGTTTCAGGAAGCTTCTGGCGTCAAACTCCCCGGTGTGTCCACTGCTCGCCTCAGACCTTGTCGGCATCCAGCAACCCAACCCGTACAGCCATCAGGGCCAGTTCGACATCACTGGAGATTTCCAGTTTCTCGAAAATGCGGTAGCGGTAGCTGTTGACGGTTTTCGGGCTCAGGCAGAGCTTGTCGGAGATGTCCTGAACCTTCTGGCAGTCCACCACCATCATCGCGATCTGCATTTCCCGTTCGGACAAGCGCTCGAACAGCGACAGCTCGCTCTCGCCCCCCTTGTCGCCCGAAACCTGCTTCAGAGCCATTTTCTGGGCGATCTCCGGGCTGATGTAGCGTTGTCCGGAATGGGCCATCCGGATGGCGCGTACCATTTCCTGGATATCAGCCCCCTTGGTGATGTATGCCATGGCGCCGCTCTGCATGACCCGGGTCGGGTACGGGTCGTCGGCGCAGGCCGTCACCACGATCACCCGGATGGAATCATCGATGCGCAGAATGCGCCGCGTCGCCTCCAGGCCACCGATGCCTGGCATGCGAATATCCATGAGCACGATGTCGGGGCGGTCCCTGCGCACAAAGTCAATGGCATCCTCGCCAGACGAGACCTGACCAATGACATCAATGTCGGGGTTATCCGCCAGCATCCGGCTGATCCCGGAACGCACCAGCTCATGGTCGTCGACAACCAATACCCTGATCAAGCTTCCACCTCGCACACGACTACCAGAACAACAGCGGGATTGTACCTCACGCAGGCCGACCGAGTCCGGCGCTATTTTCCACCGGGTCGAACCAGACCACCAACTCCCCCTTCCGGACGGCCGCCAGCACCCGCGCCCGTTCCGACAGCGGGTCCTCGACGTCATTGAGGCCATGATAGCGGGTACAGTATTCCTCAACCAGCCCTTGCAGCTGATCTTCGGTCAGCAGACTGGTGTCCACCACGAATCGTTCCTGGCGTGGATCGGGCTGGGGGCTGTGGCTGGTATCGTCGGTCATTATCCCTCCGGTTTGTGGGGGATATGGTAAGACTTTGCCGGCGCCGGTAGAAGCCCCTTACTGTGACGCAGTCCGGAAGCGGGCAATGAGCTGGCGCATGGACCCCGATTCCTGGCGCAGCGCCTCGCTCACCGAGCGGGTGGTCTGGACATTATCCAGCAGGACCCGGGCACTCTCGTCCAGGGCCTGGGAACGGCGGCCGACGCGGCCGATTTCCTCACGCTGGGCAACCACCGACGACACGATATCGGCACTGTGCTCCTCCAGCACCGCAAAATAGGACTTGAGGCGGTCCAGGTGTGCTTTCAGGGCCAGCAGATGTTCCCGGTTTCGGCGGCCGGCATCCTTCATTTCGCCAAGCAGGCCATCCACGGCGCCCACGCCGGCCACTAGATCCTGAACCCATTGCCGGATATCCCGGGTGGAATCCGCGGTCCGGCGCGACAGGGTGCGAACTTCGTCTGCCACCACCGCGAACCCGCGACCGTGCTCACCGGCCCGGGCCGCTTCAATGGCGGCGTTGAGGGCCAGCAGGTTGGTCTGTTCGGCGATGTCGGCGATCACGCCGATCACCTGCTCGATTTTCTCCGTGGATTCGTTCAGATTGCGGATGGAACCGGAAACGCGCTCGATCACGTCGATGGTGTGTTCCGCCGCCCGCTCACTCACCACCAGTCCGTCCTGGACCTCGGAATTCGCCCGCACCGCCTCGGAGACGGTGTCGCTCGAAGCTCCGGTGACCCGCTCAATGGCCGAGGCCTGGTCGGCGATGATGCTCATGCACTGGCTGACATCCCCGATCTGACGGCTGGTCTGCTCGGAGGTCGCCTGCAGCGTCGAGGCACTCTCGTCGAGCGCCGCCGAACGTTCATCAAGGCCACTGGCCGCGGTACGGATGTCGCCAATGAAGCCCTCGAATCGCTGTACCAGGCCGGCCAGGGCACGGCTGACCCCCGCCACTTCGTCACGCCCCCGAAAGGCCGGAACCCGGGTCAGATCGGATTCCGCGTCCATGGCCTTCAGGTCCCGCTCCATGGACTGCAGGCGCACAATGACCGAGCGGCGCAGCCATTCGGTCATCGCCGCCACCACCAGCAGAAAGGCCAGGGAGCCGGCGATCAGAAAGCCGCGCTGGGTGGACAGGAAAACCAGCAGCTCGTCCGCGCCTCCGGACACATCTGCCCGGCTCTGCACCTGGCGTTCCTGAATTGCTGCCAACATGGGCGTCAACGCCGGGAACAACTGGAAATCCACCACCTGCCCCACCCGATAGTAACTTTTCTCGGCGATGCCCTTGGCCATGGCGGCCATCAGTGCCTGTACCTGATCGAACGCGTCCTGGTGCTCGGCGGCCCAGGATTCCAGCCCCGGCGTTCCCCCCACCTGGGTCCAGGTCGACTGCAACGCCGGTTTCAGGCTTTCAAACTCGGTATCGATCTCATCCCACAGCAGCAGCTGGGCCTTGATCTTGTATGCCAGGTCCTGCAGGCGCCGATGCTGGGATTCCAGGTCCGCCAGCAGCCAGGATTCCTGCAGGCTATGGCCGATCAAATTGTCGGCGGCAGACTCGGCCTTGACGATGATGCTCCAGGACAGAGTCGCCAGCCCGGCCAGGGCGCATACGCAAAGCAAGGCGAAGAACAGGATTCGTGTACGGACAGTGCCCAGCATGACAGCTCCAGCAGCGGGATTTTCCGTGGAGGGTATGCCGGTTTCATGACAGTTGTGTTGCACCCGCCCTTGCCAGGCGACAGATCCACCCTACGCCTTTGGTGGCAGACAGGTAGCAGGCTATGGATCAACCCGCCTATAATCACCCACTGGGCCTCCCAGCCATTCCCCAAACCACAACCGAAACGGCACCCGGATGTCTCTGACCGCCATTTTTCTGCAAACCCTGGAAACCACCCTGCCGGTTTTTGCCATGGTCTTCATTGGCCTGGGACTGAAACGGCTTGGCTGGATCGATACGCCGTTCATCAACACCGCCTCCAGCCTGGTGTTCCGCGCCACCCTGCCCACCCTGGTGTTTCTCAGCATCATCCGGGCCGATCTGGACACCGCCCTGAACCTCCGGCTGCTGGCCTTTTACCTGCTCGCCACCCTGGCGTCGTTCGGTGCCGCCTGGCTGTGGGCCATCTGGCGGGTTCCCAAGGTGGACCGGGGGGTTTACGTGCAAGGCGCTTTCCGCGGCAATTGCGGCATCGTGGGCCTGGCACTGGCCGCCAACCTCTACGGCGACTTCGGCCTGTCCGCCGGCGGCATTCTCCTGGGCTTGGTCATCATCTCCTACAATGCGCTCTCGGTGGCGATCCTGGTCGCCTATCAGCCGGGGCAATCCACCAGCTGGCGCACGATCGGCCGCGACATTCTGAGAAATCCGCTGATCGTGGCCGTATGGCTGGCGATTCCCGTCGCCTGGCTGGATCTGAGGCTGCCCGGATGGATCATGACCAGCGGCGAGTATTTCGCCTCCCTGACTCTCCCCCTGGCGCTACTGTGCATCGGCGCGACCGTGTCCCTGGAGTCCATTCGGGGCGACAGCCGCGCGGCGGTCAGCTCCAGCCTCATGAAAATGGTCATCCTGCCCGCGGCCGCGACGGCCATCGCCTGGCTCGGGGGCTTCCGGGGCCCGGAACTTGGGCTCATGTTTCTGTTTTTCGCCAGCCCCACCGCCGCCGCCAGTTTCGTGATGGTCAAGGCACTGGGCGGCAACGACCGCCTGGCCGCCAACATCATCGCCCTGACCACCCTAATGGCCAGTGTCACCGTGACCCTGGGGGTATTCATCCTGCGCAGCGCAGGGCTGATCTAACCCACCAGTTCGAGGATGCGCCGGAATCCCCGCTCGCAACCGGGCCGGTAGCTGCGGCCGAACAGGTTGTAGTGATTGAGGTAATGGTAGAGGTTATAGAGGTCCCGCTTGGCCGGGTACGCCTCCGTCCGCGGGTACACGCGGTCATAGGCCTGATAGAACGCCTGGCCGAAGCCACCGAACATTTCCGTCATTGCCAAATCCGCCTCCCGGTCACCGCAGTAGACAGCCGGGTCGATCAGCCATGCGTGGTCCTGCCCAAACAGCGCGTTGCCGGACCATAGATCGCCGTGCAACAGGCTCGGGTGCGCGCAATGCCGATTCAGCCAGTCGGCCAGCCGCTCGCCCTGGCGCTCGAGCACCTCGGCGAAACGGCCGCGGACCGCACCATCCGCCACCCGTCCCACCTGGAACCCCAGGCGATCACGCACAAAAAACTCGCCCCAGTTCTCGGTCTCGCGGTTGGGTTGTGGCGACAGCCCGATGTAGTTGCCCACTGGCCATCCGTAGGCCGCCTGACGGAGCCGATGCATCCTGGCGAGCCCGGCGCCCAGCATCGCCAGGGTCGTTGGGGTGGGCGGAAAGCTCTCGATTCGCGTCATGACCAGGGCATCGGCGCTGACCCGAAACACCCTGGGCACCCGAACCTCCCGCACATCGGCCTGTTCCAGCGCCTGGCGAAGCGCATCCAGACCCTGCGCCTCGCAGATCAGCGCATCGTCGTAGCCGCTGGTGTTGCGCTTGGTGAACGCCATGCCCCCTCCTTGAATTCTCCGCCGCCAGGGCGTTAGATTCGTTCAGGGTACCATGTTGAAAAAAGTGAAGGACACGATGGCGGACATACGTTGGACACTGCGGATCTCTGGCAAGGTGCAAGGCGTCTACTACCGGGCGTCGACAGAAAAAGAGGCCCGGCGGCTGGGCCTGCGCGGCTACGCCCGGAACCTTCCGGACGGCTGCGTCGAGGTGGTGGCAGAAGGCCCGGTCGACGACCTCAAACTGCTTTACGACTGGTGCCTTGAAGGCCCCAAGGAAGCGGAAGTCACCGCCATCCAAGTGGACGAAAGCCCGGCCACGGGAACCTTTTCCGGATTTTCCATTCGGTACGACTGAGTCGGTGTTTTTTGGGGGGATTACAGGCGACGCCATCCTGAAAAAGATCGCCGTCGAAATCACCGACAAGCTGCGCAAGTCGACCACCGTGGACTGGCAGGTGCGTGAAAGCGTGCGCGCCCGGCTGCGCATCCTGGTGCGGCGCACCCTGCAACGCTACAAGTATCCGCCCGATCAAGCGCCAGAGGCTGTCGAGCTGGTATTGAAACAAGCGGAGGTGCTGTCGAACGGGTGGACTAGATAAAAAGCATCTTGGCAATGCGCGCACGTTTCTCGGTATCCGGGGGCGTGCCGACGGCCACCGACGAAGCGGATGGCTTTCCCACCAATAAAAAAACCCCAGCAGATGCTGGGGTTTTGTATTGGCGGAGAGGGAGGGATTCGAACCCTCGATACGCTATTAACGTATACACACTTTCCAGGCGTGCTCCTTCAGCCACTCGGACACCTCTCCAAGAAACTGTTTCAAATCAGCGACCTCGTCGCTCATTCGAGGGCGAAAACTTTAATGGTTTTTCAGGCGGTTGGCAACACCCATTTGCATCGGAATGGGAAAAAATTCTGACGCCGGGCAATTCCGGTTACCGGTTGATCAAATTCAGGACTATCGTTAACACAAGGCTGATCAGAACCATGGACGTGATCGGGATCAGCACCCGGCTGTTCTCCGAACGGATGTCGATGTCCCCGGGCAGCTTGCCGAACCAACCGAACAGGCCCGGGGCAAACTGCAGGATCAGCCCGAGCACAACCAGAACGACACCGGCAATGATGAGCCAGCGAGCCATGCGCGTCCTCCCAGCACTTCGTTCGACTGTTGACGACGATGGAGAATAACAATGTTGATGAAAGCGGAGCAATCGGTCCTGGTGCTGATCGACCTTCAGGAGAAACTGATGCCGGCGATCCACCGGGGAGAAACGGTTGTTGACCGATGCGCAACCCTGGCGACCATCGCGCGCCTGCTGTCGGTCCCTGTCCTGGCCACGGAACAGATTCCCCAGAAACTGGGACGAAACCGGGCCGCCGTGCGAGACGGCTGCGACATCACCCTGGACAAGACGTACTTCGACGCCTGCCCGGACGGCCTGATCGAACGGTTACCGGAAGGCAGGCAGCACATTGTCATCGGGGGGTGCGAGGCGCATGTCTGCATGCTGCAAACCGCCCTCAGCTTACTGGATGCTGGCTACAAGGTGTGGGTGGTGGCGGATGCCTGCGGCTCGCGTCAACCGCTTGACCGGGACGTGGCCCTGAACCGCCTGGCCCGGAGTGGCGCCACGGTGGTGACCCTGGAAATGGTTGCCTTTGAATGGATGCGGCACTGCAACCACCCAAGGTTCCGGGAGGTGCAGGCCCTGATCAAATAACGCACGAGGCCCCGTGAAGGGGCCTCGTGGATTCATGAGTTCGCGCTTGAACGCCAGCGGTCGTTGCCAAACGCCTCGTTGCTGGCAGCACCGTGACCCTCGGCGGGCGGCACCGCGAACACGTGGTAGGCTTCGGGGCCGAACGGGTCCAGGGCGGTATCCAGGTATTCGTAGGTATCCGGTACCGGTTCGCCGGACAGAGCCACCCGGAACTTGCGCTCGACCGTGGGGGTGCCCACGCTCAGCGGCTGTTCCACCCACACGAATACGGCTTTCTGGGAAACAATGTATTCGCAACGCACCACACGGTAGCCCTCACTCAGCACCAGAGTGGTCGGTTCCTTGCCGGTATTGAGACGAAACTTGTGAATTGTTTTCATGGCTGCGCTCCTCCGAGTTGCTGCCTGATACCTGTTCATCTTCCCAGCAACCTAGGATCGATAAAATAAGCTTTTCTAATCAGAAAAGATCGAATTATTCGATAGGTAACGCCAGACAGGAGAAATCAACCGGGGTTTCGCAAATGGCCCGAACCCCTTCATGAGCGAGTTTGCCGGAGCGGGTCACGGCGAAGAGTTCGTCCTGCACCTCATCGATGCTGGCGATCTGCTCCACCTCGTACTGCCGGCACACCTCGTCCCGGATCACCGTGGGAGCGGCGAACACCCCCAGCCCCTGGCGGCCGAACACCTTGATCAGGGCGCTGTCATCGACCCTCGCCACCAGATGCATCCGGACCCCCTTGAGCGACAGCCAGTTCATGAGCCGTTCAAAGTAAGGCACATCGGTGGCGTTTGCCAGCAGCGGCTGGCGATTGAGGGAGTCCGGGAAGCCGCCCCGTAATCGACGCGCCAGGGGGGGAGCGGCGAACAGGCTGATGCTGGAGCCCACCAGGGGGTGCACCGTCAACGGACCGTGCTTGTCCAGGTCCGGCATACGGTCGGTGAGCACCACATCCAGCTCCTTGCGCTTGAGGCTCAAGGCCAGGTCCTCGGTCCGCCCGGTCCGGCAATCCAGCTGGATCTGGCGCCCCAGCGCCATCGCCGGCTGGATCAGGTAGTAGGCAATGAGCTTGTGAATGGACGCGGAAATCCCCGCCGACAGGCGCAGCGGGCGGTCCGAAGGCGCCAGCCGGAGGGTATCGGAGAGCTCGCCGGTCAGGGCGAAGATATCATCGGCGTACCCCAGCACCAGACGCCCCAGGTCCGTCAGTACCAGCTTGCGCCGTTCCCGCAGGAACAGCCGCCCTCCCACGGACGCCTCGAATGTCGCCAGCTGGCCGCTCAGGGTCTGCGGTGCCAGTTGCAACACTTCGCTGGCGCGGGCGATCGAGCCCTCCCGGCTGATCACCCAGAAATAATAGAGGTGCCTGAGGTTGAGTTGATCCATGGGGTTCGCCCTGTCCTGTCCAGCCGCCGGTTTCAGGCGGGCCGGGGTACTTTGATCACGCCACCGAAGGTCGCGTATTCACTGCCGCCCAGACGCGACAGAGGATCCAGGCGGGCAGCGTCAAACCGGACGCGACCTTTGTCATCCTCGGTGACCGCCGGATCGGCGACAAACACTTGACGAATCCGGCCGAACACCAGGGACTGGGGCACCGCGCCAATTTCCTGAATGTCGTACAGCTCACAGGCCAGGGCCACGCGGCAGTCCTTCAGGCGTGGCAGCGGAAAGCCGTCGAACGGCACCAGTTCCAGATCCACGCGGGCCAGTTCCGACTCACCGAGGGGCAGTGTGCGCGCAGTCTCCGTCATGGGCACCGCCAGCTCCCGGTGCGCGATATGAACAACAAACCACTGTCTCTGTTCGATATTGACCCGGGTGTCCTTCGGGGCTCCGTCCGTGGGCTTTTTGCCAATCGACAGCATCAGCAGCGGCGGATTGCTGGTGATGGGGGTAAAGAAGGAAAACGGTGCCAGGTTGTAGTCCCCCGCCGGGTTCTGGCTCAACACCCAGGCAACCGGCCGCGGGATGATGGTCTGGGTCAGAACGTGATAGGCCTCCAGGGGCGGCAGGCTGTCGAGGTCGATTTGCATCAAGCTCTCCTGTTCGGGTTCATGGGTTGCGGCGCACGGGCGCGCGTCCGGCCGTGGCCGGCGGCCCGGACACCGGCAGGCAGCGGCTATTTCTTCCTGTAGATGATACCGGGGCGGCACTGGACCATCTCGTAAAGGTCCGGCAGGCCATTGAGGGACTCGGAAGCGCCAAGAATGAGGTAGCCGCCGGGATTCAGGGCGGCATGCATCCGGGTCAGGATGTCCTTCTTGAGATCCACCGAGAAATAGATCAGCACGTTGCGGCAAAGAATGATGTCGAATTTGCCCAGCAGGTAGCGATCGAGGAGGTTGAGCTCCTTGAATTCCACCATGCTGCGAATCTGGGGCTTGATCTTCCAGCCCCCGTTTTCGGACGGCGTGAAGAACTGACGCTGCCGTTCCGGTGACAACCCTCGGCCAATGGCCAGCATTTCGTATTCCCCCTGACGGGCGACATCGAGCACGCTCCGGGAAATATCGGTGGCAACGATCTTCACATCCCGGAGCTTGCCCGGGCGGGCTCGCCGGAACTCCTCCACCACCATCGCCACCGAATAGGGCTCCTGGCCGGTGGAGCAGGCTGCCGACCAGATTCGCAACGGCTGGGCCGGCTTGCGTTCGGCGAACTCAGGCAGGAGCTTTTCTTGAAGGATCCGGAACGGGTGATTGTCCCGAAACCAGAGCGTCTCGTTGGTGGTCATGGCATCGATGACCGTTTCCCGCAGGTTCGCCCGGCCCGGTCTGCGCAGCCGCTCCAGCAACGCACCCAGGGATTCCAGATTGTTTTCGTCCAGAATGCGCCGCAGGCGGCTTTTGACGAGGTACTGCTTGTTGTCTCCAAGCAGAATTCCGCAGGCCTCCTGCAGGAACGATTTGAAGGCGTCGTATTCCTGTGGCGTTATGTCCGCTTTCATTGGGTCTCTGTTTTGAGTGGATCTTTAAGAGGCCCGCGTCAGGCCTGGTCGATGATTTCCATGACCCGCTCGGCCAGCTCGTCCGGGTTGAACTTCGCCATGAAATCATCGGCGCCAACCTTCTTGACCATCGCCTGGTTGAACACGCCGCTCAGGGACGTGTGCAGCATCACGTAGCTGTCGCGCATCGCCGGGTTCTCTTTCACCCGGGTGACCAGGGTGTAGCCGTCCATCTCCGGCATCTCGACATCCGAGATGATCAGGGCGAGATGGTCGCTCACCTTGGAGCCGTCGGCGGTGATCTCCTCCAGGTAGTCCAGTGCCTGGCGGCCATCGTTCTTAAGCACCACGTCCATGCCGATCGCCGTCAGGCAACGCTCGATCTGACGCCGCGCCACCGAGGAGTCGTCCACCACCAGCACCGGCAGGTGTCCCTGCACACGCTCCGCACTCTTCTCCCGGAGCGCCTCGGTGACGTCCTCACGAAGCGGAGAAACCTCTGAAAGAATCTTCTCTACATCAATGATTTCAATAAGCTTATCATCAACCTTGGTAACCGCGGTAAGGTAGACCCCGCGCCCCGTGCCCTTGGGTGGCGGAAGAATCTCCTCCCAGTTCATGTTCATGATGCGGTCCACTGCGGACACCAGGAACCCCTGAGTCTTTCGGTTGTACTCGGTAATGATGACGAAGCAGCTGGCCAGGTCTTCCCGGGCGATCGGCGGCAACCCGATCGCCATGCCCAGGTCAATGATCGGAATGGTCTCGCCACGGATGTGGGAAACGCCAAGCACGACGTTCCGGCTCTTGGGGATGGAAGACAGCTTCGGGCACTGCAGGACCTCTTTGACCTTGAACACGTTGATCCCATAAACCTGACGCCCCCTGAGACGAAACAAGAGCAGCTCCAGGCGATTCTTGCCGACCAGCTGGGTCCGCTGGTTCACACTGTCCATTACCCCTGCCATTGATGACTCCCCCGACCTGCCGTGGCTACCGGCATGCGTTTTGCTTCTTGGTTGTTGAGTGGCAGGCGGAGCGCCAAGTGTTTGGCACCCGCCCCGATACACCGGTTAACGGCCGGTGGTCGCACAGTTTTAGCAACGATACCGGCTTTCGGATCAGTAACCAAAGCATAGGACAAACCCACAGGCATGCGCATCACTGTTTTTACCCTCGCCCTGTTTTTTTCGGGCCTTGCCCTGGGGGCCGACGCCCGGACCACCGCCGCGCAGATCCAGCAGGCCAGCGAGACCTTCCTGCGATCCTTTGCCGAACAGCAGGCCGCCCGCGGCTTCGACGTCCATTTTCAGCCCGGGTCACTGGACAGCCGGTTGGCCCTGGCCCCCTGCTCCCAGCCGCTGGCGGTCGTCTTTACCGGCGATCCCTGGAAGAGCAGCCGCCCCTCACTTCAGGTTTCCTGCTCCGGCGAACGTCCGTGGCGCCTGTTCGTGACACCCAGCCTGACCATTCATGGCCCCGGCCTGGTCGCCCGGCGGCCCCTCGCCCGGGGCGAGGTCCTGACCCCGGACCTGGTGACCGCGACGACGATGGCACTCAATGACAGCCATCGGGACATCCTCTCTGAGGTCGGTGACGTGGCAGGCATGGTGGTCCGGCGCCCCATCAATCCGGGCGTACCGATCACGGCCGATCTGCTGGAAGCTCCGAATGCCGTCTCCCGGGGTGACCATGTTATTATCAGCGCCCGGGCCGGTGCCTTCGCGGTGACCTCCCGGGGCAAGGCTCTGGCGGATGCCGCCGTGGGCGAACAGGTACTGGTGGAAAACCTACGGTCGGCCAGAACCATCAAGGCTACCGTCACCGGTCCTGGCCGGGTCGAGGTGCCCATGTAACACCGGATGCGGCGGCAAACCATTGCCGTTGCATGTCGCCGGAAAGCGGCAAATCCTGTCCGGCATGTAATGAAAAAAGTCCCTGAAGCGACTAAAGAATTGGACACAACCGCCGTTACACCACTGTGAAAGCGCATCGGCTCCCCCAGTCAGGAGATCCGGAGCCCCAAGCAAGCAGGTACCGATATGTCAGTTGACTTCAATGGAATTGGCCCGGGCCAGGTCAACAGCCAGAAACCGACGGCCAACAAAGCCGAGGGTGGCCCGGCGAAAGCACCGACCACAACCGACCAGGCTCGCACCCAGGCCCAGTCCGCCCGGGGTGAAAATGTCAGCCTGAGCAACCAAGCCAAAAACCTAAAGCAGCTCGAACAGCGACTTGGCGATTATCCCGAAATGGACGACGAACGCATCGAACAGATTCGCCAGGCGCTGGCCGATGGCACCTACAAAATCGACGCGGAAAAACTGGCCCAGAAAATGCTTGAGATGGATGAAAGCATTTTCGGGTGAGTGAACCATGGCTGCGATCGACGAATTGAAGCGCTACCTGACCGAAGACCTTCGCCAGCTTGAAGCCCTGGAGGCTTTGCTCCGTCAGGAAAAAGAGCGACTGCGGCAATCCGATGTCCGGGAACTGCAGGCGCTAACCCAACAGAAAAACACCCTACTGGACGCCTTCCGGGAACGGGCCCGGCTGAAGATCCAGGCTCTGGTCGCCATGGGCTACCGCCCCGAACGCGGCGCTCCGTCCCGGTTTATTCAGGCCGCCGGCCTGACCGAGCTGCACCGGCTCTGGCACCAGGCGGACACGCAGTTGCGCCGGTGCCAGCGGGCGAACCAGGAGAACGGGCGTGTACTCAGCCATTTGCAGAAGCGTTTGGCGAGGCTGACCGATATTTTCCGTGGCGGTGCCGGTCAGCAAAAACTGTACGGCGCCAAGGGCGAACAGACGTCAATGACCAGCCGCAGCATCCTGGCCAGCGCCTGACCTGCGCCTTACCGCTTCTGGAAAAACGCCCGGCTCGACCGGGCGTTGTCGCATCTCATCGGGTATAGAGCGTCATCCTGGAGTCCGGATGAAAACGGATATCCTGGAGACTGACATTACCCAGGGCCGCGCTGGCGCTCCCCGCCACCCGGATATTGTCCATCCGTATTTCCTCGATCCGCTCCGGCAGGGCCATGGACACCGCACCATCCGCCCGAACTTCATAGCGCGGCTCCCCCTCCCGGTAATGCACCCCGGAAATGCTCAGGTCAGAGTCCAGAAAGTTGAGAACCGGCACGAACACATTCGCTGCAAACTTAATACCTTCCACCGCATCCACCGGCACGCCGCCCTCACCGTCCACCTGCGACGGATTCGCTGCCATTGCCGCCAGCCGCTGCGCCCGTTCCAGCAGGGCCGGATCGGCCTGGCCGGCAACCCGCCCCAGCTCCTCGTCGCTGATGGGTGACAGACCACGGCCATAGAGCTCGCCGGCCACCTGAGACTGCTGGGACGCACTGGCTCCCTGGCTGCCCGCGGCGAGCGTGACCAGGGGCTGAAATGGCAGGGTCACCAGGGTGACCAGGGCCGCGGCATTGCGATAACGGGACTGGTGCTTGAGGACCCGGTGCAGCTCCCGTTCCGAAATCCAGCCGTTCTGCACGAATATCTCGCCGAGCCGCTGGCCGGTTTCATGCTGCAGTCGCAGCCCTTCCTCCACCTGCGCTTCCGAGAGGTAGCCCCGGTTGACAAGCAGACGACCCAACCGGGATTTTTCTTCGAGCCCCTGACGGATTCTCACCACAAACCTCCTACTTTCACAGTGAAACCGTACAGCCCGGCCCGGTGTGGTTGGTTAATGCCCCTGGTGACTAGAGAGTAGCCGATCCGTGGAGCCTTCGCGTGGGGGATTTGCCCGTATTTCCGTATCAATCTGATAAGATCTGTCACCAGCTCCCGTGATCGTGTGCATTATTGCAGCGACCGATCCTTCGCAGAACACAAGGTAACGTTTGGAATGACAAACATGGTAAAACGCTTGCGATTTGTGACCCCAGTCCTGTTTGGCCTGCTGCTGGTGCTCGGAGCGCCCGGGGCCTGGTCCCAGGATCAGGCAGCGGACTCTGACCTGCCCAAGGTTCGTGTGATCACCAGCGAAGGCGCGTTCACGTTACAGCTGAGGCCCGACGTTGCACCCAAGACGGTGGCCAACTTCCTCCGGTACGTGCAGGAAGGCTTCTATGACGGCACCGTGTTCCATCGGGTGATTCCCGGATTCATGATTCAGGGTGGCGGCTTCAACGAGGCCCTCGCCCGCAAGTCCACCCACGCTCCGATCGTCAACGAGGCCACCGCGACCCTGCCCAACCTTCGCGGCACCATCGCCATGGCCCGAACCCGGGACCCGAATTCCGCCACCTCCCAGTTTTTCATCAACGTCGTTGACAACGACTTCCTCAACGCCGGCGTGCGCGGGCCGGGTTACGCGGTGTTTGGCAAGGTCATTGAGGGCATGGGCGTGATCGACGCCATAGCCCGGGTCCGGACCGGTTACACCCGGGGCATGGCGGACGTCCCCGTTGAACCGGTGGTGATCGAAAGCGTCACGGTTTTGCCGGAAGCCGACCCATCATGACTTCAGACACCCTGGCACCGGCCATTGAGAGCGCCGAGCTGGCTTGGCGCGATGGCGTCCCCGAGTCGTCCCGGTTCGGGGATGTCTACTTCAGCCGGGACAACGGCCTGGAAGAAACACGCTATGTGTTCCTGGCCCATAACCGTCTGCCAGAACGGTTCCGTTCGGTTCCGGCGGGTGGGCGCTTCGTGGTGGCGGAAACCGGTTTTGGCACCGGCCTGAACTTCCTGGCCACCTGGCAGGCCTGGCGCGAGCGGGCGCCCGGGCATCCGTGCGTTCTGCATTTCGTGTCCGCCGAGCGCTACCCCCTGACCCGTCACGACCTGCAGCGTGCCCTGGCCCTGTGGCCGGAACTCGAGCCTCTGGCCCGGCAGCTGCTGGCGCAGTATCCCCCCCTGGTGCGGGGCACCCACCGTCTGGTCTTCGACCAGGGGCGAGTTCGCCTGACGCTGCATTTCGGGGATGTGCTCGAAGCCTGGCAAGCGCTGACGTTCCAGGCCAACGCCTGGTTCCTTGACGGTTTCGCACCGGCCCTCAACCCTGAGATGTGGCTGGAGCAGGCGATGTCGGAAGTTCGCCGGCACAGCGCGCCTGGGGCCACTCTGGCCACCTTCACCGCCGTCGGTCGGGTTCGCCGGGCCCTTGCGGCACAGGGCTTTGCCATGCGCAAAACGCCCGGCTTTGGCCGCAAGCGGGAGATGCTGGCGGGGACGCTGAATACCGGGCCGGAGCCGCCGAGCGTCTCGACGGATCGCGACATCGTGATCGTCGGTGCCGGCATCGCCGGCACCCTGCTGGCCCGGAGCCTCGCCGAGCGGGGGTTCCCGGTGACCCTGCTGGACGCCCAGCCGCAGCCTGGGCAGGGTGCATCCGGCAATCGTCAGGGGGCGCTGTACGTCAAACTGGGCGTGGAGTTCAACGACCAGACCGAGCTGGCTCTGGGCGCCCTCACCTTTGGCCAGCGCTACTACCACCCCTATCAGGGCCGGTTCTGGCACCCGACCGGTCTGCTGCAACTGGCCTGGAGCCCCCAGGAGCAGTCACGTCAGCAGCGCTTCCTCGACCGCAACCGGTACCCGGAGGAGCTGCTGGTTCCAGTGGATGCCGAGCAGGCGTCCCGGTTGGCCGGCCTCCCGGTCGACACCGGCGGCCTGTGGTTCCCCGGCGGTGGCTGGCTGACCCCCTCGGCCTTGTGCCAGGCACTGGCCCAGCATCCGCGTATCACCCTGCGCCAGGGTGCCGAAGTCACCCGCCTCACGCCCTGCAACGGCCAATGGCACCTTGCCTGTCGCGATGGTGGCGGTCTTGTCGCCGGAACCCTGGTCATCACCGCCGGACACCAGTCGCCGGCCCTGCTTCCCCTGGCCGCCGAACACCGTTTCAAGGCCATCCGTGGGCAGGTCACCCACTTGCCGGAGCCGGCGCTGCGGCACCGGCCTCGGGCCGTGGTGTGCGGTCAGAAATACCTAAACCCTTGCCATGATGGCATCGCCGTCACCGGAGCCACGTTCGACCTCCACGAAAACAACCCCCATCCGAGCGCCGACAGTCACCGCGACAACCTTGGCCAGCTTGATGCCATGCTACCCGGGCTGCTGGCGCCGAGCTGCCCCGCTCCGGAAATGGTGGAAGGACGAGTTGGCTTCCGCTGCACCACCCACGACTATCAGCCGGTGGCCGGCCCGTTGCATGCCGCCGGACACGACCTGGATGGCGTGTACGTCCTGACCGGGCTGGGCAGCAAGGGGCTCGCCTACGGCCCGCTGCTGGCGGAATACCTGGCCGACCGCATCTCCGGCCAACCCCACTGCCTGCCCGACCACCTGGCCAGGCGCGTGCATCCCGGGCGGATGTTCCGGGCGGCCGCAAGGGGGGGACCACCGGTATTGCAGAAACGGGAACATCGGCCGTTAAATAGCCAATAGCCGTGTTCAATCCCGGAGGGGTGTGATGTCGATTTTCGTAACGGAACCTGGCCGCCCGCTCGGTACCCGTTTGCCGGAGGTGTTCCGCAACCGGCGCGTGGGCGATGTCAGCGAGTTGGCGGAGTCCCATCCGGTCACGCCGGGGGAAAGCGAAGCCACCGATGCCGAGTTCCAGCAGGCCGCACGCTCGGGACGCCACCGGGCACTACAGGAGTATGGGACCGCGGCCGCCGGTGAACGGCGGGAGCAGCGCCCTTACCTGCCGGTGTCGCGAATCTGCGCCCCGGTTCTGCACAGCGTCACCGCCGCCAGCACCGTGTCGGAGGCCCTGGAGATCATGGAAGCGCGCGGGGTGCATCACTTGCTGGTCAAGGCCGAGGAGCAGGTGGCGGGATTGATTGACCAGCGCTGGCTGCTGACCTGGCTCCATCAGCAGGGCCCGGAAGCCATGGCGCAACAACTGGTTCATATCGAGCTGCCGGCGTTCCTGACGGCATCACCGGAAACCGATGCGCACCAAGTGGCCCGGCTGATGCTGGCACACCAGCTCAACGCTGCGCTGGTGGTCAACGAAGGAGGCCAGCCCCAGGGTATCGTCACCAGCACCGACTATCTGAGGCTGTACGCCAGCGCCGGGCAACAGGAAGGCAGCGTCTAGCCGCGTCAGGGCAGCGGTGTCAGCAGCCCCCCTTCGGGGCTGAGCAGAATCAGCCGGGGCTCGCCGTCCCCCGTCAGCAGGGCCACGATTTCATCGTCACGGTAGTTCCCCAGGGCGCGCACGGTCGTCCCGTCCTCTGGCAGCTGGTAACGCCACGGGTTGTGAAGCACCGTCGCGTCCTCATCCCCCGCCCCGGCCCGGGAAATCCGCGCCAGGATGGCCTGTGGCTGGCCGGACAGGGCCGTCCCGGTGCCCGAGAAGTCCCCTTCACTGTGGCCTGCCGCTACCAGATCCCCGTCGAAGGCGATCAGGCTGGAGAACGTTTCGGCCGAAACGTCGTCCTCGTCGTTGACGGTAAACGCCGCCTCCAGGGTGCCGGTCAGCGAATAGCCAAGGATGAAACCGGCGGCGCTCGCCAGGGGGGCGTAGGCCAGGGTCAGGGTGTCCTCGTCGTCGGTGACCGTCGAATAGGCCCCGGGTGCATTCCCCAGCAGCCAGACGGCGGCACTGTCGTACAGGGCATCGCTCAGGGGCTCATCCGCCTCGGAACCCACCTGCCGGACCGTCAGCTCCGAGGTGCCGTCCGATGCGGAGTAGAAGAAGGCGTCCTCGCCGCCGATGACATCCGCGCCGCCAACCGCCCCCCGGGCCGAACCGGCCAGCAGGGCCGAACTGCCGGCCACCGTCGCCGCCACCACGCGATCGTCACCGGCCGAGCCCAGCTGACGGGTCCAGGCCACCTGGGGAGTGACACTGGCGCCATCGGCCACCGAGTCGATCCGTTGCAGGAAACTGTCGATGCCCCCCGACGCTGCTTGGCCAGGCCAGGTACCGTCGGTCTCGCCTCCGAGCACGATGTAGCCCGAGCTGCCCTGGATGTCCGCACCCCGCACCCGGTCATCGCCCGGAGTGCCGGTGCGCCCAAGCCAGTAAGGCACATACTCGCCGCCGTTGCTGGCGCTGTCGTACCAAAACACGGAGACCAGGGCATCCAGCCCACCGCGAGCCTGGGTTCCGGGAATTTCGTCGGCGCTGCTGAAGGCCACCACGAATTCATACCGATCCACTTTCACGTTGCCTTCCGTCACCTTCCGCTGCCCCGTTCGGATCACCGGTGAAGACGGCGCCAGGGTCGTGCCCGCCGGTGTCACCGCCGCGTCCTGAAGCAGATTCCCCTTCTGGTCGAATATCCGTACCCGGACCTGGTTCCCAGCCCCGGGATCGTAACCGGCGACAAACAGGCGGCCACCGTGCCCCACCGCCAGATCAGTGGCGACGAAGCTGCCGCCCTGAGCCGGCGCCAAGGGCTCGGTCAGTTCATTAAGGCTGACCCGCAGAAGATTGTCGGTTTCAGCACGGACATAATATTCACGGCCGGCCTGGTAGGCGTCGTCCAGAGCCAGCAGAATGACGCGATCGGTAAGGTCGGGGTTGCTGTATCCGGCCTCGTCCACCCGGATCCGGAAATTCACTTCGTCCTGCCCCACGGGGAACACCAGCTCCGGGTTCTGCTCCCAGGTGTCGTTCATCCACCGTTCGATCACAAACTGACTGTTCAGGCGGGCGCTGGAATCGTCGGAATGGATCAGCCGGGCACGGACTTCGTGGTCCCGGTCACCACTGAGGACGGCCCGATATTCCCGGACATCGCCCACGTTCAGGGTATCTCGCTGGCTGCCGCGCAGGGTGCTCAGGGTTACCACCGGTTCGTTGTCGCGCAGGACCAGGTTGACCCGGACGCCGTCGTTGGTCTCCCCCAGACCCGCCATTCCGGACCGCACCTCGGTCAGTTCCAGGTTGGCGAATTCCGCGGATTCGGCAAAACGGTCGTCCACCACTTCTAGGCGGATGTAGCACTCCTGAACACCGGGTTCCAGGGTGACGATGCCCCGGGTCAGGAAACCCTGATCATCGGCTTGGTAACTCAGGTAGTCCAGGGGATGGCCGTCCTGGTCCACCGGCGCCGGAGAATCCGTTCCGAGTCCGACGATGTCCCTGCCCACCATGGCGTCACTGGCGTTGGCGGTGCTGTGGTCACAGCGCTGATGCGGCGGTGTGACCTGGGCGCCGGATTCGCACACGCTGGCGTCGTAGTCCGAGGACAGCTCGAACGCCACCTCCACCCGGGTCACGGAGGGCTGATCCAGGGTCAGGACGGCCAGTACCTGACGGGTATCAAAGGTGACCTCCCGCTCGCCGGTGACCGCGCCGCTGTCGTCATACTCCGGTACCGTGAAGCGGTGTCGCCCCGGCACCGACAGGTCGGGGATGGCGCAGTGCTCCAGGGTCGGTTCCGGTATCGCCGGGGTTTCACCCTCGGTAAAGTCGTCCGCCGCCAAGGCCAGGGCGTTATAGCGCACCTCGATGTCGAACGGCTCGCCGCCCGCCATCTTGCCATCGGTTCCCACCAGATAGATGCCTTCGGTTTTGCCGAGGTCCGCTTCGCCCCGGTTGCCACCGGTGAGCCCCGGCACGCCGCGCATGATCACACCCTGCCGTGCTTTGTTGTGGGTATCCTCCAACGCCAGCCAGGACGGGGCGTTGCTCAGCGAATAGTCGAGGATGTCTTCGCCGCCATAGGCACCCCAGTTGTAGTAGTACTCCACTCCGAGGTAAGCGGTCCCCGGGGGAGCCCCAAGAAGCGTGGGCGAATCCGGGTCCTTTTCGGTCTTGCAGCCGGCAAGGGCGAGGGTCAGTACCAGAAGGCCGGCGATCCGGCCAGACGGAGCGGTGCGAGAAGGGCCATCGGCACGCATGCGGGGGTCCATGTCAGGTTCGTTGTTGTTATCGGTATGCCCCGGCCATGGGGGTTACACACCGTTACAGAACATCGCCATGGTAGCCAATTTGAGCGGCCAAGGACCTGCACGAGTTCTCAGATTGGCGGCCCGTGACCGCTGCCACGGGCCGGGTCCGGCCTACTCCGGCCAGAGTCCGTGCTGCGCCAGTAAATCGAGCAGACCGGCTTCATCCAGCACCGGGACCCCCAACTGCTCCGCCTTGGTCAGTTTGGACCCAGCGGCTTCTCCGGCCACCACGCAGGCGGTTTTCCGGGACACGCTGCCCGCCACCTTGGCGCCCAGGGTTTCCAGCTTTTCCTTGGCCTGATCCCGGGTCAGACTGGACAGGGTCCCCGTCAACACCCAAGTCTGGCCGGCCAGTGGCCGCTCGGCGGCGGTGACTGTCTCGGTCTGCCACTGTACGCCGGCACGCTGAAGCGCATCCAGGGTTTCCCGGTTGTGGGGCTGTTCGAAGAAGCTGCGCACGTGGCCGGCCACCACCGGCCCGACATCCGGGACCTGCTGCAAAGCCTCTTCATCGGCTTCGGCAATGGCCTCAAGACTGCCAAAGTGGCTGGCCAGTGCCTTGGCGGTGGCCTCACCCACTTCCCGGATACCAAGGGCGTAGAGGAAGCGCCACAGGGCCGGCTGCCGGGAACGGGCGATGGCCTCCACCAGGTTGGTGGCAGACTTCTCCCCCATCCGCTCCAGCGCCATCAGGTCCTTCACTGTCAGGTGGTAAAGGTCGGCCACGGTTTTCACCATGCCCCGGTCCACCAGAATGTCGATCCACTTGTCCCCCAGGCCCTCGATGTCCATTGCCTTGCGCGAGGCATAGTGACGGATCGCCTCCTTGCGCTGTGCCGGGCAGTAGAGGCCACCGGAGCAACGGGCCACCACCTCGCCGTCAATCTGGATGACATCGGAGCCACACACCGGGCAATGTTTCGGCAGTTCCACGGGGCGTGCATCCCCGGGGCGTTTCTCGGGTACCACCTTCACCACCTGGGGGATGACATCGCCGGCGCGGCGGATGAAGACGGTGTCGCCAATGTGCAGGTCGAGACGGCGGATTTCGTCCATGTTGTGCAGCGTGGCGTTGCTGACGGTCACGCCACCGACGAACACCGGCTTCAGCCGCGCCACAGGGGTCACGGCCCCAGTCCGGCCAACCTGGAACTCGACATCCTCCACCACGGTCAGCTCTTCTTGGGCCGGGAACTTGTGGGCGATGGCCCAGCGCGGCGCCCGGGACACGAACCCCAGGCGCTGCTGCAGGTCCAGGCGATTGACCTTGAACACGATGCCATCGATCTCGTACGGCAGGGTGTCACGTTTGGCCATCAGCTCGTTGTAGGCTTCCAGGCAGGCCTCGACACCCCGGGCCAGGCGCATTTCCGGATTGATCCGGAAGCCCCAGCGCTTGACCTGTTGCAGACAATCCCACTGGGTGGCCGGCAACATCCCTTCGTCCTCCACGGCAACGCTGTACGCACACATTTCCAGAGGTCGCTTGGCGGTGACTGAGGACTTTTTCTGGCGCAGGCTGCCTGCCGCGGCGTTACGGGGGTTGACGAAGGTCTTCTCCCCCTGCGCCGCCAGCCGGCGATTGAGCGCCTCGAAGCCGGCCTTGGGCATGTACACCTCGCCCCGCACTTCCACCAGCTCCGGCACGTCGTCGCCCCGGAGCTTCAGGGGCACCGAGGGGATGGTCCGGATATTGGCGGTAATGTCCTCTCCGGAGTAGCCGTCACCCCGGGTTGCCGCCACCGTCAGCACCCCTTTCTCGTAATGCAGGCTGACCGCCAGCCCGTCGAGCTTGGGCTCGCAGACGTATTCGACATCGTCGTCCGTATCCAGGCGCTCGCGTACGCGGCGGTCGAAATCCCTCAGCTCTTCTTCGCTGAAGGCATTGTCCAGGGACAGCATGGGCAGACGGTGGACCACCTCGTCAAAGCTGGTTTCGACGGGGCTGCCCACCCGCCGGGTGGGTGAGTCCTCGGTCGCCAGTTCCGGGTACTCGGCTTCCAGCGTCTGCAGCTCCCGGAACAGTCGGTCGTATTCGGCATCCGGGATCCTGGGGTCGTCCAGCACGTAATAGTGGTAGTTGTAGTCCTCGATCCGGGACCGAAGCTCTTCAACACGCGTGATGATCTCGGGCGTGGCTTTGCTCATTTTTGCTCTCTCGATAACAAAAAAATGCCCGGAGCGGGCCGGGCATCTGGTGAACCTGCGTGTTTGATCAAACCCGCTGGGACCGCTGCTTGCGTTCGAATTCGCGGATGCGCTGGCGGCAGTGCTCCACCGTCTGCGGCGTCATCACACTGCGGCGTTCATCCTTCAGCTCGCCCCCAAGGTTCCGTACCACGCACTGCGCGGTTTCCAACATGAAATCGAAGGCCTGCATGGCGTTGGAAGGACCGGGCAGGCTCATGAAAAAGCTGATACCGGGCGTGCTCAGGGCGGGCATGTCTTCCGGGCGGAAGGTACCGGGCTCGACGGCATTGGCAACGCTGAACTGTACCGGGCTGGTGGTGTCCGGCTCCTCGTGGCGATGGTAGATGTCCATGTCGCCGTGCTCAAGGCCACAGGCCTCAAAGAGCTTCTTCAGGGCCGCCCCCTGGAACTGCTCACCCTTGCGCGCCAGCACGTTGATCACGATCACCTCGCGCGCCTCGGGCCGATTGGCACCGGCCAGGGGCTGGTTCGGGCGACGCTCGGTGGCCACCGGCCGGCGCGCGGTGTCTTCCTCGACTTCAGTGGTGACCGTTGGCGGTACCGGTTCGGGCTCGGGAAGCTCGTCGGGTTCTTCAAGGCCCGATGCCTCGGGCTCCGGACGCACCACCCGGGCCTGGCCGATGACACCGTCGGCCAGAGCCTCGTCGTCGTCCCGGGCGCCCCAGCCCGCGTCCGGCAGTAGGTCGTCCCCCGGTTCCCGGGACGAGAAGCCGTCTTCCGCCGGAGCTTCGTCAGCATGATCGGGCGCCTGGGCGGATGCCCGGGCCTCGGTCACCGGCCGAGTCGGTTTGGGCGTACCGCCCCGGGCGGTGGGCCGTTCGGGGCGGACATAGCCGCGCTGTTCCAGCACTTCCCTGGAAATGGTCCGGGCCCCCCCGTTCGGAAGCTCGGGGTTGTAGTCCTCCTCCAGCGGGGATTCATCAAGCCTGTCGGCGCCCATGCCGGAAGAGATCGCCATCGACTCCTTACGAGCCCGGCGCATGCGGCGCACACCATCAATAACGATGCCAAGAATAACCAGGGTACCTATGGCGATTAACCATTCCCTAAGAGACATAATGATGCGGTCCTGTCTGCCGATTCGGTAATGTTGCTACTCTAAGAAAAGCCTGTAATGAATACAACGAAGAGGGGCGCCAGATGGCCTTTTTGTCATGCTTGCCGCGCCACTCACGATTCCGCCAGCGCGGCGGCCTCTTCCACATCCACCGAGACCAGCCGGGAACAGCCGGGCTCGTGCATGGTCACCCCCATGAGCTGGTCGGCCATTTCCATGGCGATTTTGTTGTGGGTGATGTAGATGAACTGCACCTGCTTTGACATTTCCTTGACCATGGTGGCGTAACGCCCGACGTTGGCGTCGTCCAGCGGTGCATCCACTTCATCCAGCATACAAAACGGCGCTGGATTGAGCTGGAAGATGGAAAACACCAGGGCGATGGCGGTCAGCGCCTTCTCACCGCCGGACAGCAGGTGAATGGTGCTGTTTTTCTTGCCGGGCGGCCGGGCCATGATGGCGACGCCGGTCTCCAGCAGGTCGTCACCGGTCAGTTCAAGATAGGCGTGGCCACCCCCGAACACCTTGGGAAACAGACTCTGCAGCCCTTGGTTCACTTGATCGAACGTTTCCTTGAAGCGCTGGCGCGTTTCCCGGTCGATCTTGCGGATGGCGTTGTCCAGGGTTTCCAGCGCCTCCATCAGATCTTCGTGCTGGCTGTCCAGGTAGGTCTTGCGCTCGCTCTGGACCTGGTATTCCTCGATCGCCGCCAGATTGATGGCGCCCAGGCGCTGGATGCGGTTGCCGATCCGCTCCAGCTCTTCCGCCCAGACCTTTTCATCCGCGTCCTCGGGCAGGTGTTCGAGCACGTCGTGAAGCCTGATGTCCATTTCCTGGAGCTGCTCTAGATGATTGGCTGCCCGGATCTCCAGCGCCTGGGACTCCATTTTCAGTTTCTCCAGGCCCGCCCGGACGTCCTGAATCTCATGCTCGATGCGGCTGCGGGACTGCTCCCGCTCCCGGACCTGGCGGTCGATGTCCTCAAGGGCGTCCCGCGCGGCGGCCAGCTTTTCCTCTTCTGCCAGCCGCCGTTCCAGCAAACCCTCCAGCTGCATCTGCAGTTCCTCGATCGGCTCTTCCACCGACTCACGGACTTCCCGCAACATCTCCAGCCGCTCCTCGAGCCGTTCTTTCTGGAGCTGCGTGCGGTCCAGGGTTTGCCGAAGCGCGTCCCGCTGGCTGTTCAGGGTCTGCAGCTGGAGTTGGAGCTGATGCGCCCGGTCCCGGTCATGACGGGCATCCTGGCGCAGCCGGTCCAGGTTTTCCCTCAGTTGGTCGCGCTGTTCCAGCAGCCGCTCCCGCTCCTCGTCGTGATCCTCGGTGGAGGCCAGGGCCTGATGCCATTCCTCCCGGGCGATCTGCAGATTGTCTCGGTGTTCATCCAGGTGTTCGGACAGGTCGGCCAGCTCCTCGCCGATGCGCTGCAGGCGGGCATCGATCTGCTCAGCTCGGGCCTTCAGGGCACTGATCCGGGAGCCCAGGCCACTCAACTGGCGTTCGGCCTCCGTCAGGCGTCCCTGGGCGTCCTCGCGGCTGGCTTCCGCCCGCTCGGCGCGGGCCCGCGACCGCTCCAGACGCTCGTCGGCCTCGGCCAGGACCGCCTCGGCTTGCGCCAGCTGCTCACTCAACAGCGCCACCTTCTTCTGGCGCTCGATGATCCCCACCTGTCCCTGGTCGGAATCCGGCATCAGTACCCAGTCCCTGGACACCCAGGCGCCGTCCCGGGTGACCAGACTCTGGCCAGGGAGCAATCCGTCCCGCACGGCCAGGGCCTGATCCAGGGTGTCGGCCACATCGATGCCGGCCAGCAGGGGCGTCAGTGCGGGAACTCCGGAAACCTTGCCGGCCAGCCCTCCGGCCACGGCCACCTCACCGGCCTCAGCCACGAGGGCCAAGCCCCGGGGTGCTGAGGCCAGGCCTTCGCCCAGCCCGGATACCGAGGGCAGTACCAGGCCCCGGCTGAAACGTCCGATCACCTGTTCAACCGCGAACTCCCAGCCATCCTCAATCCGCAGGCAGGCCGCGACCCGCGGCGCATCCGCCAGCCCGTGGCTCTCGAGCCAGGTTCTCAGCGCGTCGTCCTGACTGCCGAGCTGTTCATCAAGCAGTGACTGCTGGGATTCCAGGGCCGCGCGCAGACTCTGCACCCGCTGCCGGGCATCCGCCAGCACCTGCTCGGCGTCTTTCTGTTGCTGCCGGGCGTCATACAGTGCGTCCTGCACCTCGGCGATCCGCTCGTAGGCCTCGTCCCTTTGCATTTCGAGGGTTTCCTGCTGCGCCAGCAGGGTTTCCAGCTCCGCACGGTCCACCTGCCCTTCCAGCAGGGCCCGCTCGTCTTCCAGCTTGCGTTGCCGCTGCCGCAGCTGTTCGATGGTGTCTTCCAGGGAGCGGATGCGAGACTGCGCCAACTCGGCCTGGCGGCGTGCGTCCGAGGAACGGGCGTTAAAATCCTCCCAGGTATGCTGCCACTCGGTCATGGCGTCTTCCGCCTGTTGCAGCGTCTCGCCCGATGCTTCGGCCCGGAGCGCCAGGGCTTCCTGCTCCGGTTCCAGGGCCGCCAGCTCCTCCTCAATCTCGGCAAGCCGGGCTTGGTCCTGCTCCAGCTCTCGCATCAGCTCCCGCTGATTCGCCAGGGCTTGGTCCAGCTCCACGGCGGTCTGGCGGCTGCGCTCACGCTGGTGTTCAAGGCTCTGCTCGATGCGGGCAATGTCGGCACCGGCCTCATAATATTTTGCCTGCGCCCGGTTGAAACGCTCGGTCCGCTCCTGGTGGTCCTCCCGCAGGGATTCCAGGGCGGTCTCAAGGCTGACCCTTTCGGTCAGCCGTTTTTCCAGTTCCAGTTCGGTTTCACGGATCCTGCCCCGCCAGGTCTGGAGGTCGTTGTCCAGTGCCTGCCACCGGAGCACCGTCAGTTCCGCCTTTTTCTGCCGCTCTTCCTGGCGGTATGCCTTGTACTTCTCCGCCGCGGCAGCCTGACGCTCCAGATGCTGGAGCTGACGCGACAGCTCGTCCCGGAGGTCGGTCAGTCGTTCCAGGTTTTCCTGGGTCCGGCGGATGCGGTTCTCGGTTTCCCGGCGACGCTCTTTGTACCGGGAGATCCCCGCCGCCTCCTCGATGTACACCCGGAGTTCCTCCGGCTTGGCCTCGATCAGCCGGGAAATCATGCCCTGCTCAATGATGGCGTAGCTGCGCGGGCCGAGACCGGTACCCAGAAACAGATCGGTAATGTCCCGACGGCGGCACTTGGAGCCATTGAGAAAGTATTCGGACTGGCCATCACGGGACACGCGCCGGCGCACGGATATTTCACTGAAACGAGCAAACTCCCCCGGCGCGGAACCGTCGCTGTTGTCGAACACCAGCTCGATGGAGGCCTGGCCCACCGGCTTACGGGCACTGGAGCCGTTGAAGATGACATCGGTCATGGATTCGCCCCGTAGGTACTTGGCGGAGCTTTCTCCCATGACCCAGCGCACCGCGTCGATGATGTTGGACTTGCCGCAGCCGTTGGGGCCAACGACCGCGGTCATGTTCGATGGGAATGGCACCGTGGTGGGGTCCACGAATGACTTGAAACCCGCCAGCTTGATGGATTTCAGGCGCATGTCAGACATTCTCCCGCTGCAGGATGCTCAGCACCAGACGGCGCTGATGTTCGCCGAATGCCTGGATCACCGCCTGCAGACGCCCGGCGTCTCCGTCGACCGCGGCCTCGGCCAGTTGGCGAAAGAAGCGTGCGGTTTCATCGATTTCCTCGCGAAAATGTTCCAGGGCCACGAAGTAAGTCCGGCTGATGGCTGGACGGAAGTTTTCCAGGGTTTCCTCAAGATAGGGATTTTCCACCAGACGGTAGGCGTAGCGCATCACGCCGAAGCCGGCCTCGATCACCTGTTCCGCGGCGTCCGGACTGTCCGAGTTGAGCGCGTCGATCACCGCCTGCAGTTCCCTGACCTGCCCCATGACACCGCCCAGGGCATCTCCGGACCAGCGCTCCAGTACCTTTCGGCCCAGCATACACAGCAAGTCGATGTAGATGTCGTAGAGGTTGTTGACACTGTCCACGGTCAAGGCCGACACCACCGCCCCGCGCCGGGGGTAGATCTGAATCAGGTGCCGGCGTTCCAGAATCAGCAGCGCCTCCCGAACCGATCCACGGCTGACGTTGAGCTCACCGGCCACCTTCAGCTCCTGGATGCGCTCACCCGGCTTGAGGTCACGAACCACGATTCGCTGCCCCAAGTGCTGGGCAATCTGTTCCGATAAACTTTCCGGAGCCTGAAACCTCATAGACCCGCCGCTCTCCATCCATTGACATGACACACTCAGGCGCAGCAGTTTACCACAGCCCGGGCGCGGCCCCACCCCTGCCCACGGGGTTCTCGCCCCCTGGAACCACGCCCGGCAAATTCCTGCCGGTTTTTTGACGGCCCCCGCCCGTCATTCGCCGAAAAATTCTACAAAACACTTAAATATATTTTTATATTTTATTGATAAAAAAGAAAAAAATATTTTAGGCATGATGTCTGCTTTCTATCGCCCAAACCTATGCCGCGACAGAGAAGACCGCTGTGAAACATATCTCGTCCATGACCAGGCCGGGCAACCAGCCGCAAAAGCTCGCCGCCCTGAAACAGGCCTGGCAGGAATGGAACAACAGCCCCGATGTCCTGATCCGTCTGGCGCGACGCCTAGCCACCACCCTGTCCCTGGAGGACCAGCTCGGCGTGCTGGCCGAGGAAATGGCGGACATCGTACCTTTCGAAGCCATGATGTACCGCCATACCATCGCCCGTCAGGAATTTGTCTTCAGGACCGGCATGGGTGGCCCGCACCGGGCGGAGTATCGTTTGAACCTGGAGGGTGAGCTGTACGGCTACCTGGAGCTGCACCGGAGAACCCGGTTTTCGGAAGAGGAGCTGGAAGCCATCGAAGTGTTCATCGGAGCAGCGATCTGCCCGATCCGGAACGCCTGCAGGTTCATCGCCCTGGAGCAGATGGCCCTCACCGACACCCTCACCGGCGTTCCCAACCGTCGGGCGCTGGACGAGGATCTGGGCCGAATCTGCCACCTGGCCGATCGCCACAACGAGAGCCATTCCCTGATCCTTGTAGACCTGGATCACTTCAAGGCGGTCAACGATACCCACGGCCACCTGATTGGCGACCAGGTCCTGCGCATGAGCGCTGACGGCCTGACCCGGACCCTGCGCAATTCCGACCGGGTTTACCGGTTTGGCGGCGAGGAATTCGCCGTGTTGCTGCCCCACACGGACGCGCCCCACGCCCGGGAGGCTGCTGAGCGGATCCGGCTCGCCCTGGCCAGCCTGGCCCTGGACCGGCTCGTCGGAGCCCCTCTGCGCATCACCGCCAGTTGCGGCGTCGCCACCCATCTGGCCGGCGAAGGCCCGGAGCAATGGCTGGCCCGGGCGGACGAAGCCCTGTATCGGGCGAAACAGGCGGGCAGAAACCAGACCCGGGTGTTCCCCGCCATCGGCTGAACTAGTCCCGCCCTCCTGGGCGCCGACGCGGCGGTCGCTGGGTTCCGGCGGGGCGGCTGTCGTCCACCTGCCAGCGTTCCACTCCAGACCTGCGCACTGGCCGGCCCGGCTGTTTACGGCGTCGGCGCTCCTGCGCCGCCTTCTCTCCCGGGGTCTTTGGCGGGATCGGCACCGGCGTCAGGCCGACCGCACGACTGAGGGCATCCACGGCTTTCTGATCCAGTTCTTCCCACTGCCCCATCTTCAGCCGGCTGGGCAGGATCACCGGCCCGTAGCGCACCCGCTTCAGGCGACTCACCTTCACCCCCTGGGATTCCCACAGCCGACGCACCTCCCGGTTACGCCCCTCCAGCAGGGTGACGTGGAACCATTGGTTGTGACCGGTGCCCCCGGCCGGCGTGATATCGGTAAACCGGGCCACACCGTCCTCCAGCAGGACGCCCTCCAGCAGACGCTGGATCATGGCCTCGTCGACCTCACCGAACACCCGAACGGCATACTCACGATCCACCTGATTCGAGGGGTGCATGAGGCGGTTGGCCAGCTCGCCATCGGTGGTAAACAGGACCAGGCCGGTGGTGTTAATGTCGAGCCGGCCGATGGACACCCAACGGTGTTCCCGGAGCCGCGGCAGCCGGTCGAAGACCGTTGGCCGGCCTTCGGGGTCCTTGCGGGTCGTGACCTCGCCTTCCGGCTTGTTGTACATCAGGACCCGCCGTACCGGCTGGCTGGCGCCGGAAACCTCCAGGCGCCGGCCATCCAGTTCGAAACGGTCCTGGACCGTGGCTTTCTGACCCGGCACGGCCGGTTCTCCGTTGACCGTCAGGCGCCCTTCCGTCATCCAGCCTTCAATTTCCCGCCGGGAGCCAACCCCGGCGCGAGCCAGCAGTTTCTGGACACGTTCCGGAGCGTCCTGGGAGGCGCCGGCCGGTGACATGACCGGCCGCTGGCGTCGTTGCTTTGGTGCCATGATATGAATCCTTGGTGTAAACAGGCTTGAAACGTCAGTGAAGCGTCGGATCCGAGGAGGTCGCTTCCGGGGTGTCGAGCTCGATCTCGCCCTGCATGTTCTGCTCGATCTCCCGACCGATTTCCTCGAGGTCCCGGATGTCCGACAGCGGCGGCAACTGGTCCAGGCTGGTCAGGTTGAAATAGTCCAGGAACTGACGAGTGGTCGCGTACATGGCGGGACGGCCTGGAACGTCCCGGTGCCCGACCACGCGCACCCACTCTCGCTCAAGCAGGGTTCGGATGATATTGCTGCTTACCGTAACCCCCCGAATCTCCTCGATCTCGCCCCGGGTAATGGGCTGGCGATAGGCAATGAGCGCCAGGGTTTCCAGCAGGGCCCGGGAATAACGCTGCGGTTTCTCCTCGAACAGCCGGGCCACCCAAGGCGCGAATTCCTCGCGAACCTGAAGCCGGTATCCGCTGGCCACCTGTTTCAGTTCAAACCCCCGCCCTTCACAGGCCGCTTCGAGCCGGACCATGGCGTGTTCCATGGCCTGGCGGGACGGGCGCTCCTCCTCGGCAAACAATTCCCGTAACTGTTCCAGCGACAGCGGCTTGCCCGCGGCAAGCAAGGCCGCTTCCGCAATTGCCTGAATCCGCGACAGTTGCTCTTCGTTCATGACTCGACTCTGACCTTCACACGCTTTCCCGGCTGTTCAATTGGCCGCCCGGGCCCGGACATGGATGGGGCCGAACGTCTCCGCCTGGACGATTTCAATAAGCTGTTCCTTCACCAGCTCCAGTGTGGCCAGAAACGTGACCACCACGCCCAGCCGCCCCTCCTCCGGTGAAAACAGGCGTTCGAAGGACACAAACCGGTCGTCCTGCAGAGCCGCCAGGATATGGGACATCCGCTCGCGGGTGGACAGCACCTCCCGCTCTACTTGGTGGCTGGTGAACAGGTCCGCCCGGCGCAGAACCCCCTGCAGGGCCAGCAACAGCTCCCGCAGATCCACGTCCGGGTGCGGCTGGCTCGAGGGCAACCTGGGCAAGGCGGCAGAGGCGGCAAAGGTGTCCCGCTCCATGCGGGGCAGTGTGTCCATGTCCTCCGCCGCTTTCTTGAAACGTTCGTACTGCTGGAGGCGGCGGATCAGCTCAGCCCGGGGATCGATCTCGTCCTCGTCCTCGCTGTCCTGGCGCGGCAGCAGCATCCTGGATTTGATTTCCGCGAGGGTGGCGGCCATTACCAGGTACTCCGCCGCCAGCTCGAAGCGCATGGACTCCACCGCGCTGATGTAATCCATGTACTGGCGGGTGATCTCGGAAACGTCGATATCCAGGATGTCCATATTGTGGCGCCGGATCAGATACAGCAGCAGGTCCAGCGGGCCTTCGAACGCCTCCAGAAATACCGCCAGGGCATCCGGCGGAATATAGAGATCCTTGGGAAGGTCCAGAACCGGCTTGCCGGAGACCACCGCGATCGGCGCTGCCTGCGCCGGGACCGATTCCGTTTCCGTGGTGATCTGGTTGTCGTCCGTCATGGCCTTCCCCCGGGGAACACGCCGGCCTGGGTCCCCAGGCCGGATTCAGGCAGTCAGCGGTAGCTCAGCCCCATCGCGGCCCGGACCTCTTCCAGGGTGTCGCGGGCGGCGTCCCGGGCCTGCTCGCAACCTTCCTGCAGGATGGAATGCACCAGATCCGGATTGTTCTCGTACTCCCGAGCCCGTTCGTGCAACGGGCGTTGCTCCTCGACGATGGCATCGATCAGCGGCTTCTTGCAGTCCAGGCAACCGATGCCGGCGCTGCGGCAGCCGGTTTGTACCCACTCCTGAGTATCGGCATCGGAGTAGATCCGGTGCAGGCCCCAGACCGGGCATTTGTCCGGCTCGCCGGGGTCGGTCCGGCGGACCCGCTGGGGGTCGGTTTGCATGGTGCGGATTTTTTGCGCCACGCTGTCCGGCTCTTCTCTCAGACCGATGGTGTTGTTGTAGGACTTGGACATCTTCTGACCGTCCAGACCCGGCATCTTGGACTCCGGCGTCAGCAGCGGCTGAGGCTCGGGCAGGATGACCTTGCCACCGCCTTCGATGTAACCGTACAGCCGCTCCCGGTCGCCCAGGGAAATGTTCTGCTGCTCTTTGAGCAGGGCCCGCGCCGTTTCCAGCGCCTCCAGATCGCCTTCCTCCTGATACCGTTTTTTCAGGGTGCGATACAGCTTGGCGTTCTTCTTGCCCATCTTCACGATGGCGGCCTCCGCCTGCTCCTCGAATCCCGGTTCGCGGCCATAAAGGTGGTTGAAGCGACGGGCGATCTCGCGGGTGATTTCAACGTGGGACACTTGGTCCGCACCCACCGGCACCTTACCCGCGCGATAGATCAGGATATCGGCGGTCTGGAGCAACGGGTAGCCCAGAAAACCGTAGGTCGCCAGATCTTTCTCCCGCAGCTTCTCCTGCTGGTCCTTATAGGTGGGAATCCGCTCCAGCCAACCCAGGGGGGTGATCATCGACAACAGCAGATGCAGTTCCGCATGCTCAGGTACCTGGGACTGGATGAACAGGGTGGAGGAGCCCGGATTGACGCCGGCCGCGAGCCAGTCGATCACCATGTCCCAGACGCTCTGTTCGATACCGGAAGGGTCGTCGTACTGGGTGGTCAGGGCGTGCCAGTCCGCAACAAAGAAGAAGCACTCATACTCGTGCTGGAGCTTGACCCAGTTCTTCAGCACTCCATGGTAGTGACCCAGATGGAGCTTTCCGGTCGGCCGCATGCCCGACAATACGCGCTGCTGGGAATCGACAGAACTCAAAGTACGAACTCCTTATATTGCGAATGAAACACGCCTTAAAACAAAGCTGACCGGGCATTATAGTCCGATCCCGATGCGCCGTTAAGGCGACCGGCCAAAAAACAAAAACCCCCGGCACCAGCGATGCCGAGGGTTTTGCCGGACAGCGGGCCGATTACCAGCCTGTCACTTCCTTCAGTGCCTTGCCGATTTCGGCCAGGCTGCGCACGGTCTTGACACCGGCGTCTTCAAGCGCAGCGAACTTCTCGTCCGCAGTGCCCTTACCACCGGCGATGATGGCGCCGGCGTGGCCCATCCGCTTGCCCGGAGGTGCGGTCACGCCCGCGATGTAGGACACCACCGGTTTGGTCACGTTCTCCTTGATGAAGGCCGCGGCCTCTTCTTCAGCGGTACCACCGATTTCACCGATCATCACGATGGCTTCGGTCTCCGGATCTTCCTGGAACAGCTTCAGAATGTCGATGAAGTTGGAACCCGGGATCGGGTCGCCACCGATGCCCACGCAGGTGGACTGGCCAAAGCCAAAGTCGGTGGTCTGCTTGACCGCCTCATAGGTCAGGGTACCGGAGCGGGACACAATGCCCACCTTGCCCTTCTTGTGGATGTGGCCCGGCATGATACCGATCTTGCATTCCTCCGGCGTGATCACACCCGGACAGTTCGGACCAATCATCCGGACGCCCTTGCGATCGACGTACTCCTTCGCGTACAGCATGTCGATGGTCGGAATGCCCTCGGTGATACAGACGATCAGCTTGATGCCGGCATCCGCCGCCTCAATGATGGCATCCTTACAGAACGGAGCCGGAACGTAGATCACGCTGGCGTCGGCGCCGGTCTTTTCGACGGCCTCACGCACGGTGTTGAACACCGGCAGACCCAGGTGCTCGGTCCCCCCCTTACCGGGGCTGACACCACCCACCATCTGGGTGCCATAGGCGATCGCCTGCTCGGAGTGGAACGTGCCCTGGGAGCCGGTAAAGCCCTGGCAGATTACCTTGGTGTCTTTGTTGATCAGGATGCTCATTACTTACCCCCTGCGGCTTTGACGACTTGCTCTGCGGCATCCACCAGGCTGGTGGCGGCAATGATGTTCAGGCCACTGTCGGCCAGGACCTTGGCGCCCAGTTCAGCGTTGTTGCCTTCCAGACGCACCACCACAGGAACGTTGACGCCCACTTCCTTCACCGCGCCAATGATGCCCTCGGCGATCATGTCACAGCGCACGATACCGCCGAAGATGTTGACCAGAACGGCCTTAACGTTGTCGTCGGACAGGATGATTTTGAACGCTTCGGAGACACGCTCCTTGGTCGCGCCGCCGCCCACGTCCAGGAAGTTGGCCGGCTGGCCGCCGTGCAGCTTGATGATGTCCATGGTGCCCATGGCCAGGCCAGCACCGTTGACCATGCAGCCGATGTTGCCGTCCAGGGCCACGTAGTTGAGCTCCCACTTGGCGGCTTCGGCTTCCCGGGGATCTTCCTGGGAGGGGTCGTGCATTTCCTGGATTTTCTTCTGGCGATACAGGGCGTTGCCGTCCACGTTCACCTTGGCATCCAGGCAGTGCAGGTCACCGGCCGGGGTGATCACCAGCGGGTTGATTTCCAGCAGGGACAGGTCATAGTCCTCGAACAGCTTGGCCAGGCCCAGGAAAATCTTGGTGAACTGACCGATCTGCTTGCCTTCCAGGCCCAGTTTGAATGCCAGCTCACGGCCCTGGTACGGCTGCGCGCCCACCAGCGGGTCGATCTCGGCCTTCAGGATTTTTTCCGGCGTTTCCTCGGCCACTTTCTCGATTTCAACACCACCTTCGGTGGAGGCCATGAACACAATCCGGCGGGAACCACGGTCCACGACCGCGCCCAGGTACAGCTCCTTCTCGATGTCGGTCAGGGACTCGACCAGGATCTTGCTGACCGGCTGACCTTTTTCGTCAGTCTGGTAGGTGACCAGGTTCTTGCCCAGCCACTTCTCGGCGAACTCGCGGATTTCTTCCTTGCTCTTGACCAGTTTCACGCCACCGGCCTTGCCGCGGCCACCGGCGTGAACCTGGGCCTTGACAACCCAGCCATCACCGCCGATCTGATCGGCGGCAGCCATGGCTTCCTCGGGAGTATCGCAGGCAATGCCTTTGGACACAGGCAGACCGTATTCGGCGAACAGCTGCTTGCCCTGATATTCGTGCAAATTCATAGTAGTTGTCCCGCTAGTAAATTCGTTTGCGTTACTTTTTCTTGCGACGGTTGGCGACGTGAATCGCACCGCCGGCAACGGCCAGAGCCGCTTCGTGCACCGACTCGGACAGAGTCGGGTGTGCGAAACAGGTCAGGGCCAGGTCTTCGGCGCTGGAACCGAACTCCATGGCAATCACGCCCTGGGCCACGATCTCGGAGGCCTGCGGGCCCACCACGTGGAAGCCAAGCACGCGATCGGTCTTGGCGTCGGCAATGATCTTGACCATGCCGACCGCGGCATTGGCCGCCATCGCGCGGCCGTTCGCGGCGAACGGGAAGGTACCAACGTTGTACTCTTCCCCTTCCGCCTTCAGCTGCTCCTCGGTCTTGCCGACCCAGGCCACTTCCGGCGCGGTGTAGATCACGCTGGGGATGCAGTCGTAGTTGACCTGAGGCTTGTGACCGGCGATCCGCTCGGCCACCATGACGCCCTCTTCGGACGCCTTGTGCGCCAGCATCGGGCCACGGACCACGTCACCGATAGCCCAGACGCCCGGCGCCTCGGTCTTGCAGTTGTCGTCGACGAAGATGAAACCGCGCTCGTCGATCTGGACCCCGGAGTCCTCGGACAGCAGGTTGTCGGTGAACGGACGGCGGCCAACCGCGACGATCAGCTTGTCGAACTTGGCCTCCTGCTTGCCCTTACCATCTTCGTAGGTCACGTTGACCAGCTTGCGCTTGACCTCGGCACCGGTCATGCGCGCACCCAGAACAATGTTCAGGCCCTGTTTCTTGAAGTGCTTCAGCGCTTCCTTGGCCACCTGCTGGTCCACGGCCGGCAGGAAGGTGTCCTGAGCTTCCAGAATGGTCACCTCGGCCCCCAGGCGGGCCCACACGCTGCCCAACTCCAGACCGATGACGCCGGCACCGATGATCCCCAGACGCTTGGGCACTTCGGTAAATTCCAGAGCCCCTTCGGAATCGACGATGTACTCACCGTCGAACGGCGCGGGCGGAATCTCGATCGGCTTGGAGCCGGTGGCCAGAATCACATTGTCCGCTTCGTAAACCTTGGTGTTGCCGTCCGCGTCGGTCACTTCCACCTTGCGGCCGGCCAGCAGCTTGCCGTGACCGTGGATGGAGGTCACGCCATTGGCCTTGAACAGGCTGGCGATGCCACCGGTCAGTTGCTTCACGATACCGGCCTTGCGCTCCATCATCTTGGCCACATCGATCTGCACGTCCTTGACCAGGATGCCCTGCATCTCGTAGTCGTGGCTGGCCTCCTCGTACTTGTGGGAGATTTCCAGCAGCGCCTTGGACGGAATGCAGCCCACGTTCAGGCAGGTACCCCCCAGCACCTGGCTCTTACCATCTTTGGACGTCCAGGACTCGACACACGCGGTTTTCAGGCCCAGCTGGGCGGCCTTGATCGCGGCCACGTACCCGCCGGGGCCGGCACCAATGACAATGACGTCAAACTTGTCAGACATAATTTATCCCGTTTTCCGATTCGTTAAGTGTGAGTTCACACGTCCAGCAGAATACGTGCCGGGTCTTCGATCATTTCCTTGATGGCGACCAGGAACTGGACCGCTTCCTTGCCGTCGATCATACGGTGATCGTATGACAGCGCCAGGTACATCATCGGCAGGATTTCCACCTTGCCGTTGACGGCCATCGGCCGCTCCTGAATCTTGTGCATACCCAGGATGGCGGTTTGCGGCGGGTTCAGGATCGGCGTGGAGATCAGGGAGCCGAAAATGCCGCCGTTGGTGATGGTGAAGGTACCGCCGGTCATGTCTTCAATGCTCAGCTTGCCTTCGCGGGCCTTGGTGCTGTACTCGATGATCTTCTTCTCGATGTCGGCCAGACCGAGGGCATCAACATCACGCAGTACCGGTACCACCAAGCCACGGTCGGTGGACACAGCCACACCGATGTCCTGATAGCCGTGGTAGACCATGTCGTTGCCGTCAATGGAGGCATTCACCGCCGGGAACCGCTTCAGGGCCTCGGTGGCTGCCTTGGCGAAGAAGGACATGAAGCCCAGCTTGACACCGTGACGCTTCTCGAAGCTCTCTTTGTACTGCTTACGCAGCTCCATCACCGGTTTCATGTTGACCTCGTTAAAGGTGGTCAGCATGGCGGCGTTCTGCTGGGCCTCGACCAGACGTTTGGCGATGCTGGCACGCAGCCGGGTCATCGGCACCCGCTTTTCGGGACGCTCGCCGGAAGCAACGCTCACCTGCGGCATGTCCTTGGCCGGCGCGGCCTTGGCGGGGGCTGCCGCCTTGTTGCCGTCGATGTAGGCCTGCACGTCTTCTTTGGTCACGAGACCGCCCTTACCGGTGCCCTTAACCGCGGCCGGATCCACGTTGTTTTCCTCGGCCAGCTTGCGGGCCGCCGGGCTCAGGGTGACATCACCGGAGGCCACCTCGGCGTCGGCCTGGGGCTCTTCCGCCTTTTCCGCCGGAGCTTCGGCCGGCTTCGCCTCGCCAGCCGCCCCTTCCTTGAACTTGCCGATGACCTCGCCACTTTCGACGGTATCGCCTTCGCCCTTGAAGATCTCTTCGATGACGCCATCCGCCGGTGCCACGACCTCGAGAACGACCTTGTCGGTTTCGATATCGACAATCAGCTCGTCACGGGAACAGGCTTCACCCGGCTGTTTGTGCCAGGTCGCGACGGTACCCTCTGCGACCGACTCTGGGAAAACGGGGGCTTTAATCTCTGTTGACATTACGGATCCTTAGTTCGGTAGCTCGTCAGATTTCAAACGCGTCGTTGACCAGTTTCTTCTGCTCCTCAATGTGGATCGACATATGTCCACACGCAGGGGCAGCGGAAGCTTCACGACCGGCATACTGAAGGTACAGCTTGGGGTTCAGGCGCTGCAACGCGTTACGCATGTGATGCTGGCTGCAGTACCAGGCCCCCTGGTTCATCGGCTCTTCCTGGCACCACACCACCGTCTTGAGTCTGGTGTACTGGCTCAGGAGTTCATCGAGGTCATCGGCCGGGAACGGATACAGCTGCTCGATCCGGACGATGGCGACATCGTCACGGCCATCCGCCTTTTTCTTCTCCAGCAGGTCATAGTAGACCTTGCCGCTGCACATAATCAGACGGGTGACTTTCTTCGGATCGGACGGCTCCTTCTCCGGCAGCACCGTCTGGAAGGTACCGGAGGTCAGGTCTTCCAGGCTGGAGATCGCTTCCTTATGGCGCAGCAGGCTCTTCGGCGTGATGGCCACCAGCGGCTTACGCAGCGGCCGCTTGACCTGACGGCGAAGCATATGGAACACCTGGGACGGCGTGGTCGGCACGCAGACCTGGATGTTGTGTTCCGCGCACAGTTGCAGGAATCGCTCAAGGCGAGCGGAGCTGTGCTCCGGCCCCTGCCCCTCATAGCCGTGAGGCAGCAGCAGAGTCAGGCCACACAGGCGACCCCACTTGTGCTCGCCGCTGGTCAGGAACTGATCGATCACCACCTGGGCACCGTTGGCGAAGTCACCGAACTGGGCTTCCCACACGATCAGTGCGTTGGGGGTGGTGGTCGCATAGCCGTACTCGAAGGCCATCACCGCTTCCTCGGACAGCAGCGAGTCGTAGATTTCGAACATCGGCTGATCGTCGGACAGCTGTTGCAGGGAGATGTGGGTGGACCCGTCCTTCTGGTTATGCAGCACGGCGTGACGGTGCGAGAAGGTGCCGCGACCCACGTCCTGGCCGGTAATCCGGACCGGGTGCCCCTCGTTCAGAAGGGTCGCGTAGGCCATCATCTCGCCATAGCCCCAGTTCAGGGCCAGCGCGCCGGCGGTCATCTTCTCGCGGTCGTTGATGATCTTGGCCACCTGACGCTGCAGAGTAAAGCCCTCGGGCACCGCCGTGAGTTTCTTGCCCAGTTTCTGAATCGTCTTCAGGGCGACGCTGGTCTTGCACTTCGCGGTCCATTCATGACCGAGGTACGGACTCCAGTCGACGTAGAGCGCCTTATTGGGCTCCTTCACCAGGGACTTCACCACGTGTTCGCCCTTGTCCAGGGCATCGCGGTAGTCCAGTTCCATCTGCTTGGCTTCTTCCTCGGTGATGACACCGTCCGCAACCAGCGTCTCCGCATACAGCGCGCGGGTGGTCTTGTGGTTACGGATCTTCTCGTACATCAGCGGCTGGGTCGCGGCCGGCTCGTCGGCCTCGTTGTGGCCGCGGCGGCGGTAACACACCAGATCGATGACCACGTCGCGCTTGAATTCGTTGCGGTAGTCCATCGCCATTTGAGTGACGAACATCACCGCCTCGGGATCGTCCGCATTGACGTGCAGGATCGGGGCCTGAACCATCTTGGCCACATCGGTGCAGTATTCGGTGGAGCGGGCATCGTCCTGGCGGCTGGTGGTGAAACCGACTTGGTTGTTGATGACGATGTGGATGGTGCCCCCGACCCCGAAGCCTCGGGTCTGAGACATCTGGAAGGTTTCCATCACCACGCCCTGGCCGGCGAAGGCAGCGTCACCGTGCATGACGATGGGCACAACCTGACTGCCGTCCTTGTCGCCGCGACGGTCCTGACGCGCACGCACGGACCCTTCCACCACCGGGGAAACGATTTCCAGGTGAGACGGGTTGAACGCCATCGCCAGGTGAACCTCGCCACCGGGCGTCATGACGTTGGAGGAGAAGCCCTGGTGGTACTTCACGTCGCCGGAGCCGGCACCAGCCAGCTTCTTGCCCTCGAATTCGTCAAACAGTTCCTTCGGGTTTTTACCGAGCGTGTTCACCAGCACGTTGAGGCGGCCACGGTGCGCCATGCCCAACACAATTTCCTTGGCGCCGTAGGAACCCGCCCGCTGGATCAGTTCGTCCAGACATGGGATCAGGCTTTCGCCCCCCTCGAGACCGAAGCGCTTCACGCCGGGATAGCGGGAGCCCAGGTACTTTTCCAGCCCTTCGGCGGCCGTCAGGCGCTCGAGAATATGCTTGCGGGTCTCAGCACTGTACTCCGGCCGCGACCGGACCGGTTCCATCCTCTGCTGGAACCAGCGCTTGATGCGCGTGTCAACCACGTGCATATACTCGGCGCCGATGTGTTCGCAGTAGGTCTGACGCAGCCCCTCGACGATATCGGAGAGCTTCATGGCCTCGGAGCCGAAGTTCAGGGAGCCGGTTTGGAACTCCAGGTCGAGATCGGCATCGGTCAGCTCGTGAAACTTCGGATCCAGATCTTCAACTTTGGGACGTTGCCAAACGCCGAGAGGGTCGAGCTTGGCTTCCTGGTGACCACGAAAACGGTAGGCGTTGATCATCTGCAGGACGCGAACCTGTTTCTTGTCCGCATCCGAGGTGGCGCTTGCGGGAACGCCATTGGAGGCCAGGAAACGCTGGTTGCGGGAGATATGCTCGAATTGCTCGCGGATGGAAGAGTGAATGACGTCCGGGCCTTGATAGCCATCGACACTGGGAAGCTTGTCAAAGTAGCTTCGCCACTCTTCGGGAACGGCGTTGGGATCTGTCAGGTAGGTTTCGAAAAGCTGTTCAACGTAGGCAAGGTTCCCCCCCTGGAGGTGGGAAGTCTGCCACAACTGCTCCATTATGCTTTCGTGCATCTTGAATAGCTCACCTTGGGCTGGTGCGGGGAGCCGGTATGGTCGGTTAGGGGTAAAACTCAGTCAATACGGGTTATTACGGCATGACTTTAACCACCACACGCGGCACGGATGTTGTCCAATCCCCAGTGGTTTTTATACTCGGCAACGTCGTTCGGCGGCCTGTTGAGCCACTGTTACGGCTTGCGTAGTGTGCATCCGAGTACGACCTTTGACTATAAGCCTTTGGTTGAAGGCCCCGCATGTAGCGAGGCCTTCAAAGGTGCTAGCCTGACCAGTATAGCGTCTGGATCCGTTTTTGCTGATCAGACAGCCCTTTGCAACAGCATGTTCCGGATGTGGCCAATGGCCCGGGTCGGGTTCAGCCCCTTCGGACAGACGCTGACGCAGTTCATGATGCCCCGGCAGCGGAACACGCTGAACGGATCATCCAGATTGGCCAGCCGCTCGGCCTTGGCCGTATCCCGGCTGTCCGCCAGGAAACGGTATGCCTGGAGCAGGCCGGCCGGACCAATGAACTTGTCCGGGTTCCACCAGAACGACGGACAGGAGGTGGAACAGCAGGCACAGAGAATGCACTCGTACAGGCCGTCCAGCTTCTCCCGATCCTCCGGCGACTGCAGCCGCTCGATGGCCGGCGCCGGCTTGTCGTTGATCAGGTACGGCATGACCTTCTCATACTGCTTGTAGAACAGACTCATGTCGACCACCAGGTCACGGATGACCGGCAGGCCTGGCAGCGGGCGCAGCACCAACTTGTTGTTCTTGACCACCTCGGAGACCGGGGTGATGCAGGCCAGGCCGTTCTTGCCGTTCATGTTCATACCGTCGGAGCCGCACACACCCTCGCGGCAGGACCGACGGTAGGCCAGCGTGGGATCCTTTTCCTTGGCCAAGGCCAGCACGTCGAGCACCATCAGGTCCTTGCCTTCCGGCAGCTCGATCTCAACGTCCTGCATGTAAGGGGCGTTGTCAGTTTCCGGGTTATAACGGTACAGGCTTACCAACATGATTCACTCCCCCCCTTAGTAAGTCCGGACTTTCGGCTCGAACTTCTCGACCGTCTTCGGCGCAAAGTTCACATCACGCTTGCCCACGCGCTTCTCCAGCGGGAAGTACATGGAGTGCTTGAGCCAGTTGACATCGTCACGCTCGGTGTAGTCGTTGCGGGCATGGGCACCGCGGCTTTCCTTGCGCTCGATGGCGGACTTGGCGGTGGCGTAAGCCACTTCGTACAAATTATCCAGCTCCAGAGCCTCGATACGCGCGGTGTTGAAGGCGTTGCTCTTGTCGGTCAGCTTGGTGCGACGCACCCGCTCACCAATCTCCTCGAGCATCTTCAGCCCCTTCTCCATGCTCTCGCCGTCCCGGAACACACCGAAATACAGCTGCATGCAGTTCTGCAGATCCTTGCGAACCTCCGCCACGTCTTCGCCGTCGGTGGAGGCGTTCAGGCGCTCCAGGCGAGCCATGGCGCGAGCGATGTCGTCATCGCTGGCACCGTCCACCTCGAAGCCGTTACGCAGCTGCTCTTCGATGTGCAGGCCCGCGGCGCGACCGAACACAACCAGGTCCAGCAGCGAGTTGCCGCCCAGGCGGTTGGCACCGTGCACGGAAACACAGGCTGCTTCGCCGCAGGCAAACAGGCCAGGAATCGGCTTGTCGTTGCCGTTCTCATCCTGAGTCAGCGCCTGACCGCCAATGTTGGTGGGAATACCGCCCATCATGTAGTGGCAAGTCGGAACCACCGGAATCGGCTCTTTGACCGGATCAACGTGGGCAAACGTCCGGGACAGCTCACAGATACCCGGCAGACGCAGGTTCAGGGTTTCTTCGCCCAGATGGTCCAGTTTCAGCAGTACGTGATCCTTGTTGGGACCACAGCCGCGACCTTCCAGGATTTCCATAACCATGGCACGGGCGACAACGTCGCGACCGGCCAGATCCTTGGCGTTCGGCGCGTAACGCTCCATGAAGCGCTCGCCCTCAGCGTTGATCAGGTAGCCGCCCTCACCCCGGCAACCCTCCGTCACCAGCACACCGGCGCCGTGGATGCCGGTCGGGTGGAACTGCCACATTTCCATGTCCTGTACCGGGAAGCCGGCACGGAGCACCATGCCAACGCCGTCACCGGTGTTAATCAGGGCGTTGGTGGTGGACGCATAGATGCGGCCGGCACCGCCGGTGGCGAGCACGGTCGCCTTGGCCTTGACGTAGCAGACCTCGCCGGTCTCGATCTCAATGGCCACGACGCCAACCACTTGGTCCTTGGCATTCTTGACCAGGTCCACGGCGTACCATTCATTCAGGAAGGTGGTGCCACCTTTGAGGTTGGCCTGATACAGGGTGTGCAGCAGGGCGTGACCAGTACGGTCGGCCGCAGCACAGGTACGGGCCGCCTGACCACCCCGGCCATAGTCCTTGGATTGACCGCCGAACGGACGCTGATAGATACGACCCTGCTCGGTACGGGAGAACGGCAGCCCCATGTGCTCAAGCTCGAAAACCGCCTGGGGACCGACGGAGCACATGTATTCGATGGCGTCCTGGTCACCGATGTAGTCGGAGCCCTTGACGGTGTCGTACATGTGCCAGCGCCAGTCGTCGTTGGGATCGGCGCTGGCGATGGCGCAGGTGATGCCGCCCTGGGCGGAAACAGTGTGAGAACGGGTCGGAAATACTTTCGTGATACACGCGGTATTGATACCGGACTGCGTCAGCTGCAGGGCGGCTCGCATGCCGGCACCGCCACCACCGATAACAATCGCGTCGAATGACATGGTTTTGATGTTAGCCATCGATTAAAGCCCCCAAAGAATCTGAATGCCCCAGACGACATAGATGAAGATCACGAGCGCGAAAGCCGCCTGAAACAGGAAACGGGCCATCGCCACCTTGATGTAGTCCGTGGATACGGTCCAAAGGCCCACCCACGCATGGCCAGCCAGGGACAGCAGCGCCAGCAGGGTGAACACCTTGAACCAACCCTGTGCAAACAGCGCGGACCAGGTTTCGTAATCCACCTCCGTGGTCAGACAGAAACCAAGCAGAAACAGCGTGTAGAGAGCCAGTACGTAGGCGGAAACCCGCTGAATGATCCAGTCCTGAATACCGCTACGGCCAATGTTTGTCGCGCTGTTCATGCCCATACCCAGACTCCTGCCAGAACAATAAGAATGACGGAAACCGCAATGGTGATCTTCGCGGCAAGGCGACCACTCTCCAGATCTTCACCAATGCCCATGTCCATGAGCAGGTGCTTGATACCTGCCACCAGGTGATACAGCAGAGCAGACAAGATGCCCCAGACAATCAGCTTGGCAAGGAAGCTGTCCAGCAGTTCCGAAACCCGAGCGAAACCCTCTTCCCCGGACAGGGAAAGCTCCAGCCCATAAAGCAGAAACGCAACACCAACAAAGATGATGATGCCGCTGATACGATGCAGAATGGACGTAATGGCGGGCAGCGGGAAATGAAACTTGCCGAGATCGAGATTTACTGGTCGTTTGCTATTCACAGCGCTCTCACACTCTCTCTTGGTTCCGCGGAGCCGGAGGCCGGCGGCGGATGGTTGGTATGTAAAGGATCGAATCACCGGTACGAAACCGACAACCGATTGGTTCAGGAGGGCGGATGCCATCCAGGTAGCTTGCTATTGTGAAGCATGCGCGAGTGCATCCCCGATTCCGGGCTAGGGATTATAAGGAGAGACCCCTACAATTACAAACCTCCATCCCCAGCCAGGGCGCGGTTTTAGCGGGGTTGTGGCAGCTATAAGGCTTATTGACAAATTCAATTTCAGGCGCCAATCCGCGACATTTGGGATATCACTGATTGACACCGAGGCAGGATTCCATCGTTTTCCGACTGCGTCCATTGACAAAAAAAGCTGACGCCCTATATTTTGCCGCCAGTTTTGCGATAATACGCGCCTTCTAGCGCATCAAAATCATGCAGAAACAAGCTGCCAAAGCTGATAAATAGGAGAGCACCATGACCGACAGGAAAGCCACGCTCTCGGTGGGGGACAAGACCATTGAGCTTCCGGTTTATTCCGGCACCGTCGGCCCTGACGTTATCGACGTACGAGGCCTCGTCCAGGAAGGCGTTTTCACCTACGACCCCGGGTTTGTATCCACTGCGGCCTGCGAATCAGCCATCACCTACATCGACGGTGCCAATGGCGTTCTCCTGCACCGCGGCTACCCCATCGAGCAGCTTGCGGAACACTCCGACTATCTGGAAGTCTGCTACCTGCTGCTGAACGGCGAACTGCCGTCTCCGGAAGAGAACAAGCGTTTCCACGAAACCATCAAGAACCACACGATGCTGCATGATCAGATGCGCAACTTCTTTCACGGCTTCCGCCGTGACGCGCATCCCATGGCCATCATGTGCGGCGTGGTGGGCGCCCTGTCCGCGTTCTACCATGACCAGATGGACGTCACCGACGAGAAGCAGCGCCAGATCACCGCGCATCGCCTGATCGCCAAGATGCCGACCATCGCGGCCTGGTGCTACAAGTACAGCATCGGTCAACCGTTCATGTATCCCCGGAATGACCTGTCCTACTCCGAGAACTTCCTGCACATGATGTTCGGTGTGCCGTGCGAGGAGTACAAGCCGAATCCGGTGCTGGCCAAGGCCATGGACAAGATCTTCATCCTGCACGCCGACCACGAACAGAACGCATCCACCTCGACGGTGCGCCTGGCCGGCTCCACCGGCGCCAACCCTTATGCCTGCATCGCTTCTGGCATTGCGGCCCTGTGGGGCCCGGCGCATGGCGGCGCCAACGAGGCCGTGCTGGACATGCTGGCCGAGATTGGCGACGAATCGAACATCGAGAAGTACATCGAGAAGGCCAAGGACAAGGACGACCCGTTCCGCCTGATGGGCTTCGGGCACCGCGTCTACAAGAACTTCGACCCGCGCGCCAAGGTGATGCGCGAAACCGCTCACGAAGTCCTGCGGGAGCTGGGTCTGGAGAACGATCCGCTGCTGAAGATCGCTCAGCGCCTGGAAAAGATTGCCCTGGAAGACGAATACTTCGTCGAGCGCAAGCTCTACCCGAACGTCGACTTCTACTCTGGCATCATTCTGAAGGCAATCGGCATTCCGACCTCCATGTTTACCGTAATCTTTGCCATGTCCCGCACCATCGGCTGGTTCTCCCACTGGAACGAGATGGTCAGCGGCAACTACCGGATCGGCCGTCCGCGACAGCTGTATACCGGCCCGACCAAGCGGGACTACCCCGTCAAGTAAGACCCGGAAGCCACCGTTCCGGCACCTCGAAAGGCCGCTGCTCCCAGCGGCCTTTTTTATACCCCCCCTGCCCCGTACACCCGTAAGCGGATCATACCCGCCACCTGTGCTACCTTTGATCCTCAGTCACAACAACACAAGGAGACACCGCGCATGACCATAACGGCAAGCTTTATCGGCCTCGGCGTCATGGGTTACCCCATGGCTGGCCATCTGGCCCAGGCGGGCCTTCGGGTGAAGGTCTGGAACCGGACACCGAGCAAATGCCAGCAATGGCTCAAGGACTATTCCGGAACCGCCTGCGCGTCCATTGCCGAAGCCGTCGGAGACGCTGACTTCGTACTGACCTGCGTTGGCGCCGACAAGGATCTGATCGAGGTGTTCGAGGGCCCGGACGGCATCATAGCCAACGCGCCGCGAGGCGCCACCCTGATCGACCACACCACCGCCTCCGCCGGTGTCGCCGAGCGCCTCGCCCAAGCCGCGGCAGCGCGGGGGCAAGGCTTCATCGATGCGCCGGTATCTGGAGGCCAGCAGGGCGCTGAGAACGGCCAGCTGACAATCATGTGCGGGGGGGACGCGGCACACTATGAGCGGGCCCGACCGGTCATGGCGCACTACGCCAGAGCGGTCAATCTGATGGGGCCGACCGGCAGCGGCCAGAAAACCAAGATGGTCAACCAGATTGCCATCGCCGGGCTGGTTCAGGGCTTGTCTGAGGCTCTGCATTTCGCGGAGCAAGCCGGGCTGGATGCCCGCAAGGTCGTGGACGTGATCTCCAAGGGCGCGGCCCAGTCCTGGCAGATGGAAAATCGCTCAGGCACCATGATCGACGGTGAATTCAATCACGGTTTCGCCGTGGACTGGATGCGCAAGGACTTGGCCATCTGTCTGGAGGAAGCCCGACGGATCAACGCCAGCCTTCCCGTCACGGCCCTGGTGGACCAGTTTTATGCCGATGTCCAGGCCATGGGCGGCCGCCGCTGGGACACCTCTTCGCTGATCGAGCGTCTGCGCAAGTTCCGCTAGCACAAACGACAAGGGGCGGTTGCCCGCCCCCTGCCACTCCCTACCCCGACGTTACTTCTCCCGGGGCTGCCATTTACCATTCACATACCAGGCCGACCAGCCCGTCGCCTTGCCGTCCTTCTCGGACATGACGTACTGCTCCTTGCTCTTGCGGCTGTACCGAACCACTGTCGGATTGCCCTCCGGATCGGTTTCCGGAGCATCCAGCAGATAGTGGTACTTGGGATCGATTTCGTCCCGATGCGGCTTGAGCTCACGCACCAGCGGCGGCCGGGTTTCCCGGTTCCTGGGGAACTTGCTGGCAGCAAGGAACAGGCCAGAAGCGCCATCCCTCAGCACATAGGTGTCATCCACCTTCTCGCACTTGAGTTCCGGCATGGGCACCGGATCCATCTTGGGCGGCGCCGGCTCACCGTTCTTCAGCAGCTTGCGGGTGTTCTTGCAGTCCGGATTGGTACAGCCGAAGTACTTGCCAAAACGACCGGTCTTGAGCTGCATTTCCGACCCGCACTTGTCGCATTCCAGGGTCGGCCCATCGTATCCCTTGATCCGGAAACTGCCGGTTTCCACCTCGTAACCGGAGCAGTCCGGGTTGTTGCCGCAGACATGCAGCTTCCGAGTCTCGTCGATCAGGTAACTGTCCATGGCCGTGCCGCACTTGGGACACCGGCGCTTCTTACGCAGCAGACGGGTTTCCCCCTCGCCCTCAACATCCTCGTCGGCGCTGACCACCTCATCTCCGGGAACCAGGTTGATGGTGGTCTTGCAGCGCTCCTTGGGCGGCAGCGAGTAGCCGGAGCAGCCCAGGAACACCCCGGTGCTGGCCACCCGTATCTGCATGTTGCGGCCGCAGGTTGGACACGGAATGTCGGTTTCCGTGGGCGTGTTGGCCCTCATCCCCCCTTCGTCCCGCTCCGCCTGCTCCAGCTGCTGCCGGAAACGGCCATAGAACTCGTTCAGCACGCTTTTCCAGTCGACCTCGCCCTCGGCGATGTCGTCGAGCTCGTCTTCCATCCTCGCGGTGAAGTCATAGTCCATCAGGTTGGGGAAGGACTCCGACAACCGCTCAGTAACGATCTCCCCCATTTTCTCGGCATAGAAACGCCGGTTCTGGAGACGGACATAACCCCGCTCCTGGATAGTTGAAATAATAGAAGCGTAGGTGGAGGGCCGGCCGATGCCCAGCTTTTCCAGTTCCTTGACCAGGCTCGCCTCGGTGAAACGGGGTGCCGGTTTGGTGAAATGCTGGCTGGGGTCGAGCTTCACCAGGTCCAAGACATCGCCCACCTGGATATCCGGCAGCGCCACATCCTCGTCCTTCTTGCCCGCCTGCGGCGCGGCTTTGAGGAAACCGTCGAACTTGATGATGCGGCCGCGGGTGCGCAGCTCGTAGCCGTCGTTCGCCACCACCACGGACGTGCTCAGGAATTCCGCGTCAGACATCTGGCAGGCAATGAACTGGCGCCAGATCAGTTCGTAGAGCTTCTCCGCGTCCTTTTCCAGACCGGTGATATCGGAGGGCCGACGGGTGACTTCCGTGGGACGAATCGCCTCGTGCGCTTCCTGAGCGCCTTCCTTGCTGCCATAGATGCGGGGATTCTCCGGCAGGTAGCGATCACCGAACTGATCCTTGATAAAGGCCCGGCAACTGGCCACGGCGTCCTGACTCAGATTGGTGGAGTCGGTCCGCATATAGGTGATGTAGCCCGCCTCGTACAGGCGCTGGGCCAGCATCATGGTTTTCTTGACGCTGAAGCCCATGCGGTTGCTCGCCGCCTGCTGCAGGGTGGAGGTGATGAACGGCGCCGAGGGCCGGGAACGGGTGGGCTTGTCCTCGCGGCGCACCACCTTGAAATCCCCCTGGCGCAGCCGCTGCACATGCTCATTGCTCTGTGCTTCGTTGACGGGCCGGTAGGTCTGCTCCTGATAGCGGGTTACCTCGAAACGCACCGGCTCCCGGCTGTCCTTGGGCGCCAGGTCGGCGTGCAACTGCCAGAATTCTTCCGGCACGAACTTGCGGATCTCCCGCTCCCGTTCGACGATCAGGCGCACGGCCACTGACTGGACGCGACCGGCGGAAAGTCCACGGGCGATCTTCGCCCACAGCAGCGGCGATACCATGTAACCCACCACCCGATCGAGGAAGCGGCGGGCCTGCTGGGCATTGACCCGGTTGTTGTCGAGCTGGCCCGGATCCTTGAACGCTTCCTGGATGGCGCGCCGGGTGATCTCGTTGAACACCACCCGACGGTATTTATCCGGCTCGCCGCCGATGGTTTCCTGCAGGTGCCAGGCAATGGCCTCCCCTTCCCGGTCCAAGTCGGTCGCCAGATAGATATGATCCGCCGACTTGGCGAGGCGCTTAAGCTCACTGACCACCTTTTCCTTGCCGGGCAAGACCTCGTACCGGGCCTGCCAGTCCCGGTCCGGATCGACCCCCATGCGGGCCACCAGCTGCTCCCGGGCCTTGCGCTTCTTGTGCTCGGCCTTTTCTTCCGGGCTCATCTTGCGGGTCAGGGCCGCCTGGCGGGCACGCTCCTTCGGATCGGCCTGGGAACCGCTGCCGCTGACCGGCAGGTCGCGAATGTGCCCGACGCTGGACTTCACAATGTAGTCCGGGCCCAGGTACTTGTTGATGGTCTTCGCTTTCGCTGGCGACTCGACAATTACGAGACTTTTACCCATATCGGAGATCTGTATCCTTGGCGACAATTCGGTCAAAAAAACAGCAAACCTTAAACTCGCAGTAAAATCAGGCGGCTAGAAAACTCAAAAAACAGCCGGCTCAGTCTATAGGCCCACTGTTTTACAGGGTCAAGAATGGCAAAACAACCCATTCATCAATTTAAGTGCGGCTTTTTACCCGACCAAACCCCGCAGAAATTCACCGGCCGAAAACAGGAAGGCCCGGCTTACGCCGGGCCTTCGGGTTGGAACGGGCTGCTCCCGGACGGGATCAGACGCGCTCCCAGACAGTGGCAATGCCCTGTCCCAGACCGATACACATGGTAGACACACCCAGGGTACCGCCACGGGCCTGCATGATGTTCAGCAGGGTGGTGGAGATGCGGGCACCGGAGCAACCCAGCGGGTGGCCCAGTGCGATCGCGCCACCGTTCAGGTTCACCTTCTCGTCCATCACGCCCAGCAGCTTGAGGTCTTTCAGGACCGGCAGGGACTGCCCGGCGAACGCCTCGTTCAGCTCCCAGAAGTCGATGTCCTCGACCTTCAGGCCGGCACGCTTGAGCGCCTTTTTGGTGGCCGGTACCGGACCGTACCCCATGATCGCGGGATCGCACCCGGCCACGGCCATGCTGCGGATCTTCGCCATCGGCGTCAGGCCCAGGGCCTGGGCCCGCTCGGCGGACATCACCAGCATCGCGGAGGCGCCGTCGGTGAGCTGCGAAGAGGTACCCGCAGTCACGGTGCCGTTCTTCGGATCGAAGGCCGGCTTGAGCTGGCTCAGGGTCTCGACGGTGGTTTCAGGACGGATGGTTTCGTCCACTTCGATCAGTTTCCTGAAGCCATTCTCGTCGTGCCCCTCGATGGGAACAATCTCGTTCTTGAAGCGGCCTTCCAGGGTGGCCTCGTGCGCCAGCCGGTGCGAGCGGGCACCAAACTCATCCTGCTGCTGGCGGGTGATGCCGTGCATCTTGGCCAGCATCTCCGCGGTCAGGCCCATCATGTTGGAGGCCTTGGCGGAGTATTTGGAGGCGGCCGGGTTGTGATCGAACCCTTCGGTCATGGGCACGTGGCCCATGTGCTCGACACCGCCGACCATGAACACATCACCGTTGCCGGTCATGATGGCCTGGGCTGCGGTGTGGATCGCGGTCATGGCCGAACCGCACAGACGGTTCACGGTCTGGGCAGCGGATTCGTGGGGGATGCGGGTCATCAGGGAAATCTGACGCGCCACGTTGAACCCCTGCTCCTTGGTCTGGTTCACGCAGCCCCAGATCACATCTTCCACTTCTTTCGGGTCAAGGTTCGGGTTGCGGTCAAACAGCGCTTCGATCAGTGCCGCGGACAGGTTCTCCGCGCGCACGTTGCGGAAACATCCGTTTTTGGCACGACCCATCGGAGTCCGCACGCAATCGACGACGACAACGTCTCTCGGATTAAGGCTCATAGATCTTTCTCCGTTCGGAAATCTCGTTCAGGGTTAGCCAAAGAACTTCTTGCCAGTCTTGGCCATTTCACGCAGCTTCTCGGTCGGCTGGTACAGGGGACCGAGTTCTGCATACTTGTCTGCCAGTTCGACGAAGGCGGCAACGCCCATGTCATCGATGTAGCGCAGGGCACCGCCACGGAACGGAGGGAAGCCGATACCGTAGATCAGGCCCATATCCGCATCGGCCGGATCCTCGACGATGCCGTCCTCCAGGCAGCGCACGGTTTCCAGGCACAGCGGAATCATCATGCGGGCGATGATTTCCTCTTCGTCGAAGTCCCTGCTGCCCTGAACCACCGGTTCGAGGAGCTTGTAGGTTTCCTCGTCAACGACTTTCTTGGGCTTGCCCTTGCGGTCGGTTTCGTACTTGTAGAAGCCCTTGCCGTTCTTCTGACCGTACCGGTTGTTCTCGAACATCACGTCGATGGCGGAGGTCCGATCGTCCTTCATCCGGTCCGGGAAACCCTCGGCCATCACTTCGTTGGCGTGCTTGGCGGTGTCCATGCCGACCACGTCCAGCAGGTAGGCCGGGCCCATCGGCCAGCCGAACTTCTCCATGACCTTGTCGATCTTCTGGAAGTCGGCGCCGTCGCGCACCAGGCCGGCGAAACCGCCGAAGTACGGGAACAGCACCCGGTTGACCAGGAAGCCCGGGCAGTCGTTGACCACGATCGGGGTCTTACCCATGGCCTTGGCGTAGGCAACGGTGGTGGCGATGGCACGGTCGGAGGTCTTCTCGCCACGGATCACCTCAACCAGCGGCATCATGTGTACCGGGTTGAAGAAGTGCATGCCACAGAAGTTTTCCGGACGCTTCAGGTTTTTCGCCAGGAGGTTGATGGAGATGGTGGAGGTGTTCGAGGTCAGGATGGTGTCCTCGCGCACCGCGTCTTCGGTTTCCCGCAGCACGGCGTCTTTGACTTTCGGGTTCTCGACCACGGCCTCGACCACCAGGTCGACGTTCTTGAAGTCGCCGTAGTTCAGGGTCGGCGTAATGTTGTTGAGCACGTCGGCCATCTTGCCGGCGTCCATCTTGCCCTTGTCAACCCGCTTGGTTAGGAGCTTCTTGGCCTCGGCCAGCCCCAGTCGGATGCCCTCGGGGTTGATGTCCTTCATGATGATCGGCGTGCCCTTGAGCGCGGACTGGTAAGCCACGCCACCGCCCATGATACCGGCGCCCAGGACGGCAGCCAATTTCACTTCGGAGGCTTCCTTCATCCAGGCGCTGGCTTTTTTCTTCAGCTTCTGGTCGTTCAGGAACAGGCCAACCAGGCAGGCCGCCACATTGGTCTTGGCCATCTTGGCGAAGCCCTTCGCCTCGACTTCGATCGCCTTGTCGCGGGTCATACTCGCATGCTTCTGCATGACCTTAATGGCTTCCACCGGCGCGGGGTAGTTCTTGCCTGCCTTGCCGGCCACGAACGCCTTGGAGATTTCGAACGCCATCATGCTTTCCATGGCGTTGAGCTTGATCTTGCCTTTCTTCTCTTCACGACGGGCCTGGTAGTCCAGCTTGCCCTCGTTGCACTGCCGGATGATGTCGATGGCCGCTTCAACCAGCTGACCAGACTCGACCACGGCATCCACGGCACCCACCTTCAAGGCCGCGTCGGCACGGTTCTCGGCCCCGCCACAGATCCATTCAACGGCGTTGTCGACACCAATCAGGCGAGACAGACGCACGGTGCCGCCAAAGCCCGGGAAGATCCCCAGCTTCACTTCCGGCAGACCGACCTTCGCTTTCGGATCCATCACCCGGTAGTCAGTTGCAAGGCACATTTCGAAACCACCACCGAGCGCAATGCCGTTGATGGCGGTGACCGTCGGGAACGGCAGGTCCTCAACCGCGTTGAACACGGCATTCGCCTTCAGGTTGTTGGCGACGAGATCCTCTTCCGGACCGGCGAACAGGTCGGTGAACTCGGTGATGTCGGCACCGACGATGAAACTGTCCTTGGAGCTGGTTACCACCAGGCCTTTCAGGTTCTTCTGCGCTTTCAGCGCTTCGGTGGCGGCGCCCAGCTCCTCAATAGTGAGACGGTTGAACTTGTTGACTGACTCGCCCTGCAAGTCGAAGTTCAACTGAGCGATTCCGCCTTCGATCTCTTTAACCGTGATGGCTTTACCTTCGTAAATCATCAACTGATCTCCAGTCTGTGATTGGAACTGCTGACAACCGCCGACCTGAGCTGTCCAGGCGGCTGTCCGTGCAGCGAGATTTCGGTCACTGCCCGATCATTCGATCCAAAAATTCATACAGTCGTTTGAATCGTGAGGGCACACGATGAAAAAAAACCGAGCATTTGTCAATTTGTTTCTTGGCCGCGAGCGCCCAGACACTCGGGGGCGTGACGGTAAAAACAGCAAGAGAACCGGCCATTTTCAGAGGGTTACCAAGCTTCCATCACACAGGTCGTGAACTCCGTCACGTAAATTTCATGGTTGTTGACATTTCCCCTCCCGGTTGCCGACAAAACCGCTTGATTGCCCGCAACAGTTAATTTACCTTCAGGAAGCAAACCCGGTCGACAATAAAAACAGAGAATTACGGAGACTCATCCGATGCCAGCTTCCTGTCTGCGGTTCCCTTTCCTGATCCTGGCCATCGTCATGGCCTGCGCGTCCTTGAGCGCCCGGGCCCAGGAGACTCCCAGCGCATTCCTCTCAGACCTCCACAGCTTCCGAATCAGCAACTACTTGGCTCTGGACGCCTACTACCGGTTCAGCGGCACCGGCACCACCGACACCTTGAATGAAATCGTGGCGGGTATCAACTCGGCCAACGATGCCATGAACCGTCTCACCCAGAGCACCGACGAGGTCCTGTCCAAGGACCAGCTGAGCGCGCTCAGCCAGGAATTCGAGAAGTTCAAGGGGCTCATGCGCGACAACATCAACGATGTCCGGACCCAGGGATATCCCGACCTGCGCCTGGTCTCCGACATGGCCAACCAGGCCCTGGCCATGAACAACATGGCCACCGAGCTGTATCTGGAGGCGCAGGAAAGCTCCCAGACCCAGACCAACCCCCGGGTGGAGGCGGCCCGCATGGCAGCGGTGAAAATGGCGCAGATGATGGCCAAGTACGCGGTGCGCACCAACTCGTCCGTGTCCCAGACCTTTCAGGGATCGGCCACGGAAACGCCACTGGATGCCCAGGCACGGGAATTCGACGCCCTGCTGGAGCAGGTCAGGCAAGGCCCCGCCGAGGGCGAGTTGCGGGCGCTGCTGGACGACATCAGTTCCAAGTGGCAGTTTATCCGCGGCTCTTACATCAACTACAACGAAAACAACGTCGGTTTCGTGATCGACCGTTACTCCAAGGCTATCCTGAGCAGCCTGGGCAGCGCCATCGAACTGCTTCAGAACAGCCACTGACGGTCGCCCGGGGACGGGGGGCACCGATGCCACCCCGTCCTTTTTCCGATGCATGTATTGATACCTATCAGTTTGCCGCTACACTCTTTCGGTTAAATTTGGACTACTATTTCCCAAAGACGTCTGACGCGAAGGAGTAATGCGATGTCCGCCTACAAAAAGATGCTGGTCGCCATCGACCTGACGGAAGAAGCGCCTCAGGTCCTGGATAAGGCCAAAACCCTGAGGGATACCCACGGCGCCGAACTGCTGCTGGTGCACGTGGTGGAGCCCGTGGGTTACGCCTATGGGGGCGACATCCCCATGGACCTCACGGAACTTCAGGACCAGCTCGACAAGGCTGCCAAGGAGCAATTGGGCAAATATGGAGAGCAGTACGGCGTGGCCAAGGAGCATCAGATCGTGACCGTTGGGCGACCGGAATCCGAAATTCACCGCATCGCCCAGGAACAGGGCGTTGACCTGATCATTGTCGGAAGCCATGGCCGGAAGGGCTTCCAACTGCTGCTGGGCTCCACCGCCAACGGAGTTCTGCACGGCACCGAGTGTGACGTGCTGGCGGTCCGGATTCACTGATCCCGCACGGTTTGGGGGCCTGGCACCTCAGGCCCCCTCCCCTTTCATCCGCGCCTCCAGTTTCCGCAGCTGCGCTTCCAGAGAAAAACTCACACTCGACGCCATCGAGAAGAAATTGAGCAGGGCCTTGAGGTTGCTGTCGCCCTGGCACACGGCATGGATACGCTGCCACAGCGCCTGGTTCACCAGCTGCAACCGCTGATTTCTCGCCACCAAACCCTTCAGCTCCCAGTCCGGCTCCTGATGGTTCCGCTTGGCAAAATACTGCTCCAGCAAGTAGTGGGACACGGTACGCATGATGAACTCGTCGCTGCTGGCAAACGGCAGATGGTGCACCGCCATGGACTTGAGTTCCCCGAGCACCGGACAACCGCTGGTGGCCATTTTCAGTCCCAGCAGGGCACGGAGGGCCTCCTCCAGGGTCGTCTGTTTGCCGTATTGGCGCCGTTCGTCGGCAACCCGGACCCCTACCTTTTGATAGGCATCCTCGGCCCGGAACGCCTCCACCACCGGCAGGATTTCAACGGCGGCCGGGCAATAGGACGCCTGTTCGGTCGTCAGGGGACAGTTGCTGCATTGGCAGTGTTCCAACCGCGTCCAGGCCGGTAGCGAAGTCTCGGGAACGCGAGGCTGATCGGTTACCCGAAAACGAATCCGGCGACCATCCTCGAAGCGAAATTCGTACTGGACGTTCATTGCCCCGCCTGTTCTTCCAGCTCCATCCACCGCTCGATTGCCGCTTCCAGCTGCGCCTCCGTGTCGGCCAGCTGCTGCAGGGTCGATGCGACCTCCCCGGGCGCACCTGAGTAAAACCCGGAGCTGGAGATTGTATCCTGCAAGGCCGCCACTTGCCGTTCAAGGGTCTCAATTTTCGCCGGAAGCTGCTCCAGTTCCAGTTTCAGCTTGTAACTGAGCTTGGCGGATTTGGCCCGGGGCCTCTCCGGCTCCGCTTTTGGCCGGGGGGACTCCGACTTTGCGGCCGCGGCGGCACCGTCCTGCCGATCCGGCCGGCTGCCCGCCAGCTCCGAGGGGAAACGGCCCCCCTGGCGACGCCAGTCGGAATAGCCTCCGACATACTGGCGCACGTGGCCGGAGCCGTCCAGAAACAGGATGTCCGTGGCCACGTTGTCCAAAAACTCGCGATCGTGGCTGATGACGATCACCGTTCCCTGAAACGCCACCAACTGGTCTTCCAGCAGCTCCAGGGTTTCCACGTCCAGATCGTTGGTGGGTTCGTCCAGAACCAGGACATTGGCGGGCTTGCTGAACAGTTTGGCCAGCAGCAGGCGCGCCCGCTCTCCACCGGAAAACACCTTAACCGGGGACCGGGCACGCTCCGGGGTGAACAGAAATTCTTGCAGGTAACCCAACACATGCTTGCGCTGGCCGTTGATGTCGATGAATTCACGACCCTCGGACAGGTTGTCCAGGGCATTGCGCTCCAGATCCAGCTCCCCCCTGAGCTGGTCGAAGTACGCGACCTCCAGCCGAGTCCCCTGGCGCACCGTGCCGCGGGTTGCCTTGAGGTCGCCCAGCAACAGGCGCACCAGCGTGGTCTTGCCGGTGCCGTTCTCGCCCACCAGACCGATTTTGTCGCCGCGGAGAATGGTCAGCTCCAGATCCCGGATCACCTCCCGGCCATCCGGATAGGAAAAAGCGGCCTGATGGGCTTCCGCCACCAGCTTGCCGGAGCGCGCCGCTTCTTCCACCGAGAAACTGGCGGCCCCCTCCCGTAAGCGCCGTTGCCGGTGCTCTTCCCGCAGAGCCTTGAGCGCGCGGACGCGCCCCATGTTACGGGTGCGGCGGGCCTTGATGCCCTGGCGAATCCAGGCTTCTTCCTGCCTGAGCTTCTTGTCGAACAGTTCGTTCTGGCGCTCCTCGTCCGCCAGAAGTTTTTCCTTCAGTTCGAGATACTTGTCATAACCAGCTGAAAAACTTGTCAATTTACCCCGGTCGAGTTCGACGATGCGGGTCGCTGTTCGGCGGATAAACGCCCGATCGTGACTGACGAACAGGATCGCCCCCCGGAATTGGGACAGGGCGTCTTCCAGCCAGGCAATGGCCGGCACATCCAGGTGGTTGGTGGGTTCGTCGAGCAACAGGATGTCCGGCTCCGAAACCAGGGCCCGGGCCAGCAGCACCCGTCGCTGCCAGCCGCCGGACAGGGTATTCAGGCGCTGCTCAGGCTTGAGGCCGTACTGCCCAAGAATGGTGGTGACCTTCTGGTCGAGCCGCCAGCCGTCAAGCGCTTCGAGACGCTCCTGCACCGCCGTGAGACGCTCCAGGCTGCCGTGATCCACCTGTTGGGACAGGCGATGAAACTCGGCCAGCAACGCACCGGTTTCAGGGAAGGCGCTGGCCACCACGTCGTAGGCCGTGCGGTCATCGTCGGTGGGCAGGTTCTGGGGCAGTACCGACAGAACCGCGCCGGGTTCCAGGCTCACCAACCCACCGTCGGGAGTGACCTCACCGCTGACGATTTTGAGCAGGGTGGATTTACCCTCCCCGTTGCGCCCCAGCAAACACACCCGCTCACCGGGTTCAATGGCAAGCGACGCGTTCTCCAGCAACGGGTGCATGCCGTAGGCAAGGGAAATCGAGTCGAGGGTCAGCAAAGGCACGGTCAATCACTCTCCGAATGGGTCAAGACAACAGGATCGCCGACCCGGACGGTGCCGGGTCCGCTATGGATGGCGTTCATTCCGAAGATAACGCCACCTTCCATCTTTCGGTACTGGGTCAGGGTGCGCAACGGCTGAACATCCGGGCTCTTGGTTCCCGTGGCCGGGTCCACCGTCGTCATGACGCACCGGGAACAGTACTTGACCAGCTCGAACCGATGCCCCCCCACCCGCAGGGTTCGCCAAGTATCTTCCGTCCAGGCCGGTGCGCCGTCCACCACGATGTTGGGCCGGAACCGGGTCATGGTGACCGGCTGCTCAAGCCGGGAGTTCAGCTCGTCCAGGGAAGCCTGATTGGTGATCAGAAAAGGAAAACCGTCGGCAAACCCTACCCGGCGGGTCTCCGGCACATAGGCCGGATCGATCCGCCGAACACTGTCATCCGGCATGTACACAAAGCGGAATGACTGGCCGCAGAAGCGACTGATCGCCGCACTGGCCGCCACCGGGCCCGATACCGCCTCCACCTGATCCCGCCAGACCTGGACATGGATACGCTCCGCCTCAGGCTGTAGCAGAAATACCCCTTCCCCGGGAACATCAACCGACACCCGCACCCCCTCAATCCGGGGTTTGACCAGGGCCAATTGCGGGAACTTGCGCTGGGTGACGAAGCGCCCCTCGTCATCAACCAGCATCCAGCGCCGGTCTCCGGCCGGACCGAATTCGTCCATGGTGAAGGCGTCGACCTCAATGCCGGCGAGAGATTTAACGGGGTACAGATACAGGGAGTGGACTTTCACCTTGCGCCTCCGGTCCTTGGCAGGTTCAGAACGAGGCTTGGCAGTATAGCCGAAAATAAAAAAACCCGGCCTTGTCGGGCCGGGTTTTCGGAATCTGGAGCGGGAAACGAGACTCGAACTCGCGACCCCAACCTTGGCAAGGTTGTGCTCTACCAACTGAGCTATTCCCGCAGTGCTGTGGCGCGGGTCAGCGCCGTCAACGGAGGCGTATTCTACCCATCGAGCCGTGCTCGTCAACCGTTTTTTTAAATTTTTTCTGCACCGCCGGCAACCAGGCCAACGGCACCCGGACACCGCTCCGGCACTACTGGCCAAAGCTGCGGCCACCCTCCAGGTAAGCCCGTTCCTCCGGCGTGCTGGTGCGTCCCAGAGCCCGGTTACGATGGGGAAAACGGCCAAAGCGGCGCACGATGTCATGGTGTTCCCGGGCCGATGTCAGAAAGCCCGCCAGCGCTTCCCGCAGGTCCCCGGCGCTGGTGGCCACCAGCTGTTCGTAACACTCCACGGACAGCGCCTGGTCCTCCAGGCGTTCCGAGTGTTGCAGTGGCATGTACACGAACGCCCGCTGAATCAGAGGCAGAGCCACATCATGGCCCCGGCGCATGGCCTCCCGGCAACGTTTTCGTGCCAGCGCGTCCTGTTCGAACGCCAGCGCGCCACCGCGAAAGATATTGCGGGAGAACTGATCCAACAGAACGATTTCCGCCAACGCCCCTCCTGGCTGTTCCCGCCAGTGCCACAAACCGTCTTCCGAAGCGAACACCACCAAGGACAGGAAGCGACGCCGGATCTCCTGGTCAAACGCCCGGTCTGAGCGGAACCAGCGGCTCCGGCGTTCCCGGTCCGGCAAGCCGTCCGGGTCCAGCGGACCAAACCAGAAATCCAGAATCTCTTTCCAATCGAACATTGGGGTATACCCTGCTATCGTGAATGGCAGTCGACCAGCCCCATTGTGCAGGATTCCTGGAGGTTTCCAAGTTGCAGCAATCCGGAGATTCGATGACACGCCACCGCATCATTCTGTTGGCCCATGGCAGCAGCGACCCCCGCTGGTGCGAGACTTTCGAGGCCATGGCCGCCCCGACCCTCGATGCCCACCCCAATGCCCGCGTCGCCTACATGGAGCTGGCGCACCCCTCGCTGGCCGAAGCGGTTGAGCACGCCGTCGGGGACGGCATCGAGCAGATCACGGTCATTCCCCTGTTCCTGGCCGCGGGACGCCATCTTCGCAACGACATTCCCGCCATGATCCAGGCACTGGAACAACGCCACGGCATCCCCATCCGACTGGACCGGCCGGTGGGTGAACATCCGCGGCTTGGCACGGCGATACGGGATATCGTCACCGACACACTGGCAGAGGCTCCCTGACCAATCAGGAAACCGGCCACAAAGACCTGAGGAGGGCCCCGACATGGCACGCAACATCCTCGTAACCGGCGGCACCGGCTTCATCGGTCGGGAGCTGTGCGCCCACCTGCTGGCTCGGGGCGACCGGGTCGCCGTTTTCAGCCGCCAGGACTCGGACACCGTCAGGGCACTGTGCGGCAAGGTGGAGCCCGTCGCGGAGCTGGCGTCACTGCGGGGGCACGCAGGCTTTGACGCGGTGATCAACCTGGCCGGAGAAGGAATCGCGGAAAGACGCTGGAGCGAAGCCCGGAAGCGCCGGCTCCGGGACAGCCGGATCGGCCTCACGACGACGCTGGTGGACACGATCACGACTTGGCAACGCCTGCCCCAGGTTCTGGTGTCCGGGTCGGCCGTCGGCTATTACGGCGATCAGGGCGAGAACACCGTCACCGAGAACACCGCCCCCCGCGACGAATTCACCCACCGGCTCTGCCGGGATTGGGAACAGGCAGCACTGGCACTGGCGCCCCGGGGCGTACGGGTCTGCCTGTCGCGGACGGGGCTGGTCGTGGGCTCGGGAGGTGGCTTCCTGGCCCGGATGCTGCCCCCCTTCCGGCTGGGTCTGGGGGGCCGGCTTGGTTCCGGCCGGCAATACATGCCCTGGGTACACCGCTGGGATGTGGTGGCGGCCCTGATCTGGATGGTGGATCAGAGCCCGGCGTCCGGCCCCTACAATGTGGTCGCCCCGACACCGGTGACCAACCGTTCCTTCACCCGGACCCTGGGCCGGGTACTGCATCGTCCCGCCCTGTTCCCGGTGCCGACACCGGTTCTGAAGCTGGGGTTCGGGGAAATGGCGCGGTTGCTGCTGACCGGCCAGCGGGCGGTGCCCGAGCGGTTGCTGGCCGAGGGGTTCCAGTTTCGTTTCACCGAGTTGGCGGTCGCCCTGGAAGAGGCCCTTCACTCGATCCGGACGGGCCATCGGGCATAGGATTTTTTTTGCAAAAAAGCGTTGACACCACCGGGGGGCTTACTTAATATACGCGCCACCTCGACGAGGCAACCCGTTGAAAACGTTGCGTCCCCTTCGTCTAGTGGCCTAGGACTCCGCCCTTTCACGGCGGCAACAGGGGTTCGAACCCCCTAGGGGACGCCATTCTTTTCCTTCCCTGATTTCAAACACTCCCCAAACAGGCAAGCCGACCCGGCTCATCTGTTCCTGGCGAGGGCGTGTCCGGCATCCCTGCCCATACCCTGTCCGAATTCCCTGATGATCAGGTCGTGTCAGACCGGCCGCCCGCCGTGCTTTTCCTGGCGTTTGCTGACGTCCTCGGCGTGATGTTTCTGGTCGCGCATGACAAACACGGCAACCCCGACGAAAAAGCCCAGCATCAACAGCACCGTAACGATTCCGGCGATAACCACAGCGTCCATATACATGAGTGTGTCTCCTTCAGTACAGTGAAACCTTTTGGTATCAGGTTACGCTGGCCGTTCACCGGGGGTATTGATCTGGATCAACGCGCCTTTCTCGCAAAATAGCGACAAATACCTGTCCCTGGCTCACATTTCTATCGGTTTTCCCAGTATTTTCAGGGCATTCCAACGAGCCACCTGCTATATTCGGAGTGTTGTGGCAGCGCCCATGCCCCTATTGTCAGATAGCGCTACGAAGCCGATGCTCAGACTGTTGACGCGCCTTAAAGCATTTCGCCGGGGATCGCCCCTGTCGTTCCGGTTGCTGGCCTGGATCCTGCTATTCAGTTCGGTCTTCACCCTCATTGCCTCCGGCATTCAGATCTACTCCGACTACAGCAAGGATCTCGACCTGATCGACCGGCGCATGCAGGTGGTCGAGTCCGGTTATGCTTCCAGTCTTGCCCGAAGCCTGTGGGCACTGGACCAGAAGCTGCTGCAGACCCAAATGGAGGGCATCCTCAGCCTGCCGGACATCGTTCATCTCCGGTTGCGAATCGAACCCGACTCTGAACTGGTCATGGGCGAACTTCCCCGGGGTGTGGAAACCCGGTCCCACAGTTTCACCTTGGTGCATGAGGGCGAGGAGACCTTCACCCTCGGCGAGCTGACCATCACCGCCACCCTGGACCGGGTCTACCGCGAGATGAAGCAGAAAATCGGCCTGATACTCGCCACCCAGTTTCTGAAAACCTTCTTTGTGTCCATCCTGATCCTCTGGATCTTCCGTCATTTCGTCACCCGCCACCTGACCGCCATGGCGGAATACGCCAAGGACCTGTCCATCGACAACCTGTCCCGGCCGTTGATGCTCGATCGCCCCGACACTCCCACCAACCGTAACGACGAGCTGGGGCGGGTGACCGACGCCATCAACCAGATGCGGGAACGGCTCAACGCCGACCTGGCCCGTCAGGAGCGAGATGCGGCGGAAATACGCAAGTTTTCCAAAGCCATCGAACAGAGCCCGTCGTCGGTCCTGATCTGTGACCGGCAATGGCGCATTGAGTACGCCAACCAGAAGTTCAACCAGCTCACCGGGTTCGACCTCAAGTCCATCCAGGGCAAGCATCCGGCCACCCTGATCGAAAGCTCCGCGGAGAGCCGGGACAGCCGCAACTTCTGGCAGTCGATCCGCCTCCAGGTCCAGCGCGTGGGGGTGTGGCAGGGGGAAGTGAACAGCATCCGCAAGAATGGCGAACGGTTCTGGGAACAGCTGATCGTCACCCCGATCAAGGACAACGCCGGTGAAGCCACCGGCTACCTGATCCTCGGCGAGGACATCAGCATCCGAAAGCGTTACGAACAGCAGCTGTTGCGTCAAGCCAACTACGACATTCTCACCGGCCTGCCCAACCGGATGCTGGCTCTGGACCGGCTCAAGCTCGCCCTGGCCCAGGCCCGGCGGGAAGGCACCCTGGTCGGCGTCATGTTTCTGGACCTGGACAATTTCAAGCACATCAACGACACCCTGGGCCACGACGCCGGTGACAACCTGCTGGTCGAGGCCGCGCGCCGGATTTCCAGTTGCCTGCGCGGAACCAGCACCGTGGCGCGCCTTGGGGGCGACGAGTTCCTGGTGATCCTGCCGGGGCTGACCGGAGCGGACGCCTCGTCCCAAGTCGCCGAGCGGATCCTCAAGACCTTCAGTACACCCTTCCTACTCAATGGCCAGGAAGTGTTCGTGACCACCAGCATCGGCATCGCGATATTCCCGACCGACTCGGACAACAGCGGCACCCTTCTGCAGCACGCGGATGCCGCCATGTACCAGGCCAAGCACCGGGGCAAGAGTGCCTACTCCCATTTCGCCCCGGAAATGACGGAAGTGTCCCACGAGCGACTGCAGATGGAATCCCGAATGCGACGGGCCCTGGAGCTGCAGGAGTTCGAACTTTACTACCAGCCTATTGTCGAGACCGGTTCCGGCCGCCTGCACGGCGTCGAGGCCCTGTTACGCTGGAATAACCCCGCCATGGGCATGGTGATGCCGGACCGGTTCATTCCCTTGGCCGAGGAAACCGGACTGATCATTCCCATCGGCGAGTGGGTGCTGGAGGAGGCCTGCCGCGCGGCGATGGGCTGGCAGCAGGAAACCGGACGGGAAATCGTGATCTCGGTCAACGTCTCCCCCCGGCAGTTCCGCGATCCCGGTTTTACCGACGCCGTGACCCGGGCCCTGGAGCGCAGCGGCCTGGCTCCTCACCTGCTCGAACTGGAAATCACCGAAAGGCTGATCCTGGACAACTCCATCGAAACGGCGGAAATCCTCCGACAGCTGGACCGGCGGGGCATCAAGCTGTCCCTGGACGACTTCGGCACCGGTTATTCGGCCCTGGGTTACCTGAAAACTTACCCCTTTGATACGCTGAAGATCGACAGGTCCTTCACCCAGGACGTCATGAAAGAGCAGGAAAGCGCCTCCCTGGTTCGAGCCATCATCAACATGGCCCACAGCCTTGGGCTGAAAGTCATCGCCGAAGGGGTTGAGGAGGAAGCCCAGACCCACTTCCTCCAGCGCGAGGGCTGTGACTACTCGCAGGGCTATTTCTACAGCCGCCCCCAACCCGCACCGGAATTCGATCAATGGCTGAAAACCAACCGCCGCGTCAACCACTGACCGGCCCGGAACCCGCATCTGGCGACCGGCAGGGCACCCTCCTGGTGGTGAACTGCGGCAGCTCCACCCTCAAGCTCGCCCTGTTCGACCTTCGGCTGCACAAAATTGCCTCGGTCCTCGCCGAGAAACTTGAGCAGTTTCAGGCCACGGCCCATATTCAGGGCGACCCGGCCCCGGTCCCCCTGCCCAGCCACGCCAGCCACCGGCAAGCCCTCGAAGCCGTCATCCAGGCCCTGTTCGAGCGTGGGTGGCTGACACAGGCGCCGGTGGCGATCGGCCATCGCGTGGTGCACGGCGGCGAACGGTTCCGGCAGGCGGTACGAATCGATGACCGGACCCGGGAGGCGATCGCCGACTGCGCCAGCCTGGCACCACTGCATAACCCGGTCAACCTGGCCGGCATCGACTCCACCCGGAGCCTGTTTCCCGGCGTGCCCCAGATCGCGGTGTTCGACACCGCCTTCCATCAGACCCTACCGCCCCGGGCCTTCCTTTATGCCCTGCCCCAGCGTTTCTACCGGCAATGGGGGGTTCGCCGCTATGGCTTTCACGGCACCAGTCATGCCTTCATGCTGACCGAAACCGCCCGGCTGCTGGGTCAGCTGCCGGAACAGACGTCGCTGATTTCCGCCCACCTCGGCAACGGCTGCAGCATCGCAGCGATCGACCACGGCCACAGCGTGGATACCAGCATGGGGCTGACACCACTGGAGGGCTTGGTCATGGGGAGCCGCAGTGGCGACGTGGATCCCGGGCTTTTCGATTTCCTGAAAACCAAGGGGATCGGCCAGGATGAGCTGCACCGGATCCTCAACGAGCAGAGCGGACTGCTGGGGTTGTCCGGCCAGAGCAACGATATGCGTACCCTGTGCGAACTGGCGGATCAGGGACACGAAGCATCCGCGACCGCCATCGATGTGTTCTGCTTCCGCCTGGCCCGCTACATCGGCGCCATGATGGCTTCGTTGCGCCGACTGGACGCTCTGGTGTTCACCGGCGGTATCGGCGAGAACAGTGCCCGTATTCGCCGGCAGACTCTGGCCAGCCTCGGTCTTCTCGGGTTTGCCGTCGACCCGGAACGCAACAGCGCCCACGGCCGCCAGAGCCACGGCCACATCGAAAGCGGCGCGTCCCGGTTTCCCGTTCTGGTGATCGCCACCGATGAAGAACGGGTCATCGCCGGCGAATCCCTCCGCCTTGCCACCCCACACACCTGATCCAACCCCGGAATCCCAGTCATGGCCAAAAGTCTGTTCGTCGCTGCCACCGCCCTTAACTCAGGACTGACCTCGGTCTGCTTGGGGCTGGTCCAGGCCCTGGAGCGGGTCGGGGTTAAGGTGGGATTCTACAAGCCCTTCAGCCAGTCGGTGCACCGGGCGGAGTCGCTGCACAACGCCGGCCGGGATCTCTCGGTCACCTACATCCGTGACCACAGCCATCTGGAAACCCCCGATCCCATCCCCCTGAAGCGGGCGCAGCAGATGCTGAACCGGCAACAGGCCGACCTGCTGATGGAAACCGTGGTAGGACACTTCCAGCACATGGCCTCGCGCTATGACGTTGTCGTCATCGAGGGCCTGGTGCCGGACCAGGCCGAGGCCTATACCGCCCGACTGAATGTCGAGGTCGCCCGGAACCTGGGCGCGGAAGTGATCCTGGTGTGCGCGCCAGGTCCGCGTACCGCCCCGGAGCTTGACGAAGCCCTGGAATTCGCCACCCGCCTGTTCGCCGACCCCAAGGATCCAGACGTCATCGCCGTCATCCTGAACAAAATTGGCGAACCGGCCAAGGCCGGTCCAAGCCTGCGCCCCCGGCCGCAGCCCACTCCGATCCGGGATCCGGAAAAGGAGTGCCGCGTATTCCGGGACGGCCGGCTGCACCTGCTGGCCCAGATCCCCTGGCAGCCGGAGCTGCTTGCCCCCCGGGTGTCCGACGTGGTACGTGAGCTGGGTGTCGCGGTATTGAGTGAGGGCGACATGCACGCTCGGCGGGTCCAGGGCGTGTCCGTGTGCGCCCGAACCATCGGCAACATGACCGGCACCCTGAAAGCCGGCACCCTGATGGTCACCCCGGGAGACCGGGAGGACATCATCGTGACCACCGCCCTGGCGACACTGAACGGTGTTCCCCTGGCGGGCATTCTGCTCACCGGCGGCCTAGTGCCCGGTGAGGCGGTCATCGAGCTGTGCCGGCGGGCCCTGAGTACCGGCCTGCCGGTGCTCCGGGCCCAGACCAACACCTACGAAACCGCCCACGCCCTGGCGAATCTGTCCAGCGGAATCCCGGTGGACGACCCCCAGCGCATCGAGCGGGCCATGGAGGCCATCGCTCCACGCATCGACGCGGAATGGCTGCGTGAACACCTCAAGGTGGAACGCCAGCGCAAGCTGTCGCCGGCTGCGTTTCGCTATCAGCTGTCCGAGCGGGCCCGAGCCGCCAATAAGCGCATCGTGCTGCCCGAAGGCAATGAACCCCGCACCATCCAGGCCGCGACCATCTGCCATCAGCGAGGGCTCGCGCGCTGCGTGCTGCTCGGTCAGCACGACGAGATCCGGACCCTGGCCAGCAACCTGGGCCTGGAACTGCCCGAGGACCTGGAAATCATCGATCCGGCCTCGGTACGGCAGCGCTATGTGGAGCCGATGGTGGCCCTGCGTCGGCACAAGGGCCTGACCCCGCAGGTGGCCGAAGCCATGCTTGAGGACAACGTGGTGGTCGGCACCATGATGGTGGCGCTGGACGAAGCTGACGGCCTGGTCTCCGGTGCCGTTCACACCACGGCCAACACCGTCCGTCCGGCGCTTCAGCTGATCAAGACCCATGACGATGCCCGGATCGTGTCCTCGGTGTTCTTCATGCTGCTACCGGATCAGGTGGTGGTATACGGGGACTGCGCCATCAACCCCGACCCCGACGCGGAACAACTCGCCGACATCGCCATACAAAGCGCCAGCTCCGCCGAGGCATTTGGCATTGAGCCCATCGTGGCCATGATCAGCTACAGCACCGGCGAGTCCGGCACGGGTCAGGACGTGGATAAGGTGCGGGAAGCCACACGCATCGCTCAGGCCCGGCGCCCGGACCTGCCGATCGACGGCCCGCTCCAGTACGACGCCGCCGCCATCGAAAGCGTGGCACGCGCCAAGGCGCCGGACAGCAAGGTGGCCGGTCGCGCCACGGTGTTCATTTTCCCGGACCTGAACACGGGCAACACCACCTATAAGGCCGTCCAGCGCAGTGCCCGGGTAGTCAGTGTCGGCCCCATGCTACAGGGGTTGCGCAAGCCGGTGAACGACCTGTCCCGGGGCGCACTGGTGGAGGACATTGTCTTCACCATTGCCCTGACGGCGGTGCAGGCCAAACAGGTGGAAAGAAGAACGCCGGCCTGAGGCCGGCGGAAGGATCAGCGCTTGACGCTTTTCTGTCGGGCCTTGCGCTCGGGCCGCCCTTTTTTCAGGTTGCTGTCCTTTTTTACCCGCTGTCGCGGGGTCAACCGGTCGACCTTGCCGGCAAACGGGTTTTCACTGGACTTGAACTCAAAGCGAATGGGCGAGCCGGTCACGTTCAGGACCTTGCGGAAGGTGTTCTCGAGGTAGCGCTTGTAGGCACCGGGCAGTGACTCGGTCTGGTTACCGTGCACCACGATCACCGGCGGATTAGAGCCCCCCTGATGGGCGTAGCGCAGCTTAATGCGCCGGCCATGCACCATCGGCGGCTGATGCTGGGACACCGCATCCTGCAGGATCGCGGTGAGGCGGTTGGTTGGCCACTTGGCCATGGCCGAGGCGTAGCAGGCTTCCACGGACTCGTAGAGCAGGCCGACGCCGGAGCCGTGCAACGCGGAGATGTAGTGCTTGTCCGCGTAATCGATGAAATCCAGGCGTCGCTGCACCTGTTCCTTGACCCGAGCCCGGTCCTCCGGCGCCATACCGTCCCACTTGTTGACGGCAATCACCAGGGAGCGCCCCGCATCCAGCACGAAGCCGATCAGGTGCAGGTCCTGGTCCACCAGTCCTTCCCTCGCGTCGATCACCAGGATCACCACATGAGCATCCTGGATCGCCTGCAGGGTCTTGATGATGGAGAACTTCTCCACCACCTCCCGCACGTTCTTGCGGCGCCGGACACCTGCAGTGTCAATCAGGGTGTACTCCTGGCCCTGGCGCTCATAGGGAATGTAAATACTGTCACGGGTGGTACCGGGCATGTCGTAGACTACCACCCGCTCCTCGCCCAGCAGGCGGTTGACCAGCGTGGACTTGCCGACGTTGGGGCGACCCACCACGCCAATGCGGATACCGGGATAGCGCTCGGCTCGGTCCTCTTCCTCGGGGGTTTCCGGTTGCGGCAGCAACGTCTCCAACAGGGAGCGCACGCCCCGGTTGTGAGCGGCGGCAATCAGGAACGTTGACTCGAACCCCAGTTTGAAAAAGTCCGCCGCCGCCACGTTCGGGTCCTGGCCGTCGGTCTTGTTGACCACCAGATGGGCCTGCTTGCCACTGCGGCGGAGGTGCTCGGCAATCATTTCATCGGCCGCCGTCAGGCCGGCCCGACCGTCCACCAGGAACAGGACGATGTCGGCCTCCTCCACCGCCTGCATGGACTGACGGGCCATCTCGGCGTCCAGCCCCACTTCATCACCGGTCAGCCCGCCGGTGTCGATCACAATGAAACGCTGCCCCTGGTAATTGCCCTCGCCATACTTGCGGTCGCGGGTCAGCCCCGGAAAGTCGGCAACAAGGGCATCCCGGGATCGGGTCATCTGGTTGAACAGGGTCGACTTGCCCACGTTGGGGCGGCCGACCAAGGCAATCACTGGAGTCATAGGAATGGTTTACTCTACGGGCCTGAGTTGGAAAACGGCCAGGCGGCCGCCGTTGCCAAAAACGAGCAGGTTACCATTGGCCAACCGCTGTGCCGGTACGCGAATTCCCTCATCGTCGAACTCGAGCTTGCCCTGAAGGCTGCCATCGGCACGTGACACTGCGTACAGGTAACCTTCAAAATCCCCCAGCACCAGATAGTCGCCCAACGGCACCGGCTGGGTCGGCTGGCGCCAGGCAAGCTGGTCCTGCACCCAAAGTTCACGACGGTCGCTGCCACGCAGGGCCACCAGATCGCCATTGGCCGACGCCAGGTAGATGGCGTTGTCCGCCACGGACGGCGCATACAGGCTGGAGGCCTTCTTGCTCCAGATTTCCTGTCCGGTACGGATGTCCACCAAGGCCAGCTTGCCCTGGTAGCCGACCGCCAGCAGGGCGGAATCCAGTACCAGCGGCTGGCCGCCGATGTCCACCAGCCGCTCCAGTTCGGTCCGCCCTTGCGGCTGTCCCAGTTCGTACTGCCACACCGGCTGTCCGGAATCCGCGGCCAGGGCAATCAGCTTGCCACTGGCGAAGGCGGCGATCACGATGTCCGAGCCCACCAGGGGCGCAGCCGCCGCACGGATGGACAGTACCGGCACCACGCCGTCGTATTGCCACAGTGCGTGCCCGTCCCCGGAGTCGAACGCCAGGACCCGGCCATCGATGGTCTGCGTGACCACCATGCTGCCGTTGGATTGTGGCGCGGACAGCACTTCCGTCGGCAGCGATGCGCGCCAGAGCTCATGACCATCCGACCGAGCCAGTGCCACCAGCTCGGCTTCCCGGGTGATCAGATAGAGCCGATCCTGGTCGCCTCCGACACCGGCAAACAGACGGTCGTCGAGTTCGCGCTCCCAGATCAGGCTGCCGTTGTCCGTGGACACGGCCACCAGCTCGCCATCGGCGGACGCTGCGTAGATCACATCGCCGGCGTTGAGCGGCGACAGGTACAGCAGTTCGCCGTCATGGCCATCCCCTACCGACATGCCCCAGACCTGCTTGAATGCAACGCTGGCCTCCACCTCCGGCACCGGTGCCGGCTGTTCAAAGGTGTCGGTGGTGCTACACCCGGCCAGCCCCAGCAGGGCCAGCAGGGTGATGATGGACGCCGAACGGATACCTCCAGCCAGCCCCGGCATCAGGCATCCTCCCCGACGCCCAGATCGGACAGTTTCAGTTCGAGGATGCCACTGCGTCCCTGCTGGCTCTGCTTGCGAGCGGCCAGGTAGGCGGCACGGGCACCGTCCCGGTCACCCTTGGCCAGCAGAATGTCACCTTTCAGTTCAGAGAACATGGCGTCGAAGGCGCCCGCCGCCTGGGCGCCCGCGAGGGTGTCCAGTGCCTCATCCAGCTGACCGTCGGCAAACTGAGCCTGAGCCAGGCGGTGCCGGACCACCAGGCTCAGGGCCGGATAGTCTTTGGCCTTGTCCATGGCCCATTGCAGGGATTCGATCGCAGCCGCCGCGTCCCCGGCCTCCATCAGCTGCTGCCGGGCCAGCAGCAGGTTACCGTATATGGCATAGGCACTGTCGCCGAAGTCATCGCGCAGGGTCTTGGCGACATAGGCCACGGTGTCCTGGGAGGTCTCGTCCGACGGATCACTGAAGGCATTGATCAGGTTGGCGAACTGATTCGCCGCCTGGGTACGCTGCTCAGCCTGATGGGTCTGCCACGCCTGCCAGCCGAAGACAATGGCCAGTGCGGCGCCAATGCCGATAAGCAGGGAGCTGCCGTTCTTCTTCCACCAGTTTTTGATGGCCTGGATCTGTTCTTCTTCGGTGCGCAGTTCCGCCATGGGGACTCCTGTTAGCGATATGGTCTCTTGTCGTTCTGAAAATCAGTGTTCAAATGCGGCGGCCAAGGCCTGGGCCAGCGCCGTCCGGGGCAGTTCGCGCTGGGGTTCCTCGGAACGCAGCGGCTTCAGGCCGACGGTCCCGTTGGCCAGTTCGTTTTCCCCGAGGATGACGGCGTAACGGGCCCCGCTTCTGTCGGCTTTCTTCATCTGGCTCTTGAAGCTGCCGCCGCCACAATGGGTCACCACGACCCGGCCGGGCAGCTGATCACGGAGCGACTCTGCCAGCGCCAGGGCCGGGGCAACGGTGGCGTCACCCATCGCGGTGACGTAGACATCGGCATCGCCGTTGACAGAATCGGGGATCAGGTCCAGCGTCTCCAGCAGCAGGATCAAGCGCTCGACGCCCATGGCAAAGCCAACCGCACAGGTGGGTTTGCCGCCCAGCTGCTCGACCAGGCCGTCATAACGGCCACCGGCACACACGGTTCCCTGGGCGCCGAGGCTGTCGGTGATCCATTCGAAAACGGTCTTGCCGTAATAGTCCAGGCCACGAACCAGTGCCGGGTTCACGGTGTAGGAGACTCCGGCGGCATCCAGCAGTTCCCGCAGTCGGTCGAAGTGGGCACGGGAGTCATCGTCCAGATAGTCATCCAGTCGCGGTGCGTTTTCCAGAATGCTGCGGGTGCCAGGGTCCTTGCTGTCCAGAATCCTCAGGGGGTTGGTGGTCAGGCGACGCTGGCTGTCGGGGTCCAGCTCCGACGCATAACCGGACAGGTAGTCCACCAACGCATCCCGGTACACCTTCCGCGACTGGGCGCTGCCGATGGAGTTGATCTCAAGACGGGTGTGGCCGCTCAGGCCAAGCGTCTTCCAGAGCCGGGCGGTGAGCATCAGCAACTCCGCGTCAATGTCCGGGCCGGCCATGCCAAAACACTCCACCCCGATCTGGTGGAACTGCCGGTAGCGGCCTTTCTGCGGACGCTCATGACGGAACATCGGCCCGCTGTACCAGAGCCGGCGGGTCTGGTTGAACAACAGCCCGTGCTCCTCCGCCGCCCGTACGCAGCCGGCGGTTCCTTCCGGGCGCAGCGTCAGGCTGTCGCCGTTGCGGTCGTCAAAGGTGTACATCTCCTTTTCGACGATATCCGTTACCTCGCCGATGGAGCGCTTGAACAAATCCGTCTGCTCCACGATGGGCATGCGGATTTCCTGGTATCCGTACTGACGAAGCAGGTTTCGCACCGTGGCTTCGAGGTACTGCCATGTCGGAGTCTGTTCCGGCAGGATGTCATTCATCCCGCGAATTGCCTGAATCTTAGCCAAGTGAATCCCTTAGACGTTTACGGTGTTCAATGTTCAAGTCGCCCGGAGCGGCCGCTTCAGTCCGCCGACCGGGCGATGATGGCCTCTTCCTGTTCCTTCCTGCGCGCGATTTCTTCCCGGATCAGCCGCTCCAGGTCGTCGGTCAGAGTCGCATTGTCCAGTTTCTGATGGGGCTTGCCGCCCAGATAGAACAGGTTCTTTGGGGTGCCGCCGGTGAGCCCGATATCCGCTTCCTTCGCCTCACCGGGGCCGTTGACGATACAGCCAATGATGGCCACATCCAGGGACGTGTTGACGTCCTCCAACCGGGCCTCGAGGTCGTTCATGGTCTGAATCACGTCGAAGTTCTGGCGCGAGCAGCTCGGACAGGCGATGAAGTTGATGCCTCGGCTGCGCAGCCTGAGGCTCTTGAGGATGTCGTACCCCACCTTGATCTCCTGCACGGGATCGGCGGCCAGAGACACCCGGATGGTGTCGCCGATGCCGTCCATCAACAGCATGCCCAGGCCAATGGCGGACTTGACGGTACCGGAACGGAAGCCGCCGGCTTCGGTGATCCCCAGATGCAACGGTTGCTCGATCTGGTCTGCAATCTTGCGGTAGGCCGCCACCGTCATGAACACTTCGGACGCCTTCAGGCTGACCTTGAAATCCTGGAAGTCGTGCCGGTCCAGAATGTCGATGTGGCGCATGGCGGACTCCACCAGGGCGTCCGCCGTCGGCTCACCGTACTTGCGTTGCAGGTCCTTTTCCAGAGACCCGGCATTAACGCCGATGCGAATCGGGATATTGCGTTCGCGGGCAGCCTGGATCACCGCACTCACCCGTTCCTCCCGGCCGATATTGCCGGGATTGATGCGCAAGCAGTCCACGCCCAGCTCGGCCACCCGCAGGGCGATCTTGTAGTCGTAGTGGATATCGGCCACCAGCGGCAGCGTCACCTGCCGGCGGATCTGGCCGAACGCCTCGGCGGCATCCATGGTCGGAACCGATACCCGGACAATGTCCGCGCCCGCGTCCTGTAGGGCCCGGATCTGGGCCACGGTCGCCTCGACGTCGCAGGTATTGGTATTGGTCATGCTTTGCACCGCGATCGGGGCATCACCGCCCACAGGGACATCCCCGACATGGATCTGACGGGACTTGCGACGTTTGATCGGAGATTCGTGTTTCATGACAGACAGACCAAATTGGGAAATGTGACCCGGGCCTTCAAGGGCTGAGGGTGAATTCGGCGCGGTTGTTGGTCACCGGGAACTGACCCAGATCCACCGGAGCGTCCTGGAATTGGATGGTGCTCACCGCATCCACCGCACCAATCACCACATGCAGCGGCGCGGGACCGGATACCTCCAGGCGATCCCCCCGACGTTGCAGCGCGGCGACCAAGCGACGGCCCTCGCCATCGGATACCTGAACCCAGCAATCCCCCTGAAAGCTCATCTCCAGCCGGGGCGTCAAATCCGCGATGTTGTCGCTGGCATCATCCGCCGCGACCGCCGGCTGCGCGGACGCCTCATCGACCGGCGTTTCAGCCGTTTCCCCGGCGACCGGAGAGCCCTCCTGGGCCGGGAGCTCCGACAGGGGTTCGGAGACGACAACGGGCTCCTCCGGCTCGACCGGTGCCGGTGCATCCCTATCGGCGTCGGCCTCTGCCCCGTTCATGTCCGGCTCCGGCTCGGCGACATCCGGCATCCCGGACTCGGACGGTTGTGCCTCGCCCGTTTCTTCACGGGGCACCGGTACCTCACCCGGGGACGGTGACTCCACCAGGAAACGGAAAGCCAGCAAGCCGCCCACCAGGACCAGCATGGCCAGGAACAGGGCCTTGGCGATTCGTCGCTTGCGCCGGCGACGGCGTTCGATATCCACCAGGGGATTGGACTCCTGCTGTTTCTCCCGCTCCCGGCGCAGCGGTTCCAGCTCCCGGTCGAGGTCGGCGATCAGGCGGTCCGGATCCAGTCCTACTTGGCGGGCGTAGGCCCGGACATAGCCCTTGAGGAAGAGTTCGCCATCAAACTGGCGATGGTCGCTGTTTTCAATCGCCTGAATGACGGAGGGGCGGAGGTGTTGGGACTCGGCAACCTCGGCCACGCTGAGCCCCTTCCGCTCCCTCGCCCGTCGCAACTGCTGACCGACGGACTCCCCGACCTCAGTCTGTGGTTGTTCCTCACTGGTCATTGGAAATCAGCACCTTGTATTGTTGGTACTCCGCGGAGCCCGGATACTCGTTCTTCAGCAACAGCGCCAAGCTGGCTTCCTGATCCCTGTCGTTGAAGTGACGCGCAATCTGGATGCCGGTCAACAGACTCTCCGCGGAATGCGTCATTCTGGGGTTGCGTTGAATAATCGTGGTCAGCCGGCTGTAATAGCGGGATGCCGCCTCAAACTGTCCCTGCGCCACCAGGACCCGGGACAGCGCCAGCAAGGCCCGGGCCTCCCCCCGGGACAACTCCACCGACCGGCGGTAGGCCGCAGCAGCCTGATCCAGGGCGCCCAGTCGCTCCTGGGTCATGCCGAGATTGAAAAACACCGAGCCCCGGTCGTCGTATTCGGTATCCTCGGAAGCCGCCTGGAACTGGTCCCGAGCCTCCGCCATCCGGCCCTGGGCAAACAGAAACGCGCCATAGTAGACCCGCCCCCGGGTGTAATCGGCATCCTCACTGAGCGCCCGTCGGAAACTTTTTTCGGCGAGCTCGGACTCGCCCTGGGCATTGTAGATCAGGCCCAGGGCGGCATGCGCGGCCGGGTCGTCCGGGTCCAGCTTGAGGGCACGATCCAGATGGTGACGGGCCCGTTCCAAATTCCCCTGTCCGATATAGGCGGTGGCAAGCTTGACGTAGTTTTCAACCGCCTTCTCGCGATCCGCTTCCCGGGCAAACGGGCTGTCCGTGGTGGTGACGCATCCGGCCACGGCCAGGGTCAACAACAGCAACAGGGCTCCGCGAAGGTTTACCGATCTGCTTGTCACGACTGCGCCATCCTCTTTGCCTGCTTGGAGTTCCGTGGGTTCAGGGATTCACATGCTGCACCGCAATGTAGCGCTGACTCCGCCGGGTGCGGTCCTCGACCCGGCCCACCAGCTGCCCGCATGCGGCGTCGATGTCATCACCGCGGGTGGTGCGGATGGTGGTGATGTAACCGGCTTCCTGAAGAATCGACTGGAACCGGCGCGTGGCGTTCATGCTGGGCCGCTTGAAGTCGCTCTCGGGGAACGGGTTGAAGGGAATCAGGTTGACCTTGCACGGCAGACCCCGCAGTAGGGTCACCAGCTCACGGGCATGCTCCAGGCGGTCGTTGACCCCTTCGATCAGGGTGTATTCGATGGTCACCTTGCGCTTGTCGGCGAGGCGGTCCAAGTAGCGCCGGGTCGCCGCCAACAACTCCGCGATCGGGTACTTGCGGTTCAGCGGCACCAGCTGGTTACGGAGTTCGTCGTTCGGGGCATGCAGGGAAATCGCCAGGGACACATCGGTCACTTCCCCCAGACGGTCGAGGGCCGGCACCACACCGGACGTGCTCAGGGTGACACGGCGCTTGGAGAGCCCGTACGCCAAGTCCTCCATCATCAGGTTCATGGCGTCGACCACGTTCTCGAAATTCAGCAGGGGTTCCCCCATGCCCATCATGACGACGTTGGTGATCGGGCGTTCCAGGTTTGGATCGAATGGCATGAAGGCCTTGCGCGCCACCCAAAGCTGGCCGATGATCTCGGCCGCCGTCAGATTGCGGTTGAACCCCCGCTTACCCGTGGAGCAGAAGGTGCAGTCCAGGCTGCAGCCGATCTGGGAAGACACGCACAGGGTCCCCCGCTCGCCGTCGGGAATCAGCACGGTCTCGACGCTGTTGCCGTTATCCATGCGCATGACCCATTTGCGGGTACCATCCCGGGAGGTTTCGTCATACACCACCTCGGGACCGCGAATCTCGGCCACCTGCTTGAGTTTCTCCCGCAGGGCCTTGCTCACATTGGTCATTTGGTCGAAGTCATCCACCCCGCGCTGGTGAATCCACTGAAGCACCTGCTGGGCGCGGAAGCGCTTCTCACCCAGGGACTCGAAGAAGGCTTCGAGCTTGGCCTTCGGCATCCCGAGCAGATTGACTTTCTCAGCTACCGCTGTCATGACATAACCTCGATCAGATAACCAATGCGGGGCAATCGACGATTGCCCCGGCCAACGACATCAGCCGCGTGGGCAGATTTCGTCGTCATTGAAGAAGTAGGCAACCTCGCGCTCGGCGGAGGCGGCGGAATCGGAGCCGTGCACCGCGTTCGCGTCAATGGAAGAGGCGAAGTCGGCACGGATGGTGCCCGGAGCGGCTTCCTTCGGGTTGGTGGCACCCATCAGTTCCCGGTTCTTGAGGATGGCACCCTCGCCTTCCAGAACCTGAACCATCACCGGACCGGAAGTCATGAACGCCACCAGATCGTTAAAGAACGGACGCTCTTTGTGCTCCGCATAAAAGCCTTCGGCCTGCTCCTGGGACAGGTGCAGCATCTTGGCCGCCACGATTTTCAGGCCAGCCTTCTCGAACCGGCTGTAGATCTCGCCGATCACGTTCTTGGCGACCGCGTCGGGCTTGATGATAGAGAGCGTACGCTCAATTGCCATAGTCATTCTCCACTCGGGTTCAGGTTGAAAAATCAGGCCTGCGATTATACGCAGTCCGGCGGCAACTGCCTACCGCACGGAGCGAAGGCGGCTAACCACATCAACGATTTGGGCACTGGCATACGCCACCTCCTCCTCGGTCGTGAACCGCCCCATGGAAAACCTCAGGGCCCGGTGTGCCTGCTCGTCGCTCAGGCCGATGCCCCGCAGCACGTAGGATGGCTCGACGGTGGCGGAAGCACAGGCGGAGCCGGAGGAAACCGCCAGGTTCCGCAGCCCCAGCATCAGCGACTCGGCATCCACGCCCTCGAAGGACAGGTTGATCAGCCCCGGCACACGATGCTCGTCACTGCCGTTGAAGGTCACGCCAGACAGGCCCGACAAGCCATCCAGGAACAGCCGGCGCAGGGACTCGAGGCGGGCCATCTCCTCTTCCAGGGCATCCCGCGCCAGTTCAAACGCCTTGCCCATGCCAACAATCTGATGTGTCGGCAGGGTGCCGGAACGCATGCCCCGCTCATGTCCGCCCCCGTGCATCTGCGCCTCGATGCGCACCTCCGGGGAACGGCGCACATACAGTGCCCCGATGCCCTTGGGCCCATACACCTTGTGACCGGACAGGGACAGCAGGTCCACCGGCATCCGACTGACATCCACCGGCGTCTTGCCCGCGGCCTGCGCCGCATCCACATGAAACAGCACGCCCCGCTGGCGCAACTCGCGGCCGATCGCCGCGATGTCGGTGATGCAGCCCAGCTCGTTGTTGACCATCATCAGGCTGACCAGAACGGTGTGTTCCCGCAGCGCCGCCAGCACCCGCTCGACCGGAATCCGGCCATCGGCGTCCGGGGCCAGCCAAGTCACCTCAACGCCCTGCCCCTCCAGCCACTTGCAGGTGTCCACCACCGCCTTGTGTTCGATCCTGGAAGTCACCACATGAACCCCGGTGCGGCCAGCCACCGCCCCCTTGATGGCCAGGTTATCGGACTCGGTCGCACCGGAGGTCCAGACGATTTCCCTGGGGTCGGCATGAATCAGTTCGGCCACCTGCCGGCGGGCGGTTTCCACCGCCGCCTCCGCTTGCCAGCCATAGGCGTGCGTCCGCGACGCCGGATTGCCGAACACGCCATCCAGGGTCAGGTAACCGGCCATTTCCTCAGCAACACGAGGATCCACGGGCGTCGTCGCCGCGTAATCCAGATAGACGGGCTTTTTCATAATTGAGTCAGAAGCTTTGTTTGTCAGGCCGGCGTCTGATCGGTCAAACGCTCGGTATTGATGGTTTCCGACGCCGCCCCGGGCTGGCGACGGTTCTGGCGGTCCGCGACCTGACGGATCTCCCGCTTGCGCATCAGGTCGCCAAGACTGATTTCGCTCAGGAACTGATGGATCCGCTCACTCAGGTCTGACCACAGGTGGTGGGTCAGGCATTTCTCGCCATTCTGGCAATCGCCCTTGTTGCCACAGCGGGTGGTATCCAGGGATTCGCTGACGGCGTCAACCACCTCGGCGATGTAGACGTCGTCCGCGTCCCGGCTCAGGCGGTAACCTCCGCCCGGCCCCCGCACACTGACCACCAGATTGTGGCGGCGCAGGCGAGAGAACAGCTGTTCCAGATAGGACAGGGAAATTTCCTGCCGGGCTGAGATGTCCGCGAGACTCACCGGACCCTGATCCCCGTGAAGGGCAAGGTCCAACATCGCCGTAACAGCATAGCGGCCTTTGGTGGTCAGTTTCATGGCATCAGCCCCGCGATGGGATTGAATCTCGATTGACTCGTGGGAGTATGAATTGACCCACTAAACCAGTCAAGTATTCACCGCCCGTCACCGGCGTCGTCCCGAACGCAGTCGAAGTCCTCGTCCTGCAGCGGCGGCAACTCGCCGTTCTGGTATTCGCTGTTCACCTTCCGGATCGCCTTGCACATGTTCTCGATCCGCTCGTCCACCGCATGCATGTGATCCAGCAGCGCCCGCATCGCCCGGGCCACCGGGTCAGGCATTTCCTCGGTCACACCGTAGGCATCGAAGCCCATGCGTTCTTCCATCTCCTTGCGACGCACCTCGTCCTCGGACCGGCGCTTGACGATCACCCGCCCCGGAATGCCCACCACCGTCGCGCCGGGCGGTACCGCCTTAGTCACCACGGAGTTGGACCCGATCTTGGCACCGTCACCCACCTCGAACGGCCCCAGGATCTTAGCGCCGGCCCCCACCACCACGCCGTTGCCGATGGTGGGGTGACGCTTGCCCTTGTTCCAGCTGGTACCGCCCAGGGTCACACCCTGATACAGGGTGACGTCATCCCCGATCACGGTGGTCTCGCCAATCACCACGCCCATGCCATGATCGATGAAGAAACGCCGGCCAATTTTCGCACCGGGGTGAATCTCGATACCGGTCAGCCAGCGGGCAAACGTAGACACGGTACGAGCCAGCCACTTCAGCCCCAGGTTCCAAAGCCAGTGCGCCAGGCGATGAAACAAAAGCGCGTGCAGGCCAGGGTAGTTGGTGAGCACCTCGAAGGTGTTCCGGGCCGCCGGGTCCCGGTGAAACACGCTGTTGATGTCTTCCTTCAGTCGTTCAAACATGCCCTTTTTCCTGTCCCGCCTCCGATACCTGGGCATCGGAGGGCCGAGGTTGATCGGATGCCTTACCCGCCGCCTTCTGGGCCGCACTCAGAATCCCGCGCAGGATATTGACTTCCATCTGGTCCAGTCTGGCCCGTTGGTACAGCCGCCGCAAGCGGGTCATTAGCTGCCCGGGATTGTCGCGACGATGGAATTCGATGTCCACCAGCGCCTGTTCCAAATGCTCAAAAAAGCCTTCCACCTCACGCACCGTGGCGGGTGCCACGTCCCAGCCGGCCTCACCCGGCCCGGTTACCGAGCCAAGGTATGGGCTGCCCTGCCCTTGTTCAAGGTTGCGCAGGTACAGCATGCGCAGTTCGTAGCACAGAACCTGAACCGCCATAGCCAGATTCAGAGAGCTGTATTCCGGGTTGGAGGGAATATGGATGTGGTGATGGCAACGCTGCAGCTCGTCGTTGCTCAGGCCGTTGCTCTCACGGCCAAATACCAGGGCCACCTGGCCATCCGCTGCGACCCGGGAAGCTGTCGCCGCCGCTTCCGGCGGCGCCATGACCGGCCAAGGTACCTTACGACCTCGGGCGCTGGTCCCCATAACCAGCACGCAGTCGTCGATCGCCTCGTCCAGGGTGGTCACCACCCGGGCCCGGTCCAGGACATCGGAAGCCCCGGAAGAGCGGGCATAGGACGCTTCATCGGGGAAGGAGCGCGGATTCACCAGCCAGAGATTCCCCAGCCCCATGTTTTTCATGGCCCGGGCGACGGCGCCGATGTTGCCGGAGTGGGAGGTTTCCACCAGTACGATGCGAATCCGGTCGTTGTAGGTATCCGTGCCTTCCAGGGGCAGCGCGGGTTTGTGCATGTCGAAAAGCCTGTATCGGTCAGCAGGAGGGTCCCAAGCGCGGCATGATAGCAGAAGCGGCGCCCGGCCACCTCTCCGAAATACCCGCAACCTGTTGGTATCCGTGCTTTTCCGGAGGCAAAAAACAGACAAGGGAAAGGAACTTTTGCTATGATACCCGCCTTTTCCAACCTCCGGACAACGAACACTCAGATGCAACCAGCAATCAAGATGGCCCTGCGCGTCGTACGCCAGGGATCCGATTACCTGAAAGCCCATTTCGAGCGCCAGTCCACTTACGGCAAGGACGAAGGCGAGCGCCGCCGCCAGCTGGAGCGGATGGAGCAGTCCATCTATGACAACTTCAAGGAGCAACTCGAAAAGGCCTACAAGGACCACCACATTGCTCCACTGAATGAGTCAGACGCCGGTGAGCACGAAAAAAGCTGGCACATCTTCCCGCTGCTCGGCCGGGACAACTTCCTTCGGGGCCTGCCGGAGTTCGCGCTGGCACTGGCTCAGAAGAAACAGAACCGCACCGAAAACCTGCTGATCGTACAGCCCATTACCGGCGAGGAGTACTCCGCCTCCCGGGGCCACGGCGCCGCCCTCAACAGTCGCCGCGTGCGGACCTCGGAAATTCGCCAGATCAGCCAGTCTGCCATCGCCACCAATCTGCTGGATCAGGCCAGACATAGCGAGCATGCGCCGCTGTGGGGAGAAATGGCCGCCATGCTGGCCCATGACGCGGCCCTGGTTCGTTCCTCCGGCTGCGTGCTGCTGGACATCGCCCGGGTGGCCGCAGGGAACCTGGATGCCGCCGTCGTGTTCCGGCCCGAACCGGTGGACCTGGCCCTGGGCGTGCCCCTGGCCATGGAGTCCGGCGCCCTGACCGGCGACTTCTCCGGAAATCCGTCCACCGACACTGCCCGACACCTGGTCACCGCCAACCCCAAGCTGTTCCGTGAAGTGCTGAAGACCCTTCACCCGTTCCGGGCGCGCCTGCCCCGCTGACCCCGCCCGAACGGACAACGGACACAAAAAAACCGCCAACTCCCGGGAGTGGCGGTTTTTTTGTATCCGGTACGGCTCACATGCGATTGAGCCATTCGGGCGGTTCTTCCTCCTCCTGAGCCCCCGTCCCCTCCTTAACCGGCAACAGCAGGTCTTCCCGGGTCACGCCCAGGGCAATCAGCAGGTTTGCGGCGACATAGATGGAGGAATAGGTCCCCACCACCACACCGATGATCAGCGCCAGGGCAAAGTTGTTGATGGCCTCACCACCGAACAGGTACAGCGCCAGCAACACCACCAACGTGGTGCCGGAGGTATTGATGGTCCGGCCGATGGTCTGATGAACGGAGGCGTTGATGATTTCCCAGACATCGTCGGTGCGCATCTTGCGGAAATTTTCCCGGATACGATCGGCGACGATGATGGTATCGTTCAGGGAATAGCCGATCACGGCCAGCAGCGCCGCCAACACCGTCAGGTCGAACGTCCACTGGAACAGCGCGAACACACCAAGGACGATGAGCACGTCATGGGCCAGGGGCAGCACCGAGGCGATGCCAAACTTGAACTGGAACCGCATGCCTACATAGATCAACACCACGATCAGTGCCAGCAGCAGCCCCAGACCACTTTCCTCGCGCAGCTCCTCGCCCACCTGGGATCCAATGAACTCAGAACTCACCAACTCCAACTGCGCGCCATTGGCCTTGAGCGCACTGGCCACCGACTGCGCCAACTGATCATTGCCGGCCTCCGCCAGGCGCACCAGCACCGTGGTATCGGAACCGAAATTCTGGACCACGAACTGGTCGTAGCCCGCCGCCTCCAGTGTTGAGCGCACTTCATCCAGGGAGGGTGCCTGGGCATACTCCAGCTCCACCGAGGTACCGCCGGTGAAATCCATGCCGAGGTTTAGCCCCCGGGTCGCCAGCAAGGCGACGGAAACCACCACCAGAACAATAGAAACGATGGAAGCAAGTTTCCGCAGCCCCATAAAATCAAAGGGCTTTTTCTCCAGCTCAGACATTTTCCAGTTTCCCCCCAATCGACAGCTTTTCGATCTTGCGACCGCCATATACCAAATTGACGATGCTGCGACTGATCATCAGGCCGGAGAACATCGAGGTCAGGATGCCGATGCACAGAGTGACCGCGAACCCCTTGACCGGGCCGGAACCCATGGCGAACAGGATCACCGCCACCAGCAAGGTGGTGATGTTGGCATCAAAGATCGATACGAACGCCCGCGAGTAGCCGGCATTGATCGCCAGCTGAGGCGGAACCCCCGCTTTCAGCTCCTCCCGTATGCGTTCAAAGATCAGTACGTTGGCGTCCACCGCCATGCCCACGGTCAGGACGATCCCGGCAATACCCGGCAAAGTCAGGGTGGCGGACAGGATGGACATGCAGGCCACCAGCAGGATGAGGTTCAGGGTCAGCGCCACATTGGCGATCAGCCCGAACAGACGGTAGTAGGCCATCATGTAAATGAGCACCAGGGCGAAACCCAGCGCCACCGACATCATGCCCGCATCGATGTTTTTCTGACCCAGGCTGGGACCAATGGTGCGTTCCTGAACAAAGTACATGGGAGCAGCCAGGGCGCCCGCGCGCAGCAACAGGGCCAGTTCGGAAGCTTCGGGAATCGAATCCAGCCCGGTAATCCGGAAACTGCTGCCCAACGCCGACTGGATGGTAGCCAGGCTGATGATGCCCTTGTCCACCACCCGCTTCTCCACCGTCTGGGGCTCACCATTCACCATCCGGGTTTCGGTTTCGGTCCGGTACTCGATGAACAGCACCGCCATGCGCCGCCCTACGGCGTTGCGTGTGGCCCGGTTCATCAGGTCCCCGCCGACCGAATCCATGGTAATGTTCACCTGCGGCTGACCGTTCTCGTCAAAAGCCTGCTGGGCATTCGCCACGTTGTTGCCGGTGGCGATGATGTCTCGCTCCAGGCGGGCGGTACGACCGGGGTTATCCCTGAAGCCGAATTCCTCGGTTTCCCCCGCCGGCGCATCCGGGCGAGCTTCCAGACGGAATTCCAGATTCGCAGTGGCCCCCAGCACCCGCTTGGCCTGAGCCGTGTCCTGGACCCCGGGCAGCTCGACGATGATCCGGTCCGCACCTTGGCGCTGTACCAGCGGCTCGGCGACACCCAACTCGTTGACCCGGTTGCGAATGGTGGTCAGGTTCTGCTCCAGTGCGTACTCCTGGATGGAGCGGATTTCCTGCTCCGACAGCGACAGCACCAACTGTGGCTCACCACCCTCGGTGCGCTCATCCATCAGAAACTGGTTGTAGCGATTGCGGATCAGGTCAAACGCCTCGGCCCGGGAAGCCTCATCGCGGAAACTGAACAGCAGCTCGCGGTCCCCGCGCAGATCCCCGCCCCGGTACCGGATACGTTCTTCCCTCAGTTCACGCTTGATCTGACCGGAGAGTGCCTCCAAACGCTGGTGAACAGCGGTGTCCATATCCACTTCCAGCAGGAAGTGAACGCCGCCCCGCAGATCCAAACCCAGTTTCATTGGCCCCGCGCCCAGGCTCTTCAACCAGGCGGGCGTGGACGGTGCCATGTTCAGGGCAACCAGGTACTGGTCACCAAGCGCTCGCTGGACCACCGGACGGGCACGCAGCTGGTCATCGGAGCTGGTCAGGCGAATCAGGGCATTCCGGTCCTGCAGCGAACGCCCCTTCACCTCGATCCCCTCACTCTCCAGCGCCTGGACGGCTCGGTCAAGCACGCGTTCGCTGACTTCGGTACTGCTGCGAGCGCCGGTAATCTGGATGGCGAAGTCGTCGGGGAACAGGTTGGGCAGGGCGTAGATGAATCCGATCACGAGCGCGATCAGGATCACCAGATTTTTCCAGAGCGGGTACTTGTTCAGCATGGGGTCCCTTAATAGCCGGCCGGGCGGCCGGCCTTGGTTGTCAGCCAGAAAGAATCGGACAGGCAGGTCGCCGCAAGGTGTCGCTACCCGGTCAGATGTCCTTCAGGGTACCTTTCGGCAGGGCCGCGGCCACGGCCACTTTCTGGACCTTGATTTCGACGTTGTCAGCCACTTCCATCACGATGAAGTCCTCGGTGACTTTGGTGATCTTGCCGGCGACGCCGCCGGAGGTGACCACTTCATCGCCTTTGTTGAGGCCGGACATCAGGGCCTTGTGCTCTTTGGCGCGCTTGGACTGGGGGCGCCAGATCAGGAAGTAGAAAATCAGAATGAAGCCGGCGAAGAAGATCACCTGCCCCATCACCCCCATACCTTGCGGTGCGGGCTCCTGGGCCATGGCAAGCGCCGGAGTCATGGCCGTCAGGCCGGCAACAAGATGTTTCATTGATTTCATCCAATATCTCCGTTGTCTTGGCGGATCACTCGGCGCCATCCAGGGGCGGCACCGTCTCGCCTCGAAGGGCGTAGAAGTTGCTAACAAAGTCCGACAATGTACCTGCTTCAATGGCCCCACGCAATCCAGCCATCAGGTTCTGGTAAAACCGCAGGTTGTGGATCGTATTGAGCTGGGCTCCCAGCATTTCTCCACACTTATCCAGATGATGCAGATAACTTCTCGAAAAATTCTGACATGTGTAACAGTCACACCGCTCGTCCAGCGGCGCGGTGTCGTGCCGGTGCCGGGCGTTGCGGATCTTGACGATGCCGGTGGAAGTGAACAGGTAACCGTTACGGGCATTCCGGGTCGGCATGACGCAGTCGAACATATCAACACCGCGCCGGACCGCCTCGACGATATCCTCCGGCCGCCCGACCCCCATCAAGTAACGGGGCTTGTCCTCGGGCATCCTGGGGGGCAGGAAATCCAGGATCCGAAGCATATCCGCCTTGGGTTCGCCCACCGACAGGCCGCCGATGGCGTAGCCGTCAAAGCCGATCTCCGTGAGCCCGGTCAGCGAACGCTCCCGCAGCGATTCGTACATGCCGCCCTGGACAATGCCGAACAAGGCCGCCGGATTGTCACCATGGGCACGCTTGCTGCGGGCCGCCCAGCGCAGGGACAGCTCCATGGATTCACGAGCCTGCTTTTCCGTGGCCGGATACGGCGTACACTCGTCGAAGATCATCACAATGTCGGACCCCAGGTCACGCTGGACCTGGATGGCAATTTCCGGCGACAGCTCCACTCTGGAGCCATCCACCGGTGAGCGGAAGGTCACCCCTTCTTCGCTGATCTTGCGCATCTCGCCCAGGCTGAACACCTGGAAACCGCCGGAATCGGTGAGAATCGGCCCGTGCCACTGGGTGAAGTCGTGCAGATCGCCATGGGTCTTGATCACCTCGGTGCCCGGCCGGAGCATCAGGTGGAAGGTGTTGCCGAGAATGATCTGCGCACCGATTTCCCGGATGTCCCTGGGCAGCATGCCCTTGACGGTGCCGTAGGTGCCCACCGGCATGAACGCCGGCGTTTCCACCACGCCGCGGGGAAACCTGAGCCGCCCGCGGCGGGCCCGCCCCTGTTCGGCGATTTTCTCGAACGACATGAAGCAGGACCTGGTCACGACGCGCCTCCGGCTGATTCGGGTTTCTCTTCGCCGGTCACCCGGGCGGCGTCCCCGCCCAACAGCATGCCCCGGCTCGGTTCCTGACTGGTCACGAACATGGCGTCCCCATAGCTGAAGAAGCGGTAGCGCTCGGCCACGGCCTCCCGGTAGGCGGCCATGACGTTGGCATGCCCGGCAAAGGCACTGACCAGCATGATCAGGGTGGATTCCGGCAGATGGAAGTTGGTGATCATGGCATCGACGGTTTCAAACCGGTATCCGGGGCGGATGAAGATGTCGGTCTCGCCCCGGAAGGGGTGTACCCGGCCGCCCCGGCTGGCCGACTCCAAGGAGCGCACCGACGTGGTTCCCACCGCGATCACCCGCCCGCCACGGGCACGGGTGCGTTCGATGGCGGCCACCGTGGCCTCGGGCACGTGGGCCACCTCGCTGTGCATGACATGATCCTCAATGTTCTCAACCCGCACCGGCTGGAAGGTGCCGGCGCCCACGTGCAGGGTCACGAACGCTGTTTCTACGCCCCGCTCGGGCAGCGCCTGCAGCATCGCCTCGTCGAAATGAAGGCCAGCGGTCGGTGCCGCCACTGCCCCGGCTTCGCGGGCATACACCGTCTGGTAGCGTTCGCGGTCGGAGGATTCATCGGGCCGATCGACATACGGCGGCAGCGGCATGTGACCGATCCGCTCCAGGAGGTCGAGCATGGGTTCGGCGGACTCCAGCGCCAGGCGGAACAAGGCGTCGTGGCGATCCAGCATGCGCAGGACGCTGCCGTCCTCCAGTATCACGGTCTGGTCGGGCTTGAGCGCCTTGGAGGCCCGCACGTGCGCCAGCACCTCCCGTTCGCCGGTGATGCGCTCGACCAGAATCTCCACCTGCCCTCCCGTAGCCTTTCGGCCAAACAGGCGCGCGGGAATGACCCGGGTATTGTTGAACACCAGCAGGTCCCCCGCCTGGACCAGGTCCAGCAGGTTCCGGAACTGGAGATGGCGAACTTCGCCGGTCAGGCCGTTCAGGGACAACAAGCGGGAGGCACTGCGTTCTTTGAGGGGGTACCGGGCAATCAGCTCATCCGGCAGGTCAAAGTAAAAGTCGGAGACGTTCATGCGGTGGCCGGTCTGGGACTGCAGGACTGATCGATAAAGGTGGTAGCGGCGGGCGGACTCGAACCGCCACGGGTTTTACCCCAACGGATTTTGAATCCGTCGTGTCTACCAATTTCACCACGCCGCCAACGGAGAGTGTGGGCGATTATACCGACGCTGCCCCGGAAAGCAACTGCGAACGTACCTTCCGGGTCAGTGCCTTACAGGCGGTCGAACAGGGACAGCTGGGCCACCTGGGCAAACGATTGCTGGGCGGCCTCCAGGACAAAGCTCTGGAAGCTGAGATTGCTGATGGCCTCGGCGTAGTCCAGATCCTCCAGCTCCGACCGGATCTCCTTGGTGTACAGTCCGGAGTCCTCCAGAAACGCCTGCGTCGACTCCACGGCGTTCAGGCGCCCCCCCAGTTCGGTTTGCTTGAGAATCAGGCTTTCCTGGGCATTGTCGAGATTGATCAGGGATTCGGCGATCAGCGCATCATAGGCGGCCTGACCGTCCGGCGTGGTCTTGTCGAGACTCTCCAGCCCGGCAATCAGCGTCTCGATGGTTCCGAACACCGACTGTTTGTCGCTGATGCCGATGGTGAACTCGCCTGCGGTCGTGTCTTCGCTGACGGTCATCCGCAACCCGGCCACCTCGAACTCTTCCCCCACCTGCAGCGGGCTGGGGTCCGTCGTCAGCACATCGGCCGGTACCACGTTGCGATTCTCAACGGTCACCGAGCCGTCGGCAGCCACCACCACCGTGAGGTCGTCGGGCACTGCGCCGCCAAAGGCATTGCGCAGCGCCTGGCTGTTGTCGAGCGTCAGATCGGAAATGTGGCCGGTGGTGACGGTGGCGGACTTGACCGAGACGGCCGCGGGCACGTCCACGAAGATGCCCTTGCCGTGGTCGCTGATGGCGACGGTCACACCATCGTCGATTTCCAGCACCCGCTGCCCTTCGTCGCCGTTGTATCGCCAGGTGCCGTCCGGCTGCTTCACGAACGCTGGCTGGTCACCCTGGAAGCCACTGAAGATGTATTCCCCGGAGGCGTCCTGGGTGTTGGCGATGTCGGCCAGCTGATCCAGCCGCTGCTTCAGTTCCTCGGCGATGGAGCTCCGGTCGTTGGCGGACAGGGAGCCGTTGCCGGCCTGTACCGTCAGCTCCCGGATCCGCTGGACCAGGTCGACGGCGCTGGCCAGGGCACTTTCTTCCTGCTGCAAACGGTTCTGCGCCAGTGAGGCATTGCGCTGATAGGTTTCGATGCGGGTGACTTCCTGGTCCAGCTTCAGAATGCGGGCGGCCGCGACCGGATCATCCGACGGCTGGTTGACCTTCTTGCCGGTGGCAATCTGCTGCTGGGTTTTGTTCAGGCTGGCATTCAGTTCCTGCAAACGGCTGATGCCGCTGGAAAACACCTGTTGTGACGAAATCCTGATCATGACGAATCACTCCGCGCCCACCGGGGCGCCCTTAACGGAAACTCTGAAGCAAGGTATCAAACAGATCCTGGGCCACGGCAATCACCTGGGCCGAGGCATTGTAGGCCGCCTGGTATTGGATCAACTTGCCGGCCTCCTCATCCAGGTTGACGCCGGACATGGCTTCCCGCTGATTGGTGGACTGCTCCAGCAGGGTCTGACCGGCCTCCAGGTCGAGCTGACTCTGACGGGTCTTGACGCCCACATCCTCAACCAGTCCGGCGTAGCCCTCGGCAAAGCTCTGGGTTCCGCCGTTCATGGTGTTGGCGGTTCCCAGCGCCGCCAACAGCTCGGCGTTCCGGTTATCCGACACGCCGCCAGAATTGAAGTCGATGGTGAAGGTGTCGCCCGGCGCCGGCTCGCCGGAGATTTCGAACTGGAAGCCTTGGTAGCCGGGATCGCCGGGGTCGGCACTGAGGAGGGTGTTGGTCTGGCCCGGATCGTAGGGACCGGTATCCAGCACCGTGCCCAGGGCATCGGTGACACTGTAGCTCAGAACACCCGCCGCTTCCGTGAACGAGACCGTCAGCGGCCCGTTGGCGAGGGTTTGTTGCTGAGTAAAGCCCGGCAACAGGGTGTTGGTCAGCGGGTTACGCACGTTCAGCATGGTGCCCTGGCTGATCACTCCGGTCCCGAGGTTGTCGTCCGAGGTCGTGGCCTTGATCGGGCTCGCCAGGGCCAGGTCTTCCTCCCGGCTGATTTCCAGGTCAATGTTGGCGGCGGCATTGCGGGTCGGCTGGATCAGGAACTTGTCGCCGGCGTTGACGCTGCCACCCTCGTACCGGATGTTAAAGCCCGGCATGTTGATTTCCGCCTCCGGGTCGGACGGCAGACGGCCCCGGTTCACCACCTCGCCGGACGCCTGGTCGATCACTTCGTAGCTGCCATTGTCGCCAAACTGCAGGATCCAGGTTCCCCCCTCCAGGGCCGAGGCATCGGAAATTTCCACCGCGAACTGGGCAGTCTGGGGCTGCTGATTGTTGGCGTTCGCCACCACCCGGCTGCGCTGGACCTCAAGGTCATTGATGCTGCTGAAGAACAGCCCGCCCAGGTCCCCCTCCAGATCCATGCCGATGGCGTGCTGGTGGTTCACCGACTCCGACAGCGCCAGGGCCACCCGCCCCAGGTCGTCGAAGGCCGGCTGCAGGCCCTCGGCCTCGAACCGGCGCAGTCCCCCCAGCGTGCCACCGTTGATCTGGTCATCGACGACCAGGGTCCGGCCACCGGCGGTCAGGGTGAACTCCAGGCTCAGGGGATCCTCGGCGCTGGCGCGGGTACCCAGCACGGAGGCATTGCCCCCCACCACAAGCGCCACGCCGTTGGCCAGGGACACGTTGACCTGACTGCCCTCGGTGGCGGTCACCCGGATGCTGACCAGCTCCGCCAGCTGGCGAAGTTTTTCATCGCGCTGGTCCAGCAATTCGTTGGGCATCTGCCCCTGGGCCAGGCCGGGGGACTCGGAAATGGCCAGGTTCAGCTCGGCAATGCTTTGCAGCAGGGTATTGGCGTCCGCCACCCCCTGCTGCATCTGGGTTTTCACCGACTCCCGCTGCTGGATCAGTTCCTCGTTGAGGCCCTGGATCCGGTTGACCACCTGCTGGGCCTCACTGATCACGGCCTGCCGCTGCGGCAGCGACGTGGGATCTTCGGAAGCACTCTGCAGGGCGGCGAAGAAATTGTTCAGGGCATCACTCAGGCCGGTGGTATCCCCCCCGAGCAGGTTGTCGAGGCGGGTCAGTTCGGTGTTCAGGGCCTCCTGTTCGCCATACAGGGACGAGTCCTCCCGGATCTGCTGGTTCAGGTAGTCGTCCGCCAGCCGCCGAATATTTTCGATGGTCACGCCGCTGCCGATGCTGCCGGCACCGGTACGCTGGCCCTCCTGGGTGGCGAACTGCACTTCCTGACGGCTGTAGCCCTCGGTATTGGCGTTGGTGATGTTGTTACCGGTGGTATTGAGCGCTGTCTGGTGGCTGAGGATGCCGGACAGCCCGATTCCCATGAGCCCTGCCATGATTAGTCTTCCTCCGGATCGACACCGGCCAAGCCGGTTTCATCCATGGTCAGGGTGGTCAGTGAAGCCCCGGCCATGATGCGATTGATTTTGTGGCCATAGTCCGGATCCGTGGCGTAACCGGCGGCCTGCAGCCGGTGCGCGAATTCGGCGGGCTGGTCAGCCACCGCCAGTACGTCCCGGTATCTGGGGTTGGCCTCCAGGAAATCGACGTAGTCACGGAAGCTGGCCTCGTAGTCGGGATAGGCCCGGAAATCCGCCCGCTCCTTCATCGGCCGGCCGCCACGGAACTCCGTGGTGGTGAGGGTGACCGAATCGCCCGACCAGCGGTCATCGGCCTTGATCCCGAACAGGTTGAAGCTCGGGCGCGCGTCGTCACCCTCGATCATGTACCGCCCCCACCCGGTTTCCAGAGCCGCCTGGGCCACCATCAGACGCGGATCGATGCCACTGTCGGCGGCCACCCGACGGGCAATGGGCAGCAGTGTCTGTACGAACTGCTCGGGCGAATCAAACCGTTCGGGCAGGGCCGCAGCACCCTCGCCCTCTTCTCCCGGCCTCACCTCGGTGGTCATGGTGTCCAGCTTGCGAACCTGTTCCGGCAACGCCGGCGATAACGCCGGCAGGCTGCGGTCATAATCAGCCAGGGTGCTCCGGTGCCCGGCCAGTCGGTTGCCCTCGCTGTCCAGCCCCGGCACCTGACGGCTGAGCTGGCGCACCAGGACCTCGGCCAGGCCGGTGCCCTGGGTGTTGGCCATGGTCAGGCTCAACTGGCTGTCGAACAGTTCCTGATAGAAGTCGGAGCGGCTGCTGTGCAGGAAGTTGCCTTCGGAGAACACCTCGCCGGCCTTGCGCATCGATTTCAGCATCTCCGCCAGGAACAGACTCTCGAACTGGCGCGCCACCACTTCCAGGGCGGCCTTTTTGTCCGTCCGGGCTTCTGACTTGAGGGCATTCAGACCGCTGAAATCGGTGTAAATCTGGGCCTGCTGCACGCGGTAGTCCTGCATGGCGACGCCTCTAGATCACAATCAGTTCGGCACGCAGCGCGCCGGCCTGCTTGAGCGCTTCCAGCACCGCCATGACATCGCCCGGCGCCGCGCCCACTTGGTTGACGGCCTGCACGATGTCGTTGAGCGTTACCGTCGGCCCGAACCGGAACATCCGCGCCGGTTCCTGGGAAACGGCAATCTGGCTGTCCGGCTCCACCGCGGTCTGCCCCTGGGAAAACGGGGCCGGCTGTTGCACCTCCGGGTTCTCCTGGATGGTCACCGTCAGGTTGCCGTGGGTGACCGCCGCCGGGCTGACATGAACGTTCTGGCCCACCACGATGGTTCCGGTCCGGCTGTTGATCACGACCTTGGCGGCTTCCTCGGCGGGATCCACCTCGATGTTCTCCAGCACCGACAGGAAGCTGACCCGCTGGGACGGATCCCGGGGCGCCCGCACGGACACCGAGGTGGCGTCGTGGGCATAGGCCATGTCCGGACCGAGCAGACCATTGACGGCCTCGACGACCCGGCGGGCGGTGGTGAAATCCGGACGCAGCAGATTGAACGTGATGGTATCGCCCTGGGTGAACGGCGACGCCACCTCCCGCTCGATGGTGGCGCCGTTGGGAATCCGCCCGACGCTGGGGACGTTGACGGTGATGCGGGAGCCGTCCTGCCCCTGCGCCCCGAAACCGCCCACCACCAGGTTACCCTGGGCCACCGCGTAGATCTGGCCGTCCGCGCCCTTGAGCGGTGTCATCAACAGGGTGCCGCCGCGCAGGCTGTCGGCGTTGCCGATGGACGACACGGTGATGTCGATTTCCTGCCCCCGCTTGGCAAACGGCGGCAGGGTCGCGCTGACGGTGACCGCCGCAACGTTATCGGTGTTGGGGTTCACGCCCTCCGGCAAGGTGATGCCGAACTGGTTCATCATGTTCCGGAAGGTCTGGTTGGTGAACGGCGCCGAATCGCCGGTGCCGTCCAGACCGACCACCAGCCCGTAGCCCACCAACTGGTTGTTGCGCACGCCCTGGACGCGAGCCAGGTCTTTGAGACGGTCGGCCATGGCCGGTGAGGCCATCACCAGCAGCGCCAACAGAATCACGGTAAAGCGGTCACGGGTCCGGATCATAGCGGCCACCATTCGCTGTTGAAGAAACGGCCCAGCCAGCCCATCTGGTTTGCCTGGTCGAAGTCGCCGGTACCGCCGTAGGCGATGCGGGCGTCGGCAATGCGGGTCGAGGCGACAATGTTGTTGGGCTCGATGTCCTGGGGCCGGACCAGGCCGGTCAGGCGGATGTACTCGTCGCCGTTGGTCAGCGACAGCCATTTTTCTCCCCGCACCCGGAGCACGCCGTTGGGCAGCACTTCGGTCACGGTCACGGAAATACTGCCGGCCAGACTGTTGCTCTGGTCCGCTTCCGCCGAGCCGCCGAAATCCCGCTCATGATTGAAATCGGTGGCAATGCCCAGGTTGCTCTTGCCCAGAATGGTGGGCTCAGGCAGGGAAATCTCGTTGTCCTTGGTGATGGTGGTCTCGGCGTTCTTGCTGGCCTGGGTCGACTCCTGCAGCGTAACCGTCAGGATGTCGCCCACGTTCAGCGCGGTGGTGTCGCCGTAGAAGTTGAAATTCCGGCTGGCCTGGAAGATGGCCCCCGATTCGGGGTCCCGTTGCATCATGGCCTGGGGCAGCACCGGCGCGAACGCCGGGTCGTCCGGCATGGCGCGGGGACGGCTCATGGCCGTGCAGCCCTGCAGCAACGCCAGCGCCGAGACCAGGCCCAGGGTGACCAGGGTCCGGTGGCGGGTACGACTGAATGAAGCACCGTGTGTCATGAGGTTACCTTCCCGAATCCGCGTCCGTCGTATTCAACCGTCAGCCAATGTTGTTGGTGATGAACTGCAGCATCTGGTCGGAGGTGGAAACAACCTTGGAATTCATCTCGTAGGCCCGCTGAGTGGTAATCATGTTCACCAGCTCCTCCACCACCTCCACATTGGAGGATTCAATGGAGCCCTGCTCCAACGTCCCCAGGCCGGACAGGCCGGGCTCACCTTCGGTCGGGTCACCACTGGAGTTGGTGGCCTTGAACAGGTTGTTGCCGATGGCCTGGAGCCCCTGCGGGTTGATGAAGTCCACCAGAGTGATCTGGCCGAGGTTGATCGGCGATGCTTGATCGTCGGTCACCGCGGTAACGGTGCCATCCTTGCCAATGGTGATGTTGGTGGCGTTCTCGGGCACATTGATGGCCGGTTCCAGCAGGTAGCCGTCCGGGGTGACCACGTCACCGTCCGAGTTGAGCTGGAACTGGCCGTCGCGGGTGTAGGCCATCTGCCCATCGGGCAGCTGGATCTGCAGGAAGCCCCGGCCATTGATGGCCAGGTCCAGGGGCTGCTCGGTGATCTGCAGATTGCCCTGGGAAAACTGCTTGGTGGTACCGACCACCCGCACCCCCGTGCCCAGCTGCAACCCCGAGGGCAGCTCCGAATTCTGTGTGTTCAGCCCGCCGGGTTGGCGGTTGACCTGGTACAGCAGGTCCTGGAAAACCGCCCGGTCCCGTTTGAACCCGGTGGTGTTAACGTTGGCCAGGTTGTTGGAAATGGTGGACAGTTTGATGTCCTGGGCGCTAAGCCCGGTTTTACTGACCCAAAGTGCTGGATGCATGTGTGTTCTCCTTGCCGCCGGCGGTGTCGGCAGCGGCCAGAATTTGCCGCCCTTACCCCCGGAAAACGGTCACGTCATGGACTATCAGAGATTCTGCAAAAGCCGTGCCGTTGCCTGTGAGTTCTCGTTGGCCGTGGACATGACCTTTACCTGCATCTCGTACTGACGGGACAGCTGCAGGTTGGCGATCATCTCCTCCACCGCGTTGACATTGGAGCTTTCCAGAAAGCCAGACGCCACCCGCAGCGTGGCATCCGCCGGCTCCGGCCCCGCCAGCGCTTGGTCGGGCTTGCGTCGCATGAAACCGTCCAGCCCTTTTTCCAGGGCGTCGGCGGGCGGATTAACCAGCTTCAGCCGATCCACCTCCACCAGCTGACCGCCCCCGCCCGCCGGCACGATCGACAGGGTACCGTCGGCCCCGATATCGATACTCTCGAACGGCGGCAAGGCAATCGGGCCGCCATTGCCGAGGACCATCTCACCGCTTTCCAGCCGCAACAGCCCGTTGACGTCGATCTGCAAGCTGCCGGTACGGGTGAAGACTTCCTCGCCCTGACCATTCTGGATGGCCAGCCAGCCGTCGCCGTCCACCGCCACGTCCAGATCGCGCCCGGTTTCCATCAGGGCGCCGGCGGCGAGGTCGGTACCGGGGCGTTCGGTCATGGCATAGGCCCGGGTCGGATAGGTTTCGCCAAAGACTGGCATGCTGCGGGCCTGTGCGAAATCCTTCTTGAAACCGGTGGTGCTGACGTTGGCCAGATTGTTGGCATGGACGCGCTGGGCCAGCATGTTCTGCTTGGCACCGGACATACCGATGTAGAGGGCTTTATCCATGGGCAAACTCCTGCCGGATATTTGACGTTTGTCAGCTATCCTGCAGGAGTCATGCCATGTTCAGTGGACGGGGTTAGCGGAGGTTGATGATGGTCTGAGTGACGGCATCGGACGTTTCGATGGTCTTGGCGTTAGCCTGATAGTTGCGCTGGGCGATGATCAGATTCACCAGTTCCGCCGACAGGTCCACGTTCGATTCCTCGACGGAGCTGGCCTTGATGGAACCCAGGGTGCCGGTGTCCGGCGCGCCGATGATCGGCTGGCCGGACTCGAACGTCTCCACCCAGGTGGTGTCGCCGACCGGAGCCAGACCGTCGGTATTGTTGAACGCCGCCAGCGCCACCTGCCCCAGCGCCTTGGACTGGCCGTTGGTGTACCGGGCAAAGATGATGCCGTCGTCGGACACGTCCAGCCCCGACAGACGGCCCGTGGTATAGCCGTTCTGCTGCTGGTCGTTGACCCCGAACGAAGCACCGTACTGGGTGGTGTCGGCGAAGTTGATCACGAACGCCGAACTGGTGGGCGGTTCGGGAATCGGGCTGACCACGCTGGTCGGGTCCGCGGGTGGGCCGTCGGCGCCGTTGGGGTCGCCATTGGCGTCCTTGGGAATCCAATCCGTGACGATGATCTCGCCGTTGGGGTCACCGTTGACCGACAGCAGCTCACCGTCCTGGTCGAACAGCGCGGTGTAGGGCTGGAGATCGGTGCCGGCCACCAGCTCGCCGTCGATCTGGAGGTAAATCGACCACTGACTCTGACCGACCCCATCGCCCGGAGATGGATCCTTGACGAAGAACTGCGTCAGCTCGTGGGAGTTGCCGAGGCTGTCGTAGATGGTGGTGGACGTGGCGTGGTTGTAGGTGCGCTGGTCGATCGGGTTGAATTCGTTGGTGATCCGGATCGGTGAAGCGTCGAAGGCCAGCTCGAAGTCGTTGTCCGTGGCGACCGCCGAGGCGACACTGGCCACCTCGCGATCTGCAGTCACGTTCACGTCACCCTGAACCGTGGCCGTGCCGGTGCTGCCGTTGGCGCTGTAGTTGTAGTACAGGTCCTCGCCCCGACTGTGGATGATCCGAAGTTCCGGTGTGCCGGCATTGTCGACCACCGACGCCGAGATTGCCGTTTCGCTGGAGTTGTTGATGGCATCCGCCAGGTCTTCCAGGGTATTCACGCCGGAGAGATCCAAAGGCAGGACCGCGCCATCGATGGACAGCTCAAACACCAAGTTGCCTGCGGTCTGCGCCGCCTGAAGATCAGCGTCGGTCAGGCCGGAAAGGGTGGCGGTGGTGGTGGCGGAGGCACTGACCCCCGGAGCGTCGTCGATGGCGGCGGCCGCTTCCCGGGCGGAGGCAGCCGGATCGATGGTGACACTGTAGTCACCGGTGCCGTCACTGTACTGGAACGAGAAGGTTTCGCCCTGAAGATCGGCCACCGACACCGGGCCAATATCCCGGACCCGCTGCTCCAGCACCTCCTCACGGGAGTCCAGGTTCAGCTCGCTGACCAGACTGGTGGTCCGACGCGGCGCCAGGTTGCTGGTTTCGATCTGCAGATCGCCGCGGATCCCCGACAGGTTGCCATCGTCATCGGCGGTGTAACCCTGGACCCGCATACTCTGGTTATTGACGACATAGCCGTCCTTGTCGATACCGAACTGGCCGGCGCGCGAATACCGGATTTCGCCGTTATTGCTGAGAATAAAGAAGCCGTCACCGCTGATCGCCAAGTCCAGGCCGTTGTCCGTGAAGCTGATATTGCCCTGACCGAACGACTGCTGGACATCCTGAACCCGGACGCCATCACCGATCGGGTTGGTGCCTGCGCTCAGAAAACCGCTGGCGTAGAGATCCCCGAACTGCACCCGACTGCTCTTGAAGCCGACGGTGCTGGCATTGGCAATGTTGTTGCCGGTGACATCGAGGTCCACCGACGCCGCGCGCAGTCCGCTCAGCCCTGTATTAAATGCCATGATTCACCTCCTGATACCGCACCGGACTCAATTGACTTGCTGGACATCGGACAGGGCAATGGAGCCCATACCGGCCAGGTTGAGGGTAATGGAGCCCCCCTGCCCCAGGGAGACGCTGTCGACATTGGCGCTGACCAGGGTGGACAACTGCTCGGTGCCTTCCGGGTAGGACGCCTGGGCGACCATCTGGTAGGTTCCTTCCGGCATGTCACTGCCATTGCCGTCCTTGCCATCCCACACAAACGACATCTGCCCGGCCGAGGCACTGCCCAGTTCCATCTGGCGTACCAGCTCGCCGCTGCTGGAATAGACAGACAGCACCACGCCACTGGTGGACGCCGGCACCTCGATGGCGCCGGAAATTTCACCGTCCGCGCCCAGCACGCCAACGTCGGAAGGCGCCAGCACCGTCTTGCCCACCATCGCCGAGGCCTGCAATGCCTGAGTGGAGCGGAACTGAGTCACCACGTCCTCCACCGTGCTGGAGAGCGACTGCATTTCCTCCAGCGAGCTGAACTGCGCCAGCTGGGCAATGAATTCACCGTTATCCTGAGGCTCCAGCGGATTCTGATGCTTCAGCTGGGCCAGCATCAGCTCCATGAACTCGTTCTTGCCGAGTTCGCTGCTGCCGGAGGAACTCTCGGTCTCCGTCTGCTGGCTGATCCGGTACTGGCTCAGAACGTCCGAGACGTCTGATACATTGGTCGTGCTCATCGGTAGCTCCTTAGCCCCTTATTGCTGACCCAGCGTCAGAACACGCTGCATCATGGACTTGGCGGTATTCATGACATCCACGTTCATCTGGAAACTGCGGGACGACGACATCATGTCCGCCATTTCCTCGACCACGTTGACATTGGGGTAGAAAACATAGCCGTCCTCGTTCGCTGCCGGATGGTCCGGCTCGTAACGCATCTGCAGCTCGGCATCGCTCTCGACGATGCCGGCCACCCGAACGCCTGCGCCGGGCCCGGTGTCCCCGAACCCATCCGTGCCCGAAGCCTCCGGGTTCAGCAGGGCCTGCTGAATGGCGGCAAACACCGGTTTACGCGCCCGATAGGTGGTGTCGGTGCTGGAGCTGGCGGTTTCCGCATTGGCGATGTTGGAAGCCGTGGTGTTCAGCCGCAGCGACTGCGCGGTCATGCCGGAACCGGCGATGTCAAAAATGCTACCCAAAGACATGATCTACTCCTTCTCTGCCAGGGACCGGCGGCTTACTCGCCCTTGAGGGCTTTGGTCAACCCGCTGAACTTGCTGCTCAGGAACTGGAAGCTGGCTTGAAAATCCATGGCATTGCGCATGAAACGGCTTTGCTCCTGCTGGGCATCCACGGTATTGCCATCCACCGACGGCTGGTACGGCACCCGGTACAGCAGCTCGTCGGAGCCGTCCGAGGCGGCGGCATCCAGATGCTGCTCGTGGGTCCGGTTCAGGGACAGGCCGGACATCGAATCCTGGGCCTTGGCCATCATCGCCCGAAAGTCCAGATCCCGCGCCTTGAAGCCGGGCGTGTCGGCGTTCGCCAGGTTGTTGGCCAGCACCTCGGCCCGCTTGACCCGGGCCTGCAGCGCCTGCTCGTGAATCCCCAGCGCCTTGTCGAAAGAAATTGCCATACGGCCTCCCAAACGCTTGCCGGCCTTTGCCGGTGTTCGTGTCTGGTAGGGCTTAAGCAAGGGGGATGCCAACCCTGGGAGCGTGGGGCGAGGCCCCGGAATTCCGGGGTTGGACGGGGAATGTCCGATGGCTGGGGCGGCAAGAAGGGGTGTCCGGGGAAAGGAAGGCGGCAAACCCTTTCCCCTGCCGGAGTGCCTAGACCTCCGGCCAGCGGCGCACGAACTCCGCCACCGGCGGACGGGGCACTGACGGCTTCGCCATCGCCACGGTACCGGTATAGATGAAGCCGGCGATGTGTTCGTGGGCCTCGACCCCCAAAGCGTTCCGCACCGCCGGGTTGTACGCCATAGGTCCGGTCCGCCACATAACCCCGAAACCGGCCTCCTGCAGAGCCAGCTCGAGGAAGCCGACACCGGCGGCGGCGGACATCACCTGCTCCACTTCCGGTACCTTCGGGTGTGCCTTCGGCGATACAATGGCGACAATCACCATCGGGGCCCGCAGCGGCGCCCTGCGGGCCTTTTCCAAATCCTGGTCGGAGGCTTGCTCGGGGCAGCAGGCGGCAAACAGCTCCCCCAGCCGCACCCGTCCCTCGCCTTCGATGACCAGGTAACGCCAGGGGCGCAACAGGGCGTGATCGGGAGCCCGGGCGGCGCAGGCGAATGCCCGCTCAAGCACGTCGTCACTCGGCGCCGGCGCCACCAGGCGCGGCTCGGAGGTTCGATTGAGAATAAACTCGGTAACAGGCGTCATGACTCCTCGCGGTCCGTTGGCTGGATGTTCATGCCTACCATGTAGGGCACGCATGTGAATTGTGGGTTATACGTAATGCTGTTAACCTTTGGTCGTAGTCACCCCGACGAACAATGATAACGAAGCGGCGGCAACAATGAGTGAACAGCGGACATTCCACAGTTTTTCCGAATTCTATCCCTACTATCTGGAAGAGCACAGCGACGTGACCTGTCGACGACTTCATTTTCTGGGCAGCCTGCTGGTGCTGGTTGTCGGCCTATGGGCCCTCGCCTCCGGCCGGCTCGTCTGGCTGCTGTTGCTGCCGGTCATCGGCTACGGTTTCGCCTGGATCGGCCACTTCAAGTTCGAGAAGAACCGCCCCGCCACCTTCCGATACCCCCTCTACAGCCTGATGGGCGACTGGGTGATGTTCCGGGACATGCTGATTGGCAGGATCCGGTTCTGACATGATCAGTGCCCCCGCAGACCTGCGCAACGCCAGCAGTTGCGCCAGCAAGGCCCTGGGACCGGAGCCGGCTTCGGGTGCCATCGCCATCCCACCGATGCCGGATTACAACGGCCGGGTTCTGGCCTACACGGCCACCGCCGTCATCATCGTGGTCGGCGTCCTGCAGGACGCCTTCCCGCACTGGCTGCTGTGGCTGCTGGCCGGTGCCCTGATCTGGCCGCACTTGGCCCACGGTCTGACCCGCAAGACCTTCCTGAGCCGGTCATCGCGCATCCGCCAGAAAATGCTGCTGGTGGATTGCGTGATCGGCGGCGCTTTCATTGGCCTGACCGGCCTGGTGGCCATCCCGGCGGTCTCAGTGGCCCTGATGCTGATGTTCAGCTGCCTGATCATCGGCGGCATCCGCCAGTGGCTTCTGGGCAGTGCGTTCATGGCCCTGGGGCTGGTGGCCGGCATCGCCGCTGTGGGCCCGGCCGACTCATTTCAGTCCCCCCTGCTGACCAGTCTCTGCGCCATGGCCTCCACCGGCCTCTACATCTGCGTCACAGCCTTCTACTCACATCAGCAGGCGCGGGCCCTGATGCTCGCCAAGACGCAGATCCAGAACCAGCGGGAGCAGTCGATCGCGCTTTCGCACAAACTGGCCAAGTACCTGTCTCCCCAGGTCTGGCAGTCCATCTTCACCGGCGAACGGGACGTGCGCCTGGAGACCCAGCGCAAGAAACTGGCCATTTTCTTCTCCGACATCAAAGGGTTCACCGAGCTGTCCGAAGAAATGGAACCGGAAGCCCTGACCGAACTGCTGAACCACTATTTCAACGAAATGTCGGAAGTCGCCCTCAAGTACGGCGGCACCATCGACAAGTTCGTCGGCGACTCGATCATGATCTTCTTTGGCGACCCCACCAGCCGGGGCCTGCGTGAAGATGCCTTTGCTTGCGTCTCGATGGCCATCGACATGCGCAAGCACATGAAGATCATGCGCCAGAAATGGCGCAGCCAAGGCATCAAGACGCCCCTGGAGATCCGCATGGGCATCAGCACCGGCTATGCCACCGTCGGCAACTTCGGCGCCGAAAACCGGATGGATTACACCATCATCGGCAAGGAAGTGAACCTCGCCAGTCGCCTGGAGTCCCTGGCCCAACCGGGTGAAATCCTGATTTCCCACGAGACCTTTTCGCTGATCAAGGACCGCATCCTGTGCCGGGACAAGGGCGAGATCACCGTCAAGGGCTTCACCAAACCGGTTCCCATTTACGAAGTGGTGGATTTCCGCCGGGACATGGGCCCCAACCGCAGCTTCCTGGAACACGAGCACAGCGGTTTCGCCATGTATCTGGACTCCCAGAAGATCACCGAGGAGGAACGCCAGCTGATCCTGCGCGCCCTGGAGGACGCGGCGGATCGGCTGCGCGCGGAGGAAGATCTGCCGGACGAAATCGGCAAGTTCGGCTGAGCCGGCCGCTACTGCCGAATCAGCCTCGGGCCGGCACCGCCCCCGGGCGAGGTGCTGCGCCAGGGGTTGATGTCCAGCCCGCCTCGCCGGGTGTAACGGGCGCAGACGGTCAGCGCCTCCGGTTTGCACCGCGCCATCAGGTCGGTGAAGACGGTTTCCACGCAGTGCTCATGAAAGTCCTGCTTGTTCCGAAAGCTGACGATGTAGCGCAGCAGCGCAGAACGGTCGATCCGGGGCCCGGTATACTCGATCAGCAAGGTTCCCCAGTCCGGCTGCCCGGTAACCGGGCAGTTGCTCTTGAGCAGGTGCGAGCACAGCCGTTCGCTGACCCGCTCGGCACCGTCCCGCAACCGCAACGACTCCGGCGCGTAGTGATAGACCACGTCCGCCACCGGCTCGTCATCAATCAGCTCGTAGCCCTCTGGCCGCCCCTCGGCCATCGCTCCGGTATCGACCTCCCTCAGCTGCACCCGTACCGGCGCACCGGCGGCGCCGGACAGATCCTCGCTCACCACTGCCCGCAGCCGCTCGGGTGACGCAAACACTTCCTGGTTGAGCGAATTGAGATAGAGCTTCAGGGATTTCGATTCGATGATCGAAGGCGAATCCGCGGGCACGTGAATCTCCGCCCAGGCCACCGCCGGAACACCGCCCGGCCGAAGCCAGGACACCTCCCAGGCCTGCCAGAGGTCCTCGCCGAACCAGGGCCAGCGGCCGTCATCCAGCCCCAGGCGGCGCCGGTTTTCCTGGCGGGCCACCGGGAACAGCAGAGTGGGATCGTAATGCTCCGGGTATTCGCTGGACTTGCCCAGCGGCGCGTCGTGCAGTGCCATAGTCATTCCTGTGTCAGTGGCGAATGCCCTTGCCCCGCGCCAGCATGCGCAGGGCGACCACCGCCAGAACCACGATAAAGGCGAGAATCATACCAAGAGAAACGTACGGATTGACGTCCGAAACACCCAGGATGCCGTACCGGAAACCGTTCACCATGTACAGAATTGGATTCGCCATGGACACCGCCTGCCAGAAGTCCGGCAGCAGCTGCACGCTGTAGAACACGCCACCCAGGTAGGTCAGCGGCGTCAGCACGAACGTGGGCACGATGGAAATATCGTCGAACTTGGTGGCCAGCATGGCGTTGATAAAGCCTCCCAGGGCAAACAAGGCCGAGGTGAGGATGACGGTGGCAACCACCATCGGCAGATGGTGGATGGTCAGGTGCGTGAACGCCAGCGACAGTACGGTAACGATCGAGCCGGTGCCCAGCCCCCGGGCCATGCCACCGGTCACATAACCGGCCAGGATCACCCAGTTCGGCACCGGCGACACCAGCAACTCCTCGATGCTGCGTTGGAACTTCATGGAGAAGAACGACGACACCACGTTGGAGTAGGAGTTGGTGATCACCGACATCATGATCAGCCCAGGGACGATGAACTGCATGTAATCGAACCCGCCCATGACGCCGATCCGGGAGCCGATCAGGTTGCCAAAAATGATGAAGTACAGCGTCATGGTAACCGCCGGCGGCAGCAGGGTCTGCGGCCAGATTCGGGTAAACCGCCGGATCTCCCGGACGACGATGGTGGTGAAGGCTACCCAGAGCGCCTGTAAGCTCACGCCACGCCCTCCTCTGGTTCGTGGTGTTCGACGCTGTTCCGCTCCACCAGGCGCAGGAACAGTTCTTCCAGGCGATTGGCCTTGGTCCTCATGCTGATGACCTTGATGCCGAGGCGGTCCAGCTGCGCGAACACCGGATTCAGCCCCTGCCCTTTCTCCACATCGACCTCCAGGGCACCGTCATCGTTGATGCGGCAGCTCACGGCCTCCAGCCGGGGCACTTCCGTCAGCTCACGCTCGGTGTCGAGCACGAACGTCTCCACGCTCAGCTGCTGCAGCAACGCCCGTTTACTGGTGTTCTGGAGAATCCGGCCATGATCGATGATGGCGATGTTGCGGCACAGGGCCTCGGCCTCTTCCAGATAATGGGTTGTCAGAATGATGGTGGTGCCCTGGCGGTTCATCTCTTCCAGAAAAGCCCACATCGAGCGGCGCAGTTCGATGTCGACGCCGGCGGTGGGCTCGTCCAGAATCAGCAGGCGCGGTTCGTGGACCAGGGCCCGGGCAATCATCAGGCGCCGCTTCATGCCGCCGGACAGCATCCGGGCCGGCGTCTCGCGCTTGTCCCACAGGCCCAGCTTGCGCAGGTACTTTTCTGCCGAGGCCGCGGCCTGGCGCCGGGGAATGCCGTAATACCCAGCCTGGGTGGTCACAATATCGAACACCTTCTCGAACTGGTTGAAATTAAACTCCTGGGGCACCACCCCCAAGTGCAACTTGGCCTGCGCCAATTGGGTATCGATGTCGTAGCCGAACACCCGGACCCTGCCCGCAGTTTTGTTCACCAGCGAAGACACAATCCCAAGCGTGGTCGACTTACCGGCGCCGTTGGGCCCAAGCAGGGCGAAGAAGTCCCCTTCCGCCACGTGCAAATCAATGCCCTTGAGCGCCTGGAAGCCATCGCCGTAGGTCTTGGTCAGACCTTCGATTTCCAACGCATTCCTCATAGCGTCCTTCCGATCCAGGAGGTTGACCGACCGGGGCCGACACCGCCGGTGGCACGGATAAAAAGTCGAAAGCTAGTGATTGAGGCGGTTGCCGGAAATTCAAGGCCGCCCGGCGTCGGGCAAACCCCGAAACTGAGACGGGTATCGCGATATGCCCCGACGCCGCTACCTATAATGCAGTTACAATAAATTACAAGACACCGCCAGGTCATGATGTCCGTCCGCCGAATTGCCCCCCTGTTGTTCTTTGCCCTGATGTTCACGCTCACCGGCTGCCTGGGCGATGGCGGCGCCTCCGGCTCCGACACCCAGGTGGGGCGACTGAACTTCCACGGCTTCAGCGGTCTGTCCTACCAAACCGCCAGCCAGAGCGGCACCACCAACGCCCGGGGGGAATTCCGTTACTATCCTGGCGAAACGCTGGAACTTCGGGTCGGCGACCTGGTGATCGCCAGCGGCGTGCCCGCGCAGGCGTTCATCTCACCCCTGGAGTTTTTCACCGATCTGCGGGCTGACCTGCAGATCCCCCGGGTAGACGACGAGCAGCTGAGAACCCATACCCTGACGGAACAGGCCCTGCTGCAGGAGGTCAAGCTGCTGAACCTGACCCGATTCCTGATGTCGTTGGACTGGACCCAGGGCGTCCGCGAGGGCGAAGGCATCGACATTCGCCAACGGGTGATTGAACAGCTCAACGCCGCCCTGGCGGCGTTGGATCAACCCATCGATTTCACCGTTTCCCAGGACGCCTTCACCGCCGGGGGCGACACCCCCTCGCCGGCCAACCAGGTACTGGCCAGTATCTGCTTCTACCCACCGGACAGCGAGCTGTGCGAGGCGCCCCCCACCGAGGCCGAGATCGAGGCCGCCCCCGAACGGCCGGAGAACGAGGATGACTGGGACCCGGACGTGACCTATAAGGAAGAACTCCAGGCCAAGCGGGACCGTATCCTGAACGCCGTGCGGAGCCTGGACGAGATCGACAACGAAGACGCCAGGACCTACCTGCGGCGGGAACTCCAGGCCATCAGCACGACCCTGGCCAAGCGCTACTATCTGGAACACTACGTGGCCAGCCATCCAGCCACCGACACCGCCATCAAATCCGTGCGGGTGAAGAAAATCGGGGGGCGTCCCCAACTGGGAGAAATCGAAGCCATCAGCACCCGCCCCCAGGACGTGACCGTTCACGCCTGGAGCTGGCAGGACGCCGAGGTTGAATACTTTGTCAGCGGGCCGCCGGACGGAGAATCGGAATTGCTGATTGCGTTTCGCCCAGAGAACACCTACCGCTGGGTGCGAAAGAGCCTGCGGGTGATTATCCGCTGATCAGACGGCCCAGGCTCCAGCGGGCCTCCGCACCGGTGATGTCATAGTGCGCCGGATCCAGCCCCTCGGTGCCATGGGGCAGACACTCGCGAATGGTGAGAACATCGGCCGCGTCCCGCCCCTCGTTGTGGCGGGCCAAGTCGATGATCCGTGCCGACTTCAGGGGCCGCCGGGCAGCATCGGTCATCACCATGACCCTGGGCCAGAGCCGGCGTTCCGGTGAATGGGACACCACCACGCCCCGCTGGCCATCGCTCAGTTCCACCAGGCTGCCGGTGGGATAGACCCCGATGGCCTGGATAAACGCCTCCACCAGATCTTCCTGGAATTCGATGTTCCGCATCTCATACAGCAGGCTGACCGCCCGGGCCGGCGTCATCGGTTCCTCGCCCCCTTCCCGGGGCCCCACCAGCGACTCGAAGTATTCGGCAATGCCGGCCACCTTCGCCAGCAGCGGAATCCGGTCACCGCAGACGCCTTCGGGAAAACCGGAGCCGTTATGCCGCTCCCGGTGCCCCTGCACGACGCTCAGCACCGCCCGGGAAACACCCGTGCCCGCCAGCAGCGCCACCCCTTTCTCAACGTAGGTGCGGTACAGTGCGAAACTGTCCGCGTCGAACTGGCCGGGGTGCCGCAGCAGCTCCCGGGGTAAGGCGGTCTTGCCCACCTGGGACAGCAGACACCCCTGCCCGAGGTGATTCAGCAGACCTTCGTTCAAACCCAGTTGGCGACCGCAGACCAGCGCCCAGACCGCAGTATTCAGGGCGTGGCGATAGAGGTAGTCATCGTAGTTGCGGACCCGGCTCAGCCAGAGCAGGGCATCGGGTTGGCGAATGACACTGCCCACCATCTTCCGGGTCACCTCGGCAACCGCCTGCAAGTCCGGAGCCTGCCCACGCCCCACGGTATCGAACAGCCGCTGCAAGGCCACTTCCGCATCGTTCAGCAGACGCCGGGATACCCGGATCTCTTTCCTGAGCGTTGACACCACCGGATAGCGCACCGGCTCACGAATGGCCAGCGGCGGCAGCTTGACGACTTCGCGGCCACCACCGGCGCGACCGATGCCGCGGCCGAACACCGGCACCACCCCGCGACGTTCGCTGACCTCACGAACCTCCGCGACATCGATCATGACCCACTTGCAGTGGGACATGAGCGCGCGGATGTCATCCTCGGAACGGATATAGAACCCCTGAATGGGAAACGGCGTTTGGTGCCAGGGCCGGTCGAGGTCGGACACGAACATGCCCACCTCCAGGTCATGGACCGAAACCTTTTTCTGCTGAACGCCCACAGGCCACCCCTGACACGTAGATTTTTCGATGTTTAACATTGTGCCGCAGGCAGCAGGGGAATCCATTACCTTTGGGTAGCAAAATTCTACCGTTCAGCCACAGAATGTAATGAAAGCGCACGGAGAGGAAACAAAATGTAGCAGTGTGACACGTATCACAGTCGAGCGCCCGTCAGTCGGAGCGACACACCGACTCGTCGAACGCCGGGGGGCGAGCCGCCGCCGATCCCCTGGGTGCCCGCTTCGGATAGAGCGTGTAGGGAACGGACGAGGCCCGAAGGTAATCCTGATCCACCACCTCACCGGCCCGCGTCACCACCGGGCGCATCGGCACACACAGAACCCGCAGGTGAAGCTGGTCGGGCAATTGCGGGATCGTCAGATCCGGCTGCTCCGGATTGAGCAACAGGCAGGCGCCGGCAGGCGCCCCTGCCCCGGGAAACACCACCCGATCCAGGCCCGGCTCGGCACAGGCCCGGACCCCGGGACCGCAGTCCCCCGCTCCGTCCGCACCGGCCTGGCGGAGCAGCCAGACCCGTTCGCTGCATTGGGTCTCGACCCGAATCGCGGTGGCCTCGTCGTCCTGAAGCCACCAGTCCGGATACTCGGCGGTCAGCCAGGACACCCGCACCTGACGAGGCTCACCCCGGGAGTTTTCCGCCGGAAACATGGCGTAATGACTGTAATAGCTCGCGCAGCCGGACATTCCAGCCACCAGCCCGGCGGCGAGGCTCCCCAGCAGCCACCGGCGGGCGATGTCCCTAGCCATGGACGTCCTCGAATTGCAGCCCGTAGCCGTCGTCGGTCCTGCGCACCACCACCATGGGCAGGATCGGGGCCGGCACCGGCAGCCCCTGGACCTGAACCGTCACCCGGTCACCGATCTCCGGATGGAACGGCTCCGACTCCACCACGATGAACACGCCCCCGTCCGAAATGTCCCGGGTGGAAAAAAGAAACGCCCCCAGGGTTTCATGGACCACCCTGACCTTCGCGGACATCGCCGTGCGGATGTGCTCTCGCCGATCACTGCCAACCATATTCACTTTTCCGGTGGATTGATGCCGTTCTTATAATACGCCAGAGCATAGCACCGTTTTGGTCGACGCATCTCATACTGGCAATTGACTTGACTCCCACCATAACACAAATGAGAATGGTTGCCGTTTTTAGGCGCTTGCGCCCCGCAAGCCGTACTGTCAACCGAACCGAGGAACACTCCATGCGACTCAAGATCGCAGCCGCGGCCGCCCTGATCCTGGCGGCGCTGCCGTTTGCCGCGTCGGCGGATGGCGAGGTCAACATCTACTCCTATCGCCAAGCCTACCTGATCAACCCTCTTCTCAAGGCTTTCGAGAAGGAAACCGGCATTGAAACCAACGTCGTCTTCGCCAAGAACGGACTGGCGGAGCGTCTTGAGCGGGAGGGCCGCAACAGCCCGGCGGACGTGGTCATGACCGTGGACATTTCCCGAATCAACGAGCTGGTCGAGCGCGATCTGGTAGCCAGCGTTCGCAGCGACACCCTGGAGAAGAACATCCCCGAAAACCTGCGCCATCCCGACGGCAAATGGTTTGCCCTGACCACCCGCGGCCGCCTGATCTATACCTCAAAAGACCGGGTCAAGGCCGGCGAAATCACCACGTACGAGGAACTGGCCGATCCCAAGTGGAAAGGCCGGATCTGCACCCGCAGCGGCAAGCACCCCTATAACATCGCTCTGATCTCTTCCATGATTGCCCACCACGGTCTCGAGGAAACCGAACAGTGGCTGCGCGGCCTCAAGGCCAACCTGGCACGCAAGCCCCAGGGGGCGGACCGGGATCAGATCAAGGCCATTGCCGAAGGCGTCTGCGATGTCTCCATCGGCAACAGCTATTACTACGGCAACATGCTCCAGGACGAAAACGAGCGTCCCATTGCCGAGCAGGTGCGCCTGGTGTTCCCGAACGCCGACGGCCGGGGCACCCACATCAACATCAGTGGCATTGCCCTCACCAAGAGCGCTCCGAACCGCGACAACGCGATCAAGCTGATGGAGTTCCTGTCGTCACCGGAGGCTCAGCGCATTTACGCCGAGGCCAACACCGAATACCCCGCCAACCCGGCGGTCAAGCCGTCAGGACTGGTTGCCAGCTGGGGTGAAATCCATCCCGACGCACTGCCCCTGCAGACCATCGCCGCTCACCGGGATGAAGCGGTCAAGCTGGTCGACCGGGTCGACTTCGACGGCTGATTCGCTCTCCGCTTCCACGCTCCGGAAGTCCCCATGTTCCGGACACTCGACACAGGGGCGCCCATGGCGCCCCTGTGTCGTTAAACCCGCCCCGAAATGACGCCGATCATTGCAGCGCCAGATTCCGCTGATTACAATCGGCAATCCTTCTCACTAGCATTTCAATGACGGGAGCCCCATGACCGAAGCCGTAACCGTCGTCGCCCCCGCGACGTCCGAGCCTCTGCTGGCCAAGCGTGCTTCCCGTCGCTGGATTCTTGCCGCCACCCTGATCAGCGCCATCGTGGCGCTACCGGTCCTGTCGGTGCTCTATCTGGCTCTGTTCCCCGAGGAGAACATCTGGCCCCACCTGATCGACACCACCCTGCCCCGCTACCTGACCACCACCGTCAAGCTGATGCTGGGCGTGGGCGTCCTCACTCTGGTGATCGGGCTGGCCACGGCCTGGACCGTAACCATGTGCGAGTTCCCCGGGCGCCGATTCTTCGAGTGGGCCATGCTGCTGCCATTCGCCGTTCCCGCCTATGTGATCGCCTATGTCTACACCAGCCTCCTGGATTACGCAGGCCCCGTGCAACGGGCCCTGCGGGAGGTGTTTGGCTGGCAGAGCGCAAGCGACTACTGGTTTCCGGAAATCCGCAGCCTCGGGGGCGCCACACTGATGCTGGGGCTGGTGCTGTATCCGTATGTCTACCTGTTGGCGCGGGCCGCGTTTCTGGAGCAGTCGCCATCCCTGTTTGCGGTCAGCCGAAGCCTCGGCCATTCGGCCCTGAGCACGTTTTTCCGTGTGGTGCTGCCCATCGCCCGGCCGGCGGTGGCGGTTGGCCTGTCGCTGGTGCTGATGGAGACGCTCAACGATTTCGGTACCGTCGACTTTTTCGCCGTGCAGACCCTGACAGCGGGCCTGTTCGATACCTGGATGAACCTGGGCAACCTCGGCGGGGCCGCCCAGATCGCCACCACCATGCTCGCTTTCGTGGTGATTTTGGTCACGCTGGAGCGCTACTCCCGACGCAAACAGAAGCAGTACGCCGCCCGGGACAACCGGGAACCCATTCAGCGCTTTAACCTGTCCCGACCAAGGCAGGCCATCTGCCTCGCCGTTTGCCTGATCCCCTTTACCCTGGGTTTCGTGGTGCCGGCGGCCACCCTCGGGCTCTACGCCTGGGAATATTTTGGTGAAAGCTGGAACCCGGATTTCGTGGAAAACACACTGAACAGCCTGCTGCTGTCTGGAACCGCCGCCCTGACCACCCTGGCCGTGGGGGTGGTCCTCGCCTACAGCCGCCGGCTGCACGACACCCGGGGCATGCAGGTTCTGATGCGTCTGTCCGGACTCGGCTACGCCATGCCCGGCGCGGTACTCGCGGTGGGGGTGATTGTCCCCCTGGCGGGCTTCGACAACTGGCTGGATGGCGCCCTGAGACGCACGGTCGGTGTGAGCAGCGGGTTGCTGCTCAGCGGCACCACCTTCGCCCTAGTGTTCGCTTACACTGTGCGTTTCCTGGCGGTGTCGGCGGGCAGCGTGGAAAGCGCCCTGCAGAAGGTCACCCCCAGCATGGACATGGCCTCCCGCTCACTGGGCGACACTCCGGGCCGAACGCTGGTCCGGGTCCACCTGCCCATGCTGCGGGGCACCCTGTTGACCGCCGCGCTGGTGGTGTTTGTCGATTGCATGAAAGAGTTGCCGGCGACCCTCATCCTGCGTCCGTTCAATTTCGAGACCCTGGCCACCTATGTTTACCAGTTCGCCTCAGATGAACGGCTGTTCCACAGCGCCCTGCCCTCACTGATCATTGTCCTGGCGGGCATCGTCCCCATCATCCTGATGAGCCGTTCCATCGCCAATACCCGCTCCATCGCCTGAACCGGGAGACGGATGTGCCGGCTAGCGGCCGGACCGCACATCCCGGACCACGAACCGGCCCTGAAAAACCGCCACCGGTTCCCCCGCAGGTACCGGCGACGGCGTGCCACAGAACACTTCCGCCGTCAGATCCAGGCGCGCCTTGCCATGCCGGGCCAGGCTCTTGCGAAAACGCTCCGGAATTTCCCCGCCGGGCAGTCGGCACACCACAAAGAAATCCGACGCCACCGGTTCCAGGTAGTCGATGGTACCGCTTTGCACCACCACATGACCTTTCAAGCCAAGGTCGGACAGCGCCAGCTCCGTCAGTCCCCAGGCGGCGGTCACCGCCGCCGCATAGACACTGCCGCCAAAGCCGGTGCCCTGGTGGTTGCGGTTGGGCTCCAGGGGCGCGGACAGCACCAGTGTCCGGCCATCCCAGGACTGGAGCTCGATGCCCAGAGCCCGGGACAGGGGAATCTCATCGTGAATGCGTTTCTGAAGAAGAACCAATTGGGACATAAACTCCTCCTGACTACCCGAAGTTTAGGCCCGCCCCTGGCGTTTCCCTATGCGACTTACGTCGCCCGGAGAGCAGAAAGGCCCGGGTCTCCGGGCCTTTCCCTCAAGCGCCACCGCCGGCGCGCTTACTGCCAGATCACCGGCTGCTTCTGGGCGTACCAGCTGTCCACCTTCGACTGATAGGCATCCTCGACCACGTTGCGCTTGAGCTTCAGCGTCGGTGTCAGGAAGCTGTTCTCGATGGACCACTCGTCGCTGACCACGGTGATGAAGGCCAGTTGCTCGTGCGGATCGACGGTCCGGTTCACCTCCTGGATCAGCGCCTTGAAGCTGTCCTCCAACTCCTTACGGAACGCCTCGTCCGCCAGTTTGGGGCGGGTTTCCTCACCCAGCATGACCAGCGCGTGGGGCTGGGTCTGGTTGGCGCCGGACACACACACCATCTCAATGGCGTCATGGGACATCAGGCGATTCTCGATCGGCGCCGGAGCGATGTACTTGCCTTTGCTGGTCTTGAAAATCTCCTTGATGCGGCCGGTCAGTTTCAGGCGGCCCAGCTCGTCGATCTCGCCCTTGTCACCGGTCCGGAGAAAGCCGTCCTCGGTGAAGGCTTCCCGGGTTTTCTCCTCGTCTTTGTAATAGCCCATCATGGTCGCAGGGCTCTTGACCAGCACCTCGCCTTCCTCGCTGATTCTCACTTCCACGCCCGGCAGCGGCTCACCCACGTAGCCGGTGCGGGTCCGGCCCGGCTTGTTCATGTGCGAATAGGCGAAATTCTCTGACATGCCGTAACCTTCCAGCAACTCCAGACCCAGATTCCGGTACCAGTCGAGTACGTCATGCGACAGGGGCGCCGAACCGCTGCCGGCCAGTTTGACCTTGTCCAGCCCCAGACCCTTGAGGATCTTTTTCTTGATCAGCCGATTGAGCACGGGCACCTTCAGCAGTCGGTCCAGCTTCTGCTTCGGCAGTTTTTGCAGCACCCCGTGCTGGAATTTCACCCACAGACGGGGAACCGACAGGAACAGCGTCGGCTGGGCCCGCTGCAGGTCCTTCACGAAGGTGTCCAGGGACTCGGCAAAATAGAGTTCGAAGCCGGCATACAGGGACCCCAGTTCCACGAAGGTACGCTCGAACACATGCGCCAGCGGCAGGTACGACAGCATACGTTCGTTGGCCCCGACGCCCAGTGTCTGAATACCTCCCGTCGCGGCAAACGCCATGTTGCCGAAGCTCAGCATAACCCCCTTGGGCCGGCCGGTGCTGCCGGAGGTATAGACGATGGTGGCCAGTTCGTCCGCCGCCCGGTGGCTTTCCCCCGCCAATGGCGCGTGCTGGCGGATGATGTCGTCCCAGGTTTCAAAATCGTTGGGAGGGCTCAGCGGATAGGAGATGCAGCGAACCGACTCGGGCACGCCCGGCTTCATCATCTCCCAGTCGTCCAGCTTGCCGACAAACAGAACATCGCACTCGGCGTGGTTGAGGATGTAGTTGACGGTATCCGCGTTCAAGGTGGGGTACAGCGGCACGGAAACATGCCCCGCCATCCAGATCGCCCAGTCCGTCATGATCCAGTGCGCGCAGTTCTTGGAGATCAGACCGATGCGGCTCTTTTCCGGGAGGTCGAGGGACTTGAGATAAGAGGCCATGCGCCGGGCCTCCTCCACGGCCCGCCCCCAGGTGTACTCGACCACTTGGCCGTCACCAACCGGCTGGGTCATGTAGCGGACGTCCTTCTTCGCCGTTTCCCAGTGGTACACCATTTCCAGGGGAAGCTTGTTCGTTGTGTCCATGGACTTTCCTTTATTATTAGTTACGTTGTGCACAAAATCGCCGGTTATCCGGCTTGTTCGAGTCATTATTAGACTTTCGTAGGGTATTTCAACACGGTATCGCCCGGCAAGGTGTGACCAAGCCAAAACTATTCAAAAAAAACAACTTTCTCTGTTTTGCCCCAGAAACCGCGTCTTCCCTACCCCCTAACCCGCAGGGCTGTGGTAAACTTCCGCACTTTCCGGATTCCGGACCCGACACAACGTCAAACCAGTCATGACTCGGAGATGGGGATATGGCCAAGAGAACTCTGCGCACTCTCGTGGGTGCTTCACTGCTGGCGGCGGCAAGCCTGGTCCAGGCGCAGGACGCCAAGACCGTAGCCATTACGCAGATCGTTGAACACCCGGCACTGGACGCCGTCTACCAGGGTATCAAGGACCAGCTGGCAGAACAGGGTTACAAGGAAGGCGAAAACCTGACCGTCCTGCACGAGAGCGCCCAGGGCAACGCGGCCATCGCGTCCCAGATCGCCCGCAAGTTCGTGGGCGAGAACCCCGACGTCATCGTGGCCATCGCAACTCCGTCCGCGCAGACCGTGGCAGCGGCGGCCAAGAATATCCCGGTGGTGTTCTCCGCCGTTACCGATCCGGTTGGCGCCAAACTGGTCCGATCGCTGGAAGCCCCCGGCGGGAACATCACCGGCGTCAGCGACATGCTGCCCATCGAGAAGCATATCGACCTGCTGCAGCGGGTGATGCCGGAAGCCAAGCGCATCGGCACGGTGTACAACCCCGGTGAGGCCAACGCGGTATCCCTGGTGAATCTGCTGGACGAACGACTGGCTGCCCGCGGTCTGACCCTGGTCAAGGCTGCAGCCACCAAGACCTCCGAGGTGCTGGGCGCGGCCCGCTCGCTGGTGGGCGATGTCGATGCCATCTACCTGACCACCGACAACACCGTTATCAGTGCCGCCGAGGCGGTCATTTCCGTGGGCGAACGCGCCAAGATTCCGGTGTTCGCCGCCGATACCGCCACGGTCGAGCGCGGCGCGGTGGCGGCCCTAGGCTTCAACTACTATGAGCACGGCCGCCAGACCGGACAGATGGTCTACCGGATTCTCCAGGGAGCCGGCACCGCCGACATGCCGGTGGAAACCATGGACACCCTGGACCTGTTCGTTAACCCGGACGCCGCCGAGCGGATGGGCATCACTCTGTCCGACGACCTGATCCGGGACGCCAAGGAAGTCATCCGGAACAACCAGTAAACGCCCTGACCCATACGGGCGGACCCCACAAGGGCCCGCCCGTTTTTCGTTCACAGTGAAAACGACCCATGCTCAGTGAAATTGCTTTTTACGGTGCCCTCGAAACCGGACTGATCTACGGTCTGGTCGCTTTCGGTATCTACATTTCCTTTCGTGTCCTCGACTTTCCCGACCTGACGGTTGACGGTAGCTTCCCGCTGGGGGCCGCCGTGGCCGCCATGCTGATCATTCATGGCTGGAACCCCTGGATTGCCACCGGTGCTGCCGTACTGGCGGGCATGGCAGCGGGCGCGGTGACCGCCCTGCTCAATGTCAAACTCAAGATCCTGAACCTGCTGGCCTCTATTCTCACCATGATCGCCCTGTACTCTGTCAATCTGAGAGTCATGGGGCGTCCCAACGTCGCGCTGCTCACCGAGGAAACCGTACTGACCCCGTGGTACGACCTGGGGCTGGCCTTTCATCAAGTACCGGTGCTGCTGTTCGCCCTGGTGGTTCTGGTGGCCCTGCTCCTGCTGTGGCGGTTCATGAAATCAGAGGTGGGTCTGGCCATGCGCGCCACCGGGGCCAATCCTCGCATGGCCCGGGCCCAGGGCATCGCCACCGGCGCCATGATCGTCCTCGGCGTCGCGCTGTCCAATGGGCTGGTCGGACTGGCCGGAGCGCTGTTCGCCCAGAGCCAGGGCGCCGCGGATGTCACCATGGGCGTGGGCGTGATCGTGATCGGCCTGGCCTCCCTGATCGGGGGTGAGGCCCTGGTCACGCCTTCTTCCGTGATCCGGGCGCTGATCGCCTGCGTGGTGGGCGCCATCATCTACCGACTGGCCATCGCCTTCGCCCTGAACGCGGATGTCCTGGGCCTCCAGGCCCAGGATCTGAACCTGATCACCGCCGTTCTGGTCACTCTCGCCATCGTATTGCCCGGCGTTCGCAATTCCGTCGTCGGCAAGCTCACTCGCAAGAAAGCCTGAGGACACGACATGATCAGTGCAACCGATCTCCGACTGACCTTCGGCAAGGGAACCCCCCTGGAGAACCCCGCCCTGCGGGGCATGAGTCTGACCGTGAACCAGGGTGAGTTCGTCACGGTCATCGGCAGCAACGGCGCCGGCAAATCCACGTTTCTCAACGCCCTGGCGGGCGAGGTGATGGTGGACAGCGGGCAAATCATCGTGGACAACCAGGATGTCACGCGCCTGCCCACGCACAAACGGGCCGCCCGTGTGGCTCGGGTGTTCCAGGACCCCCTGGCGGGCACCTGCGAAAACCTGACCATCGAGGAAAACCTCGCCCTGGCCATCAAGCGGGGCCAGCGCCGGGGACTGAGCGGCGCCGTCAAGAAACAGTATCTGGAACGGTTCCGTGACAGCCTGTCATCCCTGAAGCTGGGGTTGGAAAACCGCTTGGGCGACAAGATGGGCCTGCTCTCCGGCGGTCAGCGTCAGGCGGTCAGTCTACTGATGGCTAGCCTGACCCCCTCCAGCATCCTGCTGCTGGACGAGCACACCGCCGCTCTGGATCCGAAGACTGCGGCCTTTGTCCTGGAGCTCACCCAGAAGATCATTGAAGAACAGAAGCTCACCGCTCTGATGGTGACTCACAGCATGAAACAGGCGCTGGAGGTGGGCTCCCGCACGGTGATGCTGCACCAGGGGCAGGTGGTGTTCGACATCGCCGGCAAGGAACGGGAGGGCCTGGAAGTGAAAGACCTGCTGGGACTGTTCGAGCAGCAGCGGGGCCTGAAGGTGGACGACGACAGTCTGCTGCTGGGCTGAACTTGGCAGTGGGGACCGGCGCCACCCGGCTCCGGTCCCCGCCGCCTCAGTGCCCGTAGATGAGCATCGAGGTATCGGTGATCGCCAAGTTGTCCAGAGCAACGGAACCGATGGAGGTCCCTCCCACCAAGATACCACCGATGCGGATATCCGCCTCAAAGGTGTGCAGATCGATGGCCAGGCTGTCCACGTTCTGCGCGTTCCGCGCCTTGTAGATGTCCATATCGACCCCTGCGAACAGACGCAGTGGCTGGGGTGCCTGCAGATCATAGTCCGCGCCGGTCAGCTGGAAATCCCGAATGCCCAACGCCAGGAACGGCACGTCGAAGTCCATGTCGTCGATGGCGATGTCCGTGCGGAAATTCAGGGTGTCAGTGGCGGTGTCGACACGCAGGGTTCCCGAGCCGATCAGCGCATCCATTCGGAAGTTGTCCATCACCGTGGTCGAACCGCCGCTGCCGGCCAGATTCCAGGCACCGGTGGTGACCCTCAGATCCACCGCATTGAACGACAGCGGCAGCAGGTTAATGATGGCATCGCCATCATTGGCCAGGTCAATGTTGATGCGGATGTTGTCAAGGTTGTCACTGGCGGTTCCAACCAGGTTCACACCCGTTTCGGAAAACATGTCCGTGCGGTTGGCGCCGCCTACGACAATGTCGTTGATCTCCAACGAACCCTCGTCGGTGTAGATGAATCGGTCGATGTTGATCCGGGTTTCCAGTTCGATGGTGACACCGGCCTGGCCGGTGATATTGCCCATTGAGTCATCGTCCAGTTGCCGGATTTCCGCCAGCACGGCCGGTGGCGCTCCGGCCACGCACAGCGCCAGCACAGTAGGTTTCAGGCCTTTCATTGTTTTTGTTCCTTATTATGGTCGTTATCACTTCCTGTGGGCCCCCGCAGGACTTCGGCACCACACCGATACTTTAGCGACAGGTCAACGCCGGATACGTGCAGGTGTCACAAAAACCTGCATTTGCAAATCATCTGGCCCGAGCCGGCGCTTTTATAACCACTAGATATAGTGATCCGAAACAACATCACACACGGCCCCACCTAACAGAAGTTTCCCGAAATTCAACCCTTCCGCCATTGATTTTCTTTGCGGAGGCGGTGAGGGTCATAGTTCCCTTCTTATTCACAGACCACTATATCCTGTTATACTTTCGCAAAAGATGCCCATATATTGGGCCAATAGCACAAATCCAACCCGCCTTTCAAGAGGCACACACGGGGCTGGCATCCAGCCCCTGGCAAGGATCACAGATCGGCCCTGGCTCGCCCCGATACCCCATATTTTCGCCCAGAACCACCATATCTTGTGGTTGATCCAACGGCGCCGGGGGCTGGCCGCGGGTACGACCGACAACTGGATTCAGGGACCGGCACCGGGAACGGTGTCGCCAACAGAACGACAGAGCAAACGACCGAGGGTGGCAATGAACGCTAAGGCACAGGCAGTGGTTACGACGATTCCGATGCAGGAAGCCTCACTGGACATCTGGAGCAGCAAATACCAGCTCAAGACCAAAACCGGCGAACCCGTCGACAAGGACATCAACGCAACCTACGAGCGGGTCGCCAAGGCCCTGGCCGAGGTCGAGAAAAAGGAAGTGCGCACCAAGTACATGAAGGAATTCCTCTGGGCCCTTCAGAACGGTGCCATCCCCGCCGGACGGATCACCTCCAACGCCGGTGCCGAGGCCCACAAACCGGCCACGTCCACCATCAACTGCACCGTGTCCGGTACCATCAACGACTCCATGAACGACATCCTGGAGAAAAACCACGAGGCCGGCCTGACCCTCAAGGCCGGTTGTGGCATCGGTTATGAGTTCTCCACCCTGCGTCCCCGGGGTGCCTATGTCGCCGGCGCCGGCGCCACCACCTCCGGCCCGCTGTCCTTCATGGACATCTTCGATCGCATGTGTTTCACCGTGTCCTCCGCCGGCGGCCGTCGGGGTGCCCAGATGGCCACGTTCGACGTGCACCATCCGGACGTACTGGAGTTCATCCAGGCCAAGCGGGAAGATGGCCGCCTGCGTCAGTTCAACCTGTCCCTGCTGATCACCGAGGATTTCATCCAGGCCGTGCGCAACGGCGACGACTGGCACCTGTCCTTCCCGGTCACCCGGAAGGAGGTCGAGGATGAAGGGCTGGACCTGAACGACGACACCCAGTTCGTGTACCGGGATTTCCCGGTCCAGGACGGCTACGTGGTCAACGACGAAGGCAAGGTTGCCTGCCGCATCTACCGCACGGTCAAAGCCCAGTTTATCTGGGACACCATCATGACCAGCACCTACGATTACGCCGAGCCGGGCTTCATCCTGATCGATAAGGTCAACGAGATGAACAACAACTGGTTCTGCGAGGAGATCCGCGCCACCAACCCCTGCGGTGAGCAGCCCCTGCCCCCGTATGGCAGCTGCCTGCTGGGCTCGGTCAACCTGACCAAGTTCGTGGAATACCCGTTCACGGAGAAGGCCAGCTTCAACTACGAGAAATTCCGCAAGGTGGTGGCCATCTTCACCCGCATGCTGGATAACGTGGTGGAGATCAACGGCCTGCCGCTGGCCGAGCAGCGTCACGAAATCACCTACAAGCGCCGGCACGGCATGGGCATCCTGGGCCTGGGCTCCACCCTGGCCATGCTGCGCATGCCCTACGGTTCCAAGGAGTCCGTGCAATTCACCGAGGACGTGGTTCGAGAAATGGCGGTGGAAGGCTGGCGCCAGGCCCTGGCCCTGGCCGAGGAGAAGGGGCCGGCTCCGATCATGGAGGACGAGTTCGAGATCACGCCGAAGATGCTGCGCCTGCGCCCGGAACTGGCCCGGGACGGTTACAAGGTGGGCGACAAGGTCAAGGGCAAGGTGCTGCACGCCAAATACAGCCGCTACATGCAGCGGATTGCCGAAGTGGAACCGGAGCTGGTCAACCAGCTGGCGGAAAAAGGTGGCCGTTTCACCCACCACACCTCCATCGCGCCGACCGGTACCATCAGCCTGTCCCTGGCCAACAACGCCAGCAACGGCATCGAACCGAGCTTCTCGCACCACTACGCGCGCAACATCATCCGCGAAGGCCGTAAGACCAAGGAAAAGGTGGACGTATTCTCCTTCGAGCTGCTGGCGTATCGGCACCTGGTCAACCCCAGCGCCATGCCGTTCTCCGATGATGAGGACAAGAAACTGCCGGCCTACTTCACCACCTCGGACGATGTCACGCCGCAGCAACACGTGGACATCCAGGCCGCGGCCCAGAAGTGGGTGGATTCCTCGATTTCCAAGACCGCGAACGTTCCGACAGACTTCGCCTACCAGGACTTCAAGGACATTTATCTGTACGCCTACGACAAGGGCCTGAAGGGCTGCACCACCTTCCGCTTCAACCCGGAAGCCTTCCAGGGCGTGCTGGTCAAAGAAAAGGATCTTGAAAACACCCTCTACGAGTTCACCCTGGACGACGGCAGCAAGGTGACCCTGCGAGGCAACGAACAGGTCGAGTACGACGGCGAGATCCACACCGCCGCCAACCTGTTCGACGCGCTCAAAGAAGGCACCTACGGCAAATACTGATCCGGGAACCGACCACAGGAACACCAACATGACAGTCAAGATTAGCAAGAAGATCGTCGGCTACCGCGTGAAGAAGGCCGACCCCGAGGCCACCCAGGCACAACAACCGGCACCGCAGGCGGACCAGAAGCCGGTGCAGATGAACGAGTACATTGAGCGCCCCGACTTCCTGCTGGGCACCACCTACAAGATCAAGCCTCCGGTGGCCGAGCACGCGATGTACATCACCATCAACGACATCCTGCTCAACGAAGGCACCGACCACGAGAGCCGGCAGCCCTATGAGATCTTCATCAACTCCAAGTCGATGGAGCATTTCCAGTGGGTCATCGCCCTCACCCGGGTCATCTCGGCGGTGTTCCGCAAAGGGGGGGATGTCACCTTCCTGGTGGAGGAGCTGCGCTCGGTGTACGACCCGAACGGCGGCTACTTCAAGAAAGGCGGCGTGTTCATGCCGTCGCTGGTGGCCGAGATCGGTGCGGTGATCGAGAAGCACCTCAAGGCCATCGGCCTGCTGGAAAGCGAGGAAATGAGCGAGACCACAAAACGCATCCTGGCCGAGAAGCGGGCGGAGTTCGAAGCCTCCCAAAGCAGCGCCACCAACGACGAGGCGACCAGCGAGTACCCCGCCAACGCCACCGTCTGCACCAAGTGCAACACCAAGGCGGTGATCGTCCTGGACGGCTGCGCCACTTGCCTGTCCTGTGGCGACAGCAAGTGCGGCTGAGCGGGCGGTATCGCTCCTTGGCGGCCCCCCCCTGCCAGACCACAGTGACGCTTTCCAAGGCCCCGGTTCTCCGGGGCCTTGGTTTTCTGGGCTGGCGCGTCCCCGAGCTCGCCAGCCTGTAAAGAAACCTGACGACATGCCGCCATCTGGTGTAATTTAGTGGCTTCACCTTGCATCTACAGTGACCAGAGGAGGCCTTCCGTGTCCGTTTCCGCATCCGAACAGTTCGCCAGCGACAACTACAGTGGTGTCTGCCCGCAAGCATGGAATGCCATGGCCGAAGCGAACCGGATGGACGAGCCTGCCTACGGCGAGGACCGCTGGACACAGCGGGCAGCGGACGGGCTGAGGGCCCTATTCGACACCGATTGCGATGTCTATTTCGTGTTCAACGGCACGGCCGCCAACTCCCTGGCGCTGGCTGCCATCGGCCAGTCCTTCCATAGCGTGATCTGCCACGAGCTCGCCCACATCGAAACGGATGAGTGCGGCGGGCCGGAGTATGCTTCCAACGGCGCCAAACTGTTGCTGGGCCAGGGGCCCAACGGCAAGCTGACGCCCGAGAGCATCGAGCACCTGGTCACCAAGCGCACCGACATCCACTACCCCAAACCCAAGGCCGTCAGCCTGACCCAGGCCACCGAGGTGGGCACTCTGTACACGCCGGAGGAACTGAAGGCGATCCGGGATGTTGCCGACCGGCACCGCTTGAGCATCCACATGGACGGGGCCCGCTTTGCCAACGCCGTTGCCGCCCTGGATGTCCATCCGGCCGAGATCACCTGGAAGGCAGGGGTCGACGTACTCTGTTTTTCCGGCACCAAGAATGGTCTGGCCATGGGCGAGGCGGTGGTCTTTTTCAATCACGACCTGGCCGAGGATTTCGAGTGGCGGTGCAAGCAGGCCGGACAGCTGGCCTCGAAAATGCGATTCATCTCCGCGCCCTGGTGCGGACTGCTGGAGCAGGATGTCTGGCTGGAAAACGCCCGCCATGCCAATGCCTGCGCGGCCCGGCTCGAAGCGGGCCTGCGGGATTTGCCCAACGTCACCATCCGATACCCTCGGCAAGCCAACGGCGTTTTCGTAGACCTGCCGGAAACTGTACAGTCGGCCTTGCGTGATCGCGGCTGGAGGTTCTATAACTTCATTGGCGGATGCGCCCGCCTGATGTGCTCTTGGTCCACCACCGAAGCCCAGGTGGATCGGTTCCTGGCTGATGTCCGCGCACTGTTACTGGAATGAATGATCGGGCAGGAGACCACCATGACAACGCAACTCACCATCGATTACGAAGTGGCCCCCTGTTCGCTGGGCTGGTTCGCCATCGGCACCACAGCGGACGGCCTGTGTGCCCTGGAGTTCAGTGACCGGGCCGAAGCTCTCCCTTCCCGGCTGGCGGAACGCTTCCCCGAGGCCACCCTCAGACCGCGTCAGGGTGAGCCATCACCGGCCCTGGCCCGGGTGGAAGCCCTGTTGCGCTCGCCCCGCTCGGCTCCGGACCTGAAGCTGGATCTCCAAGGAACGCCGTTCCAGAAGACGGTCTGGCAGGCCCTGATGGCGATCCCGGCCGGCAGCACCGTGTCCTATTCGGAGCTGGCCAAACGTCTCGGCAAGCCCAAAAGCGCCCGGGCCGTGGCGGGGGCCTGCGCCGCCAACCGGGTGGCGCTGGTCGTTCCCTGCCATCGCGTCGTCCGCAACGACGGCCACCTGGGGGGCTATCGCTGGGGCCTGGAGCGCAAGCGCGCGCTCCTGCAGATGGAGGCCGCGGCCTAGCCGGCGGCCCTGGCCCTGGCGGCTTCCTCCGCCAGGGTCCGGACCCGTTCGAAATCCTCATCGGTGAACACGCCGTTAACGCCGGACACGGAGGCGAGTTTCATGCCGTGTTTCAGGCCCAGCTTGTAGATTTCCCGCACCTTCTCCCACTCGATGTTGAGTCCCAGGGTGAAGTTCTCGAAACGCCCCGCCAGCGCCAACACGATGGTCTCCGCGAGACAGGCATAGGCAATGCCGGGCGGCAGCCCGATGTCCTTCATCCGCGCCTCCCCGGGCAACTGAATCTCCCCGGACTCGATGACCAGCACATCCGGACGTTTTGCCACGTCCTCCGGCGGTATGTCCAAGGGACGAGCAACGTCGGTGATCACACAGCCCGGCTTGACCTTCATGATGTCGAGAATGCGCTTGCCGGCACCGGAGGTGGCGGTGACGATCATGTCCATGTCACCGATGTCCCGGTCGGTCGTGGCCGCCACGTGCACGGTGGCCCCGGGGGTTTCCTGGCCGATGCTTTCCTGCAGTGCAAGCAGCTTCGCCGTTTCCGGCGCCACCAGGTAGATTTCCGATACCGCCTTGGCGAGCAGTCGCGCGCACACCGAGCCGATCGCCCCGGTTGCTCCCACCACCATGGCCTTACCGGCAATCCGGCCGTCCTCCGCCAAGTGGACCCGGCCGATTCTCCTGGCCGCCTCGTGGGCCGCCCACAGGGCGCCGGAGGCGCTGTAGCTGTTGCCGGTGGTGATCGGCAGCGGCGCTCGCTTGGCTACGGTCAGGCCGGCATCGCCCACCACCTTGGTGAAGGCGCCCAGGCCCATGATCTGCGCGCCCAGGCGCTTCGCCAGCCGGGCCGCCGCCAGCAGGCGGCGGTAGGTAAACTCCGGACCGTGCGCCATGATTTCCCGGGGCGTGCCTCCCACGGTGATCAGCCAGCCTTCCACTTCGTCCCCTGTCGGCGAGCGGATGCCGGACACCTTCGAGTAAAGAAACGGCGGCGTGTAGGCCACCGCCTTTTCCACCAGGTTCATCACCGGTGCCGGGGATACACGGGCGATCCAGTCCAGGGGTGGGGTCTTGGTGAGGTACTGCTGAGACAGTGGGTGGATCACGAAGGCGAAGCGGTTCACCCGACGGTAGCCGTTCGGGTAGAGAATTCTCGGCGTCATGCCCAGGCGCTGGATCACGTCCAAGAAGTCGTCTGGGCCCAGCTGCTCGGGCATCCGGCCCAGGACGGCACTCATCAGGGCTTCGAGCACATTGGTTCCGACCGGTCGCCCTGCCAGCCAGGGGCTGTAATCCACCACCATGGCGACCCGACGGGCACGCATCCAGTCCAGCACCGCGTCGGTGACCCTGGACGTGATCACGGTCTTGCCGTCGAGGTCGTCCGGTGTCAGAGCGGCCAAGTCAGCCACCGTCGCTACGATCACATGGGCATCCCGCACTGCGCCGGCCAGGCTGGTTTCCACCAGGCGTTCCCCCAGCCGGTACAAGGCGCTGTGTTGCAGCGCGCGGATGGCCCGGGCAGTAGCACGATGAAACGTCAGCGGCGCGGTCAGGCGAGTGTAGGTTTCCAGTTGCTCCAGCGAGGTCAGAAACCTGGGGATGCCGAAATCCAGGTACGGGTCCGCGAAACGGATGTTGTCGGTGTGCTCGGCCAGGGCCCGGGCAACACGGTACCCCGCCTGGCCATTGAGCAGGAGCACCCGGGCGTTGTCAAAGAAATGCCCCAACTCCGTCTGGGTATGCCGCACGGCCCATTCCTGAAGGATGCCGCGCAGACGGGCACCGGTGGTGACCGGTTTCTCGGCCACCCGGGCTTCCAGCCTGGCGGTGTCCGGATGCTCAACCCGTTCCCGCCCGACCTGGTAGTGATCGTGCACCATGCTCAGCCCGATGGCATCGGCCTGACCCTGAATCGAATCGAGCAGCGCGTCCGCCCGATCCAGGCTGCCGTCCGTCCCGACCCTCACGATCCGGACATCGTGCCCCAGAAATTCCGTTTCCAGCTCATAGTCCTCCTCGGAGGATCCCTGGCTGACACTCACCACCGTTTTCATAAGCCGATGCCCCGTTTGTTACTGTTGTTGTTTCTTCAGCCTACGCCATAGGATCGGAAATAATCTTATCCCAGGTCAAATTTTCACCGCCGGCCCAGGGTCTACACTTATCGGACAGTCAACGGATACCGGTTACCCGGTCAAGGAGGTCCCCATGTCGGTTCAGGCACAACGCCAGGCCACCATCGCACAGCTGATCCAGCCCGGCAAAGGCATTCTCGCGGCGGATGAAAGCCACCCAACCATCGCCAAGCGTTTCCAGGCGATCGGAGTCGAATCGACCGAAGCGACGCGTCGGGCCTATCGCAGCATCATATTTTCCACCCCGGACCTGGGCGCCCACATCAGCGGCGTGATCCTGTTCGAGGAAACCCTGGGCCAGCACAGCCTCGATGACGAGCCGATGCCCAAACTGCTGGAACGCCAGGGCATTGTGCCCGGAATCAAGGTGGACAAGGGCAAGGGGCCGCTGGCCAACGCCCCGGGAGATGAAATCACCTACGGCCTGGACGGCCTGGCAGAACGGCTTGCACACTATCAGTCCCTGGGCGCGCGCTTCGCCAAGTGGCGTGACGTGTACCATGTTTCCGATACCCTGCCCTCGCCCCAGGCCATCGCCGCCAATGCCGAAATGCTCGCCCGTTACGCCGCAATCTGCCAGGAACGGGGGGTGGTGCCCATTGTCGAGCCGGAGGTGCTGATTGACGGCGGCCATAACATCGAACGGGCCGGCGAGGTCAGCGAAGCCGTACTTCGCGCGGTATTCGAGGCTTTGTACCGGCACCGGGTGGAGCTGGAGACCATGCTGCTCAAACCCAGCATGGTGACCCCCGGCAAGGACGCCGGCAGGGCCTCGCCCCCGGAGGTTGCGGAAGCGACTCTGCGGGTATTCCGTCGGGCGGTGCCGGCGGCGGTGCCCGGCATCGTCTTTCTCTCCGGCGGCCAGACACCGGAGGAAGCCACCGAGAATCTGGACGCGCTCAACCGTCAGGGTGATCAGCCCTGGGCCCTGAGTTTTTCCTATGGCCGGGCCCTGCAAGAGCCAGCACAACACGCCTGGGCCGGTCACCCGGACAACACTGCGGCGGCCCAGCAGGCCCTGTACAAACGGGCGAAACTCAATGGCTTGGCACGGGCCGGACGCTATTCGCCGGAGCTGGAGCAGGTGGACTGACCGGCGCTTGCTCCAGGCACCTCAGCAACGGCTCCAGGGCCCGGATCCGGCGGGCCTGGGGCCACAGCCGGTCTGCCTCGGCGAACCCCTGGCGCAGATAGTTCAGCCACTGCTTGATCCGACCGACCACGTACGTGTCCTCAAGCCGCGTGGTCAGGGCCTGGGCGTAGTCCCGAATCAGCGGCGTCACCTCGGGCCAAGTCATCGCCGCGATCTCCTCGCCCCGCTGGGACGCCTTGATCCGGGCCGCCAGGTCCGGCCGCGCCACCAGGCCTCGCCCGATCATCACATCGTCGCAACCGGACGCCTGCCGGCAACGCCAGTAGTCCGTCACGGTCCAGATATCGCCGTTGGCAATCACCCGGGTCGGCACGGCTTCGCGCACCCGGGCAATGTCTTCCCAATAGGCGGGCGGCTTGTAACCGTCCACCTTGCTGCGGGCATGCACTACGATCTCCGCCACTCCGGCGTCGGCCAGGGCCTGGGCACAGGCCACGCCCATGGAGCGGTCGTCGTAGCCCAGCCGCATCTTGGCGGTGACCGGCACCGACGCGGGCACCGCCCGCCGGACGGCAGCGGCGATCTCGTGCAGCCGCTCCGGCTGGCGCATCAGGACACAGCCGCCCTGGTGGCGATTCACCGTCTTCGCCGGACAGCCGAAATTGAGGTCCACCTGCGTCGCCCCCAATGCCACCGCCCGAGCGCCGTGCAATCCCATTTGTACCGGGTCGGACCCCAGCAACTGGACCGCCACCGGCACTCCGGCCCGGGTCAGGGCACGGTTGTGAAGTTCCGGCGCGTACTTGTAAAAAATCCGGGGCGGCAGCATCCCCTGGGTCACCCGGATGAATTCGGTAACACAGCCGTCAATGCCACCAACCCCGGTGAGGGTTTCGCGGATCGGGGCATCGACCAGCCCTTCCATCGGGGCAAGCAGAATTCGCATGGTCACTCCAGATGACAACGCTCGGAACCAGGGACAGACGGCCGGAGAACCGTGGGGTGTACGGCCGGGAACAGGCCGCGGATTGTAGGGGATTTGCCAGGGGCTTGGTAGTCGGGCGCCCCGAAACCGGGGCGCCCTGGTCAGGCAGGTTGTTACTTGATATCGAAGCGGTCGGCGTTCATGACCTTGGTCCAGGCCGCCACGAAGTCCTTGACGAACTTCTCCCGGGCGTCGCTCTGGGCATAGACCTCAGCGTACGCCCGCAGGATGGAGTTGGAACCAAACACCAGATCCACTCGGGTGGCCGTCCACTTGACTTGGCCGGTCTTGCGGTCACGAACCTCGTAGAGGTTGTCACCGACCGGAACCCCGGTGTTCGACATGTCGGTCAGGTTGACGAAGAAGTCGTTGCTGAGCACCCCTTCGCGGTCGGTGAACACGCCGTGCTTGGTGCCACCATGGTTGGTGCCGAGCATGCGCATACCACCCACCAGTACCGTCATTTCCGGCGCGGTCAGACCCATCAGCTGGGTACGGTCCAGCATCAGCTTCTCGGGGGACACCGAGTAGTCTTTCTTCAGCCAGTTGCGGTAGCCGTCATGAATCGGCTCCAGCGGGGCAAAAGAGTCGACGTCGGTCATGTCCTGACTGGCGTCGCCACGGCCCGGGGCGAAAGGCACCGCGATGTCGAAACCCGCCGCCTTCGCCGCCATTTCGATCCCAACGTTGCCCCCAAGGACAATCACGTCCGCCAGGCTGGCGCCGGCCTCGTCGGCAATCCCCTGCAGAACCCCCAGCACTTTCGCCAGGCGCTCGGGCTCATTGCCTTCCCAATCTTTCTGGGGCGCCAGCCGGATCCGGGCCCCGTTGGCCCCACCGCGCATGTCGGACCCCCGGAAGGTACGGGCGCTGTCCCACGCGGTCGCTACCAACTCACCGATGCTCAGGCCGCTTTCCGCAATGCGGGTCTTGACCCCGCCAATGTCGTACAGGGTGTTGCCCGCCGGTACCGGATCCTGCCAGATCAGGTCTTCCTTCGGCACATCCGGCCCCAGGTAGCGGGACTTGGGCCCCAGGTCACGGTGGGTCAGCTTGAACCAGGCGCGGGCGAACACTTCGGAGAAGTAGGCCGGGTCTTTGTAGAAGCGCTCGGCGATTTTCCGGTATTCGGGGTCCATCTTCATCGCCATGTCCGCGTCGGTCATGATCGGATTGTGGCGAATGGAGGGGTCTTCCACGTCCACCGGCTTGTCTTCTTCCTTGATGTCAATCGGCTCCCATTGCCAGGCGCCGGCCGGGCTCTTCTTCAGCTCCCATTCGTAATTGAGCAGCAGATGGAAGTAGCCGTTGTCCCACTGGGTGGGATGGGTGGTCCAGGCGCCCTCGATCCCGCTGGTGACCGTGTTCCGGCCGACCCCCCGGGATACCTTGTTGATCCAGCCCAGGCCCTGATCCTCGATGTCTGCCGCTTCCGGGTCCGGCCCCAGGTTGTTGGCGTCGCCGTTGCCGTGGCACTTGCCCACGGTGTGACCGCCGGCGGTCAGGGCCACGGTTTCTTCGTCGTTCATGGCCATGCGGGCGAAGGTTTCACGCACGTCCTTCGCGGTCTTGAGCGGGTCCGGATTGCCATCCACCCCTTCCGGGTTGACGTAAATCAGCCCCATCATCACCGCCGCCAGCGGGTTTTCCAGATCCCGTTCACCGGAGTAGCGGCTCTTGGGGTTGTCGCTGGGGGCCAGCCATTCGTCCTCCGAGCCCCAGTAGATGTCTTTCTCCGGGTGCCAGATGTCTTCCCGGCCGAAAGCAAAACCGAACGTTTTCAGTCCCATGGACTCATAGGCGATGGTACCGGCCAGAATGATCAGGTCCGCCCAGCTCACCTTGTTGCCATACTTCTGTTTGATCGGCCACAGCAGGCGGCGAGCCTTGTCCAGGTTGACGTTATCGGGCCAGGAATTCAGCGGCGCAAACCGCTGGTTGCCGGTGGCGGCGCCGCCCCGGCCGTCGGCGATCCGGTAAGACCCCGCCGCGTGCCAGGCCATACGGATCATCAGGCCGCCATAATGTCCCCAGTCAGCCGGCCACCAGTCCTGGCTGTCGGTCATCAGGGCATGCAGGTCTTTCTTCAGGGCCGCCACATCCAGCTTTTTCAGCTCTTCTCGGTAGTTGAAGTCCGGGCCCAGGGGGTTGGTCTTGGTATCGTGCTGGTGAAGGATGTCCAGATTCAGGGCATCGGGCCACCACTTCATGACATCGCTGCCCTCGGTGGTATTGGCGCCGTGCATTACCGGGCATTTACCACCGGTCATTTGGTTGTTGGCCATGTTGCTCTCTCCTTTTGCTATCGCGTCATTGCATTGGCATTGGCTGGTGACTCGAACATCTATCACTATAGTTGAACCGCATGCCCTTGCAGGGGCCCCGCGGATACAGCAACCGATGTCCGTTCGGGTCTCGTTGGTGAAGCAATCGCTCCGAGCCTTCCCCCCTCCTATTGCGCCAGGGCGTAGTTCACCATGTACTCCACCAACAGCTGGAGTACGGGGAACCGTTCAGGCCGGGATGAACCTTTGTGGCTGGGCATGGGATAACTCCTGCGCTAACGAGAACACCCTAACCATAGGCACGCGCCAAAGAAAGATACAATTAATTAAAAGAACGAAGTTAAGAGTTTTTAGTTATCGAAAGACAGAAGGCATTCGCGACCCGGAGAGTGCAGCCGGCCCTAGGCCACGCGTTCAATGGAAGAGAACTTGCCCTGGTCGTCGAACTGAATGCGGAAGGTGCCGTGAATGCCGTCACGGAGAAAGTAGCGGGACAGGATGCGGGCCGGGAAACGGACGGTGCGTCCGTCCCGGGCCCGGGCGTGGACCTCGCTGGCGAGCCCCTGGTAGAGCTTGAGCCACTCCTCGGGATCGATGCTGAGGTCCACGACGATATGCGGCATGGCGCGAGGGTCAGTTCGCCAGTTCCAGCAACAGCCGGTTCAGGCGGCTGACGTAGCTGCCGGGATCTTTCAGCTGTTGCCCGCTGGCAAGAGTGGCCTGATCGAACAGAACCGCCGCCAGCTCGTTGAAGCGCTCGTCCGAGCTTTCCTGCTCCAGGCGCTGGACCAGCGGATGCTCCACATTGATCTCGAAGATCGGCTTGCTTTCGGGCACCTTCTGGCCGGCGGCTTCCATGATCTTGCGCATCTGCGCGCCCATGTCGAACTGGCCCACCACCAGACAGGCCGGAGAGTCTGTCAGACGGTTGGTGGCCCGGACCTCCTGCACTCGGTCGTCCAGAGCCGCCTTGATGCGATCGAGCAGCGCCTTGTGCTCCTCAGACGCCTTTTCCTGCTGCTGCTTGTCTTCCTCGGTCTGGATGTCTCCCAGGTCGAGGTCGCCGCGGGCGATGTCCTGGAACGGCTTGCCGTCGTACTCGGTCAGGTAGCCCATCATCCACTCGTCGATGCGATCCGAGAGCAGCAGTACTTCGATGCCGTTCTTGCGGAAGACTTCCAGGTGCGGGCTGCTCTTGGCCGCGGTGAAACTGTCGGCGGTGAGGTAGTAAATCTTCTTCTGGCCTTCCTTCATCCGGCCGATGTAGTCATCCAGCGAAACATTCTGGGTGGCCTCGCCGGTGTGGGTGGAGGCAAAACGCAGCAGGCCGGCAATTTTCTCCCGGTTGGCGAAGTCCTCCGCCGGGCCTTCCTTGAGCACGTTGCCGAATTCGTTCCAGAAGGTCTGATAGTCCTCGGGCTGTTTCTTGGCCAGCTTGGCCAGCATGTCCAGAACCCGCTTGGTCAGGGCATTGCGGATGCTCTCGACCGTGTCGTTGTTCTGGAGAATCTCACGGGACACGTTCAACGACAGATCGTTGGAGTCGATCACCCCCTTGGTGAAGCGCAGGTACAGCGGCAGGAACTGCTCGGCGTCATCCATGATGAACACGCGCTGGACGTAGAGCTTCAGGCCACGGGGCGCTTCCCGGTTGTACAGATCGAACGGAGCCCGCTTGGGAATGTACAGCAGGCTGGTGTAGTCGAGCTTGCCCTCAACCTTGTTGTGGGACCAGGTCAGAGGGTCCTCGAAGTCATGGGCGATGTGCTTGTAGAACGCCTTGTATTCCTCGTCCTTAATCTCGGTACGCGGCAGGGTCCAGAGTGCCGTGGCGTCGTTGACGGCCTCCTCCTTCGGCTCCGGCGTCCCGTCCTTGTCCTTGTCGTCATCAACTTCGGCCTTCATCAGCACCGGGAAGGAAATGTGGTCGGAATATTTCTTGACCAGGCTGCGCAGTGTCCAGCCGTTGGCGAACTCCCGGGCGTCCTTCTTCAGGTGCAGAACGATTTCGGTTCCCCGTTGGGCCCGGTTGACCGGCTCGATGCTGAACTCGCCGTCACCCCGGGACTCCCAGTGCACACCTTCCTCGGCCGGCGTCCCGGCCCGGCGGGTGAACACATCCACCTTATCCGCCACGATGAACGCGGAATAGAAGCCCACCCCGAACTGGCCGATCAGCTTGCTGTCCTTCTTCTCATCACCGGACAGCTGCTTGAGGAACTCGGCGGTGCCGGACTTGGCGATGGTGCCCAGGTTGGCGATCACATCGTCACGGTTCATGCCGATACCGTTGTCGGCCACGGTGATGGTGCCCGCCTTCTCATCGTAGTCGAGGCGGATTTTCAGGTCGGCGTCGTCCTCGTACAAGCTGTCGTCCTTGAGCGCGGCGAAACGCAGCTTGTCACAGGCATCCGAGGCGTTGGAGATCAGTTCGCGCAGAAAGATTTCGCGGTTGGAATACAGCGAATGAATCATCAGATGAAGCAGCTGCTTCACCTCAGTCTGAAAACCCAGGGTCTCTTTTTGCGACTCAACCGTCATGGCTTGTTTTTCTCCTGCTATCAACAACCGAAAGGGTAACCCCATCGTCTTTCGGAGGGAGATGGGGCCTGAACCTGGCATTTCAAGCCCCGGTGGGTCGCTCAGTCCTCCAGCAGGAAATGGGCCCGGGCCATGGCGATCGGCTCCTGGCGGGACTTCTGCCAGGCCATCACCATGACATTGGCCACTCGGTTGCCCTGGCGGGTCAGCCGGCACTCGGCGAACGTCTCCCGGTTCAGGCCGGCACGCAGGTAGTCGAGGGAGAAATCCACGATCCGGGGCATGCGCAGGGAGTCCTGGGACATCATCAGATAGATGTTGGCGGCCATTTCCATGAAGCCACCGATGACACCGCCGTGAATCGCCGGCAGGATCGGGTTGCCGAGGTTGGTCTCTTTGCTGGGCAGGCGGAAGATCAGGTCGTCCCCGAAGCGTTCGCAGGCCAGGCCGATGAAGGTGGCGTAGGGAATGCTCTCCAGCATGCGGGAGAAGTCACCGGTCTCGCGGGTGTAACGCAGGATTTCCGGGTCGGTCATTCGGCACCTCCGGTAATCAGGTCGCGATAGGGTTTGGGCGAGGCGTCCCGGCCGATGCGCATGAACGTGGCGACGCAGTTGGCCACGGTGTCACCGCCATCCTGATAGGCCTCGCACCGGGTGAAGATGATGTTGCGGGTGATCCGGTAGGCCTCGGCCCGGGCATACACCGGCTTGCCGGGTTCCGCCGGGCGCATGTAATCCACCCGCAGGTCAAGGGTCGGACACAGCTCGAACTCCTCCAGCGCGCACAGGATGACCGACCCCGAGGCGGTGTCCATCAAGGTGGTGATGGCTCCACCGTGAATGACGCCGGTATCCGGATTGCCGATGATGCGATCGCTGTAGGGCAGGCACAGGGTGAGATGCCCTTCCCCGGCATCGGTAACCGACAGGCCCAGCTCACGGGCTTGGTTCAGGGTGTGGATGAACCGGCTGACCCGGTCTCTTCGAGTTTTATCGTCCATTCGGGAACAACCTATGATGAAGACATTCGCGGGTTAGACACTTTTGTCGGACTTGCCCGGCACGGGTTCCTCGAACACCTTGCCCGAGCGCAAAGCGGCCAGCGCGTCCGAACAGAACTCCCGGCGGTACAGCACGATCACCACCACTGTGGAAGCGACGATGAACGCCACCGGGTGGAAGAACCAGGCCACCACCGCCAAGGCATAATAGAAAGATCTCAGCCCCAGGTTGAAGGCGTCGCCCGCCAGGTTGCAGATATTGCCCGCACTGCGGGCGAACGCTTCCCGGGCCGCCGGACTGACCTTGGTGTCACCCGGCATCGGGGCACTGCCCACCATCACCGAGACAAAGTTGTACATCCGCATCGACCAGGTGAACTTGAAGAAGGCGTAGACAAACACCACCAGCAGCACCACCAGGCGCAGCTCCCAGATTGCCCGGTTCGGCACCACGCTGAACGGCAGCGTGGCGAAGACCTCCATGGCCTCCGAGGTGTAACCCAGGGCGGTGATGATCCCCGCCAGGATCAACAGGCAGCTGGACGCAAAAAAGGCACCGTTACGCTCCAGGTTGCCCACCACCGAAGCATCGGAAATCCGATTTTCGCGCCGCAGCATCACCCGCATCCAGTCCTCGCGGTACAGATCCAGGGTGTTGGACAGACACGGACGATCCGCGGCGCGCTGCTTGGAATACTGGGTATAACCGACCCAGCAGGTGAAGAACCAAAGCAACGCAACGAGTTCGATCAGGTGACCCATGAATGTCCTAGTCCAGGCGTTCGGTTGGGGGCATGAAGCACGGAGCGCCTATGATACGCCATGACCCGGCCGGCCACCACCAGGCCCGTTTTCACCGCGGCCGGCTCGTGCAATGATGTGGGGACGACAGGAGCCCGCAGGGAACCAATACCGAAACAGGAGTTCACCGTGTCCAAGAAACACCTGAATGCCGTTGCCGTGACCCTTGCTTTCGCAGCGTCACTTACCGGATGCAGCGTCAACCCGGTCACCGGGGAAAAACAACTGTCCCTGATCCCGGAAAGCCAGGAGCTGGCCATGGGGGCCGAACAGTATATCCCGACCCAGCAGACCCAGGGCGGCCGCTTCTACGTGGACCCGGAACTGACCCTCTATGTACAGCAGGTGGGCCAGAAACTGGCCAGGGTCAGCGACCGACCGGACCTGCCCTTCGAATTCGTGGTCCTGAACAGCAGCGTGCCCAACGCCTGGGCCCTGCCCGGCGGCAAGATCGCCGTGAACCGGGGATTGCTGACGCAACTGGAGGATGAGGCACAGCTGGCTGCCGTGCTCGGGCACGAAATCGTCCACGCCGCCGCCCGCCACAGCGTTCAGCGCCTGCAGCAGGCCCAGCTGATCAGCCTCGGCGTCGCCGGCCTCGGCTTCGCCGTCTCCGACAACGAGTGGGCGGGGCTGGCCATGGGCACCGCCGCCCTCGGAGCGCAGCTGGCCCTGGCCCAATACAGCCAGGGCGACGAGCTGGAAGCAGATCACTACGGCATCGCCTACATGAAACGGGCCGGTTACGACCCGCAGGCGGCGGTGGAGCTCCAGGAGCTGTTCGTGAAGCTCAGCGAGGGGCGCGACCAGAACTTCCTCCAGGGACTGTTCGCCACACACCCGCCGTCGGTGCGCCGGGTGCGGGAAAACCAAGCCCTGGTGAACCGGATCGGCGCCGGCGGCTACCGGGGCGCGGATGCCTACCAGCGCAAGCTGGCTACCCTTCGCCAGCTGCAGCCCGCCTACGATGCCCACGACGAAGCTCTGGCACTGGCATCCGACGGCCACTATCAGGAGGCGCTGGATAAGATCAACGAGGCCATTCGGCGGTTGCCCCGGGAGGCGATGTTCTACTCCCTCCGGGGCCGGCTCCACCAGGCACTGGACCAGCGGGAGAAGGCCGAGGCCGACTTCGACAAGGCCATCGCCCTGTACCCGGAAATGTTCGAATACCAGCTGCGGGGAGGCCTCAACGCCCTGGCGCTGGGTGAGCTGGAGACGGCCCGCCAGCGCCTGACCCGCGCCAACCAGTCGGTGCCCACCTCCATCGCCTACCTGCGCCTGGGAGACATCGCCGTGCGCCAGGGTCGTCGTGCCGAGGCCATCACCGCGTACCGCCAGGCCGCCCAATCCGATGACGAGATCGGCGCCGAGGCCCGCCAGAAACTGGCCGAGTTGACGCAGTAGCCGGGGCAGTCTTACGTTGACTTTTAGAGCAATAACTCTAAAAATCATGAAAACCAACAACAAACCATGGACAAACCCCATGCTGCTCAAACGAATCCAGCCAATGGCGTACCATGCCCGCCGCTTGTACGTGGAGCTGATGTTCCAGGTGATGGGACGGGCGTTGCAGGCCGTCAGTGAAGTGGACGAAACGGTCAGACGTGAAGCCCGCGCCCTGCCGGCGGGCCTGCTGTTCGAGATGATGGTGATGCCGGACGGGCCCCGCCTGGTGGTGGAACACACCGGAGACGGCCATTTCCTCTACCATGGCAGCCAAGCCCCGCGGGCAGTGGACCTGTCGATCCAGTTCAAGCATATCGCCCATGCCTTCCTGGTGCTGTCGTTTCGGGAGAAGACCGCCGTCGCCTTCGCCAACGACCGCATGCTGGTGGACGGCGAGATCAGCCAGGCCGTCCGCATGACCCGTGTGCTCAACCGGCTGGAATCCTTCATTCTGCCCAAACTGGTGGCCCAGAGGGCAGTCAAGGAGTACCCCAAAGAACTGCGCCTGCCCGAGAAGCTGCTCAGCGCTGCCCGCATTTACCTGCGGATCGTCACCCACCTGTTCCAGACAGCGAGAACATCATGAGCCAGAACTATTACGAGTTTTTCTGCCCGGTCAAGGTGATCGCCGGCAAGGCCGCCCTTGAGCACCTGCCCTACGAGCTCACCAGCCTGGCTGCCCGCCGGCCGATGATTGTCACCGACAAGGGCGTGCGCGCCGCCGGCCTGCTGGACCCAGTCATCGCCGCCTGCGAGGAAAGCGGTCTTGAGATCGTCAGCACCTATGACGACGTACCGCCCGATTCCGCCACCCATGTCGTGCGCGATATCGCCGCCATCTACCGCCAGGAAAAATGCGACGCCATCATCGCCGTGGGCGGCGGCTCGGCCATCGACACCGGCAAGGCTGTCAACATTCTTGTTTCCGAGGGCGGAGACGACCTGGCCCAATACAGCGGCGCCGGCGTGCTCAAGCACCCGCTCAAACCCTTTTTCGTGATCCCCACCACTGCCGGCACAGGCTCGGAAGTCACCTCGGTGGCGGTGATCACCGATGAAACGAAGGGCGTGAAGCTACCGTTCTCATCCGCGTTCCTGCTGCCGAACGCGGCCATCATCGACCCGAGGATGACCCTGACCCTGCCCCCCCACATTACCGCGGCAACCGCCATGGATGCCCTCACCCACGCCACCGAAGCTTATACCTGCCTGGCCAAGAACCCGCTGAGCGATGCCTACGCCACCGCTGCCATCCGGAAAATCAGCCAGTCGCTGCTCACGGTCATGGACAACCCCAAGGACATCGAGGGACGTCTGGAGCTGGCCCAGGCATCCACCATGGCGGGAATCGCCTTCTCCAACTCCATGGTGGGCTTGGTGCACGCCCTGGGGCATGCCACCGGCGCCATTTGCCATCTGCCCCATGGCCTGTGCATGAGCCTGTACCTGCCCTACGCCCTGGAGTACAACCTGGATACCATCCGCGCTCCCCTGGGGGAGCTGCTGCTGTACCTGGAGGGCCCGGAGGTCTATGCCGCCACGCCGGGGCACCGCCGCGCGGAAGCCAGCATCGCCGCCATCCGCAAGCTGCGGGACCAGCTGTACAAACGATGCCAGCTGCCCCGTACCCTCAAGGAAACCGGCAAGGTACTGGAAAGCCAGCTGGACGCCATTGCCGAGCTGGCTCTGGACGACGGTTCGATCATGTTCAATCCGAAGGAGGTGACCCTCGAGGACGCCCGGGAAGTACTGCGCCGGGCCTGGGCCTGACATCGGCTCGGCCGGCCAATTGCAATGGCCGGCCGATATGGGGACAATGGGCCAACGAACGAGGCAGGGAAGCTGCAGGGTTATCTATAACGTCAAACATCCATCGCCCTACAGAGTCACGCGATGCTAAACGGTTCCCCTTCCCACCTGGCCAGGGCTTTCCTGTGTCTCCTGGCGCTGGCCTCCGGGCCGGTTTTTGGCGCCGGCGACGACGTCCCGGTGCTGCGTTTCAACGTGTCCCCCAATGGCTACCCACCCTACCTGATCGTCAAGCAGGACCGGGCCTCCGGTATCATGTGGGATGTCATGGAACGGATTGCCTCCCGCCTTGGGTATCGTTTGGTGGCGGAACGCATTCCCAGAAAGCGGGTGGACCAGATGCTGCTGGACGGCTTCATCGACGCCACGCCCAGGGCCCGGGAATGGACCGCGGAACCGGACAAGTTCCTGTTCACCGATCCGGTGGTCCACATTGAGGAAGTGTTTTTCGTTCCCAGCCAGTCGCCTCTGGAATACCAGCAACCGGAGGACCTGTTCTCTCGGACGGTGGTCACCCATCTGGGCTACTTGTACCCGCCATTGGAGCCCTACTTCCAATCCGGCAAGATCCAACGCTTCGACGTCGCCCGGGACCGGGACATGTTTACCTACCTGGTATACGGCAACCAGTTCGATGCGGCGATTGCCGATCGTCTGGTCGGTAAGTGGATTCTCCGCCAAGAGGGCATGCAGGACCAGTTCCGGTCGTCGCAACACTCCCTCAGCCATTACGGATTCCGGATCATGCTGCGGCAGGACTGGCAGGCGTTCGCCGACGCCTTCAACCAGGAACTGGCGCGCATGCGCGAAAACGGCGAACTGGACGCCATCCTCGCCAACTACCGCTGGACCGGGTTATTCCAGGCGCCGGAGCAGCAGCATCGGCGACACGTTGAGCACCGGCCGCAGCTGCCAGCGGCCGAACAGGGCCACCACCAGCGCGCTCACCAGGGGCACCGGCAAAACCACCGACCAATGCCACCGGAAACCGCCCCCGAACAAACGGGCCTGGAGCGCATAGACCGCCGCCTCCGCCGCCAGCACCCCCATCGTTCCCGCCAAGCCGCCCAGCACGGCAAATTCCAGCAGGGTGCTGTTTACCAGCAGGGAACGCCGTCCCCCCAGTGTCCGCAGCAGCGCACCCTCCCGTTGCCGGTCCCGGAGCGTGGCGCCCACCACCGCCGCCATCACCACTAGGGCGGCGGCCAGCACCAGCGCCAGAATCGCTTCGATCGCCCGGGTAACTTGGCGCACGATGTCCTGGATCCGGCTGATGATGTGATCGATTTCCAGCACCGACACGGTCGGGAACTGCCGGGTGAAGTCGTTCAGGGCAGTCTTGGCCTGCGCAGGCAGGTAAAAGCTGGTGATCCAGGTGGCCGGTAGGCCCTCCAGCCCGCCCCCCGGCGGAAACACCATATAAAAGTTGGGTTTCATACTGTCCCACTGCACCGTACGGATGCTGGTGACCGGTTCGGTGATCCGCTCGGCGCCGACCACGAAGGTCAGCTCATCCCCCAAGGACAAACCCAGCCGCTCCGCCAGCTGGGACTCCACCGATACGCCCCGGACCTCACCGGGTTCGAACCAGTGCCCCGCGACCAGGTCGTTGTCTTCCGGCAGCGTCGCCATCCAGGTTAGGTTGAGTTCCCGGTTCAACGCCCCGATGCGTTCATCCTTGCCAACCGCCTCCTTCACCGGACGGCCGTTCAGCTCCACCAGACGCCCGCGCACCATCGGATACAGTGCCTCCAGCGGCCGCCCCCGCTCGCGCCAGAAGTCCGCCACCGAGTCCACCGCATCCGGTGCAATGTTGATCAGGAAATGATTGGGTGCCTCGTCCGGCAGCTGGGTCCGCCAGTCATCCAGCAACGAGGTACGCACCAAAATCAGCGTTACCGCCAGCATCAGCGTCATGGCGAACACCGCCAGCTGCGACAAGGCCGCGCTCCGATGCCGGTACAGCCCCACCAGCGCCAAGCGCCAGCTGGTGCCGCCGCCCCGTATCCGGCGCAGCAGGGCAATGAGCCCGCCGCCGATCAGAACCAGAACCGCGAGAAGCAGCACCAGGGCGCCCAGCAGCGACGCCACCAGAGCCAGCTCGCCTGCGTACAGCCACACCAGCCCAAACACCGCGATCAGCGCCAGTGCCACGTCTGTCAGCAGGTCCCGCCCGGACTCCCCGGGCTGGCTGCGCAACACCCGCATCGCGGGCACCCGGCGCAACCGGCGAATCGGCGGATAGGCAAAGGCGAACAGGGACACCACCGCGGTCAGCAGCGCCGGCAGCAACGCCTGCGGCGCCAGCTGGATATCAACGGGGCGTTCCAGCACCTCCGACAGCAGGGAAGCCAGCAACCAGAACAGGGGCAATGCCACCAACACGCCACCGACGATGCCCACCAGTCCCCACACCAGCAGGCGACGGAGGTAACGCCGGGCAATGCCCGGGCCGTCCAGTCCCAGGGTTTTCAGCAACGCCACGGTGTCGCGCTGGGACAAGGCATACTGACGGCTGGCCACGGCAACCGCCACGGCTGCCAGCAGCACCGCTAAACTGCCGCCCAGCAGCAGAAAGCGCTCCGCCCGTTGCAGGGACCGGGAAAAGGTTTCGCCGTCCCGCACGCTCTCCCACTCATGGCTGGGCCCCAGGCGCGGTTTCAACCATTGGTAATATGACGCCAGGGCGGTGTCGTCGCCGGCAAACAGATACACATACTCGACCCGGCTGCCGGTCTGGATGACGCCGGTGGAGGCCACGTCGTCCAGATGCATCATCACCCGGGGAGCCAGCGCCGACAGCCGAAAGCCACCGTCCGGTTCCCGGATCAGCAGGCCGGTCACCTTGAGCGCACGGTTGCCCACCTCCAACGTATCGCCAATGTTCAGCCCCAACAGCCGGAGCAGGCGGGGATTGATCCAGACTTCCCCCGGACCGGGGCCACGGTTCACCGTCAGTCGGGGCCCGTCGGGCCGCCGCTGCATGTCGATGTCGCCCCGCAGCGGATACTCGTCACTGACGGCTTTCACCGACACCAGCTGAAAGCCGTCGCCGCCAAACACCATGGTGGAAAACTCAACCATCCGGCCGGTGGCCAGCCCGCGGGCGCGGGCCTGTTGCAGCCACTCATCGGGGATCGGCCGTCCGTTCTCCGCCTCCAGCTGCCGGTCCGCCGCCAGGAAAGCGCTGGCGGAGCTGACCAGGGTCCGCTGGAGCTGATCGGCGAACAGAGCGATGGTGGCGACCGTGGCCACGGCGATCACCAGTGCCGCCAGGACCACCCGGACGTCCCGTTCCCGCCAGTCCCGGCGGGCCCATGCTCCGTTGCGCGCCATTACGGAGCCTCCCCGCCGGCGACCGCCGGCTCCGACAACCGGCCGGCCTCAATGTGCAGCTGGCGGCCACAACGGGCCGCCAGTTGTTCGTCATGGGTCACCATGACCAGGGTGGTCCCCTGCTCCCGGTTCAGCGCCATGAGCAGATCGGAGACGGCCTGACCGGTGCGGTTGTCAAGGTTGCCGGTGGGCTCGTCCGCGAACAGTACCACCGGATCACAGGCGAAGGCGCGGGCGATGGCAACCCGCTGCTGTTCACCTCCGGACAGCTGTCGTGGGGTGTGATGCAGGCGATCCCCGAGCCCTACCCGTTCCAGCAGTTCTCGGGCCCGCGATTCCGGCGCCTCCTGCCCAGCCAGCTCCAGCGGCAGCAACACGTTTTCCAACGCGGTGAGTGCCGGCAGCAGCTGGAACGACTGGAACACGAACCCCACCCGCTGCGCCCGCAGCCGAGCCCGCTCGTCCTCATCCAGCTCACTGATGACAGCGCCATCGAGCAGGATTGAACCCTCGCTGGGGGTGTCCAATCCGGCCAGCAACCCCAGCAGGGTGGTTTTGCCGGAACCGGAACGCCCGACAATTGCCACCGACTCACCACGGAGAATCTCCAGGTTGACCCCCTCCAGGATCGTCAGCGTATCATGGGCCAGGGCCACGCGATGGCTGAGGCCGGTCACTTTCAGCATAGGAACGTCCGACTCCGCCTGTGTTTTGGTCATCTGGTTCACGGAAACTCCCGTTGATTACCTGTCCTGTATTCAGATAGGAGACGAAGCCCCCTCATGCATACGCACGTAAGGCCCGCCCGATTCATCCTGCTGCTGTTCCTGCTCGTCACTCTACCGGGGCTGGCCGGCGCCCGTACCCTGCTGGTTCTGGGCGACAGCCTCAGCGCCGGTTATGGCATCCCCGCCGAGCAGGCCTGGGTCCAGCTGCTGCGCGCGCGGCTCGAACAGAAACGGCTGGACTGGTCGGTGGTCAACGCCAGCATCAGCGGCGAAACCACCGATGGCGGCCTGCGCCGATTACCCGGGCTGCTGAGCCGGCACGAGCCCGGGATCGTAGTGATCGAACTCGGCGGCAACGATGGCCTGAGGGGATTCCCGCCCCAGGTCATCGAACAGAACCTGGCCCGAATGATCGAACTGACCCAGGCCGCTGGTGCCCGGGCGGTCCTGGTGGGCATGCAGATTCCGCCCAACTACGGCCAACGCTATACCCGGGCTTTCGCGGAACTCTATCCCCGCTTGTCCGACCGCTACGATGCGCCATTGGTTCCCTTCTTTCTGGAGGGCATCTACGACCAGCCGCCGCTGATGCAGGGCGATGGCATTCACCCTACCGCCCAGGCCCAGCCCAGGCTGCTGGACAATCTCTGGCCGGTGCTGGCGCCCCTGCTGTCCCCTGCGCACCAGGCGTCAAGCGACTGACAGCCGACCGATAAAATGCAGGGCCCGCCGTTCCGACCAGTACAGGCCGTCCCGAGCGTGTTCCACGAAGCCGACATGGCCACCCCAGCGGGGAGACTCGAAGCGCAGGTGACGCCCCAGCACTCGGGTGGATTCCGGAAAGCAGCCTCGGGACAGAAACGGATCGTCCGCCGCGTTGACCATCAGCGACGGCACCCGGATGTCCCGCAGTCGTGGCAGCGCCGAACACTGGGCCCAGTAATCACGGGCATCACGGAAGCCGTGCAGGGGCGCGGTGAAACGGTCGTCGAACTCATGGAAGCTGCGAATGGAGCCGAACCCCTCGACGTCGATCAGGCCGGGAAACGCCTGGGCTTTCTGGCGCATCTTGCCATGCAGGTCCTTCAGGAAACGCTGCATGTAGATGCGCCGGCTGGGGCGGGCCAGCACCTCCGCGCTGCCGGCCAAGTCGCAGGGCACCGAGAAGGCCACGGCGCCGCAGATCCGGCTGTCGACGCGTTCCCCCTGCTGCCCCAGATACAACAGAGTCAGGTTGCCTCCGAGGCTGAAACCCGACAGCAGAACGGTCCGGTAGCCCTCGCCCAGGGCGTGGGAGACCACGAGCCCCAGGTCGTCGGTGGCGCCGCTGTGGTAAAACCTCGGCTGCAAGTTCATGTCACCGCCGCAGGAGCGGTAGTTCCAGGCCAGCACGTCCCAGCCGGCAGCCAGCAGAGCCCGGGCCAGGCCCAGCACATAGGGGCGCTGGCTGTGGCCTTCCAGACCATGGGAAATGATCGCCAGACGCCCGGCCCCCTGGCGGTACCAGTCGAGATACAGCCGGTCGTCATCCGGTGTCGCCAGCCACCGCCGTTCCGGAGCCCGAAGCGACACCGAACGGAACAGCGTCGGCCACACCGACTGCACGTGACCGTTGCGCAGCCAGACCGGGGGACGATAGCGTAAGGTCTTGCTTCTGTACAATTTTCAGCCCTTTCATCCAGGGGTTGACGAGGCCGGATAAAGCGCTTAATATGCGCGCCACTTCGACGCTGTTCCCCGATAGCTCAGTTGGTAGAGCAACGGACTGTTAATCCGTTTGTCGCTGGTTCGAGCCCAGCTCGGGGAGCCACCGAATTCCCAAAAGGCCGCTGTTCACCAGCGGCCTTTTTTCTTTCCCTCAGAGCACCACCGGCCGCTGCAGGAATTCAACCAGTACCCGGAACAGCGTGTGGCCGTCCTCGGCACCGATCAGCTCACGAATCGAATGCATACCAAACTGCGGCACGCCGATGTCCAGCGTCGTCACGCCCAGGTTGGCCGCCGTCAGCGGACCGATGGTACTGCCGCAGGCCATGTCGCTGCGCACTACGAAGGTCTGGTGCGGCAGGCCCAGCTCGTCGCTGATCAGGCGATACAGGGCCGCCGAGCGGCTGTTGGTGGCGTAGCGCTGGTTGTGGTTGACCTTGATCACCGGTCCCCGGTTCAGGATCGGGCCATGGTTTTCGTCGTGCCGATCGAGGTAGTTGGGGTGCACGCCGTGGGCATTGTCGGCGGAAATCATCATGGAGCGGGCCAGCGCACGCCCCCTGGCCGCGCCCAGCCAACGATCCAGCACTGCACTCAGGAACGGGCCCTGGGCTCCCTCGGCGGACATGCTGCCGACTTCCTCGTGGTCATTGCACACCAGCAGCGCCGGCTGTTCGCCCGAGGTGTGGATCAGAGACTGCAGGCCGATGTAGCAGCTGAGCAGATTATCCATCCGGGCCGAGGCGATGAACTCCCCGTGCAAGCCGACAAACCCGGCTTTCTGGGTATCGTAGAGGCTGAGCTCGTAGCCAAGAATCCTGCGCGGGCACACCCCGGTTTCTTCGGTGACCTGACGTTCCAGCAGATCCTCGAAGCGGGTGGCGTCCCCCTCCGGAGCCTGCATCAGAACCGGAGGCAGATCGGTCTGCGGATTCACGCTGCGATTGCTGTTGGCCTCCCGGTCCAGGTGAATGGCGAGGCTCGGGATGAACGCCACCGGCCGGCGGAAATTCACCAACACATCCCGGACCTGGCCGGACGCCTCCTGCAGCGTAACCCGTCCGGCCAGGGACAGGTCCCGATCAAACCAGGGGTTGAGCAAGGCACCGCCGTATACCTCGACGCCCAACTGAAAGTACCCCTTGCGCCGCAGCACCGGATTGGGCTTGACCTTCAGGCAGGGACTGTCGGTGTGGGCTCCCACCATACGCACGCCCTGCGCCGCCGGGTCCCCAGTGCCGGTGCGGAAAGCCACCAGGCTGGATCCGTTGCGAATCACGTAATAGCCGCTATTGGCCGCCAGCGACCAGTCCTCGCGCTCGTCCAGCGCCTGGAACCCGGCCTCGTCCAGCTTCGCCTTCATGGTTGCCACGGCGTGCCATGGCGTTGGCGACTGGTTCAGAAATTCGAGCAAACCTTGGTTGAAATCAGCGTGTTCCATGATGCCCCTGATTGATTGATAATGGCCGCTCCAGTATACCAGTCGTTCATCAACACCGGAGACAACCTTGTCACTGCCCCGATTCCTCGACATTGAATACTGTCAGACCGACGATGCGCTGTTTCCCGTGGCCATGGCTTGGTCCCTGGCGGACGGTCGCATGAAAACCGTCGTGATCGCGCCGGAGGAAAGCTGGCTGCCGGACGACGGCGACCTGGGCGATGTCGACCTGTTCTACCTGCGGGAACAGGGCGTGCCGCTGATCGAACTGGCCCGGGAACTGCACGAGGACCTGCCCGACGAAACCGTATACGTCGACGGGCTGGACCCGGACGAGATCCTGGTGGACCTCATCTTCGGCGCGGTGCGCCAGGAAGCGCCCTTTGAAATCGCGCCGATCAGCGACCTGATTACCCACCGGGACGCCCATGCTCTGGAAGACCGGCGCCGGCAACTCCTGTTCGAGGAAGGGCTGGAGCCGCAGCTGCCGGAAAACGGCGTCTACGCCCTGCTTCTACTGGCAAAGGAAGAAGGGCTGCTGGAGGGTTATTGACCGTTTCCGGTCACCGGGAAGTGTGACGCGGATCCACGTAACATACCGTTACACACGGCAGAATCGGTGCCTGTGCTCAGCATCTCAGGAAACCGAAACGCCATGACCCAGGCCCCCCATGCCGGCGCGCTCGCCCCGCTCCTTCTGGTCGCGACCCTGATCAGCCCCGCCGCCGACGCCCAGGACACCCCGCCCCGTTCGGACAGGCACTACATCGGGCTGCTGGCCACCGCCATCAACCACCGCACCATCGGCCCCTATTCGGAGCGTGCCTGGGGCAACGCCAGCACCCTGGTCATCGGTGGTCATCTGACCGATCTGTTCCACGCCGAGATCCGTCTCGGCGCCGGCATTCAGGACGCCGAGGTCCCGGACAGCGATCTCAGCCTGTCCGTGGACTATTACGGCAGCTGGTACCTCGGCCTGCACTACCCGGTGACCGACTACGCCAACATCTACGGCCAGTTCGGCTTTTCCTACGTGCGGGGCAGCGCCCACCTCGGACACCCGGAGGACAGCCGGAACAGCCCCTACCGTGCACTCGATGACGTTCCGGAAAGCGCCTTCAGCACCGGCTGGCTCGCGGGGCTCGACTTCCAGGTCATGATCAACACCTACCTGGTGGTCGAAGGCGGCAAGCTGTTCAAGGACACCCGCAGCAATATCGACAGCTTCCAGTTCTCGGGCGGGCTCCGTTACGAGTTCTGATCACGCCTCCTGTGGCGGATGTGCCAGCAGCGGTGGATGCGGGGGTTACGCTGGAAATCCCGGTCGAGGGTTTGCCGGGACACCTCCCGAATCTCGAATTCCGCCTCCAACTCCCCGGCCAGCTGAAACCGCCGGAAGTTGTTCGAGAAAATCAGCAGGCCGTCATCCGCCAGTCGGCGCATGGCCCCCCGCACCAGGGCGACATGATCGCGCTGGACATCCAGCACGCCGTCCATGCGGGCCGAATTCGAGAAGGTGGGCGGATCCATGAAGATCAGGTCGAACATCTGCCCCGGCTGCGGCGGCTCGGCCAGCCAGGCCAGACAATCCGCCTGCTCCACCCGGTGCGCCCTTGGGTCGGCCCCGTTCAGCGCCAGGTTCTCCCGGGCCCAGTTCACATAGGTTTTCGATAGGTCCAGGCTCAGTGAGCCTGAGGCTCCGCCGACAGCGGCGTGTACCGTGGCGGCACCGGTGTAACAAAACAGGTTGAGAAAACGGCGGCCCCGGGCGTGTTGCTGGATCCAGTGGCGGACCGGCCGATGATCCAGAAACAGGCCGGTATCCAGATAGTCCCGCAGATTGACCCGCAGCGCACAGCCATGCTCGTGCACCGTGAAGAATTCACCGGTGGCATCCTGCTTCTCGTACTGGCGGGTGCCGGTCTGGCGCTGGCGCTGCTTGCACACCATGGCCGCAGGCTCGACCCCCAGCACCTCCGGTATCACCGCCAGCGCCTCCGACAAGCGTTCACGGGCCGCCCGGGCGTCGACGGATTTGGGGGCAACGTACTCCTGCACGTGCACCCGCCCTTCGTACAGATCCACCGCCAACGCGTATTCCGGCATGTCGGCATCGTACAGACGGTAACAGCCAATCCCCTGCTTGCGGGCCCACTGACCAAGGGTCTTGAGGTTCTTGCGCAGCCGGTTGCGCAGCATCTCGGCGCGGGCCTCGTTGACGATGCGGGGCCGGATCTCGCCGGTTTCGTCCGGGTCCACCGAGGGTCGGAGATTTTCCTCCGTCACCTCGAACAGCAGCAGCTGAGTCGGCAGCTTGCCGTTAAAGAAGCGGTACTGTTTGAAGCTGCGCAGGCCAATGGACTTGCCGAACTCGGGCACGCCGGTGAACACGCCCAGCCGCCACCCGGGCAACGCGTTCCGGGCGGCTTCGCCCAAGGCGCGGTAGAGGCCGGACAGCTCGGAGCGCTCGCCAAGCCGCTCGCCATAGGGCGGGTTGGTCAGCATCAGGCCGCGATGGGCGTGCTCGCCGTCAAGCCGAAACTCCGCCACCGGACGCGCCTCCACATGCACCACCCCGTCCAGGCCGGCGCGCTGAATATTGCGCCAAGCGGTGGCGATGACCCGGGAGTCCTGATCGTAGCCGACGATCTTCGGCAGCCGCCTCTGGCGACCCTCATGTGCTCGACGCTCCGCCTCCTGCCGCAGTGCCAGCCAGGTCTCCGGCTGATGCCCAAGCCAACGCTCGAAACCAAAGTGTTCCTGACGCCGCCCCGGGGCGATGTCCAGCACCATCATGGCCGCTTCGATCAGCAGAGTTCCGGAGCCGCACATCGGGTCCACGAAATCGCCCCCCTCGGCGGCAATTTCAGGCCATCCGGCCCGCAGCAGCAAGGCCGCCGCGAGATTCTCCTTCAGCGGCGCCACGCCCTTGTCGGTCCGGTAACCCCGCATGTGCAGGCTGTGTCCGCTCAGGTCGATCCCCAGGGACAGGCGGTCCCGGGTCAGGCGCGCGGCCACAGTGACATCCGGCTGCCGGGTTGCCACCGATGGCCGCGGCAGGCCAGCGGCGCGAAAGGCGTCGACAATCCCGTCCTTGACTCGCTGGGCACCATACTGGGTGTTGCGGATGACACGGTTCTGCCCAAAGAAGGACACCCGGAAGCTGCCCTGGGCGGGAATATGGGACGGCCAGGGCATCCCCAGCACGCCCTCATAGAGGCGTTCGTCGCGGCTGGCGTCCACCTCCGCCAGGTGCAGCACCACACGATTGGCCAGGCGGGACCACAGGCAGGCCCGATAGCCCGCCGCCAGATCGCCCTGGGCCCAGACACCAGCCGGAGCGTTGCGGGTGGGCTCCAACCCGAACGACTGGAGCTCGTCGGCCAGCAGGTACTCGACGCCCTTGGGGCAGGTTACAAAAAAGACACAGTCGGACAAGGAGGTCTCCTGGTGTTCAGTAAGGGTCAGGCTAAGTTTCCGATTTCGCGGCCATTCTACCGCTAACGCGTCATTTTTATTTCATCCACCTATAAGAGAAGCGTCATCTAGATGAAATAAATAGTGTACAGCCGCCGAGGGTTCGTTCTACCTTGTAATTGACGCGTCGTTCCGGAGGCCTGAAAAGCCTCCGTTAACAGGATCCTGACGGCTCTGGCCAGAACTGGCAATAGGGGGATGTCTCCGTGTGACACACGACAAGGACCCATTGTCATGGCCTGGGCTGGGTACGCGGGTGTTGGGTACCGGCACCCCACTTCTGTTAACCATCAGTGAGGGACGGCATGAAAAGACAGAAAAGAGACATGTACGCTCGTGCATTCAAGCGGGGATACCTCGCCGGCGTGTCCGGTAAATCCAAAGACAGCTGCCCGGTCGAACAGCCGGATGTCCGGCAGGAATGGCTGAACGGGTGGCGCGAAGGCCGACAAGACAACTGGGAGGGCATGATCGGCGTCTCCGGAATTCACAAGCTGGCCACCATTACCTCCTAGACCTCCTAGCTAAATGGTGGCCCGGTCCAAAACCTGATCTTTTTGAACTCAACGCAACACACAAACGAAGCAGTTCAACGCAGTCACCAAGCAACCCAAACGGGGCCTCCCGCCCCGTACCATGCGAGGAAGCGCAACGGGGTTTATTCCCTGCAAGGGCCCGCTAGGCGGGCCCATCCTTTTTCTACTCGGCCGCCGTCAACGCCCGCCGGATGGCTTCCACCGACTCCCCGATCAGGGTCGGCCCCCGGTAAATGAACCCCGTGTAGAGTTGCACCAGCCTGGCTCCGGCCCGCACCTTCTCCGCTGCACTCTCGCCATCGGTAATGCCGCCAACCCCAATGATCGGCAGCCGATCCCCCAGCTCCGCGTACAGGCCCCGAATCACCGACAGCGAGGCATCCCGAACCGGCGCGCCGCTCAAACCGCCGGCTTCCGCCCCATGACGGTGCCCGGCCACCGCTTCCCGGCGAATGGTGGTATTGGTGGCGATCACACCGTCCAGCCCCGTTTCCAGCAGCGCGCCCGCCACAAAGCGTATGCCCGCTTCGTCCATGTCCGGAGCGATTTTCACGGCAATGGGTACGTACCGACCGGTCTGTTGCTGGGAGCGCCCCTGCTGTTCCTTGATGGCCGACAGCAGACGCTTGAGGGAGTCACCGAACTGGAGATCCCGGAGTCCCGGAGTATTGGGAGAGGACACATTGACGGTGATGTAGTCCGCCACCGGATACACCGCTTCGATTCCGGCACGGTAATCCCGTTCCGAATCCTCGTTGGGGGTGTCCTTGTTCTTGCCCACATTAATTCCGAGGATGCCCTGGTAACGGCGCCGGCGCACTCGTGTCAGAAGATGCTCCAGCCCCTCGTTATTAAACCCCATGCGATTGATGATGGCTTGATGCTCCGGCAGCCGGAACAGGCGCGGCTTCGGATTGCCGGGCTGCGGGCGCGGTGTCACCGTACCCACTTCGATGAATCCGAAGCCGAGGTCACCCAGGGCATCCAGGTGGTCCGCATTCTTGTCCAGCCCAGCCGCCAGCCCCACCGGATTGGGAAACTCCAGCCCCATCGCGCGAACCGGACAGGGTGCCACATCCGGCGTCAGGGCGCGCAGCAGACCCAGTGTGTGGGCCAGGTCCAGTGCGTTCAGGGCCAGGTTGTGTGCGGGCTCCGGCGGGAGTCGGAAAAGCAGAGTGCGAATCAGACCGTACATCGAACATCTCCCAGAAAAACAGCTGCGGAGTATACCGAAAGTTTTCCACAGCATCCCCTGTTGCGTTTTTTTTGCGCCTAAATGACTGACACATTAACTTCCCGTGACCTTTTCCACGGATTCTGTGGATAACCCTGTTGAAAATCCCGGGGCAAGCGTTGCGATCCCTTGATAACCGCGCCAGTCTACAAATTGGTCATTTTTTGATCAGTCAAATTAACCTTTATTTTCAGCAAGTTACCAATGTCAAGACGATTCAGACCAACAACGAGCGATTCTTGGGCCAAAGTCACCGAACTGCAACCATGTGCATAACACCGCGCGTGATCGGACGGAGAGGGTTCCAAAAACCGGCGTCTTTAGCGATATACTGCGAGGGTTCATCTCCGAAACCACCCCCGCGACAGGAGTCCCCTTGAGTCCCAGCCAGCAGCACACCCTCGCAGAGGAAAGTCACGCCGCCACCCGGGTCACCCTCATCGGCATGGTACTCGATGCCGCGCTTGGCGCCCTGAAAGTGGTGGCGGGCGCCCTGTTTCACTCCCAGGCACTGATCGTCGACGGCGTACACTCGTTTACCGATGTGGCATCGGACTTGGTCGTGCTCGCGGTGATGAAGGTTTCCCGGCAGGCACCGGACGACAACCACCCGTATGGCCACCAACGCATCGAGACCTTCGGTACCCTGCTGCTGGGCAGTATCCTGATCGCGGTGGGCGCAGCGCTGGCCTGGGAAAACGTTCTGCGCCTGCTGGAAGGCGGACTGGACACGGTTCCGGAATGGCCGGTGCTGGTCGCCGCCGGCCTGTCGGTGGCCGGCAAGGAGTGGATCTACCGTTACACCCGCCGTGTCGGCGAGCGTATCCGTTCCGATCTGATCATCGCCAACGCCTGGCACAGCCGCACCGATGCCTTTTCCTCGGTCGTGGTACTGGCGTCCACCGCCGGTGCCATGCTCGGGTGGATCTGGCTGGATGTGCTGGCCGCCATTGTCATTGCCGTCATCATCGTCCACATCGGCTGGAAATTCACCTGGGATAGCGTCAAGGAGCTGGTGGATACCGGCCTGTCCCGGGAGGACACGCAACGGCTTCGGGCCATCGCGCTCGGCACCGAGGGTGTACGCAATCTGCATGAGCTGCGCAGCCGGCGGATGGGCCACGACATTCTGCTGGATGTTCATCTCGTAGTCCCCCCCGATATCAGCGTGTCCGAAGGCCACCAGATTGGCATGGAAGTGGTGGCACGGATGCGCGAGGCCCTGCCGGGCATCCGCGACATCAACTTTCACATCGACACCGAAAACGACGAGGCGAACCCGGCCGCCAACCACCCGGCCCCGCCCCGGGGCGAACTCAGGGCACTGCTGTCGGAAACCCTGGGCCGGGATCTCCCGGGCGACCACCGCCTGCGCCTGCACTACCTGAAAAACAGGGTCTACATCGAACTGTTTTTCGACAGCCAGGAGCAGGCCGAGGGAGTCAGCTGCGACACCATTCACGACAGGCTCGCACACCACCCCTGGTTTGGCAGTGTGCGCATCTGGATCGCCGGAGGCTGAGGCGGCTTACCCCCGGCGCTTGTCTTCCATGCGGGTCAGGAACTCCTGCATGATCAGGGTATACAGTTCGCCGCCAAGGAACTTGTCCTCCACGCCAGAATCAATGCTCGGGTTGTCGTTGACCTCGATCACCGCGACCCGATTCCCGGACTGCTTGATGTCCACCCCATACAGGCCGTTACCGATCAGACGGGTAGCGTTCAGGGCCGCCTGGATCACGTTGCGGGGCACTTCGTAGGTCGGCAGGGTCTCGAATCCGCCGCTTTCCACCCGCGACTCGCCATGCTGGTAGATCTGCCAGTGGCCCTTCACCATCATGTACTTGCAGGCATAGATGGCACGCCCGCCCAGCACACCGATGCGCCAGTCGTACTCGGTGTAGAAATACTCCTGAGCCAGGACCAGGGCCGACTGCCGGAACAGCGACTTGAGCCCGGAGGCGAGTTCGGCCTCGTCCCGGGCCTTGATCACACCACGCGAGAAGGCGCCATCCGGAATCTTGATCACCACCGGCAGCCCCAGTTCCGTCACCACACGGGCCACGGCGTCCTTTTGGTCCTTGGACAGGATCAGGGTTTTCGGGGTCGGCACCTTGTTGTTCTTGAGCAGGTCCGCCAGGAAAACCTTGTTGGTACAACGCAGGATCGACACCGGATCGTCGATGACCACCATGCCTTCCGCTTCCGCCTTGCGGGCAAAGCGGTAGGTGTGGTGGTCGATGGCCGTGGTTTCCCGGATGAACAGCCCGTCGTACTCGGGCAGGCGCATATAGTCGCGCCGGGTAATCCGCTCGACGTTGATGCCGAGCTTGCGGCCAGCCCGCTCGAACCGTTTCAACGCCGTCTCGTCGCTGGGGGGCAGCTCCTCCTCCGGATTCACCAGCACCGCCAGATCAAACCGGTACCGGCGCCGGGAACGGGGCTTACGCCAGACAATGCTGCTGAAACGATCCAGAGCGGCGGCGAACTGGTCCTGCTCCGATTCGTCCAGCTCGCTGGGCGCTCCCGGCCGCAGGGAATCGATTTGCCACTGTTTCCGGCGCTTGAAGACGATCTCCAGAATCGGACAGGGAAACCGTTCGAACAGGGCCCGGGCCACCAGTTTCAACTCCGGCTGGGCCACCTGCCCAAAAAAGCTGCGCACACGGACCTCGTGGGTGGCCTCCCGCTCATCCGCTGCCGGTTCGATCACCGCCCCCGCCTTTTCCAGCCAGCGCACCACCGGGCGGTCCAGCTCATCGAGCTGCAGGGAAAACAACCCTTTGCGGCTCAGATCATTGAGGGTCATAACGGAGGGCACCACATTGTGTCCACGCGCCTCGGCCAGCAGTGAACAGTAATAGCCCTTGCTGAGGTACTTCGAACTCTGGCACAGGTTGATGACCCGCACCCGCCCGGTCGCCGGCGAAGCGTACTGAAGATACTGGTCGAACGTCAGCACATCCTCGCTGGGGTAATACGGCGCCCAATCCTTGGCGCGGTCGACAACGATAAGCAAACGGGACATGGGTGGCACGCCTCCCTGAAGGTTCTGCCGGTTCTGATGGCCGCACGATACGCCGGGGCCCGTCGCCGGGCAATTGGCCGTGAGTGCGTGCTTCTACGCATGCAGCCAGGGTTTGCGCCCGGGCCAGGCTCTACCATAATAGCCGCAAGTGACGCGCTCATCCGCTCGCCTACCCGACCCATGCAAGGCCCAGCCCCCGATGCCCGAGATCACCCTGCGTCCCGCCACCCCAAAAGATCTGGATGCCCTGGTCCGACTGGAACAGCAATGTTTCACCGAGGATCGCTTGTCCCGCCGCAGCTTCCGGCGTTTTCTGGATATGCCCCAGGACCGGCTGATCGTGGCCGAGCATGGGGGCCGCCTGCTGGGCTACTGCTTGGTGCTGATGAACGCCGCCACCCGGCTGGCTCGCATCTACTCCATCGCGGTGTCGCCGGAGGCCCGTGGCCAGGGGCTGGGCGAACGCTTGGTGCGCCAAGCCGAGCAGGAAGCCGCCGAGGCCGGACGAATCGTCATGCGCCTGGAAGTACGGGAGGACAATGCCGGTGCCATCAACCTGTACCGGCGACTGGGCTACCGCCAGTTCGGCACCTACCGGGATTACTACGAGGATCACGGCGACGCCCTGCGTTTCGAGCGCCGCATCCTGTACTACGAGCCGTCCCGGGAGTTTCCGACGGTCCCCTACTACCCCCAGACCACCGAGTTCACCTGTGGCCCCGCAGCGTTACTGATGGCGATGGCGGCCCTGGATGAACAGCAGCCGGTAAACACTCTGGAGGAACTGCGCATCTGGCGGCAAGCCACCACCATCTTCATGCTCGCGGGCCATGGTGGCTGCGGCCCCCACGGCCTGGCCCTGGCGGCCTGGCAGCGCGGTTTCCACGCCAGCGCCTGGATCAGCCAGGAAGGCGCGCTGTTCAAGGATACGGTTCGTAACGAGGACAAGAAGCGGGTACTGGAGCTGGTGCACGAGGGTTTCCTCACCGACATCGGCCATACCGGCATTGAGCTGCACCATGACCCGCTCACTCTGGAAAGCATGGAACGGGCGCTGCACGAGGGTCGCGTTCCGGTGATTCTGATCAGCACCTGGCAGCTCAACCACAGCCGAATCCCCCACTGGGTGACCGTCTGTGCCATCGATGACCGGTTCGTCTACCTGCACGACCCGGAAATCGACACGGACGCGGGGGAAACGGTCGCGGACAAACAATACCTGCCCATCGACCGGCGGGTTTTCACCCGTATGTCGAAATACGGGCGCAACCAGCCCCTGCAGGCGGCGGTGATCGTCGGCCCCCGGCGCTAGCCCGCTCTCAACGCCGCTTCCCGCAGCTCGGCGATCTCGTCCCGCAGGCGGGCGGCGGTTTCGAACTCCAGTTCCGAGGCCGCCTTGTACATCTCGTCTTCCAGCCGGGCGATCTCTTTCAGCAGTGCCTCCGGCGAACGCCCGGTATCAGCGGCACGATAGCTTCCGCTGTCATCGGCCACCTTCTGGCCCGGCCGCTCGCCCCGCTTCCGACCCCGGCCGCCAGTCGCCCCTTCCATGATATCGGCGATTTTCTTGTTCAGCCCCCTGGGGGTAATGCCGTGGGCCTCATTGAATGCCATCTGCTTGGCGCGGCGACGCTCGGTCTCATCAATGGCCCGGCGCATGGAGCCGGTGATCGTGTCACCATAGAGAATGGCCTTGCCATTGACGTTGCGCGCAGCCCGGCCAATGGTCTGGATCAAGGACCGCTCGGAGCGCAGGAAACCCTCCTTGTCGGCATCCAGGATTGCCACCAGGGACACCTCGGGCATGTCCAGACCTTCTCGCAGCAGGTTGATGCCGACCAGAACGTCGAATTCCCCCCGCCGCAGGTCGCGGATGATTTCCACCCGCTCCACGGTGTCGATGTCCGAGTGCAGGTAGCGTACGCGAATGTCGTGCTCCATCAAGAAGTCGGTCAGGTCCTCGGCCATCCGCTTGGTCAGCGTGGTGACCAGCACCCGCTCATCCACGGCCACCCGGGCGTGGATTTCCGACAGCAGGTCGTCCACCTGGGTCGAGGCCGGGCGTACCTCGATTTCCGGGTCCAGCAACCCGGTGGGCCTGACCACCTGCTCGACCACCTGTCCCGCATGCGCCGCCTCATACGGCCCCGGGGTGGCAGACACGAAAATCATCTGCGGCGCGATGCGCTCCCATTCTTCGAATCGCATCGGCCGGTTGTCCAGTGCCGACGGCAGCCGGAATCCATACTCCACCAGAGTTTCCTTGCGTGACCGGTCGCCCTTGTACATGGCACCGATCTGCGGAATGGTGACATGGGACTCATCCACCACCAGCAGCGCGTTCGGCGGCAAGTAGTCGAACAGAGTGGGCGGCGGTTCGCCGGGCTGGCGCCCGGACAGGTAGCGGGAGTAGTTCTCAATGCCGTTGCAGTAGCCCAGTTCCAGCATCATCTCAATGCGTAACGGGTCCGTTCTTCCAGCCGCTGGGCTTCCACCAGGCGGTTGCTGTCCCGCAGCTGCTGCAGCCTCTGGTCCAGTTCGGACTTGATCTGTTCCACCGCGTCCAAGACAGTCTGTCGGGGCGTGACGTAATGGGATTTCGGGTAGATCGTCACCCTCGGCACCCGCCGCAGCACTTCTCCGGTCAGCGGATCGAAATGGCTCAGGTTCTCCACCTCATCATCGAACAGCTCGATGCGGATCGCCTCCCGTTCGGATTCCGCGGGAAACACATCGATCACGTCGCCGCGTACCCGATAGTTGGCCCGGTGGAACTCGACGTCGTTGCGGGTGTATTGCAGCTCCGCCAGACGCCGGAGAATGAACCGCTGATCCACCTGATCGCCACGATCCAGGTGCAACATCATCTTCAGGTAGGACTCCGGATCACCCAGACCATAGATGGACGACACGGTGGCGACAATGATCGCATCCGGCCGCTCCAGCAGCGCCTTGGTGGCGGACAGTCGCATCTGCTCGATGTGTTCGTTGATGGAGGCGTCCTTCTCGATGAAGGTGTCCGAGGACGGCACATAGGCTTCCGGCTGGTAGTAGTCGTAGTAGGAGACGAAATACTCCACGGCGTTGTCCGGAAAAAACTCCCGGAACTCGCCGTAGAGCTGCGCCGCCAGAGTCTTGTTGTGAGCCAGAATGATGGTCGGGCGCTGCACCTGCTCGATGACGTTGGCAATAGTGAACGTCTTGCCCGAGCCGGTCACCCCCAGCAGGGTCTGGTGCGCCAGGCCGGATTGCAATCCGTCCACCAGTTCCCGGATCGCTTTCGGCTGATCGCCGGCGGGCTGATAGGAGGAGTTGACGCGAAACACGCCCTGTCGGGCGGAGCGGGATTCTTTGCTGGCCATAAAAGGTCTGATTACCTCCGGGACTTGGCCGGTAATGGCCACCAACCGGGCCAATACCATGGGAACATTTAGTGTTCGGCAGGCTTCATGATACCATCAGTGCGATCGACGGCTGGCCGAGATTCAGCCAACACCCAGGCTCCTCACCGGCCGATCGCAGCCCAATGGACGTAGCTTTAAGGAGCTCAAGTTTGGACCTTCAACTTTCCAGCCGTGTACAGGCGATCAAGCCCTCTCCCACCCTCGCCGTGACCAACAAAGCCGCGGAACTCCGGGCGGCCGGCCAGGACATCATTGGCCTGGGCGCCGGCGAACCGGACTTCGACACCCCCGAACACATCAAGGTGGCCGCCATCGAGGCCATCCGCAACGGCCAAACCAAATACACCGCGGTGGATGGTACGCCGGCATTGAAGAAAGCGATTATCGCGAAGTTCAAACGGGACAACGGTCTGGAATACGAAGCCAACCAGATTCTGGTATCCAGTGGTGGCAAACAGAGCTTTTTCAACCTTGCCCTGGCCATTCTGAACCCGGGTGACGAAGTCATCATTCCTGCCCCCTACTGGGTGTCTTACCCGGACATGGTACTGGTGGCCGAAGGCAAACCCGTGATCCTCGAGACCTCCGCCGAAACCCGCTTTAAGATCACGGCACAACAACTCGAACAGGCAATCACCGAGCGTACCCGGCTGTTCGTCATCAACAGCCCCTCCAACCCCAGCGGCATGGCCTATTCCCTGGACGAGCTGAAAGCGCTGGGCGAGGTCCTGAAACGGCACCCGCACGTCATGGTCGCCACCGACGACATGTACGAACCGATCCTGTGGACTGGCAAACCGTTCTGCAACATCCTCAACGCCTGTCCCGAGCTGTATGACCGCACCTTCGTACTCAATGGCGTGTCCAAGGCCTATTCCATGACCGGCTGGCGCATCGGCTACGCCGCTGGCCCGGCCCGCGTTATCGGCGCGATGAAGAAGATCCAGTCCCAGAGCACCTCCAACCCCTGTTCCATCTCCCAGGCAGCGGCAGCCGCAGCCCTGGAGGGGGATCAGACCTGCGTTGGCGAAATGGTCAAGGCATTCAGGGAGCGCCACGACTGGCTGGTTTCGGCCCTGAACGAGCTGCCGGGAGTGGCGTGTCTCCGGGGCGACGGTACCTTCTATGTGTTCCCCAGCTTCCAGGGCGCCATCGAAGCCACCGACGGGGTCGGCACCGACGTCGAACTGGCAGAGAAACTGCTCAGCGATGCCGGGGTTGCCCTGGTGCCCGGATCGGCCTTCGGTGCCCCCGGGCACATGCGCCTGAGCTTCGCCACCAGCATGGAAAACCTGGAAAAAGCGGTGGCAAGACTGAGGAACGCCCTGGCCTAAAATTTTCTGGCCAGGGGTTGACGAGGCCGTGGGACCCACTTAATATACGCGCCTCGTCAGACGACGTTCCCCGATAGCTCAGTTGGTAGAGCAACGGACTGTTAATCCGTTTGTCGCTGGTTCGAGCCCAGCTCGGGGAGCCACTTATTCCAAAAGCCCGTGGATTTCGGATCTACGGGCTTTTTTATGTCTGGACCAAGAGACTGGGTGACAGGGCATCGGCGACGCCCTTACACGGGCGCCGCACACCGGCACCGTCAGAACCCTTCGATTTCCGAGGCAATGACCTCCAAGGCCGCCAGAGGATCCGGCGCCCGGGTAATGGGGCGGCCAATCACCAGATAGTCGGACCCCGCCCGCAACGCCTCCGAAGGCGTCATGACCCGCTGCTGATCCCCTTTCTCCGCCGTCGCCGGACGAATGCCCGGCGTCACCAGCACAAAGTCCGCCCCCTGCTCGGCTTTGAGTACCGGCGCCTCCTGCGCAGAACAAACGACGCCATCCAGCCCACAGTTTCGGGCCAAAGTCGCCAGACGCGACACCTGAGCCTCCGGCGTCCCGGCAACCCCGATACCGGCAAGGTCCTCAGGCCCCATGCTGGTCAGTACGGTCACTGCGATCAGCAACGGCCGGTCAGCACCATAGGCGTCAAGGCGCTCCCGGCATGCCACCATCATCCGCTCGCCGCCCAAAGCGTGCACGTTCACCATCCAGACACCGAGGTCGGCCGCCGCCGCCACCGCAGCGGACGTGGTGTTGGGTATGTCGTGGAATTTCAGGTCCAGAAACACCTCGAAACCACGCCCCTGAAGGGAGCGAACCAGCTGGGGCCCGAACCGGGTAAACAGCTCCTTGCCCACTTTCAGACGACACTTGGCCGGATCCAGCCGGTCCACCAGCGCGAACGCGGATGCCTCGGAGGCAAAGTCCAGGGCTACGATGATCTTGGGGTCATTGACGGTCTGCACAATCGGGTATCCTGAAAACGGTGACTGAGGGTTATTCGGCTTCCACCCCTTGTATCGGGCGAACGGTTTCCCACTGCTTGCAGCTTGGGCACAACCAGTGCAGCTGCTGGCCGGAGAAGCCACAACTGACGCATCGGTATACGGGGCGATTGGCGAGCAACAGGTGCCCGATCCGGCTGACCAAGCGCCCTTCATCCGTGGTCATGCCCTTCTCATAGCCGGCCATCTGAACCAGCCGCAGCAACCCCCGCACCGAGGGTCGCACTTCCAGCTCCTGGCGCAGCAAATCAATGGCCGCAGGACGGCCGGAGGCACGCTCCACGGATTCGACCAGCGCCAGAAGCAGGCTGGTACTGGGATACTTTTCATAGAGTTTCTGCAGTTTCTTGACCAAGCGGGCCACGTCGCCGTGTTCCCGCTCCAGCTTCATCAGGCGATCAACGGCTTCGGGACCGAATTCCGGGTTCTGGTCAAACACCTTCAGGCTCTCCCGGCCGGCCTCCCGATAACTGCCCTGGCGAATCAGCAGGTTCATCAAAATCAGGGTGGCACGCACACAGGAACGATCATATTCCAACGCTTCCCGAGCCCGCTTCTGAGCGGTCCAGCGGTCATCATCCCGCAATGCCTGATCCGCCAGCTCGCACGTCAGGTAGGCCAGGGTCTTGGCCAACTCGGGACCGGCATCACCCCGCGTCAGGGTGCGCGCCACATCCGCCGCCTTGGCCCATTCCCGCTCCTGCTGATACAGCTCAATCAGGTGCTCTGCGGCCCGGCGACCGTAATCCCGATCCCCCATGATCTGATGCAGCAACGCTTCCGCCCGGTCCAGCAGGCCCGCGTTCATGTAGTCCAATGCCAGCTCAAGGGTTACCTGGGGGGAATAGCGGCTCGGCAGCTCGGGCCGGGCCAGCAGGTTCTGGTGAATCAGGATCGCACGATCCGTCTCGCCCTTGTTGCGGAAGTGACTGCCGATGGAGAGGTGTAGACTGACGGTATCCTTGTTGACCGCCAGGGACTGAACAAAATTCTCGACCGCCTGATCTGAGTAATTGGTAAACAGAAACTGCAAGCGCTCCCGAACCGAATTCTCATCCGACAGACCGGACCTGGACGCACGGCCACGACTGCCGTACCGACCCGCAAGCCAACCCGCGGCTACCGCCACGGTCAGCAGCAGCCATTGAAGCAGTATGTCCATCAAAGCGTCCGGTTGGTCTCGGCCCTGGATTTCTCCAATGCCTGCTCGGCCCGATCAAGTCGTTTCTTGAGGGAGCGGCGCGAAACCGCCGTTTTGAAGGTGGCCAAGAGGGTCATCAGCACACCGAACAGGGCACCAATGACAAAAGCCATAATGACCCAGACGGCCACGCCGTGGGGCTGCGTCTCAAACAGCAGGAAGTTCAGGGAGACCGCCATCTGGTTGTTCAGGGAAAACACAAGCGCCAGCAACACCAGGATTAAAACCAACAGGACAATGAGGATCTTCTGCAATCCTGCCATAGCACTCGCACTCCATGGGCTCGCGTGGGCCCAATTCCCCCGATTGTGTAACGGTCAAAAGCCTTTTTTCAGGCTCTCGTTAACTTGTTCCCTGAGCTCTTTGCCGGGTTTGAAATGAGGTACGTACTTTGCGGGCAACTGAACCGCCTCGCCAGTTTTGGGATTGCGCCCCACCCTGGCAGCCCGGTGATGGAGCGAGAAGCTGCCAAACCCCCGGATTTCGATTCTCTGACCATTCGCAAGCGACTGGGACATGTGCTCGATAATGGTTTTCACAGCAAGCTCGACATCCTTGACAGACAGCTGAGTCTGCTTGGACGCAATCAGTTCGACCAGCTCGGACTTAGTCATGAGGCGCTTCCCTCTTTATTATTAGGCAGACAGTTACCGCATACCTATGACCATAGTTTAGCCAAACCGAAAAAAAATACAAAAAAAACGGGCTCTTAGAGCCCGTTTTTTTCACGCCAGGAGACAATCACTCCTTATTGGCGTTCTGCTGCTGCATCTGTTCCTTGATCAGGTCACCGATGGTGGTGGCACCGGTGGACTCGGCCGCCTTGCGGACGCTTTCCAGCGCCTGCTTGTCATCTTCAACGTCCTTGGACTTGATGGACAGATTGATGACACGGTTCTTGCGGTCGATGCTGATGATCTTCGCTTCGACTTCCTCGCCTTCCTTCAGCGCGTTACGAGCGTCCTCGACGCGGTCACGGCTGATTTCAGACGCTTTCAGAACCGCCTCAACCTCGTCGTTCAGAGCCACGACAGCACCTTTGGCGTCAACGGAGGAAACCGTACCCTTGACGATGGAGCCCTTGTCGTTCAGCTGTACGAACTCAGCGAAAGGATCGCTTTCCAGCTGCTTGATGCCCAGGGAGATACGCTCGCGCTCCGGATCCACGGACAGGATAACGGTCTCGACCTCGTCGCCCTTCTTGTACTTGCGTACGGCTTCCTCACCCGGCTCGTTCCAGCTGATATCGGACAGGTGCACCAGACCGTCGATACCACCTTCCAGACCGATAAAGATACCGAAATCGGTGATGGATTTGATCTTGCCGGAGATGCGGTCGCCCTTGTTGTACTTGCTGGAGAACTCCTCCCACGGGTTGGGCACGCACTGCTTGATGCCCAGGGAGATGCGACGACGCTCCTCGTCGATGTCCAGGATCATGACTTCCACTTCGTCACCGACCTGAACCACCTTGGAGGGATGAATGTTCTTGTTGGTCCAGTCCATTTCGGACACGTGAACCAGACCCTCGACACCTTCTTCCAGCTCCGCGAAACAGCCATAGTCGGTCAGGTTGGTGACCCGGGCCATGACCTTGGAACCTTCCGGATAGCGAGCCTTGATATCCACCCAGGGATCTTCACCGAGCTGCTTCAGACCCAGAGAAACCCGGTTGCGCTCCCGGTCGAACTTGAGAACCTTGACGGTGATTTCGTCACCCACGTTGACGATTTCGCTCGGGTGCTTGATGCGCTTCCAGGCCATGTCGGTGATGTGCAACAGGCCGTCAACACCACCCAGGTCAACGAACGCGCCGTAATCGGTCAGGTTCTTGACAATACCCTTGATTTCCAGACCTTCGGTCAGGGTTTCCAGCAGAGCTTCACGCTGCTCGCTGTTTTCCGCTTCCAGAACCGCGCGGCGGGACACCGCCACGTTGTTGCGCTTCTGATCCAGCTTGATGACCTTGAACTCCAGTTCCTTGTTCTCCAGGTGCGCGGTGTCGCGAACCGGGCGAACGTCAACCAGGGAACCGGGCAGGAAGGCACGAATACCGGACAGGTCGACGGTGAAACCACCCTTGACCTTGCCGTTGATCACACCCTTGACAACCTCTTCCGCCTCGAAGGCCTTCTCCAGAACCTTCCACGCTTCGGCACGCTTGGCCTTCTCGCGGGACAGACGGGTTTCACCGAAGCCATCTTCAACAGCATCGAGAGCCACATCGACAACGTCGCCGACAGCAACTTCCAACTCGCCTTTTTCATTCATGAACTGGGAGGCGGGGATAACGCCCTCGGACTTCAGTCCGGCGTTAACGGTGACCCAGTCGTTGTCGACGTCAACTACGGTTCCCTGGACGATGGAACCCGGTTGCATGTCAATTTCTTTCAGGCTTTCTTCAAAAAGATCCGCAAAGCTCTCGCTCATTATGTGTCCTATGTGATCAACGCAAGTGTACTCCGTGCCGCCAGCAACACGGTCTGTTAGCGATTTCCGGAACCAGTCAATGGCTGGCAAGAATCACTGCTTCCGGCACTCCAGCGACAAAAAGGTGCGGTCAGGCCTGGCCCACCACGGCCATACACCTGTCCAGCACCTCCTCGATACTCAAACCTGTGGAATCAATGACTTGCGCATCATCCGCTGGTTTGAGAGGGGCCGCCGAACGGTTCATGTCCCGCTCATCGCGCGCCCGAATCTCCTCTAAAAGGGCGTCAATCTTAACATCGACCCCGGCTTCCTTCAACTGGTTAAAACGTCGCCGGGCCCGTTCCTCGGGGCTGGCGGTCAGGAAGATTTTGAAGGGTGCATCGGGGAAAACCACCGTGCCCATGTCGCGGCCATCGGCCACCAGTCCCGGAGCTTTTCGGAAGTCCCGCTGACGTTGCAGCAGGGCGTCCCGGACCGGCTGCAGCACGGCAACACGGGAGGCGTTGTTGCCACACACCTCCGTGCGGATTTCCGAGGTCACATCCTCGCCCGCCAGCAGCACCCGGGCAGGCTGCCCCGGCGGAGTCGGCTCGAACGCCACGTCCAGGCCGGACGCCACCCGCACCAGGCCGGATTCATCATCCAGAGCCACCCCCTGCCGGACTGCGGCCAGCGCGGTCAGGCGATAAATCGCACCGCTGTCGAGCAGGTGCCAACCCAGGCGCTGCGCCAGCATCTGGGTAATGGTGCCCTTACCCGATCCGCCCGGGCCGTCGATGGTAATGACCGGTGGCTGTGCCGCCCTCATTCACCGCCCTCCGCTCGGATCTGGATGCCGGTGCTCCGGGCCAAGTCGACAAAGCCGGGGAAGGAAGTGGCCACATTGGCACAGTCGGTGACCACGATCGGAGCGGTGGCCCGCAATGACGCCACCGCGAATGACATGGCAATGCGATGATCACCGTGGCTGTCCACGGTTCCCCCACCGATTTCCTGGCCACCCTCGATGATGATGCCATCCGGTGTCACGGTGGTTGCCACACCCAGTGCCGCCAAGCCGTCGGCCATGACCTGGATGCGGTCGCTTTCTTTGACCCGCAGCTCCTCGGCACCCCGGAGAACTGTACGTCCGGTGGCGCAGGTCGCGGCGATGAACAGTACCGGGAACTCGTCGATGGCCAGCGGCACTTGGTCCTCGGGGATGTCGATGCCCCGCAGCTCGGCCGAGCGCACCCGCAGGTCCGCCACCGGCTCGCCGCCGATTTCCCGCTGCGCCAACACCTCGATATCGGCCCCCATCCTGCGCAGGATGTTGATCACCCCCACCCGGGTCGGGTTCATGCCGACGTGGCGCAACACCAAGTCCGAATCCGGGGCGATGGACGCCGCCACCAGGAAGAAAGCGGCGGAGGAAATGTCGGCGGGGACGTCGATGGCGCAGGCGGTCAGCTTGCCGCCACCGGTCACGCTGGCGGTGGCACCGTTCCGGTGGACGTGGTAGCCAAAACCCTTCAACATGCGTTCGGTGTGGTCCCGGGTCGGCGCCGGTTCGGTCACGGAGGTTACGCCCTCGGCATAGAGCCCGGCCAGCAGCAGGCACGATTTGACCTGAGCGCTGGCAACCGGCATTTCGTAGTGAATTCCGGTCAGGCTCTGGCCCCCCCGGATCCGGAGCGGCGGCCGACCGCCGTCGGCGGTGTCGATGACCGCGCCCATGGCCCGCAGCGGCTCCGCCACCCGCCCCATGGGCCGCCGGGACAGGCTGGCGTCGCCGGTCAACTCGGAGTCGAACGGCTGAGCCGCCAGCAAGCCGGCGAACAGTCGCATGGCGGTGCCGGAATTGCCGAGATACAAGGGGCCTCGGGGTGCCTGGAGGCCGTGCATGCCCACCCCGTGGATCCGCACGAACCCTTCGTCCGGTCCCTCGATGGCAACGCCCATGTCACGGAATGCCTGCAAGGTGGCCAGGCTGTCCTCCCCTTCGAGGAATCCCTTAACCTCGGTAATGCCCTCCGCCAACGCGCCCAGCATAATGGAACGATGGGAAATCGACTTGTCACCAGGAACCCGGATATCACCCCGAACGGAACCCCCCGGCTGGAGATGGAACGTAACCTGTGTGTTGCTGTTGTCTGTCACAAACGCCTGCCCTGAAAGCATCTTGGAAAAATGGTCCCGCGCCGCCTTGGCGCGACTGAAAACCCGTAGCAAGGTGGCACCGTCACCGGCGGCGATGGCGGCCCGCAGCTGTCCGAGATCCCGGGTAAAGTGGTCGATCACGCGCAGCACCGCATCCCGGTTGGACAGAAAAATGTCATGCCACATCACCGGATCGCTGGCGGCGATACGGGTGAAATCCCGAAAACCACCGGCGGCGTACCGGAAGATGTCCATATTCTCATTTTCTCCCGCCAAAGTGTCCACCAGGGAAAAGGCGATCAGGTGCGGGAGATGGCTGGTGGCTGCCAGCACTTCGTCGTGGTAGGCCACCGACATGGTCAGCACGGTGGCGCCGCACGCTTCCCACAACGCGGTCAGCCGCCCGACCGCCTCCGGGTCGGTGTTGTCGGCGGGCGTGAGGATCACCTTGTGCCGGGCGAACAGTTCCGGGTTCGCGGCGCGGATGCCGCTGCGCTCGGAGCCGGCGATGGGATGCCCGGGAACAACCCGGGGCGGCAACTCACCGAAGACCGACTCGACATCCGCCACAAAACTGGCCTTGGTGCTGCCGACATCCGACAGGATGGCGTCCTCCCCCAGAACGGGCCGTATTTCCGCCAGCACCGAGCGGGCGGCGCGCACCGGCACCGCGAGCATCACGAGATCACTGCCGCGCACGGCCTGGGCCAGCGAGTCGGCCGCCTGGTCAATCACGCCCAGCGCCACCCCCAGCGCCAGCTCGTCCGCACGGGCATCGTAGCCGACCACGGTCTGCGCCAGCCCGTGCGCGCGAATGGCGCTGGCCAGGGAACCGCCGATCAGCCCGAGGCCAATGACCGCGACCCGACGAAACAGCGGCGAGGGCTGAGCCACCTCAGCCCCCCTCCCCACCGGCGGTCAGGGCTTCGGCCAAGGCATCCAGGAAGCGATCGTTCTGATGCGGCAAGCCGACCGAAACCCGCAGGTGTCGCGGCATACCGTAGCCGGCCACGGGCCGGACGATCACACCGTGCTGCAACAGCGTCTGATAGACCGCGGCCGCCTGGTCGCCAACCTCGACGGCGATGAAGTTGCCGGCCGAGGGAATGTACTTCAGCCCCATACGGTCGAACCCTTCCGCCAGCTGCTTCAAGCCCGCCGCGTTCACCTCCCTCGACCGTTCCAGATAGGCTTCATCCGCCAGCACCGCGGTAGCCGCGGCCAGGGCAACCGAGTCTACGTTGAACGGTTGCCGTACCCGGTTGAGGATATCCGCGATGTCCGGGGAGCTGAGGCTGTACCCCACCCGCAGCGCCGCCAGCCCCCAAGCCTTGGAAAAGGTGCGGCACACGATCAGGTTGGGAAAACGCGACAGGAGCCGGACACCGTCCGGGCTGTCGTCGCCAGTCAGGTACTCGCAGTAGGCCTCGTCCAGCACCACCAGAACCCGTTCCGGCACCTTGGCCAGGAAGGCCTCGATGGCGGCGGCCGTGTGTACCGTGCCGGTGGGGTTGTTGGGGTTGGCGACAAACACCAGCCGCGTCCGCTCGGTGATGGCGTCGGCCATGGCATCCAGGTCATGCCCCCAGTCACGGGCCGGCACGCAGACACCACGAGCACCGATGGCCTGGGTGACCAGTGGATAGACGGCAAAGGCGTACTGGGAAAACACCACTTCGCTTTCAGTATCGGCGAAACAGCGGGTGATCACTTCCAGGACATCGTTGGAGCCATTGCCCAGAGTGATCTGGTCCATGCCGACACCGTAGCGCTCCGATAGGGCCCGCTTGAGCTCATAACCGTTTCCGTCCGGGTAGAGGCAAAGGTCGGACAAGGCAGAGCGGGCAGCCGCCAGGGCTTTTTCGCTGGGCCCCAACGGGTTCTCGTTGCTCGCCAGTTTGATGATGTCCGACGGCTCCAGGCCCAGCTCGCGGGCCAGCTCGTCGATGGGTTTGCCCGGCTGGTAGGGGCTCAGCGCCTGAACGCCCTTAACCGCGAGACTCTGGTAATCGACTGCCATAACGCTCCCCTATTTTTACTGCTTACAGCACACCAATGGGATAGGACCCCAGACGCTTCAGCTCCACCGCCTCGGCCTCCACTTCCGACAGGACCTCGCGGATGACGTCGTCCTCCATGTGTCCCTCGAAATCGATGTAGAACACGTAGGCCCAGGTGCCGCTGGGGGAGGGTCGAGTCTCGATCCGGGTCAGGCTGACGCCATGCCGGTGGAAGGGCTCCAGAAGCTGATAGAGGGCCCCCGGTTTGTTGCGCATGGATACCAGGATGGAGGATTTGTCGTGCCCGCTCGGCGGCACGGTTTCCCGGCCGATGATCAGGAACCGGGTGGTGTTATCCGGCCGGTCCTCGATGCAGTTGGCCAGCTTTTCCAGACCGTACAGCTCGGCCGCCATGTCGCCGGCGATAGCGGCGGCCCCCGGTTCCTCCGCCGCGCGGCGCGCTGCCTCGGCGTTGCTGGAGACGGTTACCCGCTCAATGCCGTAGCGATGGGTATCGAGCCATTGGCGGCACTGGGCAAAGGATTGCTGATGGGAGTAGATGCGGGTGATCGCTTCGTCCCGGTGCTTGGGCGACACCAGCAGGTGGTGATGAATCCGCAACTGGACCTCACCACAGATTTTCAGCGGCGAACTCATGAACATATCAAGGGTATGGTTGATCATGCCCTCGGTGGAGTTTTCCACCGGCACCACGCCATAGTGGGCGGCACCGGACTCCACTTCACGGAAAACCGCATCGATCGCCGGCAGGGGCACGCTGATGACAGAGTGCCCGAAGTGCTTGAGCGCCGCCGCCTGGGTGAAGGTCCCCACCGGCCCCAGGAACGCGATATGCATCGGTTTCTCCAAGGCCAGGCACGCGGACATGATTTCCCGGAACAGGCGGGCCATTTCCTCGTCCGGAAGGGGCCCCGGATTGGAGTCTTTGATGCGCCGCAGCACCTGGGCCTCGCGCTCAGGCCGGTAGAAGACCACATCCTGGCCCGGATTCGCGGCCAGTTTCACGTTGGCCACTTCCTGGGCGCAGCGCGCCCGGGCACTGATCAGGTCCATGATTTGTCGGTCGATCCGGTCGATCTGCTCCCGCAGTTCCGCCAGTCGGGCCTTCTCATCCGTCATGGTCAGCCGTGCTCCTTCGCGAATTCGGCCATATAGTCAATCAGGGCATCCACCCCGGCTTCCGGCATGGCGTTGTAGAGACTCGCTCGCATACCGCCCACTGACCGGTGCCCCTTCAGGTTCAGCAACCCACGGGCCTCGGCGCCTTCCAGGAAGGCGCGGTTAAGAGCCTCATCGGCCAGGGTGAAGGGTACGTTCATCCGGGAGCGGAAACGCGGTTCGATGGGATTGGCGTAGAAATCATTGTCGTCGATGAACCGGTACAGCTTGCGCGCCTTGCGCTCGTTGCGCTCTGCCATTGCCTCCAGGCCACCCTGGGCCTTCAGCCATTTGAACACGAGCCCGGCCAGGTACCAGGAATAGGTGGCCGGAGTGTTGTACATGGAGCCATTATCGGCGATGACCTGGTAGTTCATCATGGTCGGTGTTTCCTTGCGCGCCTTACCCAGCAGATCCTTGCGAAGGATGACCACGACCAGCCCGGAGGGGCCGATGTTTTTCTGGGCGCCGGCGTAGATCAGACCATACCGGGTGACGTCCAGCGGGCGCGACAGGATGGTGGAGGACATGTCCGCCACCAGCGGCACGTCGCCACTGTCCGGCACGAAGTCGAATTCCAGGCCGCCAATGGTTTCGTTGGGCGTGTAGTGCAGGTAAGCCGCGTCCGGGCGGGTGCGCCAGCCGGACGGATCCGGTACCGTGGTAAAACCGCTGTCCTCGGAGCTGGCCACCACGTTCACGTCACCGTAGCGACGGGCTTCGGCAATGGCTTTCTTAGACCAGATGCCGGTATTCACGTAATCGGCCGAGGTCTTGTCCCCCAGCAGGTTCAGGGGAATGGTCGAGAATTGACTGGACGCGCCCCCCTGCATGAACAGGACCGCGTAATCCTCCGGAATCTCCGCCAGCTCGCGCAGATCCCGCTCCGCCTCCTCGGCGATGGCCACGAACTCGTCGCTGCGGTGGCTCATTTCCATCACCGACATGCCGGTACCTCGCCAGTCCAGCATTTCCTCCTGAGCCTGTTTCAGAACGGGCTCCGGCAGGGTAGCCGGGCCGGCGCAAAAATTGAACGCCCTGCTCATGCTTCGGTTTCCTCACCATCCATCTCATCATCATCGGACTCGGCGATACGCTCGACCCCGACCAGGCGCTCGTCACTTTGGGTCAGCCGGATCAGGCGCACGCCCTGGGTATTCCGGCTCAGCAACGAGACTTCATCGGACCGGGTACGTACCAGGGTTCCCTTGTCCGAAATCAGCATCATCTCATCTCCCTCGAACAGTTGCAGCGCGCTGACCAGGTCGCCGTTGCGCTCGGAGCACTGCATGGCAATGACACCCTGGCTGCCCCGGCTGTAGGTGGGAAACTCCTCCAGCGCGGTGCGCTTGCCGTAGCCGTTTTCGCTGGCGGTGAGAATCACGCCGCCGGCCTGGGGAATGATCAGAGACACCACCCGCTGGCCGTCCTGGAGGCGGATGCCGCGCACCCCCCGGGCCAGACGGCCCATCGGCCGGACCTGCTCCTCGGGGAAGCGCACGGCCTTGCCCGCGCTGGAGAACAGCATCACTTCGGCGTCACCCTGGGTGATGGCGGCGCCGATCAGGGTGTCACCTTCGTCCAGATTCAGCGCGATCAGGCCGCTGCTGCGCGGACGGGAGAAGTTCTGCAGCGGGGTTTTCTTGACCACGCCATGGGACGTGGCCATCAGCACAAACTGGTCTTCCGGATACTCCTTGACGGGCAGGAAGGTGGTGATGCGCTCGCCCTCCTCCAGCGGCAGGATGTTCACCATCGGGCGGCCGCGGGAACCCCGGCTGCCCCGGGGAATTTCGAACACCCGCAGCCAGTACACCTTACCCCGGTTGGAGAAGCACAGGATGGTATCGTGGGAGTTGGCCACCAGCAGCTTCTCGATGAAATCCTCGTCCTTCATCGCGGTGGCCGCCTTGCCCCGGCCGCCCCGGCGCTGGGCCTGATAATCCTCGACCGGCTGGGTCTTGGCGTAACCGCTGTGGGAAATGGTGACCACCAGATCTTCCTCGTCGATCAGGTCGGCAATGGTCAGGTCGCGACGGGAGCTGACAATTTCGGTCCGGCGGGGGTCGCCGTAGTCGTTGACGATTTCCTGCAGTTCATCGCGGATGACCTGCAGCAGGCGCTCGGGGTCGCTGAGGATTTGCAGCAGATCGGCGATCTTCTCCAGGATTTCCCGGTATTCGCTCTGAAGCTTCTCGGTCTCCAGGCCGGTCAGACGGTGCAGGCGCAGGTCGAGAATGGCCTGGGCCTGCTCCGGCGACAGGTGGTACAGGCCGTTGCGCAAACCGTAGATTTCCGGCAGGTCATCCGGACGGCAGGCATCCTCCCCAGCCCGTTCCAGCATCGCCAGGACGCCACCGGGCGCCCAACCCTGCGCCATCAGTTTTTCCTTGGCCTCGGCCGCGGTCGGCGAGGTTTTGATCAGCTCGATCACCTCGTCGATGTTGGCCAGGGCCACGGTCAGACCCTCCAGGATGTGGCCCCGCTCGCGGGCCTTGCGCAGTTCGTAGATGGTGCGGCGGGTGACCACCTCGCGGCGATGACGCAGGAAGGCGTCCAGCATTTCCTTGAGGTTGAGGGTCTTGGGCTCACCGTTGACCAGTGCCACCATGTTGATACCGAACACGGTTTCCAGCTGGGTGTGGGCGAACAGGTTGTTGATCACTACGTCGGGGTTTTCACCCCGGCGCAGCTCGATCACCACCCGGATCCCTTCTTTGTTGGACTCGTCCCGCAGCTCGGAGATACCTTCGATCCGTTTTTCCTTGACCAGCTCGGCGATCTTCTCGATCAGGCGGGCCTTGTTGAGCTGGTAGGGCAGCTCGGTGATCACGATGGACTCGCGACCGGTCTTCTTGTCCTGCTCGATCTCGTGGCGGGCGCGGATGTAGATACGGCCCCGGCCGGTGCGGTACGCCTCGACGATGCCGGCACGGCCGTTGATGATGCCCTGGGTCGGGAAATCCGGGCCCGGAATGTATTCCATCAGGTCATCGACGGACAGGTCCGGGTTGTCGATCAGGGCGAGGCAGCCGTTGACGACTTCCGTCAGGTTGTGGGGCGGAATGTTGGTGGCCATACCCACGGCTATGCCGGAGGAACCGTTCACCAGCAGGTTGGGCACCCGCGTGGGCAACACGTCGGGAATCTTCTCGGTGCCATCGTAGTTGTCGACATAGTCGACGGTTTCCTTGTCCAGATCCGCCAGCAGGGAGTGGGCAATTTTTTCCATGCGGATTTCGGTGTACCGCATGGCCGCGGCGCTGTCGCCGTCGATGGAGCCGAAGTTGCCCTGGCCGTCCACCAGGGGATAACGCAGGGAAAACGGCTGCGCCATGCGCACGATGGTGTCATAGACCGCGGAGTCGCCATGGGGGTGGTACTTACCGATAACATCACCCACCACACGGGCGGACTTCTTGTAGGGCTTGTTCCAGTCGTTACCCAGCTCGGACATGGCGAACAGGACCCGGCGGTGGACCGGTTTGAGGCCATCGCGCACATCCGGCAGGGCCCGGCCCACGATCACGCTCATGGCGTAATCGAGGTAGGACTGTTTCAACTCGTCTTCAATGTTTACCGGCAGGATCTCTTTGGCTAACTCACCCATCGAGAAAAGTTCCTTTGCGTTATCTGGAAGTCGTGCGGGCGCCGTTTTCCAGACGCCCTATGTGTTCTGCAACAAGCCGCCAAGCATACCACAGGCACCCCCGTTCAAGGGCAGCGGCAGGCAGGGCTCAGTCGAACACTACGGTCTTGTTTTCGAAGGTAATGACCCGGTCTTCAATGTGCGCGCGCAGGCCCCGGGCCAGCACATTCTTTTCCACGTCCTTGCCAAGCCGGACCATGTCCTCGATGGTGTCGCTGTGGCTGATACGGATCACATCCTGCTCGATGATCGGACCTTCGTCCAGATCCTGGGTCACATAGTGGCAGGTGGCCCCGATCAGCTTGACCCCGCGGTTGTAGGCCTGGTGGTACGGGCGGGCGCCCGCGAAGGAAGGCAGGAAGCTGTGGTGGATGTTGATGATCTTGCCGGCGTACTTATCGCACAGGTCGGCTGGCAGGATCTGCATGTAACGGGCCAGCACCACCACGTCGACTTCGTAGTGCTGGAACAGCTCGTCGATATGGGCAAAGGCCTCGGCCTTGTTCTCCTTGCTGACCGGCACGTGGTGATAGGGAATTTCGTGCCACTCAACCATGCGGCGCAGGTCGTCGTGATTGGAAATCACCGCCACGATCTCGGCGTTCAGCTCCTTGCTGTGCCAGCGGTGCAGCAGGTCGGCCAGACAGTGAGACTCTTTGCTGCACATCAGGATGATGCGCTTGGGCTGGGCGGAATCGGCAATGTGCCAGTTCATGTTGAATTCCCGGGCGATCGGTTCGAATGCTGCCCGGAACTGGTCCAGGCCGAACGGCAGGGAATCGGCTTTGATCTCGTGCCGCATGAAGAACCAGCCGGCGTGAGTGTCGGAATGGTGGCTCGCCTCGGTGATCCAGCCGTTGTAGGTGGACAGGAAATTACTCACCTTGGCGACAATTCCCACCCGGTCCGGGCAGGAAATCACAAGACGATAGGTATGCTCCATGAAGCCTTTCCTTAACTTAAACACGGGAAAGCAGGTGCGACGGGGGACCCGGCGGAAGACTTGAAAACGGGCAATCGGTACGCACCATCAAAAATGACCCGCTATCATAGCCTATCTGAACGGCCAAAACGAGGAATTGACCCGAGCCGGAGGCCGGGGGGAGGAAAACATGTATCTTTCAGTGCAACTCAGCTGCTACCCTCTCAAAGAGGACTACAAGCAACCGATCTGGGACCTCATCGCCCGCCTGGAACAGTCGGGGCTGGAAGTCTACCCGGGCCGGATGAGCACGGAGATCTTTGGCGAGTACGACGAAGTCATGAAGGTACTGGCAGACGCCATGAAGTGGTCGTTTGAAACCTATGGCAAATCCGTCTTTGTCGCCAAGATCATGGAGGGCGACCGGAGGCCAAGATGACAACCGCACCAGGACCCGGGCAAAAACCGGACAACCCACCCACCCCACCCCAGTCCACGCTGCCCAACCAGTACGCGTTTCTCTGGTTGAGCGCCGCCATCTTCCTGATGGTGCTCTGGATGCAGGGAGACAACCAGGCCCGCCAGCAGGACTTGGCCTACTCCGATTTCAAGGCCGCGGTGGTCAAGCAGCAGGTGGCGGAAGTCACCCTCAAGGCGGAGGAAATCCTCGGCAAGTTTACCGAGGCCGGCGCCGCCGCCTTCAGCGGCGACCGTTCCGATGCACGACCGGCCACCGGTTTCCGGACCATCCGTCCGCCCATGGATGATCCGGAGCTGCTCCCCCTACTGGAAGATCACGGCATCACCATCCGCGCCGCGCCCGCCGGTCTGCCCTGGTGGCAGCAGCTGATCCAGGCCTTCCTGCCCTGGCTGTTACTGCTGGCGCTGATGTTCTGGTTCTGGAATACCGCCCAGCGACGCATGGGCCAGGGGGGCGGCCTGTTCGATTACGCCCGTTCCCGGGCCCGCCGGGCCCGCAAGGAAACATCCCACACGACACTGGATGACGTGGCCGGCATCGAGTCCGCCAAGCGTGAAATCACTGAAATCATTGAATTCCTGAAGTCACCGGAACGCTTCCGGCGGCTGGGTGCGGTCATGCCCAAGGGCATCCTGCTGGTCGGCCCGCCCGGCACCGGCAAGACATTGCTGGCCCGGGCCATTGCCGGCGAGGCGGACGTGCCCTTCTTCAGCATCAGCGCCTCCGAGTTCATCGAGATGTTCGTGGGCGTGGGCGCGGCCCGGGTCCGAGACATGTTCCAAACCGCCCGCAAGGAAGCCCCGGCGCTGATTTTCATCGACGAACTGGACGCCATCGGCCGCTCCCGGGGCACCGGGCTCGGTGGCGGGCATGACGAGCGCGAGCAGACCCTGAACCAGATCCTGACGGAAATGGACGGTTTCGAGGAGCACGAGAGCATTCTGGTGCTGGCCGCTACCAACCGGCCGGATGTCCTCGACAGCGCCCTGCTCCGCCCGGGCCGGTTCGATCGCAAAATCACCCTGGACCGTCCGCACAAGGAAGCGCGCGAGGCCATCCTGGCAGTGCACGTGCGCAAGGTGCCGCTGGCGGAGGACGTCAACCTGTCCGACATCGCCGCCCGGACCATTGGTTTTTCCGGCGCCGACCTGAAAAATTTGGTCAACGAGGCGGCGCTGACCGCCGTGCGCTCAAACAAGGACAAGGTGGACGCCCAGTGCTTTGACGAAGCCCGAGACCGCATCATCTTGGGCGAGGAACGGGACGCCAAGCTGACGCCCCAGGAACGGGAGGCGGTGGCCTACCACGAGTGCGGCCACGCCATCATGGCTTACTTCATGCCAAAGGCCGACCCACTCACCAAGGTCACCATCATCCCCCACGGTATGGCCATGGGTGTGACCGAGCAGACCCCGCAGGAAGACCGTTACACCTATACCGAAAGCTACCTGAAGGACCGTATCAAGGTCATGCTTGGCGGCCGCTCCGCGGAAAAGGTGATCTACGGCGAGGTCAGCACCGGGGCCCAGAACGACCTCAAGGAAGCCACCCGCCTGCTGCGACGGATGATCGGCCAGTGGGGCATGAGCGAAAAGGTCGGTCCCCTGGGCCTGAGCATCGGCGAGGAACACGTATTCCTGGGCCGCGAGATGGGCGCGCCCCGCGAATTCAGCGAGAAAATGGCGGAGCTGATCGATGCCGAGATCCAGCAGCAGCTGATTGAGCTGGAACGGGAAACCGTGGAGTTCCTCAAGGCGCATCGCAACCATCTGGAAGCGCTGGCACGGGAAGTCCTGCAAAAGGAAACCCTGAGCGCCGAGGAAATCGACGAAATCCTACGTCGCGAAGACGACCGCAAGATCGCCTGAGCCCGGCACCCGGGGCCCTTACGGCCCCCGCCGGCGGGGCCGGCCTATCCGCCTGCCCCGTCACGCTCCAGCTTGTCCTGGGTCCGCTGCTCGAAATCGCTGGCGTCGTGGCGCTCGTGCAGCTGTGAGGACAGCTCCCCCCAGGTCCGGTTCACCATGCGCCCCCGCTGGACCGCCGGCCGCTGGGCAATCTCGTCGGCCCAACGGATCACGTGGGTGTAGGTGTGCGCTTCCAGAAATTCGGCGGCATCATAGAGCACGCCCTTCACCAAGGCACCATACCAAGGCCAGATGGCCATATCGGCGATGGTGTAGGTTTCTCCGGCCACGTAGCGGTGCTCCGCCAGCTGCCGGTCCAGCACGTCCAGCTGGCGTTTCACTTCCATGGTGTAGCGGTTGATCGGGTATTCATACTTCTCCGGCGCATAGGCGTAGAAGTGGCCGAAACCACCGCCCAGAAAAGGCGCGCTGCCCATCTGCCAAAACAGCCAGTTCAGGGTTTCGGTACGCCCGGCCGGGTCCTTGGGCAGGAACTCGCCAAACTTCTCGGCCAAATACAGCAGAATGGAACCGGACTCGAACACGCGGATCGACGGCTCGACACTGCGGTCCACCATGGCCGGAATCTTGGAGTTGGGGTTGACCTTCACGAAACCGCTGCCGAACTGCTCGCCTTCGGTAATTCGGATCAGCCAGGCGTCATACTCGGCGCCTTCGTGACCCAGCGCCAGCAGTTCCTCGAGCATCACCGTCGCCTTCACCCCGTTCGGGGTCGCCAGGGAATACAGCTGGATCGGATGCTGACCCACCGGCAGCTCTTTCTCATGGGTCGGCCCGGCCACCGGCCGGTTGATACTGGCGAACTTGCCACCATTGCCAGGATCCCATTGCCACACTTTGGGCGGAGTGTACGTCGGATCACTCATCGAGCCAGATCTCCTGTCATTCGGTCAAAGAAAACCGGGCTCCCTCCGGAACCCGGAAACACCGCTTCAAAACACGCGCCTGGAAGCGGTCTGTCAGCGGCCCGGCACCGTCGCCCGTTCCTGGAACTGGCTCAGTGCCTGCAGCGCCTCGATACCATAAACCACCGAGGGGCCGCCGCCCATCAGGATCGCCACCGATACGGTTTCGGCGATCTCCTCGGCGCTGGCGCCCGCCGCCATCGCATCGTGTACATGAAAGGAAATGCAGCCGTCGCAGCGCACGGTAATGGCGATCCTCAGCGCGATCAGCTCCTTGGTCTTGCTGTCCAGGGCCCCCTGCCGGGTACTGGCCTCATGGAGCGCGCCAAACCCCTTCATCACGTCCGGCTGGGCCAGCCCCAGCTTTTCCATCCAGACGGTCAGCTCCTGGTAATGCTCCGGAAAGTTCTTCATGGTCCGCTCCTATGCCCGCTTGACTGTTCCCCCATCATAGCACCCGCCCCGCCCTAGCTGTCCCAGTGGCTGGCCGGGATGCGCTTAATGTGGATATGGCTGACCAGACGAATCGTCGGGCGGACCAGAAACTGAAAACTGCCGACGACGAACAGCCAGGCTGCCGCTTTTTCGTATGCCGGGAACAGAAACAGGAGACTGCCGATCAGAAACCAGATGGCGATGAAAAAATCGTTGGCGATACTGAGCACCTCGTAACGCCGGCGGATCACCAGCTCCTCGTTACCCAGCTTCAGGGTGAGCGGGCGGTCCGTGTCCCGCTCATCCATGATCCCGTCAGCCATCATGCGTCCCCGGAATAGAGCGCATCGGTGCGGGCCGCCATGATGAAATCGTTACGGTGCAACCCGCCAATTTTGTGTGTCCACCAGCGGACCGTGACCTTCCCCCACTCCAGGAGTATGGCAGGGTGATGATTTTCCTGCTCGGCCAGTTCCGCCACCTGGTTGGTGAACGCCAGGGCCTCGGCGAAATTCCGGAACCGGAACGCCCGCTGCAGCTGCGGCTCCCCATCCTGCTCGATGAGGCGCCAGTCGGGAAGCTCCGCAAGCCAGGTCCGGGACTCCGCCTGGGTCGCCTTCGGCGCGTCCGCCCGACAGGCCTCGCATATCTGGTCCTTGAGTGCCGTCATTGTCTCGCCTCCTTTGGTGATTGCCTGTTCTAACCCTGGGCTCTGGCAACGGGATTATCAACCCCCGTCTTGCAATCTGGCCAGCAGCAAAATACTGTATATAAACACAGTACTCTTGGATGCTGCCCATGAATGAGCTGCTGACGACCCTGATTCAGGAAGTTCGTGTCTGGCCGGGCCACCGACACCATCGAGCCCGGATTCCTGCCGAAGCCACCGGCTACCGGGAGCTGGATGAGCCACTGGGCGGAGGCTGGCCCCGGGGCGCCCTGACCGAATGCCTGCTGGATGGCGTAGGCATGGGCGAACTGCAACTGGTGTTGCCGGCGATGCGGCGGCTGAGCCGCCGTGGCAAGCGCGTGTTCTGGATCAACCCACCCCACATTCCCTACGCTCCGGCTCTCGATCAGGAGGACGTGGACCTGAACCAGGTGTTGGTGATCCGGACCAACAACCGGGGCGATACCCTGTGGACCCTGGAAAACTGCCTGCGCGCGCCCGTCACCGGCCTGGTGCTGGCCTGGCCCGGGGGGCTGGCCAGCCGGGAAATACGCCGCCTGCAGCTGGCGGCAGAAGCCGGCCGCAGTGTCTGCATCCTGTTTCGGGACCGCCGTCAGGCCAGCCAAAACTCACCGGCCGCCCTGCGCCTGCAACTGACCCCGGACGGATATCTGGGCCTGAACATTCAGGTGCTCAAACGTCGGGGCGGCCGACCGGGTCAGTCCTGCACCCTGAACACGGCCCGGCGGGCCGGCTTGGCGCAAACGGAGGCGTCCGGGGTCGTGCAGGGCCCCTGGACCGTCCCTCGGGAGTAGAACCATGCTCTGGCTTTACCTGCATTTCCCCCACATGCTGCTGGATCACCTGCGTCGTCACCGGCAGTCGTCGCGGCCCCTGGCCATCCTCTCCGGCCAGGACCCACGGGTGGCGCAGGCATGCCCGGAGGCCCGGGCCCTGGGCATTACCGCGGGCATGCGCCTGAAAACGGCACTGGCCCTGGCACCGAATCTGGACGTGATCCAGACACAGCCGGGACAGGACACCCAAGTACTGGAAGCTCAGGCCCGCTGGCTGTACCGATGCGCGGCCCACATCGCCCTCCGCCCGCCCGATGGCCTGCTGGCCGAAGTGGCCAGCCTGCAGCGGTTGTACGGGGGACTCCCCGGGGTCTGGCAAACGGTTGCACAGGCCCTGGAGACACACCAGCTGACCGCCTCAATGGCCCTCGGCCATACCCCGGAGGCCGCACGACTTCTGGCCCGGGCGGACCAGGGCGAGTGCACCGCAGACACTGCGCGCATCCGCCATCGGGTGACCGGGCTGCCCCTGTCCCAGGCCGGCTTCGACCGCACCACGACAGAGCGGCTCCAGCGCCTGGGTCTGACCCGACTCGGCGAGGTCCTGGCCCTGCCACCGGCGGAGCTGGCCCGGCGGTTATCGCCGGACGCCCTGAGCCACCTTCAGAAAATCCAGGGCACACGCCCGGACCCGGTCCAGCCCTGGCACCCGCCGCATGTGTTCCGGCAGGAGGTGGACTTCCTTCAGGACATCGAACAATCGCAGGGGCTGCTGTTTCCCTTGCAGCGTGTACTGTCGGAGCTGGAAGAAGAACTCCGATGGCGTCAGCAGGACACCGACAGCCTGCACCTGTCCCTGCGCCACCGCCAGGGCGACGATAGCCGGATTCATCTCCGCACCGCTGGGCCGGAACACCGGGCCGAGGCCTTTCTGAACCTGGCCCGCCTGCACCTGGAACGGCATCCCCTGAGTGCTCCCGTTACGGGACTCCGGGTCTGCGTGCGGCGGTTTCTGGCCCGGGACGCCAGTCGCGGCCAGGACCTGTTCGGGAAACACAGTCACCCGGAGGAAGCCTGGCACACCCTGGCCAGCCGTCTTCAGGCCCGGCTTGGAGCTTCCGCCCTGCAACGGCTGGTGCCGCGAGCGGACCATCGGCCGGAACGGGCCTGGGCCGCCGCCGGGGCCCTGGGCGAGCCCCATCAGCAACGGCCGGTGCCCGTTCTCCCGGGGCATCGCCCGCTGTGGCTGCTGGCCAGTCCGTACCCCCTCGGCGAAGCGCCGGCCGCCTGGCTGTCTGGCCCAGAACGCATCCGCAGCGGCTGGTGGGACGGGCAGCCGGTGCAGCGGGATTACTACGTTGTCCAGCTGGCCGACGGTCCGCTGGCCTGGGTCTTCCGGGATCTGCGCAACGACTGGTTCATCCACGGCTGGTTCGGATAGAGACAATGCCAGGTTACGCCGAGCTGTTCTGCGTCAGCAATTTCACCTTCCTGACCGGTGCCTCCCACCCCCACGAGCTGGCCGAGCGGGCCGCCGCGCTGGGTTACCATGCCCTAGCCATCACCGACGCCTGTTCGGTGGCGGGCATACCCCGGGCCTGGGCCGCCCTGAAAGCGCAGCCGGTCAAGCTGATTACCGGCAGCTGGTTCCAGTTGTCGGATGCCCCCGCCGGCGAGGCCCGCCCCAGTTTCGTTCTGCTCGCCCGCACCCGCAAGGGATACGGCCAATTGTGCCGCCTGATCACCACCGGTCGCCGGCGGGCCGACAAGGGGCAATACCAGCTGCATGGCCACGACCTCGACAGCCACTGTCTGGACGACTGCCTGTGCCTCTGGCAACCACCGCCCCTCGCCGGTTCGGACGCCCAGCAAGCCCTGGCCTGCGGCGAATGGCTGCAACAGCGGTTCCATCACCGTTTCTGGATTGCCGCCAGCCGCCCCCTGGAGGCAGACGAGGAACAGCGCCTGGCCCGGATCCGATGGCTCGCCGACCAGCTCCGGTGCCCGATCGTGGCCACCGGTGAGGTTCACATGCACAGCCGGGAGCGCCAGCCGTTGCAGGATGTACTGACCGCTCTGCGCCACCGCTGCACCTTGGACCAAGCCAGCCCCCACCTGTTTCCGAACGGTGAGCGCTACCTGCGACCGCTCCCGGTCTTGCAACGTCTGTTCCCGGAGCCCTGGCTCCGGGAAACCCTGCGTATCGCCGAGGCCTGTACCTTCGAGCCCGGCGCCCTTCGCTACGAATACCCGGCGGACCTGGTGCCAGCCAACGAGACGCCGACCGATCACCTGCGCCGGCGGGTACGGGAAGGAGAACGACGGCGCTACCCGGAAGGCACCCCGGAGCGTGTTCGCGACCAGATCCGCAAGGAACTGGCGCTGATCGAGGAGCTGAAGTACGAACACTACTTTCTCACCATTCACGACATCGTCCGCTTCGCCCGTGGGCAGGGCATTCTGTGCCAGGGGCGGGGTTCCGCCGCGAACTCGGTGGTGTGTTATTGCCTGGGCATGACCGAGGTGAACCCGGCCAAGGTAGAGCTGTTGTTCGAGCGGTTCATCTCCCGCGACCGCAACGAACCGCCGGACATCGATGTGGATTTTGAGCATGAGCGCCGGGAAGACGTGATCCAGTACATCTACCGCCGCTATACCCGCGAGCGCGCCGCCCTGGCCGCCACGGTCATCCGGTACCGGCCCCGGAGCGCGATCCGGGACGTCGGCAGGGCCCTGGGCTTCGACCCCGCGCTGGTGGAACAGCTGCTGGAAGCCATTGACTGGCGGGACCGGGATACCGACTGGCGACAACAGATTCTGGACAAAGGGTTAACACGCAACCCAAGAATCGCGGACCGTTTTTTCAACCTGGTCAATACCCTGCTCGGGTTCCCCAGGCACCTGTCCCAGCATGTGGGCGGTTTCGTGATCAGCGCCGGCCCCCTGGCGGAGCTGGTGCCGGTGGAGAACGCCGCCATGGCGGACCGCACCGTCATCCAGTGGGACAAGGACGACCTGAAGAGCCTGGGTCTGATGAAAGTGGACGTTCTCGCCCTGGGTATGCTCTCGGCCCTGCGCAAGGCCCTGGCCCTGATCGGGGAGGCACGGGGCACCCCCTTCACACTCCAGGACATCCCACCGGAGGACCCGGACACCTACGCCATGCTTTGTCGGGGTGACAGCATCGGCGTCTTCCAGGTGGAGTCCCGGGCCCAGATCAACATGTTGCCCAGACTCAGGCCAACCACCTGGTACGACCTGGTGATCCAGGTGGCCATTGTCCGGCCGGGGCCCATCCAGGGTGACATGGTGCACCCCTACCTGCGGCGCCGGCATGGCCAGGAACCGGTTGCCTACCCCAACGACGCCATCCGACAGGTGCTGGAGCGCACCCTCGGCGTTCCCATCTTCCAGGAACAGGCCATCAAGCTGGCCATGGTCGCCGCCGGCTTCAGTGCCGGCGAGGCCGACCAGCTGCGCCGGGCGATGGCCGCCTGGAAAGCCCACGGCGACCTGACCCCATTCCGGGACAAACTGATTGCCGGCATGCTCGAGCGGGGGCATGACCCGGAATTTGCCGAGCGGCTGTACCAACAGATCTGCGGTTTCGGCGGCTACGGCTTCCCCGAGTCCCATGCCGCCAGCTTCGCCCTGCTGGTGTACGCCTCCGCCTGGATCAAGCGCCACTACCCGGCCATGTTCTACTGCGCCCTTCTCAACAGCCAGCCGATGGGTTTCTATTCACCGTCACAACTGGTGCAGGACGCACGGCGTCATGGCGTCACCGTGCGTCCTGCCGATGTCAACCACAGCCAGTGGCAGCACACCCTGGAAGGCCCCGAGCACCACCTGCGACTGGGCCTGCGCCTCATCCGGGGGCTGCCCGCCGCCAGCGCCGAGCGTATCCACCGGCACCGGCCCCGTCGGGGATACCGTGACACCCGCGAGCTGCGACGGCTGGCGAGGCTGAGTCAACGGGACATGGAGTGTCTGGCGGGCGCCAACGCCATGCCCGGGTTTACCCGCAACCGGCACCAAGCCTACTGGGAACTGCTGGATCATGAGGTGCCGGCCGCCCTGTTTGCGGAAGCCGGCGAAACAGAGCGACCCGAGCCCCCCTGCGAGCAACTGCCAGAACCCTCGGAAGGCCAGGACATCCTGGCCGACTACCACAGCCAGGGATTGAGCTTGCGCCGACACCCCCTGGCCCTGCTCCGGGAGCAGGGCTGCCTGCGTCATTGCCTGACGGCCGAACAGCTGACAACCGCCCATCCCGGGCGGCCAGTTCAGGTGGCCGGGCTGGTCACCGGGAGACAACGCCCCAGTTCCGCCGCCGGCGTCACCTTCGTGACCCTGGAAGACGAAACCGGCAACGTGAACGTGGTGGTCTGGCTGGCGACGGCACGGCACCAGAGGAAACCCCTGCTGACCGCCCGGCTGCTGCATGTGCAGGGGGTGGTGGAGCGGGAGGGCGAGGTGGTCCATGTCATGGCCGGGAAACTGACCGACCTGAGCCATCTCATCGAAACCCTGCCGGTCCGTTCCAGGGACTTTCACTGAGACCCTCGACACCGCCCGAGAAAAATAAAACCCCGCACACAGGCGGGGTTTTAACGGGCTGCCGGCGGTGTTCAGCTGAGCAGCTTGATCATCACGCCCGCCGCCACCGCAGAGCCGATTACGCCGGCCACGTTCGGGCCCATGGCGTGCATCAGCAGGAAGTTCTGCGGGTTGGCTTCCAGGCCCACCTTGTTGGAGACCCGGGCCGCCATCGGCACCGCAGATACCCCGGCGGAGCCGATCAGCGGGTTGATCTTTTCCTTAGACATCAGGTTCATCAGCTTGGCCATAAGCACACCGGCAGCGGTACCGACACCGAACGCCACAATACCCAGCATCAGGATGCCAAGGGTCTGCGGATCCAGGAACTTCTCAGCCATGAGTTTCGAGCCCACAGACAGTCCCAGGAAGATGGTGACAATGTTGATCAGGGCATTCTGGGCAGTATCGCTCAGGCGCTCAACCACGCCGCACTCACGCATCAGGTTACCGAAGCAGAACATACCCAGCAGCGGCGCCGCATCCGGTAGGAACAGCACCACGGCAATCAGAACCACCAGCGGGAAGATGATTTTCTCCTTCCGGCTCACCGGGCGCAGCTGCGACATCTTGATCTTGCGCTCCTCCTCGGTGGTCAGCGCCTTCATGATCGGCGGCTGAATCATCGGCACCATCGCCATGTAGGCGTAGGCGGAAACCGCGATGGCACCCAGCAGGTGCGGGGCCAGGACGCTGGAAACGTAGATCGAGGTGGGACCATCGGCCCCCCCGATGATGCCGACCGCGGCGGCCTCAAGGATGGTGAAGTCCAGAATACCGCCCCAATCCAGCAGGGCCGCGCCCAGCACCGTGCCGAAGATGCCGAACTGGGCGGCAGCGCCCAGCAGCATGGTCTTCGGGTTGGCCAGTAGCGGACCGAAATCCGTCATCGCGCCCACGCCCATGAAGATGATCAGCGGCCCCACGGTGCTGCCAATGATCACCTGATAGAAGTTGTAGAGCATGCCGTTGCCGTAGCCGAAGTCTTGGGCCAGGCCATTGGCCATGGCTACCTCCGCCGTACTGGCTTCCTTGAAGGCGTGTTTGAAGGTCTCGATCACTTCCGGCGTCACCGCCTGGGAGGCGTCGTAGGCCACGTCCAGTGCCCCCGCCAGGGCCGCCAGCACTTCCGGCTTGCCGAAGTGGATCGCGTTCTCCGCGGCGGACAGGGCAAGCCCCGCCTCCGGGATGTTCGCCAGAATGCCGCCGAAGCCGATCGGCACCAGCAGCAGAGGCTCAAAGCCCTTGCGAATGGCGAGGTACAGGAGAAGCAGGCCAATGCCGATCATCACCAGCTGGCCAGGTTCGATGTTGAACAGGCCACTGCCTGTCCAGAGCGTCAGTAATTTTTCCATGGAATGCTGGCCCTTATGCGATTGTCAGCATTTCATCATCAGGGGAGACGGCATCACCGACCTTGATGAAGACTTCACCGATGGTGCCGGCTTTGGGTGCGCGAACTTCCGTTTCCATCTTCATGGCCTCGAGGATGACCAGGACATCGCCCTCCTCAACGGTGTCACCGGGAGCAACCAGCACTTTCCAGATGTTGCCACCCAGCGGCGCCACCACCGGCTCGCCCTCACCTGCGGCCGGAACGGCAGCACCCGCCGCCGGGGCGGCCGCGCCTCCCTGGGCTTCGATCTGGGTGATTTCACCCCCCTCGGACACCGCCACCACGAACTTCCGGCCATTGACCTCGACGGTGTAAGTCTCGGGGCCACTCGCCTTCCGGGCCGGCGCCACGTCATCGGCGCTCGGGACCGGCTCGAAGGCGTCCGGGTTGCCACGGTTTTCCAGGAACTTCAGGCCAATCTGGGGGAACAGTGCGTAGGTCAACACGTCGTCCACGACATTCTCGGCCAGCTGGATGCCTTTTTCCTCCGCCAGCGTTTTCAGTTCCTCGGTCAGCCTGTCCATTTCCGGCTCCAACAGGTCGGCCGGGCGACAGGTCACCGGCTCCTTGCCGTCCAGCACGCGCGCCTGCAGTTCCCGGTTGAACGGCGCCGGAGCCGCGCCGTATTCACCCTTGAGGATGGCGGCGGTCTCCTTGGAGATGGACTTGTAACGCTCGCCCGTCAGGACATTGAGCACCGCCTGGGTACCAACGATCTGGGAGGTTGGCGTCACCAGCGGGATATAGCCCAGGTCCTCGCGGACCTTGGGAATTTCCTCCAGCACCTGATCGAACTTGTCGATGGCGTTCTGCTCGCGCAGCTGGCTTTCCATGTTGGTGAGCATGCCGCCGGGGACCTGGGCGGTCAGGATGCGGGAATCCACGCCACGCAGGCTGCCCTCGAACTTGGCGTATTTTTTCCGGACTTCGCGGAAATAGCCGGCAATTTCTTCCAGCAAATGCAGGTCCAGACCGGTGTCGCGGTCGGTGCCCTCGAGAATCGCCACGATCGCCTCGGTGGGCGAGTGGCCGTAGGTCATGCTCATGGAGGAGATGGCGGTATCCACGTTGTCGATACCCGCCTCGGCCGCCTTGATGGCGGTGGCCGTGGACATGCCGGTGGTGGCATGGCACTGCATGTGAACGGGCACGCTCAGTTCTTTCTTCAGACGGCTGACCAGCTCGTAAGCCACGTACGGCTTGAGCAGACCCGCCATGTCCTTGATGGCGATGGAATCGGCGCCCATGGACTCAATCTGCTTGGCCAGTTCCACCCACATATCAACGGTATGGACCGGGCTGGTGGTATAGGAAATGGTGCCCTGGGCGTGCTTGCCCGTCTTGCGCACGGCCCGGATGGCCGTTTCCAGGTTGCGCGGATCGTTCATGGCGTCAAAGATCCGGAACACATCGACGCCGTTCTCGGCGGCACGGTCGACAAACCGCTCTACCACATCGTCCGCGTAATGGCGGTAACCCAGCAGGTTCTGGCCCCGCAGCAGCATCTGCTGGGGCGTGTTGGGCATGGCCTTTTTCAATTCGCGGATGCGCTCCCAGGGGTCCTCGCCCAGATAGCGGATGCAGGCATCAAAGGTGGCGCCACCCCAGGATTCGAGAGACCAGAAGCCGACCTTGTCCAGCTTCTCGGCAATCGGCAGCATGTCATCCAGCCGCATTCGGGTGGCCAGCAGGGACTGATGGGCGTCACGCAGAACGACGTCCGTAATCCCCAGCGGTTTTTTTGTATCAGTCATCGTGTCAGCCTTCTATGAAAAGGTTCTCTTTCGTTTACCGGGTCACTTCCGGTGCCGCGCCCGGTATTGTGCAATCGCCTTCTTGATGGCCTCGGCGGTGTCAGGATCGACCGACGCGGGCGCTTTCGGCTTGGCACGTGGCGTTTTCGCCGGGGTTGCCGGCTCCGGCGCAAACCGCAGGATGAGCCTGGACATCAGGCCGGTCGCAAACACCAGGATCAGCAGGAATGCGAACACGAACCCCATGCCCACGATCATCAGATCGACGGCTTGTGACATCAGCTCATTCATATCGAACAGCTACCTGTTATTGGAGTGTATGATTTTCCCGTTTTGCCCCGGGGCGCCCGCCAACTGCGTTAGACTAAAGTCTTATGGCGCAACCGGAACAATTCGGAAGGCAAAATCCTGCGTAATTTACCGTTTTAGGCAGGCACGGGCAACCTAAACCCCGACTTTCCATACGGGGTTTCCGAGATCGCCCGGATCGGGAGATGCGCCGGAACCGGGCCCAGCCGCGTCCAGGCCCGGTTCCGGATGTCAGCCATCGGCGCTGGTCCAGCGCCAGTCACGAATTTCCGGCAGATCCTGGCCGGTGCGGATGATGTACTGACGGTGTTCCGTCAACCGGTCGCGCATGTGCTGCTTGAGGTAGGCTGCGCGGTGCATGAGCCCGGGCACCCGGTCGACGACATCCATCACCAGATGAAACCGGTCAATGTCGTTCAGCACCGCCATGTCGAACGGCGTGGTGGTGGTGCCCTCCTCCTTGTAACCGCGCACATGGAGGTTGTGGTGGTTGCGCCGCCGATAGGCCAGGCGATGAATCAGCCAGGGATACCCATGGAAGGCGAAGATGATGGGCTTGTCCGTGGTGAACAGGGTATCGAAATCCTTGTCGCTCAACCCCACCGGGTGCTCCTCCCGGGGTTGCAGGGTCATCAGGTCCACCACGTTGATCACCCGGACCTTCAGGTCGGGTTCGTGCTCGTTCAGCAGGCGGACCGCCGCCAGGGTTTCCAGAGTCGGCACATCGCCGGCGCAGGCCATCACCACATCCGGCTCCACCCCTTGGTCATTGCTTGCCCACTCCCAGATGCCAATACCGGCTCGGCAGTGCCGGATCGCCGCGTCCATGCTCAGCCACTGGGGACTGGGCTGCTTGCCGGCGACGATCACGTTGACTTTGTTACGACTGCGCAGGCACTGGTCCGCCACGTACAGCAGCGAGTTGGCGTCCGGTGGCAGATACACCCTGACGATGCTGGCCTTCTTGTTGACCACGTGGTCGATGAATCCCGGATCCTGATGGGAAAAGCCGTTGTGATCCTGTCGCCAGACGTGGGACGTCAGCAGAATATTGAGTGAGGCAACAGGCCGGCGCCAGGGTATTTCCTGGCTCACCTTCAGCCACTTGGCGTGCTGGTTGAACATCGAATCGACGATATGAATGAAAGCCTCGTAGCAGGAAAAGAAACCGTGACGACCGGTCAGCAGATAGCCTTCGAGCCAACCCTGGCAGGTGTGTTCGGACAGGATCTCCATGACGCGACCGGCCGGTGACAGGTGGTCATCGTCGTCGTAGCGTTCCGCATCCCAGGCCCGGTCGGTCACCTCCAGCAGTGCCCCCAAACGGTTGGAGGCGGTCTCATCCGGCCCCATAACCCGGAAATTCCGGCGTTCCAAATTGCAGGCCATCACGTCCCGCAGGAAATTCCCGAGGGTCCGGGTGGCCTCGCCGGAAACCGCGCCGGGCTGCGGAACCTCCAGCCGGTAGCGGGTGTAGTCCGGCAGCCGCAGGTCTTGGAGCAGCAGCCCCCCGTTGGCATGGGGATTGGCGCCCATGCGCCGTTCCCCTTCCGGCGCGAGCCGGGCCAACTCCGGACGCAGCCTGCCCTGTTCATCAAACAGCTCCTCCGGCCGGTAACTTTTCATCCACTGTTCCAGCAACCGCACGTGGTCCGGCTTAGTGGCCAGCTCCGCGAACGGTACCTGATGCGAGCGCCACGTACCTTCCAGGCGCAGGCCGTCCACTTCCTTCGGGCAGGTCCAGCCCTTCGGGGTCCGCAACACGATCATCGGCCAGCGCGGCCGCTGCGTCCGTTCTCCCGACCGGGCCCGCGCCTGAATGCCTTGGATGTCATCGATAGCACGGCTCAGAACGGCCGCCATCGTCTGGTGAACCACGAGCGGGTCTTCGCCTTCCACGAAATACGGCTCGTAGCCGTACCCCTGGAACAGCTTGCGCAGTTCGTCGCGGCTGATACGGGCAAGCACCGTCGGGTTGGCGATCTTATAGCCATTCAGGTGCAGGATCGGCAGCACCGCGCCGTCGGTCACCGGGTTCAGGAATTTGTTGGAGTGCCAGGCCGTGGCGGCGGGGCCCGTTTCCGCCTCGCCATCGCCGACCACGCAGGCGACGATCAGATCGGGGTTGTCGAAGGCCGCGCCGAAGGCATGGCTCAGGGAATAACCCAGCTCGCCCCCTTCGTGGATGGAGCCCGGCGTTTCCGGCGCCGTGTGGCTGGGGATGCCGCCGGGAAAGGAAAACTGCCGGAACAGGGCCTTCATACCCTCCTCGTCCTGAGTGACACTCGGGTAGAGTTCGCTGTAGCTGCCTTCCAGGTAGGTGTTGGCGACGATGCCGGGCGCTCCGTGCCCAGGGCCGGTGATGTAGATCACGTTCAGGTCCCGGGCCCGGATCAGTCGGTTGAGATGCGCGTACACCAGGTTCAGGCCCGGTGCGGTGCCCCAGTGCCCCAGCAAACGCGGCTTGACGTGCTCCAGTTTCAACGGTTCCCGCAACAACGGATTGTCCAGCAGGTAGATCTGGCCAATCGAAAGGTAGTTGGCCGCGCGCCAGTAGGCGTGCAACTGGTCCAGCGCCTCCGGGCTCAGCGGCGCGGGATTGGCCGGTTCGGTCTTCCCTGTCTCATCCATCGGTAGTCTCCTCAATGATTCAGTCGACGGCGCCCTCGCGCCGTAACATCCGGTAGGTCAGGACCTTGATCACGTCGTTGACGAAGAACCAGGCCAGGGCATACAGCCAGATCCAGGCAGCATAGGCCCAGCCGACGGGCGTTATCATGACACCGTACACCGCGATCAGCGTGCCCAGAATCTCGGTTCCGAACGTAGCCACCATCAGCAGCGGCGATGGCCAGGGGCGCTCCCAGAACCAGCCTTCGGCGCGGGTGACGTACAAGGTGCTGTGGCCGGCCACGATCAGCTTCAGAAACAACAGACTACGGATCATGTCCTCCGAAACCCCGTGCTCCTGCAATACGAAGAACAGCAGGAAGGAGGACACCACACCGGTCAGGCCAAGCACCGAGGACACCGTCAGCAGCTCCCGCATGTTCCAGCGCAGGGGCGCGTTGTGGACGCGGGTGTGATCGTAGGCGATGGTCAGGATTGGAATGTCGTTGAGCAGCGCCAGCAGGATGATCATCAGGGCGGTGATCGGATAGAAGTCGAACACGATGATCGAAACCGTCATGAACAGGATGATCCGGAGGGTTTCCGCGATCCGGAAGGTGGCGTAGCTCTTCATCCGGGCGAACGTGATCCGGGCCTGACGGATCGCCTCGTTGATGACCGACAGACCGGGGGCGGTCAGCACGATGTCCGCGGCGGCCCGGGCGGCGTCGGTGGCGTTGGCGACCGCGAAGCCACAATCGGCCTTTTTCAGGGCCGGCGCATCGTTGACGCCATCGCCGGTCATGGCCACGATGTGGTCGCCTTTCTGCAGGGTGTCGATGATCCGGTACTTATCCTCCGGCACCACCTCCGCGAAGATGTCCACCTCCTCAATCATCTCGACGATGGCGGACTCGTGGGTATGCAGGAACTCTCGTTCCAGCAGGCGAGTGTCGTACAGCCTGCCGACCTCCTCCATCACCTCGCTAGCGAACCGGCGCGCCTCCTTGAACGGCACGCCCCCTTTCAGGCGGCGGTAGATGGCGGTGGTCAGCGCCTCCACCAGCGCCAGCAGCTCGTTGCTTGCCGCCCCCGACAGCTGGGCCGAGCGGATGGTGCGCTGCTCCAGCCCCAGCAGGCCGCCGATCTCACGGGCGATGGCCAGGTTGTCGCCGGTCACCATCTTGACAACGACACCGTTGCGCTGCATTTCCTCGATCACCTCCCGGGAATCTTCCCTCGGCGGGTCGTACAGGGGGATCAGGCCCAGCAACTCCAAGGGTTCACCATCACGGCGGCGGCCCACGGCGATGGTCCGATACCCCTTCGCCGCCAGTGCGTCCACCTGGCGATTGACCTCCGCCACCCGGGCTTCGTCCAGCTCGGTCATCTCCAGCAACACCTGGGTTGCGCCCTTGGCCACCAGGAACCGATCGTCCGCCCGACTCACCACGGCCTCGGTACGTTTGCGAACCGGATCGAACGGCGTGAACGAACGCTGCTGGTAGGATCGCCAGTCGACGTCCGGGTAATGCTCATCCAGGTACCGGAAGATGGGCAGCTCGATGGGGTCCCGGTTTTCCAGGCGCGAGGCCAGCGCCGCGCACAGGAAAAGATCCGGCTCGGACTGCCCAGGCAGCAGGATCGGATCGGCCACCTGCATTTCATTGCGGGTGAGCGTACCGGTCTTGTCAGAGCACAGAACATCCACACCGGCCAGTTCCTCGATGGCGGTCAGATGGGAGACGATGGCCTTGCGACGGGCCAGGTTGATGGCCCCCACCGCCATGGTCACCGACAACACCGCAGGCAGCGCCACCGGGATGGCCGCAACCGTCAGGACCAGTGCGAAGCGGGCGATCTCCAACAACGGCTCATGACGAAACAGCGCCACCATCACGATCAACAGCACCAGGGCCAGGGTGATCAGGATCAGGAAGTTGCCGATCTGCATCACCATTTTTTGAAAGTGGCTGCGTTCCTTGAGACTGGCCCGGGACACCAGCGACACCACGCTGGAGAAGTTAGTGTGCATGCCGGTGTTGACCACCACCGCCCGCATTTCACCCTGCTTGACGATGGTATTGGCGTAGGCCACCGCGCCGGTTTTCTTGCTGACCGGCAGCGACTCCCCCGTCAGCGCCGACTGGTCCAGCAACAGATAGTCCCCGTCCAGCAACTGGACATCCGCCGGCACTACGTTGCCGATTTTCAGGCGAATGATGTCCCCGGGCACCAGTTCACGGAACGGGAGCGCCCGATACTGCCCCGAGCGCAGCACGATGGCCTCGCCCTGAAGGCCCTGTTTCAGGGCCTTCAGGGCGTTCAGGGCACGGTGTTCCTGGAAAAAATCGAGCAGTGCGTTAACCAGCAGCATCACCAGGATAATGGCGAAGTCTTCCCACTTCTGAACCAGCGCCGACAGCAGCGCCGCCACCTCGATCATCCAGGGAATCGGGCCCCAGAAGCGCCGGAACACGCGATGCCACAGGGGCTCTTCCCGTTCCTGGATCTCATTGGGGCCAAAGCGTTCCAGTCGGCGCGCGGCCTCGGCCTCTGACAAGCCTTGGTCCGGATCGGTATCGAGCGTATTCAGGGTATCTTCGGGGGGGTGATCGACGTAGTCGTCGGTCTTTCTTTCCATGACGGCTCCAGTTCCCGGCGCTTGGCTCCCTTGAGGCACCGGACAAGCGAACAACGGGGGAGCGGGAGGCCCGGCGGCCTCTCTAAACATAGTAAGCTTCTGGATGGCTGTCTAAGTTTCGGCGGGTGGGGAAACCGTAACACCGGGCGAGACGACCGGACATGGCAAAACGCCCCGGCCTGCGTGATTTGCAAACCGGGGCGCCTTGACCTAAAGATGGCGCGGCTGGGAGGATTCGAACCTCCGACCGCCTGGTTCGTA